>NZ_CAMGYZ010000057.1 GCF_946151055.1 Bacillus sp. Marseille-Q3570 | reverse complement strand
GTAATAAGGCGGATAACGGAACATGCTCCGTTCCGTCAGTTGCCAACTGACCATTTCTTTATAGGTTCGTTGCTGCACCATCTGGATCAAGGGATGATCAGGTTGTGAAGTTTGCAAGACCACCACACCCTGCTTATCTCGTCTTCCGGTCCGACCGCTCACCTGCATCATCAGCTGGAAAGCCCTTTCATGTGCCCGAAAGTCCGGGTAATTCATCAACCCGTCGGCATTCAAAATACCCACCACGCTCACGTGACCAAAATCCAACCCTTTCGAAATCATTTGCGTACCGATCAGAATATCCGTTTTCTGCTTCTCAAAATCGCCGATGATCCGTTCATAGGCTGTACGCGTACGGGCTGTATCCAAATCCATACGAGCCGTTCGTACAGCCGGAAAGAGCGAGGCGATCTCTTCTTCCACCTTTTCTGTACCAAAGCCCAACGGACGAATATTCACCGAATGACATTCCGGACACTCGGAAGGCACACGAATGGTATAACCACAATAATGGCATACTAGCTTCTGATGAAACTTATGATAGGTCATGCTCACATCACAATGCTGGCAACGGGGAATCCAGCCGCAGTCCTTACATTCAATCATCGGAGCAAAGCCACGGCGGTTCTGAAACAAGATTACCTTTTGTCCCGCTTCCAGCGCCTGGCGCATCTTCTCTACCCAGATTGGAGAGAAAAGTGTATCCTTCATCTGTTTCCGCCTTTTCAATTCACGGATATTGGCCAAGATCATCTCGGGAGGCGAAGCAGCTCCCTAACGAACCGGTAACTCAACCCAACCGAA
>NZ_CAMGYZ010000056.1 GCF_946151055.1 Bacillus sp. Marseille-Q3570 | reverse complement strand
ACATCCGGGCGCACGACGCGCCCGGAACATGTTATGTTAGGCACCGGCCGGCGGGAATTCCGAAACCCGGGCCGGTGTTTGACGTAATGTTAAAGAGGAGACGGCAAGGTGATTGCCGTATCCTGAGACCGAGAACCACAGAGACCGGAAGCGAATGGCAGCGATCAAGACGGTTGGCGTGATTGGGGCAGGGCAGATGGGCAACGGCATCGCACACGTTGCCGCGCTCGCCGGCTTCAATGTCGTGCTCTACGACGTGTCCGCCGATCGCCTGAAGTCCGCGATGGCTACCATCAATGGCAACCTGACGCGTCAGGTCACCAAGAAGACCATTACCGAAGACGCGCATAAGAAGGCTCTCGCCAGAATCGTCTCGGCCGAGAGTCTCGACGGGCTCGCGGCCTGCGACCTCGTGATCGAGACCGCGGTCGAGAAGGAAGAGATCAAGCGCAAGATTTTCCACGATCTTTGCGCGGTGCTGAAGCCCGAAGCGATTATAGCGTCGAACACGTCATCGATTTCGATCACCCGGCTGGCGGCCTCGACCGACCGGCCCGAGAAATTCATCGGCATCCATTTCATGAACCCGGTTCCGCTGATGGAGCTGGCCGAACTGATTCGCGGCATCGCCACCGACGACGCGACGTTCGACGCTGCCCGCGAGTTCGTCACCGCGATGGGCAAGCAGATTGCCGTTTCGGAGGATTTCCCGGCCTTCATCGTCAACCGCATCCTGCTGCCGATGATCAATGAGGCGATCTACACCCTCTATGAGGGCGTCGGGAACGTCGAAGCGATCGATGC
>NZ_CAMGYZ010000055.1 GCF_946151055.1 Bacillus sp. Marseille-Q3570 | reverse complement strand
TTCCAGAACTCGTCGATCGCCAGCACCAGGCGACGGCCATCGAGCAGACTTTCCACCCGGTGGAACAGATAGGAGAGGATCGGCCCGCGTGTGACCGGATCGTCCAGAACCGCCGTCACGTCGAAGCCGAGAAAGGGCGCATCGAGCGACACCAGGTCCTCGTCGTTGTCGAGCACCCAGCCGAGCGCCCCGCCCTTGCACCATTTGTCGAGTCTGGCCCCCGGCCCTTCCGGGTCAGACTGGCCGAGGAAGGCGCGCAGCTCGCCGAGCGAGCGTGCTTCCGCCGGCAGCGCCAGCACCGACCGCACCCCCAGCTCAAGCCGCCGTTCCTGTTCGGGCAGCATGTCACGGCCGTTCTCGAGCACGAGCGCCTTGACCAGCTCTTTCAGGAACTCGACGTCGGCGGGTGCCGTCGTGAGCGCCTTGAGCGGTGCCAGGCCCGATGGTTCTCCGGCTGGCAGGACGAGATATGTCCCGCCGACGGCGCGCGCGAGAATGTCGCCGCCCCGATCCTTGTCGAAGAACACGACCTGCGCGCGTTGGCGCTCCGCCATCGCCAGCAGGAACAGCACGAGCGTCGTCTTGCCCGACCCGGCCGGGCCGGCGACGAACACGTTGCCGAGGTCCGTCACCGTGTCGGTCGGGGCGTGAAGATGAAAACGGTAGCCGGTTCCGCCGGTGGACCGGAATACCGTGACCGGCTCGCCCCAATGCCCGTGCGCGACGCCCGCCGGGTAATTATGCAAGCTCGCCATCGCCGCGAAGTTGCGCGAGCTGATCGCTCCCGGCCGCGTCCGCAGCCGCATGTTGCCGGGGAG
>NZ_CAMGYZ010000054.1 GCF_946151055.1 Bacillus sp. Marseille-Q3570 | reverse complement strand
CAAGACGCTTCCGGTCGCTCCCTGCCAAGAGACGATCGTCTTTCAAGGAGTTAGTGCCACCGAGGCCATTGAGATATTCGCCAAGGTACTCGCGACACCTTTCGGGGTCTCGGGTGCGGCCTTCCACGCAAAGATCGCCTGGTTGAGGCTTGAAGGTCTGGAACGGCAGGTCAGTTATCGACGCGATCGGATCCAGGCCTTGTTCAGCGGACGTGAGATGGAAATTCTTTCCGCGCATGAAAGCCGTTCGCTTTGGCGTAGACTGCGCGATGTCGATCATTTCGCCGGTTTGGACGCACCTCTCTGGCGGATACTAGTCAAACCGTCCGATGCTCCGGCGACAGTCGCGGCCCTAGAGAGCTTGGGCGGCGACACCTCCATCGATTGGGGTGGCGGCTTGATCTGGTATGCGGGCAATGCGGAAAGCGGCCGCGTACGTGCTTCGCTCTCCAGTGGGCACGCGACGCTCGTCCGTCGCGACGGCCTTATTGCGCCAGACATGTTCCATCCAGCATCTCTCCGCATCGCTGCCCTATCGTTGGCCATGCGCCGGGCGTTTGACCCAGCGGGCATCCTGAATCCAGAACTGATGGGAGCCTGACATGCAGACTAACTTCAGTGAAGCTCAACTACGAGATCCTACAACAAGTCGCTCGAACGAGGTTTTAAGAGCTTGTGTCCACTGCGGCTTCTGTACGGCGACCTGCCCGACCTACAAGGTATTTGGCGACGAGCTTGATAGCCCTCGGGGGCGCATCTACCTGATCAAGGATATGCTCGAGAATAGCAAAGTTCCAGATGCAACGACAGTATTGCACATCGACCGCTGCCTAAG
>NZ_CAMGYZ010000053.1 GCF_946151055.1 Bacillus sp. Marseille-Q3570 | reverse complement strand
AATCGATAAGGCTTGAGAACGAGTGAATCACCGCACCATCCTCGATGGTGACACCTGGACCGATCACGACGAACGGCTCGATCGTGACATCCTTGCCGAACGTGGTGTCCGCAGCGAGGAAAACCGTTTCCGGAGCAATCAGCGTCACGCCTGCATCCAGCGCGGCCTGCCGCAGCTTGCGTTGCATCACCTGTTCAGCTTCGGCGAGTTGGCCCTTGGTGTTGATTCCGCGCACTTCGTCCTCGCTGGTTTCGATTACGACAGCCCGCAAGCCAAGCTCACGCATGATCGCCACCGCATCAGTTAAATAGTATTCGCCCTTGCTGTTGCCATTGCCGATACGATCAAGAATTGTCAGCGCGGTGTGGCCCGCGAACGCCATGACGCCCGCATTGCAAAGTGTGACGGTTCGCTCGGCTTCGCTGGCGTCGGCGTGCTCGCGGATAGCGGCAAGCTGTCCGCCCTCTTCCAGCAGCCGCCCGTAACCCGTTGGATCGGCGGCGCGGAATCCGAGCACCGCCAGCGCCGCGCCGTCCTTCAGCGCAACCCGCATCCGCTCGAATGTCGTGGCGTCGATCAACGGCGTATCACCGAACGCGATGAGAATATCATCCGCGCCATCAGCAATGGCCTCGCGCGCCGCCAGCACCGCATGGGCCGTTCCGAGCCGTTCGCGCTGAACGAAGGTTTTGGCGTCGGGCCGCGCGCGCCTGATTTCGTCGATCACCGCCTGATGATCGGGCCCGACCACCACGGCAACCGCATCGCCTTTGTCACTGGGCGCTGCCGCAAGTACATGGGCTACCAAGGGCCTGCCAGCAACAAGATGCAGCACCTTGGG
>NZ_CAMGYZ010000052.1 GCF_946151055.1 Bacillus sp. Marseille-Q3570 | reverse complement strand
CCATTGGCGCCGGCATCGTGCCGCGCGGCACGGCTGAAGAGATCGCCGTATTCGGCTGGAGCGCGGATCAGCGGATGATCCTGGGTGAGCGGCGATGCCGGCTGTGGCGTCGCTCCAACCTGCGCGATCGCCTGTTCGAACAACCGCTCGACGGTCGCACGCACGTGCTTGTAACGGTAGATGCGGTTGCCGATGGCGTGCGCGCAGGCCTGCTCGACCAGCCGTGCCGGATACTTCCGGCTCAGCCCGACAATGCCCCACATCGCGCGCTGTCCGGGGCGCCCCTCGGTGTCGAACACTTGCTGGCAGAGCGCCCTGGTCTGCGGACCGATGCGCTCGGCGCTCGCCAGCAGCACCGCGGTTTGCCGCGACGGATTGAACGGCCGTTCGCTGGTCGGCAGGACGACCGAACCGGGATGCGCCATCCGGGGATGAACACGCAGCAGCGCATGGGTGTGGCGATCGCGGATCTCGATCGTCGAGGCGTAGATCCGCACCACGACCTGGCTGCCGATGGGCGCAGGCCGCGCGGCGTAATAGCTGCTATCAACACGCACGGTGGTATCGTCGCAGACGGTCCGAACGACCTCGGTGAAGATGCGGAAGGCAGCCACTGGCAACGGCCGCAGGTGGGGCTTCTCCTCCTGGAACATCGCCTCGACCTGACGCCGCGTGCTGCCGTGGATTCGCTTGGAGGCCCAATTCTCCTCCCAGTGCCTCAAGAACTCGTTCTGGGCTTCCAGTGTCTCGAAGCGCCGTCCGGCCAGCGCGGTGCCCTGGGTATGTTGAATCGCGCTCTCGACGCATCCTTTCCGATTGGGATCGGCCACCCGCGCGGGATCGGCGAC
>NZ_CAMGYZ010000051.1 GCF_946151055.1 Bacillus sp. Marseille-Q3570 | reverse complement strand
ATGGTGCGCCTTTCCACCACGCCGGTCTGGGACATGGGACACATCTCTCCGCGTCCGTTCGTGCTTCGGGTGTTTGCTGCCGCGACACCAAACGGCTGGACCATTCTGCCGGGTGGATTTTGCCGTATCGCCGATCAACCCGATGCGCGCGCCGTGTCTATGGGTGAGGGTACCCGAGCGGCCGACGTCTGGGTGGTGTCGGAGAAGGAAGTCGCCACCTCGACATTGCTGCCGCCCAGCGATTCCGTTCGCATAAAGCGCATCGCCGGGTGGGTGCCTAGCCGCGCAGCGGACAATCTGTTCTGGCTCGGCCGCTATCTGGAACGCGCGGAAGCTACGCTGCGGCTGGTGCGCGGGCTGGGTGGCGCGTTGCGCGAACCTGGCAAGGGCCCGTCGCCTATGCAGCCGGTGATCGAACGGATTCAGCGGCTGCTCGTTGCCTGGGGGGCGCCCACGCCCTCGGCGCGCGCCAAGCTGGCTACTACCGCCGCGCAGTCGTTGCAGGCGCACGACAAATTCGGCTCCGCGCTCTCGCTGGTTCGCTCGGCGCAGCGCACGGCAAGGACGTTGCGCGAGCGGCTGTCCCCCGACGCATGGCATGTCATCACCGGCATGGTGGAGCGTCTGTCGGAAAGGGCCGAGGACGACGAGGCTCTGCTGGAGGCGGCGGAATGGACGCTGCAGTCGCTGGCGACATTCGCAGGCCTGGCGCAGGAGAACATGAACCGCGCGGCTGGCTGGCGCTTTCTCGAAATGGGGCGACGCGTCGAACGCGCGATCAACACCGCGCGTTTTGCCCGCCAGTTCGCCTATGACACCGCGACGGGCGAGGACCTTGATCTACTGCTGA
>NZ_CAMGYZ010000050.1 GCF_946151055.1 Bacillus sp. Marseille-Q3570 | reverse complement strand
AAGTGTAATGGAAGTATGTGTGTAGAAGAGATTGGGGGTGAGGTGGAGGCAAGATCTATAATAGAATGGGGAGGTACACGTTATGTAGGTCGGCAAAGTGGGGGTAGGGAAGTAGTAGTAATGATTTTATTTGGGAATAATATGGATGATGATTAGGCTGCTTCCTATGTCTTTTTTTTTTTCAAGCAGAAGACGGCATACGAGATTCCTCTACGTCTCGTGGGCTCGGGCTGCATCGGCATCCTTAAAGGTCGCTTCGTGATATAATAAATCGACTTGACGGATGTAAGGAATGATTTCCGGCAGATAGGCTGTATCCGAACAATAAGCATACGTACGGGCCGGTGTTGCCGGACGAGTCAGGAGATGATTCGGAATACATTTCCCCTCGGGCGTGATGTAATCCGCTCCCTGTTTGATGTATTGAATATCTTTTACCGGAATCTGGTAGAAGTCGATCATTTCGCGGATGATATGCGCATCCCGCTGCTTTTCCTTGAAGAGGAATCCGCAACAGGGAATCCGATGTTTCAGCGGAATCGAATAGACAGAAACCGAACGATCCTCCATAATCAACGCATGTTCCTGCGTATTGACCGGATTGAACTGGATATGGAAAGGCAATCCCTGACAAAACAACTGCAGCATGGCGTCCAGATAGGTTCCTAATTCTTTCGGACCATGAATGAATAAGTCGCCATTCCTTCCCAACATGCCCAAGGTAGATATTAAACCGGGTAAACCAAAGCAATGATCACCGTGCAAGTGCGATATAAAGATATGATTCAGACGGCTGAACTTGATTCGCATCCGCCGCATTTGTACTTGTGTTCCTTCTCCACAGTCAATCATATACAATTTGTC
>NZ_CAMGYZ010000049.1 GCF_946151055.1 Bacillus sp. Marseille-Q3570 | reverse complement strand
CATGTGCTTCTTTGCAAAAGCATCAATGTCCTTTAGTTTAACATTACATAATCGCTCTTTGAAATTAAATGTTTTAGTGGCAGAATCGTTCTTGAGTTTTGCGTGTAACGGTATAAACAGGACAAAAGGAGTAATGCCGTACAATTTGTTTGGCGACTTTTTTTGTTTGAATACACCGAATGTTGATTCAATGATATCAGAAGAGATGTTGCGTGATTCATAAGAAGCATTCAACTTCGCTTCATGCTCCTTGAGGTACTCTAAAATCTCGATTCCAAGCATAGCTCTGCGGTTGTTTGCATTACCGATGACGTGCTGCATGATATATTTCTTGCACTTGTTACAGGTCTCAAGATTGAATCCATCTGTTTTATAGACGGCTTCTATATACTCTACAGCACATACAGCGACTTTCAATTCAACCAATAGTTCCTTGTAATCAAGAATGAAGGCATACGCCTCCTGCATTTTCTCTGGGAGTTTATCGAAACTTTCAAGCATTTTGTTGCCCCAATCAACCCATGAATGGAAATTCATGAATCTGGCGATACTACGCATATTGGGAGGTAAAAGATATGCTTTATCTGTAAGTTGATATTGCAATCTGATTTTCCCAAGAAGTGCAGTAAAGTTCATAAAATCAGGTTGTTTTCCATAAGCATGCTTAAAGCATGTGCCCATGGCATGACTGATATCGATATGGTGCAGCAAACCTGATTGCTTAATTCCATTTGTAAGATTATGAGCTTGGTCGCTGATGATATATTCAGGCTTAGCCCCAATTCCTTCAATGGATTTTTCAATCTCTTGCTTGATGTCATCCCCTTTAAAGCCACCACTGGATTTCATGCCGATAACAGTAACGTCTTCATGCTTAATGG
>NZ_CAMGYZ010000048.1 GCF_946151055.1 Bacillus sp. Marseille-Q3570 | reverse complement strand
AACATTACCTGCATCGAGGACCTGCGGCAGATTCACAAGCGCCGCGTGCCGAAGCCCTTCTTCGACTACGTGGACGGCGGCTCCTATGCGGAAGAAACCCTGCGCGCCAATATCAGCGACATGCAGAAGTACAAGTTTCGCCAGCGCATCCTTGTGGACGTCTCCAAACGCGAACTGAACACCACTATCCTCGGCGAGCCCGCCGCGATGCCGCTGATCCTCGCGCCGGTCGGCTCGACCGGAATGCAGTATGGCGACGGCGAGATCTACGCCTGCCGCGCAGCGCAGGCGCTCGGCATTCCCTACACGCTCTCGACCATGTCGATCTGCTCGATCGAGGACGTCGCGGCGAATGTCGACAAGCCGTTCTGGTTTCAGCTTTACGTCATGAAGGATCGCGGCTTCGCGAAATCACTCATTGAACGCGCCATCGCCGCGAAATGCAGCGCCCTGGTGCTGACCGTCGATCTGCAGGTGCTCGGGCAGCGCCACGCCGACGTCAAGAACGGCCTGTCGGTGCCGCCGAAACTGCTGACGCTGAAGAACATCAGCAATTTCGCCTCCAAACCTGCAGGGGTCTCGGGCATCCTCAAAGGCAAGAGCCGGAATTTCGGCAACATCGCCGGTCATGTCGCAGGATCGCAGGATCTCGGCTCGGTTTCCGAATGGGTCGCCTCGCAGTTCGACACCACGCTGAACTGGAAGGATGTCGAATGGATCCGCAGCATCTGGCCGGGCAAGCTCATCATCAAGGGCATCCTCGACGTCGCGGATGCGCGCGAGGCGGTGAAGACCGGCGCGGAAGCCAACGTGGTCTCGAACCACGTCGGCCGCCACCGCGACGGCCCGCCCTCATCGATCTCGTTGCTCCCGGAGCTCGGGCAGCATGTCGGCTCCCAACCTGGAATCATGTTCGACCGCGGCACCCGTGCCCGTCTGGACCTGG
>NZ_CAMGYZ010000047.1 GCF_946151055.1 Bacillus sp. Marseille-Q3570 | reverse complement strand
TAGTTATGCGGTATATGACATTCCTCCTATTTATATTGTCTTGCGACAGATATGAATAGAGATCATCCTTCTTACCACCAAACATACGACACAGCGCCGAACCATCGTAATGGGAGAAGCCTTTGATTGCAAAGAATGGAAGCAGTAACAATATCTGGAACACTTGAAGGTTCGTCAACTGGCAGTTCTCACGTTTCAAGCCACCAAGACTGCGGTTGTCCAAATTTAAGCTTTCAAGCAGACGCGTAAATGTATCCATAACTATACTGCGACGTTTTTCTGAGAAAAAGTTGCGGATTTCTGAGGGAATATTTGTAATTTTGCTCATGGCTTTGAGTTTTGAGTAATGTTTTTTTGATGCATCTAATTTACTCATTTTCCGTGATATACGGAAATACTCAAAGCCTTTTTTATGCAATAAATTCAACCTCAAAGTCTAAATCCGAAACTTGAGTAATTCTTTAACTTTGTACCACATCAGATACTTCTTTATTTTGGAAGTCTCGCTCATAGCATTGTGATTAGTTGTTCCAATTCAATAGTGTCCAAAATAATTTTTAGGTCAAAGAATATTGTTCGGCCAATCAGTCAATTGGTCGAAAAGCAAATGAATTATAGTTGATTAATCCCCCCCTAAGGATTTTGAGCCTCATCAGGAGGCGGTGTAAACGGTTCATCAAGCCACTTTTGGAGGTCTATCTTAGTAAAAGTGTTAAGACGCAGCGAAGATACAAGATTAGATAGATGCCAAGGGTATTTTGCGGTCTGGCGCAGCCATGAGAGTAGCAGAATGGTGATTAGGGCTGTCCAGATCTGAATCTCCACGGCATTGCGTGTAGTGCCGACAAACGACTTTATATGAAAAAGCTGTTTGAGGTTGCGGAAGAATATCTCGATATTCCAACGTGCTTTGTATAAGGCTGCTATGGTGCTCGCAGCAAGTGTAAAGTTATTGGTCAGCAACTCTACGG
>NZ_CAMGYZ010000046.1 GCF_946151055.1 Bacillus sp. Marseille-Q3570 | reverse complement strand
TTTCCCTCTATCGACCTCTCCGATGCCTGCCGCGCCGATTAGAGCATCAAGGCGAAAGGCAAGCGGGATTGGCGCTGTCGGCAGGATCGTTGAGGCAAGCATTTCGCAAGGTGAAATCAAGGGAGGCATGCGTTGCGGCAAAGGAGCTGCATTGCATCCTCCGGCATGATTAGGTGCGGCTTCACATGCGAGCTTCACCATCATGATTACTGGACTTGATCACGCCGTCGTTCTGGTTCGCGACATCGAAGCCGGTGTCGCCGGCTACCAGACGCTGCTTGGACGCGCGCCGGCATGGCGCGCGCAAAGCGACGGAGCGGCCACCGCGATTTTCGTGCTCGACAACACGTCGCTCGAATTGATGGCGCCTGCTGGCGAGGGCGCCGCCGCGGATCGCGTTCGTGCGGCGCTCGACAGGCAGGGCGAGGGGCTCGCGAGTCTGGCTTTCAGCGTCGATGACATCGCAAAGGCGCATCACCGCCTCGCGCGGCTCGGCCTGGCGCCGGAGGACATCAGCGATGGTGCGAGCAAGGATCTCGCATCGGGCCGCACGCTGCCTTGGAAACGCCCGCGCGCGTCGGCCGAGTCCACCCACGGTATCCGGTTGTTCTTTCTTGAGCGTGCGGAACGGCTGGCGCGTTCAGCCGAAACGGCCTCTGTTTCGGTCACGTTGCTCGATCATCTCGTGATCGCAACGCCAGATCCGGAGCGCACCGCGGCGCTGTACGGCGCGCGGCTCGGCCTCGACATGAAGCTGGACCGGACCATTGCCGCGCTGGGAACGCGTTTCCTGTTCTTCAGAACGGGCGCTCTGGTCTTCGAGGTCATCCATCGCATCAAGGACGGCAGAGGGGACGGCCCGGACAAGATTTTCGGGGTTTCGTGGCGTGTCGCCGACATCGAGGCCACGCGGGCCCGGCTTCAGCAGGCTGGTCTCGACGTCTCCGAACCCCGCGAGGGGCGTAAACCGGGTGCCCGGGTCTTCACGGTCCGGACCGGCACCTTTGGGG
>NZ_CAMGYZ010000045.1 GCF_946151055.1 Bacillus sp. Marseille-Q3570 | reverse complement strand
GTATTCCTCGGTAGCTCAGCGGTAGAGCATTCGACTGTTAATCGAATGGTCGCTGGTTCGAATCCAGTCATCCCGACTGATGAAAATGAAGGAGTTAAGTGATAAACTTAACTCCTTTGTTATGTGTGTCGGGCATGACACTAACCTAACTGGTTCAACTCCAGTCGCAGGTATTTACCGCCAAGCGAAGCGAATGGCAAGTCGTTGACAGTAATGTCAAGGATGAAGGAAGCCAATAGCGAGACTATCGAGCCTACGAACAGAAACTTGGTATAAGGCTAAATGGGAATGGATAAGACTGCATAACAAGTTGAAGTCCGAATGGTAAACGTATTCCCCAAGACAGTAAACCAAGAGGTTGTGAAGTCGGCAGGTTAGTGCCTTACCCCGAGATGCCCATCCAGCGTGTCAACACACGTGCGATAAAAAGTTTATGGGTGGGAGTCAGCTGAGTCCATAGTAGGTGTCTCACCAATACCGAAGGGACTAATGTATATATAGTGCAAATCGCTGTAAGCAATGCGTTGATAGTTCGGATGTGAGGTATGACGGATATGAAAGAACCGTAATCTTTCAATGTCGGAAGTAACGAGAACGTTTCATCGTAAATTTACAAGCAGAACGAAAAGCAGCAAATGGAATTAGTAAACGAGATTGTAGAAGCAAGAAACTTCTGGGAAGCCTGGATGTCTGTCAGGCGCAACAAAGGTGCTGCCGGCATAGATAAGATGTCGGTAGATGTACTTGACGTGTATATGCCCCAGCATATGGATGAGATAAAGCTGTCCATATGTCGAAAGCAATACAAGCCATCCCCCGTAAGACGTGTATTTATCCCCAAACCCAATGGAAAGCAACGTCCCTTGGGCATCCCTACAGTAGTAGGCCGTGTGGTGCAACAAGCGACTGCCCAAGTGCTAACCCGCATCTATGAACCACTGTTCAGTGAGCATAGTTATGGCTTCAGACCGAATCGCAGTTGCCATCAGGCAATAAATCAAGCATTGGTCTACTTGAATGCAGGGTATGAATGGGTAGTGGACTTTGATATAGAG
>NZ_CAMGYZ010000044.1 GCF_946151055.1 Bacillus sp. Marseille-Q3570 | reverse complement strand
GTTTTAGGGCTGCATAGATGACCTATCTTCCTCGCCGAGCGCATTCGGCGGGAGGTGGGTCATGGGTCTGCAGTGCAAGCGTTGTGGCAGTGAGGAGCACGTCAAAAATGGGCTGATGCGCTCCAAGCAGCGGTATCGGTGCAAGGCCTGTGGCCTGAACTTCACCGACACGCCCGCCCGCGGCAAGCCGCTGGCCATGAAGGCCACCGCGGTCCTGCTGTATGTCAGCGGCTTGTCGATGAACCGCACCGCCAAGCTGCTCGGTGTCTCGACACCGACGATCCAGGCTTGGCTGGAGCAGTTCGCCGCCGCCTACGCGCACAAGCCCGAGCCGGAAGGCCGGGCGGGGGTGATCGAGCTTGATGAGATGTGGCACTATGTGAAAAAAAGTCCGAGCCGCTCTGGATCTGGAAAGCTTGGGATCGTGCTTCAGGGCAGTTGGTGGACTGGGAATGCGGCGGTCGTGACAAGGCCACCTGCGAGCGCCTGATCCAACGGCTGCAGCGCTGGCGCACCCGGCTCTACTGCACGGACGCCTACGCTGCCTACACCGCGCTGTTGCCGATCGGGCAGCACTATACGGGCAAGGACGAGACCCACAGCATCGAGCGGGACAACGCCCGGCAGCGGCATTGGCTCGCCCGCTTTCGACGCCGCTCAATCGTGGTCTCGAAAGCCAAGCGCATGGTGGACGTCAGCCTCGCCCTCTTCGCCCGTTTCGCCGGAAACTGCAGGATCAGCGACCTGCTCTCTATGCTAACCTAAAACCCTCCACCGGAATCCTCCAATTTGCTCAGCCGGGCCTTGTGGCGCGTATTAGCCCTTTGAGCCCGTAGCAGGGCCGCAGTGTTTGGATCGTCCTCGCCGAAGGCGTCGAGCGTGCCCGTGAGGCTATCGTGATCGGTCGAGGAGCCCGCGTCCCTCGCCAGGTCCTCGATCTCGGCGATATCGGCTTGCAGAACGGCGTCCGTGCCGAACACAAGTTTGCTGATGGAGATGACCTCCCCGGCTTCCCTGATGGGCGCCGCCAGGGCGAGGGGCTTCTTGGCTGGCGTGCTTGGTCTGGCCGGTGCTGGAC
>NZ_CAMGYZ010000043.1 GCF_946151055.1 Bacillus sp. Marseille-Q3570 | reverse complement strand
ATCCTGCACCGGTTGCTCGACGGTAAGCCATCGAGCGTGGCCACGATCGATGCCCCACAGGCGCTCGTCTTGCGCCAGGAGCCGAAGGCCGATGTCGAGCGCTACGACGCGCTCCGCAGGAAGGCGGTGCGCCATGCGTCATGATCCCGCCAGCGCCGCCATCATCGTCATGCTGCGCGGGCTCAAGATGTACGGCATGTCTCAGGCCGTCGTTGATCTCATGGAGCAAGGCGCACCCGCCTTCGAGGTAGCCGTCCCGCTCCTGTCCCAGCTGCTCAAGGCCGAGATGGCCGAGCGGGAGGTTCGATCCGTCGCCTACCAGATCAAGGCCGCCCGCTTTCCGGCCTACAAGGATCTGACCGGGTTCGACTTCGCTGCCAGCGAGGTCAACGAGGCCATGGTTCGCACCCTGCACGGAGGCGACTTCATCGACGGCGCACACAACGTCGTCCTGATCGGTGGCCCGGGCACTGGCAAGACGCATATCGCGACCGCCCTGGGCGTGCAGGCCGTCGAGCATCATCGCAAGAAGGTCCGCTTCTTCGCGACCGTCGACCTGGTCAATGCCCTCGAACAAGAGAAAGCCCAGAACAAAGCGGGCCAGTTGGCCGAACGGTTGCTGCGTCAAGACCTGATCATCTTAGACGAACTGGGCTATCTTCCATTCAGCGCCTCAGGAGGGGCCCTGCTGTTCCACCTGCTGTCCAAGCTCTACGAGCGCACCAGCGTCGTGATCACCACCAACCTCAGCTTCAGCGAATGGGCCAGCGTGTTCGGCGACGCCAAGATGACCACCGCGCTATTGGATCGGCTCACCCATCATTGCCATATCCTGGAAACTGGCAACGACAGCTTCCGCTTCAAGAACAGCTCGGCCCATGAGCCCAAAACGACGAAGGAGAAAACGAGGAACTTGACCACGACCGCAGCCCCGAAACATACCTAACAGGCGGGTCAATTCTCGGTGGAAACGCCGGGTCAGTTCTCAGTGGCAATCAACAATCAGCATCTCGGGCGCGACTTCGAGTTCTCGCCAATCGAATGGCACCTGGCGCAGAAAGCCCTCGCGCGCGACAGGATCGATGGTGACATAGCCCTTCAACAGATAGGTGGATACCCACGCATCCGGGTAGGTTGTCCGC
>NZ_CAMGYZ010000042.1 GCF_946151055.1 Bacillus sp. Marseille-Q3570 | reverse complement strand
ACTTCATACAGTCTGGTGACGACGGCGAAGAGGTCACACCCGTTCCCATGCCGAACACGGAAGTTAAGCTCTTCAGCGCCAATGGTAATTGGGGGCTTCCCCCTGTGAGAGTAGGACGTCGCCGGGCTTACATACCGGAGGATTAGCTCAGCTGGGAGAGCACCTGCCTTACAAGCAGGGGGTCGGCGGTTCGATCCCGTCATCCTCCACCATTTTCATTTTACTTTGCTGGCCTAGCTCAATTGGTAGAGCAACTGACTTGTAATCAGTAGGTTGGGGGTTCAAGTCCTCTGGCCAGCACCACTTTTACGAGCCATTAGCTCAGTCGGTAGAGCAACGAACACAAAGCTACATGAATTAGCTATGAGTTGTCCCGACACAGCCTTCTTCAATAGGATTATCTTGTAGAGGAAGGGACATAAAGGTGAGTAAGCTTCATTTTACTTGAGCCATTAGCTCAGTCGGTAGAGCATCTGACTTTTAATCAGAGGGTCGAAGGTTCGAGTCCTTCATGGCTCACCATTTTCTTTAACGATATAGTATTGCGGGTGTGGCGGAATTGGCAGACGCGCTAGACTTAGGATCTAGTGTCCTTGCGACGTGGGGGTTCAAGTCCCTCCACCCGCACCACATGCGGAAGTAGTTCAGTGGTAGAACACCACCTTGCCAAGGTGGGGGTCGCGGGTTCGAATCCCGTCTTCCGCTCCATGATGCCGGGGTGGTGGAATTGGCAGACACACAGGACTTAAAATCCTGCGGTAGGTGACTACCGTGCCGGTTCAAGTCCGGCCCTCGGCACCATTTTCGAAACAGATAAGTTCATATAAAGTGCGCCCGTAGCTCAATTGGATAGAGCGTCTGACTACGGATCAGAAGGTTAGGGGTTCGACTCCTCTCGGGCGCGCCATATAACGGGAAGTGGCTCAGCTTGGTAGAGCACCTGGTTTGGGACCAGGGGGTCGCAGGTTCAAATCCTGTCTTCCCGACCATTTGATTGATATGGGGCCTTAGCTCAGCTGGGAGAGCGCCTGCCTTGCACGCAGGAGGTCAGCGGTTCGATCCCGCTAGGCTCCACCATTTCAGCTCTTTGAAAACTGAACAAAAGCCAAGCGTGAAACGGGTCTTTTTAAAAAGAACCCTGAATCAATTTACATTTAATGAGCAATCAAACACTTTATTGGAGAGTTTGATCCTGGCTCAG
>NZ_CAMGYZ010000041.1 GCF_946151055.1 Bacillus sp. Marseille-Q3570 | reverse complement strand
TGCGTACACCATGTGGGTTGCGCACAGTCGTGACTATCCTGGAGATCTTCGCCGAGCTGTTGGGTGATACATTTGGAAAGGTTCCGTGCTACAACACCATAGAAAACTGGGTGAAGAAACTTGGTCTCGCTGTCTATCAGGATGAGCAGCCATGCAAGGACAAGAAGTTTGCAATGGTCGTAGACGAGAGTATTGCCATAAACGGGCAGAAGCTTCTCTTGACTCTTGCAATTCCTTCCGAGCATCAGAATCGCCCTATAAAACACGAGGATGTCACGATTCTTGACATATCCGTCAGCAAGTGCTTCAACTGCGATGATGTTCAAGGCAGAATCGAGGAAGCAGAGAAATCTGCAAGAAATGCACCCGATTACATCATAAGTGACAATGGTCATAATCTGACCCAAGGCATCACTGGATCCGGGCATATACGTCATTCAGACATCATTCATTCCATGGGTGTGATTCCCCAGAAGGTCTATGAGAAACAATCTGATTTTGTGGAGTTTACGACACTCCTTGGCAAGAAAAGACTGCAGTATCATCTGACCGACAAGGCATATTTGCTGCCTCCCAACATGAGAGCCATATCACGGTTCATGAATATGCCTTCATGGGTGTTCTGGGGTAATGAAATGCTTGACTGCTATGACACGCTACCGGAAAAAATGCAGGAAGCGTATGCCTTCATAAAGGATTATGAATCCTTGCTGAAAGAACTGCAGGCTGTACTTTGTGCTGTAAGACACATCGAGGCCATCTGCAAGAACGAAGGTTTCTCGGTCATGACGAGCAGGAAGTGCAAGCTCTATGTCATTACTCATGTCTTGGGAAACGCACATTCCCGACAGGCACGCGCCGGTATCGGGATGCTTGAATACTTCAATCGGGAAGAAGCATTTCTCACAGGTAACATGAGCATCAATATATCATCCGACATCATTGAATCTACTTTTGGTATTTATAAGAGCAAGAAATCGCCGAACAAGCTGTACGGCGTAACGTCTTTTGTTCTGACGATACCGTTATATCCAAAAGTCTCGAACGAATCCGTTACAAAAACAATTAATTTCAAAGAGCGCATTGTAAATGTTAAACTGAAGGACATCAGTACTTGGTCAACCGAGCACTTGTCCAAAAACTGGGTTACAGAACGAACCAAAACGCTTAGGAAAGTGAGCTAAAATTGGTACAACGAACTGGACACCCTACTTAA
>NZ_CAMGYZ010000040.1 GCF_946151055.1 Bacillus sp. Marseille-Q3570 | reverse complement strand
TCCTCATCGTTGATTCATCGGTAGCGTCCGCGGACGAGGTGTAAATTCGAGGACCGCTTTGGCGGGGATTGGGGGGGCCATCGGGCCATGCGGCTAAGGTGGAGTTTGCGGACTTCAACCCGAACCGGGAGCACCCGATGACCGACGACAGAGTGGCACTGATCGAGGCTTTTCAGAAGGCTGACGACGGCAACTTCCTGCGCAGCCTGGCCGAGACGGTCCTGCAGATCCTGATGGAGGCCGATGTGGACGGTCTGATCGGCGCGGGTCGTTACGAGCGGTCTGGCGAGCGCAGCACCTACCGCAACGGGTATCGCGAACGCCGCCTCGACACGCGGCTGGGCTCGCTCAACCTCAAGATCCCCAAGCTGCGCACCGGCAGCTACTTCCCCGGCTTCCTGGAGCCAAGGAAGACCGTCGAGAAGGCGCTGGTGGCGGTGATCCAGGAGGCGTGGATCGCAGGCGTGTCGACTCGGCGCGTGGACGACCTGGTGCAGGCCATGGGGCTGTCGGGCATCTCGAAGTCCTCCGTGTCGAAGCTGTGCAAGGACATCGATGAGCGGGTGAACGCCTTCCTCAAGCGCCCGCTGTCCGGCGCATGGCCCTATCTCTGGCTCGACGCCACCTACCTCAAGGTGCGTGAGGGCGGGCGCATCGTCTCCGTAGCCGCCATAGTCGCCGTGGCGGTGGACACCGAAGGTCGACGCGAGATCATCGGGCTGCACATCGGCCCGTCCGAGGCCGAGGTGTTCTGGACCGATTTCCTGCGCGACCTGGTCAAGCGCGGGCTGTCAGGTGTGCAACTTGTCATCTCGGACGCGCACGAGGGGCTTAAAGCCGCCATATGCCGCGTCCTGAAGGCGACCTGGCAAAGGTGCCGGGTTCATTGGACCCGCAACGCGCTCGCTTATGTGCCGCGCGCTCAGCAGACCATGGTCGCCGCCGGCTTGCGCCACGCCTTCCAGCAGCCCGACCAGGAGGCAGCCCGAGCCGCGCTCCACCATCTGGCTGAGCAGCTTCACAACCGTTGGCCGAAGCTCAAAGGCTTCATCGATGCCACGAGCGAGGACGTGCTCGCCTACCTGACGTTCCCGCTGCAGCACCGAACGAAGTTGCACTCCACAAACCCGCTGGAGCGTCTCAACAAGGAGATCAAGCGACGCGCCGACGTGGTGGGCATCTTCCCCAACACCGACTCGATCCAGCGTCTGATCGGAGCCGTGCTGTTG
>NZ_CAMGYZ010000039.1 GCF_946151055.1 Bacillus sp. Marseille-Q3570 | reverse complement strand
GTCAGGCCGAGCTCGCGCAGGAGATCGAGGGTGGGATGGGTGAGCATCGTCGTCTCCGTCAATGGAAATAGCGCGGGCCGCGCAGGTTGGGGTGGAGCAGGACGGGAGCGGCCTCGGCAGACGGCGCGGTGCGGTCGAGGCTGTTGGCCAGGATCGAGGCGATGCTCTTGTAGGTGAGCGCACCGATGGCCACGGCCCGGGCCGAGGCAGCCTCCGCCCGGCCGGGGGCGAGCCCGCGATAGAGGCGCAGGATGCCCAGGCAGGTCCGGAAGCCCTGCTCTGGGTGAGGACGGTCGTGGAGGATGGCTACGACGAGACCCTCGGTCTCCGGGCCGATGCCGCGTGCCCAGCGCCGGAAGCGCTCGGGGCTCCACTCGGCGTAGCGCCGATGCGCGCTGGGCATGTGCTCGGGATCGGTGCCGTGCCGCTGGCCGGCATAGCGACGCTCATGGGCGGCGACGCGCTGACCGCGGTGGAACACCTCGACGGTGCGCGCGGTGATGCGGAGGTCGACCTGCTCGCGGATCAGGGCGTGGGGCACCGAGTACAGGAAGCCGGCCGCCTCGACGTGATAGTCGAGATTGACCCGAGCCAGCCGCCACTCGGCGAAGGTGTAGTCTTCCACCGTCAAGGGACGGAGCGCCGCCCGCTCGATCGCCTCGAACAGGGCGCGCCGGGTCGTGCTGAGCCGGCGCATGAGGTGGGCGTTGATGCGCTCCACCATCACGGCGATGGCGGCGTTGCATTCGGCGAGTGAGAAGAACGTCTGTCGACGTAGCCGTCCGAGGATGTAGCTCTGGGCAAAGCGGACGCCGGCCTCGACCTTGGCCTTGTCGTGCGGCTTGCGGGGCCGGGCTGGCAGGATGCCGACGCCGTAATGGTCGGCCATCATGCCGTAGGAGCGGTTGATCTCCGGGTCGTAGAACGAGGCCTTGTGGACGGCACTCTTGAGGTTGTCCGGGACGACGAGGCGGGGGACGCCGCCGAGGAAGCGGAACAGGCGGACGTGCGCGCCGATCCAGTCGGGCAGCGTCTGCGTCCAGGTCGCCTCAGCGTAGGTCAGGCTCGACGCGCCCAGCACCGCGACAAAGATCTCGGCCTCGCGCACCACACCGGTGGCCGGATCGACGATGGCGATCCGCTTGCCGGAATAGTCGACAAAGACCTTGTCGCCGGCCGCATGGTGCTGGCGCATCACCGGGGTGAGGCGGCGCTCGAACTCGCGGTACAGGTCGCAGAACCGGGAATAGCCGTATCC
>NZ_CAMGYZ010000038.1 GCF_946151055.1 Bacillus sp. Marseille-Q3570 | reverse complement strand
AGGGGGGAATGACTCCAGAACAGCGCAAAATGGAAAGGCAGGCCCGCTCCAAACCGCTGATGGAGGAAATGTACAAGTGGATGGAAACCGAAGGCCTGTGTTACAGCCAAAGTACGCTTATCGGTAAGGCGGTCGGTTATGCTTATACCCGATGGAATAATATGATCTCAAGTTTCGGATTTGGAATTCAAGCCGTTTGAGCATACTCTCTAAGTGCAGCCAATCTCTTGTCATTCTCAATAATTTGGATGGTTAGTTCATCGGAGTCAGCACCAATGAGTTCTGAAACGACGGCTACCACCTCTATTATGATTGCCCATATCTTTTCAACCACCGTCAGTTCGTGTACTCCGAGATACATGTCACCGAACAGTCCTCCTATAGTGTCATAGTCGAGTGTTCTTTTTATTGAGGCAAGTATGTTGTAGCGTATCATGACCAATGAAACATGCGCTATATGGGCCGAAAAGTTTCGTGACGAGCAATCTGCAAGTCCAAGTAGACGCTTACTGTCTGAAAAGAATACTTCTATGCTCCAACGCATGGCATATATCTCGTATGCCGTCTTCTGCTTGAAAAAAAAAACTGTTGTAAGAAGCACTTTCCACGCTTCCTTTTTGCCCCTCTTGCAAAAGAACAATCTGACAGCACGTTTTCCAAGTACAACTTCAATTTCTGCATAATGACAGCGGTAGTGCCTGCTGTATTTCACTTCCTTCTTAGCTTTAAGTTTGGTGATTATGGCTTTGGCGGACAACTCCCCCCAATTAGTAGTCATATACTTGGTGTTGCCCATCTTTGCCATGCCGAGAAGATGGAATTTCTTGTGACGGCGATAAACGAAATCAACCAGTTCGGTGCATGTGAACCAACTGTCAACCAGCAAGTAATCGAAAGGTATCTTGTTGCGTATCGCATCCTTCACCATATCCAAAAGTTTGACCCCCTTGCTCATAAAATACTCTTCCTTGCGTTTGGCAATATGGCACTTCTTGTCACGTTTGCGCTCATAACGCCTGTTCCTCTGTTCTGAGGTAAGCCCTTGTTCCTTGCCTTCAATCTTGCCTTTCTCACCATGAAGCGAGAAGTCGAGCATAAACTGCGTGCGGCCATCACTCCAACACAACATAAGAGCCTTGTATCCCAAAATACACTTCTGGTGTACATGCGAGAATATCTTGCCTATGGATTCCATATGCATGCCCGTCTTTGGAAGATCCGTATCATCGGCTATCAGTGCGGTTGGAAGCAGAATCTT
>NZ_CAMGYZ010000037.1 GCF_946151055.1 Bacillus sp. Marseille-Q3570 | reverse complement strand
AGCTCCTATAACCTGTACACTTGAATTGACGAGAAACAAGAGTGGGGATAGGAGTTGTGTGTACGTGCATTTTAACATGGTTTTACCAGGATTAGAAGGTGTAAAGGTAACACGAGCTGAGGAGGTAGAGGGTGTTTTTCATCTTCATGTGGAGATCCCACGAAGACATCATCGATGTCCCTCCTGTAATAAACGGACCAATCGGGTTCATGATTACCGCCTTCAGAAAGTACAACACTTGAAGGTCTATGAACGAACCTCTTTTCTGTTTTATCGTAAACGACGGTATGTATGTGTGTGCGGGAAACGATTCTTCGAAAATAATACGCTAGTAGATCGTTATCAGCGCCATACGAGAGAATGGAATCAAGCTTTAGGTTTACGAATCATCCAGGGAAAGAATTTTAAAGATACCGCAGCACAGTTTCATACATCTCAAACAACGGCCATCCGTCGCTTTGATCAGATTGCAGCCCCAGCTTTGAAAGAAGTGGAGGAACTGCCTTCTGTCATTGCGATTGATGAATACAAAGGAGATACGAATGAAGGAAAATACCAGGTCATTATTGCGGATGGAGAAACCCATAGTCCGTTAGACATCCTTCCTGATCGTTCAGTGGAGACCGTAAAGAAATACTTACGAACCAGAGGTTCAAAGGTCAAAATGGTCATCATGGATATGAGTCCCTCTTTTGCCTCTGCCGTTAAGAAAGCCCTGAATGACCCTATAATCATAGCTGATCGCTTTCATTTTTGTCGTTATATCTACTGGGCTGTGGATCGAGTGAGAAAACGTGTACAAAAAGACTTCCACGATTATGATCGAAAGAAGTGTAAGCGTATGAGGCATGTATTTCATATGCCTTATGACAAGCTCAGTGAGAAACAACACTGGCACTTAGAACGCTATTTAGGACTATCTGAAGAGTTAAGAATCGCTTATGGATTAAAAGAAGCTTTCAGGATATGGTTTGAAAAGGCAAAAGACTCGAAGAGAAGCATGAAACAGATCAAAGAAGGTTTATACCAATTTTACGACCAAGTCAATGCCTCAGGACTGGAAGAGTTTATTAACACAATCCTGACCTTTCAAAATTGGCAGGTGGAGATTTTAAACAGCTTTGCATTTGATTACAATAATGGCTTCATAGAAGGGCTCAACAACTTAACCAAAGTAATTAAGCGTAACGCCTTTGGTTTCCAACGACATGACCGTTTACGATTACGTATATTATTGCACCATCAATTTAAAGATTTAGAATTTCAAGTAGGTTAAGGGATAGGAGCACGATCTCCTACCCCAACAATTGACGTAGAACC
>NZ_CAMGYZ010000036.1 GCF_946151055.1 Bacillus sp. Marseille-Q3570 | reverse complement strand
CGGTCTGGCCCCCTTATTTTAGACACGACCTTTAAATTTCTTTGATTTTCTTAGTTTTTTATAAATTGACCACTATTTGTGGCGAAATCCCTGCTTTAAAGCGCTCGTAATACTGTACTGGTGCCATATAATCCAAGCTACCATGGTAACGACGGTTATTATAAAAATTCATGTATTGGTCTAACCAATAATACGCTTCCTCAAAACAACTGAAAACATATCGTTGATAACACTCGCGTTCAATGCTGCTATGAAAAGACTCGATGTAGGCATTCGAGTTAGGTGACTTTCTCGGAATACGCTCATGATAGATCTTATTCTTTTCACAAAAAGCGCTCCAAAGTGATTACTGACAAATTGGGGGCCGTTGTCAGTTCTGATAATGAGTTGTTCATCTTCTGGCAGTAAGTGTATCTCCCGTTTCATGAACGCCTGTTGAAGCATCGGTATGATCTCAATGGCTTTACAGGTAGAACCTCGATAATAACCTACTATGCAACGGTCAAACACATCGATGGCACTTGCCAGAAAGAAGAACCTGTCGCTATTCTCAATCGCCCCATATTTAATATCCAGCTGCCAGAGTTGATTTGAACCTGTAATGACATGATTTTGTGCTAATCTTCTTGGATATTCCGTTTGCTTTTCCCGTTGGGGAAGTAGGATATTTAACTTATCACACAGTCGATAGACTTTTTTGTGATTAATGATTAACTGGTGCTCTTTCTGTAAGAAATGGGTCAGTTTACGATAACCATACATCCCTATCTCGTCCTCTACAGCTTCCATCAAAAACTCTTCAATCTGTTCGTCTGGAACCTTTACTCCCTGTTGATCTAGAGAAAAGCCTGGTACGGGGCGTCCTCTTTTAAGGGGCTCTTGTGTTTCTGTTTTATTTTGGTGATAGTAGTACAGCGATCGATCCAGGTCTAAAACCTCAGTAGTTCGTTTAACTGGAAATCCCTCCTCCAACCATAACTTCACTTCCTCTAATCGTTCTTTTATTTGGATTCGTTTTTTTTAAGAAGATTTTTCAACATAGCTACTTCCATTTCTTTTTCACCTAATAGTTTCATCGCCTGCTCATATTTATCCTGAAGTTCTGCCTTTGTAGGATTATCGGATAACACCGTTTGTCCTTCTTTATACATGGCATCACGAACCTCATCTTCATATGTTTTCAACCACTTCCGTAATGTGTCCCTCGTAATCCCTGCCTTCCTGGCGATTGAAGAGAGATTCCCTGTCTCAAGCACCATACGTACATATTGCTTTTTAACATCTTCAATTACATCAATTTTCTTCTGACCCATTATTTCTCCCCCCTCTCCCAGACCTAATTCAAGTTTACTTTGAACTCATTATGGTGTCTAAATGAATAAGGGGGCTTAAAAGA
>NZ_CAMGYZ010000035.1 GCF_946151055.1 Bacillus sp. Marseille-Q3570 | reverse complement strand
TGAACTGTATCCCGAATAATGGACACTTATAAAAAAGTCCACTATTCGGGATTTTTTGTGTTAATTCAATCAGAAAACCCGTTATAATCAAAACAAATGGAGAGAACGGGGAATTAATTATGAATAAACAAATTTTTAATGAATTTCAACGTAAACAACTAGAGAACAATCAAAATGTGAGCCATGTGTCTGATCGATCAATCAGTTATCAACCAGAGTTCAAAGTAAAAGCTGTAAAGGAGAACTTAGAAGGAAAAGGCCCTATGGAAATCTTCAAAGAGGCTGGATTTGACGTTGATATCATTGGTCATAAAAAGCCAAGTCAATGTTTAAAGCGCTGGAGAAGAACCTATCGAGAATTAGGTGAAGAAGTGTTCTTTGAAGAACGCCGAGGAAAAGGAGCCACTGGCCGTCCATCTTCGAAGGATCTGACTGCTGAACAAAAGCTCAAGAATGCAGAAGCACGTATTAAATTCTTAGAAGCTGAGAATGACTTCTTAAAAAAGCTCGAAGAACTGGAGAGGCAGGCGAAGAAGAAGAAATAGTGACAACAACTGTGAAGTTTGAACTCATTGAGTTGATTGTACGGAAACATAATATGAAAGGTATGATCAGTTATTTTTGTAAGTTGGCCTCTGTGAATCGGAACAGCTATTATGCATGGTTAAAAGCAGAGACAAATCGCATGGAAAGAGAACGGAAAGATGAAGCAGACTTCAAACTAATTAAGGATATCCATGATTCCAAACACGGAAAATTGGGTGGACGTGCCATCAAAATGATTCTTGAGAATGTATATGGTGTAGTCATGAACCTCAAGAAGATCTATAGGCTTATGAAGAAGTACAATCTTCAAACCAAGATTAGGCGCGCTAACCCTTACAAGAAGATCGCCAAAGCAACACAGGAACATAATACGTGTCCGAACCTATTGAATCGCCAATTTGTTCAAACTGATCCAGGAATGGTATTACTGACGGATATTACGTATCTCTATCTCGAAAACGGCACACCTGTCTATTTGTCTTGTGTAAAGGATGGAACTACACGTGAAATCCTAGCCCACTACTTATCAACATCACTAGAAATGAGCATTGTTTATCGTACACTTGAAAAACTTATAGAATCTTTGGAAGGTAACGTCCATCCAGAAGCAATCCTCCACTCTGATCAGGGTGTTCACTATACACATCCTGAATTTCAAAAGAGGGTCAAAAAACTTGGTTTTATTCTGTCCATGTCCCGCAAGGGAAACTGTTGGGATAATGCCCCTATGGAATCATTCTTTGGACATATGAAAGACAATCTGGATACCACCAGTTGTAGAACACTAGAGGAATTACAAAAGAAAGTAGAAGATTACGTGGAATACTACAATTCCTTTAGGTATCAATGGGGATTAAAAAGAATGACCCCAGAACAATTCCGGGGTCACCTCTTAGCTGCTTAGGTCCTTTTATTAAACTGTCTATTTTTAAGGGTACAGTTCA
>NZ_CAMGYZ010000034.1 GCF_946151055.1 Bacillus sp. Marseille-Q3570 | reverse complement strand
TTGTACACTGGGCTTGGCGGCGAAGGCCAGTGGTGTGGCGGAAATCCAGCGAGGATTGAAATCGATTCCCGTTTAGTTGATTTCTTACCGAAAATATAACAAAAAATATTGCTGGCCGATACAACTCCCATGAACATGGGGAATCTCCCGGAAGGCCCGTAAACTAGGACTTCGTCTCTTATTTTCACCAAAGTAAGCCCCCCTAATCGAAAAGACTTGGTTCAGGTGGCGCTTTTTGCATCTCTTTTGCAAGTAAATCATTCCAAGTTTTTTCGGGATTTTCCATAAATGCGACAAAATTAATGTAGTACATAAGCGTAAGGCGCACCATAGTGACAACCTGAGAGAATGCACAATGTCTCTTGATGCTTCTTGACAGAACCGTTATCAACAAATTAGCAATTAAAACTACCCAAGTTTGTATTTGTATGGCATTGACGCTGTCGCCATAGAAGAAATGAAGCGGGAAGTTCTGTTTAAGTTGTTTGTACAACGACTCAATAGCCCATCTTAGACGATAAATTTCAGCAATATCCTCAACCGTGAAGTCAAAGTTGTTGGTCAATAGTACAACTGGTTTCTTGCTCTCATAAAATATCTCCACCCTTCGTGCCTCATGAATGAGTTCCCCTCTTGTAAAACGCACTTTCTGATCAATATGCGTTACCAATCCCTCTGCATTGACGTACGTAACGGATTCAAGTACCTCATATTTAAGGTTTTTCTTCATTTTGGTCACGTAGCAAACGCCCTCTTCTGTAAGGCGTTGAAATTGTGCGATATCGACATAACCACGGTCCATTGCCAAAGTGGAGTCTTTGGGCAGATGTACCTCTTTCAGCAAGTAATGGTCGTGTTTTGCGGCGGAGGTGAGCTGTACCACCATGGGTACACCAACATGATACTTCATTACCGTATGCACTTTCATGCCGCCTTTCTTCTTGCCTGACTTCGGATGACGGCCAACGCCTTTGAGTATGTTGTCGAAGAGAGTAATGGTGGTAGAATCCATCATATAGAGCAGCTTTTCCCAGTCCTTTGTCTCGTGAGTCTGCCCTTTATAACTCTTGGGAGGGCGGCTGTACGCTAAAAACTTCGCATACTTCTCCAATAGATATGCATAGACACTTGCAAAGAACTCCTGTGGGCGTCGTATATTGGCTTCTGCAAGGGTACTTCGTCTAACCAGATAATCCATTCCAAGGTGCCCGAGTTTATGAGCCTCTGCCTTCATGCCTATCTCGAGTTCGCGCAGGGAATCAAAGTGTTTGAGTATGCCGAACAACATTACGACGAGATGTTGGTAACCGTCAAAACGCTTCACATAAGCCTCGCTTCCTTTCGTTTCACGGCTTATTTGAAGAATTTTCTCCTTATCGAGTAACTTTAACACTTGACTATAGACTGGCTGTCCGGTAAAATGACTATCTTTGCTCATGGTTATGTTTTATTTTAGCAAAAACAAAGATAACCAAAAGGGTTGATACCTCGTGAGAAGTGTCAACCCTAATTTATTTTGCTTGCAAAAGTTTTACCGGACAGCAATAAAAAAAGATTATTCTAACTGCGTGTAATACTGTTAGAATAATCCTTTTTTATAGATGTTAAACCAGTTGAAATGTTCGCTTAACACAGGTTGGTAATTCATGCGGATAATGTGTCACATAAATCAGTGTTTTG
>NZ_CAMGYZ010000033.1 GCF_946151055.1 Bacillus sp. Marseille-Q3570 | reverse complement strand
GCCAGTGGATTGACTCTTCCGGGCACCGCAAGAATCTGCTGTTGCAGAATGCCTCCCGCGTTGGGTGACCTGACGGATATTTTGGACCAGCTGGATAGAGACTACTGCATCGCTGCGCTCCGATCCAGATGCTGCAGTGTCGGCGCCGATGTTTGCGGTGCCGGCGGCCGGTAGCTCAGAGATGAGTGCGGTCGGATCGTGTTGAAGTGCTTGCGCCATTGCTCGATGACGACGGTAGCCTCCTTTAGGCTGTAAAAGATTTCACCGTTCAGGCATTCGTCGCGCAGTTTGCCGTTGAAGGACTCGCAGTAGCCGTTTTCCCATGGGCTGCCGGGCGCAATGTAGAGCGTCTTTGCTCCGAGCTTTCCGAACCAGCTGCGCACGATCTTGGCCGTCATCTCCGCGCCGTTGTCCGACCGGATGTGCTCAGGGACGCCTTTAGCAAGCATCACATCGGCCATGGTGTCGATGACGCCGAAGCTGTTGATGCGACGTGCAACCCTGATCGCCAGGCATTCCCTGGTAAACTCGTCGATCAGCGTCATGAGCCGGAGCTTACGGCCATCATGGGTCTGCGCCTCGACGAAGTCGTAGCTCCAGACATGGTTACGATGCTGCGGCCGCAAACGGATGCAGGATCCGTCGTTGAGCCACAGCCGGCCGCGCGGTCGCTGTTTGCTGGGTACTTTTAGCCCCTCACGGCGCCAGATCCGCTGGACCCGATCACACCCGACCTGCCAGCCGGCATCGACCAGCAGCGACGTGATCCGACGATAGCCATATCGCCCATATTGGGACGCAAGAGAGATAATCGCTCTCGTCAACGCATCCTCATCAGATCGAACGATGGTGGTGTATCGCTGTGTTCCGCGGTGCTGGCCGACGATCCGGCAGGCTTGGCGTTCCGAGAGACCATACTTCCCTCGAATGCCCTCCACCGCCTGCCGTCGCCGCTCAGGGCTTATAAGTTTCCCGAGGCAACGTCCTTGAGCACCTGCTTCTCAAGCGACAGATCGGCGACGAGACGCTTGAGGCGGACATTCTCCCGCTCCAGATCCTTCATCCGCTTCGCCTGATCGAGCTCAAGGCCACCGTATTCCTTCCGCCAGCGATAATAACTCTGCTGCGAAATTCCGGCTTCCCGACAGGCCACCGGCGCTGCCTTGCCCTGCGACATCAATACTTCAATCTGGCGCAGCAGCACCACGATCTGCTCCGCATTAAACCTCTTCTTCGGCATGACCAAAGCTCCTTTCCAAGCTCAGTTTCTCACAAAGCTTGGTCCAAAAAAGCCCGGTCAGGTCACGCGGCATCCCGGCCATTATCGGAGTGCCTGCGCGCAACCTAGATGCCTGGAGAAATTTTGCCGGCGAATTTTCGGCCGAGCTTTCGGAAAATGCTGATGAAATACGAAAATGGCTTCGAGAACTCTATTAGAGAGTTCCGTCATGGTTGTGCACATACCAACTCACAGAACCGGCATTTGCTTTTTGCAGATTGCCCTTGTTCCGATATCAAGCGGAGCGAATTGACTGATTGGTTCCGGTTGTTCGATCCTGTCTCCGGCTGCGCCCTAACTCCTGCCGAAGAGCATCGAATGTCTCGGCATTGGGACAATACTCCTGATAGTTCTTTCGCGCAGTGCCTGCGGCAAGTTCACGTTGGCATTGGCTTGTCACCAAGCATTCGGAACAAACGCCATTTATGTCGCGAGCCACGCCGCTATCAAATGATCTGACTTTATTCATATCGAGTTCAAGCGCATACATAAGACGTCGTGATTGATCGTCGGTACGGCCGCCGCGTGCAATAAGTCGCCCCAAGACATCTTCGGGTAGCCCAATATCCCGCGCCAACTCGCCCCGCTGAATCCTATCGAGGGATCTAAGCTCACGCACAGCTATCCAACGGGAAAGCCGCCGCCTCAGAGTCTCAGCGAAATCATAAGCCATTGGCCATCCTCCAGTTTCGTATAACTATGGCATGCAAAGGACTTACGAACTTTGATTTGGCGCAAACTAGAATGTCAGAAAATCGCGGAGAATTTCGCACGCGAGTATCGCACCGTGATGTCATATGGATTGATCTGGATCAATTAAGAGACTGAGAATTCACAGATAATGCGACAATCCAGTCTTGTCTTAGGTATAGTTAGCTG
>NZ_CAMGYZ010000032.1 GCF_946151055.1 Bacillus sp. Marseille-Q3570 | reverse complement strand
GAAAGTCCCTGCTGTTGCGGTCACCGAAGACGAGAAGACCTGTTTTTTTGGAAACGGAAGACGAAACAAGTATGTTCGTCGGATGTTCAAATCCAAACGACAAAAGCTCGGACGAAAGAAAAAGCTCACCGCCATCAGAAAGCTCCATAATAAAGAGCAACGCTGGATGAAAGACCAGGACCATAAGGTGAGTCGGCAAATTGTCGATTTCGCAGTCAAACATTATGTGTCAATTATACGATTAGAAAAGTTGGCAAATATTCGCCAAACGGCAAAAACAAGCTGTAAAAATACAAAGAACCTTCATACCTGGTCCTTTTATCGTTTAGCGTCCTTCATCGAATACAAAGCTGCTCTCGCAGGAATCAAAGTCGAGTATGTCGATCCCAAATACACGAGTCAAACCTGTCCATCATGTGGAAATCGAAACAAAACCAAAGACCGTTCATACAAATGCCGGTGTGGCTACCACACCCACCGGGATCGGGCGGGGGCGATGAATATTCGTCATGCACCTGTGGTCGATGGTCAAAGTCGATCAGCCTAAGAGGCTATAAGCCCTGTCTTAGGAGGGGTGATGGCACACCCTGATCTCGAAGGTTGTCCAAAACAGAAATGGCCTGAGGACGGAAAATCATTCGAGAATCCCAATGGACCGGAGGTTCAGCTTGCGGCTTTAGCCGTGGGAGTGTCAGTTTTTTTATTTACAAAATACTTTCAATAGTAATAAAACCTTATTTGTTTACTCTAAATCTCCTACAATGCAAAATAAGACGAATTTGACACGAAAGAGGTGTAGCGGATAAATGAAACCGTTTCCAACCTCTAAAATCAATTGTGAGGAGATGATGATGTGAGTAATCTAGCTTACAAGAATGAAGAGAACAGCAGTGAGCAACCCCAGATTCAAGAAGAATCGAGGAAAGGATTGACATTATTCAGTACCCCTGTCATATGGTTTGCGATCTTTGGCGTTATCATGTTGGTGGCTCTTTACACCAACACATTACCAGGGGGCATGATCGGCAGCTTGATCGTCATGATCATATTAGGAGAATTATTCGGTTGGTTAGGCGATCACACCCCTATTGTTAAAACGTATTTAGGTGGGGGAGCGATTGTTGCAATCTTTGGAGCCTCTTTCCTCGTTTATGGAAACTTACTCCCCGAACAAAGCGTTACAATGATCACCGAATTCATGAAGGATGGACAGTTCCTGAACTTTTATATCGCAGCACTGATCACTGGTAGTATACTAGGAATGAACTCGAAAATACTTATCAAAGCTGGTGCACGGTTTGCTTTACCCCTACTTTCAGCTGTCTTTGGCGCAATCGTCTTAGCAGGGTTGATCGGTTTTATCGTTGGTTTTGATGTAATGGACGCTATTCTAGTAATTACACTTCCGATCATGGGAGGCGGAATGGGTGCTGGAGCTGTTCCAATGTCACAAATCTATTCTGAGCTGTTGGGAAATGACCCAAGCTATTATATTTCTATCCTTGTCCCGGCACTAGCATTAGGGAACGTTTTCGCGATCGTCATCGCAAGTATCCTTAACTTGATCGGTGAGAAGAAACCTTCGCTGACCGGTAATGGCCAATTGATGAAAGGTTTTAAATATGAAAAAGAAGAATCCAAACTCGATATCGGCAAAATGGGAGCCGGATTACTTGCGGCACTTGCATTCTTTGTGTTTGGACAAGTATTAGCTGGCTTTATCCCTCTACACGCTTACGCACTCATGATCATTGCAGTAGCCATATGTAAGATCTTCAATTTCTTACCGAAGATCGTAGAAGAAGGCGCAAGCCAGTGGTACCAATTTGTTGCAAAGAACTGGACATTCGCATTATTGATCGGAATCGGAATTGCTTATACCGATCTGAATGCCGTAATCGATGCATTAAGCCTTCAATATATCGCGATTGTCCTGGCTGTTGTCCTTGGTGCAACGATTGGTTCCGCGCTGGTTGGTCGACTCGTCGGATTCTACCCGATTGAATCTGCTATCACAGCTGGATTATGTATGGCGAATATGGGCGGAACTGGAGATGTTGCAGTCCTGTCAGCATCAAGAAGAATGGAACTGATGCCGTTCGCCCAAATATCCTCAAGGCTTGGCGGAGCACTCATTCTATTATTAGCAGGTGTATTGATCCCGATCTTATTTTAATGAAGCAAATGGGGAGGAGACTCCTCATTTGTTTTTTCCTTTTGGCTGTTTTCGCAAACTTTTTTGCTCTTGCACTTCTTAAAGAAAGTATAAAGGGCAACTAAGGCTCGACCTACAAATTATCCAGGTAGTAGGCACGCTGATCCTGCTGGAGTCTTGCACCTTGCTCTCCAATCAACTTGCACAAGGTGTGTTTTTTAAAATGACTCAAAAGCAACAATCTGAACTGTACCCTTAAAAATAGACAGTTTAATAAAAGGACCTAAGCAGCTAAGAGGTGACCCCGGAATTGTTCTGGGGTCATTCTTTTTAATCCCCATTGATACCTAAAGGAATTGTAGTATTCCA
>NZ_CAMGYZ010000031.1 GCF_946151055.1 Bacillus sp. Marseille-Q3570 | reverse complement strand
ATGTACCCTTGTACCCCTTTCTCGTTTGTCACAAATTTAATATCCATATTTTCACTAGATCTAATATTTCTAATCGTCCGTGGCCAGTCTTGAATTTCAGCAAGTATAGAAATTTTAATAGATGATATAAATTTATTTTCATTTAATTCAAATAATTTTTTAACTCTTTGATAACCGGATGATTGAGACATAATTTCTTTCATTTGTTCGTTATCCTGATCACTAAACCAATGTTTTTTCCCCAAATTGCAAGACTCACACAATGTCCATAAATTATTTAAATCTGTGTTTCCTCCCAATTCTACTGGAGTTTTATGATCAATCACTAATTTAACGTTATCAATTGGTCCCCTTCCGCACCTTCTACACTTAGATTCATCTCTTTGAAGGACCTGGTATCTTAATTTTTGATTAATTGGGATTCGAAGTTTTTTCGACTCTTTTTGCTCTAATGAATGTAGAATATAACCTTCTTTTGTATTCTCAATGTCCCATCCCTGTTGCCGAAGAGTCCTTAAAGCTCTTTGCCAATCATGCACATTTGCGACAACAGAAAGTTCGTCTCTACTAACAATTTTCCCTACATTCAATTTTAATAATTCCAACATTCTTTTCCCGGCTGACATAATATTCCTCCTTATAGTAATTTTTTGTGTTCTATTGAAATATCGGTTAATGTTGGATGCTTTTTATAGTTATTTTCATATTTATATTATATAAGTATAATGGTTAACATCTACCTTTTGGTTAAGAAAATGGTTGTAATAATAAAATCAAAAATAATAAAAAAGCCTTACCAAGATGGTAAGACTTTTGGGAACAATGTTCTAAAGAATTAAATTTTTAGTGGAACTTTCTTCTTCTAGAAAAGCTAAGCATTGTGCCATACTTTTAGCAAGTTCTTCTATCACAGGAATTGTTACAGAATTCCCAAATTGTTTGTATTGTTGTCCTTTACTTATATTTTCTGGAAAAGAAAACCGATCTACTCCATTCTCTATAAATCCATATTCTACAAATCCCTGTAGTTTACCCCATTCTCTTGGAGTCATAAAACGTACACCTTCAGCATTAAGAGGGGTTCGCTTTGTTTTCACTTCCATACCACCAATATTGTCTTGAAAATCATATACTAAATTTCTTTCTTTTCCAGATCCACCAGTAGCAAGCAAAGCATTTGAAATAGGTTTATCATTACTAGGGGGGTTTACAATTATATAACCGAAACCATTTCCTTTGCCTTTATGCCTATTTTTATGCCTTTTTAGTGTTTCTAAGTAACCTTCTGCTAAATAATATTCAGGATTAGCCCCAAATTCCAATAGATCATTTAAATCTTTATAAAGTGGTAGTCCTTCTTTTTTTTGTGGCAGGTTAGCTATGGGCAAACTATTTACATTATTACCATAGAGTTTTTTATCAAACCCCATTAAATAAACACGTGGCCTGTTCTGAGGTATTCCAAAATTTTTAGAATTAAGAACTAGATCTCTAGGATTATAGATGATTCCATTTTCGCCTATTTCTACTCCTATTATTTTATAATTTAATTCATTTATCAATGTTTCTAATACAACTCTAATAGTCTGACCTTGTTTATGCCGTAAAAGTCCCTCCACATTTTCAAGAAGAAAAGCTTTTGGTCTAGTACGGTTAATTATATCAGCAATATCAAAGAATAAAGTACCCCTTGTCCTGTCTTCAAAACCCTGTTTTTTCCCAGCAATACTAAAGGCTTGACAAGGAAATCCTCCAAGTAGAATATCGTACTCAGTTTTTTCTACTTTTTTCTTAAATGTTTCACTAGTAACATCATTAAAAGGATCTTCATCAAATAAATGCTTATATGTTTCACAAGCATATGGATCTATTTCAGCAGATAAAACATTAGTAAAACTTTTGGTTAGCTCAAAACCTCTTCTAATACCACCAATACCGGCAAATAAATCGATCGTTTTATACATTTTAACCTCCTAAGTTATAATTTATTATAACGAATTTAAATTAGTTTTGTTAAGTGTATTATATCAGAACGTACGTTCTTTTCATATGGATTGTTGAGGTGATAAAATGGTTGATCATTTAACAAAGAAACAAAGATCAAAAAATATGAAATCAGTTAAATCTAGCGGCTCAAAATTAGAAAATAGTATTACAAAAGCACTATGGGGTAAAGGTTTTAGGTTTAGAAAGAATGTAAATAATTTATTTGGAAAACCTGATATTGCAATAAAAAAATACAAAATTGTAATTTTTATAGATTCTTGTTTTTGGCATGGATGCCCAACTCATTCTACTATTCCTCATAAAAATCATGATTTTTGGAAAAGGAAAATCAATGGTAATATTAAAAGAGATAATGAAGTAACTAAATATTATAAAGATAAAGGTTGGAATATACTCAGAATTTGGGAACACGATATTAAAAGAAATCAAAATAAAAGCATTAATGAAATTATAGAGTTCATTAATAAACATAAAGGAGAATTTGATGATAAAAGGTAATAAAGGCGAATGGAGCGAGATCTACACATTTTTCAAAATTTTATCTGAAGGTAAGCTGCATGCTGCAGATGCAGATTTAAGTATTATTGAAAATATA
>NZ_CAMGYZ010000030.1 GCF_946151055.1 Bacillus sp. Marseille-Q3570 | reverse complement strand
ACACCAGACCTATCAACCTCATCATCTCTGAGGGATCTTACTCGCTTGACGCGATGGGAAATCTCATCTTGAGGGGGGCTTCATGCTTAGATGCTTTCAGCACTTATCCCGTCCACACGTAGCTACCCAGCTATGCTCCTGGCGGAACAACTGGTACACCAGCGGTGTGTCCATCCCGGTCCTCTCGTACTAAGGACAGCTCCTCTCAAATTTCCTGCGCCCGCGACGGATAGGGACCGAACTGTCTCACGACGTTCTGAACCCAGCTCGCGTACCGCTTTAATGGGCGAACAGCCCAACCCTTGGGACCTACTTCAGCCCCAGGATGCGATGAGCCGACATCGAGGTGCCAAACCTCCCCGTCGATGTGGACTCTTGGGGGAGATAAGCCTGTTATCCCCAGGGTAGCTTTTATCCGTTGAGCGATGGCCCTTCCATGCGGAACCACCGGATCACTAAGCCCGACTTTCGTCCCTGCTCGACTTGTAGGTCTCGCAGTCAAGCTCCCTTGTGCCTTTACACTCTGCGAATGATTTCCAACCATTCTGAGGGAACCTTTGGGCGCCTCCGTTACATTTTAGGAGGCGACCGCCCCAGTCAAACTGCCCACCTGACACTGTCTCCGAACCGGATCACGGTCCTGGGTTAGAATTTCAATACCGTCAGGGTAGTATCCCACCGACGCCTCCACCGAACCTGGCGGTCCGGCTTCCAAGGCTCCTACCTATCCTGTACAAACGATACCAAAATCCAATATCAGGCTACAGTAAAGCTCCATGGGGTCTTTCCGTCCTGTCGCGGGTAACCTGCATCTTCACAGGTACTATAATTTCACCGGGTCTCTCGTTGAGACAGTATCCAAGTCGTTGCACCTTTCGTGCGGGTCGGAACTTACCCGACAAGGAATTTCGCTACCTTAGGACCGTTATAGTTACGGCCGCCGTTTACTGGGGCTTCGATTCAGAGCTTCTCCCGTAAGGGATAACCCCTCCTCTTAACCTTCCAGCACCGGGCAGGTGTCAGCCCCTATACTTCGCCTTACGGCTTCGCAGAGACCTGTGTTTTTGCTAAACAGTCGCTTGGATCTTTTCACTGCGGCTCTCTCGGGCTTGCACCCTATCAGAGCACCCCTTCTCCCGAAGTTACGGGGTCATTTTGCCGAGTTCCTTAACGAGAGTTCTCCCGAGCATCTTAGGATTCTCTCCTCGCCTACCTGTGTCGGTTTACGGTACGGGCACCTCTTTCCTCGCTAGAGGCTTTTCTTGGCAGTGTAGGATCAGGGACTTCGGTACTCTAATTCCCTCGCCATCACAGCTCCGCCATATGGTGGACGGATTTACCTATCCACCGGCCTTGACTGCTTGGACGCGCATATCCATCAGCGCGCTCTCCCTACCTTCCTGCGTCCCCCCGTTGCTCAAACGGAAAGGAGGTGGTACAGGAATATCAACCTGTTGGCCATCGCCTACGCCTTTCGGCCTCGGCTTAGGTCCCGACTAACCCTGAGCGGACGAGCCTTCCTCAGGAAACCTTGGGCTTTCGATGGAGAAGATTCTCACTTCTCTTTTCGCTACTCATACCGGCATTCTCACTTCAAAGCGCTCCACGAGTCCTTCCGGTCTCGCTTCTCAGCCCTTCGAACGCTCCCCTACCACTGTACCGTCAGGTACAATCCATAGCTTCGGTGATACGTTTAGCCCCGGTACATTTTCGGCGCAGAGTCACTCGACCAGTGAGCTATTACGCACTCTTTAAATGGTGGCTGCTTCTAAGCCAACATCCTGGTTGTCTGGGCAACTCCACATCCTTTTCCACTTAACGTATACTTGGGGACCTTAGCTGATGGTCTGGGCTGTTTCCCTCTCGACTACGGATCTTATCACTCGCAGTCTGACTCCCGTGGACAAGTTCCTGGCATTCGGAGTTTGACTGAATTCGGTAATCCTGTGGGGACCCCTAGTCCAATCAGTGCTCTACCTCCAGAACTCTCACCACGAGGCTAGCCCTAAAGCTATTTCGGGGAGAACCAGCTATCTCCGAGTTCGATTGGCATTTCACCCCTACCCACACCTCATCCCCGCACTTTTCAACGTGCGTGGGTTCGGGCCTCCATTCAGTGTTACCTGAACTTCACCCTGGACATGGGTAGATCACTCGGTTTCGGGTCTACGACAACGTACTCATGCGCCCTGTTCAGACTCGCTTTCGCTGCGGCTCCGTCTTTTCGACTTAACCTTGCACGTTATCGTAACTCGCCGGTTCATTCTACAAAAGGCACGCCGTCACCCGTCAATGGGCTCCGACTACTTGTAGGCACACGGTTTCAGGATCTCTTTCACTCCCCTTCCGGGGTGCTTTTCACCTTTCCCTCACGGTACTGGTTCACTATCGGTCACTAGGGAGTATTTAGCCTTGGGAGATGGTCCTCCCAGCTTCCGACGGGGTTTCACGTGTCCCGCCGTACTCAGGATCCACTCTGGAGGGAACGACGTTTTGGCTACAGGGCTGTTACCTTTTCTAGCGGGCCTTTCCAGACCGCTTCGCCTACGCCGTTCCTTTCTTACTCCGTATAGAGTGTCCTACAACCCCAAGAGGCAAGCCTCTTGGTTTGGGCTGTTTCCGTTTCGCTCGCCGCTACTCAGGAAATCGCGATTGCTTTCTCTTCCTCTGGGTACTAAGATGTTTCAGTTCCCCAGGTCTGCCTTCTCATACCCTATGGATTCAGGTATGGATCCTACCCCATTACGGGTAGTGGGTTCCCCCATTCGGAAATCCCCGGATCAAAGCTTACTTACAGCTCCCCGAGGCATATCGGTGTTCGTCCCGTCCTTCTTCGGCTCCTAGTGCCAAGGCATCCACCGTGCGCCCTTCATAACTTAACC
>NZ_CAMGYZ010000028.1 GCF_946151055.1 Bacillus sp. Marseille-Q3570 | reverse complement strand
AGGGTACATTTATTATACCTAATCCAATTGTGAATTTAAAATATAGGTATTTCTGCCTAAAATAGTAACAGTGAAAAATTGGAACACTGGATGGAATGCCGTGAATCCTTATATGCACAAGCAATTTTATCGAATATGGTGTAGAATTTATTAGAAAATAGAGTGAAAAAGGTTTAACCTTTTTCACTCTATTTTATTTATGAATTTAATCAATATCACTAAAGGCTCTAGCTAGTACTTTTCCAAATCCACTAGGTAAATATATTTCTGGTGGCTTAACTTCTGTAGAAAACTCCTGATATTGTTTGCGGCATAACTTTTTAAAATCACACGACTCACATTTATCAGAACTAGGTCTCATTGGGAATTCTCCTTTAATAATATAGTCGACCGCCCATTCAATATTTGATATAGCAGCTGCTTTTGCTTCAGCATTCACAGGAACATTAATACGCTCGTTATCTTTTAATAAGTGGACAGACCCAAATTCAATAGGTTCACCATGAATTTCCTGTCCCGCATGGGCATATAGTTGAACTTGTAATGATAAATCAAGCCATTCATAGTGATTAGATGGTCTATCCAGTGACTTAAAATCAATAACTTCAGCGTCTAATATATTACCTTCTTCGTCCATTTTTAAAAGTAAATCTATTGAACCTGAAATTAATGCTTTTTCAACTTTTATTTCAAACCTAGCTTCACTTGCCCTAGTTCTAGTAAAATCCATAGAGTGTGATTCTACATAATTTGATACTATTTCTTTTGCACGTTCTTTTGCACGTTCATAAGGTCCAGGATTGTTCTCGGGGTCTCTACTAGGAAAAGCATGCTTTAAATGAAATACTTCCTCTGTAACATCCATTGCCTCTACAGATGTTGGGGGTGAATCATTATAATCTTGATGTAATTTATTTATCGCTGTATGTGTTGTCAACCCAAATCCAAACAAATCAGGTACGGGAGAATTAAATCCAAAGTGTTGTCTGAATTGATATTTAGCTGGACATGTTAAATAATCTTTTATTTCAGTATAACTAGTAGGCAAATCATTCTCATCATATCTCTTTTTAGGCTCAATATATTTAATCTCACTTGGTAATTCATTTGGATCATTAAAATCTGAATCTCCCCCAAGTCCAACAAGAAATTTTGAAGGCTTTTTCTCTCTTCTAGTATCGGGTTGTTCTGCACTACCTGTAACATATAAGAATCTTTCCGCTCTGGTTAAAGCTGTATAAAATAGTCTCGCCTCATCCTCTCTGGTTTTCCCATAAGAACCTCTATTTATTGCCTCATCCATAACCTGTTCCGGTAACCATCCTCTATATCTACTTCTATCACCTGGAAACCTTCTATCTAATACATCTACAATAAAAACTACTGGGTACTCCAACCCCTTCATCTTATGAATTGTTGATATGGTTACCGCGTCTGGCTTTGTAACTAAGTCTAAAGTACTTACATCATAACCAGACTCAGCAACATTGGATAAAAAGTTTAGCATTTGATTATACCGAGCTTTTGAATCAATACTTACATATACTTGTTCTATATCTAATATGATTGTACTAAATACACCTAAATCTCTCATTACTTGTTCATCATAATTAATATTATCGACATTAAGTGCTTCTAATATATTTTGATAAAAATCTTGAGGATAGACTTTCACACGGGAACTACCCTGTGGTGTATTTATTTTCCGATTCCATTCCATTAATGTTTGGATTAATTTGTTCTGATCAGCATGAGGAAAATAGTCCATAACATTATTTTTATAGAATAGAATCACATCGTTTCGTTTAGGTGTTTCTCCCCGTAATAATTCCATAATATCTCTTACGATTCTTGCATGAGGTCTTTCAAATATTCCTCCTTCTGATTCAACAGTGGGTTCAAAGCCCAACTCTCTTAGTGCTTCGATAAATTCATAATGTCTATTGGGGAGGTTATCAGGATTAAAAGGTCTCCTAATAGACCTAAATAATATTGCAAAATCGCCTTCTGAGAGGCCTCTACTCTCTATCGGATTCCCTTCTTTATCATATCTTTCCACGTATTCAGTTCCTATTAAATCTTTAATTCGGTTGGCTACCCAGTGAGACTCTTCCTCTCTTGATGGAAACCAATATTTACCGTAATGTTCTATATTACCATTATTATGTGCAACAGGATTTTTATGATGTCTTGCAGGACCTAATTCATTATGTATAAACTCATTGGAAGTATTTACTATTTTATCAGTGCTACGAAAGTTTGTATTTAGCGTATGAGTTGAACAAGCTGGATATCTTTCTTCAAAATTCAATATGTTTTGAATATCTGCCCCACGCCATCCATAAATTGATTGATCATCATCCCCTACAACAAATAGAGTTTGGGACCTTCTATGTAACCCTCTAATAAGTGCTTCTTGTGAAGGACAAACATCTTGATACTCATCTACCATTACATGTTTCAGATCAACTAATACATTATTTATTTCAATATCATCTCTTTCCAATGCATCCGCAACTAATCTTATCATTAATGAGAAATCTATAAATTCATCTTGATCTAAACTTTGTTTCAATTTATTTAACACTTTGGCTAATATAGGATCATGTTCTTCGATATCACTAATTTGAATTAATTCATCGTTTAGTGTACTCCATGCATTTGCAACCTCTTTAATAGTGTTAAACATCCTTGAATCCTTAGCATTACCCAATTCGTTTAAACTTAGATCATAATATCTGGATAATAGATAAATTTTCATTTTATTTTCATCTAACACTTCGAATTGACGATACCTTGCATCCATTTGACCTAAAATATGTTGACAATAGGAATGTATTGTACCAATAAACATTGCTCCAACCAGATCAGAAGTAAAACCACATTGTTCAATAGCAGTTGCAACATTTCTTTTTAAGGAATCAGCAGCTTTTTCTGTAAAAGTAAAGGCTAGTACATTTTCTGGAATAACACCATTAGAAAAAAGATATCCTATTCGATATGATAGAGTCCTAGACTTTCCTGAACCTGCGCAGGCAAGGCAAAGAACTTCATCTGATAAATCCACAGCTGCCTGTTTTTGCTCTTTAGTTAGGTTTGTATTTAATACCTTATCAATATTGATTATCGCATCCATAAATATTGTGCTCCTTTCATTTTAAGTTGTTACCATCGTAACAAATATTTCCCATATAGGCATTATCTTAAATTAGCATTCCTCTTTGACTCGTTCCCATGTGATAATTCTTAATAAAAAGACAAAGTTCTCATACCTATTTATTAAAATAAAGTAATCGATTCTGCTTACGCAGGATGTACCCTAGATTGCAGTTTTCTTTCAATTTATTGTTGTAATAAATTAATTCATCCTTAGTAAGATGTTTCAAAAGATAAGACTCTTGGGCACTACCCTTAACAATTAAACAGGCAATTTTAGGATTAATAGGAAAGATGTATTCGGTTGTACCCTCTTTATTAGTAATTCTACATACAGGATTATCACTTGTTATAAACTCACCATTATCAGGTGCTATTAATAAACACACACATGAATTATTAATAAAGTTGTTCGCTTCATCCATTATAACTCCTTTTCCATCAAGAAATTGACGATACAATTTTAAGATATAACTATGAGCAAATTCATCGTACATTGTTTGTAAAAATGGATATAATCGTTCATTTTCAGGTATATAGATTGATTTAAAGTCAAGTCCAAAGAATTTCTCACTCATTAACCAATCAAATGTTTCTTCTAACACTGGATGATAAGGTCTTGTCCGCCACTCCATAGATACAGCAAACTTAATCAAATTTGTACGTTTAACCGCAGGAATACTTTGAACAATAAAAGGGTTTGAACATACTTCATATGAAATAGCCTTGTTTATAGAGTTCCAATAATTTTCATATTGTCTATCCCATCCAACTTCTATATCCCTTACATGAATGGAAAGAATATCTTTTTTTAATGCTTTTTTTTCCGCTTCATCAATAATTTCTGCATTATTATTAATGATGATCCATGTATTATATTTATAGAATCGATTATTCATTTCGATTCTATTTTTTACTACCTTATCATTTATTTTTACAATGTAATTATCTAAAGGTTTGAAAAATTTCTTACAATCTTCCTCAGTTCGAAAAAGGGAGCCAGCACGCAATGAATGATAATTATTAATACCAGCAAAGTTTTTTGTATTTTTAACTGTCCCTACACCGTTTGTTCCTTTATCTACAACATAAACTGAAGACTTTCCGTGCTTCCATGCTTTCATATATGTTTGTGGTGTAAGATGGTGATATACTGCTTTTGTCTCCAAATAATCACTTCCTGTTTGAAAGGAGCTGCTGAAAAGGTAACCCCTTATATTTGTTCCCACAAGTTCTTACCTAGTGAAAGTTAACAATCGCCATTTAAAACTGTTAATCAGATGGTGAAAATTCTTGATATTTCCATTATACGAGATGATATGTGATAGGCCAATTACCTTCTGCTTTTAAATTTTTATTGATTATGTCTAAAATAAAAATGGCTGCCGAAGCAACCACTTAGTTCAACAAAATATTTTTTTCATGTCCCACAATATGTTACATATGGCTGCTTAGTATCCGGTGGCAGTGTACAATACTCTTCCTGCTCCCGAGTATGTGCGTATGGGTTTGATAAAGCTTCCAATAATTTCTCCATTACGCTGTAATCGTCTCGTTCCACCGCTGCTTCCAGTGCCTCTTCCACTCGGTGGTTCCTTGGAATTAGTGCTGGATTGTTATCTTGCATTAGTTGATGGGCCTGGTCTTTTGATTCTTCCTGTCTTTCGAGTCTTTCCTGCCATCGTTTATGCCATTTGGTGAATTCCTCTGTTTTAAACAGATCTGAATCTTCCAGCTTATCAAACGTCAACGCTCGGAACGTGTTCGTATAGTCCGCTTTATGTTCCTGCATGAGTTTCAACAGGTCTTCACATAAAGATTCATCCTCTGCTTCTTCGTTGAAAATACCGAGTTTTCCCCGCATGCCAGAAATCCAGTAGGCGTTGTAGAAACCTGAAAATTTTCCGATTTCATTTTCTGCAAGTTTAACTGCTTCATCTTGATCTTCGTGAAGGAGTGGCAGTAACGTTTCGGCAAACCGTGCCAGATTCCATCCTCCAATCGCTGGTTGATTCCGATACGCATATCGACCTTGAGTATCAATTGAACTGAATACGGTTGCGGCATCGAACGTATCCATGAACGCGCATGGACCATAGTCAATCGTCTCTCCACTGAGCGTCATGTTGTCCGTGTTCATGACTCCATGAATGAAGCCGACGAGCTGCCATTTGGCGATCAATTCAGCCTGACGCTTCATTACTTCCTTCAACAAGATCAGGTAGCGATCCTCACCTTTATCTTTTAGATACGGGTAATGGCGGTCGATGGTATAATCAGCGAGTGCCCGAAGGTCTTCCTCGTTTCCTCTTCCTCTAACATATTGGAAGGTGCCGACACGAATATGACTGGCCGCCACTCGGGTAAGGATGGCACCAGGTAGTTGTTTTTCACGTATGATCGGTTCCCCTGTCGTCACAACAGCCAGGCTTCGGGTGCTCGGAATCCCTAGTGCATGCATCGCTTCACTGATGATATATTCACGAAGCATCGGTCCAAGTGTCGCTCGACCGTCGCCGCCCCGGGAGTAAGGCGTCCTACCAGAGCCTTTCAGCTGAATATCAACACGATCGCCATCAGGCGTGATCTGTTCGCCAAACAACATCGCACGGCCGTCTCCAAGCATCGTAAAATTCCCGAATTGGTGCCCGGCATAGGCTTGTGCAATCGGCTGTGAGCCTTCAGGAGCTTCGTTCCCTGCAAGTACGGCAACTCCCTCCTCACTTTTAAGATCTTCAACATTCAGGCCGAGTTCTTCTCCTAATGATTCATTGAGTTTGACCAATTCTGGAGCGCGAACAGGTGATGGTTCGATCTTGGAGTATAAATCTTCTGACAGACGTGCATAGCTGTTGTCCAAATTCCAGCCTTGTTTTGCCATGACCAATCTCTCCTTCTTTTTTGTCTTATCTATCCCGAATCTTTACTTGAAAATTCGTCTTATAGTATTTCTTTTACCGTTTACATCTACTCTAACACATTCTGAACAACAAAATTAAAAAGGAGAAGTTTGGTTTGATTGGGAAGCACGAGAACCTTCCCCAACTATCCTATACTAATTTTTATACCCTAACACATTACATTTATTTATTGTAAAAAAAGAGCCCTCCAGGACTCTACTTATTACTAGGATTTAAAATACTTTCACCAATCATTAATTTTTAGTTCATTTCATCAAAAATGCTTAATTGTTCATATTTTGAGTTATTTTTTACATTATTATTATTTTGTTTATAATTTTGTTTAATCACAAGTTCTTTAAAATTATCAACTGATTTTAAAGCATTATTAAGCAAATTCATTTTATATAATGAAACATAAAGAGCTACTGATTTTGCTTGACAATTTATTGATTTTTGAGGATTAAATTCAATGTCGGTAAAGGCATCAAAGTTAATTACTTGTTTAGCTAACTCACTATTAAAAGATAAAGCGTTAATATATAACCAATCATAAAATAATGTTTTAGGTTCAAGTTTCCATCTTCTATCGAAAAACTGAAAATAAAGTAACTTCCCGCTATTTTTTATTCTTGGATCTTTTTTTGCCTCTTTTGATGACTTTTCATACAAGTCAATGTATGGGCCTCCAAATTCAAAAACTTTACTGGCCTGAAATGCTGTCTCTACACTAAATTGTTTATTATTTTTCGTCTTAATCATTAGGTTAAAAGCGCTTAATGCTACACCTAACTCTTTATTAGACTTACTGGAAATTTCCAATATATTTAAATTTGGATATTGGTTTTTGATATTTTGATGAAATGACTCTATCGATTTTTGTTTTTGTTTAACAGCAAATCCAGGAAACCATTCAAATTTAATAGTCTTTACTTCAACATACTCTTTTTCCATTTTACTTATAAATACAGGCCTCTCTGCCATAGTTTCCTCCTTATTATTATCTCCAATATTCGTAATCCTTTCTATAACTAAATAACCTCCCAACAACTTCGCAATTTATGTTTGAAGGTAACAATGAACTGTATTTATTTTTTTCGTAGAGATTCTCGAAGGCTACTCCCCATATATTTTCAGGTTCTATAACATCAAAAACTAATATTTCAGCTTGTGGGTGGGTGGGTAAGGCAGGATCAATATCCAAGGTACTTCTAGAAGGCTTCCCAGGATATTCATCATAAAGTCCGTTAAATGCTCCGACACCTTTTCTTAATTCTAAAGGTATTCCTAATACGTTACTGCTTGCTGCGTTCTCTTTACAGAAAGCACAATCCTTCTTCCATAATACTTCTTTCTTAATTCCTAAAACAACCCAATCTACAGTTGGATTTTGCTGTCTATATTTAAAGAACATTCGATAATTAGGAAATTGTATGGAAAGACAATTAGCGGTTTCACAATCATCCATTCTATATTCATCATTATGAAAAAAATTTGTAAATCTTTCACGACGTAAGGTCTCTACAGGTATAAGGCCATTTGTAAAGATACTTTCAAGATTATCAACCCTAGTAAAATGCACTAAATATTTTATTCCTCTTTGAGTAACAGACCTTTCCATATTATCCCCCAGTTTATTTTCTCTTTAAATTCTGTATGTATTAAAATCTTATAACCTTATATTAACATCAATGGTAATTATTTGTTTAATATAAATACTCTATAAATCTAAATAATTCAATTTAACAATAATTTCCCTCAATAAATTCAAGATGTGTATTCAAGATGGTGTTTTAGATTTTGTAATATAGTAACCCCCTTTTGAACCGTTAATTTGTGTTTATTAATATACGATAGTTACTATCTCGCAAATTTCGACTATTTTTTTCATTTAAAGCAGGAATAGTCTGTGTGCTTGTTTAATATTATTTCCATAAATGAAGAAATTTTGTTATTTTTCTTACATTTTAGGTAAATAGAAAAAGGAGGATTGTCAAATGAGTCAGGGGTTAGAGAAACAAGCGCGTGAGCAGTGGAAATCGCGTACAGGGTTCATGCTGGCGGCAATGGGTTCCGCAATTGGTTTAGGTAACATTTGGAAGTTCCCTTACATTACAGGGGAATATGGTGGAGCAGCCTTTATCTTCGTTTATTTGATTTGTATCGCTGTAATCGGAATACCCGTCATGCTCGCTGAATTTGCAGTTGGGCGAAAGACGCAGAAGGATGCAGTCGGTTCCTTCCAGGAGCTGACGCCTGGTAAACCATGGTATGTCACAGGTATTTTCGGGGTCATGGCAGCATTCCTGATCCTATCATTCTATGGCGTCGTTGCGGGATGGTCTTTATCGTATACGACAAAAGCGATGAGCGGAGACCTTCTCTCTGTTCCTGGTGAGCAGATGGGGGATCACTTCGGTGGATTCATCGGAAACGCACTCAGTCCGATTTTATGGCAGACCTTATTCATGGCGATCGTCATCATTGTCGTTGTGAAAGGGGTAAAAGAAGGTATTGAGAAATGGAATAAAATCTTGATGCCTACCTTAGGCATTCTCTTGCTTATCTTAGTCATTCGAGGCGTAACACTGCCTGGTGCGGGCGAAGGAGTCGCGTTCCTCTTCTCTCCAGATTTCTCTGCGCTCAGTGGAGAAGCGGTTCTCGTCGCTTTAGGCCACGCCTTCTTCTCCCTCAGTTTAGGGATGGGGACAATGATCACGTATGGAAGTTATGTACCAAAAAATGTCAAACTTCCTACTGCAGCGACAGGGGTCAGTTTGGCTGATACTGGTTTTGCTTTATTAGCGGGATTAGCGATCTTCCCTGCCCTATTCGCATTCGGTATGGACCCAGGAGCAGGACCTGGGCTGATCTTCATCACGCTTCCGGCTGTGTTTGAGATGATGCCATTCGGTCAGTTCTTTGCTGTATTGTTCTTCTTACTGATTTCTGTAGCGGCACTTACGTCTGCCATTTCGATTTTGGAAGTTCCAGTTGCTTACTTCATGCGGAAGTTCGAATGGACCCGTAAAAAGGCGACATGGATTCTTGGAACAATCATTTTCTTATTCGGAATTCCTTCTTCCCTTTCATTGGGTGCATGGGGTGAATTCACGATCTTCGGTAAAGTATTCTTCGATGCCGTCGATTTCTTAGCTTCTTACATCCTCTTGCCATTAGGCGGTATGTTCATCGCTCTCTTTGCAGGATGGGCGCTTGGAAAGCAGAAATCACTTGAAATCGGAGGATTTGGCGAAGCCAGCGTTTGGGGTAAACTTTGGATCTTCTCCTTACGTTTCGTTTCTCCAGTACTCATTGCGTTAGTGTTATTGTATTCAACAGGAATCATTTAAATTGGGAACGGTCTATTTGCTTCATTATGAAGTAAATAGACCGTCTTTTTGTGTGTCTATTATACGAGATGATGGGTCGGCGAGCCAAATTAATGTATAACCTTTTTGGTGGCATCCGTGGACAAGTTTTATATAACAATTATCAATTTGTTTGTGATTACCTATCCTTCTCTAGAATTCTTTGTTTTTCATATTGTTATATATCTCTGAAACATTCTTGTTTTTTGTAGTAGTTTCCAACAAATATTCTATCCACCTTATTATACACCCTCATATTTAGTTATTTTTATATTTTATTCCATTTAATGGCATTTTCGAGGCGGTACTTATCAATAACTATTTCAAAATTATTATTCTGTATTGATCTATTAATAAGCTAGGTCATTTTACGTAATTTTTCTATTCCTTCAGTTCTAAAAATTTTTAATTAAGAGAGAATAATTCATTTCATTTATGGTTATTATAGTTATTTTTTATATTTTTTAACAATTTAATAATCCTAAATGATACTATTAAAATAATACAGAAAAATGGCTGGGGGAATTAACATGATACAGGATAAACCTTCTTATATTGCTAATTTTAATTTGACTTTTGGTAAGGAAGATAAGCCTATGCTAATGCATTTTGAAGATATCGTTTATCCCGCTTTTACAAAGAATAGAAAATATGAGTACAGACAAAAAAATAAAAGAACCACATATTTCTTAGAACAAGTTAAACTTACAAATTTAAAAGGAGATTTCGTATTAGCAGGCTTAATTGTAAAAAGTACAACTTTAGAAGTTAAGTCTCGAATAATTGACGGCAAATTAGTACGTACAAATGAAAATTATCCATCAGATCCATACTCATATTTTGTAATTAATTTAAAGAATCATCGAATGGTATTAGTAAAAAATCAAAATGGAAGTCCAAGTTTAAGTAACTTTTCCTCAACTGTGAAACAACTCTTAAACGATTATATTAGGGAACAAAATTTAATAGTTTTAGGGAACCAAAAATTACCATCAGCTAATTTAAATGTAGTTGCAATTCCCTTTTCAGGTGCAATTGAGGAAGAGTTAGAAAGAGTTAAAAAGATTAAAAACGTTATTTTAAGGTTTTATCCGTTGAACGGAGATATTATGGAAAATGAGACGGTTGATGAGCTCACAGAAACCTTAAAAAAATTAGGAAGTAAAACTGGTTATTTACAATACAATACACCAACTAATAATGAGAATGTAGCTATGGTAATAAAAGATACAAAGGGGTTAATGAAACCTACAATAAGAGTTGCATTTAAAAATGGGACAACTGGAACATTAAAAGATGATTCTTTTACAGAAGAAATGGGAATCCCTTTAAATGAAGATGAGACCTTCCTTCAAAACATTGATGTTATTGCAAGTAAAGTAATAAATAAAGAAGAGTTTGTAGAAACTAGTCTTGAAAACATAAGTATTTATGACAAATTCTTTTCTAAAATTGAAAATTTGTATAATAAATTTTTTGAAAAATAAGCCCTTAAGAAGGGGATCTTATAATGGATAAACAAAAATTATATAATAATACAATTAAATTAGTACAATTGAAAAAGCAGAAATCCTTTAATATATTTTTAAAGAGTATGAGAT
>NZ_CAMGYZ010000027.1 GCF_946151055.1 Bacillus sp. Marseille-Q3570 | reverse complement strand
AATGCACGTACACACAACTCCTATCCCCACTCTTGTTTCTCGTCAATTCAAGTGTACAGGTTATAGGAGCTAGTGTGTTTTTTTACGTGAATTTTTCTTATACCCCAACAAATATTGTAGAGCCAAATAAAAAAACTGACCCCGAAATGATTCGGAGCCAGTTTTCATAAAATGCCTTATTTGTTATCCACATTCACTGGTTTTTCAATAACGTCGTCGATCAGACCATATTCTTTTGCACGATGAGCCGTCATGAAGTTATCACGATCTGTATCGCGTTCAACAACTTCAACCGGTTGACCAGAGCGATCTGCAATGATCTTGTTGATCTTCTCGCGCATTTCAATGATGCGGCGAGCATGGATTTCAATGTCAGCAGCTTGACCTTGTGTACCGCCAAGCGGCTGGTGGATCATGACTTCACTGTTCGGTAGTGCGAAACGCTTACCGGGTTCCCCTGCTGTAAGTAAGAATGCACCCATAGATGCTGCCATGCCGATACAGATTGTGCTTACTTTCGGCTTGATGAATTGCATCGTATCATAGATCGCCATACCTGATGTGATCGATCCTCCAGGACTGTTGATGTAAAGTGATATGTCTTTTTCAGGATCTTCTGCAGCTAAGAATAATAATTGTGCAACGATCGAGTTTGCAACATTGTCATCAATTGCGCTCCCTAGCATGATGATGCGATCTTTTAGAAGGCGGGAGTAGATATCATAGGCACGTTCCCCGCGGTTCGTTTGTTCAATTACTGTTGGGATTAAGTTCATATTCAGAAATCCTCCTCTTTCCATAAGTATCTTTATGGCTTTAATTTCATCTTACTCAATAGGTCAATATAGGTCAAACTATTAGGCTCTTACAAGCGGATTTTTCGTTCGACGTTTTTTTCTCTATTCAAAAAGCTCTGTTACTTGCGAAATCCACTCGCGGGCGATCCATGAAGTCTGGGTTTTTCCTGGCTCAATTTTCCTGAACGAGTATGATGATTTTATTACAGAGCTTTTTAAAAGAACTTGTGACCGTTATGTAAGAAGCTATGTATACATCATATCATTTTTCCCTTTCTTATCGGATTTAAACGTCCAATTCTTCAAAAGAAATCGCGGAGGACCTTCATTCCATTGATGGATAAGAGGTTCTCGAATTCCAAAAGGTGGTTTATCGCAAGTTTGAAAGGGAAACAATGTAGTAGATAGGGAACTTTTCAAATTCATATAGGGGAGCGGCGGATTTCTATGAAGCTTGCTCCTTTCCCTTATGGGATAAAAAGAGGAGGTTCAATCGTGTCTGATCAAATGATTCGAGTAAATGTCAATGGTGAAGAGTATCAGACGTCGGCAGATCAGAATGTACTTCAATTCCTGAAAGCGGAAGATGTCGATGTACCGGCAATCTGTTTTCACGAAAGTCTAGGCCCGATCGAGAGCTGTGATACGTGTATCGTCGAGGTGAATGGGGAGCTGCAGCGTGCTTGTGGGATGAAGATTGAAACGGATATGGAAATCAATACGCAGCATGAAGATGTACATAAAGCACAGGATTACGCGATGGACAAGATTCTGCACAAGCATGAATTGTATTGTACGGTGTGTGACTATAATAATGGTCGCTGTGATATCCATAACACGGTGGCTGAGATGCAGAAGGAACATCAGAATATTCCTTTCCAATCGAAGGGTTATGATATTGATGATACAGGTTCCTTTTATCGATATGATCCGAACCAATGTATATTGTGTGGCCGGTGCGTGGAGGTTTGTCAGGATGTCGAAGTCAATGAAACCCTTACGATCGATTGGGAACGTGAACAGCCACGTGTCCTTTGGGATAATGACGTTCCTATAGATGAATCCTCCTGTGTCAACTGCGGCCAGTGTGTAACCGTCTGTCCGTGTAATGCTTTGATGGAAAAATCAATGATCAAGGAAGCAGGCTATCTTTCGAATGTCGAACAGGGGACACTGCGTTCGATGATTGATTTTACGAAAAATGTTGAATCCGGGTTCGGACCGTTGTTCGCAATATCGGATACGGAAGCGGAAATGCGTGAGGATCGCATCCGGAAAACAAAAACGGTCTGTACGTATTGCGGAGTCGGCTGCAGTTTCGATGTATGGACGAAAGACAGGCATATTTTAAAAATCCAGCCGCAGCCTGAAGCGCCAGCCAATGGAATCTCGACTTGTGTGAAAGGAAAGTTCGGCTGGGATTATGTGAATAGTGAAGAGAGATTGACGAAGCCCCTTATCCGAGAAGGGGATACGTTCAAGGAAGTGGAATGGGACAAGGCGATTTCGCATATAGCAAAAAGGCTGAAAGAAATTCATGCGGAAAGCGGACCTGAAGCACTCGGATTCATTGCGTCTTCCAAAGCGACGAATGAAGAATCCTATTTGATGCAGAAGCTAGCACGTCAAATCTTCGGGACCAACAACGTTGATAACTGTTCGAGGTATTGCCAGTCTCCTGCGACGAAAGGATTGTTCCGGACAGTAGGTTATGGCGGGGACGCTGGTTCACTCAAGGATATCGAAACAGCCAGTCTTGTCATTACGATCGGCTCGAACACGGCAGAGTCCCACCCGGTTTTAGCTTCTAAAATCAAGCGGTCTCAAAAGCTGTTCGGCCAGAAAATGATCGTCGCTGATATCCGCGAGCATGAGATGGCTGAACGTGCAGATATGTTCATCCAACCGAAGCCGGGATCTGACCTCGTCTGGCTCTCCGCAGTGACGAACTACATTGTTGAACAAGGGTGGCATGACAAAGAATTTCTGAAGAGTCGTGTTATAAATGTCGAGGAGTACCTTGAAAAGATACAGAAATTCACACTGGATTATGCTGAAAAAGAGACGGGACTTTCCAAACAGATGATGATTAAAATTGCAGAAGCGATCCATGAATCGGATTCGACAGTCATTTGCTGGGCGATGGGCGTTACACAACAGAAGGGCGGCAGCGATACTAGTACAGCGATCTCCAATTTATTGATCGTCACCGGGAACTATGGCCGTCATGGAACAGGTGCGTATCCGCTCAGAGGACATAACAACGTGCAGGGGTGCAGTGATTTCGGCAGTATGCCCAACACTTTTTCAGGCTATCAAGATGTCCAGGACGATGAGATCCGTAAAAAGTTTGAAGAGGCATGGGACGTGAATTTGAACGGCGAACCAGGGTTGACGAATCATGGCATGGTCGATGCAATCCATGATGGAACATTACGTGCCCTTTATCTTCAGGGTGAGGATATGGGAATCGTCGATGCAAATGCGAATTACGTCCAGCGCGGATTTGAAAAGCTTGATTTCTTTGTCGTCCAGGATCTGTTTCTATCAAGAACGTCCGAATTTGCGGATGTGATTTTACCAGCTGTACCTAGCCTTGAAAAAGAGGGCACATTCACGAATACGGAAAGACGGATCCAGCGTATTTATCCAGCGCTTCCGACGTTGGGTGATTCCAAGCCAGACTGGGAAATCACGCAGATGCTCGCAAATGAACTCGGTGCAGGATGGGAGTACGAAGGACCTGCACAGGTCATGGATGAAATCGCGAAGCTGACCCCAATGTTTGCAGGCGTTTCCTATGAACGGATGGAAGGATACAAAAGTTTGATTTGGCCAGTGGATGAAGAAGGAATCGATATGCCGATGCTTTATGAAGAAAAATTCCATTTCGATGATGGGCGGGCAAGATTGTATTTCGTCGATTGGACAGAACCGACAGGAACAGACGAGGAGTACGACTTGCACGTCAATAGCGGCCGTTTGCTCGAACATTTCCATGAAGGGAACATGACCTATAAGTCTCATGGAATTACGCGGAAAACGCCACATGCGTTCATCGAGGTATCGCATGAGCTAGCGGAAGACCGTGGATTGAAAGACGGATCGATGGTAAGGCTGACGTCGCGGACGGGATCGGTCAAAGGCAGGGTTGTGGTCACAGAACGGGTGAAAGGGAAAGAGCTCTATATTCCGTTGAATGACAATGGTGATCTTGCTGTGAACAAGCTGACCTCAAGTGAAGTCGACAAGGATACCGATACACCGGCTTATAAAGATACAGCAGTGAAGATGGAATTGCTTGATTTTGAAGGAGAAAGACCGCTTCCGCATAACAACCATCGATTCGGTAACCGTCAACCGCAAATTGGCATCAAAGTCGAGGAAAAATGGAAAAGAGATGATTATGTGTTTCCTGGCAATGTCGTGCGTAAGAAGGAAGTGAAATAGTAATGGCAAAGCCGACACGGAAAGTTGAACCACTTGTCCCGACCAAAGAGGAAGTCCGAGAAAAAGGCATGGAGGAGATTGAACAAGCGCTGGCAGAACGGAAGGATGCGATCCTGGATCTGATTGTGCTGGTGGACAGGCTTCATGAAAGTGAAATGCTGCCGTTGATCAGTGCAATGGTGAATCATCGTGATCAAGCGACATCCGCTTTCTTCAGGGAGATCAACCGTCCGCATAACGCGAAGTTCGCTCGTAATGTCGTCGATTTCATCGGTTTCTTAGGAACGATCGAATTCTCGAAAATGCAGCCATTCATGGAAAAGGTCAACCAGGGTGTACTGGAAGCTACCGAAGAAGAAGAAAAAGAGGAAATGATCAGCATGTTCCAGCTGATCAAAACCTTGAAAGATCCCGAAGTCAATCGCTCCGTCCGCATGATCCTCGCCTTTCTCAAAGGCATGGGCAAAGAAGAATAGCACGGTGCCTGGCACCCTTTCAGAACCCTTGCAGCACAAGGGTTCTTTCTGCGTGCCAGGTACACTTTGGGATGCGTTGGGGGACAAGGGATTGCAGAATGTACCTGGCACCGATTAAGAATGCAGTGATACCAAGGGGTTTCAAAAAGTACCTGGCACCACTCGGGAAGTCCGGTTGTACCAAGAGTTCTTGTTCTGTGCCTGGTACAATCGGTACAATCCGAAGTGGCATGGCACCGATGTCAATAAGAAAAGCTGCCCATTGGGACATCTTTTTGATGTCAATGGGCAGCTTGTTTGACTTTTTATCATTACGATTCAGGATCTTCGTCTTCGTTTTTGGTTGTCATGTTGCTTGAATTTTCATCCATTCCAAGGAACTCTTTCAAGGCTTGTCGGTTTTGTTCTATATCCATTTCAAGCACTTGACCCACACCCTGGTAAGTCGGGTCGTTCCATGAGTTATCGATCGGAATTTTCATCGTTTCGATTTGACTTTTGTTCAACATGACATCTTTGGCAAGGCCGATGGCTGTGAACATTTTCATATTCGTGTCGATGTAAGGCTGGATCGTCCCCATGACCTTAGGAAGCTTGGAAATACCATAAAGGCTAGTGAACTCGTCTTTCACTTTCGAAATCACTTTTTGCTGACGTTTGACACGTCCGAAATCTCCTTCAGCATCATGGCGGAATCTCGCATACCCGAGTAATTCCTTACCATTCAAATTTTGGACACCGGGTTCAAGTGTGACCCCGATATTTTGAGACATCCGTTTTTCGACATCCATCTCGATACCCTCTGGTGCGATCGTATCGACCACCTGTTCAAATCCTTTGAAATCAACCAGGGCATAGTAATGGATATCTATATTAAAATTGTGTTTGATCGTTTTCCGTAAGAGTTCCGGTCCCCCATGGAAAAAGGCTGTATTGATTTTATTCTTGCTATAGCCCGGAATTTCAACATATGAGTCCCGCATCAATGAGACCAGTTTCATTTCATCGGTCTTCGTATCATATTGTGCGATCATGATCGTATCCGTTCTAGAGTCTTCCTCACCTCTGCGATCGACTCCTAGTAACAGTACATTGTATTTACCTTCTATTTTTTCATCTGGCGCATTGAATTCATAATCACTTTCCATCTCTTCAGAAGGTGCGGCCTGCTGAAGCCCTTGATAGTATTGGATTGCAGCATAACCTGCAACCGCGATAAAAAGAATCGCCAATACCAATAAAGTCTTCTTCAGAAAGCTTCCCTTTTTGCGCTTTTGTTTTTTTCGTTCTATTCGTGAGGGCATATCTATGGTCACCACCGTAAGTAGTTGGTTAATTCAAATCCTATATCCTGATGAATTATATCATACTTTTCGAATGACTACACAGTATTATCAGTATAGCCGTCAAAAGATCTCCTTATAGATAGACGATTAAAATACTCCAGAGTTTCAAAAAAACGGAAGATATGAACAAAGAAATTGTCGAATCAGAATATACCCCGTTATTAAAGAACATCTACAGAAAACTCTATATATAAGACTAGTTCTCCAGCCTCCCCTTTTGTAAAAGATTGTTCGTATTTGTCGAAACCCTAGACTTTCTTGCCTGTTTATTTTCATATTGAAGGTAAATTGTCGTTTTTAAAAGAAGATTGTACATATATTTCGATTCACGAAAGGAAGGGGAAAAAGAATGAAGAAAACGATGACAGTTTTATCTAGTGTGGCACTTAGTGCTGGAATGCTTTTCAGTTTTCCTGTAGGGAACGTCAATGCTGTAGGAGAAGGTCCCAATTACGATGGCAATGAAACAATCAAAAATGAAAGGCTCCACACTTATGAGGAAATGGTGGCTTTCTTAGAAAAACAGGACAAAAAATCTGAAGCGTTGACTGTAGAATCATATGGTAAGTCCGTTAAAGATCGAGACCTTTATCTGGCAAAATTCATCAGCAATCCTGAAAATCCAACCATTCTGTTTTTAACCCAGCAACATGGAAATGAAACCTTGACGACAGAAGGTGCCTTGAAGATGATCCAGCATCTTACTTCGAATGGAAAAGGGGTACAAGACATCCTGGAAAAAGTGAATGTACTTATTGCTCCTCGTTTGAATGTGGATGGCGCAGAGGGAGACGTCAATTTCTCACTTGAAGATTATGTCTCTGGAACCCATACGCGCTATAACGCAAATGAGGTCGATCTTAATCGCGATCATGTAGCAAAAGAACAGCCGGAAACCCAAGCGTTCCATGAGTTCGTCCTGCAAAAGTATCAACCAGACTATATGATCGACCTACACCACCAAGGGACGCAAACAACGTTAGGAGATAGTGATGAGCTTGTGTCAGGATCGATTCTTTATCCGACGAATGAGAATGTGTCAGCTGATGTTGTCGAAAAGTCTAAAAAGCTCGGTTCAGTTGTTTATGAAGCGGTCGAAGCGAAAGGCTACGGAACACTCTCTAAGTATGTTGGTGGAACAGCTCCTACAATCGGACGAAACGGAATTGCGCTCGAATACGGAATCTCAACGCTGTTGATGGAAATGAGAGGAATGGCTGATCATTACTACGAACCGTATGTTTTAGGTCAAAAGAGTAATGGTTACTTGATCCAGCAAGCTGTTGTGGCAATGGACGCTGCGTTAAAAGCAATTGCAGACGGTTCGATTGAAACAGCGGATACATCATTCTGGGATACACTTCCGGAAAGTGGCTGGAAAGGGGAATAACTACAAGCCAGCTAAGAAAATGATATACGGATTTTTACAACACAGGAGGTTTTTCGAGCTTGCATAAATTGTTGAAACTCATCACTTTACTGTCAATTGCCGGATTGGTTTTAGGTTCCAGTAGCGTCTATGCTGCCAGTAGTACGAAGCCAGGAGGACCATCAACGAATGGGAAAGATAACATCAGCAGTATCATGACATATGAAGAAATGGTCGATCAATTACATCATCTTGAGCAAAAAAGTGATGGGAAAATTGAAGTATCGACGCTTGATGATTACGGAACGACTGAACAAGGGCGAAGCATCTACGCTGCTAAAGTCGGAGACGGAGATACGAAGGTCTGGATCCAAGCACAGATTCATGGTGATGAGAAGCTGACGACAGAAGCTGTCATGCAACTTCTAAAAACGTTGGGTAGTTCAGGTAATCCTGATGTCAAAACACTATTGGATGAACTTACTCTCTACGTCATCCCAATGTACAATCCAGATGGAAGTATCATGAACCAGCGAGAAACATTATTGATGGATGAAAACGGTGAACCTGTGAATGATTCTGCCTATGTCGACCTGAACAGGGACTGGACGTTAAATGGTTTCGAAGCGAAGGAATCAGAAGTCGTCTATGCTTATTGGGCAGATATCAAACCGGATTTTGCAATCGACCTTCACCATCAAGGTTTCAAGACGGTTTATGGAACGAATGAAGCTACTAGCTTCTCACTCGGGATTTCGTTAGCACCAGATGGACCGACACTTCCTGGGTTGAAAGATGGTTATTATAATGAAGTGACCAAACAGATGCAAGCTTATGTTTATGATAAGCTTACCAACTATGGCTATACACACATCGATCAATATCAAGTCGGTGGAGATGATGCGAAGTATTATATCGACATCAAAGGCGGGGTTGTATCTGCCATGATGCTCGGGTTGAATTACAATAATCTGAATCCGGGAGGCCATAGCAACCCTGCAATCTTTTTCGAAACGAAAGGGAATACACGGGAAGGGAATCTAGGGCAGAAATCGAACGGTTATTTGACTAAGCAAAACTACCTGGCTTTAAAGGAATTGTTGAGTGGGATCGCAACACAGGAAATCGAGGATGTAGATCCAGATCATTGGAATGACATCCCGGCTTATCCTGCTGACGGATACTTGACTGATTACGCAGGGATCTTACCGATTCAATAAGGCATAGCAATAGGGACCTGAAGGCTGAACGCAGCCTTTGGGTCCTTTTTTTGAACGGCTGTTTTCGGAAACGTTGTTGCTCTTGAAAGTGGTAGTTTGCCGCTCCAGGATGCTCGTTTTCTGCGGATTGGGACAGGAGAGGGAGAAAAGAGCGGTGGTGAGTCCCAAAAGAGGCGTAATTGGGACAGGAGAAGGATCAAAAGCAGGAGCCATGTCCCAAAACAGGATGTAATTGGGAACTTTCAGATAATCGTGCCAGTTTTCAAACCATAAAAAAACCGCCCTGGATCAATTCCAGGACGGCCTTCTTAAGCGCGCTCGGAGGGAATCGAACCCCCGACACATGGTACCGGAAACCATTGCTCTATCCCCTGAGCTACGAGCGCATGTGACAAGTGGCTATAGAAAACTCTATAATAGGCATAGAAAAAACATATGCATTGGATATTATAGTGTAGACTTGGCATTCGTGCAATAACTATTTTTGGGTGGAAAGCGAACCAAGTCATCTTGGGGGCATATTGGTGAAACTGAAAATGCCGAATCTACGGTTACAAACAACAATCATCTTGCTCGTATGCAGCGTCGTCATCCTGGCACTTCTAGTCACTTACCTTCTCATAGGTCAAGAGGTTTCTGAGCGGACACAAGTGCATTTAGAAGAAAAGGCAACGAACATATCGAAAATGGTCGCCAATTCTCCAGTCGTCATCAATAGTATGGAAGGTGAACTGCCGGAGGGGGAGATCCAAACGTTTGCTGAAGATATCCGGGAAGTGACGAATGTGGACTATGTCGTTGTTTTTGATATGAACAGTGTCCGGAAGTCCCACCCTGATGAAGAAAAGATCGGTAAAACGTTTGTCGGCGGTGATGAGGCTGAAGTTTTAAAGGGAAATGAGCATGTATCGATCGCGAAAGGGACACTCGGAATGTCTCTCAGATCATTTACACCGATCTATAACTCTGAAGGCACAAAACAAATCGGTGCAGTTGCGGTCGGAATTTCATTGAGCAGTATTGAACAAGCTGTCAGTAAAAGCAGATACATCATCTATATCGGTATTCTGTTCGGGGCTTTAATCGGTGTGATCGGAGCCATTTTCCTCGGCAGACGTGTACGGAAAATCCTCTTTGGTCTCGAACCTTCGCAAATCGCGAAAGTACTGGAAGAACGGAATAAAATGCTCCAATCGACAGTGGAAGGGATCTTGACCATCGATGAAAATGGGAAAGTGACACTTGCGAACGATACAGCTGAAAAAATCTTTCGTGAGGCTGGAGTGAAGGACGAATTGATCGGTAAGCAGGTCGAATCCTTCATAACGGATTCTAAACTTATCACGGTCATCAAGACCGGGTCCCCGTTGCTCGATCAAGAGACCAACCTGAATGGCATCACTTTACTGGCGAACATCGTCCCGATCAAAGTGGATGATCGAGTGGTAGGAGCAATATCGACCTTCCGTGATCTGACGGAAATCAAACGTCTTGCCGAGGAACTGACAGGAGTGAAAATGTATGCGGAAGCACTCCGAGCCCAGGCGCACGAGTTCAAAAATAAGCTTCATGTCATCCTCGGGATGGTCCATATGAAATCCTACGATCAACTGCCTGCATACATTAATCAGATTACGAACCATTACCAGGAAGAAATCGGTTTTATCGCAAAACGGATCAAGGACCCGATTTTAGCAGGATTTGTTCTAGCCAAGATGAGTTATGCGCGTGAACAGAACAAGAATGTCCTATTATCAGAAGACACTTTCGTCCCACTGGCTCGTAATCAGGAGATCATTCATGAAATCATCACCATCGTCGGAAATCTGATCGATAATGCATTGGACGCTGTCAAGAATGCGAAAGACAAAAGAATATTGGTCAGTTTTGTTTTTGATGAAGAGGAAGAGTATCTTACACTTGAAGTAAAAGACAAAGGTATAGGGATGAGCGAGGAGAAGTTAAATCAAGTCTTCGAAAAAGGATATTCCACAAAAGATTCAAAGAGGGGATATGGTCTGCATCTTGTAAATGAAAGTATTCAAAAAATAGATGGTGATGTGAGTGTCACCTCTGAAGCAGGAAAAGGCACTATTTTTGAAGTATGTATCCCCTATAAAAGTAAGGATGAAAGTGATGATTAACGTATTGATTGTAGAAGATGACCCAATGGTAGCAGAATTCAATAAACGATACTTAGAACAAATGGAAGGTTTCAATCTTGTCTCTGTTTCAAGTGACGGTGCTGCAGCCTTCAAAGCACTGGAACAAGAAAAAGTCGATTTGATTTTGCTTGATATTTTCATGCCGGAGATCAACGGGTTAGAACTTTTATCTGAGATACGTGCGGAAGATGCAGCTTTGGATGTGATCGTCATATCAGCTGCAAACGATAAAGAGAGCATCAACAAGGCTTTACGGCTCGGTGCGGTGGATTATTTGATCAAACCATTCGAGTTTGACAGGTTCCGCTCAGCGCTGGAGAGATATAAAAGCAAGAAAACTTACTTTGACCTGAATCGAGAACCGAGTCAAAAGGAACTTGATGAATTGATGTTCCATAATGATCAAGATGAGGCGGCAGGAAATGAGTTGCCGAAAGGGTTGACCAAGGATACGTTAAGCATGGTCTGGAAGGAAATAAAGGAACTGGATGATCACGTTTTTTCAACAGAAGACCTCACGTTCAACGTTGGGATTTCACGCGTTTCGACGCGTAAATATTTAGCTTTTCTAACTGATGTCGGTGCCCTGTACGCCCAAACCGTATATGGGTCTGTCGGCAGGCCGCAGACTCGGTACCAAAGAGTTCCACAAAGTGAAACGATCATAAAGCCCTATTTGTAAACGGTGATATTGCCGTTTACACCTTTAATGAGCGGGAAAGCCTACTCCTTTAGGGGTGGGATGAAAGCGAATAATTCATTCTTTTCTTCTTTCGATGCGAACACATGTTTGATATAATGTGGATATAGACACACAAAAAGAACCAAAACAATGGGATGTCGAAGAACAAAAAACGAGGGGGTAAACATGTCACAGACGGTCACGGTCCAAGTGAAACTGTTGCCTAATCA
>NZ_CAMGYZ010000026.1 GCF_946151055.1 Bacillus sp. Marseille-Q3570 | reverse complement strand
ATGGCACCAGTACAGTATTACGAGCGCTTTAAAGCAGGGATTTCGCCACAAATAGTGGTCAATTTATAAAAAACTAAGAAAATCAAAGAAATTTAAAGGTCGTGTCTAAAATAAGGGGGCCAGACCGTTTTTGTAGATAAAATCTTATTTTTGTAGATATTTTCATATTTTTTTCATTTCTCCTTCATTTTTGTAGATAATTGAGCCACGCCCGTCATCGAAGAGCCACATGGAACCGATTCATTAGCTTTTAAAGGATGATAATGTTGAAAACTCAACCTAAGTTGAGTTTTTTCTTTATAAACGCAACAAAGGCTCAGCCTAAGCGAAGGCTTGGCATTGCCTAGTTTTCTTTAAAAATACTTTTCGGCATCGATCAGGAAAAAAATGCTAAAATGGTAGTGGGTTGATTTTCGATTAGGGCGAGGGATTAAGAATGAGATGGATGGGGAGACTTGGTTTTATCGGTGGTATCCTTTTGTTGTCAGCTTGTTCGGTTCAACAAGAAAAAGCACCCACACTGAAATCGGCAGAGCTGAGTGAAAGCGAACAACAACTGCTCCAGGCGGGTGGTTCCGATTATTCGTATGTATATGATCTAGAAATGAACGATACAGATGCCGAGATGATCGAGCTGACTGTTGAACATTATAAAAAAGGAAAGAAAGTGGAAGATGCAGCTGGATTCGGTTCGTATTTCCCAACGGGGGAAGAAGTCGATTCCAATACAAATCGACTCGTTTTTGCAGCGGCCAGTTTTAGTGGTGTGGTTGAGAGGAATGGAGAAGCAGAGCAACAAGAAACTCACCAGCGGTTCGTCCTCACTCATTTGAATGGGGGGGGTTCATCTTCAACGAGTCGTTTGATCGAAGATGAAGGTGCAACCGTTTTAGCTGGTATGGGCCGGGGCGGTACGATGCACCTGGAGTTTGATCAGCCTGTCAAATTAGCTGCACTCTTCAAGCATACTCACTCTGAATTTTCAGTTCCAGGCTCACTTTTCGAAGATAACGAAGAAGAATTCTTGGAAAAGATCGCAGACTTTGAGCATGTCTATGTCTTTTCAATCAAGCTTTTAGATCAAGTACCTGAAAAATTCCAATAAGCAAAATGTAGCCGGGCGCCAAAAAGGAGCCCGGCTATTATCATTTGTTTGATCATGCACAGCATATTGAAATCATTTTTCATAACAACAGAGAGATTGGAGAAAACTACACTAGAATTTCCTGTTGAGGTGGGTTTTTTATGGATTTCTTCAGCTCTCAAGAATCTCTTACTGCTGTTCAATGGATTTACAGAGCGGTTGTCGGATTCGTATTTTTTATTGTTTTAGCTAAAATTATGGGACAACGATCCATCTCACAAGTCGGCCTGCTCGATTTTGTCATTGTCCTGGTGATTGGGAATATCATCGCCCATCCATTATCTGATGAGGGATTAGGGTTAAAGGGATCAATGATTACGATGGGGGTCATAGTAGTGCTATATGTATCGGGGATATTATTAAGTTTACGTTCAGTTAAAGTAAGAAAATTATTCACACCAGCCCCCATACCTCTTATCGAAAATGGGAAAATCCTTTACAAAAATATGAATAAAGCAAGGATATCGATTGATGACCTTTTATCGCAATTAAGAAAAGAAAAGACTGAAGATATACAGAAAGTTGCTCTTGCCTTGTGGGAACCGGGCGGAGATGTTTCGATTTTTTTAAAGACTGAAAATCAACCAATTACAACTTCCTCTTTTGGAACACCGATCAGACCATTTCAAATGCCTAGAACGATCATAAGAGAGAGGCAGATCGAATACAAAGAATTGAACCAAATCGGAAAAGATGAAGAATGGCTGATGAATAAACTTTCCATTACATATAAAAACATAAAATTGAAAGATATACTTTTGGCAACAGTGGATGAAAACGAAAACATGAATATCTTTCTATACAGTGACAGCTAGTCAAAGTAAATAGCAACTAAAAAAAGCCGGCCACCAAAAAAAGGAGACCGGCTTACATTTTTACCCGTGATACGATTTAGCTTTTGTGAGTCGTGGCTCGAACCTGGCTAGCAGCCTCGTGTTCGCGAGGGTGAAAATGCTGAGTGCGATCCAAATGAACATGAAAGCAATCAGATGGACTTGGGAGAATACCTCATTATATAGAAAAATTCCTAAAAACAGCATGATCGTTGGTGCGATATACTGCAGAAAACCGATCATAGATAACGAGATCCGATTTGCACCTGTAGCGAAAAGCAGCAACGGAACAGCTGTAGCAACCCCGGCTCCGATCAAAAGAAGTGTCGTCGTCAGATCAGCAAATTGAAAAGCGCTTGTTCCATTGACTTCAAGCATGCTGACATACAGAAGCGCAACAGGTGTGATGAACAACGTTTCGATCGTCAGCCCAGTCAAAGCACCGAGAGCGACCAGCTTTTTCAGTAACCCGTACAAGCCGAAACTTAACGCGAGCGAAATCGCAACCCATGGAACGCTGCCAAAATGTATGGTGAGAATCAGTACACCGACCGCTGCTAAAATGAACGAAATGATCTGCCAGAAGGAAAGCCGTTCTTTTAAAACAAGCACGCCTAATAGTACGCTGACAAGTGGGTTGATGTAATAGCCAAGGCTCGCTTCCACGACATGATTGTTGTTCACAGCCCAAATATACGTGTACCAGTTGAGTGTGATGAAGACAGCCGCGAAGATCAATCCTAATAACTTTTTCCGATTGGCGAAGAGTTCCTTTAATTCCTGAGTGAACTTTTTCTGTCTTCTTAAAATGCCCAGGACGATCAGCATGAAGACGAATGACCAGATCATCCGGTGAGCTAAAATCTCTTCTGACGGGACATGGTTGATGAGCTTCCAATACAGCGGTAAAAACCCCCATAATATGTAGGCTCCAGCACCGGCAGAAACTCCGGCAACTTGCTCTCTCTTTTGATTGTCGTTCATATGCAGGACCTCGATTCAAGGTGGGAATAACTTTAAGTAAGAACAGTTTAGTACCATTTCGAGAGAAAGACAATCGGAAAGTCTTGAAAAATATATTTTTTTAACAAACAATATCCAGCAGAATTCAATATACATTCTTCCCTTAAATGAAGGTTTTGCGCTGTCTTTTTGCTAAAACAAATGGAAGATAGGTCAACGTGAAGGTGACGATCATCACGATTTCAAGGTTGACGATGTACCAGAGACCTTCCCCAAACCAGCTGAGCGGTGTGCTGGTTACCGGTGGACCTTCGAGGAACATGTAGTTCGCTCCGATTTTTTTGTTCAGATAAGATATTGGCAGTGCAAGCAGATTGATGAACAGTGCTGCTTTTAAAATGGCGAACCGCTTTGGTCGGTATTTCTCTACGATCAGGTAAAAGAAAACGGCAGCGAGCAGTGTGATGTGGTGGATGAAAAATTGGAAAAACCGGTAATGCGGATTTCCGTAGAGTAAATCTGGTGTCAAAACCGCTAAAAAGGGTGGAATCAAGGCCATGAAGTAAACCACTTGAAAGCGTTCTTCACTCGGTTTCAACAATAAGTAGATGATGGCGAATGCACTGATTGAACAGAGCTGAAGAGGGAGATGCCACCGCGGATTCCAGATGCCGTGTGCCAGACTCCAGAGTTGATAACTGCCCTCGGAAAGAATCAATATCGCTAGAAATCCCCACCGAATTGCCTGTTTCGTAGACTTGTTCCTACGAAGCTCTTTCCGGAACATGAAGATAAGTAGAATTGTAAAAAACATCACACAGATGAAAACAAGATGCGCAGTTGAAAACAGTTGGAAGTCTTGCAACCGATCAGGAGCGAACATGGCCATCACCTCACTTTATCAGTAGTATCGTAGATTAGCGTTTGTTATAATATTTCCATATATTAGTATCTGTGTAAATAATATTTTGTGAGGGGTTATCATTTTGTTAGAGTATACAGGTCTTGCCATCACACTGGCAATCATCTTAATTCCAATTCTCTTCATCCGTACCCTGAATAGAGTGATGAAGATGATCATCACTGTCTACTATGGAGTCGTTACTACGATTTTCATATACGGGCATGAATCAATCTATGAAAAATACCATACAACACCTGTGCCAAAAGAATTTTGGGATAAAAATACAGCCTGGACGAATGATCTTTCATTATTCTACTTCATTCCACTGATACCCCTTATCTTATACATATTTTATAGATGGTTTTTCCTGGTTGAAAGAATTTTGACGAAGTTCCTTGTCATTCTAGCATTCATCGCGGTCGTCCATTTGTATTTGTTCTTGTTGTTCATGTTCAACTTCGCATATGGCTATCGACCTTAGGGGGGGTGAAAAGGTGGATGGTTTTAAAATAGTGCGTATTCCTGAACTTCAGACGCCAGAACTCTCAAATTTGATAAAAGAAAGCCAGCAAGAGGGTTTCCAATTTCTCATTCGCTTGTTAAATGAATACGAAAACGGGAAAAATACATTCCAAATGCAAGGAGAGGCTTTGTTCGGAGTTTTTACGATGGAAGATGAAATGATCGCTATCGGAGGGTTGAACATCGATCCTTTTGCCGATAATCCGAAGGTAGGACGATTAAGACGGTTCTATGTAACCAGATCGCATCGCCGTATGGGAATAGGAAAACTGCTCGTCAACAAAATCATCGAACATGCAGAACTGCATTTTACCGAGCTTGTTCTGCATACCGATACCACCGGGGCAGCTGCCTTTTATCAGGCAATTGGGTTTGAAAAAGCGTCGAGATATCAGAGTTCGACCCATTTTCTGAAGATAGAAAAAGGAGGGAAACCGATGAAATCAAAAGATGAAATTCGTGAACGCGTTTGGGAGACCATGACAGAAGAAAAAGCGGGGCGATTTCCTTTTCCGTTGAAAGGACGGATCCCAAACTTCAAAGGTGCCGAAAAAGCTGCAGCGTTCGTCACCGAGATGGATGACTATAAGAAAGCGAAAGTGATTAAAGTCAACCCGGATTCACCCCAGCTCCCGATTCGAAAACAGATTTTGATCGACGGAAAAACCTTGCTTGTCCCGACACCTCGTTTAAAGGACGGATTCATCATGGTAAAACCGGAGTGGGTGCCGGATGGCGAGGAGAAAAAAGCTGCCAGCTTGAGTCATATCCATACATACGGAAAGGTCATCCCCTTGAAAGAGATGCCAACGATCGATTTGATTGTCGTCGGTTCTGTGGCGATTCATAAGGACGGGCGCAGACTCGGAAAAGGGGAGGGTTACGCTGACAGGGAATATGCAATCATCCGCGAGCTTGGAAACCCTGCTGTTCCTGTCGTTACGACGATCCATCAGACCCAGCTTGTGGATGATGATCTGCCGAGGGATGCCTATGATCTTACGGTCGATTATATCGCCACCGAAGAACAATTCATCAAGACGAAAAACGAGTACGAAAAGCCGACCGGCATCCTCTGGGACAGAGTGACCGAAAAGGAGAAAGAAGAAATGCCTGTTCTGGAAGAAATCTACAAATTGACGCATTAGGGATTTGAAACCTTTTCCAATTGTTTTTCGTATATATTGGCAGAGGTGATGATGATGGAAACGAATGAATTGTATTTCTCCGATAACTTTTTCTCAGCAGGCATGACACAGATTTTCAATAGTAATAAAGAAGAAGTTGGAAAGCTTGACTTGAAAAGTGCTTTCTCCTCCAAAATGGATGTCTTGAATGCTGCTGGTGAGGTGATCATACGCGGAGGATTCCGCTTTTTTTCAGCGAAATGGTCTGTTACGGATAAAGAAGACAATGAAATCGGACTCTTGAGACAGCGCTTCGCTTTTTTTGCAAAACGCTATGAGTATGAAGTGTATGACCGGGGTGTCTACCGGATCGAGTCGGAAAGTTTTTCGAAGGAATACCGTGTGTTGGATGGCGATGATACTGTCGTGGCACATTTTGAAAAGATCAGCGGCTTTTTCGAGTCGCCGGCCTATAAATTGGAAAATAATTCTGATGTCCTCTCGAATGAGGAATTGATTGCGGTCGTCATGGGAATCACGATGATCATGAAACAGAATGCATCAGCGACATCTGCAACAACATAGACAAACAAAAGCACTCAAGCCTTTTCAATTGCCTGGGTGTTTTTGTTCCGGGAATGTACGAAACTTTCTTACTATTTTCTAGAATTATCTCTGAAAATTCTAGGATTCTCTGCTGAAATTCTAGGATTATGCTCGAAATTTCTTGAATCCTTAATAATAGAGCTTGCAGAGGTGTTTAATTTCACCATCCAGATGGAATAGTAATAGAACATGCTGAATAAAGGAGTGAACGTAGTGGCACAGAAGGATCTTAAAGAGAAAGTGCTGAGTGTTCTTGATCGCAGCAAGTTCGGGACGCTCGCAACCGTTAAGAACAACAAGCCTCACTCGCGTTATATGACCTTCCATCATGATGGATTGACACTGTATACACCGACAGATAAGGATACGCATAAAGCGGAAGAAATTGATGAAAATCCGAATGTACATATCCTCCTCGGATATAACGGCGATGGACTTGGGGACGCATATGTGGAAGTAGAAGGAAAAGCGGTCATCAAAAAAGATGGTGGACTTAAAGAAAAGCTCTGGACGAGTCATATGGAAAAATGGTTTGAGGGACCGGATGATCCGAACTATATCGTTCTTGAAATCCAGCCGACCCTCTTCCGTCTCATGAACTCTGATGAAAAATCTCCACAAGTGCTTGAGGTGTAGTAAGTCTTTAAAGGTGCTGAATGATTCAGCACTTTTTCATATTTGCGACTTTTTCCAAAGTCATTATCTGGTAAACTGTAAGTATCAATCCAAAGAGGTGATGATATGGATTTTTCAGCGGGCATTGCGGAAGAAAAGATCAAAACGGCTTTGCAAAAAGGTGAATTCGAGAACTTGCCTGGAAAGGGGAAGCCTCTCCCGAAAGATGATCTTACTGGCGTACCGGATGAACTCCGTCTCAGTTATAAAATTTTGAACAACGGTGGATTTGTTCCACCTGAAGTCCAGTTGAAAAAAGAAATGGCCACGCTTGAAGAATTGATCGCCGTTTGCCGAGACGAAAAGGAAAGGTCGGATTTGACCAAACGTTTGAATGAAAAAATCATCCGCTTCAACAACTTGATGGAAAAACGTAAGATGAGCCAGTCATCAGCTTTCCACTCTTATCAGAACAAAATCTATCGTAAAATGTATTGATAAATAAGAAAAACAACATTTTTCCTATTTAAAGAAAACTTGGAAAAGTCCAGCCTTAGGTGTAGACTGAGCCATTAGTTGCCCTTATACTGAAGAAAGTATATCTATACTTTCTTTAAGTGAAATAAAGGATTTTCGACATCACTAGGGAATAGTACCATTAGTTTGTAAATCTATTGTTGGGTGGTGGCGAGATGAGGCTTGTCAAACACTTGAATGATTTCCAACACATCAAACGGCAAGGTACGGGGTATTTTATTGTATTGGACACGACAGCAACTAAAGTACACTCGGTTCAATGCAACTGGATCAAAGAGGAGAGCTTCGTGCAGAAGGTCATCACGAACAACGGAGCAAATGGCAGCTATTACTGGGTCCAATATTGGAATGCTCAAGAACCGGCTTTCAAAGAGACGCCATGCCGAAAATGCATGCTTGAATAATAAAGCCTCCAGACCGGGGGTTTTTTGTTTTGCTCTAAAATGATACTGAGTACATGAAAAGGTGGAAAAAGAAATTTGATGTACCCAGCAGGAGCTTCTAAATACATGAACGCCCGAAAAACAGAATTTGATGTAACCAGCGAAGCCTTCTGAGTACATGTAAACGCGAAAAAAGAAATTTGATGTACTCAGCAGGAGCTTCTGAATACATGAAAACCTGAAAAAAGAAATTAGATGTACCCAGTAAATTCATGAGAACGCACTTTACAACTATTCCATATTCTGTAATAATAACGAAAACGATAGGGTTAAAGGTTTTGATGAGGAAAGTAGATTCGCCCGTTTTTCCATAGAGAGCTTCGGTATGCTGAAAAGAAGCGTCAAACGACGGATTGAAAATGGCCTCTGAACTTCACTTTGAACGTGCATATACATTAGTAAGGTGTGACGGGAGTTGGCATCCGTTAAAAATGTCAGAGTATAAGAGTGTGTAGTCGATCACTCCGTACTTCATGAGGCTGGTCGTGTGAACGGTCAGTAAAACAAGGTGGTACCACGAGAATCAATCCTCGTCCTTAGACATTTGTCTTCGGGCGGGGATTTTTTATTTTTGATTTCGCAAAGGTGGTTTATACAGTAAATGACCCCGAAGGCAACAATCTTTAAGAAAAGAGCCTTATTTTTAAAGGAAGCGCTACTAATCCCTGATCAGCAGCTACGGTCTGGTTTCGAGGGACCACGACATTTTTTCATTTTATCACGACACAAAACCAGAAAATCACGACAAGAATCCAAAAAATCACGACAAATGCAAGGAGTATGGTGACAAACTGCTTTTCACACTGAGATTTAATAAAAAGGAGGAAATTGAATATGAATATTTATATTGGAGGAGCTTGGCCATATGCGAATGGATCGCTGCATCTCGGTCATATTGCTAGTCTGCTACCGGGGGATATACTTGCCCGTTATTATAGGCTGAAAGGGGAGAATGTGCTTTACGTTTCAGGGAGTGATTGTAACGGTACACCGATAGCCATCCGAGCCCGACAGGAAGGGGTTTCACAACAAGAAATCACAGACCGCTACCATAATGAATTCGAAAAATCATTCCATGATCTAGGTTTTTCATATGATCTATACAACCGCACTGATGACCCTTTTCACCATCAGGAGGTTCAGCATATTTTCAAAGCACTACTTGAAAATGGCTACCTCTATAAAAAGAAGGTCGAACAGAGCTATTGTGAAACGGATCAACAGTTTTTACCAGACCGATATGTAGAAGGTTTTTGTCCAGTGTGCGGCGAGTCTGCGAGAGGTGATCAGTGTGATCATTGCTCCACGATCTTGGATCCAGCGGATTTGGTGGAGCCGACTTGTAAGTTATGTGGCAACAAACCGATTGTGAAAGAAACGGAGCATTTCTATTTCGCATTGAAAAACTTCCAACAAATGCTAGAAGAACTTGTACAAAAAGCTGAAGGAGAAGAAGGATGGCGAACGAATGCCATCCAGCTCACGAAACGCTATTTGTCAGAGGGTCTGATCGACCGTGCTGCTACAAGGGATATTGAGCTAGGTGTGGATGTTCCGCTTCAAGGTTTTGAGGATAAAAAGATTTATGTATGGATCGAGGCTGTAAGCGGGTATTTGACGGCGAGCAAAAAGTGGGCGGAGATTCAGGGGAAAGACTGGAAACCATTTTGGGAAGAAGCATCAACAAAGGCTTATTATGTACATGGGAAAGATAATATTCCGTTCCATTCGATCATTTGGCCGGCGATTCTGTCAGGGCTTGGGGAATTGAAACTACCAGACCATATCATCTCAAGTGAGTACCTGACGATTGAAAAGAAGAAACTGTCGACAAGCCGGAACTGGGCAGTATGGATACCTGATCTTTTAAAAGGGTACCAGGCTGACTCGATCCGTTATTTTCTTACCATCAATGGCCCGGAGCAAAGAGATGCTGATTTTTCATGGCGCGAATTCATTTACAGTCATAACAGTGAACTGCTCGGTGCATACGGGAACTTCGTCAACAGGACACTGAAATTCATTGAAAAATCATTTGGTCGGAACCTCCCTGAGGCAGTTCCGGACCAAGCTATCCTTGAAAAAGTGAAACAGACGTACAAAACAGCCGGAACTCATATTGAAAAAGGAGAATTCAAACGAGGGCTGGAAACGATATTCGAACTCATCCGGACCAGTAACAAGTATTTCGACGAACAACAACCCTGGAAACAGGTGAGTGAAGATCCTGCGGGGTGTGCCGTAACGCTGAACACGTGCACGCAGATCATCGTGAATCTATCCAATCTCTTATTTCCATTCCTGCCTTTTTCTTCTAGTAAAATTCAAGAATTATTAGCTCTTGAAGCACCATCCTGGAAATATACAGAAGTTCAATCGCTCCGTCTTAAAAGGGTTGAGCCATTGTTTCAACGAATAGATGTAGAAAGAATAGACGAAGAAAGACGGAAATTGGAGAGTTAGACAATATATCTTGATTAGGCGTATTGAAATTGCACTGGAGAGGATTAAATGAAAGTTGCTTTTTTTGATCGGGACGGAACGATTATTTGCGACTACCCGGACCATGAATGGAGTAAAATCCATACTCCAGAGTTCATTGATGGTTCAATTGAGACTTTGAAGGCGGTTCAAGACCGGGGATATGAAATCATCATCATTACAAACCAATATTTGATCAATGAGAAAATCATTACAAAAAAACAATACGAAAACATCACTGCCCGAATACTCAAGGTATTGAAAGATTGTGGAGTTTTGGTGCTTGATATCTTTTTCTGCCCACATAGCAGAAGTGAAGGCTGTTCTTGTATAAAGCCTGAGCGGGGTATGATCGATCAAGCAACAACAAGGTATCCTTCCATTGATTTGAAAAATTCTATCATCATTGGAGATTCAATATGCGATATGGAATTGGCTCGTAATCTTGGGGTAAAAGGATATTGGATTACTGAGGATAAGGAAGGAATATATCAAGGAATCACTCCAGTCAAAGAGATACAAGAGATTGTTTTAGATATGTAAGCTCGAATCATATTAAAAGAAATTCGCGACAGGTCACCAGAAAAAACGAGCTAAACGTGACCCCACAGCGAATTACGGATCTTCGACTACCACGTCCTATAGGGAACGTCGAAGCCATCACATCTTGTGCAAGTGAGCGAGGAGGCTTGTGGATTGCCCGCGAAAAGGGAGTGAATTTTACAGAAAATTTTAAGACCTAAATACAAAAGGCCGTTATCATGATCGTAATTCCGGTCAGATAATCGGCCTTTATGCTTCTGCTGATTCAGTTTTTCTTTTTTCGTTTTCGTCTTTCGGCTTCTCAAGTCCATCAATGCAAAGTCGCTGCGGTTCCATTCGGGATTCCGTCTGCCTTCGCGCTCCATCTTCCTGCGCTTTTTCCAGGCGTTGCTTTTACTCATTGAAACTCACTCCTTTATTCAGATTCCCTTTATTATATCAAATCTTGATAAAATGTTTCCATTGACCTTCACTTGAGGTGAAACATCCCTAAATGAAATCCCCGTATCGAAAAGTATAGAATGAATTGGGAGTATTTTAAAAAACAGATTACAAGAAATTGGTTTTAATTTTCATCTTTTAGGATATTGAAATATATTGTGATGAGGCGAAAAATCGTTGATTGGAATGTCATCGAAAGCACAAGGTGTGATAATATAAATAAGATGACGTAAATAAAATGAACTGATATATAAATTAGGTATAAGGAGCGTTTTCATCAATGAAAATAGATATCGGGGGCGTAAGTGTCAATTACCGTGTGTCAGGTGAAGGACGAAACATCCTTTTACTGCATGGTTGGGGAACAAGCCTGAAGAGTTTCGAGCCTGTCCATAATTTTTTAGAAAAGAATTTCAAAGTTTATTCCATTGATTTTCCTGGTTTTGGGGAGAGTCAAGAGCCGCCAGAGGCATGGGATGTAGAAGCATACACCGACATGCTTACACAATTCATAAACGATTTGAACATAGAAGATCCAATTCTTGTCGGACATTCTTTTGGTGGAAGAGTGTCCATTCGTTATGCTGCGCACAATAAAGTGCATAAAATCATTTTAGTAGATAGTGCTGGTGTAAAACCGAAGCGTAAATTCAGCTATTATTACAAAGTCTATACGTATAAGTTCTTCAAAAATCTTCTGAACCTGCCTGTGCTTCGAAACTATAAAGAAGAGATCTTGACCAAGGTGAAAGGCAAACTTGGATCGGCTGATTATAAAAATGCATCAGGCGTCATGCAGCAGACGATGGTGAAAGTCGTCAACGAAGACCTGCAGCGGTTCATGCCAGAAATCCAGGCACCGACACTCTTAGTCTGGGGAGAAAACGATACTGCTACCCCGGTTGAGGATGCGAAGATCATGGAGAAGGCGATTCCTGATGCGGGCCTGGTCGTCCTTAAAGGTGTAGGACACTATTCATACTTGGAAAAACTGAACGAATTTCTTGTCATTATCGATAACTACCTTGAAAAGGATAAGGAGTGGAAAGATGCTTAGTTTCTTGTTTTTAATCGGGGTTGTCTTCTGGGGCCTCTATACATGGTCCAGACTCCGCAAGGCAATCCATATGCTGCAGCAAAATGGATATCGTAATGAGCGGTTCCAGAAATGGATTAAAGAAAACCGGAAGAAAGTGTTCCGGAAGCGTGACTTCATTCCGTTGTTGACAGTGCTGATCGCATTTGTCGATTTTCTGGATAATGTAGCGATCCTCTTATTTATCGGCCTTTATTTGATTTTATATTTATTAAGAGAGACTGGAAAAGAAAAGAAGAAGCTTGTCGTGACAGCACGTGTCAAGCGTTTGATGGCAACTGTCGGTATTTTGGTCGTTTTAGTCGCGGTGCTCAGCTTTTATTTCGAATTGATTTATCAAGTGGCATTGGTACCACTATTGCTTACGTATGTAGCCTTGAACATCCTGAGCTATTACGTCGTGATGGCGGGTAACACGATCAATTCGCCAATCGAAAAGAGTATTGCTCAAGGGTATGCGAACGATGCAAAGCGTATCATCAAGCAATCTCAAGATCTTGAGGTGATCGGGATCACGGGGAGCTATGGAAAAACGAGTGTGAAGCATATCCTGAATACGCTTCTTTCATCACATTCGAACGTATTGATGACACCGGAAAGCTACAATACGCCGATGGGTGTCACGATCACAATCCGTACAATGCTCAGACCTTTCCATAAATATTTCATTGCGGAAATGGGAGCAAAGCAGGAGTATGATATCAAGGATGTTTGTGATATTGCACAACAAAAATACGGAATCATCACAGCAATCGGTGAACAGCACTTAGAAACGTTCGGATCCCTTGATACAATCAAGAAGACGAAGTTCGAGCTTGTCGATAGCTTGCCTGATGATGGAATCGCATTATTAAATAAGGATGACGAGAATTCTATGTGGAGGGCACCGGAAAGCAAGGCACGTGTCGTCTATTATGGGATTCATGCGGATGATTTGGATTATCGAGCGGAAAACATCACGTTTACTTCCAAAGGAACGTCCTTCACTGTAGTAAAAAAGGACGGTACGACCATCCATATCCAAACGAAGTTGCTTGGGCAGCATAACGTCTATAATATCTTATCGGCAGTGGCTGCTGCATCCGAGCTTGGTGTACCAGCGAAAAAGCTTGAAGTAGCATCGAAAAAGATTGCACCGGTGCCGCACCGCATGGAGATCAAAAAGCACTCATCCAATATTACGATCATTGATGATGCCTTCAACTCGAACCCAGTCGGCTCGAAAATGGCGCTCGATGTATTGGGTCAGATGGATGGATATAAAGTATTGATTACACCAGGAATGATCGAGCTTGGTCCAGAAGAATATAACTTGAACAAGAAACTCGGTCAGCATGCAGCAAAAGTGTGTGATTATGTGATCCTGGTCGGTAAGAAACAAACGATTCCGCTGCAAGACGGGTTGAAAGAAGAACAATACCCAGAAGATCAAACGTATATTGCACGTAATCTGGATGAAGCGATCATGAAAATGAACGAAATCACAAAAGAGAAAACGGTCGTTCTGATTGAAAACGACCTTCCAGATACATTTAACGAATAGGGGTTGGATTGAATGAAAATCAAAGTCGGCGTCTTTTTTGGCGGCGTATCAGTAGAGCACGAGGTATCGGTCATCTCAGCGCTGCAAGCGATCAACGCGATGGATCGTGACCGTTATGAACCGATTCCGATCTATATCAGCAAAAATAAGAACTGGTATACCGGCGAAGGGCTCTTAGAAATTGAAAACTACAAAAATCTGAATGAACTGTTGAAGCAATGTGAGCGGATCACGATTACGACTAATGAGCAAGGACGTCCTGTCATCAACAAGCACACAACAGGCATGTTCAGTAAGAAACTCATCTCAGAAATCGATGTCGCTTTCCCTGTCATCCACGGCACGTTTGGGGAAGACGGGATTTTACAAGGATTCTTCGAGCTTCACGGAATTCCTTATGTCGGATGTGACGTGTTCTCCTCTGCAGTCGGCATGGATAAAGTGATGATGAAGCAGATTCTACGTGATTCAGGTTTGCCGATTCTGGACTATGTATGGTTCTATTCATCAAAATGGATGAACGATCAGGAGGCACTGGTCGCTAAAATCGAAGGTGAACTGAGCTATCCAGTCATCGTAAAACCTGCTAACCTCGGTTCCAGTGTCGGAATAAGCAAAGCGACAAATCGTGAAGAGCTTGAAGAGGCTGTTGAACTCGCAATGGAATTTGCAACAAAAATCGTCGTCGAGAAAATGGTGACAAGCTTGCAAGAGGTCAACTGCTCGGTTTTAGGTGATTATGAAGAAGCTGAAAGTTCAGTCTGCGAGGAAGTTTTAAGCAGCACAGATATCCTTACCTATCAAGATAAATATCAAAGCGGGGGTAGCTCTTCAAAGGGCGGTGGCGCTTCTAAAGGGATGGAGAGTACGAACCGGAAGATCCCTGCAGAACTTTCTGCTGAAAAGACTGCCGAGGTGCAGAGACTTGCAAAGGAGACCTTCCAGACATTGGGGTGCTCCGGTGTTTCTCGTATCGACTTTTTAATCGATAAAACGACTGATAACGTTTATGTAAATGAAATCAACACGATTCCTGGATCTCTCTCATTCTATCTTTGGGAGCCCACAGGAAAATCGTTCAAGGAATTGACGAGTGATATGATCCAGCTGGCGCTTAAGAGAGAGCGTGAGCGCGAATCCCTGACATTCTCTGTCGATTCGAATCTCTTTTCTCTCCATAGCGGAGGAAAAGGCGGATCCAAAAGTAAGTTAGGTTCAAATCAATAAGCAGTTGTATGCAAAAGAGGCTGTCCTGACACTTATAGGACCGCCTCTTTTTGCGTTTTTATCGGGTTGAAAAGCAGGAAGTGTAAGGGTGTTGACCGAAATTAGTAATATCGCGATTTTTGGCTTCAGTTTTACTTTATTAGAAGGTCCAGGTTTTGATTTTGCGTGACTAGGGCAGAAGAATGGTAGACCAACAAAAACTTACATCTGAAACGAATACTTTACTAAACTTTAAAAAATTGACAGCATGATTTACATAAGCAAGTAGTCCTTAAGAATGGAGGCTTTTCTCAATGAATCGAAACGACTATCCCGTACCACATGTTCAGCCGCTGGAGGATTGGAAGCAGGTGCCGATCAGAGAAAACAAGGAAGAGCTCATCTCTTTGAAGAATGTAGATTCTGAGTTGCTGGTTGTTGTACCGAAATATCACGAAATGGGTCTTCCAGGTGCATTGAACGACTGTTATGTCCGGCGTGAGGTAGCGATCAAACTGGTGGATGCGGCTAGAAATCTGCCAAATGGTCATAAACTGATGATTTGGGATGGGTGGAGACCGTTCGCCGTGCAAAAGCAACTCTATGATTCTTATCTGATGAAGCTTTCGCAGGAACATCCGGAATGGTCAGAGGAAAGACTCCGTGAAGGGACCCGGCAATTTGTATCCTATCCTTCAGAAAGTGAAGCGGCACCAGCCCCCCATATCACTGGAGGCTCCGTAGATGTGACGATCGTTGATGGAAATGGTGATCCACTTCCTATGGGGACAGGGTTTGATGATTTCAAAGAACAAGCCTGGACACATTATTATGATGAAAGGAAAGCAGATGGTGAAAAACTGAGTGAGGAAGAGGAAATCTTTCTTAAAAATCGCAAGTTATTGATCCATGTGATGACCTCTTCAGGATTCACAAACTATCCTGCTGAATGGTGGCATTTCGACTACGGCAACCAATGGTGGGCAAAACGAAGCGGAGAACCAGCAGCCAAATACGGACTCGTACATCTCGAGGTTTGATATAGGGACCTATCGCATGGCTGCGATAGGTTTTTCTGCTTAACCTGTCTGACTACAGGCTTTATTGGGACAGCACAAGAGAAAAAAGCAGCGCTCATTCGCTGGTGAATGCTTTTAAAACATAGTAGCTAAAGTTATTTTGCCTCCTAGTCTACCGCTTTCCTGCAGATAGATGTAAAATAATAGTAGTTTATAAGCAGGAGGCATATATACATATGTACGACAAGAATGAGTATAAGAAATCGTTCAAGAATATCAGCATTTTATTTTTCGTGGCGATGTTTCTGTTGCTGATAACCGCAATTTTCCTCACCATTTTCACCGGGACCTTCACCTGGAATAGCCTTTATATTTCAATCATCAACTCGTTGATTGGGGTCATGATTCCGCTCGTCTTGTTCAACATTCTCTATGATAACTTCACGAAGTCTTACCACAACCGTGAAGTATCTGACCGTATAACAGAGGCGCTTATCGTAAAGGAAGAGTTGATTGACCGTTTTTTTGATGATACAAAACGAGAATTCATCCAGAAGACGACCGCTTCTCTTTTAGGGAAAACAGAAGGTAATATGCTTTACAGTACACTGATGGCGCCATATTTGAACAATCGTTACAATTTCCGCCGCAACTTCAAATACTACATATCCTACAACTTTAATGAGCGGGAAAGCCCACTCCTTTAGGGGTGGGATGAAAGCGAATAATTCATTCTTTTCTTCTTTCGATGCGAACGCATGTTTGATATAATGTGGATATAGACACACAAAAAGAACCAAAACAATGGGATGTCGAAGAACAAAAAACGAGGGGGTAAACATGTCACAGACGGTCACGGTCCAAGTGAAACTGTTGCCTAATCA
>NZ_CAMGYZ010000025.1 GCF_946151055.1 Bacillus sp. Marseille-Q3570 | reverse complement strand
TATTCATAATTAATTCCCCGTTCTCTCCATTTGTTTTGATTATAACGGGTTTTCTGATTGAATTAACACAAAAAATCCCGAATAGTGGACTTTTTTATAAGTGTCCATTATTCGGGATACAGTTCATTTTCAGCAGAAGAGTTCTTCTTTTTTCTGTGTAAAATGGATAGAACGATTATGTTTATTAAAAGCACAAAATAATAAAGGAACATATATATAACCCAACGATTATTTTGTACAAATTCAATATATGTAAGAGAAATACTCATAAATGCCATTAATGAAATCACAAACAAAAGAGATATGAAAATATGCACTTTGTTCCTTATTGGATTTATTAAAAATTTTGGACTTTTCTTCGTTTGAAAATAAATCAGTAAACTAATTAACCCAATTACTATAATAAGGAATAACAATGTCATTAATAAGCGTATGATCATATCCGAATTCGCCGTGGATTGTGATATCGCTATTTCTTCCTTAAACAAATCTGTTATGAATGCGACGATTCCCAATAAAGAAATGGTAACCACCTGTAATAAAGTCCAGCGTGAAAAAAACATAAAACAAGAAAACTCCTTCTCTTTTTATTACTTATCGCCGTGTCTCACCATATAAACAACTGTACTCAATATATACCCCCGCCCAATAAGTAATTATTTCTTACCTTTTAGTTCTAAAAATATAGGTGCTATATTTAGTAAGATAGAAACAATGGTCAAAAACCAGAATGCCCTTGCCATACCAGGTACTACATCCGATAAAGCCGCCCAATCTTCCACTTTCACCCACCGAGATACATAACTGTAATCTGCACAAAGTGTTAATGCTGTAAATGATAATCCCATCGCCATAGCAAGTTTATAATCCTTTCCTACTGTATACATATAAAGATTTATAAAAGTTGCTACTATAGCAATACCCCCTAATATTACCCACATAACTATACCTCCATATGTCGTGTAATAATAAAAATGTGCTTCATCTCAATTTTTTGCATTACTTTTTTATTAGACATTAATACGTCTAATCTAATTTCACTGTTAATGCTCATTCCTTTTGTGATTTCTTATTGAACAAAATTGCCCAGTTATTGTATAAAGGAAAAGCTGGAGATCACCATATTGATCTTCAGCTCTCGCCCCCTATAACGGAACAAAGGACGTTATCCAATATTCTTGAATTGCGCCCTTTTATTTCAGATTATTACTGCTGCAGTGATATCAACTTTTTTAATTTAAATAACAGCTCTTTTATCCTCTTGTCTAACTCTTAACCTTTGGTTGAACCTCAAGCAAAAGCAATCTACTTTTATATGGGTTTGTATCAGTAATATACTGTTTTTGTATTATAAAAAGAAAGGAGTGTAGAAATGGGAAAGCAAGTATATATTATCCATGGATATGGAGCTTCACCAACTAATCATTGGTTCCCATGGTTAAAAGAAAAATTAATAGCAGATGATAATCAAGTTTCGGTTCTTCATATGCCAAATTCGTCTGACCCAAAGAAAGAAGAATGGTTGGAAACATTAACTAATAAAATAAAGAATGTAGATAACACCACTTATTTTGTAACACATAGCTTAGGGTCTATAACGCTATTGAATTACCTAGATCAATTAGATCCGTTACCAAGGTTTGGGGGATTTATTCTTGTTTCTGGCTTTTCAGAACCATTATCATCGTTACCTTCACTAAATCCATTTACAATTACAAAAGTGGGTTATAAAAAAATAATTTCAGCAACTAATTCACGTGCTGTTATTGCGGCAAAGGATGACTATATTGTTCCTTTTCAATTAAGTCAAAATTTATCAAATCAATTGAATACCTCCTTTTACTCTGTTGAAAAGGGTGGTCATTTTCTAGAAGATGATGGTTTCATTACTTTTCCATTGGTTTATGATATTTTAAATAATATGATGAAAAATATATAGATATTGAGGGTGTCACCTTTTCGTGACACCTTAAAATTTAAAAAAACTCCTTAACAATCTAGCCCTATTCCTAAAGAAAGAGTACAACTCTTGTTACAGAATTGCGCCCGTTTGCTGAACAGTTATTTAACCATTTTTAAGAACAAATCTTTCTCATTCTTATCGCTTCTAAGCTTATTAACTATATTTTTTTGGGATAAATATTTTCTTGCTTCTCCATTTTGTGTAATTTGTTCATATATGTATGCATTTCCATATAGATCACTGAACCATTTTTCTTTTCTGAGATTTTTTACATTACGTTTAAATTGTATTTCCTCTGGACTTACCCCAATAAATAATCCAACAACAAAATTGTTTTCAAATTTTTTCACCTCACTACTTATCTAAAATTAATCAAGTAAATCCATTGTTAATTCCGTAAGCCTATGCCTTATTACTAATTGCGTTTTCCGCACTCTTTCATCTGGATTAATAAGATCTTCTGCCTGGATTTCCCAAGGTAATTCTGTTTCTTTTTCTAATTTAATTATTTCTTCTTCAAACCATACACTTGACCTCTGATAAACCTTAATAGCCCTTTCCTGATTTTGAAATTCCTCAGGTACGTTGAAATTTAAATTATATATCCATTGTTGAAATGCTTTTTCACCATTTTTATTAATTCTCTTTTCAAATACGGATACTAATGCTTCAATTAACGCACTATCAAAATTGTTTTCGACCATTTTTCTTTTTAAATTATTTATAGTGATTTTATTTGCTATATCTTTATCAGTAGCACTTGACATAAATGAAGACAGAGTAATAGATATTCCTAAAGTAAAAAAAAACAATTGCAAAAGAATTAGGGAATCTGAATGTGCTATTACTAATCTCTTCAACAAGTAAATAACAACCTAATAATAAAAGTATGATTCCAAAGTATAAATTCACTTTTCCAAAAAGAGATAAACTGTTTAACATTACACTCCTCCAATGTCTTAATGATTCACTCCGATTAATACTATTTAAATCACTTCCTCAGGAAAAATGCCTACTTCTTTAATACCAATTATTTCAAATTATTAGATCTAACTCAATCATTAATTTCATAATAAAGAGACATATCCTACTTCAGATATGCTCCCGATTGAGGAAGAATGACTTATTTATAAAACCTAACGGACACAGGAGACCTTATTTGCTTAAAATCATCAAAAGCAATAGACTTTTTTACGAATAACGTCTCTGGTGTCCGTTATCATACTGAAATTGGATTTTTTGTAACAAATAACGGCTCTCCAGTCCGTTAAGCCCCATCTGCATTCCTTCTTTAACAATCCTGCCCGATTGCAGAATAAGAGTTTTGTTGTTTACTACCCTTTATTTGCAGATACAACTAACATTCGTTTCATTGATTCAATTTGGCCGACATGGATGTCGTCATGAATGACAGAAAAGGCAGCAGCATCAGCCTATACTTGGAGTATGTTTTTTCCATTTTGTTTTATACCAATTATTTCAAATCAAAGAATTTAACACAATAAGTAAATTCACATAAATTTAATTTAAACGCCCTAGTTAAAGAAAACGATCCTTTACTCTTATTGAATGAAGGCTATCTTATAATGATCAAGAAACCAAAAAGTGTGTACAAACGGTGAAAAGTATTTGACAAATTTGTGAAGGAGGATGAATAATAGAGGAAAGGGGTTGAGAACATGCAATCACGGACAAAATTATTGAACGCTACCAAATTCGTTGGCGGATCAGTTCTTTCTATAGGTATCATGATGTTTTTATTCGGTTTTCTTGTAAACGGTTCCAGTCTTTTGATTTCGCTTAGTATCGGAACCATAGTGGGTTCTGTTTTTATCTTCCTGATCGGATTGTTTTTTGCAGCAACGGAAGAAATGCTTGCGAAAAGTGATAAAGGAATTCCATCAAATCCACTTCAACCAAAAGAAAACACGCCTTTTGGCAAGCTTTGATCCGATTAAAATGCTTACATATGAACGATAAGATTGCAGCCGAACGATAGGCTGCAATTTTTTGCTTTTGAAAAATTCGTTAACGGAAACAGGAACCCTTATTTTTCAAAATATAGGCTATTTGTAGAAACTAACGGACACCAGCGCTCTTATTTCGTTAAAATCATAGTAAATCAGCTCATTTGTTCACAAATAACGGCTGTGGTGTCCGTTAAATTCTAAAACAACACCTAAAGCGATCAAATAACGGCTCAGATGTCCGTTACGCCTTCAGAAAAATCCATAAATACAAAAAAAGACCGACCCAAACCTTTAAGTTTGAGTCAGCCCCTTGCTTTTATAAGCTTATCCCATATCCCAGACCAATGCGAGCAGTGTACCAAAGATCGTCACGAGAGCGATGATGACGCCGTAGTATACGTTGGTATAAATGGCACTTTTGTCTTCGGTTTCGCCTGCGTGCATGAACACGACGAGCTGAAGCCCTGCTTGTATGAAAGCAGTGACAAGAAGGACGGTCATCCCTACAGCAAACGACATGTCAAAATAATATACCCCTAAAGCAACTGCAGTCAGGACCAGGGAAAAGACGAATCCCATCACCTGTTTGAGAGGAAATAATTCGCTCATATTACATCATTCCTTTCAGATAGATGAAGCTGAAAATAAAGATCCAAACGACATCTAAGAAATGCCAGTAAAGCGAGAAAATAAAGGATTTATTGCCTGTTTCAGGAGTCAAGCCGTCTTTTTTCACCTGGATGAGGATGTAAAGACCCCAGAACAGACCAAGCGTCACGTGTGCCCCGTGTGTTCCTAATGTGGTCAACAGGATTGAGGTGAACGCACTCGTTTGTATACCTGCTCCTTCATGCACATATGTGACGAATTCAAAGATCTCAACGCCTAAAAATGCAAGCCCCAGCAGAAGCGTGACGATGAAGAATCCCATCATCGCTTTTTTTCTGCCAAGACGCATCGCATGGATCCCTAGTCCAATCGTAAAACTACTTGTCAAAAGTAAGATTGTTTCGAATAACACCGGCGTAATATGGAAGATCTCCGCACCGGTCGGACCGTTACCAGTACGATCAGAGAGTGTAAAATACGATGCGAACAGCGTCGCAAAAAGCATGATTTCCGCACCAAGGAATATCCAAAACCCTAAAACCTTCAAACGATTTTCTTCTGTGCTATATTCTAACGGCAGCGAGTGATCAATTTTCATTTCTTAAGCACCTCGCATTTCTGATTCTGTGTCTTCGATCTCTTTCACAGAAATATAATGTCCGTGATCTTTCTCAAATGACCGCAATGTCATACATATAAAGATTCCAATTGTGGTGATGATCGCCGGAATCCATAAGCTGAATATGAGCGAGAAGCCCCATGCAAAGAAAATACAGCTCATGATGAAAGGTACACCACTGTTGTTCGGCATGTGGATTTTTTCATATTCCCCTTTGAACAATACATGTCCTTTTTTCTTGACGTCCCAGAACGCCTCACTTGATGCCACTTCCGGTGTGATCGCAAAGTTATATTCAGGTACCGGTGTGTGGGTAGCCCACTCAAGCGTACGTGCATCCCAAGGATCTGCACTGATGTCTCTTGAAGCATAGCGGACACTGTAGTAGATGTTGTACACGATCAATACGAAACCGACTGCCATGACCGCCGCTCCAATAAATGAAACCATATTCAACGGTCCGAACCCTGTTGATTCAGAATACGTGTACATACGTCGTGCCTGGCCGTCCAATCCTGTCACATACATCGGCATGAATGCTAAAAGGAAACCGATCGAAAGCAACCATGCAGTCCACTTTCCGATTTTTTCGTTCAACATGAAACCGAACATTTTCGGCCAGTAGAACGTCAGACCAGCAAGCATCGCAAACACGACACCTGGGATAATCACATTGTGGAAGTGAGCGACAAGGAACATCGTATTATGGTACTGATAGTCCGCAGCTGACATTGCAAGCATGACACCTGTCACCCCACCGAGTGTGAAGAGCGGAATGAAAAGGATCGAATAGAGCATCGGTGTCGTGAACTCGATTTTACCTTTCCATAAGGTCAACAGCCAGTTGAAAATCTTGACGCCTGTCGGAACCGCAATCGCCATCGTCGTGATGGAGAAGATGCTGTTCGCAAATGCTCCCTGACCCATTGTAAAAAAGTGATGGGCCCATACGACGAAGGATAGTAGCGAGATCAGTACCATGGAACCAACCATCGATTTATAGCCGTAAAGGTTACGGCGAGCGAAGGTTGAAATGATCTCACTGTAGATCCCGAATGCCGGAAGAATCAGGATGTATACTTCAGGATGTCCCCAGACCCAGAACAGGTTAGCCCAGAGCATCGCCATTCCGCCATTATCCACTGTAAAGAACTGAGTTCCGAATAAGAGGTCCATCGTCCCCATAGCAAGTGCAACGGTCAATACAGGGAAAGCGAACACGATGATCACGCTCGTAATGAGAGAAGCCCATGTGAACATCGGCATTTTCATCAACGTCATGCCTGGCGCTCTCATTCTGAGAATCGTTGTAATGAAGTTGATTCCTGTCATTAATGTACCGATACCAGCGATTTGAATCGCAATCATATAATAGTGCGAACCTACAGATTCTCCATCTGCAAGCGGGAAGTACGATGTCCATCCTGCGTCAGGCGATCCGCCGACCATGAATGAAATGTTGAATAGCATCGCACCCATGAAGAACAGCCAGAAACTGAGCGCATTCAAACGTGGAAACGCAACATCACGCGCACCGATTTGCAGTGGTACGACAAAGTTCATGAAGAATATGATAAACGGCATTGCCATGAATAGGATCATGACGACCCCGTGCGTTGTAAAAATTTCATTATAGTGCTGTGAATCCAAAAGCGTATTGTCTGGTACAGCAAGTTGAGCACGCATCATGATGGCATCTACGCCACCACGGAAAAGCATCAATAAAGCAGAGATGAGATACATGATCCCGATTCGTTTATGGTCGACAGTCGTGATCCATTCCCGCCAGAGATAGCCCCATTTTTTAAAATAGGTCAAGCCGGCGACTATCGCGATCAGCGTAAGACCGGCTGCCACCATGGATGCATATATCGCAAAACTCGGATGTGGTATGGCAAATCGTTCAAAGAATTCCATACGATTTGACTCCTTTCGAGAATATCGTTAATCGATAAAATCTGTTCATTTATTCGTTATGGTTTTTGTGATCGTCGTGATCTGAATTTTTCTTATCTGAAGCTGAGTGATGTTCATCAGAATGCTTATCTTCTTTATACTTGTCACCTTCATGATGATGTTCAGGAGCCGGTGAGAACTCTAAGTGTGTCCCTGTGAACGTCATCCTGCCAAGATGACCTGGTTCCAGCAGTTTCTCGAATTTTTTCTCAGTGATCGGTTCAGCTGTTGATTTTACTTCTTTCACCCAATCATCAAATTCTTCCTGGGACATTGCTGTTACATCGAATTTGTTCTCAGCAAATCCCTTACCGCTGAAGTTGGCATTACGTCCCATATAATCTCCTTCAACGTCAGCTGCCAGATGAAGCTTCGTTATGTGTGCGGCCATTGCATATTTCTGCCCACCGAGCTGAGGAATCCAGAAACTCGTGATCGGTCCGTGTGAATACAATCTGAATTCAAGTGGCCGATCAGTTGGGATGTATAAATAGTTGACCGTCTCGATCCCTTCTTCCGGATAACTGAAATGCCACTTCCAGTCCGAGGATGAAGCATAGACGACCAATGGTTCTTTTTCTTCGTATCCTTGCGGGGCCGATTCCACAATATAGTTACTTTGAACAGAAACGATAGATAGGATCGCAACAATCAAAACCGGAATCCCGACCAAAATTCCTTCTACCCACGGATTCCCTTCAATATGAGGTGGTTCATAGTCTGCTGGTTGTTTGGATGCACGGTATTTCACCAACATGATCACAAGCCATACGAATACTGCAATCACGATTCCCGCCATCATCAACATCGTCAACTTGATGTCACTAGCTAACCTTTCCGCTTGTGGTCCTTTCGGATCCAATACGGTCAATTGCTCACAACCTGTCAGCACGGTAAGTATAAACATCATGACGGCAAACAATGCCAACTTGAGCTTCATACACGTTCCCCTCTTTTCTCAATTAAATAGATCTATGAAAATAAGTATTTTTTCATCTTTCTTGGCTCCATTTTATCAGGTTTTTCGCCATACTTTGTGAAGTTATGAACGTTGTCACTAATTTGCTAAAAACCTTTGACAAACCTTTGTCGATTATCTGAATATTGTCACATTAAGCATAAAGAAAACCTGGCAAAGCCATGCCTTTGGCGAAGGCTGAGCCTTAGTTGCGCTTATACTGAAGAAAGTATCTTATACTTTCTTTAAGTCAAATAAAACGAGCCCTGTATGAATCAGGACTCGCGGTTTGTTAATTTTTGGACGTAACGGATATCACAGACGTTAATTGTGAGAAAAAGTGGTGTTATCAGTTATTAGCGGACACCACAGCCGTTATTTGTCTCAAAATCCTATGATTGTGATTGGATTTTCCAAAATAAGGGCACTGGTGTCCGTTAGTTCGCTGAAAATGAGGATTTGGGGGTAAATAAGGGCCCTGGTGTCCGCTAAAAGTCAAGATACGGTTTGTGATTCATTCGCATTAATTCCACTCCGCACAAAATTAAAATGATGGGTTCATTTTACCCGGATGTTCTTGAACTTTTTTCCTGTTTTCCTCACAGTCACCTTTGTCCGATTCTAATCAAATTCAGCTTAACACCAGGGATTTTCGTAAGCGGACATACCTTTTTACCTAAATAGGTCCCTGCTCTTTTTATTGATACAATTTCATATTTACATCGTCTAACTGGATGAAAAAGGATAATGCTATTTTGGAAAGGATGTTTATGATGAAACGAGTTAGACGGAGCTTTACGGTTTTGACTGTCACATTTCTGTTGTTGATCGGAACACCTCTGGGTACTGCTGCTACAGGATCCCCTCAATCCTCACCTGACCTTTTGATCAGACAAATCATGGGGCTTGCGTATGAATCACAACAAACCATCAATAGTGAACCTTTTGGTGTTGGTGATTCGTTAAGAAAAGTCGAAAAAGCCTGGGGTGAACCTGATGAATTAAGTTCCGCTGCAGCCATTTATTGGGATCACCATATCCTTTTCCTCTATGACAACTCGACAGGTAGAAAGATCATCACTGCAATTGAAGACTTCGATCCAGATTTGAAAACCATCCACTTAGCTGAACTGAAAAATCTGATCGGTGAACCAGAAAGTGAAGAAGAAAAAGAAGGAATGTATTATGTCACGTATACTGACCATGAAAATTATGAAATAGAGTTTGCATTTGAAAGTGCTTGGGTTGATCCTAATCCGAAACTGGATCGATATATCGTCACCTATCCAGAAAACTGATCAGCAGGAAAGGAACTGTCCTAAAGAATTTGGGAACAGTTCCTTCTTTTTAAGGAATAATGTAAGTATCCCCTTCTTCTGTCAAAGCTCATCCTCATTCATTTCCAGAACTTAAAAACTGATCAACTTCCCGGAGTACTCCTTCCAAATCATCTATGAACATTGAATGACCTGCAGGCAAGATGGATAGAGTGACCTCGATGCCGTGATCTTTCATGTCGTTGAGGATTTCGTGTGTCATTTGTTCAGATGTGATTAGATCTTCTTTTCCCCATAATACAAGTGTCGGAGCTTTGATTCGGCCGATTTCACCGTTACCATCGACCACACCATTTGAGACTCTGCTGATATTGAAACGGTTGGCAGCATCGGCTACGTCCAGGATATTCCGTTGTTCCATCGCATTCTCCAGGTATTTTTCATACCGGTTTTCCTCTGGTTGGTTACGTGAATAAAGTATTTGATCCATCGCTGTTTTAAAGAATTGTTTATTTTTCTTCCTTTGTGCCTCCAACATCATGTTCAATCCGGTGTCCAACACAATCTGTTCTTTTGTTTGAACTCTTTCTCCGTCAGGATCATAGATTGGATACCCCCTTGTAGACATCGATGCTAACAATATCAATTTTTCTACTCGGTCCGGGTAATCAGCAGCAAATTGCATCGCCACGCCGCCACCATTCGACCAGCCCATCAAATGGAAGGACTTCAACCCCAGTTCATCTGTAAACAGCTTTAAATCTTTCGAAAAATCTTTTATTGATTGAATCGGGTTGTTGTACGTAGACTTGCCATATCCTCTCAAATCAACGGCATACACTGTATATCTCGGATCAAGATGTTCCATGAGAAGATCCCACTGATCTGAAGCTGCCATATTCCCATGCAGCAATACGAGGTTACAAGTTCCCCCCTGTCTTACTTCATACGCGAGCGTTTCCCCGTTATCCAAAGTAATTTTCATGTAAATCCTCCTCCTTTAATATACGAATGGAATCAGTTTCTTCGTCTTCTTTTCATACGCTACAAATGCTTTTCCGTATCGTTCTCTTAAATAGCGATCATGCTCAGGTATATTGAAAAAGACGAACATGATGAATAAACCGATGGGTACCAGTGCTGACCACAAATTCCTGGTGAGTAAAGCAAACCCGATCACCCAAACGACATCTCCGAAATAATTGATGTGGATGGCATATTTGAATAATCCGCCTGTATAAAGCCTGCCTTTGTTCTGAGAATCTTTTTTCCACTGATTCCTCAACACTTCAGATAATGTATTGATCAGAGAACCTGCCAAAAAAATAAAGATGGCGATCCCGTCCATCCAATCTAGTGACCTGTCTATGATTCCGCCTAGTATGGAAAACCCAATATAATAGATCATAAAAGCAGAGACGACTCCCCACGTTTCTTCCCACTTGATCCCCCGCTTCAACAAATAGACCACCATGAAACTCATTCTCCCAAAAACAATCAGACAAAACACAAACAACATCACTTTTCGTCCAAAGTCGCCGTCGGATAAATGGAAAACGTGGTTCCCTTCTAAAAATAAAAACCAATACACAAATAATAGGAATATACCCTCACTTGCTAATATGGTTATCCGTTGAGGCAAAGATTTGTCCGCTGAACCGTACATGCCCCCTCCTCCTTTCCTGCTCTAGTTCATATGTAAGTTGTCAGATCCATCCCTTCTTTTCGGCGGTTTTGATCGCTTCGATCCGGTTTTTAGCCTCCAGTTTATGAATGATTTCTGAAATATAATTACGGACAGTCCCATGTGAAAGGAAGAGTTCCTTTGTGATTTCCTTCGTCGTCATGCCTGATGCAGCAAGCTGAAGAATCTCTTGCTCACGTTCCGTCAACGGATTTTCCTCTGTCAAGGTGGTCATCATCAACTCGGGGCTGAAGACACGTTGCCCTGAAATGACTTTCCGGATGGAATCAGATAGGTCATCAATTGAACCATCTTTCAGCAAATAACCATGTACCCCGGTTTTAACAGCACGTTCGAAATAACCTGGACGGGCGAATGTCGTCAGTATGATGATCTTGCATGGATGTGATCTTTCAGCTAACTTTGCAGCTACATCAAGCCCACTGCAGCCCGGCATCTCAATATCCATGAGACACACATCCGGCTCCAGGTCAACAATCGCTTCAAATGCCTCTTGACCATTCATCGTCTGGCTGATGACCTCCATATCTTCTTCCATATCAAGTAGAGAACTGAGTGCCCCAAGAAGCATCCTCTGGTCTTCCGCTATCAAAATCTTTATCATAAGCCAGCACCTGCTTTCTCTGATTTTCGCACCAGTGGAACCTTCATTTCTACAATTGTTCCATTTTGTCCTGTAATGGTTAAACTTCCGTCAATCAGCTCAAGACGTTCCCTCATTCCCTTCAATCCGTTCCCATCCGAATTTTCTCCAGCCAACCCGATCCCGTCATCTTTCACAGTAACTGTCAGTTCAGTCGTTGAATGCTTTATTGTAATTACACAATGGGCTGCTCCACTGTGCTTGATCACATTGGTCGTCGCTTCCTTCAAGCACATACTGAGAATATTCTGAGTCAGCAGCGGGATGTCTTCATAACCGTCATGATGGACCAAGTCAAAACCGATACCGGCCGCTTGGAGAATCCGTCGTATTTCAACCAACTCATCAGTCAGTTTCACTGTCCTCATGTCGGACACGAGCTCCCGTACTTGCTTCAGTGCCGATCGGGATGTATTTTCTATTTCCCTGGCTTCTGACTTAGCTCTTTCTGGATCAATCGAAGCCACCCGACCGACCAACTGGCTCTTCAAGGTAATAAGAGATAACGTATGACCGAGCGTATCATGCAAATCCCGAGCGATCCTCATCCGTTCCTCCCTTGCTGCATATTCATTGATCTTGGCATTAGCTTGTTGAAGCTGCTTTTCGAGCTCCATCCGTTTACGCAAAGACCTGAAACCAAATGGGGATAGAAGTAATATGATGATGGATGGGAAAATATAGCCCAGGGTTTGTGTTTCTTGGAAAGTGTGATACAGGACAGGAACAACTTGGATGATGAATAACATAGCCAGGCCTGTGTAGAACGTTTTCTTCTTGGGATACCAACCGATGAAGATGGCTGGGTAAAAACCGAGAAACAAATAATCCGGCTCGTAGAAAAGACTGAATATGAAGATGATGGATAATTGGACAGACAACCAGGATGTGAAGGAATGGCTATTTTTATAGATCGAATAAAAAAGCTGGCGATACGAAATAAGGAATAAAGCGATCATAGAATAGCCCAAGATCGCTTTTATCCCAACCTCCGACCGCATCATAAAGACTGGTATCAACATATACACGAGAAAAATATAAGGGAACATTCCGAACTGCTTTGGAAACAATCGGAATCCACCCCATTTGAATAGACGTTTCATTTTTTAATCACGTCGCTTTTTGTTTTCTACTTTTCTATTAACATAGTAACATGAATATGTGGAAATCAGTGGAAAATGGATCAACTAAGTCTTCTAGTGCGCTTATTTACCCAGACTGGAATCCAAGCAATTGAAAGCGAAGCCACAAGCGCATGAATCGGATTTGCGACACCTGCGATTCCGGGTTCAGGCGGATAAGCCCAATCCATCCATGAAAGGATTAAAGCAACTCCAATTGCGATCATTGCATAATACATTCTAGGACTGGATGTCTTCTTTTTGAGAGACGAGTAGATGATCGCACCAATCATATTCACGATGATGGAAGCAATCAGGATTGATACAGGATTCAATTGCTCGAAGGTCACACTTAATAAATAGCACAATACCTCATACAATAAGACAGCGGCAATCCCTGAAACGATTCCTACTCCCAGACCCGTCATCAAGAGGGACTTCATACATTCACCTTCTTTCTTGAGGAACTACCACTACACTATCACGTTGGAATCTCCGCACATCAGTAAGCAGTGTCATAACATTCAGATGACATTTGTCACTCAGTAGAATTTCTGTTCCTTATGCTGATTGCGACAGAGTATTCCCCTTTCCCTTTATCCAACCCAGGATTGCAAAAGACAATATTCCATTGGTTAATAATACAGCGATCAGTACGTTGAATAATATCGCGACATCCGAACCATAAGCAACAATTGTATGCCACGGTGCTTTAAAAATGGTAACTAAAATCGGAATCAGAAGGATTGCCACAAGAATTGAAAATACTGCTAAGCCGAACCATATTCTTTGATGTATCACCTTTTTCCTTGCCAGACGTATCAAGTTCAAAAGTGACAGGAGTGTTATGAAAGCTGTTACGGATAACGTCAGCCATTGCATTTTGTAGCTCGTTTCCGGTAACGGCACCATTTCTTGCTTTTCAATGATTGATCGGATTCCTTCTTTCATGTGGACCGTCTGCATGACTTCTGAAAAATTATTCTTATTTGTAAGTAATACAAAGGCATAATCTTTAGAATGGCTGATGAACAGTTCCGCTCTTGTATCCGGTGTTTCTCCACCATGGAAAATAAAAGGATCATCGCCATTGGTATTCATTCTCCAGCCTAAACCATAGTAGTAATCCTCCTTCCTATGGACCTCAGGAGAAAAATACATGGTCAGATAAGGTTCTGATAATAAATTCTCTTGATCCGCCAATCTTGTTATGAACGTTGTCATGTCATCTAATGTAGAGGCCATATATCCATAGGGAGCTCCGCTGTCATCAAACCAAAGATCACTTTTGACTGGATTTCCGAACCACGATTGGTGACCAGGTTGATAGCCTGATTTTTCCGCCTCTGAATAGGTTGCAAAAGTTCGATCCATTCCCAGGCTTGCAAACACTTCCTTTTGCATATATTCTGCAAAAGGAATCCCTGACACTTCTTCAATGATCTTTCCAAGCAGTAAGTAGTTGGCCGCGCTATATTGATGGATTTCTCCAGGCTCAGCAGTGAGTTCGACTGGTTCAAGTTCTTCCACAGCTTCTGCAATCGCTTCTTTCCTTCTCAAATTCTGATCAGCTATTTGCAAACCTTCATATGTACCGATTCCGCTTGTGTGGGAAAGCAGTTGTCTGATGGTTATTTCGTATCGACTATCCGATTGGCCATAATCAAAGGAAATATAGCTATCGATCGGCTCATCTAGTTGGATGTCTCCTTTTTCTGCCAGCTTCATGATACCGAGGCTTGTCAATGGCTTGCTTACGGACCCTATCGTAAAAAGTGTTTGATTTGTCACAGGCTCCCCATTGCCCTGTTTTCCAAAAGATTGTTTGTAGGTCACCTCTCCGTTCTGGACGACCCCTAAAGATGCACCGGGAATCTTGTATTCTTCCATCGCTTCTTCCATAAAAGTCTCGAGCAACTCTTTTTGGGACTTTGCTTCTTCTGCCAGTGCTACATTTGGAACAAACAAAATCAACAAAACTATTACTATTCGTAACAACGTATTCACCCACCATTTTTATTTGGTCAACCAACCAACATCGTGTAAAAATAGAAACCTATTTTTTCAAATAGATTTCCAACATTTCGATTAAGCTTTGATAGGCACCATCGAGATCGAATTTTTTATCGACCATTTTTTGTAAGGCAAGTCCATCGAAACATGCCAGCAGGATGGCAGCCAGTTGATCTTCTTTCCCATTCACCTCTGTATGCTGTTTCATAGGCATAGATAAGCTTTTTCTTCCATTTTCGAGGATCGAAGCCAGTTCTTCTTGAAGTTTTTCATCTTTCAAACCAAGTGAAAATAATTCATATCTCCATCGATACCATTCAGGATCATTTTCAACGCGAGATTTGATTTCCTCTAACGTCTCTTGCAATTTGAGTTCGCGCGTTTCCTTCCCGGCATATTGCTGTTGGTAGCTTTTTTGAATGCTATTCTGGACAGAAATCAGCAATTCTTCCTTGCTTTTGAAGTAGTAATGGACAAGACCAGGCGTAATTTCCGCTTCTCTTGCAATATCTTTGATGGATGCATTGTTGAAACCCTTTCGAGCAAACACTTTATACGCGGCATCAATCAGTCGTTGTCTTTTATCATCCTTTTTCATCGTCTCACTCCAATAATTTGGTCGACCAACCAAATTATATTCCCGTTTCGATCGATTGTCAATTTACGCCAAATCTACTCTATGTCATGCGGTTGATTTTTTAATGATCCGGTCGTTGACAGTTCAATCATTCAATGCTAGTATGCTCTTAATCAATTAAATCGTAGCTCTTATTCAGAGTGGTGGAGGGACTGGCCCGATGAAACCCGGCAACCTATCAACATACCCATGTTGATTGTGGTGCCAATTCCAGCAAAGCATTTGCTTTGAGAAATAAGAGAGGTGTGTATGTAAACCTCTCTTCTAGAGGTTTTTTTTCATATACACGGAAAACTGAATATTGTAGATCAATCAGGTGTTGTATAAGTTCATTGAGCTTATTCAACTTAAAAGGGAAGGCCGGTGAAAATCCGGCACGGTCCCGCCACTGTAATTGGGAGCAACCTGCCAGGATGTCACTATCTTTTAAAGATGGGAAGGCGCAGGGATGTGAAGATCATAAGTCAGGAGACCTGCCTGTTGTTGATTGCACTAGAACCTACGAGGAATAGGGAGGTGTTGCGTGTTTTAACGGTATCAGTCTTGTCATCACAGACTGAATTTGATCATGCTGTCAAAACAGGAGCTGTTCCATGTGAACAGTGTCAGACCTCCATCACAACATATGAAGGCAATATTGCATTGACCCGAAATGTTGGCTAGTACGGAAAGGTTCAGACACTTATATGGGAGAGCTCTTTTTTACTGCCCAAAATATGAATGAGGAGGAATGAACATGTCGAAAGCAGCAAGTTCATCAATCGGTTATCCAAGAATCGGCGAAAAAAGGGAATGGAAGAAAGCACTGGAAGGTTTCTGGAAAGAGAATATATCTGAAAGTGAACTATCAACAAATTTAAAGAACCTACGAATCCATAATCTAAAAAAACAAAAAGAGATCGGGATCGACCTTATTCCTGTCGGGGACTTCAGTCTCTATGATCATGTCCTCGATACAGCCGTGATGTTCGGCTTTGTCCCTGACCGTTTCCACCATCAGCAAGGGAAGGTCCCTTTAGCAACCTATTTTGATATCGCCCGTGGGAATGAGAAGGCAGTTGCTTCTGAAATGACCAAATGGTTCAACACCAACTACCATTATATCGTGCCTGAAATCGGACCCGAGGCAGAACCAGAGCTTACAGAAAACCGCTTACTCCTCTATTTCCAGGAGGCTAAAGAACTTGGGATTAACGGTAAGCCGGTCATCCTTGGTCCTATTACATTTTTAAAATTAGCAAAAGGCTTTGAGGAAAAAAATTTCAACAAATTACTCGATAAACTTGTTCCCCTTTACATAAAAGTGCTGCAAGAACTTGAGAGCGCTGGTGCTGAGTGGGTACAAATCGATGAGCCGATCCTGGCAACGACGATAACGGTCGAAGAAATCAACACTTTAAAAAACGTCTATGAAACAATTGACAACAAACTTTCAAGCACAAAAATTCTACTCCAGACCTACTTTGAAGCTGTAGATCATTATGAAGAGGTCGTTTCCCTTCCCGTTGCCGGAATTGGGCTTGATTTCGTCCATGATGGAGGAGCGAATCTGGCAGCATTGAAAAAATACGGCTTCCCAGGCGATAAAACCCTTGCAGCTGGCGTGATCAATGGCCGCAATATTTGGCGTGATGATCTGGGTAAAACAACAGGAGTGCTCGAGACCATCCATTCAGTAGTGGATACTCCTCGTTTGATCGTCCAACCTTCTTGCAGCCTTTTGCACGTCCCAGTCACGGTTTCGACTGAACAGGAATTGGATCCTGCCCTGAAAAGCGCATTATCATTTGCGGATGAGAAACTTGAAGAGATCGTAACTTTGACAGAGGGATTGAACCATGGCAGAGATACGATTGAGGAAAAAATCAAGGTGCAATTACGTTGTCGAGAAGAACTGATGAAATCAACTTCGATCAATGATCCGGAAGTCCAAAAAGATATGGATCGCTGGAAAGGTGTAGAACCAAAACGAGGAACACACTTTTCTATACGTCAAAAAATCCATGAAGGCTTTTTCAATCTTCCGTTATTGCCGACAACCACGATCGGCAGCCTCCCGCAAACAACAGAAATTCGTCAAGCGCGGTTGAAATGGCGTAGAGGTGAATGGTCCGATCAAGAGTATAATGCTTTTATTGAAGCGAATACAAATGAATGGATCCAACGTCAGGAGGAGCTCGGTCTTGATGTCCTAGTACACGGCGAATTTGAACGCAATGATATGGTAGAGTTCTTTGGTGAAAAATTGAATGGATTTGCCTTTACGAGATTCGCCTGGGTTCAATCTTATGGTTCCCGTTGCGTGAAACCGCCGATCATTTACGGAGATGTAGCGTTGACAGAACCGATGACCGTCAAAGAAATCAGCTACGCGCAATCATTGACAGATAAACCGGTAAAAGGAATGCTGACTGGACCTATTACCATCTTGAATTGGTCATTTGTGCGGGAAGATATCAGCAGGTTTGATGTCACCAAACAAATCGCACTGGCATTACAGAAAGAAATTGAATTTTTGGAAGAACAGGCGATCCATATGATCCAGGTTGACGAACCGGCTTTACGAGAAGGATTGCCATTGAAGAATGAGAAACAAAAGAAATATTTGGAGGAAGCCGTTTATGCCTTCAAGCTTGCTACCAGTACTGTAAAAGATGAGACACAAATCCATACCCATATGTGTTATTCCGAATTCGGAGAAATCATGGACGCCATCGACCAATTGGATGCAGATGTCATTTCGATTGAAGCGGCACGGAGCCATGGAGAATTGATTGTCGATTTTGAGAAACAGTCTTATGAAAAAGGGATTGGGCTGGGGGTATATGACATTCATAGCCCCCGCATCCCTGGAGTCGATGAAATCGAAAGAAACATCTTACGGGCATTGAAAGTACTCCATCCCCGCCAATTCTGGGTTAATCCGGATTGTGGATTGAAAACACGGGGAATCAGTGAAACGACAGCAGCTCTTACGAACATGATCCAAGCAGCCAAACAAATTCGGGAGAAAGAAAAACAGAAGATTTTCGTGAGTGAAAAATAAAGCAAAAAGAGGGCTGACCCGAAACATCCATTTTTCTCGATGTTTGGGTCAGCTTTTTTTGAGTTCCAATGGTTTTCGTGAGTCTTAGCGGACACCAGGGACGTTATTTAAGATGTTTTACGAAGGTTTTTGCGAAATAAGGTCTCTGTGTGCTGTATCTCATTTTGATGGCGTTCATGAGCATACCTAATCTGCCCTTTCCCATTTTCATCACTTCATGGAGCGTTCATGAGCATACCTAATCCGTTCTTTCCCATTTTGATCACTTCATGGAGCGTTCATGAGCATACCTAATCCGCTCTTTCCCATTTTCATCACTTCATGGTGCGTTCATGAGCATATCTAATCTGCTCTTTCCCATTTTCATCACTGCAAGAAGCGTTCATGAGCATATCTAATCCGCCCTTTCTCATTTTCATCACTTCAAGAAGCGTTCATGAGCATATCTAATCCGCCCTTTCTCATTTTCATCACTTCAAGAAGCGTTCATGAGCATACCTAATCCGCCCTTTCCCATTTTCATCACTTCATGAAGCGTTCATGAGCATACCTAATCCGCTCTTTCCCATTTTCATCACTTCATGGAGTGTTCATGAGTATACCTAATCCGCCCTTTCCCATTTTCATCACTTCATGAAGCGTTCATGAGCATGTCCGTTAAAAGTCATACTGAGACTGTTTCAGCAAGGATTCTTGAGAACTTGCTCCTTACTTCTGGGACAGATTCCCTTACATTCGTCATCTGCTTTCCAATACTTCGTGAAGACGGTCCGGATAATTCGTAAACATCCCGGTCACACCCCAGTCAAGGAGTTTTTCCATGTCTTCTTTTTCATTTACCGTATACGGATGAATCAGGAGGTCGTGTCCCCTCACCTTTTGTACATAGGATTCATCAATCTGATCGTGGTTCATTCCCACGCCGACAGCGTATTGTTTGTATTGGTCGAGTTCCGCGTCCGTAATCGTCGCTGGGCTTGTATACCAGAGCAGCTGGACAAGCGGAAGATTGGGATTCAGATCATGGACTTTCTTCAAGCTTTCAGGGCTGAAAGACTGGATGATCACCTGGCTGGAAGGATTGTTCGGTCCTGTCAAACCATGTTCCTCTAGCGTTTCAAGGAGTTTTTCTTCCATGCCCGGATAGACTTCCGGGGATTTTGTCTCGATGTAGTAATTTGCACTTTTCCCAAATTTCTCGATCACTTCAACAAGTGTTGGAACTTGCACCCCTGCATATTCTTCCTTCGCCATTTCAGGATACTTTTCATTGAACCATGAACCGGCATCGAGTTGTTTGATTTCTTCAAGCGTATGATCCTTCACCAGACCCGTACCATTGGTGGTGCGATCGAGCGTTTCATCGTGCATCGCAATCAGCTCACCATCTTTTGTCATCTGAAGATCGACCTCTACGTAATCACCCTTCATCTTTTCCCCTAACTCATAAGACGGAAGCGTATGTTCAGGTGCATGACCTGAAGCACCCCGATGTGCGACATTCAAGATCTGATTCGGGTTCAATCCTGGTTTTTCAGTACTTTGATCAGCAGCTGTTGCCGGTGATGCTAACGTCATTCCCATTCCTAAAAGTGCAGCAGCCACCACGCCATTTCTCAATACTTTTTTCATATGATTCCATCCTTTCTATATGTAAATCCAATAAAAAGGATAGACCAAAACTATGAAGCCACTATTCTTGTTTTATAAAGTGTTGGTTAATGATTGTTAATTCAAATAGGCAGTTCCTCTTTACATTATTTTAAAGTTATTTATTATTTTCTAACTTTAATTATTTATGTAAGTATTTTTATAGAGTGATTTAATAGTATCAATAATGATTTCGTCGGCAACTTGGCTATTATATCGATTTGGCAAATTGTTTGCACCTAATACATATATAAGAGGATTTTGATTTAAATATCCAAGGATTCCAATATTTACAATTGCATTTTCTAATCCACCAGTCATGTGATTTAATAAATGATTAGGTATCCCTTCAATCTCACCTCTTTGCCTAACTAATCCATTCATAATCGGACTCAATAACTCAGGGTTATTTTTATATCTCTGGTAAATCAAAAGCATTAATTCAAATATTTGATTTATGCTCCCTTTATTATCCAAATCAAGAGGGTCTTGTTTGACATTTATATTAGGAAAATATGAGTTTATTGATTGGCTTACTTTATCCCAACCGCCATACATCTGCACTATACTATTCGCTACAAGACTATCATGGCAAGCGATCATAACTTCTACTGCCTCTCGCAATTGAAGGCTATCCCTATGTTGAATGTGTGGATATACGATAAGGCTATCTTCGTGAGGATCAAAACTTACGTCACAAACAATGTCATCCCAATTACACAATTTCTCTTCTACCCAATAAGCAATACAAAAACCAACTGCTACTTTTGCTGCTGAAGCTAGTGGTACAGTTATATCACTATTGTAAACAGATATCTTTTCTCTCTTATCTGTCGAATAAATAATCATCCCTACATCACTAGAATCTATTTCATCTAATCTATCAATTACCTTTTGCATCTTAATCCCCCTAAAAAACCTCTATTAATCATCACTTAATAAAGTAAAGCTAGAGTTCAATATCATCAGCGATCCATTTAACAGCATCTACTAAATTTTCTGCTACATAATCCGGCTTGATATTTTTCCACTTATTACGATACGTTGTAAGTGAATCTTCTCCCCATCCTGTTCTAACTAATACTTTTTTTCCCCGCATTACTTGCAGCCACCACATCTGAACTGCCTGTATCACCTACAACATAACAGTCATCAAGCTTAAGTTTATATTTTTCTTGGGCTTCTAATATAAGACCGACATTGGGCTTTTGGCACTTACATCCTTCATCAGGTTTATGTGGACAGTAGAAAATATCATCTAAATAAGCAGAGTGTACTGCCAATTGCTCTCTCATCATCTCAAAACCTTCAAGTAATTCATCTTCTGTAAAAAATCCTCTACCTACTCTAGTTTGATTTGTAAAAAGAAAAACTTTAACTCCTAGTTCATTAAGAAACATTATTGATTTTGGCGAAAAATCATACATAGAGAATTCAAAGTGATGTATTCCACCTCCTGTACCGCCAATAGTCCCATCACGGTCTAGAAATACAGCTATCTTCCCCTCAGCCTCCCTTTTTAAATACTCACTTTCTTTTACACTCTAACCTTAACATATATTTCCTTTTTAAATCGGTATTAATTTACACAATACGAAAGGTCTGGTTTATTATACTCACTGAACTGAATTCATTTTCCACCCGGTGAAAATCTATCACCACCCCTCCTTCCCTCTTAATTCATCCCTGAGTCCCATGGTCCAACATATTATATTTGGATATTAAGGAGCATCGTCGTATAGACATCTATACCAGTTGTTGCTAGACTTTTCCATGTAAGCGATTACATAGCAAGGGAGAGGACAAATTTGAATGTGTTCAAGTCGTTGGTACGTATTGCTGTGTTAGGAACGATTATGTTTTGGTTGGTCGGCGGGCCCGGAATGGCATTCGCCGAAGATGCTTCCGACGGTACAGAAGTGGATGTCCGCGTCATGACCTACAATATCCATGCAGGTGCCGGTTCGGACGGTATTTATGACACCGACCGGATCGCCAGTGTCATTGAGGAGTCCGGTGCTGAAATCATCGGTTTGCAGGAGGTTGATGTCCATTGGGGAGCCCGGAGCAACAATGACAACATCATCGAAGATCTTGCGGAGCAGCTGGACATGCATTACTTTTTCGCCCCGATCTATGATTTTGACCCCGTTTCAGAAGATGCCCCTAGAAGACAATTTGGCGTAGCTGTACTCAGTAAATATCCAATTGTCCAAGCCACCAATCAAGAGATTACAAGACTTTCAACACAAGATGCTGAGCCGGAACCGAAGCTTTCGCCAGGCTTTGCTGAAGCGATCATCAATGTAAAAGGCGCTCTTGTGCCATTCTATGTCACCCATCTGGACTACCGAGGCGATCCAACGATCAGAACGATGCAGGTGGATGATATGTTGAACATTTTCGAAGAACAAGCTGGAGATAAGATCCTTGTCGGCGATATGAACGCCACACCGGATGCGCCAGAACTCTCACCGTTATTCGATACGTTCATAGACGCATGGGCTGTTGCAGGAGATGAATCACCAGGATATACATACTCTGCCCTCTCACCAACAAAGCGGATCGATTACATTTATACGTCTGATAACGTCACTGTCCAGCATAGTGAAGTTTTATCAACACTAGCTTCAGACCATTTGCCTGTCATTGCTGATATCACATTAACACGAGGCTTTAATGGACCTATTTTGAAAGGAGATGACGAATCTTGAAAAAGTTCTGCACAACCACATTGACCCTGATCATTTCGTTCTTTCTCTTAGTCCCTGGGATGACAAAGGCTTCCTGGGATGACCCGACCAAGCCCGGCTGGGATGATGAAGAAGCACGGAGAGGATGGATCCAGAACAAGATCCAGCACATGACACTTGAGGAAAAAGTCGGGCAATTGTTCATTATCCATGTCTATGGCCAGACGCCGACCGACCCGAATTATGAAGACACGAATCTCCGGCAGAACCGAGGTGCGAAGAATTTTAAAGAAGCGATTGAAAAGTATCATATCGGAGGTGTAATCTACTTCAACTGGACCGGCAACATCGGTACGCCGATCGATTTCGAACAAGTGAATGCCCTGTCGAACGGTTTACAGGATATCGCGATGGATCAACGGTTGCCGATTCCATTGATGATTGCGACGGATCAGGAAGGTGGCGTCGTAGCACGCGTGACAGAGCCTGCAACAGTCTTTCCAGGGAACATGGCCCTTGGCGCGACGAGATCCACCGACTATGCTCGCCAATCTTCTGAGATCATGGGGATGGAACTGAAAAGCCTCGGCATCAATATGGACCTTGCACCTGTCTTGGATGTGAACATGAATCCGGAGAACCCTGTCATCGGGGTCCGTTCTTTCTCTGAGAACCCTGATCTTGTAGCAGCGATGGGCGCCGCTCAAGTGACCGGTTATCAAAACGAAGACGTCATGGCGACCGCGAAACATTTTCCGGGACATGGCGATACAAATGTCGATTCCCACTACGGTCTTCCAATCATCAATCATGATCTTGAGACGTTACATGAGGTGGACTTAAAACCATTCAAAGCTGCGATTGATGCTGGAATCGATGCGATCATGCCTGCGCATATTGTGGTTCCTGCTTTGGATGATTCAGGTCTCCCTGCCACCCTCTCCAAGCCGATCTTAACCGGTTTGTTGCGTGAGGAAATGGGCTTTGACGGGGTCATCATCACCGACAGCCTTGGGATGTCTGGTGCCAATGTCGTCCCTCCTGACCGTGTGCCGGTTGAGGCTTTCAAAGCTGGTGCAGATATTTTACTGAACCCACCGGATGTTCCCCTTGCTTACAATGCAGTATTAGATGCCGTCAACAGCGGTGAAATTTCAAAAAAACGATTGAACCAGTCTGTCTTCCGTATTCTAGAGCTGAAGTTCAAGCGCGGTCTATTCCATGAACCGAACGTACCTGTGGACGCGATTGAAGACATCGGCTTAGAAGAGAACCTTGCACTTGCTGATCAAATGACGGAAGAGAGCGTTACACTTGTTAAAAACGACGATGTGCTGCCACTTGATTCTGAACGTGAAGTCTTCGTCACTGGGCCATCAATCGGAAATCCCGGATTGCTGGCGGATGAGTTGACGGGGAACGGCTATTCTGCTGAAGCGTATGCAACCAATACTAGTCCGACCACCGCTCAAATTTCGAACGCAGTCGATCAGGCAGCAGATGCAGATACGGTTATTGTCACTGCATACAGCGCAAATTTGAACGACGCCCAACAGCAACTGGTTCACGAGTTGATGGAAACCGGCAAGGAAGTTGTTATCGCTTCAATGCGGAATCCATATGACATCATGGCCTTCCCTGATGTCGATGCTAATGTTCTGACATACGGATACCGTGACATTTCGGTCAAAGCACTCGCTAAAGTCATCACCGGAGAAGTGAATCCGACTGGAAAACTCCCTGTCACGATCCCTGACCTATACGATTACGGACACGGATTATCTTATTGAATTTGAATGTAAAAAACAGGCGTAAACCTTTTCAATAGGTTTGCGCCTGTTATATATTATGCCGATTCTTTCGTGTCAGCAGACCCGTCAAGTAGATGATTTGATGAAATACTTCCAATCGTTTCTCTTCTGGAAGATCATTTTGAAACTTTTTGATCAATCCCCTGATTTCTTTGATCAATTCTTTTTCCTTATCCATCATTCCTCCTTAAACGGTTGGGTACTCTTATTTTACCACTCATTCTCATTCCAGTGGATATCTATACCGATAAACACGCAGTTAGACCTAAAAATGGAAATACGTCATAAAGCTCTATTCATTTTCATTGTTGAATTCTGCAATATCCACAAAGTTCTTTAACATAGCTGTCATAAAAGAAAAAAGTGCCAGACTCGGCACTTCAGGAATCATGTTTAATCGTATTTTTTATGACGTTTATTATGTGTTATAAGTTGGTGAATCTTTGATGATTCCATCGTGAGCGATTAGTGTGATCGAGTCTTTGATGATTCCGTCATGTGCAGCTTTTGGAGGTGAATCTTTAATAATTCCATCATGAGCTTGAGTCGTGTTGAAGAACATTGGTGTTATGACCATCGATAAAGACAATAACAACATGACAATGACTTTCTTCATACAAATCCTCCTAGCTTAATTTGTTTTTGGCGTGGATGACCAGTTTGTAATACTCCATGGCATCCCTAATATTTCCCTCTTTTTCATAATATTTCGCCAAATCATGACTGAATTCCTCTAAATTTCCCCAATATTTTTTGTCGAGAAAGAAAGAAATTTCATCCTTAAGCACGTTCATGTAATCCGAAAGCTCCATTGTATGTTTACTCTTGAGGATCTTAAGCTTGCTAAGGTACTCAGAATCCTGATTGTGTCGACATATGTCAGTGCATCGGTCTACCCAGTACAAGGCATCTGAAATTTCGTCGAGGTTGAAGTACTGCTTGGCCATTATGTACATGGTTTTGATCTGATAGTGATACTGCTTCTCCTCCTCCATCCACTTCAGGCTTTTTGTCAGATACTCGATTGCTTCATTCGGATTTCCCATTCTGGAGTACATCCATCCCAAGTTTTGTAGAGAAATGGATTCCGTCTCTTGACATTGAACGAGTTGAGCGTATTCTAATGCCTTATTCAAATGATAATTCGCCTGCTCATAATTCCCAAGAAGGATATGATTGGTACCGAGCAGGTTCTTACAGTCTGCTGTTCGTAAACGGTAATGTTCATTTTGTTGGAAAATCTCTAATGCTTTGTAAGTATGCTGGATAGATTGAAGTATTTTCATATGTTGTGAGTAAACTGAGGCTAGTTTATAGTGGAATTCCGCTGTTTCTATGGGGTCAGGAATGGAATTAAGGTTTTTCTCTGCGTAATGGAAGGACGATATCGCTTCTTCATATCGTTTTTGTTTGTACAGATGGATGCCTTTAAAGAAATGGTAGTAATAATCAATCATATCATCCATCTCATTCTGATCTTGATCAAATTGGGAAACCATTGCGTCGAGTTCTTCGAGATCATCAGATTTCGTCAACTGATACCGGAATGTCAATAACGAATAATAGAGCAGCAGATTTTGATTTTCTTCCATATTGTTGATTTTCTCGTCTATCTCCTCTTTCAATCTCGTTGCTTTTTCTACGTTGCGATCCCGAATCTCCACGTACCAAGAATTCAAAAGGTCTGTCATTTCATTTGAACTTACCATAACGTCCATCTTTAACATCCTCTCCTTTTCTTTTATCCGAATGACGATTAACTACACAGTTTTTCGACTTTTTTCAATAAGAAACCTTTAAAATTCAGATAGTTAGTTCGTTTACACTAGAAGTTTCTAAAACTGGCAATAAAGCCCTAAAGAGGTGGGCAACTTTTTCTTAAGTCCATAGAACCACCTATATATGTAAAAAGACACCATCCTTTCGGGATGGTGTCTCATAGGTTATTAGGTTTTATGTATTAAGGAAGAAAAAACAGCCATCGCTAAAAACAGTAAAATAAAACTGGTAATCACGATACCGAATAACGTCTTTCTGATTATAGTATTATCGATCTTCGGTATGGAGTAAATGGTTGTGATGATGCCAATAATCACTAGCGGGATAAAGTATTCATCTCTTCCAGGGTCGATGCCATTAACATACAACACGATAAGCAATAACGTAAGGCCAAAAGTTGAGATAGATAAAAGCGTATAGATCTTACTTTTATTCATAACTTTACCTCCTGGTTGATAATTGTTTTAGCATGAGCCTCATTAAATTTTACACCGTTAGTCGAACTGTTTTATTCAACAAAGATGCCTCTCTCTCAGTTCCAATTATTTCAAATTATCAACACCAGAACTTCAGTGATGTATATTTCAGGATTTTAGTAACGGCTTTTTATAAAACGTCACTTACTTATTTGTACCGAGTTGTTCCGCCAAACCGATTAGAAGTCCTTCGGGTCCACGAATGTAGCAGAGCCGATACGAGTCCTCGTACTGAACCACTTCGCCAACGAGCTGAGCACCATATTTGGTGAGTCTGGATACTATTTCGTCAATGTCTTCAACAGTGAACATGACGCGTAGATAACCGAGGGCGTTTACAGGAGCAGTCCGGTGATCTGATATAGTAGGTGGGGTGAGAAATCGCGAAAGTTCAATTCGGCTGTGGCCATCCGGGGTAACCATCATAGCAATCTCTACGCACTGAGAACCCAGTCCGGTTACGCGACCAGCCCATTCACCTTCGACAGTGGCTCGCCCTTCGAGGTTCAAGCCAATCTCCTCGAAGAAAGAGATTGCGTCATCAAGCGATTCTACGACGATGCCGACATTGTCCATTCTTAGTAATTTGTTTTTTACCATAGTTTTATCTCCTTATGAGTATAAATTTATCATCTGATCATCTTCATAATTATCTTCATGTTCAAATAGTTTCAAAAATTCGATACCGTAGTTATTTCGATAAAAGAACTTCGACTTCCCCACAAAATATTCCTGCCCTGTACTCCATTAAAATAGCCCTTAACATTAAGAAAGAGCGCAATTCTTTGCTACAGAATTGCCTCCTATTCTTGAAGAGTATTTAATTATTAGTTTCCTTTGAATTCTCTTGAAGAATTGGTACTATGGTTTCCTCTATTGCGTCATCTATATCTTCTATTCTTTATCAATATTAGAACTAGGAAAATATTTTACGGCTTCTTCAAGTGGATCCCCCTATTTTAAGACCAGTGTTTAATTAATCCCCTTTTCTGGAAGATTCGATATTAAATTTTATAAACTTCCTCATAGAATTTCATAACAGTTTCCATTTACCATCTTAACCTTCTAAACTATAATAATTACGTATTGGAGGTAGTAAAGTGGATACTATTAGGAAATTAAAAAGTTACGCTTATAAATTGAAGCAAAATTTGTTTGTTCTTTATTTATCCTATAAGGATAATCGTACGCCTTGGTTTGCTAAGGTTTTTACATTATGTGTGGTAGCCTATGCTTTTAGCCCAATTGACTTGATCCCTGATTTCATACCTCTCTTAGGTTATCTAGATGATTTAATTTTAGTCCCTCTTGGAATCTCTTTAGCCCTAAAGTTAATCCCTACCTACATCATAGAAGAAAATAGAGCAAAAGCTGTTGATATCGGAAGGAACGGTAAACCTAAGAATTGGTTCGTTGGTGTTATCTTTATTTTAATATGGGTTTTACTTGCTCTTTGGATTTTAAAATTCTTAATTAAATATTATAAATAAAGTGTCGTGTACAAATAATTCCATTAAAGCCCCCTATTCTTGAAGATTGAAAAAGTTAGATCCTGTACCAACCATGCTTAAATGTTTAACAAAAATTTTATTTTCCCGAACTGATTTTACCTATGACTTTCCATGAACCCTCAATATTCTCCATTATTAAGGTTATGGTCTTTGAACCTATATGATCTCCATTACTTTCGGCGTATTTGTGGCAAGTTACCTCTACTGTCCGATAATTATCTTTATAGTCTTGTTTCATGACTTTGAACGCAGCTTTCCCATCGTTGTATGATAATGAGGAGTTGGGACCATCACAGGTTTGGATAAAGTCTTTAAAATCAGTCCAGTTAATTGGCTCTCTAGTTAATCTAAATACTGATTCCTCAGACAATAATCCCCATTCTTTATTACTTAATATGTATTTACTCTTACTTTCATCTTGAATTGCATCTTGAATTACTTCATTAGAAATTGTATAAGGTTTTACAAAAGTCTTCTTAATATATAAATAGTTCAATCCCTTATAAGCGAACCATATTACTGTAACGAATATGATAAACATTAATGTTTTTTTTATGATATCTCTTTCCCCCTTTTAAAAATGTAATAGATCTAGCAACATTTACCCCTTTTGTTTAATAAGGACTAATTACCATATTTATCAGTTCTTACTGGAATACCATGTTCTTTTGGATGGTTAAAGATGTCTTCATAAGTCAATGAACTGACAGCTTCAAATGTTTTTAGTATCAGGATTATATTCAAAAACAACAAGTTGTTCCCAACCACTTCCATGACCCGTATCAATAACCCCAACTCTATTAGGAGCAATTTGAACTACCCTCCCACCTTGATTATTCACATCCACATTTGGTGTAGGCGATTGAATATACTCCTTTGTACTTATTTTAAATGCAATAACAATCATACAAACTAATATTCCAATAAGTAATACCTTTGTAAAATTATCGTTAGACATTTTATCCCTCCTCTAATATAATCCTACATAAAAAACATTATCCTTCTTCAATAATGCTGCCCATCTTGTTCAATACCAATTATTTCAAACTATCAAATCTAACTCAATCACTAATTTCATAATAAAGAGACATATCTTACTCAAGATATGCCCCCTATTCAGGAATAAAACTAAATATGTAAGGATACCTACATTTTTTTAGAGATAATAAAAAGTTCTGCAAACTCATTAGTGATTGTTTTATGGGGATCTAATTGCAAATCATGTTCCATTTTTTCCAAACCATACTCATAGTTAATATCACTTATTAAAGTTAGTACAGAAATATCTCTGTTTTGAGCAAATTGTATATAATCAGCGACTGATATCTCTTCCATTCGATATTCTATTCTTGTATTGACTTTAAATCCTCTTTTTAAGAGTTCCTGGTAGATTAATTCATCATCCCAAAACCTACTTAAATCTTCTTCATAGGCTGATGGAAAATAATGACAAACCCGCCATTCAGGCATTTTATGGATAGCGATATTATGTAGTTTATATACTCCATCATTTTTCAAAACACGAGCTATTTCATCTAACGCACGTTCTTTGTTTTCGTAATGATGGAATGCATAGTTGTTTGATATGTAGTCAAATGTGTTAGATTCAAATAGTATATTATCAGCATAACCATGCACTAAATTTACATTACTAACCTTCTCACTAGCTTTCTTTAACATATCCTTTGAAGCATCTAAGCCATTCCACTCAATATTTACATGCTTAAATAGTGGATTTGTTTCGCAAGGTATAGACCAGTGCCACAAGATAAGTCCAGTACTTCATATGAACTTTTTTTATGTTGATTTATATATTCTTCTAAGTTAAAATCCTTCTCTAATTCTTGAATCCTATATTGATTATTATCATACTTATCCGCGATTGAAGAGTATTTTGTTTATTTCATATAAACCTCCCCTTGCTTTTACAGGAACTTTTCTATAGTGATACTGCAGAAAAGCACCTCTTTTATGGAATAAATCATAAGATTTCTTTTAATATAGTTTCTATAAATTTACTTTTTCCAGATGTATATGTAGCTCGGTCTTTTGAGGTGCTTGCTAATCTCTTTTTCAGCTCATCATAGGTGTAGGCTGCTTCTGAATTTTGGCGTAGGTAATTACGAAAAGCTAAGTGTCTCATAAGTTCTTTACTGTCCTGTGGACATACATACAAGTTATGATCCATTCAAAATGAAGCACTTCCATCCTTTGGGACATGACGATTTTCTCTTCCAAAAGCCTCTCTACCTTCAATTCCCAGGTTACCTTCGTGATAATAACCCACATTCTTAGTTTTGTACTAACTTGTGGGAATAAATAAGTATCTGGTTTTACAACATCAATATCTAATATGGGTTTTGCACTTAACCCTTTTACTGAGGTGCTCCCTATATGTTCTATGGATAACACCAGGGATTGTAAGTGAGATTCAATAACATGTTTTAGTTTAATAAATTCATCCGACCATGAAGGATCATGGTCAATTAGAGTAATACCATTGTTCATGTATAAAACTCACCTCTTGAGTTGTTTACTTTTCTACAAGGCCTCTTAATTTGAATAAAGACACTCAATATTTCAAGAAGGAAAATATTCCATAGGCTCCGTACAATGAACATAATTATTTTTCTTATAGTAATCAATAGACTCATCACTTGGGCATACAATAATAAATTCAAAATTGTTTTCCTTTATCCAATTATTTATTGTAGTGAGTAGATTACTTCCAATACCCTTACTTCGAAATTCTGGAACTGTATAAACATTTGTCATATAGGCAAATGGATATGTTATTCTACCGGGTCTAGGGACCTTTCGTATTAATTCTATGTAAATATGTGATAATACTTTTCCATTTTCTTCAGCTACCCAAATAAACCATTGCTGACTATTAATTGCATTCTCTAAAAAAGATTCGCATTCCATTTCAAAATCATCAAATGATGCGTTCTTTTTACTTTCATCATATTCAATTGTAAAGTCCCACCTCATTCTTATTAATTGCGGTATGTCCTTTACTTCAGCAAGTCTTATATTCACCTTTATTTCCTCTCCTAATCATTATTTCTTCCCTACACAAAAAGTGGTGGTAACCATTTTTAGATTAAGTCCCCTTTTCAGGAGCAACTAAAAACTCTCATGAGTTAATAATTCCACAATAAACAAGATCAACATAATGATCTTCTTTCCTCACATGGTCAATTAAAACTCCTTCTTCTTTCATACCTAGTTTTTGCATAACTCTTCCCGAAGCTGGATTTGAATTAAAATAACGAGCAAATATTTTATGGTATTGCTTTTCATCAAATGCAAATTGTATTATGGCTTGCGCTGCCTCTGTAGCATATCCATTTCCCCAAAATTCTTCACCAATCCAATAGGCTATCTCGCCATTATTAAACTTTTGGTTATTGGTAAGCGCTATAGCTCCATATAACTTCCCACTTCCCTTATCTGTTATAGCAAATTCATATGATTTATTATCGTTAAAATTATCAAGATGATGTTCAATCCAGGATAAAGCATCTTCTTTAGAGTAGGGATAAGGCAGGTACAATGTATTTTTAAAGATATTATAATTATTACATAGGGTTGTAACAGCATCTGCATCAGAGTTTTGAAACAGTCTTAGTACTAGTCTTTCAGTGATAAGTGTTTTATTGCGAACATTATATTTCATTAAAAACCCTCCCCCCGCCGGAATAGTAAAAATTCGTCTTGTTTTAAATCACATGGCATTTCCTATGTATTAAACAAATAGGAGGCGTAATCCTTCCTGGATTATCGCCCCCTATTATGGAAGACTTGATATCAGATATTGAAGCAGATCTTTAACTAACGCCCCCGATTCTGGAATATTTACGTTTATTAACAGGTATGTATCAAGTACAAAAAAATATATAAACCGGGATCATCGCAAATGTACTTTAAATTTTCCTAAATGAGCTAATTCCTTAGAATCTTTTTAACAGGTCATCAAACTTTTCTATCACCTCATCATGTTCACTAACTTGTCCAAAGCCATACTTTGCATAGACAAAAGGAATTCCAGCATACCTAGCTGCTTTTAAATCGCCTTCTGTGTCCCCTACATAAATGGGATTTGATAGGTTATTCCTTTCAATAATTAAGCAAATATTAGCTCCTTTTGGAAGTCCGGTTCTTCCTGGATTTTCATAATCAAAAAAATATTTATCTAGTTTATGAAACTCATAAAAAGATTCAATGTATCCATCCTGACAGTTGCTTACGATATAGAGTTTGTATTTATTCGATAGTATCTTCAATACTTCCTCTACATTAGGATAAAGATTGCCTCCTTGTACTTTCAAATATCCTTGTTCGGTAAGACAACACTCGGTTATTACCTTTAAGCGGGCATCCTCGCTTAAATAAGGAAACAACTTTTTACTAATATCGTGCATTTGCAGTCCCATTGTTCCTTCGAAATCGGTGCGTGTTAGTTCTTTCTTTATTTGACTGTGTTTCCTGATACAACTATTCCATGCATTAAGAACGGTATCGATTGGATCCCAAATCGTTCCATCTAAATCAAAAATTATACTATCCATACGTCATTTCACCTCTAAACCAACGTTAGAATATAGTTTTGTGCCCTATCAATGGTTTTTCTATAATCTTCTTGAAGTATTCCATAAACAGCACAGTCTTTGTATTGATTCTTAGCGTTGCGAATCATATGTCTGATGATCCCTTCTTGAACCATCCCAGCTTTACCCATCACTTTTCCAGAAGCCGGATTGTCAATGTTATGCGCTGCAGCGATCTTGTGAATGTTCATATGTCGGAAGCCGAATTCCACAACCGCCCTTAACGCTTCCGTCCCATACCCCTGGTTCCACCATTCATATCCAATCGAATAACTTACCTCACAGTTTCCGGTGATATTATCGAAGTCATACAAATCGATTTCACCAATTAATACACCATCAATTCTTCGCTCAATACCCCACCAACAAAATTCATCATTCGCATAATCACTTACTATCTTTGAGATCCTCTCGATTGTTTCTAAAACAGTCTTGTGTGCTGCATTTACTCGATTGTCTGATACCCGTTCGTCCGAAAGCCAGTGGTCGAATACTTTTTGAGCATCAGACAGTTCCATCTTTCTAAGAATTAATCGTTCGGTTTCTATTTTCGGTGTTCCAAAATAGTTAATCATTTTATCACCTTCTTTTTTGGCAACCTTCAACTAAAATTCCATCGTATACCAATTATTTCAAATTAACAGTTCCAACTCAATGATTAATTACCTAATAAAAGAGCATATCTTATTACAGATATGCTCCCTATTGCGGAAGATTGGAATATGAAATTCTATAGAAGCGACTGCTTGCTTCAACCTAAAAAAATAAGGTTCTACGTCAATTGTTGGGGTAGGAGATCGTGCTCCTATCCCTTAACCTACTTGAAATTCTAAATCTTTAAATTGATGGTGCAATAATATACGTAATCGTAAACGGTCATGTCGTTGGAAACC
>NZ_CAMGYZ010000024.1 GCF_946151055.1 Bacillus sp. Marseille-Q3570 | reverse complement strand
CTGGTGTGGAAGCGTGGCGACACGTGGAGCTGACAGATACTAATCGATCGAGGACTTAACCACATTTTACATCGAAGATGTTTTCAAGAAAGACATTATCTAGTTTTGAAGGAATGGTTTCCTTCAACTTCATACAGTCTGGTGACGACGGCGAAGAGGTCACACCCGTTCCCATGCCGAACACGGAAGTTAAGCTCTTCAGCGCCAATGGTAATTGGGGGCTTCCCCCTGTGAGAGTAGGACGTCGCCGGGCAATCAAGAGAGCAGCTGCAAAGCTGTTCTTTTTTGTGTTTCAGGAAGAAATGCAGAACTCAGGGAGTTTTCTCTAAGTACATGAAAGTCAAAAGCCAGTACGTTGTACTCAGAGAGCCGTTCGGAGAAAAAGAAAAACCGGATTTGATGTACTCAGAGAGCCGTTCCGAATACATGAAAAGGAGAAAAACCGGATTTGATGTACTCAGAGAGCCGTTCCGAATACATGAAAAGGAGAAAAACCGGATTTGATGTACTCAGAGAGCCGTTCTGAATACATGAAAAGGAGAAAAACTGGATTTGATGTACTCAGGAAGCCGTTCTGAATACATGAAAAGGGAGAAAACCGGATTTGATGTACTCAGAAAGGGGATTGAGGTACCTTAGAGTAATACAAGTGTGCCGGATATACAAAAAATGGGAGATCATACCGTTATTCGTACCTTCAAAAAGTTAAAATTTAAAAATATACGTTTTATAAACGATAATATTCATCCTTAAAAGATAAACTAGCAAAGCAATAATTCCATTAAAAGGAAGATTTTCACTCGAAAATCTTTTTCCCTATTAGTGCCCTTAATCTCCCACCCTTTTCTTATCCAGATACTCCATCAACAGCTTTGGTACTTTTATACGTGAGTTTGAGAGAAACCTTGATATGAAAGGAAAGTCATTACTGGAGTAGGTGTGGAACAAGTCACCCCACCATTCTGTTTCGTACCGGCAGATCATGCTCAAGTTATAAAGCAATAAGTAATGGACCATGACCTCATGTAGAGGTTTAAAACCTTCCCTTTTAGTTGGAATGAAGTAATTGCCATCTACACTCTTTTTGATCAAAGGATTCTCAATACCTTTTTCTCCAATTTTAATGACAAACATCGACCCAGTATAATTCACCTCGGTTTCTGTTGCAAATTGCTGTTTAAGGAACTGGATGAACCGTGTATCTGTCATATGTAATGGATCCAATATTTTGTCGGGAATCGACATTAATCCACAAGAAGTAATAGAAACCTGCAGTAACTCAGAGAATCCATTGATTTGTCGAAACAAGTCATCTATATCAGGAACGTGGCAAAGAAGTTCCTGCATCTGAAACTTGTCCCCTTCAACAGTCTCCAAATGGAATAGTTGTTTTGAAAAATGAGGAAACAATCCATTCCTTTGTACTTTGATCTCATCCTGTAAAAACAAATAATTTTGTTTTTTCCTTTTTCGAGTCGTGACACCATGTGCCAATAATGCCGTGGATTCGGGATAGTAAGGATCGACTGTCAACAGACAGCATTTGATCAATTGGACCATCCCATAATATAAAAGGACCGGCTGAAGTTCCAACGGTGAACTTTTACATAAATCGAAATATCGCTTCCCATGTGTTAGGTAATAAATAAAGCTATAACAGTTACGGTAACTCAATTCATCACTCGCCAAGTTTGAAGAAGAACGTTGATAACATCCTTTCAGATATCGCTGTGTGGATGAGGCACTTAGAAACTGATCGTAGCTTTTCCATTCATTTATTGACATCTCCATGAGTTCACATCCATATAGCGCAAATTTTAAGAAAAGTCGAACTTATTACTGCATTCTTGACAGTAGTTTACCCCATTGTTAATCTACAAATAATATTTTAAACGATAAAAGGAGAGTGGGACTTATGTGGGAAGAAAAATTTGCACGTGAAGGACTAACGTTTGATGATGTTTTGCTTGTTCCTGCTAAATCATCTGTACTTCCTAGAGATGTTTCAGTAAAAACGCAGCTTTCTGAAAACGTCAAATTGAATGTACCGATCATCAGTGCAGGGATGGATACAGTGACGGAATCAAAAATGGCGATTGCGATGGCACGTCAAGGTGGACTTGGAATCATCCATAAAAACATGTCGATTGAAGAACAGGCGGAGCATGTGGATCGTGTCAAACGTTCAGAATCTGGTGTCATCACCAATCCATTTTATCTCACTCCAGATCGCCAAGTGTTTGATGCAGAGCACCTGATGGGGAAATACCGTATTTCTGGGGTTCCAATCGTAGATGAAAATCGTAAGCTTGTCGGGATCATTACGAACCGTGACATGCGTTTCATCCAGGACTATTCGATTAAAATCAGTGATGTGATGACCCATGAGAACCTCGTCACAGCTCCTGTAGGAACGACATTGAAGGAAGCAGAGGAAATCCTTCAAGAGCACCGTATCGAAAAGCTCCCACTCGTTGATGAAAACGGTCTTTTGAAGGGGCTCATCACCATCAAGGATATTGAAAAAGTGATTGAATTTCCGAATTCCGCAAAAGATCAGCATGGAAGGCTTTTAGCCGGTGCTGCAGTCGGTGTGACAGCAGATGCGATGACGCGTGTAAAAAAGCTTGTAGAAGCTGGAGTCGATGCACTTGTCATCGACACTGCACATGGTCATTCCGAAGGTGTATTGCAAAAAGTGAAGGAAATTAAAGATGCTTATCCTGAGGTTACCATCATTGCAGGGAACGTGGCGACCGCTGAAGGTACTCGTGACTTGATCGAAGCTGGAGTCGACGTCGTTAAGGTCGGAATTGGGCCAGGATCTATCTGTACGACCCGAGTCGTTGCAGGAGTCGGTGTCCCTCAGGTCACAGCCGTTTACGAATGTGCGACAGAAGCAAGGAAACATGGAATCCCGATCATTGCCGATGGCGGAATCAAATTCTCAGGTGACCTTGTCAAAGCACTTGCGGCGGGCGGACATGCAGTCATGCTGGGAAGCTTGCTTGCAGGGGTCGATGAGAGTCCAGGTGAACGGGAAATTTATCAAGGACGCCAGTTCAAGGTTTACCGGGGGATGGGATCGATTGGTGCAATGGAGCGAGGAAGCCGCGACCGTTATTTCCAAGAAAATAACCAAAAGCTTGTACCAGAAGGAATTGAAGGACGGGTGCCTTATAAAGGACCGCTGGCGGATTCGATCCATCAACTTGTCGGCGGACTACGTTCAGGTATGGGATATTGCGGCACACCTTCAATTGATGACCTTCGAGAAAATGCAATGTTTACTCGCATTACAAATGCAGGGCTTCGAGAAAGTCATCCACACGATGTGCAGATTACGAAAGAAGCACCAAACTATTCTGTCTAACGAACTGTCATGACGTTAGTCACACAATTGTTATAAAAGATACGATGATTTTACTATTTTCGATTTTTTTCAGACAGTGGGTCTTCCACTGTCTATTTTTTTAGATTTTCTTATGGTACAATAACCTTTGTTGTATTTAGGGTTGGAGGTGCAAAAAGGTTGGTAAACCGAATGAAACGAACAGTCATCATAACGTTAGCTATGTTACTTGTAGTCACTGGAGTCGTTACATCAAATGCAAATACAGGTTATGCTGCTCCTGACTTGCAAATGGAGGCTGAATCTGCCATTCTGCTTGATGCAGAAACAGGAAAGATCTTGTTTGAAAAAAATGCAGATTTAATGTTGCCACCAGCAAGCATGACGAAAATGATGACGGAATACTTAGTTTTAGAAGCAATTGAAAATGGAGAAATCAGTTGGGATACGCCCGTTAAAATAAGTGATCGTGCACATAAAGTTTCTCAAGATTCAAGTTTGTCTAATGTCTGGCTCCGTAAAGATGCAGATCCGGATTACACAATTAAAGAACTATTCGAAGCTGCTGCTATTTATTCTGCAAATGGTGCTACAATGGCGATCGCAGAGACGGTTGCAGGTTCTGAAGCGAACTTCGTCGATATGATGAATGAAAAAGCGAAAGAACTAGGTTTGGAAAAATATGAATTCTACAATAGCACCGGACTGAATAACAGTGACCTGAAGGGTGAACACCCAAAAGGCGAGGCTGATTCTATGAATATGATGTCAGCTCGTGATACAGCGAAATTGGCTTATCATCTTTTGAACGATTATCCTGAAGTCCTTGATACGGCGAAAATACCTGAAAAAACCTTCAGAGAAGGTACAGACGATGCGAACCGTATGATCAACTGGAACTGGATGATTCCAGGTAATCCTCAGGGATACGGACTTGCATACCAAGGAATTGATGGATTGAAGACTGGTTCCACTGAACTTGCAGGTTACTCTTTTACTGGAACTGCACAAAGAAACGGGATGCGTCTGATTTCAGTTGTCATGAAAGCTGATTCATATAATTCACGTTTTGAAGAGACCAAGAAGCTTTTGGATTATGGGTTCAACAATTTTCAAAAACAAGAACTCGTAAAAGCAAATTATGAAGTGAAAGATAAAGCGACTTTACCTGTCACAAAAGGGAAAGAAAAAGAAGTGGAAGTCAAGGCGACTGACGCGCTCTCAGCAGTGATTGCCAATGGTGACGAAGAGAAATATAAACCAAAGGCGACATGGGATAAAAAAGCATTGAATGATAAAGGACAATTGACTGCACCTATCAAAAAAGGGGATCAAGTCGGGACGTTGTCACTCGCTTATTCTGGGAAAGATGACTATGGCTACATAAGTGAAGCTGCCAAGAAAAAAGCAAGTGTTCCGATTGTTGCCCAGGCAGATGTTGAAAAAGCAAACTGGTTTGTTCTGATGATGCGCGGCATCGGTGGTTTCTTCGGTGATATCTGGTCAAATGTCGTCAATGGGATCAAAGGATTGTTTTAACCAAAATGCATAAGAAGGGGCTGACTCTATCGGGTCAGTTCCTTTTCTATAACCTTTACTTGTTCATAAGATTTTCTTAAAGAGGGAAATTCTAAAAAAAAATCAACAAATATGAATAAGCGCCAATGATAAACAAACATTACCAATAGATTAAGTAAGTACAAACGTAGCGTCTTTATAGGCATGAGTGTTGAAAAGTGATACAATAGTGTAGGATTTAAGAATCAATGAAATACACCTAAATTACACCTACTGATAGGGGGAATTATACATGGTACAAACAGGTACTGATCGTGTAAAACGTGGAATGGCAGAAATGCAAAAAGGCGGCGTCATCATGGACGTTGTCAATGCAGAGCAAGCGAAAATCGCTGAAGAAGCAGGTGCGGTAGCCGTAATGGCGCTTGAACGTGTTCCTGCAGATATTCGTGCAGCTGGTGGAGTAGCGCGTATGGCAGATCCAACAATCGTTGAAGAAGTCATCAATGCGGTTTCGATCCCGGTGATGGCGAAAGCACGTATCGGACATATTGTCGAAGCGCGTGTACTCGAGGCACTTGGTGCAGACTATATTGATGAGAGTGAAGTTTTGACTCCTGCTGATGAAGTTTTCCACTTGAACAAGCGCGACTTCACTGTACCATTCGTATGTGGTGCACGTGACCTTGGGGAAGCAACCCGTCGTATCGGTGAAGGTGCTTCTATGCTTCGTACGAAAGGTGAGCCAGGAACAGGGAATATTGTCGAAGCTGTTCGTCATATGCGTCTGATCCAATCACAAGTCAAGAAAGTGGTCGGTATGAGTGAGGACGAGCTTATGACAGAAGCGAAAAATCTTGGAGCTCCATACGAAATCCTCCTTCAGATCAAAAAAGAGGGAAGACTTCCAGTCGTCAACTTCGCTGCAGGCGGTGTCGCATCTCCAGCAGACGCAGCATTGATGATGGAACTAGGCGCAGATGGCGTATTCGTAGGCTCTGGAATATTCAAGTCTGATAATCCTGAGAAGTTCGCTCGTGCGATTGTTGAAGCGACAACTCATTATCAAGATTATGATTTAATCGCTAAATTGTCTAAAGGTCTTGGAACGGCTATGAAAGGTGTCGAGATTTCTTCTCTTCAACCATCAGAGCGTATGCAAGACCGTGGATGGTAAGAAGCGTAAAGGAGACAGCATAGAATGGTCACAGTTGGTATTCTTGCCCTTCAAGGAGCAGTCCGTGAACATGCTCGATCACTTGAAGAGAGTGGGGCAAACGTTAAAATTATCAAACGTGTAGAGGATCTTAATGAGATCGACGGGCTTGTCGTACCTGGTGGAGAAAGTACGACGATGCGTCGATTGATCGATAAATATGAAATGTTCAAGCCTTTACAGGATTTCGCTAAATCTGGCAAACCGGTTTTCGGGACTTGTGCTGGATTGATTTTGATGGCAAAGGATATCATCGGTCAAGAGCATGGTCATCTTGAAGTGATGGACATGCGTGTTCACCGTAACGGATTCGGCCGTCAACGTGAAAGTTTTGAAGTACCATTGACAATCAAAGGGCTTAAAGGAGATGAAGACTATATCGGCGTCTTCATCCGCGCACCGTATATCGAATCTGTTGGACCGGATGTTGAAGTATTGGCAACTTTCCAGGATAAAATTGTTGCTGCTCGCCAGGGACGTTTTCTATCATGTGCTTTCCATCCTGAATTGACAGATGATCATAGAATGCACGGCTATTTTGTCGAAATGATAGAAGAGTTGAAGAAAACAGTTGCATAACATTTTGAAATAGTGTAAATTACTACTAACACATTTTCAGATCGAATGGTGACAGGAATTAGTAACATGGATTCTTTGTAAAGAGAGCCGATGGTTGGTGCAAATCGGTCAAAGAAACGTGTGAATCCATCCTTGAGTAAAATGCGGAACGGGTGAGAAACCTCAGTATGTATTTTCGGTTCGTAACCGTTACATTACTTGAGTGGTACTATCTTTTTGGTGGTACAACCAGGGTGGCAACGCGGGTTAACTCTCGTCCCTTCTTTTGATAAGGGACGGGAGTTTTTCTATTTCTAGACGGGTGATAATCTTCGCATTTCGTCGTTACATGATTTTTTTAGATCCTCATGTATTAGATATACACTCCGGTACTAAAAAAATCCTCGTGCCTCGAACTACTCGTTTCTAACCCGTCTAGTTAAGCGGAGATAAGCTGCGAATTTCTTTGTTACTTGCTTTTGGAGGTCGTATTTACAACCTACTCCTCCGGTCCTAAAAACCTGCGTGCCTTGTACTTCTTGTTTCTGATTCGTCTTGATGATAGTTGAATTACATTTTAATAAATAAAAGGAGGAATACATGATGTTGGATTTGAAATTTGTTCGTGAAAATTTTGATGAGGTGAAAGAAAAGCTTTCTACACGTGGCGAAGATATTTCTGGACTTGATCAGTTTCAGGAGCTTGATGAAAAGCGGCGAGAGTTGATCAACAAAACAGAACAGCTCAAAAGTGAACGTAACAATGTATCTAAAATGGTCGCTGAATTTAAACGTGAAAAAAAGGATGCTGATCAACTGATTAAAGAAATGCGTGAAGTTGGAGAAAAGATCAAGGCATTCGATGACGAGCTCCGTCAAGTTGAAGAAAAACTTCAAAGCATCATGCTAACTCTCCCGAACATCCCTCATGAATCTGCTCCTATTGGGAGTGATGAAGAGGATAATGTCGTTGACCGTGATTGGGGGGAGATCAGGAAGTTTGATTTTGAACCAAAACCTCACTGGGATGTTGCCGTTGATTTAGACATTGTGGACTTTGAAAGAGCAGCGAAAGTGACAGGCAGCCGTTTCGCTTTTTATAAAGGCCTTGGTGCTCGCCTTGAGCGTGCGTTGATCAATTTCATGATGGACTTGCATGAAGATCAGCACGGGTACACTGAAGTGTTACCGCCATATCTCGTCAACCGCGATAGTATGACTGGTACGGGTCAACTACCGAAATTTGAAGAAGATGCGTTCAAAATCCGTGAGGAGGATTACTTCTTGATTCCGACAGCGGAAGTCCCTGTGACGAATTTACACCGAGATGAGATTTTGACTTTAGAAGACCTTCCAAAAGCGTATGTAGCTTTCAGTGCGTGCTTCCGTTCAGAGGCGGGGTCTGCAGGACGTGATACGCGAGGTTTGATCCGTCATCACCAATTCAATAAGGTGGAACTTGTACACTTTGTAAAGCCTGAAAATTCTTATGAGCAACTTGAAACGCTGACAGGACACGCTGAAAAAGTGTTACAGCTCTTAAAGCTTCCTTATCGTGTGATGAGCATGTGCACTGGAGATTTAGGCTTTACGGCAGCAAAAAAGTACGACATCGAAGTTTGGATACCAAGCTATGAAACATATCGTGAAATCTCTTCTTGCAGTAATTTCGAAGATTTCCAAGCACGTCGTGCAAACATCCGTTTCCGGCGTGAACCGAAGGCGAAACCAGAATATGTGCATACATTGAATGGTTCTGGTCTAGCAATCGGACGTACTGTTGCTGCAATTTTAGAGAACTATCAGCAAGAAGATGGATCGGTCGAAATTCCAGAAGTCCTGCGTCCTTATATGGGAAATAAAACAGTCATTTCTAATTGACACTCCCACGGCTAAAGCCGCAAGCTGAACCTCCGGTCCAGTGGGATTCTCGAATGATTTTCCGTCCTCAGGCCATTTCTGTTTTGGACAACCTTCGAGATCAGGGTGTGCCATCACCCCTCCTAAGACAGGGCTTATAGCCTCTTAGGCTGATCGACTTTGACCATCGATCACAGGTGCATGACGAATATTCATCGCCCCCACCCGATCCCGGTGGGTGTGGTAGCCGCACCGGCATTTGTATGAACGGTCTTTACTTTTGTTTCGATTTCCGCATGATGGACAGGTTTGACTCGTGTATTTGGGATCGACATACTCGACTTTGATTCCTGCGAGCGTTGCTTTGTATTCGATGAAGGACGCTAAACGATAAAAGGACCAGGTGTGAAGGTTCTTTGCATTTTTACGGCTTGTTTTTGCCGTCTGGCGAATATTTGCCAACTTTTCTAATCGTATAATTGACACATTATGTTTGACTGCGAAATCGACAATTTGCCGACTCACCTTATGGTCCTGGTCCTTCATCCAGCGTTGCTCTTTATTATGGAGCTTTTTGATGGCAGTGAGCTTTTTCTTTCGTCCGAGCTTTTGTCGTTTGGATTTGAACTTTCTGCGAACGTACTTGTTTCGCCTTCCGCTGCCAAAAAACCGGGTCTTCTCGTCTTCGGTGACCGCAACAGCCGGGACTTTCAGACCGAGATCGACACCCATGATGTTGGTGCCCGTGTTTTGTTGGGTCGGGATCACTATCGAAAACTGAGCGATCCATTTGTGAGCTTTTTTCGTGATGCGGAGGGTTCCACGTTTGGGGGAAGCAAGTTTCGTGAGGATGTCTTGCGTGAAGGTAGCGTTAATGCGGATACGCTTGGATTTCCCGTCTACCATCAATGGTACTGAAACGGATCCCTCATCAAACGTATAGTTCTGATTGTTCCAAAGGATGCAGGGTTTCTTTAAGATGGGGATGATTCGATATTGGGATTTCTTTGCTTTCCGAAAGACACTTTTTGCATCCCGGATCGCCTGATTTTTGACAGCACTGGGGTGAGGAGCATTTACATACTTGGAGGTTTTCCGGGTCGGTTCTTTCGCCTGTACCATTTCCGCTACAAGCGCATTGATCGTGGCAATATACGTGGCGCTCGAGCGACTCATTAAATCACTTTGATGTTGATTAGGCAACAGTTTCACTTGGACCGTGACCGTCTGTGACATGTTTACCCCCTCGTTTTTTGTTCTTCGACATCCCGTTGTTTTGGTTCTTTTTGTGTGCCTATATCCACATTATACCAAACGTGCGTTCGTATCGAAAGAAGAAAAGAATGATTTATTCGCTTTCATCCCACCCCTAAAGGAGTGGGCTTTCCCGCTCATTAAAGCTGTAAAGGTACAACAAGAAACCAAGGGAGTTCAAAGGGAAATTTACCTCATCTTCAAAGTCTGCCATCTCTTGAGCTTTATTTTTGTTAAATAAGGAATCTGGTGTCCTCTAATTCTTCCTAACCTGAGCATTTTGACAAAATAAGGTCTCCTGTGTCCGCTATTTTTTTGAAATTCTTTCCTTTCACTTGTATTCAAAAAAAATGTCGATTTTATGGTTGACGAATCGAATTTTACGATGATATAATGGTTTTTGTCAGTGCGGAGGTATACCCAAGTCTGGCTGAAGGGAGCGGTCTTGAAAACCGCCAGGGGTGTAACAGCCCGCGGGGGTTCGAATCCCTCTACCTCCTCCATTTATTTAAAATCACAGCGCATATTACAACGGAGATTGTATGTGAATTTTGAAATTCGTTACTTGAATGGGTAACGAATTTTTTTATGTTTAAAAGGAAAAGTTAAACATCTCAGGTGCTTTTTAGCACAATAAAAAAACAGCGCTGAAATCAATTCAGCGCTGTTTTTGAAGTTTTATGCGTGGACAGGCTGGTTCGCCTTCAACTTATGCATGAACTCGATGAACTCTGGAATGTCCATCTGTTGGGCAGAATCCGATAGAGCGACTGCAGGATCCGGGTGAACTTCGGCCATGATCCCGTCCGTACCGATGGCAAGAGCGGCCTGGGCTGCAGGAAGTAACAAGTCTTTCCGACCTGTCGAGTGTGTAACGTCCACCATGACTGGTAGATGTGTTTCCTTTTTCAAAATCGGGACAGCAGAGATATCAAGTGTATTCCTTGTTGCCCGTTCGTACGTCCTGATGCCTCTTTCACAAAGGATGACATTCTCATTCCCTTTCGAGATGATGTACTCTGCCGCATACATGAACTCTTCAATCGTTGCAGACATGCCGCGTTTCAAGAGGACTGGTTTGTCGACTGAACCAGCAGCTTTCAATAAGTCGAAATTCTGCATGTTTCGTGCGCCGATCTGAATGACATCAACATAATCCAACGCCTGTTCAAGATCATTTGGATTCATGATTTCACTTACGACTGCGAGATTGAATTCATTAGCTACCTGACGCAGTATCTTTAGACCTTCGAAACCAAGCCCCTGGAAATCATATGGGGATGTACGTGGTTTGAAGGCTCCTCCTCGTAACAATGTCAGACCTTGATCTTTCATCGCTTTTGCTACCTGGCGTACCTGTTCATAGCTTTCAACGGCACATGGCCCAGCTACGAAACGTGGGTTCCCGTCTCCGATCAATTCACCTTTTACGTTGATGACGGTGTTTTCAGGCTTACGTTTCCTTGATACGAGCAGTGCTTTACGGTTATCTTCCTTTTGCAGTTCTAAGCTCGCCTTGAAAATGGTTTTGAAAATATGTTGAAGTGTGGATGTTTCAAATGGCCCATTGTTGTTTTCTGATACCAGGTTTAGAAGCCGGCGCTCTCTTACTGGATCAAATCGGTTAATACCCTGAGCTTCTTTAACTTTACCGATCTTTTGAACGATTTCTCCCCGTTCATTGAGAAGCTCTAAGATCTTCAAGTTCACATCCTCAATTTCTGCACGCAGTACCTCTAATTCATTCGACACCATTTCTCCACTCCTTTTGGGTTGATTTTCAGATTTTGAATATTGTTTACGACTTTAAAGGAAAGAATATAGTTATGTCAACAGGAAATTTACAGAAAATTTTTCGCTTTAAACCGCGAAAGTGTTGGTACCAATGATGTAAGCGTATCCAAAAAAATAGTTAGAAAATTTATGCTTTACAAAGTCCGCTTCCCGTGTTAAAACTTTATATAAACTAATATTCAAACGCAATGACAGGATTCAAGTAGTGTTGATCTCCCTGTAATAGAGAGCTGATGGCTGGTGTAAATCAGTACAAAGATGAACATGAATTTCACCCTCGAGCTTCTTTTTTGATCACTGATAAATGATGATTGAAAAAGACGGTAAGGCCGTTAACCGAATGAGTGACGGAATAATTCCGTAATGAGGGTGGTACCGCGACTACAATCGTCCCTGCTGATATAAAAGCAGGGGCGTTTTTTATACTTGAAGAAAGTATAAGTTCACAAGCTACTGGCTTCGGAAGCAATACACCGCACGAAGGAAAAGCAATTGCTTTTTCGAGGAACTAATGGCTCAGCCTACGCCGATGGCATGGCATTGCCAGGTTTTCTTTACTTTACACCAATAAATTGACTAGTGGAGAAAGGGGTGGATGGTATGAGATACCTCACAGCTGGTGAATCTCATGGACCTCAATTGACAACAATCATCGAAGGGGTGCCAGCAGGTTTATCATTACTGAAAGAAAACATCAATCATGAATTAGCGAGAAGGCAAAAAGGATATGGCAGAGGAAGACGAATGCAGATTGAGAAAGACCAAGTAAATATCTCAAGCGGTGTTCGTCATGGATATACACTAGGTTCACCGATTACCCTCACGGTCGAAAATCGTGATTTTCAACATTGGAAAAAAATCATGGGTGCAGATCCGATTGAAGATGAGGAGGATGTAAAGCGCCAGATATCAAGACCACGGCCAGGGCATGCTGATTTGAATGGTGCTATCAAATATGGACATCGCGATATGCGGAACGTTTTGGAGCGTTCGTCAGCAAGAGAAACAACGGTCAGGGTAGCAGCAGGGGCTGTTGCAAAGCGAATTCTTGCTGAGTTAGGTATAAAAGTTGCGGGACATGTCATGGAAATCGGCGGTGTAAAAGCAGATCGAGTTTCTTATGAATCCATCGAAGATTTACAAAAGATCACAGAAGACTCTCCAGTTCGATGCCTCGATTCAGAAGCTGGAGAGAAAATGATGCGAGCGATAGATGAAGCAAAAGAAAATGGAGATTCGATCGGCGGGATTGTAGAAGTGGTAGTTGAAGGCATGCCGATCGGCGTCGGAAGTTATGTCCATTATGACCGTAAGCTGGATGCGAAACTCGCAAGTGCTGTCATGAGCATCAATGCCTTTAAAGGTGTCGAGATCGGTATTGGATTTGAAGCTGCTGAAAAACCAGGAAGCCAGGTTCATGATGAAATCTTATGGAACGAAGCGGAAGGATATACGAGAGGAACGAACAATGCAGGTGGATTTGAAGGTGGTATGACAACCGGGATGCCTGTTGTTGTACGCGGTGTGATGAAGCCGATTCCGACGTTGTACAAGCCGTTGCAAAGCATTGATATCGAATCAAAAGAGCCATTTAAAGCAAGTATCGAACGATCAGACAGTTGTGCTGTTCCTGCAGCTAGTGTCGTTGCTGAAGCAGTCGTAGCCTGGGAACTGGCGGAAGCGATCGTTAGCCAATTCGGAAATGACCAGATCGAGAAAATCAAAGAAAATATAAAACGACATCAAGAACAGGCAAGGTTGTTTTAAACGAATCGGATCTGTAAAAAAACATTACTTTATCGGGAAAATGCGAGTCAAAAGAATAATTTTAACAAAAGGTTTTGTTGGGTTTGCGGATTTAGCGAAAATGCATGGAAGTGATGTCTAGCTGCCACAACAATGGGCTTGTGAATTAATAAATGAGCATAGGAGGAGATTTTATGAAAGTGAAAAAACAGATGTTATCACTAAAAGCTTATGATCCAGGCAAATCAATTGATAATGTGAAAAAGGAGCTTGGTCTCACTCGAATCGTAAACCTTGCTTCGAATGAGAATCCGTTTGGATGCTCTGAGAAAGTTGCAGAAGCTTTACAATCAATCTCCAATTATGCCCATTATCCGGACAGCCGGGCTGAAGAGTTGAGAGAAAAGGTAGCAAACCATCTGGGTGTCGAAGAAAATCAACTGCTGTTCAGCAGCGGTTTGGATGAAATGATCCAGATGATCAGCCGGTCACTCTTATCTCCAGCAACGAACGTAGTCATGGCTTCTTTTACTTTTCCGCAGTTCAGACACCATGCCGTAATTGAAAATGCAGAAATTCGTGACGTACCCCTGAAAGAAGGTCGTCATGATCTGGAGGGTATGCAACAAGCCGTGGATGGACAGACCAGTCTTGTATGGATCTGCAATCCGAATAATCCGACAGGAACATACGCCAATGAAACGGAACTCCGGTCGTTTTTAGAAGCGATTCCGAATGATACGATCGTCGTCCTTGATGAAGCTTATTATGAATACGTGACAGCTGAGGATTATCCCGATGCCATGAAACTGATCAAAGAATACGATAATTTACTCGTATTGCGGACTTTTTCAAAAGGTTATGGTCTCGCCGCTTTCCGTATCGGTTATGCAATCGGTCATGAGAAACTTATGAAAAATCTTGATATCGGAAGACTACCATTCAATACATCAAAATTTGCACAAATGGCTGCACAGGCGGCATTGGAAGATGGAAGTTTCGTTGATGAAAGTGTGAGACGAAACCGTGAAGGGCTCGAGCAGTTATATGCGTTTTGTAATGGATATAACGTTCCTTATTATCCTTCACAGGGGAACTTCATCTATATCGAACCTGAACAAAATCAAGAACAAATCTTTCAATATCTGATTCAACGAGGCTATATCGTACGACCGATCAAGGACGGAATCCGGATTACAGTCGGTAAAAAAGCAGATAATGAAGAACTGATCACCTTGTTGAAGGAATTTCTAGCTGACAGATCATCCAGTATAAAACTAACATCATAAGGAGTACGAGCCAGTGAAAAGACGAGTTTTGCTCGTCGGTGTCGGGTTGATAGGAGGATCGCTGGCACTGGCGATCAAAAAAGAACACCAGGTAAAGATAATTGGATATGATCCTAACGAAGAAAACTGTATGCTTGCGAAAAGGCTTGAGGTGATTGACGATTATACGTCAGAACTTCAAACGGAAGCAGAACAAGCAGATCTGATTATCCTTGCAGCTCCAGTTGAAGAAACAATCAAGCTGCTTGATGAGTTCAGACATTACCAATTCAAACAGAATGTCATCATAACGGACGTAGGCAGCACAAAAGTGAATATCGTCAAAAAAGCAGAGCAGTTATATGATAAAGGGGTTACGTTCATTGGTGGGCATCCGATGGCTGGTTCCCACAAGTCTGGTGTCGGAAGTGCCAAGGTCCATCTTTTTGAAAATGCGTTTTATGTACTGACGGTTTTTAAAAAGACGACAGTGGGCCAGGTCAATAAACTAAAAGACTGGCTCAAAGGGACCAAGGCTAATTTTCAAATGATGGAACCGGAAGAGCATGATCTCGTCACCGGGATCATCAGCCATTTTCCGCATGTGATGGCGGCAAGCCTCGTACGTCAGGTGAAAAGTCATGCACATCGGAACGAACATGTGACCAGGCTGGCAGCAGGGGGTTTCAAAGACATAACCAGAATCGCCTCAAGCAGCCCTTCCATGTGGCGTGACATCGTCCGGCATAATCGTCAGATCCTTTTATCCCTGTTAGACGAATGGGGAAAGGAAATGGAAAGTGTAAAACGGTTAGTCGCTCGCGGTGACGGCGATGAAATCTATGATTATTTCTTAAGTGCTAAAAAATATAGGGATGCAATGCCGACTGGATCGAAAGGTGCGATTCTTGCATTCCATGACCTTTATATTGATGTTGCCGATCACGTCGGTGTGATATCAGATGTAACAACTCTATTAGCAAAAGAAAAAATCAGCATCACCAATATCCGGATCATTGAAGCACGTGAAGATGTATATGGGGTGTTGAGGCTCAGCTTCAGGTCGGATGAAGACCGGCAGCAGGCGAAAGCTTGTTTAGAGGACCATCAATATCAAACGTATACGACGATGTAGGAGGATTCAGATGAAAACGTTAAGTAGCCTGAATGGAGCAGGATTGACAGGATCAATTCGAGTACCAGGAGATAAATCGATTTCACATCGTGCAGTCATGTTCGGCGCCATTGCCCATGGAAGGACAGTTGTTGATGGATTTTTACCTGGTGAAGATTGTTTGAGCACCATCGATTGCTTCCGTAAATTGGGAGTAAAGATCCACCAGGAGAAGGAGCATGTTGAGGTTGATGGTAAGGGCATTGAAGGACTTAAAGAACCGGAAGACATATTGGATGTCGGAAATTCAGGTACAACTTGTCGTCTGTTATTAGGAGTTCTAGCTAATACACCATTCCATTCTTGTGTGATCGGAGATGATTCGATTGCAAAGCGGCCGATGAGCAGGGTTACGAACCCGTTACAAGAGATGGGAACGAAAATCGATGGACGAAACGATGGGAACTATACGCCGATCAGTATCCGGGGCGGACATCTGAAAGCAATCGACTATGTTTCACCTGTAGGCAGTGCCCAGGTGAAATCTGCTGTATTATTAGCTGGGTTACAAGCGGATGGGACGACAACATTGACAGAGCCTCATCATTCCAGGGATCATACGGAACGGATGCTTAGAGCATTCGGCTGCGAGGTTGAGGTCAACGATTTGACGGTTTCTTTAAAAGGTAAACAGTCTCTCGAAGCGACACATATTAAAGTGCCCGGAGACATTTCCTCAGCTGCTTTTTATCTCGTGGCGGGAGCAATTGTTCCGGATAGTGAAATCACGATTGAAAAAGTAGGAATCAATCCCACGAGGACGGGGGTCCTTGATGTATTGGAAAAAATGGGTGCCGATATCATCATAACCAATCAAGATACACAAACGAGCGAGCCTTCCGCGGATATTCAAATCAAGTCTTCCTCGTTAAATGGAATCGAAATAAGTGGTGAGTTGATTCCTCGATTGATCGATGAAATCCCGATCATCGCCCTTGCAGCTACACAGGCTGAGGGTACGACTATAATCAAGGATGCAGCTGAGCTGAAAGTCAAAGAGACGAACCGGATCGATACTGTCGTCAATGAATTGAAAAAGCTTGGTGCACAGATCGAAGCGACCGATGATGGTATGATCATCCAGGGAAAAACAGAATTGAGTGGTAATACCGTAGACAGTCATGGGGACCACCGAATCGGTATGATGCTTGCGATTGCATCTTGTATTGCAAACGGAGAAACCGTGCTCGAAAACAGTGGAGCGGTCAATGTTTCGTACCCATCCTTTTTTGAGCAATTAGAGCAACTGAGTCAATCAACCAAAGAGAAAAGCTGATCCCTTAACGGAATCAGCTTTTTCCTTTATATTATATGTGCTGCAAATTTCGGTTTTGGTTGATTGTTTCTCCAATACGTTTAAGGATCGGTTCGACAGATGAGGGATCTTTAAGAAGATCGTAGTCGTTGATGTTCACTTTCAACACTGGGCATGTTGTAAAATTGTTGATCCAATTTTCATAGCGCTCATGCATTTCTTCCCAATAGGCGATCGGTGTCTGTTGTTCCATTGGACGTCCGCGGAGCTTGATCCGATCGATGATATCCTGGAGGCTGCCTTCTATATAGATCAATACGTCAGGATGAGGGAAGTAAGGCGTCATCACCATTGCTTCGAAAAGGCTGGTATATGTTTCATAATCGATGTTTGTCATCGTACCTTTTTCGTGGTGCATCTTAGCGAAAATCCCTGTATCTTCATAGATGGAGCGGTCCTGGACAAATCCGCCGCCCTGCTCGAACATTCTTTTTTGTTCTTTGAACCTTTCTGCCAAAAAATAGATTTGCAAATGGAAACTCCAACGTTCGAAGTCTTGATAGAACTTGTCCAAATAAGGGTTCGTATCAACTTTTTCCATGGATGTTTGAAAACCCAGGTTATCAGCAATCGTATTCGTCATCGTCGATTTTCCGACACCGACAGTACCGGCTACAGTGATGACGGCGTTTTTTGGGATGTTATATTTCTCGAGGGCGTTCATTGCTTCACTTCCTTCTTATGAAAAGTCTCTTCGACCACCTTCAAAATATCTGAAAGCTGGTCTTGATTCTGGACAAAATCGATTTTGTCACCGTCGATTGTCACCACAGGTATTTCAGGGTGAAGCTTTTGGAACTGATACATAAAGATTTCATAATCAGAAGATAGCTGTTTCAGATAATCTGGGCTGATGTTCTTCTCTATGTCTCTCCCTCTAAGTGAAATACGCTTCAACAAGGTTTCCAGGCTTGCTTTTATATAAATGACCATATTCGGAGCAGGCATATCCTTCGTGATGATTTCGAAAATCTGCATGTATTTCTGGAAGTGTACTTCTTTCAACGTACGCATGGCGAAGATTCGGTTTTTAAAAATATGATAATCGGATACGACCGGTTTTTCATGCTTTAAATACAACTCTTCAATATCTTCAAGTTGTTTGAAACGGTTGCAGAGAAAAAACATTTCTGTCTGAAAGCTCCACTCTTCGATATCATCGTAAAACTTACCGAGAAATGGATTCTCTTCAACGATTTCTTTAAGAAGATGATAATTAAATTCCTCACTGATCGCTTTGGCTAAAGATGTTTTACCGACACCGATAGGACCTTCTACTGCGATGAAGGGAGTTTTATCCATAAAAGTGCCTCCTATGTACGAAATAGACAAATACAATTGTAGCACATACCGTCATATATCGACAGGTCGTAAACGAAAAAAATAGACTCATAAAAAGCGTCTGATTCCTTCTGAGAGAATGTCAGGTTTTGTCGGGTCAAATGTTATTTTCCCCTTCAATAGATGGCATATCAGACACTTCCTGAGTCATGCGAGATTATAAATAGCGAGCTGCTTTTTCAGCCAGATTCGAGCGTTCTGTACGTGAAAGTCGGATAATACCAATTTCATCTTCACGTTTCAGCCGTTCAATCGTATACGTCAATCCATTGTTTACAGAATCAAGGTAAGGATGATCGATTTGATCAGGATCGCCGACAAGGACGATTTTGGTTCCTTTACCGACCCGGCTGACGATCGTCTTCACTTCATGCTTCGTTAGGTTCTGTGCCTCGTCAATGATGATAAATTGGTTCGGGATGCTTCGGCCCCTGATATATGTCAGGGCTTCGACTTCCATGTTAAGTTGTTCAATTTCTTTTTCGATTTTCGGTATGCCATTTTTATCATTTTTCTTATTCGAATCCGGGTCGATATTGAAGAGCTGCTCCAGGTTATCGAAGATCGGCTGCATCCAGGGACGTAGCTTTTCATCTTTTTCCCCTGGAAGATACCCGATATCTTTTCCCATTGGAACGATTGGGCGTGCTACTGTAATTCTGGAATAATGTTTCATATCCTGTGTTTCATGCAGAGCGGCCGCCAGAGCAAGTAATGTTTTACCCGTTCCTGCTTTACCGATTGCACAGACCATTTCTACCTTCGGATCTAGCAGTAATTCTAAAAACATCCGTTGCTCCACATTTTTTGGCCGCAAACCCCAGATGAAGGATTCATCATCGGTAAAATAGAATGGGCAGCATATAAGCTTGTTCCTTTTTCTAAGGACCCGTCCTACTGCAGATTGGTTGGTCCCTGCATTACTTTTCATCAATAAGAAATCTTGTGGATTCACTTCAGTTTGAAGATATTCGGATAACTGTTCAAGAGGAAGTTCATGATTCGCATGGAACGCATTGATGAATTCAGGTGGAACCTGAAGTTCGTGGTAGCCTTTATGAATCGTGAGGGAGCTTTCAACGAGACGGTCGTTTTCGTATAATTGCGCCATGAAATTTGGCGTATTGTGTGACTTCTTTAAGGCATCGGCTTTTGCAATCAATAAAATGTCATTAGAAACCAGAACGATATCACGCTGTGGTTGCTCGAGAGCAATATTCACTGCAACAGCAAGAATTCGATTATCATTCGAATCCTCATTGAAGATGCTCTTGATGTTTTCAAAAGAGCGATGATTCAATTCAATGACGAGAGTCCCGCCATGGTCAAGCGGAAACGGCTCATGTAAACGGTCTTTGTATTTTTCACGTAACGTCTTATACTGCCGGCCGAATTCCCGAGCATTTCGGCCCACCTCATCTTGCAGCCGTTTTTTTGAATCGATTTCTTCAACGACTACAGCTGGGATGACAACATCATTTCCTGCATACTTAAAGATGGAAGCAGGGTCATGTAAAATAACATTCGTGTCCAAGATATAGATCTTGTTCAAGGATCCAACCCCTCTCGAGAATGACTAGTATACGCAACATAATTACATATTCGATTTTATACCTATCTTTACCTTTTCTATCGGTAAAACTCATGGAAATGAATAGCACGAGCGTTTATCAGGTTAAATCACCAAAACTTGGTCTTATGCGATACCAGCTTTCTTTATATAATATGAGGCAAATCACTTTTCGGTATAGATTCCAACAAACATTTATGTGTAAGATTTTAACAATTGGCAGGGACCGATGAAAAAGGTGCAGAGCAGGTATGTAATCATTTATATGTCCACATTGCCTTTTTCATAAGTGAACAGAGAAAATGATCAAAATAAATATAAGTGATTGTTGATTTCTTTGATATTCGCTCCCTTCCATCAACCTTAATCAAAGCAAAAACGAATAAAGTGATTGTAAACGCTGGTGCTCAACAGCTAAATTCAGGATAGAAATCTTGGGACGAGAACTTGTATATCAGGGATAAACCTTGTATACTATATTTCAGCTATCTTACTAAGACAAAGCTTTTGGCCCCGTAGCTCAGTGGATAGAGCGTCGGTTTCCTAAACCGTGCGTCGCAGGTTCGATCCCTGCCGGGGCCGCCATACATACATTGATACATAAGGGTTTATCTGTATTACTCTGTAATATCTATACAAGTGAAACAGGTTAATTGGGGACATTTTGGGGACGGAATACAAAATATATGATTTTTATGGAATTAATTTCAGGATTAATTCCTTTTTTATTATCCATTTATAATACAATTTTTGTTAAACTTGGTTTAGACAATACACAAATAATAAGGGGAAGATAGGATGAGTACTGCAAATATTGGTTTCGAGGAAAAGCTTTGGTTGATGGCGGATAAGTTAAGGGGAAGCATGGATGCTTCTGAATATAAAAACGTTGTATTAGGATTACTGTTTTTAAAATATGTTTCTGATGCGTTTGAAGAAAAGTTTGTAGAGCTATCTAAAGATGAATATGCAGATCCTGAAGATCAAGATGAATATTTAGCTGAAAACATATTCTGGGTACCAAAAGAAGCTCGATGGTCTTACATAAAAGAAAATGCAAAAATTCCTGAAATTGGTCAGATAATCGACCAGGCAATGATTTCAATTGAAAAAGAAAATGATTCCCTTCGAGGTGTCCTTCCAAAGGACTTCGCACGACCAGCACTTGATAAAACACGTTTAGGTGAAACAATTGATCTGTTCTCTTTTAAGGTAGGAGATCAAGAAAGTAGAGCTAAAGATGTTTTAGGGCGTGTATATGAATACTTTTTGAGTAAATTCGCTAGTGCTGAAGGGAAAAATGGTGGAGAATTCTATACACCTACATCTATTGTCAAACTACTTGTTGAAATGCTTGAACCATATAAAGGCCGTGTATATGACCCTTGTTGTGGATCTGGTGGTATGTTCGTACAAAGTGAAAGGTTTGTTGAGGAACATCAAGGACGACTTGGGGATATAGCAGTGTATGGACAGGAGTCAAACCCCACTACTTGGCGGTTATGTAAAATGAATCTTGCAATACGCGGAATTGATGGGAACATTGGAGACCATAATGCAGATACTTTCCATAGTGATTTGCACAAAAATCTAAAAGCTGATTATATTCTTGCAAATCCACCATTCAATGTGAGCGATTGGGGTGGAGAGAAGTTGCGTGATGATGTACGTTGGCATTATGGAGTACCACCTGTGGGGAATGCAAACTATGCCTGGATACAACACATGGTATCTAAACTTGCTCCGTCTGGAACTGCTGGATTTGTTCTGGCAAATGGTTCAATGTCTACTAGTACATCTACCGAATTAGAGATTAGGCGTAATTTGATTGAAAATGATTTAGTGGAATGTATAGTTACTTTACCAGGTCAACTTTTCTATTCAACTCAAATTCCAGTAAGTTTATGGTTCATTACTAAAAATAAAGCCGCAAGTAGACAGCGTGACCGTAAAGAAGAAATTTTATTTATTGATGGTCGTAAGTTAGGTTATATGGCTGATCGTACTCATAAAGAATTTACAGCTGAGGATATAAAAAAGATAACTAATATATATCATGCATGGCGTGGAATAAATGAACTAAAATATAAAGATGAAAATGGCTTCTGTAAAGCAGCCTCATTAAAAGAAGTTAAAGATAATGAATATATTTTGACACCAGGACGCTATGTTGGATTAGAAGATATACAGGAAGATCAAGAACCATTTGAAGAAAAGATGTTAAAATTAACCTCTGAACTATCTGAACAATTTTCAAATTCAAAAGTACTACAGGAAGAAATTCGTCGTAAACTGGGGGAGATTGGATATGAAATCTAATTGGCCCGAAGTAAAAATAGAAGAACTTCTAGCAGATAAAAAAAATGCAATTGCAATGGGTCCATTTGGTTCACGAATAAAGACTGAAAATTTTGTTGCAAGTGGTATTCCTATAATTAAAGGACAGAATTTAACAAAAGGATGGCTTAATGAAGAAGAGTTTAGTTACTTAACCAAGGATAAAGCAGAAGAACTAAAGAGTAGTGCTGTAGAAAGAGGGGATTTAGTTTTTACACATCGAGGAACTTTGGGACAAGTTGGATATATACATGAAAATTCAAAATTCCCTATATATATTGTTTCTCAAAGTCAAATGAAACTTAGTGTGAACCCCCAAAAAGTGCTTCCGTTGTTTTTGTACTATTTCTTTAAATCCAAATTAGGACAACATAGATTATTATTAAATAAGTCACAAACAGGTGTCCCTGCAATTGCGAGACCTACTAGTTCATTAAAAAAAATAGAGGTGCCCTTACCACCTTTAGAAGTTCAGGTTGGTATTGTAAATATTCTTAAAAAACTTGAAGAGAAAATTAATAATAATAATTTAATCATACCTAATCTGGAAAAACTTGTTCAAATTCTTTTCAAGCGTTGGTTTATTGAATATGAATTCCCAAATCAGAATGGAGAACCCTATAATTCAAGTGGAGGCAATCTTAGAAATAGTGAATTAGGTTTAATTCCTGCAACATGGGAAGTAGTACCTGTTTCAAATATAGCTTCTATTTTAAGTGGAGGAACTCCAAAAACCAGAATAAGTGAATATTGGGATGGGAATATACCATTTTATACACCTAAAGATTCGAGTAGTAATTATTATGTGAATGTTACTGAAAAAATGATTACGGAAAGCGGTTTAAACAAGTGTAACAGCAAACTATACCATAAAAACACTATTTTTATAACAGCTAGAGGTACAGTTGGAAAGCTAAATTTGGCAGCAAGCGACATGGCAATGAATCAATCTTGTTATGCATTAATTCATAATGAAAAATATCAGTATTACTTATTTCTAGTTATGAAAAATTTAGTTCGTCAAATAGTACATAGTTCAAATGGAGCCGTCTTCAATGCCATTACAAAACGAGATTTCAATACTTTCAAAATTGCGGACGCACCTAAAAAAGTAATAGAAAAATTCGAAAAAATCGTTAAGCCTATATTTGAAGAAATTGCTACATTACAATTAGAAAATAACAAATTAATAAATTTACGAGACACTCTCCTTCCACAGCTTTTTTCTGGAGAAGTAACAATCCCCGATGAAAGTGAGGAGTTGCAACATGTACAGCTTTAATGAAGATGAATTAGAACATGCTACTCTTGATTGGCTTAAAGAGCTGGGATATGAAATAGCAAATGGCACTGACATTTCACATGAAGGTGCTTCACCTGAGAGAAAGGATTATTCAACTGTTTTTTTAATGGGGCGTTTAATTGACGCCCTTTATAGTATCAACAAAAACATTAATTCCAAAGAAATAGAAAAAGCAATACAGAAAATCACAATACCACAGCATCCTAACCTTTTAATCAATAATCGAACTTTTCATAAGCTAATTACAGATGGTGTTGACATTGAAGTTAGAGAAGAGGATGGACGCAATACAACTAAAAAGTTGTGGTTATTTGATTTTAAACATCCAGAGAATAATGATTTTCTCGCAGTTAATCAATTTACTGTAGTAGAAGGATCATCAAATAAACGACCTGATGTTATTCTTTTTGTAAATGGTCTTCCACTTGTGGTATTTGAATTGAAAAGCTCTACAGATGAAAAGGTTGGAATATCACAAGGGTACAATCAACTTCAAACTTATAAGAAAGCTATACCTTCTCTTTTTCATTTCAATGCTTTCATGGTAACTAGTGATGGCATAAATGCACGAGCAGGCACACTTACATCAAACGAAGAGCGTTTTATGATGTGGCGTACAATAGACGGTAAATCGACAGCCTCTCCAACTATCCCGCAACTAGAAGTCCTCATAAAAGGAATGTGTCATCCCAATATTTTACTCAATTTAATACGTCATTTCATTTTATTTCAAACTGATGGAGAAACGACAATAAAAATTTTAGCAGCTTACCATCAATATCACGCAGTTAATAAAGCAATTGATGAAGCAAAGCGTGCAGCAAGTGAAACCGGGGACCGTAAAATCGGTGTTATTTGGCATACTCAAGGATCAGGTAAAAGTCTTTCAATGGTTTTTTATACAGGAAAACTTGTATTAGAAATGAATAACCCGACAGTTGTTGTACTAACAGATCGTAACGACTTGGATGATCAGTTATATGCAACCTTTAGTCAATCTAGTGATTTGCTTAGACAATCACCGAAACAAGCGGAAAAGCGGAGCGACTTGAAAGAGCTTTTATCTGTTGAATCGGGAGGTATTATATTTACTACAATGCAGAAGTTTGCGCCAGAAGAAGGTAATGAACAAATGGGCGCATTAACTGACCGTCGGAATGTAATTGTAATGGCGGATGAAGCACACCGTTCACAATATGGATTTCAAGCTCAAATGAAACGTTCTTCTGTAGAGACATCTGAAGCCAATGTAAAATATGGTTTTGCAAAACATTTACGTGATGCATTACCTAATGCATCTTATGTTGGATTTACAGGTACCCCAGTTGAAGCAACCGATAAGAACACACCTGCTGTTTTTGGTAACTACATAGATATATATGACATGACTCAAGCAGTAGAAGATGGAGCAACTGTAAAGATCTTTTATGAAAGTCGAATAGTGAAACTTGATCTTCCAGAAGGTCTTCAAATTGACAGTGAATATGATGAAATAACAGAGTACCAGGAGACTGATGAGCGAGAGAAGTTAAAAACAAAGTGGTCCAGGTTAGAAGCATTAGCAGGAGCGAATGAACGACTTAAACGAGTTGCTAAAGACGTCGTAAATCATTTTGAAAAAAGACAAGAGGCGATGTACGGAAAGGGTATGCTTGTAGTCATGTCCCGTCGTATTGCAATTGATCTATACAAGGAGATTATTGCTTTACGACCTGAATGGCATTCTGATGACGATGATAAAGGTGTTATCAAGATTGTAATGACGGGGTCCTCGAGTGATCCGGAAGAATGGCAAGGATACATTGGGAATAAACGACGTCGAGAATATCTAGCGAAACGAATGAAAGATACCAATGACGAATTGAAATTGGTTATTGTTAGGGATATGTGGTTGACTGGATTTGATGTTCCTTCAATGCATACCATGTATATCGACAAGCCAATGAAAGGTCATAATCTGATGCAGGCAATCGCACGGGTAAACCGTGTCTTTCGTGATAAACCAGGTGGGCTAATCGTAGACTATATTGGTATTGCTGATAGTTTAAAAGAAGCTTTGAAACAATATACCGAAAGTGATCGTGATCAGGCAGGGGTAGATACCTCAGTTGCACTAGACCTAGTATATGAAAAGTATGAACTCATTCAGTCAATGCTGTATCGACATGATTATAGTCACTTCAATTCTGATAGACCAACCGAGCGGATGAAAGCTATCATTGAAACAGTAGACTTTGTAATTGGTTTAGGTGAAGAGGAAAAGAAAAATTTTTTACGACTTGTGACTGAAATATCCAAAGCGTTTGCTCTTTGTTCCACTGAACCAGAAGCTCAAGAGTTGAATGCGGAAATCGGCTTCTTTAAAGCGGTTAAGTCCGGAATCGTAAAACTATTACCAGAAGAAAAGAAAAAGAAGACTGGGTCACAACTTGATTCGCAAATTAATCAGTTGATATCAAAGTCTGTTATATCCGATGAGGTAGTTGATATTTATAGTTCGTTAGGGCTTGAGAACCCTGATATTTCAATTTTATCTGATCAGTTTTTAGCAGATGTGAAAGCATTGCCACAGAAAAACCTAGCGGTAGAATTACTTAATCGGTTACTTCAAGGAAAAGTGAAAAATGTGCAGCGCACAAACCTTGTTCAAGCTCGGAAGTTTTCTGATTTATTGTCCAATGCAATAAATAAATACAACAAGCGGGCGATAGAGACATCTAAGGTTATTGAAGAACTTATCGAGCTTGCTAAGGAAATGAACGAATCGTACAAGCGAGGAGAAGAAACGGGCTTGATTCGAGAAGAAGTTGCGTTTTATGATGCTCTTGCTTCGCATGAAACAGCAGAAGAGGTCATGGGGGATGAAGTACTTAAAGCTATAGCTCATGAACTATCAAAGGCAATCAAGGCTAATATGAGTATTGATTGGAACTTACGAGAATCTGCTCGTGCTAAAATGCGCATTACCGTCAGGAGACTACTTAAAAAGTACGGGTATCCACCAGATCTTCAAAAGATGGCAGTTGAAACAGTCGTAAAACAAGCCGAACTAATGGCATCAAATGAAAGTATATAAAGAAGGAGCCTTTAAAAGGGCTCCTTTAACTTTCTTGAATAAAAATATCGTCCAGCTTATTTGCAGCTTCTTCATCAGAACTTTTAAGCGCATGACCATAGATGTCCATTGTGGTAGATATATTACTATGTCCTAGACGGTTACTTATCGTTTTCACATGCACACCTTTTCCTATGAGTAATGTAGCAGCAGTATGTCTTAAACCATGGAAAGGGAGAGGTGTAAGGTTATTTCTCTTCAAGAACTTTGGGAACCAATTATTTATGGTGTTTGGATGCATTGGCATACCATTCCATGTTGTGAACAACCTGTCGGATTGGTGCCATTCATCCCTAACTTTCATACTTTCTTCTTTTTGATGTATCTTATATGTACGTAACAAAGATGTGATAGAAGAGGGAATCGATATTGTTCTTACAGAAGATTCGTTTTTGGGTGGTTTGGTAAAAACTCCTTTCCCTTTTACATAAAGGCTCGATTGTTTAACCTCTATAGTTTTTTTATCAAAATCGACATGAGACCATTCAAGCCCGAGTAATTCTCCTTTTCTAAGGCCAGTAGCTATGGCGAGATTGATTAAGACGTTATATTTCAGCGGTTCATCTTTTATTACTTTGAGAAGTTCAGCAGTCTGAGCTTCATCATAGTATTCCATTTGGCTTCTTCGGACTTTTGGGGCTTAACCCTAGATGTAGGGTTAAGTGTTATCAACTGCCATTCTACCGCATCCTGGAGCATTGCTGAAATCAGTCTATGATGATGCGTGATAGTCTGAGTTGATAATCCACCAGGTTTACCATCAGCCCGTACTCCATTTTCCCCAAGGCTTTTATAAAACTCAAGAAGATGAAGCGGTTTTATGTTCTCCAATTTCAGGTGCCCCATTGCAGGAATAATACGAGTTTCCAAGAAATCCCGATACCTTTTAAGTGTAGTAGGAGAAAGCTCTTTTTCCCCGTAATCTCGCATCCAACGTTCGGCGTATAAACTGAATGTAAGTTTTGAAGGATCGAGATAATGTCCCGACTCAATTTCGGCAATAAATTTTGCAAGCTCTTTTTCAGCTTCACGTTTAGTTTTCCCTTTTACTGTTTTTGTTTTCTTGATTCTTTTACCTGAATGGTCAAGCCCATTACTGACAACCAACCTCCAAGAATTTTTCCCTCTTTTCTCGATACTACCTGCCATTTAGCTTATCCTCCTTTGTTAATCGTTCTTTCAATTGTTTCATAATTCTTTTTTCACCAGTCACCCCTTTTTCTTGTAGTGAGTTAATTATATTTTCAATGATGTTTAAATCGTAAGAGTTAAATTCATCTAGTAATACATTTTTAATTCTCCGCTGCTCATGTTCATGCCTTAATTGTGCATTCTTACATTTATCACTACAGTATTTAGCTTCAGGGTTTTCGCTTATGAAAAATTTCCCACAACGGTTTTTTTGGCAGACTCTAATGCCACGTCCTGATATTTTCTCAAGCTGTATACGAAAATAAATAGCGCTAAGCAAGGAATTTACCGCAAACGATTGGACCCATCTTTTTTCAGACTTAACTATGGACATTCCGTTAAACCTAATTCCTTTCAAATATTCTTGAAGTTCGAGTTCTAAAATTGCTTCTTTATCATCACTTTTTACTTCTCCCATCTCTATCTCTTCAATAGTAGATAGGATTTCTTTAAAATCCTCTATAGCTTTAATAAAAATTGAAAGAGGCTCTCGATATTTTTGATTACCTATCTTATTCGGTTGGACAAACCATTTAGATAACTCGACTTCTTTAAATCTTGGTATAAAGCCGATATCAGGTAGTCCTGGAGCCATACAATATTTTTCGAACTTCCACAAGCCTAGTAACCCAAAACGATTTACAAAATTTAGTATGGAATTTTCATCAGATGTATCTAATCTTGCAAGAGCAACATGGGGGCAACTTAAATCATGTTCAGATCCTTTTTGGGGACGTTTAGGTAAGATTTCTTCCGAAAATGGATCGTATTTCCAATCCTCAATCGATCCTGTTGAAACAATAACTTTTTCACCTTTTTCTTGTTGAATTTCATATTTGTACCTGAACCAAGTAGCATACGGTTGTAGTACTTGCCTTAGAGGCATAAAAAACACTCCCTTTAAAAATGTAATCCCTTTATAAGCTTTCTTGGATTACATTTCAATATTACCATAATAGAGAAAACAACAACAAGGGAAAGGAGCAATTAAATGTTAGCGAATAGAGATATTCGAGAAACAATGAAGCACAAAGGTATTTTTCACTGGCAAGTTGCTTATGAGCTCGGCTTGAATGATGGTAATTTTTCAAGACTTCTGAGAAAAGAGTTAAATGACAAAAAAAAGGAACAAATCCTGAAAGCAATTAAAAAAATTCAAAAGAAAGGCGTTGATGAAAATGGAGAGACAAACATTAACAGCCAAACAAGCGGCTGAATACGTAAATGTGTCGTACTGGCTAATTCTTGAAATGGCCAAAAGAAAAAGAATACCCCATTACCGGGTTGGTAAACGAGTATTATTCAGTAAAGAAGGGCTTTCCGAATGGATTAAAGCCCAGGAATCAAGCTCTATAGAGGGTAATGATCAATCCCAGTTTTCAAGTACAGGATTGAGAAAACTCCAAAGGTAAGGCGGTAAATATGCAAGGATGGATTAGCCTACACCGAAAAATCTTGCAAAACCCTTTATTTCTCGAGGGAAGGAAGTTCTCTAAATTTGAAGCATGGATCGATTTGCTTTTGTTAGCAAATCACAAGGACAAAAAATTCCTTCTTGGTAATGAGATGATTACCGTAAAAAGGGGCAGTTTGATTACATCTGAACTGAAGCTCATGCAGAGGTGGAGGTGGTCCAAAACGAAATTGAGATCCTACCTTATGCTTCTTGAAGAGGAGTCGATGATTCGTAAGGTATCGGATACAAAAAAGACCACGATCATCATATGTAACTACAACGATTATCAGGAAGGAAAAACCAGTAATAAACCAAAAAGCGACTTCAATAGTGATACAACCAATAATGAAAAAAATGATCAAATAAAATTTATATACGATTATTGGAATTTCAAAAATATCATCGTTCATAGATCGATGACTACAAAAATGAATTCCTGTTTGAAGAAAGCTTTGATGGAGTATACAACAGACGATCTTACGAAAGCAATCGACAATTACAAAGTTATCTTGGAAAACGCAGCTTATTTCTTTGACTATAAATGGACTTTGCAGGATTTCATGAAACCAAATAACTTTATACGTTTCATGGATGAAGCAGAACCATTTTATTCATTCAAAAAACAACAATATCAAAATGAAAAAATTAATTGGGAGGCATTTGAAACCAATGAATAAAAAACAAACCATAGAGGTTTTTAAAACAATAAGAGACGTATTCCCATCATTCGAAGTAACTCAAAGAAAAATCGATCTATGGACGAGTTTATTAAAGAATGACAATCCAGCCCTGGTTATGAGGAACACAGAAAACCATTTGAAGAATGAAAAGTTCCCTCCGGCTATTGCACACATAAGTGCTCCTAAGTCGTATGAAATGGAAAAGAAAGCATATCAGTTGAAAGTGAAAAAATGGGAGGAGGAGGCCCGTGGAGAATCTTCAAGCAGAAAAATCAGTACTATCGAGTCTTCTAAAGAAAGGTAGTCTGATAAAAGAAACCACCTTAGAACCCCCACATTTTACAGACCCTGTTCACAAGCAGATCTTTGAAGCTATGATCAAGCTCCATGATGCAGATGAACCAATTGATGTTGTATCTGTATATACCCAAATAGGATCGGATATCGTCCTGTTTGGGGGTACAGCATACCTTTCTGAATTAGCACACTTTGACTGCCACATCAAAAACTTTCATTATTATGAACGATATGTAATGGATTCTTATCGGGTAAGGGAAGCGAAATCTACGATTACAAAAATTCAAGAAGAGATTACCAGTGGGAAGGATTTATCGAAGTTGGAAGCATATATTAGTGAAATTTCAGCGTTATTCGAAAACACTACTATTGTTTCGTTTGATTTAGATGATTCCATCCTCAAAGTTTCTGAAGATCTTATTACAAAAAGACAAGGACTATCTGGCATCGAATCGGGATTCGATCCCTTAAATACAATTCTTGACGGTTGGCAACTTCAGGAGCTGAATATCTTAGCTGCAAGACCCTCAGTGGGAAAAACATCATTCGCATTATGTACTGCCTATGCAGCTGCGAAGTCTGATCACTTTGTCAATGTCTTTTCTCTGGAAATGAATGCTGACTTGATTGTGAAAAGACTACTTTCAATGATTGGTGGGATCGATTCATTGAAACTAAAAAATGCTCCTGAACGATTTAATGCAGAGGATTGGAGACGATTCGAACAGGCTCAAACAACAATGTTGAAAAATAACATAAGCATCTTTGACCGACCTTCACCGACATTAGTAGATATCAGGGGGGAGATAATCCGTAACATTGATAAGTATCCCGATAAGAAACACCTGGTAGTAATCGATTATTTGACCTTGATAAAAACGAAAGGAAGAAATAATCGTACTCAAGAGGTTGGTGAGTTGAGTCGAGGATTAAAGGAAATTGCTCGAGAATTTAATTGCAGTGTTTTATTACTGTCCCAGCTTAACCGAAGTGTTGAATACCGTCAGAATAAAAGACCGATGTTGTCAGATATTCGAGAAAGTGGAGAAATTGAACAAGATGCTGATGTGATTATATTTCTGTATCGAGATGACTATTACCCTTCAGGAAGATAACTCGAATATTATCGAAGCAATCGTAGCTAAAAATCGGAACGGACCGTTAGGGACAGTTGAGCTGTTCTTTGAGAGGGAAACAAATTTGTTCAAGGATATCCTAGAAGGGCACGTGTAATGAAAATAAGAGACCTCTATGCAGACGGAATTGTTTATAACGAAGAAACGTTACTGATTGTGCTAGATTATTTTATTTACGAAGAAAAATCTTTACACATGCAAGATGATCTTACTAAATTTGAGCACTTATTATCCACAGCGAGCAGAAAAATAAATGAAAAAATTAAAGTATATAAAAAAAATCGTTATAAAAAGGAGAATGGAAGATGACAAAATATCTAGATTTTATGTTCCGGCAATTTAAGGGGAAAATTATAAAGGTTGAGCATAATGGAACGGACGGTATGTTGATCTGTAATGTTATCAGAAATGCCTATATCGAGGTGAGTGATTCAGATGTTCTATGTATATACGAATCGGGGAAAGACACTGGTGGGGTCTTCCTTGGCCTAAATGAAGTGGAGGGGTGGGATTGCCTAGAAGATATCAAACATGAAATGTATACATTGGAGGAAGAGTTTCCTCTCGAAGCTTATAGATTAGATCATGAGCAAGGTTCACATACCGAGATATTCATATACTCAAATCCAAGCATGATAGGATGTGATAGCTAATGAGACTTTCTTCGAAGAAGGAAAGGGCTATAATGGCCCTTCTCTCATCACCTACGATAAAACACGCAGCGCATATTGCAAATGTAGGTGAAGCGACGATTTTCAGATGGTTAAAGTTACCTGAATTTGAAACTGCATATCGAGAAGCTAGAAAAGAAGTTTTGAATCAAGCAACTGCACGTTTGCAGAATATTACTTCTGAAGCAGTTGATACATTGCAAAAGCTTATGAATGATGATGAAACACCTCCAGTAAACCGAATCAGTGCAGCAAAAATCATCCTCGATTTGTCGTATAAGTCCTTTGAAATCGATGAACTGACTAACCGACTAATTAGGTTAGAAAATGAAGTGAAGAAAGGGGGATAACATTGCTAAAAAGAAGAGTCGAGAAGCTTGAACAACAGATGAAGCAATCTAATCAGTCGCTTATACTTGTCCAAAGGGACTTGCAAAATGGAACAGTATGGGTGCCTTCTTTAGAGATTGAGGGGACAGAGGAACAAGTGAAACGGATATTAGATGAACAAACAAAACCTGGTGATACCATTGTTTATATGAACATTCCACGAAAGAAACCATTAGAACTAGATGTATCTGAAATTGAATACCTTGATTAAACTACTCATTTTTTATGAGTAGTTTTTTGTGGGTGTGCCAGGCATGCATATGTTCTATAGGGTTCAAGTCCCGAAGGCAGTAGTAGCAGTTAGCTTAAGACAAGGGTGTCTAGGGCGACCCAGAAGCTGAAGGAAGTCGGCGGCAAAACTCCGCTCTTAGGAACTTACCCTGGGAGGTCTGACAGATAAGAGTGAAGGACACTGTAAGCATTCGTGTGAACGTCTGTTGAACTGTCAGAAGGCAGCAGAAGCCATAGTACCAAACCAAATGAGAAGGGCTGAAACCCAAAGGTATGTGGAATAACCTCAATTTGCTTATCCCTTAATGAAACAGATGACCAAGAGGAACTCCTTGAAAGGATAACCGGTGAATTCTGGTGAAAACAGCAGGAATGTTGAAAGAAGATGAGGAACGGAGAGACAGAAAAGTATAACGGACAATGAAGAGGAAACCATTGTCCGTCAGACTTTAGGAACCGCTGTATACGGATCCGTACATACGGTGGTGTGCAATCAAAGGGGGTGGCAGTAAATGAGGCGGGTACATGGAGATGAAGTTTATGCACTGACCAGTGCTGCCAGTAGCATACGGGTACACTATGCAACCTATCCAGTAGCTGAACTGATTTCGCTGATATCCTACTGTTCAGTAGCCTGATAAGAAAAAACGCAAACTCATATGAGTTTGCGTTACTGTTCGATATTTTGAGCTTCTTTTACTTTTTCTATAACCGTTGTGTAACCAGCTGGGCTAAAATTTCCTTTAAGTGGGTTAGTTAATTGATCCCTTTGAATAGTGTAAATTTTGTTTGTTCGGACATATACAGTCCTGTTCTTAATAGTAACGGGGACATCAAAGTTTGATTTTGCATTTTGCGAAGTACACTTAAGAATGATAATTTCATCATGAACATCCCTGTGTTTACTAAGTACTAGACAAGGGGAATCTCTTAAAAAACCATCTCCAGTAGTCCATTTAGCCCAAAAAAACTCACCGTGCTCAGCGTTCTTGATCGCTTCCTGAACCTTCTTCTGCAAGCGTTTCCCTATAGAGTTCCTTGAGGTCATCTTCATACCATTCCCTTAACTCTTCTTCTTTTTCCATCATGTCTTCAGCATCAGAAGGAGTTAATTGAATTGGTCGCACTTGATCAATACCTAACATCTTTTCAATTTCTTCAATGCTTGGCTCACGTCTAGCAACCACTTGAACCGCCCCTTTAAGTGTGGCTTTGGTAATATTACCGATCCTTTGGTTTTTAAATGACGGGTTAACAGTTCTAAATTTGGTCATCGTCATAGCGCCAATCATCCTCCTTCCTAAGCACAAGTTCGTATTACAAACTTTACCATAAGAATTGAGGACAATCAACAAGAACCTTATAACTTATGTTTACAACAGGTTCTCCAAACTTATGTGTGTTTAATCACTTCAGTATATAAAATTATGCTCTTTTCCATCTACTTGTTAATAAAGTACCCTGTATTATTGGAAACAAATCGTAACCTTAAGTAATGACCTTAATTTACCAAAGGGGTTTTAGAAGTTATAAACGGTGGGGACAAGTTGGGGACAAATTCGCAAAAATCCTTTTAAAACTCTCAATAAAAATCATAAAAATTCTTGATTATGGGCAAATATAACGATATATCACTTAATATAACAACAACCTTACAAGGGTTTCCTAAACCGTGCGTCGCAGGTTCGATTCCTGCCGGGGCCGCCATTAAGATAAATATAAATACTGATAGAAGAACGCATTCCAGTACACAAGGGAAGGCGTTTTATTTTTTTATTTCATATGGAAAACTTTACCTTAACATGATAGAGTGAAATAAAGTTTTCAAAGCTAAGGAGTACCTATGGGGTTGATTCTAAAACGTTGCTATTTATTCGTCATACTTTCTTGTATCACATTTTCTACGTTAAATATTATTGGATATCTGATCATCTATGAAGTGTACGGTTACAATGGTCCTCTATATGCAGTACAAAAAGGAGATCTGTTTTTCAAAAGAGTGGTTGAACTGTACACACATAAAGAAAAAATCTTAGTGAGTTTAGTGATCATCACATTCATAATTTCCTTCTTCGTACAAATCGTACGTCACAAAAAGAAGAAGACATCTTAAAGTATTCGAGTATTTCAAATAGACATAATTTCAAATTATTCACAGGACAAGGGAGAATTTCACCTTGTCTTATTATTTTCTTGTATCGAATAAAGGTACACTCCGGGCACAACAGGTGTTGGAACTTTGACCATTACGATTCCACCTGGAGATGATGCTTTATTGATCGGAACACCGATAGTCTTAGAAGTCATCAATTTTAATCCTTCAACTACTACCACAATTTCGAAGTGATGGAATATTGTTTAAAATGGCTCTTTTCTAAAAGATTGTTTTTTTGAACGACTTTAAAGAGCAACAACGAAAACAGCCTGAAAATAAAAAGGATCTCCCTTATGATAAGGAAGACCCTTTTGCCCAAGAGGAGGCGCTAGCAAGATAGACGTGAGATTAACGTCCGCCTAATTGAGCTTGCGCTTGTTGAACTAGACGCTTAGTGATCTCTCCACCTACAGAACCGTTTTGGCGAGAGCTAGTGTCTGGTCCAAGTTGTACACCAAATTCTGAAGCGATTTCAGTTTTCATAGCGTTGATCGCTGCTTGTGCTCCAGGAACAACTAGTTGTTGGTTGTTGTTTTGTGCCATGTCAATTCACCTCTATTCTACTAGGAGTAAGTGGAGGTATTTACCACTTGAGTTTAGTATGAATAGAGGTGATTTTTTTATTCAAAGCAATTTGAGGTAAATTAAGGAAAAACAAGGCGGATAAAGGGTTCAGGTGGCTTTAAGACACATGAACTTTTTTGTATTCTTGCTACAATTATTTTGTTCCACATGAAACAATACTATCAATGCTATTCCACTTTAACTTTGAATGCAATATACTGATCGCCTCGATCTTTCCACCTTGCAAGTACATCGACTACATAAATTCCGGGTTCAGAAGGCACTTTGAAATCATATTTGTTGCTGAACTTATCGTATTCAGTTCCTCTTTTAAAAATATAACATTGATGTCGCTTGGTTTTTCTTCATAGTTGATTTTAACCAAGCTGTCTTTCGGTACAGTTGTAGGATTTGTATCACTTGTCAACTCTTCAGCTCCGGCTGTATCGGCACATACCCCTTGTCCGTCTGACTGCCAACAGAAAGACCCTTTTTTATGCAGGATTTCTTTTTCTCCAATTAAAACAACAGCCTCTGGCGGGTTTAATTCTGCTTGATCCGAAATAAAAAATAAATTTCCCCTGCACCCTGATAATCCTAGACAAACTAAGAGAAGAATGAAGTTTTTGACTAATGGTTTCATAGCACACCTCTTTTCTCTATAGACGTTTCAGAGTCCTGACCCGTTTCCTGATAATTTTGAATAGATTAACTAATTTACAAACAATTCCAATTCCGTTACACTATCACATGCTAGTAAACTACATAAGGGGGATAAATGATGAAGAAACTTTTAGCTTTTTCAATGCTCTTTTTAATTATGTTCGCTTCGGCTTGCGGAAACGATGATTCAGCAAACGGAACAAAAAATGAGGGTGGAGAAAAAATTGATAAAAATGAATTGAAATCTCACCTATTGGATTTCCAACTTGAAGTGATCAATGTCTTGAAAGAAAATCATAAACCGTTTGCAGAATTTGAATCAGTCAAAGCACAAATGAACGACCCGGAAGTCGCTGAGGAAGAGAAACTATCAGAAGAGGAAGCTCAAGCTGCTCTGAAAACTGCACAAGAGGCTGGTCCAAAAGCTGCGGAAGCAATTCGAGGAATGGAAATTCCCGAAGAGCTATCTCAATACAAAGAAGATCTTCAAACTGCACTTGAAGATGCTGCCCAGTCTTATGAAAAGCGTGCAGAAAATGCATCACTTGAAGTGACTGAAAATGGGCAAGCAGAAGCAGAGGAATTGTTCGCAAGCTTCGAAAAGAAATTCGGTAAACCATTTGAAGAACTCGATCTATTAGCACCTGTCTTCAAGTCTGAATTAGAATAGTTATATCCATTTGACCATCTATCTGTTGATAGGTGGTTTTATTTTATATCCTAAACCTTTTGTTTAATAATGACAGGGATAAGGAATGAACTTTGTAGATAAGTTGATTGGAGGTGAAGATGATGAATAAGAAATTCTGGCTTCTTCTCTTGAGTTGTTTTGTCAGTGCCCTCATATTATCTGCATGTTCAAGTGAAGAAGGAAACAATACTGGAAATTCAGAAGATAATGAAATCCAAGTAGATGAGAAGAAGGTGAAAGCATCACTCGAAGACTTTCAAAAAGAGGTAAGTTCGTTAATCAATGAATACGATGATGATTTTGAAGAATTCGCCCAGACTGTTGAAGAGAAAACAGAAAATGTAAGCAATGAAGAATTGCAAGCTTTGAAAAATGAAGCTTCTCAATCCAGCCAGAAGTTGGCAGAAGAACTTAGGAACATGAACATACCTGCAGAGCTTGAATCTTATAGTGAAGATTTGAATCAGTCCCTTGATAATCTGGCTGATCGATTTGACGCCCGAAGTGACGACCTCGATAATGAAGATACAAATGCAGCGTTAGTTAAAGCGAAAACGGCATCGGAGAACATTTTGACAGAATTTAAAGGAGCACTTGGTTCAATCTACGAATCACTTGGTCTTGAAAAACCAGAATTCATCAATGAAACAGAATAAACCTGAACGAGAAAAGTTGCTGCAATCTGTCTGCAGCAGCTTTTTTTATGTGCAATTCAAATTAGGCTATAAGTAGTATGCTACACTCTAAGTAACAGCGAATGTAAAAATGTTCAAAAAATTATCAACCGATCAAGTGTTTATTCGTCTATATAAGGAAAGGTCGATTTAGGGGGAGGGTCAAAAGTGGAAAACTTCCGTAAGGTTCTGCAAGAAAAGCAAACGTTCAGTTTAGAAAGCCTTCGTTTACATAAAGAAGAGATAATGGAAGAGGTTGTTGATTACTTCGGAGACCGTTTGACCCGTGTGGCTTATACATATGTAAAGGACTGGGGGAAAGCAGAGGATATCGTACAAGAAGTATTCATTACCTGTTATTCGAAGCTTGAAACCTTTCGCGGGGAAGGTTCATTGAAGAATTGGCTATATAAGATCACTGTGAATCGATGTAAAGATCATTTGAAAAGCTGGGCTCACCGAAATATATGGTTCGCGAATCCATTCACTTTTTTCAAACAAGAAAGTAACGATCAAACTCCGGAACTCCGCCTTATCGTAGAGGATGAATATAAACAACTAGCTGATTCGATCTTACAATTACCGCTTAAATATCGTGAATTGATCATTTTATTTTATCAAGAAGAAATGTCTCTAAACGAAATAAGCGAACTGCTCCATATAAAGACTTCCACATTAAAGTCTCGATTGTTCCAGGCGAGGAAATTACTACGCGTACAATTTGAGAAAGGGGAGGAAGCGGATGGAAGATAAGCTGAAAAATCTACATAAGATCATGGAAAAATCTGTGTATCAAAAGAAACGATTTTCAGAAGAAAAAAAGCAGAATATCATGAAACGTATTCGTGAGCAGCAAAAACCGTCATTCATCCAAACATATATGTGGATGATGAAGCCTGCGTTAAGTATATCCGTTTGTCTTTTTCTGCTGGTCTTTTCAATCAGTTTCATTTTGCAACCGCCCCAACAAAAAGATCGAAGTGAAGGTGATCTCCTTCAACAAATGGACACAGGTAGAGAAGTGACAAGTCTACCCTTATTGAATCGCGTTTCACATATCGCAAAAGAAGAAAATAAAACGATTGAATATGTTTCTGTTTCAAAGAATGAAAAATATGTACTGTTAAATATCAAGGTTATTCCAAATGCAAGTGAATCCGATATAAAAAAAACCGTTGAAAAGATGTTCTACAAGGGATCTGAACTGTATCAACATAAAGAAGAATTGAACAAAATCGGTGCTCCGTGGAATGATTATACGGTCGATATCACAATCGTCGAGAATTTCGACCACAAAGGAATCTATGATCATACACAAACTCAACAATCATTATTACGCGGAGTCAAATCCACAAATCAAGATCATATAACGTGGGTGGGTGAATAGAGAGATTTTTTAGATTTTCTGGGTGGGGAGAAAAGAGGGGTTTATATGAGATTCATTGGCAACCAGATGTTGCGTTTCATATGTATCGTCATCGGAATCGTACTGATGGCCGGTTTGCCGACGCTTTTACCTTCAGGGGGATCGTTCCACTTGAATTGGCTAGCGTATTTCCAAAGCATCAGTGAGGTCATTTCCGGTATTTTCAATATACATGATGTTACCTATAACACCGATGGTACTGACCGAAAATTATTACCGCAGCTTATTCACATCGGCACATATTCTGTGACCGTAGTTGTGGGTGCGATTTTACTTGCCCTTATCATGGCAGCCTTCTTGACGTTCATCACGATGCTGCTCCCGGCAAAATGGATTAAAAAAATAAAAGTTGGAACATTCATCCTTGAATCCCTTCCAGATATCCTGATTATCATAATGTGCCAGCTGACCGTCGTTTGGTTGTATAAAAAGACCGGACTATTACTATTTGAAATTGCCTCATTACCTGGCGAACCCATTTATATATTGCCGATTTTTTGTCTTGCCATTTTACCGATGATTCAATACTTCAAAGTCATGATTTCAATTGTGGAAGGGGAATTGGAGAAGCAATATGTCGAATTGGCAAAGGCTAAAGGAGTCCTCCCGAAAAAGATATTGATCATCCATGTATTACGAAATGCATTGGCGAGCATATTGAATTACTCGAAAACAGTAATTTGGTTCATGCTTTCGAACTTGCTGATCCTTGAATATATTTTCAATATCAATGGCATCATGCGTTTTTTATTGGATTACTTGAATCCGATCATTTTCGCATGGAGTTTGCTGGCGACTTTCATTCCGATCTTTTTATTGTTCGCATTAGGTCAGTGGCTGCTTGAACGATTTACGAATGAAAAGGTCGTGATGTAGATGCTCAAAAGACTCTTTAAGAATGGCTATTTCCTGATCGGCTTCATCTTCATTATTGGTTTATGCACGATCAGTTTGCTACATACGTTCGTATGGGATAATCAGATTACACAAACACAAATACGTTACGAAGATGGAAGAGCGGTAGAAGGTTCACCGGTCGCGCCAAGATTAGATATTCCACTGGGAACGAATGTACAAGGGTTCCACATGACTCACTTGATTTCGGCAGGAGCGAAATATACGATCGGTTTCGCTGTATTGATCGCATTCATCCGGTTACTGACCTCTATGGTTTTCGGTATTTTGTATGGGGCTTATTTTTTCAGGTTCAGGAAGTATGTGACCTGGGTCGTGGACGTGTTCAACTATGTACCGGTCACGTTGCTTGCGTTATTCATATTGACCCCATTCCTGGTTGAAATTCCTACTGGATTTGATTATACGTTTTGGGAACGTGTTTGGATCGAGGTGATCATTCTCGCTCTCATAGCGGTCCCTCCGACGTCGATTCTGATCGGGAATGAGATGGGAAGGATCTATAATCACGAGTTCATCGATGGAGCTAGGATAATCGGCGGGAGCAGGCTCCATATTCTCTGGAAACATGTGAGACCACATATCCAACCGCAACTATGGATCATCTTCATGCAACAACTTGTACAAACGATGCTTGTTTTAGCTCACCTTGGATTCTTCAAAGTATTCTTTGGAGGAACCAATATGAGTTTCGATCCGCTATATCGTGATCCACCTCAGTCGATTTCATATGAGTGGTCTGGTTTGATTGGGGACGGGATGAGGCACTTGACTGTTAGTCCGTGGATTGTACTTGTTCCAATCATTTTCTTTGCACTGACGATCCTTGCAATGAATTTCATGCTAGAAGGAATCAAAACGGTTACGGAAAACTGGAGGGTCGACCATAAGCCAGTAAAATCTGAAACCGGAATGGTGAATCTAGTTTCAGAAGAGAAACAGTTTACCCCATTGAAAAAGCAAGGTGCCGTCCAACTACGGGAATTGAGACTCGAAGGTAAGGAATAACAAGATTATGAAGGCTGTTTGAAACGATTTTCCGTTTCAGCAGCTTTTTTGTTTAAGCTGGTTTAACCTCTAGGCAAGTATTTATCCAACGGTAAGCTTTATTAAGAGGAATTTCACAAAAATACAAAAAAAGTTTTTGTTGATGTAGAGCCAAAGAAAACCCTTACATTAAAAAAGCCAAAAATCAACTATTGTCATAGGTCGGAATCTCCAATATAATGTCCTCTAACGAAAGACAAATGTATTTACTAGAAAAACACGGAAAGGTTGGTTGGATGGAATCAATATCTGTAGGGTTATTAGGATTAGGAACAGTCGGATCCGGGGTCGTAAAAGTCATTGAAAGTCATCAAGATAAACTTATGCATCAAATCGGCTGTCCGGTACAAATCAAAAAAGCTCTCGTAAAAGAGATCAATAAAGTGAGAGATGTAGATATTGATACCTCCATTCTCACGTTAGACCCAGAAGAAGTTCTTTTAGATCCGGAAATTGATATTGTCGTTGAAGTGATGGGAAATATCGAAGAGACGAAAGAACATTTAGTGAAAGCCATCACTCATAAAAAACATGTTGTGACAGCTAACAAAGACTTGATGGCTGTCTACGGGCCAGAACTCCTATCGCTTGCATCTGAAAATCAATGTGATCTGTTCTACGAAGCAAGTGTCGCAGGAGGTATTCCAATTTTACGAGGATTAGTGGATGGCCTGGCATCGGACCGGATCACGAAAATGATGGGGATCGTGAATGGGACAACCAACTTCATTTTGACGAAGATGACTAAAGAAGGACGATCATTTGATGATGTCCTCGCTGAAGCACAAGCATTAGGGTTTGCAGAAGCCGATCCTACTGCTGATGTCGGTGGACTGGATTCTGCCCGTAAAATGGCGATTCTCTCAACATTAGGATTCTCCATGAACATCGACTTGGATGATGTCAAATTGAAGGGCATCACTGAAGTCACGGAAGAGGATCTCCAATATGCAAAGCAATTCGGGTATATCATGAAATTAATCGGATATGCTCATCGAGAAGGGAACCGGGTAGAGGTGAGCGTTGAACCTGCATTGTTGGAAGAATCCCATCCATTAGCCTCAGTGAATGATGAATATAATGCGGTTTACGTATACGGAGAAGCGGTTGGTGAAACGATGTTCTACGGACCAGGAGCTGGAAGTCTTCCTACGGCTACTGCAGTCGTATCTGACCTTGTTGGTGTGATGAAGAACATGCGCCTCGGTGTAAACGGTAAAAGCGCAGTGAGTCCTCAATTCTTGAAGCAGCTGAAAGATGACGAGGAAATCTATTCCAAGCATTTCCTCCGTCTTCATGTAGAGGATGAGGTCGGTGTGTTATCGAGTATCACTTCAGTGTTTTCACAAAACGGAGCAAGCTTTGAAAAAGTACTGCAAAATCCTCTTGGGGAGGAGAAAAAAGCCGAAATCGTCCTGGTGACTCATAAAACATCATTGAAGAGTTTAGAAAAAATCCTTGTGGAGCTGCGTGATTTGAAAGGTGTTCAATATGTGAAAAGCACGTATCGTGTTGAAGGAGGAGATGCTTGATGAAACGATGGGGCGGTCTGTTATCAGAATTCCGAACCTTTTTACCTGTAACTGAAGAAACACCTGAATTGACTTTGAATGAAGGCAATACGCCCCTCATCAAGCTTGATACACTCTCAAAAGAGCTCGGTGTTGAACTTTTCGCAAAAGTAGAAGGGACAAATCCGACTGGTTCATTTAAAGATCGTGGGATGGTCCTGGCGGTTGCGAAAGCGAAGGAAGCAGGAAGTGATACAGTTATATGTGCTTCGACAGGGAATACATCAGCTTCAGCAGCAGCATATGCTGCCAGGGCTGGAATGAAGTGTATCGTCGTCATACCAGATGGGAAAATCGCCCAGGGTAAGCTCGCACAAGCGGTTATGTATGGTGCAGAAATCGTTTCAATTGAAGGAAATTTTGATGAGGCGTTAAAAATCGTACGTGAACTGAGTGAAAAAGAAGCCATGACGCTCGTAAACTCGGTTAATCCATATCGACTTGAAGGACAGAAGACCGCAGCTTTCGAGGTGTGTGAGCAGCTAGGTGGAGCCCCTGACATTTTAGCGATCCCCGTCGGCAATGCAGGGAACATATCTGCCTATTGGAAAGGTTTTAAAGAATACCATCAATCAAATCACTCAGGACTACCGAAAATGCTCGGTTATGAAGCAGAGGGAGCAGCTGCGATCGTCCATGACCGTGTTTTCCCTCAACCCGAAACTCTTGCAACTGCAATCAGGATCGGTAACCCTGCCAGCTGGAAACTTGCTCTTTCAGCAGTAGAAGAATCAATAGGAGAAATTGATGAAGTAAGTGATACAGAAATCGTTGAAGCCTATCAATTACTTGCCAAAAAGGAGGGCATATTTGCGGAACCGGCTTCCTGTGCATCACTTGCCGGCATTCGGAAACTCCACGCTCAAGGAAAGCTTGATCCCGCTCAGAGGGTCGTACTCGTATTGACAGGTAACGGACTGAAAGATCCAGTTACGGCGATGACAGAGAGCCCAGTACAACCTGTCAAACTGCCAAAAGATCCAGTGGTCGTCACAGAATATATCAAGGGGACTGTACAATCATGAAGAATTGGCGGATCAAAGTTCCAGCAAGTACAGCCAATCTAGGCCCAGGCTTTGATTCGGTCGGCTTAGCTCTTGACCGCTATCTGACATTGACTGTCTCTTCGCATCATCTATGGGAGGTAAAGGCTCTCTCACCTTCCTTAGAAGAATTTCCGAGCGATGAAACGAACTTCATCGTTCGAACAGCATTAGACACGGCCAATGCATATGGAATCGAACTTCCTTCGTGTCTAGTTGAAGTGAAAAGTGATATCCCTTTGACAAGAGGCCTAGGTTCGAGTGCAGCGGCCATTGTCGCAGGGATCGAGTTAGCTGACACGATTGGAGATTTAGGTATCCCGAAAAAGAAAAAGCTTGAACTGGCAGCAAAATATGAAGGTCATGCTGATAATGTGGGGGCATCCCTTTATGGCGGGCTCGTCATCGCCTGTGAGACGGACGATGGCATTGAACTCCAACACATTGATGATTTACCTATCTCTGTCGTAACCGTCACGCCGAAAGAAGAACTGAAAACAGAAGAAGCCCGTGAAGTGCTCCCTGAGAATATTAGTTTTTCGGAATCGGTCAAAGCAGGCGCAGTATCAAACGTCTTGATCGCAGCTCTATTGAAACAGGATTGGAAAGCTGCTGGCAGAATGATGAAAGGTGATTTCTATCATCAGCCTTATCGTAAACAGCTTCTTCCGCATTATGAAAAAGTCGAACAAATCGCCGATAAGAATGGCGCTTTTGGTGTCGCCTTGAGTGGGGCAGGACCGACGATTGCCTGTTTTGTCGAGGAGGAAAAAGCCAACTGGCTGTATTATAAATTGCATCAAGCCTTACCACATATGCTTGTCCAGAACCTGAGTATCGATGATAAAGGTGCTACCATCAAATCCTATGCACACGATGCAGCCTTATAATTCGATGGAAAAGCTTCAATTGTATTAGCTTTGAAGTTGTTTTTTCGAAATTCACTCTACTGTTGTGACACCGCAGGAGTGTCGTGAAAATCGTTTACAGTAAACTTGGCAAAGCCATTGTATTAATGATAAGTGTTAAGGTAATGTTGTGTATATAACCTTTGGTATTAAGGAGATACACAATGTACCAATCGATAGATGAAATGTTTATGAAAAAAGCAATCGAAATGGCACAAAAGGCTGCTTCTATCGGAGAAGTCCCGATCGGTGCAGTGGTTGTAAAAGATGAAGAAATCATTGCATCAGGATTTAACCTGAGAGAAACCGAACAGCGATCTGTCGCCCATGCTGAATTGATCGCGATTGATGAAGCGTGTAAAGCGCTAGGAACATGGCGTTTGGAAGGGTGCACATTGTATGTAACGCTTGAACCTTGTCCGATGTGCTCAGGAGCAATTGTCCTTTCAAGGGTTGAACGAGTTGTGTATGGAGCTAGTGATCCAAAAGGCGGCTGCGCAGGAACCTTAATGAACCTATTGGACGAGCCAAGGTTCAATCACCAGGCGATTGTCACGTCAGGTGTATTGGAAGAGGAATGCAGGGAGATGCTTTCGTCATTTTTTCGCGAATTGCGCCAAAGAAAAAAGCAAGAGAAAAAGTCGGATCCCTTTACTTGATGACTTGGTTGAATCGTGATATAGTGTTTCTTGCTGCCGTAATAAACGGTAAGCATTATCTGCTGTATTCATGGAGGCGTACCCAAGTCTGGCTGAAGGGGACTGACTCGAAATCAGTTAGGGCGTTTGTGCGTCGCGGGGGTTCAAATCCTCTCGCCTCCTCCATTCAAATATTTTACAGTTGATTTTAAAGGCAATCGGGCGTATACTAAATAGTGCGCATTTTGATTGCGCCTAACAATGTTATCAACTTTGCCGTGCTAGGTGGGAAGGTAGCGGTGTCCTGTACTCGCAATCCGCTATAGCGAGACTGAATCCCTTTCCGAGGTTAGCTGACGTAAGGCCTGCCGTTCGTAAGTGGTGTTGACATCCGGGTCCTGCGCAACGGAGCCCCATGAACCCTGTCAGGTCCGGAAGGAAGCAGCAGTAAGTGGGTCCTCTCCGTGTGCCGCGGGGTTGCCTGGATCGAGCTAACTGCGAATGTAACGCTTAGGAAGGCTTAATCGACGAAAGGTGCACGGCGTTAAATTTACATATCAACACTCATCCTTTTTGGGGTGGGTGTTTTTTTTTATTTGATAAATAGGTCCTGGTGTTTTTCATTACATTTGACTCTAATCACCTTGCGCAAGTTGATTGGAGAGCATGGTGCGAGACTCCTCGAAAATGAAAATCGCATTTTCTTCGTGCGATGTAACGCTGCCGAAGCTTTCCTTGTCCTGTGGGACCAGCGTGCCTACTACCTGAATAATCTCCTCGCAAGGCATGCGACGAGGAAGCTCGCTTCGACAGGACTTTCTTGTAGACACAGGAGCACAAATGTTTCCTTGAAAAGGAGACTCCTGAGGTCGCAAGGCGACGAGTGGGCTCACCGCAAGCCCGGGGAAAGCGAGCATCCTGGAGCGGAAATCAACGACTTTCAAGAGCAACAAAGTTTACGAAAACAGCCTCATATTTAAAGAAAGTATAAAATACTTTCATAAGTGCAGCTAAAGCTCAGCCTGTGCCAAAGGCTTGACTTTGCCAAGCTTTCTTTATTTCTGCTTTGAAAAACCGGGATGGAATCGTTATAATGAGAAGGATGATTATTATCGAAAAAGGAGGGCGTGCGGATGGCTTATCAAGCTTTATATAGATTATATCGACCACAACAATTTCAAGATATGGTCGGCCAGGAACATATTACGAAGACCTTGCAAAATGCATTAGTACAGCAAAAGCTATCCCATGCCTATTTATTCAGTGGTCCCCGGGGAACTGGTAAAACGAGTGCTGCCAAAATCATTGCGAAAGCAGTCAATTGTGAAAAGGCTCCAGTCGCTGAACCGTGTAATGAATGTGATGCATGCATTGGCATCACTAAGGGCTCCGTCTCTGACGTCATTGAAATCGATGCAGCTTCGAACAATGGGGTTGATGAAATTCGTGATATCAGAGATAAAGTGAAATATGCCCCAAGTGCGGTCCAGTACAAGGTTTATATCATTGATGAAGTACATATGCTTACGATTGGCGCCTTCAATGCCTTGTTAAAAACGCTTGAGGAACCACCGGCGCATGTCATCTTCATACTCGCGACGACCGAGCCGCATAAGATTCCACTGACGATCATTTCAAGGTGTCAACGGTTCGATTTCAGAAGGATCACTAGTCATTCGATCGTCTCAAGAATGAAGACAGTCATTGATTCGCAAAGTGTACAAGTAGAGGATGAGGCTCTTCATCTGGTAGCTCGAGCAGCCGAGGGTGGTATGAGGGATGCTCTGAGCATTTTGGATCAAGCAGTATCCTATAGTGAAGATACTGTCACCACCGATGATGTTTTGGCTGTAACAGGATCCGTTTCACAATCACTTTTATCAGAAATGACGAAAGCATTTCAAGAGAATAATGTAATCGATGCACTCAAGCATATTGATCATTTGATGGAAAACGGAAAAGATCCAATCCGATTCATTAACGATCTGATCTTTTATTACCGGGATATGCTGCTTTATCAAGCGGCTCCCAATTTAGAAGAAGTGCTTGACCGGGCGCAGGTCGACCAGGAATTTGCCGATCTTGCACAAAACATTCCAGGTGAGTGGATCTATCGGGTCATCGATGTTTTGAACAAAGCACAGCAAGAAATGAAATGGACGAATCACCCTCGGATCCACTTAGAGTTGGCGATCGTGAAGCTCTGTCAGGAAGAAGAGCAGCCGGCATCACATGGTCTCTCGAACGATGTTGGACCGCTTGTCAATCGGATTGAACAGCTTGAAAAAGAACTGCGTACGCTGAAAGAACAGGGAATCACAAGTTCCTCTCCAGCGAACCAGGCTGAACCTGAGGCTTCAAAGCGAACATTCCAATCAAGGACGCCGAAATCGAAAGCGTCTACTGGCCGGATTAAAGAAATGCTAAAAGGCGCCTCCAAAAAGGATCTCCAGGTTTTCAGAGGAAAATGGGGTGACATCATGGAGCGAATCAAGTCAAGGATGGTCAATGCCCATGCGTGGATGATCAACGCTACTCCAGTCGCGTGTTCGAATGACTCATTTTTGCTAGCCTTTCAACATGAACTCCACAGCCAAATGGCAGTGAAGGATAATATCCGGGAATGCGTCGAATCCGTCGTGTTTGAAACAATGGGTCACCAAATGACAATGATGACGATCCTTGAGGAAGACTGGGAGAACGTCAAACAATCGTACATCCAATCCCAGCGGAAATCCGAGTCTGATGAGTCAGAAGGATCTGACGCACAGACGGATCAAGAACCACAGCAACAGAAAGAAGACCCGATCGTTGATGAAGCTATCAAGCTCGTCGGTTCTGAATTTGTAGAAATAGAAGAATGATTTATATAAGGAGGAAGTAAAATGAAGGGCAATATGAATAACATGATGAAGCAAATGCAGAAAATGCAGAAACAAATGATGAAAGCACAGGAAGAATTGAAGGATAAAACAGTTGATGGAACAGCTGGCGGTGGAATGGTAACAGTAACCGCAAATGGTCATAAGGAGATCCTTGATGTCGTCATTAAAGAAGAAGCCGTTGACCCGGATGATGTCGAAATGCTACAAGACCTTATCTTAGCGGCTACCAATGATGTATTGAAAAAAGTTGATGAAGTTGTAAACAAAGACATGGGTCAATTCACAAAAGGAATGAACCTGCCAGGGATGTTTTAAAGATCTAAAGAAAACTTGGCAAAGCCAAGCCTTAGGCGTAGGCTGAGCCATTTAGTTACACTTTCACTGAAAAAGTTTTTTTACTTTCTTCAAGTGCGATAAAGGGGCTGACCAATATGAAAAGCGTCAGCCTCTTTTTACACTTATATCACTAAGAGCCCAAACCGTTCTCTAAAGGATGACCACTGGATTAGCCGACGATAGTAATTACAGGCGGGTCGTCCCTTTCACTAGGAGGAATTGCAGTGCATTATCCTGAACCGATTTCAAAATTGATCGATAGTTTCATGAAGCTTCCAGGTATCGGTCCCAAAACGGCAGTACGGCTAGCTTTTTTTGTTTTAGAAATGAAAGAAGACGACGTATTTGAATTTGGAAAAGCATTAGTCAATGCAAAACGGGATCTAACCTATTGTTCGAATTGCCATCACATTACCGATCGTGATCCTTGTATGATTTGTGAAGATACAAATCGGGATCAAACGACAATTTGTGTCGTTCATGATTCCAAAGATGTCATCGCAATGGAAAAAATGAAAGAATACCGTGGGCTATACCATGTTCTGCACGGCGCGATCTCCCCGGTGGAAGGTATCGGTCCTGAAGACATAAAAGTAGCAGAACTTATCAAACGTCTGCAAGATGACACGGTTCAAGAACTGATCATGGCGACGGACCCGAATATCGAAGGTGAAGCGACAGCTATGTATATCAGCCGTCTGGTAAAACCGACCGGCATCAAAATAACGCGTATTGCACATGGTCTTCCTGTGGGAGGAGATCTGGAATATGCAGATGAAGTCACATTATCTCGCGCACTGGAAGGTCGTAGAGAAATCTAATCCACGGAGGCGAGCAGCATCGTGTTCTTCAGTCGAAAAGGACGACTACGTAAAGAAGCTAATGAACGTCTGTTAAATTCAATCGAAGCGATCCGGACAGAATGGCTGACAAAGAAAGATCTGATCGAAAACAGTGTAGAACCATCAGAACAAGTTTTATATGAAGTGAAGTTAGCCAAAGCCAAGTATTTCTTTTTACTTCGTGAAGCAAAAATCCGGAATATCAGAACGAGAAGTTTTTAACAGCTTCCCGTTCTTTTTTTGTCCTCTTAAACATAATCATGATTATGAGACAACCTGTAAGGAGGATATTGTATGGATCCGTTCTGGGTATTTGCCATCGTTTGCGGTTTGATTATATTGTTATTATTCATCGGCGCTCCGTTAAAACCATTACGATGGATCGGACAAGGGGTCATCAAGCTAGTGATCGGAGCGTTGTTGTTATTTTTCCTCAATGCATTCGGAACGGCTATCGACCTTCATATTCCGATCAACATAGCGACGGCTTCTGTGTCAGGTTTTTTAGGGATACCTGGTTTGATTGCACTGGTAGCAATTCAGAAAATCATACTATAGAAGGGTGTTTTTTATTACTATAAAACTATGAAAGAGCCGGCTGAAACCTGGTTCTTTTTTCTTGGTTTAAAAATGCTTGCATCGGGAATGACATAGTGATATAGTTGTTCTTGCTGCTCTTGAAAAAGCATTATATATCTATGAAAAAAAGCTTTGACAAGTTAGGCGTATGATGATATTATATTAAGAGTCGCAACAAGACATCATAACTAAACAATCTTCGATAAAAGGCAGCGATTTCTGTCGCTATCATCGAAGCCAGCCTATTTACAGGCGAAACAGCTCTTTGAAAACTGAACAAAAGCCAAGCGTGAAAACGGGTCTTTTTAAAAAGAACCCTGAATCAATTTACATTTAATGAGCAATCAAACACTTTATTGGAGAGTTTGATCCTGGCTCAGGACGAACGCTGGCGGCGTGCCTAATACATGCAAGTCGAGC
>NZ_CAMGYZ010000023.1 GCF_946151055.1 Bacillus sp. Marseille-Q3570 | reverse complement strand
TTCGTCCTGAGCCAGGATCAAACTCTCCAATAAAGTGTTTGATTGCTCATTAAATGTAAATTGATTCAGGGTTCTTTTTAAAAAGACCCGTTTCACGCTTGGCTTTTGTTCAGTTTTCAAAGAGCTGAAATGGCTTGTTTTCATCCTACCATTTTTGCGTTTGTCGCTTATTGGCGACTTTATTAATGTACCACACCATTTTGTCGATGTCAACAAAGAATTTTATCGTGTGTTGTCGCGAAATCAGTTTTTCCAACGACGAAAAATAATATACCATCTTTTCGAGTTCCAATCAATACATTTTTCAAAAATAACTTCATGAAATATATAAACTCTCTTTCAATAGGATCAACCAGCATTTTTAAACAATCAAAAGGCCGGCCCTGTAAAAGAGCCGGCCTAAACTACATCTTATCGATGCCTCATTTGCGGGAAGAGGAGTACGTCACGAATTGATGGTGAGTTCGTCAACAACATCACGATACGGTCAATTCCGATTCCAAGTCCACCGGTTGGAGGAAGACCATACTCAAGTGCCTCGATGAAGTCTTCATCCATCATATGCGCTTCATCGTTTCCTTCTTCGCGTTCTTTCAACTGCCCTTCGAAACGCTCACGTTGATCGATTGGATCATTGAGCTCGGTAAAGGCATTAGCATGTTCACGCCCTACAATGAAGAGTTCAAAGCGATCCGTAAAACGTGGATCATCCGCATTTTTCTTAGCTAATGGAGATATCGCTGTAGGATGACCATAAACGAATGTAGGTTGAATGAGCTTTTCCTCAACGAAGTGCTCGAAGAATTCATTGACGACGTGGCCAAACGACATCGTTTCTTGGATAGGAACGTTATGTTCTTTTGCAAGTGCACGTGCTTCTATGTCACTCATTTCCTTCCAGAAATCCACACCGGTGTGTTCTTTGACTGCATCAACCATATGGATACGTGTCCATTCAGGTTTCAAGTCTACTTCGTGGTCACCATAAGTGATTGAAGTCGTACCAAGAACCTCCTGTGCTACGTGTGCAATGAGATTCTCCGTAAGCGTCATAACATCTTTATAATCCGCATAAGCTTCATAAAGTTCCATCATCGTAAATTCAGGGTTGTGTCGTGTAGAAACACCTTCATTACGGAATACACGTCCGATTTCATACACTTTTTCCATTCCGCCAACAATCAATCGTTTCAAATGAAGCTCAATTGCAATACGCATATAAAGCTCCATGTCGAGGGAATTATGGTGAGTGATGAATGGACGAGCTGAAGCACCGCCCGGAATCGAGTGCATTGTAGGCGTTTCTACTTCAAGATATCCATTATCATCGAGATAGCGGCGCATCGATTGCAGGATCCGGCTCCGAGTTACGAATGTATCTTTTACTTCTGGATTCATGATCAGATCGACGTAACGCTGGCGATACCGCTGCTCAATATCTTTTAGCCCATGATGTTTGTCAGGAAGCGGACGAAGAGCTTTTGACAACAATGAAAAGTCTGTTGCTTTAACAGACAACTCTCCTACTTTGGTTTTGAACGCTACACCTTTTACACCGACAATATCCCCGATGTCGATCGAGTTGAACAGATCATACTGCTCTTCTCCAACCGCATCTTTACGGACATATAATTGGATTTGACCGGTCAGATCCTGGATATGGGCAAAACCAGCTTTTCCTTTTCCGCGTTTGGTCATAATCCGACCCGCAAGTGCCACTTCATGGTTTTGTTCTGTAAGATCTTCCTTCGAAATCTCTTCAAAACTCTTTGCCATGGATTCGGCAGTATGGCTGCGATCAAAACGGTGACCAAATGGATCGATACCGAGGTTTCGCAATGTATTCAATTTCTCGCGCCGAACGAGCAGTTGGTCATTTAATTCGACGTCTTGACTCATCTATATCACTCCTAATTTACCTATTTCACATCTAAAATGTTGTATCTGATCGTATCCCCATATAATGTGATACGGATATCATCACCTTTCCGCCTTAAAAGAAGTTCCCTCCCGAGTATGGACTCGATGGAGATGTAGTTTCGTAAAGGCGAGGCTTCAACAGGGTGTACGAGTTTATATGTTTCTACTTCATCCAAGAAAGGATCGAAAAGTGTGACCTTTGATCCAAGGGTGACGGTGTCGTTCATCTTGTTTTCAGGTAATGGTTCAGCAGAATACAAAAGTTGTTCCAGATCTGTGATTCTTTGCTTATAAAATTGTTCTTCCTCTTCAGTCATACTCGGTGCATTTCCGAATGGGGTCTTCCTGCTTTCATAAACATCGATCAATTCCGTCGCTAACATCTTGATGCCTTCACTCGTGAGTCGGGTTACATCCTTACTCATAGTCATCCTCCTAAATAAAAAAGGTATTCATGTGCAGACACCAAGAGGTATGTAGTGGCTTGCCCAAAAGCGTCTCACACTCTCCGTTCTTAACAACCATTTTCAATGAATGGTGTTGTGTTGAAGAGTCTGACACTTTTTGGGTCCAGCCTTATCCTACTTTAGCTTGTTTTGCTTCTACTTCTTCTACGTAATCCATCAAGACTTGTTCCATGAGATCACGTGATTCGAGTTCCATGATTTTATTTCGGACTTTTGCGTTTTTAGGCAGTCCTTTTAAATACCATGCAGCATGTTTGCGCATTTCTTTGATCGCGACGTCTTCACCTTTCAAGGCAATCAGGCGATCCAAATGCAGCATGCATACTTTCATTTTTTCACGTGGCGTTGGATCACCGTGCAGCTCTCCAGTTTCAAGGTGTTGGACCGTACGATAAAGCATCCATGGGTTACCTAGCGCGCCCCGACCGATCATGACTGCATCACAGCCAGTGGTCTCGAGCATACGTTTAGCATCCTGAGGTGTTGTCACATCACCATTACCGATAACAGGAATAGAGACTGATTCTTTCACTTCACGGATGATATCCCAGTTAGCTTTACCTTCATACATTTGTACCCTTGTGCGCCCGTGCAGCGCGACTGCTTTACCGCCAGCTTCTTCAATCGCTTGAGCGTTTTCGACAGCGAGGATATGGTCTTCATCCCAGCCCATGCGCATTTTTACTGTTACAGGCTTTTTCACTTCAGGGACTACAGCCGCAACCATGTCGTGGATCTTTTGTGGATCCAGCAGCCATTTTGCTCCAGCATCACACTTTGTGATCTTAGGGACTGGGCATCCCATATTGATGTCAATGATATCGGCATTGGTGTAATCATCGACATACTTGGCTGCTTCAACAAGTGAATCTTTCTCACCGCCGAAAATTTGCAGACTGAGCGGTTTTTCACGTTCATCTACATACAGCATCCGCATCGTTTTATCATTTTTGTGCAGGATTCCTTTGTCACTTACCATCTCAGCACAAACAAGTCCTGCTCCGAATTCTTTCGCAATCAGACGAAAAGCAGGGTTACAAACACCTGCCATCGGGGCAAGCACGACGCGGTTATTCAGTTTGATGTCACCGATCTGAAACATCTTCTTCACCTCTTTACGTTAAATGTACTTTCTCAGGAGAAAGTTCTTCTTCTGATATATTGAGAGCTTGTGTGACTTTGTGGATGTGATCTTGATCCGGTATCCGGTTCCCGCGTTCTATTTCACCGAGAATCGAAACGGATATATTCATTTTTTCGGCGAGTCCTTCTTGTGTGTAGCCTTTCAGTTTTCGAAAAGCCCGAATTCGCCTTCCCCATTGTTCCGCTTCCATACGTTTACTCCTTTTTTGTCAATTCGCTCTTCGATGATCTTCGAAAAGTTTTCCTCCGTATGTGGAAAATGCAAGTCTGGTTGCAGCTCATAAAGCGGAATCATCACAAATCCTCTTTCGAGCATTCTTGGATGTGGAATTTTTAGTTCTTCTGTTTGTATATTCTCTTGATTATACAATAAAATGTCAAGGTCTATCGTACGCGGACCCCAGTGTATCTCGCGTGTACGCTTCAATTTGTTTTCGATGGTCTGGAGTTCCTCAAGAAGTTCTAGTGCTCCAAGATCGGTCCGCACAAGAGCTACCATATTCAAAAAAGGTTCCTGGTCGGTATAGCCGACGGGTTCCGTCTCATAGATGGACGATGTCCTTTCAATCCGGGTACCAGGAAGAAACTCGATCTCTTTAAGGGCACTTCTCAAAAAAACGGAACGGTCTCCAATATTGGACCCTAATGCAATAAAAGCATCATTCATTTTCTCGACCTCTTAAGCTCAATGGCGACTGAATCGTAGTGACCTGGGATTGGCGGGTCAGGCTTGATGACTTTGACCGTGCAATGTAAAACAATCTCGAATTTTTCAAGGATCGCTAGTGCAATCTCTTCAGCAAGCTTTTCAACCAGTTTTCTTGGTTCACCCTCCACGATTTCTTTTGTCTGTTCGTATGCCTGTCCATAATGGACTGTGCTTTCAATATCATCTGATTTCGCTGCGTCTGACAGATCACACTCGAGTACAAGGTCGACATTGAATCGTTGTCCGAGCTTCTGTTCTTCAGGATAGACACCATGATAACCGTAAAATTTCATGTTATTGATATAGATCTTATCCATTTTGAACCGCTCCCTTCTTCATCAACATTGCATCCATCATCATTGCCATCCGTTTATTCTCAAGGACATCATGTACGCGTACAAGCTGGCACCCTTTTTGGATTCCAAGACAAGTCGTTGCTCCAGTCCCTTCCATTCGTTCGTTCGTTTCCGTCTCTAATACACGTCCGATGAAAGATTTCCGGGAAGTCCCGAGGAGCACAGGATAACCGACCGCTGTCAATACCTCCAGATTCGACATGACATCCAGGTTGTCTTCATACGTTTTTGCAAACCCGATCCCTGGATCAAGGATGATGTTCTCATCTTTCACTCCTGCATCTTTCACAAGGGCGATACTTTCTCTTAAATCTCTTACGATGTCGGACATCAAGTGGTTGTAATTCTTGTCCTCCCTGTTATGCATGAGGATGATCGGAACTTGATAGTCTGCAGCGACTTGAGCCATCTGAGGATCAGCTTTCCCCCCCCAGATATCATTGATGATGTTCGCACCAGCTTCAATTGCCTGTTTTGCGACTTCAGCTTTGTAGGTATCGATGGAAATTGCCACGTCAACGGCCTCTCCCACCGCTTTTATGATTGGTACTACACGTTCCAATTCCTCTTCAACAGTCACTTTATCAGCCCCAGGACGTGTGGATTCGCCTCCGATATCTATGATGTCAGCACCTGCTTGAACCATTTCTTGAGCGTGTTCCACTGCCCGTTCAACAGAATCGAAATTTCCTCCGTCCGAAAAAGAATCCGGTGTTACATTAAGAATCCCCATGATCCATGTGCGTTCGTTCAGGTCTATGGTTGAATCATGAAACTGGACCATCCAAGGTTGATGCTTAATCTCTTCTGCCATTAGGAGACTATCGATTTCTGCACCTAATTGGGTAACATCCTTCATTTCACTCTCAAGCAACAGGGTCACTGCACTTTTGATTCCATAAGAGTTTCCAAGAATAATCGCATCTGTCTTTTCGGCGTCAAGCTGCTCAGCATCTTCATGGATAATACATTCCTGCCCTTCAAGCAACAAGGTCTGTTTCAACTGCCAAGCTGCTTTTAAAGGCACATCCTCGACTCGGATGACTGTTTTACTATCGATTAATCGTTTTCGCCGTAGGCTTTCGATTTTTGCCCCTACAGACATCAGTTCGTTCATCGCATCTGTTTCATTTTTCGGATATATGAAAATCGGGTTATACTTCATCGTTAAAATCCTTTCTCGTTTGTTCAAAGCTTGTTACGGTCTTTTTTATAGAAACTGAACAATTCATTCGTGACGTTTCCACTCTTTCCTGTAAACGTTGTGTCGTCGATTCTGCTGATGGCTATTATTTCTTGAATCGAGTTGGTTATGAAGCATTCTTCAGCTTGAAGCAATTCTTCTTTCTTAAACTTGCCTACTTGAACCGAGATACCCAGCTTGTCGCAAAGAGATAGAACATATTGCCGTGTAATGCCGTTTAAAATCCCAGTATCAATAACAGGCGTGTAGAGGGTATTTTCTTTCATCCAGAATATATTCGAGGTGATTCCCTCCGCCACAAACCCTTCATCCGTTAGGAAGATCCCTTCGATTGCCGGGTCCTGCAGTTCTTGTTTAGCAAGTAGATTGTTTAGAAAGTGATGGGATTTCAAGCGTATCTGGCCTTCGGGTGTATTTCTCGGAATCCTTAGTACCTTCGCTTCTTTCTCTTGCAGCGTTACCGGGGCATCAGCCAGCTCTCCTCCATATACCATAATGGTAGGATCTTTAAATTCAAGTGTCTTTAAAGCTGGGGCACCATTTCCAGCTGATATGTTAAGCCGTATGCTTGCGTTTGTCCATCCATTCAGCTGTAAAAGCTGGTCAATGATGCTTTCAATTTCAGCATTTCCGGTCACTTTCCTGATGTTCAAATCATGCAATGCATTATTCATTCTTTCCAAATGTTCGTTCAACAAAAAGGGGTGGCCCTCATAAATCCGAAAGGTTTCAAAAACACCTATCCCATATAAGTAGCCATAATCGAATGGCGAAATCGAAGCTTCTGTATCTTTGATAAATTCACCGTTCAAATAGATGTACATGCCATTTCACGCCTGTATGTGTTGGTAAAGTTCCGTAGCAGCTGCTTACCGTCTGCAGTCATTATCGATTCCGGGTGAAATTGTACCCCTTCGATTGGAAGTGACTTGTGACGGATGCCCATGATTTCGCCTTCCGCTGTTTCAGCAGTGATTTCAAAACAATCGGGCAGGGTTTCCCGCTCTACGATCAGGGAATGATACCGCGTCGCAACGATTTCCTCAGCCATCCCCTCATATAGAGTTTTACCATCATGCCGGATCGGTGAGGTCTTTCCGTGCATCAAACGTTCTGCACGGATGACTTTTCCCCCGAATACTTGAGCAATCGACTGATGGCCGAGACATACTCCGAGGATCGGGATTTTTCCAGCAAAATACTCGATCACCTTCAAGCTGATCCCTGCTTCATCCGGACTGCATGGCCCTGGAGAAATCATCACATAACTTGGTCTCAATTCTTCGATTTCTTCTATCGTAATATCATCATTTCGCCTGACAATCAGTTCTTCCCCAAGTTCTCCTAAGTATTGAACGAGATTATAGGTGAAGGAGTCGTAATTATCGATCATGACTATCATGGTTTACACCTTCTTCATCGTGTCTTGTTCGCTAAGTTCTTTTGCATGCCATAGCGCTTTTGCTTTTTTCAGGCTTTCTTTGAACTCAGCTTTTGGATGCGAATCAATGACAATCCCAGCTCCTGCCTGGACATGTGCGGTTTGATCCTTACATATCATCGTACGGATCGCAATGTTCAATTCTGTATCTCCATCAAACCCGATCCAGCCGATAGAGCCTGTATAAACGCCTCTTCTAACAGGTTCGAGTTCCTCAATGATTTCCATCGTTCGTACTTTCGGCGCGCCCGTAATCGTTCCTCCTGGAAACGTTGCCCGGATCAAATCAACTGTATTTCGATCAGGATGCAGTTCGCCCTGGACATTCGATACGATGTGCATGACATGTGAATATTTTTCAATCACCATGAATTCATTCACTTCGACCGTTCCATACTTACATACTCTGCCTAAGTCATTACGTTCCAGATCAACCAACATGACGTGTTCTGCTCGCTCTTTGTCGTTTTCGATCAACGTTTTAGCTAGTGCTTCATCTTCTGCTGGATTCTTGCCTCTTGATCTTGTACCAGCAATCGGACGGGTACTTACATGGTTGCCTTTCTTTTTGACAAGCAGCTCTGGTGATCCATTGACGAGCTGAAACTCAGGCGTTTGGAAATACCCCATATAAGGCGAGGGATTGAAATCTCTCAAATGCTCATAAATTCGGATAGGATGAGATTGGAGCGGTTTAGATTGACGAACTGATAAATTCACCTGAAAGACATCCCCGCTGCGGATATACTCCTGTACTTGACGAACAGCAGATTTGAATTGCTCTTCATCCATCGAAAATTGTAATTCATCAGCTTCCGAGTGGTTGAAAGGAGCTGATAGGGGCTCTGTGTGCTCGAACTTACCCAACCATAGGCGTTCCATTTCTTCAAGCTTTTTGAGGCCAGCAGTCCTTTCCTCTTCTGGGGTATGCGTTACTAACGTAAGCTTGTCCATTTGTTTATCCAATACGATAAAGTCTTCAAAAATCATAAAATAGATGTCCGGCATTCCCAAATCATCAATCGTTTTTTCTGGCAGATGTTCAATCTGGCGCGCAACATCATAACTTATATAGCCAATCGCTCCGCCTTTGAAATCGGGAAGTTCCGCTTCGTCTGTTCCGTTGATGATGGTGTATGTTTCTAAATGACTTTGAAGTTGATCTAGTAAATCTCCTTCTCTTGTTTCCACACCATATCTTGATTCGATCGTCAATGTATGATTCTTACCGGTCACGACAGCTGAGGGTGACTTTCCGATGATATGGTACCTCCCACCTCTTCCGCTTTCTAAAAGGACATGATGGGGTTCATTCGCGTTTATATTTTTATATCGGTCAAACCAGTTTTCTGGATTACCGTTAATCGTTTTCGTCAACCTTACTTTCTTCACTTGCATAGAAGTCCTCTCCTACGTTCAATTTCCTCTTTCATTGTACATGAACATAAAGGGGATGACACGCAAAAACAGCCTCCAGTTATTTACAAATATGCCGCTATCTCGTTTCTCTCTTTACTTGTCGAGACTGTTTTCCCGTGTACTTCGAATTAATAAGTATTCTCAACCATATAGTAGTGGACACGAGAGACCCTATTCGTTTAAGATCAACGAAAATCAGCAGAGTTTCCCTCAAGTAGCGGAAAAGTTGTCCTCTAATTTCTAATGGTCCTCAAAGGTCCGACCATAGCAGCACTTTTCTTTCTATATTGTGAAAAAGAGGCTGACATTGGCGTCAGCCTCCTTTCTCTTTTATTGCTTTTATTCTTCTTCAAATTGATAAAGTGGTGTGCTCAAGTAGCGTTCTCCGTTACTAGGTATGATCGCGAGTACTTTTTTACCTTTTCCAAGTTCTTTTGCGACTTTCAGTGCGGCAGCAATTGCTGCACCAGAAGAAATTCCTCCAAGCAGCCCTTCTTCTCTTGCCGCTTTCCTCGCATATTCAAACGACTCTTCTGTTGAAATCGTTAATACTTCATCATATAGAGATGTATCCAGGATAGAAGGTACGAACCCAGCACCGATGCCCTGGATTTTATGTGGACCTGGCTTACCGCCTGATAAAACAGGTGAGTCTTTCGGTTCGACAGCATATAGTTTGATTGATGGATATTTATCCTTCAGCACTTGGCCAGCACCGGTAATGGTACCGCCTGTGCCGATGCCAGAAACGAATGCATCCAGCTGATCACCCATTTGTTCAACGATTTCCTTACCAGTTGCATTTTTATGAACTTCTGGATTTGCTTCATTCATGAATTGCTGTGGCATGAAATAGCCTTTTTCATTAGAGAGCTCTTCTGCTTTCGCAATGGCACCTTTCATTCCTTCAGCTCCAGGTGTCAAGACAAGCTCAGCTCCATAAGCACGAAGCAGATTTCGACGCTCCATGCTCATTGTGTCCGGCATAACAAGAATGGTGCGATACCCTTTTGCAGCTCCGACCATTGCAAGACCAATCCCTGTGTTTCCACTGGTCGGTTCGATGATCGTATCACCGTCTTTTAATGCACCATCCTTCTCAGCAGCTTCAACCATCGCTTTTGCGATACGGTCTTTCACACTGCTTCCAGGGTTCATGAATTCCAGTTTCAAATACACATCTGCGTCGTTCTCCCCTGTAAGCCGGTTCAGCTTGACGACTGGAGTTTCTCCAATTAAATCAACAATCGAATTTCCTACTCTCATCCCTTTCACTCCTTCAATTCCTAGTATTTTCATAGGAATAATGTTGGAACTATCATATCATTATCAGAATGTTAATTCAATTATTCTGACCCATACTCCCATTTAACATCAAGTTCCTTCCAGAGTTGTTCTGGATTGAAGGTGGTATCCATTTGTTGAAGTGCTAATTGTCTTCTTATCTGCCCTTTCACTTCCTCGAATTCATACTTGTTTCCTGGTTTTTTATCGTGGAGCATCACAATACCATACCCATCATCGGTTTGAATGGGATCGCTCCACTCGTCTTTATCGAGTTCAGGAATGACATTGAAATATGCAGATTCGACATAATTACTTGAGGTATCTACCCATCCCATGGCACCACCGCTTGGAGCAGAGAACTCATCGATTGAACGTTCCCTTGCAAGCGTTGAAAAAGATGAACCACTCTCAAGCTCATCAAGCACTTGATTTGCTTCTTCTTCTGTCTTTACAACGATCTGCGAGATTTGAAATAAAGGCTTGAGGTCATAAAGTTGCTCATTCTCATTATAATATTTACGCAACTCTTCCTCTTTGATGACGACATCTTTCGTAATCAATTCTTCTAAAAGGATCGCATGCTCGATTTCTTCCTTCAACTGTTTACCGTCCATCACCTGAATGTCAGGATGTTCATGAGCATCCGCACCAGCCCCGACCATTCTTTGGTACAGTTCGATCTCCCGCTTCAGTTCTTCATCAGATACAGCTATATCATATTTTTTCGCGAGTTGTGCGACGACCTTTTTATCGATCATCTGCTTTAAAACATCTTTTCCATATCGTTTCTTCAACAATTCAACCCATTCAGATTCTGAAATCGATTCATTGCCGATCTGTGCGACACTGCCTGAAAGGTTCATAAGAAGATTTCCAGATTGTTCACCGGAAGCATTGCTGCTAGCCTTTGCAAAATAAATAATCGATCCGATGTTCGTTAATAGAAGCAAAACGATCACACCGATTAGAATTTTCCGATTCATCCATTCTTCTCCTTACGTGCTTCTTCAGCAAGTGATTCCAGATCCTCTTTTGTATAGTGATAAGATTCATTACAGAAGTGACAATTGGCATCTGCTTTTCCATCTTCTTTGATCATATCTAGAATTTCCGCTTCGCCCAGACTGATGATCGCATCTGCAAATCGTTCGCGTGAACAACTGCATGAGAACGAAACTGGTGACGTTGAGAGGATTTTGACATTTTCTTCACCTAAGACGTTATATAATAATTGTTCAGGGCTATCTCCTGACTCAATCATTTTCGAAACGGGATCGATATGCTCCAGCCGCTTTTCGATGAACGTGATCATTTCCTCTTGTGCCCCGGGCATAACCTGGATGACAAATCCTCCCGACGCAAGGATTGAGTTATCCGGATTCACAAGTACACCAACTGCAACCGCAGAAGGAATTTGCTCAGAGGATACGAAATAATACGTAAAATCTTCTCCAAGCTCACCGGAAACAATAGGAACCTGGCCAGTGAAGTTTTCCTTCATGCCAAGGTCTTTGACAACGGACAAGTGTCCGTTTGTCCCAACGGCTCTTGCTACGTCCAGTTTTCCATGCTTATTCAAATCGAAATGGACGTTCGGATTAGATACATACCCTCTCGTTTCGCCTTTCGAATTCGCATCTACGATGATGACACCGATCGGTCCTCCACCTTCGATTTTCACTGTCAATTTATTGCTGTCACCTTTCAACATAGAAGCCATCATCGTAGAAGCGGTCATGGCACGGCCTAGTGCGGCAGAAGCGGTAGGTAAGGTTTTTTGGCGGCGTTGTGCTTCTCCTACCATATCAGTTGTATTTACTGCATAAGCACGGATATTCCCATCAAAGGCTAGTGCTTTTACTAAGTAATCGGACATTGAGGATCTCCTTCCTTAATGAAGTTCTGTATTTTTATGATAGATCAACTGCAAGCCTTTCAATGTCAGGAACGGATCAACAACATCAATGATGGGAGACTCTTCTCCGATCAGGTGCGCTAAACCGCCTGTCGCAATCACCAATGGTTCCTCCTCGGCCTGTTCTTTCATCCGTTTGACGATGCCTTCCACTTGACCGACATATCCATAAAAAATACCGGCTTGCATCGCACTTACAGTATTCTTACCGACAACGTGGGAAGGTTTTGTGATTTCAATCCGAGGTAATTTAGCGGCATGCGTATAGAGGGCTTCAGTGGAAATGCTGATCCCTGGTGAAATCGCTCCGCCTAAATAGTTTTTGTTTTTATCAATATAGCAATACGTTGTTGCCGTACCAAAATCGACGATGATCAACGGTGAATCATATTCATGCAATGCTGCAACCGCATTGACGATACGGTCAGCACCGACCTCTCGCGGGTTTTCAGTTTTTATGTTCAAACCGGTCTTGATTCCAGGACCGATGATGAGTGGCTTTAGGTTAAAGTATTTCTCACACATTTTCTCGAGCGGAAACATAAGTGGAGGTACCACCGATGATAGGATGATCCCATCAATGTCGTTAAAGCCAAGACCAATATGTGTCAGCAAATTGGAAATGAACATTCCATATTCATCTTCGGACTTTTTCCGGCTTGTACCAACTCGCCAATGGTATTTAAGATCGTCTCCTTCATAAACACCGAGGACGATATTTGTATTTCCTACATCCATTACTAAAATCATGTCATTCCCCACTATCTATACGAATTCTATCTTTAGTTATAACATAAACATCCGTTGAAAACATCAAAGATCAAGCCCGGGAGCCTTACTTCCGCACCCTATCCTCGCTGAAACCAAGATGCACTTCCCCGTTAACGGACACAGGAGACCTTATTTGACCAAAATAATGGAATTTTACAAACTTAACGGACACCAGGGACCTTATTTCGCAAATATCATAGAAAATCAGCTGCTTTGTTCACAGATAACGGCTGTGGTGTCCGTTAAAATTCAGAAACATCGATTTTGCCTACAAATAACGCCTCTGATGTCCGTTAGCTAAAGATATGGCTTTGGGGTCTCGCAGAAATCAACATCTTAGACCATTAAAGTTCCAGAAGATCTTTACCTTGCCCACCATTGTAAGAGATTACTTGCCTTTATCATAATAAAGTGCGAGGTAGTCCTTAATTCAAAAAAGATGCCCATCGTCAGGGCATCTTTTTGAGATGAATATTATTCTCTATCCTCAGAATCTGAATCCTTATTTTCATCAGATTCCTCTGAAGTGTTTTCTTCTTTTTTCGTGATATTGACCTTCACATCATCATCGGAAGACTCAGGTTTCTTCTTCGGGTATTCATATCCTTCAGGCATTTCACCTGTTTCAAACAGGGATTTGATCTGTTCGCTATCGAGCGTTTCGACTTCTTTCAATGTTTCAGCAATCAGATTCAATTTATCCTGATGTTGGACAAGAATTTCCTTACAGTGATCATATGCTTCTTTTATGATCTTTTGGACTTCAAGATCGATTTCATGAGCGATTGCATCACTATAATTTTGTTCATTTTGAATGTCACGGCCTAAGAATACATTACCGCCTTGACCTTGCCCGAATTGCATCGGACCGAGTTTTTCACTCATTCCGAACTCAGTGACCATACGACGAGCGATGCCTGTAGCACGCTGGAAGTCGTTGCTTGCGCCGGTACTTGATTCATTGAACGAAATTTCTTCCGCCACACGTCCGCCGAGCAATCCAGTGATCTTGTCGACCAATTCTGGCCTAGTCATGAAGTAACGGTCTTCTTTAGGTAGGGTTACCGCATAACCACCAGCCTGACCACGAGGGACAATGGTGACTTTATGGACAATCTCCGCATTGTCTAGAACAAGACCGATAATCGTATGTCCTGCTTCATGATAAGCAACGATGTTCTTCTCTTTTTGGGAAATGACACGGCTTTTTTTGGCCGGACCGGCAATGACGCGATCTGTCGCTTCATCGATGTCTTCCATTTCAATTTGTTTCTTATTCTGTCGAGCAGCAACAAGAGCTGCCTCATTCAACAAGTTCTCAAGATCTGCACCAGAGAATCCTGGGGTACGCATTGCAATCGTTTTGATATCGACTGTATCTGCTAAAGGTTTGTTACGGGCATGTACTTTAAGTACCGCTTCGCGTCCTTTGACATCAGGACGACCGACTGGAATTTGACGGTCAAAACGTCCAGGACGCAATAATGCTGGGTCTAGAATATCCGGTCTGTTCGTAGCCGCCACGATGATGATTCCTTCGTTCGCACTGAAACCATCCATTTCAACAAGCAACTGGTTCAAGGTTTGTTCACGTTCATCGTGACCTCCACCAAGACCCGCGCCACGCTGACGACCTACTGCATCGATTTCATCGATGAAGATGATACATGGTGAGTTCTTCTTCGCGTTCTCAAATAAATCACGGACACGGGAAGCACCGACACCGACGAACATCTCGACGAAATCAGAACCACTGATAGAGAAGAAAGGAACGCCTGCTTCACCGGCTACAGCCTGAGCAAGTAATGTCTTACCAGTTCCTGGAGGTCCTACCAGCAGGACACCCTTTGGAATACGTGCACCAAGTGATGCGAATTTACGAGGATCCTTCAAGAATTCGACAACCTCGACCAATTCTTGCTTCTCTTCATCTGCACCCGCTACGTCTTTGAATGTTACTTTCTTCTTTTCTTCACTGTAAAGTTTAGCCTTACTTTTACCAAAGTTCATGACACGGCTGCCGCCACCCTGAGCTTGGTTAAGAAGGAAGAAGAATAAGATGAAAATGATGACAAATGGAATAATGGAGGTAAAGAAGGTTACCCAACCGCTTGTTCCTTCAGCTTCCTTTATTTCAACATCTGCACCCTCCACCTGTGCCAGGACATCTTTAGTCATGTCCGGTGGGATGTTTGTAGTGAAAGTCGTCTCATCGTCATAAGACTTCAGCTTACCTTGTAGAACGTAAACCTGATTCTTAGGCTGCATCGTAAGAGACTCGATTTCACCATTTTGTAGAGCTTCGGTGAAATCACCGTATTTTAATTGTTTAACGTCGTTGTTGTTGCCATTGAAGAAACTGACGATCCCAACAACAACAAGGAATATTAATAAGTAAAATATTGTATTTCTAAAGATGCGATTCATCCCTTACCTCCTCTCGCATACAAGCAAATCATAATTTATAGTATCATATCTGTTCATTATTTCACAACTCATTGGCCTTGGTAGATTTCAGGTTTTAATACACCGATGAATGGCAGGTTCCGATATCGTTCAGCAAAGTCTAAACCATAACCTACAACAAAAGCATCCGGGACAATGAACCCTGCAGTATCGGGTGTCAAATCGACCTTACGCCCTGTGGGCTTATCCAATAAAGTGACGATCTTAATCGATTTCGCTTTCCGGTGTTTGAACAACTCAACAAGATAATTCAGCGTCAGTCCGCTGTCGATGATATCTTCTACAATCAAGATGTCCCGACCTTCAATCGAAGTATTCAAATCCTTGATGATTTTGACTTCGCCAGATGATACTGTTGAGTTTCCGTAGCTTGAAACATCCATGAAATCAAGTTCCACATGGATATCCATACGTTTTACAAGATCCGCCATGAAAGGTAATGCACCTTTTAGTACACCGATCACAAGCGGGAAGCGATCTCTGTATTCATCTGATAATTGTGATGCGAGTTGATGCACCTTTTCTTGAATTTCTTCTTCAGAAATCAAGATTTCTTGCATATCATTTCTCATAAATATGTATTCCTCCTAGACCTCATGACTGATATTTTGAAAAGATAAAGACATCCATTGTTCGCTGCCGCCATATGATGGACCTACTTCAGCATGCTTTACACCTGGTATCCAGATGATTTTACCTGATGAATCAGTGACAATAGGCCAAATATCCCTGAGTTGCTTTGGTAGTTTCGCGTCAATGAACACATCTTTCACTTTCTTAGACCCCTTAATTCCAGCTGGCTGGATACGATCACCATCTTCTCTAGTTCGAACGAATAATGGTAATTGAAGTTGAGAGGGATGAAAGATGAAATGGTTTTTCCCCTTTTCGCCGGTACTTTCCTCATCAACGGTACGGTAAATCAGTTTCCCGACAGGCAATTCATACGATTGGCCGATTTCCAAGCGATATGTAAAGGAATGTGGTGTATCCGACTGTTGAAACGTGAAAATACATTTGTCGTATTCGCGTCTTACAATAAGACCAGTTGGCAAATGCATTGTTCCAGAGGGGTTGTCCGACTTCATCAATTGAATGCAATCCTTGATATGAATAGATGTAATATTGGTCACATCCAATTGGTAAAGATAGTTTAATATTAGATGAATCCCTCTTCTTTGTAAAGGAATTGCCATCTTGAGAAAGTGTGGCACAGACAATGTCAATTCTTTGTCACACTTTTGCAGAATAACGTTCACAAGTTCCTTTTCTGTCTGTTTCTGAAGATAATTCTCATCCTCAACTATCCATTCACTCAGTTGTTGAAATTTTTCATGTGTGTTCGGATTTTCATCTTTCAAGAACGGCAGGACGTTTTCCCTGAATCGGTTCCGTTTATATTTGTCACTCTTATTACTGGGGTCGATCCGATAAGGAATTTTTTCGTCTTTACAATAATGTACAAGTTCAGCCTTCGTTATTCCTAGAAATGGACGGATAATACGCCCATTCGAAAAAGACCGTGTCACTGGAATGCCGGAAAGCCCTGCATGCGCTGCTCCTCTCACCATGTTCATCAAGATCGTTTCAATTTGATCGTCTCCATGGTGAGCAAGAGCCAAACAATCTGCATCATATTGCTGCATTACGGAATCGAAAAAATCATAACGCAGTGTACGTGCAGCGAGCTGTGGAGATTCTCCTGTTTCTTCTATATATAACGGAAGATTCTTTTGTTCTCGTTCAAGAGGGACATTGTTAGCCAGGCAGAATTGTTCCACACACTCAGCATCCTTAATGGATTCCCTTCCTCTGAACATGTGATCCATGTGAGCAGCGATGATCTTCAAATTCAGTTCGCTTCGTTTTTTTAGCAAATAATCGAGTAATGCCATCGAATCCGGTCCCCCGGAAACGCCGACAACAATGGCAGAACCTTTATTCAACAGCTTATGTTTTTGAACGAATCGATCTACAGCTTCTAACATGAAACTATCCCCTTCAGTTGGCGGTTATGTGGGTGCCTCAGTTTTAAGAAATCATCGCTATCATAGAAGAAGGTGTGACTGATGTCAATATTTACACCCAGACGTATCACATTGTTTGTCCCATCAAGTAAACAACATAAAAGACAAACAAAAATAGGAATATGAGTGCTGCTTCCATTATGTGGCGACGTTTTCTGATCTTTTTCTGCCGATTGCGTCCAGAACGGCCAGACAATGATCGCTGCTGGGCTTGTGTGGATGAGGTCTTTCCTTTGTGAGCAGTTGCAGTCGGTTTAGATGCTGACTTCTTCGAATAAAGCTGTAGTAGATCCTGCCTCATATCAATTGCATTTGGATAATGCCCATGAAAAGCTTTATATAGAATCGGCTGATATTTTCTTAATATACGATTATGTTCGATTTGTTTTTTTAATTGCGTCCATCCGCCCTCTTTTTTATCAAAGCGCTTCGGATAGCCGTAGTTCATGATGATCATCCCGACTGCAAAGAGATCATAAGTTGGTTCGGCTCTTCTAGAACCCATCCCCCAAAATCCACGATCAAAAAACTCTGTATACTCCTTGATCGCCCTCCCCATCATCGTCGTTCCTCCGACATCGAGCCATCGGATTTTTGGTGGTGGACCAGATATGAGAAGATTATCAGGCTTGAGATCGCCGAATATCCAGCCTGCCTTATGCAAATCTGCTAAATCGCCGAGAAGCTGTAACAAGAGAATGCCAAACCACTCATCTTTACGCTGTCTCATAAATACGAATAACGACTCACCTTGCACATATTCCATGACATAGAAAGGTACGGTACATGATCCTGTCACCCAATCATCCATTTCGATAAAAGAAGGCCCAAGCGTTTTCCCCTGGACCTTCGATAGATGCTTGAGCACATTTACTTCAGATGTAATCGACAGTGTATCGCTGCTGACTTTAACAGCCACCTGGGCGCCGTCACTTCTGGCGAGATAGACAGTACCTGTCGCACCTGCTCCCAATTCGCGCAGAATTGTATAGTGCTTACCGTTCCATTTCCCGGAAATAACTGATCCAATCGAAAGATTAACTTCCGGATTCTTCGATGTATTCATCATAATCACCTAGAAGCTTTCGCTTAGATCGTTTATCCGAAAAGAGTTCCAGCGCTTCTTTCAACGCAGGACCTGTCGGTGTGATCCCGCCTGTCGAAATTTTCTTGAACGTTTTCGCTAGTGTATCAAGCTGCGGTGTCCAATCTTGGAGCTTTTCAACGGAATGTTTCTTCCCTGGAAAGGCATAGATCGAAAATTGATTGTTTCCTGTCCGTGAATTTAAGGAAATCGATAAATCAATCAACGATTCTTGGACAGTTGGAAGTTTATCGTCCATACTCGCTGAAATATCCACAAGAATCAAGACCTCCAGATTGACGGTTTCTCCAATCTCATCGACAACCTCCATGACTTGTCCACGTTTTTCGGGAGGTAAATCTTCCATTTGTTGTTCATCGCCCAGGATGTGTGTCAGTTCTTTATTGATCATCCCATGGATCGTTTGTGTCATCGCCTTTTGGGTTACCATTTTGACGGTTTGAGCGAGTTGTGTCGCATACACGATTTGGCTAACTCCTCCACCGCTCATCGCAATATCTTCCACTTCTTTCAATCCATGTTCACCATATGCTTCATTTTTTGATAGAATCCCGATGACATTGATCGCAATCCCTTGTTCCCTCGCCAGCGCCGCAATGGCGACTGGATCTTCACCATGATTCGAACATCCGTCGGTGATCAATAGGATTTGTCGTAATGTACCCTTACTCATGCCAAAAATCCCCTCTCGAATTTTGATATTACCATGATAGTCAAGGTGGAGGGGATTTATACTAGATTTCATAGACTACGCTTGCTTCCGTAGCTTTTTGTTTTGATGTGGAATGGTCGACCACTTCGGGATATTACGGTTGATCTTCGTTACGACAACTGTCATATCGTCCTCTATTTGCCCGTAATCTGCCCTGATCACCTCCTCTAGAAGAAGGTCTGCTATGAGTTGCGGGTCATCTGAGTTGATTTCTCTGATTTTTCTCTTCAGCCAGGCGTCTTTATTTTCAACATTCTTCGGTCCTTCATAAATACCATCGCTCATCATGATCAGATAATCCCCGGCTTTCAATTGATCACTTACAACATCGACATCAAAATCCTCGATGATTCCCATTGGTAGATTGCTTGCTTCGATCATATGCACTTGATCACCGCGCTTTACAAAGCTAGGACTTGATCCGATTTTCAAAAACCGTACCGTCGCATCTTGCAGATCGATCATCGCTAGATCGAGAGTTGAAAAGATTTCATCTGTCGTCCTTAGGGACAGGATGGAATTCACAGATTTGATTGCTGTCGTTTCGTCGATTCCCGATTGAAGGATCTTCTGAAGTAGCTTCAGCGTCTCGTTACTTTCCAAATGAGCACGTTCGCCGTTCCCCATCCCGTCACTGATTGCTACTGCATGCTTACCGGCTCCAAGTTCGATGGTAGAATGGCTGTCCCCGGAAAGCCACGCTCCCCCTTTTGCTGCACTGGCCATTCCTGTTTCAACCACAAAATTCTGGGAGGAACGGAATACGACGTGACAATACCCGTTCGGATAGGCTGCACATTCTTCCTCTTTCACCACGATGGTTTCATCTAAAATATCAGACAATAAAGGAGCGATGACCTTTTCAGATTCTCCGCGTCCATTGCAATAAGGAATGCTCATTTCGATATCGATACTACCCTTATCTAGAGAATAGATTTCAATATTTCCGACCTCAAGTCCGATGTCATCTAAAGCTTGCTTTACGTTATCTTCTTGGATCTGATGATTTTCTCTCTCCCGCTGGATTTCTTTGGCGAAATTATCCATTACTTGTGAAACACCATGAAGTTGTTCAGCCACAAGCCGTCTACTTTCCTTCACTTGCTGTTTCAGCTTGATGTTCGCGTGATATTGCCCGAGCTCGTATTGGATTGTATCAATCACTTTTTTTGAACGGACACAGTGCCGCTCCCAGTCCTTTTGCAGCTTCCGATCATTCAATTTACCTTGCGGGTTGGTTTCTGCCATGATTTCAGCCATATAATCATACGTTTTTTCAAAATTATTCACCCAGCAATGCCGTTTTTTAAAGCAATTCTGACAAGTTTTTTCTGTGACATTGCTTAGGAACATATCTAGTTCCCGCTTATCCTCATCTTCTATCAAACTAGTTGCACTGACTGTTGAAAAACTATTGGACAGCGCCTGGAACAGATTGGAGAACTGTTCCACACGGCTTGCGGTGACATCTCTGACTTTTCTGAGATATTGTTGCTGCTCTTGCGTATATTCCTTCGTACCAGGTATATAGCGCGAAATCTTTGAAATGGCGTTATTAGGTGTCAGAAGGAACAACCCTACTGCAACACACGATTCTAATAACGTGGTCGTAAGTATGCCGCTCTCTGGACCATAAAGCCCTAACAGCAATGTACCGATGAATAACCCGATACTCACCCCGATTTTTCTACCTTCTTTTAATAGGCCTCCTAATAAACCCGAGAATGCCAGAAGGCTCATTTGATAAAGACTAGCAATATTCGCAAGGCCAAGAATAAGACCTGTAACTACCCCTACTGTCGAGCCGATTGCCGCTCCACCTACAAAGGCGAATATTAAAACAAGGTACCGGGACAGAACATGTTCAACAGATAATTCATAGAATTGCCATCCGATCGTACCGGTCATAACTGAAGCTAAAAGGATGATGAAACATACAATTTCTTCATTTTTCAATGAATGCTGGATTTTCTTCAATGAAAGCAGCGGGATACTTTGGATGAAAATCAATGTCAAAATACTGCTCAACCCAGCTTCTATTACAACCATCAGAAGACTTCCTGTCGTAATAGGTTCTGATAAAAATGAAAGAATACTCATTCTAGTAATGAAACTTGCAACAAAAACGGTGATCGGTAGAATTTTATACGTCTGTTTCGTTATATTCGTCACAATAGAATGGATTACAAAAAATACGGCCAGTCCGATCGAAACAAATAAGCCTGTTTGATCAAACGTTGTCAGTGCACCCGCCAACAATGCAATAGCGGCAACACCAGCGCGTTCTCGCTTAAGGAACAATACTGCTCCGAAAAACGGAAGCGCAAAGGGGGATAACTCTGAAAGGATAAGCGCCCGTCCTAACAGAAAGCCTGTACAAAATAACAGTAAACTCCAGTGGAGGAGAAAGCGTTTAGCTCCTTGGGAAACCCCTTTCACTTGCATGGCTATACTTTTCTTCAACCTCTCAACCACCGCGATCTTACGTAGTAGATGGCTGCTTTCGGATCCTACCTTTTGCATCAACCCCACCCCACTCGTTAATAGTTTCGTGTTTGTCTATTAAAACACAGGGAAAATACTTTTTTTGTCAAACGAACACACACAGATGGAAAAACTTCTCGACGGGTTACGATTCCGAGCGCCAATAAGATTCAATTTTCAGATAATTCAGGGGCGATGAAAGGGCTGGAAAACCCTGTCAGGCAAATAGTTCACCAGCGTTATCCGTAATCCGCCAAGAGAAGTAAAAATATGGCGAAGCATCCATAACTACGGTGAAAGAGTTGAGGATTCTACATGTGTTCGTGAATAAAAGCCTGAACATGGCTGTTTTTGCGAGAGGAGTCGAATGGGTTTAATGATGACCTCAAATGGAGTTTGTCCGTCTTGAAGTTCATGGAGCACTTGCATCAGTTAATTTCATAAGGCTCTTTTCTAAAAGATTGTTGTTTTTGAGTCATTTTTAAAAAATCACCTTGTGCAAGTTGATTGGAGAGCAAGGTGCGAGATTCCTCAAAAATGAAAATCGCATTTTCTTCGTGCGATATAACGCTGCCGAAGCTTTCCTTGTCCTTGGCGAGACCAAGCCTTTTGTAGGTCGAGCCTTAGTTGCCCTTATACTGAAGAAAGTATTTTATACTTTCTTTAAGTGCAAGTGCAACAACGTATGCGAAAAACAACCTTTCATAAATATTTCTAAATAAAAAACTGTCCAACGCATTAGCGGGACAGTTGTCATTGTATATGGAATGGTGACCCCTACGGGATTCGAACCCGTGTTACCGCCGTGAAAGGGCGGTGTCTTAACCACTTGACCAAGGGGCCTGATTTATTTGATGAAAGTTAAAAATCAATGTTTTATAAACGAGAAAATTCGCCGTTTATCATTCGTCGTATTTTTAAACCTCTATTAAAAATGGTAGCGGCGGAGGGGATCGAACCCCCGACCTCACGGGTATGAACCGTACGCTCTAGCCAGCTGAGCTACACCGCCATTTTCAATACGTTTTAAAGACACAACAAGAATAATACAAGATATCTCGAATCCCGTCAATAACTTTTTTACATTTTTATATTAGGCTCTTTTCTAAAAGATTGTTACTTTTGAGTCATTTTTAAAAAACACCTTGGGTAAGTTGATTGGAGAGCAAGGTGCGAGACTCGAAAAAATTAAAAACACCCGTTAAGAAAACAGGTGTTTGTATATACGTATGCGTGCGTTTTCCGATTTGAAGAGTAATTTTTACTTGCAATCGGTAAGCAGCAGATATTATTTTACTATCCCCGGCGTGCTCCGCGTCCTCCACGTTTAGATTCAGTCTGCCTTTTAAGTGTGGATAGGCGATCTTCACTATCCTTTAGGAAACGGTTCAACTTATCTTCGAAAGAAACGAATTCATTGTGTTGTCTTCTAGGCTTACCTCCCCTTCCGCGTGGGCGGTCCTGCCTTGGACGGGATGGTTGGTCTTTCGCTTTCTTAATTGAAAGGCCGATTTTACCATCTGATTCAACATTGATGACTTTTACTTCAACTTCGTCTCCAACAGAAAGATGTTCGTTGATATCCTTTACATAATTATCGGCAACCTCACTGATGTGGACTAAACCGGTGATACCATCTGGCAGCTCGACAAATGCTCCAAAATGGGTTATACCTGATACTTTTCCCTTTAATTTGCTGCCTACTTCAATTGTCATTGTAAAAATTGCTCCTCCTTAAAATATGAAAATCAAATTTACTTTATTATACATGCCCAAAATTCCAAGGTCAACGTGCCTCTTCCTTGCTGTCAGGGAGTTTGAAGATCGTCTCGCCTGGTTTGGACATATTATAATCTCTTCGCGCGACCTCACCAATATAATCCGGGTCTTGTAGTTTATTCACTTCTTCACTTAATTGTGACTTTTCGGCTTTGATTTCTTCCAATCGTTCTTCAACAGCTTCCTTCTCTTCCTTTTTTTCCGCGATGACGGAAGCTTGAGAAGTCAGGGTAGCAACCATGACGGTGAACATGATGACGACCAATACACCAAAGACCGTTAGACGTCTCACTAAACCTTGCTTTCTCCGACGTGCCCGTTCTTGTTTCTTCTTTTCTTGGTCTACATATCTTTCATTCACTGCTGTCACTTTGTCATTCTGTTGCACCATCAGATCCTCCTTCAACTTCTTAGTTTTCCAATCCATTCTTTCACCTTATTCGTTGGCTTTTTAAGAATTCCTGCTTTTTCCTTTAGTTCAGCAATCAATTTATCCCTTATTTTTTCCACTAGGGCTGTGATTCCAAACATTTTAAGAGGAAAAAGGAGAATTCGAGAAACGAATAAAAGGATGGAGATAAGAAGTCTACCTATCATTTTACTCAAGGAAAGAAGGAGATTCAATATGACTTTCGCAGGATGAACAAAAAAAGTCCAAAATATTTTTTTTAGCATTTTCGCAATCCAAACGACGATGGATATGATGATTTCCAATAGTTTTTTGTAAGTTTTCTGAAGTAAGCTTTGATAGCATGCAAAACCACAAAGAAGGGCCAGGAAGATGATAACCCGAACTTCCCCTTGGTTGACCTGGAGCAATACGTAGAAAACGATCAATGCCTGCAGGAACCAGAAAATAATATCATTAATAAATTTTAACCAATTCCACCGTTTGTTCCTTGTTTGGAAGCGATGATATGTATCAAGTGCTACCCCGATCCAGATCCCGCTCCCGACCATGGCTAAAATCGTATAAAGCTGTACATCCAGACTCATTTGAACAGCTTGCTAAAAAATCCTTTAGCCTTATCTCCCTGTTGCTGATCTAAATACACAAGATCGAATACCTTTCCTTCGATCGAAACAAGGCCTTGTTCAAGATTCAAGTTTTTCATTTTCAGATTATAGCCCCTGACTGCAAGAAACCCCATTGACGTTTCAAGCAAAAACTCCTCATTATCAAAGCTTTCAACCTGCTTTACACCAGTGATATCAAGCGATTTCCTGCCCCTCATTTTTATATCATGGTCCGGTGCTGTCGTTGTTTTATTATTGTAGGATGATCCATTGTAATCATAGTACTGGTCCATATAGACTCCTCCCCACACATGGTTTGTACCAATGTATGAACAGCAGGTCATTTTTAGAACAAGCCTATGAGAGCATTTTGATCGGTCAATAAAGAATAATCAGAAAAGCCAAATTAAAAACCAGGCTATTTCTAAAAGATTGTTGCTTATGAGTCATTATAAAAAAACACCTTGTGCAAGTTGATTGGAGAGCAAGGTCGAGACTCCTCGAAAATGAAAATCGTATTTTCTTCGTGCGATGCAACGCTGCCGAAGCTTTCCTTGTCCTGCGGAATCAGCCTGCCTACTACCTGAATAATCTTCTCGCAAGGCATGCGACGAGGAAGCTCGCTTCGACAGGACTTTCTTGTAGATGCAGGAGCACAAATGCTTCCTTGAAAAGGAGACTCCTGAGGTAGCAAGGGGGACGAGTGGGCTCATCGCACGCCCCGCGGAAAGTGAGCATCCTGGAGCGGAAATCAACGACTTTTAAAGAAAACCTGGCGAGACCAAGCCTTTTGTAGGTCGAGCCTTAGTTGTCCTTATGCTGAAGAAAGTATTTTATACTTTCTTCAAGTGCAAGAGCACCAAAGGTTGCAAAACAACCTAAAAAAAGATCGACCACAAATGTTCAGCAGCAGATACTACCGCATTTCAAAAACATCAGAGATCCTATGCTTTGAAATGGTGTTCGGACTGCTTCACAATTTTTGTGATCGACCTTTCTTATATATAACCCCTCGTAATAAATTACGGTTTGAAGCTCTGCACCTCGTGATCACTCTTCTTCGTTCACACGGTTTTCACTTATCAATGTATACATTGATGCAGCATCTTCTTTTTTTGTTGTCTCTTTTAAGTCTTCTATTTTGACTGTAACGATTTTTTGTCCAAAACGAATCTGAAGTTCATCTCCAGGTTGGACGGTTGAGGAAGCCTTCCCGGCATTCCCGTTAATGAGGATTCTTCCTTGATCAGATATCTCTTTGGCGACAGTACGTCGTTTGATCAAGCGAGAAACCTTCAAAAACTTATCTAATCGCATTTATTTTACGGCTTCTTTCAACTTGTTCCCAGCACGGAATGCAGGGACTGTAGATGCTGGAATTTCAATCGTTTCACCAGTTTGAGGATTGCGTCCTGTACGGCTTGAGCGTTCTCTTGTCTCAAAAGTACCAAAACCGACAAACTGTACCTTGTCGCCTTCTTTAAGTGCATCTGTAATTTCTGTCAAAAGACTATTCACTACTGATTCAACGTCTTTCTTCGTAAGACCTTCTTTTTCAGCGATATTGTTGACTAGATCATTTTTATTCATTTTATGTACCTCCTAATTTTTTTCGTTTTCGTTTGTTTGATAGACAAATTCGCATGAGGAGCGCTTTCTTTGACCATTCCAAAGAATAAAGTTCTCTAAATCTAGTTAGAATCCTTCTTTTTAGACATTTTTTTTGCTTGTTCCCAGAAAAAGTCCATCTCCTCAAGCGTTGCATCCTCAAAAGAGATATTTTTCTTACTCAGCTCTTCTTCAATATGACGAAAGCGATTATAGAACTTGCGGTTCGTCCGAGTAAGAGCTAACTCAGGGTCAATCCCATAATAACGGGACAGGTTGACGAGTGCAAATAAACAATCTCCAAGCTCGCCTTCCATTTCACTATGATTACTGGATTTTGCGGCTTGTTGAAGCTCAGACAATTCTTCATTGATCTTATGGAGGATCGGTTCGATATTGTCCCAATCAAACCCTGCCTTCGCGGCTTTCTTTTGTAATTTCTCAGCTCTGATCAATGCAGGAAATTGATCAATTCCATCCAGGATCGATTCAGCATTAATTTGGGAATCATCTGCTTTTTCAGCTTTTTTGATTTCATCCCACGTCTGTTTCACTTCCTCTGCTGTATCGAGGGTCTTCTCGCCGAATACGTGCGGGTGACGCCGTATCATTTTTTCTGTCAGTGTTTTGATCACATCATCGATTGAAAAATACCCATGATCTTCCCCGATTTGTGCATGGAGCATTACCTGGAGCAATACATCCCCCAGCTCTTCAGTCAAATGCTCATCATCTTCGTTATCAATTGCTTCTATCACTTCATAGGCCTCTTCAAGCAGATAGCGGCGAAGGCTTTCATGAGTCTGTTTTTTATCCCACGGACAACCGTCCGGCCCTCTCAACGTACGGATGACATGCTTTAATTGTGTGAATTCCCTGCTCAATAGATGGGAATCCTGGATTGGCTCAACATATACAGCCGTCAAATTATTCACCTCTACATGGCGGTCCATTTCGAAAAGCGGCACAGAAACGATCGATTCATTACGAGATCCAGCTGCAGTGACAATATGTACAGGATGGTCATCTGGATAACGTTCCATCAACGACAACTTCACATGGGAAGCAATCATTACATCGTAGACCTGGCCAATGATGACATGCTGTTGGATGTTAGGCTGTTCTGCAGATAGTACAGTTCCATCAAGCAGTTGAAAACCATCAATCGGATCGATTTTCAATGCCTGGAACATCGAATCCAAAAAGCTCTGTCCGCCACGTATTTCAATGGCAGGACCCCCTTCTTCCTCTCTTTGTAAAAGTAGCTGGATTGTCTGTTCAGCTACTAAGGGATGCCCGGGCACCACATAGATGAGATTACGATTTTCCGCTTCCTTCAACAAGTGGCGGACGATCTTTTCATACACATTTTCAAATTCAGCTTCTTCTTCATACAGCTTATCAAAGCTCTCGAATACGAATCCTTCTTTTTGAAGTTCTTCAATCACCGGATGCTCCTTGGTACGAAGAAAAACTCTATCAGCCTCTTTCAGTAATTTATACACACCATATGGGATTTGATCAAGATCACCCGCACCTAATCCGACAACTGATATCGTATTAGTCATTTTCACCACTCCTTTCTTTATAAAACCATTTCACTAGACGTTTCCCTTTAGGAAGCATAACGATTTCTTCGTATTTCCATACGTTCAAATAGACAAGTGCAACCATATACACACCAGCGCCGACCAACGCACTTGAAACAGCAGCAAAGCCTGCCGCTGCACGATACGCTTCCGGAAGGAGAATGAACCATAGCTCTTTCCATAAAAACGTGGTAAGAGCCATCAGAAGTAAGGATACGATCACTTTTCCACTGTAAAACCTTTGTACAGTGAAGACATTGGTCAATCTCTGCACAACCAACAAATTAGATAATGCCACGAACGCCGTACTGAGGACAGTGGTTAACGCTGCGCCGGATATGCCGTACACCGGCAATAGAAAACCATTCAAGGTCGCTTTTAACACCATCGCTAAAATAATGAATAAGACCGGAAAACCGATTTTACCGAGTCCTTGCAATACTGCAGAGGAGGTGATTGCGAGCGACCCAAAGAAAACCGCTGCACCTAATATTCCGAGCGCGAAGGACCCATTGCTGTCCTCGTACAAGAAAATATTCGTCGGGACAATGATCACAGCCAGCCCTACAGCAGCCGCACCGCCGATAATAAAGCTGAATTTCAATGATAACCCTGCGAACGTATTGATTTGCCTATGATCCTTAACCTGTTTCGCCTTCGCTATAAAAGGAATCAAAGGCAGTGCCATTGCAGTCGCAATCACTGTACCTAATTGAAGCAACGGTTGGCCACGGTCAAATACACCTTTATAAACCTTCGCATCCAACAAGTCCATACCGCTAGCCTGTAACCCCGGCACTACCTGTAAGGCATCAATCAATTGAAACAGCGCAAGCATGACAGCAGTAATGCATATCGCGATGCCACCTCTCAAAACTGTCCCCATAATAGTCAGGGTGCCCCGAAACGAAACCTTTTCAGTAGTATCCATATTCAATTTTTGTTTACGGAGGAATAGCACCAATACGATTACGGATACAAGACTTCCCGCTAGTCCACCGAAAACAGCTGCCGTACCAACCAAATATCGATCAGCGCCATGTGAAACTAGCCAAATCGTCAAAAACAAAATCATTGCAACTCTAACGAACTGTTCAAAAACTTGAGATATTGCAGTCGGGGTCATGTCATCTTGGCCCTGGAAGTAGCCTCTTGCCACCGATAGAACGGGTACGAATAAAAAAGAGTAAGATGACATTCGCAGTGGTCTGACTAGTAATGGATCATTCATTGCTCCAGCGATCATTGGTGCCGTACTATACAATAGAAAAAAGACCAGTATAAAAAAACTGCTCAATCCGATGAAAGTTGTCGTCAATGTATTTTTAACTTGATTTTTATCATTTTCAGATAGGATTTTTGAAAGTATAAGCGGAAAACCATACAGGCTTAAAGCGAAAGCAATCGCATAGAAAGGATACACCTGCTGATACACGTAAAGACCCAAATCTCCCGCTATATTCTGATAAGGAATTCTGTAAAAAGCGCTCAGCACCTTCACAAATAATGCTGCCCCGGAAATGACGAGGGTTCCTTTCCAGAAAGACTTCTGAACATCTATATGATTCACTTCATTTACACATCCTTAAAGAAAACCTGGCAAAGCCAGGCCATGGCGTATGCTGAGCCTTAGCTACACGTACACTGAAGAAAATATTTTTTACTTTCTTTAACTGTAAAGAAAGCGCATGATAACCCATTTCAAATGAGCGAGATATCCATGTCATTATATCACGAAAAATTGCTGAATCGAGTTTCAGTATTGAGAATGGCCACTGCTTTATAAATGGTTTTTTGTGTACCTCGTCTTGCAATTTTCACAAAATGACTGCAGCATAGCCCTCTTTATGTACCCCGTTTTTACGTTCCCCACAAAATGCTGCAGCATTACCACTTCCAATGAACGTTTTCTGTACTTTCCATAAAGGGAGTGAATCCGCAAAATCTGCATTTTGGTATAACAAAGCCAAGCTTTAGGGATGACACAGCTTTTTTTGCATTATTATTGTAGAGGTTGAAGTCAAAATGACTCACCTACTCATACTAGTGGACACCAGAGACCTTATCAGCCTAAAACCCGAAAAAATCAGGCTCGACTTCAGCAAATCGCGGAACAGCTGTCCTCTCATTTTTGTAATTAACCCATTTTGTCACAGATAACGGAACAGTTGTCCTCTAATTTTCAACTGGTGTGGTCAATACGCAAAGAAAAAGAAGCAGATCAGCTGCTTCTTCCTCTCATTGTTCCATTTGTTTGGCTAAGAAACCGGCGGCGGTTTCAGCTAATTTCTGTTCGATGTCGCCAACCTGCTTGTCCGCTTTTGAAAGTAATACGACGGCACCGATTGGATCTCCATTCGCTACTATAGGTGCGATGATATGGGAGACTGTTTCACTATTGCCATCAACCACTTCAACAGATGTGGCCTGACTCGATACGACAGTTTTCCGATCGCTCATCGACGTTTCAATCACTTTTCCGATATTTTTATTCAAGTAGTCCTTTTTCCCTCCACCAGCTACAGCGATGAATGCATCACGATCTGATATCAATGCAATATGCTGTGTATGCTCATATAAGGATTCAGCATACTCCTGAGCAAAATCCCCAAGTTCACTGATAGGAGAATACTTTTTCAGGATGACTTCCCCTTCACGATCAACAAAAATCTCAAGAGGATCCCCTTCGCGAATCCGCAGGGTTCTTCTGATTTCCTTAGGAATGACGACCCGACCCAGATCGTCAATACGACGTACGATACCTGTGGCTTTCATTCTTGTTGCCCTCACTTTCCTAACGTTGCAAGATAATGGAGATACAATAGCATTCATGGTATTAATGAGTAAAAATACCATTCATTTGCCTTTAGTATCCGTACGTTGTCCTAATCTATTCACAGAATACGGAAAATTCTTCACAAGAAATTCAAAAAAGTGCTATAAAAGGTAACGATCACAGGAAACACATGATTATCATTATGCTTGAACCGCTTCCTTCCTCGCCTTAGGAAACTGCTGTAGAATCTCTTCTATGACCGATAGAAGCTGGTCATCTGTAAGCCGTTTATTATTGATGATGACTTTTATCTGGTCCTGTACCATCCCTAGATTCACATGACGGCCGATTTTATTGACGATATCGAACAATTTACTGCCATCAAGATGCTGTGTTGTTTCTTTTGAAATAAGGATTTGGACTTCATTCTTCGTATTTTGCTCGATTTTTTCTATTTTCTCTTGTTCTGCATATAGTTTGATACGAGCAACAGCAAGCAGATTAGCGACTTGCTCAGGATACTCCCCAAAACGATCCATCATTTCATCATTCAGATCGATTACATCATCAAAACTCGTCAATCCTTTGAATCGTTTGTATATATCGATCTTCTGCTTTTCATCATTGATATAAGAAGCAGGAATATAAGCATCGACGTTCAAGTCGAGTTCGAGATCGATTTCTTTCTTCTTCGGTTTTTCACCTTTCCGCTCTTCAATTGCATCCTTCAACATTTGCGAATACAAATCGAAACCGACAGAGTCGATGAATCCATGCTGTTGAGCTCCTAGCAGATTTCCCGCACCCCGTATGGACAGGTCACGCATAGCTATTTTAAAACCTGAACCCAACTCGGTGAATTCTTTAATTGCTTGTAGACGCTTTTCAGCTACCTCCGTCAATACCTTATCCCGCTGATACATGAAATAGGAATAGGCAACGCGATTGGAACGTCCGACCCGCCCTCTAAGCTGGTACAGCTGAGAAAGTCCCATTTTATCCGCATCGTGGACGATCAAGGTGTTCACATTAGGGATATCGACACCTGTCTCGATGATCGTCGTACTGACAAGGACATCATAATTCCCATCTAAAAAGTCGATCATGACAGATTCAAGTTCATTCTCGCGCATTTGACCGTGTGCATACGCAACACGTGCATCCGGCACAAGCTGGGAAATCTGCTCTGTCATTTGTTGGATCGTTTCCACTTTATTATATAAGAAATACACTTGCCCGCCTCTTGATAACTCCCGTTCGATCGCCTCCCGAATCATACTGCCGCTGTACTCGACGACATATGTTTGGACAGGAAAACGATTCTCAGGAGGGGTTTCAATGACAGAGAGATCCCGTACCCCAAGCATCGACATGTGTAATGTTCTCGGGATCGGAGTCGCTGTCAATGTCAGTACGTCTACCGTGGTTTTCATCTGTTTGATCTTTTCCTTGTGTGTTACTCCGAACCGCTGCTCTTCATCAATGATAAGCAGCCCCAATTCTCTGAACTGGATGTCCTTTGAAAGTAGACGATGGGTCCCTATGACGATATCGACTGTTCCTTGTTTTAACCCTTTAAGTGTTTCAGTCTGCTCTTTCCGGGTTCGGAATCTGCTCAATGATTTGATGGTCACAGGAAATTCCGCAAAACGCTCCATCAGCGTTTCGTAATGCTGCTGTGCTAAGATCGTCGTCGGCACAAGGAAAGCGACCTGTTTGCCATCGTTGATTGCTTTGAAGGCAGCACGAATTGCGACCTCGGTTTTACCATAGCCGACATCCCCGCAAAGCAATCGATCCATCGGTCTTTCTTTTTCCATGTCTTCTTTTATTTCTTGAATTGCACGAAGCTGATCCTCGGTCTCTTGATACGTGAATACACTTTCGAATTCTTGCTGGAGGCCACCATCCTTCGAAAATGCATAACCCTTCGTCGCTTCACGCTCGGCATACAATTTGATCAAATCGTCAGCAATATCCTGTACGGACGACTGGACCTTGCTTTTCACCTTTTTCCATTCACTGCCGCCAAGCTTGTAAACTTTAGGGTCTTTTGCTTCTGACCCTACATACTTTTGTACTTGATCGATTTGTTCTACTGGGACGTACAACTTATCATCGCCAGCATATCTAAGATGGAGGTAATCCTTGTGTACCCCATTGATTTCAAGTGTTTCAATCCCTAGATATTTTCCGATTCCATGGTTGATGTGTACGACATAATCGCCGACTTTCAACTCGGAATAGCTTTTGATACGTTCAGCATTGGACATTTTCTGAGTTCTGCGCGGTTTACGAGAAGTTTTCTTGGTGAATACTTCTTCTTCCGTCAATACAACAAGCTTCCGCATCGGGAGTTCGAATCCACCGTTCAAATCACCGATCATGATATGGTTCTTTCCTGGTGTCAGGGGTGTGTCTCCTTCAACGAGTAAAGCATCGATATTATAATCCTCTGTGACCCGTTCGAGACGTTTTGCCCGTTCTTTATTGGCAGCAAGAAAGACGACGGCATCCTTGCTTTTGTGCCACCTTTGGAGTTCAGTCTGCAGTACATTCATCTGTCCGTGGAAATTCTGCATCGCTTTGCAGCTCATATTGATGATGTTCTGCGGGTTCGTATGCGGCACATGTCTTAAGAAGAGAGATAAGTATAGGAACATGAAACCAGGTTTATTGACAATCTCATCATATTGATGGGATAGCGTCATCCCGGTCAAAATTTCTCCCTGGTTCAATAATGTCGTCTGCCACTCTGCTTCTTCCTTCTCGAATTGTGCAGATGTTTCCTGGATCCGGCTTATTTCATCCATGATCACCAGGGCATTATCCGGTAAATAATCTAGCAAACTAGCAGGCTTATCGTAATAGTAGGAAATGTATTTGTACATCCCCTGGAAGGCTTGATTTTGTTTAAGCTGTTCAACCTCATAACCGATATGTTCCGTGAGCTTTTCTTTCACACCACTATCTTTGATCTTTTGTAAGGATCTCGCTAGTCCGAGCTCAACCTTCGATACAGCTTTTTCGAAGTGTTGAGGATACAAAATGATTTCTTCGGCAGGGCCAACTTTGATTTTCTTCAATTGTTTCTCCGACCGCTGTGTTTCAACATCAAAATAACGGATCGAATCCACTTCTGTATCAAAAAGTTCAATTCGGATCGGATTAGATTCTGTGAGCGGGAAAATATCCATGATTCCACCACGGATACTGAATTCACCTGGTGAAGTGATCATATCCGAACGTTCATATCCCATTGCGATCAATAGATTCTTCACTTCATCAAGGTCGATATCCGCTCCTCTTGTGAAGGTGATATGGCTCTTACGCCACACCTCAGATGGTGGAATTATTCTGCGTAGTCCTGCAATCGGTGTGATGACGATACCTTTAGCTCCATTACTTAAATGATTGAGGACATCGATACGCTGGGATTTCAACTCCGGGCTGGCAATCGCGATTTCTGCCGAAGTCAATTCATTGACCGGGTATAAATGAACGATATCCTCCCCGAGTAAAGCGGCAAGATCCTCATAGAGCTTCTGCGCTTGAAAAAGATTATGTGTGACGACAAGCTGCGTCCGTTCATCCGATTGATAAAGACAAGCCATCAATAACGTTCTCGCAGAACCTGACAGCCCCGATACAAGTTGTTCACGAAGGCCTTCTGAAAGTCCTGTAGTGAGTGAATTGAAATCGTCATTATCACAAAAATACGTAAGTAAACCTTGCATGCAAGTTATCTCCTTCCCGTCAGGATGGGAGTCAATTCCCAAAACTTATATATCTATAAAACCTATGTTTGTTCATTAATTAGTTTGGTTCTTTTAGTAATAGTCATTAGTTCTTAAGTTATTTTCAACAACAGAAAATGCCTTGGTGTTAAAACCAAAGCTGTTTACTGTATAAATGTATCCAATGCGTGCAAATCCGGGTTTTTCCTTAGCATCTCATAACAATCCTCACAAATTGATTTTACATATACATGCCCCTGATCATCATAGGATATATATTCCTCTCGTTCTTGATCAGATAAATAATCAAAACCTAGATTCGTCGAAGCCGCTGATGTCACATCGAGTTTACCGATGTGTACGCCGCAATGTTTGCATGAATAATAGACAGCCATCCTATGCCTCCTTGGTGACTCATTTACTACCATTATGGTCGTGGAGACATGTTTCTATTCATCCGTTGTATCGGTTCATCACTTGAGAAAATGGCGTATCGATCCAACATTCACATGCGACAGCAGATCGTTGTAAAGCTTCTTTGATAGGGTCTTGTTGATCGGGGCGGAATGATTTAAGTACATAATCAGGAACAGCCTCTCCAGGCTCGGGTCTGCCAATTCCAATCCGAATACGCTTGAAATCCTGACTGCCCAGGTGTTGGATGATCGACTTCATTCCATTATGTCCGCCTGCGCTTCCTTTTTCACGTAAACGAAGCTTTCCAGGTACAAGATCCAAATCATCATAGATGACAAGTAGGTCGTCAATATCTACTTTATAATATTTCATTAGCGGAATGACAGAGTCACCCGAGCGGTTCATATACGTCAAAGGTTTTAATAAACATATTTTATGCCCGTTCACTTCGCCTATGCCAAATAGTCCGTTGAATTTTTGTTTATTTAATGGGATCGATAGACTTTCTGAAAGATGATCGATCACTTTGAATCCGACATTATGCCTTGTATGCTCGTACTGATTTCCGGGATTCCCCAGACCAGTAATGACCTTCATTTCTTCAAACCCTTCCTTTTTCCACATCCGCAGAATCCTGTTTATCATCATCCTGAACTCCTCATATGAATATACTTATTTTATTCCATATAAAATCGTTCCATCCTTCTGACAGGGTGGATCACCTTCGTACATACACGTAGAAAAAGGCGCAACCAAAGCGGCTACGCCTCTCATGAATGTATAATCTGATTACTCTTTCGATTCCTCTTCTTCAGATGCATCTTCATTCTCATTATCTTCTGATGCTTCTTCTTTTTCACCAACAAGTTCTGGTTCTTGATCTTCATCATCAATGATTTCTTCCTCAGGTTCTTCTGTCGGCGGTGCGATAGAAACGATGACTTCTTCAGGATCGTTCATAATCTGATAAGAGGAATTTTCTTGGATGTCAGCGACAGTGAATGCATCACTGATATTCAATTCCTCGATATTCACTTCGATATCACCAGGAATATCCGCTGGTAACGCTCTAACAGTAATTTCGTGCAAGGAATGCTGGACAACTCCACCTTCCTTCACCCCTGCGGCTTCACCGACGAGGTGTACAGGGACATCAGCATCTGTTTCTTCATTCAAATTGATTTCTCTGAAATCAATGTGGATGATGAGATCCTTCAAATGGTCGATTTGTAGATCCTGAACCATCGCAGAATGCTTGTCCTTGCCGATTTTCAAATTGATGACAGCATTGATGCCACCTTCACGTATGGATTTGATGAAATTGACACGATCAAGATAGATCGGCTTACTGTCACCATTTCCGTAGAAAACGGCTGGAACATGCCCTTCTTCACGCAATCTTCTAGTAGTTGAACGAGTAAAATCATCTCTTACTGTTGCATCTAAATCAATAGCCATAACGAAATCACCTTCCTGTGTCAGTTGCTATTTTAAAACTATACCCGAAAACAGATAGGTTCAAACATCATGCTGCTTTTTTCTTGGTGAAAAATCAGTCGAAAAGCTTACTTACGGACTGTTGTTCATGGACACGGATAATCGCTTCACCGAGAAGTGGAGCTACAGAAAGCTGAGTCAGCTTATCGATGAACTTCTCTTCTGGTAAAGCAATCGAATTCGTCACCACAAGTTCTTTAATTTTCGAATTCTGGATCCTTTCAATTGCTGGTCCAGATAAGACAGGGTGTGTACAGCAAGCGAATACATCATTAGCACCGTTTTCTATCAATGCGTTTGCGGCTAATGTGATTGTTCCTGCTGTATCAATTATATCATCAATCAAAATTGCTGTCTTGCCTTCGATGTTACCGACGATATTCATGACTTCAGAAACGTTAGGGCGTGGACGACGCTTATCGATGATTGCGATTGGGGCTTTCAATCGATCTGCTAATTTACGTGCACGGGTTACGCCTCCATGATCCGGGGAAACGACAACAATGTCATCAAGATTCTTGCTTTCGAAATAATTACCTAGAATCGGAACACCTAACAATTGATCTACAGGGATGTCGAAGAAACCTTGGATTTGCGGTGCATGCAGATCCATCGTGATCACACGTGTAGCACCTGCTGTCTCCAATAAATTCGCTACAAGTTTGGCTGTGATCGGTTCTCTTGAACGAGCTTTACGATCCTGCCTTGCATATCCATAATATGGAATTACGACATTGATCGTTTTGGCAGATGCACGCTTCAATGCATCGATCATGATCAGAAGTTCCATCAAGTTTTCATTGACAGGTGATGATGTAGATTGAATCACATAGACTTCACCGCCGCGGATACTTTCTTCAATGTTGATCTGAATTTCTCCATCACTGAAACGCTGTACAGAACATTTACCCATGTGCACCCCAATGTGTTCTGTAATTTCTTCTGCTAAGTCTTCATTCGAATTCAATGTAAAAACTTTCAGTTTCGAATTCTCGTATTTAGACATTGATTCCTTACCCCCTGTGATTGTTTTGCTTATCTTGTATTTTGGAAACGTAACCTTCTTTATTCGTTTGACGAGCTCGAGCTATGGAAAGGGCTTCCCCAGGAACATTGTCCGTTATAGTCGAACCAGCAGCGACGTATGCATTCTCACCAACTGTGACGGGTGCAATCAAATTGGAGTTGCAGCCGATAAAGGCACCATCTTCAACTTTTGTAAGATGTTTGTTTTTCCCATCATAATTGACTGTGATCGAGCCACATCCAAAATTGACATCTTTTCCGATTTCAGCGTCACCGATATAGCTTAAATGAGAGGCTTTGCTGCCATTATCCATTTTGGACTTTTTGATTTCGACGAAATTACCGACTTTGATGTCATTTCCCAATTTCGATTGTGGTCGGATGTGTGCAAACGGACCGATCGCTACATTGTCACCGACATCACTATCATGGACGACAGATTGGCGAATGACTGTAGCGTTCCCGATTTGGCTATCTTTAATTTCACTGTTCGGACCAATTTCACAATCTTCCCCGATTGAGGTTTCACCAGACAGCACTGTACCAGGCATAATGATGGAATCCTTCCCAATCGTCACATCTGCACTGATGTAAGTTTGCTGTGGATCAATGATCGTCACACCATTTCTCATGTGTTGCGTGTTGATCCTTACTTTCATCAGTCTTTCTGCCTCCGATAAAGCGACGCGATCATTGACACCGATCGTTTCATCAAAGGATGGAGTTTGATAAGCTGCGACTGTTTCCGATTGGTTTTTCACGATCTCAATGACATCAGGCAAGTAATACTCGCCCTGTACATTATCGTTATTCACCTGTTTTAGAGCTTCAAACAATGTTTGATTGTCAAAACAGTATGTGCCTGTATTGATTTCTTGGACTGCCAATTCTTCCATCGAGGCGTCTTTATGTTCAACGACTTTCGCTACTGTTCCATCCTCATTCCGGATAACTCTTCCGTAACCTGCAGGGTCCTCTGCACGAGCGGTCAACAAGGTCACTTTCGCGTTTTCCTTTTCGTGATGTGTAAGGAGAGCCTCCATCGTTTCTGAAGAAATCAATGGTGTGTCTCCACATACCACAAGGGTCGTTCCATTCAATTCTCCAAGCTGCCCCTCGGATTGCATGACCGCGTGGCCTGTTCCTAGCTGCTCTTCTTGAAGGGCGTATTCTATATCTGCCCCAAGCTGGGATTTCACCTTTTCAGCTCCATGTCCGATGACCGTTACGATCTTTTCGACGTTAACATTTCTGATCTGATCGACGACATGCTGAACCATCGGCTTTCCAGCCACAGGGTGCAGTACTTTATATAAACGAGATTTCATTCGGGTACCTTGTCCAGCTGCCAGCACAACTGCATAACGTTTCGTCATAAATATCCTCCAATGCTCGTAATCCTATAATTCCATTATGAATATATCTCATAATGCTGTCATATTCAAGGAAACGGGGCTTTTGTCGTTAGATTGAAACATTCTGTGTAATTTGTACCATCCTTCAATGACAAGCAGGAGGATATTCATCATTTCATTTTTTAAAATAGTTCTGAAATTCTTGGTGGATATCTACGGTTTCAGTTAGTTTGATTTTCACTTAACTTTTTAAATAATGGCTAACGGAAACAGGAGCAAAATTTTTATATATAAATAAAAGAACCCAATCACGTTGATCAGGTTCTTAGATGCGTAGATTAGGATGCACCTGCTTCTTCTAAAGCGGACTCCAATTCCCCTACACGATGGTATTCTGTTAACACAGCAGTCTGGATCTTTTCACGAGTGTTTGATGTGATCGGATGAGCGATGTCACGAAATTCTCCATCTGGAGTTCGTTTACTAGGCATCGCAACAAACATCCCGTTATTTCCATCAATCACACGGATATCATGAACAACGAATTCATGATCGATGGTGATTGAAGCAATGGCTTTCATGCGTCCATCTGTGTTCACTCGTCGAAGTCTTACATCAGTTACTTCCATTTTGTAAAAACACACCACCTTTTTTATAAATACCAGCGTATTATGTACATTCAACATACTAGTAACATTTTCCTTCTCGGAATATAAAAAATAATTGAAAAATTAAATAATTTTAACCTTTTTTTCTTTAAGCTCCTTAGAAGAAATATTTTCGGAGCCTTCATAACGCATTATATGGACACTTCCACCTATTTTATCCGCCGACTTGTCCGTTAAACCAGCCTTCGTTGGGTAATTACTGTAGGGGTTAAAGTCAAATGGTTCACCAACCAAATGGACACCAGAGACCTTATATGCCCCATATCCCACGTTTTTAGAAAATTAGAGGACACCAGGAACCTTATTAGCCTCAAACCTGACAAAATCATGTTCGTTTTCGGCAAATAGCGGAACAGTTGTCCTCTAATTCCAGCTTTACCAAATGCGAACTGGAGTTCAAGTGTCGTCAGCCCATGGATTTGTTTTCAAGCTTCTTAAATGTAAAAAGACATGCTGCATAATAACTGCAACATGTCTTTAGAGTATTATTTCACGAGCGCGATCACTTCTATTTCGATTTTAACGTCTTTTGGAAGCTTCGACACCTCAACACAAGATCGGGCAGGTTTGTGTGTTTCAAAGTAACCGCCATATATCTCATTGACCTCAGGAAAATCGCTCATGTCTTTAAGAAATACCGTCGTTTTGATGACTGTTTCCAATGAAGCACCTGCTTCTTCTAATACAGCTTTCAGATTGGCAAATACCTGGTGGGTTTGAGTCGAAACATCCTCTCCAGCAAGGTTCCCCTCTGGAGTCAATGCAATCTGCCCCGAACTGTAGAACATATTGTTCACGATGACGCCCTGGGAATAGGGTCCTATCGCTTCTGGTGCATTAGATGTATGAATCAGTTTCAAGATTGATCATCCTCCATTCGATCTAAATAATTTCCTGCTTCAACTTGTATCTTCTTCTCTCTGGTATCCACATGTGAAAGCCTGGCGACAGAAATGTAATCATCAACAAGCCTTTCTTGTACTTCTTCGGACTCGACCAGGACTCCGATTCCGACCATATTTGCTTCAAATTCCTGGAGCAGATCCATCATTCCTTTTATCGTGCCCCCTGCTTTCATGAAGTCATCTACTATCAACACGTTCGAACCGGATTGCAGACTTCTCTTCGCTAATGCCATCGTTTGGATCCGTTTGGTCGAGCCGGAGACATAATTGATGCTCATGGTAGATCCTTCTGTCACACGGCTGTTGCTCCTGACAATTACGACCGGGACATTGAGATATGATGCGATGGCATACGCTAATGGGATGCCTTTAGTCGCTACCGTCATCACGACATCGATATTTCGTCCTGAAAAAACTGATGCGAACATCCTCCCGACTTTATCGATAATCGAAGGATTGCCGATGATATCTGTCATATAAAGGTACCCGCCAGGTAACACCCGTTCAGAAGAACTTAGTAATTCCTTTAGCTCCTCGATGACTTCTCTTGCTTCTTGTTCTGATACGCGAGGGATATACCGCACACCCCCTGCCGCCCCAGGGACGGTGACAAGCCAACCAGCACCTTGCCCTTCGAAGTTTTCTTTTATGATCAACAAGTCTTCACTTATGGAAGATTTCGCTGCCCCATATCGTTCACTGAAAAATGATAGCGATATGAGTTGGTGAGGATGCTGGAGGAGATATCTCGTTAAATCCACAAGCCTTCCGCTCCGCTTTAATTTCATGCTAGATTCCTCCAAAACCGAATATTTTAAGGTTAATATACCACTTTTGTACGTGTTTTTTCAACCTGCTATTCTGCGTCACCGAGCATCCTTACCATATAGACTTCATTGCAAAAACCTCTAAGGCCGTTATAAATCCTCTGCGCTCTGGATTCATAGATCGTCAATCCGAAAACTGTCGGGCCGCTTCCGCTCATCAATACCCCTTCGGCACCAAGACGTTGCATTTGTTCTTTAATGTGACGCACTTCCTGATGCTGTTCTAGGGTCACGGATTCCAATACATTTCCTAATGAAGCACAAATTTCATCATAGTTTTTTTCCTCGATCGCCTTTAGCATCGCTTGGGTATCAGGGTGCTCGACATCATTTATCTTCAACATACGATACACATCTGCAGTTGAGACACCAATGGATGGTTTCGCCAAAACGACCCAACATGGGGGAGGCGAAGGGATCTGACGGATGATTTCTCCTCGTCCGGAGGCAAGGGCAGTACCACCGTACACGCAAAAAGATACATCTGAACCAATTTCTGCTCCAAGCGTTGCCAGCTCGTCTGTAGAAAGTCCCAACTCCCATAACTGGTTTAAACCCTTCAGAGTAGCTGCTGCGTCACTGCTTCCTCCTGCTAAACCAGCTGATACAGGAATCTGCTTATCGATGGATATCCGCAACCCTTCACGACGATTGAATTTTTTCTTTATCAAATCAGCAGCCTGATAGGCCAGGTTACGCTCATCAAAAGGAACATACCCACCGGAAGAATCGATTGTGATTTCATTCTGATCTACAGACGTCAATTCAATACGATCAGCAAGGTCGATCGTCGTCATGACCATTTCAACCTCGTGATAACCATCTTTCCTTTTATGTAGGACATCCAACGACAAATTGATTTTAGCTGGAGCCTTAACTGATATTTTCATAAAATCACCTACTTATTTTCTAAAACCGACTATATCATAACTTCAATTATGTATTTTCCACTCGCTTCTTGCAAATCATAAATCGGAAATATTTTCACCCTATGAAGAAAACTTGGTAAAACCAAGCCTTAGTGGACAGCCAAATGTAAAAAAAGGGCGGCTCTTTTACAGAGGCCGCCCCAAAACGTAGTAGTTATTTCGTCATTTGTTCTTGCGCTTTTTCAATTGCGCGTCTTACCATGTTTCCAGCGTCTTTTGATCGGATTGCTCCCCAGCCTTCTTTTTGCACGGTATCATAGAAGCCTAATTCTTTTGCAATTTCTTCTTTTAATTGCTCTGACATCATGCCGCGTCTTCTGCCCATAATGCTAGCAGCCCCTTTCAAATACTTAATCACTACTACGTGTATGATTAGTATTAGGCCACCGGAAAGGATTTATTATTTCCTTATGTATCCTTAATTTCAATAATTTCTGCGCCTAAAGGAAATTCACCTCAAAAAGCAAAAGACACTATCAGCATCCAAATCAAACTCCATATCAAGTAAAAAAGCAGTCAGACATGAATGTCTACTGCCCACTTACCATCATTCCACTCGCTGTATCCTCATCAAATGTAAGTTCAACGGTTTCAGTCAATACATCAGCATAGCTGTATGATACTCTTTCAAATGCGTTTGTATCCTGATCGAGTTTTACGATGAAGACCGCCGGATACGTTTCTTCTAAGGTGCCGCTTCGCTCGATGGTTTTACGTCGCCCACCGTTTGCTTTAAGTGTAAGACGTTTACCTACTTGCCCTTCTAACACGCGCTTTATATCAGGAATTGTTTTACCCATTTACTACACCTCACTTAGACAAATTATAACATCATTTGATGCATTTTGTCAAAATAAATCTAAAATTATAGCAATCCTCCTTAAGCCTTGTCAACGGTAATACGTATATTTTTTCAATCTTTTTCTAGTTTGCCTTAAATTTTGCATATTATGTGGACTTGTACAAAATTATGGAGCGGGAAAAAGGAAGCTGCAGATGGTGAAGTTTTGTCGAATAATCTTTGGATGCCAGCTTGGTCCACTATACCTCCGCAGTAGTGGACTGGCTGTTGCTGTTATCATGGCTCTTGATCGGCATCCCTGTTCTTAAAAAACCTGTTGTCTCAACACCGCCGAGACCGTCATCTCCAGTAATCGTATTCCGTAAAACCTCCCATACATTGATCCGATCTACGAAGGAAGTGAAGCTTACTTTCGACACAATATAAACTGGATCTAAGGCATGGATATTCACACGTGAAGGTGAACTGGCAAAATTCGCTCCTGCTCGGATCAACGACTCGAAATGGGACTGGCATGCTCCTGCAAAAATCATCAATTGATCGAGATTGGGATTTTTCTTTCTAGCATCTTTTACTGTCCGTACAAAATATTTAGAATGTCTGTAAGCCTGAAGGTCATTCTTTTCACCTTTCGAGCTTGAATAAGCGTCATGGCCAGTGATAACCAAAATATCTGGTGCAACCTCTTCAAGGAGAGCTGGGACTTTTTCGGGCATTTCAGATTCCTTCATATGAATGCCGTATACAGGAACATTCAATTTTTTATATAGCTCTAGACATTTATTCAGATAGTATGGGTCACCATCGACATGAAGAACCTTTCCCGGGAGCTTGAAATACGAGTTGTTCTTATCATAACCACCAGTGGCGGAATACTCCATCTTATGCCGCAGCAATTGATAATCCTGTCTAAATAACCGGAAAGAGGACTTTTCTTTCTCAATAATTTTCTTTTTAATTTGTTGTTGCTCATCCCGGTTCATTACAACGATATCATCCAAAGGGGCATCAGCAATCAACCTCATATCTTCCCCCGCAAGCTCTACAATGCTTTCATCTTCAGATATTTTTACAACACGGAATAAAAGATCGCACTGATATGATCTTCTCCCAACGATATCCCCTATTTGTATCGCCATACAATTTCCCCCTCGGGCGAAAGTGGTTATTTGAGTGTCAAATTACAAAGCAACCAGCATAAGCCATTTTAGGCTGAGGAATGGTTGCATTGAAGAAAGTAAACTCTTTAGATAAAGGCTCTGTTAAAGAAGTTTGTTGATATAAAGCGAAATTTGCGACACTTCTGCGGGAAAAACAAGTCAGGCGAGACCTAATCGCTTCCACTTTTCGTTTGCCCACGGAAAGGGAGGGAATCTCGAAGAAATCAACAAACTAAACAGACAAAGATAAAAAATAAAATTACGTTACCCTTCTACCTTATGTACACACACGTGGAAAAATGATAAATAAAAAGAAACCGATGATGGAGCATTGATGTAACAGATAACAAAAAAGGGCTGACATTTGTAGTCACCCCTTGTCATTAAGGCTTTATGAACTTAAAAATTACGATGTCATGGCAATTATACCTTGTTCAATGGCAGCAAAGCATTGGATAAGTGAGCGAACTCTTCAATCGATAGCGTTTCTCCCCTGCGCTTCCCATCGATACCGGTTTCTTGTAATACCTCCTCTATCATCGACTTTTGCTCTTTAGAAAATAAATTGTTTTGCAGGTTATTCAACAATGTTTTTCGTCTTTGTGCGAAGCTTGATCGCACAACCTCAAAAAAGAAATTTTCATCCTCGACATGAACAGGCGCTTGTTCTCTTAATGTCAATGATATAACTGATGAATCAACGTTCGGCTGAGGGACGAATACCGTTTTAGGTACCCTTACTTCAGATTTTGCCACTGCATAGTATTGGACAGCAATTGATAAAGACCCATACTCCTTCGTGCCTGGCTTTGCCGCCATACGATCTGCAACTTCCTTCTGGATCATCACCACGATCCCCCTGATCGGCAATCGTTCTGTCAATAATTTCAGGATGATCGGTGTCGTTACGTAATAAGGGAGATTAGCAACTACCATCAAATCATCGATCCCGGAGAATTCTTCTTGGATGACTCCCTTAAGATCAGCTTCCAGCACGTCCTGGTGGATCACCTTGACATGGGGATAACCAGACAGAGTGTCCTTTAAAATAGGAATCAGTCTCTGGTCAATCTCAAACGCAGTCACTCTTCTTGCCTTCTTTGCAAGCTGTTCTGTCAATGAACCAATTCCAGGTCCTATCTCAATTACACCTGTTTCAGAACTGACATCGGCTGTTGCAACAATTTTATCCAGAACATTCCGATCGATCAGGAAGTTTTGTCCAAGACTCTTTTTGAATGTAAATTTGTGCTTATCTAGTATCGACTTTGTATATTGAGGTGTTGCTATATCCTTTCTCATGACTGTTCCTCCTCAAGAACCCTTTGCATGGCTTCCCTGAATTCATCCTGACTGATATGAAACATTTTCAACCTTTTGTGAAGCTGCTTTCCATTACTATAACCAAGCTTTAAAAAAGTGCCCAACTTTTCACGTCTGGATCTGGCAAGATTACCACCGATAAGACCTGCATCAATCAAATCCTGCCATGAAATCAGCTCAATTTCTTCATTAATATGATCTTCACGGGCATCTTTCAGCGCTTCTCTGATTGAAGCATCCGTTGCATGTTCAATACCAACACCGCTTTTATTTGAGGCGATGGCTTCTTTTTTCGGAAGAAATGCATGCTTGCATCCAGGAACTTGTTCACGGATGATCCTTCTGATCCGCTCACCTGGAAAATCAGGATCAGTAAACACAATTACACCTCTACGTTCCTGGGCAAGCCTTATTTTATCAATTGTAAAAGCACTTATTTCAGAGCCGTTCGTTTCGATGGTATCTGCTTCAAGAGCTCTTTTTATTGCAATCGTGTCACTTTTTCCTTCGACTACGATAATTTCTTTAATTTTCATGAAAAACCTCCGAAAAATTTGAAACCTTTTTGTAACAAAACCGTCTAAATAGTAAAAGCAATTATTTACTCAGTATACCCTATCTTAATCCGATAGATAAAGGTTATAAATCCTATAAAGCGGGTAGAGTTTATGTAAGACGTTAAAAATAGAAGGCTTAGTTGCCCTTATACTGAAGAAAGTATTTTATACTTTCTTTAAGTGCAAGAGCAACAAAGTTTACGGAAACAGCCAAATAGAAAAGGAGCCGACTCATTGCATTAGAGTCAACTCCATACATTTATCAATCAATTATTTTGATACGCACTGTCTTTCTGCCCCAGCTAGTAGCTGCCGACTTACTGCTGAAGAAGACATCGATTTTTTTACCATTGATTGCTCCGCCTGTATCTAGAGCCGTTGCGTAACCGTAACCCTCAACCCATACCTTACTGCCGAGAGGTATGACGCTTGGGTCCACCGCAATGACTTTAGCATTCGGGTTTTCCTTCAGGTTGTACCCTGTTGCCGTAATTCCAGAGCACCCTGCACAATTCGCTGTATATGCAGTACTTGAAACATAGAATTCACGACCTGAAGGCTCTGATGATTTACTACGGGAGACTGTTTGCTTCTGTACTTTTGTTCCTACCGCTACAATTTTATCCTTACTGTCAGAGACTTTTTCTGTTTTCACAAGCTCTCTGGAAACTTCTTTTCCGTTTTCCATGATTACTTCGTAATGTTTCTCGACTTTACCTTTTTTACCAGCAGATACGACTTTCTCTTTCCCTTTTGCAAGATCGCTATCCTTTCGCTTAACGACAGCGTAGTCAACTGACTCTTCCACTACATCGGTGACCTTTTCTACTCGAGTGACTTTAACCTGTGCTCCCTTTTTAACAAGGGCATCTTTTCCAGGTTCTACACGATCCATTTCATCCAGTTGGATCTTATTTTGTTTTAAAAGGTCAGCGACGGTAATCGAAGTGGTCCAAACATCTTTTTCTTTTCCGCCATCATTCAGTTTGACTTTGAAGGCCTTTTCAAGATTGACAGCCATGCCATCTGAGATGTTTGCATTCATGTCAGGTGTGAGCTTATCATGTTCCCCGACTTCTATCTTTTCTGATTCAAGCAATTCTTTTACAGTATCTGCTGTCGTCCAAACTTTTTTCTCTTCCCCATCAAGATTCAATTTAACTTGATGAGATTGGATCCATGTGATCTTCATCTGATCTTTGATTTTCGAATCCAGCCCTGGTTCCACTTCGTCATGTGCACCGACGGCTATATCATTTTCTTTCAATAACCCCTTAACGGTATCGGCATGAGTTTGCACCGTCTGATCCTTCCCGTCGATGGAGATCGTCACCGTCTTTTTTGTCATTTCATAAGCTCCGACACTGACGGCCGTCCCTAAAACAAGAAGTCCTGCAATTGATACCAGAAGCCACTTTCCCGTAATCATTCTGGTCAAAACAGTTTTCAGGTGAGTCATGTTCCGACCCCTCCTTCACGTATTCTAGTTTTCAACACCTGTTGCCCCGCTGTCAAACATCCCCTCCTTTCGCACTTGGTCCCCATTATGCAAGGGAAATCTCCAAAAAGAAAGAAAAACTGCTCGACATCTTTTGTTCAGTTCGCACTGAACTTTGTAGAATTTCGCGTAATCTCTTTTATTTTCTCAAACTTCGACATTACTCTTCAGCGACTGATGCCGAATAAGCGAAACGCGTTGTCGGAAGTTTTTTGCGCGACTTCTTCTACAGACATACCTTTTAATTCAGCGATTTGTTCTGCTATATATTTGACATAAGAGGATTCGTTACGTTTTCCTCTTAATGGATGCGGACTTAAAAACGGACAATCCGTTTCAATCAAAATGCGATCCATCGGAATTTCAACCGCTACTTCTTTCGGTTTCCTGGCATTTTTGAAAGTGACTGGTCCACCGAATGATATGTAAAAATTCATATCCATACATCTTTTCGCGATTTCAAGACTGCCACTGTAACAATGCATGATGCCTCCGACTTCTTCGGCATTTTCTTCTTCTAATATACTTACAACATCCTCTGTCGCTTCTCTGTTATGGATGACAATTGGTAGATTTACTTTTTTAGCAAGTTGAATTTGCTTTCGGAATACATCCATCTGAACATCCTTGGGTGACTTATCCCAATGATAATCGAGACCCATTTCACCAAGGGCGACTACTTTCGGATGAGAAGCCAATTCCTCAATCCACTTCAGATCTTCTTCTGTCATATCGATTGCATCCACGGGATGCCAACCGACCGCTGCATAGATGAAATCATAGCCTTCTGCTAAATCCAGGGCTCCTTTGATCGTATCTCGGTCAAAGCCGACGACAACGATATGGGAAACACCTTCGTCAAGCGCACGTTGAATGACTTCATCTCGATCCTCATCGAACTGTACAGCATTCAGATGAGCGTGGGTATCAAATAACATAGTTCCAAACACCTACTAAAATTGTAGTTTCTAATTCAGAACTCCTAGGCTCTGAAACACTTTCCTAGTTTATCACATTTATTAAAGGAATTGCTAAGTCAATTGCTTGTCATTCCGATTACAGTTTTATTACAAAAGAAAATCGTTATAAATAAGAAATCGAACATAAATAAAGAAGAATGACCGTAAAGCCCCAAGACCATTAAACTTTCCAGGATTTACCCCCATTGAAAATGAGAGGTAAAAACAGAATTGAACATAATGTCCAATGGCCTTGATTTTGGTCATTCTTCTAAATATTAGCCCCTGGCTTGCTTTATCCGCAGGAGTGTCGCAAATTTCGCTTCAAAACTTAGTCAGAAATCAACTGTATACATTTAAAATTAATGGCTTGTGTTTTCACTTACTGACTTTAAACATTTTTTACTTTATAATCGTTCCGTTTGGAAGGGTTTGGTCAATAGTCGCTAGTTTAAGTCTGCCATCTTTGCTCCCTGCAAGGATCATTCCATCAGACATTTCACCCCGGAGCTTCACTGGCTTTAAGTTCGTGACACAAATCACTTTCATCCCGACCAGTTCTTCAGGCTGGTAATATTGAGCAATGCCAGAAACGACTTGCCGTTTTTCATCACCTAAATCCAGTTGAAGCTTCAATAACTTATCTGCTTTTTTGACTTTGTCTGCTTCTACAACTTCAGCAACCTTCAATTCAACCTTCATGAAATCATCAAATGTGATTTCATCCTTACGATCTTCATTCTCTTTTTCGGCATTCTCTTCAGGTTTTTCTTCGGTCGTCCCCGTCCCTGTCATTGAATCTTTGATGTAGGTCACTTCTTCTTCATTCTCAAGTCGAGGGAAGAGAGGCTGCCCTTTTTGGACTTTCGTTCCTCCTGGGATTTGCCCGAACTCTTTCAAACTTTCCCAACCTGTCAAGAAATCCCCTTCGATTCCTAACTGTCCCCATATCTTAGCAGGTGCCTTTGTCATGAATGGCTGGATCAAAATTGAAACATACCGCAGGGATTCAGCTAAATGGGACATGACTGATGCAAGCTGATCTCTTTGATCTTCATTCTTTGATAGAATCCACGGCTGTGTTTCATCGATATACTTGTTGGTACGGCTGACTAGCTGCCAGATTGAAGACAGGGCCACTGAAAATTCCATATGGTCCATCGCGTTTTCTACTTTTTCAACCGTTGCATCGACGAGTTCTTCTATCGAATCATCAAAGGAAGTAATTGTACCCTGATGAGCTGGAATTTCCCCGTCAAAGTATTTGCTGATCATCGCGACTGTACGATTCAATAGATTCCCTAAATCATTCGCAAGGTCATGGTTTACACGATCAACGAAACTTTCAGGAGTGAAAACCCCATCAGATCCGAACGGCACTTCCCTAAGAAGGTAATAACGCAGGGCATCAAGTCCGTAGCGGTCAATCAGTGTTACAGGATCAACAACATTCCCTTTGGATTTCGACATCTTACCGTCTCTCATCAGCAGCCAACCGTGGGCAAATACTTGTTTTGGCAATGGTAGATCCAACGCCATAAGGATAATCGGCCAGTAGATCGTATGGAAACGCGTAATCTCTTTTCCTACCAAATGAACATCAGCAGGCCAATATTTTTGATAACGTTCATCATTTTCTGAACCGTAGCCAAGTGCAGTGATATAGTTCGATAACGCATCGATCCATACGTATATGACATGCTTCGGATTTCCTGGAACTTTGACTCCCCAATCGAAGGAAGTTCGTGAAACTGCCAAATCCTCTAACCCCGGCTTGATGAAGTTATTGACCATCTCATTTTTGCGTGTTTCAGGTAAAATGAAATGTGGGTTTTCTTCATAAAATTTAAGGAGACGATCGGCGTATTTACTCATCTTGAAGAAATAGGATTCTTCTTTCACTTTTTGAACAGGACGGCCGCAATCCGGACAATTCCCTTCTTCTAACTGTAGATCCGTAAAAAAAGATTCACAAGGTGTACAATACCATCCCTCATATTCATCCAGGTAAATATCCCCCTGATCCATCAGCTGCTGAAAAATCTTTTCGACAACATTCGTATGACGATCCTGGGTAGTTCTTATGAAATCATCATAGGAAATATCAAGCTTATCCCAGAGATCTTGAATCCCCTCTACGATTTCATCTACATAGTTGATTGGAGCAACACCTTGTTCTTCTGCTTTATCCTGAATCTTTTGCCCATGTTCATCGGTTCCAGTCAGATACATGACATCGTAACCGCGCAAACGCTTATAACGTGCCATCGCATCACCGGCGACAGTCGTGTACGCATGACCGATATGGAGCTTTCCACTCGGATAATAGATTGGTGTAGAGATATAAAAAGATTTGTTTTCCCCTGACATCTTGCAACCTCCTTGCACTTCCAAAAATTGTTTCAAATTTACAAAATAGGGGTATTAAAGGGTGAATACGCTATTACATGTACATTTCCCGATTTAATTCTATCATTAATCTAAGAGTTTTTCTTATCTTAGACATAAAATGACACAGAGATACGAAAACAATATATGTAAATACTACAGTATTCCTGTATTTCTTAAAAAATATACCTGAAGTACATGGTTCATTCAAGTAGTTAAATGTGAGATTTCGACATAAAATGTCGAACAATGACGAATAACTGTCGAAGTATAATACTTTTAGGTTATTAGTAATTAAAAATTTTTTAGTATAATTTTCCTGGTAAAGACAACCGGATTTGGAAATCCCAAACAATCGGCACCTCAAGATAAGCGTCAACTCGATATTTGTATCTAGTTTACAGAAATTGCAAATATTTTCATCAAAGAAAATGATTGACGAGTTTGGGAATCGCTGGTATTATTAGGGCATAATAGTTTTTGTCGAATAATGGCGATAAACATAGAATCAGGTCAAAAAACAGGAAAAACAAGAGAGGAGATTTATTATTATGAAATCTACAGGTATTGTTCGTAAGGTTGATGAATTAGGTCGCGTGGTGATTCCGATTGAACTTCGTCGTACACTTGGAATCGCAGAAAAAGATGCTCTTGAAATCTATGTTGACGATGACCGTATTGTTCTTAAAAAATACAAGCCGAACATGACTTGCCAGGTTACTGGAGAGGTATCTGATGACAACCTTTCTATTGCGGACGGAAGAATCATTCTAAGCCGTGAAGGTGCAGAGCAAATCATGAAAGAGCTAGACGATTACGTTTCAAAAGCAAAATAATCGTATGACGAAAGGGTTGGCCCTCAGTGGAGCCAACCCTTTTTTCATCTGTTGGTTTAAGTTTCCAATTGGAAATATGCGACAGCTAGCTAAGTGAGACCCGGAGGAGGTCGAACGGCCTCGGAAAGAAGGTATATTCCCTCTTATAAACACTACAACCTATATGATAACAATTGTTCATTGAACGTGATACATTTGGTATACTTCACGTTTCGGTAAGCCGCGATCCGCAGCTACTTGTTTAATAGCAGCTTTACTCGACATCTTCTCTTCATTTATATAATGTTCAATGTGCTCGACGATCGAAAGCTTCAACCACCACTGATCGGTTTCTTGAGCGATTTCCCCTGTTCCTTCTATTATTATGCAAAATTCTCCTCTGATTTGTTCCTGCTCACTCCATTTCTGTAATTCCTCTAAATTACCGCGGATGATTTCTTCATATTTCTTAGTCAATTCCCTATTTATCGAAACTTTCCGATCCGCTCCAAACACCTCTGCTAATTTTTTCAGTGTTTCTTTTATCCTGTGAGGCGATTCATATAAAATGACTGAATCCCGAACCGAGGCTAGATAATCGAGTTCTTCTTTTCTAGTCTTCTTGTCCCTTGGAAGGAATCCGTAAAAGTAAAAGTGATCAGTTGGTAGACCAGAAGAAACCAGTGAAGGAAGGGCAGCATTAGCTCCTGGTAAAGGAATGACCGGAATCTGATTTTCTACACATTGCTTCACCAACTCATAACCAGGATCAGAAATACCAGGCATTCCGGCATCACTGACCAATGCAATGGTATCACCGTTTTGAAGCTGACCAAGAAGTTTATCTCCACTTTTCATCTTGTTATGTTCATGATAGCTGACAAGAGGTGTAGGAATATCGAAATGGTTGCACAACTTTTTTGTTTGCCGAGTATCTTCACATGCGATCAAATCTGCCTCTTTCAGTTGTTGAATAGCCCGGAATGTCATATCTTCCAGATTACCAATGGGCGTAGGGACGATTACAAGGGAACCTGTCCTTCCCTCTGCATTATAGCTATGTTGATTCCACATGATTCAATTGCTCCTTCGTGTAAATCAAGCGCTTTTTCTCTTTTTTGTTCAGCTGCTTGATCTGATATTCTGCTTTAAGCGCTTCAGATTTCGTCAAGTGGTGTTCCAGATACACAAGTTCTACAGGGGTCCGACCTCTTGTGTATTTTGCCCCTTTTCCTTGTTGGTGTGCAATCAGCCGTTTATCGATATTATTCGTATATCCAGTATACAGGGTGCCATCGCAGCATTCTAAAATATATACGCAATACCGAGGGTCCCTACTCATATGCTTTTCTGACCTTCTCAGTATATTCATTCTCTTGATTATAAACGGTCAATGGAGGAAGCAGTTTCAAATCAGGCTTTCCACCCTTTGTGCCTTCAACAAGCACCATATTGGCATCCTTCCCTTGCTTTGGATAGACGAACTGCAAGCGTTTCGGTTCTACCTTGTACTGACGCATCAAGAAAAGCAGATCCATCAATCGTTCCGGTCTATGGACAAACGCTGCTTTTCCACCATTCCGAAGATTCTTAGCCGCTACCCTTACGATATCTTCGAGCGAACAAAAAATTTCATGCCGTGCAATCGCTACATGTTCATTTTCATTATGACCGACTGGATTCTTTGTATCAAAATAAGGCGGGTTACAGGTTACAATATCAAACCCTTGATCAGACTTCTGTTCATAATCCAGGATATCTTCATGTTCGATTTGAATACGTCCTTCAAGATTGTTGAGTCTTACGCTTCGTTCCGCCATACTTACAAGCTTTTCCTGGATTTCTACACCGGTGATCGATCCTTTAGTACGTCTTGATAGAACCAGTGGCACAGCACCTGTTCCTGTACATAAGTCCAATAGTCTCCCTTTTTGAATTGGGACGTAGACGAAATTTGCCAACAAGACAGCATCTAATGAAAAAGTGAACACCGAGGGACTTTGTATTATTTTCAGCTTATCTTGAACGATATAATCTACCCGCTCATCATCAAATAGCTCTATCGACATCATACTAGATCCTTTCAGAACTTTTTAATTTGTTTTATGCTCAATTATGTAGGTTTTAAATATTTGTTTGCGAAATCCAAGTGTGGGGGGTCTCGTTGAAATGTCGCGAATTCCGCTTTCAAAAACTCCAATAGAGTTCTTTATAGTAACAAAAGAGGCTGAACTACGAAAATCACAGCTCAGCCTCTATCAAATCAATCAGAGGAATCATCATTTATTTCTTATTGAGAAAAGACAGACAGAACAGACAGTCCCCTTCCGTCCGTATACTTCCGTAGTGAAGGTTGCATATATGGAATCCTTCTTGATACAAACGTGCCAGTGTATCAAATCCTTCACCAATATCAGGAACATGCTTTTGTGAATCGTTTTTCTTCGAAGAGGCTTGTCCTCCGACGGGCTGCTTATCCCTTTCCAAACGGCTTCTCAAGTTACGATTCTCAATTTCCAAATGATGATTTTCTTCTAATAGAGCAGCCAATTGGTTTTTCAGATCTCCCAATTGCTTGTATAAACTTCCGATTTGCTCTTCCATTTCACTTACTCTTGAGAAGATTTCTTTTTTATCCACGGCTTCACCCCGTTACTCTGTAGCTTGTGAAACGGAGCCTTCCTTTATAAGCTCATCGAGGGTGTATTCAATCACACGTTCACGTTCGTAAAGGTCCACTTGCACTAAACGCTCTAAAATGTTCAGACCGACTACTTTTCCGTTACCATGCGCTGTGTGAATTTCTTCTCCAATGTCGGGAAGCTCCTTTTTTGCGGTTTCATAATCATCGTTTTCATATTTTAAACAACACATCAGTCTACCGCATAATCCAGATATTTTTGCTGGATTCAATGATAGGTTTTGATCTTTGGCCATCTTGATCGATACGGGTTCAAAGTCTCCTAAAAAGGTTGAACAGCAAAGCAGTCGTCCACATGGCCCTATTCCGCCAAGCATTTTTGCTTCATCTCTGACACCGATCTGCCGCAGCTCGATCCGCGTCCGGAAAATAGATGCCAGGTCTTTCACCAATTCACGGAAATCGACCCGGCCGTCTGCTGTGAAGTAAAAGATGACTTTGTTCCGATCGAATGTATATTCAACATCGACAAGCTTCATATCAAGATCATGCTCATCGATTTTCTTCACACATACATCAAACGCTTCTTTCGCAGCGTCTTTGTTCTCTTGAACTGAAATTTGATCCTTCGTATTCGCGATTCGTACGACTTTCTTCAACGGAAGAACGACATCGTTTTCATCCACTTGCTTTTTCGCAAGGACTGTCTTCCCGTATTCAATACCTCTGGCGGTTTCGACAATGACGAATGTATTGACATCTATCTCAAGGTCACCTGGATCAAAATAATATATTTTACCCGCTTTCTTAAAACGGACACCAATTACCTCATACACTAGGTTTATCCCTCCTGCAATCTAAGCACTAATTGCTCCATCAACAACTGAAGATTCATATTTGCGTTCAAACGTCGCTTAGCCTCAAGAATATGCAGCATTTGATTGCGCACACGGCTTTGAGAGCTTTGTAGCGCTTGGACGGATAATATATTTTGATGATCGCTGTAAACGATCGAATGTTCTTCTTCTAATTGCGTAAGAAAAACATCTTTATACCAAATCAACAACAAATCCAAGCCAATTTCGACCTGTTGTTTTTCTTTGAAATGGGGATTCCAATATTCGTTAAGAGCGAGAAGTGCACGTTGGGGTCTCTCAAAAAGCTCTTCTCCTAATTTTAACACGTTCTTTCTAGCTATTACAAACCACTCATCATTCAGATATTCCTCCGCTTCTGCCTGGTCGTTCGTCAATGCTGCTGCAGTACGTGCAAGCTGGTTGGAATAATCTTTCTCAGTGAGTGCCTCGATCAATTCATTTTGTGACTGCGGGGCAAAGGTTAAAATCTGGCATCGGGAACGAATGGTGTCAAGAAGCTGTTGTGGGTTCTCTGTCAGTAATATGGCAATCGTTTCTTGACCAGGTTCTTCTAAAAATTTCAACAAGCTGTTTGCTGCTTGATTCGTCATTCGTTCCGCATGTTCAAGAATGTAAGCTTTTGATTTGGACTCAAGTCCTAAATAAGAAAATTCTTTCTGGAGATGCCGGATTTGTTCGATTTTGATCGATTGCCCATCTGGCTCGACCAAGTGTACATCAGGATGATTTCCTGAATCGATCCGTTTACAATCCGGACATTCACCACAGGGTTCACTATCCTTTCTTACTCGACAGAAATAGGCTTTCGTCAAATGGAGTGATATCTTCTTTTTCCCCGTTCCTTTATTGCCTTTGAACAGATAAGCATGTGCCAGCCGTTCTTTCTTTATGCTGTTGGTCAGTAGTTTTACGACGTAAGGTTGTCTTTGTGCGAGTGTATTCCATTCCATTACAATCGACTCTTTTCTACGTATACAAATTCACGAGCAAACCTTTGATTTCTCCAATCCGGCTTAGGATATCAATCGATTTGCCTTCACGGGAAACGAGCTCATCTGTAAGCGTCATCAACTCTTCATCGATTTGTTCTATTAAATGCATCGTTTCTAAATTACCGTGTCCATTCCAGCTTCTCGATTTTTTCAGATTCATGCCGAATTCAACTGTTTCTTTCACAAATTTTTTCACAAGCTGTTTATACTCTCTAAGATCACTTAATGTTTGTAATTTCAACAATCGTTGACCTTGTCGATCTATTTTACTTAGTAATTGTGTCAATTGTTCACTTTGGAGTTTCTGTTGTTGGGCTTGTACCACTGATTCGAACTTCCCAGACTTGACCTGGGGCTTGACACCATCCTGGATGCGTTGTTCCACAGTCGTACGAAGCTCTTGTCCTACTTTCATAATGATGCCTCCTAATATTGCATGAACTGTTCAATAGGGAGGACGAATACTGTAGCCCCACCGACTTCTACTTCAACAGGATAAGGTACATAGGAATCCGCATTACCACCCATAGGAGAGACAGGTGCTACAAGCTGATCCCTGCTCTGACAATTTTCCTTGATGATATCAAGCACACGCTGGACATGCTGATCCTCGACACCAATCATAAAAGTCGTGTTTCCAGACTTGAGAAACCCACCTGTACTTGCTAATTTTGTAGCCCGAAAATTACTCTTTACAAGTGCGTCAGATAGTCGATTGCTATCTTTATCCTGAACCACCGCCACCACAAGCTTCATAAGCGAGAGCTCCTTTCAACAATTTACCTTTATGTTAATACTATTCTCTCTATATTATATTTTCCTCTTTTTAAATCCGTGTTGAATGTACCTGAAAATGTTGATAAAAAATTATATACTAGAATGTTCTTTATACTATTATAACAGTTACACCCTAATTTATCTCACCAAGTTTCATCTCGATCAACGCAAGCACATCCTGATAGACTTTTTCAATCGGCTGCTCGGCATTTACCACGACCATACGATCTGGAAACATACCCAGGACACGCTTGTAACCTTCCTGCACCTTCTTATGAAATTCCATTTTCTCTAGATCGAGCCGATTCTTTTCTCGTTGTTCATTGTCATCAATCCGACTTAATCCAACTTCAGGTGATAGATCAAAATACACTGTCAAATCCGGCATCCGGTCCTCTGTCGCGAAACGGTTTATTGAATAGACCTCTTCAATACCAAGACCTCGGGCATACCCTTGATACGCAAGGCTGCTGTCAATGAATCGATCGCAAAGAACCAGCTTACCTTCCTCTATAGCCGGGATGACTTTTTCGACAAGATGTTGTCTTCTCGCAGCTGCATAAAGCAACGCTTCTGTCCGACCATCCATCTTTGTGTTTTCCGGATTCAAGATCACCGATCGGATTTGTTCAGCAATGTCGATCCCTCCCGGCTCACGAGTACAAAGCACCTGGATCTGTTTGGATACTTCTTTCTCGATTTGTTTAATGATGGTTGTTTTTCCGGCACCCTCTGGACCTTCAAATGTAATAAATAATCCGTTTTGCATGCTGTTACCTCCGAGTTTCCTGTTGTGTTTCGACTACATGTATATCTTTAAGGTCCGTCCCCTGAAATCTGGCTCCTTTTTGAAGAAGGAAATGACAATACTTAACGTGGGATTCCGTTATCTTTTCACCTTTCATGATGATCGGAATACCTGGGGGATAAGGTACGATCGTTTCAGCGCTTATCTCATCGACTGCCTCTTCTAGTGGGCATTTTTTCGTTTTTGAAGCTTTTAGTTCCTTATCCGTCAACGCCAATTCCGTAATGGAAGGAAATCGATCGAAAGTCACGATTTCACGCTCAACCGTTTCATAACTACTTAGTGTATGTGCAATTAAAGAGGCAAGCTCCTCGATACGCTCAAGCGGTGCAAGCGGGAAAATGAAAAGGACATTGTAAGGATCAGCAAGCTCCGAATAAATACCCTCCTCTTCAAAAATGGCTTGCATTTCAAATCCAGATAAAGATGTTTTAGACTGGATAATCAATTTAAGCGGGTCAAACCAATCTGATTCGTTTGTATGCTGGATGACTTTGATTTGCGGGATTCTGTTTAGTCGTTGCTTTACTATTTCGATACGCTCTAAAATGTGCTTGATATCTTGTTCTTCCAAACTTTCGATATATGAGCGTGCATAATCCAAAGACGCCATCAAGACGTAAGACGGGCTGCTTGACTGTAAAATTTGCAAATTCTCTTCCAAAAGCTCAACGTCAATACGTTCTGTTTTGACATGAAGGAACGAAGCCATCGTCATTGCTGGCAGAGTCTTGTGCGCAGATTGGACGACGATATCAGCACCCATCGACAGTGAGGAAGGCGGGAAAGGAGTTCCTATTGAAAAATGTGCCCCATGTGCTTCATCTATAAGAACAGGAACGTTCCTTTTATGTATGAATGAAATAATATCACGCAAATCCTTTGTCATCCCGTAATAATTAGGGTTCGTGAGAATGACTGCATCAATATGTTGATCGTGCAGGAAAGCCTCTTTTACCTGGTCCAATGTAATTCCAGTTGCAATACCCGTCTCTCGGTCCATTTCAGGGGATAACATCACTGGTCTTGCACCAGCTAACTGGATCCCATTCATGATCGACTTATGACAGTTCCGCTGCACAAGCACCTTTGCATCAGGTTTACATGTAGTCAGAATCATCGCCAGGTTGCCGACGGTCGTCCCATTGATGAGAAAATAACTTTTATCTGCTCCATAAAAGGAGGCAGTCAATGCCTGTGCCTCTTTGATTACATCAGTCGCATCATGAAGATCATCCAATCCTGTGAGTTCAGTTGCATCAAGCGTAAGAAGATTATGAGCCCAATCCTTGCTCGGCATCAACTTCCCGAATTTATGACCTGGCACATGAAAGGAAAATTCCGCTTTATCATAATGCTCACGCAATTTATCAATTAATGGTGTGTGTAAGTGTCTCAAACTTCATCCATCCGATTCTATGAAAAGTAATCCTCCCTCATTTTAGCAGATATTTCAGGTCATTTGCGAGGTCAATCCTAAAAGACAGGCAGAACATAGTCACCCAGGGTTCTATAAACACAAAATAAAAAACAGGCGTCCATCCACCTGCTTTAACACGATACCTGATTAATTTTTCTCAGCTTTTCTATAAAATATTGATATTCTTCATCATCAGTGTCTGTAACAACCATTCTCTGTTCGCAATCTGAGCATAAAAAGTGTTGGAAAATATAGATTCCCTCGTTATTTTTCTCTTCACATACCATACATATATCCATGGGTCTCTGTTCTTTTGCGGTTTCCATTTCTCCCACCTCCATCACCCATTGTTGCCACAAACAATTAAAAATATACTAAACCGATTCAATTTTTTGAAAAATCAGTTGCTATCGTAAATGTATGATGATCCATTAGAAATTGTGTATGTCTCCCTAAAACTAAAGCTGTTTATTTCGAAATTTGATTGTACTAAAAATAATGAAAGGTTTTTGCTCAACAAAAACCTTCCTTTGAAATTTTTTGTTTTGGGTTTAGGGTGTACGGCTGATTTTAGTAAAATTAATCAAATAAGATTTCATGGACCTTTTTCGTAAAACCAGGGCGTAATTGTGTACTTTACGTCTTTTACTGTTTTGATCACTTCATAATACTCTCATGAGTACATCAAAATCCGGTTTTTCAATTTTGATCACTTCATAACGCTTTCATGAGTACATCAAAATCCGGTTTTTCGATTTTGATCACTTCATAACGCTCTCATGAGTACATCAAAATCCGGTTTTTCGATTTTGATCACTTCATAACGCTTTCATGAGTACATCAAAATCCGGTTTTTCGATTTTGATCACTTCATAACGCTCTCATGAGTACATCAAAATCCGGTTTTTCGATTTTGATCACTTCATAACGCTTTCCTGAGTACATCAAAATCCGGTTTTTCGATTTTGATCACTTCATAACGCTTTCCTGAGTACATCAAAATCCGGTTTTTCTTTTTCTCCGAACGGCTCTCTGAGTACAACGTACTGGCTTTTGACTTTCATGTACTTAGAGAAAACTCCCTAAGTTCTGCATTTCTTCCTGAAACACAAAAAAGAACAGCTTTGCAGCTGCTCTCTTTTAATTGCCCGGCGACGTCCTACTCTCACAGGGGGAAGCCCCCAATTACCATTGGCGCTCGAGCTTCACTTCCGTGTTCCGCCTTCGGCCTGAGATGAACGGCGGATCTCTTCGTCATCGGCACTCGCTCC
>NZ_CAMGYZ010000022.1 GCF_946151055.1 Bacillus sp. Marseille-Q3570 | reverse complement strand
CGAGTGCCGATGACGAAGAGATCCGCCGTTCATCTCAGGCCGAAGGCGGAACACGGAAGTGAAGCTCGAGCGCCAATGGTAATTGGGGGCTTCCCCCTGTGAGAGTAGGACGTCGCCGGGCAACTAAGAGAGCAGCTGTAAAGCTGTTCTTTTTTGTGTTTGAGGAAGAAATGAAGAACTCAGAGAAGGAAGGTATTGAGTACATGAAAGTACAAGAAAGCCAGTATGATGTACTCAGAGAGCCGTTCTGAATACATGAAAAAGAAAAACCGGATTTGATGTACACAGAGAGCCGTTCTGAATACATGAAAAGGAGAAAAACCGGATTTGATGTACTCAGAGAGCCGTTCCGAATACATGAAAAGGAGAAAAACCGGATTTGATGTACTCAGAGAGCCGTTCTGAATACATGAAAAGGAGAAAAACCGGATTTGATGTACTCAGAGAGCCGTTCTGAATACATGAAAAAGAGAAAAACCGAAATTGATGTACTCAGGAAGCCGTTCCGAATACATGAAAAGGAGAAAAACCGGATTTGATGTACTCAGAGAGCCGTTCTGAATACATGAAAAGGAGAAAAACCGGATTTGATGAATTCAGAGAGCCCTTCTGAATACATGAAAAGGAGAAAAAACGGATTTGATGTACTCAGAAAGGATGTTGAGGTCCCTTAGAGTAATACAAGTGTGCCGGGTATACAAAAAATGAGGGGCTTATACAGTTAAATTCGTACTCAAAGTACAAAGATCGTAATTTGACGGACGGCAAGAGGCTAATCCGTACCGTCATAGAACAGATATAACATTTTGACGTACAGGACAGAACTATTTTGACCGTTAAAGACCGTATAGGGTCGGTTCCGCTTTTCGTTTGCCCGTGGAAAGGGGATGGATCCCGAAGAAATCAACCGCATTATTTACACTTGAAGAAAGTATAAAAAAACTTTCTTCAGTATAAGCGCAACAAAGGCTCAGCTCCGCCAAAGGCTTGGCTTTTCAAAGTTTCCTTTAAAAGCACCCACAAGCACTTGGCTCAATCACGATAATCATTTTTATTTCACCTTTTATAGCTGTTAGCCTATAATTGATTACTATATACCATACGATTTAATAGTGAGGGCATTATACTATCGTACTTATAGGGGAGATGTACATGGAATTTGATTTGTTCGATTGGTGGACAGACGAAACAGCAACGATCACTATCCGGCTTTTGTTAGCTGCTTTATTGTGTGGATTAGTCGGTATTGAGCGTGAATTCAAACGACATCCCGCTGGGTTCCGTACTCACTTATTGGTCGGTGTCGGTGCTTGTTTGATGATGATTTTATCAATGTTCGGGTTTGAGGATTTTTTAAATTCCCATGAGCGTGTCCAGGGATTTGACCCATCACGTCTACCAGCTTATGTTGTTAGCGGGATCGGATTTTTAGGAGCAGGAACGATTCTAGTGCATGGTGTCACAGTCAAAGGACTGACTACAGCAGCATCGATCTGGCTTGTGGCAGGAATTGGTCTTGTGGTAGGGATCGGGATGTATTATGAAGCTATTTTTACAACATTCATCATGATTTTGAGTTTATTGTTCCTGAACAAGTTCGAGGATTTATATCTAAGGAAACAGCGGTATCACCATGTTACAGTCATTGTTGAGAATAAAGAGGTGTCCCTATCCAGAATCGTAAATGAATTAGAAGCATTGAAAACCCCGATTTTAAGTTTATCAGTGGATGATTATCCGAATGATGCTTCGATTCCCCTTATAAAATATACATTCAAAATCCAGTTATCGAACCAAAAAACACTACCGGAATTATATGACAAGATACAATCCATCGAGTTTGTTCATAAAGTGTTTGCAACAGAGTAAAAAATAGTTTATTCACCTCAAAGTCTGTCTATAATGTAGACATCAAAACATTTGCAACTTTCGTGCAAATGTTTATAATTATAGTCAAAGAAAGTCAAAGTCAGATAGTAGGAGGGGCAACGATGGGATGAAAAACATTTCTGATATTATCGAAGCACATTTGAAGGAAATCATTAAAGAAAGCCATAAAAAAGCAATTGAAATCAAACGAAGTGAAATTGCTGAGAAATTTCAATGTGTCCCCTCACAAATCAATTATGTCATCAACACAAGGTTTACGATTGAAAAAGGCTTTATTGTGGAAAGTAAAAGAGGAGGAGGAGGATATATTCGGATTATTAAAGTAGAAACAGATAGTTCGACCATTTTACTTGATGAAATCCTCAAAATGATCAACACGCGAATCAGCCAAGCTGCTAGTGAAAACATCATCTACAGGCTATTTGAAGAAAGAATTATAACGAGGAAAGAAGCAAGGCTGATGAAAAGTGTAATTGATCGCTCCACAATCAATATCGTATTGCCTTATCGTGATGAACTGCGTGCAAATCTGTTACGAGCAATGATACAAAGCTTGAAATATAAAGATTGAGGGGAGTGTAAGGCGTGTACTGTCAAGAATGCCAACAACGGCCAGCAACTTTGCACTTCACGAAAATCATCAATGGGAAAAAGAATGAATTTCATATTTGTGAACAATGTGCAAAGGATAAAGGGGATTTAATACCAGGATCGAATTCGTTTTCAATTCACAACCTTTTATCAGGGATTCTTAACTTCGATATAGGTAATGCCGCTAATTCTCAACCGGAAAAACAAGTCACGCAATGCCCGCAATGCGGCTTGAGTTACGCCGAGTTTGCGAAGATCGGCCGGTTCGGCTGTACGAATTGCTACAAAACGTTCGATTCGAAATTGACCTCGATGTTTAAGCGTATCCACGGTGGAAACACAAGCCATACTGGAAAAATTCCAAAACGAATCGGTAATGATCTGATCGAACGTAAAAAAATCGACCAACTTAAGCAGCAACTGCAACAGCTTATCACCCAAGAAGAATTTGAAGAAGCTGCTAAAATAAGAGACGAGATTCGAATGAAGGAAAAACGGTTCAAGGGGGGGAGCTGATCGATGTCTCTTAAAAAATTTATCAGTGAAGCGATTAGCCCTTGGATGAAAAAAGAAGGTCCTGATTCGGATATTGTCTTAAGCAGTCGGATCCGGTTAGCAAGGAACCTTGAAAATCATGTTTTTCCAATTATTTCGGACGATCAGCAGTCGGATGAAGTAAATCAACAAATCCGAAAACATTATCAGAACGAAACATATGGTAATGTAGGTGTCTTGTCGTATATCGATATAGATGATTTGAAACCGATTGAAAAAAGGGTTTTAGTAGAAAAACATTTAGTCAGTCCGAACCTTACAGAAGAACCGAAGCATTCGGGAGTGTTGATGAGTGATGAAGAAAATGTAAGCATCATGATCAATGAAGAAGACCATATACGGATCCAGTGCCTTTTTCCGGGCTTTCAACTGATTGAAGCGTTGACTTTAGCAAGCGGTATAGACGATTGGTTCGAGGAAAGGCTGACTTATGCGTTTGATGAACAACACGGGTATCTTACAAGTTGCCCGACGAATGTCGGGACAGGAATGAGAGCCTCGGTCATGATGCACTTGCCAGCTCTTGTTTTAACACAGAAAATTCAGCGTATCGTCCCCGCGATCAACCAGTTAGGTCTGGTGGTCAGAGGAATTTACGGAGAAGGCAGCGAAGCACAAGGAAATGTGTTTCAAGTTTCAAATCAAATGACATTGGGTAAATCTGAACAGGATATTGTAGAAGATTTAAGAGGAGTCGTCATCCAGCTGATAGAAGAGGAGCGATCCGCCAGAAAACATTTGCTTGAGACCTCGAAATTACAATTAGAGGATCGGGTTTACCGGTCACTCGGTACCCTTGCAAACAGTCGGATCATACAATCTAAAGAGGCCTCTAAATGTTTATCGGATGTACGGCTTGGAATCGATTTGAAATTGATAGAAGGTATTTCACACACAATATTGAATGAACTTATGATACTCACTCAACCAGGTTTTTTACAACAATACGCAGGCGAGACGTTGACCCCTGATGAAAGGGACATCCGCCGAGCAACGTTGATACGTGAGAGATTGAAATTAGAAAAGAACAACGAATAGGAAGGTGATCAAGATGATGTTTGGTCGATTTACGGAAAGAGCGCAAAAAGTCCTCGCTCTTGCACAAGAGGAAGCGATCCGCCTAGGGCATAACAATGTTGGAACTGAGCATATTCTGCTTGGTTTGGTTCGTGAAGGTGAAGGTATAGCAGCAAAAGCACTTTCTGTTCTAGGATTAAGTCCTGAAAAAATTCAAAAAGAAGTCGAAACACTGATTGGCAAAGGACAGGAGTCCGTCCAAACGATCCACTATACACCAAGAGCCAAGAAAGTCATTGAATTATCGATGGATGAAGCTCGTAAACTTGGTCACTCTTATGTTGGGACTGAACATATATTGCTAGGTTTGATCCGTGAAGGAGAAGGCGTTGCAGCTCGAGTACTGAACAACCTCGGGGTAAGCCTGAATAAAGCACGTCAACAGGTTCTGCAATTGTTAGGAAGCAACGAATCTTCCTCGTCATCAGGCGGCTCTTCAGTCAATGCAAATACACCAACACTTGATAGTCTGGCAAGAGATCTCACAGCCGTAGCTCGTGATGGCAGTCTGGATCCAGTCATCGGCCGCAGTAAAGAGATTGAACGTGTCATCGAAGTGTTGAGCCGTCGTACGAAAAACAACCCGGTTCTGATCGGGGAGCCAGGTGTCGGTAAAACAGCGATTGCAGAAGGGCTCGCACAGCAAATCATCAATAATGAAGTACCGGAGACATTGAGAGATAAACGCGTCATGACACTTGATATGGGGACGGTCGTCGCTGGAACGAAATACCGTGGTGAATTTGAAGATCGATTGAAAAAAGTAATGGATGAGATCCGCCAGGCTGGAAACATTATCTTGTTCATCGATGAGCTCCACACATTGATCGGTGCCGGAGGCGCAGAAGGTGCAATCGATGCTTCGAACATTCTGAAACCTGCTCTTGCCCGCGGTGAGCTGCAATGTATCGGTGCAACGACATTAGATGAATATAGAAAATATATTGAGAAGGACGCGGCTCTAGAAAGACGTTTCCAACCAATCCGTGTCAATGAGCCGACTAATGACGAATCCGTTCAGATTCTAAAAGGATTGCGAGACCGATATGAAGCCCACCATCGTGTCACAATCACGGACGATGCAATTGATGCGGCGGTAAAATTATCAGACCGTTACATTTCCGATCGTTTCTTACCAGATAAAGCGATCGACCTGATCGATGAGGCAGCTTCAAAAGTACGTCTCCGTTCTTATACAGCACCTCCAAACTTGAAAGAGCTCGAACAAAGGCTCGAAAGTGTCCGCAAAGAGAAGGATGCTGCGGTTCAGAGTCAAGAATTCGAAAAAGCTGCTTCGCTACGGGATTCAGAACAAAAATTGCGTGAAGAGCTAGAGACGACGAAGAATACGTGGAAAGAGAAGCAAGGTCAAGAAAATACAGAAGTGACTCCAGAAGATATCGCCCTTGTAGTGTCTAATTGGACTGGAGTACCCGTCTCCAAGCTTAAGCAAGAAGAAACAGAACGGTTGCTCAATATGGAGGATATCCTGCATAACCGGGTGATCGGTCAAGAAGAAGCCGTCAAAGCGATATCCAAAGCGATCCGCCGCGCCCGTGCTGGATTGAAGGATCCAAAACGTCCGATCGGTTCATTCATATTCCTTGGACCGACTGGTGTTGGTAAGACGGAGCTTGCCCGTGCACTAGCCGAAGCATTATTCGGAGATGAAGATGCGACGATCAGAATTGATATGTCCGAGTATATGGAAAAGCATACGACAAGCCGTCTCGTCGGTTCACCTCCAGGATATGTCGGTCATGAGGAAGGCGGACAGCTGACTGAAAAAGTACGCCGTAACCCATACTCTGTTGTCCTGTTGGATGAAATCGAAAAGGCCCATCCTGAAGTGTTCAACATTTTGCTTCAAGTACTTGAAGATGGTCGCCTGACTGATTCGAAAGGGCGTACTGTCGACTTCCGTAACACGGTTGTCATCATGACTTCCAATGTCGGAGCAAATACATTGAAACGCAATAAACACATGGGCTTCACGACCCAATCGGAAGATCAGGCTTATGAAAATATGAAAACCAAGGTAATGGACGAAATGAAAAAAGCGTTCCGGCCAGAGTTTTTGAACCGTATTGATGAAACGATTGTGTTCCATACACTTGAAAAAGAACACCTCAAACACATCATCGGTTTGATGTCGAATCAGCTTCAGAAACGTCTTGCTGAACAAGGTATTGATATTGAAATGACTGAGGCTGCACTTGAGAAGATCGCTGAAGAAGGCTATGATCCGGATTATGGTGCACGTCCATTACGCCGTGCCTTGCAACGTAGAATCGAAGACCGACTATCTGAAGAGCTGCTTAGAGGTACAATCGCCAAAGGACAGACAGTACGGATCGACGTGGAAAACAACGACTTCACCGTCAATACTGTCGGCGCCGGCACGTGATTTAAAGGGAACTACCAAGCTCCATCAGCTCATAAAGCTGATGGAGCTTTTTGTTTTATGAGTGAAAGGGATTGGAATTCACGAAAATATTGGAAGATTTAACACTATTTTTTGGACGGTTTTTCATCAAATACCCATAATTACCCATATGATGAGAACTTATGAATACAATGTATAAAAGAAGAGTTCCCAAACCCGTTTATGATATGATGGCATTAAAGAAAACATGGGCTTTGCAAAGCCTTAACGCAGGCTGAGCCTTAGTCGCCCTAATATTGAAAAAGTATTTATACTTTCTTCAAATGTAACAAATATAGAATTGGAAACCGTTTGGGAAATGGGGAAAATATAGATGGCAAAGAGAAAAACAAGTTTCTTATGCTCGGATTGCGGGTATGATTCTCCAAAGTGGATGGGAAAATGTCCTGGATGTGGACAGTGGAATACGATGGTGGAAGAAATCACCCAACCTGAAAAAGGACACCGCAGATCCTTTCAAACCGGAGGATCCAGTAAGAAGCCCGCTCCGATCACTAAAATAAAAAGTGAAAAAGAACCTAGGATCAATACGCAGATCAAAGAATTGAACCGAGTGCTGGGTGGTGGGATTGTCCCAGGATCGCTTGTTTTGGTCGGCGGTGATCCCGGTATCGGGAAATCGACGCTCTTGCTGCAGACATCTGCGAAACTAGCTCAATACAACCATACCGTCTTGTATATATCGGGAGAAGAATCGATCAAACAGACAAAATTGAGGGCACAAAGACTCGGAATCAATCACGATAACCTTTATGTACATGCTGAAACAGATATGGATCTGATCGAAAAAGCGATTGAAGAAATCAAACCGAGCTTATTGATCATCGATTCAATCCAGACTGTTTTCAGAGCTGAAATCACCTCTGCACCAGGCAGTGTTTCACAAGTGAGGGAATGTACCTCCCAATTCATGAGGATTTCGAAAACGAATGGAATTGCAACGTTTATTGTAGGACACGTTACTAAAGAAGGATCAATCGCAGGCCCTCGCCTGCTTGAACATATGGTAGATGCTGTTCTTTATTTTGAAGGAGAGAGACATCATACGTATCGGATATTACGTGCTGTAAAGAACCGTTTTGGATCTACAAATGAAATCGGTGTTTTTGAAATGAAGGAAGCAGGATTGGATGAAGTCGAGAACCCCTCTGAAGTCTTTTTAGAAGAACGTTCGGACGGTGCAGCTGGTTCTGCTATTGTCGCTTCCATGGAAGGAACACGACCCGTTCTCGTAGAAATACAGGCATTAGTATCACCGACTAGCTTTGGTAATCCGCGCCGGATGGGGAGCGGGATCGATCATAACAAAGTTTCCCTTTTGATGGCAGTCCTTGAAAAACGAGTAGGCTTATTGATGCAGAATCAGGATGCATATGTCAATGTTGCTGGAGGTGTCCGATTGGATGAACCCGCGGTGGACCTCGCAATTGCAGTGAGCATCGCGTCCAGTTTTAAAGACAAACCTACTAAACCTACCGATGTGTACATAGGCGAAATCGGTTTGACGGGGGAAGTGCGACGTGTCTCACGTGTTGAACAACGTGTCCACGAGGTTGCAAAGCTAGGGTTCAAACGTGTCATCCTGCCTGAGAAAAATATAGGAGGATGGACGGTCCCTGAAGGAATAGAAGTTGTCGGTGTATCATCTGTTCAAGATACGCTACGTCACACATTAGGAGGATGATGCATGGACGTTACCATGAAAGAACTGATTGTAAGTAAAATGCTTCAATATATAGCACCTGGAACACCTTTACGTGATGGAATCGATAACGTTCTACGGGCGAAAACCGGGGGATTGATCGTCGTCGGCTTCAATGACAAGGTCCAGAAGCTTGTCGATGGCGGTTTTTCAATCAATTGCCGATTCTCTCCAGCTTATTTATACGAATTGGCGAAAATGGATGGCGCAATTATTCTAAATGATGAAGGAAATCGAATCTTATTTGCGAATACTCAACTTATACCGGATACATCGATTCCTTCAAAAGAAACCGGGATCCGGCACCGTACTGCAGAACGTGTTGCCAAGCAAACCGGAAATTTAGTGGTTTCCATTTCACAGAGAAGGAATGTCATCACGTTGTATCAAGGGAATATCCGTTATTCCTTACAGGATATCGGTGTTATTCTGACAAAAGCCAATCAAGCGTTACAGACTCTGGAAAAATATAAATCTGTCCTTGATCAGAGTCTGACTGACCTTGGGGCGCTCGAGTTTGAAGAATTGGTTACCTTCCAGGAGGTTTCTCAAGTCATTCATCGGATCGAAATGGTACTCCGTATCCGGAACGAAATCATCAAGTATGTAAACGAACTCGGATCTGAGGGACGCTTGATCAGCATGCAGATGGAGGAACTCGTATCCAATATCGAATCGGAAGCCGCCCTTATTGTGAAAGATTATGCTCGAGATGCCAAAGTGGATCCATATCGGACCTTGAATGAACTGAAAAAACTATCCAGCGAAGAATTATTAGAAGAAAATGCAATTGTGCGGCTATTAGGCTACCTCCCCTCAGCGAATATATATGAGGAGCCTGTCAAACCAAGAGGCTATCGTATTCTCCATAAAATACCGAGATTACCGTCCCTTATCATTGAAAATCTCGTCCATCATTTCGAACATCTCCAAAATACATTGAAGGCTTCTATTGTAGAGTTGGATGAAGTAGAGGGTATAGGAGAAATACGTGCCCGGAAAATCAAGGACGGTCTGAAGCGAATTCAAGAGCAACTGTTTCTTGATCGTCATATCTGACACAAAATTGATAGGATTTCGAGTTCAAATGACTGTATTTTTCATGTAATTTTATGTAAAATGATAGCAATAGGTTTCAAATTTGATGAACTGTCTATAATGAGAAGAAGGAGGTGAACAATTTTGTTAAAGCGAATTGTTCAATTGTTTTTTATCATCGTGGGTGGAACCCTGGGTTACTTGTATGTACCTGAACTTATACGATTATTAAATAATTTGATTAATATTGGAGATTTACCTGGGTTCGTTACATCACCTTACATGGGAACTGTCATTGGTGCAATAGTCTTTTACTTAAGTACATTCTGGTTGGCGGATTATATCGTCGGGTTCATCCAATGGATTGAGGAATCCTTGATGAAGGCGCCTGTAGCTGATGTGCTCTTTGGTTCATTCGGTTTGATTTTCGGTCTGTTTGTTGCTTATTTAGCCATGTTTGCGTTGAACAGTATGGAATTGAGTATTGTTGTGAATGTAATCGGCTTTTTCGTCACTGCTTTGTTAGGGTATATCGGGTTCCAGTTCGGTTTCAAGAAACGTGAGGAATTAGTAAACGTATTTACTTCAGCACGTTTTGCGAATAAGAAAAAGGAAGCGGAAATCGAAACGAAATCTACCGGCACCGGTATATTGAAAATCCTTGATACGAGTGTCATAATTGACGGTAGAATAGCAGATGTTTGTCAGACAGGATTTTTGGAAGGGCCGATCGTCATTCCTCAATTCGTCCTTGAAGAATTGCAGCATATCGCGGATTCTTCTGATGTTTTAAAAAGGAACAGAGGACGTCGGGGTCTCGATATCCTGAACCGGATCCAAAAAGAACTTGCTATCAAAGTTGAAATTTACGAAGGTGACTTTGAAGACGTTCAAGAAGTCGATAGTAAGCTTGTGAAGCTAGGGAAATTAGTCTCTGGAATGGTCGTAACGAATGATTATAACCTGAATAAGGTATGTGAGTTCCAGGGTGTTCCGGTGTTGAATATCAATGATCTAGCCAATGCTGTCAAACCAGTAGTCCTTCCAGGAGAAGAACTGAATGTTCAGGTAATCAAAGACGGGAAGGAACAGAATCAAGGTGTCGGATATCTTGATGATGGCACAATGATCGTCGTGGAAGATGGCCGTGATTATATCGGTAAAACGATTGATGTCCTGGTTACAAGTGTGCTCCAAACATCTGCCGGTCGAATGATTTTTGCGAAGCCTAAACTGTTAGAAAAGGCTCTGTAATCCTTTCGGAAAGTAGATGAGATGTGTGGATTATGTCGTGGTCATTCCTGCTGCCGGTCAAGGTAAACGGATGGGTGCAGGGAAGAATAAACAATTCATAACACTTCAAGGAATACCACTTATCGTTCATACCTTGCGAATTTTTCAAGAGGATGATTGGTGCAGTGGTATTATCCTTGTCGGAAATAAAAACGAGGTGGCTGAGCTCGAACGGATCGTCGCCACTTATAAGTTGGATAAAGTTGAACATATTGTCCCAGGAGGGCATGAAAGACAACATAGCGTGTATGAGGGAGTAAAAGCGATCGATTCAGAAACGGTCATATTGATTCATGATGGTGCAAGACCGTTCGTTTCGATTGAATCCATCCATAAACTCGTTACGAAAACAAAAGATTGTGGTGCAGCTGTTCTTGCAGTGCCGATTAAAGACACAGTGAAACGGATCGATCAGGATACCGTCATCGAGACTGTGGACAGAAGTAGCTTGTGGGCTGTGCAAACCCCACAAGCTTTTCATCTGTCCCTTATCCGGGATGCACATGAAGCTGCTGCAGAAAATGGTCATCTTGGTACAGATGATGCTAGTCTGGTTGAACACTTTGGACAACCGGTGTCGATTGTAGAAGGGGATTATCTAAATATCAAATTGACGACAAAGGAAGATTTGTTGTTTGCGAATGCAATCATTCGGGAGAGGGAGGCGCAACAAAAGGATGTTTAGGATAGGACAAGGCTTTGATGTTCATCAATTGGTTGAGGGGAGGCCTCTTATCGTCGGAGGTGTAACCATTCCGTACGAAAAAGGGCTGCTCGGACATTCTGATGCAGATGTCCTCTTGCATGTCATCACCGATGCCGTTCTCGGCGCAATCGGGGAGGGTGATCTCGGAAAACACTTCCCAGATACAAGTGATGATTTTAAAGATATCGATTCGAAAATCCTATTGAAGCGTGCGTATGAACTGGGTAAAGAAAAAGGGTTTTCACTAGGGAATGTGGACGCAACGATCATCGCCCAGCTTCCGAAGATGGCTCCCCATATTGAAGAGATGAGGAACGTCGTCGCTGAATTGCTGGAGGCTGAACTTGATCAAGTGAACATAAAAGCGACCACTACGGAAAAACTAGGTTTTACGGGTAGAGGAGAGGGAATCGCTGCCCAGGCTGTCATATTGATGGAAAAATAGCATTTCGTGTTAGTGGGAATCATTAACAGGAAGGCGCTTTACAACTATGATAGAATAGCTACAAAGAAAATGTGGAAGGTGAGATCATTATGTCTAACGTAAGAGTTCGTTATGCACCAAGTCCAACAGGACATTTACATATCGGTAATGCGCGTGCGGCTTTGTTCAATTACTTGTTTGCCCGCAGCCAGAACGGTACATTCGTGATCCGTATTGAAGATACCGATCAAAAAAGAAATGTAGAAGGCGGCGAATACAGCCAGCTCAACTATTTGAAATGGCTTGGCATCGATTGGGATGAAAGTGTCGATGTCGGTGGTGACTACGGTCCATATCGCCAAATGGAGCGTATTGATATTTACCGCACACACTACAATGATTTGCTCGATCGAGGTTTAGCTTATAAATGCTATTGCACGGAAGAAGAACTCGAACAAGAAAGAGAAGAACAGCAGGGGCGCGGTGAAATGCCTCGCTATTCCGGAAAGTGCCGCCACTTGACGGCAGAAGAGCGGGAAAAGCTTGCTGCAGAAGGAAGAAAGCCAAGTATCCGTTTCGCGGTTCCACGTGGAAAGGAATATTCGTTCATCGACATCGTAAAAGATCGTGTAACCTTCGAATCTGATGGGATCGGTGACTGGGTCATCGTGAAAAAAGATGGCATTCCCACATACAACTTCGCAGTTGCTGTTGATGACCATCATATGAAGATTTCTCATGTTTTACGTGGAGACGATCATATTTCGAATACGCCAAAGCAACAGATGATTTATGAAGCATTCGGGTGGGAAGAACCGAAATTCGGCCATATGACTTTGATCGTTAACGAAAACCGCAAAAAGCTCAGTAAGCGTGATGAATCAACGATCCAATTCATCGAACAATATGAAGACCTTGGCTATTTACCTGAGGCGCTATTCAACTTCATCGCTTTGCTTGGCTGGTCTCCAAAAGGAGAAGAGGAGCTGTTCACGAAAGAACAGTTCATCGAAATTTTTGATGCAGATCGCTTGTCCAAAGCAGCAGCAGTATTTGATACAAAAAAATTAGAATGGATGAACAACCAATACATCAAGCAAGCTGACTTCGATCGCGTATTGAAATTGACTGTTCCCCACCTGGAGCGTGCTGGACGTGTTTCTGAAGAGCGTAATAAACAACAGGAAGCTTGGGTTCATAAGCTTGTCGCGCTTTATCAAGAACAGCTTACGTTTGGAGCTGAAATTGTACCTTTGACGGAATTGTTCTTCAATAAATCTGTTGATTACAATGAAGCAGCTGCTGAGGTGTTAAGCGAAGAACAAGTTCCGGAAGTGTTGAGCGGATTAATCGAACAAATCAGACCGATGGAAACATTCGAGCCTGCTGAAATCAAGTCTGCGATCAAAGCAACGCAAAAAGCGACCGGACACAAAGGCAAGAAGTTGTTCATGCCGATCCGTGTAGCAGCGACAGGCCAGTCCCACGGACCGGAACTTCCGGATTCCTTATCGTTGCTTGGTAAAGAAGTGGTCATCGCAAGGCTTGAAGATGCAATCGGGCAATTCGGAAACTAAACGATACACATTTTATGTGAAATGTAATATAGTAAAAAGAAAACAATGACGATAAATCTGTGAAGAGGAGAAGTAAGGTGTGCCCTTTCTTAGTAGAGAGAACCATCATCGGCTGAAAGTGGTTCAAGGAAGGACGCCTGAAATGCACCTCTGAGACTCTTATTGAAGCGAGTAGATAGGAGCGGTTCTTCCACCGTTAGAGGAAGCTGAGAGAGAAGAGGATTCGTTCTTCTAAACAGAGTGGGACCGCGCCGAAAGCGTCTCTGTGAGTAATCACAGAGGCGTTTTTTTATGTTCTCTCTTTTGGGAGCAAAGAGGGCGGATTTAAATGGAAGGTATTTTGGGGTGCAGTTCCAAGAGAATTTAAGAAAAGCTGTGTTGAATAGGGGTGCGACACTCCTGCGAGAAAAGCGAACGGGTGTAACGGACATGAGAGACGCTATTTGTGTGCAAAAGCCATAATTCATGACTCTAACGGACATGAGAGACGTTATCTGTGAACAAAACAGCTGTTTTACCATATTTTTCACTAATTAAGGTCTCTGGTGTCCGTTAGCATCTCAATTAATATTAAAAACTGCTAAATAAGGTCTCCTGTGTCCGTTAAAAAGACATCTGGGAATGAATTTCGTGGTTTTGGTTAAAGAAAATCATAGTGGAGAGGAGTGACGTATATGTTTAAAACCTTGAAGGAAGATATCGATGTGGTATTCGACCAAGACCCTGCTGCAAGAAGCTATATTGAAGTGATTTTGACTTATTCAGGTCTGCATGCCATTTGGGCGCATCGCTTCGCGCATTTTTTCTGGAAAAAGAAATTCTTCTTTATGGCCCGCGTCATATCGCAACTAAGCCGTTTCTTTACTGGTATTGAAATACATCCAGGTGCAAAGGTGGGTAGACGCTGTTTCATTGACCATGGAATGGGTGTCGTCATTGGCGAAACATGTGAAATCGGAGATAACGTAACCTTATTCCAGGGCGTGACATTAGGTGGAACCGGGAAAGAAAAAGGTAAACGTCACCCGACGCTTGAAGATCATACATTGGTTGCAACAGGTGCGAAAGTTTTAGGTTCGATCACAATAGGTAAATATTCTAAGGTAGGAGCGGGATCGGTCGTTTTGCAAAATGTACCTCAAAATTCCACGGTCGTAGGTATACCCGGCAAGGTAGTGGTTCAAGATGGCGTTCGTGTGAAAGGGGATCTTGACCATAGCGATCTCCCGGATCCTGTATCGGATAAACTGAAAGTGATGGATAGAGAAATCGAGCGTTTGAAAGAAGAAATCGAGTTTTTAAGAAGGAGTGAGTTGAAATGAGCATTCACATTTATAACACATTGACACGGCAAAAAGAACCATTCAAACCGATTGAAGAAGGAAAAGTGAGCATGTATGTGTGTGGACCTACCGTCTATAACTACATCCATATCGGAAATGCGAGACCTCCGATCGTCTTCGATACGGTTCGCCGTTATCTCGAGTATCGAGGATATGATGTTCATTTCATCTCAAACTTCACAGATGTCGATGACAAGATCATCAAGGCTGCAAAAGAACTTGGTGAAGACGTTCCAAGTTTAGCGGAAAGGTTCATAAAAGCCTACCACAATGATACATCCGAGTTGAATGTCAAAAAAGCGGATCTCCATCCACGTGTAACCGAAACAATGGATGATATCATCCAATTCATTGAAATATTGATTGAAAGAGGATACGCCTATGAAGCAGGCGGAGACGTTTATTTTAGGACGAAGAAGTTCAAAGATTACGGTAAGCTTTCACAGCAATCAATTGATGAACTTCGTGTAGGTGCCAGGATCCAGGTGGGAGAACACAAGGAAGATCCGTTGGATTTCGTCTTATGGAAAACAGCCAAAGAAGGAGAAATCTTTTGGGAAAGCCCTTGGGGGAAAGGAAGGCCGGGTTGGCATATCGAGTGCTCTGCAATGGTGAAGAAGTATCTCGGAGACACAATTGACATACACGCAGGCGGGCAAGACCTATCGTTTCCCCATCATGAAAACGAGATAGCTCAATCTGAAGCATTGAATGATAAGAAGATGGCAAATTATTGGATGCATAACGGGTATATTAACATCAACAATGAAAAAATGTCGAAATCACTCGGGAATTTCATCCTGCTGCACGACCTGATCAAGAAAGTCGATCCGCAAGCGTTCCGGTTCTTCATGTTGAATGTCCATTACAGGCACCCGATTAACTTCACTGAAAAACTGCTTGAAAGTGCAAAGACAAGTTTAGACCGGATCCGTACGACCGTTGAAAACCTTGAACATCGAATCGACCATAGTGCGGACCTCGGAATAGAAAATGAAAAATGGCTGCAGAAAATCGAGGATTACAAGCAGCGGTTCATCAAGGAAATGGATGACGATTTCAATACCTCGAACGCAATCGCAACCTTGTTCGATTTGTCTAAAGAAGCGAATGTATATCTTCAAGAAAAGAATACAACCATTGAGGTGTTAGAAAGTTTCGTTTCAGTTATTGCTGAAATCGGAGAGGTTCTAGGATTGGTTCTTAAAGCTGAAAAAGAGTTATTGGACGAAGACATCGAAGCTTTGATCGAAAAACGGAATCAGGCACGTAAAGAAAAGAACTTCCAGCTTGCTGATGAAATACGAGATAACTTAGATGAGCAAGGCATCATATTAGAAGATACTCCTCAAGGAGTAAGGTGGAAACGGAAATCATGAAGGAGCCTTACAGTCAGTCGATCGCAGATCCAAAACAATTAAAATCCTCTGCTCTCGCTTATATGGGGGACGCTGTTTATGAAGTGTACATCCGTTCCTATTTGTTAGGGAAAGGAGAGGTCAAACCACACCAGCTTCATAAGCTTTCTACCCGATACGTTTCAGCCAGGGCTCAAGCATCTGTCATATTGACGATGCTTGAGAACCTTGAACTGACGGAAGAAGAACAAGGCGTGGTCCGTAGAGGAAGGAACAGTAAAATGGGTACGATTCCGAAGAATACAGATATCCAGACCTACCGCTATGGGACAGCCTTTGAAGCCTTGATTGGATTTCTTTATTTATCCGATAGTAAAGAACGACTGGATTCAATCATTGAAAAAGCCATAACCATCGTAGAAGAACCTGAAGGAGGGGAAAGCAGATGAATAATGATATTGTAACCGGGAGGAATCCTGTCCTCGAAGCACTTCGATCTGGGCGAGACATCAACAAGATCATTGTAGCAGAAGGGGCACAGAAAGGGTCGATCGGACAAGTCATCAGTCAAGCTAAGAAAGAACGGATCCAAGTCCAGTATGTGCCAAAGAAAAAGCTGGATTCCCTGGCTGAAGGCGTCAATCATCAAGGTGTCCTGGCTTATGTAGCAGCTTATGATTATGCAGATATCGAGGATATTTTCAATCTAGCAAAAAAACAGAATGAAGATCCATTCTTCCTTGTGTTGGATGAAATCGAAGACCCACATAATCTCGGGTCGATTTTACGGACAGCCGATGCCTCCGGTGCTCATGGTGTGATCATACCGAAACGAAGGGCTGTAGGATTGACCTCTGCTGTCGCAAAAGCTTCGACAGGTGCAATTGAGTACGTGCCTGTTGTCCGTGTGACGAATATTGCAAGGACGATTGAAGACCTGAAGGCGCGTGGAGTATGGTTTGTCGCGACAGATGCAAAAGGAGACCAGGATTACACTGATGCGAGATACGATATGCCTATCGGGTTGGTCATAGGAAGCGAAGGTAAAGGAATCGGTCGATTGGTGAAAGAAAAATGCGACTTCCTCGTATCTCTTCCAATGAAAGGGAAAGTGACTTCCTTGAATGCTTCGGTTGCGGCAGGACTGTTGATGTACGAAGTATTCAGGCAACGAAGGTCCTTCGGTGAATAACGATGGAGATTCTACTGGTTGACGGCTATAACATGATAGGGGATTGGCCGGACCTCCGAATCCTTAGGGATGATGACCTTGCCGCTGCACGCGATCTCTTGGTTGATAAGATGGCAGAATACCAGGCATACACGGGCATGAGGGTAATCGTCGTTTTTGATGCCCATTATGTACCTGGAAACGAAACGAAATACAAAAATTATCGGATCGAAGTTATTTTTACAAAAGAGAATGAATCGGCTGACGAGCGAATTGAAAAGCTGGCAAAAGAACTGAAGGATATACGTACTAAAATCCATGTAGCTACATCTGATTTTCTGGAACAATGGGTTACTTTCGGCCTTGGAGCATTACGGAAGTCTGCCAGGGAACTAGCAATTGAGGTAGACAATATCGAAAAAAGAATCAGTCGAAAAGTGAAAGATATTCAAAATGAAAGACGCTCTTCAGCCTTGACACTGTCAGATGAAGTGGCAGAAATTTTTGAAAAATGGCGGCGAGGGGACCGGTGAGTGGTTGACGCTTGTCGAATGTGACTGTATAATATTTCTATATCCAGGTCGCCATGGTCGGAGGGATTCTCGTGAGCATAGAACTCAAAGAGATTGTACACCCGAAATTTGACGAGCTTGAAGATGAGTCGATTGTGGAGCAGGTTCATGAAGGTAACAGCCCCGCACTTGAATACTTAATCAACAAGTACAAGAATTTCGTCCGCGCAAAAGCACGGTCTTATTTTTTGATTGGTGCGGATCGCGAAGACATCATTCAAGAAGGTATGATTGGACTTTACAAGGCTATCCGTGATTTTAAAGAGGACAAGCTATCTTCTTTCAAAGCTTTCGCTGAACTTTGTATTACTCGCCAGATGATAACCGCCATAAAAACAGCAACAAGACAAAAACACATTCCGCTTAATTCATACGTCTCACTCGATAAACCAATCTATGATGAAGAATCTGATCGGACGCTGTTGGATGTCATATGTGGTTCAAGGGTTACAGACCCGGAAGAGCTCATCATCAATCAAGAAGAATTTGATGATATCGAACTTAAAATGGGGGAACTGTTAAGTGATCTGGAACGGAAAGTATTGATGCTTTACCTTGATGGACGATCTTATCAGGAGATTTCAGTTGATTTGAACCGTCACGTGAAATCAATTGACAATGCCCTTCAACGAGTAAAAAGAAAACTTGAACGTTATCTCGAGTTAAGAGAAGTCGGTCTATAGAAAACGCTTTAAAAATTAGCGAATGTGAACGTTTGTTGCGCTTAAACTAGAGAAATTCATCAAGTGCAAAAAAGCATCAAATCTAATACGGCGACTTTTGAACGCGCATTCATTGTTGACAGGGGAAGTTATGTCCCTGTTTTTTTCTTGCAGTTTAAAGGTGATTCGAAAGTGCGAATATACATTTGAAAAACGTGTCCCAAGGGCATTGGAGCACGCTCTGGTTGCGTTGACAGGACTATACCCCTGTGATAAAGTGTATAGCATAAAATGGACAAAGTATGGATTAAACTCGAAAATGTTCGGATTTTGATGTGTTCTGGAGATGATTACTGATGCGTACGAAGGTCATACTTGCTTGTGAACAATGTAAACAACGAAACTATTCGACTAAGAAGAACAAAGAAAGTGATCAAGGTCGAATTGAAATGAAAAAGTTCTGTAAACATTGCCAGACGCACACGTTACATCGTGAAACCAAATGAAATCCGTCCAAGGATCAGATAAATAGAACCGTATTGCCTGCGGTAGCCGCCGATTCAACATTGAACCTGTCACTTTATGCAAATTAACATGGCAAAACGGGAAGTTTAGGGAGTTATTCATTCATAACCAATTTTACTGGGGGGTAAAATAAATGGCTGGAATTGCACAAAAAACAGGTAGGTTTTTCACAAATGTTGTCAGGGAACTAAAAAGGGTTTCTTGGCCGAATCGTAAAGAATTGACAAAGTACACAATTACGGTATTGACTACAGTGATTTTCATCGTAATCTTCTTTGCATTGATTGACCAAGGGTTGACTTGGGTCATTGAAACCGTATTTGAATAATTGAATGTACTTGATTAATCTGAAAAACAAATGGCTACAATGGTAAAGTATATCCGTTTGGGAGGGAAAGGACGATCGTGTCCTCACAAGTTATGGAAAAAAGATGGTATGTAGTACACACGTATTCTGGATACGAAAACAAGGTAAAAGCGAACCTGGAAAAGCGCGTTGAATCAATGGGTATGGAGGATAAGATCTTCCGTGTGCTTGTGCCGCAAGAAGAAGAAACAGAAATTAAGAACGGCAAGAAGAAGACCGCTATGAAGAAGGTGTTCCCAGGGTATGTTTTGACAGAGATGGTCATGACAGACGATTCCTGGTATGTCGTACGGAATACACCTGGTGTTACAGGCTTCGTAGGTTCCACGGGTTCAGGATCGAAACCTACACCCCTGTTACCTGAAGAAGTAGATCGTATTCTATCTAGCATGGGACTTGAAAAACCAAAAGCTGAGGTCGATTACGAAGTTAAAGAAAGTGTGAAAATTAAAGAAGGTCCTTTTGCGAATTTCGTAGGGTCTGTTGAAGATATCGACATCGATAAACAAAAGCTCAAGGTCCACGTCAACATGTTCGGAAGAGAGACTCCTGTGGAGGTTGGGTTCACCCAAGTCGAGAAGATCCAATAGCTAAACGAATGATAAACGGCGAATTTCCGACGCACAGGACGTGCTAGTACCGGCGTTGTCACAGGATGTGACGGTTTTAGCCGGTGATCGTTACTCGGTTTCTCCGGTCCTCACGTATTGACTTACTGGGTGAGAAAGTTGCTTTAAGCCGCTCCTGAACAGCGAGCCAGGCGAAGGTTCACAATTTAGCAGGTTGCTGGTTAACGGACATCAGCGCAGTTATTTGTGACATTTAGAGGGTTTTAGAAATTTTTAACGGACATGAGAGACGCTATTTGTCAATTTTGTAGATGATTTCTATGGTTTTGCATGAAATAAGGTCTGTGGTGTCCGTTACTTTTCTTAAATCGATTAATATTGAACAATTAAGGCCTCCTGTGTCCGTTAACCAAACGAAGTCGAGATGTGCTTTTGTTAATATACAGATCGCTTCCGCTTTTCTTGTGCCAGCGGAGAGGGAATATTTCGAAGGAATCAATATCATTTTTTAACAAAACCAATCTTTCAAAGGCATCTAATTCGGCTTTTCAACAAAACTTTCAAGAAAATGTTGAAATGTAAAACAGGAAATGATAGAATTTTAATGTTTGAAACAACCCGATATAAAATTGGGAGGGTTGGCGTACGTCAGCCCCGTTATTGAGTGGGAGGGCCAAAAGAGCCCAATATACCACATCACGGACTAAGGAGGTGTGTCACGTGGCTAAAAAGGTAATTAAGGTAGTGAAATTGCAAATTCCTGCAGGGAAAGCAAACCCAGCACCACCAGTAGGACCGGCTTTAGGTCAAGCAGGTGTTAACATCATGGGATTCTGTAAAGAATTCAACGCAAGAACTTCTGATCAAGCTGGTATGATTATCCCGGTTGAAATTACGGTTTTTGAAGACCGTTCATTTACATTCATTACGAAAACTCCACCGGCTGCAGTATTATTGAAAAAAGCAGCAGGTATCGAGTCAGGTTCTGGAGAACCAAACCGTAACAAGGTTGCAACGGTTAAGCGTGATAAGGTAAAAGAGATCGCTGAGACGAAAATGCCTGACCTTAATGCTGCAAACGTAGAATCTGCCATGCGTATGGTAGAAGGTACTGCGCGCAGTATGGGTATTGTAATTGAGGACTAATCATGCATAGCACATAAGGTTGCGTTCTTCGCAACCTTTCTTATGGCGCTGAATTGGCGCACAAGTGGGAGGATATTCCGTAAAAACCACACTTAAGGAGGAAAAGAAATTGGCTAAAAAAGGAAAGAAGTATCAAGAAGCTTCAAAGCTTGTTGATCGTTCCAATCAATATGGTGCAAACGAAGCGATCGAGCTTGTGAAAAAAGCAGCTCCAGCTAAGTTTGACGAAACTGTAGAAGTTGCTGTTCGTCTTGGGGTTGACCCTAAGAAAGCAGACCAACAAGTTCGTGGAGCAGTTGTACTTCCGAACGGAACTGGTAAAACACAACGTGTTCTTGTTTTTGCAAAAGGTGATAAAGCGAAGGAAGCAGAAGCTGCTGGAGCTGATTATGTAGGGGATGCTGATTACATCAACAAAATCAACCAGGGTTGGTTCGAATTTGACGTAATCGTTGCAACACCTGACATGATGGGTGAAGTTGGTAAGCTTGGTCGCGTATTAGGACCTAAAGGCTTGATGCCGAACCCGAAAACAGGGACAGTAACATTCGAAGTTGAAAAAGCAGTGCAAGAAATCAAAGCTGGTAAGGTTGAATACCGTGTAGACAAGCAAAGTAACGTTCACTGCCCAATCGGTAAAGTATCGTTCGAAGATGACAAGCTTGTAGAAAACTTGACTACAATCATCGACACGTTGATCAAAGTCAAGCCAGCTGCAGCTAAAGGAACTTACATCAAGAACATTGCTATCGCTTCAACGATGGGACCTGGAATCAAAGTCAGCCCGAATAGCTTTGGCACAAAATAAGCTGTTGACTTTTAGATACACCCAAGATATAATAACTATCGGTAATTGAATAGGTCATACCGTAGACAGTAGGTGCGAGGAATCGCTTAATTTCCTGCCGAGGTGTGTTTGATTTCATACATCGTTATGATTTTATGACACTACGCCTTTATGTCTACAGACATAAAGGCTTTTTTCATGGGTTGTGTAAACAACTGCGGTATGAAAAAACAGGAGGTGTAAAAATGAGCGTACTTGAACAAAAGAAACAGTTAGTTTCAACAATTGCAGATCAGCTTCGTAATAGTAAAGCTACGATCTTTGTAGATTACCGCGGACTGGATGTTGCTGAAGTAACTGAATTGCGTAAGCAACTTCGTGATGCTGGTATCACTTTCAAAGTATACAAAAACACGATGACTCGCCGTGCTGCTGAGGAAGCTGAGCTTGGCGGATTGAGTGAATCACTAGTTGGACCTACAGCGATCGCTTTCAGTGAGGAAGAGGTTGTTGCTCCAGCAAAGATTTTGAACAACTTCGCTAAAGAACACGAAGCGTTAGTAATCAAAACTGGTGTAATCGAAGGTCAGGTCACATCTGTCGAGAACATCAAAGCACTTGCTGAACTTCCATCACGCGAAGGACTTCTTTCTATGCTTCTTAGCGTACTTCAAGCACCAATGCGTAACTTCGCGTTGGCTACGAAAGCTGTTGCAGATCAAAAAGAAGAGCAAGGTGCATAATCTGGATTTCAAAATAACGGAAACGTTTATTTAATTTAAAACACAACTAATAGGAGGATTCAACAATGAGTAAAGATCAAATCATTGATGCAATTAAAGAAATGTCTGTACTAGAACTTAACGATCTAGTTAAAGCAATCGAAGAAGAATTTGGAGTAACTGCTGCAGCACCTGTAGCTGTTGCTGGTGGCGCTGCTGAAGGCGGAGCTGAAGAAAAATCTGAATTTGACGTAGTCCTTGAAAACGCTGGAGCATCTAAGATCAAAGTCATCAAGGTAGTTCGTGAAATCACAGGTCTTGGACTTAAAGATGCTAAAGAACTAGTAGACGGAGCTCCAAAGCCACTTAAAGAAGGCGTAGCTAAAGAAGAAGCTGAAGAAATGAAAGCTAAGCTTGAAGAAGTTGGAGCTACAATCGAACTTAAGTAATCTTGAACCTTATTGACTTACAAAAGAAGCTCGCGTGAATCGCGGGCTTTTTTTCTTGCTGAAGTCAACACGTGTATAGGCATGTATATTTAGCGCACCAAAGAGTTATACAAGATGTTAGGACTTCCTTCGATCATAGTAAGTTTATCTAAGGAGATGGCAAAATGGGAGATCATTATTATTCGAGTAAACCTGTTTCACAGAGCGATATGAAAGATTGGTCGTTTACATTGAAGGACCGCACTTTCCGTTTTTATTCAGATTCAGGCGTTTTCTCAAAAAGAGAAGTGGATTTCGGCAGCCGGCTTTTAATAGAAACATTTGAAAGACCGGATGCAGATGGCGGGATTTTAGATATGGGCTGCGGATATGGTCCGATCGGATTGTCCCTTGCGGCAGCCTATCCGGATACGCCGATATCGATGGTTGATATCAACGAGCGGGCAATCGAGCTCGCGAAAAAGAACGCGATACGCAATCAAATAGACAATGTGACCATCTACCGGAGCAACTTATTTGAGCAGGTGAAAGAAAATGATTTCGATGCTATCCTTACGAATCCGCCGATTCGGGCCGGAAAAAGCGTTGTTCACGCGATATTTGAACAGGCCTATGATCATCTGGTGAAAGATGGAGAGCTTTGGATCGTCATTCAAAAGAAACAGGGAGCTCCATCAGCGATCGAAAAGCTAGAGTCCATTTACGGGGAAGTCGAAGTCGTAGAGCGGAAAAAAGGGTATTTTATTATTCGCTCGAAAAAGTGTTGACTCGAATTTAGGTCTATGGTAATATTATAAAATGCCAAAGATACGTGTATTTTCACCAATTGAATTTTTAGCGCAAAATTTGCATAAAATTCAATTGGTGTGGGAAAAATAGTATAATCATTTGTTAATTTGGAAAAAATGTGGTTATATAACCCTTTTTTTCTTTTTGCACGTTATGAAAGTGAAAATTCTGCTTTCAAAGTATAAGTGCAAGAGCCTTTAGGATCTACCTTTAGGTGAAAAGGCTATTGTCGCTATTTTAGCTTGGCATTAGCCAAGTTTTCTTTTTACTCTACGAACGGCTTCTGCTAGATTTTCTCTGCTGACGCTGGTAGGGTTGGAAGGAGACGACTGGCAACCACCTATATAAAGATTGGTGTTTGCTTCGTTTTTCTAGTTATTATAACTAGTTGCTTGACGATACTATGCTGGATTTGAGGGGTGAATCAGTTGACAGGTCAACTCATTCAGTTTGGACGCCACCGCCAACGGAGAAGCTATGCAAGAATTAATGAAGTTTTGGAACTTCCAAACCTCATTGAAATCCAAACTTCCTCCTATCAATGGTTTCTTGATGAGGGTTTGAGAGAGATGTTCCACGACATTTCTCCAATTGAGGATTTCACAGGTAACTTAGTGCTTGAGTTCATCGATTATAGTTTAGGAGAGCCTAAGTATTCTGTAGAGGAGTCCAAGGAGCGAGACGTTACCTATGCCGCTCCGCTTCGTGTTAAGGTACGCCTGATTAACAAAGAGACAGGTGAAGTGAAGGAACAAGAAGTGTTCATGGGAGATTTCCCTTTGATGACGGACACAGGTACTTTCATCATCAACGGAGCAGAACGCGTAATTGTCTCACAACTCGTTCGTTCACCGAGCGTGTATTACAATCAAAAATTGGACAAAAACGGCAAGAGAGGTTTCACAGCTACGGTAATTCCAAACCGGGGCGCATGGTTAGAGCTTGAAACAGATGCTAAAGACGTCGTCCATGTTCGTATCGACCGTACTCGTAAAATACCAGTGACGGTCTTGTTGCGTGCATTAGGGTTTGGTTCTGATCAAGAAATCATCGATTTACTAGGGGAAGATGAGTACCTTCGCAATTCACTAGAAAAAGATAATACAGAAGGTACAGAAAAAGCGCTTCTTGAAATTTATGAGCGTTTACGTCCAGGAGAGCCCCCTACAGTAGATAATGCTAAAAGTCTATTAGAGTCCCGTTTCTTTGATCCGAAGCGTTATGATCTTGCAAACGTCGGACGCTATAAGATTAACAAAAAGCTTCATATTAAAAACCGTCTATTCAATCAGCGCTTAGCTGAAACGATTGCGGATCCTGAAACTGGCGAAGTGATCGCAGAAGAAGGAACGGTTCTTGATCGCCGTCTTCTCGAGCGTATCCTGCCGGCTTTAGAAAAAGATGAAGCATTTAAAGAAGTTACACCTGCAGGTGGAGTGATTGAAGATGAACCAGTTCGACTTCAATCTATTAAAATATACTCTCCGGTTGAAGGTGAGCAAGATCAGGTGATCAATGTGATTGGAAACGGTCAGATCGATCGTTCCATCAAAAACATTACACCGGCTGACATCATTGCTTCCATCAACTATTTCTTTAACCTGCTGCATGGTGTAGGTCTGACAGATGATATCGATCACCTTGGTAATCGTCGACTTCGTTCAGTAGGAGAACTTTTACAAAACCAATTCCGTATCGGTTTATCCCGTATGGAGCGTGTTGTCCGTGAACGTATGTCCATCCAAGATACGAATTCGATCACACCGCAAGCACTGATCAATATCAGACCGGTAATTGCATCAATCAAAGAGTTCTTCGGAAGCTCACAGCTCTCTCAATTCATGGATCAGACGAATCCGTTGGCAGAGCTTACTCATAAACGTCGTTTATCTGCACTTGGACCCGGTGGTTTGACGCGTGAACGTGCTGGATTCGAAGTTCGTGACGTCCACTACTCCCACTATGGCCGTATGTGTCCGATCGAAACGCCTGAAGGTCCGAACATCGGATTGATCAACTCGCTATCTAGCTATGCGAAGGTCAATGAATACGGATTTATCGAAACGCCTTATCGACGTGTCGATCCTGAAACAGGGAAAGTGACGGCTCAGATCGATTACTTGACGGCAGATGAACAAGATAATTACGTGGTTGCACAGGCGAACGCAAAGCTTGCAGAAGACGGATCATTTATCGATGAAGAGGTCATCGCACGTTATCGTGACCAGAACACGATTGCAAAACGTGACAAAATCGATTACATGGACGTTTCACCTAAACAGGTCGTTTCAGCAGCTACTGCTTGTATTCCGTTCTTAGAAAACGATGACTCCAACCGTGCATTGATGGGTGCGAACATGCAGCGGCAAGCTGTACCATTGATGGTCCCTGAGTCACCGATCGTTGGAACAGGAATGGAACACGTTTCTGCAAAAGACTCTGGTGCTGCTGTCATTTGTAAACACGAAGGTATTGTCGAGAAGGTATCTGCCGCTCGTGTATATGTTCGTCGTATTGAAACAGTCGACGGTAAAGAAATAAAAGGTGATTTGGACCGTTATAACTTGATGAAATTCGTCCGATCAAACCAGGGAACTTGTTACAACCAACGTCCGATCGTCAGTCAAGGGGACCGGGTGACCAAAGGGGAAATCCTCGCAGATGGTCCTTCGATGGAAGTTGGTGAACTTGCTCTAGGACGAAACGTACTCGTCGGATTCATGACATGGGACGGATATAACTACGAGGATGCCGTCATCATGAGTGAACGTCTGGTGAAAGATGATGTCTATACTTCGATCCATATTGAAGAGTATGAATCAGAAGCACGAGATACGAAGCTTGGACCAGAAGAAATCACACGTGATATTCCGAACGTTGGTGAAGATGCGCTTAAAAACTTGGACGAACGCGGAATCATCCGTGTTGGTGCTGAAGTGAAAGACGGGGATATCCTGGTCGGTAAAGTAACGCCTAAAGGTGTAACTGAACTGACAGCAGAAGAACGTCTCTTACATGCGATCTTCGGTGAAAAAGCTCGTGAAGTCCGTGATACATCACTTCGTGTACCTCACGGTGGCGATGGGATCGTCCATGATGTGAAAGTCTTCAACCGTGAAGATGGCGATGAACTTCCTCCAGGAGTCAACCAGCTAGTACGTGCATACATCGTACAGAAGCGGAAGATTCATGAAGGAGATAAGATGGCAGGGCGTCACGGTAACAAAGGTGTTATCTCCAGGATTTTACCTGAAGAAGATATGCCGTACTTGCCTGACGGTACACCGATCGATATCATGCTGAACCCTCTAGGGGTACCATCTCGTATGAATATTGGTCAGGTATTAGAGCTTCATCTCGGTATGGCAGCGAGAGAACTGAAACTTCATATGGCAACACCAGTATTCGATGGTGCGCGTGAAGAAGACGTTTGGGAAACGCTCGATGAAGCAGGTCTATCAAGAGACGGTAAGACAGTTCTATTTGACGGTCGAACAGGTGAACCGTTTGATAACCGTATTTCTGTCGGGGTCATGTATATGATCAAGCTGGCTCACATGGTAGATGATAAGCTACATGCCCGTTCTACAGGGCCATACTCACTCGTAACCCAGCAACCGCTAGGTGGTAAAGCCCAGTTCGGTGGACAGCGTTTCGGTGAGATGGAGGTTTGGGCGCTTGAAGCATACGGTGCAGCCTACACGCTCCAAGAGATCCTCACAGTCAAGTCTGATGATGTTGTCGGCCGTGTGAAGACGTATGAAGCGATCGTCAAAGGCGAAAACGTTCCTGAACCAGGTGTTCCGGAGTCCTTTAAAGTATTGATCAAAGAACTTCAGAGTCTTGGAATGGATGTCAAGATGCTTACGAGCGACGAACAGGAAATCGAGATGCGTGAACTGGATGATGAAGAGGAAAGCTCTAACGATAAATTGAACTTGAACGTAGAAACCCAATCCGTCGGTGAATAAGGGTATAGCAGCATATCATAAGGGAGGTAGACCCCTTGATCGATGTAAATAACTTTGAGTATATGAAAATAGGTCTTGCTTCACCTGATAAGATCCGCTCTTGGTCTCGCGGTGAAGTCAAGAAACCAGAAACGATTAACTACCGTACATTGAAGCCTGAAAAAGATGGGCTATTCTGTGAAAGAATTTTCGGTCCGCAAAAGGACTGGGAGTGTCACTGTGGTAAATACAAGCGCGTCCGCTATAAGGGCGTCGTTTGTGACCGCTGTGGTGTAGAAGTCACACGTGCAAAAGTTCGACGTGAACGCATGGGACATATCGAACTTGCTGCACCAGTTTCTCATATCTGGTACTTCAAAGGCATTCCGAGCAGAATGGGCCTTGTGCTTGATATGTCTCCTAGAGCTCTTGAAGAAGTGATTTATTTTGCTTCTTGGGTAGTGACGGAGCCAGGTGAAACACCACTTGAGAAGAAACAACTTTTATCCGAGAAAGAATACCGCTCATACCGTGAAAAGTATGGTCAAGGATTCACTGCGCAAATGGGTGCTGAATCCATCAAGAAACTTCTAGAGGATATCGACCTTGATAAAGAAGTAGCAGTATTGAAAGAAGAACTCAAAACTGCACAAGGACAAAGACGTACCCGAGCAATCAAAAGACTTGAAGTATTGGAGGCATTCCGCCACTCAGGAAACCTTACTTCATGGATGATTCTCGAAGTGCTTCCGGTCATTCCGCCGGAACTACGTCCTATGGTCCAATTGGATGGCGGTCGTTTTGCGACATCAGACCTTAACGACTTATATCGTCGGGTAATCAACCGTAACAACCGCCTGAAGCGTCTATTGGATCTTGGTGCACCGAATATCATCGTCCAAAACGAGAAGCGTATGCTGCAAGAAGCTGTGGATGCATTGATTGATAATGGACGACGCGGCAGACCGGTCACAGGACCAGGAAACCGTCCGTTGAAGTCCCTCTCCCATATGTTGAAGGGTAAACAAGGTCGTTTCCGTCAAAACCTGCTTGGTAAGCGTGTCGACTATTCTGGTCGTTCCGTTATCGTTGTAGGTCCTAACTTGAAAATGTATCAGTGTGGTCTTCCGAAAGAGATGGCACTGGAACTATTCAAACCGTTTGTCATGAAAGAGTTGGTCAACAAAGGCCTTGCTCATAACATCAAGAGTGCGAAGCGTAAAGTTGAGCGCGTTCAACCTGAAGTATGGGATGTACTTGAAGAAGTCATTAAAGAACACCCAGTTCTGCTGAACCGTGCACCTACACTTCACCGTTTGGGAATCCAGGCATTCGAACCAACATTGGTTGAAGGCCGTGCGATTCGCCTTCACCCGCTCGTATGTACAGCATACAATGCGGACTTTGATGGAGACCAAATGGCGGTTCACGTTCCATTGTCAGCAGAAGCTCAAGCTGAAGCACGTATCTTGATGCTTGCAGCACAAAACATTCTGAACCCGAAAGATGGAAAGCCGGTTGTTACACCGTCTCAGGATATGGTATTGGGGAATTACTACCTTACGCTTGAACGGAAAGGTGCGATCGGAGAGGGTATGATCGTCAATGACACGAATGAAGCACTAACTGCATACCAGAATGGTTATGTACATCTTCATACACGTGTCGCAATTCCTGCGAAAGCACTTGGTAAAGGTTCATTTACTGAGGAGCAGAACAGTAAATTGTTAGTTACGACGATTGGTAAATTGATTTTCAACGAAATCTTGCCGCCGTCATTCCCATATATCAACGAACCGACCGAGTACAATCTGGAGGTAGCAACACCAGAGAAGTACTTTATCGATCCAACCGTTGATTTGAATGAGGAACTCGATAAGCGGGAATTGATTCCGCCTTTCAAGAAAGGTATTTTAGGAAAGATCATTGCGGAGGTCTTCAAACGATTCAAAATCACTGAAACCTCTAGAATGCTTGACCGAATGAAAGATCTTGGATTCAAATACGCGACAAAAGCAGGTATTACCGTTGGTGTATCTGACATCGTCGTCCTCTCTGAGAAGAAGGAGATCCTTGAGGAAGCTGAAGAGAAAGTCACAAAAGTATTACAGCAATTCCGTCGAGGACTCATCACAGAAGAAGAGCGTTATGATCGTGTCATCTCCATCTGGAGTAATGCGAAGGATGCCATCCAAGAAAAACTGATGGTTTCATTGGATCCGTATAACCCGATCTTCATGATGAGTGATTCAGGTGCCCGTGGTAACGCATCAAACTTCACCCAGCTTGCTGGAATGCGTGGATTGATGGCTAACCCAGCTGGTCAAATCATCGAACTTCCGATCAAGTCTAGTTTCCGTGAAGGTCTGACGGTACTTGAATACTTCATTTCAACGCATGGTGCCCGTAAAGGTCTAGCGGATACAGCACTTAAGACAGCTGACTCTGGTTATCTGACTCGTCGTCTTGTCGACGTTGCACAAGACGTGATTGTCCGTGAAAAAGATTGCGGAACAGATAGAGGTCTGACCGTCAAAGCGATTAAAGAAGGAAATGAAGTCATCGAACCGCTCGATGAAAGATTGATTGGTCGTGTAGCATTCAAGACGATCCATCACCCTGAAAATGATTCTGTCATTGTCGGACGTAACGAATTGATTACAGAAGACATTGCGAAAGAAATCATCGACCTTGGAATTGAAGAAGTGGTCATCCGTTCTGCATTTACATGTAACACTCGCCACGGTGTGTGTAACTTGTGTTATGGACGCAACCTTGCTACAGGTACTGAAGTTGAAGTAGGAGAGGCTGTCGGGATCATCGCAGCTCAATCAATCGGTGAGCCGGGAACCCAGCTTACAATGCGTACATTCCATACAGGTGGAGTTGCAGGAGACGATATCACACAAGGTCTGCCTCGTATCCAAGAATTGTTTGAAGCGCGTAACCCGAAAGGTCAAGCGGTCATTTCTGAGCTTGATGGCACGGTTACAGCGATCAATGAAGTTCGCGATAAACGTGAAATCACAGTACAAGGTGAAGTGGAGAGCCGTTCGTACACCATCCCTTATGGTGCACGTATCAAGGTGAAAGTAGATGATACGATTGTTGCCGGCCAAGAACTGACAGAAGGTTCAATCGATCCGAAAGAACTGATGAAGGTTTCAGGTGTCGATGCAGTCCAAAATTATCTGCTTCGTGAAGTACAGAAGGTTTACCGTATGCAAGGGGTAGAAATCGGTGATAAGCACGTAGAGGTGATGGTTCGTCAAATGATGCGGAAAGTTCGTGTCATTGAAGCTGGAGATACAAACGTCTTACCAGGATCGCTTATCGATATCAACCAATTCACAGATGTCAATACGCAAGTCTTGTTAGAAGGCGGTCAACCAGCTACAGGACGACCGATCTTACTTGGTATCACGAAAGCATCTCTTGAAACCGAGTCATTCTTATCTGCAGCCTCCTTCCAGGAAACAACACGTGTCCTGACTGATGCAGCGATCAAAGGTAAGCGTGATGAGTTGCTTGGACTGAAAGAGAATGTCATCATCGGTAAGCTTGTACCAGCAGGAACAGGAATGTCGCGTTACCGCAGCATCGTTCCAGTTGGAGAAGAGACCGAGTTGGAAGCAACTGAAGAATCTGTTGCCACAGAAGAATTAGTCACACAAGATTAATTGTATTGTTGACAACATTTTTCAACTCTGATAATATAACGGAGTGCTTTCATATAAACCTGTTGCTTTGGAGGATATAAAAACAAATGTCTTATGAAAAAGTGACGCAGGCAACCAATTTTATTGTTGGCACGAAGCAAACAATAAAAGCCCTTCAGAATGGGGAAGTGAAAGAGCTAATCGTTGCAAATGATGCAGATCAGCGTGTAACGAATAAAGTCGTTCACATCGCAAAAGAAAAAAGCGTTCCTGTCACAAACGTCGACTCTATGAAAAAGCTCGGAAAAGCTTGCGGAATTGACGTTGGTGCTGCAACGGTTGCGATAATAGGATAAAATTGTTTTTGCCAGGGCTCTTTAGCCCTGCGCAAAAACTTTATTTTGTCCAAAAATGAACCACCTGGATGTGTGGGCTAGGAATACAAGTATTAGAAGGGAGGATATAAAATGCCTACTATTAACCAATTGGTACGTAAAGGTCGTCATTCAAAAGGTAAGAAATCCGACTCTCCAGCACTTAACAAAGGCTACAATAGCTTCAAGAAAGTAAACACTGATCTTTCTTCTCCGCAAAAACGCGGTGTTTGTACACGTGTTGGTACAATGACACCTAAGAAGCCGAACTCTGCACTTCGTAAGTACGCGCGTGTTCGTTTGACTAACCAGATTGAAGTTACAGCTTACATCCCTGGAATTGGTCACAACCTACAAGAACACAGTGTTGTACTTATCCGTGGAGGTCGTGTAAAGGACTTACCAGGGGTACGGTACCACATCGTTCGTGGTGCACTTGATACTGCTGGAGTCAATGACCGTAGACAAGGTCGTTCTAAGTATGGAACGAAGAAGCCTAAAGATGAAAAGAAATAATATAAGGTAGTTCAAAATTCATCGAATGATGAACGGCAACTGTGCCACTTTTGAACACTCGAAAATATTGACAACTTTTGAAAGGAGGGGACTACATGCCTCGTAAAGGACCTGTAGAACGTCGTGATGTATTACCAGATCCAATTTATAAATCTAAACTTGTGACACGCCTAATCAACAAGATCATGGTTGATGGAAAAAGAGGTGTAGCGCAAACGATCTTATATAATGCGTTCAACATCGTACAAGAGAAAACAAACCAGGATCCAATGGAAGTACTTGACCAAGCACTTAAGAACATCATGCCAGTTCTTGAAGTAAGAGCTCGTCGTGTTGGTGGTGCAAACTACCAAGTACCGGTTGAAGTACGCCCTGAGCGTCGTTCGACACTTGGACTTCGTTGGTTAGTGAACTACTCTCGTCTTCGTGGAGAAAAAACGATGGAAGAGAGACTAGCATACGAAATCATGGATGCAGCTAACAACACTGGTGCTTCTGTCAAGAAGCGTGAAGACATGCACAAGATGGCTGAAGCGAACAAAGCATTCGCTCACTATCGTTGGTAAGATCAAAGAAATAATAAACTATCAATCACATTCGAAGGAAGGAGAAAGACCCTATGGCAAGAGAGTTCTCCTTGAAAGATACACGTAATATCGGGATCATGGCTCACATTGATGCCGGTAAGACGACTACGACAGAACGTATCTTATTCTATACAGGACGTATCCACAAAATTGGTGAAACTCATGAGGGAGCTTCACAAATGGACTGGATGGAGCAGGAACAAGAGCGCGGAATCACAATCACTTCCGCTGCTACAACTGCTCAATGGAAAGACCACCGTATCAACATCATCGATACACCCGGACACGTAGACTTCACTGTTGAAGTTGAACGTTCACTACGTGTATTAGATGGAGCGGTAGCGGTTCTTGATGCTCAATCCGGAGTTGAACCACAAACAGAAACAGTATGGCGTCAAGCGACAACATACCATGTACCACGTATCGTGTTCATCAACAAGATGGACAAAATCGGAGCAGATTTCCTCTACTCCCTTGGAACACTTCGTGAACGCCTGGGTGCTAACGCACATGCAATCCAGCTTCCAATCGGAGCAGAGGATAACTTCGAAGGCATCATCGACCTTGTAGAAATGAAGGCTTATTTCTATGAAGATGATCTAGGCACTCGTACGCAAGCAGGTGAGATTCCAGATGAGTACAAAGAACTCGCTGAAGAATATCACGGAAAGCTTGTTGAAGCAGTAGCTGAATTAGACGAAGACCTGATGATGAAGTATTTAGAAGGTGAAGAGCTTACAGTTGAAGAACTGAAAGCCGGCATCCGTAAAGGTACAGTAGATGTTGAATTCTACCCGGTTCTATGCGGATCTGCATTTAAGAACAAAGGTGTTCAACTTGTATTGGATGCTACACTTGACTACTTACCATCTCCATTAGATGTACCTCCAATCAAAGGTTTCATCCCAGAAGGTGATGAAGAGAAGGAAGTTACACGTGAAGCAGACGATAATGGTCCATTCTCTGCCTTAGCATTTAAGGTTATGACGGATCCTTACGTTGGAAAATTGACATTCTTCCGTGTGTACTCAGGGACACTTGACTCTGGATCATACATCAAAAACTCTACGAAGGATAAGCGTGAACGTGTAGGACGTATCCTGCAGATGCATGCAAACTCTCGTGAGGAGATCTCAACTGTATATGCAGGGGATATCGCTGCTGCAGTTGGATTGAAGGATACATCTACTGGTGACACTCTTTGTGCCGAGAATGACTCAGTCATCCTTGAATCAATGGACTTCCCAGAGCCGGTTATTTCATTGTCTGTTGAGCCTAAGTCTAAGGCTGACCAGGACAAAATGGCGATCGCTCTTGCTAAATTAGCAGAAGAGGACCCAACATTCAAAACTGAAACGAACCAAGAAACTGGACAAACGATCATTTCTGGAATGGGTGAACTTCACCTTGACATCATCGTTGACCGTATGCGTCGTGAGTTCAAAGTTGAAGCGAATGTAGGTGCACCTCAAGTTGCTTACCGTGAAACCATCCGCCAAGGCGCGAAGGTTGAAGGTAAGTTCGTACGTCAATCAGGTGGTCGTGGGCAATACGGACACGTTTGGATTGAATTCGAACCAAACGAAGAAGGCGCAGGATTCGAATTTGAGAACAAGATCGTCGGTGGGGTTGTACCACGTGAATACATTCCAGCGGTACAAAACGGAATCGAAGAAGCTATGCAGAACGGTATGATCGCAGGTTACCCTGTAATTGACCTTAAAGCAAGAATCTACGATGGTTCTTACCACGATGTCGACTCAAACGAAATGGCGTTTAAAATTGCCGGATCCATGGCATTGAAAAACGCTAAGCAATATTGTAAACCAGTACTTCTTGAGCCGATGATGAAAGTTGAAGTCGTTGTGCCTGAAGAATACATGGGAGATATCATGGGAGATGTAACATCTCGCCGTGGTAGAGTTGAAGGTATGGAAGCTCGCGGTAACGCTCAAGTTATCCGTGCAATGGTACCTCTATCTGAAATGTTCGGTTATGCGACTACACTACGCTCTAGAACGCAAGGTCGCGGAACGTACACGATGCACTTCGAAAAGTACGAAGAAGTACCAAAGTCCATTTCAGAAGAAATCATCAAAAAAGTAAGCGGTCAATAATCGTTTACGACTTGTACAAGAAAGTACATTTATTGTAAGCTAAGATAGGTGAAGCATTATTCGCCTATCTTACAAATAAAAAAACAACTATCTTTTATATTTAAAGGAGGAACATACTCATGGGTAAAGAAAAATTTGATCGTTCCAAAGACCACGTTAACATTGGTACAATTGGACACGTTGACCATGGTAAAACTACACTAACTGCAGCAATCACTACAGTACTTCACAAGAAGTCTGGTAAAGGTGAAGCTCGTGCATACGACCAAATCGATGGTGCTCCAGAAGAGCGTGAGCGTGGAATTACAATCGCTACTGCACACGTTGAGTACGAAACTGACAACCGTCACTATGCACACGTTGACTGCCCAGGACACGCAGACTACGTTAAGAACATGATCACTGGTGCGGCACAAATGGACGGCGGAATCCTTGTTGTTTCTGCTGCTGACGGCCCAATGCCACAAACTCGTGAGCACATTCTGCTTTCTCGTCAAGTAGGTGTACCTTACCTTGTTGTATTCATGAACAAGTGTGACATGGTAGACGATGAAGAACTACTTGAACTAGTAGAAATGGAAGTACGTGACCTTCTTTCTGAATACGACTTCCCTGGTGACGATGTACCAGTAATCAAAGGTTCTGCTCTTAAAGCTCTTGAAGGAGACGCTGAGTGGGAAGAGAAAATCTTCGAACTTATGGCAGCAGTCGATGAGTACATCCCAACTCCAGAACGTGACCACGACAAGCCATTCATGATGCCTGTTGAGGACGTATTCTCAATCACTGGTCGTGGAACAGTTGCGACTGGCCGTGTTGAGCGTGGTAAAGTTAAAGTTGGAGACGAAATCGAAATCCTTGGTTTGACTGAAGAGCCGAAGAAAACGACTGTTACAGGTGTAGAAATGTTCCGTAAGCTTCTTGACTATGCAGAAGCTGGAGACAACATCGGTGCACTACTTCGTGGTGTTTCCCGTGACGACATCGAGCGTGGACAAGTTCTTGTTCAACCTGGAACTGTTAAAGCTCACACTAAGTTCAAAGCTGAAGTTTATGTTCTATCTAAAGAAGAAGGTGGACGTCACACTCCATTCTTCGCTAACTACCGTCCACAGTTCTACTTCCGTACTACGGACGTAACTGGAACAATCGGTCTTCCAGAAGGAACTGAAATGGTTATGCCTGGAGACAACATCGAAATGACTGTAGAATTGATCGCTCCAATCGCGATCGAAGACGGCACAAAGTTCTCTATCCGTGAGGGTGGACGTACTGTAGGTGCTGGAGTAGTATCAACTATCGTTGAATAATCGCTAGTTAAGATTCAGAGCACTCCGTATTTTGCGGGGTGCTTTTCTTGTGTTGTAGAGATAAATTTTGCGTTGTAGAGGAAATTCCCAAGTTGTAGAGATAATTTCTGAGTTGTAGAGATAATTTTAAATTTGAGGCGTTTCACTATGAAGTTGTAGAGATAAATGAAAAACGTAATACCATATCACTGATTCAATTCTAAAAGCCAGGACATAAATCTAAAAATTTTAAAAATATGTCTAAAAATTGATCCTCTATGTCTAAAAATTCTCAAAGCAGTCTAAAACGTTCCGAATAAGTCTAAAAACAACATAATTCCAAAATAGAAGACTGACGATCGTCAGTCCTGCATTGAAACAGCTTGATTTCCTGGATCTGAAAAGTCCATCGCCATTTTTTATTCCGTAATAAGGATCGAAGGACTTCAAATAAAAATCCCGTCCCCAACAAATTTCGATTCTATTCAAAAATTCCTTGCAAATCATAGGCAGAACCATTATAATAGTTCAAGTGTGGCTGAATACTTACATGCACTAAAGTTGCTTGCAAAACCCTTGCGACTCTAGTATAATCTGTAATGTTGGCCATCATTTTGCGATGAAGTAGAAGGTTGCGGACACACCCGGCCCCTTTGCCATGGCGGGAACGTTCGGTAAATTTCTACTGAGAATTGTCTATATCAATGGACGAGAAGGAGGGGAAATAATGGCAAAGCAAAAGATTCGTATTCGTTTAAAGGCTTATGATCACCGTATCTTGGATCAGTCTGGTGAAAAGATTGTTGAAACTGCTAAGAGATCTGGTGCGAAGGTATCGGGACCAATCCCGTTGCCAACTGAAAAGTCTGTATACACTATCTTGCGTGCGGTTCACAAGTACAAAGATTCTCGTGAACAGTTTGAAATGCGCACACATAAGCGTTTGATCGACATTATCGAGCCAACGCCACAAACGGTCGATTCACTAATGCGTTTGGATCTACCATCTGGCGTAGACATCGAAATCAAGCTATAAAAACAAAAATCATAAGGATATATTAGGAGGTGTGACGAATGACCAAAGGAATCTTAGGTAAGAAGATCGGTATGACTCAAATTTTTGCAGAAAACGGTGAGGTAATTCCTGTAACTGTTGTCGAAGCTGCTCCAAACGTTGTTCTACAAAAGAAGACAGCTGAAAACGACGGCTACGAGGCAATCCAAATCGGTTATGCTGACAAGAAAGGATCTCGTACTAACAAACCTGCAAAGGGCCATGCTGAAAAAGCAAACACAAACCCTAAGCGCTACGTTAAAGAGGTTCGCAATGTTGAGTTAGCGGACTATGAAGTTGGTCAGGAAGTCAAAGTAGATATTTTCCAGGAAGGCGACAAAGTCGACGTCACTGGAACATCAAAAGGTAAAGGATTCCAAGGTGCGATCAAGCGCCACGGACAATCACGCGGACCAATGACTCACGGTTCACGTTACCACCGTCGCCCTGGTTCAATGGGAGCTGTTGATCCTATGCACGTATTCAAAGGAAAGAAACTTCCTGGACGTATGGGTGGAAACACAGTTACTGTACAAAACCTTGAAATTGCTAGAGTTGACGCTGAGCGCAACCTACTTTTGATCAAAGGTAACGTACCTGGTGCGAAAAAGAGCTACGTTACAGTAGAATCTGCAGTCAAGGCTAAAGAAGCTAAGTAAGAAAGGAGGATACACCGGTGCCAAAAGTAACGCTTTATAACCAATCCGGTTCTGAAATCGGAGATATCGAATTAAATGACAATGTATTTGGAATTGAACCAAATGAAAACGTACTTTTTGATGCGGTTGTCATGCAACAATCATCAACTCGTCAAGGAACTCACGCTGTAAAAAACCGTTCCGCGGTAAGAGGCGGCGGACGTAAACCTTGGCGTCAAAAAGGTACAGGACGTGCTCGTCAAGGATCCATTCGTTCTCCACAATGGGTAGGCGGTGGAGTCGTATTCGGACCGACACCAAGAAGCTACAGCTACAAACTTCCAAAGAAAGTACGTCGCTTAGCGATCAAATCTGCACTTTCTTCTAAAGTGCAAGATAACAATGTGGTCGTATTAGATGAGCTTAAGTTCGAAGCACCAAAGACAAAAGAGATGGCTGCTTTATTAGCAAACTTCTCTTCAGAAGCAAAAGCACTTGTCGTTACTGGTGATTATAATGAATTTGCAGCTTTATCCGCTCGTAATCTCCCTGGAGTTACAATCGTAACCGCTGATGGAGTGAACGTGTTGGATGTGCTGAACCACGATAAATTATTCATGACGAAAGATGCTGTAGAAAAGGTAGAGGAGGTGCTCGCATAATGGCAGACGCACGTGAAATCATTAAGCGCCCCGTTATCACTGAACGTACTACAGAAATCATGGGTGATGGAAAATACACGTTTGAGGTAGATCCTCGTGCTAACAAAACTCAGATTAAAGACGCGGTAGAAGAGATTTTCGGTGTCAAAGTCGAAAATGTAAACACACAAAATTACAAAGGGAAGAAGAAACGCGTAGGTCGTTACTTCGGATACACTGCTAAACGCAAAAAAGCGATTGTGCAGTTGACATCTGATAGTAAAGAACTCGATTTCTTCGAAGGAGTATAAACCTACTCGTAAAGGAGGGACCGTAAATGGCTATCAAAAAGTATAAACCAACATCAAATGGTCGTCGTCATATGACATCATCTGATTTTAGTGAAATTACAACAGATCAGCCCGAAAAGTCGTTGTTAGCGCCATTGAGCAAAAAAGCTGGACGTAACAACCAAGGGCGTATTACTACACGTCACCAAGGTGGAGGCCACAAGCGTAAGTATCGTATCATCGATTTCAAACGCGACAAAGATGGAATACCAGGACGCGTTGCTACGATCGAATATGATCCGAACCGTTCTGCGAACATCGCGCTTATCCACTATGCTGATGGTGAAAAGCGTTATATCCTTGCTGCGAAAGGTATGCAAGTTGGACAGGAAGTTATGTCAGGTCCAGACGCGGACATCAAGACTGGAAACGCATTGGCTCTTAAAGATATCCCGGTTGGTACTACCATCCACAATATCGAAATGAAGCCTGGTCGTGGAGGTCAGCTTGTTCGTTCTGCTGGAGCAGAAGCACAACTACTAGGTAAGGAAGAGCGTTATGCACTTGTACGTCTTCGTTCTGGTGAAACTCGCCGAATCCTATTGACTTGCCGTGCGACAATCGGTCAAGTAGGAAACCTTGAGCATGAATTGATCAATATCGGTAAAGCAGGTCGTTCTCGTTGGATGGGTAAACGCCCAACTGTACGTGGATCTGTTATGAACCCTAACGATCACCCGCATGGTGGTGGTGAAGGACGCGCGCCAATCGGACGTAAATCACCAATGTCTCCATGGGGCAAACCTACACTTGGATACAAGACTCGTCAGAAAAACAAGCCAAGTGACAAATATATCGTACGTCGTCGCAAAAAATAACGGGATTGAACTACGGTTCAAACGAACCGTAGCGCAATCGCGAAGGGAGGTACAAACATGGGTCGTAGTTTGAAAAAGGGACCTTTCGTAGATGATCACTTGATGAAAAAGGTAGAAGCACTTAATGAAACAAACGAGAAGAAGGTCATCAAGTCTTGGTCTCGTCGCTCTACTATTTTTCCGGATTTCATCGGACACACAATTGCCGTTTATGACGGACGTAAGCACGTGCCGGTATATGTGACTGAAGACATGGTCGGACACAAGCTAGGTGAATTTGCACCTACACGCACATATAAAGGCCACGCAGCTGATGATAAGAAAACAAGACGTTAACAAGAGAGGAGGTACTCCGAATGGAAGCTAAAGCTGTTGCAAAACAGGTTCGAATTGCTCCTCGTAAAGCTCGCCTAGTCGTCGATCTCATTCGAGGAAAGGAAGTTGGAGAAGCGATTGCGATTTTGCGTCATACACCAAAAGCAGCGTCTCCAATTGTAGAAAAGGTATTGAATTCTGCAATCGCAAACGCAGAACACAACTATGAATTGGAACCGAACAACCTGGTAATCAAAACCGCATTTGTTGATGAAGGTGTAACATTGAAACGATTCCGCCCACGTGCTATGGGTCGTGCAAGCCGCATCAATAAGCGCACAAGTCATATTACGATCGTAGTTTCAGAAAAGAAGGAGGGATAAATCGTGGGTCAAAAAGTAAATCCAGTAGGACTTCGTGTAGGCGTCATTCGTGACTGGGAATCAAAGTGGTACGCTGATAAAGATTACGCGGATCTACTACATGAAGACATCAAAATTCGTGAATACATTGAAAATCGTTTGAAAGATGCTGCTGTATCAACGGTTGAAATCGAGCGTGCAGCAAACCGTGTAAACATCACAATCAAAACTGCTAAGCCTGGTATGGTCATCGGTAAAGGTGGATCTGAAGTAGAAGCACTTCGTAAATCCCTTAACGAACTTACAGGTAAAAGAGTTCATGTAAATATCTTTGAAATCAAGCAAGCAGATCTAAATTCCAAGCTCGTTGCAGAAAACATTGCGCGTCAGCTTGAAAATCGTATTTCGTTCCGTCGTGCTATGAAGCAAACAATCCAACGTGCGATGCGTGCAGGTGCGAAAGGAATTAAAACGGAAGTGTCAGGTCGTCTTGGTGGCGCTGATATCGCTCGTTCTGAATCCTATAGTGAAGGAACTGTTCCGCTTCACACTCTTCGTGCAGACATCGATTATGGAACTGCCGAAGCAGACACAACTTACGGTAAGTTAGGCGTAAAAGTCTGGATCTATCGTGGTGAAGTCCTTCCAACGAAAGGAACGAAACAAGAGGAAGGAGGAAAATAATTATGTTGATGCCAAAAAGGGTTAAATATCGTAGAGAACACCGTGGTAAAATGCGTGGACGTGCTAAAGGCGGCCAAGAAATCGCATTTGGTGAATACGGTCTACAAGCAGTAGAAGCCTCTTGGATCACCAACCGCCAGATCGAAGCAGCTCGTATCGCGATGACGCGTTACATGAAGCGTGGCGGTAAAGTATGGATTAAAATTTTCCCTTCTAAGCCTTACACAGCTAAGCCTCTAGAAGTACGTATGGGTTCCGGTAAAGGGGCGCCCGAAGGATGGGTCGCAGTCGTAAAGCCTGGGAAAATCATGTTTGAAATAGCTGGAGTATCAGAAGAAGTAGCTCGCGAAGCACTTCGTCTTGCATCTCACAAGCTGCCAATCAAAACGAAATTTGTAAAACGCGAAGAAGTGGGTGGTGACACAAATGAAAGCTAATGATTTCCGTAACTTAACCACTGCAGAAATCGAACAGAATGTTAAAACTCTTAAAGAAGAGCTATTCAACCTTCGCTTTCAATTAGCAACTGGTCAATTAGAGAACCCTGCCCGCATTCGTGAGGTCCGTAAAGCCATTGCACGTGCAAAAACTGTTTTGCGCGAACGTGAGCTCGGAATTACGAACGCCTAAATTGAAGGGAGGACTTAAAAAATGAGCGATCGCAATCAACGCAAAGTATATGTAGGTCGTGTCGTTTCCGATAAAATGGAAAAGACAATCACTGTACTTGTTGAAACTTATAAAAATGATAAATTGTACGGTAAGCGTGTAAAGTACTCTAAAAAGTTCAAAGCACATGATGAAAACAACACTGCTAAAATGGGTGACATTGTTAAAATCATGGAGACTCGCCCGTTATCAAAAGATAAGCGCTTCCGTCTAGTAGAAGTAGTAGAAGAATCAATCATCATCTAAATAAAGTTCGGATCGATATCTTCAGTCCGAAAGGAGGTACACGTAAATGATTCAACAAGAATCACGCTTGAAAGTCGCTGACAACTCTGGAGCTCGTGAACTACTAACTATCAAGGTCCTCGGTGGATCTGGACGTAAGTATGCGAACATCGGTGATATGGTTGTGTGTTCTGTTAAATCCGCAACACCAGGAGGCGTTGTTAAGAAAGGTGAAGTCGTTCGTGCTGTAATCGTACGTTCTAAGCGCGGTATGCGTCGTCCAGACGGATCATACATCCGTTTCGATGAGAATGCTGCAGTAATCGTACGTGACGACAAGAGCCCAAGAGGAACACGTATTTTCGGACCTGTCGCACGTGAATTACGTGACAATCAATTCATGAAAATCGTTTCATTAGCGCCAGAAGTTCTTTAATAAAATTCAAGCTCTGTCTTGTAAGGAGGTGCGCAAATCGCTATGCCTAAAATGCACGTGAAAAAAGGCGATAAAGTTCAAGTTATTTCAGGTAAGGATAAAGGGAAGCAAGGAGTAGTCCTTCAAGCGTTACCGAAGAACAATCGTGTCATCGTTGAAGGAATTAACGTTGTAAAGAAACACGCCAAGCCTTCTCAAGATAATCCACAAGGTGGAATCCTTAATGTTGAAGCATCTATCCATGCTTCGAACGTTATGTTGATCGATCCAAAATCAAATGAACCTACCCGTGTAGGATATAAAGATGTGGATGGAAAGAAAGTACGTGTTGCTAAAAAGTCAGGAGAAGCTCTTGATAAATAAGCTTTGTTGAAAGGAGGTTACCTAGAATGAATCGTCTACAAGAAAGATACAGAAAAGAAATCGTTCCTTCTCTACAAGAGAAGTTCAACTATACATCTGTGATGCAAGTACCGAAAATTGAAAAGATCGTTGTCAACATGGGTATCGGAGATGCTGTTTCTAACGCAAAAGCTCTTGATGTCGCGGTTGAAGAGCTAACTGAAATCGCTGGTCAAAAGCCAGTCGTTACTAAGGCTAAGAAATCCATCGCTGGATTCAAGCTTCGTGAAGGAATGCCGATTGGGGCGAAAGTTACATTGCGCGGCGAGCGTATGTACGAATTCCTCGACAAGCTGATTAGTGTTTCTCTTCCACGTGTACGTGACTTCCGCGGTGTTTCTAAGAAATCATTTGACGGTCGCGGAAACTACACTCTTGGAGTGAAAGAACAGCTTATTTTCCCAGAGATCGATTATGATAAGGTCAACAAAGTGCGCGGTATGGATATCGTTATCGTAACTACTGCGAACACTGACGAAGAGGCTCGTGAACTACTTCTTCAAGTAGGTATGCCATTCCAAAAATAATGAGCCAAAGGAGGGAAAACTGTGGCGAAAAAATCAATGGTCGCTAAACAAAAGCGTAAGCAGAAGTTCAAAGTACAAGAATATACTCGTTGTGAACGCTGCGGACGTCCGCATTCAGTAATTCGTAAATTCAAGCTTTGCAGAATTTGTTTCCGCGAACTTGCATATAAAGGTCAAATCCCTGGCGTCAAAAAAGCTAGCTGGTAAACCCCATTGTCGGGAAGGAGGTAATTAGTAATGGTCATGACAGATCCAATTGCAGATATGTTAACTCGTATTCGTAATGCAAATACTGTAGGTCACGATAAATTAGAGGTTCCTGCATCAAAGCTCAAAAGAGAAATTGCAGAAATCCTGAAGAACGAAGGTTTCGTACGTGACGTTGAATACATCGAAGATAGCAAGCAAGGTGTTATCCGCATTTTCTTAAAGTACGGTCAAAACAACGAACGTGTTATTACTGGCCTTAAGAGAATCAGTAAGCCTGGTTTGCGTGTCTACGCGAAAGCTTATGAAGTACCACGTGTTCTGGGTGGACTTGGAATTGCTCTAGTATCCACATCAAAAGGTATTATGACTGATAAAGACGCTCGTAACCAACAGGTTGGCGGAGAAGTCTTAGCATACGTTTGGTAATTGAAAGATAGAAAGAATGGAGGTGCAGCCTGAATGTCTCGTATTGGTAACAAACACTTAGAAATTCCAAGCGGCGTGACAGTTGAGAAGAATGACAACAACGTCGTAACTGTTAAAGGTCCTAAAGGTGAATTGACTCGCTCTTTTAACCCTGACATGAAAATCAACATTGAAGATAGCAAGGTTACTGTTGAACGCCCAAGCGATCACAAAGACCATAAAGCTCTTCACGGTACAACAGCTAGTATCATCGGCAACATGATCGAAGGTGTTGCTAAGGGATATGAGAAAGCTCTTGAACTAGTTGGGGTCGGATACCGTGCTAACAAATCCGGTAACAAACTAGTGTTGAACGTTGGTTACTCTCACCCTGTTGAGATCGTTCCTGAACAAGGAATCGAAATTGAAGTACCAGCGAATACGAAAGTAGTCGTTAAAGGTATCGACAAAGAACGTGTTGGTGCTGTTGCAGCGAATATTCGCTCTGTTCGTCTTCCAGAACCGTATAAAGGTAAAGGTATCCGTTACGAAGGAGAATATGTTCGTCGTAAGGAAGGTAAGACTGGTAAATAGTAACGTAAGATTACGGAAAGGAGTGGCGTAGGATGATTACGAAGCTTGATAAAAATGCTGCGCGTAAGAAAAGACACGCTCGTGTGCGCCGTACTATTTTCGGAACAGCAGAACGTCCTCGCTTGAACGTATTCCGCTCATCAAAGCACATTTACGCTCAATTGATCGATGATGAAAACGGAGTAACGTTGTTATCTGCTTCTACTTTAGATTCTGAAGTAGATGTTGATAACGGTGGAAATGTTGAAGCTGCAAAGAAAGTCGGCGAAGCAATTGCAAAGCGCGCAGTTGAAGCTGGACATAAAGTAGTTGTATTCGACCGCGGTGGTTATATCTATCACGGACGTGTGAAAGCACTAGCTGACGCAGCTCGCGAAGCTGGACTACAATTTTAATAGAAGGAGGGAAATCCAATCATGCGTGGAATCGATCCAAACAAACTAGAACTTGAAGAACGTGTTGTTACCGTTAACCGTGTTGCAAAGGTTGTAAAAGGTGGACGTCGCTTTCGCTTTGCTGCGGTTGTGGTAGTTGGAGATAAAAACGGTCATGTAGGATTCGGTACTGGTAAAGCACAAGAGGTACCAGAAGCGATCCGCAAGGCTATCGAAGATGCGAAGAAGAATCTTATCACAGTACCGATCGTTGGTACGACGCTTCCTCATCAGATCAACGGACGATATGGAGCAGGTAACGTATTGTTGAAGCCTGCGTCTGAGGGTACAGGAGTCATCGCTGGAGGACCTGTACGTGCGGTACTAGAGTTGGCTGGAGTTGGTGACATCCTATCTAAATCATTAGGATCTAACAACCCGATCAACATGGTACGTGCAACAATCAATGGACTTAAAAATCTAAAACGTGCTGAGGACGTTGCGAAATTACGCGGCAAATCAGTTGAAGAACTATTAGGTTAAGGAGGGATTTTGAATGGCTAAGAAATTAGAAGTCACCCTCACTCGTAGTTTAATTGGTCGTCCTGAGAACCAACGTGTTACAGTGAAGACACTTGGTTTGCGCAAGATGCACCAAACAGTTGTACACGAAGACAACGAAGCGATTCGTGGTATGGTGAGCAAGGTGTCTCATCTTGTAACTGTCAATGAAATCAACGAATAATAAGACGATATAAATCATGAGGAGGTGCCGATAATGAAACTTCATGAACTGAAACCATCTGAAGGTTCTCGTGGCAACCGTAATCGTGTTGGACGTGGAATTGGTTCCGGTAATGGTAAGACAAGTGGACGTGGACACAAAGGGCAGAATGCTCGCTCTGGTGGAGGCGTACGACCAGGATTCGAAGGTGGTCAAAACCCACTCGCAAGACGTTTACCGAAACGCGGATTCACAAACCCAACTCGTGTTGAATATGCGGTTGTGAACTTGGATGCTTTAAACCGTTTCGAAGAAGGAACTGAAGTCACTCCTGAACTGCTTCTTGAGACTGGTGTCATCAGCAAGTTGAAAGACGGAGTGAAGGTCCTTGGAAATGGAAAATTAGAAACGAAGCTTACTGTAAAAGCTCATAAATTTTCTGGTTCTGCTAAGGAAGCAATTGAAGCAGCAGGCGGAAATGCTGAGGTGATGTAATGTTCCGTACAATCTCCAATATTTTGCGCGTAAGTGATATTAGAAGTAAAGTATTATTCACACTAGCAATGCTTGTCATCTTCCGGATCGGAACATTCATTCCGGTTCCAAGTGTTAACAAGGACGTGCTGGATTTTCAGAATCAGATGAACGTATTCGGTTTTCTGAATACTTTCGGCGGTGGCGCCCTGCAAAACTTCTCGATTTTTGCAATGGGAATCATGCCATATATCACAGCATCGATCATCGTACAGTTGCTACAGATGGATGTTGTACCTAAGTTTACCGAATGGTCAAAGCAAGGTGAAGTTGGGCGTAAAAAGCTAGCTCAATTCACTCGTTATGGAACGATCGTACTTGGATTCATCCAGGCGATCGGAATGTCGATCGGATTCAACAACCTGTTCCCAGGATTGATTCCAAATCCAAGCATTCCGACATACCTGCTTATCGCTTTGGTACTGACAGCAGGTACCGCATTCCTGATGTGGTTAGGTGAGCAAATCACAGCACATGGTGTCGGGAATGGTATTTCCGTTCTGATTTTCGCTGGTATCGTAGCCGCTGTTCCAGGTGCATTGAACCAGTTTTATGCTACTCAGTTCGCAGGATCAGAACAAACACTGTTCATCGGAATCGTCAAGGTACTCCTGATTGCACTAGCAATCGTGGTATTGACTGTCTTCGTAATCTTCATTCAACAAGGATTGCGTAAGATCCCGATCCAATATGCAAAGCGTGTTGTAAACAACAAGCCTGTGGGAGGACAACAGACACATCTTCCACTCAAGGTCAACGCTGCAGGGGTAATTCCGGTTATCTTTGCAATTTCATTGATCATTGCACCACCGACAATCGCAGGGTTCTTTGCTGAAAACGCGGTGACCAGATTCATTACAAACACGTTTGATTATACGACGCCGGTGGGTATGGTCGTGTACTCGGCCTTGATCATCGGATTCACGTATTTCTATACATTCGTTCAGGTCAACCCTGAGCAAATGGCGGAGAATTTGAAGAAACAAGGTGGATACATCCCAGGAATCCGTCCGGGTAAAAATACAGAAACGTACATTGTGCGTATTCTCTATCGTCTGACTTTTGTCGGCGCCTTATTCTTGGCTTTTGTATCTATTTTACCGATTTTCTTCATCAAGTTCGCAAACTTGCCTCAATCTTTGCAAATAGGCGGTACCAGCTTATTGATCGTGGTTGGGGTAGCATTAGACATTATGAAACGAATTGAAAGCCAATTAATTAAACGTCATTATAAAGGCTTCATCAAATAAAGGAGAACAGGGAATCATCCGAATTCCCCACTCTCTTTACAATGTACGTTTGTGACCGTATGGAGGGATTAGATGAATCTAGTACTCATGGGTCTGCCAGGTGCCGGAAAAGGAACCCAGGCTGCCGAGATTGTTGATAAATATGGTATCCCCCATATCTCAACAGGTGACATGTTCCGAGCTGCAATTAAAGAGGGAACTGAGTTGGGTAAAAAAGCCAAGTCCTATATGGATGCTGGTAATCTAGTACCCGATGAAGTCACGATTGGTATCGTGGATGAACGATTAAGCAAAAGTGACTGTGAAAAAGGTTTCTTACTTGATGGGTTTCCTCGGACGGTCGCACAGGCCGAAGCGCTGGAAAAAATCCTCGTCGACAAGTATCGTTCGATCGACTTCGTCTTGAATATCGATGTCGAGAAAGAGAAGTTGATGGAACGCTTGACTGGCCGCAGGATCTGTAAACAATGCGGAACGACTTATCACGTAATTTTCAATCCGCCATCTGAAAAAGGCGTTTGTGATAAGTGCGGCGGAGAGCTTTATCAGCGTGAAGATGATAATGAAGAAACAGTCAAAACACGACTTGAAGTAAATATTGAACAATCCAAGCCGCTGCTCGAATTCTACGATCAGAAGGGCTATCTCCGTAACATCGACGGAAACCAGGATATCGATCAGGTATTTAACGATATCGATCAATTACTTGGAGGGTTGAAGTAATGATCATATCTAAGACTTCGCGTGAGATTGAAATCATGCGAGAAGCTGGGAAGATTGTTGCTTTAACTCATCAGGAGCTCCAGAAGCACATTAAACCAGGAGTGACTACCAGGGAACTTGATGCAATCGCTGAAAAGTTTATACGTAGCCACGATGCAATTCCTTCTTTTAAAGGCTATAATGGTTTTACAGGTAGTATTTGTGCTTCCGTAAACGAAGAGCTGGTTCACGGCATTCCAGGTAAAAAAGTACTGAAGGATGGAGATATCATCTCGATCGACATCGGTGCAAAATACAATGGATACCATGGCGATTCAGCTTGGACTTACGGTGTCGGAGAAATTTCCGACGAGAACAAACATCTTTTAGAGGTAACCGAACAATCGTTATATAAAGGTCTTGCAGAAGCGAAACCTGGGGAAAGACTCACAAACATCTCTCATGCGATTCAATCGTATGTTGAAGCGGAAGGCTTTTCGGTAGTACGTGAATACGTCGGCCACGGAGTCGGGCAAGATCTCCACGAGGATCCACAAATCCCTCATTTTGGACCACCGGGAAAAGGACCGCGTCTGAAGCCAGGGATGGTTCTAGCTGTTGAGCCGATGGTGAACGCAGGATCACGATATGTTCGAACGTTAGCAGATAACTGGACCGTCGTTACCCAGGATGGTAAAAACTGTGCGCATTTCGAGCATACCATTGCTATTGTTGAAGATGGTTTCGAAATTTTAACTAAAGCCTAAGTGAAGGTGATAAATGGTGAGTGAATCCGAGCCGATACCGCAAGTTGGACAATTGGTCCATATCTTGCGAGGGCGGGATGCTGGTCAAATCAATGTAATTGTGGGTATCGTGGACGATAAATTTGTCCTCATCGCTGACGGTGATAAACGGAAATATGACCGAGCAAAAAAGAAGAACATCAATCATCTAGAGCTGTTTCAATATATTTCGCCGGAAGTTAAGCGAAGCATCGATGAAACAGGACGTGTAACAAACGGTAAATTGCGTTTCGCCGTGTCGAAATTCTTGAATGATCAAGCACACTTGCTTGAGAAGGGAGAACAAATCGATGGCTAAAGAAGATGTAATCGAGGTAGAAGGAACCGTTATTGAGCCTCTTCCGAATGCAATGTTTCGCGTAGAGCTTGAGAATGGTCATAAAATTTTAGCTCACGTTTCTGGAAAGATTCGTATGCACTATATTCGCATACTGCCAGGCGATAAAGTAACCGTGGAATTGTCTCCGTACGATTTATCACGTGGTCGTATCACGTATCGTTACAAGTAAGACATTTTTCCGGTAAATGCCTTGAGTATGTTTGAAGGCATATGAATGGGACCACACTGTAGTGAGTGAAACGGTTAAGCTAATTGAAGTGCCTCGCTCAATAGGATTTTCGATTTTGTCGTCGAAGTCAGCACAAATTTTGTGCAAGTCCGTGGCATAAGGAGGTATTTAGGAATGAAAGTAAGACCATCAGTCAAACCGATCTGCGAAAAATGTAAAGTAATTCGTCGTAAAGGAACCGTCATGGTAATTTGCGAAAACCCTAAGCATAAACAAAAACAAGGTTAAGAACAGGAGGTGCACATACATGGCACGTATTGCAGGAATTGATATCCCTCGTGACAAACGAGTTGTCATTTCATTAACGTATATTTTCGGTATCGGAAAGTCTAAGGCTCAACAAGTTCTTGCTGAAGCTGGTGTCTCTGAAGAAACACGTGTTAGAGACCTGACTGAAGAAGAATTGAATAAGATTCGTGATATCCTCGACAAACACAAAGTAGAAGGTGACCTTCGTCGTGAAGTTTCCCTTAACATCAAGCGTTTGATCGAGATCGGAAGCTACAGAGGTATCCGTCATCGCCGTGGTCTTCCAGTTCGCGGACAAAAAACGAAAAACAACTCACGTACACGTAAAGGCCCACGTCGTACAGTTGCGAATAAGAAGAAATAGTAAGGGAGGTAAACTCACATGGCTAAACAACGTAAAACAAACACTCGTAAGCGTAAAGTCAAAAAGAATATTGAGAGTGGTATCGCGCATATCCGTTCCACTTTCAACAATACGATTGTTACTATTACTGATACGCACGGTAATGCAGTTTCTTGGGCTTCATCAGGCAACCTTGGATTCAAAGGTTCTCGTAAATCCACTCCGTTTGCAGCGCAAATGGCAGCCGAAACAGCTGGGAAAACTGCAATGGAACACGGAATGAAGACTCTTGAAGTTACTGTAAAGGGTCCTGGCGCTGGACGTGAAGCTGCTATCCGTGCACTTCAAGCTGTTGGACTTGATGTAACAGCAATCCGTGACGTAACACCAGTTCCTCATAATGGATGCCGTCCGCCAAAACGTCGTCGTGTTTAATACTTGAGGTTAAAAGCCTTAAGTATTACAATTTGGAAACCTGTCTATAATGGTTATGTATGAACTATAATTGAGCAATGCATACTAGTAGGTTATTTATAGCAAATAACCTATGAAGGACGCATTATAAGGAATTTCGGTTGGATCGACGGGGTCTGACCGAGGTTCGACGTTTTGAAGGAGGGTTTGTTGAATGATTGAAATCGAAAAGCCAAGAATTGAAACGGTAGAGCTCAGCGACGATGCAACTTACGGGAAATTTGTTGTTGAACCTCTAGAGCGTGGATACGGGATCACGTTGGGCAACTCCTTACGTCGTATTTTATTGTCTTCTCTCCCAGGAGCTGCGGCTACCTCAGTTCAAATAAACGGGGTATTGCATGAGTTTTCAACGATTGATGGTGTTGTAGAAGATGTGACAACAGTCATTTTAAGCCTTAAAAAGCTGGCGTTGAAAATTTATTCTGAAGAAGAAAAGACCCTTGAAATTGATGTTCAAGGTGAAGGTGTCGTAACAGCTGCAGACATTACACATGATAGTGACGTTGAAGTTCTCAATCCAGATCTTCACATTGCTACATTGAACAAAGATGCGCATCTTCAAATGAAAATCACTGCGGTCCGTGGTAGAGGTTATGTACCAGCGGAAGGAAATAAGTCGGAAGAACAAGCAATTGGAGTCATTCCAATTGACTCGATCTTTACGCCTGTTACTCGTGTGAACTACCAGGTAGAAAATACTCGTATCGGCCAAGTTACAAACTATGACAAACTAACCCTCGATGTCTGGACAGATGGCAGTATCCGACCTGAAGAAGCTGTTTCACTTGGAGCGAAGATCGTTACGGAACACCTTAATATCTTCGTAGGTTTGACCGACCAAGCACAAAAAGCTGAAATCATGGTTGAAAAAGAAGAAGATCAGAAGGAAAAAGTACTCGAGATGACGATCGAAGAACTTGATCTTTCCGTTCGTTCTTACAACTGCTTGAAACGTGCAGGCATCAATACCGTACAAGAGCTCACTCAGAAGTCTGAAGAGGACATGATGAAAGTTCGAAACCTCGGTAAGAAGTCATTGGAAGAAGTCCAGGAGAAGCTTGAAGAACTTGGACTTGGCTTACGTAATGAAGAATAGCAACGATACAGATATAAAGAAATAACAAAAGAAGGAGGGACCTCTCATGGCTTATCAAAAGTTAGGTCGTGTATCATCTGCACGAAAAGCTTTACTCCGTGATTTAGCAACAGATCTAATCATCAACGAGCGCATCGAAACTACAGAAGCGAAAGCGAAAGAGCTTCGTTCCGTCGTTGAAAAGATGATTACACTTGGCAAACGTGGTGACCTTCATGCTCGCCGTCAAGCTGCTTCATTCGTACGGAATGAAGTTGCGAACGAAGAGTCTGGAGAAGGAGCAGTACAGAAGCTTTTCACTGACATCGCTTCTCGCTACGAAGATCGCCAGGGTGGATACACTCGCATTCAGAAGATTGGTCCTCGCCGCGGCGATGGTGCACCAATGGTTATTATTGAGCTTGTTTAATCGACAATAGATTAATGTGCAATAACATCGACGAAAAGGGCGGGACAGAATCTAAAGCAGATACTGATTCTATGCCCTTTTTTTCGTACGTTCAAAAGTTTATTTTTTTTGAAATTCACACGCTTTGCGCGGATGTACCGCAAGCATCGTCATCCGTTAACGGACACAGGAGACCTTATTTGGCCAAAACAACAGGGTTTTACAAAGCTAACGGACACCAGGGACCTTATTTCGCTAGTTTCATCAAAAATCAGCTGCTTTTTTCACAAATAACGGCTGTGGTGTCCGTTAAAATTTCAGAACTACCGATTTTGTCACTAATAACGGCTCTAGTGTCCGTTAACGGAAGCTTGAGTGCAACTGGCTCATTTTTTCGGTAGGAGTGTCATTAATTTCGCTCAATCGAACTATACCCAAAATCAAAAACAGCCAATAAAAAAAGGGCAGCCCTGCAGTGTAGAGGAGGGGACAGAATGAAGGAATTGATCGAGGTAAATGATGTATCATTCCGCTATGAAACTGATGGGCCATATCGATTATCCAATGTGAATTTGATTGTTCCCGAAGGCGAATGGCTTTCAATCGTCGGACATAATGGCTCAGGGAAATCGACGCTTGCGAAACTGTTGAATGGACTGTTGCTTCCAGATGAAGGGACCGTTACTGTCGGCGGAAAGAGGACAGATAAAGAAGAAAACCTGTGGGAAATCAGAAGACAGGTCGGAATGGTTTTTCAAAATCCGGATAACCAGTTTGTCGGGACGACTGTTAAAGACGATGTCGCTTTTGGCCTCGAGAATAACGGTGTACCACGTGAAGAGATGATTGATCGGATTTCTGAGTCGTTAGCACGGGTACAGATGAACGAGTATGAAAATCAGGAGCCTCATCAACTATCAGGTGGACAAAAACAAAGAGTTGCGATTGCAGGGGTTTTAGCACAAAGACCTGATGTCATCGTCCTGGATGAAGCTACGAGCATGCTTGATCCAAAAGGAAGACAAGAGGTATTAGCAACAATCCGTGAGTTGAATGAAAAAGATGGCATTACCGTGTTGTCCATTACCCATGACTTAGAAGAAGCAATTAAAGCAGACCGGATCGTTGTGATGAAGCAAGGGGAAGTGGTGGCATCTGGATCACCGAAAGAAGTTTTCCAAAATACTGGGTTATTGTTAGATGCTGGACTGGAATTACCTTTTTCCTTGAACATCCAAAAGCGGTTGAAGGAAAAAGGGATTGATTTACCTGCGCCGACTTTAACACAAACAGAATTGGTGGATGCATTATGGAACTATCGACAAAACAGCTAGCTCACATCTATAGCAAGGGGACACCGAAGGAACGTCGTGCAGTATATGATGTTTCAATCGATGTACCGCCTGGGAGCTTTTATGCGATCATCGGTCATACCGGCTCAGGGAAATCGACATTGATCCAACATTTGAATGGACTTTTGAAACCGACTTCGGGTTCTGTTGCAATTGGCAATACGACAATACGGCCGGATGAAAAAGGAAAGAGGCTCAAGGAAGTCCGGAAGCACGTCGGCATGGTATTCCAGTACCCTGAACATCAATTGTTTGAAGAAACAATCGAGAAAGACATTTGTTTCGGACCTCGCAACTTTGGTGTAAGTGAGGTTGAAGCAAAAAGAAGGGCGAAGGAATCACTTGTCACAGTAGGTCTTGGAGAAGAGTACTTGCAACGATCACCTTTTGAGTTGAGCGGTGGCCAGATGCGTCGTGTAGCCATTGCAGGCGTTTTAGCAATGAAGCCTGATGTCCTGATCCTTGATGAACCAACTGCAGGTCTCGATCCAAGCGGACAACGCGAAATGATGGACTTGTTTTTATCATTGCAACGGGAAGACAACATTACAATCATTTTAGTGACACATAGCATGGAAGATGCTGCACGTTACGCTGATAGGATCATGGTCATGTCGGGTGGAACCGTCTATATGGAAGGGACTCCAGCAGAAATTTTCAGGCAGGAAGACAAGCTTCAAGCTGTAGGATTGGACATCCCGGAATCTACACGCTTTCTCAAATCTCTCCAAGAACGTTTCGGAATTTCTTTTGAATGTGGTTTTACAGAAGAGGCAGTCGTAGAGATCATTGAGCGGACGATGAAGGCGGGGAATCTCCAATGATGGAAAATGTCATAATCGGTCAATACATTCCTGGAAATTCACCGATCCATCGTATGGACCCGCGAGCTAAGTTGGTGGCAGTTTTCATCTATGTCATCATCGTGTTTCTTGCAAACAACTGGGCAAGCTATGCTTTTCTCGGTATCTTCACGATTGGGACAGCTTTTTTATCAAGAGTGCCGGTCTCCTTTATCATCAAAGGGTTGAAGCCGATTCTTTGGATCATCCTATTTACGATGATCTTGCACCTGTTCATGACGAAAGAAGGTCCGGTATTAGTGGATTTTGGTTGGACAGCCATACATGAGGGTGGTGTCGTTCAAGGGGTATTCATTGCTTTACGGCTCTTATTCCTTATTCTTTTAACCTCTTTATTAACCCTTACAACGACACCGATCGATATAACAGATGGAATTGAAAGTCTGCTCAATCCGTTGAAAAAAGTGAAATTCCCTGTTCATGAATTCGCATTGATGATGTCGATTTCCTTGCGTTTCATTCCGACTCTCTTACAAGAGACAGAAAAAATCATGAAGGCACAATCGGCAAGAGGTGCAGAGTTTTCGAGTGGTCCGATTAAAGAACGGATCAAGGCATTCGTTCCATTGCTCGTCCCGCTTTTCATCAGTGCTTTCAAAAGAGCTGAGGATCTGGCGCTTGCGATGGAAGCCAGAGGTTACCGTGGTGGTGAGGGCAGGACGAAGCTCAGAATATTGAAGTGGCAAGGGATTGATACGCTGGCACTTTTTATGGTGGGCGTATTGATCATCGTATTATTCTTACTAAGATCTTAGAGGGTGGCCTTTTTGAAACGGATAAGCGGAATAGTCAGTTATGATGGGACTGGTTTTTCGGGATATCAGATCCAACCAGACCAGAGGACGGTCCAGGGGACGATCGAAAAGGTTCTCCAACGAATGCATAAAGGAGAGTTTATCAGGACGACTGCTTCTGGCCGGACTGATGCAGGTGTTCATGGGGTTGGTCAGGTGTTTCATTTTGATACATTGCTTCAAATTGAACCGCAAGCCTGGAAACGCGCGTTGAATACGCTCCTTCCAGCTGATATCCGCATTGAATCAATAACCGAGAAGGATCCTGATTTTCATGCTCGTTATGATGTATCAGCAAAAGAGTACCGTTATCGAATTTTAAGGAATTCAGATGAGGATGTTTTCAGAAGGAACTACACCTATCATTTTCCGTATGAGCTTGACGTATCGAGTATGCGGACTGGCGCAGAGCTTTTGATTGGAGAGCATGACTTCACATCGTTCTGTTCAGCGAAAACGGAAGTGATGGAGCGGGTTCGCATCGTTACAAAGCTGGAGATTGAAGAAGCTGGCGATGAACTGGTCATAAGCATTGAAGGAAACGGCTTTCTATACAATATGGTGCGGATCATCGTCGGCACATTGTTAGAGATTGGAACCGGGCAGCGAGAAGCAACCGATATCTCGAGCATACTGGAAAAGAAGGATCGGGATGCTGCTGGAAAAACAGCGCCAGCCCATGGATTGTATCTTTGGAAGGTAAACTATAAAAAACATTGATGAATAGGCTAAAAAACGGATTGACACACTTGACATCGTTGTCTAATTATTATAAGATATTCTTTGGTATTTCTGAAATCCACTAGCCCCGGATGAGGAAATCGTCGAAATGGAAAAAACGAATCGTATTGAAAATAGATTTGTAAGTGAATGAATCAGGAGGGAAATAAATTGCGTACCTATATGGCAAAGCCAAAAGAAATTGATCGTAAATGGTATGTGGTAGACGCTGCAGGTAAAACTCTCGGACGTCTTTCAAGTGAAGTTGCATCTGTTCTTCGCGGTAAGCACAAGCCGACTTACACACCACATGTTGACACTGGTGATCACGTAATTATCTTAAATGCAAACAAGATCGAATTGACTGGGAAGAAAATGTCTGACAAGCTTTACCACCGTCACACTGGACACCCAGGTGGTCTTAGAACGAGAACGGCACAGGAAATGCGTGACACGCGTCCTGAAAAAATGCTTGAACTTGCAATCAAAGGCATGCTTCCTAAGAACAGCCTTGGTCGTAAGATGGCGAAAAAGCTTCATGTGTATGCTGGGAACGAACATCCACATCAAGCACAAAATCCTGAAAACTACGAACTTCGCGGATAAATAATAAGGAGGGTTTAACTTGGCTCAAGTACAATATTACGGAACCGGCCGTCGTAAGCACTCTGTTGCTCGTGTACGTCTTGTACCTGGTGATGGACGTTTCATCGTAAACGGTCGCGACCTTGACGAATTTTTCGGACTTGAAACATTGAAAGTTATCGCTAAACAACCATTAGTTTTAACAGAAACAGAAGGAAAGTACGATGTACTTGTAAACGTTGATGGTGGAGGATACACTGGTCAAGCTGGTGCAATCCGTCATGGTGTTGCTCGTGCACTTCTAGAAGTAGATCCAGAATTGCGTTCTACGCTTAAGAGTGCAGGATTCCTTACTCGTGACGCACGTATGAAAGAGCGTAAGAAGTACGGACTCAAAGGCGCTCGTCGTGCACCACAATTCTCAAAGCGTTAATCATATACCGCTTATACAAAGCTCTGGCCACTGCGCCAGAGCTTTTTTACGTGCTTTTTCCTGGTGTGCCTGGCACGACAATTTCCCCTTTGCGCCCCAACGGTTTTGTGATGGTGCCAGGCACCTTTTCGAATTCCTTCGGGGAGAAGGGTTCTGAAACGGTGCCAGGTACACTTTGAGATCCGTTGTGGCTCAAGGGTTTGTAAAAAGTGCCTGGTACAAGTGTCCAATCGTGTCCTTCCTTTTTAGTTTTGCGTAATGAGGGTGTGGTATACATACTGTCTTTTACCAAAGTTCCCATGGTATGAATCGGTTTTGCGGTCGAACACTAATGGGGAAGGAGGCGAAACCGATGAATGTAATCACCACCTTTAGAGACAGACAATACAAAAAGCGAATTACATTTGAACGAAAAGTATTACGTGAACTTTCCTTGAATGGGATCAAGACCGAATTCCAAAGGTTGTTCTTCCCGTTTTTACAATATAGTTTATTGTTCCAAGATGAAATCCAGGATACATGCATTGATATAGCAATTGAAGCCTATTTATTAGGGGCTGAATACAGTAAGTTCGGCTATCATGGTGAATCGCTTGACAGCATTAAAGAACGCAGTGCAGCATCTGAAAAGCGATTGTATGACACGCTTTTCGAATACTGGCAATTCTGGAGCTATACCCCTGATCATGTTCTCGAGTCCCTTCACATGTGCTGTGACGCTTTCGTCCAGCGATGGTGGAGAGAAGGATACGAAAACGGACAGCGGCGATATCGCATGCGGCTTCACTAATCTGAAAAAGGTATATTTCCTCCACTTGTCCCATACATATATACAAGTAATGGGATGCGGGAGGGAATGTGGTGAAGTGGAAAAAATGGCTATTTTGGGGTCTGACTGGTTTTTGTGCTGCACTTTTATTATATGTCATCCAACAACAATTACATTCGAACGATTCCTGGTCTACATGGAGTCTTCCGTTAACAGGAAAAATCATCGTACTGGATGCCGGTCATGGGGGAGTCGATGGTGGTGCAGTTGGAAAGGGAAATGTCCAGGAGAAGGATATCGCCTTGAATATTTCCTTAAAGCTCCGTGACTACCTTCAACAAGCCGGAGCACTTGTCATCATGACTCGGGAAACAGACAGGGATCTGGCAAGTGACGGAACGAAACGGATCAGGAATCGTAAAACGGAAGATTTGTTAAAAAGAACTGAAATTGTAAACACATCTGAAGCTGATATGTTCGTCAGCATTCATCTCAATGCCATTCCTTCATCTCGATGGTATGGTGCTCAAGTTTTTTACAACCCTGCTATAGAAGAAAATGAAAAATTAGCGAAACTCATCCAGGAACAAATCCGCTCCAATTTGGAGAACACGACGCGTAAAGCGAAGCCAATCAGTACTGTTTATATGGTCCGTAAAGCTGAAATTCCTGGTTCGTTAGTCGAAGTCGGCTTTTTGTCCAATCCGAATGAGCGGGAGCTGCTGAAATCGAAACTTTATCAGACGAAGCTCGCTGCTTCAATTTACCAGGGGATTTTACGATATTATGCAAACGAACCTGCTCCAGGTGATTGATGGACCAGGTTTTTCTTTTTTAAAGAAAAGCATCGAGTAGCCTGGGCACAGTCATATGAGTAAAATGTTTATTTACCTTCAAAAAACACCAGGGAACCAAAAGCTATGAAGGGATTCACAGGCTTTAAAAAGTAGAGACTCCAAGTACTTGACTAATCAACACAACCCTAACATTTCTAAAAGCGGATTTTTCTGTGTTATACTAAGGGGTGAAAGCGATTAAAAAGGATGGTGTTCGAGGTTATGATGTCAGAAGAACAAATTTTAGAGCTTCTCAAACCGATACAAGAACCTTTTTTACATAAAAGCATTGTTGATTCAGATAGTGTGAAAGAAATCAAAATCAAAGAAGATTACGTGGGATTGAAAATTGCAATCGCCCAGGCGAATTCGCCAGAACAAATGCAGCTACAGCAAGAAATCGTAAATACGTTAAAAGAAGCGGGGGTCGCTTCTGTCGGCTTGCGTTTCGAACAACGCGAAGGTGCAGCGCCTCAACAAGAAACGACGAGCGGAGTACAAACAGAAACGACCTTCATCGCAGTAGCAAGTGGTAAGGGTGGAGTAGGGAAATCAACAGTTTCCGTGAATCTCGCGACCAGCCTTGCTCGTGAAGGGAAGCGAGTAGGACTAATTGACGCAGATATATACGGATTCAGTGTGCCAGACATGATGGGTATTGCAGAGCGTCCAAAAGTCGTCGGTGAACAAATTTTCCCTGTAGAGCGTTTCGGGGTCAAAGTGATTTCGATGGCATTTTTCGTTGAAGATAATGCACCAGTCATTTGGCGCGGACCTATGCTTGGGAAAATGTTGACGAACTTCTTCAATGATATCGAGTGGGGAGATCTTGATTATATTATCTTGGATTTACCGCCTGGGACAGGGGATGTTGCTTTAGATGTCCATAAGATGCTTCCGCAATGTAAAGAAATCATCGTCACAACACCACATCCTACGGCAGCCTTCGTAGCAGCACGTGCAGGAGCGATGGCGCTGAAAACGGACCATGATATTCTCGGTGTCGTTGAAAATATGGCCTATTTCGAAAGTAAGAAGACGGGTGAAAAAGAATATGTCTTTGGGCAAGGTGGGGCAGATAAACTGACTGAAGAATTGAATACCGAAGTCCTCGGTAGAATCCCGCTCGGCCAACCGGAAATGCGTGAAGATGATTTTGCACCATCCGTTTATCTTGAAGACTCGAAAATCGGGCAGATTTATAAGCAAATTGCGTTGAACGTCATCAAAAAAGTCGAAGGATAAGAAAACTAGGCAAAGCCAAGCCTTTTGTTGACCTTCTACTTTCTTTAAATGTAACAAAAAGGGCCGGCATTCGCCGGTCCTATTTTTGTCCTTGACCACCCTGATCTTCACCAGATTGGCCTTCTTCACCTTTCCCTTTTTGTTTCAAAGCGCTACCGCTTTTGATTTCTTCTTCCACCGTTTTCTTGATCATTTCAGAAAGCTGAGCTTTCATAAGTGGACTTTCAAATGTCTCCATCATTACTTTCTTTTGTTGCTCCCTAAATTCTTGAGAAGTCATCAAGTCCATAACTTCCTTGGATATTTCAGGATCCTTCATGATTTCGATGACTTTTTTCCGATATTCAGGATCATCGAGTAATTTCTTCTGTAGCTCTTCGTTTTGTTTTTCCATACTTTTGGCAAGAGCTTCAGCTGTTTTCGGATCTTTCATCAATTCTTTCCAAAAATCCTGACCTTTTTTAGAAGTCAGTGTATCTTCAATCGTCTTTTTTACGAATTTTTGGTCCATGACGATTTGTGATTTTATTTTTTCGTCCGTTAAGACTTCCTCTATCGCTTTTTTACCATCATCTGTTTTTAAAAGGTCCACGAGCATTTTCTTTGTTTCCTCATAAGAACCTTTTTCTTCTGCTGCTGCAGGAGTACACCCCTGTAATACTAAACCAAAGGCTATGATGAGGACGAACATCCAGTTTTTCATCCTAGACTGCCCCTTTCAGTATTCAATCTTACCTTTAGCGTTCGAGAAAGTTGTGACAAATATGCGGACTAAATAAAGGAAACTAGCTTTTTTACAGGTGGATTGGTACAATCGAAACGAGCAGAATTAAAGGGGAATTGTTATTCGTGAATATAAGGAAATGGGTTTATTTATTTTTTACAACATTATTGATCGGTGGGGTTAGTGCTGTTGCCATCGGGCTGCTGCTTCGTTGGGAGGACATCGAGAGCATGGCAAGCTTTTTTGTCATGATCGCCTGGTTACTCGGATTCGGATTCATCTTCAGCATCATCAGCCAGATGGGGTATTTCGCCTATTTGACGATCCATCGATTCGGGTTAGGAATTTTCAAGTCAGTGCGGCTATGGAGTTGGGTACAAATATTGATACTCGCCTTCGTTGTTTTTGATTTATTCTACTTACGTTACATTGCCTTTAAAGATACGGGGTTGACCTTATTCAATTTTATCTTTGTACCAGTTGCTTTACTGGTGTACGGAATGATCGTCGCCTATATCAAAATGAAGGAAACGAACAAAGCGGCTTTTGTTCCAGCACTTTTTTTCATTGTAGTGGTAACGACTATCGAATGGATCCCTGTATTGAAGCAAGGCGATATACTTTGGCTATGGTTGTCCATCGTCCCATTATTAGCATGTAACACCTGGCAGATTTTAATCTTACATCGTCTCATAAAAAGAAGTTGAGCCAAGAGAGCCCAACTTCTTTATTTTATTTCTTTCGTTTTACTATCCGTATTTGCAATCAGTTCACCGACAGAAGTGAACGTGTAACCTTCTTTTTTCAGTTCTGAAATGATTATTTCCAATGCATCTCTGGTTTGTTTTACTGCGTCTGATGCATGAAGAAGGACGATGTCACCACCCTTCGCCTGAGACAAAACCGTATCACTAATTCGTTCTGCACCTGGATTTTTCCAATCATGGGTGTTGATACTCCATTGTATAATGGTTTGGTTCAGTTTCTCTGCGATATCCAAAACCTCTTTATTGAATTGTCCGTTCGGCGGGCGAAGCAACACTGGCTTTTCTCCAGAAACCTCATTGATGATTTGCTGTGCTTTCGACATGTCCCGTTTAATTTGATCTGCCTCAAGTTCGGTATAACTTTTATATCGATATCCAAGACTGCCGATTTCGTGTCCGTTTTTAGTGATCTTTTCAACGATATCGGGATGCCTCTCTGCCCATTCTCCCGAAAGGAAGAATGTCGTGTCCTTCACTTTTTCTTTTTCTAAAAGATCAAGAATTTCATGAATCCGTTTTTCGCCCCAGCTTACATCGAAGGTGAGTGCTATTCTTTTCCCTTTTTCTTCTCCCTTATAAATGGCTCTTGGATCTCCGTCCTTTGTTTTGAAAACTTCGAGATCTTGTGCTTCTACAAAAGCAATCAAGGCAGCAAAGAAAGAAGCGATAATTATAATCAAATATTGTTTGAACCTTTTTCCGTTCACGACCCAAAAGAAGTTCACGTCGTCTACCTCCTATCCTATTCACTCAGTACATGTATATGTATGAGAGGACAAGATAGACCTGTCTTGTCTTTTCAATCCAAGGAGCTACTTCTGTAATCATCTGCTTAGATTTATCTTGGAATAGAAATTGGAAAAAGAAGGGATAATGATAAAAAAATAAATGAGGGATTGATACCATGCTTGGATTTGTTCTCAATGAGAAAGAAGTTAAAGAAATGGAGTACCTTTTAAAAAAAGAACTTGAAGAACTATTGCATGATATGGAAGATCATCGTGTTGAAGGAATCATCAAACGCGCTATGGAAGAAAGATATCAGCTTGTCTTCAAGATCCTGCAGCGTTTTTCAAATCCAGCCGACTGTGTAAAATATATGCGCCATAAAATTTCGAATCAAAAGTGAAAAAATCTTATTGACAGTTATGCAGGGCTTTGGTAAAGTATTTTTTGTTGCCGCAAAAACGGTGTTCAAAACTATTTCAAAAAAGTTGTTGACATTATTTTTTGTGGATGTTACATTAGTTAGGTCGCCTCAAAAACGAGGCAGCGAAAAACAGCTCTTTGAAAACTGAACAAAAGCCAAGCGTGAAACGGGTCTTTTTAAAAAGAACCCTGAATCAATTTTTAAGTTTTACGAGTTAAGGATCTTCGATTAAGTTCGTCACGTCCTGTGACAACA
>NZ_CAMGYZ010000021.1 GCF_946151055.1 Bacillus sp. Marseille-Q3570 | reverse complement strand
GTTGCCCACGTGTTACTCACCCGTCCGCCGCTGACCTCTGAGGAGCAAGCTCCTCGTTGGTCCGCTCGACTTGCATGTATTAGGCACGCCGCCAGCGTTCGTCCTGAGCCAGGATCAAACTCTCCAAAAAATTGATTAGCATCGAATTTCGTTGTAAGCATCGTCGGTTCACATCCTCAAGTACATCTAGGTACTATCCGGTGTTCACCTTCCTTGCTTCCTCGAACTTCTTGCTACTAAATTCTTTGAGCATCGTTTGATTGCTCATTAAATGTAAATCGAAATTGATTCAGGGTTCTTATAAAAAGACCCGTTTCACGCTTGGCTTTTGTTCAGTTTTCAAAGAGCTTGTTTCCCTTTTAGAAGGGCATCTTTTCGCCTCTGTCCCGAAGCGACTTAACTAATATATCATCTAACATTTAGACGGTCAACCATAAATTCAAAAAAACTTTCAAAAGGATTTTTCAGCTTGTTAGTGAATTAGTTTGTATAGTAAAAAAGTGCTGTATAAGGAAATGGAGGCAATCATGTATCGGATCTTCTATTTAGTTATTTTCCTACTGTCCTTTTACGGGTTTTTGCAACTGATTAAATTAGTCTTCAACGCCTTTGTACCTTATAGTTCTATGGCGGATATCGTACATATTTGTTTAGCCATCATCGTCGGCGTGCCGTTTTCTTCATTCGTTGCTGGATGGCTTACACCTTTCAAGCCAGAAAAATAGCCCCTATCACTATAGGAGGCTATTTTTCATGGTTATTTTTTTAGAAATCCCCTCTTGAATACCAGACAAACATCAACCCTCCAACCGTGACGCCAATCCAGAGTAGAGTCTGCCTGATGACTTTTCCATTGATTACACCGCCATTACGACTTCGTACTTCGATGAATGTAACCATAAAGACAGATAAAACGACTAAACCGATCACCCAGTTAAACCACGAAGGTCTAACCACCATCCTATAGAGCCCGTTACCAACATGTTCAGATGTAAAGTATACTGCACAAAAACCACCACTTATTCCTACCGCATACCAAATGATTTGCATGATTCTCCATTGTTTATCGGTCATCAGTACTGGATGTCCTCCCGGCTGTGATCCTTATCAAATTCTTTTGGGTCTTGATCAAAATATTTATCTCTATATTCCTTTACGAATTTGTCGTCTTTCAAGTAACCAGAGCCCCAGGTAGGGTCCATCAAAAGCCATTTTCCATCGACTTTCGTTTCTACCCATGCGTGCCTTGCAAAAGAGAAGGTCGCTCTGCCAGTCACCATCCTTGCTTCCATTCCGCTCGCCCGCAACAACGCAATCGTAAGATACGAGTAATCTTCACAGACCCCCGTTTTTTCATTCAATGTTTTTAATGCACTGTCATCGAATTCGAACGACTCGTTGTTCAGCTTGTCGACGTCATAGGTCACATTCTTTGCTACATATTCATAGACCGCTTTCGCTTTTTTCTTTTCATCTGTTATTCCATCAGTCAGTTCTCCTGCTAATGTTTCGATTTCAGGGTGGTCAGATTGGATGCCTTTTGATGGGAGAAGATTCCTCTTGTCTTCTGCTTTTCCCTTCAGCATGAAATTCGCCAGACCTGTGAAACTCCTGTAATCGCCGTTCGTACGTTCAAAATCTGGCGCAAACACACTTACGTCATATTCTCCAGGGCCGAATCTGAGGAAGACCTCTCCATCAAACTTGTAATCTTCCACCGGGATGCTGTACATCGCCTCGTCTTCCCCTTTCTTGGTACTGACGAATACAACCTCTGTCTGATCAGCATATGGGGCATCCGGATTGATTTCCCCTTTTATCGGATAAGAAAGATCCGTTTCTTCTCCACCGACTTTCGGATGTGTAAGGGAATATCCGAGTTCTTGATATACCTTTGAATAGTTGATCGGTGTATACGTTTTTTCAGATTGATTGTCTACGAGAATGACGGCTGCTTCGTTATAATAGTTTTCTCGCTCTTCATCTGGAGTCATGATCGTTGCTTTATGAACCCCTTTTCCATAGAAAAGCGGAATCTCTTTGGCAAAAGTACCGTCTTTTGCGACAGGAATCATGACTTCCGAGGATTCATCTTCTTTATCCACCTTGACCATGATCATTTCCGCATCTTCTACGGTTCCGTTCAATGCAAAGAATTCTTCTTCTTGAAAGAAACCGCTTGGAAGGTTGTCGAACTTCAGGTCATGCTCCAGGGCAGGGATCCTGGTCATAACATCTCTTTTGACTTTAGGATTCACATTCGACACTTCAAATTCAGCAAGTCTTTTAAAGTAATTTTCAGTGCGATCATCTGGCAGACTGACTTTCACTTCATATTTTCCTTTTCCATTAAACAACTGAACCTTTTGCTCGAAGGTCCCATCATTGATTGGTGTAAAGTATTCGAATTCTTTCTCCCCATCCGGGCCGTCTTTTTCACTTTGTACTTTGATCATGACGTAATCTGAAGTAAACTTGCTTGTGTCTTTCACCTTTCCTTTTATGCTAAAAGATGAATTCACATGGAAAGATCGATATTTCGGTGAAGACAAGGTCGCGCCTACTTCTTCCGCATAACGGCCAAGTTCAACCTTTTGAAGGTCTTGATCGTTGTTTTTCTCTTCTGCTAATGCCGTGTATTCATCCTTCGGTTCTTCTGTTGTTTTGTCTGCAGAAGACTGTGGGCTGCACGCCGACAAGACCAACACCAGCACCATCAAGCTGTGCGTCAACCATTTTTTCATGAACAGGCTCCTCTCCACCACCACAAAATATCATAAGATAGGGCTGAAACCATTCGATGGTGTCAGCCCTATATGAACCGGCTATTGTTGTTTTTTCTTTTCCAGATCTTCACGTGCTTTATCTCGGGATGCTTCTACTTCTTGTAAGAGTGCATCCTTACGCTCCTGGCTGTATTGCTCCATGATTTCCATCCGTTCATTGATCAGATCCTTCAATTCTGAATATGATCCTTCTTTCAACTTCCCCTCATCATCGAGTGCAAATACGACTTCATTCAAGACCTTTGATTCTGTCTTTATGATGGAATAAAATGTGTCATCAATTTTGCGAAGTTTACTGCTCTGTCCAGAATACCATGTATTGATATCGATTCCGGCTTTCGCATCACTGATATCTTCATCTATGTTTTTCTTGACGTCCCCGATCATATCATCAAGGGTTTTGTTCAGGTCTGTTTTGGAATTGACGTCTTTATACTCTCCACCGCCTGCAGCAGCTGTTTCTTTCAACTGTATTTGACCTTTTGTATCCACATTGAACCCAATCACATTTACCGTCACGTCCAGTTCAGATTGATGTATCTCTTTTGCAGCCTGAATCGGGTCCCCGCCGCAAGTCTCTATTCCGTCACTTATAATGTAGATTATATTTTCAACGTCATCTCCAACCTCGTTAAAATCGTCTTTAGCAAGTTCAAGCGAAGTGGCGATTGGCGTCCAACCAGAAGGTTTGAAATCATTGAGCGCTTCCTGGAAACTATCTTCCTCGTAAGGATTTAATGGGTAAACCAATTCACTGCTGTCACAGGAAACCTTTTTATCTTTATCTTCGCTGCTCCCCTTATGACCATACACACGCAGTGCCACCTTCGTATTGGGATCCGTATTCCCTGTAACTCGATTCAAGGCTGATTTCGCAAGATCCATTTTCACGCCTCCGCTCACTTGGCCAGCCATACTTCCGCTTGAATCTAACAAGAAAACGATGTTTTTTTGTTTTCCCTCTTCTGCTCGTTCACCTGGTGATCGGTAGGTCGATTCGAAATGATCATAGGCTTCATTGGCTTCCTGATAGGATAAAGCGAATTTTGCGATCATAAAATTATAAAGCTGTTCTGCAGAAAGATCATCCGGAAGCGCTTTTCCTTCTGCTTCTACTTCTTCTTTCATTTTCTCTTCCGCTTCTTCATTTTCGAAATCTTGAAAGGCAGATCCTGGCCCTTGTTCGATGATTCCTTCTGCATCCTTTGCAGCTTCAGGATAATCGAATGCCTCTTCTTGTTTTTCCTCAGGGTCTTCTTTTTCCTTCGTCTGTTCACCATTGCTTTCATTCGAGCATGCTGCGATGACGAATAATACTATGAAAAATAGCATGTATACACGAAGTGAATGTAACATGGTTCCCCTCCCTGGTTCTCTATTGAATATGTATTCGTTTTAGTAAAAATTGATCCCTAACAATAGACCGTAAAAAAGTGACGTCCACAACAATGCTTGGAAGAAAATGCTTTTATCGATTGCAAACGCTTCTCTCTTTTTGGCGAGATGCCCTAGGACAAAAAGGAAGACTCCAATGACGGATAATCCGAATAACACATACATCCATGGAGTTGGATGGACCATCACCAACTTGTCATCTTGAATGTCACTTGTCATGACGAACATCGTCACGATCATCAGTATAGCAGCACTACCTGCCGTCCACTGGAATATAGCCCATCCACGCTTCTCCATAACTCTCACTCCATGTAATCAGTTAATTGAAATCTCCACGCAAATACCAGATAAACATTAATCCACCGACAGTGATCGCAATCCATAAAAGCGTCTGACCAATCACCCTGGCGTTGACCACGCCGCCATTTCTGCTGCGCACCTCTACAAATACGACAGTGAAGATAGACAATACGATCAAACCGCCTAACCAGTTCAACCACCATGGTCTCTCTACCATTCTTCGAACCCCATCTCCGACCGGCTCAGAAGTGGAAAAGATGGCTAGGGCACCTCCACCAAAAATGATGATATATGCTATTACCTGTAAGAATCTCCAGCCTTTATTACTCATAAATTACCCCTTGTAATTACTTTATTTATTATTTGTGGGACCAACCTTTTTTTCGAGATTATTTGAAAGCAAGTCGCTCAATTGTTTCTTTACAAATTCATACGTATTACTTGCAGCGGAATTGTTCACAAATTTTGTAACCAAGGAATCCGGCAATACAAACGTCAGACCTACCGCTGATCCAATCAAGAAATCCATAGCGGTAGCATCTCCTTTGAAGGATTGCATTGCGACATTAGAAAATCCACCCAATGCAACGCTTCCAGCGATTGGGGCTGCTACAGTACGTACTGTCCTGAAAGAATTCAAGATCCCCTTTGTCAGTCCAAAACCTAGTGGAGCAGTTGCGAAGGCGAGACCTGTATCAAATACCATTTCTCCATAATCTATATTACCAGTGAGAATATAGTTAAGGGCATGTGAACCAAATGTAATACCAGCCGCAGGTCCTCCAATCTTCAACCAGGCTGCTCCTAATCCTCTCGCTACCTGTAATCCTGCTCTTAGACCGCTTCCTGAAGCAAACCTGTTAAGTGTAAAGGCTAATCGCATACCCGCTAGCTGACGGCCGGCGAAAATCCGAAGGGAGTTCGCTCCTGCTGCGAGTGCTCCAGTCGCCTGACCGACACCACCGAGCAACGCTCCTCCAGCTGTCCAGCCTAGTGCCCCTAAGAAACTATAACTTTCAGAGCCGCCATTCAATGCATAATAGAGACCGCCAGCAATACCGGCTCCTACAATTGCAGCGATCGCCACTGGTGCAGAAATTATTCCGACCACAGCGACTCCGACAACGACAGCTGCAATACCGACAAAGGCGAGTGATGATTTGACCCAGTCAGGTGTATTCGCCCAGACATCACTGGTCCATTCGGTGAAATCATTCCAGGCGTTTTTGGTAGATTCCCAGCCTTCTGAAACTTTCTGGGTAGTCCAGTCCCACCATTGTGAAATTTTTTCCCCTGTCCAATCCCATGCACTATCTACTGCATCGACTGCAGGTTGAAAGAAGTCACCTACATCATCAACAACATCCCCGGCGCCTTCTTTAAAATCATCCCACCAGCCAAACCAGCCGCCGTCATCTTCTTCATTGCCATTTCCGACACCGTCATTCTCTGTACGTGTAAGTCCGCTGTCATCATACTCGAATTCTCCGATATTGGCATGCGCTTCTGTCATTGGTAATAAATACGCAAAAAAAGCGACGACTAACGTCAATACAATTGTCTTCCTCCAATTGAGTTGATAAACCATTTAAATTTCCTCCCGGATTCTTCCCTAGCAACTGCACCCTTTGCCCTTTTCTAATCACAAGCTATGTCGAGCCCCTTCGGTCGTTTGATCGTTGCAGATGCGTCTGCATCGATCCCCTCAAATAACGAGTCATCAACAGTGACATAGCTGCCATCTTTTTCAGATTCTACGAAAATACTGAACTTGCTTTGATCGAATTGAACCTGAGCGTTTCGATCCGCACCATTTTTTTCTGCGTATTCATCAGCTGCTCTCCGGATACGTTCCATGTCACCTTCAATGGCTGTACATGCCATGGAATTAAGTTCATCATTATCATAAAAATACTTCAATGCTTCAACCGGATCGATTTCTGTACTTGGATCTTCAAGCCATTCTCGTAAACTAGGAGGCATCGTCACCTCTCTATATTTTTTCTCGATCTCTTTGATGATTGAATCCAAAAAAGAATCTTCATCTTGAGGTGGTTCTTCGCCTTCATCGCCTTCTCCGCTTTCATCTTGATCTTCTTCAGCCTTTTCCTTTTCATCTTCAAAAAGCTCTCGTAGTTCTTCAAGTTCACTTTCTATTGCGGAAGTATAGCGCTCTTCATAGATTTCTCTTGCTTCTTTTGCTGCAGCCAGCACTGCTGCGTCCGCACTTGTTTGACTGATTCTTTTTGAAATGAACACATTAAAGAAATCAAAAAACATGAAGCTTATGAAAATAGAGGCGATCAGCATGCCGACAATCACGAGCAGCATGCCGTTCCCTCGTTCATTTTTGAGATACTTTTTCATGTTCATCAATCCTTCAGACCTTCTTCAATCGGAATTGTCGCATCTGCGTCAAAAGTAAATTCAAGACGACCTATGAACGGTATTGAAACGGTTGGGACATTCGATACGACTGTCACCGTAACCTCTTCGTCTCCTTTATCTGTGTTTACACTCTGAAGGACAAGATTGCCCGCAGATCGTTCAGCCACCTTTTCAGCGTCTCCATCAACAGCCGCCGCCCGTGCTCCATCCCGAGCCGCTGCTTCTGTTACGACCACCGTATACGCCACAAGGGCCATCTGCCAGATGATCATCATCGCCAGAATAACCATGGGAAACACAGCGACGAATTCGATCAGCTGCGATCCCCGCTCATTTTTGACCAGTTTCCGGAATCTGTTCATCATCGGATCACACGGTTACAAGCGGCCGATCAGTTCTGAAATCTTTTCAACGATGGCATTCGCGATACTGCTTCCATTTCCATCGACTGCTGTAGCTACTGCCGCCATCACGGCAAGGACGACGAGCCCAAGGGCAACCCACTCAAGAGCCTGGGCACCGCGTTCGTTATTAACGTATTTATTGACTACAGCTGACATGTTTTCAACCATTTTTTTCATCTTCTTCATGATAAAATCTCTCCTTTGGATTTTTTTATAAATGTATGTCAATCCTTCTTATTTAAAGAAGGTGTCTAAACCGAATGCTTCTGGGTTATAAATGACGTTCAATGCCAGCAAGCCGATGATCAGGAAAAACACTGCCGGAGCTACGAAGAACGTTGTGACAAGGGTGATTTGCGGACTGGCTTTCGCTGCTTTTTCTTTTGCCTTGAACCCCCGCATTGCCCGTAGATCATCTGCCTGGATCTTGAAGGTCTGAGAAACCGGAACCCCAAGAGAAGAACCTTGCAATAACGAAGTGACCAGCATCTCCAGCTCCTTGGACGAATTACGGTTGATCAAGTTTTCATAAGCAGTACGTCTTGGAACCCCGAGTTCGATTTCCCGATTAAAACGGTCGATTTCTTCGCTTAATGGACCTCCCAGCTGTTTGGTCACTTGCTTCAATGCACCGTCAAGGCTGACACCAGCCTGGAGCGTTACACTGACCGTGTCGAGGAAATCAGGCATCATCGAACTGATTTGTTCCTGACGATCACGGGCTTTCATCCACAACCATAGGTTCGGTCCGAAAAATCCTGCTAACGGGAATAAAACGATGGTCATAAGCCCGAAAGGCAACCCGAGAAAGACATAGAGGATGGAAAACATCAGGGCTCCGAGTCCAAGGACGAACCGCAAGCCGTAAAAGCTTTCAAGTCTCAGTCCCATCGGATTTCCAGCTTTGACTAACAATTGTTCGTCTTTTTCCTTGTCTGAAAAAAAAGGATATTTGATGCCAGTGGGACCAGCATACTCTGCTGCTTTTATAATTGGTCCGGCCATCCTTTCTCTCAATTTTTTCCGTTTTCGATGTTTGATTTCCGATACCTGCAAATGCGACATCAATCGCTGCTTTTTGCCTACATAAAGATAGATGAATACGAATCCGATGAATAATAAGAGTAAGATCAGACTAAACAACAACACTGTATATACGCTGAATTGTGGGCTCATTTTACTACACCCTTATCCTGGTAATCCGTTTGATGATGACAAATGCGATACTGATCATACCTGCAAATACGGCAAGTAGGATCAATCCGAATGTCGTGAAGATGACATTCAAGAAACCTTTGATGAAGAGGTTCATCATGACAGCCATCAACAATGGCATGATGACAAGGATATAAGCGATCGACTTGGATTCTGCCGTAACGGTTTGGATTTCCTTATAAACACGAGCTCTTTCTTCAAGCGTCGTCGCCATCAAATCCAAAACCTCTGCCAAATTCCCGCCGACCCTGCGTTGGATCAGGATCGTACTGACGAAAATATTGATCTCATTACTCGAAACCCGTTCCCGGAAACGGTTCATCACTTCATCAAGACCGTCTCCCAAACGAAGCTGTTGGTCCATCTTCTTGAATTCAGGACCGGATGGTGCTTTGATTTCATTTCCGACCATCTCAATTCCCTGTGGTATCGTCTGACCAGCTTTTACTGCATTGGACATCATCCTGCATATCTCCGGAAGCTGTTTGTTGAAGCTTTCGTTCCGCTTATTCTGCCTTGAGCTCAAATATAATTTGGATGCGAGCCAGGCGATGAGGTACGAAAGCAGGAATCCCATGAACAAAATCAATCCGAGTACGAAATAACTGAAAAACCAGAGGACTGCGATCACCAATATATAGATGCCCATGTATTCAGATGGCTGCAGCGGGATATTGGCCTGGATCAACTTCTTCTTCAAGTCCCGAGCAAGTTCCGAATGATCGAATTTGTCTCCAATCAGAAGGACGAAGCTTTTTCGTTTCAGCTGTCCCGAATCCTCAAACCACTCTTCCGCTCTTTTCGAGGTTTTCTGCACAGTGGTCAATCGTTTGAAATAATAGATTGCAAGAACAAAAGAGAAAAATGCGCCGCTTAGGAATATCCATGCCCCCGTCATGCGAGTACACCTTCTGAGAACATCGATTCAGGTACTTCGATTCCAAATGCTTTGAACCTTTCAAATGCTTTCGGTATATACCCGGTAGATTCAAAATGTCCTTTAACACTGCCGTCTGACCGTACGCCGGTCCTTACAAATCGGAAGATATCCTTGATGACGATCTCCCCATTTTTCTCAAAGATCTCGGCAATGCTGACGATTTTCCTTTTTCCATCCGTCTGTCTTGACGTTTGGACGATCAGGTCCAATGCTCCGACAAAATAACCTCGGATGACATCGACCGTCAGTGGTAATCCTGACATGATCACCATCGCCTCAAGTCTTCCCAATGCATCTTTCGGAGAGTTCGCATGGACGGTCGTCAACGATCCTTCGTGTCCTGTATTCATTGCTTGAAGCATATCGATCGCTTCTGAGCTTCTCACTTCTCCGACAATGATTCGGTCCGGTCTCATCCTGAGCGCGTTTTTGACAAGCTGGCGGATAGATACTTCCCCTTTTCCTTCCATATTCTCAGGTCGCGCTTCCATCCTGACGAGGTTGTCGTACGTAAATCGTAGTTCAGCCATATCCTCAATCGTGACGATCCGTTCTCCGCGGGGAATCGAATCTGACAAAACGTTGAGAAGTGTCGTCTTCCCGCTTCCAGTCCCACCTGAGACGAGTATGTTCAGTTTCGCCTGGACCGCCGCTTTCAAGAATTCTCCCATCCGATCAGTGAATGAGCCGAATTCCATCAAATCTTCCATTGTAAAAGGGGTTTTGTTGAATTTACGGATCGAAATCGAAGGTCCATCCAATGTAATCGGTGGTATGACCGCATTCACACGGCTTCCATCGAGTAATCGGGCATCCACCATCGGCGAACTCTCATCGATACGCCGTCCTAATGGGGCGATGATACGATCGATGATATGCCGGATATGTTGATTATCCTTGAAACGGATGTCCGCGGGTTCAAGTTTCCCGCCACGTTCGATATAGACCTCTCGCGGCCCGTTTACCATGATTTCTGTGATCGTGTCGTCCTGAAGTAGGGCTTCCAACGGACCGTAACCCACGGATTCATTGATGATCTGGCTGATGATCTGATCCATCTCGCTTTGTGGAATGATGACCTTCTCTTCTTCGATCATTTGTTTTACCAATCGCTCGATCGTCTGTTTCCGTTCTTGGGCGGGCAATGTCGTGATCGATTCAAGGTTCGCTTCCTTGATCAGTCTGCTTTTATAATGGCGGACCCAGGATTCTTGCTGTTCCGATTCCACATCCCACCCATTTTCCTGATTTCCATTCAATGGCGTCGTGTTTACTGCTTTTTGTAACCAGGACATCTCTTCACCACCTTTTTAAAGCAAAACTTTATCGACAAACAGACGGATGTCTCTTGCTGGTTTGAATTGGCCTTTGTCTTTTTCCTTCTTATAAAAGCTCTCCCCCATATTCAAGAGAGGCTGCAATGAAAAGTAATCAGATCGGATCGAAGCATCCACTTCTTTTCCAATCAATTTCGCGATGTCTTTCTCACCTAGTTCACTCTTCGGATGCGCACGGTTCAACAGGATGGAAAGGTTGCCCCTTGTTCCAAGCTGAAAACGCCCGAACAGCTCCATAGCATACTTGAAGCAGCGTAAAGAAAGGCTGTCAGGGTTCAGCACATAATGAATCTGTGTCGCTTCATTCAAACCTGTGAAACTGACAGTATTGATGCTTGTCGGCAAATCTAAAATCACATGATCAAAATGAGCTCTGCATGTGCGGATGACTTTCGTGATCAATTCCTCTGTGATATCTTCCGCTTTAGCCGGGTTGCTTGGCCCTAGGAGTATGTAATTGCCAGTCTTTTCATCGCGTGTTGCCACATTTTCGATATGGTTGAGAGACAACTCTTTCAAAACCGGCTGAAGGTCAATATAGGAGCGGCTCGTCTTTACGCCATAGATCGTTTCCAAACCACCGAATTGTGCACTGAGATCAATCAGGATGACCCGTTTATCCTTATGGATTTGCAGGGATTGGGCTGTCATCGCTGCTAACAGCGTCTTGCCGCTTCCACCTTTTGCACTGTAAAAAGCTTCAACCTGCCCGCCCCCGATCGTGGCTTCCCCGAAACTTTCCTGCTGTATTTTCACTTTTTCTTTAGAAGACTGGATGATTTCATTCAAGCGGGATTGTTCTTCTGGATAGACGATGACATCGTAAGCCCCGGCCTTCATCCACTCCCTTCCTTCTTCAAAAGAACGTTCCGAAGTGATTCCGATCAAAAAGCTAGATGCAGGCAAAGCGAATCCTTCTGCCTGATTCAATGCTTCGCGATCGATGAAGTAGAAAGTATACTTATTCAGGTTTGAAAACGAACGTTTCCATTGTTCATCCACTTCAGAATCAATTCCATGAGCCTCCAGGATATCGATCAGAGATTGTTTTATCGTTGGATTGGTTGTAATGATCAAGGCTTTCAATTGGCTCATCGAACATCGTCTCCTTATTGCTCATCTTTTTTATCTTCTGGTTTCTTATCGTCGGGTTTATCCTTTGCTGCTTCATTCGTTTCTTGCTGTTCCTCAGCTGGCTTCGTTTCTTTCTGCTCGTGCTCTGGGGTTGTTTGTTCAGGTGTTTCCTGAGTGGAGCCATTATCTTTCATCACCTGATTGACTCTAAGGATCCGTATTTGTTTTGCCGAATTCTGGGCATGGATCAACCGCTCGGCCTGGTTTACTGGAAGTGAGACTTTGATGGCAGATGGTCCCTCACTTTTACTTTCCATCTGGACCACTTTGATGTTTTGCAGCAAACGTTGGGTGACGACTCCTTTTTCTTTATTTTCCGTGACTGAAATGACATCCACTAGATCTCCTTCGGCAACACCCTGATCGACAATCACGATCTCGCTGGGGTTAAGCCAGACTATCCGATGATCGGCAGGGATATCAACCTTTTTCCTGACTACATTTTTTGTGACAAGGTCTCCTTCTTTCAGATTGACAACCGTAATGGAATCATCAATATCATCCGATTGTTGGATAAACGACTCGACCTGTGCGTTTTTCGGCATTTCAACCCACGTAATGTCACCTTTCTCAAGTGAAGTATAGGATTGGATATCCTTATCTGCTGCGGCTACTTTCACTGTTTCGCCAAGTGAATCCTGAGCCATCTGGATCTGGTTGATGATAAAACCAGCTGCTGCAACTGCTAATATGAATGCAATCGTCAAAAAAATGAACGCTTTTCGTTTGGCATCGATCATTGCTTCGTCACTCCATCAATTTAAGGTAGGTTGAGTTACTATATGTACAAATGGTACGTTGACAGGTAAATTGTAATCTTCTAATCTGTGTTGTTTCACATGATCATCAATCGGCAGATTACCTGAGAGTCCCTTGTGAACTAGCCAGGTTTTGGATCCTATGTCCTCCCTGGGCAAGATATCCCCGATCAATTCTTCCACCGTACCGGATTTTTTGATTTTCGCCTTCCCACTTTCTGAAACAAGCAGTTTGTATGGTTTTGATTTCTTCTTTTTATGAATAGATTTAATCCTATTTTTATAAAAAACTTTAGGGTCAGGTGTGATGATCCATTCTTGAATCGTATTGCTTTCTTGTTCAATAACATTGATGATCGAGCCTGATGATCCGTGATTGTATCGGGTTACTTTATCGAGCAGCATATAGAGGGTTGCGCGATTATGAAAGATGGGATAGCTGACTAATGACTGTTGTGGATACAGCCAGTTTTGCAGCCTACGAATGACATTGCGATCCGTATAAAATGGATCGTAAAAATAAATGATTTCTGAAGCATCCGATAAATTCTTAAAAAAATGGATTTCCTCCAGCTGGTTGTATACGGTAATATCTAGTGATTTTGAAAAGGTTTTAGACTCATGATCATGGATGACTTCTTTAATCCGCCTTTGGCCATTTTTCGTGTTTACCGGTTTGATGACTACACCTTCCATTTGAAAGTCACCTAATGTTTCATCGATTACAAGTTTCATAGAAGACATCCTCCAAAAATCGACTGTTTATGGTCGAAATTGCATAAATTGTTCATAGCATAAGGAAAAACTACCAAACAATGACATACCCGTCAAAATTGTTTTTATTGTAAAAATGTAAATATATGTATTTTAATTGATTCCTCCGGACTAACTTCTTGAATTCAAGGTATTTTCCTTTGCCACCTCGGGGTAAAAAGGGCCTTAGACCATTATTTTTGGTAATTTTAACCTTTTGCAGGATTATGTATATAGTTCCTTTAAGACATACCTATCTAAACCTTTTTTTGTTAAGTTTTGTGATTTTTTATATTTCATTTTTGTTACAAGTATTTTCTTTTATCGACTTTTACTAGGACTAAAATCACGTTCTTTCAGTTCTACAAATAGTTTCGAAAAAATCTGTTCACTTCTTCACGAAAATGAAAAAGGATGATCCGAGGTGTTTATAACTACACCCCAGGTCATCCCTGATTGGTTAGAAAACCAACAAAGCATTTGATAATGCTATCTACGTCAGAAACGCGAAGTACAAGATAAAGATGAAGAACATGAAATACATGATCGGGTGGACTTCTTTCGCTTTTCCTTTAACGAGCATCGTGATCGGATATAGGATGAACCCAAGCGCAATTCCTGTCGCAATGCTGTATGTCAATGGCATGGCGATGATTGTCAAAAAGGCCGGAGCTGCTATTTCGAAACGATGCCATTCGATCTTACCAAGTACAGCTACCATCAAGACACCGACGATGATCAGTACGGGTGCTGTTACAGAAGGTGTGACAACGCCAAGCAATGGTGAAAATAACAGTGCTAATAAGAAGAAGCCTGCTGTGACCACTGAGCTGAACCCAGTACGTCCTCCGGCTGCAACCCCTGAAGAGGATTCGATGTAAGCCGTAGTAGTAGATGTTCCAAGTACCGCTCCGATTACTGTTGCGGATGAGTCAGCCATAAGTGCACGTCCCGCCCTCGGAAGCTTGTTATCCTTCATCAGACCAGCCTGGGAAGCAACGGCCATAAGTGTTCCAGCAGTATCAAAAAAGTCGACGAACAAGAAAGTCAATACGACGACAAGCATATCGATGGTCGTAATCTGGTTCAAATGTTTAACCGCTTCACCGAAAGTCGGCTCTAGGCTCGGAACTGCTCCGACAATACCTGAAGGCAGTGGAATCTGTTGGAAAATAAGGCCGACAATTGCAGTCAGGACCATTCCGTAAAAGATCCCGCCTTTGATGCCTCGTACCATGAAAATGACGATAGTGATCAGTCCGAAGATGGCAAGTAACGTATCCCCACTAGCCAAATTTCCAAGCTGTACGAGTGTCGAATCGTTATTCTCTACAATTCCCGCGTTTTGTAATCCAATAAAGGCAATGAACAACCCGATCCCGCTTGCCGCAGCAAACTTCAACTCTTGTGGAATCGCATTGATGATGGTTTCTCTGATTTTCAAAACAGTGATGACGATGAAGACAAGACCGGAAACAAGTACCCCAGCAAGGGCCGTCTGCCAGGGGATCCCCATGACCATGACGACGGAATAGGTGAAAAAGGCATTCAATCCCATCCCCGGTGCCAGCGCAATCGGATAGTTCGCCAATAATCCCATCACAAGGGTACCGATTGCTGCTGCAAGAGCCGTCGCTACGAAGACAGCGCCTTTGTCCATTCCTGCATCACCTAGAATCGCTGGGTTGACGAATAAAATATAAGCCATAGATAAGAACGTAGTAAGACCAGCGATGAACTCTTTCCTGTATGTTGTTCCATACTCCTTAAATCCAAAAAAACGATCCATTCCCCAAACACTCCTTTTCCACTTAGCATTCCCCGGTGCCTGTCACCAAAAAAGAAGTCAATGGCACCAAGGGTTCTCAGATGGTGCCAGGCACACTTTCAAAACCCTTACGTACCAAGGCTTCCCAAATGGTGCCTGGCACACTTTCAAAACCCTTACGTACCAAGGCTTCCCGAATGGTGCCTGGCACTGATGAAAATCGAACAAAAAAGCTTCAGGCATGATACCTGAAGCTTTGACAAACAAGGGAATGGAACACACCTAATACAAACAAGGTTGTCCCAGATGAACCATCCCTCGTAGTCAAGCTATTTACGGTAGCCTGGTAGAAACTTTCGGGCCATATCCCCGACATTATACGATGATGTTATTATCTTTTATTTTTCATTAGTGTAATGCGAATGACGAAAAATGTCAACAGAAAAACCGAACATTCGTCATCTGATTATTCATTATTGTTCGTATCACATTCCATCTACACCATAAATCCGCTTATTTTCGTTTATTCCCACTCGATTGTAGATGGCGGCTTAGAGGTGACGTCATAGACAATACGATTCACATGATCGACTTCGTTGACGATACGATTGGAAATCCGTTCGAGGACTTCCCATGGGATCCGCGCCCAATCGGAAGTCATCCCGTCAATGGAAGTGACTGCACGAATGCCGACTGTATAGTCATAAGTCCTCATATCTCCCATGACACCGACGCTTCTCATGTTCGGAAGTGCAGTGAAGTATTGCCAGATTTCACGGTCCAATCCTGCATTCTTGATTTCTTCTCTTAAGATTGCATCCGAATCACGGACGATCTTCAGTTTCTCTTCGGTTACCTCTCCAAGGACACGGATTCCAAGGCCCGGCCCCGGGAACGGTTGACGCCAGACGATATCATCCGGCAAGCCTAATTCGGTACCGACTTTACGAACTTCATCCTTGAATAGGGCATTCAACGGCTCGATCAATTGGAATTTCATATCCTCTGGTAAACCGCCGACATTATGATGTGATTTGATTGTCTGGGCTGTATCTGTACCACTCTCGATGATATCAGTATACAACGTACCTTGCGCGAGATAATCGATTCCTTCAAGCTTGGACGCTTCTTCATCGAACACATAAATGAATTCGTTCCCGATGATTTTCCGTTTCTGCTCTGGGTCAGTTACACCCTTCAACTTTCCTAAGAAACGATCCTTTGCATCGATTTTGATTAGATTCATGTTGAATGATTCACCGAATGTTTTCATGACGCTGTCCGCTTCCCCTTTACGGAGCAAGCCGTGGTCGACGAACATACAGACGAGCTGGTCACCAATCGCCTTATGGATGAGTGCTGCGACAACAGAAGAATCGACTCCGCCACTGAGTGCACAAAGGACTTTCTTATCCCCGACAATTTCCCTGACCTTATTGATTTCATCCTCGATGAAGTTTTCCATTGACCAGAGTGCTTCACACTTACAGATGTTCATGACGAAGTTTTTCAACAATTCGATCCCGAATTCACTGTGTCTTACTTCAGGATGGAATTGAACCCCATACAGGTTTCGTGAAGGATCGCTCATACCAGCTACGGGACATGAAGGACTGGTCACATCCGTCTGGAATCCTTCTGGAGGAGCTACAACCAAATCACCATGGCTCATCCATACTGTTTGTTCTTCAGGCAGGTCCTTGTACAGCTCATTGTAATTTCGCAATGCGACCGTCGCTTTACCGTACTCACGATGGTTCGCTTTTTCAACCTTTCCACCGAAGTGATGCGTCATCAATTGCATCCCATAGCAAATTCCAAGAATAGGAATGTCCAGATCGAATATTCGCTCATCACATTTTGGAGAGTCAGGCGTATATGCGCTGTTCGGCCCACCTGAGAAAATGATTCCTGTCGGATTCAGTTCCTTGATCTTTTCTGCAGTGATTTTGTGTGAATGGAGCTCACTATAAACCCCATGGTCACGGATACGTCTTGTAATCAATTGATTGTACTGGCCGCCAAAGTCCAGTACGATAATCATTTCTTCAGTTGAATTCATGTCAGCCACCTCTCTAACGGATCTATTATTTAGTTTGTCTACTATCTCGAATCGTACTACCCTTCATTCTGAGCTGTTTCTTATTTGTTTTGACTTTCATAAGCAAATTCATGACACTCCTGCGGGAAAAGTGAACCATGCGAGACCCCGCACAAAGGATCTTCAACCATAATAATGACCTTCGACTTAATGTCAACGTCGAAGCCAACAAATCCTGAGCTAGTGATGCTTGCGGGTCGCCCTCGGAAAGGGAGTGAACTTCGTGAAATCAACTTTTCATATTCCAAAGGCTAAAACAAAAGAAAAAGAACCCAGACCAATGAAGGCAGGGTTCTGGTTGACATGCACAAACAGGCCTGCCTCCATAGTCAGATCGTTTAAGGTGATCTGGTAGAAACATCCGGGCCATATCCCCGAACATATATGAAGGGAGTAGAGTTATCCGTATAAAATATGGATTTATTCTAACAGTCGCCTATGGCGCGGTCAAGGTCGTATCCTTTTAATTAAATTTTCCCACAATTCCTTTGTATCAGACCAATCCACTTGATTTGGATTGTTGCTATAACGGGTATGCTCGTATTTCTTCGTCAAGATCCTCATATCTCCCGTATCAAGGTAACGGTCGACTTCCAGTGCATACTCACGCAAAGTCTGCTGGGGTCGCTTCTTGATCCCATATTGTTCCAACAGCCAAAGCAGTCGATGGTAAGCATCATTGAACACACGCTCATCATCATCCTTACGTTTTCTGTACCGCCAGATGAAGTATTTATGGAGCCAATTTTTACGGGTCAAGAATCCAACTAAACCTGAAATTACCAACAACGTCACAAGTGTCAGTGAAGTCCATTTCAACCATGTGAGGACTTTATCAAGATCGATCGGGAATTGAAAACCAGAAGATCCAGTTGAGTCTTCGCCGTTTCGAGCCTGTTCTTCCTGTTGATCATTTTCTTCAGGCGCATCCACTTCTGCATTTTCTTCCTCATAATCGCTTACAAAGTTAGGCAAGTCTAAAAATCCTTGTGTCGGTTCAAATGGAACCCAGCCGACCCCTTCAAAATAGACTTCCACCCAGGAGTGAGCATTTGAATTCGTGACTTGGTACATACGACGTCCATCATCTAGTGTCTGTTCATAGTCTCCACTGGTGAAACCCTTGACCCAGCGCGTCGGAATTCCGATCGTCCGGAGCATGACAGCCATGGATGTCGAGAAGTTATCACAATAACCGAGCTTCGATTCGAACAAGAATTGAGCAACATAGTCATCATCACGGCCTGGAACCGCTACGTCCGTCGTATTGTATGAAAACCCGTTTCTGGAAAAATACCCTTCCACAGCCTTGGCTTTCGCGTAAGGATCATCTTCATCAGCGGTGATATCTTCTGTGAGCTCTTGGATTTCTTCCGGGAGATCCTCGGGAAGCTGAAGATAGCGTTCAGTTATTTCAGCAGGATAATCGGTACTGCTGTTCTTAAGCATTTCTTCAGAAAACTCCGGTACTTTATAATTGACTGTATATTCCTCTAGTCCGGATTCCCCCGCTTGTTCGAAGGTCATCAATTTATTTGTGATCGTATTCATCTGGTAATCCCGATCTTCTTCACTTTCAACAGTCTGGAGTTCGCCAGGATAAACAATGAATGGATACGGGTTATTCCTCAAAACTTCTACTTCTGCTGTTAAATCTTCTGAACGTACATTGTCATCATAAGTGACAGCATGAACGGGATCGAGTGACACATCATTCGGCTGAACCTTCTCGCTTGGAGGCTCAGCAGGATCTGTATCCCAGCCTAATCCTGTATAAACTTCTTTCGATTCAACTCGCCAGTAGTGCAGTTCCTCGATCGTCGTCATGAAAACCGGGTTGTCATCGTACACGAATGGACCACCCAGCCGACTGTCATTCGTCCCATAGCCAATCTTTTGGATCCCTCCACCGTTACCCGGTCCATCCCCTTCATCTGTCTGGTTTCCGACAGCAGTAATAAACGGTACTGGATCGGGCCATTGTGGGGCAGCTTTTGGAGCGAGATAACCAAGTACCGAAGAAAATGTGATCAATATCGCCAATGGTACGATCCACATAAGCGGAAATTGGTGTTGGTGCACCCTGAAACCTTTCAATTCAATGATCCGTATGAACCTCAGGATTCCCAAGAGTACGAACCCGATGATCACTGTCCGCACGATTGCACTTGAAGCATCATACATCGTGAACGTATCGACCACCGTCACATATAGAACCGTTATGATGAAAAACAGAAATATTCTACGCGCCTGGATCAGCCAGTAATGCATCAAATAGCTGATCAGCCATAACAAGACCAGGAACAGAAACGTTCTACTGATGCTGGTCATACCTTCCCAATCACGTGAAAAAGCATTTTTCAGACTTCCTGCCAGATCGGCCAACAGATAGCTCACCCATTGGAAATCGAAAAAAGAGACTGGAAAATAGATGGAGTGCAAGGCATAGGCTAGAGCCAAAAGTTTGATCGGGAATGCCACCCAAATGGATAACTCAAAATATGAGAGTGTAAAAAGAAAGGCTGAAAACAAAACGAATATTGACAGGTAATCCGTATCTGTAAATGTAGATAATGGACGCAGCCATTCCCAAAACAACAGAAATCCAAGCATATATAAGAGGAATGAACCAACGGAAAACTTTTGCTCATTCTCATACTGTGGCATTTTTAACACCTGCCTTCACGACTTCACTAAAATCGTCATGATTCACTGGGTAAACGGTGATCCCGCGTGCGCGCAATCTGGTCAAAAGGTGCTTTTCTTCATCCGATAGGATTTTCTGCTTCGCAACATAAAAGAAAATCGTCTGTATTTTATTCGCAGCCATTCGCTCAATCGTATGCACGAATGCATCAGATAGATCCGGACTGATGATCAGGACCGAGACACCCTTCGACATCTCATGGACTTCCCTTTTCAAAACATTTGTGAGCGGTGTTTTCGTATCAAGCTGAATCCTGGCAAGATGGTGCATGAGCTTCGCTTCGAAATTTTGTCCCGATTGAAATGACATGTTCGTATGCTCTTTCGAAACGCTGTGGAATTCGACAGATGTCCCTTTGCTGATTGAAAACTTCAATATTGAAGCAGCTAGTGAGACAGCCCTTTCGAACGACTGCTGTCCATTCCGCTGATAGCTTGGATGACTTCCATCAAGGAAAATGACGAAATCATCATTCCGCTGCGTTTCAAACACTTTCGTCACCAGCTTGTTCGACCGTGCTGTCGCTTTCCAGTGCAGCCAGCTCAGCTTATCCCCAGGTGTATAATCCCTTATGCTCACAGCAGAAGTGAAATCTTGCTGGGCTTGCTTTCCTGCACGTTTCATTCCAGAAGGATGAGTTTCGAATATTTTCCACCCAGCCAACGAATGTGTCTTCGGATAAACTTGTATGGTCTTCTTCAACGGAATTTGTACCGATTTGGAAATGAAACCGAATAAGTCTCCTGATTCCAAAGTAACCCCTTTGAACTTATGGATTCCACGCGGAACAGGCTTCACGAGATATGTGAAGGTGATCCTTCTTTTAAAGAGTGGGAATAGCAGGGCTTTGGCTCCTGATTGATAGCTGTATCCCTGATCATCCGCATGTGGAACCATGAGTCCTGGCAATTCGTCTTTCACCACTAAGAAGAACAACGGAATCGGCAAACCGCTGGTAATGGTGACGGTTACCTCCATCTTTTCTCCAGCAATGAAATTCAATTTATTGATCTGCCGTTCTACAGAAAGCCTTGATAGACGGAATGTCAATATGAAGACAGTATATAATACAAGCGGCAGTACGGAATAGAACAGAAACCAGCTAACGAATCCACCCTGGAACATCGCATAGGAAAATGAACTCCCTAACAACAGAACGATCCCTATGATCCCGAAAATTGTGCGGTATTCAGCCAGTCGTTTTTTGATCATGCTTTTTCTTTCCTAATCACAGGCACTGGCGTACGCTCCAAAATCTCTTCGACGATCTTTTCTGGTGTGTACCCATCAAAACGTGCTTCTGGCTTTAAAATGATCCTGTGGCATAGTACGTGTGGCGCTAAGTATTTCACATCATCTGGTACGACATAGTCTCTGTTCAACAATAGAGCATAAGCCTGGGCAGTCTTCATGAGCGCTAATGAACCACGAGGACTCACGCCAAGATGGATTCCGCTGTGTTTTCTCGTCCGGATGACCATGTCGATGATGTATTGTTTGACTGTTTCCTCAACATAGACAGCCTTCACCTGTTGCTGCAATTCGAGTAAATCATCGAGCTGGAGGACAGGCTTTAATTCATCGATCGGATGCTCTCTTTCATTTCTTGTCAAAACCTGAAGCTCTTCGTTCGCAGATGGATAGCCCATATTGATTTTCAGAAGAAATCGGTCCAGCTGCGCTTCAGGCAATGGATATGTACCTTCATATTCGATCGGATTCTGTGTAGCCATTACAAAGAACGGTTCCGGTAAATGATGGGTAAAACCATCGACCGTAATGCTCTGCTCCTCCATCGCCTCTAAAAGTGCCGACTGTGTCTTCGGTGACGTCCGATTGATCTCATCGGCGAGCACAATATTCCCCATAAGCGGTCCCGGACGGAATTCGAATTCCATCGTCTTTTGGTTATAGACGGATACACCTGTCAAATCCGACGGTAAAAGATCGGGTGTGAACTGGATCCGGTTGAATTTCGCTCCAACAGATTGAGCGATGGAACGGACCATCATCGTTTTCCCGACACCAGGCACATCTTCAAGTAAAATGTGTCCCCCGGTCAATAATGAAATGATGCTTAATTCGGTCGCTTTTCTCTTTCCGACCATTACTTTCTCTACGTTTTCAACGATTTGTTCCAACTGTGGATGATATGACTCATACCTGAAGTTGTTTGCTGCCATTGAATACAATCCCCCTCTAGCAATCTACCTGCCGATTGATTCCTGTAAAAGTTATCGGTAACCTGACGAAACTCACACCGAATCCTGTCAGGTTGAATCTGAATGATTTGTCCCAACATGTAAAAGTCTCATCTATTATAAATTCGGAATGAATAGACAAAATCCTTGTTTATTTGAAATTTTCACTCATATTGTAACAAATTGGCATGCAGAAGGATACGATTGTATGGGGGATTACACATTGTGAAATTTGATGGGGGAGAGATGGCGCTCATTCGCTCTATGGCCAAAACCATGCCTGGTAGAGATCGATTAATGGATAATCGGACAATTTAAGGAGGCAGATCTAAACATTGATTTCAAACGATAGAAGTCATTAAAGAATGTGCGGTTCATAGAATCATGCGAGTTTAACACTGATTCCGGCAGGTTTAACTAGTATTCCGGCCGTTTCGGGTAATAATCCGGCCGATTTAACTATTGATCCGGCGGTATTCAGCACTATTCCGGCCAAAGTTTACATTTTACACTTTTCGGGATCAGAAATACCTTAAAACAAAAAAATCCCTATACTCCACTTTCGGAGTATAGGGGTCTCATCTCAGTCTGTTACTCTGCGGTCGTTTCTTCTTCTAAGTCCTAATAGTCCCAGAAGACCAGCCAGGCCGATCCATTCCCAGTTACGATCTCTTGGAGCGCCAGTTTCACGGATTCCAACACGATCATCAGCATCGCGAATACCAACTCTGTCATTGTCCCTATCGGTGCGGATACCTGTACCGATTCGATCCCTGTCGTTGTCTTCATTCATGATGCGATTATCATCATCCATATTAGCTAACGCTGGTGCTCCTAGAGATGTAAGAACAAGCGTTGCTGTAAAAAATACTGCAATCAACTTTTTAGTCATTTTAAAATTCCTCCTATTTTCCGCAATTTCTAATGCAGTCATAGATTAACCAAAAAGTTGATTATTATGCAGATGATTTTTCCATTCCTTACTGATCTAAATGATGCCTTCCTCACTTGTAGGATCGTTCTCACAAAATGAAGTTTAGTGATGATGAGAAAAGATAATACAAGTATGGAGGTGATGTCCAAATGATTAATTTTCTTGTAGGCGCAACGATAGTCTTTATCGTAATCAATCTCTTTTATTTTTTCACAAATAAAACCTACCGAAAAAGTAAATTCAGCACAGCTCTTTTTCTTAAATTATTCATCGTATTATGCGGTGTTTTGATCGGGTTCGGAATTCTGTACTATCTCTTATCTTTAAAAGGGATGATCCTAGTAGATAATCTCACTGATCAACAACCAATTGAACCTACCATCTGGAACATGCTCTACTTTAGCGGCGTGACAATGTTATCTGTTGGTTATGGAGATATGCTTCCAGTAGGGATAACTCGTTTTTTCGCCCTTATTCAAGCAGGAATAGGTGTACTTCTACCGACCGCTTATTTCATGAAAACATTCGATTCTTCAGAAGCATCACAGTGACAATGAGACATTACATCGTTCTTGGGCCGTGTACCGATTAATAACGTGAACTATTTGTCGATTTTCTACTCGGAATTTGTAGATATTTCTCGGGAAATTTGTTGAAATTCAAAAAATATTGAAGTAGACAATAACAGGTGGTAAATCCATCTTCTATGAATATCGCCATATGATACGAAAAGATTTCTTCATCAATCGATTGCGAACCTGGGGCTAATTGTTATATATCGCTTGTTGTGTTTAATTACAAGTTCACTGTATCGTAGGGCGATATGCTTGCATCTTTTCTTAGAAACATAGTCATTAATTTAAACCTTTCAAAATACGCATCCATATCGTCTGACGATACAAAACAAAAAGAACCGACCAAACACTTTTGACCAGCTCACCATGGATGTATTCTGTTTTCCTTACTTAATCAGTTTCATTGCTTTTTTCCAAATGCAAATCGCTTGCCGATATCCCCACTGAAATATAATTTCTCTAACCGATACATCAAGCTACTTATTTCGGAACATAGAGAAAAGGCCGTTCCATTTTCCTTTAGGTTTTTGTTGGATCGCTTCTTCTAACCGTTTGTTGAAATCATTCTGTGAACGCCATTCTTTAATCTGTTCCTGTCTCATATTCCGTAGTTCCTGTTGCAATTCTTCACTTCTCTGCTTTTCTTGTTCAAGTAATGTTTGATAATGCGTTTTTTCTTGTTCCATCAAAGTTTCATAATGACTTTTTTGTTGTTTGGACAGATTTTCAATTTTGACATTCGTTTTTTGTGCTGAATTTCCAATATTCGAACTAATCGCATGGTGATCATGCTGAAGTCTGGAAACCGTTGTTTTAAGATGTGCCATATCGTTTGTCAATTGGGCGTTCATTTCACGTGTGGCTGCGAGTTCATTGACGACATACTTTAAGACTTCTTTTAATTGGTTAGGGTCGTAGGGCACATTTTCGTATGTATCGGTTAGCGCTATGTCTGTTTCATCGGAACTTAGTAATTTTTCTTTCTGTTGATCCACAATCTCTTTAGCTGTACCGTCCAGGGGTTTGTCCGTATCGCGTAGCGCTACAAGCGCTCCGATATCAGATTGGACAAAAATACGCCGATCGCCATCTTTCAAAAACTCGTATCCGTTCCGCTCTAAGATTTGCCCATACTTACGGACAGTCGGGGTGGCAATTCCTACTTCTTCTGCTACTTCCTTTGTAGAGAATGCTCGTTCATTCGGTTGTATATCGCGTCGCATAGCGGGCCTCCTTTTCTTATAAATATGAAGGTTTTCGACATTAATTGCAAGCCATATCGGTAAGCGATACACAATTGTAATACATAAAAAAAGACTACCTCCTTATCCCTATGTTATGCTCACTTAAAGGACATTTAAAAATACAAAAAACCTGAATGATAGACACTTTTTTTGAAGTATCCACCATTCAAGTTAAGTTCCCAAAACAAAGTCACCTTTCTATTTTTTGCCTTTATTCATCTTCGCTTTCACATCATTGAACACTACCGTTGAATCCCATACATTTAACCCAAAATACCCCTCTCTAAATGTGGAGTCCATTATGTCAATAACTAGCATTTTGTCCAAATAAACTTTCATTCGGTCTCCTTTCGTTTCTACCTTTATACGATAGTCCCGATTGGCTTTTAACTTCAAATTACCATCGTCATTGTAGGTTGCCAGGTCAATTCCCTTTCCATCTAAAAACTTGATAAGCTTGACTTCATTATTTTTTACATCGATATTGGCTGCATATCCATTCTTTGCATCAGGATCAGAACGAAAAACCAAAGCTCCTGCCCCAACTAAATTATCGACTAAATCTTGTTCAGGGTCGTCCGGATGGGAGTCCGAATCCAGTACTTTAATATAGCCTTCATACCGAAAATCATCGCCTTCTTGCGCCGATATATTAAAAGAATCGCCATTGCTTTGGCCTTGAAAACCTTCCCTAGTCTCCGCCCATCTCCCCGAAGCAGGTTTCCAGCCGGTTAAATTTGTTTTAAAACGATTCTTATCTTTCCAAATACTTTTTATTGGATAAATTACTAACGAATTTAAGGTGACCTCTCCACCTTCGCTATATATCTCCAAACCTTTACTTGATGGATCAGGAAAAATCTGGTCGGTGATTACGGTTTCTCCATTAGTTCCGAATACTTCAACAGCTGAGCGATCAACAAAAATATGCATTTTCACTTTACCATCTGAAGCTGTCAGGGGGCCATCATGCCTATCTACAACATGATCACCATAGTCAAAATCATCGGAACTGGCACGATCAACAAAAAGCTGTTCCCCTGCAATGTCGTACCCTATTTTTGTGTATTCTTCTCCATCCCCTTTTCTGACTTTAAAACCAAACTCCGATGCATTCGTATTAGAAACATCGAATTCGGCCATCATTTCATACGTATCTCCTGAGAAATCAGAAAGAAGGCTGCTGTTGTTAGAAATAACTACATTATTATAGGAAGTCATTTGACTATTGTTTTGAATCCTTTTTAGAGAAACAGGCGTTTGTTTTAAACGAGTTCCCTCTTCGGTATGAGTAAGTTCCATTTTGCGCGGTAAAGACATTGAACTTCTCCACGTTGAGGTAGGTGTTTCATGGGCATACTGCCAGTTGCTCATCCAGCCGAGCCAGTATTTTTCTCCATGATCTCCTTCGATACCACTCCAGTCAACGGCAGCATAGTAATCCGCTCCGTAATCACTCCATAGTACTCTATCTGGTGGATTCTCATTGGTAAATGTGGTTCCATCAAAGTCACCAACAAAGTATTGCATACCAGATCCACCAGCAGGTCCCCCATCATTAATGCTTACTTGCAGAACCCACTTCGTGTTATTGGGATCTCCGTCAATCGGAAGTTCCACTAATGTCGGGCATTCCCAGATGCCGCCATTACTTCCGTGGGTTGAATCAATCCACTCCCCTGATACCCCTCTCCAATCTTCAATCGTCCCGTTCTGTTTGGAATCATTTCTTTCGGGTTCTTTAGCTACCTGGTCGACCTCATCAGGAATCGGCCCTTCATTATAAACATTGAAATCATCGATGTTGATATGACCCCACCCGCCAGTAGCCTGATCCACTGCTTTAATATAGAACACTTCTCCCACATATTCAGAAGCATCCCAGACATAACGCTTATATGTTTCGTCATCTTTAAACTTCGTGTTTGCCTGGCGGATCAGTTCCTGGCCGTCAGAAGCTCTGACCAAGGATACATAACGGTTGCTGAGATCATTCCCTCCACCTAACAGAAAGTTGATTTCCCCGGATCCGCTTAATTTGAAGTAGGAGGAACGCAACTCGCCTATTGCATTATCCCCATCATGAAGGTCAGAAAATCCCCATAAATGATAATTCCCTTGGGGTTCAAAAGGTCCACCCCAGTAATTGCTTACATCGGTAACGTGATCATCTGTAAAGGCATTTCCTTTCATAGAGGTCCATCCTGTCAAATCACCTGTTTCAAAATCATGGTTGGCGATTTCCATATCAGTAGTTTTGATATTTTCCCCCTTTTTTACATTTTGAAATAGTGTGGTAGAATTCCATACATTCAACCCAAGGTATCCCTCTGTAAAAGTGCCATCCTTAATATCATGGATGAGAGTATCATCTACATAGACCTTTATCTGATCGTCATATGCATCGACTTTCAGGTGATAAGTCTTGTCCGTCTCGATACTCATCGATTTTTCAGCTAACACTGTGGTTTTCCCGTTCTCGATCTTCATCAGCTTCGCCACATCATTTAAAGCATCAACATTGGCAAAGTAGCCGTTTTTCACATCTTGATCAGCACGGAAAACGAGAGCTCCAGCTCCACCTTCTCCTTGATCTTTGGATACTCTGATTTCCGATTCATACAAAAAGTTATCGTCTGTTTGACCACTCAAAGTAAAAGCATCTTCATTAGAAGTCCCTGTTTTTCCCTCTAAGGAGTCTTCCCAGGATCCGCTGATCACTTTCCAGCCAGACAGATTAGTTACGAAGTTGGATGTGTTTGTAAATTCGACATTACGAAATGAAGCCGTTGAGCCGCTTGATGCCAACCCATAATATCCATGGGCAAATGATTGGTCATTCTGATGTATTACAAGCTGATCATCCACAAAGACTTTTATATTGTCTCCATCAACCAGTACCTTGACGTGATACGTTGATGAAGTGTCCAAATCCATTGGTTCAGAAGTCAGCTCTTCCGTATCACCATTCACATTTTTACATAACGTTACACGGTCATTTTTTGCATCAATACTGGCGATGTACGCATTGTTTCCATCTTTGTCCGATCGAAAGACTAGTCCGCCGGAACCCTCCCGGCCATTCTTTTCATTAAGTGTGATATCACCTTCATAACTAAACGAGCTTCCGGTATAGTCGGACATAGCATACGATACCCGATCAAGACTGTTGGATTGGATACCGCCATCTGGACCGAATTCACTTGCAAATTCCCATTCTTTTAAATTGGGAGAAGTATAAAACATAATTTTATTTTTGGCCGCAAGCGACATGACCCACTGAGTAGAGTCTTCATGCCAGAAAACCTTGGGGTCACGCCAATCGGCGACAGGAGGATCCGGCATCACCGGGTTACCTTCATACTTTTCCCATGACCTTCCTTTATCAAGACTGTAAGCAAGACTTTGGACTTGTCCATTTGGGCCGGAGTGGGTAAAAATAGCGACCATTGCTTCCTTCCCAAAACCTGCTGTATCTTCCCAATCTATAACGGCACTTCCTGAGAATATATGGCCATGTTCGTCAGGGTATAGAGCAATCGGGAGGTGCTCCCACTTCACAAGATCTTTACTAACCGCATGCCCCCAGTGCATCGGTCCCCAGGTGGTGCCGTAAGGATGGTACTGGTAAAACAAATGGTATTCCCCTTCGTAATAAACCATCCCGTTCGGATCGTTCATCCAATTTGCTTCAGGAGAAAAATGAAACTGATTCCGGTAGGGCTCTTCATAATACCCTGAGTCCTTCGCAAGCGTATTTGCCGGCACACTTACAATAAGCAGACAGAGCAACAACGAAAACCTTCTTTTCCATGCAGATTTATCCAAATTGTAATTCCTCTCCTTCCTTAAATTTTTAGGAACGTAACCGATCAATTAACACGGCTGATACAATGACTCCCCCTTTGACGACAAGTTGCCAGTAATAACTGACATCCATTAGCGTAAGACCATTAGTGATGACTCCCATAATCAACACTCCAATAATGGTGCCTTGAATCTTACCGACACCGCCTGTTAATTTTGAGCCACCTAAAATGACCGCTGCGATAGCATCAAGTTCATACATATTCCCTGCCGTCGGCTGACCTGAGTAAAGTCGTCCAGCGAGGACAACACCGCCTAAACCAGCCAGTAAGCCGCTGATAGAATAAACATTCACCAATGTCTTTTTCACTTTGATACCAGTTAATCTAGCCGCTTCTTCATTTCCGCCAATTGCATAAATATGGCGTCCAAACATCGTGTATTTTAAAACGAGGAACATAACGATATATACGAGTATCATTATATAAATGGGTGTGGGAATTGATAAAATAGAACCTGCCCCTATGAATCGAAATGTAGTAGATTCCAAGACAACCGGATAGCCTCCACTTGTGACATAGGCCAGTCCTCTAACATAGGTCATGCTCGCTAATGTGACGATAAAAGCAGGCAGGCCGATTTTGGCTGTGAATACGCCATTGATGAAACCCACAAGATAACCAGCTCCAACACCGAGAAGCATAGCTAAAATCGGATTCATTCCTGTTTGGGAAGCCATGACCGAAACGACTCCTGAGAGTGCTACAATGGATCCCACTGATAGATCAATACCACCGGTCAAAATAACAATCGTCATTCCTGCAGCTAAAATGGCAGTAACCGATACTTGTTTTAGGATGTTTGTCAGATTGGACGATTCTAAAAAGTTTGGTGCCAAAACGCTCATTACGATACACAGCAAAATTAAAATAATGATCATCCCAAGCTGATTCCAGACGGTTGAAGCATGATGCCCGAGCTTGAACCGCGGCTGGACAGGCGGCTGTGCTGTTTGTTGCTGATTAGTCGACAGAATTGGTTTCAACTTTAGTTCCCTCCCGTTGCGTAATGCATAATGCGTTCTTGAGTAGCTTCATTTTTCTGAAGGTGCCCGGTGATCCTTCCTTCGTTCATAACAAAAATCCGATCACTTATCCCGATCACTTCAGGAAGTTCAGAAGAGATCATCAAAACCGCGAGCCCGGCGTCGGCAAGTTCTGAAATAATTTTATGAATTTCCGTTTTAGCTCCTATATCTACCCCACGAGTTGGTTCATCGAGCAGCAGTATTTTGGGGTTTGTTGACAGCCATCTGGCAATGACCGCCTTTTGCTGGTTCCCACCACTTAAACCAGCAATCGACTGATCGGGTGAGGCAGTCTTGATATTTAAGTTTTTGATATGTACGTCCGCTGTTCGGTTTAAAGAATTCCAATTAATCTTCAGATTCTTTTTATGCTTCTTTAGTTCCGCCAGCAAAATATTTTCTTTTACGGACATATCAAGAAATAGTCCTTGTTCCTTCCGGCTTTCTGGCACGAGGGCAATCCCATGCTTGATTGCATCGATCGGGGACTTGATTTGAACCTTTTCTCCCGCTACCCAGATTTCTCCCTGAAGGATGTCCGAGGCGCCAAAGATCGACCGCACAAGCTCTGTTCGACCTGCCCCGACTAGTCCTGCAAATCCGACAATTTCCCCTGGGTAGATCTGAAAAGACAGATCCCTTACAAAAGTCTTATCACTTAAATTCTTCACTTCTAATGCAGGCTTTTCTTTACCTCCCACTTTTATATAATTGCTGTTCGACCGTTGAAACAGGCCTTTCAAGTCACGGCCAACCATTAAACTGACTAAATGATCCGTGTTCGTTTCTTGGATAGGCCCACTTTTAATCCACTCACCATCACGCAAAACGGTATAACGATCGGAAATTTTAAAAATTTCTTCCATCCGATGGGAAATATAAACGATCGAAACACCTTGTTTTCTTAAGTCCTTTATGATTTCAAATAGCCTGTCAATTTCTTTATCCGTTAAAGAGGCTGTCGGTTCATCCATAATCAAGACTTCAGCTTTGTATGAGAGGGCTCTTGCGATTTCTACCATCTGCTGCTGGGCTACACTTAACGTCGAGACTAGTGTTTCCGGTTTTAAATCTGATCCCATGGAAACCAATACTTCCTTTGCTCGTCTATGTACTTTTTCCCAGCACACCATACCGAATTTATTTCGGGGGTATTTTGTTCCCATCAAGATATTTTCACTGATGGTCAGGTTAGGGGCCAAGTTAAGTTCCTGATGGATTACCCCAATGCCCATTTTTCTTGCCATCATCGGGTCCTTCCAGGTAACTTTGTCATTTTTATAAGTGATTGTGCCACTGTCTTGGTCAGGCATATAAACGCCTGATACTATTTTCATTAAGGTAGACTTTCCGGCTCCGTTCTCTCCCATCAAGGCGTGGACTTCACCAGGGTATAGCTCGATGTTTACATTTTTCAACACCGTTGTACCAGAAAAAGTTTTGCTTATCCCTTCCATCTTCAAGATTGGCCTTCTTGTCTCTACTTTTTCCTGTATGATCATAGCTTTTCACTCCTTCCTTGATTGAAATGACGGCCCTTGTTGAAACTACAAGGACCGTACGTTCGAGATAAAGATTACCAGCCTTTATAGGAATCTAAGTTTTCTTGAGTTACTAGATCTACTGGGATTTTGATCACTTCTTCGATAGATTCGCCATCCAATACCTGGATCCCAACATCCATCGCTTTTTTGACCATTTCACCCGGATTCTGGGCCGATGTTCCTGCAATCGAACTTCCCTCTTTCTTCATCGCTTTAATGACATCAGGAGACCCATCGACACCCACAATGTAAAACTCATCCTCGCGGCCAGCTTGCTGCTGTGCAATCTCAGCCCCAATGGCTACAGGGTCGTTGTTGGCAAAAACAGCATCAATGGTTCCTGGCTCATTCGCCTGCAGAATGCTCTCCATCACCTGCAATCCTTTTTCACGGTTTCCTTCACCATTTTGCTTAGCGATCACTTTAATATCAGTTCCTTCAATCGTATCTTCAAACCCCGCAATCCGATCTTTTACAGCGGTAACAGGAGGTCCGTCAATTACAACGACATTCCCCTTTCCACCAAGATCTTCAATCATATATTCAGCAGCCAGAACTCCTGCCTGGTAGTTATCGGATGTAACCGTACCTTCAATCCCTCCACCAGCCCCGACATCAACGCTAATGACGGGGATACCGGCTGCATCTGCTTGAGCGACAGCCCCGGCGATTCCCTCAGAATCAACAGCATTCAATAAAATAAGATCTACACCTTGGGTAATGAAGTCCTCTATTTGAGAGGTTTGTTTAGCTAAATCTGCATCAGCCGCCTGGATGATAATTTCAGCTCCTAATTCTTCCGCATATTCTTCAGCAGCTTGACTCATCGACACGAAAAACGGGTTTGCCAGATTGTTGAGCGTCAAGCCAATCTTAAGATTCCCCTTTTTGTTGCCAGCGCTTTCATTTTCTTGCCCAGAAGTTTCGTTATTCCCACATGCAGACATGAATAGAAGCAGAATTCCCATTAAAATTACGCTGAACATTTTTTGTTTGATTTGCATTTTTTATTACTTCCCCCTCCATGGATTATTTCAAGAAACCGATGAATACGCTTACAAATGAACGAACCTCCCCCTCCTTTCTGATCACTGTTACACATATTTCATTCCGCTGATTAAAGGAATGATTTTGTTATATGTGTAATAAATTCCAAGATTGGATGTGATTGTTTATGCTTATTAATGATAATATATGCGTATTTAATGATTGTCAATAAGTTTTCTAAAAATTTAAAATATAGTGAATCTCCTAATGTATTACCTCTTATTACTCTTTTTCATGATTTTTTCATCAAACAGTTTGAATCAATTTGATTACTTATGATTACTTTTAGTCAAATGGAAGACACATGAGCGTGATCGCTCATACAAAAATCAGTCATCGCGCAATCATCTTTTTACTTTAAGACATCAAGATTAGTCTATAATGATAAAAAGAAAACGTTTTCGAAGGGAGAATCGCTGTTCATGTTTATGGAAGAGCGTAAAGCGCAAATTCTTGAATACTTACGCCATATGTCTCGGGCGTCCGTCTATGATTTAAGTCAGCAATTTAATGTTTCAGAATCTACGATTCGAAGGGATCTTAAAGAGCTTGAGGAAACAAATAATATTAAAAGGACACATGGTGGTGCCATCCTTTTACAGCCTGTCAGTTATGAGGCATCAATCGGAGATAGAAAAAAAGATTATATCGCAGAAAAGCAAGCCATCGCTAAAAAAGCGGTGGAGTTCATTAACCCAGGGGATGCCATCCTTCTTGATTCAGGAACGACAACTTATGAACTTGTAAAAGAGTTAAAAACCTTTTCCAATCTTTCCATTGTGACCAACTCGATCATTATCATGCAGGAGCTAGCAGATATTCCTGGCTTGGATGTAATGCTGCTAGGTGGTAATTTACGAAGAGAAACATCTGCATTGGTCGGACCTTTTGCAGAACAATCGCTCAATATGATTCGAATTGATAAAGCATTTATCGGTACTAATGGTTTAGACCTTAAAGAAGGTATCATTACCACACCTAACCTTACCGAAGCTCGTATTAAGCGTATGATGATAACAAACTCCAGGCAAACCATCCTATTGACTGATCATAGTAAAGTCGGTAAGGTGAATTTTGCTAAAGTTGCTGATCTATCCGATATAGACTTTTGTATCGTAGGCGATCAAGTACCGGACCATTTCGAAGAGGAAATGAATCGTTATCATGTGAACGTACATATAGTAGAAGTTTGAAACTACCAGAATAGTTAATTCTCCACTCTCACAAAAAGAGGATCCTCTTAAAGGAGCCTCTTTTGTGATTGCCTCTATTGTAGTTTATTGAACTATAAAGAGCAGCCAGTGCCTCCTTCTCTCCTAAAAATCATGGAGGAGAAACTGAGAACTTAGCCCTCCTTTTCCCCATAAATTCCATCATCTAGATAGTCAATTTGTTTCATTTTTTCAATTCTATATAACGTTTACATTTTTTTGTGAGCGTTTCCGAAATCAGGTGCCCAGCGGATCACGCCTACAATGTACTATACGCTTCGGCATGATTGACGCTTTTTACATGTTTGTTATAGTTTAGGATATTATGAAGTTCTTTGGTATTTATTCAATAGAGTAGTCCTAAACCATTTTTCAATCAAATCCACTCTAACGATCCATTATCTTACTATTAAATCATATTTTTCCACTGGTCCTCTCGTGAAAGGGGCGCTTTGAGATGAAAAGCATTCAGCGCCGGTTAATGTTAATGCTGCTTGTGTTCATCATCCTCCCCTATTTTTTGTCTGTTTTTTTAATTTACAGCTATACGAAAAATAGTGTGGAGCAGAATGAACTCGAAAACAGCCGGGCACAAATGCAGGAGAGCTCAGAAGAACTCAATCAATACTTTGAGGAAATGATTAACCTCCCCTACATCCTGTATCGTGACCCTGAGTTATTCCGGATATTTAATAATGATGTAGATGATTCAGCTTACCTGGAGAAAAGCTTAGAAAATTACTATTTGATGCGGAACGAAATCCGGCAGGTACGGCTTTATTTAAATCAAGATAGGGAATCCATCGCCGTATATAATGGAATGGTCAGTGCGCGAAAATCAAAGCCTGATTTTTTAGATCGGGACTTGATGAAGAATCTCTATCATTCGAACTTAAAGTACATATTAGAACCGCCTCACCCTATTGAGAATTATAATAATGCAGCGATTGTTCCCCAGTCAGACAGCACTGTGGTCATGACACTCCATCATAAAATAGTAGATGTGCTCACGAACGAATTTCTAGGAATCCTGACTACTGACATCGATTCAGATAAGTACACTCAAATATGCAATAACCTGATTCAGGAAAACGAAGAGACCGTGTTACTGGTTGACGAAAACGATCAAGTGATCTATGCAAACAACCGTAGTCTTATCGGCAAGCCCGTGACTGCTGAGCTGCAACAGCAAATGAAAGAAGATGGCGGTAGGGGTGATGATATTATCTTATCAAGAACTTTATCCAGCCCACTCCATCAATGGAAATTGGTGAAGATCACGCCTAGTGAAATCTTATTTCATGATGTCAGGAAAACGGCCTATACAAGTATATTGGTCGGGATAGGTGTAGGTTTATTAGGGTTGTTGATGATCAGTATGATTACGATTCGAATTACCCATCCGATCAAACAACTGACTCAGAAAGTGCGTACGATAGAAGGCAGTGAAATGAACGCTCCCTTTGATGACTCTAGACAAGACGAAATCGGTTATTTGGAGAAACATATGAAAGATATGATGAATCGCATTAACCTTCACATTGATCGTGAATATAAGCTTGAGATTGAAAATAAGGAAAACCAATTCAGAGCTTTAAAGGCCCAAGTGAACCCTCATTTCTTATTCAATGCCTTGCAATCAATTGGTGCAGTTGCTTTAAGATCAAAGACTCCTGACGTATACCGTCTCGTAACGTCTTTATCAAAGATGATGCGTTACTCCATACAGGCAGACGAGTGGGTGCTCGTACAAGATGAAGTGAATTATATTGAATCCTACCTCACCCTGCAAATGGAACGTTTCCGAAATAATGTGAATTACACCATAGAAATGAACGAAACCGTTCTTGATACGACGATACCCAGCATGATTCTTCAGCCACTCGTTGAGAACTTTTTTAAGCATTGTTATGAAAAGGGCAATTATAAAGCTCGTCTATCAATACGCGGGGAAATACAAGACGGCTTCTTGCACCTTATCGTAGAGAATGACGGAGATAGTCTGACGGAGAAACAGCTCCAAATGTTAAAGAAAAAAATATATACCGATCCTCATGAAAGCTTATATTCACATAAACATATTGGTTTAAAAAACATCCATGATCGTTTGGTTCTTAATTACAATAAAAGGGCATGGCTAGAAGTAGAAACGGATCAAGGGCAAGGGTTCCACGTGAAGATTTTCATCCCTGTCCAATCCAAACGAGGAGGGATATCTTTTGAAGGCTTTAATCGCTGATGATGAAATGAATGTTCGGGACGTCCTACGCTATTTAGGACAATGGGACATGCACGGCATAACTGAAATTTTAGAAGCAAGCGATGGTCAAGAAGCAAAAACGATTATTGATGAATCTCAACCTGAACTGATTTTTACAGATATTAAAATGCCAGGAATGACCGGAATAGATATCATAGAATGGCTCGACGGCATTTCCTATCCCGGTAAGGTCATATTCATTACAGGATACAACGATTATTCATTTATGCGCCAAGCGATTAAATATAGCAGTTTCGATTATCTTTTGAAGCCGATTGAACCTGAGCCCTTTAACAAAACGTTATCTGAAGCAGTAGAAAGCTGGAAAGATGACCAAAAAACCCGACATTCGGATCAAACAGTCGACAATGACTTAAAAAAGCTGTGGCTCAATCAAATAATGACAGCGGCTTGTATGGGGGAAGCTTTTGAACCGGATGACATCCTCCCTTACCTTCCTACAGCTGATCAATATGAATTATCGTTAATTTCTTTTTATCAAATGCATCACCCTGAGCCATATGTTGACTTAATAGCAGACATGCTCGTTCAAAGAAAATTAGGAAATGCATTTTCACTACACTTTGATCGAAATCTTTGTCTTGTCATCAGCATTAAAGACGCATGGTTTACGGTAGAAGAATGGATGAGTCAAGAATTCGATATACCTGTTCGAATTGTAAGTGGTGAGCGATTATATTCATTAGTGGATATTCCAAGCTCCTATCAAACTTTACAAACAGCCATTGATAATCACGAATATCGAACAAATCATCGAATGGATGATTTAGATACACCCCGCCGAATAAAGGATATCGTGTCCTATGTAAATGATTTTTATATGGAGGAGTTGAGTTTGGAGAAACTATCCAACCTATTCTTCTTCAGCCGTGAACATATTTCAAGGAAATTCAAGGAAGAAACCGGATTACCTTTGTCTAAATATATTACGAAACTAAGAATTGACCAGGCTAAGATTTGGTTAGAAGAAACAGATGAAACCATCTACTCGATTTCTTTATTACTAGGCTATCAAGATGAGAAATATTTTTCGAAACTGTTCAAAAAGATCGTAGGCGTCACACCTTTTGAGTTTCGAAACAAAAGACAATAGCCATTTGTAAGCAGATCGTTTACGGAAAAAGAAAAGAGGTGACAGAAATGAAAAAAGTCTTACTTTTATGTTTGATCGGAACGCTGAACCTATCTCTTTCAGCATGTCAGTCAAAGTCTGAGACAAGAGAAACACCAATAAAAGAGCAGGAAATCACACTAAAGGTAAGAAATCCAAAAGTAGAGATTGCTTCACAGTTTGAGCAAATGGTCCAGGCTTATGAAAAGGATCATCCAAAAGTAAATATTGAAGTTTACACGGTCGGTGGGGCGATGGATGACTTTTCTGATCTTAAAGCCCAAATTGCTGCAGGTAATGGTCCGGACATTTTCACAAACCCCGGGTATGAAAACGCCAGAGTTTGGAGCGAATATTTAGAAGACCTATCTGATCAGCCATGGGTAGAGAATGCACTTGAAGATACATTAACGCCGATGAGATTTGATGGTAAAGTACTTGGAATGCCAATGAACCTAGAAGGATACGGCTTCATTTATAATAAAGATTTATTTAAGCAAGCAGGCATCAAGGCAATGCCTGTTACACTTACTGAATTGACAGTTACCGCTGAGAAACTGCAAGAAGCAGGAATCACACCTTTTGCCACTGGCTACTATGAGAAATGGAAATTGGGTGACCATCTTATGAATATCGCTTTTACCCAGCAGGATAACCCAGCGGCTTTTATAAAGAACTTGAATGAAGGGAAGGAAACGATTCCGAACAATCCGAAATTCAAGGACCTCCTCCATTTGTTAGATGTCACTTTAGAATATGGAAGCAATGAACCACTCTCGACAGACTACAGTATGGAAGTAAATACATTTGCAGCTGGAGATGCAGCGATTATCCTACAGGGCAACTGGATACAGCCTATGATCGATCAGCAATCCCCCGATATGAACATCGGCATTATCCCTATCCCCATTAATGATGATCCGGACAAGGAATCCTTAGTCGTTAACACACCTAGTTACTGGGTAGTCAATAAACAGACAACAGAAGAAAAAAAGAATGAAGCAAAAAAATTTTTAAACTGGATGGTTGCCTCTGAAGAAGGAAAACGATACTTGACCGAACACTTAAAATTCATTCCCGCTTTTAAGCATATCGAACCGGAAAATTCAGGCCCTCTTGCCGATCAAATCATACAGTATTATAAAAAAGGACAAACGTCGTCCTCAAACTGGTTTGATTTCCCTGTAGGAGTAAGAAATGAATTTGGTTCGGTCACACAACAATATATAAAGAATCAACTTAATAAGGAGCAACTATTGCATGAATATCAAAAGTCCTGGGAGAAGGCTCAGTGAGTCCTAGCCAGGGCTTTTTTCACTCTCTCCTCTCCAACTAATAGAACGAAAATCCTATATATCAAATCAGAACTAAATTCCAATCAATATCCTCCATATCCAGCCCGTGCATCCTCCTCTATAATTCAAATTGTCAAACAGCGGAAGGAAGAACGTTCCGCTAAAAAATGATAGGAGGAAGGAATATGAACGTAAAAAGATTGGCCAAACAAGCTACAGTAGTCATGCTTAGCACAGCAATTCTGGCAGGAGGTGAAGGGTTAACCGCGCATGCTGATTCCCGGGACCATAAAGAAGATTACGGAATTTCCCACATCACACGTTCTGATATGACGGACATGATTAAGCAGCACGATGATTATAAGGTACCCGAATTTGACGTATCTACCATTCGAAACATTCCATCAGCTACAAAAACAGACGAGAACGGCAATGAAATCAAAATGGATGTTTGGGACACATGGCCGCTCCAAAACGCGGACGGTACAGTGGCTGAATACAATGGATACCATATCCTATTCGGTTTAGCAGGTGACCCTAAAAATGCAAACGACACATTCATTTACATGTTCTATAAGAAAGCAGATGAAAAATCAATCGATGCGTGGAAGAACGCTGGACGAGTATTCGACGATGAGGATAAATACAAAGCTGACGATGAATATTTGAAAGATCAGTCAGAAGAGTGGTCCGGTTCGGCAACCTTCACCTCTGATGGAGAAATTCGTTTATTCTACACCAACCGCACAGAGTTTAATGAAGAAAAAGAGCTTTACGGTAAACAAACGCTGACAACTGCACAAGTTAACGTATCTGAACCAAAAGAAGGCACACTTAAAGTGGATAGGGTCGAAGATCATAAGTCAATTTTTGAAGGCGGCGATGGTTCTGTTTATCAAAATGTCAATCAGGCTTTTGGAAATGGGGATATCAACTATAATGAAAACCATACGTTAAGAGACCCTCACTACGTAGAAGAAAATGGCCGTAAATACCTGGTGTTTGAAGCCAATACAGGAACTGACTTTGGCTACTCTGGAGAGGAATCCCTTTACAACAAAGCATACTATGGCAAGAGCGAAAAATACTTCCAGGATGAAAAAGCTAAACTGTTAGAAAGTCCGAAAAGAGAGTTTGCTGAACTAGCGAATGGAGCCATCGGCATCATCGAAATCAACGATGATTATACACTAAAGAACGTAATGGACCCATTGATTGCTTCCAACACTGTTACGGATGAAATTGAACGTCCAAACATTTTCAAAAAAGATGGTAAATGGTACTTATTCACAAGTTCACGCGGTTCTAAAATGACGATTGATGGCATTGATGATGAAGATATCTACATGTTAGGATATGTGTCGAATTCATTAACTGGTCCATACAAGCCGATGAACAAAACGGGAATTGTTTTACACCATGACCTCGATCCAAATGATGTGACATGGAATTACGCACACTATGTAATCCCTCAAGAAAATAGCGATGAAACTGTCGTTACAAGTTATATGACAAACAGAGGGTATTTTGAAGACAAAAAGTCAACATTCTCTCCAAGCTTTAAGCTGGATCTTAAAGGACCGAAATCTTCCGTTGTAGAAGATGGAATCCTCGAGCAAGGACAAATTACAATTGATGAAGAATAACTTTAGGGTGAAAAGAAAATGCCGACTTCTCTAGGCGTTTTCTTTTCTTTTACAATCAACCCATTATAAAAGCGGTGAACAAATGTATGTTGAAGCAGAATCAAAGAAAATGGCTTGTTGTCTCACTTCTCTTTTTCTTGATCATAGGCTTATTTTTAATCTTTATACGACAAGACCATAAGGAAAAAGTACCGCCAGATAAGGAAACGTATCGTGCAGACTATCATTTTACAGCTCCGGATAACTGGAAGAATGACCCGCAAAAACCAATCTATCTGGATGGGGAATATCACTACTATTATCTTTATAACGGAGACTATCCCGAAGGCAACGGGACAGAGTGGCGTCATGCGACCTCTAAAGATTTAGTCCATTGGAAGGATGAGGGGGTGGCTATTCCTAAATACACGAATGAAAACGGGGATCCGTGGTCAGGTTCTGTTGTGGTAGACAAGAATAATACAGCCGGGTTTGGAGAAGAAGCCGTAGTGGCACTCGTTACCCAGCCATCTGCAAATGGACAGCAGGAACAGTATCTCTGGTATAGTACGGATAGAGGCCAAACGTTTAGCTCCTATAGTGACCATCCGGTAATGTCCAACCCAGGAGCTGAAGATTTCAGAGATCCTAAAGTTATCTGGAATGACCGAGAACAGAAATGGGTCATGCTCATGGCCGAAGGAACAAAAATTGGTTTTTATGAATCGAAAAACCTAAAAGAATGGAATTACACCAGTGGATTTCAGACAAAAGATATTGGGCTCGTAGAATGTCCGGACTTGTATAAGATGCGGGCAAAGGACGGAACAGTGAAATGGGTGTTGGGCGTAAGTGCCAATGGGAAGTCGATCGGTAAGCCGAATACTTATGCTTACTGGGTCGGTCATTACAACGGTACTGAATTTATCCCCGACCACGAAGAGCCCGAATGGCTTGATTACGGTTTCGATTGGTACGGCGGCGTTACGTTTGAAGATGGGACAAGCGATAATCAGCTCAGCCACCGATATGCTTTAGCTTGGATGAACAATTGGGCATACGCAGACCATAGCCCTACCCTCAAGGAAAACTTTAACGGATTGGATTCCATTGTTCGAAAAATAGAATTGAAGAAAAGTGATGAGGACTCCTATTACTTGGGTTCCCAGCCGGTAGAAAAACTAAATCAATTAACAGATTCCTCAGATTCTTATCAACAAATCGAGGTCGACGGCTCAAAAACAATTGGGGCAACTGGTACGGCTTACCAGATCGAAGCGGAGATATCCTGGTCGAAGATCGGGAACGTAGGGTTGCGCCTTCGGGAATCAACCGACAAAACGCGTCATGTGGACGTCGGTCTCTCGCCAAAAGGCCAATACTCTTATGTCAATCGAAAGTCAACAAACCAGCCAGATGAAAGTGGTAAGTATATCGAAAGTATTGCTCCTTTTGATGCAAGTCAAAAAAAGGTTCACTTAAAGATCCTTGTAGACAAAACAAGTGTTGAAGTATTTATTGACGACGGTAAAGTGGTCCACTCCAATCAGGTCTTCCCTCCACTAAAGGATAAGAACATAACACTTTATTCTGAAGGCGGTCCCGCAACTTTTGAAAATATAGAAATAAAACACTTTCACTCCATTTATGATTAGGATTATAGCGTAGGCTTTTATGTCACTAACGAAACGTAAAAAAGGTCACAGGATAACCTGTGACCTTTTAGACCTTGTAGCTATAAGGTTGTTTGGGTGGCGTTACATCATGCCGCCCATTCCACCCATTCCGCCCATGCCGCCCATGTCAGGCATTCCACCGCCGCCGTTGTTTTCTTCCGGCTTGTCAGCGATGACTGCTTCTGTTGTAAGGAGCATTGCAGATACGGATGCTGCGTTTTGTAGTGCAGAACGAGTAACTTTCGTAGGGTCTACGATACCCGCGTCGATCATGTTGACCCATTCGCCAGTCAATGCGTTGAAGCCGATTCCAAGGTCTTCACCTTTCAAGCGTTCAACAACAACAGATCCTTCAAGACCAGCGTTGTGTGCGATTTGACGGATCGGTTCTTCGAGGGCACGTAGAACGATCTTCACACCTGTTTTTTCGTCGCCAGCTGTTTCGATTGCTTGAACAGCCTTCAATACGTTGACGAGTGCAGTTCCACCACCAGATACGATACCTTCTTCAACTGCTGCGCGAGTTGAATTCAATGCGTCTTCAATACGGAGCTTGCGTTCTTTCAATTCAGTTTCAGTTGCAGCTCCAACTTTGATGACTGCTACTCCACCTGCAAGCTTAGCAAGACGCTCTTGTAGTTTTTCCTTATCGAATTCAGAAGTTGTTTCTTCCATTTGCGCACGGATTGTGTTCACGCGGCTAGCGATCTTTTCAGAATCTCCAGCACCTTCGACGATTGTTGTGTTTTCTTTTGTAACCACAACTTTAGACGCTGTACCGAGTTGACCGATGTTTGCAGATTTAAGGTCTAGACCTAGATCTTCCGTGATCACTTCTGCACCAGTCAAGATACCGATGTCTTCTAGCATCGCTTTACGACGGTCACCGAATCCAGGAGCTTTGACAGCTACTGCATTGAATGTGCCGCGAAGTTTGTTCACAACAAGTGTTGCAAGGGCTTCCCCTTCAACATCTTCAGCGATGATCAAGATCGGCTTACCTTGTTGAACAACTTGCTCAAGAACAGGAAGTACTTCCTGGATGTTTCCAATTTTCTTGTCCGTTACAAGGATGTATGGATTCTCGAGTACTGCTTCCATCTTGTCAGAGTCTGACACCATGTATGGAGAAGCATATCCGCGATCGAATTGCATACCTTCTACGACTTCTAGTTCAGTTGCGAATCCTTTAGACTCTTCAATTGTGATGACGCCGTCGTTTCCAACGCGCTCCATCGCTTCAGCAATCAATTGACCGACTTCATTGTCACTAGAAGAAATTGCAGCTACTTGTGCGATGGACTCACGGCCTTCGATCGGCTTGGAGATTTTCTTAAGTTCTTCAACTGCAGCTGCAGTCGCTTTTTCGATCCCTTTACGGATGACCATCGGGTTCGCACCAGATGTTACGTTCTTCAATCCTTCACGGATCATTGCTTGTGCAAGGACTGTCGCTGTAGTCGTACCGTCACCAGCTACATCGTTTGTTTTGCTCGCAACTTCTGAAACCAATTTTGCACCCATGTTTTCGAATGCATCTTCAAGTTCGATTTCTTTTGCGATGGTTACACCGTCATTTGTGATAAGTGGAGAACCGAATTTCTTCTCAAGAACCACGTTGCGTCCTTTTGGTCCAAGAGTTACTTTTACTGCATCAGCAAGAGCATCTACACCACGAAGCATGGAGCGACGCGCATTTTCACTAAATTTGATATCTTTAGCCATTTTTAAAAGAACCTCCTTGATTGGTTATATGTAGGGATTACCCCTATTCACAACTTACTGTCAACGTTTACCCAACAACAGCCAATACGTCAGATTCACGAAGGATTAAGTATTCTTTACCTTGATATTTCACTTCAGTACCAGCGTATTTGGAATAGATAACAGTATCTCCTTCAGTCACTTCAAGCGCAACTTTCTCTCCATTATCTGTTACTCGGCCTGTACCTACTGCAACGATTTTACCTTCTTGCGGCTTTTCCTTTGCTGAGTCTGGAAGTACGATTCCGCTCGCAGTTGTTTCTTCGCCTTCTACAAGCTCAACGATAATACGATCACCTAACGGCTTTAACAAGTGAAACACCCTCCTCAAGGATAAAATTTTTAATTATTAGCACTCTTAACAAGTGAGTGCTAATTCCAGTTTTAATATTAATCAATCTTCATTTTTTTTGCAAGTAGAAAGATGAAATTTTCTAAAATCATTTTCAGTTGAATTCATGAGAAAGGAATTTCAGAAGAATCTATGTTAAAATGGGGCATTGAGTCAACGAGAAATCTCGAATGAAAGAGGAGAAAAGTTTGAACAAACGATATGCATGGATCCTAATCATATATATATTGATGCTGCTTTCTGGAATCGTTGGGGGTCAGCTTTTACTCTCATTAGATGTTCCAAGGGAAAAGATTCCCGGACTGTGGAACGTCATCAGTTTTTCCATCGGCCTGATCATCATCCTGATCATGTTGATACCGGATATCAAAAATCCGATGTACCGGGATGAGCGGGCCACGATTCCACAGACGATCGGCTGGGCATTACTTGGTGTCCCAATGGTCTTCATTGCACAAATCATCGCAGCTACGATTGAAATGCAGGTTTTCGGAGTGGAACCTGGTTCAAAGAACACGGAAATGATCGTCGATTTGACATTATCGGTTCCGTTATTGATTCTTGTGGTTTCTGTCATTGGTCCGATCCTTGAAGAAATCGTGTTTCGGAAAGTCATATTTGGCACAATCTATAAACGAACGAATTTCATCATAGCTGCTTCAATCAGCTCTCTTATATTCGCTGTCGTCCATCGGGACTTCACTCATCTGCTCGTGTATGCCGCGCTTGGGTTCACTTTCAGCTTTTTATATGTGAAAACGAAGCGCTTGATCGTACCGATTGTGGCCCATGTTGCCGTCAACACCTCGGTCATGCTTGTACAAGTGGTCTTCCGCGACGAAATACAAGAGCTTGAAAAACAACTACAGAGCACTCAACTTATCCTTGGAGGCTTACTATGAGATTTTCACCGACATTTTGGATCTTTGCCTATTTCATCTTAGGCGTGATCTTTACGTATTTAGCGATCTTCTATGCAGGAGAATACGGGGTATGGTCGTTCTGGCCGCTTATCAACATGGCCCTCGCAGCATACGACTTCTTCAATGCATACCGGATGATCGAGTTACGGAGAAAGATAAATAAAATGAAGAAGAAATGAGAAGGACTGCAGCCGCAGTCCTTTTTTGATATTGGGGATTGAGTTTTCGAAGGGTGAGTGTCCACATCAGAGCGAGCTTGGACTTATTCTGTTCACTTTTCCAAATAATCTGTTCACTCTCCTTCCCACTAAAAAAAGCGACCACCCTGAGGCGATCACTTTCATAATCATGCACTGTCTTCTTCCTCTTCAGCTTTTGCTGCTGTCCTCATCGCTTTCCGATAGGCGAATCCGGAGATCAGGATGCTGATTTCGTATAACAGGATCAACGGTACTGTCACCATCAGATGTGAAATGAGCTCTGGCGGTGTGATCAGCCCTGCTACCACGAGCAAGACAAAATAGGAGTACTTACGTATTTTACGGAGTACTGCAGGCGTCACCAGCCCTAACCGCGTCAAAAACATGATCACGACCGGGAACTGGAACAGAATCCCGAATGGCAGCGTCAGCCTGAACAAGAAATGAAAGTACTCATTGATTCCATACTCTTCTTCAACTCCCAAAAGATCAGCCAGACCATTCATGAAATCGATGACGAACGGAAACAAAATGAAGTAGGAAAAGGATAATCCCGCGATAAATAACAAAAATGTAAGCGGAATGTACATCAGCGTCGCCTTCCGCTCTTTTTCAAACAAACCAGGGCTTACAAACGCCCACAGCTGATAAAACGCAATCGGTGAAGTGATCAATAACGCGATCAGAAAGGCGAAATCCATGAATACCCGCAAAGGGTCTGTCAGATTGAATACATTCAACTCTAATCCAGCCGCCTCCGGGGTTTGCTGCAAATATTGTATAAGCGGCATCGCGAGGAAGAATCCTGCAATGAACGCTACTACAAAAACAAGTATGACGATAAAAACCCTTTTGCGCAGTTCTTCAATATGATTTTGAAGTGTCATTTGTTTTTCCGTCATACAAAACTACCTTCCTATCTATTCCTCATCTGTTTTCGTTTGAGTGTTCTTCTTTTCTTTCTTTTTATCATCATCGTCTTCTACGAGCCCGCTTGTTGCGTTCTTGAACTCTTTCAACGTTTTTCCTGCCGCTCTTCCAAGCTCAGGCAACTTCTTAGGACCGAAAATCAATAGTGCTACAACTCCGATTATTATCCAACTTCCTGGACCAAGCATCCTGGTCACCTCCCTCAAAAAATGGATGGACAAATTAATCCAACGGGTAATGTTTTAAGAAATAAATCAACGATTGCAGCTCGACTGCAAGATCTATGTGATGAATACGTACGTGTTCGGGTACGGTCAACCGTGCTGGTGTAAAGTTCAGGATCCCTTTGACCCCGATTTCCACCAATTGATCTGCTACAGCCTGTGCGTTGTTAGCAGGAACAGTCAAGATAGCGACAGATACATCAGCATCAGCGAAATTCTTCAATTCATCCAAATGATGGATCGGTACACCACTGATATCTGTACCTACCTTCTTTTCATCAACATCAAAAGCCAACTCGATGCGCGTGTTGTCATTTTTCAAGAAGTTATAATGCAATAGCGCTGTCCCCAAGTTTCCTATCCCGATCAACATGACCTTTGTCACTTCATCTTGATCAAGTGTTTTTCTGAAAAACGTCAGCAGATAATTGACATTGTATCCATAACCCTTCTTACCTAGTGCTCCAAAATAGGAAAAATCCCTTCTTATTGTGGCAGAGTCCACTTTCACAGCTTCACTAAGTTCAGAAGAGGATACACGAAGTTTACCTGATGAAGAAAGATTTTTTAAAAACCGATAGTACAATGGCAGACGTTTTGCTGTAGCTTGCGGAATTTTTTGATCTTCAACGCTCATCGGACCCCTCCATTCATTATCAGAACACAACTGAATCTATTGTTTGATCTATGTTTTATCCTTTACGATAATCGCCGCTTTTACCACCTGTCTTTTCTAGCAGGTAAGTCGGTCCGATCACCATCCCTTTATCGATTGCTTTACACATGTCGTACACCGTCAGGGCGACGGCGGATGCGGCTGTCAAAGCTTCCATCTCCACACCTGTGTTCCCTTTCGTCTTGACCATCACATCGATGAGCAGTTCATAGCTGTCGTCGATTTTCCAGTCAAACGATACATCTACAGCTTTCAACGGCAATGGGTGACACATCGGAACGATATCAGGCGTCTTTTTGGCGGCCATGATCCCAGCAACCTGGGCTACTGACAAGACATCGCCTTTTTTAATCTTACCACCCTGGATAGCGTTGTAAATTTCTTCAGTCACCTGGACGCTGCTTCGTACTCTTGCCGCCCGGACTGTTTCTTCTTTTTCTGAAATATCGACCATCCTAGCGCGGCCCTGATCATTGAAATGCGTGAAATCGCCCACAGAATCACCACCCTAACAGAGACTATACACCCTTTTTTATAAAAAAGTAAGACATCAAATAAGGGAAATTATCACAAATCCTTGAATATTGTTTGGTTGCCTGAACTTTCTAAGATAAGCTACACTAATAGTAGCTGTTCAAAGGTTTCATTATGCTATCAACGAATTAGAAACAAGAAGTTCAAGGCACGATGGTTTTGAGGACCGGTAAAACCGAGTAACGATCACTCCCTAAAAACGTCACTTCCTGTGACAACGGCAGTACTAGCGCGTCCTGCGCGTCGGAAATTCGCCGTTTATCATTCGTTGACCTTTGAACCTCAACTACTGAGGTGAACAAACATGATCGTCATGCAAGTCCAGGACATAACTAAATATTTTGGTGCTGACCTTATTTTATCGAATATTAAACTTGAAGTACAATCCCGCGACCGTATCGCGCTTGTCGGCAGGAATGGGGCAGGCAAATCTACATTGCTGAAAATCATCAGCGGACAGCTCTCCCATGATTCTGGTTCCATCATGAAACCGAAGGAAATCGAAATCGGCTATCTCGCCCAGGATGCTGGCCTGGAATCCGATCACTCGATATGGGAAGAAATGATCGCCGTTTTCAGTCATCTTCAACAGATGGAAAATCAGATTCGTACACTTGAGGAGAAGATGGGGAAAGAGCATATCCTGAATGATGAGGTTGCTTATGGCAAGGTACTGGCCGAATACGATGGACTTCAGCACGACTTCCAGCTGCGAGGCGGATATCAATACGAGAATGATATACGTTCGATCCTTCATGGGTTCCGTTTTTTTGAAGAGGATTATGATAAACCGATTTCTTCTTTAAGTGGGGGACAGAAAACGAGGCTCGCTCTCGTCAAGCTGCTTCTCACCCGTCCTGACCTCTTGATTTTGGACGAGCCGACCAACCATCTCGATATCGAAACGTTGAACTGGTTGGAGGGATATCTTCAATCCTATCCTGGTGCACTGCTCATCGTATCCCATGACCGCTACTTCCTTGACAAGGTCGTCACGCAGGTTTATGAAATCTCTCGGCATAAAAGCAAGAAGTATCTAGGAAACTACAGCAAATACCTCGAGTTGAAAGCCGAGCAATATGAGCAAGAAATGAAAGAATACGAGAAACAACAGACGGAAATCGCTAAGCTCCAGGATTTCGTGCAGCGGAACATCGCCCGTGCTTCCACAACAAAACGGGCACAAAGCAAACGGAAGCAGCTGAACAAGATGGAGAAGTTGGACAGACCTGAAGGTGGTGAGAAATCAGCACAGTTCGGTTTTACAATTGAACGCCAGACTGGAAATGATGTACTGAAACTTAACGATGTGGCGATCGGCTACCACCAGGAAATTCTCGCAAAAAACATCATGGCCCAGATCCAAAAAGAAGAAAGCATCGCATTAGTTGGACCGAATGGAATCGGTAAATCAACGTTGATCAAAACGATCATGTATCCGGAACGAAAAATAACCGGGACTATCCAATTCGGTTCGAATGTGCAGATTGGATACTATGATCAGGAACAGGCGAATCTCAATAGTAATAAGACCGTATTGCAAGAGCTCTGGGATGAGTACCCTACCCACCTTGAAAAGGATATCCGGACGGTTCTTGGAAACTTCCTGTTCAGCGGGGATGATGTCCTGAAAGGCGTCAATGAACTGAGCGGCGGCCAAAAAGCGAGACTCGCCCTTGCCAAACTGATGCTTCAGAAAGCGAATGTTCTTATACTTGATGAGCCTACGAACCATCTGGATTTGGACAGTAAAGAAGTTTTGGAAAATGCCTTGATCGACTATCCAGGCACAATCCTCTTCATCTCCCATGACCGTTATTTCATCAACCGGATCGCCACGAGAGTCGTAGAGTTGTCTCCAGATGGATTGGAAAACTACCTTGGTGATTACGACTATTATACTGAGAAAAAAGCAGAACAGGCGGAGCTTGAACGGATTGAGACAGAAGAGCAGAATCAACTTCAGCAGTACACCCCTGCTACGGAACAGAAGGAAAAATTCCAAATTGATAAACAGGCAAAAAAAGAAGAGCGGAAGCGCCTCCGCAGAATTGAAGAGATTGAAGTGAAAATCGAAGAATTAGAGAATGCGATCGAAACCTATGAAAACAAGCTAAGCAAGCCAGAAGTCTTCCAGGACTATGAAAAATCACAAGAATTCAATCAACAGCTGGAACAATCCAATCAAGAATTGGAAAATCTTTTGGAAGAATGGGAAAGTTTACAACTGAATTAAGAGGGGTAGCTAAGAATGAATGGCTCATTGAGTCTTCATTCTTTTTTATCTGACAAAAATAATCAACATATACACATAATCCACAGAGTTATACACAGTCACAGTAGCAATTCTTTTGTTTAATTGTCGATTTTTCCACAATATCCACACAAAACCCTTGATTTATCCACGAAAAATTATTCACATCCACAAGAGCTTATTTTCTTTCGGTCTCAAGTTGTTATCCACATTGTTCACAACTTGTGGATAAAAGTTTTCCACACTTCGTTTCGACGCTATTCGACTATTTGTGATTTTTTTGTTTTTTTGAATGCTTCGGGTTCATCCACTCAAAGATAAACCATTGACAGAGACTACTGAATCACTGGCTTGTTGGGGTTTCTTCAACTCAATGAGGCTTATTCAATAATTGTGTAAGGATGGTTAAAAAGACATTATTCTCTTTTTTGATTTCTTGAGATTCACCTTTAAAATTATTGATAGATAATACATTTTGTCGATTTATGATGAATGATCGACATAAGCTAATTTGGATGTTGATGCTGTTCTTATCCACAACAATTGGGGATAATCGCATCGCCAGATGATCAGCGACTTAAATAAGCAACATAGATATGTCGAGGAACGTATATTAATTATTTTCACAAGGCGAAATCAGCTGAAAAACGGAAGGAATCTTGCATCTCAGCCTCAAAGCAACAAAATCCCTCAGCTTCAAAAAGACATTGTTCGGGTGGAAAGCGACTATAGTCCGCTTTCCTTTTTCGACAATCTACGGTCCTCATGTTCAGGAAGCATGAGAACCGTCCCCACTAAAGCCAGGAAGCACAAGAACCGTCCCCAACAAAAAAACGGTCCTTATGCTCAGGAAGCATGAGAACCGTCCCCAAGTTCCAAGCCCGGGTTACCATTGAGCTTCATATCGGCGCGTTTTCCTTTTTGATACTCGATCGAGCCTGCTGCGGCAATCATTGCTGCATTATCGGTACATAACCACAACGGCGGAATCGACAACCGGACCCCTGTCTCAGCAAACCGTCCAGTCAATCGTTCCCTCAATCCTCTATTCGCTGCTACTCCACCTGCTACGACAACCTGCTTCACGCCATACTCCTTGGCAGCCCGAAAAGTCTTCTCAACAAGGACGTCGATGACACTCTCCTGGAAGCTTGCGGCAAGATCATTCGGATTGATCTCTTCCCCACGTTGGGATGCATTGTGTAGCGTGTTGATCACCGCAGATTTCAGACCGCTGAAGCTGAAGTCGAACGAATCTGCTTCAAGCCAAGCGCGTGGCAAATCGAGCACCGGTGAGCCTTCTGCTGCCATATTATCGATATGCGGACCACCCGGATACGGAAGCATCAATGTACGAGCAACCTTGTCATACGCCTCACCGGCAGCGTCATCACGGGTTTCCCCGATAATCTCATAGGTTCCATGCTCCTGCATCAAAATCAATTCCGTGTGACCACCCGAAACGACCAGCGCCAGCAACGGGAACTCTTCCATTGGTTCCTGCAAGCGGTTCGCGTAAATATGACCTGCGATATGATGGACCGCTACAAGTGGAATACCATGTGCTAAGGCAAGGGCTTTCGCTGAATTGACTCCGATCAACAAGGCACCGACCAAACCAGGCCCTTCCGTCACAGCGATTGCAGACAAATCCTCAAAACCGATGCCCGCTTCTTTCATCGCTTCTTCGATGACAATCGTGATCTGTTCAACATGGTGACGGGACGCAATTTCCGGTACGACACCGCCGAACCGCTTATGGCTTTCAATTTGAGAAGCGACGACGTTCGAAAGCAGCTCTGTACCGTTTTTTACAATGGCCGCAGCTGTCTCGTCACAGCTTGTTTCTATTCCTAATATGATTTCATCTTTTTCCTGCATTATAAATTCACCCACATTACTAACGCGTCTTCTCCATTATCCGTGTAATAGTTTTTCCTGATGCCACCGTTTTCGAATCCGTATTTGCGATAGAGCCGTTGCGCGACCACATTGCTTAACCGGACTTCAAGTGTCATCGTCTTGGCACCCATCGTCCGAGCTTGTTCCATCGCTTTTTTCATCAGGACATCACCGTATTTCTTCCCTCTGAATTCAGGAATGATCGCGATATTCGTGATATGCGCTTCATCGATGATGATCCAGATCCCGCAATAACCGATCGGTCGTTCATCCACCTCGAGGAGCAGATAGGTGGCGAACTGATTGTTCACGACCTCATTGTAAAATGCATCCCTGCTCCATGGATTCGGAAAAGAGGATTTTTCTATTTTCAACACGTCTTCAAGGTCATCTAATGTCATGACGCGGAAAGTCAAATTTTCAACCATTTCAGGCACCTACTTTTTTTGGTTCGCAAGCCACTTGGCTTCTGCTTCAGCTAATCGCAAATAGCTTGGAGTGAAGGTGTGAGCATCCTCTCCTTCTCGTTCCACGCCAAGTGCCGCAAGCTCTGAAGCACGAGGATTATGATCGGCTGCTAGTCCGAATACAGCCCTCTCCCCGAAGTGTTCTTCAATTTTCTCCTGATGGAGCGGAAGGTCATTCCCTAAAAACAACACCTTCTCAGACCCTTCCTCCAGCAGCTCGAGCCACTCGGTCAGCTGGACGATCCGCTCTTCCTGCAAAAGCTGGAAACGCCCATCAGAAATCCCATATAGACCGGTGTAAATCTGCCCTCTCCTGCCGTCAAACAATGGACAAACCATTCCATCAAAATACTTCCCGTTCTGGGCAAGGACCTCAAGGCTTGATACTCCAGTAACCGGAATGCCGAGTGACCATGACATCGTTTTCGCCACAGAAACGCCGATCCGGACACCTGTAAAAGATCCGGGACCTTTCGCTACGATGATACGGTCGAGTTCCTTCGGTGTCATATCGACTTCTTTCAGAAGACTGTCGATCGCCGGCATCAATCGTACAGAATGGTTCTTTTTCATATTCGTCGTCATTTCCCCGACGATTTTGCCATCGGATATTACGGAAACACCCATCACAAGGTTGGATGTATCAATCGCTAATGCTTTCATTCCTAAGCTCCTCACATACGCTGTTCGAACGTTCTCCTGTCGGTTCGATCGTCAATTCACGCTCATCATCACCAACTCGGCGGATCGTGATTCCAAGCCGATCATCCGGTAAAAAATCTTCGATGAGGTGAGCCCACTCGACGACCGTTACGCCCTCTCCCTCGAAGTACTCATCGAAACCCAGATCTTCATCGCTGTCTTCCAATCGGTAGACGTCCATATGATATAAGGGTAGTCGTCCTTTATATTCACGGATGATCGTGAACGTCGGGCTTTTCACAACCCTTTTGATATGTAACCCTTTCGCAAGTCCTTTTGTTAAAGTCGTCTTCCCGGCGCCAAGGTCACCCTCCAGGGTGATGACATCGCCTGGCTTCAAAAAATCCGCCAGCCGAGCTCCGAACTGCATCGTTTCTTCTGGACTTGTCAGTTTAATTTGTAATGTATCCACTTCTATCACCTTGTTCTCATTGACTAAAATGGTTATACCCTTTTTTGGAAATCGGAATCAGATCGTCGCCTTGTAGCAAGGTGACCCCTGTATCCCCTTCGACTACTTCCCCGATTCCATGGAGCGGTTGTCCATTTTCGCTGAAAAGCTTTACTAGAGCTGGCCAGTCATCACGCGGGACGGTTCCGACTAATTGAAAATCTTCTCCTCCATACAGCATCCAATCCAACACTTGTTCGGATTTAAAGTGATTGAATTCATCAACCGTTGGAAGCTGATCATATCGAAGTTGGATGTGGACCTGGCTGGCTTCAGCAATTTCATGTGATTCACTGGCTAGTCCGTCACTAATATCGTTTAACGCAATTTTAAACCCACTCTCAGCGAGAAGCAACCCCGCTCGTACTTGCGGCTCGGGCAGCTGATGGGCATCAATCAGTCTTTTGAAATCATTGGAAACATGATTTTTGAGCAGAATCTCAAGTCCCGCAGCCGATAATCCGACTGTACCTGTCAAAAACACAGTATCACCTGGCTGGGCATTTTTCCGTAACAGCTTTCGGCCCTTTTGGACCCGTCCATGGGCGGTTATTGACACCACGAGAGGACCTGCGGTAGAGACCGTATCCCCGCCGATAAGATCAACCTTGTATTTGTCAGCGAGATCTTCCATCCCTCTGTAGATCTCTCGAAGCTCTTCCTCTGTCCATTCCTGAGGGATCGCGATCGATACGAGATAAAACTTCGGTGCGCCCCCCATGGCAGCGACATCACTGATGTTTACTGCTAAAGCTTTGTACCCGATTTGATAAGGACTCATCGTTTTTCGGCTGAAATGGATGTTTTCGACCATCGTATCCACACATAAAATATCATCGAACTCTGTTTCCGGGCGGATAAGTGCTGCGTCATCGCCTATCCCTTCGATCATTGTCGGCTGATGATTCTTTTTTGGTGTGATGCTCTCGATCCATTCGAATTCATCCTTCATCGGCTACAACCCCTTTTCGTTCTCTATCTATTCTCCATTATAGTCTATCGTGCGAAAGAAAAACCTTAGGCATTTTCTCCTAAGGTTTTTCTGACATTTACATTCTTTATTTTATCCTACTTCCAATGAAAATCCTATTCAATCGTTCGAGTTCAAGACATTGAGGTCAGCGGTTTCTCATCCAGAAATTGATGACTTAATTTCCTATAATGTTCGATTTTACTGAGATCGACATTCCCTCCACTGACGATACAGCCGACCTTGTTCCGTTGACCATCAATCTTGTTGCATAGGAGAGAAGCAACAGCTGCTGCACCTGCTCCTTCAACTAGCGTCTTTTCCCTTTCAAGCATGAACATGATGGCATAAGCGATTTCTTCATCACTGACCGTCACCATTTCATCGACGAATTGTTCAATGACCGGATATGTGCGCTTCCCAGGTTTTTTCACGACGATGCCATCCGCGATGCTTTTCGCCTGGTTCATGTAACTGGTGTTTTTCCCTGTGAACTGGTTGTACGTTGCCGGGGCTCCCTGTGATTGTACCCCGATCACCTTCAACTGAGGATGGAAGGTCTTCGCCGCTACAGCTATGCCCGAAATCAAGCCTCCACCTCCGACTGGTACGACGATCGCCTCCAAATCCGGACATTGCTGCATCATTTCTAATGCGATTGTTCCCTGTCCGGCCATCACTTTCTCATCATCAAAAGCATGAACGAAGGTAGATCCGTTCGCAAGCATATCTTCACTCGCAGCTGTAAAAGCTTCCTGATACGTCTCGCCTGTCAACTTGATTTCAGCTCCATACGATTTCGTCGCTTCTACTTTAGCGAGAGGTGTCTTTTTCGGCATGAAGATTTTAGCTGAAATCCCTCTTTCTGAAGCTGCAAGCGCCACCCCTTGTGCATGGTTGCCTGCTGAAGCACAAACGATTCCATGTGAAGCCTCTTCCTCTGTCAATGAACAGATCTTATTCAACGCACCACGCAATTTGAAAGAACCGGTCCTTTGCTGATTCTCCATTTTCAAAAAGACTTGACGGCCTGTTAGACGGTTTATGGTTTTCGACTGTTTCAAAGGTGTCCTGTGGACGTCATGCATCAAATTTTCTGCTGCTTTTACGATCTCAGTTCCATTTAAGAAATTCCCAACACACTTCACTCCTGTCTTGATTTTTCATATTGTTCGATCTGGTCCTCATAAGTGAGGGTGATCGATATTTCATCCCATCCGTTCAACAGCATCTGTTTCCAGTAAGGATCGATGTCAAATGATGATTCGAATCCTTCTGCATCACGAATGGATTGTTTCTCTAAATTAACGGTTAACGTATAATCCGATTGCAAACCTTTATCGAGCAACCTCTTGACTTCCTGATCACTCAATTTGATCGGCAACATCCCGTTCTTCAAACAGTTGTTGTAAAAAATGTCTGCAAAGCTCGGTGCGATGACCACATCAAAACCGAAGTCCTGCAAAGCCCATGGCGCATGCTCTCTCGAGGAACCGCAGCCGAAGTTTTCGCCTCCGACCAGGACCGAAGCTCCAGCATATTTCGCATCATCGAGGTGAAAATCACTGCGCAACGCTCCATCGTCATCATATCGCCAATGATAGAAAAGGAACTTTCCGAATCCCTGGCGGTCGATCTTTTTCAGGAATTGCTTCGGGATGATCTGGTCGGTATCAACATTGTCCCTGTTTAACGGGAAAACCTTCCCGCTGATTTCACGGATTCCTTTCATGCTTCTCACTTCCTCTAATGTACTACTGCCATCATTTCACGGACATCTGTAAAACGTCCTTCGATCGCGGCTGCCGCAGCCATCGCCGGACTGACGAGATGTGTTCTTGCGCCATTTCCTTGCCGACCCTCAAAGTTACGGTTCGACGTCGACGCACATCGTTTTCCAGGTGGGACGATGTCATCATTCATGGCAAGGCACATGCTGCACCCGGACTCCCGCCATTCAAAACCAGCATCCTGGAAAATTTCGTGTAAGCCTTCTTGCTCTGCCTGGTTTTTGACTGATTGTGAACCCGGAACGACAAGAGCTGTGACACTACGTTTGACCTTCCGTCCCTTCACAACTTCAGCTGCTGCCCGGAGGTCACTTAACCGTGAATTGGTACAGGATCCGATGAAAACGAAATCGATTGAAACTTCATCAATTTTCGTTCCACCTATAAGATCCATATAGGTAAGGGCTCTTTGCACGGCTTCCTGATCCGATTTCCTGTCATACTGGTCTGGTGAAGGCACTAAATCGCTGATGCCGATGCCCATTGAAGGATTCGTCCCCCACGTCACTTGAGGCTCGATTTCAGCTCCATCGATTTGAAGGGTTTTGTCATAGCTTGCGCCTTCATCTGTTGCGAATGACTTCCATTTCTCAACAGATGCCATGAAACGGTCTCCCTCTGGAACATGGCGTTTTCCTTCCAAATAATCGAATGTAACCTCATCAGGACTGATGATTCCAGCTTTAGCACCTGCTTCGATCGACATGTTACAGACTGTCATCCTCTCTTCCATCGAGAGATTTCGGATTGCTTCTCCTGTGAATTCGATGACATGCCCTGCACCTACACCGACCCCGAATTTCGCAATGATCCCGAGAATCAGATCCTTGGCTGTGACACCGAAACCGAGTTTTCCGGTGACTTCGATCTGCAGTGTTTTCGGTCTGGCTTGCCACAGCGTCTGGGTAGCGAGGACATGTTCGACCTCACTCGTCCCGATCCCGAATGCCAGAGCGCCGAAAGCACCGTGCGTGGAGGTATGGCTGTCTCCACACACGATCGTTTTTCCTGGTTGCGTGAGACCAAGCTCTGGTCCGATGACATGGACGATTCCTTGATCCGGGTGATGGATATCTGCAAGTTCGATCCCGAATTCCTTGCAATTTTCCTCTAGCCTGGTCATCTGGGTCTTTGCCACCTCGTCTTTGATCACTGTCCGATTGATCGTCGGAACATTATGATCCATCGTGGCGAAAGTCCGATCAGGACGCCTCACCGATCGATCTTTAAGCCTCAGTCCTTCAAAGGCTTGCGGAGACGTCACTTCATGAACCAGGTGGAGATCGATGTAAAGGAGATCAGGTTTGCCGCTTTCCTGATAGACGATATGTTCATCCCACAACTTTTCAATGATATTTTTTGGTTTCACTTCAATTTCCTCCACTGGACAGTGTCATTCTTACAACGTTTCGTATAGACAGCCTTCTTACAAATAAGCCGCCAGGATACCTGACATTGCATAATTCGGCTTCATTTGTTCGACGACTAAATCGATCATTTCTTTCGTTTTCGAAACAGGAACGATGGCATTGCCTGCCAGGTCTGCTGTTCTTGCCCCTGTACGAAGGACTTCCTCAACGGCAGCTTCGACCATATCAGCTTCTTCCGTCATCCCGAAAGAGTGGCGCAGCATCATGGCAACGGATAAAACCATTCCGAGTGGATTCGCCTGGCCTTTACCGGCAATGTCCGGTGCTGAACCGTGGACAGGTTCATAGAGTCCGAAATCGTCTTCTCGTAAACTAGCGGATGGAAGCATTCCTAGTGAACCGGTCAACATGGAAGCCTCATCACTAAGGATGTCTCCGAACATGTTCTCGGTTACGATGACATCGAATTGGTTCGGTTGGTAGATGAGTTTCATAGCTGCGACGTCTACAAGAAGATGCTCGACTTCCACACCTGGATATTCCGGTGCGAGCTGATCGACGACCTCTCTCCACATCCTGCTTGATTCCAACACATTCGCTTTATCAACTGATGTCAGCTTCTTCCGACGTTTGGAGGCAAGTTCGAATGCTTTGCGGACGACCTTCTCGATCTCCTTCTTCTCGTATTGGAGCGTATCAACAGCAATCTCCTGATTCTTTCCTCTTCGTTCTCTCGGTTCACCGAAATAAAGGCCGCCGGTCAATTCCCTTACGATGATGAAATCGACACCCTCTACGACACTCGGTTTCAATGGTGAAGCGTCAACGAGAGCTTCAAATGTTTTGACTGGACGAAGGTTCCCGAACAGCCCAAGCTCTTTGCGGATTCCTAGTAACCCCTTCTCAGGGCGGATCTCCACAGGTACATCGTTCCATTTCGGTCCGCCTACTGCACCGAGTAGGACGGCATCGCTTTGTTTACAGGCTTCAAGCGTTTCCTTAGGGAGAGGAGTGCCATGATGATCAATGGCAACACCACCAATATCTGCTTGAACAACCTTGAATTGATGTCCATAGTGGTCTTCGACAGCTTTTAACACTTCAAGGGCCCCATTCATGACTTCTTGCCCGATTCCATCACCTGGTAGTACTGCCACTTGCTTTTTCATCATAATCCCTCCATTTTTAAAAAGTTTAGTTGTCTTACTGAATTTACATAAGTTTAGAGGACACCAGAGACCTTATTTGCCTCAAATTATCGAAAAACAACCGCTTTTGTCACAGATAAGGTCCCTCATGTCCGTTAAGATCCAATAAGTCTAATCCTTAGTTATTACACAGACGCTTTTTTCTTCTCGCGTTGGTGTACGTTTCGAACTCGGTTGACTGCATCCAGGTATGCTCTTGCCGATGCTTCGAGTACGTCCTGGGCAGTTCCTCGTCCGCTTGATTGGACGTCATTGTATTTGACTTGTACATAAACCTCTGCCAGTGCATCTCTTCCTCCGCCGACTGAATGAATCTTGTAGTCGAGGAGAACGACTGAGTCTTCAACGAGCTTCTCGATCGTATTATAGATCGCTTCGACACTTCCGAAACCAGTCGCCGCTTCCTGCGTATGCGTTCCATCCGGTTTCACGACTGCAATCGTTGCAGTTGGAATATTATCCATCCCGTATTGCACTTGCAAGCTCTTCAAGTCGTAAGTTGGTACGCCTTCCGCTTCGGTCTGCTTCTCCATAAGGAGAGCGAAAATATCATCGTCGGAGACTTCTTTCTTCTTGTCAGCGAGATCCTTGAACATCTGGAATGCTTCGTTCAGCTTTTGATCCGTCAATTCGAAGCCCATGTCCTTCACTTTGTTTTTGAAAGCATGACGTCCGGAATGCTTTCCTAGCACAAGGCGGTTGGTCTGCACACCGATCAGTTCTGGACTGATGATTTCGTAAGTCGTCTTCTCCTTCAACATGCCATCCTGATGGATTCCAGATTCATGTGCGAATGCGTTGTTTCCGACAACCGCTTTGTTTCCTGGTACATTCATTCCGGTAAGCTTGCTGACAAGGTTGCTCGTACGTTTCAATTCATCGAGCTTCAATCCTGTCTTCGCCCTGTAAAAATCGTTCCGGATATGAAGCGCTACTGCAATTTCTTCAAGACCAGTATTTCCGGCTCTTTCACCGATTGCATTGATCGTTCCTTCAACTTGATCTGCTCCATTTTCAATCGCGGCCAGTGTATTGGCTGTAGCCATTCCGAGATCATTGTGGCAGTGTGCCGAAAGTTTTACCTTATCGACGTTCGGTACGTTCTCCTTGATGAACCGGAACAGTCCGCCGTATTCTTCAGGTGTCATGTAGCCGACCGTATCAGGAAGGTTGATGACCGTCGCACCTGCATTGATGACCTCCGTGATGATCTTTACGAGAAAATGTTTGTCTGAACGGCACGCATCTTCAGCTGACCATTGGACATGTGGAAAATTCTTTTTCGCATAACTGACAGCCTCGACCGCTTTTTCAAGCACCTGATCTGTCGTCATTTTCAGCTTGTAGGTCATGTGGATCGGTGATGTGGCAAGAAACACATGGAGTCTTGGTTCAGCCGATCCCTTCAACGCCTCCCAAGCTGCGTCGATGTCTTTGCGGTTCGCACGGGCAAGCCCCGTCACCGAACTGTTTTTCACAGATTCTGCAATCCGTTTGACTGATTGCAGATCCCCTTTGGACGCTGCCGGAAAGCCGGCTTCAATGATATCGACGCCCAAACGTTCTAATTGATGAGCGATCTCAAGCTTTTCAAGATGGTTTAGATTGACGCCAGCTGATTGTTCACCGTCTCTCAGGGTTGTGTCAAAGACATCAATTTTTGCCACTGCCGACCACTTCCTTTTCTTTTTCTTTTTTGATGAACGGCATCAGCTCTCGTAATCTCCTTCCCACTACTTCGATCTGATGGTTCTTCTCCCGCTCATTCGTAGCGTTATAGACAGGACGGTTCAATTGGTTCTCAAGAATCCAGCCCTTGGCGAATTCACCTGATTGGATATCTTCCAATACGTCTTTCATCCTTGCTTTCGTTTCTTCGTTCACGACTCGTGGACCTGATACGAAATCACCCCATTGTGCCGTATCCGATACCGAATACCTCATTCCTTCGATTCCATCCTCATACATGAGGTCGACGATCAGTTTCAGTTCATGGAGACACTCGAAGTAAGCGACTTCTGGCTGGTAACCAGCTTCTGTCAACGTTTCGAAGCCTGCTTTTACGAGAGAGGTGAGTCCTCCGCAAAGGACAGCCTGTTCACCGAATAGGTCGGTTTCTGTTTCCTCCTTGAAGGTCGTTTCCAAAATTCCAGCTCGGCCAGCACCAATCCCTTTCGCGTAAGCTAACGCGAGATTCGCCGCTTCACCTGTCACATTCTGTTGGACACCGAAAAGTGCAGGGACCCCAGCACCGCTTTCAAATGTTCTTCTCACTAGATGTCCTGGACCTTTAGGTGCTACAAGGAAAACATCGACATCTTCCGGAGGGACCACCTGATTGAAGTGGACGTTGAAACCGTGTGCGAAAGCTAAGGCTTTCCCTGGAGTCAATGCTGGTTTGATTTCGTTTTTATAGACGGTAGGCTGCCATTCATCCGGCAGCAGCACCATGACAACGTCCGCTTCTTCACTCGCTTCTCGTACAGATTTTACAGCAAATCCGTCTTTTTCCGCCTGATCCCATGACTTCCCAGGCCGAAGTCCGACAACGACGTCATAGCCGCTTTCCCGTAAGTTCTGGGCGTGTGCGTGACCCTGGGAACCATAACCGACAACAGCAACTTTCCTCCCTTTCAACACATCGTTCGTTACATCATCGTTATAATATACTTTGACCATTTTCCATCATCCTTTCAGGTTATTTTAAAAGTGTATATTGCTTAAGATCAGTGACTGATTTCTGAAATCCTCTTGTGAATGCTGTGATTCCGGTACGTGCAAGCTCCTTGATTCCGTATGGTCTTAACAGTTCGATGATCGCTTCGATCTTTTCTGTATCACCAGTGACCTGGACAGTGAGGGTATCCCGTGACATATCGATGATCAAAGCCCGGAACGGCTCGACGATACCGCTGATTTCCGCTCGGGTCTGCCCATTCACGAGTACCTTGATAAGTGCAAGTTCCCTTGCCACAATCGCCTGATTGGTGATGTCGGATACCTTGAGGACATCGATCTGCTTATTCAGCTGTTTCAAGAGCTGTTCGATTTGCCGATCATCCTCGACATTGACGACGAACGTCATTTTCGAGATGCCTTCTGTTTCGGTATGACCGACTGTAATACTCTCAATGTTGAAGTGACGTTTCGTAAAAAGTCCTGTCACTCGATTCAAGACACCACTCTGGTTGATGACTGTTGCTGTTACAATTCTCCTTTTCATGGTTTCACCCCGATCATTTCGTGGAGCCCTGTTCCTGGTGCTACCATCGGATAAACGTTTTCTACTGGGCAAACACGGCAATCGATCAATGCCGGTTCATCATCAGCCAATACTTCAGATAGTAAAGTCTTAGCCTCTTCCTCTGTTTCGACCTTGAATCCTCTCACGCCATATGAGTCTGCCAGTTTGACAAAGTCTGGCTGCAGGCTGAAGACAGATTGTGAATACCGCTGTTCGTAAAAGGATTCCTGCCATTGCCTTACCATTCCGAGAGCCCCATTGTTGACGATGACGATTTTGACTGGAAGATCCAATTCCCTTAAAAGGATGAGCTCCTCGGATGTCATTTGAAAGCCGCCGTCTCCGACAATGCTTACAACCTTTTTATCCGGCTCAGCAATTTGAGCGCCGATTGCTGCTGGGAATCCGAATCCCATCGTTCCAAGTCCTCCGGAAGTGACCCATTTGTGCGGATCGTTGAAGGTATAATATTGGGCTGCCCACATCTGATGCTGTCCGACATCTGTTGTCACGATCGCTTCTCCGTCTGTCAGCGAATGGATTTCCGTAATCAGTTTTTGAGGAGAGATCGCATCCTCCAACTCCTGATGCCAGTAAGGATATTCTGTTTTGTATTGTCCCAGGTGCTCTACCCACTCATCACACATTGAACTTGATCCTTGCTCGTCTACAAGTTTCTGCAGTGCCGATTTTGCATCTCCGACGATCGGAATGTGTGTTTTCACGTTTTTCCCGATTTCAGCGGGATCGATATCGATATGAGCGACTGTTGCATTCGGTGCGAAGGTTTTTAGATCACCTGTGAGCCGATCGTCAAACCGGGCACCGACATTCACGAGCAGATCACATTCGTATAAGGCCATGTTTGCGGCATAGCATCCATGCATTCCTCCCATTCCGAGAAACAACGGATGGTCTGCCGGGAAACCACCTAATCCGAGCAAGGTATGGACGACTGGGATATTTTTCGATTCCGCTACTGATCGCAATTGCTCAGATGCCTTGGCGTGCAATACCCCTGCTCCTGCTAATATCACTGGTTTCTTTGCTGATTCGATCGCTTCGTTCAACTTTTTGATTTGCAAGACATTCGGATTCGTCGTCGGCTGGAATCCCGGAAGATTTACCACTCCATCAAAGTTCACATCCGTCGCCGTCGCTGAAACATCCTTCGGAATATCGACCAGCACTGGACCAGGACGGCCATGCGTTGCAATATGAAACGCTTCTTTCACAATTCTAGGGAGGTCTTTCAAGTCACGGACTTGATAGTTATGTTTTGTAATCGGCATCGTAATTCCGGTTACATCCGCTTCTTGAAAGGCGTCTGTACCGATGACACCAGATGCCACCTGGCCTGTAAAGATGACAAGCGGCAGTGAATCCATCATCGCGTCGGTAATACCTGTGATCAGATTCGTAGCACCTGGTCCTGATGTTGCTAAAACGACGCCGGGCTTTCCGGAAACTCTTGCATAACCTTCAGCCGCGTGAATCGCCCCTTGTTCATGTCGTGCCAGCACATGCCTGATCGGGTTACGATAAAGTGCATCATAGATTGGTAAAACCGCTCCTCCCGGATACCCAAAAACAACTTCGACTTTTTCTTGCTTCAAGGCATGGATCAGAGTCTCGGCACCAGTCAGCCGCTGCTCTTCAGGTTCTGCCTTCATTTTCACCTTCATTTCAATCTCCTCCCTGAATTTTTTGCTTAATGGTTGGTTCTTTTGAATTTCCTCCATTTCCGCTGTCGAATCCGTAAGCCTCCTCGCATGGACATCGCCTGTTGCGGGGCGTTGCTTGGCTCGCTTTTTCCGCAGAAGTGTCGGGAATTCACCTGAAGAAAGTAACTCTTGAACATCAACTTTTAATTCATAAAGGCTTTTTTACAAAATGAAAAGCCTTTCCACCCACTACGACAATGTTTCATTTCGTAAAGGATGAAAAGGCTTTGATCTGATCCTCTTCATGGTACCACCTTCGTTCATAGCATCCTTACAGATGCTATCTCATGGGGCTGATCCAATTGGTCAGTCCCTTTTTAGTAACAAGTGTTTAAAAACACTCGGTCGCACCTACTAGAAGTTCAATGCGACACTCAGAGGGGATGTCGTGAATGGGTGTATTACCGGCTTCCACCTTTACCGGCTCTCTGGAAATACGGAATCCATCCACTTTTACCTCGTCGTCGATTTGGTGATATCAAATTTTCATGATTCCGCCTGTACTCGCGGATGTGACTAGTTTTGCATATCGAGCTAAATAACCTTTTTTAATCTTTGGAGGAGGTTGAACGAAATTTTGCCTGCGCTCCTCAAGTTCTTCCTCTGAAACCATCAGGTTGATTGTACGGTTCTGAAGGTCGATGAAGATCGAATCGCCATCTTGTACAAATGCGATCGGCCCGCCTTCTGCTGCCTCCGGTGAGATGTGTCCGACTGAGATGCCCCTGGAGGCTCCTGAGAACCGGCCATCTGTTATCAAGGCGACTTTCTTATCCAGCCCCCGTCCTGCAATCGCTGCGGTCGGAGCTAGCATTTCCGGCATCCCTGGCCCGCCTTTCGGACCTTCATAACGGATAACGACTACATCGCCTTCCTGGACCGTTCCGTCATCGATTCCTCGCTGGGCTTCGTCCTGTGAGTCGAAGCATACCGCTTTCCCCATGAATGTCTTGATTGAAGGATCGACAGCGCCGACTTTGATGACGCCGCCTTCTGGAGCGATATTCCCATTCAGGATTGATAAGCCGCCGACTTTACTATAAGGATTATCCCTTCGCCGGATCACTTCATCATTTTTGATGTCATACGGTTTGACCGTTTCATATAACGATTTTCCGGTTACAGTAATTCGATCCCTGTTGACCAATCCATCGATTTGACAAAGCTCTTTGATGATAGCGCTGATTCCTCCAGCATGGTGTACATCATCCATCGTATAATCCGATGCCGGACTTATTTTTGACAGGTAAGGCGTTTTTTCAGCGATTTCATTGATTCGGTTGATGTCATATTCAACCTCTGCTTCATTCGCGATCGCTAAAGTGTGAAGAACGGTATTCGTTGATCCTCCCATCGCCATATCTAGTGCGAATGCATCATCAATCGCCTCTTTCGTAATGATGTCTCTCGGTTTGATATCCTTCTTGATCATGTCGACCAAATGATGAGCAGCCTCTTTAATCAGTCGATGACGTTCATCTGATGTAGCGACGATCGTCCCGTTTCCTGGTAACGCCAGACCGACCATTTCCATCATGGAATTCATCGAGTTCGCCGTGAACATTCCTGAACATGAACCGCATGTCGGACAAGCGTTTTGTTCTATATCAAGAAGTTCCTCGGATGTCATTGTCCCGGATTGATGAGCACCGACGCCTTCAAAAACGGACACGAGAGATAACGGTTTACCGTCTTTCGAAGTTCCGCCTTCCATCGGGCCACCTGATACGAAAACAGAAGGTACATTTGTCCTTGCCGCCGCCATCAGCATTCCTGGGGTGATTTTGTCACAGTTAGGAATGAAGAAGACCCCATCAAACCAGTGGGCATTTATTACGGTTTCGGCTGAATCAGCGATGACCTCTCTGCTCGGTAAGGAGTATCGCATGCCGATATGCCCCATTGCGATTCCATCATCCACGCCAATCGTGTTGAATTCAAATGGAATGCCGCCTGCTTCCCGAATCGCGTCTTTCACGACTTGAGCAAAAACATTCAAATGCATATGGCCTGGAATGATATCGATGTAAGAGTTGCAAACACCGATGAATGGTTTTTCTATATCTCTTGTCTTGACGCCCGTAGCACGCAACAAACTCCTATGCGGCGCACGGTCTATCCCTTTTTTGATCATGTCACTTCGCATCTAATCACCACCAACCTGCTATCCTGCTTGAACCTTTTTATCTGAGTACACTTTGTATCCATCTTCTGCTACTGTATTTCGAAACGCTTCTAAAAGCTGACTTGTATATTTGCCTGGACGTCCATCGCCTACTTGCCTGCCGTCGACTTTTACGACGCCGATCACCTCAGCAGCAGTTCCAGTGAGAAATACCTCATCAGCGGTATAAACATCATGACGGGTAAATACCTCTTCCCGCATCTCAAAACCTAACAATTGGGCAATTTCGATGATTGCGTTTCTTGTAATGCCTTCTAATGCTCCAACATAGCCTGGAGGCGTTTTGATGACATTTCCTTTGACGATGAACACATTATCTGCGGAACCTTCCGCCACATATCCCTGATCATTGAGCATCAATGCTTCACTCACACCAGCGAGATTCGCTTCGATTTTCACAAGGATGTTATTCAAGTAATTCAATGATTTCACCTTTGGAGATAATACATCCGCGCGGTTCCTTCTGCTAGCTACCGTGGCGATTTCAATACCCGCATCATACAGCTGCCTTGGGAACAAAGCGAGCTGTTCAGCAATGACGATGATCTGAGGGTTCCGGCAACTATTTGGATCGAGGCCAAGGTTTCCGACTCCTCTTGATACAACGACACGAATATATGCATTACGTAAATCATTCTTACGCAGTGTTTCTGCGATGATTTCCGATAATTCTTCTTTCGTTTTCGGGATGTCGAGCATGATTGATTTCGCCGAATCATATAGGCGATCAACATGCTCTTTCAGGCGAAATATATTGCCATCATACATTCTAATACCTTCGAACACCCCATCTCCGTATAAAAATCCGTGGTCATACACAGATACAACAGCTTCATTTTTATTAACAAAATGGCCGTTCAGGTAAATCCATTGTTCGCTCATGTCGATCGCTCCTTTCATATCATTTTTTCTTTGTAAATAAATTTGCTTGAAGCCCTTTCTGACGGGGCATGAACTTTTGTCAGAAAATTATGTTGATGACAATATTACTCCGATGTTTTCGAGAGGTCAACCTTATTTTTTGATAATTTAGACTAGTCAGTTATTTAGTAAACGCTTACATCATATTAACCATGGGCTTTTTGGGAGAATAAATTTTTTTAGTGGAAGCGCTTTTAAGGGATTATAACTCACCGTATGAAGGGAATCGTTTCCACATCCAAGCTGAAAGACAGGGTAAAAGAAGGCAGTGCAAGAGATTTATAATCGATTGATCTAATAGGAATTATTGAGAGAAAAGTCGGGATTTGAAGGAATTCGTTTTTTAATCCCATTTGACTAGATGGTGGATTTCTTTTGATGAAGAGGAAGATTAAATAATAGTTATCTAAAAGTCGGTAAAGCAGTAAGAAGGTTCATGGACTCCGTTTTATGGCATAAAAAAACACGAAACCTTTGTTTCATGTTGATGGCGGACCCGACCGGATTCGAACCGGCGATCTCCTGCGTGACAGGCAGGCATGTTAACCCCTACACCACGGGTCCAAATATGTATTTTTGAATCATTACGTTCAAAACATGTATTCGATGAGTTTTAATTGGTTGCACTCATTCGGGTACTCCTTGTCCATTGGAAGCAAGATAACCAACGTAGTGCAATGAACTTAATTGGGTTGCACCACTGGCACCAATATCTAAAACTAACTTTGATGATTACTCGACGTAGTAAGTTTTAATTGGTTGCACCCCTTCGGGTACTCCATATGTTCATTGAAAGTAAGATATCTCGACGTTGGACAATGAACTTAATTTGGTTGCGGGGATAGGATTTGAACCTACGACCTTCGGGTTATGAGCCCGACGAGCTACCAGACTGCTCCACCCCGCGACGATAATAGTATTTGGACGATGTCTTTGTCCTGTTTGTAGTCCCTTCCTCTACTAGCTATGCTTCCGTTGCTAGCTGCGTCGGGACAAGTCGACGTGATTTCTCAAAAGGAGTTATGCTCCTTGCTCCACCCCGCGACGATAATAGTATTTGGACGATGTCTTCGTCTCAACTTTTTGCATTGTCCCTTTCAATCGGACAATATCTAATATACCACGGTAACCAAAAGACTGCAAGTACTTTTTCAATCTTTTTGTTAAGGTAGGAAAGTACTGCCAAAAATCAGCAGCACTTTCCGCATATTAAGATAAAGCCTTTCGGAATGCATCCTCGATATCCAAATAATCTTCAATCCCGACTGAGATCCGAATCAATTGCTTGGTTATCCCTAACCGCTCTTGATCCGAGGCTGGGATAGCTCGATGTGAAGTCCCGATCGGATACGATACAGTCGTTTCCACTCCTGCCAATGTAGGTACTACGCCGATCCAATCAAGTTTCTCGGTAAATTGATTAGGATCGATATCATCACGTAAAATGATCGATACAATCGCTCCATTCCCTTTTTCAGAGGCGTCCGAGGGATAATATACTTTTTCGATACCTTCGTGCTCTGATAAAAAGCCTGCAAGCTTCTTAGCATTGCTTACATGCCTCTCCATACGAAGACTTAAGGTCTTTAGTCCTCGGCACGTCAACCAGCCTTCAAATGGACTTAGATTGCTCCCAAAATTCGTGACTTTGCTCCGTGCTTTTTCGACAAGAGCAGCATCACCGACAAGTACACCTGCCGAAATATCTGAATGTCCTCCAATATATTTCGTTGCACTATGTGCTACCAGGTTCACTCCTTTTAAATATGGCTGAAGCAGATAAGGTGTTGCAAACGTGTTGTCAATCATCGTGTGGATACCTGTTTCTTCGGCAATTTTCACGATTAGATCTACATTCTCCACTCGTAAAAATGGATTTGTAATCGTTTCGGAATATAGTAGAACCGTATTAGATTTCATTGCTGAGCGGATGCTCTCGTCACTTTCAAAAGAAGTGAATGACACATCAATCCCTAAAGACGGTAATTCTTTAGCGAGCAACTGATATGTACCGCCGTATAAATCTTCACATGCAACGATATGCGATCCTTGCTCAGCTACAGAGAGTATTCCTGCTAAAATTGCTGAAATCCCAGAGGAGGTCGCAATTCCATTTGGTGCTCCCTCGAGCTGAGCTACACCTCTCCCTAAATCATCCGTGTTCGGATTGTTCACTCTTGAGTACATAAATGGTGATTTACCTTCAAAAAATCCCTCAAGCTCATCAAGATTTTTAAACTTGAAAGCTGAGGTTTGATAGATCGGTTGCGCTTTACTTGTTGCTTCTGATTTGAGTCGTTTATGAAAATGTACTGCTTTTGAATCAAAACGGAAATTATCCAATACTATCGCCTCCATCTAAAAATAAATATAACACGAACGAAACAAACACGGAAAATCATACACCTTATTGGGAATTACCTCCGAGTTCTTGTAAGTTCATTGTTCAGCATTTACATTCGATAAACGAGCTTCTTTTTTAATTACTCCATAACGCTCTCATGAGTACATCAAAACCCGGTTTTTCTATTTTGAACACTTCATGACTCTTTCATGAGCACGCCAAACCTCGGTTTTTCTATTTTGAGCACATCATAAACCTCTCATGAGTACATCAAAACCCGGTTTTTCTATTTTGAACACTTCATGACTCTTTCATGAGCACGCCAAAATCCCGTTTATCTATTTTGAGCACTTCATGACGCTCCCATGAGTACATCAAAATCCAGTTTTTCTGCTTTGAACACATCATGACGCTCCCATGAGTACATCAAAATCCAGTTTTTCTGCTTTGAGCACTTCATGACTCTTTCATAAGCAACTCATACGACCATTCAGGGAGTAAAAGTTGGTTTTTTTGTCCGTATGAAAGCTCTATACGACCATCAAAGAGCAAAAATCGAGTTTGTTTGTCCGTATGAAAGTTCCATACGGCCATTTAAGGAGCAAAGTCAGATTTGTTTGTCCGTCAAGTGAATCAATATCTTGCCTGTGCAACCACCTTTCTGAATACATCAAATCCGGTTTTTCTCCTTTTCATGTATTCAGAACGGCTTTATGAGTGCATCATACTGGCTTTCTTGTACTTTCATGTACTCAATACCTTCTCTGAGTTCTACATTTCTTCCTTAAACACAAAAAAGAGCAGTCTCTCGACTACTCTTGTTGTTGCCCGGCGACGTCCTACTCTCACAGGGGGAAGCCCCCAATTACCATTGGCGCTGAAGAGCTTAACTTCCGTGTTCGGCATGGGAACGGGTGTGACCTCTTCGCTGTCGTCACCAGACTGTATGAAGTTGAAGGAAACCATTCCTTCAAAACTAGATAATGTCTTTCTTGAAAACACGACGCACAGGATGTGCTAGTGCTGACGTTGTCACAGGACGTGACGATGTTCGTCAGCGTTCATTATGTGTGGTTAAGTCCTCGATCGATTAGTATCTGTCAGCTCCACGTGTCGCCACGCTTCCACACCAGACCTATCAACCTCATC
>NZ_CAMGYZ010000020.1 GCF_946151055.1 Bacillus sp. Marseille-Q3570 | reverse complement strand
GAAAGTCCCTGCTGTTGCGGTCACCGAAGACGAGAAGACCTGTTTTTTTGGAAACGGAAGACGAAACAAGTATGTTCGTCGGATGTTCAAATCCAAACGACAAAAGCTCGGACGAAAGAAAAAGCTCCCCGCCATCAGAAAGCTCCATAATAAAGAGCAACGCTGGATGAAAGACCAGGACCATAAGGTGAGTCGGCAAATTGTCGATTTCGCAGTCAAACATAATGTGTCAATTATACGATTAGAAAAGTTGGCAAATATTCGCCAAACGGCAAAAACAAGCCGTAAAAATACAAAGAACCTTCATACCTGGTCCTTTTATCGTTTAGCGTCCTTCATCGAATACAAAGCAACGCTCGCAGGAATCAAAGTCGAGTATGTCGATCCCAAATACACGAGTCAAACCTGTCCATCATGCGGAAATCGAAACAAAAGTAAAGACCGTTCGTACAAATGCCGGTGTGGCTACCACACCCACCGGGATCGGGTGGGGGCGATGAATATTCGTCATGCACCTGTGGTCGATGGTCAAAGTCGATCAGCCTAAGAGGCTATAAGCCCTGTCTTAGGAAGGGTGATGGCACACCCTGATCTCGAAGGTGTGAGCTTCCGTTTTGAATTCAATGATGAAGAGATTCCGTACACAGTCCGGAATGATCAGGAAATTGAAGGTTTTTATCTGCATTTCCATCTTCCAGACTTGATTAAAGTGGAAGAGAATACGGAGCATAAGTTTAAAATCATCTTCCAGATGCCTCAGCTGAAATCTCAGAAGAAATTCATCGCCACCATCTCAGAGCCGACCTATTCGGTGGATATCCTGTTCACCCATATCCATGAAAAGGTTGATGTGGTCGCGATCCCGTTCTTTGATGATGCGGAAGCAATCAGCAAGCTGCCGAATGATATCATTAAAGTGGAGATCGATCGCTGGGTTTTGCCAAGAGCTGGAGTCGTTTTCGTCTGGGATGAAAAAGCGCAATTGATCAAACCTCATGTTGAGAAGAAGCAGGAAATCCTTGGATACTGAACGTTGAAACTGTCTCTGAAAAGAGGCGGTTTTTTTGTCTAGGACTTAAGTATTCTTTTTCGTTTTTTGACATGTGTTTGTAAAAAATAATACATAAATGCAACATTTACCATGAAAAAGCGTCTATAATAGTATTAGAATATCGAGTTAAAAAGGGGAGTGATTGGGTGGATAATGAAAATAAAAAGAAGAAGAAAAAATTCCTCCCAGCAAGGCTCAACCTGCTTTTTATGGTTGTGTTTATTTTATTTACCATATTGATCATCAGACTAGGGTTCGTCCAAATAGTGAACGGGGAATACTTCAAGACGCAATCGGAAATGACGACGAATATAGAAGCCTCTGTGCAGACAGAGCGAGGGAAAATGTTTGACCGGCACGGGGAGCTAGTGGTCACAAACATCCCTTCATTCGCATTGACATATATACGTATCCAGGGAACATCATCAGAAGAGCATTTGGAATATGCTGAGAAAATTGCTTCGTTGGTCCACATGCCGACCAAAAAAATTACGAAGAGAGACTGGCAGGATTATTGGGTTCTCAAGCAAGGTAAAACACCAGCAGGAGCATTCAAAGCATACGAAATGAAATTGACAGAAGAAGAGTTGAACTCAAAAGAGATTGAGGATAGTGAAAAATATAGATTAGTCCTCGATCGGATTACGGAAGAGGACCTTAAACCACTAAAAGAGGATGAAGAGCATGAACAAATCCTCGCCGTCAAAAGGGAACTGGACCGTGCAACCAACCTGGATGTCACGTTTGTGAAAACGGATTTGACTGAAAAGGAAATGGCCGTTATCGGCGAGCACCTTGGTGAACTTGAAGGACGGTTTGGCATTTCATCTACGGCAACACGAGCTTACCCAAAAGGTAACGAATTTTTCTTTGGGAGTATCAAGTCGATTCCAGCCGACCGAGTCGATCATTATCTCTTAAAAGGATACGCAAGAAATAATCTCGTCGGAACGAGCTACCTTGAAACCCAATATGAAGGGCTATTAAAAGGGCAAGATAAAACTTATACATTCACGACCACGAAAGACGGAAAGCCAATCGGAGCACCTGAAATTTCAACAGGAACACGCGGCCATGACCTCGTTTTGTCGGTTGATATGAATCTACAAAATAAAATCGGAAAAATTTTAGAAGAGAAGATTTCACTAGCACGCGGCAGAGGCGATGGCCCGGTAAATAGTGCTTATGTTGTCATGATGGACCCGAACTCTGGAGAAGTCCTCGCTATGGTAGGTAGAGAATATGAGAACGGAAAGTTCACGGATGACTCCTATGCTACACTGCAAAAAGCGTTCGAAATGGGATCGACCGTCAAAGGAGCTACTGTACTCGCAATGCACCAAATGGGAGGGGCTCCAGTTATTAATGATCAACCTATTGCACTGAGAGGCGGACCAAAAGGAAATGAATTCAGTTCGTATGGTGGAAATAGAATCGGTGTGGTTAATGATAAACAGGCTTTGGAGCAATCCTCTAACGTATATATGGGAATTGGTATTGGTCAATATGCTGGTCTTAGATTCCCCTACTCTGGAAGTACGTACTCGCTAAGTGGATCTGCAAACACTGCTAAGTTTAAAGAGACTTTTAATAAATTAAAAGGTGTCTATAGTTCTGTTGGTTTAGGTGTAAAAACGGGAATTGACCTTCCAGAAGAAGCACTTGGATATGAAGGTGGGATCCCCATAAATCCTGGAATGATTCTATATTATACGATTGGGCAGTACGATACGTACACACCCATCCAAATGGCACAGTATGCATCTACTGTTGCAAATGGGGGGTATAGAGTCCAACCGCATTTATTGAAAGAAGTTCGTTATTCAACAGGAACAGATGAACTTGGACCCCTCGTATCCGAGTTTGATACGAAAGTGATTAACAGAATCGATAACACAAAAGAAGAAATCAACCGTGTAAAAGAAGGATTTTACATGGTAACGCACGGTTCAAGAGGAACTGCTCGTGAATTGAATGATACTATGATAGCAGGTAAGACAGGAACAGCCCAAAGACAACAAGGCCCAGGTGCTTACAACCTGACCTTCATAGGATATGCACCGTACGATAATCCAGAAGTCGCCTTTTCTGTTGTTGTCCCTAATCTCAACAGTGGGCATGTGAACGTCGAGATTGTTGACGAGATTGTAAAAGCATACAATGAAGGATATACACCTGAAGATACGGAAGCAGAAGATGATGAAGCAACTGATGCGGAATCGGAAGAAACAAGTGAAGAATAAATGGTATGATCGACATCCTGGAGGGTGTCGATCTTTTTGTTTAAGGGTAGTTCATTAAGTGAAAATATAGAAAGAGATTTGAATTTATCCTATTAGACACACTAAAACTAGCATCGATATGATTTAGGATCGTTCAATCAATCGTTTGCTTAATGGAGGAGGACCAATTCGACAATCATTTTAATACTCAATCAAATGTTTGATTAAATGTTTTTTTTTCGCTCTCCAACAAGGACTTTGGATTCAATCAAACGTTTGTTCCACTTAAAGAAAGTATGAAAATATTTTCTTTAGTATAAACGCAACTATGGCTCAGCCTGCCCCAAAGGCTTAGCTATACCAAGGTTTCTTGAAACAACGGTTATCGTACTAGTCAAAGTAAAGGACGTGGCAATATGAATAGTAAAAAAGTTTACGACATGATCGGTATCGGGATTGGACCGTTCAACCTGGGGTTAGCAGCCTTGATCGATCCAATTGATGAGCTGGATGCTCTGTTTTTCGATCAAACATCGAAGTTCGAATGGCATCCGGGGATGTTGCTAGAGGGTTCTGACCTTCAGGTTCCATTCCTCGCAGACCTGGTCACGCTGGCAGATCCGAGAAGTCCCCATACCTTTTTGAATTATCTTCATGAAAAGGACCGCCTTTTTAAATTCTACTTTTTCAATCGATTCGATATCCCGAGGCGTGAATATAGTGATTATGCGGCATGGGTTGCATCGAATCTGGAAAGTTGTTTGTTCGAAAAGAGGATCGTGGGAGTCGAATACATAAAGGACGAACAGCTTTATGAGGTCCATGTCAATGATACCGAAACTCAGGCAATCGAGAAGTTCCATGCCCGTCATATCGTCATGGGTACGGGAAGTGTTCCGATGGTGCCGATGGATACAGAAGGATGCTCATCTGAAGATGTCTTTCATTCCAGCCAATACCGATTTTACGAGGAGGAGGCGAAGGATTCAGGTTCAGTTACTGTCATCGGGTCGGGGCAAAGTGCTGCTGAAGTATTTTACGAATTGTTACTCGATCAGGATAAAAAGGGCTATGAACTGACCTGGTATACGCGTTCGGCAGGGTTCATGCAACTGGAGTCGGCCAAACTTGGGCAGGAGGTCTTTTCACCTGACTATATCGCTTACTTTCACCAATTATCTTTTGAGGATCGGAAGGATGCCCTTTCAACACTCGGGCAGCTCCGGAAAGGAATTGATCCTGAAACACTGAAGCAAATTTATGATCTACTATATCATCGGTCCGTTGACGAAGATGCAAAGAAGGTGACGATCCAACCCTTGACAGAAGTGACGAAAATCAAGCCTGCAAAGGAAGGTCCGGGTTATCAGCTAGCCTGTCACCAATGGCAAAAGGATGAACGGTTTACACACCTTTCGGAAAAAGTTGTCATCGCGACAGGTTACAAGCCGCATATTCCTGAGTGGTTTGAAAAAATCAGTAATGAAATCGAATGGGAGGATGAAAAACGCTATAAGGTGACTTTCGATTATCGCTTGAAGTTCAAGGATGATCGGCCGAATCATATTTTTACATTGACGAATCTGGAGCATTCCCATGGTGCAGGGGCGACAAACCTTGGATTGTCCGTGTACCGAAATCAGAAAATCATTAATAAAATTGCGGGTAAGGAACTTTATAAAGTTTCCCATGACACTGTTTTCCAACAGTTTGAATCGAAATAAAAAGAGGTGCACCAGGTCTGGGGCACCTCTTTCATCGGAGAATTCTTAACTTTCCGCTTTTACATTTTTCAAAATGTTGATCACAAACAGCAGGATGCTGATGACGGTGATGGTCGCACCCACTCCAATTGCAGGCTCGAATTGCTCATGTCCATAAACGAAAAGGGTAAGGCCAGCCATCATGACCGGGAGCCCTATATTGTGACCCCAAAAATGAATTTTGGCCAGCCGTGTTTCTGCGGCTTTAGGAAAAAGATGATAGATGATACCGGCCAGTGTGAGTGCCGTCCATCCGAGCAAATTGATGTGTGCATGCACTGGGGTTAAGCTGAACGCATGCTCCATGGACATGTACATTCCAATCAGCACACCGAGCCCGAAGTAGACCGCTGAAATTTTAATCAATTTAATACTCATACGATTCCACCTTCCTAATAAAATTTTCCTAACAGTAATATATACGAGTCGCCTATGATATTTAGCACTTTAGGAGAGGGACGAATGACTTAGCGAATCGAAACCCAATGTTTAGAGCTTTGAAATAAAGGGATACTTTAAAGGAAACGTAGCAAATGAAGGAGGGTTCTCGAATGGGAGTATCATTGGAAGTAGGACAAGCCGCTCCAGATTTCAACCTGGCGTCTACAACCGGAGAGAAAATCAGCTTATCCCAATTTAAAGGGAAGAAGCATGTCTTAGTCGCTTTTTATCCGTTGGATTTCACCCCTGGTTGAATTAAGGAAATCACCTCTTGGAAAGAGGATTTCAAAGAGTTCCAGAATTCGGATACAGAACTTCTTGCGATCAGTGTCGATCACATCTACGCGCACAATGTATTTGCTGCCAGTCTTGGAACATTGCCCTATCCGCTTTTATCAGATTGGTTCAAGAAAACGGCCAGGGATTATGGTGTCTTGAACGAGGAAAACCAGACTGCAAAACGATCGGTATTTTTGGTGGATAAAGAAGGGATTCTCCGATACGAAAATACAGAGTTTGACGCGAATGATCGCAATCAATACCTCGATGTCTTTTCTCATTGCAAACATCTTTGTGTATAATTTAGAGGAGAAATGAGAAACAGAGGGGGGATAAGGTTTTGGATATCACTCGTTTACAGCAGCAGATGGGATTTTTGATCGAAATCGATAAGCTGAAGAATGTACTCAGGCAAACTCATATCACAGGAGAAGTGCGTCAGGAGAACGATGCTGAACATTCATGGCATTTAGCTGTGATGGCATTTATTCTTGATGAGTATGCCAATGAAAAGGACATCGACACGCTGCATGTCATCAAGATGCTCCTCATTCACGACCTGGTAGAAATCGATGCAGGGGACACCTTTGCGTATGATGAAAAAGGCTATGAAGATAAGGACGAAAGGGAAGAACAGGCTGCAGAGCGAATCTTCTCGATTTTACCGGATGATCAAGCTGATATGGTCTATGCACTCTGGCGGGAATTTGAGGACAGGGAAACTCCTGAAGCAAAATTTTCGGCGGCACTGGATCGTCTGCACCCAATGCTCCTCAACTTCGCAACGGAAGGTGTTGCATGGAAAAAGCACAACATCAAAAAAGAACAGGTCATGAAGCGCAATGAAACGATTGCCGAAGGGTCAGATGCCCTGTGGGAATATGCCCAGGCGGTCATTGAAGATGCGGTAGAAAGTGGATATTTGAAGGATTGAAAAGGGATGGCCCACGACGAGCCATCCCTTCAGCTTTAATGTTCGTTCAGTTGTTCTCTGATCGTATCGATGTTCCATTTCATCATGTCGAGGTAGGTGTCTCCATCTTCACCAGGTTTCCCGAGGGAGTCGGTGAAAACTTTACCTCCGATCGGTACACCGGTTTCACGGGAAACGGTTTCCATACTTCGAGCGTCGATACTCGTTTCAAGGAAGAGTACTTTGACATCTTTTTCTTTGATCAGGTCGACTACCTGTCGGATTTGGTCCGGTGAACCTTGATTTTCAGCGTTGATTTCCCAAATGTAACCCGCTTCAATGTCATAGGCAGCACTGAAGTATTTGAATGCACCTTCACTTGTAACCAGATACCGTTTTTCTTTCGGAATCTCATTGAAACTGGTCTTCGCTTCTTCGTGCAGCTTTTCCAGTTTGCTTATATATTCTTCTGCATTCTTTTCATAAGTTTCTTTATTTTCAGGATCGACCTTGATGAGACCATCTCTCACATTCTCGACATACTTGATCCCGTTGGAAATATCAAGCCATGCGTGAGGATCCTCTTCTCCCTCTTTACCCTTCGTCGTTAAGTATTTCGGCTCGACACCTTCGCTTAATCTGAATACAGGTGCGTCTTCACCATCTTTTCCAGTTGTACCGAGTAATTTTTCAAACCAAGAATTTCCGGCTTCAAGGTTTAAACCATTATAGAAGACAGCATCTGCATCGGCTGTTTTACTGACGTCTTCTGGAAGGGGGTCGTATTCATGCGGATTAGCTCCGATTTTCACCATACTATGGACCTGGACCTTATCCCCGCCTACATTTTTGACCATATCCTGAAGGATGGAATAGGTCGTCACAACTTGAAGCTTATCATTATCAGGTGGTTCTTCAAGATTCGTGCTGCAAGCTGCAAGTAACAGCGCCATCAACACCCCTACAAAAAGAAAATACGTTTTCTTGAGCATTTTTTCATGTTCCCCTCTCTAGTTCGCTAATGAAGCTCTTTTTCTTGATTTAATGACTTTTCGAATGAAGCCGTGTCTTGGTGAGAACAAGAACACTGCTATGAACATTGTTGTTGATACGAGTACGATTGTTGCGCCAGAAGGAAGATTATAGATGAAACTGTAATACAATCCGACAACAGAAGCGAAGACACCGAATCCTGCTGAAAGATAGATCATTACCCATAAACGATCAGTCAAAAGGTATGCCGTGGCTGCTGGAGTGATCAGCATCGCTACAACCAGGACGATTCCCACTGTCTGTAAAGAAGCGACTGTCACCATCGTAAGCATCGTCATCAATAGGTAATGGATCAATTTCGTCGATAGTCCATAAGCTGAAGCCATCGTTGCGTCGAAGGAAGTGACGAGCAGTTCCTTGTAAAAGAAATAAACGCCTGCGATGACAAGGATCCCGATGATCAACGTGACCCACATGTCTGATGGGCGGACCGCTAGTACGTTACCGAATAGAATGTGGTACAAGTCTGTGCTGCTTTTCATGAATGTTATCAAAATGATCCCGGCGGCAAACGCAAAGGTGAACAGGATCCCGATGGCCGTATCGTTCTTCAGGCGGCTGTTCTGACTGACAAATCCGATTCCGATGGCGGTCAATACGCCAGTGAATACTGCTCCGAAAAAGAAGTTGATACCGAGCATATAAGAGATTGCGACACCTGGCAGGACAGCGTGGGAAATCGCATCTCCCATCAAGGCCATTCCTCTTAAGATGATGAAACAACCGATGACACCGCAGATTACTCCTACCATGACGGAAGTGATCAATGCTTTCTGTAAAAATTCGTAGTGGATGATGGCTTCTATGAAGTTCATGCCTGATTCACTCCCATTTCGTTATTCATGAATGCGAGCGGATTACCATACGCTTTTGAAATCGTGTTGGCATCTAGTACGTCGATCACGTCACCTTTTGCGATCAGCTCTTTGTTCAATAAGATCAATTCATCGAAATACACATTTGCTTTACTGAGGTCATGGTGGACGACCAGCGTTGTTTTCCCTTCTTTCTGCAGTTCTTTTAAGATTTCCATAATCGTGTTTTCGCTTGAAACATCGACTCCGACAAATGGTTCATCTAAAAAGAACAGGTCTGCCTGTTGGGCGAGTGCTCTTGCTAAGAAGACCCGCTGCTGCTGTCCTCCTGATAGCTCTCCAATCTGCCTCTTACTGTAATCCTGCATACCGACTCGTTCTAGACATTGGTACGCCCACTCACGTTCTTTCTTTTTCGGGCGTTTGAACAGACCGAGATGCGGATACGTTCCAATCATGACAGCATCAAGGACTTGAATCGGAAAATCCCAATCGATATCATTCCGTTGCGGTACGTATGCGATTTTCTTCCTTACTTTTTTCACTGGTTTTCCAAGGACTTCGACTTTACCCGTTTCGGATGGAATCAGCCCCATCATCGCTTTGATCAAAGTCGATTTTCCAGCTCCATTAGGACCGATGATTCCGACAAGAGCTCCTTCATCTAATTGAAACGAGACGTCTGTTAAAGCGACGTTACCGAGATAAGAAACGTTCAAATTATTGACGGTTAAAGCATTTGACATTCTGTCACACTCCTTCCTTTTAACAGTCTTTCATTCTTTATATGCTTCGATGCTTGTGTGCGTAACTAACAACATTCACCTTGTGTATAAAAGTTGCGCTCGGGCAACTTTTGCCTAAAAAATAAAAATGACTTTTAGTGATAGTCATAATATATGCCTGCTTATAAAAATGTTTCCTATACACAAAACTTAAATCATTCGAATCTGAATGTCAACAGAAAACTTTGCGTAACTTTTCGACAAAAGATAAGCTCATTGGAGGAAATGGCTCATCCGGGAGCAAAAGGGCACAATTCTGGTTAGCCTTATTGTAAAGCTCTAAACAGTGTTTTACGGGACAGCAAATGGGGTATTTCGTGCTCAGCTGTCCCACAACAACACTTTACGGGACAGCAAGAGGGATATTTCAGGATCAGCTGTCCCAAAACAACACTTTACGGGACAGCAAAAGGCGTATTTCAAGCTCAGTTGTCCCAAAACAACACTTTACGGGACAGCAAGAGGGGTATTTCAGGATCAGCTGTCCCAAAACAACACTTTACGGGACAGCAAGAGGGGTATTTCGAGCTCAGCTGTCCCAAAACAACACTTTACGGGACAGCAAGAGGGATATTTCAGGATCAGCTGTCCCAAAACAACACTTTACGGGACAGCAAAAGGCGTATTTCAAGCTCAGCTGTCCCAAAACAACACTTTACGGGACAGCAAGAGGGGTTTTTTCAGGTCAACTGGAACCTTCTCGACAGTTAGATCGTATGTTTCTGTAAATGCAGTTTAATTTGTCGGTTTAAGCCTGACACTCAAGCTTCCCACCTCCATGGCTGGCGATTTTTACTGTAAGAGTTTACCTCTTCTTATTGATAGCTTGTGTTACAAAGAGTGGATAGATGATGCCATTGACTTTTAGATCGATAAGTCAGTAAGGAGTGATTTAATGCAAAAGGTTGTTATAGAAAGACTTTCACAGGAATTAAATAAAAAAGGAGTCCTATGGGGGATCGGCGGGTCACATGTTCTGTATGAACATGGTCTGGATGTCCGTCCGGGTGATGTGGATCTTGTGATCGCTGTTGAAGATTCGGAAAAAGCGATGGGTGTATTGGATCGTATAGCTGAAAAGTTGACAAGCGAGACGAAATCGCCATATAAAACGAAACATTTTACCACCTATCAAATTGAAGATGTAACAATCGATTTCATGGCTGGTTTTGCTATTGAACATGATTCAGGCGTCTATGAGTTGACATTGGACGAAGAATCGATTGCCGATCATAAGGAAAACATTCCATATACGTTCCTGGAGGATTGGTTTGTCCTTTATCAATTGATCCCGAAAAAAGGGGAAAAAGCGGACTTTATCGAATCTTATTGGAAAGAAAATGGCGTCGAGAATCCTCCGTTACTGAAGAGGGCTTTCGATCAACCTTTACCTGAAATGGTGAAACAACGAATTCAGAAATGCTTGTCTTTGATGAGGTGAAAAATGTCCAAATATAAATCACTCATATTACTTTTGACGATCGTTTTCCAGGGAGCAGCAGTCGTTTTCCTGTTTTTCAATTTCTGGGTATCGATCTTGTTGTTCGTCATTTACGGAATTGCCATTCTAGCACTTTTCATTTTATTGATTATTGAACGGATTAAAGAAAAAGAGGGGGAAAACAACAATGATTATAGTGACTACTGATTCTGTTCCTGGTAAAGAAGTCATCGAGTTGAAAGGGTTTGTAAAAGGGAGTACCATTCAGGCTAAGCATGTTGGAAAAGATATTCTCGCAGGACTGAAGACGATCATAGGGGGCGAAATCCAGGAATACAACGAAATGATGGAACAAGCCCGTAAAATCGCGATTTCAAGAATGGTAGAGGATGCAAAAGCAAAAGGCGCGAATGCAATCGTAGCCTGTCGTCTGCAAACGTCTTCTGTCATGGCAAACGCTTCGGAAATCGTAGCGTATGGAACAGCAGTGAAAATCAACGAATAGAGGGGGAAAGTCATGATCGAGATTCGAAAACTGACACCAGAAGATGCCGAGGATTATTTTAGACTGAGATTGGAAGGACTGCAAAAGTTTCCTGAAGCTTTTGCCTCTTCTTATGAAGAAGAGATTGAAAGAGAAGCTGAACAAGTGGCAAAACGATTAAGAGGTCAGAATCCTGATACGCATTTTACAGCTGGCGCTTATTACGATAGGGAACTTGTTGGAATCGGTACGTTTTTGCAAAGAGAACGAAACAAAACGAAACATAAAGGCGATATCGTAGGAGTGTATGTCGCAAAGCATTTTCAAAGAAACGGCATCGGGTTCAAGCTTCTACAATTTTTGGTGGAAGAAGCAAAGAAAATAAAGGATTTGGAACAGATTCTTCTGACGGTGATGTCGGAAAACCGATCAGCCATCCGGTCGTATGAAAAGTTGGGATTTGAAGAATATGGTCTGGAAAGACGCTCGCTCAAAATCAATGACTACTACTATGATGAATCATTGATGATGCTTATGTTGAAAGACGAACCGAAAATCGAGGAAGCCAAAGAAGCATTGGATATACCCTGATCTTACAATTTAAAACATAAAGCGGACTCTCCTTTCAAAAGGGGAGTCTTTTACTTGTTAAAAACAGAGCGGTTAGTCCTTCATGTATTGTCGTTTCTGATTCTGATTATCTATGATCTTTTTAAGATGAAAATTAGAAAAGAATCTTTCGGACCAGGAAAAAGGTTTAGGTATAAAGTATATGGGGGTGTCTTTTCAACCTTTATTAGAACATATATCGTTCTGTTTTAAAAACTTTTAAGTAAAAGGTTTGAAAATGAACCTAATTACCTAGTTAACGTAAATTAATTACCAATATATTACATGTAACGACAAACTATAGTAATGCTAATTCTTCCATTTTAGTAACAAGTATCCACTAAATGTTCAGAAAAATTTAATAATATTGACTGATGTATTAAAAATTTCCATTTCGTATGATGAAGTTACAAAATATCGGATTCAACGACAAACATCGCTGAATCTCGATAAAGGCAAAACTGGTGAAAGCCAGGGGCGCAAAACTACAGGGGCTAAGGTGCACGTGCACTAAGCCAGCCAGTTACCGAAAGATCCAAGGGGTGTTTTTGTTTTGCGCATGACCCTGCTTTCGGTAAAGGCAGGGTATTTTTTGTTGAAGGAGGAGGTGGAACCGTGGAACTCATTAACCAGTCAAACGGGATCGTCATCGCGGAGAAAGTCATTCCCGCATATTCATTTTTCAAAAGATTAAAAGGACTCATGTTTACCTCATCATTTCCCGAAGGTTATGCCGTCCACATACAACCCTGTCGATCGATCCATACGTATTTTATGAAATACGAAATCGACGTGCTTTATCTCAATGATGACTATGAAATCGTTGCAGCTGAAAGCTACGTCCGTCCCGGAGAGATTGGAAAACATCACAAAGGGACTACGTCTGTCATCGAGATACCAGCAGGAACCATCCACAAGACGAAAATCGAACCTGGACAAACCGTCCAAATAAAAAATCTAAAGGAGCGAGTATCATAATGGAAAAATTAAAAGCATTGATCACAGAAGAACAAGGACAAGGTATGACTGAGTATGGATTGGTATTGGGTGTTATTGCAGTAGCGGTTGTAGGAATTCTAATTACTTTTAGAGGGGAAATTGAGGAGTTATTCAAAGAAGCAGTTGATGCGATTGACTCTCGTCCTACTGAAGCGAGTACAACAGAATAAATTAATCACTACAGGGTTGGCTCGGATCGAGGAGCCAACCTTTTTTAAAAGAAATGAGGTGATCGAATGATTTTCGATATTGTTTTACTCACCGTCCTGATCATTTGCGTCATAACCGATATCCGTAAACGGCTCATTTACAATAAGGTGATTTTTCCTGCACTCATAATTTCTTTCATCTTGCATCTTATGTTAAATGGTATGTCGGGCTTAGGTACATCCATATTAGGTTTCCTATTAGGATTTTGTATCCTGTTAATTCCTTACTTCATGGGAGGGATGGGAGCTGGGGATATGAAGCTTCTTTCGCTGATCGGAGCGTTGAAAGGCCCAGCATTCGTTTTAAATACTTCCATCTATATGGCGTTGCTTGGCGGCTTTCTGGCACTTGGCGTCATTATTTTCAACGGAGGAGCGCTCAAGCGATTGAAATATTACTTCCACTGGCTATATGCCAAAAAGAACGGTCTAAAGGTTCCTTTAGCTTTAACAAAAGATTCAATGAAAACAACCTATCCATATGGGGTAGCGATTGCTGGAGGAGCGATTCTTAGTTTTGTCGGGAAGGCGTGGATTTCATGATCAAAAATGAAAAAGGACAATCCATGGTGGAAATGGCACTCGTTTTACCATTGCTGTTACTTATTTTGATGGGGATCTTTGATTTCGGCAGGATCATGTATACATATATGCATCTACAATTAGCGACACAGGAGTCCGTCCGTCTGGGCGGGCTAGGACTAGATGATGCTGCCATCACTAATTTCGCAAAAGACTACATTCATGTTGGTGACTCTTCAGATCTGCAGGTCAACATTTCACCTAATGATTCAACAAGGGAGTCAGGGGATTACATGACTGTGACTCTCCAGTATCCGGTAGACTATCTTACACCCTTAATGTCAAAAATACTACCTTCACCAGTCTTAATAAAAACGGATTCGACCATCAGAGTGGAGTGAGGAGGCAAGTTTTTATGAAGAAAAAATTGAAAGTATTTAGAGAAGAAGCTGGAAGTTCAATCGTTCTAATTGGACTTGCCATGTTAGCCTTAATCACGATCATGGGTCTTGTCATTGACGGTGGATCGTTGTTCATGACGAAAAGCCATCTTCAAAAGGTTGCAAACGCAGCTGCTTTATCAGGAGCTCAGGAATTGACAACAAATGAGACTGAGGTTCGCAACGTAGTCAACAAAGTTCTTACAGAGCATACTGAGCTCAATACTCTGGAGCACGTGAAAATCGATATGAAAGATAAAATTGGTGTCGATCTCGTAAAGGAAGTTCCATTGTACTTTTCTTCCCTCTTCGGAAAAGGGGCGGTACCAGTGAAAGTTCATGCTGCAGCTGAAATCGGACCGATGGGAGAAGCCGTTGGAGTTGCGCCTCTTGGGATCGATAGGTCTGTCAATCCTCAGCCATATCAGGAATACACCTTGAAGGTGGGTCCTCATGATAATGATACGGGTTTCTTCGGTATTCTTGCCTTAGGAGGTCCAGGGGCAGACACTTATAAAAAGAATCTTCGGAATGGTTATGAAGGGTCCGTAAAAATTGGCGATATTATCGAGACTCAAACAGGAAACATAGCTGCCACAAGAAGTATAATTAACGATCTTGTCAACCAATGTACTGTGACAGAAGAGGAAATGAAGGACGGGGCGAATCCGCGTGATTGCGAAAGGATTTTGTTGATCCCGATATATGACCCTGAGGATGATGATCAGAACCAATTGAAATCCATCAAAATAGTTGGATTCGCACATTTTTACATTACGGAACCGATAGATAAACACAGTGATGAAATCAAAGGAATATTCGTCAGTAAAACAGACACTGGTTTCATAGATAACACGATTGAAGATTTCGGAGCTTATGCAATCAGACTAACAGAGTAGGTGAACATAGTGAGGTCAAAACTTGTATTAACACTAGCGGTCATCATGGGAATCATCACGACGGTGCTTTTTTTCAATTATATGAAGCAATATGATGCGCAGACGGTCGCTAATAAAAATAAAGTAGAAGTTGTTGTGGCGGCTCAAGAGATCAAGCGGAATGTCTCGATTACCAAGGATATGTTGGAAACCAGGCTGATGCCGGAGGAAGGAATCCACACGAATACAGTTACGAACCTTGATACAGCTGTGGGACAATTTTCAACAGCTGATATTGCACAGGGAGAAGCGATGTTGACGAACCATCTTCAAACCTCAAAACAGGAAGAATTGTTCGTTTCACGCAAGATCCGTGATGGTTTCCGAGCTGTCTCAGTCGGGGTGAATTTGCCACAATCCGTATCGAATTTACTTGAGCCTGAAGATCAAGTCGATGTCATCAACACAGTGAAAGAAAAAGACAAACTCGTTTCAAAGATCGTAGTCGAGAATGTAACAGTCCTAGCGGTTGGACGACGCATGGTTGAAACGACTGAGGGTGAAGAGTTCGTCGAATATACTTCTGTTACGCTTGAAGTGATGCCGAATGAAGCTGTGAAACTTGCAAACGCGACTGAATCAGGACCGTTACATATCGCATTAAGAAGCAGAGTTAAAGCTGATGAGGGGGCTGCTTCGGATGACAACTAACACCGTTGAAAAAAATGAAAGATCTGAGACACAAAAAAGAAAACGCGGAGAGATGATCGCCGTATGCAGTGCGAAAGGTGGAGTTGGCCGTACAATCATGACGGTCAACTTGGCCGTTGCATTATGTAAAAAGAGCATAAAAGTCGGGGTGCTCGATGGCGACTATATGTTTGGGGATGTCGGGCTTGCCATGGACTTACAATCTGCTTTTACGATGAAGGATGTCATCGAGGATATCAACGACATAGACGAAGTCACACTCGAAAGCTATTTCAGCAGACATGAAAGCGGGGTCCGTGTCCTTTCTGCACCAGACCGGCCAGAGTACTCAGAGCTTGTGACGAAGGAGAATATCAGCAAGATTCTCGATCTCATGCTTTCACAGTTCGATTATGTCGTCGTAGATACCGGGGTAGGCTTGCAGGATCAGACGCTGCCATTGCTTGAAAAAGCAGATCAAATCTTAATGCTGACGAATCTGGAAATGTCGACATTGAAAAATACGAAACTGATGCTGGAAACGCTTGATGCGATCGATTTGAAGGAAAAAGTGACGACGGTGGTCAATCGCTCAACGATGGAAAGTGTCATCAACGCCTCTGATGTCCCTGATATTTTAGAAGATTCGGAGCTTCAATATATTCCGAATGATTTTCAAATCGCCTCCCAATCGTTGAATATCGGAATCCCATTTGTCGTGAACCAGGGAAAAACCGAGCTTACGAAGGCAGTCATGAAGATGGCAGAGCAGCTTACGTCAAGACGGGAGATCAAAGTCTATGAATCTGCTGAGTCTTCATTCCTTTCTAAAATCTTTCAAAGGTCTAAACGAAGCAAGGAGGGGAAAGTGTGAGTCTACTTCAAAAGGTCAAAGCGAAAAACCAGGAAAAGATCAATAATGGCGGGCAAGTAGAAGTTCAGAGCGAACCTACCAGCCCGAAACCGGATATCGTCTCCAGCTTCCGCCCGCAAAAGAAACAAGTGAAGGATGATAAAGTACAAGAAAAAGAGCAACAGAAGTTCAATAAGCATCAAGAACTGAAAAATCGATTACATAAAAAAATATTAGAAGAAATGAACAATAACGACGACGTCGAAACGATCATTCCAAAATTGGATGCGATGGCGGTTGAGATCATAAAAGAGGATGAGCAGTTCCGAGGCGCGATCGATCGGAAGAAGGTCGTCGAAGAACTTACGCATGATCTGACTGGGTTCGGTCCTATCAATCCGTTGCTAATGGATCCTGAAGTAACAGAGGTTATGGTCAATGGTCCTGGAATGGTCTACATCGAGCGTAAAGGGAAACTGATGTTGACAGGTATCCGTTTTCGGGATGATGAACATGTCATGAACATCATCGAAAAGATCGTATCCCCGCTCGGACGACGGATTGATGAAAGTTCTCCGATGGTCGATGCACGTTTACCGGACGGATCGCGTGTGAACGCAATCATTCCACCGCTGGCATTGAACGGACCAACGCTTACGATCCGGAAGTTTGCTGCAGACCCGTTCAAGATTGATGACCTGATTTCTTTCGGTACGTTGACTCGTGAAATGGCGACCTTCATTGAAGCGTGCGTAAAAGCACGGCTCAATATTTTTGTTTCTGGGGGGACGGGCTCAGGTAAGACGACGACGCTGAATGTCCTTTCTTCGTTCATTTTTGATGATGAACGGATCGTCACGATTGAGGATGCGGCTGAATTGCAGCTTGGACAGCCGCACGTCATATCGCTTGAATCGCGTCCTCCTAATATAGAAGGAAAAGGGCAAATCGCAATCCGGGATCTCGTTCGGAACTCATTGCGTATGCGTCCTGACCGGATCGTCATCGGGGAGGTCCGTGGAGCTGAGGCTCTCGATATGCTCCAGGCGATGAACACGGGTCATGACGGATCCTTAGCCACAGGTCACTCGAACAGCCCGCGGGATATGATTTCACGTCTTGAGACGATGGTATTGCTTGCAGGGGTGGAACTTCCAGTGAAAGCGATACGAGAACAGATTTCAGGCGCAATCGACCTAATCATCCAGCAGTCCCGTTTGAAGGATGGTACGAGAAAAATTACGAAGATCACCGAAGTCCAGGGTCTTGAAGGGGATGTCATCGTCTTGCAGGACATTTTTGAATATCAGCAGGATGGTATTGATGCAGAAGGGAAGATCAAAGGCAGATTAGTACCGACGGGTGTGCGTCCGAAATTTTATGACTTGTTGGAGCGATCCGGACTCGACATTCCTCCAAGTGTGTTTGTTTCTGAGGAGGACTGGGGCTGATGCATTATTATTTGATCGTATTGGCATCCTTCACTTCCTTTTTATTCTTTTATGCGATTTTCCACATGACATTTCTGTCAGACAAACGTATGACCAAACGGATGAATTATTATTTGTCAAACTACAACAAATCCAAATTGGGGCGTAAGAAATTCAATTTATTCGTGGAAATCCAATTATCAAAACAGCGACTGCGCTCGAAGGTCTCGAAAAAGAAAAGCAAAAAGCTTGAAAGCATGCTGCGTAGAGCCGGTGTTCCATTGAAGCCGGAAGAGTTCATCCTGTTCCGTTGGATTGCAACCGCGTTAGCTGCGGGACTTCTTTTCCTTATATCGGGCAGTATCCTGATGCTGATCATCGGTGTTGCAGGAGGCTATATGCTGCCGATCATGTGGATAAAGAAAAAGGAAAAGAAACGGATTCAAAAGTTCAATGATGGACTAGCGGATATGATCTCGACGGTGGTTGGCTCGTTACGTGCAGGATTCAGTTTTCCGCAAGCGCTTCAAACGGTAGTCGAAGAAGCCGATGACCCGATCAGCAGTGAAATCGGTTTTGTGTTGAAGGAAATGCAATACGGCAGTTCGCTTGAGGATTCATTGAATGAATTATATGAGCGGATGCCGAGTGAAGACTTGGAACTGATGATCCAAGCGATCTTGATCCAAAGGCAGGTTGGAGGCAATTTAGCGACTGTCCTTGATAAAATCGTACAGACCATTCGGGATCGTACGAAAATCCAGAGACAGATCAGCACCCTTACCGCACAGGGAAAGCTTTCCGGTATCGTCATCGGGTTGCTTCCTCTTATTTTAGGGTTGGTTCTTTATCTGATCGAACCGGAGTACATCGCTACATTGTTCACGCATATCATTGGTATGGGCCTGTTGGGGGCCGGTCTTATTTCTGGAATCATCGGATTTATATTAATTAGAAAAGTAACGACGATTGAGGTGTAAAGAGATGATGTATATCAGTTTCTTCGCTGCGGTTACGTTATTTCTTTATTCCATTTACGTTTATCGAAGCGAAAGAAGAGAACCTGTAAAACGGAGATTGGATGCTTTTGTCGGTAAAAAAGTCGAAGCTGAGGTAGATGAGAATGATGCCACAGCAAAACCATTACATGTCCGCTTGCTGAGCCCGCTTTGGAAAGACTTCCGCAGAGGATTCAAGAAAAAGATGCAAGGGGAGAAACAAGACAAGCTTGAAGTGAAATTGCTTCAAGCAGGAAATCCATTTGGCATGACGACGTTTGAGTATCGCCTTATCCAGCTCGGTCTGATCTTGATCATCCCATTTTTAGCGGGAGGGTGGGGAGCATTATCAGGTTTCGATTTGGGGGGAATCATTTTATCCGTGGCATTTGCGATGCTTGTTGCGATCATCCTTCCTCCATATTATTTGAAGAGTAAAATGAAAGCTCGTTCGCAATCCGCATTACGAGAGCTTCCGGATGTACTGGATCTGCTGACGGTCAGCCTTGAAGCGGGACTCGGATTTGACGGTGCTCTAAGTAAGGTCGTTTCAAAAAAGGAAGGAGTCTTATCGACGGAATTCCACCGCTGTCTTGAAGAAATCCGCTTAGGAAAAACACGGCGGGAAGCGTTGCGTGGAGTGAGGGAGCGTCTAACCGTAGATGAAATCAACATCTTGATCAGCAGTATTCTACAGGCTGAAAAGCTCGGAATCGGGATGGTGAATGTCCTGCGTGTCCAATCTGAAGAAGTGCGCGATCAACGGAAACAGCGTGCTGAGCAGGAAGCGATGAAAGCACCGGTCAAAATGCTTTTCCCGCTTGTATTGTTCATTTTTCCAAGTTTGTTCATCGTCCTATTAGGACCGGCAATCATCCAATTTGTTGAAGCATTCAGTAAATAATATTTACATTCTTAAATGGGTAGCATATAATGGAAACAGATTAAAGAACTTGAAGGAGGTTATGTATTATGTACAAATTCATTGAAATGACTTACTCACCAATTGTATATGATGCACAGCCCCTGGTTATGGATGTTCATTAAAGTCACCTAATGATAAACATCGAATTTCTTCGTTACTCGGTTTCTCCGGTCCTCACGTATTATTAAATACGCTTTGGTCCTCGAAACTGTCGTGCCTCGAACTTCTTGTTTCTGATTAGTCAACTTAATGAACTTTTATCCAAATTTCTTTCTATTATTAATGAACAGATCCATGGGCTGTGCGCGGCCTGTGGTTTTTTATTTATCAAATTTATTAATGAGACCATCGGGTGATTTCCGGTGGTTTTTAAATTTCATTTAAAGAAAGTATAAATACTTTCTTCAATATAAGGACAATTAATGCTCAGCCAGCAATAAGGCTTGGCTTTACCAAGTTTTCTTATATTGTTCAAATAATAGGAGGAAATTGAATTGAATTTACAACAACTAGGTTTTAATGAAGAACGTATGGAACAAGCAACGGAATGGACTGAAAAAGGATACGAACCCGGAAGAGTCGCATTGGAGCATAAGGGGATGTACACGTTGCTGACAGAGCACGGCGAAATCCGCGGCTCCATTTCCGGAAAGATGAATTTTGAAGCGACCCAACGTGAAGATTATCCAGCGGTAGGAGATTGGGTCATGTGTCAGATACGCCAAAATGATCGGGCAGCTACCATCCACTCGATCCTGCCGAGGACGAGTAAATTTTCACGGAAAATAGCCGGGCTCACTACAGAAGAACAGATCATCGCCACGAACATCGATACGGTGTTTTTAGTGAATGCGCTGAATAAGGATTTCAATGTACGGCGGATTGAGCGATACCTGTTGATGGCGTGGGAAAGCGGGGCAAATCCGGTGATTGTGCTCAGTAAGGCTGACCTGTGTGAAAATGTGCAGGAACGGGTAAATGAAGTAGAAACCGTCGCTTTCGGATTGCCGGTCCATATCATCAGTTCAGAAACGGGTGATGGGATTGATGAAATCACGCCTTATCTGACAGAAGGAAAAACTGTGGCGCTGCTCGGCTCATCAGGTGCAGGGAAATCGACACTGGTGAACCGACTGTATGGAGAAGAAATCCAGAAGGTGAAGGAAATCCGGGAAGGCGACGATAAAGGGATGCATACGACGACGCACCGGGAACTGTTCCTCATGCCGCAGGGAGGATTATTGATCGATACGCCGGGTATGAGAGAGCTTCAATTGTGGAATACGAATGATGGGTTATCCGAAAGCTTCCGGGATGTCGAGGCACTTGCTGAGACTTGTAAGTTCAGGGATTGCCAGCATGGAAATGAGCCAGGATGCGCGGTGAAAGCAGCCATCGATTCCGGTGAACTGCCGGAAGAAAGATATGCATCCTATAAAAAATTGCAACGAGAGCTTGCTTATCTTGAACGGAAAAATGATCAGAAAGCAAAGCTTGAAGAGAAGGCGAAATGGAAAAAGATAACGAAAAGCATGAGGAGGTAGCGATGCTCTACAAACAGTCCATAGAAACACATAGCCGGGATGAAATGCTTGATGTGTCATCCACTGTAAAAGAACTGATCAAAAAAAGCAGGATTGCGAATGGTGTGGCTTATATTTATTGTGCTCATACGACCGCAGGTATCACGATCAATGAAAATGCAGATCCTGATGTGAAACACGATATGCTGATGAGATTGGATGAAGTCTATCCATGGGAACATGCAAAATACAAGCATGCAGAAGGAAATTCAGCATCCCATATGAAGGCGAGTACGGTAGGAAGCTCGCAAATGGTGATCATCGAGGATGGAGAACTGATCCTGGGTACATGGCAAGGCATTTATTTCTGCGAATTCGATGGCCCGCGGACACGTAACTACTATGTAAAAATCATGGAAGGTTAAAGAAAACTTGGCAAAGCCAAGCCATAGCGCTGGCTGAGCCTTAGTTGCCCTTATATTGAAGAAAGTATTTATACTTTCTTTAAATGTAAAAGAGAGGACTCACCGGGCTGGTGAGTCCTCTCTGTATTGTTTAGATACAATTCGAGATTTTATCGTAGCAATTTTGAATTTTATCGGTGCAAACTCGAAAAATATCGGTGATTTGGAAAGTGACGCAATCAAAGAGAAGCAAACGGCATGTTCGCCATTTGCTTCTTTTTTAAAGATACTATGCTGATTCCGATGTTTGCTTTTGTTCTTCTTCCTTTTTCGCTGCAAGGAATCGTTTCGTTTCAGCAACGACTACACCGGATAGACCGAGGAGTCCAATCAAGTTCGGAATTGCCATCAAGCCGTTGAAGATATCAGCAAGCGTCCAGACGACGTTAAGCGAGACAGTTGTGCCGACGAATACGGCAAGCACAAACAGCAGCCTGTAGAATTTCACTGAATTGTCTCCGAACAGGTAAGAGAAACATTTTTCCCCGTAATAGGACCATCCTAATACAGTCGAGTATGCGAACAAAATAATGCCGATCGTGACGATCAAGGCACCTGGCGCGCCTAAGAAGCTTCGGAACGTTTCCGTCGTAAGGGCGGCACCATTCAAATCCCCTTTATACATATCACCCATGACAAGCGTGATTCCTGTAATCGAACAGACGACGATCGTATCGATGAACACCTGTGTCATGGAAACGAGCGCCTGGCGCGCAGGGTAGTCAGTTCTTGCTGCAGCGGCCGCAATCGGTGCTGAACCCAGACCAGCTTCGTTTGAGAAGACTCCGCGTGCGACACCCCAGCGGATGACGGCACCTAAAGCACCACCTGCAACAGCTTCACCTGTAAAGGCATCACTGAAAATCAGGCCGACAGCACTCGGAACAAGATCGAGGTTCATGAACAAGATCACTAATCCGCCCACGACATAAAAAAGAGCCATGAAAGGAACGAGGTAAGCTACCACGCGGCCGATACTCTTGATTCCGCCGAGGATGACGAGCCCTGTCAATACCATCAAGATCAACCCAGTTGCCCAGCCAGGGACATTGAATGTCGTTTGTACAGCATCTGCAACAGAGTTCGATTGGACCATATTTCCGATCCCGAATGCGGCGAATGCCCCGAAGAATGCAAAAAGGACACCAAGCCATTTGGCGTTCAGTCCTTTGTCGAGGTAGTACATCGGACCTCCGGACATCTCACCATCTTTGTTTTTGACACGATATTTTACAGCTAAAATAGCTTCGGCATACTTGGTTGCCATACCGAAAAGCGCACTGAGCCACATCCAGAGGACAGCTCCAGGACCTCCGATGAACACAGCCGTAGCAACCCCGGCGATGTTACCTGTACCGATTGTTGCTGCAAGCGCAGTCATCAGTGCCTGGAAGTGGGAAATATCCCCTTCAGATTTTTTGTCCTGCTTTTTTGTGAAAGCCAATTTCAAAGAATAAGGTAGTAATGAAAACTGTAGGAAGCTAAGCCGCAGCGTCAGGAAAATACCCGTTCCGACAAGCAATATGAGCAGCCAGGGCCCCCATACCCAACCGCTTACATCCCCTAAAAACGCTTCAAATTGAGTCATCTGAATTCCTCCTATCTATATGTTGTCTCTATTTTAATATTCTGCAAAAGGAGGAAACATGCCTTTTATCCGAGAAAAAATAGGGACAAGCTCACAAAAAAACGAAATATGGAAGAAGAGGAGGGAAGAGAATCTGTGAAAAAAGTCTTATTTGTATCTTCTGGTGGTATTTGCCGTGCACCGATCGCAGAAGCGGTTTTAAATGAAATTTGTAAAAATGAGGGAATCAACGTTGACGTCGATTCAGCGGCGACTAGCGACTGGCATATCGGGGATTTTCCACATGAGGATACTGTCGAATTGCTTGCCAAAAAGAAGATTGCTCTTAAGGAAAAGGAAAGCAGAAAGGTCGAGGCAGAAGATCTGGAAGATTTCGACTACATCCTTGCGATGGATGCTGAAACCCTGGGTGAATTGCACCGTCTTGCGGGTATGCGGGAAGCAGGGATGATGGCCAGACTCCTTGATTTTGCCGAGGATTTAAAGGAAGACGATATTCCGGATCCATATATCACAGGGGAGTTTGATAAGGCGTTCGACTTGATTACAGTTGGGTGTGAACATTTTATCCGGAAAATGAAAAAGAACCGGCTCTTAAGATGAACCAGTTCTCTTTCACACATTCTTAGTGATGACCGCTTGGTCTTCTCGTACGTTTCATGATGAAGCTTAATAGGAGAACGACGATGATTGCACCGATCAATGCCGGGATCAAGGCCATACCTCCAAGCGATGGTCCCCATGAACCAAGTAGAAGTGTTCCTAGCCAAGCACCAATGATTCCTGCAATGATATTACCGATGATTCCTCCAGGTACATCTCTACCTACGATAAGACCAGCTAACCAACCAATGATACCACCTACGATCAAAGTCCAAATAAATGCCATATCCTATTCCTCCTTTTGGTTATTTTTGTTGATTTGTTTCTTTTTCATACCCTTGTGTAAAAATCCTTAAACAATTTGCGTAAAATGTTTTGGTTTTAAAAGAACAGGGGAAATTAAATATTATTGAAGAATAAAAATAAAGGAGAGATCATTTATGACTCAATCTGTATACACACCAGATCAACAAAAAACGAATCAGCCGACACCTATAAAAGTAAATAAAGAAAAAGAAGGTTCTTTGCTTTGGAAGGGGATCTTGATCGGTGCAGTGGTTGGTGGCGTTGCAACGTTAATTAACAGGAACACACGTAAAAATGTTCAAGAACGTTCCATCAAGCTAAAAGATCAGACATCCTCTTTATACAAAACTGTACGGGAAGATCCTACAATCATCATGAATACAGTCAAGCATACGATGGATACTACCTCAAAAGCGTTGAACGATTTATCACGTGAGGTAAGGGAAGTCATCCAGAAAGTTGATGAGGTGCGTCAGCATTCTGTGGAGACGTATTCAAGCATGAAAGAGGTCGGCGGTGAACTGAAGGATGTTTCCGGCAAGGTGAGAGAAGCTGGTAGAGAAATTACGGACATACCTGATGAAGAAGACAATAAATATTAAAATAGGATGATGTTGGAGAAATTCACTCCCTTTTGGCAGGAGTGTCGCGAATTTCGCTTAAGTATTTTACCTTTCAACATTAGAATTTTACAGATGTATAGAGGAGTTGAGTGATGGTGGAGAGGTTGAAGCAGCCGTCCAAGAAAATTTTCTGGCAGGATCTATTCAGAAGGATCCAAGAAGACGGAGTGACCGACTTGGCGGCACAGCTTGCTTTTTATTTTCTGCTGTCACTTTTTCCATTTCTGATTGTTACGATTACCGTCATTACAACGATTGTAGATAAAAATCAATTGTTCACGCTCATTCAGCTGTATGGTCCACCTGAATTGATGAACATCGTAAAAGATAATACGGAAATCATCAATAACCAGGGTGGTGCGATCCTCTCCGTAGGAATCATTGCGACTCTGTGGACTGCTTCTAACGGTATGAATGCAGTGATCAGAGCGTTGAACCATGCTTATGATGTGGAGGAGAGAAGAAATTTCCTCGTGGCGAGGGCGGTAGCGATTACGCTGACGCTTGGCATGCTCCTCATCATATTCGTTGCGATGGCATTACCTGTTTTCGGTCAGATGATCGGGAATGTTTTTGGTTACCTCGGCTTGCCAAATTGGGAAACGATATGGAATGGACTTCGCTGGGTGCTTAGTACTGTAATCATTGCATGCGTGATCACCATCATTTATTTTGTGGCACCTAACAAACCATTGCGGATAAAAGACGTCTGGGTCGGTGCTGTGATTGCCACGATTGGCTGGCAGCTTATATCTTGGGCATTTTCTTATTATGTAAATAATTTCGGTAATTACAGTGCGACTTATGGAAGCCTTGGCGGGGTCATCGTCCTGATGCTTTGGTTCTATGTCTCTGGAATGATGCTCATTATCGGCGGAGAGGTGAATGCAACCTTCAATAAGCTCCGGAAAAGTGGGTAAGGATGCATCATTCGCATATTCAAAACGAAAGCGGAGAAACTAAAGGTACTCTTTTGAAAAAGGAGACTACCTATGAGTAACAATAAGCAGAACCATAACGTGAAAAACCATAAAAAGCATACGAGCGATAGCAAGCATAAAACAAGCAGCTCGGCCAACAAGAAAAATCAATACCATTGAACAACCGGTATATAGCCATCCTTTCGGGTGGCTTTTTTACACTTGAAGAAAGCATGAAATACCTTCTCGGTATGAGTGTAACTAATGGATCAGCCTACGCCTATTGCTTGCCAAGTTTTCATAAACTGAATTCAATTCCTTACTGCGGGCAAACGAAAAGTGAAAGCAACCCGAATAGTCACGAAGTCCACTGAGGCTCAAACCAAACAAAGACTTGGTTCTGAGTGGGCTCACTCATAAGTGATGCCAATCAATGTGTCGACCGCCGCAGGAAGTTTGAAGTGATCCAAGTGACTGGTCTCCGAGCTAGGCATCACGTAGGTGTATTCAAAAAATCACGTTTGCCTTTACTAGCCTTCTGGAAGTATTCAACATAAGAGCCTACATATTCAGGTTTGAAACCAATTGTTAAAAAGGAATGAATACGATAAACCTATTTTTTGCTGAGAATTGAAAAATGGAGGGATTCGACTATGCGAGTATCCGAATTGTTTGTGAAATGTCTAGAAAAAGAAGGGGTCGAATATATTTTTGGTGTGCCAGGGGAGGAAAACATCGATTTTCTCGATGCATTGAAAGAATCGAACATCGAGTTCATCACGACAAGGCATGAGACCGGTGCTGCATTTATGGCAGGGGTATATGGGAAGTTGACTGGTAAACCAGGCGTATGTCTTGCAACTTTGGGGCCAGGTGCAACGAACCTTGTGACAGGTGTAGCAGAGGCGAACATGGACTTGACACCACTGATTGCCATAACCGGGCAGGCAGATCTTGAGCGACAGCATAAGCAGTCCCACCAATTTTATGATCTTGTCTCCATGTTTAAACCGATCACCAAGTGGAATACCTCCATACGGGATAAAGATATCGTGCCGGAAGTTGTCTCCAAGGCTTTCCAACAAGCTGTCAGCGAAAAACCAGGAGCCGTCCATATCGAGCTTCCAGAAGATATTGCACAGCTTGAAGTGGAAGGAAATCCATTGGAAGCACAGAACAATGAATTATTTACGAGAGCGGTTGATAAAAAGGTTGAGGAAGCAGCGCAAGCGATCAATAAAGCGAAGAATCCAATCGTACTCGTTGGAAATGGTGTGACTCGCATGGGCGCAACAGAGCCCCTTCAACATTTTATAGAGAAAATCAGTGCCCCATTTACGAGCACGTTCATGGGTAAAGGAGCGATTACTTATGAACATCCACAAAACTTGCAAACAGTAGGTTTGCAGGACAAGGATCATATCGTCTGTGGGATTGCTAATGCTGATTTGATCATCACAATCGGTTTCGATTTTGCGGAGTATTCACCTTCAGCCTGGAATCCGGACGGGGATAAGCCGATCATTCATATCGATACACAGCCTGCTGAGGTTGATGCGTGTTATCCGATTAAAACAAGTGTGATTGGTGACCTTGTGGAAAATTTGAATCACCTGACTGAAAAAGTGAATGCGCGCGAGCAAATGGATCCCTTTTTCGAAAAGTTGCGAACTGAAATCATGGATGACCTCAGTGAACATGATGAAGATGAATCATACCCGATGAAACCCCAGAAAATTGCAGCGGATTTACGGGCTGCTTTAGATGATGATGCGATTCTGCTTTCAGATGTCGGTGCGCATAAAATGTGGCTTGCACGTTACTTCCATTGCATCCAACCGAATACCTGCCTGATCTCAAATGGGTTTGCCTCAATGGGGATCGCGATGCCTGGAGCAATCGGTGCGAAGCTTGCTTTTCCTGATAAAAAAGTCGTGGCAGTAGCTGGTGACGGAGGATTTCTGATGACTGTCCAGGAACTGGAAACGATGGTCCGCTTGAAATTGCCGATTGTAGTCATCGTCTGGACAGATAATCGATATGGTCTGATTGAATGGAAACAGATGAATGAATATGATCGAAGCTCGAGCATCACGTTTGAAAATCCAGACATCGTACAACTTGCGAAATCATTCGGTGCTGAAGGCCTTAAGGTTCTCCGAGCCGAAGAGTTCCAGCCGATTTTAGAGAGAGCTTTTGAACTGGATCAACCTGTCGTCATTGACTGCCCTGTCGATTATAAAGAGAATGTGCGTTTAACGGAACGTTTGGGGAATATTATCTGTAATAACTGAAGCTATTGAAATCAGGGAAAGGTTTAAAAGGTTATCTTGCTTTATATAGGTCTTTTTATTCACACCTACGGTCGCACTTTTTGAGAGTGTTCGAATGTTGTGAGGAAAAAGCACCCTGAAGCGGGGTAGTCTTTTTTCGCGCTTAAAGTGAACTGGAAATCGATGTTGCAATGAAGACGACGACGCTTAATTGCCGACTTTCGAATAAAAAACATCTAAATTGAACTAAGTGGAGCGTTACCATCATAGACTAGTACTGCAAGTCCTGGTACACTATTCTTTGTTTTGTAAAGAATGGGAATAAAGGAGTAGAACTTATGGAGATACAAAAAGATACAAGAGAATACGCCCGCCTAAAGTGGCGGTGGATAGGAGCGATCCTATTCGTTTGTTATACAGCAGTCCTGATCTACTCTACTCTATTCACATTCAACTACTACGTATATGGAAAGTCCTTTAACCTCGTTTTGCTTGATAGCATACGATTGATGTGGAGGAGCGGAAATTATTGGCTGATTTTCAAAAACGTAATCGGCAACCTTTTGTTGTTCATGCCATTAGGATTCCTATTGCCGTTGATGTTCAAATGGCTGGATTCATTCATAAAGATGTTCTTCATCTCGTTCGGGGTGAGCGGATTGATTGAACTGCTTCAATTCTATTACGCAAGCCGGATTTTCGATATTGATGATATCTTGTTGAATGGGATAGGTGGATTGTCAGGGTTGATCTTATATAAAATACTTGCGTTCTTCTACAGGATTTATGAGAGGAACTTCAAGAAAAAAAGGAGCTGACCGGGTCAGCTCCTTTTCAGATCAATTTGGCGATTAGAGATAAATTCGGAGTTGTAGGGATAATTCCGAAGTTGTAGAAATAAATTCAGAGTTGTAGAGATAATTGTAAAGTTGCAGCGTTTTGGTCCGAGTTGTAGAGATAAATCACTTTTGGCAGGTCCAAACAGCTTTTTCAACCTACTTTCTACTCTTTACCTAATGGGGGTGTCCAAAAAGTGTCTGACTCTCTCCGAATAGAACAACATTTTGCGAAAAATCGTGGTTTTGATTCAAAATGTTGTGGCTGACACTTTTCTTTTGGACAGCCCTTTTTTTTACGAAAAAAAGGACTGTCGGTTGACAGTCTTTCCACTTTATTTTCCAAGAACGCGATTGACACGCTTAGTGAGCATTTTCATTCCATCTCCGCCAGCTTGGAAGTGGCGAAGCTGACCTTGGGCGTCGAATACATAATATGCTGGAACGTATTGATTTTCGTAAGCGTCAGTGAGCTTGTGTTGATTATCAACGAAAATCGGTTGTGTAATGTCATGTTCAGCAGCGATTTCTTTGACCTGATCGATATCGAGGTCTTTTTCAGAACGAGGCATATGAACAGCCACTACGTTCAAATCATCTTTATAATCATCACGGAATTGGTTGATGTTCGGCATAGCATCTTTACATAGCTGGCAGCTTACAGACCAGAAATGTACCAGTGTAGGTTTATCTCCTACTAGTTGATCTTTCGAAACTTCTCCGTTCAACCATTCTGTAGCACCTTCGAATTCAGGCATCTCAGTACGTAATCTCATTGTTTGATCGACTCCTTTAACAATAGTATTTACATTAAAATGATTATTATCTGATTACAATTTTAAAAGTAAAAGTCCGATACGTCAATTTATCTGTTTCACACTATAGTATACCTTCGGAGGTAAAGGGTTAAACCTTTTGTCGTACTTGTGGAAAAGCTGTCTCAAGCCATATTACCGATTGCTCCACCATTGCAAGGGTAGTGGTATGATTGACATTTGGAAATAGCTCAAATTTGATTTTTTCTTTATCTTCATATTGATCAACTGCTTTTTCAAAGAACAATCGCTGAGTGTCTGGTGGTATGAGGTGATCATTTGAACCATGGAGCAGAAGAATTGGGCGCTCATGAATAGAAGCTATATGTTTAATAGGATTGAGATTTTGGATTTCCTCAACCCAACCACTTTTCTTAAAACCGATCTGTTGAAAGTAATCTTCGCATCCAGTCCAATATCCAGAGCCATTTATCATAATAAGTCCTTTGAACCTGTTACTTTGAACAAAAGCGCCAGAAGCAATCAAGCCTCCCATCGAGCTGCCCAGTAATACTTGATCATAGGAGTCATCATGAAAAACATCCTTCAAACAATCAGAAAGCTGAATAACGTCAGAGACACTCTCGATGACAGTTTTCCAAAAATATCTCTCCTGCACTTCTTTATTAAAGGGGTCTTCTACTTTTCCCCGCGAATCATGATGTAAAATTTCAGGTGTAATGACATGGTAGCCCCACCTAGCTAGGGTAGAAGCGAAAAACGCTATGTTCCTAATGCTAGAGCCTCAACCATGATAAAGAATGATCATAGTCGATTTAAGAGTATCTTCATTTGTCAGTCGATAATGCTTAAAAGGAATCTTTTCATTTTTATAAGAATCAATTGTAATCATGATAGACCCACCTTCCTATACGTCCCCGGCAACACTTTGCGTTGAGCGAATTGGTTTGAAAAAGATCAAAGCGGTAAACAGGAGGAGCATCATTCCGCCGATTGTGTAGAAGATGCTTCCTTTTTCAAAGAATTGAATAGCGAATCCTCCAATCAATGGCCCGAAAATACTTCCGAGACTGAAACAAATCCCTGCCAATATGTTACCTGCCGGAAGCAGTTCCCTTGGAAGAAGATCTGCCATATAAGTGATCCCCATCGAAAATAAGGAACCAAGAAACAAGCCGGCGATGACGAACATGACGGTCAAATAGACAAGTGAATTGTTCAAATTCATCACAAGAAAACTTAAACCTCCGATGAAAAGGGATATGGTGAGAATCGGTTTTCTGCCAAAACGATCGCTCAATAATCCGAGAGGCACTTGGAAAACGAGTGCTCCGACTGCAAAAGCCGGTAAAAGGATCGATACAGCTTCCACACCAAGTCCTTGACGGATGGCATATACAGGAAAGTTACTGTGTACAGCTGTTTCGATAAAACCATATCCGAAGGTCCCCAGCAGTCCTGCCCAGGACATCCTGAAAACTTTTCCATACCGTTTCCAGGTGCTTTGGACGTCCGGTGTCGTAATGTTTTCAGGATATTCGTTGTCGATTTTAATGAGGAAGACCAGGGAAAGGATACACAAGGCTGCAGCAATCATGAATGGCAGCGCATGATGGATATCGACCAGTCTTGTCATCACTGGGCCGATGCCGAACCCGAGTCCGAACGAAACCCCATAAATGGCAATGTTCCTTCCCCGTCTCTTTTCAGTGCTCATAGATGTGAGCCACACTTGAGTTGCGAAATGGAAGATATGGTCCCCGATTCCAATGATGACACGGAGGATAAACCAAAACCAGATTGCCTGCCACAAAGGAAGGATAAGCACCGATACGCAAGTCAACGCGATACCGGTTACGATCAGCTTCTTGTATCCGAATGTATGTAATGGTTTTTCGATAAAAGGTGAGATGAGCAAAATGCCGATATAAAACGCAGACGCACTGAGGCCGTTTACACTTGAAGAAACACCAGCATTTTCAAGTAATATCGCAAGAAGCGGCAGGAGCATTCCCTGTGCAAAACCGGAAACGAACACGACGGCGATCAGGACGTTGAAACGATAACCTGCGGAACGCATAACTTGTACTTCCTTTCATTAGTTGGTACATTTTTATATATTGGCTTATTCTTTATGATTTCTTTAAATAAATCGTTTATGATGTTCAGAAATTCAATAGTTAAAATTATATCAGAGAATAATCTACGATGAGAGGTCGGGTGTGATGAAATTGGAATTTAAAATGACTGAAGGCGGATTTACAACTGAATTCGAGTATGGAAAGCTTGATATTTCCGGAAATGAGGAGTATGGATTCCGACCGTATCAATTGCTGGTATCCTCCGTTGCTGTATGCAGTGGCGGTGTTTTACGGAAGGTATTAGAGAAAATGCGCTATCCATTTGAAGACATTACAGTGAATGCTGAGGTCGAACGGAATGAGGCGGAGGCGAACCGGGTCGAGAAAATCGCACTTACGTTTCATATCAAAACGGCGGAGTGGAATGAACAGAAAATCGAAAAGGCGATGCATTTGACCCGAAAGAACTGTTCCATGGTCCAATCGGTTCAAGAAAGCATTGAGGTTGTTGAAAGAGCGAAATGGGTCCAACAGTAAAAACCCTTTCCCTTCTAGCTGTCGGGGCGATCATCCAGGGTCTTGGCATGGGGCTGTTTCTTTTTCCGCATCATATTCCATCCGGTGGTGCAGCCGGGATTGCGATTTTGAATGAGTACTTCTGGAATATCCCGCACGGGTGGTCTTTATGGCTAGTCAACGTTCCATTGTTGTTTGCTGCTGTAAAATTTCTCGGTGCTGCTTCTGCTGGAAAGACGATTTTCGCGGTTACCATTACTTCGATTACAGTGGATCTGATCGGCATTCTTTTACCACGTGCGATATCAATACCATGGGTCGATCTCGTCTTTGGAGCGTGTCTGTTCGGAATTGGAGTCGGGATTCTTTTTAAAAATGGGGCATCCTCTGGAGGCATGGCGATTTTAGCCCAAATTTTCGCGAATGCATTCAAGCGTGCGCCTGGACAGATGATGTTCTGGATTAATGGTGTGATCTTTTTCATTACTGCATTTGTCATCGGCTGGTGGATTTTCTTGTTCGCAATATGTACACAATGGATCGGTACACAGGTTTTAGACCGTGTCTATAATGGGAAACTTACATTTGTAAAACTTCGAAAGGCACTCCACATCTAGAGGAGTGCTTTTCTAGCGAATACTTTATCCGGAAATTCAGGTGTAATCGGCCGATTTGGAGCATAATCCGGCGGGAATGAGGCTTATTCCGGCCGATTCCGGGGTGGATCCGGCGGAATTGATGCATAATCCGGCCAAAAGTTACTTTTTACACTTTTTAGGAAGAATTTACGGAAGAATTACAGAGAAAGTAGGTGGCGCGATGTCTGTACAAATGGATTTTACAAAAGGATCGATTCCGAAGCAGATGATTGTCTTTTCGGTTCCAATATTTCTAACGAACATCCTGCAGACATCGTTCCAGTTCATTGACAGTGTCTGGGTCGGTAACCTTCTAGGTTCGGATGCCCTGGGTGCGATCTCGATTTCAGCGACATTGATTTTTACGATCCTCTCATTCATCATCGGGGTGAACAGCGCTTCCCTGACAGTCCTTTCGCAAAAGAAAGGGGCTGACGATGAACAAGGTCTCAAAGAATCATTGAATGCTTTCGTCTTTGTACTTGGGATCATGGCATTGACCTTAGGGGTTGTCGGCTTTTTCCTATCCGGTTTGCTGTTAGAATTGCTTGGTACTCCTGAGGAGATTTTTCCTTTAGCAAAAAGCTATTTGCAGGTGAACTTCCTCGGGATCCTTTTCCTGTTCGGTTACAATTTTATCGGGACTGTGCTTCGCGCGCTTGGGGACAGTAGAACACCGATTCGATTCGTGTTCATGGCGGTCGTCTTGAATACGATCCTTGACCCCGTTTTCATCTGGGTGTTGGATATGGGAATCGTCGGTGCAGCGTATGCAACGATCGTCTCTCAAGGATTTGCCTTCATTTATGGGATTTACTACTCGGTGTGGAGAGCTGATGTACCGTTCGTATTGCCGTATTTACCTTCAAAGTTTTATTTCTTCACGCTGTTCAAGCTCGGTGTACCAGCTGGACTCCAGATGATGGCGATCTCTGGGGGAGTAGCAGCAATCATGGGGATCGTCGCTCATTTCGGTGCAGATGTAGTTGCCGGATTTGGAGCTGCCCAGCGGATCGACAGCATCATCATGCTTCCTGCTTTTACGTTAGGATCAGCAGTGAACAGTATGGCAGGGCAGAATATCGGAATTCGTGCGTGGGACCGAGTTGAAGCGATATCCAGAAACGGGATCTACCTCATTCTTGGCGTTTCGTTCTCGATTAGTGTGATTGCCTTCCTTTTTGCAGAAGGACTGATCCGGTTATTTGTAAATGATCAAGCAACGATTGCATTTGGAACGACTTATCTGAAAAGTGTCGCTTTCTTTTATCCGTTTCTGGGGATCAATTTTGTCTTGAACGGGATTGTCCGGGCAGCGGGAGCCATGGTCCAGATCCTGATTCTTAATCTGATTTCGTTCTGGTTGTTGCGTGTACCGTTGACCTATCTGTTTTCCCGCTGGTTAGGTGAGAATGGGATCGCTTTTGGAATCGGTATGAGTTTTGTCATAAGCAGTGTCGTTGCTTACGGGTATTATAAGTTTGGAAAGTGGCGTGAAATTGAGCTTTTCGAAAATGAAAAGTAAGAAACACATAAATACAGTGTAGATGTACACCCTTTTTGTTAGGAAGTCCTGATAGAAGGGTGTTTTTTATGCAACGATATTATTCGAGGATCTATTGGCATTTCACCGGTTCACCGAAAAGCGATGTGAAAGTGTTGAGTCCAGATGAGCTGTTGAAAAAGAGCGAGCCGAAGCCGGAAAAGGAATCTGTAGAGATTCTGTTGAAAATTTTACAGTCACAACGCTTGAAAGCAACTAGTCAAGAACAGGTAGGTCCTTATAAAACCAATGCCTTTTGCTGTACGACGGATATTCCTTTCAAAGATTTGGTGGAGCATGCAGTGTACTATGGCAGAGCTGCAATCGGCTTTAAGGCAGAAGCGATCCATGATGTTTTCTTGCCGGTTTGTTATGTGTCATCAAAGCATGAAGCACACAACAACTTGCTGGAGAATGATCACCCTTTGATGGATTTCATCAAGATCACCGACTTCCACCCGAAAGAAGGGCACACGTTTTACCGGGAAAGAGAATGGCGTAATATTGGAGACTTTGCATTTGAAAAAGATAAAATTGCTGCGATCGTTGTTCCGGATGATTCGTTGAAAATGGTTCGCGTTTTTTTAGAAAAGCAAAAATTTCCTGATGACATTTCGGTCTTATCCTGGCGGTTGATTGAGGAAGCGTAAGATGCTTTGCAGCAGTATTTTTCTTTCGACAATTCTTACAAATCGTCAATCAATTGTTTGATTAAGAGCATTCATTGTTTAGGAGAAGAGGGTTTTCATTATCAATCAAACGTTTGTTTGAAACTTTGGGAAATTTGTCGAGTGCATAGACATGAAAAATTTGGCATGTAGATTTTATCACGAGTGGAAAAAAATAAAGGTAAGAAGAAAGGAGCATGTCCGATGAGAAAGTTGGGTATTCTGATTGCCTGCTTAGGGCTTTTACTATGGCCGGATCAGGCATTGTCCGCAGAAAAAGCGAATGATTCTGAGAGAGTTTCGATTCCGAATTCGACTGTCTCGATTTCAAAAGAAAACACATATCCGAATGCAACGCAGGATTTACCTGATTTACAACCGAGTCAGCTGACTGAGGAAATGTTCTCGACAACCGATGTCAAAATCGAGAATCCGGAACTTATCCGTCTCTTTAATGAATCCAGCATTTCACCGTCAAAAGCTGCGATCGGTTACCGAGCCAAGATTTATTTAGGTCAGTGGCCATTGAATTATGAATCCGCTGAAACGAACGTCAATTGGGAATATCAGAAGGTGAATGTCAATCAGTTGAACAATCATGGCGGGAAAGCTGTTGCTCAGTTGCGATTCAACCAGGAACATGAACAAAAGGTTTCCGGAGGATTGACTGCTAAGATAGAGAGCAGTGATGATGTACAGAAAATGATGATGATCGACGCTTCGAAAAAAACCGGTTTGCCGCTCTCTTTCACGACGATCATTGGAAGAGGGACGAAGAAGGAAAATGTCTATAACATACCACCGAAAAAGGTCGGGCATCTATATGGATACGTTCCTGCAGTGAATGAAAAAGGACGAGTCACTTACGGTGAAGTGTTCATCAATCTTAAAGGAAGCAAGAAAAGTATCGAAGTGAAAAATGTGACCCATCAAGGCATTGGGGCTTGGATCCCGGTCCAAGATTACATTTCGTTAAGGTTCAATATGACCAACTGAACAAAAGTAGCACGTAAAAAAGGGGCTGACACCTTGGCGTCACCCCATTTTTTCATTTAAAGAAAGTTTAAATACTTTCTTCGGTATAAGGGTAACTAAGGTTCAGCATGCGCTAAGGCTTGGTTGAACCAAGTTTTCTTTATTCCTGCGGTTGTTCCATTTCCACCCAGTCATCACTCCATCGCTGGATTTCACTGATGACATTTTTAAGGGAAGTGCCTTTATCCGTCAACGTATATTCAATTCGTACAGGTGTTTCTGGATAGACTTCCCGTTTTACAATGCCGACAGCTTCAAGTTCTTTCATTCTTTCTGTCAGCATTCTGTCACTCATATCAGGAATTTGTCTTTTTATATCTTTAAATCGTTTAGGTCCAGCTAACAGGACACGAATGATCAGACCTGTCCACTTTTTCCCTATAATTTCGATTGCCGCTTCGTACTTGGGGCACATGCTTTCATAATTCATCAATCATCACCTCGAATTGAGATTGAATCCAGTTTATCTTAAGTGTAAGGTTTCAACTTACTTTTGTAAAGCAATTGTAAATACGGGTTATTCCCAATAATGTTCAAAAATCTGTTATCATATTAGAGGAAAAAGAAAGGAGACCTACTAGATGGGCAATGCAATAAATGATAAGTCATCCCAAATGGAGTATATCCAAAACAAGATGGATATGCTTTTGAAAGTATTGGATACGATCGATCCCGAAACAGCAGGAGTGGAAGAAATCGATCGGATCATCGCCATGCTGGATGAACTTGAAGAGAAATGCAAACAGTTCCGCCATAACTGGGGGGAATGATTTATATAAAAAGATTGGTTTGGATTATATGTGGATTCCGTAACCACAATTAAGTGTAGCAGAGCGTGTATAAAGGATTTTAAGTGACGTATTTGTTATACTGGACATAGGTTTTGATGCGTTTTGTTTCCGCTTTCAGTGCGGATTTTTGATAAATTCATGATTCCACAGGCTGGATGGGAGGAGGAGCCCTGCACCTGTGTGAAAATCTTCTTCAAAGGGGTCATCGGGGAAATGGAAAAGCTGAGAGAAAGTATGTACGAATTGATTGTTGAGACGTCTACGAATTTACCGAAAGACGTACGTCGCGCGATTGCAAAAGCGAAAGCACAGGAGAACGCTGGAACTCGTGCAGCGATGTCGCTTGATACGATCAGTGAAAATATTTTAAAAGCAGATGAGAACGTATCGCCGATCTGCCAGGATACCGGGCTACCGACGTTCAAAATAAAGGTTCCTGTCGGTGTTAATCAGTTGAAAATCAAGGATGCAATCATCGAGGCGATCAAACAAGCGACAGATGACACCAAGCTTCGTCCGAACTCAGTTGATTCATTGACTGGTGCGAACAGCGGTGACAACCTCGGACCGGGGACGCCTGTCATCAAGTTTGAACAGTGGGAGAAGGATTATATCGATGCTCGCTTGATTTTAAAGGGCGGTGGTTGTGAGAATAAGAATATCCAGTATAGTCTACCAACCGAATTGGAAGGCTTAGGACGCGCAGGACGTGACCTCGACGGTATCCGTAAGTGTATCATGCACTCAGTTTATCAAGCACAGGGTCAAGGATGCAGCGCTGGGTTCATCGGTGTCGGAATCGGCGGGGATCGTACGTCAGGGTATGAATTAGCGAAGGAGCAGCTGTTCCGTTCTGTAGAAGACGTCAATCCGAATGAAGATCTTCGGAAACTCGAAGAATATGTGATGGATAATGCGAATGAACTTGGTATCGGCACGATGGGCTTCGGCGGGGAAACGACGCTTTTAGGTTGTAAGGTTGGTGTCATGAACCGTATCCCTGCAAGCTTTTTCGTATCTGTCGCTTATAACTGCTGGGCGTATCGTCGTCTTGGATTCAAGCTCGATCCGAACACTGGTGAGATTTTAGAGTGGCTCTACCAGGACGGGGAGAAAGTTGATTTTAAAAAAGAGATGGAAAAAGCGGCAGCAGCTCTGGATGATGTGAAGGAAGTACGCGAGGTCGTACTTGAAGCGCCGATCACAGAAGAAAAGATCCGTGAACTGCGTGTTGGTGATGTGGTACGTATCAATGGTGTGATGCACACAGGGCGTGACGCAATCCATAAGCACTTGATGAGCAATGATGCCCCGATTGACCTTGATGGCCAGATCATCTATCATTGCGGGCCGGTCATGATGAAGGACGCAAACGGTGAATATCATGTAAAAGCTGCCGGACCGACGACAAGTATCCGTGAAGAGCCTTATCAGGGTGATATCATGAAAAAGTTCGGTATCCGGGCAGTGATCGGAAAAGGCGGTATGGGGCCGAAAACGTTGAAGGCATTGGAAGAGCACGGTGGGGTTTATTTGAATGCGATCGGCGGTGCAGCGCAATATTATGCGGAGTGCATCAAGAAAGTTGACGGAGTCGACCTTCTCGAGTTTGGAATTCCAGAAGCGATGTGGCATCTGCAAGTAGAAGGCTTTACAGCAGTCGTAACCATGGATTCACATGGTAAGAGCCTCCACCATGACGTGGAGAAATCATCACTCGAGAAACTCGCCCAATTCAAAGACCCAGTCTTCAAATAAAAATCAAATCGATTTCAAATGAGAAAAGCCGGGGCAACCCGGCTTTTTCCTATTAAAGTTTTCTTAATTAAAGCGTGCCAGGCACCGAAGTGAAGCCCTTGAGGCTGTTGTGGTCTGAAGTGGTGCCAGGCACCGAAGTGAAACCCTTGAGGCTGTTGAGGTTTGAAATAGTGCCAGGCACCGAAGTGAAACCCTTGAGGCTGTTGAGGTTTGAAATGGTGCCAGGCACCGAAGTGAAACCCTTGGTGCTGTTGAGGTTTGAAATGGTGCCAGGCACCGAAGTGAAACCCTTGGTGCTGTTGAGGTTTGAAATGGTGCCAGGCACCGAAGCAAAACCCTTGAGGCTGTTGAGGTTTGAAATGGTACCTGGCACCGAAACAGAATTACCGAAGCAACACAAAATGGTAATCGATTCCTTGTATGGATCGTTTCTTGGCATTCAAACTAATACTAAGGTTGTGTAAAGGAGTCGATTGCTGTGTTGAAGAAAATCTCAGTTTATATGTTGATATTTAGCTTTGTTTTAGCTGTCCCACTGAATACTTACGCTTATTCGAATCAGAAGCAGGATTGGTTTTTCAAGCGGAGTAAGGATCAGCGACCTGCTACCACGGATCAGAAATTCATTGATCTTCTTGATAAGTACAATGGTTATTTTATCGGTGATACAGGTGAAAAGAACCTTTATCTCACTTTTGATAATGGCTATGAGAATGGTTACACGGAAAAAGTATTGGATGTTTTAAAAACAAAGAAGGTTCCGGCAGCTTTTTTCGTAACAGGACATTTTCTCAATGACCAATCAGACCTTGTGAAACGGATGGTGAATGAAGGGCATATCGTCGGGAACCATTCCTGGCATCATCCGGATCTGACGGCTGTCAGCGATGAGCGTCTGAAAGAAGAGCTTAAAAAGGTGAAAGATAAATATGAAGAACTCACCGGACGGAAAGACATGATGTATTTACGGCCGCCACGTGGCGTTTTCAGCGAAAGAACCCTTGCCCTTTCTGAACAAGAAGGCTATACAAATGTTTTCTGGTCCCTCGCCTATGTGGACTGGATTACGAACAAGCAAAAAGGCGCTGATCATGCGTATAGGAGTATCATGAAACAAGTGCATCCAGGCTCGATTCTATTGCTTCATTCAGTATCAAAAGATAATGCAGAAGCACTCGGCAGGGTCATCGATGATTTGAGGAAACAGGGTTATTCTTTTAAAAGTTTAGACCATCTCGTCGCGAACGATCGCATTCCTGATCCGATTGCTGACTGAACATCGAAAGCAGCCTCTAAAGTTTGAGCGGAGGTTGTCTTTTTATGTTGTTCACGTGATATAATAATTCCGATTAAAAAAGGACGGAGTGTAAGTATGAAAGCAAACGAAACGAACCTGAAGACCGGAGACACGATCCGATTGGCAATCAAGCGTCTGGGGATCAATGGGGAAGGCATCGGTTTTTATAATAAAAAGGTCACCTTCGTACCTGGGGCATTGCCTGGTGAAGAAGTGATCGCGAAAGTGACGAAACCTCTTCCGAACAGGATCGAAGCAGAGATGGTCACGATAAAAAAGAGATCGGAGGACCGAGTGAAGCCGCCATGTCCGATCTATGAGGAATGTGGAGGATGCCAGCTCCAGCATTTAAGTTATGAAGCACAGCTGCGAGAAAAGAAAGATATCGTACGGCAGGCTTTCGATCGGTATACAAAATTGGACGCCCATCACCTGCCTTTGAAAGATACCATCGGCATGGAGGACCCGTGGTATTACCGGAACAAAAGCCAATTTCAAGTGGCTAGAAAGGGTGCGAGCGTGCTAGCAGGATTGTATGGCCTTGGATCACATAAGCTGATCGACCTGACGAATTGCATGGTCCAGCATCCACAGACGACGAACGTTACGAATACAGTGAAAAAAATTTTGGAGGACTTGAACATTTCAATCTACAATGAGCGGAAACGGTCCGGGATTGTACGTACGATTGTAACTCGTGTCAGCTTTGAAACGGAAAAGGTTCAAGTCGTTTTGATTACGACTCAGCGTGAGGTCCCAAAAAAGGATTTGCTTATTAAAGAAATGAAGAAGCGGATTCCGGAAGTCACGTCAATTTTACAAAACATCAATGGTCAGAAAACCTCAGTGATTTTCGGCGATGAAACGATCCATTTAGAGGGAGAGCATACGATTCAGGAAACGTTAGGAGATCTTTCATTTGAATTATCGGCAAGGGCGTTTTTCCAGCTGAATCCTGTCCAGACTGTGAAATTGTATAATGAAGCACGCAGAGCAGCCAAACTGACAGGGGAAGAGAAAGTCGTCGATGCCTATTGCGGCGTTGGAACAATCGGTTTATGGCTTGCTGAACGGGCAGGAGAAGTCCGCGGTATGGATGTCATTGAAGAATCAATTGACGATGCGAATGAAAATGCCGCACGTCACGGCATTAAAAATGCCCGCTATGTGACAGGAAAAGCAGAAGTGCTGATGCCGAAATGGCTGAAAGAAGGATGGAAACCAGATGTCATCGTCGTCGATCCGCCAAGAACCGGATGCGATATGACTTTCCTGAAGACAGTATCGAAAATCCAACCAAAACGCATGGTGTATGTATCCTGTAATCCATCAACATTAGCCAAAGATGTGGATTACTTATTAAAGAAAGGATTCAAAATCGAACGGCTCCAGCCTGTGGATATGTTCCCCCACACATCCCACATCGAAGTCGTCGCCACGTTAGTAAAAAAGTAACACATGTGCCAGGCACGACAATTTAACCCTTGTGCACCAACGGTTTTGAAAAGGTGCCAGGCACCGATCGGGAACCCTTGATACACAAGGCTTCTGATTCGGTGCCTGGCACCAGTAGTTTTTGCTAACAGTTTATCCACACATATGGGATAACTGAAGTTCTGGGTTTACAAGTTATTCACCGACTTATACACATTATCCACACGATGATATCCAACTTGTGCACATATCCACAGTTATCCACAACTAAAAAAAGACAAACAAAGGGAGACTTGCCGGGGAAGGGACAAGTCTCCTGTTCAGTCTTGCAGAGGTTATTTACGTCTTGCGCGACGATCAGCCGCTCGTGCTCTTTCCTGCGCTTGCAGATCCTCAGAGTCGGCAAGCTCTTGGGAAAACTCGACATCACGACCGTCTGGTGCGATGTTTTCTTTGTTCTGTGCATTTTTGCGAGAACGTTTATCTTTTCCCATGAGTGAACCCTCCTTAGACAAATGGTGAGAGGATGACCTCTCGTTTATTATGATGTACAATCGTTGCTGAACTATAAGAGGAAAGATAGGGTAATGGTGTGAAAAATTGCAGTCGTCCACATGTGTATAAACCTCACCCTCACCGATCACTTTCATGCACATTTCTCCACATAATATAAAAAGGCTGAGCTCAACCAAGTGAGCCAGCCAATGTATCGCTTCCTAAGCCTCCATCGCTTCTTCAACAAGAGAAGAATGGCGTGCTGTGTACATATAATAAGTATCACGTTCAATTTGATAAAGGTTATACACATCTTCTATAGCATTCAGTTGTTGATAAATATCTGGACGGGTATCGTTTGCAAGTGATACATACGGAATTTTCAATGCAGCGCGTTCTGATCGAGGATTTGTTTTCCGAATCCGCATGAAAATCGTTTGGATATCTTTTTCAAAAAAAAGCTCATTGAAAAACAATTCCTTCGCCAGTTGATTATAGCCTTTTCCGTGGTATGGTTTGCCGATCCACGTTCCTAAAAACCCACAGTTTTCTTGAATGTCGAATAGATTGATCGTACCGATCGGGTTGCCCCATTCATCCAATATCGTTCTTGAGATCAGTTCCCCATTCTCTTCTGCTTCCAAGGTCTGTTTTGTCAAAAAGATGAACTCTTCAACAGAACCGGCTTTGTGGCGCACAAAAGGGAAGACAGCGGGGTCTGCCATCAGCTCATAAAGAACATGACATTCATTTAGATCACGTTTCTTTAACATTTTATACATCCTCCCAAAGAGGGCAGTCGATTTCTACCCTCGAATTAAAATTTCTAATTCGGGGTGGGAATCGAACCCACTAAGACCAGATGTACTGGTGGCGCACCAATTGCCTTCCCTTACCTTTGACTATTTTGTTTTTGGTTCCAAATTCTTATAAGTTCGATAACGGCTCAGCCCACGCGCGTCATGGCTTCACCACATCTTTATAAACATATCATAATCGATTTATCTCAAAAATGGAACCAAAATTTTTTGTCAAAATCAGTCTTTTTTTTCGAGGGTACTTGTCCTTTCATTTTATGCCTTCAAGCTGAAAAAAGTTCGTTGGAAAACCAACTTTGGACAGATGCTCAGAACATGCTCTAAATGGGGTTTACCCATCAATTTTTCAATTGAATTTCTTATAGACGATTTCGCCTGCGATCATTGTCAGATTCGGTAAGGCGGAGAAATGGAAAGGATGGTCGTTCCATAAAGTGATGTCAGCGTCTTTTCCGATTTCCAAACTTCCGACTTTATCATCAATTCCGAGATTTTTTGCTGGATTGATTGTGATTCCTGCAAGAGCATTTTCAACGGTAAGCCCTTCACGGACCGCAATCGCAGCACAGACATTCAAATATTGGATCGGGGTGTACGGGTGATCTGTCGTAATCGATACAGAAACACCGTGATCGTTCAAAATCCGATAAGTCTGCCATGTTTTGTTTTTTAATTCGATTTTTGATTTCCTCGTCAACGTCGGCCCAACACATACCTGCAAATCACGGCCGGCTAATTCCGAGGCGATGAGGTGGCCTTCTGTACAATGTTCAATACGGAGATCCAGATTGAATTCCTCTGCAAACCGGATGGCAGACAGGATGTCGTCTGCACGGTGAGCGTGGATGCGGACCGGCATTTCACGATTCAAAACTGAAATGATCGGAGCTGTCCTAAGGCATTCAGGTTTATCCGTATTCAGTGCTTTGTAAAATTCCTCCCGAAGCATCCCCATGATCCCCATACGTGTGATTGAATCATTGTGCCGGCCGCTGTGGATCCGTTTAGGGTTTTCTCCGAGTGCGATTTTCAGACCGGCTTTTTCTTTCACGATCATTTTCTGGATGTTTTGGCCGTACGTTTTGATGACGGCAGTTTGACCGCCAATGATGTTCTGGCTTCCCGGCATGACATGGGCTGTGGTGATCCCGAATTTGATGGCGTCGTTAAAGGCGATGTCAAGTGGATGTACACCATCGATCGCCCTGATATGAGGTGTAAGCGGCTCGTGTGTTTCATTGGCGTCATTTCCTGCCCAACCTGTCCCTTCATCATAAAGACCTAAATGGGTATGTACATCAATGAAACCAGGCAGCAAATGCATCCCAGAAGCATCAATCACTTTCGTGTGCCGATCGCTGTTGATATTTGCTGCTATATTTTTGATTTTTCCGCCTTCAATCAAAAGGTCACCCTGAAACGGGGCTGATGTAATGGGATATAAGATTGCATGCTTGAATAACGTTTTCATAAATACCTCTTCCTATTCGTAAAACATGTAGGGATGCCAGGCGTTGAATGATACCGAAAATAGCCTGTTAATGCAGTATATTCACATAAGGCTTAACCCGCGCCATAGCAGGGCTCAGGTTTCACCCTCTTTTTAAAATCCGATATTTGCGTATCATGTGTGAAAATAGAAGATGTTATCGATTGTAAATCGCGCTCAAAGCAGACGAAAGAGTAGGGTAAGTGAATTTATAATTATGATCGAGCGCTTTTTGTGGATAAACCTTTTGCCCATCAAGAATCAGGGTACTCATCTCTCCTAATGCGATTCTTAAAACAAAACCAGGCAGCGGAAACCAATGTGGACGATTCAAACTACGTCCTAAAAGTCTGCCGAAGTCATTCATTTGTACCGGGTGGGGAGATGTTGCATTCAATGGGCCTTCAATCGAACGGTTTTGGATGGCGAAATCAATCAAACCTGCGACATCCCGGATATGAATCCAGGAATACCATTGGTCGCCGGAACCGATCGGACCTCCGCCATATAATTTATATGGAAGAGCCATGCGTGGCAATGCACCTTCGTCTTTATCTAGAATAAGACCGAACCGTGTACAAACGACACGTACACCGTAATCTTCGGCTTTTAAAGCTTCGTTTTCCCATTGTTTCGTCACTTCAGCAAGGAAATCATCTCCAGATTCTTCTTTCCACTCATCGAACTTTTCCGTTTCAGCGGTTCCGTAATATCCGACTGCTGAGGCGTTGATCAATGCTTCAGGTTTCGTTTTCTGCCGTTCGATCAGGTCCATTATTGCACGGGTCGAGTCAATCCGGCTCGCTAGGATTTTTTCCTTCTTTTCCTCGGTCCATCTGCCGTTGATCGATTCACCAGCAAGATTTACGATAGCATCGAGTTCAGGCAGTTCGTCCAATTGATGATCATCACTCAGCCATTTTATATAAATTACTTTTTCTTTTTCCGGTTTTCCGTCAGGATTCCTCGTCAGGATATAGACGTCATTTCCTTTTTCCGTAAAATGATCTGTCAAAGCTTGTCCAACAAAGCCAGAACCACCTGAGATGGCGATTTTCATCTCCATTCCTCCTCACCCTGAATATTTATCTATTCTCTATATCTTGTGTTTTCCCTTTTTAAGCCAAGATAATCAACGGATATGCTAAAATGTGAATGAGGTGATCCATATGAAAATAGCGAAGATCACAGTCCAGAAGAAAAACAAAAGTCGATTCAATGTATATATAGATCGTGGGAACGGGGAAGAATTCGGTTTCGGGATCGATGAGGAAGTGTACATAAAGTCAGGTATCAGAAAAGGAATGGAACTGACTGATGAACAAGTAGAAGAGCTACTCGTACAGGATCAATTCAGCAAAGGATTGAACAGAGCGATGCATTTCCTCTCTTTCAGAATGCGATCGATTCAGGAAGTCGATCGATTTTTATTGAAAAAAGAGTTCGAACCATCGACGAGAAAGGCTGTCATCGAAAGATTGCAAGAAATGGGGTATCTGAATGACCTGGATTTTGCGAAGATGTTCATCCGCAGTAAAATAACGACCACGAAAAAAGGTCCAAAAGCATTGAAACAGGAGCTTCAGCAAAAGGGTGTGTCGGAAAAAAATATTGAAGAAGCATTGAAGGTATTCCCACAAGATGAACAGATCAAGGAAGCAACGAACTTTGTTCAGAAGAAAGCGAAGCAATACAAAAAGCTCAGTGAAAATGCACTTAAACAGAAACTCGCGCAAGTTTTACAGCAGAAGGGTTATCCTTGGAATGTGACTGAGCAGGCGATTGAAAAAGCCTCCCTTGAAAAAGAGGAAGATGAAGAAAGGGAGGCATTGGATATGCAGGCACAAAAGGCCCACCGGAAATATGAAAAATTCACTGGCTGGGAATACAAACAAAAAATGAAACAGTTCCTTTATCGGAAAGGTTTTCCGATCGAATTGATTGAGGAATGGCTAATCGAAAACCAGGATTTTAACGATCGATGAAAATCTCTGCCTGTCCAGTGTTCTGGTCCATAATGAGCTTAGCGACTTCATCCGGGCTTTTTAGGCGGGATCTGTCCGTGATATGGTCAGTTTCATCCCAAAATGGCGTGTCCATTCCGCCCATATAGACTGCAGTCGCTTTGATGTTCGTCCCTTCAAGCTCTTTGATCAGACTTTCGGTGAAACCTCTGACAGCGAATTTACTTGCCACATACACGGATTCATTTTTCTTACCGCGTAATCCCGCTGTCGAAATGATATTCATGATTTGTCCTTCACCTTGCTCGACGAACCTGGACAATACGGATCTCGTCATGTTGATCGTGCCTTTGATATTCGTTGTCAGCACTAGATCAATCTCTTCATTGGTGTAGGACTCGAGAGGACCGAAGCAGCCTGTCCCAGCGTTGTTGATGAGGATATCGATTGTCGTTGTTTTTAAAAGTGACTGGATGGTGCTCTGGACTTCTGGGTGATCAGTGATGTCACAAACAATGCTAGTTGCATTACCACCAGCATCTTTTATTTTTTTTTCAACATGTTCAAGGGTCTCTAATCGGCGGCCGACTAAATAGACATGGTTGCCTTCAGCACTATATTGAAGGGCAAGGCTTTCACCAAGTCCTGTTCCGGCTCCGGTGATTAATATGTTTTTCATGATGGAACACTCCTTGAAATCGGATTCTCCATTATGCTAGCATAACTTTTCTTTATGGCAAAATTTTATTAGGATGAATTCAGGAGGGAAGTTCGTATGAGTAGATTATTCAGTGATATGAGTGAATTTGAAATACATGAAGAAATCAGAAGCTTGACGGAGAAAGCCAGAAAAGCAGAGCAGCATGGAATTGTGAATGAGGTCGCAGTGTATGAAAGGAAGATTGCGATGGCGAAGAGCTACCTGCTTGATCCATCTGATTATAAAAAAGGTGAGGTGTACGAGCTGGAAAATGATCCTGGCAGTACGTTTGAAATTTCCTATATGAATGGCGTATTTGCATGGGGACACCGTAATGATAATAAGGATCTCGAAGCATTTCCAATCTCCATGCTCCGTAAAAAATAAGGCTTAAAACAAAGGTTTTTTCGCAAACATTGTTGCTCTTGCACTTAAAGAAAGTATAAAATACTTTCTTCAGTATAAGGGCAACTAAGGCTCGACCTACAAAAGGCTTGGTCTCGGCAAGTTTTCTTTATAAGTCGCTGATTTCCGCTCCAGGATGCTCGCTTTCCGCGGGGCGTGAGGTGAGCCTGCTCGTCGCCTTGCCACCTCAGGAGTCTCCTTTTCAAGGAAGCATTTGTGCTCCTGCGTCTACAAGAAAGTCCTGTCGAAGCGAGCTTCCTCGTCGCATGCCTTGCGAGGAGATCAGGTAGTAGGCACCCTGATCCCGCAGGACAAGGAAAGCTTCGGCAGCGTGCCATCGCACGAAGAAAATGCGATTTTCATTTTCGAGGAGTCTCGCACCTTGCTCTCCAATCAACTTGCATAAGGTGGCTTTTTTAAAATGACTCAAATGCAACAATCTTTTGGAAAAGAGCCAAAATAAAAAAGGATGACTCATGGTGTTGGTTTTCAGGTAACCGACATTGTCCGCTGAGTCAGAGCCTTTAAATAAGCACCTATCTAGGAACGCTTACGTGTTTCAACTTTCAAAACATGGTTATGCAAGCTTCGTTCCGTTTCACCATTAACCTGGTGGAACGAATGCTTAGGGTTGGCTCGAGGTGATTGAAAAGGATCTTCATAGGCAGGGTGCAGCCTGTCGCGGTTGTCTTTTGCCATGAGTTGACACCTCCTCATAAGGTAGCTCTAGCTTTAGGAACGGTTAGATTGACTCATCCGTTCTTGCGGTTGAGTCTGGGTCTTACCGTCAGTTCGTTTAGACGCATATTCATCCTTAGCACGGGCTTCGCCGTCAGGAGACATGGTATGAGGAAAGTTTTTTGCTTTATTGCGCATTGGTAACACTCCTTTCTAAACGATATATTTAGTATTGGATGAACGGTCTGCCAATATGTCGGGGAATTATTTACATGGGAGCGAGGAGATGACAATGGAAGATACCTTTCATGACTTAGCTGAAGAATTAAGGAAAAAGAATTCAAATTTGACGTATGAAGAAGCACGAAGCTGGGTGGAAGCGTTATGGGAAGATTTCGAAGCGACACGCGCGCGTGCGGGGCGCAGCTACAAAGGTCAAGCTGTGACGGAACGGATCGTTCGCGAGTGGATCATGCGTTTCGGCGATAAACTCCACGAGTACTTCAGCGCGAATCCTAAATTCCAGCACTTGTTGAAAGGTCCGAAGCATTGAACACGGTGATATCGGTGCAAGTTTTGATTTTATCGGTGCAAGTTTTGATTTTATCGGTGCAAATATGAGAGATATCGGTGCAAGTTTTGATTTTATCGGTGCAAATATGAGAGTTATCGGTGCAAAATCAGAATTTATCGGTGATTTACGAAAATCAACAGAGACTTACAAAAGGCTGATCCAGACAAGAGAAACGTCCGGACCAGCCTTTAAGGTTTTCTTTTTAATTTGTTGTTGCGACATCCAATTTGCGCCGTAATGTTTTTTCGCTGTAAACCCAGCCTGTGAAAGAACTGGTGATGTTAAGTTCTTCATCCAATTTCACGACAGCGACGAATGGATAGTGCCCTTTGGAACGATATCTTAAATCGATGAACCGTACTTCATATCCATCATCCTCTTCTTCAACTTCCCAACGATAAACAGGAGAAAAGGATAAAAAGGCAGCAAGGTTTGAGTCTTTGACGGCTTCGTCCAAAATCGGATTTTTCGGAACTGGTTTTCGGTCATAGACGTCGTGGATCGTCAGCTTGTCATTTTTCACTTCAATGACATGGAATTGACCGGGGCTCATGACTGCGACATGCTTTTGCCCCCAGCGCATAGTCGGACACACGATTACTTTTGTAGCATCCGGCACTTCCTCTTTGACCATCTTTATCGTCTGCCTTTTTGAAAGGTAACGCCAAATATAATAACCGAACAGCACGATATAAATCGTCAAAAATGTATAGCCCGGGTGGAATCCCTGGTACCAAAGGATGAAACCAAGAATATGAGCAGCGAATATGAACGGGTCAAATATATTGATCATCCCATGTGCAATCCACTTTTTTGAAAAGGGATGCATTGCCTGGGTGCCATATGCATTGAAAATGTCGACGAACACATGCAGAAATACGGATAAGAAGGTCCATAACCAGACGTGCAGCATATTCGCTCCAGGGAAAAACAATTCCAAACATCCTACAATCAAGAGAGGCCAGAGAACTACCGCCGGGATCGAATGTGTAATACCACGGTGGTTACGCAAATAGACGGCATTATTTTTTAGTTTTAATACGGTATCGAAATCGGGAGCATTGGAACCTATGATCGTCCCGATTAAAACGGTCTGTGTCGTTAGAGGATCCTGTGCAATGACCGGATCCAGGGTAGCGAGTCCACCTATTGCGATACCCATTACGATATGTGTACCTGTATCCATTCTATTGATGAAGCCTCCTCAGAAAAAAACGATTTCACATTCAGATTCGGTCTATTCATAGTGTATCCAAAAAATCAAGTTCGATTGGTTCAGGTTTTTGTTAATCATTTTATCATTCTCAGTACTTTATAGTATAGTTTAGGACGAGACAGCATTATTGCCTCATATTCTCAATATACTATCGCGATGGAGGATTAAAGTTGCCTATAAATTTGAAAGACGAAATTGATTTTAAAATAGAGATAGAAGCCTTCCAATCCGATTTGCTCTCCTGGTATGAATCTGATTGCAGAGACTTACCATGGAGGAGGGAACGGGATCCTTATAAAATCTGGGTGTCTGAAATCATGCTTCAGCAAACCCGAGTCGATACGGTGATCCCTTATTTTGAACGTTTCATGGAATTGTTTCCGACTGTCACGGCACTTGCGAATGCAGATGAAGAAAAGGTGCTGAAGGCATGGGAAGGTCTAGGTTACTACTCCCGTGCCAGAAATCTTCAAGCTGCCGTCCGTGAAGTCGAAGAAAAATATCAAGGAATCGTACCAGATCGCCCGAAAGACATCCTGTCATTAAAAGGTGTCGGTCCTTATACAGCAGGAGCAATCGCGAGCATTGCGTTCGGTCTGCCGGAACCGGCGGTCGACGGCAATGTCATGCGAGTCCTTTCAAGAATTTTATTGATTGATGAGGACATCGCAAAGCCTCAGACTCGGAAAATCTTTGAAGAAGCTGTGCGGATCCTCATTTCTGAAGAAAAACCATCTCATTTCAATCAAGGTCTGATGGAATTGGGTGCAACCATTTGTACCCCTAAAAATCCGACATGCCTGCTCTGTCCGGTCCAATCGCATTGTAAAGCGTTTGATGAAGGACTTCAGGACGAACTGCCTGTCAAAAAGAAAAAACTCAAAAACAAAACCTTATCGATCGCTGTCGCATTGCTTGAAAATGAGCAAGGTGAAACGATCATTGAAAAAAGGCCAGCTACCGGTTTGCTTGCAAATTTATGGCAGTTTCCTAATCATGAGACAGTGAGCGGAAATGATCTTCCACAAAAAGATCAAATCAAAGGTCACTTAGAAGAAAAATACCCTATTCAAGCCAATTTAAACGACCAATTGCTCAGCTTTCGGCATATCTTTTCGCATCTGACCTGGAATATCACGGTTTATTCTGGATCGTTTACGGCAAACGAACCTATAGAGAAAGCTAAGCTCGTTTCAAAAAAACAGTTGGAGTCATATCCTTTACCTGTACCACATCAAAAAATCGCAGCCTTATGGAAAGGAGAATGAAGTTTGGATTTGCATCTTAAGAACAAAACAGCGCTCGTAACAGGAGGCTCGAAAGGCATTGGAAAAGCGATTGCTGAAGGATTGCTGGCAGAAGGCGTACATGTTGGAATTTGTGCAAGAGGTGAAGAAGATCTTGAAAAAATGAAGCAGCAACACGATGGGATTTCGATTTACCAGGGAGATTTGACCGAAGAGAAGCTCCGAGAAGAAATCTTTGATCAATTCATTGCTGAGCATGGAAGCATCGATATTTTAGTGAACAATGCAGGTGGCAGTAACGGCGGCAGCATTGAAGAAACAAGCGTGGAACAGTTTCGTGATGCGATGGAGTTGAACTTCCATTCAGCAGTCCATTTCAGTAAACTTGCTGTGCAGAAGATGAAGGAACATAAGCAAGGCTCGATCATTAATATTTCAAGCATCTACGGACGTGAATCCGGCGGCAAAACGACCTATAACAGTTCGAAAGCGGCAATGATCAGCTTCACGAAAGCATTAGCTGATGAAGCGATCAGCTATGGAATCAGGGTAAATGGCGTTGCGCCTGGAGCAATCCTGCATCCAACTGGAAATTGGCAAAAAAGACTGGATGAAAATCCTGAGAAAATCAAGCAATTTGTAGAAGATGAAATTCCAGGCGGACGCTTTGGAAAAGCAGAGGAAATCGCAGATGTCGTCACATTTTTAGCATCAGATCGTGCAAGCTGGGTCGTAGGGGCGACTCTTAACGTGGATGGAGGGCAATCGTACTCCAACAGCTGAGGGTTAGATGCTTGGGTTCGACCGTAACAAGCCCTATTTCGGTCGTATACATGCAAACAGCTGGAGCCCCAAGTGGCTTCCAGCTGTTTTAACACTTAAAGAAAGTATCAAATACTTTCTTCAGTATAAGCGCAACTAAGGCTCAGCCAACGCCAAGGCTTGGCTGAGCCAAGTTTTCTTTACCAATCGTTTATTCATAATTCGGACGTGTGCCGTGACTCCAATCCGCTTCATCCCGGTGCAAGCCGCCCCGTTTTTCGATTTCTTCAATGATATCTTGATGAATAGATGTTCCTTCACTATTCAAATAAGGAGTCATTTGCTGCAATGAATGATGGAAGAACGCCAATTCTTTGTCAGTCCAATCTTCCGTCGAGAGCGTTGATAATTCCGTCATGTCTCTACCTACATACATGGTGTTACCTCCTTGTTCTTGGCTTTAGTTTACTTTTACCCTGTACATATTGAATTTAATCTATCCTTCAAATCAAGGATTATGTATGGTAAATGGTACATCTCAATTTGTCGGATAACACACCTTCCTGATGGTTAAATTAACTCATGTGGAGGTGAGACTCATGGCAAAACAACAAAAGCCAGGACAACAAACACAAGCTGGAACAAACATTCAGCATGTGAAACAACAAAACGCTCAACAGCAAGCTGGTCAACAACAAGCTGGTCAATACTCTGCTGAATTCGGCAGCGAAATGACTAACGCTCAAGAAGTACGTCGTCAAAACCAGCAAGCTCAACAAAAAGCTCAACAAAAAGCTGGGCAACAGCAAGCTGGTCAACAACAAGCTGGTCAATACAATGCTGAATTCGGCAGTGAAATGACTAACGCTCAAGAAGTGCGTCGTCAAAACCAGCAAGCTCAACAAAAAGCTCAACAGCAGCAACAACAGCGTAACAAATAGTTACCTTCCACAAAGCATCCTCGGCAATAGCCGGGGGTGCTTTTCCTTTTACATTTGAAGAAAGTATCAATACTTTCTTGGGCACAAGCTGGGGCTTCGAAAGCAATATACCGCACTTAGGAAAAGCAATTGCTTTTTCGAGGAACGAATGGCAAAGACTTCGCCTAATAGATCTAAAGTACCGAATTGCGCAAGAAAGGGGTGGAATTACGCAAGGTAGGGGTAGAATTACGCAAGATAGGCGTGGGATTACGCAAGATAGAGGTGAAATTCCTCAAACTGTGCTCAATTGCTCAATTCAGCAAAAATTTACTCTGCAGAATTCACTTTCTTAACGAGAAACGTGACTCCAACACAACATTTTGCTTGAAAATCACGATTTTCTCTCAAAAAGTAGAATTCGCAGAGGCTCAGACACATTTGATCAATTGCGTTTTCAACATGTAAAGAATGTATTCAATATAAGCGCGCCTTCTGGCTCAGCCCGCCCCAAAGGCTTGGCTTTTCCAAGTTTTTTCACAAAGCAAAAGACTTGTCAAAATATGAGATTTCTATAACATGGTTAAATAACGACCAAGTCAGGCTAAACTGTTGATGAGGAAAGGTGGAACTATAAATGTGTGGACGCTTTACGTTGACAGCTGAAATCGATCTACTGATGGATTGGTTTGAAATTGACGAATTCGCCTCTGAGTTTGATTTGCCTTCAAGATTCAATATCGCACCATCGCAAGAGATCCTGGCCATTGTATCAAATGGTGATAAGCGGAGGGCAGGTTTTTTAAAATGGGGATTGGTTCCTTTCTGGGCGAAAGATCCTTCAATCGGGCACAAATTAATCAATGCCAGGGCTGAGACAGTACCTGAAAAACCAAGTTTCAAGCATGCCTTCAAAAAAAGGAGATGCTTGATCCCGGCGGATGGATTTTTCGAATGGAAAAAAGAAGGAAAACAGAAACAACCGAAATACATAAAAATGAAGGATGAAACTCCCTTTGCCTTTGCAGGATTATGGGAAAAGTGGAAGGATGATAAGGGGACACTTGTTCATACATGTACGATCATGACGACAGAACCCAATGAACTGATGGCGGATATTCATAATCGGATGCCTGTCATCTTACCGAAAGAGGACTATTCGAGATGGCTTCAATGGGACGGAGAGACTGATGCGTTAGTTGATATGATGAAACCGTTCGATGCTTCAAAAATGACGGCTTATGATGTACCGACCATCGTAAATTCACCACGTAATGACGTTCCCGAGTGTATTGAAAAGGTATCACCCTGAGAATGCACATTCATTTTCATTTATAGGATTAAAGGATATAATAGGAAGAGAAAAATTAAACGTGCCTTATTAAAAGACTTTGTTATACTTTTTGCGAAATTCATGCTGAAGTGATCCAAGTGACTGGTCGCTGAGCTAGACATCATACCATGCTCCAGCTCTATATCTGCAAGCTTCCTCACTCACTTTACCGGATGTACAGGCTACGACGTTCACCACGACTTAGATCCCATCATTGTCTTTCTGCGCTTAGGAACAGCATGTGCAGGATTTTGATGGTTGTTAGTCTAGAACCTTGATCGCTGCGGGGACCCGCTTGATACGCCTTTCCACATGAGTATCACGGATTTCGCTTCTATCCAACTCATCGAAAAATCAACATCGTCATTTAACAAAGCCTTATTAAAAAGAGTTATAAAATGCAAGGAAGGAGTTTTGTATGTCTTTTCCGACCACTGGAAGTTCGATTCAAATTCAAAGTTATAAACATAATGGGCAGCTGCACCGTGTGTGGGAAGAAACGATTGTACTTAAAGGAACTTCCTCAGTAGTAATCGGCGGAAATGACCGTATCATAGTCACTGAGTCTGATGGAAGACAATGGCGGACGAGGGAACCTGCGATTTGCTATTTCAACGCGGACCAATGGTTCAATGTCATCGGAATGCTGCGTGAACACGGAATCCATTACTACTGTAATCTCGGAACTCCTTTTACGTATGATGAAGAAGCCTTGAAGTATATTGATTATGATTTGGATGTTAAAGTATTTCCAGATATGACCTATACCATTCTTGATGAGGATGAATTTGCTCTTCATCGTAAGGAAATGGACTATCCAAAAGAAATCAATGAAATTTTGAAACGGAACATGGATGAATTATGTTCGATGATCAACCAGCGGAAAGGCCCTTTTGAGCCTGATTTTGTTGAAGGTTGGTATGAACGATTCTTAGAATACCGTTAAAGGAAGGGGACTGACGCATCCATTCAGGTCAGCTCCTTTCTCCACATGTACGAAGCAAGTGCTGCTGAAAAAAACAGCTGGAGGTGATTCCGACGAGTAGTACAAAGCGATATATGAAGTTTGTACGACCTTACACGAAACAGATCATTGTGACGGTGTTCATCGGGATATTCAAATTTGGAATCCCGTTATTGATCCCGTTGATTTTAAAATATGTCGTCGATGACGTGATCAATGCAGATATTAGTTTTGAAGAGAAGTTATCCCGCTTGTCCTGGGTGTTGGGCGGCGCTTTTTTTGTTTTTATCGTATTAAGGCCGCCGATTGAGTATTACCGTCAATACTATGCGCAATGGACTGCGAGCAAAATCCTTTATGACATCCGCGATAGCTTGTTCAGCCACATTCAGCGCCTGAGCCTCAAATTCTATTCCAATACGAAAGTGGGCGAGATCATTTCGCGGGTCATCCATGATGTCGAGCAGACGAAAGCCTTCGTCATTACGGGGTTGATGAATGTTTGGCTTGATATGTTCACAATCGTCATTGCTATTGTAATCATGAGTACCATGGATGTCTGGCTGACGCTCGTTGCCATCTCCTTGCTGCCGCTTTACGGTTTATCTGTCAAATATTTCTACAGTCGGTTGAGGAGGCTCACGAAAGATCGTTCTCAGGCGCTGGCAGAGGTTCAGGGACACCTTCACGAACGTGTCCAGGGGGTGACGGTGATCAGAAGTTTTGCTATTGAGGACTACGAGCATGAGCAGTTCGATGTCCGTAACTCGAACTTTTTGAACCGAGCACTTGATCACACATCCTGGAACGCACGGACTTTTGCCGTTGTCAATACGATTACTGATATAGCTCCAATGCTTGTCATCGGGGTTGCTGGTTATTTTGCGATCACAGGAAAAATTACTGTAGGTTCGATGGTTGCGTTCGTTGCCTACATGGATCGCCTTTACAACCCATTACGACGTTTGGTGAACTCATCGACTACTTTAACTCAAGCAATCGCCTCTATGGATCGTGTCTTTGATTTCATGGATGAAGCCTATGACATCGAAGACAAAGCTGGGGCAAAAAAGTTGAAGCATGTTGACGGGAATGTATCATTCGACCGGGTTACTTTCCAATATAATGAAGATGAGGAGCCGGTATTGAAGGATATCCGACTTGATGTGAAAGCTGGTGAAACGATTGCCCTTGTCGGAATGAGTGGTGGTGGTAAATCATCCTTAGTCAGCTTGATACCGAGATTTTATGATGTGACAAGCGGAAGAGTACTGCTGGATGGGGAAGACATCCGCAACTATCAAGTCCGTACGCTGAGAAACCAGATCGGTATGGTCCTTCAGGATAATATCCTGTTCAGTGAATCCGTCCGGATGAATATTAAAATGGGAGATCCTCATGCCTCAGATGAAAAGGTGATCAGTGCTGCTAAAGCTGCGAATGCCCATGACTTCATCATGAAGCTCCCGCAAGGGTATGACACGAAAATCGGTGAACGCGGGGTCAAACTTTCAGGTGGTCAAAAACAACGACTTGCGATTGCAAGAGTATTTTTGAAAAATCCACCATTACTCGTCTTGGATGAAGCAACTTCAGCGCTAGACCTGGAGAGTGAACAGCTTATCCAGGAGTCCCTGAAAACCCTCGCTGCTGACAGGACTACCTTCATCGTAGCGCACAGATTGGCTACGATCACACATGCAGACCGGATTGTTGTGATTGAAGATGGGGCTATTTCAGAAATCGGTTCACATGAAAAATTAATGGCGAATAAAAGTAGTTATTACAATTTGTTTACTGTACAAGCGTTAGATGAAAAATAGATTGTAATATTTTTTGAGGTTGGTATCTATATATCAACCTCATTTTTTTGTAGGTAAATAAAGGATAAAACAGGTGCGTAAATAGGTATTATATAGCCGATAAAAGAGAAAAAACGGTAAAAAAGAAGGATTTAATGGACTTTTGTCTAATAGTACATAAGACGTATATTTTAATTTTTCTAAATTTTTCGTGTTGTCAAACAAGTGTAGTGATGGCATAATTATGAACAGACGTTCAGAGACGTAACAATTTTGTAAACTTTTAAACATCAAGATTCAGAGACAGAAAGAGAGGTGGGGCGGATGGATGCTCCAGTACTGGACGTTAAGGGGTTAAAGACCTATTTTTTCACTGATGATGGTGAAGTGCCCGCTGTCGATAATGTCGACTTTCATGTAAAGCGCGGCGAGGTCCTCGGAATTGTCGGAGAGTCAGGTTGCGGAAAAAGCGTAACATCCCTCTCGGTCATGGGGCTTGTTCCTTCTCCTCCAGGTAAAGTAGTAGGTGGGGAGATCCTTTACAAAGGTGAAGACTTAACAAAAGCTACGGATAAACGGATGAGACAAATTCGCGGGAACGATATCGCGATGATCTTCCAAGAACCGATGACATCATTGAATCCAGTATATAAAATAGGGAATCAGCTGATTGAAGCGATTCGCTTGCACAATTCTTGGGATAAGAAGAAGGCATGGAATCGTGCAGTCGAAATCATGAAATTGGTAGGGCTTCCAAGAGCTGAAGAATTGATGGACAGCTACCCGCATCAGCTATCCGGAGGTATGAGACAAAGAGTCATGATCGCAATGGCCATGGTATGTAACCCGGAGGTACTTATAGCGGACGAGCCTACCACGGCACTGGATGTGACAATCCAAGCGCAGATCCTTGATTTGATGAAACGTCTGAATGATGAAACGGATACATCGATCATCATGATTACGCATGATCTTGGTGTCGTAGCTGAAATGTGTCAGCGAATCGTCGTCATGTATGCCGGCAAAGTCATTGAAGAAGCGAATGTCGAAACGATCTTCAAGAAGCCGAAGCATCCATATACAGTTGGATTGATTCAATCTGTTCCAGATATGCGCCAGAAGAAAGATCGTCTGTATTCCATACCAGGAACGGTACCGAAGCCAGGATCGATTAAAAAAGGCTGCAGTTTTGCACCACGTTGTGAACACGCTTTCGACCGCTGTTTTGCCGAAACACCACAATTAGAAGAACAAGAGGATGGAAGCCAGGTTCGTTGCTGGCTCCATGACAGCTAGGAAGGGGTCGAAAAATGTCACAGCCATTGTTAGAAGTAAAAGACTTGAAGAAACATTTTCCGATTACCGGAGGCGTGTTCGGGAAACAAATCGGATCTGTAAAGGCGGTAGATGGCGTATCATTTTCAGTCAATGAAGGTGAAACGCTTGGATTGGTCGGAGAAAGCGGATGTGGTAAATCCACAACAGGACGTATGCTCCTAAGGCTGTTGGAACCGACAGAAGGTGAGGTTCGTTTCAATGGAAAAGAGCTGACGAAACTTTCAAATGGAGAAATGCGTAAGATCCGCAGAGATATGCAAATGGTCTTCCAGGACCCCTACGCATCACTCAATCCAAGGCATACAGTAGAAAAGATCATCGAGGAACCGATGATTGTCCATGGTATTGAAAAGGACAGCAAAAAACGTAAAGCACGTGTACGGGAACTTCTTGAAACGGTAGGGTTGAGCGGTTACCACGCCAAACGGTACCCCCACCAATTCAGTGGAGGGCAGCGTCAACGGATCGGAATTGCGAGAGCACTTGCAGTAAAACCGAAGTTGATCATTGCGGATGAACCTGTATCAGCATTGGATGTATCTGTTCAAGCACAGGTACTGAATCTCCTACAAGATTTACAAGGAGAATTTGATCTGACATATGTATTCATCGCCCACGATCTTGGTGTCGTTCGTCATATCAGCGACAGAGTAGGGGTGATGTACTTAGGAAAAATAGCTGAATTGGCAGACAGTGAAAAGCTGTATGAAAAACCGTTGCATCCGTATACACAGGCGTTATTGTCAGCTGTTCCGATAGCTGATGTTGATTATAAAAAAGATCGCGTCATGCTGCAGGGAGATGTACCGAGTCCATCCAACCCGCCAGCAGGATGTCCGTTCCACACAAGATGTCCCGAAGCAATGGATGTCTGTAAAAAGGTTGTTCCAAAGTTCCAAGAAGTAGAAGAAAATCATTATGTAGCTTGTCACCTATATGAAGATGACAAGTCTATATAAAAACATTCAAGAGGGGGAGTACCTGATGAAAAAAGGATTTTTATGGGCACTAGCCGTTATCATGGTCATGTCAGTAGCATTGGCAGGATGTAACTCAGACTCTGGCAGTGGAGGAGACGGTGGAGATGAAAAGAAAGACCAAACGTTGGTATTCGGACGTGGTGGTGACTCTGTAGCTTTAGACCCTGCTATTGTAACAGATGGAGAATCATTCAAAGTAATTAAAAACGTGTATGACACTTTAGTTGAATATGGAGAGCAAGACACAGAAGTACACCCTTCACTTGCTGAAGAGTGGGATGTATCTGAAGATGGTCTGACTTATACGTTCAAACTCCGTGAAGGAGTAAAGTTTCATAATGGTGATGATTTCAACGCAGAAGCAGTAGTGAAAAACTTCGAACGTTGGATGACTAGTGGAGATGCTGGGAAATTTGCTTATTATGCATCTATGTTTGGCGGATTTAAAGGTGACGAAGGACATGTCATCAAGAGTGTAGAGGCTGAAGACGAGCATACAGTCGTATTCACGTTGAACCGTCCGCAAGCTCCATTCTTGAAGAACTTAGCGATGACACCGTTTTCAATCGGTGCACCTAGTGAATTTGACAACCTTGAAACTCAACCAGTCGGTACTGGACCTTTCAAATTTGTCGATTGGAAGCGTAATGACCGTATTACAATCGAAAAGAACGAGGATTATTGGAAAGAGGGACTTCCAAAGCTTGATAAAGTCATTTTCCGTGCAATTCCGGATAACTCAAACCGTCTGAATGCATTGAAAACTGGTGAAGTCCACTTGATCGATGGTGTCAATCCAAGTGATGTTGCTGAAATTGAACAAGCAGAAGAATTGAAGCCATTCTTCCGCCCATCAATGAACGTTGGTTACCTAGGATTCAACACTGAGATGGAACCATTCAACGATAAGAAAGTACGTCAAGCATTGAACCATGCTGTCGATAAGGAGGCATTGATCAAAGCGTTCTATGAAGGACAAGCTGAGCCAGCTAAGAACCCACTGCCACCGGTCATCAATGGATATAATGATGAAATCGATCCTTATCCATTTGATCTTGATAAGGCAAAAGAATTGTTAGCTGAAGCAGGATATGAAGATGGATTCAAGACTGAATTATGGGCTATGCCAGTACCTCGCCCTTATATGCCAGATGGTAAGAAAGCTGCAGAAGCAATCGCGGCAAACTTTGCTAAAATCGGGGTAGAAGCTGAAATCGTATCTTTCGAGTGGGGTACTTACCTTGAGAAGACTCAAAAAGGTGAAGCACCTATGTTCCTATTAGGTTGGACTGGGGACAACGGTGACGCAGATAACTTCCTTTACACATTACTAGATAAAGATACGATCGGTTCTAACAACTACTCTCGTTTCTCAAACGACGAGTTACACGATCTCTTAATTGAAGCACAATCAACACCTGATGAAGATAAACGTGCAGAGCTTTATAAAGAAGCGCAAGTGATCCTTCATGAAGAATCACCTTGGGTACCACTTGTACACTCTGAGCCAGCACTTGCAGGACTTAAGAATATTGAAGGATTCAAACCACATCCGACAGGTTCTGACAAGTTAACAAATGTTTCTTTAAGCGAATAAGAGATGGGGGAGTGTAGTGCTCCCCTTTTCTTTTGGGTTTCAAACTGTGAACCGGATTATTTATCTTGTCCGCAAACAGGTAGTATATAAAACCGGTTTGCATAGCATTGGCTTATCTAGAGAATAAGCAGCTATGACCCTACGAAATTAAGCCAGTATGCTGAAGAGGTGATAGAAAAGTGTTTGCGTACACAATACGACGAATCTTGATGCTGATCCCTGTTCTTATCGGAATGTCACTTATCGTGTTCTTCCTGATTCGGGCGATTCCAGGGGACCCAGCACAAATTATCCTAGGTCAGCAAGCTTCGAAGGAAGCTGTAGCTCAATTACGAGATTCCTTAGGCTTGGATGAACCTTGGTATACACAATATTTCATTTACATGAAAGATTTACTCACTGGTGATCTTGGGAATTCAATTCGCACCCACGCACCTATCAGTGAAGAGATATGGCCTTATTTTGCAGCGACATTAGAACTATCATTATTTGCAATGATCATTGCAGTTGTAATTGGAGTAAACGCAGGGATCATCAGTGCCTGGTTCCAAAACTCATGGTTTGACTATGTTGCGATGCTTCTTGCACTTATCGGAGTTTCAATGCCGATCTTCTGGCTTGGGTTGATGGAACAATGGGCTTTTGCCGTCGAGTGGGAAATATTCCCTACATCAGGCAGGGAAAGTATATTGAATCCTGTTGATTCGATTACAAATCTGTACATCATCGATACGATCATACAAGGGCGTTTCGATCAATTACAGACGGTCTTGAAACACTTAGTACTACCAGGAATTGCATTAGCAACGATTCCAATGGCGATCATTGCAAGGATGACTCGTTCAAGCATGTTGGAAGTGATGCGTTCCGACTATATCCGTACAGCCCGGGCAAAAGGTCTTCGCATGTTCTGGGTTGTTTACAAGCATTCACTGAAAAATGCTTTCATACCCGTCTTAACAGTAATTGGTCTACAGATGGGACTGTTATTAGGTGGAGCAATTCTTACAGAAACCATCTTCAGTTGGCCTGGAATCGGAAGATACATCTATGACGCAATCGGATTCCGTGATTATCCAGTCATCCAATCTGGAATACTTATCATCGCCTTAGTTTTTGTAACGATTAATCTTCTAGTGGATCTCTTATATGCGGCAATCGATCCTAGAATCAAATATCAATAATAATTGATGTCAAAAAGTCACCGCATGATAAACGGCGGAGAGACGCGGTTAACTTCAGTCGGTAATGACTTTTTGAATGCTTATTATTTTCAAAGGAGAGAACATTATGGCGGAACTAGCACGTAACGAAAATCCAATCGAGCCAAAGCAGCAAGAAGAAAAGCCTGCTTCGCCATGGAGAGATGCCTGGAAGAGCTTTCGTAAAAACAAAATGGCGCTTTTGGGATTGGGCCTTGTCAGTTTCTTTGTTATTCTGGCAGTTTTTGCGCCCCTTATCGCCCCTGAGGGAATAAATGAACAAAAGCTTTCTTCAGATAATTATGCAAAGCTCGAAGCACCTTCTTCGGATTATTGGTTTGGGACAGATGATTTTGGTCGGGATATTTTAAGCAGGACGATTTATGGCGCCCGAATCTCACTCACAGTAGGCTTTTTCGCTGTTATGGGTTCCATCATAGTCGGATCCATTTTAGGGATCATAGCCGGTTACTATGGTAGATGGGTTGACACCATCATATCCCGACTCTTTGACATCATGCTTGCTTTTCCAAGTATCTTACTGGCGATCGCAATTGTTGCTGTTTTAGGTCCTTCCTTGAGGAATGCTCTGATCGCGATTGCCATCATCAACGTACCGAACTTCGGAAGATTGGTGCGTTCAAAAGTTTTGAGTATCAAGGAAGAAGAGTATATCGCGGCTGCCAAAGCTGTCGGCATGAAAGATTCAAGAATATTATTCCAACACATTTTGCCGAACAGTACAGCACCGATCATCGTACAGGGTACATTATTGATTGCCACTGCAATCATCGAAACAGCTGCACTTGGTTTCCTTGGATTAGGAGCTCAAGCACCTACACCAGAATGGGGTACAATGCTTGCAGATTCACGGTCTTATATTACAAATGCACCGTGGACGATGATTTTCCCAGGTCTCGCAATCATGTTGACTGTTCTTGGCTTCAACCTTATGGGTGATGGCCTGCGTGATGCGTTAGATCCGAAAATGAAAAGCTAAGATATGTATTTAATCGCAAGTGATTCCATTAGTGGGGAGTCACTTGCGTTTTTACATTTAGAGGACATCTGTTCCTTTATGTGTGACAAAAATGCAGTGTTCTCAAAAAATAGAGGACATCTGTTCCGTTATCGGTGTTATTTAGAGCATTTTCATAGGTGATTTATTGAAATAAGGTCTCTGGTGTCCTCTAATTTTGTGAATCATAGCAGCTTTACGGGAATAAGGTCTCTCGTGTCCTCTAAATTTTTCTATACAAAAAGGACTGACCCCAAACTGTCGGACACTTTTGGATCAGCCCTTTGCTTTTTATCGATTATTCGTCTTGTGGATAGCTGTCTGATATTTTCACTTCGTTTTCTGAAGCATGGTAGGTGTGGAAACTCTCGACCAATCGATCCAGATGAATCAAGTGATGGTTGTAATCGATGATCAAGCCGATGAGGGGGAAGATGTTCATCCATTGTTCCCGTTCCACCTGTTTATGGTCATAAAGATCCATGAAATACTCTGTCAATTCTTTTTCGTCTTTTTCCAACTGATTGATGGCATCATCAGGGGAGTGGTAACGAACTTTCCCGATGTATTTCATCAAGATCTTTTGGTGATAGTTCGTCAAATGATCGAGCTGATCCTGTATCAATTTTTGGATAGTATCAGGCATCTGATAGATTTTATGGTCATGCTGATCCAAACTTTTTAAAATCGCTAACGCTTTGTACGTTGTCGAAATCATATTCCGGAACAATACGAGCCTGCGATTCTTCGTATAGTCAGAACCTTTGAAATAACTGCGTTCTTCTTTGAACATAAGGTAATAGTTATCTGCTTTTATCATACTTTCATTGATTTTTGTGAGATCTTCTTTCAATATTTTACGGTCTGCATCGTTACGGGTAGCAAGACGGATCCACTGACCAACCTGTTCCATATTTTTGACGTTTTTATGGTAAAGACGTGTTTCGTATTTTGGCGGAAGAAAAATCAAGTTCACCAGGAATGCACAGAACACGCCGATCATGATTACAGAAAAACGTGTGATGGCAAAAGTAAGGTAATTGTCCCCAGGATTGACCATCAAGATGATGACGGTAACGATCGCCAGGGGAATTGTACTTTCTATTTTCAATTTAATATTGATTGCGATGACAAGGACCCCGATCAGACCGATTACGATCGGTTCATTCCCCAATGTCTGCACCGCTATGATCGCGAGTGTTGCACCTATCAGATTCGCCTGTACTTGTTCAACGATTGTCTGATAAGATCGATAAATGGTCGGCTGGATAGCGAACATTGCTGCAATGGCTGCAAAGGCCGCTGATTCTAGGTTCAACCAATGTGTAATATATAATGCTAGTGAAATCGCGACTCCTGTTTTTAAAATACGAGCACCGAATTTCATAGTTTTAGCAAAACCCTTTCTAAAAGCATTGTTAATAATGAACGTACTATACACCCAAACCTTAAAGAAAGCAATAGGGAGATGAAAGCTTAATTTTGATAAATAAAAAAGAAAGCATCCATCCCTATGATTATGTAGTTTTTTCGTATTCATGCTTGTTTTTTTGAGGTTATGCTTGTTATAAGCATAAATTGTTGTGGTTATTACAATTTGAAAATATACTCGCTATCCCTGGTCTCTGCACCTTTATATAATTGAGGCTGATCCATTGTGGACCAGCCCAATTTCAGTTTTCCTTATATTATAGCTTTTGGAAGGCTTTTTCGACTGCTTCTAATGTTTCTTCAATATCTTCATCTGTATGTTCTGTGGTGAGGAACCAGGCTTCATATTTCGAAGGAGCAAGGTTGATACCTTGTTCAAGCATCAGTTTAAAGAACTTCGCAAATAGTTCTCCATCACTTTTTTCAGCTTGTTCATAGTTGGTTACTTCATTTTCTGAACCGAAGTAAAGGGTAAGCGCGCCTTTCAACCGATTGAGTGACAAAGGTATGGAATACTGTTTTGCAAGTGTTCGGACGCCAGCTTCAAGCTTTTCTCCAAGCGTTTCGAGATGTTCATATACGCCTTCTTGTTGTAAGACTTCAAGACAAGCAATTCCGGCTGAAATCGATGCGGGATTTCCAGCCATTGTACCAGCTTGATAGGCAGGGCCAAGTGGTGCTACCTTTTCCATGATCTCTTTCTTACCACCATAAGCTCCAATCGGAAGGCCTCCGCCAATGATTTTACCAAGGGCAGTCATATCCGGTTCGACATTCAATAGGTTTTGCGCCCCGCCGTACATGAAACGGAATGCCGTGATCACTTCATCATAGATGACGAGAGACCCGGCTTCATGGGCGATTTCGTTCACTTCTTCTAAAAAACCTGGTTTCGGTTCGACAATCCCGAAGTTTCCTACGATCGGTTCAACGAGAATACCCGCAACTTCATGACCCCATTTATCGATCGCTTCTTTAAAGGAGTCAATGTCGTTGAATGGAACTGTGATGACTTCTTGCGCGATACTCTTTGGAACACCTGCCGAATCTGGTGTGCCGAGAGTAGATGGACCGGACCCAGCTGCAACAAGGACAAGATCTGAATGTCCGTGGTAACACCCAGCAAATTTGATGATCTTGTCTCGGCCGGTATATGCTCTTGCGACACGGATTGTCGTCATTACTGCTTCAGTCCCTGAGTTGACAAACCGGACTTTTTCTAAGGAAGGAATCGCTTCTTTCAGCATTTTTGCGAATTGATTTTCAAGGCTTGTCGGTGTCCCATATAAGACCCCGTTTTCCGCTGCATGCGTGATTGCTTTGGTGATGTGCGGGTGGGCGTGGCCGGTGATGATCGGACCGTAAGCTGCAAGATAGTCGATGTATCGGTTGCCGTCCACATCCCAAAAATGAGCCCCTTTCGCTTTCTCCATAAACACCGGAGCTCCGCCGCCAACGGCCTTGTATGAACGTGAAGGACTGTTCACCCCACCAACAATATGCTCAAGTGCATCCTCGTACAATCTCTCTGAATTCTCTCTATTCATCACTAAACCTCCTCTAAGAATGAAATATAATTTGGCTGACATTTGAATTAATAATTACTTCCGTGCCAGGCACCATTCCAGACTTCAACAACCCCAACGGTTCTCATTCGGTGCCAGGCACCATTTGAAAACCCTTGGGGCGCAAGGGGTAAATTGTCGTGCCTGGCACTGCCTACTATATCATGAATCGGTGGATTTGTGTTTTGTTGTTGAGGTTGTATAAACTGTTAGTGGTGCAAGAAGAGGGGGAGAGGTAATGAATTCAATGATACATGTTGAAAACTTGACGAAGGAATTCAAATCATATTCTAGTAGATCTGGTCTGAAAGGTGCCTTCCGTGATCTTTTGACGAGAAATTATAAAATTCATCGGGCGGTCGATTCGATTTCTCTTGATGTAAAGCCTGGTGAAATGATCGGTTATATCGGGGAGAATGGAGCGGGCAAGTCTACGACGATCAAGATGCTTACTGGGATCCTCACGCCGACGTCTGGGGAAGTATTGATCAATGGAATGAATCCACATAAGGAGCGGGAGAAGTTCGTAAAAACAATCGGAGTCGTATTCGGACAACGTTCTCAACTCTGGTGGGATATTGCTGTGCAAGAGTCATTCCGGCTGCTGAAAAAGGTATACAATGTCTCAGATGAGGATTACCGTAATCATATGGGGATGGTAATTGATGCGCTTGATATCGGGCCACTGCTCGACAAGCCTGTTCGTAAACTTTCACTTGGTCAGCGGATGCGGTGTGAATTGGCAGCAGCGCTCATCCACAATCCACCACTGCTTTTCTTAGATGAACCGACAATCGGCCTCGATGTGCTCGTAAAGCTGAAGATCCGTGAGTTCCTTAAAGAGATGAACAAACAATACAACACGACAGTGATGCTGACCACGCACGATTTGTCCGATATCGAAGCTCTCTGTGAACGGGTCGTCATGTTGGATGAGGGGAAAATCATTTATGATGGTGCGCTCAATCAGCTGAAAACAAGTTGGGGGGAAGGGAAACAAATCCAGTTCCACTTTAAAACTCCAAAAACGCGAGATGAACTGATCGAGTCCACTGGTCAGCAGCTTGTCGTCTGGGAGCCTGGAGAAAATGAAAACAGCTGGACAGCCAATGTGACGAATGATGAAGATATCATCTCGCAAGTCATCGGTGACGTTGTTGCTAATCATCAGATTCTTGACCTGAAAATCCTCGAGACTTCAACTGAAGAGATCATTCGTAATATTTACGAAGAGGGCATCATCCATGGGTAAGTATATTGAAATGATCCGCATTCGGTTTTTGATGATGCTCGCGTATAGAACGAACTATTACAGCGGTATCATCATTTACAGTATCAACATAGCTGCTTATTACTTTTTATGGAGTGCCATTTATGGTGGTAAAGAGGACATCCAGGGGTTGTCAGTCATACAGATGACCACATACATAGCCGTAGCCTGGATGGCACGAGCGTTTTATTTTAACAATATCGACCGTGAAATCGCGCTGGAAATTAAAGAGGGGAAAGTTGCCGTCGAATTGATCCGTCCGTATCATTATCTCAATATGAAGACGATGGCGGCGCTTGGCGAAGGGATATTCCGATTGCTCTTTTTTTCCGTACCGGGCATGTTCCTGGTCAGTCTCGTTTTTCCGCTCCAATTTTCTGCAAATCTCGCTACCTGGGGATATTTCGGGATTTCGATCTTATTCAGTTTCATCATCAATACACAAATCAATTTGATGACGGGCATTTTCACTTTCTTCATATTTAACAATGACGGTTTGATGAGGGCCAAAAGAGTGGTCATTGATCTGTTTTCGGGGTTGATCCTGCCGATCAGTTTCTATCCTGGGTGGGCTCAATCCGCTATGGAATGGTTCCCGTTCATGTACATTTCCTATGTCCCAAGCATGATCTTTTCTGAAGGATTCGTCGGACAGCAGGTCTTGAACGCCCTGATGATGCAGGTTTTATGGTGCTTATTGCTCCTTGTACCGATACAGATCTTATGGATTCTAGCAAAAAAACAAATGGTCATACAAGGAGGGTAGCCGTCATGTCTTATCTTTCAATTTTTGTCCAATACGTCGGCCAATACATGAAAACGAGGCTCACATACCGTTCAGATATGGTAGTGGAAATTTTGTCCGACTTGCTTTTCCAGGCGGTCAACCTGATTTTCATACTAGTCGTATTCGGTCATACCAAGTTATTGAGTGGCTGGAGTAAGGACGAAATCATTTTTATTTATGGTTTCTTCTTAGTACCTTTCGCGCTTTTTTCTACCTTTTTCAACATTTGGGACTTTAATGAGCGTTATATCGTAAAAGGTGAACTCGATCGTATCCTGACGCGGCCGATCCATAGTCTGTTCCAGATAATTCTTGAACGTATGGAATTGGAATCGATGTTCGGTGTCATCACGGGTCTTGCTGTCATGTTTTATGCGGGGAGCAATCTTGGGATGACGATCGCATGGTACGATCCGTTTTTATTCCTGTTATTCGTTATTGGAGGCGCGCTGGTTTATGCGGGTATCTTCATCAGTCTGGCAACGATCAGCTTCTGGTCGGACAGCCGTACGGATATCATGCCGATGATGTACAACATTGGAAACTTCGGACGGTATCCGGTTGATATTTATAATCAGATCATCCGCTATGTACTTACATGGATTTTACCTTTCGCATTCGTCGGGGTTTATCCTGCAGCATTTTTTCTCAATAAAACAGAATGGTACGGATACGCGTATTTGACGCCTGTCATGGGTATTTTCTTTTTCGCATTGGCGATATTCTTATGGAACATCGGGGTTACGAAATACCGGGGAGCGGGAAGTTAAAGGTATGTTATGTTTTACCCGTTCAGAGGAATGATAAAGAATATTAACGAGGGACGGAGGTGAAGCCTTCATTTACTGAAGGCGACCCGTGGTTATCATCGATCTTCTATACGTTGCCATTCTGATTGCGCTCACGGCTTTTTTCGTAGCAGCAGAATTTGCAATCGTGAAAGTACGTTCAACTAAAATCGATAAACTTGTTGAGGATGGAAACAAGAGAGCTGAAGCAGCCAGAAAAGTGCTAGACAATCTGGATGGATACTTGTCAGCGTGCCAGCTCGGAATCACCATCACCGCTCTCGGTCTAGGGTGGATAGGTGAACCTACGGTCGAAGAGATCCTACATCCATTATTCGAGAAGTTCGCGATTTCAGAAGCACTTGCAAGCACGCTATCTTTCGTTATCGCTTTTTCAACAATCACGTTTTTGCATGTCGTTTTAGGTGAACTTGCCCCGAAGACGGTCGCCATCCAGAAAGCCGAAGGAATCAGCCTGTTACTCGCAAAACCATTGATATGGTTCTATAAAATCATGTATCCCTTCATCTGGGCATTGAACGGATCGGCTCGCGTCTTAACAAGGTTGCTTGGATTCAAACAAGCAAACGAGCATGAAGTAGCCCACTCTGAAGAGGAACTACGAATCATCCTGTCTGAAAGCTATAAAAGCGGAGAAATCAATAAGTCAGAGCTTCACTACGTCAATAAAATTTTCGAATTCGATGACCGTACTGCTAAAGAGATCATGGTACCGCGGACAGAGATGGTCTGTATGTTCACGGATGAGCCGATGGAAGAGAATATTTCAATCATGAGTAATGAAAAGTTCACCCGGTATCCTGTTGCAGATGGTGATAAAGACCACATCATCGGACTTGTTAATATAAAAGAAGTCTTCAATTCTTTGCTAATGAAGGAAGAACGTCCGCTAAACGAGTTCATCCGACCGGTCCATAAAGTGATTGAAACGACTCCGATTAAAACATTGCTTGTGCACATGCAGAAGGAACGGGTGCATATGATGATACTAGTCGATGAATACGGAGGTACTGCAGGTCTCGTCACGGTTGAAGATATCATCGAAGAAATTGTCGGTGAAATCCGTGATGAATTCGATACAGAGGAAAAGCCCCAGATTGAAAAACTCGACCGTAACCATGCGATCCTTGACGGTAAAGCACTGATTTCTGACGTCAATGAGTTTTTCAAAATCGAGATCGACGACTCAGAGCTGGATACGATTGGAGGCTGGTTGTTGACACAAAGCTCAGACATTTCTGAAGACGAAGAATATAGTTTCGAACATGTGACTTTTAGAATCATAGAAGCTGATGACCAACAGATCAAACGTATTGATGCAATCGGACACTAGCATTTCCTGTCCATCTTGTCCTATCTTTTCATTTTTCAGCATAGGAATGTGAAGAGGTGGATAAGATGGATCTTCTTATTGTGGTTTTTGTATTCGTTTCGGTCTTCATCATCGTACAAAAAAGCCTTGTGTCTTTTTTTCGACATCCTCGCCATTTACATAAAAAATCGCGTAAATTCATTTCTTTTGATGATCTTATGGCTTTATTCATCGTCTATTCCATCATCATCCTTGGATTCGGTGCAATCTATTTCAGCCTTTTGATGATTGGGGTCCCAGTGCTAATGGAAAACGGGGCACCCGTGAACGGAACGTATGTCGAACTGACTGAAGTGGTATCTTATTTCAGTGCGGTTACCCTTTTATCCGTAGGGTATGGAGATATTACACCAGTCGGAATCGGCAGATGGATTTCAATCATCGAAGCATTGGTCGGATACCTTTTACCAGCAGCCTTCGTTCTTTCCACTGTCGTTGATACAGAATGGAAATCGGATTAGTTGTTTCCTTCCAAGTTATTGGGTACCCTTATTATAGATGATTTTAAAATAGGAGGGTACAAATCATGTCTGTCAAAACAGGAGAAAAAGCACCGGATTTTACTTTAGAAGCGAATAATGGTGAGAAGGTCAGCCTCTCAGATTTCAAAGGGAAAAATGTCGTATTATATTTCTATCCGAAAGACATGACACCAGGATGTACAACGGAAGCTTGCGATTTCAGAGACCATCACAGTGAGTTCAGTGATCAAAACACTGTGATCCTCGGGGTAAGCCCGGATCCAATCGACCGCCACAAGAAATTCATTGAAAAGCATGATCTTCCATTCTTATTGCTTGCTGATGAAGACAATGAAGTGGCTGAACTCTATGACGTATGGCAATTGAAAAAGAACTTCGGCAAAGAATACATGGGCATTGTCCGTTCTACGTTCATCATCAATAAGGACGGTGAGCTTGTGAAAGAGTGGCGTAAAGTGAAAGTTAAGGATCATGTAACAGAAGCACTTGGATATATAAAAGAAAATCTTTAGCAAACAGGGGCTGTCCTTAAAAGTGTTTGAGTCTCTCCGAACTTAACGACATTTTGAGAAAAAGCGTGTTTTTGAGACAAAATGTTGTGTCGGAGGTGTCTGACACTTTTCTTTTTGGACAGCCCTGTTTCTTTTTATAATGGCATTGGTTAATAACCTGCAGATCACCAGCGGAAAGGCAGCGAATTAGAAAAAGCCAAAAGCCTACAAGGAGAAATGTCAGAAAATTTTGTTTAATATTGGACGATGCCGATTGAATTGTTGTTTAATAAAAGTAGGAAACCTAGGGAGGTAATCGTGATGTTCATCGTATCTTCAGCAAAAGTACGTTATTCGATCCAGGACGAAATGAAGGACAAATATCCAGATATCCAATTCCAGTTCTGTCAAAACATAAAGGAAGCGGAAGAGTATTTGTCTGATGCAGATATTCTGCTTACATATGGAGAAGATTTAACACCTGAAATCATCTCAAAAGCCAAACAGTTGAAATGGATCAATGTCATGTCAGCTGGTCTTGATAAAATGCCGTTCGAAGCGATTAAGGAACAGGGCATACTTGTTACAAACGCAAGAGGCATTCATAAAATACCCATGGCTGAATATACAATCGGTATGATGCTTCAAGTGAATCGTAAATTCCACTTGATCAAGGAAAATCAAAAGAATAAAGTGTGGGAACGTAAATTCCAAGTTGGGGAATTATATGGTAATACGCTTGGCGTATTGGGTGCAGGTGCAATCGGTTCTGAAATTGCACGATTGTCTAAAGCCTTCAACATGCATACGATCGGACTGAACCGCAGCGGCCGTCATGTGGATCACTTCGATGAAATGGTCACCTTCGATCAGCTGGAAGATCTTTTACGTAAAGCAGATTTCGTTGTATCTGTCTTACCGAAAACCGATGAAACATACGCCTTTTTAAAGAAGGTACATTTTGAAAGAATGCAAGAGCATGCCGTTTTCATAAACATAGGGAGAGGGACAACGGTTGATCAGCAAGGTTTAATCCAAGCTCTTCAAGAAAATCAGATTGCACATGCAGTCCTTGATGTGATGGAAAAAGAACCTCTTCCGGAGGATAATGTACTTTGGGAAATGGAGAATGTAACGATTACGCCACACCTTTCAGGCATCACACCTCTTTATCAGCGACGCGCCTTTGATCAATTCGAAGAAAATCTTAAGGTTTTTCGACAAGGTGAAGGGGAGTATCTAAATAAAATCGATCTCATCAGGGGGTATTGATTGATGAAGATTTATACGAAATCTGGAGATAAAGGCACGACCTCACTTGTTTACGGTGATCGTGTCGGGAAAAACGATCCTCGTGTTGAAGCATACGGGACCTGTGACGAAGCGAATTCAATGATAGGGTTAGGCTTAAGTCATTTACAGGACCAGAACAGGGAATGGAAAGCGGAATTTGAAAAAGTGGTCCGTAGGGTTCAGACCGTGCTTTTTCATGTGGGAGCAGAGTTAGCGACGCCGATAGATAAAAAAGTAGGATGGACGTTGGAAGAGAGTGATATCACCTACCTTGAACAGGCGATCGACCAATGGGAGGAGGAATTGACACCGTTGAAACAATTCGTGCTCCCAGGTGGCTCAAAAGCCGCCTCAGCTTTTCATGTAGCCCGAACTGTCGTGAGAAGAGCAGAACGACAAGCGGTCGGAATAGAAAAAGTCAATCCGTTGGTACTTTCCTATCTGAACCGGCTCTCTGATTTCTTATTCGTAGCAGCCCGGTATACGAATCAGAAAATGAATGTAGTGGAACCAATCTTACATGAAGAGGAGTAAATCCGCATAAGATAAGGGTTATAATTGACAATTGTCACAAATTCCGTGTACACTAATTATAAATATTATAAAGTAATAATGTCTTTCGGAAGAGAGGTGCATGACGATGACACAAGAGGAAAACCGATTGCAAACAGCGGTTGATACGTTGAAGGATGCGGGGGTTCGCATTACGCCACAACGTCATGCGATTCTAGAGTATTTAATCCAAACGATGTCTCATCCGACTGCCGATGAGATTTATAAAGCATTAGAGGACAAATTTCCTAATATGAGTGTAGCGACTGTATACAACAACCTGCGTGTATTTAAAGGTGCAGGACTTGTAAAAGAACTGACCTACGGAGATTCTTCCAGCCGGTTCGATTGTGTAACGACAGACCACTATCACATCATCTGTGAAAGCTGTGGCAAAATTGTCGACTTCTCCTATCCTGGACTTGATGAAGTGGAGGATGTCGCAAAGCACGTAACAGGCTTCAAAGTTGCGAATCACCGTATGGAAGTTTACGGAACATGTCCAGAATGCCAAAAGGTCCATTAAAAAGATGACCTTCGCCCAATGAGTTGATGGAGCGGAGGTCATTTTTTCTTGCTTAAAAAAATTTAGTTGCAATTAAATGTAACGGGTACCTTTCAGATAAAGAAAACTTGGCAAAGCCAAGCCATAGGCGTAGAGCTAAAAAAAGTGACCCCCATTTGAAGGTCACTTTTCATCAATCCTCTTTCTTTTTCCTGTTATATTCCTCACTGAATTCAATACCATCGAGTGATGGATCCATTGTTAACGGCTGCTTGCAGAACATGCATGCATCGACCCTTCCAAGCACCTTCGTCACCTTATGACAGTTCGGGCATTCTACCTGGACCGCCTTCGTCGACAGCATCCCTATCCATATATATACCGCAGCACTTGATAATGTCGCTAAAAAACCGATCAACATGAAAATCGTCATCACTGTAAAACTTGCTTTAAAATAAAGTCCAAGGTACATTATGATAATGCCGATGAACACCAGGCTCAGGGCAAACGTTCTGATTTTATTGATCTTACTTGTATATTTCAATTCCATAATATACATTCCTCCTTCAGACAGTATAGCAAATATAAAAATCAAAATCATGAACAATCTTTTAACATTTCATAATCTTAGAGGAAAAATCAATATGATATTGAATAGTGTAAATTGGAACGTACAACGGACATTCGCACAGGAGATGATTGAACAATGGAAGATATCTTACGGCCACTCTATCAGGAAAGAGCAAGTCGTGAAGAAACATTAGGTGTACTATTAATAGAAAAAAATAAAAAGTTCAGCCCATCTACCGATCACTTTGATGTGATTTTATTCATTATTGTTGAACAAGCTGATTCACCCTGGCAAGTAAAGCATTATGAATTTGAAGAAAAAAAAGCGGCTCTGCACGTTGTGACGCTGCACCAGCTGAATAAATGGTTGATGCTTGGTTCTCATCGCCGTGTTGTTGATTGGGTCGTAAACGGGAAGGTCTTATTCGATCGGAATGAATTTGTGGAGTCACTTAAGTCCCGGATAAACGATTTCCCAATCGCTGAACGTAAGAAGAAAATAGGAATGGAATTCGCCAAACTGGTTCGCAGATTTTCTGATGGGAAAGAGCTGTATCATGCTGGTCACTATTTGGATGCATACAACAATATCATCCATGCGCTTCATCATCTTGCACGTCTTTCTGTCATTGAACATGGTTTCTATCCAGAAGTCACTGTGTGGAACCAGGTGAAACAAATTGAACCTGAAATTTATAAGTTATATGAAGAACTTACTTCCAGTGATGAACCAATCAACAAACGGATTGAATTGTTGATCTTAGCAAACGAATTCTCCATGTCGGCTAAAACAGAACTTGGATCACGACACCTCAAAGACATCATGAATACGAGGGAAGGAGCATGGTCGTTTTATCAATTGATGGTTCATCCTGAAATGCAGGATTATAAAATAGACTTGGGCGCGGTGATCGAGCATCTGATCGAGAAGGAATACATCCAGGTCATTCGACAGGATACGAAGGGAATAGGGATCTTTCATAGGACGTATCAATTTAAAAACTAAATGCAAATAAGTTATTGACACTAAAATTAGTGCATGGTATATTATATCTCGTCGCTGCGAAAGCGGCGGGATTTTTCTTCAAAAAAAGTCGTTGACATCGGGGCTTACAGATGATATTCTATAAAAGTCGCTGTTAAAGACATCGACAACAAAAAACTTCAATAAAAGACAGTGTTTTTCCACTGATCATTGAAGTGAACAGCTCTTTGAAAACTGAACAAAAGCCAAGCGTGAAACGGGTCTTTTTAAAAAGAACCCTGAATCAATTTTTAAGTTTTACGAGTTAAGGATCTTCGATTAAGTTCGTCACGTCCTGTGACAACATCGAAGTTTGCACATCCTGTGCATCACAAACACTTTATTGGAGAGTTTGATCCTGGCTCAGGACGAACGCTGGCGGCGTGCCTAATACATGCAAGTCGAGCGGACCAACGAGGAGCTTGCTCCTCAGAGGTCAGCGGCGGACGGGTGAGTAAC
>NZ_CAMGYZ010000019.1 GCF_946151055.1 Bacillus sp. Marseille-Q3570 | reverse complement strand
GTGGAATACTACAATTCCTTTAGGTATCAATGGGGATTAAAAAGAATGACCCCAGAACAATTCCGGGGTCACCTCTTAGCTGCTTAGGTCCTTTTATTAAACTGTCTATTTTTAAGGGTACAGTTCACTTGAAGAATAGCCCCCTTTTATTTAATAAGTAAAACTTCAATTTTTTTTGCCTATACGTGAATGTCTTTTATCGGCGGCACTTATAAAAAAATGCAAAAGCAATAACCCATAACATCCCTTGTATTATCACTGTCATCCACTTACCAAATGATATTGACCATAATAATATGGGACTAAATAATATTAACCCTATTCCAAATGCCACCTAGCGTCAGGGAAATGCAGATTTATAACGTTAAGGAAGTTTCAATATTAAAAAACCTAATTTTTCAGCATTAAATGAGAAATTAGGTTTTTTCATTAATAGAAATTGACTTATAAGTATTTATCACTAATCACTTTCATATGATGTAACTCGTGCCCGGCAATGCCATATGCAATGGTACCTATCGAAACTGGGCTGTTCATTACAGTTCCATTACGAACCCACGCTGCGTCATCAATGGTTGAAATAAGGCTTAACGTGTTGGAGCGTACCGTGTCTAAACCAGCTAGTAACTGCTCCCAGGATAATTTGTTGAAGTTTGCCGCAGAAACGTATTGATCCTGATCCATTGCTGGGAGTGGTGCACTTTCATTTCGTGCAATGGCAAGCATTCGATACGACATCACACGTTCCGAGTCGGTCATATGCCCAATCACTTCTTTTAAAGTCCATTTCCCTGGTGCGTACGCCTTACTTGCTGACTCTTCTGATACACTGCTTAAGAGGGTAATGGTCTTAGTTCGTTGCTTACTAAGTATTTCTTCAATATCTCCATCAGGCACAAGACTAACATACCTATCATGCTCTGGATTTTCAATAAATAATGGTCGTGAACGCACAAGAATCCTCCTCATCGGAATAGTTAAATATGGTTCTAGGCTAATATTCGACTGTCAAGAAGATATTTCCTTTATATTTGATATTTAATTTCATTACCGCAAGATAATTGCAAATTAAACAGGTATCCCCAATTATACTCTCGACAGCGGACGTCATAAGGACAGCTCCATTTCTAGGATTTGGTTAAGCGGATGCCAAACATGATTATTACAAAATATCGATAACGATAAAGAGGCTACATATCTGATATTTGAATTATTGAAGGATCAATTGATTGAGTGTTTTGGGATACTCCGTGATCAACTCCACCCCATGTTCTCTGATGACTACTGTATCAGAGTGCCTGAATCCACCAATGCCTGGAACATATATTCCTGGTTCGATACAAAAGACCATGCCTTCTTCCAGTATCAGATCATTATCAAATCGGACATAAGGTTCTTCATGTGCCGATATCCCTAAACCATGTCCTGTTCGATGGACTGCATATTTCTCCAAGTCGGCTTTTTTGATGACATCCCTTGCTACTTTATCCACATCTGACGCCTTCACCCCTGGGCGAATGAATTCCAATGCTTTCAATTGGGCTTCTGTCGCCACTTCAAAAATCTTCTTTTGTTCTTGATCAGGTTCTCCGACAAAGATGGTCCTTTCTAACTCAGCCCGATATCCATTCAGGGCTACCTGACGACTGTGGATGATGACATCTCCCTTTTCGAAACGCCTTGTATTGGAAAAAACATGCGGTAACGTCGTTCTCACTTTACCAGAAGGTGACATGACGACGAGGTCCAATATCGCCTCTTGATAGGCATTCGATGCTTTTTTATAGATCTCCAAATTCCCTTTTGAATCGATTTCCAATTCACTTGTCCCTTCCATACAAGCTTCAATGGAAGTTTTCACACCCAGGTTGACTAATTCACCCGCTTTTTTCATCATCTCGATCTCTTCTTCATCTTTTATATAGCGCATTCGTACCAGTTGTTCTCCTACATCGGATATGGAAAAATCGAGGTCTGAAAGGAATTGATAGAGACTGGCTGGTGCACTTCCCAGGTCTAATCCCACCCTGGTGCCATGGGGATAGTGGGTCAAAACTTCTTTTACCACCTTCATCTGATTGGTGTTCATCTCTTCAGGATGTTCGTAATACACTTCGACGTGATCCACTTCTGCTTTCTGGAGCGCATGAAGCTCTTCTAGACCAGGAACGATCAACGTACTTTTTTCTGCATCAACAACTAGATAAATGGGCCGTGAGTAAATTAAAGCCCTGAATCCAGTCAAGTAATACTGGTGATCCGGCAACATGACAACTGCAGCAGTCAGATCATTTTCTTTCAGATAACTTCGAAAAACCTCTATATGCTTTTTGATATTCATCCTTGATACCCTCCAATTTTATTTATTGATCGTTGCTACCGGTTGTACGTCAAGCTTTTTGGGCGTTGTCAGTAAACTCACTATGATCAACGCGAGTAAGGACAGAGGTAATGAAAACAGTACGCTGTTCCAGTCCATCGGTTTCTGAAGACCGATTTCCCAGAAGATCGTTGCAACTCCACCGATCATGATCGATGACAAAACACCAGCAGTTGTCGCTCTTTTCCAGAGGAAACTAGCCAGAATCGTCGGGGTGATTGCAGCACCATACATCGTGTAGGAGTACATCTGAATAGCCAACACAGATGGGAAGAATTGCCCGAGACTATAGGCAAAAATCCCAAGGAGGATCACGATATAACGATTAAGACCAAGAATCTTACTTTCATCGATTTTTTTCTTTTTCAGTCCCTGAATCAAGTCGTAAACTAAGTTGCCTGCTGAAGATAACAAGTAGGAGTTTCCAGTAGTGATGATGAATGCAACTGATGCAGCTAGAATTAGAGAGCCTATTCCGATTGGCAGTCCACTCGCTGCAAGTTCTAGAATAGCTGTATCTGGAGGAATATTCGGGAAGAGTACGATCGAACAAGTTGCAAGCAAAATCGCAAGCCCCATGATCAATAGATCTCCAGCCAGGAATCCGATGGTAGATTTCTTGGCGACTTCGGGAGATTTTGCGGATGAAAAACGTTGGTACATATTCTGGTCGCCAAGGATCAGAAGAAAAGTTGGTAAGAAAAAGCCCAGTAATTGAGGAAAGGTCAATCCGCCATCCCAGGCTAATTGATGGTCCGCCAATCCAGCCGTTAATCCTTCAAACCCGCCAGCAGCTGATAAAGCGAATGGAATGCCAATGATAAAACCAAGGACAATGAGGAATGAGCTCAGAAAGTCAGTATAGGCTACAGAAAACATTCCACCTGTCGTAGCGAGAAAGATGACGACAGCTGCCGTTATCAACGTACCTAATTCAACAGACATCCCTGTAGTGAGACTAAGAACGTAACCTCCGCCGATGAATTGATAAGAAGTGATTCCGACATACGCTAATAAGATGAATAACGCAGAGATCGTCCTCGTATTCTTTCCAAATTTGATTTCCAACATTTCTGGAATGGTATATTTACTCAAGGAACGTGCCTTATCAGCTATGAAATAGAGAATGAATATACCGATCGGAGCACCTGCAAAATAGATGATCGAGGCAAAGGGACCATATTGATAGATAAAGCTGGCCCCTCCCACAACAGTTCCAGAACCGACCCATGTAGCTAATAGAGTACCAATCAGAACAATTCTTGGAAGGCGTCTTCCGGCCACCATGAAATCTTCACTTGTCCTCACTTCCCGTTTCGCATAATAAATTCCCATGCCAATCATCAATAATAAATAAAGGACGACAACAACAATGTAGACATTACTCAAATTTTTCTCCTCCTTTATTGGATATCTACTTGTTTATTCAATATCTCTTCTATCGTTTTCATGGAGGCAATCAACTTGTTGAGTTCTGATGCAGGAATATCCTTGATCATTCTATTTACATAAAAATTAGAAGAATCAATCAGAGTTTTTGTTTGTTCTTCTCCTTTCTCAGTAATGACCAATTGGATTTTACGCTTATCCAGTTCATATGGTCTTTTCACAATCAACTCTTGAGCACTGAATTTATTGAGGATTCTGCTCATGTATCCTTTGTCTATTGAAAAGTACTCACACAGCTCATTTTGGATACAAACATCTCTAGCATAGATTTCATATAAGATCTGGGATTCTAGTAAAGAAAACAAACTTGTTTCAGAGTATTGATTAACAAGACCCAATACACGGGTATAAAAACGATTGAACTTCCTGATCTCTTCATTACACAAATTATTCACCATTTTCTGATTATTTAGTTTATTTATACTTAAAAACGTTGCTTTTGTCAACGTTTAATTCATTCAAAATTAAAGCCATAAGCCACACGTTTTTTACATCTTTTATTAAGTAAAAGAAGACCCGCCGATCGGCGAGTCTTTGTAAGTGAAGACAGTAGCGTATAGTCCACTGATTTTTATCGTTGTGTTTGAGGTTCGTATTGTTTTTGTTCGTGTTTGATTTTAGCTTGAGCTGCCGCCAGCCGGGCAAGTGGTACACGGTATGGTGAACAGCTTACGTAATCCAACCCTACATCATGGGAGAACTGTATCGATGATTTTTCTCCACCATGCTCGCCGCAAATCCCTGTTTTCAATCCTGGTTTTGTGCTCCTGCCAAGCTTTACGCCAGTTTCGACAAGCTTTCCGACACCTTCCTGATCTAGTGATGTAAAAGGGTTTTCTGATAAAACCTCATTTTCGATATACGCTTGAAGGAATTTACCCTCTGCATCATCACGACTGTATCCGAATGTTGTTTGGGTTAAATCATTCGTTCCAAACGAGAAAAAGTCCGCTTCTTGAGCAATTTGGTCAGCTGTCAAGGCTGCACGCGGCACTTCGATCATCGTACCAATGAGATAATCGAATTTCTGTCCGGTTTCTTCTTCAACCTGTAACCCGGCATCGATCACTAATTGTCGCATTTCTTTCAACTCATTTACATGTCCGACCAAAGGAATCATGATTTCAGGTTTTACGTCTATGCCTTTTTCCATCACCTTCGCAATCGCATAAAAAATGGCTTTGGTCTGCATGAGGTAAATTTCAGGGTAGATCATACCCAATCGGCAGCCACGGTGTCCTAACATTGGGTTGAATTCATCCAACTGCCGTACTTTTCTTAACAGATGCTCTTTTTCATGTAACTCCTTAGCGTTTGGATCTGTCAGCTGTAGTTTGGTTATTTCAACTAACAATTCTTCCTTATCCGGTAAGAACTCATGAAGAGGAGGGTCTAATAAACGGATCGTTACAGGATGACCCTGCATGACTTCAAAGATTCCTTCAAAATCCTCCTGTTGCATAGGTAAAAGCTTGCTAAGGGCAACTTCACGCTCCTCATATGTTTCAGCAAGGATCATCTCCTGGACAATCGGGATCCGCTTCATATCCATAAACATATGTTCTGTACGGCACAATCCGATTCCACCTGCGCCAAATTCGAGAGCCTTCCTGGCATCGGCAGGATTATCAGCATTTGTTCTTACACCTAGTGTCCTTTCCTGATCTGCCCAATCAAGCAACAATTGAAACTCATCTGAAAGCTGTGGGTCGATCATTGGAATTTCACCTAGGAAAATTTCCCCCGTCGAACCATCGATCGTAATCCGATCTCCTCGGTTGACAATCGTATCTCCCACCTGGAATTGCTTTGATTTTAAATCAATACGCAATGCATCACATCCACATATACAAGCTTTCCCCATCCCTCTTGCAACCACCGCTGCATGACTTGTCATTCCTCCACGGCTCGTGACTGTCGCCTGGGAAGAAACGATTCCATGAATATCATCCGGTGTTGTTTCTGGACGTACAAGAATGACTTTTTTGCCCTCTTTCGCCAATCGTTCAGCTTCATCCGCATCAAATTCGACCTGCCCTGTTGCGGCCCCAGGTGATGCGGGTAGACCTTTGGCTAACGGATTCCGTACGTATGATTCATCAATACGGCGATGGAGAAGCTGATCAAGCTGATCTGGATCGACACGTAAAATGGCTTCCTGCTTACTGATGATTTGTTCCTTTACGAGTTCAACCGCGATTCGCAGAGCAGCTTGAGCTGTTCGTTTACCTGTCCTTGTCTGGAGAATGAACAGTTTTCCTCGTTCTACTGTAAACTCGATGTCCTGCATGTCTTGATAATGCTTTTCAAGAAGGTGGCTTGTTTCAACAAACTGCTCATAAACGTCAGGCATTTTCTCATGGAGAGTAGCAATGGGCTGCGGGGTACGGATCCCAGCAACAACATCCTCTCCCTGGGCATTGATCAAATATTCACCGTAAAGTTTTGCCTCTCCAGTCGATGGATTCCGGGTAAACGCGACTCCCGTACCCGAATCATTACCCATATTTCCGAATACCATGCTTTGGATATTTACAGCTGTCCCGAAATGACCTGGGATTTTCTGAAGGCGACGGTATACAATCGCCCGTTGGTTATTCCATGAATCAAATACGGCACGGATCGATAAGGATAATTGTTCCTTCGGATTCTCAGGAAAAGTCCTTCCAGCATGCTTTTCAACAAGCTTTTTGTATCCCTTGATCACTTCTTTCCAATCATCTGCAGACATTTCAGGGTCTGTTTGGTAACCTTTTTCAATCCGATATTCTTCTAAAAATTGTTCAAAATAAAAACCATCAACTTTCAACACCACATCACTGAACATCTGAATGAACCTACGGTAAGAGTCATATGCAAAACGAGCGTTTTTCGTAAGGTTTGCCAGCCCCTCTACTGTTTGATCATTCATCCCAAGGTTCAATACTGTATCCATCATTCCTGGCATCGAATGTACGGCACCCGAACGGACAGACACAAGCAACGGATTGGAGGGATCTCCAAGACATTTTCCTGTTTCTTCTTCAAGGGTTTGAAGCGCTTTTGAAATCTGAGACTCGATTTCTTCAGGGATGGATTTTCCTGCCTCGTAATACAAATTACAAACCTCTGTCGAAATCGTGAACCCGTAAGGAACAGGCAAACCGATCCGGGTCATTTCTGCCAGGTTGGCACCTTTGCCTCCTAAAAGTTCCTTTTGTTCGATACTCCCCTCATCGAACATATAAACGAATTTAGTCATGGAATATTACCCCTCTCTTTTTTAACATCGCTAATATCAAGTCAGCTGTTTCCTCTACTGCTTTATTTGAGACATTGATAATCGGACACCCAATCCGTTTCATGATCTTTTCAGCATAATCCAATTCTTCAAGGATCCGATTCAGATTCGCATAATTCGCCTGGGCTGTTAATCCTAGATTCTTCAATCGTTCCTTTCGTATTTCATTCAATTTATCAGGTGTTATGACTAAACCCACACATTTATTTTTAGGAATATCAAAAAGTTCATCAGGAGGCGTGATTTCCGGTACTAACGGTACATTCGCCACCTTGAATCTTTTGTGGGCCAGATACATGGAAAGTGGTGTCTTTGATGTTCTGGAAACACCAATCAATACGATATCTGCACGGCTGAGCCCTCTAACATCTTGCCCATCATCATTTTTGACTGCGAACTCAACTGCTTCAACTCTACGAAAATAGTTTTCATCCATTTGCCTTATTAGTTTTGGCTGCCGAACTGGTTCTTTCCTGAATTTTTGACTGAATGCTTCCATCAGCGGATTCATCAAATCAATCGCAATGATTCCCTCTTCCCTTGCCCCATCATCAAGATATTGCTTTAAAGAAGGCACCACCAGTGTATAGGCGATGATGGAATTACTATACTTCGCAGCAGTAATGACATTATTAAGATCTTTTACATCCTCTACATAAGAAATATGTTTGATTTCAACTTCTCCACCGTTAAATTGTGCTGCAACGGCTTTTACCATCAGTTCAGCTGTTTCGCCGACCGAATCAGAAACGACATAAACGATTTCCTTGTTTTTCACATATGAGCTCCCTCTTATTTTGACTTGTAGTGCTGGATTTTAGGTTATACTAATAATCTATAAATTTATATTTATGTCATACTATTTAATTTAATAGTATATTACTATTAATACCGCTTAGATACAATCCTTTTTAATAAAAAACTTTTGGGAACACTCGCTCGTGGATGGATTTCTTTCATAAAACTTAGATGTTGGGCAACAATTTCAATTTGTTCCGGCCGGTTCAGAAGTTAATCCGGCCACTTTCATGGGTAATCCGGCGGAATGAGCGCATAATCCGGCCACTTTTCATCGGAATCCGGCGGCTTTGGGACTTATTCCGGCGGGTTGGAGCATCAATCCGGCCAAAGGTTACTTTTTACACTTTTGCGCATCAAGGGTATAAGGTATTTTAATAAAAAGAAAAGAGGCTGTCCTCAAAGTTTTTGGACAGCCTCGCCTGCGGAAAACGAGCAACCTGGAGTAGGAAATCTGCACGACTATCAATGTTGTAGTCTCAGAATCCTCGATGATTGTGTGAAAATAAAAAAAGCACGCCCTTTTTCAGCGTCCTCAAGATATATAAAAGATCCAGCTATGTTTTCTTTATTTACGAGATACACGTTTTCGCAGACTGTCCGCCCTTAGTGGTCCTAACTCATTTTTCAAATTTCATAAGAAAAAGATATCCTTCTTTATTCCAGTTAAGAGGGCTTTTGAGGGATAAGAAATAATTGGCGTACTAATGGATCATTGAGTACGCCATTCATTTTTAAAAAAATTTGCTATTAAACAAATTTAAAATACATCCATTGACTTAATCTTTTACCAGAACCAATCATCGAAACCAGAATTACGTTTCTTTTTTTTCTTACGGCTGTTGTTGTTTAAAACTCTAAATGCTTCTCTCACTTTTCTTGCGAATTGTAGTGGTGGCTCTACTGATTCGAAATGCATATACATTGCTCTAGGTTCTTCAAACAACCAATGGTTATGAATTGCAGTAACAATGAGATCTCTTTGTCGAAGTTCTGTTAAGAGGGGGTTTACTTCTTCTTGTAAGAGAACTGTTTCTCCTAGATTCAATGCATTGCCTCTACTATCAACACCTTCAAAGGTAAAGAATTGTGGAAGGACTAGTGGGGATTGAGTGGGACGTCCAAGAATGGTAAATCGAAGATCACGGAATTTTTGTACCAAACAAACACCGTTTTCATCTAAACTTCCTTCTCCTTCAAGAATCCTAGCGTATTCCTGACATAGTCTTTCAAGGTCTTGTCGACTCAAATAATGTTCCTCCTTTCAAAAAGGATATAATATAAATCAAAACCTTTCGTATCATATATATGAGAGATTCTAGTATTTGAAAGGGGCAAACGTATAAATCTATTAAAAAATCAATAGGAAAATCAGCTATTTTGCTAAAGTCAATTAATAGCTTTAAAGTCTATCAACGTCTTCCATGTTTTTGCTTATTTTCCATTTAAAAGGATATTGACGTTTAGATTATTATGGTAGTTCTATCTCCAATAAAGGGTTAATAGAATGTGATAACGTAAACCATTTAGAACGAGGTGGAAATGTGTGTTTTTTAAAACCTGTTTCTGATGAGGTCCGTTCATCTCAATTCATATTCAATAGATATAAAAAAACGAGGATGCTCATATTGGGGGCTATTTTTTCCTGTATTGCTGCTATTCTACAGGCTGCCGGAGGATTTTTACCAGGTGTAGGATATTTCATAAGTCCGCTTGCCACTGCACCTATTCTGTTATATTCGATGTTTTCCATTCCGTTTGGAGTGATGTCCTATTTTCTTACAATCATGTTGTTATTCGTCCTACAGCCAACTGAGTTATTCATATTTCCTTTTACAACTGGATTGTTAGGGTTGGGCATAGGTACATCTTTTCACTTTTTTAAGAGGAGATTGAGTATTATTTCTACCGGTACAATTCTTTTGATGACTGGTATCATGAGTCTACTATTCATTTTTCACTTTCCAATTTTAGGTCCTGCGGTATCTGATTCCTTTTCATTTCTTACGTCTGGAATGATCTTTATATTTTCTTTCCTTTATAGCTGGTTATGGGTTGAAATTGCTTTGATCATTTTTAATAGGTTGAAAGTGATTATCATTTAGTGATCCTCCAAATACAGACCGACTACTCCGGACATTAATCAAGTGATTCCCGTAAAAAGAACGGTTTTGTTGACTGGAAGCCTTAATTAAATAAACCCGATGGAATCTGGTTGTTCCCTCGGGTTCAATATTGATTCAATTAAATCCATGTAAAAGATTACCAAGAAAATGTTTTATGGAACGATTTCAAAAACAGTACCCTGGTTAAAATCTGTCACTTTCATAGAGCCATAAACCCCTAAATATAATCTGGTTTGATTCAGATTCGTTCCCAACCCGACAAAATAGGCTGATTGAGACCCAAAATCATAATCGGTTTGAATCAGACTAAAATCATTCTGTCTACCATCAGGTCTCACGCTGGTATAAGCTAAAGCCCCTCTAACCTGTGGCTGGGTTTCCTTCCGGGCAAGATCGGTAAACACGACCCTTCCTGTTAAATCGGGGATTCCATTCCCCATATAGGGCTGTACTCCTGTAAGTGCAGTTCCTGCAAACTTATCTGGCCTGTCATCTTTATGAAAATAACTGGTCAAAGGCTGAAGCCGGCTCCCTGAAAGAGTCACTGCTTCATCGTAAAAAGCAATTGTTTTCTCATCCAAATCCGGATCTTTGGTGCACCCTCTCATAACCGGAGTTGGAAAAGCACCTTCCCACCCTCGCCAGCCAAAGTTGATGAATCCTTCTTGGTCAAGTTCAGAATTCATGAAAGAAGCTTCAATAAGCTGGGTAACCGGTATCGGTTTATATTGGACGAATGAATAGATCGACTCGACCAGATCCTGTCCGACATTTCCAGCATATTTAATATACTGATTATAAAACCTTTGATATGAAATGCCTGGTATATTGCGGACCCCTTTAGCCGTTACTGTGAGCGTTTCCTGAATAGGTGTCGGAAGTTCATTAAAACGTGTGACGATAGGCGGACTATTGATGTTTGTATTCTTGCTTACATCAATTTCAATTATTTTACCAGCGATTTCTAGATTGTCCTGGCTTAAGTTAAATGGATCATAGCCTGCTCCTCCATCACCGGTGGTTAAGACAAGTTTTCCTGTTTCAGGAGAAAAGTTCAAACTATTGAAACCATTATGATTGGAAAATGGTCTTCTTAAATTAAGTAATGTCCGTCGTTTTTGAGGGTGACCACTCGATTGTAAGAGCCATTCCTCTACTGTATCAAGATGATCATATTGCGTTTCTCTATTCACCCATCTTAGGTTTAAAGTTTCAGGATCACAAGGGTCAGGATTAAAACTTTTAGAGGGAGCACCTGGACCTTGTGTTCCAGCTACTGAATAATGAAGGTAAAACAGACCGTTCTGATAAAAGTTGGGTTGAAACGCCAGCCCCAACAATCCCCGTTCATCATATCCACCACTAGAAACGCCTAGTTTTATGATACGCGGGCGAATATCTAAAAAAGGTCTGATGACGCCGTTTCCTATGTAAAAGATCTCTCCTATCTGGGTTGCAATAAATAATCTTTCAATTGAGTCACCTGGAAGTATAGTGGTCTTCAAAACAGTGGGTAAATTTATGTTACTTACAAGAGGCTGTAAACCAACTTTAACTTTTTTCAACTAACTTGACCTCCCTCCTATTGATTTCTTTTATAAAAGCAGCTAGAAATAGATGTCTAAGTATAGATATGAATCATTTCTGACCGTTATTCAAGAAAAGGGAGGATTGTTGAAGAAGGATGGGTAGTGGACAGGACCAGTTGAAACGCAAAAAACACATCGGATCATCGATGTGTTTTTAACAACAATCGCTCTATTTCCTCTGAAGGAAGATGGAGACGTTTACCAGCTGAGAGAATCGAATCAACCGCTTCCGACGCATGTCGATCAGCAGATTGTTCCAGTGTTTTCAACTCCTTCTCATCAAAGGGGTCTCCATGTTTTTCGATGAGTTTTTTTGCAGTCTCCATTTCGAGTTTCCTTAAACGATGCGATTCTTTTATGTTTGTTAATGCAGACTCAAGTTCTGCTCGTACACCTTTTGGAAGATCAGGTGGAACTTCCAACTCCCATAGGGCTGAAATCGCTTCGGTGACGAAGGCATAGGCATTGTCAGCTTCATCATATGCGGCTTCGGCATTTCCAGACTCAAGCGTTCTTCGATAGTCTGCAACGGCTTTAGCAGCCTCACCATTTAGGGAAGCATAATCTTTTATAAAGGATTCGAAAGCTTCTTGTTGTTGGTTTCTTTGGTAATGAACAAAAGCACCGATCAGCACAATAAGAATAACAAGGGCGACCGCAATAGAAGCTTTCTTATGCTTCACCATCTTCATCTCTCTCCCTTCGCATTCTTTTTCAATTGTATAACGAAAAAATGTCGCAAGCGACACCGAAATAAGATCGTCTCCTTTAATTAATTTTCAATCTGGTTTCGTAAAACTCCTACCAAACCAGGCTGTTTCTAACAAGGAACCTTCCATTGAAATGAATAGGTACACCTTCGCCATCCTTTTCAGCATGTATATGTAAATGGGGTTCACTTGTATTACCGGAATTTCCGACAAGACCAATATGTTCTCCTTTTTCCACAAAATCCCCAGCTTCCACTTCCACACTTCCCTCTTGCATATGAGCAATATAAACGTTTGCGTCCTTCCCTTCACATTTTAGATTGACAAAATTCCCTTCTGGTCTTTCTGAATCTGCTTCCGGAGGTATCAGATCAGGCAGATGGTCACGAGCTTCAAGCACTTCTCCGGAACACGGACTATACAACTCATCTCCGAAAACATCGTACTTATCGAGTTGTTTCGGATATATTCCAGAAGCCCTTGCTCCAAATGGATTAAGCTCGACAATGTCCAGTGCGTATCGTTGTGGAGGATATTCATTGTGGTAATTGATCTGTACATGGTTACCGCCCTGACCGATATAATAAACCCCATTTTTTAACGGAAAATCCAATTCAATCGCTTGTTCATCGGTTGAATATCCACTGAACACCAGCACATTATACATACCGAAGACCACTAAGAGTACCCCGTAGATGCCGAGGGACCATTTTTGTTTCGAATCATATTTGATACGAGTCGGCAAGGACCGTGCTTTTTTCCATGACATATATATCGCAAACAACAGCAATATCGGCCATATGAACCGCAAGTAGTAGCTGAACCAATCCCATGGTGATGAAAAGAATATCCAGGATATAAAAAACACACTGAAAATCATCTGGACCATCCAATCGAGCTTACTATGAAAAGACCCTTTCCAAAGGGAAATAATAAACACGACAGGTAAAATCAATTGCATGATCATTAATTGAATAATTGAAAATATCATCAATACTTGCTCCTCTTTACATTTTAATGACCTGAAACACCACTTCTACCGCGTAGGGAAAGACACGCTCAAATCTAAACGCATGACCTCCAACTTTTTCATGGAGTTGCCATAATATTTCATGATATGTCCTCCTTACTAAGATGAAGATCAACAACTATTAAGCAAGAAGCCTAGTCACAATATGATATTCTACAAGTCATCACCTAATCCTGTATCACTTCAACGCTTTTCCTGAAAACTGGATACAGATAAGACTCTTTCTTTTGGGACGAAGGAAAAAGGATAAGCTACGAATTGTATTCTCCCCTGACATCTCAATAGACGTCGGCTGGCTGGTCATTGTACCATCAGCATTGGATTAAAAAAGGTTTAAGAAAAGAACCCTATAGTTAGGGTTCTTGAAGTAACACTATACAAAGTTAAGGTTTATTCTGCGTTTTAATCCGATTGATGGATTTGAGGTAAGGATAGATACGATGGGTTTTCGGATTTGTAACAGGAATATACTCGGATTTCTTCTGTTAAAAAAAGAAGGTATAGAGCCTATCATCCTTTGCGGACAAAACCCGATACCTTCTCCCATGTAAAAATTTCTGTTTAACGACTCACTGCTTCAATATCATGAATAAGTTCGGGCAGATCATCTTGGAATAAATGCCCGTAGTTCTCGAAGATCCTTTTCTTCGCGTTTGGAAGCTTATAGGCATAGTGCTCAAAATGTGAAAAAGGTACAATTTCATCATTGCGGCTATGATAAAGATAGATTTGTGAGATTTGAGGTAGTCTTGCAGCAAAATTTTCGGAGAGTTCAAATTCTTTATATCGCCAATCATCCAGGCCCCAGTATGGTGATCCAATCACAATCAAACCAGAGATGGATAAATTAAAATATTCTTCTGACAGGTACTTCAGGAGGACAGAGCCACCTAATGAATGACCGATCAGAATAACCGAGGAACCCTTTAAATCAGAAAGTTTCGCTTGCAGTTCGTTCTTCCATGGATCATATCTCGGGTTTTCTGGATCTGGCATTTCAGGGGAGGAAAAATGGTAATCCGAACGAAGCGATTTTTGTAAGTAACCGATCAGTTGACTACTTCCTTGCTTCCCTTTCTGGGGTCCTGCGCTGTGAATAAACATTACTTGTTTTTTCAAATCATAACCTCCTTGCAAATCTTATTTATGTCACTAAGGTCTGCAATCTACACTCCCATCTTTTCAAAGACCTCACATTGTATCCCGAACTGTTTTGCGTTTTCTTCTACCACTCTTTTAACATTATTTTTCTTTTAAATGAACGTTTAGTCAATAGAAAAATGATGCACTAAACATAATAAAAGCTGCCCCTTATTTAAGGCAGCACAAATCTCCAAATTATATTTCTATTATACAAACGAAAGAAAACAGCGTCTGACTGATGCCAGACGCTGCTTTCCCGTTAAGATCCACTATTCACCTTTCATTTTTTTCACTTTATCCGGGTTATTCTCGATCCACTCACGGGCGACCTTCTCTGGGTCTTTCCCGTTCTCTTCTATCTCTACAATCATTTTTTCTACTTCATCGATCGAGATGTTCCAGTTGCTTAGGAATTCATACGCTTCCGGTGCCTTTTCTTTAAGATCTTTATTCGTAATGACGTGCACAGAAGATGTTCCGAAGAATCCTTTATCATCTTCCAGTACTTTCAAATCATACTTATTGAACATCGTATGAGGACGCCAACCGTAGAACACAACCGGTTTTTCTTGTGCCATAAGCCGAGTAGCTTCTGCGATCATACCACCTTCTGATGAGTTGACCTGTTTCATGTCCAAATCATACGCTTTGATGATTTCGTCCGATTCTTTTGTGGCACTCGCACCCTCTTCAATACCTAATATTTCGTTATTAAATTCGTCTTCTTTTCCTTTTAAGTCGGAAATTTTATTGACATCTTTCATGTAGGTTGGAACGACCCAGCCTGTCTTCGCCTCTGGGTAACTGACAGCTGTATCTTCTACACTGCCTTCGAATTTGTCCAGATGAACTTGGTGCATAGGAAGCCATGCGTCCATGAACACATCCACATCACCACGCGATAGTCCCATGAAAACGCCGCCGACATCAGATTTCGTTTCTTTTACCGTATACCCCATGTCTTCTAAAATAAGCACGGCGATTTTCGTTGGAGGAACCGTACTTGTCCATGGCGTCACACCAAATGTAATTGTTTTACCTTCACTCGCTTCTCCGCTTCCTTTTTCGTTTGAAGAGCAGCCGACAATCAAGGCTGCTAGTGACATGATCATCAATCCTGTAAATATTATTTTTTTCATAGAAATCCTCTCCTTTATACTTTTTTTCCTAATCCTTGTGTGATTCGATCAAGAACGATGGCTAATACGACAATTCCTAAACCGCCAGTCAAGCCAAGACCGACATTAACGGTCGAAATGCCTGACAGTACCGTTGAACCAAGGCCAGGTGCGCCGATCATCGAGGCGATGACAGCCATGGAAAGAGCTAACATGATCGTCTGATTGACTCCAGCCATGATCGTTGGGACAGCCATGGGAAGCTGAACTTTAAAGAGCAGTTGTCTCGGTGTCGACCCAAATGCTCTTGAAGCTTCAACCACATCGGCTGGCACTTGCTTGATTCCTAGAGTCGTCATCCGAACAGCCGGTGGTGTAGCGAAGACAAAGGTCGCAATGACTGCTGGTACGCCGCCAAGACCAAATAACAGGATAGCTGGTATTAAATAGACGAAGCTCGGCAACGTTTGCATAAAGTCCAGTATAGGACGGACGATTTTGTCGACAATTCCATTCGTTGCACTCAGAATTCCAGCAGGCACTCCGACGACAATGGACAGAATCGTGGATACAATGACGACAGCTACGGTTTGCATCGCACCGTCCCATAGATTGACTGACCCTAAATAGACACAGCCGACAAGGGTGAACAAAGCCATGCCTTTACCTGCAAACCTCCACGAAAGCAGGATGAAGATCAGCGTGATGACTTCTGGAGGGATGACTAACAACAAGTCGGTCACACCTGTAATGAATGCGCCCAGACCATTACTGATTTGATTGAAAAAATCACCCATGACCGGCAGCAGCCATTCATTCACAAAAGCATTGGTCCACTCTTCCAAAGGCAGATAGAAATAATTCATGATGCTTCCACCTCCTCTTTTTCTTTACCTAAGACAAGGCCTGATAAAATCGATACTCTTGAAATGATTCCGATCAGTTTGCCTTCCTCTTCTACCACGATCGGATACTTCGTTTCAGCCGCAATCCCGAGCAAATCATTAAGAGGGGTATGTTTAGACGTCGTATGGACGTCCTCAACTAAAACGTGATCAAGTGGAATATCGTTCTTATAGGCTTCAATCGCATCATCAATCGTCAGAAGACCTTTGTAATTATCTTCTTTATCAACAACAAAAATGCTTGAGGCCCCGGCTTCTTCCATCTTCCGGACAGCCATCCTCGGACCATCTTTATACGTCGTCAGCACCTCTGGCTTTTTCATGACCTGATGCGCTTCCAGCACTTTTGAACGGTCGACGTCTTTCACGAAATTCGAGACATACTCATCGGCTGGGTTTTCCAATATTTCTTCAGACGTCCCGATCTGGACGATACGGCCATCCTTCATGATCGCAACCCGATCGCCAAGCTTCAAAGCTTCATCGAGGTCATGGGTGATGAACAAGATGGTTTTCCCCATTTTCTTTTGTAGGTGCAGCAATTCATCTTGCATTTCTTTACGGATAAGAGGGTCAAGGGCACTGAAGGCCTCGTCCATCAACAAAATGTCGGTATCATTCGCGAGTGCGCGAGCTAAACCTACACGCTGCTGCATACCGCCACTTAACTGATCAGGCCGGCTGTTCTCATACCCTTTCAATCCGACGTCCTCAATGGACTTCAGAGCCTTCTTTTCTCGTTCTTCTCTCGTTACGCCTTGAATTTCCAATCCGTATCCGACATTGGCAAGCACCGTACGATGAGGGAACAGCCCGAATTTTTGAAAGACCATCCCGAGCTTCTTACGGCGTGTTTCGATCAAGGTGGATTGGGACATTTTTGTAATGTCATCCCCATCAATGTAAACCTCACCGGCGGTCGGTTCGATGAGACGATTCACCAAGCGGATCAATGTGGATTTCCCGCTTCCTGAAAGCCCCATGATGACAAAGAATTCACCAGGTTGAACAGCAAAGGAAGCCTGGTTGACCCCTACGGTCATACCGGTATCTTTTAAGATTTGATCTTTCTTTTCTCCGTTTTCTAAACGTTTCAATCCCTGCTTAGGCTTGGATCCGAAAATCTTCGTCAGATTGTTGACTTCAATCTTATTCATCTACTCAGTCTCCTTTCTCGTTGCGAATTAGGGAGGGTTAACGTTTGATCCCTATTTGACGTCCTGCTTGTTTTGGTTTTTCTAATGAATGGTGGGCTTTTCGTAATTCAGCCACCTTTTGAGCAGTCGGTTCAGGAAATGGACCCGGTCTTCCTGTTTCCATATTGATCCCCATCAACATTTGCTCGCTTGTCGCCACGGTTTGATCATTTTTATTTTTCATGACAAAAAAAGCATGAATACGCTTGGTGTCAGCATCTAGTAATTGGACGGACACGTAGATTTCCTCATTTTCATGCGCCTCTTTCAAATAACAAAGGTGGGTTTCCAGCGTGAAGATCGTATATCGATACATATCACGGGCTTTTTCATGTAAACCGATGTACGCCATGAAATGATCGACAGCATGGCTGAAAACAGCCGCGTAGGCTGCATCATTCATATGGCCGTTGTAATCCACCCACTCTTCATGCACATGATCCTCGTATATAAAAGCAGGTTCTGACATGTTCATCCCTCCCCTTTTTAATTGTTTGCAAGACTTCTAGATTCAGGCCAATACTCTTCAACTAGGTCAAGCAATTTTACAAGAAATTCATTTCGTTTACGCTCAAGATCGGCTACTGATTCTTCCCCTGCATAACGTTCACAGCCTTCAATGACTCGTTCCTTCAGTTCCTCTGTCAGTTCTGGTGCTTCTAATTTTGTCCAGGGAAGCTTAAGTGCTGGACCAAATTGCTCGAGCATATGGCGCATGCCTTGTTCCCCGCCAGCTAAATGGAAGGTAAGGAATGGTCCCATTTGCGCCCATCGTAATCCAGCACCGTAAATGATCGCTGTATCGACTTCTTCTGTGGTAGCCACTCCATCATTGACGAGGTGAAGAGCTTCACGCCAGAGCGCTTCCATCAGACGATCCGCTACGTGACCATCGATTTCTTTATGGATCACAAGCGGTTTCATGGATATACGTTTGAAAAATAAGCAAGCCTTCTCAATGACAGACTCGTCGGTAGCCTTTCCACCTACGACCTCTACAAGTGGTAGTAAAAAGACTGGATTGAACGGATGGGCGACAATAAACCGCTCGGGGTGCTGTAAACTTGCCTGCAACGTGCTCGGGATGATTCCTGAAGTACTGGAACCAATGATCGCTTCTGGATTTGCGTGCTGATCAATCTCCTCCAGTACAGTTTTCTTTAGTTCTTCACGTTCAGGTACGTTTTCTTGAATATAGTCGGCATGGGCGACAGCTTCCCTGATCGTAGGCATGAAGTGCAATCGGCCCTGGGAAGCTCCTTCCACAAGCCCTTTCTCCTCTAATGACCTCCATGCATGGGAAACCGCCTGGCGTGTACGCTTTTCCGCTCCTTCTGCCGGGTCAAAGGCAACGACATCATATCCTTGAGCTAAGAAGCGGGCGATCCAGCCATTCCCGATGACTCCTGTTCCAATTACGGCAATGTTCTGCATGGTTACGCACCTCCTTTGTGGGGTGAGCGAAGGTTGAATTGCTCACGTGCTTCTTGTGGCGTCATCGGTTCCAGCCCTTGATTGTGCAACATTGTGACTGCTTTTTCAACAAGCTGGTCATTTCTCGCCATAACCCCTTTTTTCAAATAAAGATTATCTTCCAACCCTACTCGGACATTTCCACCGAGCATTGCTGCTTGAGCAGTCATCGGCATCTGCATCCGGCCAATTCCAAAGGCTGACCAATGTGCATTATCCGGCAATCGGTTTTTCATATAGAGCATCGTCTCAGTGTCCGCTTCCGCTCCCCATGGAATACCTAGGCAAAATTGAAACATCGGATCACCATCGATCAACCCTTCTTGGATCAATTGTTTCGCAAAACGGATATGTCCCGTATCGAAGCATTCAAGCTCAGGCTTCACGCCACTTTCCTGGATAAGCTTTGCTTGTTCACGCAGCCAATCTGTCGGACTTAAATAAATCATATTGCCGAAGTTTGTACTGCCGCAGTCCAGTGTACACATTTCTGGAAGCAGTTCTCCTACTGGTTGATGACGTTCAGCTGGTGTCTGCATATCCGTTCCGTCTCCACCAGCTGCAGGCGTTGCAAGACTAGGGATGAAATCTCCTCCGCCACCTGACGTAATATTGATGACCACATCTGTCTCTGATTCACGTATACGATCAACGATTTCCCGATAATGGTCGATATTGTGGCTGATCCCGCCTGTTTTCGGGTCGCGGGCATGAATATGGGCAACAGTAGCACCTGCTTTAGCCGAAGCAATTGCTGATTCGGCAATCTCCTTGGGTGTAACGGGAACGTGTGGATTCTTGTCAGTGGTTTCTCCTGCTCCCGTTACCGCTGCGGTTAACATCACTTTATTTTTCAATTCATTTCCTCCTTTAGGTTCACTTACCAAATTTTAACTTTACCATCCAGACGGTTTATTAATCCAATACAAACTGTACCATCCAGACGGTTTTGTTTCAAGGGTATAACACATTTAAATGAGAAAAATGACTCATCCTTTTGTTTTAAATCACGTCTTGAACTTACTCGCCGTTACGGGGAACAAATTTATGAAAAATCACAACGAAAGTAACAATAAGACAGGACAAGCTTTTGTTGCTGAAGGAGGTATTTCTATCTTTAAATAAAGTTCTGTTAAATGACTTCGTTGATTTTCAGTGAATTTACGACACTTCTGCGGAAAAAAGAGCCAGCGGTGACCCCGCCGTTTTTAAATGGATCTTCGACTAACAACCAGCACGTCTGTGCAAATGAGGGGGCCTGCGGATTTAGGGGCTGATCCTTGGAAGTAGTATCTAGCTCATCGACCCTTGAAGCCGTTCCTACCCCCTAGAAGTTTTACTATCTATCATATTTCAAGTTAATGATCTTTCGCTATGGTCTTATTTTTTAATCCCACTTTGTGGCTTTGTACCAATCATTTCAAATTCTTTGATTTAACTCAATCATAATTTCATAAGAAAAGGGGCTTACCCTTGTGACAGATAAGCCCCGGAACGAAACAATTGAATTCCTTTTGTCGTTCTATGAAATCTTATTTCAGTGTTATTTATGTCTTCTTCCAATTCTTCTAGTTCTGGAATTCCAGCAGATTGTTTATCCGGTTGTGAATGTTCATAAAACGAAAATATAGTCATTACTCTCGTCAAGGTAATTACAATCTTCAACTTTAATTAGGGTTAATGATATGATTTACCCACTCAAATCACGAGCGAGTAATTTATTCTTGTTTTTTGTCTTGCATATAGGATGCAACATCAATGTTTGGTGCAGGTTGACCGGGAATAGGTGTGTTATGAATATAAGCTGGTGCTTGATTCAATTTAGGAACTTGCCCCATAGCTTCTGGATTGGCAATATAATCGAAGTTAGATTGTTTATCGATGGTTTGTCCGCTTGCCCATCTACCTTGAGCGCTTTCTTCACCCTGTGAAAAATTCATAAAGGAGTAGGAAACTTCTTGTTTCTCCAGTTCCTGAGGGAAGGAACTGGGAACTATCGGCTTTTGGTTTTGTTCAATTTCCTCGATCGCTGCCATCCATTGATTTTGATGCATCGTATCCCTGGCAATCAGGAAAGATAGCATATCCCTCACCCCTGGATCATTAGTCGATTCATATAACCTTACTACCTGCAAACGACCTTGTGATTCGGCATTGAGATTCGCACGAAAATCTGCAAGTAGGTTCCCACTAGCGATCGTGTAGCGTGAATTCCACGGGTAGCCTACACTGTCAGTTGGAGTCGCTCCTAAACCAGAAACGATGATATGTTGAGGGTTGATTCCCCCTAAAACAGCCTCGATAACAGGATCTTTCGCAGCTTCATCTTGTTCTTTAGCGGGAGCTCCATCCAATAGTTGCGCAATCATCGTAGCAATCATTTCTACGTGGGCAATTTCTTCTGTTCCGATATCGAGAAGCATATCCTTGTATTTTTGCTCTCCCCGGAAATTCCAACCCTGAAAAAGATACTGCATAAACACAGTGATTTCTCCGAATTGTCCCCCTAATATTTCTTGAAGCTTTTTGGCATAAACAGGATCCGGTCGATCTGGTTTTGCATTATATTGAAGTTCTTTAATATGGAAGAACATAATTTTACCTCCTATTGATAATCCAAACGTAACAGGTTTAGATTCAACCAAAAAACATATTCTATTCAACCTCAACGAATTGAATAAGATCAGGTACATCTGCAAAATATAAAAATTGAAAAAGAAAAACAATTAGGAGGATTTTATGGGAATTTTAAGTGGAAATCCACAAAAAGAACCTTTACATTATGGTGAAGTTTATGGGCTTTTTACCTACCTTGCAACAACGAATGGAATGGTGGCCGGGTACCAGACTTACATCAATCATGCTGGTGACGATGATCTTAAGGAATTTCTTAGGGACAGCATCCAAGCCATGAAACAGGAAGCGAAACAAGTTGAAGAATTGTTGAAAGTAAATGGTATTGGATTACCTCCCGCTCCACCTGAGCGGCCAAATGCTTCTTTAGAAGATATTCCTGTTGGTGCTAAATTCAATGATCCAGAAATAGCAGCATCTGCGTCAAAGGATATTGCTGCTGGTCTTGTTACTTGCAGTACTGCGATTGGCCAGTCGATAAGGGAGGATCTTGCAATGATGTATGGTCAATTCCATACAACAAAAGCACAATTCGGAGCTAGAATTTTACGAATGAATAAGGAAAAAGGATGGCTAATACCACCACCTTTACATGTGAAGACACCTGAAGATAAGGCTGTATAACAACAAACAAATCCCCAGAATTTCAGAGGAGTATAATGGAGATAAATTTGAAAAAGAAAATCGTTTTATCCATGATTTTCACAGTTACACTTTTGTATTCGTCATTTTCAGCCTTTGCTTAAGGCAATAGTGGAAATGAGCAAATGAACATGCATCAAGAAGATGATGGCAATTATGGTGAAGGTCCAATGAACATCAATGAAGATGATGGACCATTGAGAGTTAATGATGAGAATAGGGATAATGGTCGAACAAATGTAAATGCAACTGGTGCTGAAAACGAAAACAACTGGGAATGGTTAGGACTATTAGGTTTAGCAGGTCTATTGGGGTTGCGTAAAAGAAATAACGAAGCAGTAAGATAAAAAAACTTCTTTTAAAAGCCTCTCAAATCGAGGGGCTTTTTCAACCCTTCAAGCAGCTTTTCTACTATGCCCGGAAAAAATTTCGGTGAATTCGTCTTATATCGTACTTAGCGTTCCGGAAGTTCTCGATCACTCCATCAAATACTTTCTTCAATATAAGAGCAAGTAAGGCTCAGCCTACGCCAAAGGCTTGGCTTTGCCAAGTTTTCTTTATTCCTCGGTCCATGCTTTCAACGTTCTGTATACTTCATCTTTTTTCTCTTCTTCTATTTGATAAATATCAAAGAGTTCGGAAAGCCAAATTCCATCAATCGCCAATCGAATGATTGTCGCTTTCACTGGATCCAGTCCGTCATTTTCAATCTCATTCTGCCAATTGGCATAAGCCTCTCGAATCGGTTGTAATAAATCCGAATTGACTGCTTTTGCAGCCAACAGTCCGGCATTCATGTCTTTATTCTCATAACTTTGGTTAAAGGTTACATCCAGAAAAGAACGTGTCCATCTGCCTTTGGTCCCTTGATCGATTTCTGCGTTATGACGAATTTTTTCTTGATAATTTCGGGCCAAATGCTCAACCATTCCCTGAACTAAAGCTTCTTTACTTGGATAATGATAAAGCAATCCACCTTTGCTTATTCCGGCTTCTTTGGCTGCCGCTTCTAACGTTAAATTAAAAATTCCTTGCTCACTTACAACTTTGGATGCAGCATGAAGAATTTCAACTTTTTTAGAATACCTGCCCATGTATGATCTCCCCTACTATAAAAGTCAATACCCTAACTATACTTTCCAGACGGTATAGTTTGCAACTCATTTTTTCATTCCCCATACAACATTTTCGATTCAGGAGTAAGATCATAGATTATTAATTTTTAAACGAGATGTCCTTTACAAGCCGTTAAGAAATCAATCCGTTCAAGTTATCTTTCCAAAGGCTTCCCCATAAAACGCACGCAATTCCTCTGCATTGTCCGGCCATTCAATCGCATTTCCGTGGATGATCTGGCTAAGGACGTCCAGACATCTGTGCCATCCGGTAGCGATATAATGTGCATAGGTTGCGTCATCAAACGTATGGATGAAGACCATCCGTACACCATTGTCCTCTTCAGTTAACGAAATCTCGATCAGATCATCCACTTCACGGAAACTGAATGTATGAGGGTTATCTAACTCGGTGATGACAGCCTCATATTTGGATCCTTCACCATCATCAAACTGGATTTTACCTCCAATTTCGAGATCCATCTCCCCTGTCGCAAACGGATACCATTTGACGAACTTATCAGGATCCGTAATGACGTGGAAAACCTCTTCTGCCGAGTAAGGAAAAACACGCTCAAACGTCAAGGCATGACGTCCATCTTTATTATGCAACGTACCATATTCATTCATGATTTGGTCCTCCTTTTTATTTCATAACGCGGCTCCAACAATCCGATTATTCAATATTGTTCTATCCTATGTACTTTCTCTGTCAACAACCGTTTTCCTTTCTAGAATCTAGTATATGAAGATCTGATGGTCCAAGCTGATATAATTCGTTCTCGTAATCATACAAGGCATTGCGACCATTGAATCTACAAAAACCGACAATCTTCATCACACATTAATAGAAGGTACATATCCACTTCACAATCTTTTCTTAGAATAGAAAGCGTTCGTAGAAGCTAAATCATGTATAGGAGAGGATTCTGTTGGATTTTGAAAAATGGTCGAATGATTTAAAATCGAAGAAAATGAATCGAAAACATTTTCTTGAAACTACTGGGAAGTTTGCTGTGGCAACCATGGCAAGTCTTTCTCTTCCATCTATTTTAGTAAAACCAGAAGATGTTGATGCAGCCCCGACATTTACAAAAGACCCATTTAACCTTGGTGTTGCCTCAGGTGACCCGCTCCCTGATAGTGTTGTATTATGGACAAGAATCGCCCCAAATCCTCTTGCAGCGGATGGGAAAGGTGGAATGGGAAAGAGTTATGTCTCCGTTCGCTGGGAAATTGCTGAAGATGAAAGATTTGATCGTATCGTCCAAAGCGGTTCTGAAGTTACAGGCCCTGAGCTTGGACATTCTATTCATGCAGAAGTATTTGGGCTGAAACCAGATACAGCATACTATTATCGATTTAAAGTCGGCAAAGAGATCAGTCCAGTCGGTAAAACGAAGACAGCCCCGAAAAATGACGCCAATGTAGATCGTCTATCGTTTGCTATTGCCTCTTGTCAGGCATGGGCCGGTGGTCGGTATGCTGCCTACAACAATATGGTAGATGAGGACCTCGATTTCGTCCTCCACCTCGGTGATTACATATATGAGAAAGGTGATACAGAAACACTCGCTGATTACCGACTTCTTCATGCAAAATACAAAACATCATCAGATTTGCAAGCTGCGCATGCCAAGTTCCCTTTCATCGTTACATTTGATGACCATGAAATAGATAATGACTGGTCTGATGATATTTCTGATCCAAATTATCCAGACGGTGAACAGGAGCGGTTCCTTGCCGTACGTGCAGCAGGTTTTCAAGCTTATTATGAACACATGCCATTAAGACGCAGATCAAAGCCGAACGGTCCCGATATGCTTCTTTATCGTAAGTTCACCTTTGGAAACCTAGCGGAATTCAGTGTTTTGGATACGCGACAATATCGAGATAATCAAGTAGGAAGTGGATTCCCTGGTGGACCGCTTGATCCTGAAGCTTCTGACCCAAACCGGACAATCATGGGTTCTGAACAAGAAAAATGGCTCCTCAATAATCTAGAACGTTCAAAATCAAAATGGAATGTCATCGCTCAACAAACCATGATGGCTCAATACGATTATGACACAGGAGATGGAATCAGTGTCAATCATGACCAATGGGATGGTTACAGCGCTGATCGAGACTTTCTTTTCGATTTCATAAAAGAAAAGAATCCGTCCAATCCAATTGTAGTCAGTGGCGATTGGCACTCGAGCTGGGTAAATGATTTGAAGGAAGATTTCAACAACCCTAAGTCAGCGACATTAGGGACTGAGTTCGTCGGGACCTCCATCAGCTCTGGTTGTGGATGGAAAGGTAATATAGAAGACGCGCTTTCTGTAAATCCCCATGTCAAATTTTTCGATGGAGATTACCGTGGATACGTACGCTTCAAAGTGACACATGAATCATGGCAGTCAGATTATCGAGTTGTGTCTTCAGCAAATGATCCCGATGCTGTTGCAGTTACCCTCGGATCATTTGTTGTGAATAATGGGAAGGCTGGAGCTCAGAGAGTTGGAGGAATCGATATTACTGGTATTGAGGCAGGTACCATGAACGCTGGACAATCAAACCCAGTCTCAGTCTCTCTTAGCAATGGTACGACAAATAAGGTAAAAGTAAATGTAAACATTCCAGTTCCTTATGGATGGAAAAGTGAAAGCATTGAAACGGTCCTTGAACCTGCATCCTCCGCTACGGTTGAAGTGATGGTAACACCACCTGACTCAATACCAGCTACTGAAAAATTGAAGGTTGAAGTGAAGACGGATCCAAGTAATATAACCGTGTTTGGACCACCACGAGATGTTCAAGTAGTGTCAGCAACATCTGGTGACAAGGCTCTGGTTGCATTAGACGGAGGTGGTTCGTCGTCTCCAATCTTTTCTTCCTACGAAAGACTGACTCCGGAAGATGCATGGGAGGCTGCAAAGGGGTATGGTTGGGTTGGAACAGCACCATTCTCACGAGATAGAGGTACACCAGATCCGTTACAGCGGGATTTGATCGCCTCTCGCGAAGAATTGACCACGTTTAGATTGTTCATACCGGCTGGACTTCATAACGTTTATTTCCTGACGGGTGATTCAGTGTATGGATCGCCAAATACCATCATCCATACAAATGACCAATTATTAGCCGACACAGGAGGAGAGTTGTCACCTGGTGCATTCAAGTGGCTTAGCTTTGAACTTGACGGAGGAACTGAAGGAAAGGAATTCGACCTCGAACTCACTAGTGAACTAGGAGATGGTGCGTGGCGTCTCGTTGCGCTTGTAGTAATGCCATAGCATAACTGGAACTGATTTGATACTTGAAATCATACTTGTACATGAACCCCTGGCTAACGTATAATGCCAGGGGTTTTAGTTTTCAATTTTAATTCACACTACCAGTCCCACAATGCGGCTGTACTTCAAACTTAAGAGGTATTACTATCAAAATAGGGTCTTGCAAAAACAATAAAATTACACATTGAAGATTCAAAAAATGGTATACAGCAAATCTTGCTAGCACTCTGTTAATCTAAAAAATAGTAAGATTTATACTTCTTGAAGCATAAACTCTGGAATCGTGATTTCTTCTCTGATACTGATGAATTTCTGAATCAAATTGCCATCAAACTGGGTCCACGCGCATGCTTGTAACTCCTCAAAGGCTTCATCATAAGATAAAGTTTGTTTTTTATAATTACGTCGATCAATCGTCATGGTGTCAAACGCATCACAAATTGAGATGATCCTTCCTTGAACAGTTATTTCATCTCCTACCAATCTTCTGGGGTAACCTGTCCCATCCCATCTTTCATGATGGTCACGAATGAACTTTGCAGCTCTGGTCAAACCAAGATGCTTCCGAACGATTACATTTCCGATATGTGAATGGCTTTGAATGATGGTATACTCCAATTCACTAAGTTTTCCTTGTTTCAACAGTATGTTTTTCGATATACCCATTTTACCGATATCATGCAACAAAGCTGCTATTCGTAAATCTTCATCATAACAACCGACTCTTTTAGCCAACATACTCGCCAGAAACATAACTCGTAATGAATGATATTTGAACATTTCAATGATTTCATTGTCCTGTGCAATTTCATAAAATAGGGACTCAGGGTCACGTCCAAGCCCAAGTAATTTTTCATTTGTTTCCGTTTCTATTTCACCGGTATCTAAATCGTCGGATTCATCTGTGGCTTTAAGGCAGAAAACTTCTCCAATTTTATTGAAAATGTCATCGAAGGGCAACCTTTCATCCCTTTTTTCAGCTATATATAATCCGATTTTCAAATCAGTTTGATCATAGACATACTCCCCATTTTCCATTACATTGTGGTGCTCAAACCTTTCATGCAGTTCTTCAAACCATTCTTCAACAATATTTTGATGTTTACCAACTTTATCTGAAAGTTCTTGTAGAGTATATTTTTCTTCCATTTTCTTTTACCCTCCTAAACTTATTATTTATAGATAATTCCCCTTTCCACTATTATCGACTTAGCACATTAAAGTCTTTAAGCTTTTCATGGAATTCCAATTTATTTAGTCAGAACCTATAAAAAGGTATCGGAATGAAATATCAGAGATTTCAGAGGCCTTCTCCGTAAATCAGTTCAAGAATACGGAAGAACTATGGTCGTAATTCAAATGATAAGGAAATGAATTTTATAACCGGGATATCAGGAAAGACAATGGAAAGTACAAAATTTCCCTATCTGCAAATAATAAAAGCAGGTAAGAAGAGATTCGTATTTTTTTAATCTGTTATATAATTTTTTTCCGACTCATCGGTTGTCATTTATTATCTGAGATGGAGACGTTACCAGATGGATTGATATTCCACAATTCATTTGTCAACAGCTCAACCAATTCAAGGCCTTTGAAAACGGATATCGTCTTTCTAGTCAATTGGAATCAACAGTTCGACCTTTTCTTCTTCCATTCCTTCCTCCATGTAGAAAATCTCCATTGGAAAGGAGCGATCGAGCCATTTTTGCTTGTAACCGTTCGTTTTCATCCACCCGAACAATTCCGAGTACCCTTCTTCAATCGTCCGGTTCGTGCACGTCACTTTGGCATATTTCGTCAAAGGCACATGGAAACCGGTCATGTCATCCGGAACCGATTCAAGGGCACTGACTTCCACACATCCGAAATACGTTGCGATGATATCGTTGCACATATATGGGGCGTAAAGAACATCAGGATTTACAGCATTCTTGATTTCGGGAATCCTCTTTTCGAACCTGTTGTGTATCTCCGTTCGGAAAAGCATCTGGGAAATTGGCAGTTACACATTGCCCGACAAAATTGAATGCTCTTTCCATGATCTCGCAGGTGAAAAGCATTTCTGTTTTTTGTAGCATCTTCATCCGTCCTTTCATTCTTCAAGATAAAAGACCCTGCCCTTTTGCTGGCACGGTCTCGTTGTCTTATGACTTTTCTGAAGGTCAATCTACTAAGAAGTTCTGCATCGTTCAGAATTTTCCTTTTATAATTCCTGAAATTTTCCGGCATGAAAAAGACGCTCCTCTAGAGAGCGTCTCATATTGGCGGTTAATCGGATTTGACAGAAGAAACTGTCTCCTTCTCAGCCTCTTCCTTGTCCCAACCCTTGCAAACATCGATCCAGTCGTTAGCAGATGAATATTCATCTAATTCTTCGCATGTCAATTTGATCGCCGAATTCGTGCTTCCACATGCGGGGTAGAGGTAGTCGAAGCGTTTCATCGATATATCCAGATAGACGTCCATGTCCTTCGCCAAACCGAACGGACAGACTCCCCCCACGACATGCCCGGTTTGATCCAATACTTCATCAGGCTTGAGCATCCGTGCTTTCATCCCGAATGTCTGGCGGAATTTTTTGTTGTCGACTTTCGCATCACCTGCAGCAACGACCAGAAGATTTTTTTCTTCTTTTCCTTTGAACGACAGTGTTTTTGCAATTTGGGCTGGAATGACGCCAATCGTTTCAGCAGCCTCTTCTACAGTGGCACTCGAAGTGTTGAATTCCATCACGTCTTCTGCCCGACCCCATTTCGCAAAATGGGCCTTTACACTTTCCAATGACATATATGTAACATCCTTCCCTACTTATATTAAGTTAGATGATAACATCCTTTAATACAGTAGAGCAAAACATTCAGTACTCCTAAGACTGTGATCAATCCAAGTGCCGGCAAAAATTCACTTATCCCACTTCTGTATTTCAATTATGTTTCCTTCTGGATCCTCGGCATAAATGACTGTTAACGTACCGATTGAATCATATTTCTTTTTCACTAACCCCCCATATTTCTTTCCCCCGTGTTCCAGTAACTTTTCCAGCACTCTTTCAACATCATCAACCTGGAATGCAATATGTGTGTATCCTTGTTTGTTGATATGCGTGATGTCACTTTTTAAATTCTCGGGCTCATATTGAAAAATCTCCAAAGTAGGTCCCTCTTCGTATCCAGGCAAGCTGAGATGGATACCCTTTATTCTGACGTCATCAATATTCGTTACCTGATCGATCCATGCACCTGAAAGATCCCTTTCATGATATACTGGCTTGCAATCAAAAACCTCTATATAAAACATAGCCAATCTAGACCAGTCTTTTGCCACAATATTCGTATGAACGTACTTTATAGCCACCTTAAGCCCTCCATATGACGAAGAGATGAATATCTCTCCTGATTATTATTTAACGAACCCCCATATCAGTACAATTCCCATGCCGACAAAAAAGCTTAAAAAGAAATTCTTTGTGACTTTCATAGTCATTAAGCAAATCACACTAGCTAAAAGATAGGACGGCTTCCATTCGAAGCCTGACTCACCGATGAAAAGAGAAGGAAAAACCAATCCTGCAAAAATGCCAATCGGGACGAAGGCTAATCCGTTCTTGAATCTTTTTGTCAGCACCCGCTCAGGCACTCGCAGCAATAGACGCCTCGTCAAGTATGTAACGATTGTGATTCCAATTAATAGGGAGAGAAAATTTGCAGACGTTTCAACCACTCCTCTCGAACAAGCGATCAGGTGAGACATAACCAACGACAAAAGCAATCACTCCTGCAATGAGCAAGAGAATGCCCATCGGGAAAACCGAGGATAGAATGATCATGATCAATCCAGTCATGAGGAACGTCACGATCTTCAGGAATGAAGTGACTTCCGTATAAGCCATGATTAAAAATATTGCGGTAATGCTGAAGTCCAACCCCAGGTCTTTTTGCGCAGGTAGGAAACTGCTGGTAATCGTACCTATGAATGTGCCTAAGCCCCATGAAAAATACAAAAAGATTCCCGCGCTGGTGAGATAGCTTTTTTGCGGCTGTGGTCGTTTACAATGTTGTAAAGATAATGCATAAAGAGCATCAGATAAAAAGTAGGCTATGAAATTCGTAAACTTCAAATCAAATTTCGTAAAGTAAGGTGATAACGACAATCCGTATAAGAGATGTCGCACGTTGATCAACAAGGCAGCCAAAACCATTGCTGATATGCTTGCGTTTTCGGCCATCATGGGAAGGATGGATAATTGTGCTGAACCTGCAAAGGAAACAAGGGACATCAACATACTTTCAATAGGTGTCAAACCTGTTTGAATCGCCATCACTCCGAAAACACTTCCGAATACGATAAAGCTGATTCCCATTGGCAAGGAATCTAGCATCCCCCGTGTCCAATTACGGTTCAATTTACTGAGTGGGTTCATCTGTAAGATCCAGATCCCATCGTTCTTCAATCAACTTTGTCCCCGTCCATTCTTCATTCGGTTTTTCTTCGGTCAGCTTGAAATTATATTTTTGGTAAAGGTATCGAGCCGCATCCAACGTACTTACCGTCCATAGGAATACGTGCTGATAGAGCTGTTCTTTACAGAAGTTGAGTGCAGTATCCATGAGTCTTTTTCCGATGCCCATTCCTTGATGATTTTCATCTAAAACGAACCATCTTAGCTGTGCTACTGTATCGCTGGACTTCGTGATGGCGATTGAACCGACCGTTTCACCATTCACTTCGGCAATCCATAGCTCTCCTCCATCGGTATTGATCATGAATTCTGTCAAACCTTTCATGACGTAGTACTCAAACATTTTCCCGAACTTATAGGTCTCGTCATATAACCTGCCATGAAGATACGCGACGTACCCAACATCACCTGCTTTAAAAGGACGGATGACCACTTCCGGTTGTGCAGATCTTTCCGTGTATATCGATTCGATCGTATCCATTGATGTAACCAGCTCGGATAATTCCGCTTCTGACAAACGTTGGATCATTTTCGATACACCACGGTTGGCATGATCAACTAACTCGTCATAAACTTTTTTGCCATATTCGGTAAGGTAAAGTGAATACTGTCGCTTATCCACTGTCGATTGTTTCTTTTCAATGATCTTATCATCCTCAAAACGTTGGATAATCCTGCTCATATAACCTCGGTCAATTCCAAGGTTCTCTCTTACTTCAGTTGCGGTGCAGCCATTTCTGTAATTGATTTCAGTGATTACCCTGGCTTCTGTCAATGGAAAGGGTTGATTATAGATTTCCTGATCGATCTTGCCCAGGACATTAGCATAATATCGATTGAACTTACGGATTTTTTCAACATATTGAGTAGATTGCATCGAGATCCCTCCGAGTATTCTGAAATTTCAATTTTAACTTAGTGTACTATTATTAATTGACTGAGTCAACTATATATGTGAGTGCCTTTTGTAGTACTTATTAGATATTCATGTTATGGTGTGGGTCTATTTTACTAAATTGCACAAGATGACCTCACTTTTGCTCAAGATGTACTTGAAATTGCAAATATGGAAAGAATTGCGTGCAATTCTACCTTTTTAAATAAAGATCTTTCCTATTAATTAAGAAAAGCGCACCCAATTTTATTGGAGTACGCAATAATTTACTATTCCATAGTTTGATTATTCCACTAAAAAACTTACGATTGATTCTAAGAACGCAGACTCTTACTTCATGAATGAGCTGTTTACGTAAGATTTGCAAGAATAGGAGATCACACGGCTTTTAACTCGTACCGGTAATCATTTCTCCCTTTTTCGCTTTGTTGAAAGCATCCAGACACTGCAGAAGTGCAGAATATTGCTCCTCCTTCTGGTTGGGCCGCCCGATTGGATTTCCCAATTTGCGTGAAAAATGGACGGATCTAGGGACTCCTAACGCCGTTGTGGTTTCAGGTAATAAAGTGACCATTACCGTTGAAATACCTGCCTTTTCCATCTCGCGTGCAACCAGTCCCACGGACCGGTGACAGTGATTTCAGGCAGGGGTGAGAATAGCGAGGTCAACCTGATCTTCCACCAAACTTCGCACTGCTTCAGGCGCAGTCTTTTCTACCAGCGGTGTCGGATCATGAATCCCTCCCTGAAAACTGAAATGACGAGGTGCCACGCTGCCTATCTTCCCCTCTTTCTCCAACCGGTGAAGAGTGTTTAAGGGAAACATGACCTCCAAATCCATTTTCACATCACTATGATCATAAAATAAATGACTGATGACCGTTTCATCGGGGGATGCCTCGGAAGGGATGACACGGTAGGAGCAATCCCCTTTAGTGTCACTCAAATCAAAAGGGGGCTGGCTTTTTAAAATGATCCCCCCGGAGGTGACAAGTGCAACCCGACTTTCCTCAATAGGCTTTTTTAGCGGAGTCCAGGGTATTTCCCCATGCCATTCCCTGCCTAATTTCACGCTGATCCGATCTACAAAGCCCGGATATTTTTCCGCCAGTCTATTGATTAATTTCGATTGGGCAAGATTAAATATGAGTCTTTTGCCAAGGCCAACTTTTGAAGAAGAATGTATTCTACCCATTCGTTCTGCCTCCTTTTTTACTTTTCACCCTTATAGACGGAATAAGGGTGAGGTTTGTGACAAAATAATTTTCATATTTAAATAGAGCGTTTTGCCGCAGTTTCCCCAAAACCAAATTGGTCCTTTTTTGGCACACTCGAAACATTTTAAATCTTGCTCCTGTTTTTTTACATTCTCTACATAACTTCCCTATGAAAATCCTTGTGTACTGCCTTTACGATTTCATCAGATAAAAGTTCTAAGAAGTATTCTCCCCATTCTGCTTTTGCCTGTCTCGGATCACCTAAGATACCCACTTCCGTAAGACCGACGATCCCATTTTCAAACAGCTTATCTAAAACGTCCTCTGTCATCGGTCCGATATATCCTGGTGTCGCTTTTTCCATATCCACTTGATCAGGGGCAATATGCAGCATGACAGAGGTTTCCATCGCTCCTCCATGTCCGCAGCTTCCTTCAACTAGTCCAAACTTTTTTTCAAATCGTGTCATTAGTTCCATCAATTCCATCAACGACAATGCACTGCTGAATTGTATATCTGGATGGATCTCTTGAAGGTTCTTGACGATCTTCTCATTTTCATTAAAGTTTCCTCCATGCGAGGAGAAAATGATAACCTTTTTAAACCCGTGTCTTTTGTAGCTTGTGACATAATCCTCTATGATTCCACGATAAACTTCTGGACGGAGCGTCAGGCTTCCCGCCATTGGGATATGGTGCTCTGACAGACCAGGACGAATGACTGGGGCAACAAGTGCGTTACCAAGCTTTTCTGCTACAAGAATTGCAGTCGCCTCGCCGATTACTGTATCCGTCAGTTCAGATAAGTGATAACCATGCTGCTCAACAGAAGCTGTACAAATGATGACTGTATCCATCCCAGCTCCTATTTTCTCTTTAATGGTTGGCCAGTTCATGTGTTCAAGCATGTAATCATGAGCTTTCATTTTGATTCCCTCCAATTTATTAGAGTGTCAAGAAGCCTCTTTGAGAACATCAAATTTCGTTTTTTCATTTTGAAGGTCTCTATCAATTTTTGGATATGAAAAATAAGAAGGGCAACATTCCAATAAGACCCTTCTATGGTTCACCGCATCAATCATTAAAGGGACTAGTTCTTCTTGTTCACTATGATAAGGTTTCTCCATCAGAATTGCATAAAGAAAACTTTGGAAAGCCAAGCCTTATCGCAGGCTGAGCTTTAGTTGCTCTTATTATTGAAGAAAGTATTTACTTCAAAATGGTAAAAAAGAACCCTTGAGTTAGGGTTCTTTTAAAGTTACGATCTATTTCGCGTTCTCATCCGGTTGATGGATTCCAAAGATATTTCCTTCTGTATCCATGTAGTATCCCTGCCATGCCATTCCAGGCAAAGCATATTTAGGCATTGCGACCTTGCCTCCATTATTGATGATTTTCGATTCAATAGAATCGTAGTCTTCCACTCCCATTGTACAAGTATAGCCATTCATAGCCTGGTTCATTTCTGGAGGCGCACTTTGCCTCTGCATCAAGGCCCCGTTAATTCCAGGCTCTTTTTCATCCCCCGTTACAGCTCCGAAATAGGGCATTCCGGCAAACTCGCTCCAATCTTCAAATCTCCATCCAAAAACTTCTCCATAAAAATTCTTAGCCCGTTCCATGTCATCAACATGAATTTCAAAATGAACTGGTCTTCCCATGATTTCCTCCTAAATTTTAACTTCGATGATGTAACTTTCTTGTATGTATCCATCATTTGTATATTCTCACAAGAGACATATACTCCTTCTTTGATTTAAGCTTTGTCATCTTTTTTGTTGATATTTGCGAAAATCTCTTTCATAAAAAAGTGGTTGCTTACACGCATCGAGTCACTTCCGCCAAAAGGTTGGACTGTCTGCTTTATCTTGAATATTGAATTTAATGATTTTCTCCAGCAATTTGTAATTTACCGGCTGATTCCACCGAATTCGAAACAATCCTTTTGTAGAGCTGTAACCAGCTTGTGCAATTTCATCAGAAAAGTTCGTCATGGTTACTTCTTCTGGTGCGAAACTCATATGATGCTTCGCTGTGTCAATACCGATGATAAATGTGCCGTTATTCGTAAACATCGGGGTATTCCACTTGATTTCCTGCTTTAAATTCGGGAATTTCTTTGAGACCCATGCCAGAACCTCTTCTGTTCGGTCTCTATGTTCCGGATTATCAACTTGCGCTACATATTCTGCAAAAGTTTCCATGTTGTTCCCTCCTAAATATCGTTCAGAGAAGTTCACCCGGATCTGGCGCTAACTCGTTTTGTTCAATAAACGCTTTTTACTCAACGATGGGATGGCCAGGATCCTTGCATTTTTCTGATTTGAATAATTTGACCCGTATGATAGGCGTCGTGGAGAAAAATGTCCAGCAGCTTTTTCTCAAATGAATCTTGATCAAGCTTTTCTTCCGAAGTTTTACTCAGCGACTCTCGTAAACTATTATGAGCTCTCTCTGTACGTACAACGATTTTGTTCCATTCCTGATCATCGTCAATTGGTTTGGTGTAATGAAAGGTTTCATCACCATCAAGGTTTTGTGTCCACTCTCGTCCCTCCAGGTTTGCGGTGAGACGTTCCTTGTAGTACATGAGATGATTGACGTTTTCCCAGATTGATTTTGTCGCCTCTCCAGCTGGTTTCCAAATCGCTTGTTCAGCTGTGATTCCCTCAATTGCATGTTTGAACGGTGCATACCAACTTTCCTTTTCAAACGTAGTATCCAGTACATTTAAAATCAAGTTCATTCGAGTCACCATCATGCACTCCTTTTTTAATTTTTTAAAAATCAATGATGAAGATTGACAAAGCCTTTATTTAAGGAGGTTCAATTGCCAGGAAACACCGAAGCGATCATTCACCCAGCCGAATTTTTTGCTGAATCCCATCTAAAGGCATTAGTGCTTCTCCGCCTTCAAGGAGTTTCTGATAAAGTGTGTCAATTTCTTCTTCAGTATCACACACAATATAGGTGGAGAATGAAGGTGTAAACGAGAATTGATGTTTTACATAACTGTCGATGCACATGAATTCTCGCCCTTTTAATGTAAACGTAGCTTGCATAACGGTACCTTCATCGCCGGCTTCATTCGCGCCATATCGAACAATGCTTGTGATTTCTGAATCCTCAATAAGCGATGTATAGTAATTCATCGCTTCTTCTGCATTCCCTTCTTGAAACATCAAGAATGGTATAACTTTTTCCACAATCAATCTACTCCCTTCTATTTACCTTCACTTTTTAAAATCTTCATCTAATTCCTTTTCAATTTCCTCATTGCTGATCAATTTGATCTCTTCATCTGTTATATTAAAATGCTTTGTCATCATATTTAATTGCTGTTTCATGGTAGAAAGGCTGTAAATTACATATAGAATGAATAGTATGTTCAATGCAATCCAAATCAGTCGATTCCCTCTCCTTTCAATTTATGATATCTTGCTGTAAAGCCTTTAACAGTAGACTCTACTTAGACCTTCATACTAGACTGTTCTGTGATGGGAAAAGACAATGTGATCGTTGTCCCTTCGTTCAACTTGCTCCAAACATCTATCGTCCCTTTCATGACATGTACCAATTTGAAGACCGTCATCATTCCAAGCCCTGTTCCATTCTTACCTTTCAGGGAGAAATAAGGTTCGCCTAAGCGGGTTACCTGTTCTTCTGTCATACCAATTCCAGAATCCTTGATGACGATGAAAAGGTTCTGATCTTCTTCAAAACTGGTGATCGTCAATATTCCTCCTGATTCCATCGCTTCGATGCCATTTTTCAATATGTTGATCAATACTTGTTGGAATTTATTCGGTTCACCTGTGATCGAGTGTTTATGCAGTAAATCCACCTCAATCAAGACACCGTGATTGAGTGCGAGCGGCATGACGATCTCCGTGCTTCTGGTAATCTCTTCAGTGACATCCAATTCCATTTCTACTTCCGGATGGGGTTTAGCGAAAGTCAGGTATTGGTTGATGATGTCAGTAGCCCGATTGATTTCATTAACAGCGACCTTTGAAAGATCTTGATTCGTTTGTGTATCCATTGGGCTTTCATGAATCAACTGCAAGAATCCTTTTACAGTCGTCAATGGATTTCTGACTTCATGACTCATGCTCGCAGCAAGTTGACTGACAACATGCATTTTTTCATATTTAATTGATTCCAATTGAAGGATATAGGTTGTTCTAATCATTTCGTATAAATAAAAAACAAAGAAGGTGGATCCAGTCAACGTACCTGAATAAATGAAAAACGAAGTGAAATCGTGAAAGCCATAAAACAAAGAAGGTATCAAAAAGGCAAGGATAGAGTAACAAAACGAAAAAAATGAAAACCAATACACTCTTGTCGTCCATGGTTTAGATGATAATTTAGGAGCAACATACAGGATGACGAAACATGACAGTATCGTAAGGAAAACCGTGACGATGAACCCAGGTCCTAGAAGTGGAAAGCGGATCAATATCAGCGCGCCAGCTAACCCGAGCAACACCCTTTTCCCTCCGTATACTCCACCTAACAAAAATGGAATATAGCGTAAATCATAGACAAATCCATTATCCAGTTTTATAGATAGTGTAAGACTGAAGAAAATGAGAATCGCACAAGTGATGAAAATATGGAAAGGGTGGAACGGTAGTTTAGTAGTACCTTGTTTCGATAGTGTATGAAAATTAACTAACAAAATAATGATCAGTATGACAAGGAGGTTGATGAGTAAGCCATAAAAGAAATGGGAATTGTCCATTAGGAATGCCTCCAAAGCATAATACTTCATTCAAAAAATCTTTAATTCAAGATAAATTATAAGCCTAATTACCGCTCGTGTATATAAAAAAAGATTCGATGAAACCTATGATTTTCGATCATCCGGTTTAAAGTCCAGTTTCATTCACGTATTCTCCAATTTTAACATATTATGTTAAATCCAAGTAGTTGGACAATCCTAATGGAGGTAGAAAAATAGCTATGATCGATTCCCATCGACGCTTTGTTGCAAACAAGTTGATCACACCACCCCTCCCGCTTTTTGCCGATGAGTTTCCAATCCTATTTTTTTGGAGTCCGAAATGCGGTTGTACTTCACTCCTGAAGTGGTATCTCTATCAAATTGGACACCTGGAAAAGGCGAAGAATTATAATGAAATCCTTCATGCTTATCGATTGAAGGTGATTGAAAAACAAAAGAATCACACATTGAAGATTCGAAAGCACCTTTTACATGAAAGCAAAGATGTGTATAAACTCGTCCGTAATCCTTATACACGAGCGGTCAGTTCATTTCTCCATGCAGTCAGGAGCCCCGACCTTCTAACCGACATCGCCCCAGGTATGGAAAATGGATTAACGTTCAAACAATTTTTGTATCGAATTAAGAATATGGGAGTTGAACGGGGCCAAATCAATGGCCATATGGTTCAGCAATATTTGGATGGTGAAGAATCATTCATACGAAAATTCATCAAATTAGAGGAATTCAGCACATCGATAAGACAGATCGAAAAATCTTACAACCTTCTACAATCCCCTATAAACGACATCATCAAGTCACCCCATCATGTCACCGAAAAAATGAATGAAAATGACAATCGCAATTTCGCGGATATGAAAATGTCGGTACACTCTTTTTCTCAACCATTACCTCCCTACAGAAATTTCTACGATCAAGAATCAGAGAATTTAGTGAGAGAAATCTATGTGAAGGATTTTATTAGGTATGGCTACGATCAAAAGATCATCTCTTGAGTTTCGAGGGATATAAATCATACATTTTTCCCAAGCAGAGTCGGGTATGAATTCACAAGAAAAAGAGCTCAGTATCAGAGCTCTTTCTTACTTCAATATTCGCCTTTAATTACAAAAAAGGAGCCCCGGATTGTTCCAGCTAGTTTAGACTTCTGCCTGGCAAACTTGAAATTCCCATCTAATTCCTTTGGGATCTCCATCCCCTCAGAAAGCTTAAAACCCACTGCTCGTTTCTTAGGGTCATCAACTGTATACATGACATTAACCCCAAGACCGTCCTCATAAAAGACGTAGGCAAATTTGATATTTTTCACTTGAAAACGTGATGTTTCCAAAGGTTTTGCCGCAAACTCAATATCTCGTTCTTCTTTCAAAATCCGGTTTACATAATCAAGGGTCTCCTGGCTTTCGCTAGCTGGCACAACCGTAAATTCATGCTTATATTTGTTCATGAAGTACCGGGCCTCATTCGCACGTAAACCAGCAAGCGCTGCCTCCACTGGTGAAGACTCTAAACCAACCGCAGACACATTTTTAAAATCAACAGCATAGGACATTTCCATCTCTCCCTTTACTCTGTTTATTTCCTGACAACTGGAATCCACATTTCACCAAAAACCAAGCCGTTTCGCTGCCCCATCTCAACCGATGCATTCGGACCGCCAACATAGGAAAAATCCGCTACTTTTGGCAACACTTGACCAAAGGCAATGCCAGTAAGCGTATTATTCAGTTCATCAGCCGTCTTCCCTTTCCCTTTGACAACCAGGTATTCCCCTTTAGGAAATTGGATCACTCTGGCTTCTTCTGGTGCCGATGCCTCAGTCATGACGCCAGCATAATGCATCATCTTGTTATTCACCGCTTCGTTCACGGCAAAAATGTAGTCATTTTCTGCGATGGACTTTAAATGATCAAGTCTTCCATCTTCATTGACGGCTTGCCAGAAATCTGCCTTTTCCTTGTTCACCCCAGCAAAGTCTGTGTAATCGCTCTTGATCTCTGTCCCTAATCCGATAACGGTAAAGCTGTCTTTTTCTTCAAGGGTATAATTTGCCATGTTCAAAACCTTCCTCTTTTTTAGATTTATCAAATGATTGTTTTCATCACTTGATAGGTATATCATAATCTTAAACCATGTCAAAAAATGATACTGTTTAGGAGCTCCGATGAAAAAAGTTGAACGGATCAATACCATCATGCGTTATATCAACAACCGCGCCCACTTTACAATTTCTGAAATCATGCAAGAATTCAACATCTCTCGCTCGACAGCTATTCGAGATATCAGGGAAATCGAGTCCATGGGCATGCCACTTGTCGCTGAAGTTGGAAGGGATGGGGGTTATTTTGTCATGCCCAACTCTGTCCTGCCCGATGTCCACTTTACCGATAGTGAGGTCAAAGCTCTTTTTATTGCGTTTATGGCCACAAGAAATCAACAACTCCCCTATCTGAAGAGTCGTCAGTCTTTAGCTGAAAAATTACTTGGCCTTATCTCAGAAACCCAGCAAGATGACCTTGTCCTCTTAAATCAGATCTTGCTTTTTGCAGGGACCAACCCCCATAATCCCGACCTGCTTGACCTTACAGACCTCCCCCATCCCATACTAGAAAAACTCATCCAAATCCTTCTTTCGGATCGCTATTTATTGATCACCATCAAAGAAGAGAAGGTGATAAAGTCATATCCAATCTATCTCTTGCATCTCTATCATGAAAAAAGCTTTTGGTTGATTGAAGGCTATGATTTGAAGGAAGAAAAGAAGCAAATTTTCCCTGTCGACCATCTCATCGATGTCGAACCCTATCCGACGAAAAAAAGATTGAGTAAGAAGAAAATTTCAGAAAAACTAAGGAAGCAGGAAGAAGAAACCAACCTTGTCCTTGAACTTGGTCCAAAAGCGTTATCCCAGTTCAAGAAATACCACCCTATAAAAGTTTCAATTTCCTATACGAATCCATACCAGACCACAGCCATTCTAAAGACTTTCATCAATGTCAATAAGCCCGAAGAAATGACCGAAATGACAAATTGGCTGCTTTTCCTTGGTGAGGATATCAAGGTAAGGGAAGTGCCAGAAGAAATGTTAGAAGGTTTATAAAAGAGATTACACTTTTTGGGCGAATAAGCAGTGACCTACCTTTTAGACATAAAAACACCCCTTTAGTCCATTATCCAAAGGGGTGAAACAATGTACCCTTTTCAAAAAGGCACATCTTTCTTTCAAACTACACCATCTTCCTCTTTTAGATGCACCATTTACTGAAGTTTGATGAATACACAAGAACTACAGAAATGTCCGTTATCAGAGCCTGAATAAAAATAAATCCAGCCCGATCATTATAACTGGATTCTCTTTTACAAGGAGAGTTTTCAATTAACCAAACTTAGAATTACCCTTTATGTTGGTTTTAGTTTTGTTTTGGTAACCCTGGTGGAGAGTAATAAGGTGGGACTTTCAGCCAACCTCTTTTCCTTAACAATGTTTTAGTGGTAGCCCCAAACGTTAGCATTTCAGTATAAAACTCTGTCCATATGATACCTACATCTGTCCGGATTGTTTGTGAATTGGCCATTGCACACTCAACGGCAGCAGTCGCAATTTTTAAAGATACACCATTTGCAATCTCATCATCTGTCAGTTTTGATCCAAGTGGAATTTCATTTGAATCAGAAATAGGCTTTTTTGGTGGGCTAGGTGGAAGGGGGATCCCCTCTTTTTGCATAAAATCAGATAGCCTTTGGGACTGGCTTTCACACAGTTTTTTAGCGTCTTTCAATAGTTCTTTTAAATCATTATCAGTAGTTGTATTGAGACCTATTTCTTCATATCTAATTGCTTCATTTATTACGGCTAAGTATGTCCAGACACCCGTCACTTCTCCAACATGCAGAGGGTTTTTAGGTTCATCATCGACTAATGTTTTTAAAGTATTCCAAGCTGCTTCAAAAGGGTTAGACATTTTTTACCTCCTTACTATTTCACTCCTATTTTAATTTTTCCAAACAGAATAAAAAAATTCTTATTTTTAAACCATGACAGCCATTACTACAAACCTTGTTTAATTAAACACAAAACTTTTATTATAACACTAATTTTGGAGCTTGTTGATTGGGAAAGTAAGGTGTTTTTTTACCTTTTTAACCCCAGTTCGTGACCAAATATTTCCCAATATTGTTATCTTTAGGTTCATGGTACTATTAAATTAATAATAGTCTAACTTTTCTGACATACATATGAGGGGCCCGGGACCTGAGCACCACGAGCACATAGTTTGATTATTAAAAGTTTTAAAAACATGATTGGAGGAAAAGGAATGAAAGCTACATTAAGAACATTAAGTGCTGTATTCAGCCTGGTTCTAGTTCTATCCTTATTGGTTGGAAACTTACATTTCTCTGCACCGTCTGCATCTGCCGCATCGGTAGACAAAGGACCGAAAGACTTCCTCGTTGGTTTTAAATCAGATATTCAAACAGCTCAGATCAATAACATAAAAAAATTAGGAGGACAGGTTAAGCATCAGTATAAATTCATGGATACTATGCTTGTTTCCTTGCCTGAAAAAGCGGCTGAAGCTCTTAAGAAGAACCCTAATGTGTCTTATGTTGAAGAAGACCAGATGGCTTATGCAATTGGACAAACAACGCCATGGGGCATTCCCCACATAAAAGCAGATCAAGTTCATGCGACTGGTAACACTGGCTCTGGTGTTAAAGTTGCTGTTTTAGATACAGGCATCGACGCTAACCACGAAGATCTTAACGTGAGCGGCGGAGCGAGCTTCGTCTCTGGTGAGCCTGATCCCTTTTCAGACGGCAATGGTCATGGGACGCACGTTGCAGGTACAGTTGCTGGACTGAATAATACCGTTGGCGTCATTGGTGTTGCACATTCAGCTAGTCTATATGCCGTAAAAGTACTAGACAGCTCTGGCAGCGGAACTTACAGCGGAATTATTCAAGGAATTGAGTGGGCAGTGGCCAACAACATGGATGTAATCAATATGAGTTTAGGAGGCAGTTCTGGTTCAACTGCACTTAAAGATGCTAATGACAACGCTTACAACTCAGGTGTGTTAGTCGTTGCAGCAGCTGGAAATTCTGGAACAAGAGGCAAACGGAACACCATCGGCTATCCGGCAAAATATGCTTCTGTAATGGCAGTTGGTGCAGTAGATTCCAGCAACAACCGCGCATCGTTCTCAAGCGTAGGATCTGAGCTGGAAGTAATGGCTCCAGGTGTCAACATTTTAAGCTCTGTCCCAGGTAATAGCTATGACAGCTATAATGGAACCTCTATGGCTTCTCCTCACGTGGCTGGAGCAGCTGCTCTTATCTTTGCAGGTAACCCTGGGTTATCAAATGTAGATGTTCGTCAAAAACTTAATGATACCGCCATACCCCTTGGAGATTCCTTCTATTATGGTAACGGCGTAATCGATGTGTACGCAGCGACAAGATAATAAGTAAGTAAAAAGCATGAATCGATATCTACGATTCATGCTTTTTTATCATCTCATTCATACCCAAGAATCAGCTTACTAGCGCAATCCAATACTTTAGAATTGGTCCCCGATTGCGGAATGGCTTATTACAGAAATGCTTACTCGATCCTTAATAAATACTGTTACCGAATCACACATTTTTTTTAGCAAACTCGTTTTTCAGTATCGAATAGACCTTTGAATCATAACTGTTTCCTTTGACAAACACATCACTTCTTAATGTACCTTCGTATGTCATTCCCAGCTTTTTCATTACCTTTTCTGATGCTTTGTTCGTATGCATACACATTCCTTCTATTCTAATTAAATCAAACTCATTAAAACCGATGTCAATCAATTTTTCTAATGCCTCTGTTACGTAACCTTTACTCCAGTAGTTACTACGAATAACTGCTCCTACTGAAGCTCTTCTATGTTCCAAATTCAAAATGTACAAACCCGAAGTTCCAATAATATACTGGTTATCTTTGTTTATGATTGAATAAACTATCGCTTTATTTTCAACCATTTGATCCAGAAGTCTGTTTATTAGTGTTTCTGTTTCAGATAATGTCAAATGGGTTTCTCTTGGAACATAGTGAGTTGTTTCTTTATCGCTATAAACTGTAAATAATTGATCTCTATGCTCTATTGATATGGGAACCAGCTTAAGTCGTTTCGTTTCGATAATTTTCGGTTGTTTCATCTACATCGTCCATTTATCTTTAATGAACGTGTAACAGTTCTAAAATGATCAGGTTTTCTTCCCAAATCGCCCCCCGTTTGTGAAGACTTGAAGCCAAGGCAAGCTCTCACCAACCTCGAGACTTAAAACAATGAGAGGCAGAAACAAATTCATCAGAGCTGAATGAACGCTTTGATGGATTTGTTTATACACAATAAAAGCGCATGCTCTATTGAATAATCGCCCTTGTTGAAAACTCGAAATTGAAATAACTTTGAAGCTGTCAGTAATATTGACCTTCACTGTATTCACCTTTCCCCCTTGATCGTAAAGTTTCATCCTTTCAAATTGCATGCGAGCTGACTCAGGTTTAGTTAAGAGAAATTAAAGGAATTACCATCTACACCCTTTTTAAAAAACTTATGTTTGATCAGGAACGTAAAGAGGATTGATTGGCCCTTGGATTTACTTTATTAAGGTTACGTTTGATTTCTTTTCTAATAGCGTGATCAAAATTCGTACCATTACGTATCTTTAGGAGGCACACGATGAGATTTGCAGGTGTAGGCTTGGTTATGCTAGCCGCTATATGCTGGGGCATTAGTGGGGGAATTGCCGATATTTTAATGAACAAGGGCTGGAATCCTATTGTGATTTCCCTTTACCGAGGGGCTGTTGGTTTTATATGTTTTTTCGCGTGGTTCCTCTTTCGCTTTAGACAAAATTGGATCTTCTCTACTCGTTTATACATATGGTCCTTATTGGCGGGTGTTGGTGTTGCTGGAAATTTCACTTTTTATTTTCTCAGTATCCAAGCCTCAAGCATTGCTGTTGCCGCTACTTTAATGTATACCGCACCTGTGTTCGTCCTTTTAATCTCCTTTTTATTAAGACTAGAACGTTCGACCTGGTTTAAGTGGGGGTGCATTTCTGGTGTACTTATGGGGATTATCCTTCTTACAGGTGCCTACAACACCGATTCGATTTCAGTGAGTTTTCTAGGAGCTACAGCGGGGCTTGCTGCCGGCCTTTCCTATGCATTGTTTATATTCGGGTTTAAAAATGCCTCTTCAATCGGAAGGCCGCAGATCACCTTAACCATCGCCTTTTTTTCATTTTGTCTCATCCTTTTTCTTTTTACGGACAATGATGAAGCAGCTAGTGTGTTGACGTCAAGCGACATAGGATGGTTTCTTCTATTAGGGATCGTGGGGGCTGGAATTTCATTTATATTTTATGTGATTGGCATTCGGTGGACTGCCCCTACAACTGCTTCGATGGTCGCTATGGTAGAGCCAGTGACAGCTTCATTATTTGGCGTTCTGCTTATCGGAGATCATTTGACCACCATTCAACTTCTTGGAATGGTACTCATCCTGGTTACGATCACCGTACTTAGTGTGAAGCAGTCCGACTGAGAAAGTTTATTTCCAGTAAACGAATTCAAATTATTTATGTAAAAAAAGTTAATCCATTTCAATAATAATCAAATTGTAACTGAGAAACAAAGTAACACGAAGCCGATAAGAAGCAACCAAGAACGAATAGATTGAAAGAACATCCATCGTTTTCTTATCACCTTCCAATCAGTGGGTGGATTTTCTGCATCCCACTCTTTGACTGCCTTATTAAGAGGAACGTTATATCTAATAGTTATTATTGTTGCCAAAATGAACATTCCAGCAGAGGAAAAACGACTTATTAATTCAATACCTCCAACTTCTTTAGCAAATAGTGCGAAGGACAAGGTAAGAATAACACTTAGGGGCATAAATACTGGCATAATAAGTCCATATGTTTTCAGTGAACCTTGTTCAAAACGTATATGTTGCTTTTGAGGTAATTGACGAATAACTGGATGTACTAAAGCGTAGGAAGTAAACTCTGCACAGGCAGTGAAACCTGCTATCATAATAGTAATAAAACCTAAAATATCCAAATTGCACCAACCCCTATAATACAAATAATCATATATTCTAATTATACATTAGATTGATATTGATTTTTAACTAACCTTTTGCCGAAGATGCTTTGAAGAAACCCAAGGCGGCTGCTTGTCCCTTTCTAGAATAACGTCGTTCAAGAAGGAAATATTCCATAGGCTCCGTATAATGAACGTAGTTATTTTTCTTATTGTATGAGAAGACAAGTTTAATGAATCATAAAGATCCTTACATTATATGGTAGACTGAATTTCAAAAGATGATAAACTGGCTGTGAATTAAGCTTGGCAAACGTTCGAGTCCGTGATTAATTGAGTAAAAAGTAAGGCAATACCTCCCTCTTTGAGGGGTGTTCCATACATAAGGAGGTATCCACCTTGGAGAAGGAATTAGAAAAGGTCAAAAAGCGAACATAAAAGCGATTGGAACAGTACCGAAGCAGAGACGGCAACTCAACAGCATATAACGATGCGATGGACCATCTCGGTCGTATTGAAGGGTATCCAACCAAAAACCTTTCCAAAGTGAACATGAAAAAACTTCCGGCACCCATTCGCATCTTCGGCTATCTTACATTCGGGGCAATGGCTTTGACCTTAGTACTGATTGTCGTACTCAGCATATGGAATTGGGTCATGAATTTTTTAGAAAGACAGGGGTTCTTTTTCTAAACGAGTATGAGAAGTGGGTTCCGAGCCTTAATAGTTGTTTTGATCTGATCTTTTTTACGTAACGCCATTATTGCTCAATCCTGCCACTTTAGTTTAAGTGTAGGATTTCACAAACAATATTTATCTCTATTTTTACTCTTCCTGGTTTCTCAACAATCCCCCCGGAATAACTGAACATTGGACGCAATCCAATCTTCTTGAATTGCGCCACATAATGCTTCTTGTGAAAAACCGTGTCTGATTCATTGAGATCCACTCACCTCTTTACCCGATTCTAATACCGGTTGTGGTATACGGATAAACATTGCAAGTATTGTTCCAGTTATCGCTATCGACATAATGAATACAAATGTATTCCCAAAAGCCAAAGACCATGCTTCAAGTTTGAGGACACCGGTATTCAAATGATTTGATAGATTCGTCATTAGAAGGGTTGCTGATCCTGCCACTGCAAATGATGACATCACTTGCTGCATTGCACCTGTTAATGCAGAAATACGACCCGATAACTTTTTAGGAGCGCTTTGAAATAGATGCGTATTTATTGGCATCATCGATAGCCCTACCCCGGTCCCAAGTAGAACCAAAGCTATTATGATCTTCCCAATACCGTCTTCAGGTGTGGTAAGGGTGAAAATCCAGGCAGATATGGCTACTGAGGCCATGCCTGCAATTGCCAGTGGCCGAGCCCCGAATTTATCAAATAAACGACTTGCAAACATAATGACAAGTGCTGATGTTAATGCTTCAATTGCCATGGTGAGGCCCGTTTCGAACGCGGTATATCCCTTTGCATTTTGTAAAAACTGAGGAATAAGAAACGAACTGCCATAAAGAGCGAGAAAAGCTACCCACTGTACCAGAATCCCCTGTGTAAAATTGGATGAACGGAACACTCGCAATTCAAGCAATGGATGTTTGCGTCTCAATTGAACGAAGACAAACAGGATAAGAGCGACGCCCCCAACCAAAAGACCAGTAATGGTAGAGGTAGATCCCCAATTGTTCCCCCCTTCACTAATGCCAAAACACAGCCCTCCAAAAGCGATCGGAGACAGAACCATACCCAACTTATCAAGGGGAGCAGCGTCATGCTTCATAGTTTTTGGCAACTTATAAACTCCGATACATACAGCAAGGATTCCTATTGGGATGTTGATTAAAAACACCCAATGCCAAGTGATGAAGTCGATCATCCAGCCAGACACCACTGGTCCTAAAGCAGGAGCCAGTAACATAGGGGCTGTAACGATGCCCATAACAGCACCCTGTTTATCCGGAGGAGCAATCCTATATGTGAAAGCGAATGCGACAGGCAATACCATTCCGCCCCCTACTCCCTGAACAATACGAAACCAAATCAATTGTTCGATTGTAACTGATAAGGCACATAATAGAGAGCCTATTGTAAACAGGGCAATACTGATGAGGAAAATCTGCTTGGTGCCAAAACGATCGGTCATCCAACCTGCTATGGGAACCACAGCAGCTTGGGCTAACGTATAGGCAGTTATTGTCCACTGGACCGTGGCGTATGAACTTGTAAAATCTGAAACCAAGCTTGGAACCATCACATTCAAAGCTGTAGCATCCAGAACAACCATAAACATCCCAAGTACAATTACTATTAAAGGTCCTATTATGGACTGTATCGATTGTTGATCCATAGATGATGTGGAGTTGGACATATTATTTTTCTCTCCTATCTTTTTATTTTTATAAGGCGGGTACATTGTTATTGTAATCAGGTAAGTGTATTATTTAAAGAAGGCAATTTTTATATATATTGTTTCAATAAATAAACTTACTTTATTTTTTAAAGTGGAAGGGGATTATTATGAAAACATCTCCAGATGAAAAGAAATGTTGGTTTGCGGTTGGCGATGTATTACAAATTTTAGGTGGAAAATGGGCTTTTTTGGTCCTTGCAGAATTGTATAAAGACTCACAGCGATTTAATGAATTACGAAGGAATTTGGATAATATTAATACAAAATCGTTAACTGATACCCTGCGCCACTTGGAACAGAACGGTATGATTCAACGTAAAGTGTTTCCAACCGTTCCTGTAACAGTGGAATATTCTTTAACAACAAAAGGAAAAGATTTTCAAAGTGTATTGATTGAAATGCGCAATTGGAGACAAAGATGGGAAAAGGAAAAATGATAAAAATCAAGCCAGCTATTCTAGTCATTAGAACAAGCTGGCTTGATTTTATCTCCAAAACTTTTACAAAGCAGAAATACGTATTATGGTAGCAAACTTTTCCAAAATCCTGCACAATAGTTGGATATCAAGCAAAAAAAGGCGTTATCCTTTGTTAGATCAACGGCCCCTTATATTGAACAAAGTAATCATGTTCAAAGATTATTCTTTTTACTATTATGATGAACCAATAGGTTTCCTATTTTATATTTAAGCCTTGATCATTATTCAAAATTGTATCCTACCTCTACCTTTAGGATTGTTGCTGCTACGGTCTGAGCTGTTTACAAACATGCCAAAAAAATTAGCAGTTCAACCCTAGGGAGTTCGGACTGCCGTTAAAGCGAATTTTATTGGTTGACGTTAGCATCAGGGAACTTGTCGGCCACTAGATTCAAAACAATACCGTGTTCTAGAAACGCTTTCAATCCGCAAAGTACAATCGTAAATCCTCCTGTGGAATCAATAACTTGATTTACGATCTCTTCCCGTTCTCCCTGAAACCCTGCATTAGTAATTGTAACAAACGTTTCGTTCTCTGCACGAGGTGTAAAAATCCACTCGACCGTTGTGTTGTCATCAAATTCAATAAGGATTCGTTTGTTTTCCTCAATCGCTTTTACAACAAGATCAGCACCGACACCATACATCTCCCAGTCCCAACGGATTCGCTTTTCCTGCTCTAATCTTCCGCTACTTTTAGTGAACCAAAATTTCGTAGTTATCTCAGGGTCGATAAAAGCCTCAAACACCTTATTAACCGGTTTTCGAATAAGCATTTCTACTTTTGCATTCGTTACAATTTTCGAGGTTGACATTATGTTTGCTCCTTTCCTTCGTATATAGTGCTAAGTATTATATCCTTAAACAAGGGTAAATTGAAGAGCCCAAAGCAACTAGTTATTCTCTTCTGCCAGTGTTGGGATTTTATTGCCGAACCTAAGAAATCTTTCACTTCTTCTAATTCCATTTCTCTTTCCTCCGAATCATAATTAACCATAGTTCCCTTTTCTGGCATAATTACAAATTCAAGATGAACTATCTGATTTCCTTCCTCCAGAATCTGTCCCTAATTCGGAAAACGGACATATACATATTCAAGAAGTGCCCCCGTTTCTTTAACAAGGTGCCGTTTTATTCTCGTTTATCCTCGTCTTCATTAAGAACTTTCAATAAGCTAATAATTTCTTGGTTTTGTTCTATTTGCTTATCAGAATTTATCTTTATAAGACGAATCCACCTAATTGTAAAAATCATCAATACAATGAAAAGAACACTAAAAAATTCCACTGACTCTATACCCCCATTAATATCGAATCCTATTAGTTTACTTACATATTTAAAATGATATATGTATTATTGAAATTACTTCTGTTAAAGCTCCCTTTTATGGAGTAAAGACCAACCATTCAATAAAGGGTTGTTTAGCCCATTGTAAAAGAGAAAAATAAAGAAAAAGCAAGCGCAACAATAACATCGTGTTTAATTGTTGTTTTTATAGTCGGCATCCAATTAATATAACTTGAAAGGCTTATAAGTCTAGCCACAATGAAAAGAATAATAAAATAGCTTAATAATGTTAGTAACATATGTTATCTCCTCGTTATTTTTATATAGGTCCTTAATATTAAAGAAATGCTCCCGTTTGCTTAACAATTAATTAACCATATTTAAGAACATATCTTTCTCTTTCTTATCATTTTTAATCTTATTAACTATATTCTTTTGAGATAAATACTTTCTTACTTTTCCGTTCTGTGTAATTTGTTCATATACGAATGCATTTCCATATAAATCATTGAACCATTTTTCTTTTCTGAGATTTTTTACATTACGTTGAAATTGTATTTCATCAGGACTTACTCCTATAAATAATCCAAAAATAAAATCAAAAACCGTTCTCACAGTTTTCACCTCACTATTTACTTAAAATTTTTAATGAAATCACCCTTAAGTGGACTAAGGTATAAGACTTTTATTTCTTAAAAATAGTGTCATTAATCTTCTCCTCAAAGTTTTCGGTTTCTTTGTCAGACATAATTAATGAAGAAATAAAAATATAACCTAAAACGCTTGAAACCATTCCCCATATAGCCATCTCAAAAATATCTTTAAATTCACTTATAAAGAATAAGCAGAAAAATATAGTTGTCCCTACTATAAAACTGATAAAACCTTTAATAATAGTTTTATTCATTTCCCTTATCCCCTCCATTTCAAAATCCAGAAAGTTTTATTCCAGAATCCTGCTCAACTGTTATGTAATGGGAGCAGCAGCTTATGCCTGAATCGCCCCCGATAACGGATTACGAACGTTATAACAAAGTCATCTAAATGGATCAATCGATCAGCTTTGCCACAGTATCTGTGTATCTCGCTGCCCAGTCAGAGAATGGAAGATCCTCATCCCACGTAACCTTCCCTATTGCCTTTGCACATCCCCAATCCAAGATTCTTTGGTGGAGCATATGTACTTGTAATCTTTGTCTGTATCCTTCTTTTTCCACTGATCCACCCAAATAATGAGATAATAAATGCTTTGTTACCTCTATTTCATCCTTATCAATATATATCGTTATCATCTTGATCAAATCGGAGATCGGATCACCAAAATAAGCGTTGGTAAAATCGAATACCCCACTTATATGAAGTTCATTAGATTCACCGCTTACTAAAAAATTTCCTGGTTTGAAATCTCCCATTACAAAGGTAGGTGAAGATAGATCTTCAAATGTACATTTTGCATTTTCCAATATAGCTTCTACCCATTCAACGTCTTCAGTAGTTATTTGGGAGTACTTCTTGGCATCATTAAACCAATACCTAATCCTATTATAAAGCCAAGTAGCATATGATCCTTCAAAAGGAAGTATAGTTAAGTCTTTAGTATCTAGATCACCATATTGACTTCCTTTCCAACTATGAAAATCAAGAAGGGCTTCTGCAATTAAGCCCGCAATTTTAAACTTGTCTTGTCGTTTTAAATTACTTGATAGTTGCTTTGAATTTAGATGCATTCCTGGTAGGCGAGGCATTAATGAATAATTCCAGCCAAAAATATCATCTGAATCATCTAAAAGGTAAGGAGTAGGGACGTTAACATTTGTCTGTTTACGTAATTCTTCTACAAAAAACTTTTCTTCTATCAATTGTCCAGGGTACAATGGATTTCCTTTGAAGACGAACTCTCCTTCAGTTGAAAAAACAAATCTTGTTTGTTTCATTACACCCTGTTCTGTATTTCTTGAAGAGATAAGCCTTCCTAAATTAAATTTATCCAGCATTGACTGTAATTGATCATTGGTTATCACACCTAATTTGTTAGATGAAAAGATGATTTTTGAAGTCAATTAAATCCTCTCCCTACTATTAATTGACGAAACAAATACCTTCTTCAACACCCATCGTTAATAGTCCTACCAGAAAAATACAAATTAGGACGATTAATTTATCACCCTCGTTTACGTAGTAAACTATTTAGATTGGCTTAGAACCTTTCTTGCTTTTGGGATATCCTTATTAAATACTTTAATCTTATGAACAACAGGACCCGCAAACTGTATTGCGGTTTTATCTCCTGTTTCCACTTTATAATCAACAATACCCATAGACTCAAGCTTTTCTTTAGCTTTTAGAAATTCGCCAGCATCAGGGGTGACAAACACAACAGTCATTCTTGAAGAAAAGAATTTCTTAACTAACTTGAAAAAAATCACCAATACCCCCTAATCTTTATTACTTCGAAATAATTCTTTATTCAATTAAACTCCCCGATAATTAGATATTAAGCGAAAAGAGGCGATCCTTCTTAGATTATCGCCCCCTTTTCTTGAAGAAGTTATGCATAGAAACCGATTGAATTTAAAATCATCACACCAAGTATTGATACAACCGTCCCTGTCACTGTTGTTACTAATACAGTTTTTGCTGTTTTCGTTTCCACCCAAACCGTAATTCCAATAATCACCGTAAATAAGATCCCAAAAAATAATGAAGCAAACGGATTAGTGGGAGTTATCCAATCAAACCAACTAATAAATTTCAAATTAATCCCCTCCATACTTATACCTCATTCCATTTATACCCCCGTTTGTTTAATAAAATTATTTCTTTTTAGACTTTCTTTCTACAAGGACCCATCCAAAGGCAGAAGCAGAAGAGATAACTAATACTTGAATCATTTCATCAACCCCTAGATCAGAGGGCTTAAATATTGACCCAAAATCATCATCAGGATAAAGAAGGCTTAAAGTAAATTAAAACCTACCTAGTGTTCGACTCAAGTTACGTCCCCCTTCTTGAAATTTCATTCATAATTCTTAATTTGGCTACTAGGACTAAATAACTAAATATGGAATTATGCACTATAATATTCCTCCTTTTGCAAATCCCTTCTATTAAGGGCTTTGAACCTATTATATTACCTTGATCATAATAGAAATAAGTTAAAAAATCCCTTTGTATTGGGGTTTAACACATATTAATTCTAACAAAAACGTTAAATAGGTATTATGTATCAATTATCAATATTTGTAAAAATAAGTATTTGTTAGGAAATTCCGCTAATGTTACAATCGACTCGTACCGGTACAAAAAGACTACATATTAGGAGGTAATTTACATGAAAATGAAACTTAAGTCTATCGTACGTGAAAAGCAAAGCTGTAACAATAACTGCTAATAAGATTTTACTAGAACCTTAAAACAAAAATTGGCCAGAAAAAATATTTTATTTTTTCTGGCCTTTAAACAAAAGGAAGGGATATAATATGAATCTTAATGAATTAGAGAATATACTATTTAAAAAATTCCAAGAATTTCTCACCGATCGAGCAATTGAAATGCCAGATGATTTATCAATACAAAAAAGAATTCTTGATGTTGAGGATTTAGACTCTTTAGATGTCACTGAGTTATTTATAAATTTTGAGGAAGAACTTGGGATAGAATTTCCAGATAAGTTTCAAGATTTTGAGGCTATGAAATCAATTTCGTCAATAGCAAAATATATAGAGGCAAATTATCAAATTGGTGGTAACAGAGTTGAAACATTATAAATTTAAAAATTCAGTAAAATTACTTATAAATAGCTCTAAGGATGAATTACATATCATTTTTTTAAATGAACACAAGGAACTAGTTATTGAAGTCGATCAAATTTCCCTAAAATTAGTCGAATTAATTGGTGATTCCTGTGATTTAGATAATATATATAAAACGCTAACTAATGAATACCCCAAGTTAACTATCCCAGAAATTCAAGAACATATAGATTTTTTAGAAGAATTAAACGTTATCGAACGAGTTTCGGGACATTCTCAAACAAATATTGATACAGATTTTTTATGTAGACAAGTAAACTTTTTTGGTGATTTTTCCTCATCAAAACTTAATGAGTTCCATGTTCAGGAAATATTATCAAACTCACATGTTGCTATTGTTGGAGTTGGGGCTATAGGAAGCTGGATTGCCTATAATTTAGTCCAATCAGGAATTGAAAACATGACAATTATTGATCCGGATGTAATATCAATTTCAAATTTAAGTAGACAGGCTTTATATTTTAGAGATGATATAGGTAACTATAAAGTGGATGTGTTAGCAAATAGATTAAGAAGTATTAACCCAAATGCTAAAATCACAAAAAGAAAAGAATACATTAATGAGTCTAATGATCTTGTATGTATATCTGAAAATGTAGATTTAGTTATTAATTGTTCAGATCAACCAAATGCTTATACAACAGGTATGATTATATCCAAGTACTGTATAGAAAAAAATGTTCCCCATATTAATGGAATAGGCTATAGAGGAAACATATGCCGCTTAGGTACCACAACTATTCCTCATAAGACAATGTGCTGGAGTTGTATACATCAAAATAAAGATTGGGATTTAGGTAAATTAACAGAGTTAAAGTTTGATAAACATACACCAGCTGCCGGTAGTATATCTTCTCTAACATCTTTAATAGCTTCTATTCATTCCTGGGAAGCAATTAAGGTATTATCACCAATATTTTCTCCAATATTAATCAATAAGTCCGGTGAACTAGACTTTAATAATCTAACCATTAATTGGTATGAGGAAAAACAAAAGGTAGATTGTAATATTTGTTCTAGAAAAATTACAGAGGTGACGGTATGACAACAAAAATTACTATCCCAAAAAGACAAGATATGTTTTTATTTGATTCATTAATTGATGACTATTCTTTTTATAAAGAATCATCAATTGAGTATAAAAATTTAGATGAGTTAGAAGAGTTCTTTTTATCAGTTAGAGAACAAGCTGTAAGTAGTCAAATTAATGATTTAAGAGTAGCCTATAGTCAAATCGTTGAAAATGTCCAACTTACAAACGTAGGAAAAAACATTAAAGAAAAATTCGAAATAGCCCATAAATATTTCATTCGTGACTACTATGAAAGTCCAGTGTATTATGCAATACATCTCCTGTTTTTTAATAATAAGGACTTTGTTCATAATAATGTTGAATTTGAAGGACTTGATATCTTATTTGAAGAATTGAGTAAAAATAGAACAGTGATTCTAAATGGTCTACATATGGATCTATATCAAATATTACTTAATTATGTTGCCGAAAAATTAAAGGACTACACAATATCACTATATGGTGTGGAGCAATCACTTAGAAAGATAGAAAAAATAAATAGTATTTATACACCCAACATAAGCAATATAGAATACAGTTACATTGACAGCTTGGATGACAAGCCTTATCCATTAATATTTAAAAAAGCATTCAAGGATATTAAAGATAATAAAATAGTGGCAATACCACCTGAAGTATCGATGGGAATTGGCCCAAAAGAAAAAACTAAATTGGTTGGCTTAGATGTAGTATTACCACAAGGAAGTGCCTTATTAAGCCATAAGTATTCAATTCCTGTTATAGTTGTCCATACTATAAGACTGAATAATAGTAAAATAAAAATCACATTTGAGAAGCCTATATATCCAAATAAAGAGAATACAAAAGAAAATATTAGGAGCCAATCAAAAGAGATTTTCCAACAAATAAGTGACATTGTATCTTTTTATCCTGAAACGTGGTCTGGTTATGATGTGTTAAATTATTTAATGGAGGGTGCTTACAAGAAGGGGGAATTCTGAATTTGTCATCATTAATTAGAAATAAGAATTTCATATTATTTATGTTCTCTAGAAGTAGTGCAAATATTGGTGATAGTATATACTTTATTGCACTACTATGGACTGTACAAGTTATCACAAATTCTACATCAGCAACAGGATATGTATATACTGCATTTACTATAGCAACTTTATTTAGTGTAATGTTTGGACCAGTTTTAGATAGGTATAATCCTGCCCTTATAGCAGGTATAGCATTGTTTGCACAATCATTATTAATTTCATGTATAACTCTAGCATATTTAAACAATTACAGTTCTTTAATTTTGATTATTTCATTGGTTTTTGTATCCTCTATATTTTCTTCAATTTTTTATCCTGCTGATAATTCTTTGTTTACAAAAATAGTTGAAGAAAATGAATACTTAAGTGGAAATTCCTTAATTAGTTCATCTGATCAAATGGTTAATTTGTTAGGTTTTTTAGCTGGAGGATCACTCATTACATTCTTAGGTACTACAACTTCTTTTGCTATTTCAGCAGCTACTATTATAATCGCTGGTATTACATACGTTGTACTTTTAAAAATGAATCCCATCGCAAAAAAAAATAAACAACCTATTAAAAAAGTAAAGCTTACTCTTAGAATGAAAAAATATATTGTTGAACTAAATCAGGGAATCCAATTTATAAAAACAAATAAGTTTTTAAGATTAGTTTTACCGTTTGGTGCAATATCAAACGCTGTAATGGCTATTTTAATAATAATATTGCCATCTATTGGTGTTAAAGAAGGTTCAGCTTTATACTATAGTGGTATTTATGTAGCTTTTTTTATTGGTTTTATTATTGGGGCGATTTCAACTAATTTTCTAAAAACAAACGGTTTAACCATTTCATTAGCATGGATTGGAAATGGTCTCGCCTTATTTCTATTTTCATTTATGAGCAATTGGTGGTTAATCTGTGGAACAATACTACTTTTTGGGATGTTCTCTGGAGTACTTAATATTGTACAAAACACCTTAATTCAAAGTATGACTCCCCCTGACATGATGGGGAGAGTTATGTCAGCGTTGACAACACTAAATAATATTGCAACCCCAATTGGTGGTTTAATTGGTGGTACTTTAGCATTAATTTTAAATCTTAATATTATTGTTTTATTGGCAGCAGTAATCTTGTTTTTATGTGGTTTTATATTGTTAGTGCTTAAATCAATTCGTAATTTTGACTTAGACAAAGCAAAAGAAGTTAAGCAAGATAATGACCTTTCTAATGTTGTTACCGTAAATTGATTTTCAACTTTCATTTACTTTATCCAACATATAGCCCCTATTGTTATCAATTATTAATTGGTAAACAATAGGGGTTTCTCTCTCCAAGATATATCGTTACCAGGCTTATGCCACCGATTGTTCAATTCAACATAATATCTTTTTGCTAGTTAACCTTTTTTTCTATAAATGTCCAAACCAAATAAATAATAAGTGTCGTCCCCAGTACAATTAGCAAACCATTCATCATTAGGTTAGTGTCTGGTTCTTGAATGATTTGAAATCTGTTTCCGTCTCTATCGTGAAAATGTATTTCATGACCATCGTAACTCAAAGTAAAATATGAAATAACTAAACTAATAATTATACCGCCTATTATTGAAACAATCTTTTTCAACATGTACCCCTACCTAAGATTTCTTTTTATCAATATTATTTACGAATTGTTATGTTTTGTGTTTTAGGTTTTATTCCAGAATACTGCCCTTTTCTTGAATAACGTACATAAATGTTTCCATCAGTATTTTAACATATTTTTCTAGTTCTATTAGTTTCATATAAAATCACACGACAAAAGCTCTGTTGAAATAACAACTCTACAATATTTATTTTCATCCCTTGTGAATTCCATTTAATTAAAAAAAGTGATTTGTACAACCCGTTAACGATTGATCAGCTTATTTTTTTCATAAGAAATAGCAGCACAAACCATGGCCTTGGTTTGTGCTGCTAATCTTGATCTATATCATAATCTTTTATTGAATGTCATGTTGCTTTGTCCAAAGATTCAGACCGTACGAAACTCATATCCAACCATACCTTTGAACGCCATCTCCAAAGCATGAGTATTCCTCTTAACCACTCATCTAAAATGAACGCAATCCAGATTCCGACCAGGCCAAGATTGAAGTGGATCCCCAACAGGTATGCTACAGGGACAGAAATCCCCCACATTGACAAAATACCCAGATAAACTGGAAACTTCACATCACCTGCAGCACGGAGGGCATTAATGACGACAAGGTTGAACGAACGTCCCGGCTCAAGTATGATCGTCAACAATATCAAGATACTTCCTGTCCGGATGATTTCATCATTATCTGTGAATATACCAAGCAATTCATTTGAAAAAAGATAAAATAAAAATGATATTCCAGTGGATATGATCATCGCAATCCTCAAACTTTTCAAACACCTTGAATAAGCTTTCTCATGGTTGCCTTCACCTACAAGGTGTCCGATCAGAATTTGTGTCCCTTGACCGATTGCAACTCCGAATAAAAGGGCAAACATCATCAGGTTCTGAGTGTATACTTTTGTCGTCAATGCTACAGTCCCTAACGAAGTGATGAATATCGTGATCATCATCTGTGACGTATTGTAAGAAACATGCTCCCCCGCCGTGGGCACTCCAATTTTCAACAAATCCAATGTGTGTTTTTTTGCATATCCGAGTAACTGTTTAAATGGGACGAGAATCCGTTTCAAAAGAATGACAAAAATGAAGATCAATCCAATTGCACGGCTGACAACCGTAGAAATCGCAACCCCTTTCACACCCATTTCAGGAAATCCAAATTGCCCGAATATCAATACATAGTTCCCGAATATATTCATGATATTGATCCCGATTGTGATGTACATCGCATCCTTCGTAAATCCATAGCTCCTCAGACTAGCTCCAATTGTCATCAGCAATGCCTGTACAAATGAAAAAAGACCCACGATTTGCAAGTAGAAAACAGCTCGATCCATCAACTCGCCTGGAAGGTGCATTGCAACCAGGATCTTTTCCGCAAATAGAAACAATACTCCGCTTAAGAACAGACTAAAGACAGAGTTAACTCCTATGGATACTACCACGATTTCGGCAGCTGTCCCATCTTGTTTCGCACCAAGATGCTGAGCTACCATGATGGCTGTCCCGGTGGCGATGAAACCGAACATGACGATTACAAGTTGAAGTACCTGATTGGATACACCGACCGCCGCAACTGCATCATCATTATACTGGCTTAGCATCAAGGTATCTGCACTTCCCATTATCATATGCAAAAGGATTTCGATGAAAATCGGCCATGTGAGAGCAAATAAGGTCAGTTTACGTTTGTCCATGCTTGAAGTGCTCATCTACCTCAACCTCTCTAAAGAAAACTCAGTAAAGCCAAGCCATTGGCGTAGGCTGAGCCTTAATTGCACTTATATTGAAGAAAATATTTATACTCTCTTATAGTGTAAAAAAGTGAAAACCAACGAATTTGTTGCAATCGTTCTTTTTTATGAAAGTAATCATACCAATAGCTTTTCATCTCTGCAAAGATTAAACATTGATGTTCGAAACTTCAAAAAAACACATAATATCCCAATATGCATATAGTGACATATGAATTATACATCGAAAAGGGGATTGGAAAATGTATCATCGGACAGAACATCCACGTCAATTGCCTCCATTCGGGCCAGGGGGAATCGGAGGCTTTGGAGGAATAGGAGGTATTGGTGGTTTTGGTGGTATTGGAGGAGGAATGGGGAGTGTCGGGATACCTACCATATTGCCTGGTCAATTGACCCTGCAGCAGCAACAGCAAGTCCAGCAGATTCTCCCGACACTTTCCCGACCTACCTTTGGGCCACCTCAGAACTTGATCAATCTTTTTTCAACATTGTCAGCCATGCCTCAATCACAGCTTCAATTTTTGATTGGACAACAGCCACAAAGTGCGACACAGGTTTTCTCACTGCTCGGATTTCAGAGGCGCCCTCATACTGAATACACTGATGACATTGAAACAGACGAAAGAATTAATGGAATCTGGGGTTGCCAGGGAAGATGGACGTTGATCTTTTATCTGACACCATTTGGGGGAATCGGCATCGCTCTTGCATGGGTAGCTTTTGTCAACTTTTTTATCACAATCGGATTCTGTTACCCGACCTTCGCGCCGTGCTTCTTCTACACACCGCAAATCTTACTCGCACTCTGTTGATCTATTGCAGTTTAAAAAGGGTTGGTCATCGCCAACCTTTTTTCTGTCTGGATCGGACTTGGATTCAACCACCTCCTGTATTCTTGTAGTCTTAGAATGTATATTTGAATAAATCAATCTCTTTCTTATAATAGTTTCCAATTAGCTCTCTTTGATCCTCATTATATTGCGTACAATAATGGTCGCGGTTTTTCCTGAATTGTCCTTTTGCCTTTGGTAGCCAACCATCGAAAGGAAGTGAAATCGTATCACAAATTGATTTCAAATCATTTTCTAAGTTTTCATATCTCCCAATGTAATCGACTACTGAGTCATTATCAATTGTGTAGATCGGGAAGTTATAAGCATATTGATAACCTCCACGTGACAAGAATTCATCAAAACTTTCTTTTTGAGGGTCTCTTACAAGAAAGTAGTACAAAGAAATAACTTTGTCCCAAGGGTTTCTATCGAAACAAAACTTATAATAAGAGTTCCAAATATCTTCCCCTATCAAAGACTTTATTTTATTAGCAGAATCATGATTATAAAAATTCGTTTGACCAATTTGATTGTTTTGCGGATATTTCCCCAGTGCTGCTCTAATCTTCTCATCTTCAGGCATGATAGGTGTGATAATATCACGATCACCACAATATCTCGACAATGAAATTTCAATACTGGTTCCTGCTGTTTTTTTCGTTTTCAAAAAAATAAACTTATATTTATGGGATATGATCATTCCTCTTATTTCCTCTCTAGCTTATATGACAGACTATCTAATATCTTATTCAAAATCTATTTTGTTCGGAACAGCTTTTCCTTAGCAGTACGTGCGATTACTTTTGCTATCCAGTTAAAATTTCTTCCTTCGGATAACGGATTCCATTTTTATCAGGGTATGCCAGAGAAAAAGCCAATGTTAAAGGTCCGATTTTTCCCACAAACATGATACAAAGAATTACCAGTTTCCCGACCTCTGTTAAATCTCCTGTCAAGCCCATTGACAATCCTACTGTTCCAAATGCAGAAATGGTTTCAAACAGAATTGCAATGAATGGGGCATTCTCTGTTATATCCAAAATAAAAACGCCTAGAAATACGACGAATATTCCGATAATCGAAATCGCTAGAGAACGGACGATAATCCGGTCTGTAATCGACCTCCTAAAAACCATGATATCTTCTTTTCTTTTTAGAAAAGTGATCACCGATAAAACCATCGCCAAAAAAGTGGTCAGTTTAATTCCGCCCCCAGTTGAGGCACTTCCAGCCCCAATAAACATCAGTATCATCATCAAGAATAGAGTCGCCTCATCCATACTTCCAATTTCAATCGTATTGAATCCCGCAGTTCTTGGGACTACTCCTTGAAAATAGGATGCCCATACTTTATTGGAGAAAGACAAGTTGCCCAGGGTTCCAGGGTTATTGTATTCCAAAATAAAGATGATGAATATTGCCAAAATATTAGTTATCAAAGTACCCACCAACATCAATTTTGAATGTAGGGATAGTTTTCGAAAATGACTCGTTTTGAAGATATCAAAAAGAACAGTAAATCCAATCCCACCAACTATGAACAGTATGGAGATGATCATATTGACAATCGGGTCCCCTACAAAACGTATCAAACTATCTGAATAAATTGAAAAACCAGCATTGTTAAAGGCCGAAACCGAATGAAAAACAGCAGAATAAAGCCCATGTTTCCATCCCATATGTGGTGCCCAATACAGGAACAAAATTAATGCAGCAAGCGTTTCTATTATCATAGAAAAGAGAAATAACCTTTTTACCAGATAAATCACTCCTCCAATATTGGTCTGATTGAGGGCCTGCTTTACGAGTAACCGTTCTTTCACTCCTATTTTCTTACCTAATAAAATAAAGATTAAGACAGCAAAAGTCATGATCCCCAGTCCGCCGATTTGGATTAAAGAAAGAATGATGATTTCACCGAAAAAAGTGAAAGCTTGTCCGGTATCCACAACAATTAGCCCTGTTACTGTCATTGCTGAGGTTGCAGTGAAGAATGCATCCATCCAAGTGATTCCTTCAGTTGTGGCATTAGGTAATTTTAATAAACATGTCCCAAGAATAATAAAAAAAAGGAAAATAAGGGATAAGAATTGGGGTGGACTGAAATTGATCACATATCTTCTGGGCTGCATGTCTATACACCTTCTTCCTCAAATCGGATCAAATCTTTGTTATGACCAATCAATACAAGGATGTCATCTTTCAAAATAATTTCCTCAGCAGAGGGAGCTACCTTTATCTTCTTACCACTTCTGATGGCACTGATGGTACAACCATACCTTGCTCTTGTATTCAATTGTAATAGCGAGCGATCAGCCACCTTTTTTGTCGCAACTACCTCAATGATACTGTGTTCTTTGGATAACTCGATGTAATCAATTATTTTTTCTGAGACGATATGATGAGCCACTCGGATCGCCATATCACGTTCAGGATGGATGATTCTGTCAGCTCCGATTTTTTCAAGAACTTTATGATGATATTCATTTTGTGCTTTCACCCATACATTTTTTACCCCTTGTTCTTTTAAATGGAGTGTGGTTAGAATACTCGCTTGTAAATTATCTCCTAAAGCAACAATTACATAATCGAAATTCCGAATTCCTAATGTTTCCATCGAATTTTCATCTACAGTGTCTACCTCAACAATATGTGTAGCAAGTTCACTATGCTTACTCACTTTGTCGCTATCAATATCCACCGCCAGGACATCTACTCCAAGCCTGTGAAATTCTTTAACGAGACTTCCCCCAAAACGCCCAAGACCAAGAACCGCAAATTGTTTATTTTTAAAATTTTTCAATCAATTTTCTCCTCCTTGTTCACTGACTTTAAAAAAGACCATTTTGAAGAATAGTCCGTACGAACGCTTTAACTCTAGTATGTTATGTTTCACTTATTGATAAACGTATATAAGTGAAGGTTATCAAGGCTTACTCCTCAAACCGGGTTCTATGATTATTGGATCCATTCCCCTAACTGAATAACAAAAAGAGGCATATCCTTATTCGGATATGCCTCTTTAAATTAAACATTGACCTCAGGGTATGCCGCTTTTTATTTACGAAAACTTAACATGATACGTTATCCATCTTCAATCTATTATTTTCCTTCAAATACATCATGAACACGTCTTTCACCATCAACGTTTTAGCGATATCAATCATTTTACATCCTTTGACAGGTGCATATCCGCAAACTTCTTCGTACAACAGGGGTGTTCCGCTGCCAACTGTGTATACCCGCTCTTCTTGTAATCGTTCGCCGTTCACCCTTATCTCTGAGATCACGCCATTCTGATCTGTCCATGAAACGCCAGAGAATCCTAATGATCCAATCGTGATTCCATGTGGACGGAACCCATTTCCGTAAACCTTTTTAGAGGTGAGTTCTTCTCTCAAACTATCTTTTATTAAACCTGCAATCTGCTTCCCTTTCATTTCGATCAACACAGGGGTGTGCATGCTTTTACAAATATCCAATACTTTGCCCCTCGTCAATTCACCTTTCTCCAGTCCTCCGATAGCCGCTCCACCATACATGATACCGATTTCTGCATCCCAAAAATTCCGTATGCCATCAGCCATGAGTTTGATGACATCTTCATGTGCTAGAGGCTCTTCGGTATAAGACAATACTTCCGATAGGAACTCATTCGTTTCGGCGCGCCCTCGTTCCAATATCGCAGTCATGCCAGGATCACACTCGGAGTCGAGATTGATTTCTATCAATTTACCGGTATACTTTTCTATTTTTTTATCTTCTAGATCAATTTCAAGTCGCAGTTCTCCAACATATTTCCCGTAAGATCCTGCCTGTACAATAATCACGCCGGATTCGACAATCGGACTTTCAAGAACCGTATGAGAGTGGGCACCAATAATCACGTCAACGACTCCACTTAAATTTTCGGCCAATTCAAGGTCAGCTTCATACCCCATGTGTGAAAGGAAAATGATAAAATCAGCCCCTTGATCACGTAAGTCGTCAACCGCTTTCTTTATTGAAGTCACTGTATCTCGATTACGAAAACCATGCTTATTTTCATAAAGATCTCCAAATTGATCGGTTGTTCCGAAAAGCCCTATCTTCAACTGACCTGCTTTTAATAACAGGGATTCTTTCATCCCTCCAATCGCTGATCCATCGCTTTCAGCCAAATTCAACAATAACCATGGAACGGTCGTTTCGAGACTATGCTTACGAATCAGTTCCGGAGTCGAACGCAACAATTCATTATTGCCTACTGACATCGCATGATAACCCACATCTGCCAACATCTCTAAATGCATGTTTCCTTGAGTGGCCAAACACTCATTGATACTCATATCCAGGTGATCGCCACCATCTAAAAGGAGATAATTCTCATTTTCGGAATCGAGTTCTTTCACCCGTTTCTTTATGTATGAAGCTTGTCTTAATAAGTATTCATAATTCGCGTGAAGATCATTTGTATGTATGATTGTGATCGCCTGTTTCATATGTCATCCCCTTTACCTTTTGTCCAATACCAATTATTTCAAAATATTCACCCGAACTCAATGATTATTTTCCTAATAAAGAGGCAGATCCTGATTCGGATATGCCTCTTCTAATAAGATTTACTACCTAAGCTTTATTGGAGATTTCACTATACTTTTTAAAATTGTCGAGAAACGCTTGCCAGCCTGCTTCCTGCATTTCAATGGGATTGTCACTTTCTGCTTCAAACGTCTCGATAATCTTCGTTTCATTCTCTTGAGGAACAAAACTGATCGTGACTTTTCTTCCATCGTCAAGCGTGTAGGAAATCAACTCGTGTATTTTCACTTCGTCATAGACACCACTGAAATCAAACCCAAAGCTACCATCCTTCGCTTCCATTCTTGTGTGGAACTTTCCGCCAGTCCTTAAATCATTTTCGGCATTCGGTGCATGCCAATCATCCGAAGCAAAACTCCATTTTGTTATATGCTGTGGCTCTGTCCAATATCTCCAAACTTCCTCAACTGGAGTGCGGACTGTCGTTTCTACCGTAATTGTCACTTTATTGCCTGTTTCCATTCCATGATCCTCCTCACTATAGTTAAATTATTTTGCTTTTGATGTATTTGAAGCGCTCAGGCAGATCGACCCTCCTCTCCGACTAAAACCTACCCTTTAGTTCCACAAGAAAAGCATTTCTCCTTCTTGAAGAAATGCTCCGGTTGAAAAATACTGAGCCTCAGTTTTATATAATGGCGCTTGAACGAAATTAACGACCCTCATGTGGGAACAGCGAGGCAGTTGAACCTCTAAGCGAACTAAGACTCGTCGTCCAGGGGTTTCCATCACCGGAAATCTTAGTGAATAATTCCACATCTTCTGCTGTGAAAGTACGTTCAAATGTAATCATATCCCCTACATTTAAAGCCAACTTTATTCCTCCTATTTCCATTTACTTTACAGTTGATTTTATTTCTTCATTTCTAATTTAAATATCCTTAATAATTTGAAAAGCTGTTAAAGGTTGATCATCTTCAAGTCTCTGTTGTATTTTGTTCGCACACTCTTCTACGGTTAACAGTGAGGTATCGACTTCCAAATCATAAATCCCTGGTTCGTGGACTGACATTTGCCATTTTCTTATTGGAACTGGAACTGAACCGTCTTTGGCATAACTAGAATTCCAGGTGTTGATACGACGTTCCATGATAACCTCGAGTGGACAGCATACTCCCACAAATAAAACAGGAAGACCGGTTAGTATTTGAGCGCATTTTGGTAGAATGCCAAGAGGAACAGAATAAGAATCATGATGACCGACATCCACGACTATGTTTAAACCTAAACGACTGTGTGATGCAATCGTTTCATACATCCCTTTGTACATCAGCATTATTAGAGGCTCAAGATCTGGTCGCTCTCCTCCAGGTCTTAATCCTATCCCTGGTAAAAATCGTTCTGGAGTCATTTCCATGACCTTATCTACACCTATGTTCATCCACACTCCCTCAAATGTATTTTGGATCTCCAGTGCTATGCTTGACTTTCCAGATCTGGGTGCCCCATTGAGGATAACGATTTGTCCAGGCTTCTCTGAAACTGTCATCAAGTTCCCTTCCTTCTTTCAAACTATGTAAATTCCATACTAATCTATAAAATACATTTTTAAATTTTTGAAGTGCCTGTAAATGGATTAATATCGTAGTCAAATCTTTCCCGGCATTCTTTTCCTCTTCTGAAACTCTTTTTCCTAACGATGCGTAATAGCAAATAATAACCCCTAAAGTTAATATACTACCAATAGACGTTACCCAAAAAACCAAATCATTGATTCTTCCCACCTCCCTATTGTGTCTACTTCAAAGAGAATGCAATACCATTTAATTTGTAAAATTATAGAACCTTTTCTGCTTGAGTACTATTCTATACGTTCTAGAATCTGAATAACACTCTAAGAATATCTGGAGAAAACCTAAAATCGTAAATACTCCTAGCAAGACAAAAATGAAGAGACTGATCAACCATTTATTCTACGTTAGTTACCTATTTTCAAATGAAACTTTGGGGACGGCTTGATGAAAAGCACGTCCCCATTTGTGATACTTAAAGTTCTTCACTTATAATGTCCATCTGCTTTAAGGTCTCTTTGACGATATTTTTTGCTTCGGTTCCGGTTCCGTCGAGGTTCACTGCAAACACCCAGGTGTCTTTTTCTGTGGTGATGAAACCGACATACCAGCCTAACCCGAAATCTGAAAGTCTTGTTCCAGTCTTTCCATGGAGTGTGTACGCATCTTGTTCCTCGTCAATCATCATCCGTTTTGCCGTTTTCTGATGTTCCTCTTCAAAGGGCAGTTGTTCCTTGACTAATTTTTCGATGAAGTCCAATTGTTCTCTTACAGTAATCTCAAGGCTGCTGTCCAGCCAGAATGTATCGATTCCGCCGGAGATATCTTGATTTCCATAGTTTATAAGGTTCACATACTTTTCCATTCGTTCTTCTCCGATATCACGGGCCATGTCTTGATAGTACCAGATCACAGAATGTCTCATACCTGAAGCAAGTGTATGATCCCGATTCCAATCCTCAAATTCCCTGGTTATGCCATCCCACCGTTTAACCTCATATTCATCTCTGACCGCTGATGTTTGGAGTCCGATCAAGGCGTTCGGTACTTTGAACGTCGATTCAGGCGTGAACCTTTCCCTGCTTCTCTCCTGGTTGTACACAAAAACGTTGTCATTTTTGAGATTTTTCAATACCATGGTCCCATCTTTTCCATTGAATAAAGCCTCGATGTCCAATTCTTTTTCATGTTTCCCCTGTGCACTCGTATCTGTTGACATCCCAGTCCAAACGAGCATGAGTGACAGCAATACAAACAAACCTGAACGAAAAAATTTCATCTTCTTCCTCCTAAATTGGTATTTTCACATGATGTCACCTCGTCGTTGATAACTTATACTATACTCAGAAAGTCCAAGCCCAGAAAGCGATGTTTTCGTCATCTGTACCCTTACAGATGTGATAGGGAGGAAGGAAAAATGGAAAAGAAATACGAAGAGACGATCAAGGAAATCGAGGAAAGAATCAGCGAAGGGCACCTGAAACCCGGTGAACGTCTTCCTTCAGTCCGAAGATTATCCAAAGAACTCCGATGCAGCATCAATACAGTCATTAAGGCTTACACTGAGTTAGAGAAACAGCATAGGATTTATTCAGTACCGAAGAGTGGCTATTTTCTTGTTGGTGGTAATCAATCTAGGAACAATTCACATAAAGAACTGATTGATTTCACTTCGGCTGGACCTGACCGAAGCCGGATGCCATACCGTGATTACCAGCATTGTATGAACCAGGCAATTGAATTGTATAAAGAGGAAATGTTCCATTACTCAGAACCGTTGGGGATTGATCAATTACGAAAACAACTTTCAAAACAATTACAGGATCTACAGGTTTTTGCTCCACCTGAACGGATCTGTGTCGTGTCCGGTTCGCAGCAAGCCCTCGATCTTCTCATCTCCCTTCCTTTTCCGAATGGGAAGGACGAAATTTGCACGGAACAGCCGACGCACCCTAGTTTCATCCAATCTCTTACCTCCCGTGATCTGAAAATCAGTGGGATTGAAATAACGAACGAAGGAATTGATTTCACCCATTTGGAACGAATTTTTAAAGAACGAGAAATCAAATTGTTTTATACTGTATCGAGATTTCAGAATCCTACAGGATATAGCTATTCCAATCATGAGAGGAAGAAAATCGTAGAACTCGCACAGAAATACGATGTATACATCATTGAGGACGATTATATGGGGGATCTGGATACAAAAAGAAAGGCGGATCCTATGTATGCTTATGATCCGTCTGGCAGAGTCATTTATACAAAGAGTTTCTCTAAAGTCCTTTTGCCTGGATTGAGGCTAGGCGTTGCCGTCTTGCCTGAAGTTTTGCTTGACAGCTTTGCCAGAGCGAAATTTGCAGCAGATGTCCACACGCCTGTCATCACACAAGGTGCTCTGGAAATCTATTTGCAAAGCGGGATGTACAAGTCGCACATTCAGAAGCTCAGACAATATTACAAAAGGAAAGGTACCCTCCTCAAAAAGGCTTATCTTGAGTACCTTCCTCCAGAAGCCGGGGTTACTGGCGGAGACTCCGGTTTTTATTCGACCATTGAACTACCGGAACGAATGAAAGCGAAAAAGCTGGTGGATCATCTTAAAGATAAGAATGTACTCGTACAAGATGCAACAGCTATGTATCTCTCAAACTACCGAAAGGAAAACCGGATCCGATTGAGTGTGTCCCAGGTAAAAGACAAGAACATCCCGTTAGGCATTGAAATAATCGGCGAAGGAATCCGCGAGTTGTTGGATAAAGGAGTGTCACTAGTCTAATAATTTATTCCACTTGAATCTTTATGTTCTTTAATTTCAATTAAAAATGAGGGAACTTCTTATTAATCAGAAGTTTCCCCTCATACTCAACGAAAGCCTCGATAATATTTCCCAAATTTCAAACCAGGTTAATGCGACTCATACCACTTTCTTAGTTGGTTTATGTGTGCTTGGTGATATCTACTATGATCGGACATGTGCCATATTCCCCAACGGATTGTTGCTCTTTTTCCAGTTTCATAGTTTACAATTTTATCTAAGTCAATATCCTTTAATTGTGAACATGTATCGTTTAACATTTTTAATACCTCTTCATAGTCCAGAATCAGTTTGTTTAAACTTTGACCTTTAATCATCGGGAGTTGGTTGTTACTATCTAATTCTGGTCCGTATTTTTCCATCAAACAATCTGGAATCGTTTCACCTTTCAATCTATATACCCATTTCAGATCGACATAGGCTAAATGCTTTAGTAACTGTGCTGTACTATTGAAGTCACCATCCGGACCATTATAATCTAATTCCTCTTGTGACATATCTTCCGTAATTCTTTTAAGCCGCTGGAAGTTTTCATGAACCGTCGAATATAATAATCCAACAACTGGCTCCATATTAGAGTGTCCTTTTAAATCGTGCAACAAAATTTACTCCCCCTTGATTCTACTGATAAGCACCCGATTATTGATTATCCCTAAACCGTACACTTATTTTAATTGTCAGTCACAATTGTGAATGTTACACCGAACTTGTCCATTACCATACCCTGAGCGGAGGTGAAGGAAGTTTTCTCTAAGGGGCCGATCACCTTACCTTCCTCCTGGAAAGCTTCAAAAATTTGCTTTGTTTTTACAGGGTCGGTCGCAGTTAAATGGATGGCTACTTGATTTCCTATTTGACGGGAAAATCCTGGTGAGTCATAAATCTTTAGCTCTGTATGTCCGATTTTTAATGTTGCATAAGCTATACGGTCCAATATTTTTTCCGAGAAAGACATTCCTGGAAATTCTGCAATATCTGCATAGGTTGTAATAGACAGCACTTCAGCATCCAATATGTCTTTGTAAAATTGGATCGCTTCCTTTGCGTTTCCGTCCATCATTAGATTGGGCGCTACTCGCAATGTCATCCGATATCCATTCCTTTCCTGAAATTCACTTATTGACCAACCAATTATTATCCTCATTCGCTTCGATCAACTCATTTATTTCATAATCACCATAATAACCTTCTTGGACAAAAGGGTCACTCTCAACAAGAGCTATTGCCTCTTTCATGGTATTACAGATCAATATTTGCATAGCCTTTTCATCATCCTTAAAGGGGCCACAAATAAGCAGGTTTGATTTTTGGTTCAACTTTTGCAGATGTTCTATATGTTGACCCAAAAGCTTATCTGTCAGGTCACCTTTCTTTTTATCTTTTAAAACTACTACAAATTTTCTCATGAATTATCCCCCAAATTTCAAGATTATAATAACGTTTGCTCCTTATATCTTATATAGCATCGTTCTGTGGAAAAAAGTTCAAGTAGAATGTCTATTCAATCGAAAGATGACTTTCTTTTCGAACATTATACAACCGTTTAGTTGAAAGATACGTTGCATAGGGATATTTCGATATCCGGTTGCACCGATATAGTATGTGGCTCCTATACTTTTCAGAAATTGCAAGGAAAGTTTGTGGAGTGCCATCCCCATTTCTTACCTCGATATTCTGGAACCAATCCAAAATAGAAGAGTCTGCCTTCATCAATGGTACCTGGTTCAATGTGGGGTATCGTAATCCCGATCGGAACTTTTTCATGATAAGCGATCAAACAGTTTTTTATGTAATTAGGACCAAGTTCAGTTTTCATGCCTTCAAATTCCTTCTCAATGGAAAGTGATGGAGGAGCGTTTAGGGACTCGGTCACGACTTTTTGCCATACATTTTTAAATAAGTCATCGGATGCTTGTTCAATTGATTTGAAATCAATGGATGGTACCAGTTCGGAAGCATCTACAGAATTCAGGTCCCGTTTATAAAAACATTGTGTATCGTGTTTCAAAAAGTTGTAATCATCCATTAAATTCAGATACTCATTGTTCGATGCTTCTCGTTCGTTTAAAACGATTTTGACAGATTGAATATCCTTCATTTGTACATAGCCGTATAGGTCGTGCAGAAGTTTTTCAAATTGGTTGATGGTTGATACCTGCCCGATGTCTTCTATCACGAAATAATTTGGTGAGCCGTCAAGAATTTTAGCTCCTGTCCCTTTAAACACTGTTAGCCTCCTCTTGTGTTTCATGGTTTCCAGATATCCTCTTCTGCTGCAAGTCCATCTATAACATTTTTAAACGGTGTATTTATAGAAGTTGGATCCAGTACGGTTAATAATAAGTACACCGTCATTTTAAATGTAAATCTTCACTATTTTCAATTTTCATAACCTTCTTCTAGAATAGACTCTCAAACTTGTAAGAATCAATCCCATGATGAAAACCTTTGCTAATAAGATCATCGCAGCTGGGAAAAGACCAAACGCGTCAATTATCGTGCAACTAGGGGATGTGGGCAAAGGTAACTACAGTTATCTTTACTTTTAATGCAAGTTTATTAATAATGGATTTAAGATTGAAGAATGGTGATAAATGAAATAAGACTCATTATAAAAGATTCAAGGGGAAAAGCAATATGCACCTACAACGAAATCTAACTTCAACAAAGCGAGCGATTTCATTAGATTTAGCCAGAGGCTTCATGCTTTTGTTAATCGTACTTGCCCATGCACCATTATTTCTATACAGTTCTGAACCAGGGGTCATGAGCCGCCCGGAAAGTGTTACTTTTCTAGATAAGCTATTAAACTCTTTAGGAGAACTACTGATAGACAATCGAGCACGACCTATGTTTGCTGTATTATTTGGCTACGGATTAGCCATGGTATTTGAAAAACAGCTTACAAAAGGGAATTCTAAAAAAGAAGCCATACAAACAATTAGAAGAAGATGTTTCTATTTAATCTTGTTCGGTTTTATCTTGGCCGTATTTATCGGTGGTCAAGATATATTAATGGCCTATGGTGTTGCCGGTATTCTTGTGGGTTGGTTGTTATTGCGCCCTAACAATACATTAATCAAAGTGACAACCATCGTCACTTTCATTTTCATTCTCTATCTTCCATTTATATGGGGGTCTTTTTTAAATGAAATCGGCAGCTATGGGTTTGGCTCTGACTTTTCGGCGAATGATCGGTATATACAATCGTTAACGGAAGCCATTTTTTACTTTCCTGTCATCCCTGTCTTCATTCATTTTCTTTTCCCTATTCTGCCGTCAGTACTTATAGGTATATGGGCTGGAAGAAAACGTCTATTAATTGATTCGCATCTGCACCATCGAACATTAAAAAAAATCACTGCAATTGGAATGACCATATCAATTTTTGGTGCTCTTCCTTTAGTCATGATCAATGAAATTTGGGAACCAAGTTTTTTCGTAGCTGGAATCATTTATGGCGTTCAAATTGTAACAGGGACTGCTGGTGGAATGGGATATGCAGCTTTATTCGGAATGATTGGTAATTTCATTGAAAATCCGGGTTGGATCACTAGGTCAATGACTGCTTTAGGGAAACGTTCACTCACATTTTTTATTCTGAATGAAACCTTGTTGGTCATCCTATTGTCGCCCGTAGCATTAGGTTTAGGAGGAGTATTGACCAACACTGGAGTCACACTTGTTGCTATATCCATATGGCTATTAGCTGTAGTAATCGCATCCATTTTAGAAAAATTCCATATTAATGGACCACTTGAACGTTTAATGCGTCATTTAGTTTATAGATGAAAATTAAAGTCAAAATTATGAGATCTAACTTAATCATTATTTGATGAAAACAGGGCTTAACCAATTCTTTTTAGAATTATTATATTCTAATTCCAAAGAAGGAAGTATATCGTTTTTCTGATTATGTTTCCTTTCTTTATATGGTAGAAGGATTCCATTAGAACTGGTATATATTATCTACTTGATCGTTTATTCGTTAATTCAAAATTGAAAATAGTCATTAAAAGGTCTTTGATGAAGCTGACTCTTTTAGTCCCTTTTTAAAAGTAGATCAAATATACAACACCAGCTAGAACAATCCGATAGATCGCAAAGGGAACTAGTTTGATTTTGCTGATGATTTTCAAAAAGAATTGTATTGAGAGTAAAGCGAATAGAAAAGCACTGATGAAGCCGACAATAAAGAAAGGTAAAGCATCCATTGAGAAGTATTGCCAATTTTTCAGAAGTGATAAGAAGCTCGCACCTGCCATGATCGGTACTGCCATGATGAAAGTGAAATCAGCTGCTGCCCGATGGCTCATCCCAACCAGGACCCCGCCTGAGATTGTCGATCCTGAACGGGAAAATCCAGGCCATAACGAGAAGCACTGAATGATTCCGACCGTAAATGCTTGTTTGTAAGTAATCTGGTCAACTGTCATAGCAGTCGGCACTTTCGCTGCGAACACATCTGCAAAAATCATAAAGAACGCTCCTATGACTAGCCCGATCAATACAGTTTCTGTAGAAAACAAATATTCATCGATATAGTCTTCAAACAATACTCCTAAAACACCTGCTGGCAATAACCCAACGATGACCTGGGATAATTTGAGTTGTTCTCCCTCATTAACTGCATTCTTTCTGGGTCTTGTAAAGCTGACCAAGCCAATCAACCTTTTCCAGAAAACGACGACAACCGCTAAAATCGATCCGAGCTGAATGACGACCTTAAAGGTATTTGCGACATACTTTGTCAAGAATTCCCTTGATTGCAGCCACATGTCATCAACGATGATCATATGACCTGTAGAAGAGATCGGTGCAAACTCAGTCAACCCCTCCACCATTCCTAAAATGATTGCTTTAATAAAAATCAGCAAGTCCAATGTCAGTTATCCTCTCTTAATCTAGTTTCTCTTTACGTAATTTACCAGCAGCTTTTCCGAGTTCAGGTAATTTCTTGGGACCAAAAATTAGTAAAGCTTCAACTCCTATGATTATCCAACTTCCTGGACCTAACATGAAAATCCACTCTTTTTCATTTCGCTTTAAGTGAAAAAGAAATTATTGAAATCTAAAATTGTTTGACTAGAAGGTATCGTGATTATTTTTTGTAGCCACAAAAAATGCTGAATTTATGTTATGAAAATTAACAAATACTCAATATTCTGTTTTGTACTAGGAATGTTTTTCAACACAAAGAACCCCTTTACTAATAGTTGACAAAAATTTTTCAAAAGTGATTTCTAATCCAGTCATACATATGTGGTAAGTCTTCTAATATTAGCTTTCGAATCCTAATCATGTTTGGGTCCAATTTTATATTTCCGCCTTTGAACAGGTTAATGTGACGGTTACTAATAACTCAAACAATCTTCCAGCCGCTTACGCATTTTTGGTACCCAGAATTTTTAGTGTGTTAAAGGAGTTAAGAATAGCAAATTTGAATAAATAATTTGTCATTTTCGTATTCTAAACCCATGAAAGGAGGTTGTTTCATGGGAAGAGATGATCATGGCCGAAAAGGTAATAATAATAAAAAGAAAATTTCACAAGTCCCGAATCAAACTAGTGGTATGAATGAGGAAGAAGTTGAGCTTTCGAAAGAACTCGATACTACTTATGAAATTGAAGAAAAACCGGGGTTTCGACCTACAGGTGTCAGAAGAAAAGACAAGTAGATGAAAAACCATATTATATCAATAGTATAGAATAGCCCCCGTATTTTTTATATACGGGGGTTGATTTTTGTTTAAAATAGAATCGTAAATGCAAATTGATATTATCAAGAGTTAACTGTTTTACCTATAACTTTGTCTTTTTTACTCTCATATGTGTTCGAACATCCAATAAAAACGAATAAACAGTTTCCATTTATGTGAAGCAACTTTCTATGGGCATACTTTTTTATATCAAAAGTTCTCTCGGTAGCAGTTATAATATACGAATTTTTACACAGAATATCATTTATATGATGACAAATATTGTGTGGAGGTTCCTCAATGACTGAAAAAATACCATTGACTGCTTCTGAAATCGCTTCGGTTTGGACGGGTTATATGCAGGACAGCATGTCAAAATGTGTAATGAGTTACTTTCTAACCATTATTGATGATCAAGAAATCAGACCAGTAATACAGCTTGCTTATGATATTTCATCGGATCACCTTGAAAAGTATACAAAGATATTCAATGAGGAAGATATCCCTGTACCAGTCGGCTTTACTCTTGAAAGTGACGTGAATTTAAATGCTCCACGCCTTTATAGTGATGTATTCCTTTTGACCTACATCAACCATATGGCAAAAATCGGTATGCTTGGTTACAGTGGATTCGTCTCTATGAGCTCCCGGGAGGATATCAGATTGATGTACATAGAAGGCCTCCAAGAGTCTGCTAAGTTATATGAGTTAAGTTCACAAATCGCCCTTTCGAAAGGTGTTTTTGTCCGAGCCCCTTATATTGAATATCCCGAAAAAACCGATTTTGTGGACTCCAAAAAGTACTTAAGCGGGGTATCTCTATTCAGTAGGCAGAGGCCGTTGAACTCAGTGGAAATTTCCCATTTATACATGAATATCCAGACGAACCTCATCGGAAGCAAACTCTCCTTGAGCTTTGCCCAAATTTCACCCAGGGAAGAAATACAGGAGTACATGAAAAGAGGGAGGGATATTTCAAAGAAACATGTCCAAATTTTCACGAAATCTCTTCTGGACAATTACATCCAGCCGCCGGTTACATCTGATGCCTCTGTTACCGATTCTACAACGCCGCCTTTCTCAGACAAACTAGCACTTTTCCAAATCGGTTTCATGAGTGCTGCAGGTATAGGCAATTATGCAACTGCTGCTGCGGCAAGCCAGAGAAGCGATTTGATCACAAATTATCAACGTCTGTCTCTTGAAATTGCTCAATTCGCAAAAGATGGCGCGGATTTGATGATCCAGAATGCTTGGCTTGAAGAGCCTCCAGGTACGACTGATAAAGATAAGCTTATAAAGAAAAAAGAGTCCGATTGATTCATGATTCTCCATATCTTCAGGTAATAGAATTTTAATGAGAAAGGAGAAAAAGAATGATTCATATCGCTTTACCAACTATCATCACCGTGACTATTTTGGTTTCCCTCTTTTTCTTTTTTCTTACCAAAAGTCTGTCATTCTTACAAAATTCACTGTTGTTTATGGTGATTTCCATATTGACTAAAAATATCAGTACATTAATGTCACTGAATTGGAAAGTCATTCATACGACAGAAGATCAATTTTTATTTTTGTTTTTCCTTATTAATCGGGAAATATTGATTCCTTTACTGGTGCTCATTTTTGTCAATATTTATTTACGGACTCCTTCTGGGGGGAAACGTATCATCATTTATATTTGTTCCATACCTGTAATTGCAGGGTTAAATTTCCTATCCGAATATTTTAATGTCATCGATTTTGTTAAAATCACCTTATTTCATCATACCTTGGTGGATACAACCTACTTTTTGATTGGTATAGGACTTGCAAAAATAATTTGTTTCGATCACTGGGAGCATCGACATGAAGGTATATGAAAATTCATTTGATTCTAATGAATGGTTTGTCATCGTCAGTCTCGTGTTATTCATTTTTCTCATTTGGATAACGCCAAAAATTTTCTCATTTATTGAAGGGACTGCACATTTTGTATATGGGTTCTTCATCGGGATGTTCTATGATCATACCATCAGTGTGCCTCCCTGGGATTTTTATGATGTGAATGATAATTCAGGTTATCAATTCATCGATTTTCTCAGCTACCTCATGTATGGACCTTATAGTTATTTTTTCATATACCTTTATGCAAAACTGAACATCAAAGGGTACATGACAGTCGTATATCTTTTGATATGGTTAGGTATATCGTTGCTTATTGAATGGATCGCAATAAAGGTTGGAATATTTCATTATGAAAAAGGTTTTAAAATGTTTTGGTCAGCCCCGATCTATATGTCAGCTCAAATTCTGCAAATCATCTACTATCATCTTATCAAGATGAACGAATCAAAAAGCAATTGAACAGGTCCCCAAAAAAGGGCTGTCCAATAAGTGTCTGAGACTCTCCGAACGTTACAACTTTTTGATAAAATGCATGTTTTTGAAACAAAATGTTGTGTTGGAGGTGTCTGACACTCTTCTTTCGGACAACCCTTTCTATCAATTTTTGTTTTTCACAACTCTTATCAGCTTGGGTCTACTTCATCCAAAGAAAGCCTGGTGACTGTCGTAGAGTCACCTTTCTTAATGTCTTCTTCTGTCGCATCTTTTTTCAGCTGTTCGTAATCATCCATACCAGGGGCAACTGTCGGCTCCTCTTTCTTTCGCTTTTCCATTATGCCATCTCCTTTCTTGCATACTTTTTCCTTTAAGAAAAACATATATGCGAAAACAATATAAAAAACCTTTGCCCATTTTGGAACGATTACTTCTGATATGACTACTTTTGTAGCTCTTGCCTACTTGTCAATATTTGAAATATAGTAGAAGAACAACATTAATTAATATAGATAATGGAGGGATATTTTGGTCATCTATGAGAGAGAAGACGATTGGGTAATGATTCCGCAACATAATCACGGCCTTCTTTCAGGGGATATCGCTCAACATTGGAATCCTGACTATATCAGAGGTACAGAGAGATGGGGCGAAGTGAATTTTGCCATTGCACAACATGATCGTGCCTGGATCGATCTGGATGAAACGCCTTTTTGGAATGATAAAGACAAAAGTCCTTATTCCTTCATCGATTTCCCACTGATTCCCAAGCTTACTTTTTATAAAAAAGGAATCAATGAAGTTGAGAAACAGTCGACTTACGCTGGATTGCTGTGCAGCCTCCACTACCACTCCTTTTTGATCGGAGCAAAGGAGCCTGCCGCCATTGAATTCTCGAGACAGGAAAAAGCCCGACAGCACCGATTGATGGAACAATTGGATCTCCCGGATAATGAAGACATATTGAATGATCACTTTTTGATGGTCCAATTTTGTGATGATCTCTCTTTATATTTGTGCATGCAAGAACCAGGTACTCCTAAGGAGGAAGAATTTTCTTGGTTTAAAGAGGGGTTTCGGCAAAGGTTTCCTTTTGCAGACGGACGAAAAATCGTCGCGGAATGGGCCGATTCCAAGCATGTTTCTCTGCGTCCATTTCCTTTAGCATCTGAATCCGTTGTTTCTATTCGTATAAAGATTGTAAAGAAGAAGGATATCCTTCAGTTTGGAATCGCTAAAGCCTATAAGGATACAGAATGGGTAAAAAGAACATTTACTTTGATTTAGAACTGTAAGTGATCATCGATGCAGCAAAGGAAGGAAAACAACTTTATGTAACTATACAAATTATTCTCGCTCCTTTGGCCAAGAACCTTGTTGTTTGCGAATCAATACAATTTGCCCTATGTGGTATACGTTGTGCAAAATCTGACGAGCCAGAACCCCGACACGTTCCTCATCCAGCTGAATGTCATTGACTTGTGCTAGTAATTTACGCAAATTTTCACAAATGAGGTGAGTATCTGCCAAGACTGCCTTCCATTTTTCAGAATCTGTCGGGTCTCCGCTATCTCCAAATGTATTCTCTGCGAAGATCTCCTTCCATTTAGAATCTGGTGGTTCCCCGATATCTCCGAATGAGGGCTTCCTATCAGATGTCTTTTTTCCAGGGGTTGTGTCATTGATCTGTCTGACAAGCAAGGCGTTGTAATAATTCAGATGATTCACAGTTTGCCAAATGGTATTCCCTCCTCCAGGTGGTTGCCAGCTTGCATCTGTGGAATCTAAACCCTTAAGGGCAGATTCTAAAGGTAAAAACCAGGTCTCAGTATCCCAACTAAAGTCAAATTCCATTCGAAAAATATCCATCAGTTCCAGGTTCATTTGTTTTCTCACCTCAAGTTATTCTTATTCATAGGAAAAACCTCTACTTCTGGCAAGGTCCAATATGCCTGTGGGAGCACTCGGCTACCACAGGCATGGTTTTACCAACATACCGTGAACTATTCAGCAACAGCGTAGTGCAGCAGCACATTGCCAGAGGCAAAGCTCTTGGCTTTGAGGAACGTAAGCTCCTTTTGATAAACCTCTTTAAAAAGTGGCTTTCCTTCGCTAGCGATGACTGGTGTCATAATGAACACATACTCGTCTATCAGGCCAGCATTCGTAAGTTGCTGCACGACGGTGCTGCTCCCCATGATGAGAATGTCAGATCCTTCTTCTTGCTTAAGCATTTTCACAACTTCAATTATATTGCTATTATAAAATTCAGTGTTCTCCCAGTCAGACTCCTTCATCGTCTCTGAGAAGACAATTTTCCTCATGTCAGTCAGCTCTTGCGCCAACGCTTTCATTTCTTTAGGGGTGTTCGGGTCTCGCAGAACAGGCGGCCATGAAGCCTCGAACAACTCAAAAGTATCCTTACCCACTATGAGCGTATCTGCCTTCACCATCTCGTGAGTCGTTTGATCCACCTCGTTGTCCGGGACGAACCAGTCCATACCTCCAGTCATTTCGTTTAGACTCGCAAAATAACCATCAATTGAAACTCGGTTGATCATTTTGACTTTACGCATTGTAATATACTCCTTCCTTAAGTTTTTTCATACCCATTATAATTGGAAAGAGTGATTTAAAATTGTACAAAACCGTCATCTATTTTATAAATACGATGACCCTGCCTCATCGTTATGGAATTCACTTACCTTATTCGTAATGCTTTTCGGCGTAACCCAGGAAAACGCTTTGATGTCACGGATAAAATGCGATTGATCGTAATAATCAAGCGCATAAGCGATATCTGAAAACCGTTCGTACTTCCCTGTATTCATCATCCTCAGTGCCTCATTCACTCGCTTTACTCGAATGTACAACTGGGGTGGCATACCAACGACCCTGGCAAAGCGCTTCTGGAATTGGCGCTCCGAAATATGAAATTCCGACAATAAATCTTTCACTTTGACAGTTGAAATATGCAAACGAATAAAACCCAGTGCTTGCTCGATGAGTTCATCTCTTTTATCCGATTGCTCCAGCTTTGTGATCAGGAATTCTCCGAGCATTGTAATTCGCTCGGAATTTGTTCTGGTAGCTATAAGATGTTTCTCAAGCTCTTTTGCGCCAAATTGATCGGGTATTAGAAAACCTTGGTCAAGCGAGGATGCATCCATACCAAACAGGGTATAGAGCGCATGAGACTTGAAGACAACTTGTATTGTCGTATACGGCTTGTTTCTGAAGTGCATGACACTAGGTTCCGAACCTTGCCCATGAAGAAACAATTTGGGGATATTCGAGACTTGTGCCGAGCAGGTCGTAATACGGTCTATAGCAGCAGAATCATCGGTAGAAAGCTGGAACACAATACCAGGAAGACCATTTGGACACACTTTAACCTCAAGTGCTTCACTGCCAGTATACGAGGCTATCCGAAAGCACTCTAGATCGCGTCTTAATACTTTTGGTGGCGGCAAGACCGTAAAGTTTATTGTTCTCATAATCCGGAAAACCTCCGACTAAGGTTACTTATCAAACTCACTTCTATTTTTTCGTTAGAGGAAATTGAACAATTGAGCCGTAATCCATATTAGATCAACGCCCCCGATTATTGAACAAATTCAATACAAAATTATTTATATATCTCGTTCAAGCGAACGTTAAAATTATCACCATTAAGCATACAATTATCTATTCTAACGATTGTGTAGGTATATGATTTATCTCCAATGTTTAAAGGTTCTTTAAATGTTTTATCTGTAAGTGAATAATAAAGTGTAATTCCTTTAAAAAAACCCGCTTCACCATTGTGTATTTCGATCGCTTTGTCATCTGTTCGTTTCTTTGCTAAAAGAACATAAGGTGTCATTTCGTATGTACATAAAAAAGGATACATGTGTTGGTCATCGTCTATGAAAAACTTATTCATCTTCATCAAAAAAAGTAGTCTTTTACGGACTTTTTCTTCAGCCTCGTCAAAGGATAATTGATGAAACTCAGGTTTACGTTCGCGTTCCGACATCCGTTGGCAAATCAGGATACCGATTATTGGTAATCCAAGCAATAGAATTATAAAAAAAGCTCCCATATTTTTCAGCTCCTTTATCTTGGATTAGGAGTTTCAACCTCATTCACCTATTGTTATACATCGCCATTGTACAACTAACTTATTGAAATTACGATTTTATTAACCAATTGGTTTCAAATTACTAACAATACATTCAAAGAGCGATTACTTGTGCAGCAATCGCCCCCGATCGTATTATAAGATAAAAACTACTCCAACGAGAACTAATACAGTCCAAAAAAATGACAGCTTGACCTTGTTTTGAACTGTACCCTTAAAAATAGACAGTTTAATAAAAGGACCTAAGCAGCTAAGAGGTGACCCCGGAATTGTTCTGGGGTCATTCTTTTTAATCCCCATTGATACCTAAAGGAATTGTAGTATTCCA
>NZ_CAMGYZ010000018.1 GCF_946151055.1 Bacillus sp. Marseille-Q3570 | reverse complement strand
AATTATTACAGGTTATGCAATTTTTCAAGCATTAGCAAATGGAAATACAGTACTTCAATTAATTGCTATAAACCATGAAGGAAAGCTAGATAAATTTACTGTTTATAATCTTTATTTTTATGGTTTATCGATATTTTTTTTATTTATTATAATTTTGAATTTTATTTTACTATTTACTTTTAAATATATCCCCAGCAATTGGTCTTTAAAATTTATTTCTAAGGGTACTAATGAGTACATTTCTGCATCACTAATTACATTTTACCTTATTATTAATATTAACTTTCTAATAGAAGTAAAATGTTTTATTTATAATTTATTTCAAACATTTATTACTAATGCCTCCTCAGCCTCAATTGATTATCTATCAAAGAAAGAGGATAACCAGGAGAAGAATAATTTACGGGAATCATGAAACTTTAATCCTTAAAATGGGGTCAGTCTTCATAGGAGACCGTCCAGCTTGTGCATTTAAAACAACTCCATCAATTTCTCCCAGAACTTTTTCGGCGGTTTCTTTTTTCTTGGTTTCTTTTTCAATGCTTTCGGTTATAATGACGAATTGGACGGAAGAGACTTATTCAGTCTTGGATGACACGAATGATACGGGTTTGAAATCGGATTTGTCATGTTTTGAGATTATCTTGTTGATTTCCTTTTGTGATGCAATTCTTTGTTCCGTTGTGATTCTAACATAAAAAAGCAGCGGTGAAGTAACCTAGAGATATTAACAACATCTGCCTATCACCATAACCCCTATGTTAAAATAGAAGAATCGTTCTTTATGAAACTCACAACACATGCCGCATAGGAGTGTACGATTGATGAATAAAAAAGACATAGCGGGTCTCCGCAGACAATTGAAAGCGGATAATGATTTATTGAAGATCTCTGACATTTTTAACGTGTATATAATGAAAGAAACAACAGATATTTACCATCATCAGAGCCAGCCGTTCGAAATGCTCGATAAGGATCAACAGGAGCTTTTCATCAATAATTTCAAAAAACTGCTGACAGGACAGGTGGATGAGAAGTTATTTGAACTGAAATTCAAGCGTGACACAGACAATAGTAGTCAGCTCATTTTACATAAAGGGTTGCTGAGCAGCGAAGTTGAGGACTGGAAGAATCAAATGCTGCAAATGACCGAAAAAATGATAAAAGACCATCCGTATGAAAAAGATGTCGTCATCACCTTCATTAAAGCGGAATATTTGAAGCCGATGAAAAAACGTAATGAAGAATCGGAAGAAAGTGAACGGGACGCGGTTTACTCCCACCCCTTCATCCTTTGCAGCATCAACAAAACACAGGAGTCGAAAAAAGAGTTGGTGTTCGACTATGTCGAGAAGCAGTTCAAATACAACATCGATGTCGATTCAGTCATTGATCTCGCCACCCCGATGACAGGATTTCTTTTCCCATGCTTCTCCAATGGGGCATCGGATGTGAACCATGTTTTATATGCGTCCGGGAAAGCGAATGAACCAGATCATAGATTCATAGAAGAAGTCCTGAACAGTGAACATACGATAACAGCGAAAGAGGATAAAGAAGTGTTTGAGGAAGTGATGAGGGATGTGATGGGCGACCAGCTTACCCCCTCTACTCTTGCGAACGTTTATCGAGAAATCAATACGATGGTCGAAGAAAACGAAGAAGATGAAGATCCGAAGCTCGATTACAAGAATGTGGAGCGCGTCTTGAACCAGAGTGGTGGTGAACAAGTCGATTCCGAAAAAGTAAAAGCCGCTTTCGAGAGAATCACCGATAACGAGTCCTATGAACTGAAAGCAAGCAGTGTCGTACCGAAATACAAATCAAAATCGATCAAAATCCAAACGAAGGTCGCGAATATCTCCATCAGCCCACAAGACCTCGAATACGTCAGGCAAGTCAATTACAAAGGGAAACGCTGTATCATGATCGAAATCGAAGAGGATGCAGAAATCGAAGGATTCAAAATGCTTCCAGAAGCTTTCGGGGAATAAAAGCTAGAAGCATGGGGAGGGTTCTGATGCTTCCGAAGCATCAGAACCGTCCCCAACGAAAAAACAAAAGAAATCATCAATGGTACCTATTTCGATAGAAGCATTTGTGAATATGCATTGTAAGAATAATCCTGAAGAAGACCCAAACCGGCTAAAGGAAAGTCTAAACGAGGCAGTTAATGATAAAAAGAATGGAGCGGCCTGCTTCAACTGCGGTCAGGAAATCTGGGCAATCGGGAGTGCGGTCGCTTATCAGGCATGTTTTTCGTGTTTAACTGGGGAAGCAGACTCCTCTGAAGACTATGAGATCGAAGAGGTTTGTTGGTTATAGATAATATGGGTCGACTTTTAAACGAACGAACCACCTCACAAGTGAACGTCACATGTGAGGTGCCTTAGTTGTTGCACAAGAAACCTCCCTGCTCGGTACGCTATCTACCGCAACACTTCTTATATTTCTTTCCACTCCCACAAGTGCATAGATCATTTCTACCAATTGACGGAGCAGCTTGAACAGGCTGTAAGTTAACCGTTGAGCTATCCTCCTCAATCTTCTCTAAATAGTCTGGAAGCAATGACAGCTTTTTTTCATAACGTTTTTCATCAAATGGATCTTGGTGTTTCATAACATAGTACATTTCTTCAGCAAGAACGGCACCTATCATCTTTTTTGATTCATCTACAGGATAACCTAAACCTAATAAGCGATTTAAAGTTTTCTTTGTACATTTAGGATCATTCATGTTTAGTTGATTATCGACTACTTCTAGAAGTTTAGATTGCAATCTATAATTAACCATTAAATCACCCCCAATACACTATTTTATCCGAATAAAGATAAATACATTTTAATACGAGCACTGCCACACATTCAACCTTTAGAAGCATAGGGACGGTTCTCTTGCTTCGGAAGCACGAGAACCGTCCCCATCTATCCAAGTGCCACATCCAGAACCATCATGACGGTAAAACCGATCATCAAACACATGGATGCGAGATCTTTATTTCCATTTTCTTGTGAACCTGGGATGACTTCCTCTGTTACGACAAAGATCATAGCGCCCGCTGCAAAGCTTAAAGCAAACGGTAGAATGGGCTCGATTAACGTTACTGCAAGGACGCCGATGATTGCAGAGATCGGCTCCACCATCCCTGAAAACTGTCCGTACATGAAACTCCTTGTTCTGGACATCCCTTCTCTCCGTAATGGCATAGAAACTGCAGTTCCTTCCGGGAAGTTTTGAATACCGATTCCGATCGCCAACGTCACGGCTGCTGCTAAGGACGCGGATGGAAAACCAGCTGCGACAGCACCGAATGCCACTCCAATGGCAAGACCTTCTGGAATATTATGCAGAGTGATCGCAAGGATTAATAATGTGCTTCGTTTTCTCCGATCAGGATGAAAGCCTTCAGCCTCCTCAATATTTGCATTGGGATGCAAATGTGGAATCACCTTATCGACTCCCCAAAGAAAGACACTCCCAAGCATGAATCCGATCCCGGCCGGGACCTAGGCTGGCAACGCACTTCCTTCTGCCATGTCAATAGCCGGGGACAGTAAAGACCAAAAGCTTGCAGCAATCATTACGCCACCCGCAAATCCAAGCATTCCATCCATTAACTTTTGGTTCATTGTTCTGGTTGTAAACACTAACGCAGCACCAAGGGCTGTCATGCCCCAGGTAAATAAAGTCCCTATTAAAGCTTGCATAACAGGACTTAGCGTAGAAAAAAACTCAACCATCTTCTTCACTCCAATTTATTTGAACAAACTATAACAAGTTTACGGGTTTTTTAGCCACTAATGACGATTTTGAACGATTAACGGTATATATGTAAAGGGCAGCATGAAGATTTTTATCACTTTCCACTCAAACCGAAAAAGAAGCAGGCACCTTTTCAGGCTCTGCTTCGACTTTCAACACTATCTCTAAGATAAATGTTCCCTTCTTTATTTGAACAATGCCATCAATTTCTCCCAGAACCCTTTCTTTTCTTCGGGTTCTTTTTTCTTTGTTTCTTTTTCTGGTTTTTCGATGCTTTCGGTTTTGATCACGAATTGGACCGACGATACTTTTTCATTCTTGGATGACACGAATGATACGGGTTTGAAATCGGATTTATCATATTCTGAGATCATTTTGTTGATTTCCTTTTGCATCTCTTCCGGCAAGTCTTTCGTTTCTTGATGCAGTTCTTCCGTTCCGTTGTGAAGATCGCCGACGCCGTCCTCTAATTCACCTGTTCCCCCTGTCAAGTCCACAATCCCCGAATGCAGCTTGCCATATGAAGAAGTTAACTCGCCTACCCCTTCTGTATAGCGCACTAATCCAGAATGAAATTCACCGTAGTTGGAAGACAACCCAGCCAACCCTTTTTGCAATTCACTCAGCCCGCTGAGATCCATACCGTCAAGAGAAGCTGATAAATCATCTGCGATCGAATTCAGCTGACCACTCATCTCCTGCACCGAGCCGCTGACCTCTTTCAAGGTCGGCTCGACAGCGCCAAAAGCTCCTTTTACATTGGAATAGGTTCCTTTCACCTTTTGGGAGGCTTTATAGGAATCGACCAGTTTATCAACGATTTCTGGATCGGCACCACTCGCATACAATTCCGCGATTTCTTCCTTGGACACCTGTTCAGCAGGGATTTCCACAATCGCCCCATCCAACGCATCATACGCCTTTGAATAGTTCTCTTGTAGCGTTGTCAAACCATTCGCTGCTTTCGTCAGTCCATCCGCTAATTGTCGAAGACCATCCGGCAATTGTTTCAGACCCGCCAGGTCCATATCACCGGAATCTGCCGGAATTGCTCGATTGATCTTCCCGAGTGCGTCTCCAATCGAACTGGATGCCCCAACGAGTTTTGAAGAGGAGCCATCCAACCCGTTCATTCCATTTTTATATTGAGCCGAACCGTCACGGAGGCTTCCTGCTCCGTTGTTCAATTCGGCAACGCCATCATCCAGATCCGCAACCCCGTCATTCAGCTTCCCGATCGCATCGGATAGTTCCGACATGTCACCAGTCATCGTATCCATTTTCGATGAATCGATCGGAAGTGTAGATGGAACTGCTGCGATTTCAACACCCTGGAATTCGAAGTCCTTCACATCTGCCTCTACACTGAGGTTCTCTTCTTTTCCAGGCATGACAGTGAACGTGATCTGCTTATTTTTCCCCGCATTTGCGAGCATTCCATCTGGTGCTTCAATGTTCTGATACGTATTCGGCAACTTCAATGAAACTTGTAACAAGTAGTTTTCATAGAATACCGGATCAACAGCCTTATTCGCTTTCGTATCAATGTTGATTTCGATATGGCCCGAATCCCCTGCAAGCTCAGATGGGTCCATTTCACGTCCATCCAGCTTATAAGAAACCTTCACGTCCCACGGGATTTCCGTATCTTTATCCATGTTTCCTTGATAATAGAACTTACCTTCCGGAGCATCCATGCGGACGGTCTGCCCCTCTTGATCGAGTTCCGATAGATCCGTCAGATTCTTGACGCTGTTGTACTTCCCATGATCGAGTATTTCTCCAGCCCGCGCCACATCCATCGTATTCACGACATAGATGTTATCAAGGTTTCCATCGGCGGTTAATGTCGCATACACGACTTCTTCCTTCGAATTGACTTTGCCTTCTGTTTTTTCAGCTTCTGCCACAGCAGCCGTACCATTAAGAAATGAAGGCAAGACGATCATGAACGCGAGCGCTGCATACAGTACTTGTTTTTTTCTCATCATCATTTCTCCTCATAGAAATTTGCTTTATAGGTCGTTCTTTTAATGACTTTATCGAATACAACGAGCATCGCTGGCAGGAACAGCACAACCATCACAAAAGCAAGCAACGCCCCTCTGCCCATCAATAGACCGATGGCTCCGACAATCGGATTGGAAGACGTGATCCATAAAATGAAACCGACGCTGGATAGAATCGCAGCTGATATGGAAATCGAGAATGTCTTTTCATCCAATGTTTTCACGATGGCATTTCGAGCAGGCATTTCCTTGCGATAGTGCTGGAAAGCCTCTGTAAAAAGAATTCCATAATCCACCGTTGCTGCAAGCTGGACCGTACTGATGATCAGATAGCCGACAAACACGAGTGGCGTATCTGTAAAATAAGGAATCGACAGGTTGATCCAGACAGACGATTGGATCGTCAGGAGCAAGACCACTGGCATTGAAATCGATTTGAACGTGATCAACAGGACGAGCGCAATCGTCACGACCGTCAACACGTTCACCACGATATTGTCCTTTGATACGGTGTTTTTGATATCGTACAGCGTAACGCTTTCTCCCAGGGTGTGAGCCTGATCGCCATAATAATCCGCAGCCAAATGTTCAACCTTTTCGACTATCGAAAAAGGAATATCCCCTTCCGTCCCTCGATTCGTATTGATCACGATACGGCTGTAATTTTCAGAATAAAATTCATCCTTGATCGATTGATTCAGATATTCAGGCGGGATTGCCTCGCCCACCTGATTCACATACGCAATCACGCTTGTCACATAGTCAAGCCCTTCTAGATTTTCAACAAGCTCCTTCTCTTTCGCCATATCTCCTTCAGGGACTAAGAGCACGATCGGCGTCGTTTCCCCAAAAGCTTCTTCTACCGCTACAGCATCACTTCCCGCACGCGTACTTTCCGGCATTTCCCCAAAGCCATACGTAAAGGCTGTGTTACTTTGAGCCAAAAAGGCGGGAACGAGAATGGCAAAAACAAGAAGCAAGCTTGGAACTTTCAGTTTGATCACTTTTTTTCCAAAGCCGGTGAAGTCAGGAACGAAGCTCTTATGCTTTGTTTTATCCATCCATTTATAGAATAAGAGGGTTAACGCAGGTAAGAAGACCATGACACTGATGAAACTCAGGAGAATCCCCTTCACCAGGTTCAACCCAAGATCAGACCCGATTTCAAATTTCATGAATGTAAGGGCGATGAACCCGAAGAACGTTGTTGCGGCACTTGCCGTGATCGCCGGGAATGACTTTTTCATCGCAAGCTGCATCGCTTCTTCCGGACTGTCGGTCGTCTTCCGGAAATCAGAAAAGCTATGTAGCAGGAACACTGCATAATCCAGTGAAACTGCCAGCTGTAAGATCGGCGCAACAGACTGCGTAACGAAGGATACCTCTCCGATGAAGATGTTCGTGCCTAAATTGATCAGAACCGAAACCCCGATCGCTGTCAGGAAAAACAACGGCTCTGCCCAAGAAGTCGTCGATATGACCAGAATCAGAATGATCATCGGGACTAATAAGAGTGCCGCATTCATCGATTCCTGCCCCGCCATCTTTTGAGAACTTGCCGTATTGATCGCTTCCCCAGCAATCGCTCCATCTTCGCCAATCAGCTTATAGATGGCATCGGTCACTTTCACTTCATCCCCGGAGTTGACACTGATTGATAACAGGGCATTGCCATCTTTGTAGTAGTTTTCTACCGTCTCATCTTCTGCCATCTCCAATGGGGTTTTCAGATCGACGACATCATCCAGCCAAATGACATCAGATACTCCGTCTATGGCTGAGAGCTTTTCTTTATATTCGAGCGCTTCCGGTATCGATACATCCGTCAACATGACCCGTGTATCTGGAACAGAACCGGTGAACTCCTCTTCCATGATCTCCATCGCCTGTGTCGATTCGGCACCTTCTGGCAAGTAGTCCACCATATTGTAATTGACCGACACAAAAAATTGCGCCACCGACGAGATGACCGCAATCAAAACAAATGCAATGACAACTGCTTTTTTATGTTTTATGATTCGTGCTGCTATATTTGACATTTTTGATCCTCTCTTGTGTTTCACGCATTTTCACTTTATCATTATATTAAACACAGTGTTGGTTATTCAACAGACAGTTGTGTTATTTGCGTTGGTTTCCCAACACAAAACCATACTTTGTTGGATAACTTCTTGAACTTTTTATGAAAACAGTAGAAAGGATCGATACGATTGACTGATAAATTGGATAGACGAAAAAAATATACACGGATGGTTTTGAAGGATAGTCTCTTGAAATTATTAAAGGAAAAGCCGATTTCAAGCATTACCATCAAGGAAATATGTGAGCTCGCGGACATCAATCGCTCCACCTTTTATGCCCATTTCGGAGACCAATACGATTTGCTTCATTTCATTGAAGAAGAGTTCATTGAGGATATGGTTGCGACACTTACCGAATACAACTTCTCAAAAGAAGATGAAGCCTACCAGATGACAGAGAAGCTCTTCGAGTATATCGCGGATAAAAGCGAAATATGCCAAACTCTTCTAAGTGAGAATAGCGATATCCATTTTCAAAAGAAAGGGATGATGATTACAAAGGAATTCATATTCAAAAACCTGATGATTGAGAACCAGCTGGATCAGGAAACCTTCGAATACATCAGCATTTATTTTGTGAGCGGAAGTATCTATGTAATCAAAAAGTGGCTGGAAAACGGGATGAACAAAACGCCAAAAGATATGGCTGAGATCCTCAACAACATCATAAACAGTGGCTTATCGGATTTAAGATAGGATATAGAAAACCTGGCAAAGACAAGCCTCAGGTGTAGGCTGAACCATTAGTTGCACTTTGATCCACATTCAAAAAGGCTTAGGGGATGATCTCCTCTAAGCCCGTTTCTTTTATCAGTTTAAAGTCGTGTAAAAACAAAAAATATAACGCTCTACATGACTTTGTTTATACTGCGTCAATGCTTGTTATCACCATTCATTTAAAACTTTATGATGGAATACACCTTCAAGTCTTTATGTTCCCCTTTAACATACATTCCTTTTCTACTTATACCTTCAAATGACATACCCAACTTTTCCATAACACGCTCTGAACCCTTGTTTTCTAAAAAGCATCTCGCCTGGATCCGAACTAAGTCCATACTTTCGAAACCAAAAGTAATGACTGCCCTGGCTGCTTCGGTAATCAAACCTCTGCCCCAGTATTCTTTAGATAGGACATATCCAATTTCAGCAGCTTTATGTTCTGGCTGCCACCAAACAAAGTGGACTGTTCCAATACACTTGCCATTTTCTTTCAGCTCAATCCCCCATGGAGCATCATATTGAGGTAAAAATGAATTTATAAATTCAATGGTATCTGATGAGGAAGAATGAGTGTTCCAGGTTACGAATCTCGTCACCTCTTCATCCGAAGCATATGAATACATATCTTCTGCATCATCTAATGTGATTTTTCTAAGGATGAGACGTTCCGTTTCTATTTTAGGTACATCAGCAAATTTTTCTATAATATTCATGGAGCCACCACTTTACAGTTTGTGTTTTAAATGATTATTTTTGGCCGGGTGAATTATATACACTCTCGGTCACTTCCATCAGCATATCCACATGTGGAATCCCGTCTTCCAAATACACATCTGTCACTTCTTTAAATCCAAACGAAGCATAAAAGTGACGCAGGTGCTCCTGGCCATGCAATGCGATCGACTTTACACCAAACTCCTGCACCAGAACGCCAATCGCAACATTTATCATCTCACGGGCGATCCCCTGCCTACGGTGAGGTTTCATGATCAGTACTCTGCCAATCGAATAGTGGTCTTCGTTTTGAACGGGTGGCACAAGCCGACAGTATGCTGCCATTTCCCCCTCAATTTCTGACCATATATGTAAGCAGTCCTCATCACGCCCATCCACTTCTGGATAAGGACACTCCTGTTCAACCACAAATACTTCCATACGCTTTTGCAAAATCGTATATAATTCCTCTTTCGTCAACTCTTGAAACGTTTTCTTCACCCAATCCATATCCATCTTCCTTTCTGATGTTACTAGTACTATAACGAAAGGGGATTCATTTGAAAAGAAATCAGAATGGAAACAATGTCTTCAAAAGAAAAGAGGATACGATACTAGACACATAAAGGCGTTATCCTTCTATAGTCAACGCCTCAGTTCGAGGAAAAATGACTCATTCATAAACCTAACGGACATAGAGGACCTTATTTCTATAAAATATGTATTTTCACTAAACCTAACGGACACAGGAGACCTTATTTGCTCCTAAATCATCAAAAACAACCTACTTTTTAACGAATAGCGTCTCTGGTGTCCGTTAGCATCCGGAGAGTAGCGTTTTCGTCACAGATAACGGCTCTCCTGTCCGTTAACACCCAAAATCCGAGCTGTAAACCTTACTCCACAATGCGGCCCGTTTGTTGAATGAAGACTATCAATTTTTCTTTCTATATCAACATATTTTCCTGACATCCTTCGTTAATTAACAAAAATTCAGGTCAGTTATACTGTTTCTTTCACTCTTCTCGTTTGCAAACGATAAACCTGGTAGAGGAGCAACGCGAATATGGATAAGATGGCTCCTGCAATGAATGGGAGACCGATCGCAATCGAAAATAACCAGCCGCCTAGAGGAGGTCCTGCAATCCGGCCGAATGAATCAAAAGACGAAAGCAAACCTGTGACACTCCCATATCCTGTGTCTGACTGTTTGGTCAGAAGGGCAGAGATCGCCGGTCTGATAACGCCATTCCCCAATCCGAAAATCGTCAGGAAGAGGGTGGTTGTCCAGAAATCACGAGAAAACAAGATGAGGACGAATCCAATCGCCGATACAGTAATGCCTACCCGGATGACCGCACCTTCACCGAACCTCTTTGTCATCGGTCCGACCAATCCCCCTTGCACAATGGCACTGCCCAGCCCCATGATCATGAAGATATAGCCAAGTTGGACCGTGGTTATTCCTGCCTTATCAGCTGCAAAATAGGCGAAAGTCGCTTCAAGGCCAGCCAGTGAAAGGGTGACGATCAATTGTAAAATGAACAGAATGGAGAGTGGTCCTTCGAATGCTTTCCAGACCGAACCCCTCTTTCTCGAAAACTCGTTTCTTTTCTCAGCAGGGAGTGACTCTTTCACTAATATGAGCACTAAAATCAAGGTGATGACCGATGAAATTCCTGCAACATAAAACGGCATCGAAAGACTTGTCTTTGAAAATACACCGCCGATCGCGGGTCCGAAAATAAAACCAAGTCCGGTGGCAGCTCCGATGATCCCCATCCCTTTTCCACGGTTCTCTGGAGTTGTGATATCTGCTGCATAAGCCATGGTCGTCGGCATGTTAGCCGATGATAAGAAACCACCGATAATCCGGGCGGCAAATAAAACCCATAGCGAATCTGCCATAGCCATGATGAAAAATGAAATCGCTAGTCCAGCTACACCTAACATCATGACCGGCTTCCGGCCGATTCGATCTGAAATACGCCCCCACATCGGAGCGAAGAGTAGTTGCATGATCGAATAAACCGCCATCAATAGACCTAGTTCAAACGGACTTCCTCCCACCTCTTCAGCGAGGAATGGCAAGACCGGAATGATTATTCCGAATCCGACCATGACCATGAACATGACAAGAAAAAGTATTGGTAACGCCTTTTTTGACTCCATTATGTATTCCCCTCATATTGAATAAAATTTATCTTTATGGCTTTGTTGTACTTATTGTTTATAAAATGTTTCGATTCTTGTATCAAGACACCCATTACCTGACTGATTGTCAAGTTATAATTATACTATTGTCATTTACTTAATCCAATTAATTTTGAATTTAGTAGTACTAAAAAATAAACACGGCTTTCATAATGAGAGTCGTGTTTATCAGTCGTATATTGAGCTGGGGAGACTTTGGTACTTGTTTGCCCTAAACGGAATCCTTTTCTTGGATTCCTCCAGGCCAATTATCCATCAACCTTCCAAGTATCCAATACCTTCCCATTTTGATGTACAATATATTCTTCAAACTGATTTGCTACTGTACACGCATGGTTTGGAATGATCCTTACCTTATCATTCAATTTCAAGGCACTTTTTTGTGTGGATGTACCGATTCCATGTTCTTCTGATAACCGTTCCAGCGTAATTTCTGGATGGCCGATCATGTGGCCGAAACCTTTCACGGTATCATTTCCGTGTGCACCTTTATCCAAACAAAGCGTTTTGCTTCCTGTATCAAATACAATCCGATCTTGATGAACACCTACTACAGAAGCCAAGACCATCAATGCACAGTTTTCAAAGTCTGCAACACCTAATCCTACTTGAATTGCATCGAAAAACACAGCGTTTCCGGGCCTGGTTTCGGTGATCCCAGGCACCTTTCCTGAAATTTTATAGGTGGGAGTGGAACCGACACTTCTTACGGGTATTGGAATCCCTGCTTTTTCACATTCCTCAGCACTTTCTACGACTGCCCGTCCCTCCTGAACTCCAATTTGTTCAATTTCTGAATAGGTCGAAGCAGCATAGGAATGTCCGGCATGGGTCAAAATACCACCCAGCCTGATCTTGGAATGCGATAAAACTTCCTTCGCTAAAACCAGAGCGTCCTTTCCTGGTTCAACCCCACATCGGTTCAGCCCGGAATTCACTTTGATCCATGCTTCCATCGAAAATGGTGTGTGATCAAGTTCCTTTTGCAAATAGGCTAACTGCTCCGTGCTATCTACTGATACTTTAAGTTTAACACCTTGTTGTAAAAGCTTGATCATTCTACCAATCTTGTACGGACTGGAAATGGGATAGGCGATCAATATGTCATCGATTCCGCCAGCAGCCATTGCTTCTGCTTCAACGATTGTAGCGGTCGTTATGCCGACAGCTCCCGCTTTAATCTGCAGCTTCGCGATTTCAATGGATTTATGTGTCTTTATATGCGGGCGATAAGACAGGTCATGTTCCTCTGAAAAGTTTGCGATATCGTTTATATTTTTCATAAGTCTATCGTAATCCAGCAGCAATGTCGGCGTGTCCAGACTCGTTACCATCGTCATACTTTAATCTCCCCGACTTTATTTATGACATCGACTGTCAAGTAGAGTTCCAGAAGGTCTTTTACATAATCCGTGAAGAACTGACCTGTTTCATAATACGTCAAAGCAAGCACTTCCTGGACTGTCCGCTTCCCATCCATCCAATATAAAATAAAGTCAGCATAACCAAGCGGAATGTTTGGTTCCACTTCTTTCAACCAATGGTATCTTTCTTCTAGAGAAAGGACACTGATTTCATCAACCAGGCGGACTGGACCCTTATGATTCCTTTCATATATGGCGCTCATCCAATCATGGTTTCCATTTTTCTCTGTTTCCTCTGAAAATTGCCGCTCTCCTATTGTAAAAAGTATATCGGCTTGCTTTTCAATCAGATTTTTCAGCTGTTCAATTTGCTCTTGCAGGCTGTTGAAGTGACGAACCTTCGCATATTGGTCGAGCTGGGATAAGGCGTCCTCTTCATATTGAACATAAAACGAGAATGCATCATGAAATCGCTTTTTGGATAGATTGGATTTCGTCAGCGACTCTTTTGCCTCATTCAAATATGAGCCGACCTTGCCCATATGCTGCAGGGTGTACGAAATCCACTCATCCTCTTCTCCATTTGCTAAACCGTAACCATATAGAGCGGTTACCGTGCCGATCAATTTCATAATGTTTTCATCAAGATTTTTCGTAGAATCCGATGTCGTATGGTAATGTTTATCTGGCCATTGAATAAGCATCGGACAAGGAATTCCGATTGTGGGATCCGAAATGATATAATGATCGCTTCCGCCAGAAAAACGGGTTTTGACATGATGCACCGTACTATATTCCGTAGTACCGGTAAAGTTAGTTGTGTTACTAGTCGTATCTTCTACTAAATTGTAGGCGAATCTGTCCAGAAAAGTCGGTACAGCCATTGGCGGTTGTTCAACACATAATGGACCCCCGCCCTTCGTTTGATCCGCTCCTACCATATCCATGTTCAACGCTGCGATTGTATTCGGAATCCGCTCTTCGTTCAGATGAAAATAGGCAGCCGTTCCGGTCATCTCAGGCATCATCAAGAATCTGATCCCAAGCTCTGGTTGTGACAATTTGCCTTCCTTGATCAACCGTGTCAAAGTCCGCATCACTTCCATCAATGTACCGGGACCGGATGCGTTATCTTGCCCTCCTGGATACGGATGGCACAAATGGCTGACTAGTAGAATTTCCTGCTCTCTTTTACCAGGTATGAAGTATTCAATGTTTTCAAATTGACCGTCTTCCAGTTCAGCTTCCACCTTTGCCTTCAATCGGACCGTATGCTTTTTTGCTAGATTCCTAAGTTCTTCACCGATCCTCGGTGATACGACAAATCCGAAGGACTTCACTTCCTCTTCACGATGCCACCAATAGGATGTGTATTGTCGTGTATCCGGTAAATCCCAACGTGTTCGGATCGGTTTGAATTCGGCAAGATTATCAAATATCAATCCCGCACATTTATATTTTTCAACCGCTAAGGCATGAATGATGAACTGGTTTCCTCTTACAAGCGCAATCTTCCCTTCCAGATCCAGACCGTCATAACTGCTCTCTTCTTCTGCATTTTCGATGATAACCAGTTCAGCCTCTAATCCCTCTCCTGGTGTTGAAATGCTCCTTTGCACAACTGAGATTTCTTCTTCCTCGAATCTGGCAATCCTTTTACGTTGCGGCGTTTCGATCCAAAGCTCTGCACTTTCACACTTCCATTCTTTAAATGAAAAATGTGATGAAAACCGTTCGCCAAACCTGGCTGGATACGATACCAGTTCAGCATCCATGCCATCACGCTGTAATATTTTCAAAACTTCACCTGCCGCTTCCCTATACCCTGGAGAGGCTTGAATGCGGTGATATTGCGCAATCCGATCGGCATACCGAAAAGCCTGTCTTCCTGAAATTTCTTCTTCAATGATCTTTTTTATATATTCGAACATCCAATCCCTCCAAATCATTTCTCTTTTCTTATTCGATTTTTCAGGGTCAAACCCTTCTTGAATTGCCGGTTCTGTCATAAGCTGAAGTTACGGACAAAAAAAGTCAAAAAAGTATTTAGGGAAAGGACCTTATACTTTCAACCTATGTAAATCCGATTCTATCATTTTTACTGTTCTATTAATTTTTTGAAAATTCATTCATCTTGCTTTCATATTCAACCATTTCTTATTATAATTATAATGTAAGAGCGATTATAATTTTTGATTCACTCATAAAAGAAGGGAGCATGCTAAATGGACAAGAACGAAATGCATGACAGCAAAGCTGGTGCTGGCCAGTGCCCATTCACAGGTGCAAAATCGAAGGAAGAAAGTGCGGTCACGACGACGAAAGTCGGGACAACCAATAAGGACTGGTGGCCGAACCAGCTGAACCTGAACATCCTTCGTCAACATGACACGAAGACGAATCCGTTGGGTGAAGACTTTGATTATGCAGAAGAGTTCCAGAAGCTTGACTATGATGCTCTGAAGCAAGACCTTCATGAATTGATGACAGACAGCCAGGACTGGTGGCCTGCAGACTATGGACACTATGGACCCCTCTTTATCCGTATGTCATGGCACGCAGCCGGTACATACCGTACTGGTGACGGACGCGGAGGCGGGAGCACGGGTCAACAACGCTTTGCACCGCTGAACAGCTGGCCTGATAATGCGAACCTTGATAAAGCGCGCCGCTTGCTTTGGCCGATCAAACAAAAATACGGAAACAAGATTTCATGGGCAGACTTGCTTGTCCTGTCGGGTAATGTCGCGCTGGAATCGATGGGCTTGAAGACGTTCGGTTTCGGTGGCGGACGTGAAGACGTCTGGCATCCGGAAGAAGATGTCTACTGGGGTAATGAGACAGAATGGCTTGGTGACAACCGGTACTCAGGTGACCGCGAGCTGGAAAATCCGCTTGCTGCCGTTCAGATGGGGCTCATCTATGTGAATCCAGAAGGCCCAAACGGAAATCCGGATCCAGTTGCAAGTGGACGCGACATCCGTGAAACGTTTGCCCGGATGGGAATGAACGATGAGGAGACCGTTGCACTCATAGCCGGAGGCCACACATTCGGTAAAGCACACGGCGCAGGTGATGCTGAAGCGCATGTCGGCGCAGCACCGGAAGCCGCGGATATCGAAGACCAGGGCTTAGGCTGGAAAAGCACCCATGGAAGCGGTAAAGGCCGCGACACGATCACGAGCGGTGTCGAAGGGGCGTGGACAGCGAATCCGACACAGTGGGATAACGGTTACTATGATTTGTTATTCGGTTATGAATGGGAATTGACGAAGAGTCCTGCAGGGGCAAATCAGTGGAAACCTGTAAACCCTAAAGAAGAAGATCTTGCCCCAGATGCCGAAGATCCATCTGTAAAAGTTCCGACGTTCATGACGACAGCCGATATGGCGTTGCGTATGTTCCCTGATTATGAAAAGATTTCACGTCGTTTCCATCAGAACCCGGATGAATTCGCAGATGTTTTCGCACGTGCATGGTTCAAGCTGCTCCATCGTGACATGGGTCCAAAATCACGATACCTTGGCCCTGAAATACCAAAAGAAGATCTTGTCTGGCAGGATCCGATTCCGACTGTCGATTATGAACTGACAGATGCTGAAGTCTCTGACTTGAAAGCAAAAATCCTGGATTCTGGCCTATCCGTCAGTGAGCTAGTGAAAACGGCATGGGCTTCTGCAAGCACATATCGTGGATCAGACATGCGCGGGGGTGCAAATGGTGCACGCGTCCGTCTTGCTCCTCAGAAGGATTGGGCAGTGAATGAGCCGGAGCATCTTGCAAAAGTGCTTTCGGTCTATGAAATGATCCAAAGCCAGCTAGATAAAAAAGTGAGCCTTGCGGACTTGATTGTTCTTGGCGGCAGCGCAGCAATCGAAAAAGCGGCAAAAGATGCTGGCGTTGAGGTGACCGTTCCATTTGCTCCAGGACGCGGTGATGCAACTGAAGAGCAGACAGATGCAGAAAGCTTTGACGTATTAGAGCCGATGGCAGACGGTTTCCGAAACTATGAGAAAAAGGAATACACGTTGAGCCCAGAGGAACTGTTAGTGGATAAATCTCAGCTGTTAGGTCTTACTGCACCGGAAATGACGGTGTTGATCGGCGGTATGCGTGTGCTTGGTACAAACTACAAGGGCACAGAGCACGGTGTCTTCACAGACCGTGTCGGCACACTCTCAAATGACTTCTTCGTGAACCTGCTTGATATGAACATCGAGTGGAAGCCAGCAGGATACAACCATTACGAAGGACGCGACCGCAAAACAGGAAAAGTCGTACGCACAGCCACACGCGTCGACCTCGTATTCGGATCAAACTCCGAACTCCGTGCCCTGGCAGAAGTCTACGCCCAAAACGACAACAAAGAAAAATTCGTACATGACTTCGTAGCCGCATGGGTGAAGGTTATGAATGCAGATCGATTTGATTTGAAAGCGAAGAAGTCATCGGAGATGTATGCATAATCTTAGGGACGGTTCTCATGCTTCCTTTTAAAGTAAAGCATGTATACCGTCCTCATTTTATTTCGGGACGGTTCTCGTGCTTCCTTTCATGATCAAAATTCAACTGATACAGTCCATATTAGCCAAAAGAAACTCTTACACTCCCTTCTTTTTTCGCAGTTGTTAAACAGTTTCGCACAAAATTGAGGATTTGTTTTTGATCCCAAGAATCACCTTCTGACAAGGAAGAGCCTTCATTATTGAATAATTCCTTGCCGGCATTCAAAGCCTTTTCAATTTGTTGTGTTGAAAAAGTCGAACTGGCACCTGACCCACTGACTCCTGCATTATAATCTTCGGCATCCAGTAAACTATACAATATACTAGCGTAAAAATTCCCCATACTAAAGCGAGCATAAGCAATTTCTTCTCCTGCTCTATTGAATCCAGAAATATCATGACCCACTAAATGAAACCTCCTAAAATTTTTAATTTACTAGATAGGTTGGACATATTCTTATGAATCCTATAGATGATCAAATGGTTAAAACATATGGAGAAAGAAAAAAACAGGTGTTAGTAGATTGGTGTGAAGAGTAAAGAAGAGGTGTTTTAAAGCCCGGCATAGTTCATTCATGGGTACTCATTTTTCAAGGAGTGAATGGGGAATAAGATTTTTGTGGAAAAATTCATTTTGAGGGATATAAAGGAAATTAATGGTAGTATAATAGATTGTTTCATGTTCTATCAAACCTGTCAAGAAGTAAAATAGGAGACGGTCTTTTTTCCTTCACCCGATTGGAAGGAAGCAAAAGAACCGTCCCCATTCTTTCAATTTCGGGATAGGCCTATTTCGAATGCATTTAAATGATTCATTGATGCATTTCTTAACTGTGTAAATATAGTTCTTACATCCGTTGGAATATTTAAAGAAAGAAATTTATTATACATACTTATATTCTCTACCTCACCTTGTACTCCAAAAGCAAAAGCGCTTTTTATAGATTCCGGGGTAGTGACAAACATTCTTGAAATGTCTTCAGGTATAGGTACTTGATACCGTTCAAAAAGAGGAAGCAAAGCACTAATATGCCTTAATTCGGCTTCTTGGATTTGGGCAAATGTACGTATATACCCAAAGTTTAAAAGAATATCATTATATCTAGCCTGAGCAAGAAATTCATCTTGTAAAGCATAGGTTAACATACGAGACAAGGTTAATGTTGAAGCATTTAAAGCACCTTTGGCTCCATAGTTTTCAGCATTTTGTCTTAATCTATTCTCATACATGGTTTGCTTTGTATGTCCACCTCCTCCATTCCTTACTTTCCTGCTTCTGAAAAGATGTTATGGTTGTGAAGCTTTAATTCTAAATCTTTCCCCTATTAGTGTATAAAAAAGGCATCAAAATGTACCTTGAATACACAAAGATATCATTCAACAATAAAAACATGGATGAATATTACATCAAGTACACTCCTCTCCTAAAATACATAGGATAATTTGTAAATAACAATTAACAAATTTGAAGGGATTGAGGAATATGTACCGCGCACCCTTTATGTATCAAGATCCTTATTATGCGGATGTACCAATGAATACTTACAGAAATCCTTCCGGTTATTGGGCTGATCCTAATCAGGCATTTTGTTCATATTGGCCATCTTATGGTTATAAAAAGATTATGTTAAAAGATTATGGACCAAACCCATTTGTTATAAATATCAATGAAGCCACCAAGCAAAACAATACGTATCGTACAGCAATATGGACAGGTAATCATTTGCAAGTTACATTAATGAGTCTCAATATTGGTGAAGATATTGGTTTGGAAGTGCACCCTGATGTTGATCAATTTTTAAGAGTTGAACAAGGCCAGGGAATTGTACAAATGGGTAAACGTAGAGATAATTTGAATTTTCAAAGGAGAATTTTTGATGACTCTGCTATTATGATACCGGCTGGTATGTGGCACAATGTCACAAATACAGGAAATGTCCCTTTAAAACTATACTCCATATATGCCCCACCAAACCATCCATTCGGCACAGTCCATAGGACTAAAGCAGATGCAATGGCTGCAGAAGAAGGTAACGCAATTGGAAATACAGTAGTTAATGGAAAAACTCCAGATGAATGGATAAGGTATACAGAATTTTTGGTAAAAGAAGGATTGGAAGACGTTAAAAGAGGAATTAATATGACACACATTCTTCAAGAGTTCATTCTAATGGGAGTTCTTGTTGGAAAAGGATATTCTCCTGAAAAAGCATATGAAACAGTAGAAGAATGGGAACGTACAGGAAAGTCCAAACTTCTTCAGCAAAGCAAAAATATGTAGAACATTCATATTTCAACAATACGATCGGGGAACCATCCATAAGTTAATCTCCAGCTTTTCCTTTATTAAAACAGTTATTTCACCTAAAAACAGGTGAATATGGCAGAATTAAATTAAAGGACTACTTAGTGACGCTGGCATAAAGTCAAAAACGAAATCCCACTCCAATGGAGGGAGGATATATCTATATTAAAAGAAATGGGCTTAGAGGAGATTTTCCTCTAAGCCTTTTTGACATGCATTTTGCACCTGACAAGTGAACGCGTTGCTTGTTTCTCCCGTGCTTCACATTTTCTTCTGTAACCACGTCACACACTCCACATGCGTCGTATGCGGGAACATGTCCACGGGTTGGACCTGCTCTGTTTTATAACCACCTTGCTCTAAAATAGCGAGATCCCGAGCAAGGGTTGCTGGGTTACAGGATACGTATACGACCTTGTTCGGTTTCATATCGAGGATCGTGTTGAGCAGGGTTTCGTCGCAGCCTTTTCGTGGTGGGTCGACGACGAGGGTTTCTGCTTTGATCCCTTTCTCATACCAGGCTGGGAGGATCGTTTCAGCTTCTCCTACTTCAAATTCCACGTTTTCCATTTCGTTCAGTTCTGCATTCCGTTTTGCATCTTCAATCGCTTCTGGAACGATTTCAACGCCATACACTTTCTTCGCTTTTTGTGCGAGGAACAGCGAGATCGTACCGATACCGCAGTATGCGTCAATCACCGTTTCGTTCCCTTCCAATTGAGCGTACTCCAGCGCTTTATCATAAAGCACTTTTGTTTGTGTCGGATTTACTTGATAGAAGGAACGGGCTGATATCGCAAATTGGATGTCGCCGATCGTGTCATAAATATACTCATCGCCCCATAGTACACGCGTCTGATCCCCGAAAATCACATTTGTTTTCTTCGGATTGATGTTTTGGACGATCGATTTGACATTGGGAATCTGATCGACGATATCAGCAACGATGTTCTTTTTGTTCGGCAGTTCTTTTCCTTTCGTCACCAAGACGACCATGATCTGCCCTGTATTCTGTCCGTATTTCGCGATCACATGACGGAGCGTTCCTTTATGGCTACGTTCGTCATAAGCCCTAATTCCATAGTTGTTCGCGATCTCTTTTACCGTCTGGACGACTAGGTCATTCGCTTCCTGTTGGATCAGACATTCTTTCATATCGATGATCCGGTGGCTTCCTTTTTGATAGAAACCGGTGATCAGTCCGCCTTCTTCCTCACCGACAGGGACCTGGGCTTTGTTGCGATAGCGCCATGGGTCGTCCATGCCTAAGACAGGTAGTACGTTGACATCCTCCAGCTTTCCGATCCGTTCCATGACGTCCTGGACTTGCTTCCGCTTGTATTCGAGTTGTCCCTCATACGTCAGGTGCTGTAGCTGACAGCCACCACATTGGTTGTAGATCGGGCATGGAGGGGTAGTACGATGTTCGCTTTCCTTCGTCACCTCCAACAGCTTTCCGAATCCGAATCCTTTCTTCGTCTTGATGACTTTGACTTTCGCTTCTTCACCTGGAAGTCCTCGTGGTACGAAAAGTGTATAGCCATCGACTTTCGCCACTCCCGCTCCATCATGGGACAGGTCTTCGAACGTGACGTCGATGATATCGTTTTTTTGAACTGGTAAGGCTTGTTTTGCCATATGATTTTCCTTCTTCCGCTCGTAAAATTCTTATCTGATTGTAGCACATCCGGAAGACGAATAACAAAAACATAAAGAAAAGCAAAGAGGCCGTCAGTACCCCCTTGCTTAACAGTTATTTCTCACTAAATTCATCCATCATCTTTTTCATATTTGCGGCTATTTCCTTCGGTTGAGAAGAACCGGTGATTGCACTGCCGACAATGATGATATCCGGCTTTTCTTGTAGGATCGACGGCAGGGAGTCCAGATTCACACCACCTGCCACGGCTACTTCAAAATCGAATTCATTGATCAAGGAAAATAATTCGGTATCGAAGACACCGTCTGTTTGCTTGTCTTTCCCAACATGAAGGCTTACAAGACGGACACCGAGTTTTTCTAGTGCAGCAACCTTTTCCTTTTCATGGACTTCCAACAAATCGATCATGATCTGCTTCTCCGCATCGTTTGCGACCTTCAATGTGTCTGTGATCGTCTGGTCGGCGGAAAAGGCCATGACCGTTGTGATATCAGCCCCTGCTTCAAATGCCTGATCTGCTTCATGCTTGCCCGCATCGCATGTTTTCATATCCGCAAGAATCACATGATCCGGGAAGCGATTCCTCATCTCCCGTACAACAGTCATCCCATATTCTTTGATGACACCTGTACCCACCTCTATGATATCAATGCTTCCCTTCGTTTCCTCAACAATCCGGAAGCATTCCTCTTTCGTCAACCTGTCCAATGCTAATTGCAGTTTCATATTAAAACCTCACTTTACCGTTCGATACGCTCGATTTCACCGAGTCTTGCTTGCACATCTTCATAGTACGGCAATCCTTCATTGTCCCAGTAGATTTCATAGGTCCAGTCGAACCAGGATTGAAAGTGATCATTGCTTCTCCTATTGTAATAATGTCTTTCACATTAATTCCTCCAAACATACAATCATGATAAGGTTTCAATCTTTCCATCCCTGGAGATGATCACTTGATCTGCCATCGCTGGAAATAACCCTGTATCTACAACACCGGTCAACTGCTTCAATTTTTCATGAAACAATGCCGGCTGTTCGATTTGATCGAATCGGCAATCCAAGATGTAGTTGCCGTTATCTGAAACGAAGACCTGTCCATCCGTTCTTCTTAAAGATGGTCGGCCACCAAATTCTTCAATCTTCCTTACTGTGGCCTCCCACCCGAACGGGACCACTTCAACAGGCAGCGGGGCATATCCTAATCGGGATACCATTTTCGATGAATCCACGATAATGATCAATTGTTCCGCCAGGGAAGCGACGATCTTTTCTCTCACCAATGCTCCACCTCCGCCTTTTAGAAGGTTCAGATCCGGGTCGACCTCATCAGCCCCGTCGATTGCTATGTCAACATGCGTGGTCTTTGATAAGCTGGTCAATGGAATGCCATACTTTCGGGCAAGATGTTCTGTTTTCTTAGAAGTGGTGATGCCCGTGATTTGAAGCCCTTTTCCGACCTCTTCACCCAACTTTTTGAGCATCCACTCTACAGTGGACCCCGATCCTAACCCTACTGTCATACCATTCTTCAGCTTCTTTACAGCCTCTTCTGCTGCCTTACGTTTATCATTCATCTGCTGTTCTCCTTTTTACTTAATTAAAATAAACCAGGATTCAACATCTTAGGGATATAGAATGCAATATCCGGGAAGAAAGCAATGAATACCAATACGACAAGAATGATCGCGATAAATGGAACGACCGAAACGAAAGACCGTTCGATGGACATGTTCCCGATTTTTGCTGCGAGTAACAGGCACAAACCATATGGCGGCGTGATCAGTCCAACAGCTAACGTGATGACAACAATCAGACCAAGATGGACAGGGTCGATTCCAAACTCCAGCGCTGTCGGCAGGATGACCGGTACGAAAAGGATCATGGCCGGGATGGCATCCATGAATGTCCCGATAAACAGGAAGAAGGCAATGATGATCAGGATGAATAACCATTCTGCTCCGATATGGTTCGTAAAGAATTCCTGTGCCATCGTCCCCAGCCTATAGTAACTCAATAATTCTCCCAACGCGCTTGCCGCAGCTAAAGCAAATAACGATAATGAGCTTAAAGCCAGAGTGTCGAACAAAATCTTCGGCAAGTCTTTTACCTTTAGTGTTTTATAGTAGAACATACAGACGATCAGCGTATATAAGGAGGCGATCGCCGCTGCTTCTGTAGCGGTGAAAAAGCCTGAAATGATTCCACCGATGATGATGACAGGTGTTAATAAAGCCGGGATCGCTTCAGCGAACAATCGGAAAAATTTCTTGAATTCCACTTTTGCTGCTTTTGGGTAATTCCGTTTCATAGCGATGATGTAGATCAGGATCATCATAGCAAGACCAATCATGATCCCTGGCACGATGCCCCCAAGAAATAATGCACCGATGGACGCATTGGTCAGCCCCGCAAAGATGACCATCGGAATACTTGGCGGGATGACGACACCAATGGTAGAAGAGGCAGCTGTGACCCCGACTGCTGTTTCTTTTTCATACCCATTTTTCCGCATGCTCGGGATCAGGATTTTTCCAACGCCGGCCGTATCAGCCTGTGAGGCTCCGGATACCCCGGCAAACATCATTGATACAAGGATGTTCGCATGTGCAAGACCACCACGTATCGGGCCCACGATCGCAAGAGCAAGGTTGATCAATTTCTCAGATATTTTCCCCGAGTTCATCAGATTCGCGGCAAGGATGAACAATGGTACAGCCAGTAAGACAAAGGAATCAAGGCCATTGACCATTTTCATCGAAACCGTAGCTTCTGGTGTGTAAGGGATGCCGGAAACACCCAGTAATGCGACGATGCCGATGACAAACGCAATCGGCACCCCGATCAGCATCAATACGATGAATAGACCTAATAATATAAATCCCATCACCCACTTACCTCCTTCGCTTTAGCTGCCTGTACATGGTCAATCAAATGTGAAAAGGAATAAATGAGCATCGTTCCTGCCATGATCGGTACTGAAATCCATACATACCCCATTTTCATTTCGGGGATCGATGCCCATGTATAATTCCAAAATTCCACCGCAACCTGGACCCCTAATAACAAAATGTATGTGTTGAAAGCGATGAGGACCAGGTCATTGAAAATACTTAACGAGGTCTTCTTTTTCCCTTTCAAATTCTTGAGGATAAAATCAAAGTTGAAATGCTCACGACGGTTGACCATGATCGCCGCTCCCATGAAGATGGCCCATATGAACGAATAATTGGCTGCTTCCTCTGTCCAGATCAAAGAAATGCCTAAATGTCTGGTGATGATCTGCATCATGATGACGATAAAGAAAATGCATAGGAATATGATACCGACTGTCAATTGCAACCTTTCAAGGATACGTACAAAACGTTTCACAGGTATTCCCTCCTAGCTGTTATCAAGATCTCTTATTTTTTTCAATAAATCGGTCACACCGATCTCTTTCGCATAGGCATCCAGTATCGGATCAGCGATTTCAATGAACGGTTCTCTATCAATCTCGTTGATTTCCGCTCCTTCTTCAATCGCTTTCTCCTTATACTCAATGTCTTGTTTGAGTGTGGCTTCACGTTCTGCTTTCACTGATTCTTCAGCTGCCTGCAGGATGATTTCCTGATGTTCCTCCGAGTAATCATCGAATTTTTCACCATTGGTCAATAACAGTCGTGTCGTATAATCGTGAGCTGTTTCGGTTATATATTTTCCATTCGGCGTCCGGTGGTGCGCTTGTTGGACGAAAAAGGGGTAAGCGTTTTCAGAGGAGTCGACAACATCCTGTTGAAGTCCTTGGTACAGCTCTCCCCATGCGATATTGGCCGGGATCGCCCCTGTTTTCTTCCAAAAATCAGAGATGACTCCAGATGTTTGTGTCCGTAATGAAACACCCTTCAGATCTTCTACTGATTCGATCGGTTTCTTCCCATAATAATGACGGACACCGGCTGTCCAATAACCTAGTAGTTTGAAAGAATTGTCGGATTTCTCATTGATGATCTCAGCCATTTCCTTTCCGACTTCTCCGTCGACAGCTTTCAGCCAGTGCTCATAACTGTTGAACAGATAAGGTGCAGAAAAGAGATCGATTTCCCGTATCCCCGTCTGTGTCATGAAACCAGGAGATGCAAGGACGACATCGACTGCCCCAAGTTGAAGCTTTTCCACCAGCTGGGATTCCTCTGTTCCTAACGTCCCGGCATGTACCTCGACTTCAATCGTTCCATTGGATTGTTCTTCAGCCACTTCTTTAAACTTCATCAGTCCGGTTTGGAATGGATTTTCAGGATCTGTCTGGTTATGGGCAGCAATGATTTTGATTTTCCCATCCCCATTTGGATCTGCTTCATCCAGATTACAACCAGAAACGATTGCAATTGTTGCAAAAATCAGAAAAATGAAACCGTATTTGATCTTGCACATGTTCGTATACCTCCCTGTTCATAGGTTGTTTCACGATTTAATCTCTTCCACTATTGTTCTGAATTGATGTGCCCTTTCTTCCAATCGATTGTAATCTTCCTTGGTTTGCAACGCTTTTGCATTTTTCAAGGTTACTTCCGATCCCTACGGCTGAACTGCCATACGCCAGGTAATCGCCCATATTCTCGAGGTTCACCCCTCCAGTCAACATTGCTTCAACATGAGGAACGTCTCCACATTTAAAGTCGGAGAGACTATGAAAGATGCTCCAGCCATGATTACTGACCTGATTTGTTCAATTGCTATCATTGGCCTCTCACCTGCCTATTCAAGATTGGCATGTTTTTGACTTAATATTGAATGAATCTTCTCTTCAGGCTGCTGTTCTAGAAGATAAACAACGATGGCATCCAAAAGGAGGTGAGCAGCTTGATCAAACTGATTTCCCAGCGGTTGGATCGTAGCTGGCTCCGTTACCAGCCTCTTCTTCGTCGCTGCGGGTATCGTAAGTACGAAATCACTGATCCGGCCGATCGCTGAATCCTTATTCGTGGTCACTAGCGCCACCTTCGCATCGATATCCTGCGCTTTTCCAGCGTATTCCAAAAGACTCCCTGTACTGCCAGAACCTGAGATCAGCAGCAGCAAATCACCGGTTTCGATACTCGGGGTGATCGTCTCGCCGACCACATATATCGGGAAACCACTATGCATCATCCGCATGGCAAAAACTTTTGCGATCAACCCTGAACGTCCGGTTCCCGCAACAAAAATCCGGTTCACTTTAGTTAGTTCGTCGGCCAACTTGACCCCCTCATCAGCGTCTACGCGGCCCAACACTTCTTGTATTTCTGAAGCAACTGTATTGATGATCTTATCCATTGCATTCACCTTTCTTTATGATTTTTTCAACAAGATTCTCTGACAACCAACTTCGGTTCGAATCGGAAGATCCCGGCTTCATCATCGCCGTTTTTATCGATCATCAGATGGAAGAGCATTTCTGCCGCTTTCGTCCCCATTTCGAATGCAGGTTGCATAATCGTCGTCAAAGAGGGATTATATATGCTGGCAAAGGACACATCGTCAACATTGATCAGTGCCAACTCTTCTGGTATCCTGATCCGATGTTTTTTCGTATATGTCAACAATTCGATTAACGTACGGTCATTGACAGCAAATATCGCGTTCGGAGGATTAGGGCCTTTCATCATTGTTTCAATTTTCGTCTGCATGTCAGTGATCTCCCCGCTGATCACGTGAGCCGGTTCGTAAGGCAGTCCATATGTTTCCAACGCCTTCTTGAATCCTTCAACCCGTTCTATCCTTGGCGTGATCTGTTGGTCGAGTGGCGGGGAGATGATCCCGATCCGGTCATAACCTTTATCCACAAATTCCTTCACCGCCAGGAAGGAAGCTTTTTCATTATCAAGTAGAATGGTGTTGATTGGGAGTTCCGGAATGAGTCGATCCATGAAAATCAAAGGATATTGTGCCTTGACCAACTTTCTGTACAGCTCGACATTCCCTCCGGTCGGAAAGGCGATGATGCCATCAACCTGTTTCGCCCAGAGCATTTCAATATACTTCTTTTCTTTGTCCGGATCATCATCCGCATTACAGACAATCACGTGGAACCCTTTTTCATTGCAGAAATCCTCGATTGCCCGGATGACCTGGGTAGAGAAAACGTGCAAGATGTTGGCGACGATGACACCGATTGTGGTCGATGATTTCTGCTTCAAGCCTCTTGCCATGATGTTGGGGCTGTATCCAAGCTCGTCGATCGCATTTTTGATCCGTTCTTTGGTTGCTTCCCCCATATAGTCATAGCGTTGATTCAAATATTGGGATACTGTACTTTTTGAAACTTTTGCATGCTTCGCAACATCAGCTATCGTAATCCTATTCATAAAAAATCTCCTAATCTATCTGTTATTCGTCAAGTAACTAAAACGATTTAGTAAATCGATTTAGTAAAGTATAAAATAGATGAAAGCGTTTTACAACCTGTTTTGGGAATGTTATTTTTTCCATTCTTTATTGAAGAGGAACACAGCAAAAAAGCCCCCGGTTCGGGAGCTTATGATTTTATGAATCATGCTTCTACGCTTTTTAACGTTTTCATGCTTTCGATTGCGATGTTAAGGTGTTTTTCCTCAGGCTCGCTCGTGAAACAGTAGTATTGAAGGAAAGAGCCTAGCTTATAAAATGGCTTCAAGCGGTTTCTCTTCATACGGAACATTTCATAGCCGATGCTCCACGCAATCAGCATGGTGAGGAACATACTCTCCATGAAAAAGGAAAGAAGTATGGTGTTGAACACGATGAACACGACAAGATTCGTCCCGCAGCGCGGATGGACTCTTGGCTGGTTCGCCACATTTTCATAGGTCAACGGTAGGTTTTTGTCCTCGCAATGCGCAACCATATGTTCAGCCGCGTGATACTTGGAAATGCTCGTGAACCGGATGACCAGACCCGCTACAACGATCAATGCTGCTGAAAAGAACCATTCCTTTTCCGTCAAAGGCACACTGCTGGCAACCTGTCCACCTGGTAAGGCTTTTCCTAATAAAAGAAGCGCCGCAAATGCCAGGACGACCTGCTTATACACATTCATCATCGCTTTGACGATCGACCAGACGCCTCTGACTAAAGGAATTTTGTTCAGAAAGGTATCCAGCTTGCCTTCACCCTTATGGAGCGGTTGGACTTTTGCTTCAAGTTTTCCGTTGTGATTGACTGCTTTTACGCGATAGTTTTTGCCGATGAACAAGACGCTGTTCAGTCCGGCAGCTCCACCTTTGTATACCTGCATCCACATCACATTCCTTTTCATTCGGATATTACCAGTGTACAATAATCTGAATTTTTTAACAATCCTTAAGGGACGGCTTGTTTGGAAAAGATTTGGATATAAAGATACTATCCCAATGTTTGTAAGGAGGCAAAAATGCGTTTACTCAATATCCCCCTGCTCATGGCTGCCGTCGGGTTCGCGATCGGTTTTGCTCAAGAAGGGCTTCAAGTCGGGCTCATCTATGCAATCGGCTTTTTCAGCGGAAGTGTGATCTATCGGGCCATGCGTCATGTGATCGTAAAAAATGCGAAAAAAATCAGCCACAAGCGTTGAATGCTTATGGCTGGTTTTTTGTTATTTAGAATGTGACTTTCCTGGTTTGTTTATTCCGATAGCGGCTCCAATCCGTCTGGAATCGGATGCCCCGTAGAATAGACCTTTGTCATAATCGATCTGGATGCTCTGGACGTTTCCGATCGTGAGCTGGGATCCGATCGTATGACCCATCGCAGCTAGTTCAGAACGTACTTCGGATGGAATGCCTTCTTCCCAGTTCATGGCTGAAGTGTGCGAGTTATAGATTCTCGGCGCCTCGATCGCTTCTTTCAGTCCCATGTCATACTCGACCAGGTTCAGGAATACTTGCAAAACGGAAACGATGATCCGTGGACCACCAGGTGAACCGAGCGTCAAGACTGGTTTACCGTCTTCAAGCACCATCGTCGGTGTCATGCTGCTCATCGGCCGTTTGTTCGGCTGTACTTCATTTGCTCCACCTGGACGAGCATCGAAGTCTGTGATTTCATTATTCAGCATCAAGCCGTAACCTGGGACCATGATTCCTGTACCGAATACCTGTTCAATCGTTGTCGTATAGGAAACGACATTGCCCCATTTGTCGGCGACAGTGAAGTGGGTCGTCTCGCCCATCTCCTTATCATCCGCTTGCTCGACGACATCCATCGCCGGTTCTGCATCTTCATATTGCCATGGGTCGCCGGCTTCGACATTCTGATTCGCTTCGTCCAGATCGATCAGCGCCCGTCTTTCCTCGATATAATCCGGATGGAGCATACCATTCATCGGGACATCAACAAACTCCGGATCCCCGATATACGCTGCCCGATCCGCGTAACTGATCTTCATCGCCTCCGATAACAAGTGGTATTTTTCAACGGAATTTTCACCGTATTGCCCGATATCGAAGTCTTCCAACAGCTTAAGCATTTGCAAGAGCGTCAAACCACCTGAGCTTGGCGGTGGCATGCTTGCAATCTCGTAATTTTTATAATCACCGTAAACCGGTTCATCTTCTGTCACATCATAGTTTGCAAGATCTTCTGTCGTCATGCTTCCACCGAAATCCTGCACAACATCAGCAAGAGCCTGCCCGATTTCTCCGTTATAAAAGGCATCGGTTCCATAAGCACGGATCAACTTCAAGGTTTTTGCAAGGTCTTTTTGCTGAAGCCACTCGCCAGCTTCAAGAGGTTCGCCATCTGGTAAAAAGACATCTTTAGCAGCAGTGGCAGAGAGCTTGTCCTCATTCGACGCAATCATACGTGCTAGATATTCATCGATAGCAAAGCCTTTATCTGCAAGGTGGATCGCCGGGGTGATCAATTGCTGCAACGACCTTGACCCCCATTTTTCATGAGCCGTTTCCAACCCCTTTAACGTGCCAGGAACTCCGACAGCATTTCCGTGGGTCGAACGTTCGCCAAAAGGAATGATGTTCCCATTTTCATCAAGGAACATATCAGGTGTGGCTCCGGCTGGTGCTCTTTCACGGCTGTTGATGATCGTGACGTCATCCGCTTCAGCGTCATAAACCATCATGAAGCCGCCGCCACCGATTCCAGACATCATCGGTTCCACGACATTCAGTGCGAATTGGATCGCGATCGCCGCATCCATTGCGTTCCCACCTTTTTTCAATACGTCTGCTCCGACTTTCGATGCCAGTGTATGTGAGGTGGATACCATCCCGTGGGTTCCGACATCATATTCCTTCAATTCATCAGGATTGTCTTTTTTTGCAACCCCAGAAGCTGGAGCCAGTGAAAACAACAAAAGAACAGCCAACAATGCGTAAGTGAACTTCTTCCAGTACAACTTCGACATCTTACCAATCCCCTCCTGATTTTAAAATATTTTGAATTATGTAAAATTTTATCATAAAATTTTTTCGGGAATTTGTTGCATATTGTCATGGATCTGTAAGCCACAGTACTTTTATAGCACTATCAAGTAATAATTCCGTACCTATATCCCTATATTTCATTCTGAATCATTCCCGAATTGATGTCCTTTTTAAAAAAACAATGGAAAAATGATGCGATAATCCCGTTTTCTTGTTGAAGCTGGCAAGCAGTTTGCTTTTTTAAAGCACAGTTTTAGTCTAGCGAATGGTTTGGCTGTTACAATCGATCATTAAACACAACAAATGTCATAGGCTTCCTGCATCGTCAAATCGGGAAAATAACCCCGTTTGCGAGATGACTGACAGAATTTTTTTAGTGTTTGTGACCCAATACTACTATTTATTTACTTATGGTAGTGTTTAAATAAAGAAACAAATCCATTTCAAGGAACTTCAGTGATTCTAATGGTCTATTAAACTAGCAGAGGAGTGAGGAAAGCAGTCGAATTTTCTAGTCGTTTACTAAGTGTAGTTTGCAAATCTAACAAGTACTTACTATCACCGCGTCTAATAAATAATTGAGAATGGGTTTGATCACTTATGATTATGTTTAAAGTTATAGGAATCGTATTAACGATCATCGTGATTGGTTTAGGATTTTATTACTTAGGATTTAAAGAAGTCAAGAATAGAAATAGCTCGATTCTCGGTTATCTCTATTTGTTATTTGGGGGAATTGGCGTGATATCCATATACATTTGGTGGATGGATTGATAAGCTATCATAATATTAATCAACGAGGGCAGGCATAAATGGCTTGCCCTTTTTATGTTATGGTCCTGTTTATCCGAAACAATCAAATTCTTTGGAAAGGAAAAGCCCCCCCTGTGATGGACAGGGGGACCTGATTGTCTTATAGATCGATTGTTATTTGATCCGCTGTTTTCAGTCTGGATGAAGGCTTGGCTGGCTCATCATTGAGGAGGATCCTGCCTTCATGAATCCTTTGGGTGACTTCAGTCCGGCTCCAGTCTTCAATTTGATCGGCTATGATTTTATCGAGACGGAACCTTCCTTGTACGTCTGAGAGCTTGATCGTGATTTTATCAGTTCCGTTTGTCTGGTAGTCTTTTATTTTAATTTCACTGAGCTGGCTCGGTTGTTCTGGTTGTTCCTCCACCACTCTTGCATGATCGGTATAGGCTTGATAGATTTCGAGCTTTTTGTTCCAGGTGTGATTCTTATCACACTTGTAGATGGCGAACCGGTAGATGTTCTTTCCGTTCGCGTTGTGGCGGCGGATCATCGTATCCGTGAATCGGACAGTCTTGCCGCAATTGCTGCAATGTCTTTCGACGATATTGTCATTTATTTCTTGAAGCTTCCAGGTCAATCGGACCTTCTGCATTTCCTTCACCTCTTTTGGGATGTGAGGAAACGTAACGCTTCTATTTGGAGGTCTTGCAGTATGACGTTTTTTAACCCAACAAAAAAGAGGCCCCCTTAAGGGAACCCCTATATCATGCATGCTGCAGATATTGGTTACGTTCCTTTGTAATGGGATTTTGACAGACTACTCCCGTTCAGCAAGCCTTCAAAAAGACCGCCTCGAGAGTGTCCATATCCAAAATGTTTTCCATTACAAAGAGTATGTTGGCATACAGGTAACCTAAATCCTTTCACTCCAAATAGTTTATCTATAGCTTACTAGATGGTGGAATTTTTTACAAGTATAAAAAGAAATCCTGGCAAAGTCGAGCTTTGGTGAAAGATGTGCCTTCTGTAAAGTACGAAAATTTTTCACTGATAAAATTAGAGGACATCAGCGACCTTATTAGCTTCAAATCCCCCATCTTGAAAATATTAGAGGACACCAGCGACCTTATTTGCCTGAAACTAGAAACATCCGGGGGTATTCCACCCGAATAAAGGAACAGTTGTCCTCTAATTTAAACCGGTCAAACGCGTTCTGTTGAGCGTTCAGTATCTTTATGACAAGGAAGCTTTTGGATCGCGTCTACTTTCCTGTGACAGAGGCAATCTTACAGTGAAAAAAAGCCCCCAAAACGGGAGCTTATACTGCATCTAAACTTGCTCGAGCGGACTTTCTTCAGCTGGGATCGGATAATCTTTCAAAAGCCCGGCGAAGTACACGAGGTTGTTGCTCATTTTTTTAATCGCGGTTGCATCGACTGCTGTTTCGCAATCGTTGCAAATGCAATACGAATCACCATTCGGCGGAATTGTAAAGCCGATATGGGAGAGTGCATACAGGATCGACTGGGCAGCAGGTTTGGCGCCGATTTCGTTTCCTGTGATGAGCACACCACCTACCTTGTTGTAGAAGAGTGAAGGTCCATTTTCGATCGTGTTGTCGCTTTCCGCATAGAGCCGCTCGATGACAAGTGCCGCAATACTGCTCTTTTCTTCAATCCATAACGGTGTCGCGAAAATGACGATGTCTGCTGCCTTCACTTTTTCAAAAATCTGTGGCCAATCGTCTTCAAGTCCAGGTTCATCGTTCGTCGAATAGCCGATATTATAATCCGCAAGCCATAGCATTTCGAAAGAAACGTCGTGATCCTGCAAAATTTCAAGTGAATAATTGGTCAATGCTTGTGTATGAGAGATGTTCTCTTTCGTTTTCAGTGAACAATTTAAGATTAAGGTATGTAGAGTTGACATAACTCTTCCTCCTTTACAAAGTCATGTATCTATACCCTGAAATGAAGAAGGTTAATCCACTTTTTAATAGGAAATTTCAGCTGAATTGTAACCTTTGTTGATTCGAAGCATACTCACACTTCCATTATTGTGCTTAACTCATATGCTTCCGTTGTGCGTTGACCAATTCAATGAAAGCCTGAGGTTGGCTATCGGATAGATATTTGAACTGTACCTGGTCGCCTTTCACCTTCAAGGAAAAACGCGGGTAGAAAAGACCCTTCTTCAGTTGGAATTTTTGTATCGTTGTATAATCGTAGGTTTCAACCAGTTCACCAGGCTGGATCAGATAATCGCCAACGAACATAAGCCGTTCAGTTGTTGCAGCAAGCACACCAGGTCTCGGTGTGAACGTGAATATATAGGTGAGTAAAGAACAACGTCTTGTCGCTAGTAGTTGTTCATCTTCTTTTAACATTTGTTTGATCTGTTCCGTCGTCACTTGCATGCGAATCCTCTCCCGCCTTTTTCGAGTACTATTACCTACGAACCAATAAGCCAAAAGTTTCATCTCTATAGAAAATGGTGCCAGGCACCAATTTAAATCCCTTGGGGCCCAAGGGTTAAATTGTCGTGCCTGGCACCGGGTGTGTTTCTACTATAGTATTTTATTTTGTGGTTTCGCTTGGGACTTTAATGACTTTGACCATTTGCCGGATGGCCCCGAGATGATATGCGGAGTGGGCCAATATGCCACACAATCCATTAGCGGTCTGTTCATCTATCGTATCCAACCGTTCGATTTTTTCTAGTACCGTTTTGTATTCCATATTGAGTTCATCTTTAAATCGTTGCCATGTCATCTGATCAACAGAAGTGATTTTCCATGATTCTTCCCAGTTCGAGTTCGGCTTTTCACCTTTCATGTAGGTGTTCGCCACCCATAGGTAATAGCGAGTATGATCCGTGTGAGCAGCAATCGTCGTTCCCTGGATCGGTATGGACGCTTCCTCTGCCGATAGTCTATCAAGTGTCCCGAAGATCCCGCTACCTGGTTTCGCCTCCGTGTACCAGCTTTCGTTTTTTTCCGGCCCATCGAATGTTTCTGCCAACAATGTTTTCACTGCTTCCAATAAGGTGTTGTTCATCTCAGTTCCTCCTAAAATTTTTTCGTAGGACGTATTGATGTTTTAACCTCTTGTTGATCATCCCTTTGGTAACTTACGACATAGAAAATAGAATTCCTGTCAGTGGTAATAAAAATAGGAGAATCGCTTTATCGGCCTGTGATTTGAATGGCTTTGTCGGATGGTTCTGCGGTAACGTATTTGGTGATCGTCAACATCTCCACTTTTGTTATTTCACCGTCGAAAACAAGCACGTGCTGTTTTTCCAAACCGTCTTCCGTTTTATCGAACGATTTGTCATATGATGTATCAAGAGATGCTGTACCTCCCTCTCCCTCAAGCCTTGCCTCAAGGACACTGAAGTGTTCAGGTGTATTCAAGATCATTTCTGTCTTACCTTCTTTTACATTGATTTCTCCAATTGTGAGGTTTTCGCCTGCTAATTGGATGCTATCCTCACCAGGATTGATTTTTTCATCCGATTCGTGGATCTTCAAGTCCCTTTCAAGTATGAGAGTCACGTTTTCAACATCTTCAGGCAGTGGATCGAACTCCAAGTCAAACGTGTATCCGCCAATGCTGGACGTCATTCCTGATCCTTGCGGGCGAATCATTTCATTATCTGCTTTCAAAATATATTGAAATGCCAGATGTCCCATCCCCATTTCATTCCATACTTTCTGGTTCTTGACGTTTATTTTACCTTTGATGACCGTTTGCGTTGGGGTCGCCGTCAACTTTTCGAATTCATAGGTCGCTGTATCTGTTTTCAGTGTCTCTTTCATTCTCAGATCGTATTTCGTCATCAAAGCTTTTGAACGGTCCAGTTCGAACGAAATCGTCGCAGCTTGAGATGGATCTTGGTCCATTCTGATATGGAAGTCAATATTTTTCACAAACGGGTTCGGTGGTTCGAAGGATTGGACGAACGACATCTTCGTATTATCGTCATTCACTGTGCCGAATCCTGACGTGTCAATGATCTGTCCAAAGAAGCTTTCCATTTTTATGTTAAAATCCGAAAACTTATGTTCTATATTTTTCCTCGGATCAAAAACGGTGTACATGACGATCAGTCGATTCTTATCGAGCATGAGTCCGTCGACAGTGACTTGAATGCCATTAGGAAGCTCAGTACTTTTATCAATCACCTGGCCTTTTCCTTGTTCATTCAGATCACTCAAGGAATCGGTCAGCACGTGGTCGAAACCAAGAATTTTCTTACCGTAGTAAGCCATCGTGTCAAATTGATATGTGAATAGGAGAATGAAAATGAGCGAGGCAGCGATGAGAGAAGGCCGCTTCCACCGTTTCGGCATTTTCGGAGGCTCCATATCGAGTCTATTTCTGAGTCGATCTTCAAGACCATCCGGTGCTTTCATAGAATGGATGTTTTCTCCGTCTTCCTTCAGTTTCTTTTCCAGGTTGCTCATAGATATTCACCTCCAAGGAGTTCCTTCAGCTTCTTCAGTCCGAATGAGATTCTTGATTTTACCGTGCCGATCGGGACTTTGGTTAGTTTCGCGATCGTTTCATAGTCGTAATCAAGCCAGTAACGAAGCTGTATCGCTTCTTGCTGATCGACGCTTAATTTGCCTAAATGTTTTTGGACATCCAATTGATGTATGGTTCGCTCACCTTCGTGTGCATTGGTTGGCCCATCGATTTCTTCCATAACCGTCGTCTTTTTCCGCTTTCTAAGAATGTCGCGGCAGCGATTGACGAGGATGGTTTTGCTCCAGCTATAAAAGGAACCTCGTTTTTTCAGAGTGTTGATCTTCTCATAAAGGATGACGATCATGTCTTCAAGTGCATCCATCGCATCCTCTTCGTGGCGTAAATAGGTATATGCTAATCTGTAATACTGATCTTTTTCTGCTAAGACAAGCTGTAACAGCGCTTCTTTATCCCCTTTTTGTGCTTTGCGCACCAGTTTCTCAATCTCCAAAGGCTCTCCCCCTCCTCCACTACACCTTAGAGTCACCATCCCCTCAAAAAGTTCAAATGAATTTCAAAATTTCAGCAGCGGAACTTTTCGGGTGCCTGGCACGACAATTTCGCCCTTGTCCCCCAAGGGATTACAAAAAGTGCCTGGCACCGATTCAAAACCCCTGGTACATCAACGATTGAAATCGGTGCCAGGTACACTTCCTGTTAAGTTTTCCTTTTCATTTGATTCCTTCTGTGTTTTTTAAATTCATATTCTTCCCGCAGCTAAACTAGTTCCACTGTGAGCTGAAAATTCCTTCCAAATATTTGATCAAACGTTTGTTTGAAATTCACTTCTTGCGTATTGCAATGTGTTCACCTCATTAATCAAATGTTTGTTTGAAACTCTTGCAAATCATGTCACAAAGGTGAAAATTTACACTTTCGGATACGATTTCGCGCCTTAATCAAACGTTTGTTTGAAATGAAAATACGGTCTGTAACAAAGATTTCACCAGCTTAATCAAACCCTTGATTGAACTTCTACGGAGATTGTCGAGAGCCCCAATCCTCTTTCACTGTAACAGGCACCGAAATTCAGCCCTTGCGCCCCAAGGGATTACAAAAAGTGCCTGGCACCGATTCAGACCCCTTGGTAGATCTGGGTTTCAAATCGGTGCCAGGCACTATTGGTTTAATAATCGACGTTGTCATCGTATTTATCGATGTATAGTGTTCCGTCTTGCTGTACTTCTGCGTAAAAGACTTCAGATATCTCCTGAACACCTGAATCCCGGAGCTTTTGGCCGAGCCAAGCTTTATCGAGGTGCAGTTTAGATAAATTGCTTTCATTGATTTTCCCGTCTGACACCACTTCTGTACCGACTGAACTGCTCCTACTCGGTTGAAATAAGTTCATATCGCTCTGTGTCAGGGGTTGCTTACTCTCTTTTTTCATGACGGATAATGTGCCATCTGTTTCAAAGATCGCAAAAGCTACATCAGATAGCGTGAAAATCCCTTTCTTTCGGAGCATGGTATTAAGCGAATCCACATCCAGCCTCGTTTTCCGAAGGGAATCCTCCATGATCTTTCCATTCTTCATTACAACAATTGGATCACCATTAAGGAGCTTGCGGGCTCCCTTTGATTTGATATCCATAAACCCGAACAAAACCGTGAAAACTGTCCATCCGACTAAAGCCATCACACCATTCTGGATGCTTAACATTTCATCCATCGCGAGGGATCCGGCAATCGTCCCTATTGCTATGGCTGATACGAAATTATGGAAAGTCATCTGACTGATTTCTTTTCGTCCCATGATCCTCGTCATCGCCCATAAAACCAGGAACGATAAAGCTAATCTGAAAATTAGTTCTGTGAACGTCATAGAGCCACCTCATTTTTTATGTATCAACTATAAGGGTGCCCCGCTTTTTGATGATAATTCTCTTCAAATTTCATGATAAGTCCGCATAAAAGGTATATAATGTCAATAACAGGAGGCGGTTTTGATGGGTTTTTATTGGGTTGGTATCATCTTTTGGGGCTGCACCATCGTATCGTTGTTTTTATTTCTTTTTTCTGTGATGAGCCGGAATTCTTTCTGGATGATGATCAGCGGATTCTCACTAACATTGCCTGCCTTGTATTTCCTCGGTTCACCTAGCCTTTGGTGGATCGCTATCGCACCGCTCATTCCATTCAGCTTATCCTTTTATATGAAAAAACAGACAGCGAAAAGCGACTAGGGGGATACAGTCATGACAGATATCGTATTACTGACCTTTATCAGTTTCAGTTGGATCATTTTCAGCTGGTTGGTCATCTATTTTCCGAAAAAATTACGCTGGTACATCCTGCCCTATACCATTTTCCAGCTCGGCGCAACGTTGATTGTCTACAGCATCGCATTCATCAAGGGCTGGTCAGGAATGGGATATGGCGGGCTTGGTGTTACGATTGTGGGGATCTCCCTGTTTATGCTGTTGATCGTCCGAGTCTATTACTCCTCGAAGACAAAGGAGGAAACCTCAGAGGAATACGAATCTTTTTAGGAGGGATCGTGTGAATCTTAGAACCTACATAACAGTAGCCATCTTGATCGCTTATGCAATCTCTCTGTTCATTTACATGCAGACGGATTCGGAGGTGGCTTCGTATCTGATGATTGTACTCTTAGGCAGCTATGCGGTAGGCTCTCTCATCCATGCTGTATATCGAAAGTCAAAGCGAGACATGGCCTACTGGTTTTTGATCATTTGCCTGGGCACATTTGTATTGGTTCAACTATATTGACTTGAATTCTATGATTCAATCTTTTTGCTGATACCTTCAAGCTGTTTTCTGTTTCACGAAGTTCTGATCTCAAATTAGAGGCGTCCACACCATTTCGGACAGCATAATAGATGATTAGATAAAGGATTGCCATTCCTAAAAACCCTGCAAACCACATTCCTGAAACAATCACATAATCTCCCCCGTTTTTACTTTCATAGTACCATATTCAGGGATTTCCGTGGTCCTCTAGTTATACTGTGGTTGAAAGGTAGACGTAGTCCGCGGTCTTGAAGCTTTGTACCATTGGTAACAGAAAATCGTGATCAGCACGATATCGATTGCGTCACCGCCGTAATACATCAGCATTCCGCCCGATTCCGCCTGCTCCTGAGGGACGCCCGCAGGTGGGTAAGCATAGATATACTTCGATAGGATCCCGTGCCCTCCTAAAGCGAATACCAGCACGATACCTCGATAAATGAAGCTTCTCTGATGAGATGTCGGATCGATATAAATCATCGAAACTGTGAAAATGTAACCCGCTAAAAAGACGTGCAAATGCACAAGCACATGCAAAAACAAGCTATGTTGCATTGCCAAATATAAATCAGTTGTATATAGTAGCCATAACCCTCCTACATTGAGCAAGGTGGCAACTACCGGATCGCTTAACACATGCAAAAATCGGCTCTTCAACAAGCGCGATATCCTTCTCGACCATTTTACTTTCAATATCCGTAAAATCAGTGTGATTGGTGCTGCAATCGCAATAAGAAGGGGCGCAAGCATTCCAAGCAACAGATGCCCCGTCATATGCATCGTAAAATCCTCATGAGCTCTATTTGCGATAGGACCGACAACAGCTACTACGGCACAAAGAATCCCTACTGTCCAAAAAACATAACGGGTTACGGGCCACGCTTTATAATGACGATTCGAGAAGATTCCAGCGCAAATATAGGAACCGATCATGAGCAAAAACGGGAGCATCAATACAATCTGCGCGCCAGTCTCTTGATGCATATGCCCTTCCATCACGCTTGTGTCCCTTCCAGTTTTCTACGGTATTCCTTGCTTGTCCGGTTGATGAGCATTCCACCGACAATGATCATGATGACCGCAATGATGTTCCAAACCCAGTCATAAATGTACACATTGTCGACGTACCGGATTTGGTGGATCCTCATGATTTTGTGCTGGACGATTCCATCATAGAATTGAAATGCACCGCCGCCTAGCATGCTTCCGCCCCACCATCTTTTAAAGACAAAAGCGCCTCGGCGTTTCAGGTCGGCTAACATGAACAAGCCTCCAATTGTGGCAAACCAGCTGAACGCATGGAACAAACCATCAGAAATCAGACCCATAGAGAGTGTCGTTTTATCATAAAAATGGTGCCAATGCAGCAGTTGGTGGAAGATGGTTTCATCAATGAAAGCGACTAGACCAAGCCCGAACAGGAACCCCGACCAAATATTCCGGTTAAAATATGTAATATTATTCTGTGAATCAATCGAGTCAACAGCCATGGAGATCCTCCTCAAGTTTTGATTCTTTTATTACTCTAACCTTTTTTGAAGAGTTTGAATCAGGCTGTGTAAAATCAGGCATAAAATCCTACCACTACTTTAATCTGTTTTTGATATCCCGGATATTGCTATATAGCCATAAAGTTTGCAGAACACTGAAGGTCATTCCGATGAGGGTCAAATTCAACGTTTGTATTTTACGTTGTTTTTTCTTGAACATTTTTTTCACCTGACTTGGATTTTTTATTGTTCTTAGACTACCTCTGAAAATCATTTTTTATCCCAAACCTATCAGACGGTCAGTCCTTGTGCGTTTCAGCTCCGCTTGATCCTCTTCGGATCCACTTCTTTTTCAACTCTTTTATCCTGCAATTCTTCTGAAAGCTCTACGTCATTTTTGAGAGTTGCCGCATCCAGGTTGTTGTTCTGTGCCGCTTCTTCATTAAGTCTTTCTTTATCAGCCATACTGATGAGCCTCCTTCATGTTCTATACATGAACTAGTATGACCCACCTGCACACAGAGTATCGCTTAAAATTAAACATCGATTTCTTTAAGGATTTTTGCAGGGTTGCCGCCGACTACGACGTTGTCTGGTAGGTCCCTCGTCACAACTGCACCGGAAGCGATCACGACGTTATCCCCAATCGTCAATCCAGGGTTGATGATCGCACCGCCTCCAATCCAGACGTTATCGCCGAACGTCACGGGCTTTCCATACTCCTTGCCAGAGTTTCTCGCTGTAGGATCGAGCGGGTGTGTCGCTGTGTATATATGTACGCCAGGCGCGAGCATGCAATTGTTTCCGAACGTCACCTTGCACACGTCTAAAATCACGCAGTCGAAGTTCGCGAAAAAGTTTTCTCCCACATGGATGTTCGAGCCGTAATCACATCGGAAGCTCGGTTCGATAAAGATTTCCTCCCCGGTCGATCCGAACAGTTCTTTTAAAAGGGAGATCCGCTTGTCCGTTTCGGTCGTTTCATTGATCAATCTCGTCAATCTGCGGGCGTTCTCCCGTTCTTTGATGAGCGTTGGATCTGCAGGGGCATACATTTCGCCCTCCAGCATCTTTTCCTTTTCTGATTTCATGAAGTTCCCCTCCCTATATAAAGAAAAATTAGCAAAGCCTAGCCTTGTGCGTGGGTTGAGCGATTAGTTGCGCTGATATTGAAGAAAGTATTATTACTTTCTTTAAGTATTGAAAATGTAGCTGTCCAAAACATGTCTGAGTCTCTTGAAAACTTAACAACATTTTGAGAAAAATCATGGTTTTTTCTCAAAATGTTGTGTTGGAGTCGCGTCTCGTTAAGAAAACGACTTCTACAGAATCAAATTTTTGCTGATTTGAGCAAATTTGAGAACCGCTTGAGCAATTTCACCTCTATCTTGAGCAAAAATCATCTCAGCTTGAGCAATTTTAACCCTATCTTGAGCAAAAATCATCTCAGCTTGAGCAATTTTAACCCTATCTTGAGCAATTTGATTCTTTGGACCTAATTTCCATTTTCCTAAACGTAAAAACCTTGACAAAGCCAAGCAATAGGCGTTGGCTTTATCATTCGTTCCTCGAAAAAGCGATTGCTTATCCTCCTTGCGGTATATTGCTTCCGAAGCCGTCAGCTTGTGCCCTTATACTGAAGAAAGCATTCAATACTTTACATTAATAAAAATAAACCCGACTTTGCGGGCCGGGTTCGGTTCTGTTTAATTTCCTGTTTCGAATCGTTCTTTCGGGACGATCATCTGCAGGTGGTGCCTAAGGTTTAAGAATTCACCCGGAAGCATACCGCCGTATTCCCCATCGAGGTTCAGCTGCATTTTTTCATCAGTATGGATTTTGATGCGCCTTGCTTTTTCGTAAATGACGTGAGCGTCACGAATATGATCACCTTTGATTGCAAGGGTAGCGACTCGGATGAACTCTGCAAGATTGGCCTTTTTCAAGATGATGAGGTCGAAATACCCGTCATTGAATTCAGAGAGTGGCGCAAGTTTTTCAAAACCTCCGACCGAGTTCGTGTTTGCCACCAGGAAGAGCATGACATCTCCTTCGTACACTTTATCATCGTATTCGATTTTGACGTTGGTCGGACGAATCGAAGGAAGCATCTCCATCCCTTTCAAATAATACGCTAGCTGGCCGATCATCGTTTTCATCTGACTCGGGACAGCATATGTCAGCTCTGTCAGCTTCCCGCCGCCAGCGATGTTGACGAAATATTTTCCGTTGACGCGGCCGATATCGACTGGGATATCGATACCATCACATAAAACCTCAACAGCCTTCTCAATGGTACGAGGAACGCCAAGGGCACGTGCAAAATCGTTCGTTGTCCCTGCTGGGATGATCCCCATCTTCGGCCGGTTCGGAAGCTCTGCGATGCCATTGATGACTTCGTAGATCGTTCCATCCCCGCCTGCTGCAATGACAAGGTCGAATTCACGTTCAACTGCGAGTGTCGCTGCTCTTGTCGCATCTCCTTCATCTGCACAGGTCGCGTGAGCCGAAGCCTCGTAGCCTGCCTTCTCCAATTTATCAAGGATATAAGGCAGCTGGCGCTTGACCTGTTCTCTTCCCGATGTCGGGTTATAAATTAATCGTGCTCGTTTCATAATAGATCACCTGATTTTATTCTATTAGGTTCAAAGAATTTTGAATGGGAAAAAACACCGGACATACCTTGTAAAATATTTCCTATTAATTTTACCGTCCATCTTATTATAGTGACCTTAAATCCAAAATGCAAAACAATACTCTGTGACAATTTCGAAGAGGCCATCTGTGGCGAAAAGTCGTGATTCTTTTGGAATCTGTCGGGATAATTACTGATGGTGTCGTGATTTTTTCAACACGTGTTGCGATTACTCCGTTGCCTTCTAATCTGAAAAGAAGCCCTCGGTAAAGGGCTTCTTCAATCTTATCGCTTTTCGATTTCTTCGACGATCAGTTTGTTGACCATCGGCGGGTTCGCTTTTCCTTTCGTCGCCTTCATCACTTGGCCGACGAGGAATCCGAGCGCACGGTCTTTACCGTTTTTATAGTCGATGATCGATTGTTCGTTCTCATCTAAAATTCCGGTGACGATGCCGCGAAGTTCGCCTTCATCCGAAATCTGGACGAGTCCTTTTTCCTTGACGATGACTTCTGGGTCGCCGCCTTTTTCAATCAATTCTTTGAAGACTTTCTTTGCAATTTTGGAAGAGATCGTTCCTTTTTCGATCAGCTCGATCATCTTCGCAAGTCCTTCTGGCGTGAGGGCGACTTCATCGATTTCTTTGTACTCGGCGTTCAGATATGCGGAAACTTCACCCATCATCCAGTTCGAAGCAGCTTTCGCGTCTGCACCTTTTTCCAGGACTTCTTCAAAGAAATCGGACATCTTCTTGGATTGTGTCAAAACCTTCGCGTCATACGCTGGAAGCTTCAGCTCTTCGATATAGCGCTGCTTACGCGCATCCGGAAGCTCTGGAATCTCTGATTTTACACGGTCGATCCATTCCTGATCGATTGAAAGTCCTACGAGATCCGGCTCCGGGAAGTAGCGGTAGTCATCTGATCCTTCTTTTACACGCATGAGAATCGTTTTCTTGGACTGTTCGTCAAAGCGTCGGGTCTCTTGCAGGATTTCGCCTCCGCTTAGCAGTACTTTTTCCTGACGAACCTCTTCGTGTGCGAGTCCTTTTTGGACGTTAGCGAATGAGTTCAGGTTCTTCAGCTCAGCTTTTGTACCGAATTCCTCTTGTCCGACTGGGCGGAGGGAGATGTTTGCATCACAACGCAACGAGCCTTCTTCCATTTTACAATCCGAAACTTCGGTATATTGCAAGATCGCTTTCAATTTTTCAAGATAAGCATACGCTTCTTCCGGTGTGCGGATGTCCGGCTCGGATACGATCTCGACGAGCGGAGTCCCTTGACGGTTCAAGTCCACGAGGGAGTGCGTTCCGTCGTCAGCATGCATCGATTTACCAGCATCCTCTTCCATATGAAGGCGCGTGATGCCGATTTTCTTTTTCTTGCCATCGACTTCGATTTCAATCCAGCCGTTGACACCGATCGGCTTATCGAATTGTGAAATCTGGTACGCCTTCGGATTGTCCGGATAGAAGTAGTTTTTACGGTCGAATTTCGTTTCGCGTGTGATCTCACAGTTCAATGCCATGGCCGCACGCATCGCAAAGTCAACCGCCTGCTTGTTCACGACAGGTAAAACACCTGGGTGGCCAAGACAGATCGGGCAGACGTTCGTGTTCGGCGGTGCTCCGAATTCCGTGGAGCAGCTGCAGAAGATCTTCGAGTTCGTTTTCAGTTCAGCATGGACCTCAAGTCCGATTATCGTTTCAAAATGCATTTTTTTCGTCCCCCCTTACAGTTGCGGTTTGTTTTGATGATGATCGGTCGCTTGCTCGTAAGCATGAGCAACGCGGTAGATCGTATTCTCATCAAACGCTTTTCCGATGATTTGTAGTCCGACAGGCAGTCCGTTGGAAAGTCCGCATGGGACGGAGATCGCCGGTACTCCGGCTAAGTTGACCGGGATCGTCAGGATATCATTCGCGTACATCGTAAGTGGATCATCTGTTTTGGCACCGATCTTGAACGCCGTTGTGGGTGCTGTCGGTCCGAGGATGACATCGTATTTTTCAAAGACCTCGTCGAAGTCTTGCTTGATCAATGTACGTACTTTTTGAGCTTTTTTATAATACGCATCGTAAAAGCCTGAGCTAAGGGCAAATGTTCCAAGCATGATCCGGCGTTTCACTTCGTCACCGAACCCTTCGCTTCGCGTATGGTTGTAAAGTTCAAGCAGGTTGTCCGCGTTTTCTGTACGCACACCGTAACGGACACCATCAAAGCGCGCCAGGTTTGAAGACGCTTCAGAGGATGCCAGCAGGTAATAAGTCGCAACACCGTATTTGGAGTGTGGGAGTGAAACCTCTTCCCACTCAGCCCCCATGCCTTCGAGGACTTTAAGTGCATCCATGACACGGTTCTTGACGTCTTCGTCTACACCTTCGCCGATGTATTCTTTTGGCACCGCAATTTTCAGACCTTTGACGTCGCCAGTTAGTGCCGCTGTGTAGTCTTTGTTATCAACGTTTGCGGATGTGGAATCCATTTTGTCATAACCGCTGATCGCCTGGAATAAAAACGCATTGTCTTCGACTGTTGTTGTGATCGGACCGATTTGGTCAAGTGAAGACGCGAACGCGACAAGTCCAAAACGGGAAACACGACCGTAAGTCGGCTTGAGTCCTACGACACCACAGAATGCCGCTGGTTGTCGGATCGATCCGCCTGTGTCCGAACCGAGTGAGAAAAAGACTTCTCCGGCTGCGACTGCCGCTGCCGATCCACCGCTTGATCCGCCTGGGACGTAATCAGTGTTCCATGGGTTGCGTGTTTGGAAAAAGCCAGAGTTTTCGTTGGATGAACCCATTGCGAATTCGTCCATGTTCAGCTTTCCGACAGTGATCGTTTCTGCTTTTTTCAATCGCTCAACAACCGTTGCGTCGAAAACTGGCTCAAAGTTTGCGAGCAACTTGCTTCCACAAGTCGTACGCAGGTCTTTCGTCGAGATGTTATCTTTCACGCCGATCGGCAGACCGAAAAGGAGTCCGCGCATTTCGTCGGTCCCCATTTTGCTGTCGAGGTATTTCGCTTGTTCTCTTGCACCTTCTTCATTAAGGGTGAGGAAGGCTTTCACTTTGTCGTCTACTTCGTTGATCCTTAAGAAGGAAGCGTCAACGAGTTCGCTTACCTTCATTTCCTTTTTATGTAGGAGCTCGTGCAGCTCTGAGATCTTCTTTTCAAATAAAGACATCGTCGGTTTTCTCCCTCCCTACTCTAAAACAGCTGGAACTTTGATAAGTCCGTTCTGTGTATCCGGTGTATTCTTGAGTGCTTCTTCACGTGTGAGCCAAGGTTTCGCCTCGTCTTCACGGAGAACGTTTTTCATATCAAGGACGTGGGTAGTCGGTTCCACATCATCTGTATCCAATTCCTTAAGTTGCTCTGCATACCCGATGATCGCGTCAAGCTGGCTCGTGAACTTTTCCGCTTCTTCCTCAGTCACCGCGAGTCGCGCAAGCTTCGCAACGTGCTTTACTTCTTCCTTCGTAATTCGGGCCACTTCTTCCACCTCCAAAAAATCGTACGTATTGCAATATACTGATGATACCAAAAAGAACCCGCCGATATCAACAATCACGCTAAAGCTTTAAAGACTGAATCAAAGGACTGTACCAGGCACCGAAAAAGAAGCCAATGGTACCAAGGGTTCCAGTTCGGTGCCTGGTACAGAAAGTCCTTGCAGCGCCAAGGGATCTGAATCGGTGCCTGGCACCTTTCGTCAACCCTTCGGGGAGTATAAAACGGAGTCAATCTTATCAGCGATTATATTTTCATAGTCTGTACAATCTCCATAGCGGTTTTTTTCTCTACTATAATTTCGACTTCATTCCTCGTTGGTAGGTTCATGGAAGTACGCTCTTTTTTATAATTAACGATATATTTTAAATTTGCATCGATAAATCTTGAGTTTGCACCGATAAACCTTAATTTCGCACTGATAAAATCCAAATGTGCTCCGATATCTCCCCATACAAAAAACCAGCTTAAGAGGCATGTACCTCCAAAGCTGGTTTTCCAATTAAAATATCCCTTTTATTCTTCCACTGCTTCTACGAATTCTTCTTTAACTTCTTGTTTTGGTCCTCTGCCCATCATGCTTACAATGATGATGGCTACTGTCGCGAGGATGAATCCTGGTACGATTTCATAAAGTGCGAATGGAATGACTGCTTCTGTTTGCTCTGCTCCTTCTGGTGGAGTTGAAAGCAGCTTCCAAGCGACAACAGTTACTGCACCGACAATGATTCCAGTCAGCGCACCGTTACGCGTCATACGTTTCCAGAATAGCGACAGGATGACGACCGGTCCGAATGCAGCACCGAATCCTGCCCATGCATAACTAACGAGATCCAATACTTTACTGTTTGAATCAGATGCAATCAACAGCGCGATCAACGCGATACCAAGTACCGCGAAACGGCCGATCCATACCAGCTCTTTTTCAGAGGCATTCTTACGCAAGATCGCTTTGTAAAAGTCTTCCGCTAATGCACTTGAAGATACAAGCAGCTGAGAGTCGACTGTACTCATGATCGCTGCCAGGATCGCAGCTAGCAAAATTCCTGAGACCCAGGGATTGAACAGGACTTGAGTGAACAGGATGAATACTGTTTCCGACGCTGCACCTTCAAGCGGGTTATCTGCAAAGTACGCAATACCTGCAAGACCAGTGAGAAGTGCACCGAACATGGAAATGACCATCCAGCCCATTCCGATCATACGAGCTTTCGGAATGTCTCTTGAAGATCTGACAGCCATGAAACGTGTCAGGATATGGGGTTGTCCAAAGTAACCAAGTCCCCAGGCAAGGTTCGAGATGATTGCAAGGAATCCTGCAATTCCTCCCATACCTGCCATGATGTCAACAAATCCAGGATCTACGGCTCCGACTTGATTGATTGTTTCGTTCCAGCCACCAACTTCTTGGATCGCAACAATCGGAACAATAATCAAGGCTAAGAACATCAAGATCCCTTGAATGAAGTCAGTCCAACTTACTGCTAAAAATCCACCCAGGAAGGTGTAAGAGATGATGACCGCAGCACCAATCCATAATGCCATCGTGTATGACATGTCAAATGAAGATTGGAATAGTTTAGCTCCCCCTACAAGTCCAGAGGCAGTATAAACGGTAAAGAAAAATAGGATGACAATTGCAGAAATCACACGTAAAACCTTCGAGTTGTCACGGAAACGATTTTCAAAGTAATCCGGAATCGTAATCGAATCGTTCGAAACTTCCGTATACTGACGAAGTCGTTTTGCGACAAATTGCCAGTTCAAATATGCACCGATTGATAGACCGATCCCGATCCATGCAGCACTCATACCACCAGCGTATACAGCCCCTGGCAAGCCAAGCAAGAGCCAACCACTCATATCCGAAGCACCTGCACTAAGTGCTGCAACTCCTGGCGTGAGGCTTCTTCCTCCTAATACGTAATCTGATAAGTTACTTGTCAAGCGATAGGAAATAACCCCGATCGCAAGCATTACTACTAGATAAATAATAAATGTTATTAACGTAGGCGTATCAATACCCATCTAAATTAATTCTCTCCTTTCGATTCAACAAAGTACGATATGATAGATAAAATGACGACTAATGGCATAGGTACTAGTAACCAAAACCATGTTGCTGCTGATAGACTGAATTCTTCCACGAGAGCACCTCCTGTAACTTCTTATGCAAGTATTATGCAAAAATAATTCATTCGCACCTTACAAAATATCCCGCATTTGTTGCCACCATTAAAGACCATAACACAATATAAAAGTTAGAACATTGTGATAATTAAAATCTAAGCATTAAGTTGTATAATTATACACATATTATGAAATTGTAAGCATTTTCACCCGTATATAATAATATCTATTCAAAAAAATTCATGAAGATTAATTTGAGGATATTTTTACCATTTGGTGAGTTTAAAATACGATATACCCTCTTATCTTGTCCTTTTCGCCAGTGATTATTTATAAAATCCACAATAGTAAACGGAATATAATGGGTAGCTTGTCATGTATAATAATAATAGAGGAGTTGTTTTTAAAAGTTAAGGGGGAAAATTTGTTGGACGGACTGTTTGAACCAAAACCACAAACAAAGTCTCAACATAAAAAATTATCGAAAACGCAGCTTGCAAAACGGATCATTCTAGTGCCACTAGGGGCATTGCTTGTTGCAATCGGGTTAGAAATCTTCTTGGTTCCAAATCAGATCATAGACGGAGGCATTGTAGGAGTCTCCATCATCCTCTCACACTTGAGTGGTATCAAACTCGGCTATCTGCTGCTTTTATTGAATCTTCCATTCTTTTTCATAGGCTATAAACAGATCGGAAAAACCTTCTCACTCACAACATTGTTCGGTGTCACTACTCTCTCCATATGCACCTTATGGCTACACCCCGTTCCGGTATTGACGGATGACCCATTACTCGCTTCCGTTTTCGGGGGGATCATTCTAGGAATTGGTGTCGGTCTGGTCATCCGGTATGGAGGATCATTGGATGGTACAGAAATCCTCGCGATCCTTTTCAATAAAGCTACACCATTCTCCGTTGGCGAAGTTGTCATGTTCTTCAACCTTTTCATTCTAGGAAGTGCAGGTTTCGTGTTCGGTTGGGAACGCGCTATGTATTCCTTGATCGCTTACTTCATCGCTTTCAAAATGATCAATATCACAATCGAAGGATTCGAGTCTTCCAAATCTGTCTGGATCATCAGTGATCGGCATAAAGAGATTGCAGAAACGTTGAATGCCAGACTAGGTCGAGGTGTTACGTATTTGAACGGTGAAGGTGCTTATACCGGAGATGCGAAGAAGGTCATCTTCTGTGTCATCACCCGGCTGGAAGAAGCGAAACTCAAGAGCATTGTCGAGGAACTTGATCCTACAGCATTCTTAGCAGTCGGTGACATCCATGACGTCAAAGGCGGGCGCTTCAGGAAAAGGAATATCCATTGACCAAGTAGTTTCACAATGTTCAAAAAAGCCGGATTCCATAACACGGATCCCGGTTTTTTGTAGTTTATAATGAACTTTCGTTAACTTCTTCTGCAGGAAGCTGTCTTTTTTCTTTCAATAACTGTTTTAACTTCTCCTTATCTTTTTTCGAAGTCAGGATATAGAGAAAGTCTCCGGCATGAATGACAGTATTCCCTGTTGGCGTAATCAGCTTATCGTCCCTTATGATGGCATTGATCAAGGAACCTTCTGGAAATGGAATATTCACTAACTGCTTTCCAATTATCGCAGCATCATCCTCCATCTCATACTCAATCATCTCAGCAGATGCCTTCTGTAAAGAAACCAGCTCAATTGAATGGATTGGAGTTGATTTCTTAGGTCCTGTCAAATTAAGCTTTTCAGCGACATTTGTAATCGTAGACCCCTGGATCAGACAGCTGGTCAGGACTACGAAGAACACGACATTAAAAATCAGATGGCTGTTTTCAATGTTTGCTAGTAAAGGAAATGTCGCCAGCACAATCGGAACGGCTCCCTTCAATCCAGCCCAGGATAGGAATGCCAGTTCTTTATACGTGTAATTCATTTTCAGCGTTGAAAGATATACCGCAATCGGTCGAGCGAAAAGCATCAAAATCGCAGAGATGAGTATGCTTTTCCACGTATTGTCCCAAGTGAATACTTCTGCCGGAAAAGCTAACAAGCCAAGGATTACAAACATGAGTATCTGCATCATCCAGGCGAATCCTTCTGAAAAACGAGAAATCGAATGTCTGTAGGCGATTTCCTGGTTCCCGATGATGATGGCAAGGACATATACCGCAAGCAATCCGCTGCCGTTCATGAAAGCTGTAACTCCATAAGTGAGCAATGCAAATGATATGGCGAATAAAGGATAAAGTCCACTTGAATCGAGATTGATACGGTTCAATGCAGCGACAGACAATTTCCCGAAAAGATAGCCGAGGAGAAGCCCGAGGCCCATCTGGACGAAGAATGATCCGATCAACGTAAGAATATTCGTGTCAGGGAGAGTAATGAGTTCGATGAGAGCGATCGTCAGGAACACCGCCATCGGATCGTTGGAGCCTGACTCTGCTTCCAAAGTAGTTCCCACCCGATCATTGATGTTCTGACCTTTTAAAACAGCGAAAACTGCTGCAGCATCCGTTGAACCGACAATGGCACCAAATAGAGCTGCTTCCATCCAACCTAACCCAAGGATGAACTTCGCAAAGACCGCGACAATGCCTGATGTTAGGATCACTCCGACTGTAGCGAGTGAAAGGGATGGCATGATGACTGGTCGAAGTTTATTCCATTTCGTCTGAAGTCCACCCTCGAAAAGGATGATGATCAGGGCGAATATACCGATCATTTGCGCTGTACTGGCATTGTCAAAATAAATGATGTTCAATACATCGCTCCCCATGATCATTCCAACCGCCATGAACAGGACGAGTGAGGGAACGCCCAAACGATCCGAGAACTTCGTTGTCAGTACTCCGACGATGAAGAGGATCGCCGTCAATAAGATAAAGGTATCCGTGTGTAAAATATCTTCAAACATAGTGCAACCCCTCCTAAAGGTTTACATCCAGTTGTAGGTTCTTAGGTGCTTGAGTGGTCAATCCGAGATATTGGCGTGTGTCAGAGGGAGTATGATGTTGTAATCGCTTCTGGATAAGTGAGATGGCGATGCCTTTCTTATAGGCATGATAACCGAACGTTTTGCGTAGAGTATGGGTTCCGATCGAACCAGTGATGCCTGTGTGTTTGGATGCTTCATTGATAATTCGATACGCTTGTTGTCTGCTGATCGGTTCGTTCGTTTTACGTGATTTGAATAAAAAATCCGAGTGTTCGAGGTCTCGTTCATTGATACATGTATTTAATGCTTGTTGCACTGCATCGTTCAAATAAACAGGGGGGGCGTTATATAGATCAGATTGGAGATAGGTGAACATGTTGCCTGCTTCATCCATGAGTTCATTGACTTTGATATGGAGAAGATCATGAATGCGAATGCCCGTATTGATTCCAAGCAAGAACAAGCAATAGTCACGTGCCGATTTGCTCTTGACATATTGTTTCATCGCCTTCAGCTTTTCTTCGTCTTTGATCGCTTCAACCGTTTTCATGCCGTCACCCCTTATGTTACATATCATTATTATAACATAGGGTTATGTAACATTGAATTGATTTGCATTCTATTTTTCTGAAAAATAGAAATAAACTTTGCTTAGGCTTAGGGTAAACAGAAAAACCCCCGTCGCTCTAAGGCAACAGGGGTTTGCTGTATTTTTCTTATAGTCCTTCTGATGTTGTCTTCGGTTGCATGTGTTGTACGAGGTAGTCTGGTCCACCAGCTTTGGAGTCAGTTCCAGACATGTTGAATCCACCGAATGGTTGATAGCCAACGATTGCTCCTGTACATCCACGGTTGAAGTATAGGTTACCAACATGGAAATCTTCTTTCGCGCGCTTGATTTTATCACGGTCGTTTGTAAGAAGTGCTCCAGTCAGACCATACTCTGTGTTGTTTGCAATTTCGAGCATGTGGTCGAAGTCACGTGCTTTACTGAATGCGACAACTGGTCCGAAGATTTCTTCCTGCATGAGGCGAGCTTTCGGATCAAGATCAGCGAAGATCGTCGGTTGGATGAAGAATCCTTTGGAATCGTCTCCTTCTCCACCAGCCATAAGACGGCCTTCTTCATTACCGATCTCAATGTAGCTCATGATCTTGTCATAAGCACCTTTATCGATGACAGGTCCCATGTACGTGTTGTGGTCAGTAGGTTCACCGACATTAAGCTCTTTTGTAAGCTTGACCGCTCTTTCAAGAACTTCGTCATAGATATCCTGGTGAACAACCGCACGTGAACCAGCAGAACATTTTTGTCCAGCGAATCCGAATGCTGAGAATACGATCGATTGAGCTGCGAGATCAAGGTCAGCGTCTTTATCGACGACCACAGTATCTTTACCGCCCATTTCCACGATTACACGCTTAAGCCACTTTTGGCCGTCCTGGATTTTTGCTGCACGTTCCCAGATACGTGTACCGACATCACGGGAACCTGTGAAGCTGATGAAACGAGTTCTTGGGTGATCGACAAGATAGTCCCCAACTTCAGAACCGCTTCCAGGCAGGTAGTTCAATACGCCTGCAGGAGTCCCAGCTTTAAGCATCACATCCGCGAACCATGCTGCAACGACTGGGGTCGCACTTGCTGGTTTTAAAATGACAGTGTTACCAGTGACGATCGGTGCAACTGTTGTTCCAGCCATGATCGCAAACGGAAAATTCCATGGAGAAATCGTAATTCCAACACCTAAAGGAATGTATTTGTATTGGTTGTGTTCGATCGAACGACTTTGGATCGGTTTACCGTCCTTGATTTCAAGCATTTGACGTCCGTAATACTCTAGGAAATCAATCGCTTCAGCTGTATCAGCGTCCGCTTCCTTCCACGGCTTACCTGCTTCTTTTACCATCAAAGCAGAGAATTCATGCTTACGGCGGCGAATTTCTGCAGCAGCACGGAATAATACGTTCGCACGTTCTTCCGGATCTACCTTGCGCCAAGTTTCAAAAGCTTTGTCCGCAGATTGCATCGCCTTTTCAGCGAGCTCTTGGTTCGCTTTTGAAACACGACCGATGACCTCTTCCTTATTCGCAGGATTGATCGACACGATCTTTTCATCTGTAGAGACATACTCTCCATTGATGATCAGGTCATAGTCTTTACCTAATAATTCGTTCTCGACTTTTTTCAAAGCCTCTTCAAAAGCTTCACGATTTTCCTTCACGGAAAAATCAGTAAATGGCTCGTGTTTGTAAGGTACTACCATAAGAATGAACCCCTCCAATATCGCAATAGAGTAGTATTGAAAACGCATACAAAAGTTTTCAATTACATCCTCATTCTACACTATGAAAATTATGCTTTCAAACATCCAGTAATAGTCAGAATATTTCATCCACAAACGATTGATTTTTACTCACGGTGATGATTAGAAATACAGCGAAAAAAGCTGATAATCCCTTGTACTCCAAGCATTCATCCGCAAATCATTATTAAACCTTTATGCAAAAACGGTAAAAGAAAAATTTAGTGTGTAAATTATGTGTGTCAGGTACCCTTTTGAACTCCTACTCTCCCAAGGCTTTTCAAAGTGTACCTGGCACCGTTCCAAAACCCTTCTCCCACAAGGCATCTCAGTTGGTGTCAGGCACCGACTGGTTATTCTGGCGGAATATCACCGGAATCTCGCGAAAACAACGCATTATCTCGCCAGTTTTTGTGGATAATCTCGCGAAAACTGGACATATTCTCGCCAATGCAGTTCATAATCTCGCGAATTAGTAAAAAATGCCCGCGCTGCTAACTCTCTAGCCCCTTCCCCCACATAAAAAACAGAATGGACGTTGTTTGTCCATTCTGTTCATCATTGTTCTTCCTTCTTCAATCCTAGTAGATGTGCACAACCGAGTCTTCTTTAGATGGGTCGGATACGATCAGGCTTTCGTTCTGTTCGAGCGAGGATTTGATGTTGACCTCGACGACCTCATCCGGGAAGTACTGCTTCACCAGATAGTTCACATATTGCGTGAATGAAATGACTTCTGCCTTCCCGTTGAACTGCATCGGGATTTCAATCGTCAGCTTCGAAATCCGGTCGTTGCGGTACAACGCTTTACCGACGACTCCGATATAGTTCGGGAAGTACTCTTTGATTTTCTCTTCAAATTGGACGAACGTGTTATAGTCCTCGCGATGATCTTCTTCTGCTTTACCAGAAGGGAAAAAGTAGTACTTCTCATTGACGTTTTCCCAATTCGCTTTCGTCTGTCCGCCTTTCACGACTGTTTTCGCAAAATAGTTGCCAGGCACGACAGCACCATGCTTTTCTTCATAGAAAAGTCCGACCGTAATCGGCACATCCTGAAGCTCAGGATGCTGGCGCAGGCGGTTGATCACTTCCTGACCGGTCTTTTGCGCATACTCCCTCACTTCAGACGCTGTCAGCTTGACCTCATCTCTGTGAAGCCGTCCCTGGTCATCCTGGACGGTAAAATAATAGGTCGAGTGGAAGGACAAGGCGAGCGAAATGCCTCCAAGTTTAACCGAATCCTTCCCACTGTCCTGCAAATAATTCTGCTCCAAGATATAAGAGAGGATTTTCGGATTCTTCTTCAGCATTTCCTTCCTCTCATCTACAGAGGCATTCTGGTAGGCTTTTTCATTAATCCCTGGATTCAAGCCCTTTTGAATGAATTTATCATCGGATTTCCCGGACTCTTCTGAAGTGCGCTTCAACCAGTTCCGGATGGTCCCCTTCGACAAGTATTGGCCATTTTGAAAATAATAATTATCAATCGAGAACGTCTCTTTTGAAATTCTCATCAACCCTGTTTCCAGTTCATCGACATCGATCCGATTATCGACACCGTATGAAATTTCTCCGCGCGCTGCTCCTGGCTCATAATTTTTCAACGACTTATAATACTTGTCATCTGTCGTGTTGATATTATGCAGAGGAATCGCCTGTTCATTATCGTTGGCTTCATCTTCCACGACTTCATCACGTTTCAGATTATCAAAGGGCATACATCCGGACAAAAGGATCAGTGTGGCACTGAGTATCACGAATAGCTTTTTATACATCCCCTAAACTGCACACTCCTTAATCATTCAGCTGGCCGACAAAAGTGTCTTCATTCCAGACTTCGATACCGAGCTTCTCCGCTTTTGTTAGCTTCGAACCTGCATCTTCACCGGCAATGACCAGGTCGGTGTTTTTACTCACGCTTCCTGTCACCTTGCCACCAAGCTTTTCAATTTCTGATTTTGCTTCATTACGAGAGAGTTGCAGCAGTTTGCCCGTCAACACGATCGTCTTACCGCTGAACGGAGAATCGATGTTTTCGGTTTCGCTTCGCTTCAACCCTTTATATTCCATGTTCACGCCTACTTCGCGCAAGTGATCCAATAATTGCGTTACTTCAGGTTTATCAAAATACACCACAACAGAATCGGCAATGATCTCGCCGAACTCATGGATTGACGTGATATCCTCTCGCGTCGCCTCTTGAAGGTTTTCCATCGTTTCAAAGTTCTCCGCCAATGTCCGGGCTGCTTTTGCGCCGACATTGCGGATCCCTAGACCGAACAACAGCTTCTCAAGGGAATTGTCTTTGGATGTTTCGATCGCTTTCAAAAGATTATCAACAGACTTCTCGCCCATCCGTTCAAGCTGCAGCAGCTCCTCCCGCTTCAGCTCATACAAATCAGCGACATCTTTGATCAGATTTTCATTGAACAGCTGGGTGATGACCTTTTCGCCAAGGCCGTCAATATTCATTGCGTTCCGTGAAACAAAGTGGATCAACCCTTCACGGATCTGCGCCGGACATTTCGGATTGATACAGCGTAATGCGACTTCATCCTCAATCCGGACAAGTTCACTTTCACATTCCGGGCAATGCGTCGGCATGTGGAAGTCCTGCTCTTCACCTGTGCGCTTCTCTTCAATCACGTTCACGACTTCAGGGATGATATCTCCCGCTTTTTTTACGATGACATAGTCCCCGATCTTGATGTCCTTTTCACGGATCAGATCTTCATTGTGAAGAGAGGCACGTTTGACCGTCGTACCTGCCACCTGGACCGGTTCCAAGAGCGCAGTCGGCGTCACGACACCAGTACGCCCGACCGTCAGTTCGATGTCCTCGAGTCTTGTCACGACTTCTTCTGCAGGGAATTTGTATGCGACCGCCCAACGCGGACTTTTTACCGTCGTACCAAGCTCATCCTGTTGGTCGAGTGAATCGACCTTGATGACGATCCCATCGATTTCATAGTTCAAATCAGGTCGTCTCTCCACCCAGCCATTCACGTATTCGATAACTTCATCAATTGTTTCACAACGTTTCCATTCCGGATTCGTCTTGAAGCCAAGCTCCTCGAGATAATCAAGGCTTTCACTGTGGGACTCCACATTCCGGCCCTCATAATTGCCAGCACCATAAACAAAAATATCAAGGTTACGGCGCGAGGCAATCTTCGGATCGAGCTGACGTAACGAACCAGCCGCGGCATTTCGCGGATTCGCGAAAACTTCGACGCCTTCCTTCTCACGGGCTTCGTTCAACTTTTCAAAAGACGCTTTCGGCATGAAGGCTTCACCCCGAACTTCAAGTGTTGCATCTTCCTTCAAACGAAGAGGAATGGAACGAATTGTCTTTAAATTATTCGTGATGTCTTCTCCAATAGTTCCGTCGCCCCGGGTCGCTCCACGGGCAAAACGGCCGTTTTCATAAAGAAGCGAAACCGCGAGGCCATCGATTTTAAGCTCACATACGTATTGGACTTTCCCGCCGACACCATCACGGACCCGGCGATCAAAATCCCTGAGATCCTGCTCATTGAACGCATTGCCAAGGCTCAGCATCGGTGACCGGTGCTCAACTTTACGGAACGCATCCAACGGTTCTCCTCCGACACGCTGGGTAGGCGAATGCTCTGTGCGGAATTGCGGGAATTCCTGTTCAAGCTTGATCAGTTCATGAAGCTTCTGATCATACTCTGCATCTGGTACGGATGGTTTATCAAGAACATGATATTCATAATTATATTGATTGAGTAGATTGCTTAACTCTTCGATTTGGGCCTTCGCTTGTTCCTCAGTCATCACTCTACCTCTTTTCTCGATCAGGTTCTATGCTTTTTCGATCGGTGCGAACTTCGCCAGCAAACGCTTGATGCCAGTCGGCTGCGGGAATGCGATATCGAGCTCGAGCGACTCGCCTTCACCCTTTGTACTGACGACCGTTCCGACACCCCATTTGCCATGCTTCGCTTTGTCACCGACACTCCAGTCAAGCGATTCGCCGCTTTTACGAGCAGGAGCCATCCGATGTGATCGACGTGGTGCACCAGCAGTCGGCATCTGATTAGACGTTTTCTGCCACGGCAACGTTTCTTGCTCTTCATTCAACGATTCCACAATCTCATCCGGAATCTCGTTTATAAAACGGGAAGGTGCGTTCATCGTCGTTTTCCCGTATAGCGTACGCATTTTTGCATTCGTTAAAAACAGCTCTTCTTCCGCACGGGTGATCCCGACATAAGCTAGACGGCGTTCCTCTTCCATTTCATCGTCATCGAAAATGGAACGGCTATGCGGAAAGATGCCTTCTTCAAGTCCCATCAAAAAGACGACAGGAAATTCAAGACCCTTTGCGGAGTGAAGCGTCATAAGCACAACGCCATCCTTCTTCTTGTCCTCTTCATCATCGTCCATCTTGTCGATATCAGCGATCAGGGCAAGATCCGTCAGGAAGGCAATCAAGCTTTTATCTTCATTCTGCTTTTCGAACTCCTGTGTGACTGACAGGAATTCATCAAGGTTCTCAAGCCGGCTCTGCGACTCGATCGTCTTCTCTTTTTCCAAAGCTTCCTTATAACCAGTCTTCTCCAGAACTTCTTCCGTCAATTCAGTGACCGAAAGATATTCTTGCATTTTCGACCAATTCATCACTTGATCGCGGAATTCAGTGAGCGCGTTCACGAAACGGGCGCTCAAGCCCATCAGCTCGACCTCACCGAGTGCATCCATGATGGAAAGGTCATGCATAGCGGCATGCTGGACGATTTTATCAAGTGTCGAAGCACCGATTCCTCTTCTCGGCACATTGATGATTCGACTCAAACTGATATCGTCATCCGGATTCGCGATCAGACGCAAATACGCAAGGATATCCTTGATTTCCTTACGATCGTAGAACTTCGTACCGCCGACAATTTGGTAAGCGATGTTCGATTTGACGAGCGCTTCCTCTATGACACGCGATTGTGCATTCGTCCGGTAAAGGATTGCGACATCCGAAGGCTTCCGCTCCCCTTGCAGCATTTCCTTGATCTTTCCGACGATGAAATAGCTTTCCGTGTGCTCACTGTCAGCCTGGTAGTAACTGATGTTCTGCCCATCGGTATTGTCTGTCCAAAGATTCTTCGGCTTACGTCCTGTGTTGTTCTGGATCACTTCGTTCGCCGCCTGGAGGATCCGTTTCGTCGAGCGGTAGTTCTGCTCAAGCAAGATCACTTCAGCATCCGCATAGTCCTGCTCGAACGAGAGGATGTTCGCGATGTCCGCCCCGCGCCAGCGATAGATCGATTGATCCGAGTCCCCGACGACACAAAGGTTCCTGTACCGTTCAGCCAAAAGGTTCACGAGCACATATTGCGCGCGGTTCGTATCCTGGTACTCATCCACGTGTATGTACTGGAACTTACGCTGATAATGCTCGAGCACCTCTGGGACACGTTGAAAAAGCTTGATCGTCGACATGATCAAGTCATCGAAGTCGAGGGCATGGTTTTTTCGAAGTTGCTTTTCGTACACCTCGTAAACATCTGCTGCTACCTCTTCGTACATTCCCTGAGCTGTCTTCTGAAAATCAGCGGCAGTCTTCAGTTCGTTCTTCGCTGAACTGATCGTTCCGAGGATCCCTCTCGCATCGAACTTTTTCGTATCAAGGTTCAGGTCTTTAAGCGCCTGTTTGATGACAGACAGCTGATCTGTCGCATCGAGGATCGTGAAGTTGCGGTTGATTCCAATCCGGTCGGAATCCCTTCTTAAAATCCGTACGCACATCGAGTGGAACGTCGATATCCAGATGCTTTCCGCAGCCGGTCCGGTAATCGCCGCAACCCTAGATTGCATTTCTCTCGCTGCTTTATTCGTAAACGTGATCGCAAGGATGTTCCACGGGGCAACACCTTTTTCCACTAACAAATACGCGATCCGATGGGTTAAAACCCGTGTCTTTCCACTCCCCGCTCCTGCCATGATCAAGAGGGGTCCTTCTGTATGCTTGACCGCTTTCTTCTGTTCAGGATTCAGCCCCGACAGCAGCCGTTCAACAATTTGTTGCACATTATCCACCACCTACACAAACGTATGTTCCTATCTTTTATTTTAATCGAAGCAAGCTGAAAATACAATTCATCCTTTAACTACTTTCACCGTTTTGATCGCTGCTTCCAAATCATCATAAATGATGTTCCCAACGACTATTGTATCAGCAAATTGCGCCATCTCTCTAGCCTGTTCTTCACTTTTGATGCCGCCGCCATAATAGAAACGTGCCTTATCGAGGATCGTGCTCACATCTTTTACCGCTTCCACATCGCCATATGCCCCGCTGTACTCCAGATAAAAGATCGGAAGCTGGAACATATGCTCAGCAATCCTTGCGTATGCGAGGATGTCCTCTGTGTTCAAGTCTGAGTCGGCCTCTGAAACTTCCGCCGCCTTCGACTCACCGTTCACGATGCAGTAACCTTCCGTCACAAGCTCGTCCCAGTTGATGAGCTCACCGTATTCCTTGATCGCTTCCCGGTGCAGACCGACGATCCAATCCGGGTTCTTGCTGTTAAGCACACTGGGCACAAAATAAAAATCAAATCCCGGCGTGATCGATTCGATGTTCGAAACCTCGAGCACACAAGGGACGGTGTATTTGCGGATCCGGGATAGAAGGTCGATCGTATTTTCAAGCGTCACTCCGTCACTCCCGCCGACGATTACCGCATCTGTCCCTGACTCGCAGATCTGATCCAGGGCTTCAGGGGTGATCTCCTTGTCCGGATCCAGCTTGAAGACGTGCTTCCATTCTTTATATTCAAACATAAGGCTGTCCTCCTAAGTAAACACTTCCTTTAAGGATTATAACAGAAAAGGGTACCGTTAAAAACTGAGGTTCAGAGTCGAATCGACGTTTGTTGTTAATCGCACCATTTTTGAAGTTATTTTCAATTTTTTGTAATTCTGAAGGTTACTTTTGTAGTTTTTTCGAAATTTTTGAAGAAAATCTCTTATTTTTGTCGTTCTTCCCTCAAAGTTCCAAATTGAAAGACTGTTTGAATCCTTTTTTACCGGCATGATTCCATAAGAAAGGACTGACTCGCTAAAGTCAGCCCCTTTTCATCTATTCAGATTTGTTATGGACGCGGTCAAGCGCCATTTCATAGGTGTCGTTCCCGTAGTTGAGACAGCGCTTCACACGTGAGATCGTCGCTGTGCTTGCACCCGTTTCTTTTTCGATTTTATGATACGTATAGCCTTCACGCAGCATACGCGCCACTTCCAGACGCTGTGCCAACGACTGGATCTCATTGATTGTCGCTAGATCGTCGAAGAACCGATAGCACTCTTCCCGGTCTTTCAGCGTCAGAATCGCATCGAATAGCTGATCCAATGTTTTTCCTCTTAGTTTATCAATTTGCATCCCTTAATCACTCCTCCAAAACTATTCCCAGTTTACGTTTGGACCAAGGTCTGACGCAGGCACCAGATTCACCCATGTCTTGCCTGGTACGAACGGAACCTCTGCTCCATCTTTCACTGGAATGATACGTCCATTTTCATTCTTCCAATTTATCTCTTGTGACTTCCCTTGTTGGAATAGGATTGCGTCACCGCCACTATCAAGATTGATGTTACGACGACCGGCACTGTCAATGACCTTATGATCAGCACCGACGACCAGTACATTTTCAAGTTCAATCGGTATTTCCGTTTCCCTGTCGACAGTTTTCTCATTGTTTACATATCTCAAGTATGTGCCTTTTTCAGATTGATAGCGGTAGTGCACTTTATAATGATCACCGTATGAAACAGTCACTGTACTTGCGGGATCCCCTTCAATTGCCGTCACTTCATCCTCTTTTAAAAATGAAAACGCTGGAATCTCCTGCTTCAATTCGAACTTCTTTTTCTCAGATTCCTTCATGATGTTTTCGTAGGTGATATACGAATTATGCGGTGCTTTCCGGAAATTCGCACGCTTGAATAATGTCCCATCGTAATACAAGCCATTCAGCGAGTCAATGTTTCCCGAAGTCAGCATCGTTTTTGCTGCCGGACTCCACCCATGGTGGATGTAAATCGCATCGAATCCGTTGCTGAGTCTCACGTAGTAGTCACGCGCACTTCTGACCGGTCCGATCACGTCAGGCTCCTCACTCTGAAAAACCGCAAGCAATCTTGTGATTTTCCCTTCCGCTAAAACTTCATAGACGATGTCGGCTTTATGCAAACCGGATTGCGGTCTTGCTTCTGGTGCATTGTTGACCATTACCGCTACCGCTCTTGATGCCAGCGCTTCGTCTGTCCCTTTGCCTGTCAGCGGAAACGTATACGCGAATCTCGGCTTGTCGTCCACTTCTTTCTTCTCGATGCCAGTGTCTTTAGAAGCAGCGTCATCACTTGGCTTTGCTGTTTCCTTCGAACTACACGCCGAAAGCATAAGGATCAATGCTACAAAACACGTAACAAACAACCTTTTCTTATTCATTTGGTAAAACTCCCCCTAGTATTTCCCTGATTCCCTCTCAGAACAACCCTTGACCGATGACCCTATAAAAAGCCCTCTAAGACTACAGTGATGATTCATTAATAATTTCTCAACTACTTGGATTAATCTTCTGTTGACGAATTAGAAACAACACCGGCTAAATACGTCACGTCCTGTGACAACGCCGGCACTAGTACGTCCTGTACGTCGAAAGATTGAGGCACGCTGGTTTTGAGGACCGGAACGTATGAATAATACTTGAGGACCGCAAAAACCAAGTAACGATCACTGCCTAAAAGCGTCACGTCCTGTGACAACGGCAGTACTAGCACGTCCTGTGCGTCGAATATTCGCCGTTAATAATTTCTCAACTAACTACAGTTTAACGCATTACAACAGGAAAGGACAGTACCTCATTTTTCAAGACATCGACAATGCCGCTTGGCGTGATACGGATATAAGGCAAATGAGTCGATGAAAAAAATAACAGACTGTAGATCGGATCTACAAAAGGATAGCCCCGCTCCTTCAGTTCTTTAACCAGTTGATCCTGCTGGTCCATGACCGTTTCCATCGGCTCTGTGGAGCAGCCGCCATTCAGCGTAAGCGGGATTTCACATATGACCTCACCTTTTTCGACAAGCACGATCCCACCGCCTATTTCCTTCAACCGTTCGAAAGCTGTCACCATATCTTTTTTGCTTTTTCCTATCAATAATATGTCAGCGCTATTCGAATATGAACTGACAAACCCTGAGACGCCTGTCGCGAAGCCTTTCAGCATCGCATTGACACGCCACTTTCCGTTCCGATCGACCAACGCAAAAAAACTTTCATCCTGATCGTGGGCAAGTTCTTCACCTGTAAAATCGAGTTCAGTTTTGTAAGGCTTCGTAATCACCGAGTTCACCATATCAATCCCTGCTGGAGATACGACTTCGAGGTCCTCCATTTTCAACGCCCAATCAAGATCATATGGCTTGATATCATAATCCGCCCAATTGAAGACGACTTGCGGGTCCTCCTCTGTGATCCATTTTCCTTTCGATAAAACAGCCTCTGGCGTCGGTTCTTTCGGATCTCTTAAAACATTCAGGTTCGCGACCCGCCCAGGCGCAATCATTCCGTACTGATGATCGATCCCGTAATGACGAGCAATATTATAGGAGACCATCGCATACGCATCTTCTACTGGGATTCCTTTTTCAAGAGCGATTCGCAGCACAACATCCGTCACGCCATCACGATGGAAATTAGGTGTTGAGCCGTCCGTCGTCATCAACACGCGATCAAAATTTTCGACACCAAGCGCAAGCATTTCTTCTAAAATGTGTGGCAAGTCCGGACGGATCGACGAATAGCGGAGCGAAGTCGTGTAGCCGAGCGACATGCGCAGGACCGCTTCCTCTCCGGTCATTGCTTCATGATCACAATCCGCTCCGAGCACAGCCAGCTTTGCTAAAGTCCGTTCAGATGCACCAGGCAGATGGCTTTCGATTTTCAACCCTCGCCTTTTCGTCTCCTGCATCCAATGGAGTGTCTTATCATCGCCTTTCAGCACTTGCGGCCAGTTCGTCAATTCACCACCTTGCAAGGTATAGGGATGATCGAGGAATTGATCGAACATCTCCTCAGAAAAAACCTCATCCTCATTCTGCAGTTTTGTTTGCGAATCATAACGGCACCACCAGAAAAACGAGTAGGGCAGTTCATTGATGTCAGTCATGAACGAAAGCGCTTTCTTTTTTTCTAGTGGCAAAAGCATCAGGTTGTCGCAAATGAATGTCGTCGTCCCCCGTTTAGCTGAATAAGAAGCGAACGTCTGGGGATTATAAAGTTGAAATGGGTGGACATGAGGCTCGATATAACCCGGAACGATATATCGGTTTTCACAATCGATCATCTCGCATCCCGTCTTGTTTTGCGGCATTTTACTGCCAACATAGACGATCCGATCCTCATAAATCCATATGTTTGTCGTGATCCACTTTTTCAAAACGTTGTTCAAGTATGTAGCATTTTCTAAGACGAGCGTGGGCGGCTGTTCGCCCTGAATGACCTGGACATGGGTACGGAGCTGCTGCTTCGACCAATTCACTAAATGCTGTGACATTTCATCACCTCGGTGTATATATGGTTTCTATTTGTTAGAATCTTCTGTACACCATGATACCATAACCCGGAAAATCGCTACAGTATAACGTAGTAATGCTGTGGCTCGGCAAAGTTTGAAATGCCGAGCAACCTGATTAATAGGAGGAGGACAATTTGAAACAGAACATAGGTACAGTAAATGCATTGATCCGAATTACAGTCGGTTTGACGATGGTCGCTTGTGCGGCAGCAAGAATGGGTCGTAACCCGTACCGCCAAAGTCATCTGCTTACGATGATACTTGGCGCGATGAAAGTAGGCGAGGGGATTACAAAATATTGCCCGATGACTGACCTTTACGAAAACGGGCAAAAGCTGACGAACATGGACCTCGCCTCCTTGACAAAAGAAGGCTCTCCGATCAATCCTTCTTGATTGGTGAATGCTCCTTTTTTGTTGCGTGAAACCTCTTTCTTGAGGCGTGGAGGTGTAAAAAGTAACCTTTGGCCGGAATCGAGCTGAAAGTGGCCGGATTAAGTGTGATTTCCGCCGGATTACGCGCCAAACCGGCCGGATTCCGCCTCAAATCCCGCCGAATTACGTGGCAAACCCGCCGGAATCGCTCCCCGACGTCCTTTAATTAAATTGAAAAAGCTCCCGATTTGGGAGCTTTCCTTATAAAACGAGGTGATTTTACATGAAGTATATTGATGTATTGATGGAATACATGACAGATATGCTGTTTGTGCTTGCGATGATCGTCGGAAGCATCATTACATTGACGTTTTTCATCTTCAGGAGGAGACAGCCTTGATCGCTTTTGAGCCGATGTCTTCCCGGTAAAAACTTTCAGCACACTCCACCTTCGCCATTTCACGATAAACGGCGGTTTGCGCACTTTCCAGATTCTCAGATTTAGCAGCAAGCAGCAGAATCCGCCCACCGTCTGTCACCAGCTTTCCACCGTCCTCTTTTACACCTGCAAAAAACGTGAGGGTATCCGCAGAAACAGCCTCCAGCCCGTCAATCGCGACACCTTTCTCATAGCTTCCCGGATAACCGCCTGATGCCAGCACGACGCCGACATATTCCTCAGCGGACCATTCTAGTGTGACATCCTCTTCATTCAACAAGCCTTTCATCACATCGAACAGATCACTTTCGAGGCGCGGAAGGACGACCTGTGTTTCCGGATCCCCGAATCGCGCGTTGAACTCGATCACTTTCGGTCCTCGGTCCGTCAGTATCAGTCCCGCATACAAGATTCCCGTAAACGACACACCCTCTTTTACAAGCGCGTCAGCCATTGGCTGGAGAATCTCTTCAATCGCAACTTCTACCACTTTATCGGATATATGCGGCACAGGAGAGTACGCGCCCATTCCGCCAGTGTTCGGTCCAAGATCCCCATCGAATGCACGTTTGTGATCTTGCGAAATCACCATCGGCAGCACCTTCGTCCCTTTGACGAACGCCATCAGCGAGAATTCTTCACCTTCTAAAAATTCCTCAATGACAACCCTTCTGCTCGCCTCACCGAATTTCGTCTCAACCATCATGCTGTGGAGCGCTTCTTCCGCTTCTGCCATCGTCATCGCGACGACAACACCTTTCCCAGCGGCAAGACCATCCGCTTTTATCACGATCGGTGCCCCTTTTTCGGCTAAGTATGCCTTCGCTTCTTCATAATCAGTGAAAGAAGCTGAGAAAGCGGTCGGTATCGCATATTTCTCCATCAATTCGTTCGCATACGTCTTGCTGCCTTCGATCAGAGCAGCTGCCCGTGTCGGTCCGAAAACCGCTAGACCTTCCGCTTCAAAACGGTCGACGAGTCCATCGAGCAATGGCTGTTCAGGACCGACCACAGTCAAATCAACGCCCTTTTCCTTCGCAAACTGGACCAATCCTTCTTGATCCGATTCAGCTATATCAACACATTCCGCAACACCAGTCATCCCGACGTTACCAGGTGCGACAAACACCTGCGTCACACGCTCCGACTGTGCCATTTTCCACGCAATCGCATGTTCTCTTCCACCTTTTCCAACGATCAGAACGTTCATCTCATCACCCCTCGATTAATGTTTGAAATGCCGTACACCTGTAAGGACCATCGTAATGCCATATTCATCCGCTTTATCGATCGATTCCTGGTCACGGATCGAACCGCCTGGCTGGATGATCGCAGTGACACCGGCTTTTGCTGCTGCTTCGACCGTATCGCTCATCGGAAAGAACGCATCTGACGCAAGGGATGAGCCCGCAACCTTATCACATGCTTGTTCAAGTGCGATTTTCGCCGCTCCGACACGGTTCATCTGACCTGCTCCAACACCGATCGTCTGGTTTCCTTTCGCAAGGACGATCGCATTCGATTTCACGTGCTTGACGATTTGCCAGCCGAGTTTCAAGTCCGCCCATTCTGCTTCTGTCGGCTCCCGTTTAGTCGCCACTTTCAGGTCAGCATTGTCAAAACCGTAGTGATCTTCCTGTTGCACTAATGCGCCGCCTGATACGGTTTGGATCCGTTTTTGTACCTGCGTCCCGATTGTTTTCGGTTCAACTTGTAAAAGGCGCAGGTTCTTCTTCTCCGTCAAAACCGCTAACGCTTCTTCCGAGAACGATGGCGCAATGATGATCTCAAGGAAAATCTCCTTCAGCTTTTGCGCCGTTTTCGCATCGATTTCCTGGTTCGTCGCTACGATACCGCCAAAGATCGAAACAGGGTCCGCCTCATATGCGAGCTGATACGCTTCTGCCAACGTCTTTCCGACACCAACACCACACGGATTCGTATGTTTAACCGCTACGACTGCCGGCTCTTCGAATTCGTGGATGATCTCCAGAGCCGCATCCGCATCATTGATGTTGTTGAAGGAAAGCTCCTTCCCGTGTAGCTGCTTCGCTTTTGCAATCGTTGAAGGATCTCCGATCGGAACCTCATAAAAGGCAGCCTTCTGATGCGGGTTCTCTCCGTAACGCAGTTCTTGTTTTTTCGTGTACGTCACCGTGTAGGATTCCGGGTGCTCCTCTTCTGTCATGTCCGTCAAGTACTGGGCGATCAGTGCATCATACGCGGCTGTATGGCGGAACACCTTTGCGGCAAGACGACGCTTCGTTTCATCAGCCACCGCACCATTCGCCTTCAACTCATCTAAAATCGTTCCGTAGTCAGCCGGATCGACCGCGACTGTAACGGAAGCGTGGTTCTTCGCAGCTGATCGGAGCATGCTCGGTCCGCCGATATCGATGTTCTCAATCGCGTCCTCGAAGTCCACATCTGCACGCGCGATCGTCTCTTTGAAAGGATAAAGATTGACGACGACGAAATCGATTGGTGTGATGTTATGTTCATTGATTTGCGCCTGGTGATCGGCATTTTCCCGAACCGCAAGCAAACCGCCATGGATGTTCGGATGCAGCGTTTTTACACGGCCGTCGAGGATTTCAGGAAAACCTGTCACTTCCGAAATCCCTGTCACCTTGAGTCCTGCCTCTTCAATCGCCCGTTTCGTGCCGCCTGTCGATACGATTTCAATCCCCTGCTCAATCAGACCTTCGACAAACGGAATCAGTCCTTCTTTATTCGAAACACTCACTAGTGCGCGCATTATGCGAATTCCCCTTTCTCCGTGGATGTGTGTAGGATGTTCTGGATGACTTTTGGATATAATTCATGTTCGATCTTATGGATTTTCTGTTGTAAAATTTCTGCCGTGTCCCCGGCGTCTATCGGCACTGAGGACTGTTCAATGATCGGCCCCGTATCCATTCCGTTGTCGACGTAGTGGACCGTCACGCCTGTCTCCGAAACGCCTGACTCGATCGCTTGTCCGATAGCGTCTTTACCTGGAAAAGCAGGCAATAAAGAAGGGTGGATGTTGACCATCTTCCCCTCGAATTGTGAAAGCAGCGTCTGCCCGATCAACCGCATATAACCTGCCAATGCGATGAACTCGACCTTCGCTTCTTCCAATCTTTTTAAAATCTCTGTCTCGAACGCTTCCTTATCCGGGTACTCTTTTGCCTTGAAAACGAACGTCGGTATTCCATGTTTGTCCGCACGTTCAATGGCCTTCGCACCTGGACGGTCGCAGACGAGCAGGTTCACCTTTGCATGGAGTTTCCCTGACTCACAAGCATCGACAATCGCCTGAAAGTTGGAGCCTGAACCGGATGCAAATACTGCGATGCCTTTCATTTCAATTCTCCTCCACCAAACGTAATGCCTTCTTCTCCTTCTATTACACGGCCGATCAAAAACGCTGATTCGCCTTGGGCCTCAAGCGTCCGGATCACCTTGACCGCGTCCTCATGTTTCACTGCAAGCACCATGCCGATTCCCATATTGAAAGTGCCAAGCATATCATCTGAGGATAATCCGCCTTCCTTCTGAAGCAATGAAAAAATCTCAGGAACAGGCCATGAACCGAGATCTACCTCCGCACTTAGCCCTTCAGGCAGCATACGTGGTACATTTTCGATGAAACCACCGCCGGTTATGTGGGCGATTCCTGAAACTTCATAGTTGTTCAAAACCTCGAGCACTGACTTCACGTAAATTTTCGTCGGCATCAAAAGTTCTTCGCCCAGGGTTTTTCCGAGTTGATCAAACGTTTGATCAAGCGTGTAACCAGCCTGCTCAAGCAATACTTTTCGGACGAGCGAATAGCCGTTGCTATGGATACCGCTTGAAGTAATCCCGATCAGCGCGTCGCCTTTGCTTACTTTTTCAGGGGTGATGAGCTTTGATTTTTCAGCGACACCTACTGTAAAACCAGCAAGATCATACTCTTCGGGGTCATACATGCCCGGCATTTCAGCCGTTTCTCCGCCAATCAGTGCGGCTCCAGCCTGCTTACAGCCTTCGGCGATCCCTTTGACGATCTGTTCGACTTTCTCAGGCTCAAGCTTTCCACAAGCGATATAATCTAAAAAGTACAGCGGCTCCGCGCCCTGTGCAACGATGTCATTGACGCACATCGCGACAGCGTCGATGCCGATCGTATCGTGCTTATCCATTTGGAACGCGAGCATCAGCTTTGTTCCGACTCCGTCCGTCCCCGAAATGAGGACAGGTTCTTTGACATTGAGCTTGGATAGATCGAACATGCCGCCAAAAGCACCGATTCCGCCGAGAACCTCCGGCCGCATCGTGTCCTTGATATGCTTCTTCATGCGTTTGACAGCTTCATATCCTGCCTCAACATCGACTCCAGCTTGCTTATATGCTTGTGCCATACTTTTTCCTCCCTGGACCTTTGATTAGCTTAGGATTTTATTGAACGATTAGAAAATTAACGGACATGAGCGCCGTTATTTGTGACAAAAAGCAGTAATCTGGCAAGTTAACGGACATGAGCGCTCTTATTTTCATAAATTACAGCTTTTTTCATCAGATTTGATCAAATAAGGTCTCTGGTGTCCGTTAGCTTTGTAAAACACTATTGTTTTGGCCAAATAAGGTCTCCTGTGTCCGTTAACGAATCTTTATTTATAAACAAGTTCTTTTTCGTGTGGTAAGACGGTGTCTGGGTAGATTTCCGTCGGGTATTTACCTGTAAAACAGCCGAGGCATTGCCCGCAGTTCTGCTCGTTCGGGTTACGTCCGATTGCATCCATCATGCCATCGATGCTCAAATATTCAAGCGTATCTGCACCGATGATTTCACGGATCTCCTCGACTGAATAATTCGAGGCGATCAGCTCTTCTTTCGACGAAATGTCGATTCCGTAATAGCAAGGGTGCGCGATCGGCGGCGAACTGATCCGCACGTGGACCTCTTTCGCACCAGCATCCCGAAGCATCTGCACAATCCGGCGGCTTGTCGTTCCACGAACAATCGAGTCATCGACCATGACAACACGTTTTCCTTCAACGATTCCGCGCACCGGCGAAAGCTTCATTTTCACACCCTGTTCCCTCAATTCCTGGGAAGGCTGGATGAACGTACGCCCGACATAGCGGTTCTTGATCAACCCGAGTTCATACGGAATCCCGGCTGCTTCGGCGTACCCGATTGCTGCTGAGATGCTTGAATCTGGAACTCCTGTGACGACGTCCGCTTCAACAAAAGCTTCTGCTGCCAGACGTTTCCCAAGATTTTTACGGGCTGTATGGATGTTGATTTCGTCGATATGGCTGTCCGGACGGGAAAAATAAATGTACTCCATGCTGCAGATCGCGCGGTTCGTCGATGAAGTGAACGTGTCACTCTCCACCCCGTCGTCGTTAATGACCAACAGCTCTCCCGGACGGACGTCACGGATATACTCCGCTCCGATGACATCGAACGCACACGTTTCCGAAGCGACGACGTAAGCATCGCCGATTTTACCAAGAGAAAGCGGACGCAAGCCGTTTGGATCCTGGGCTGCCATGATTCCGTCTTCTGTCATGATCACGAACGCGTAAGCCCCTTTGATCATCGATAGGGCGTTTTTCACCTGATCGCGTAGATTGAAGAGACCGCTTCGCTTAATGAGATGCGCGAGCACCTCCGTATCGGAAGTCGTTTGAAAAATACTTCCCTGAGCTTCCAACTGCTGTTTGAGCATATTCGCGTTCACAAGATTCCCGTTATGAGCAAGCGCAAGAGCGCCACGCTGGGATTGGAAGACGAGCGGCTGGACATTTGCAAACTCCGAACCGCCGGCCGTTGAATAACGCACATGCCCGATCGCAGCTTTTCCTGTAAGCGAAGATAGCTCTCCACGGTTGAACACCTCCGTTACGAGTCCGCTGTTTTTATGGAATTTCACAGCTTCACCGTCTGTCACCGCAATACCTGCGCCTTCCTGACCACGATGCTGGAGGCTGTGCAAGCCGTAATACGTGAGTTGAGCCGCCTCGTGGTGACCCCAGATGGCGAACACACCGCACTCTTCGTTTAGACCTTTGATGTCAGCAAACATGGAATGGCTCCTTTCCAAGCTGTCTCAAGCTCCTCTTTCGTTGCTGAGATGAGTTCACTTCCAGTTTCAGATTCGATACGTAATGCCGGGCGATCAAGCACAACACCGATTTCCGTTGCATCTACTGATTTTTCAAACTGCTTGACGTTTTCTGGTTTGACCGATACGAGGAAACGAGATTGAGATTCACTGAATAACGCAGCGACTTCCTCACCTTTCAAGGTCACAGATGCACCAAGCTCGCCTTCCATCATACTCTCAGCAATCGCAACCGCGACGCCGCCTTCTGCTACGTCATGTGCAGATTGGACTAAACCTTCCTGAATCGCTTTTAAAAGCTGAGATTGATAGCTTGCTTCTTTTTCTATATCAAGCGCTGGAGCTTTTCCGAAGATCTTACCTTCCAACACTTTCTGAAGTTCACTTCCGGAAAACTCAGGCTTCGTTTCACCGATCATGTAGATGACGTCGCCAGCCTTTTTAAACGATTGGGTCGTCACGTGATCAAGGTCATGGACAAGTCCGACCATACCAACTACCGGCGTCGGATAAACCGCGACACCGTTCGTTTCGTTGTACAACGACACATTTCCGCTGATGACCGGTGTTGAAAGGGTACGGCACGCTTCACTCATACCATCGACCGCTTTTTCGAGCTGCCAGAAGATTTCAGGTTTTTCAGGGTTACCGAAGTTCAGGCAGTCTGTGATCGCAAGCGGCTCACCACCTGAGCAGACAATATTCCGCGCCGCTTCTGCAACCGCGATTTTTCCACCAACCTCTGGATCAAGATATAGATAGCGAGAGTTACAATCCGTCGTCATCGCAAGCGCTTTGCGTGTGCCGCGAATCCGGACGACAGCTGCATCGGAACCTGGGGAAACGACCGTGCTTGTGCGGACCATATGATCATACTGGTCAAACACCCAGGACTTGCTCGCAATCGTCGGCTGTGCCAACAGTTTCAATAATGTTTCTTTATAATCAGCTACGTTCGGAACGTAGGTTTCTTGGTTTTGGAACGCTTCATAATACGCTGGAACTGTACTCGGCTTGTGATAAACCGGAGCTTCCTCAGCTAGCGCGTCAACCGGTACGTTCGCGACGACTTCCCCTTTGTGGAGGAGGCGAAGCTCTTTTTCCTCGATGACGTTTCCGATCGTCACCGCTTCAAGGCCCCATTTGTCAAAAATCTTGACGATCTCGTCTTCGCGTCCTTTTTTTACGACGATCAACATACGTTCTTGAGATTCGGAAAGCATCATTTCATATGGTGTCATATTCGTTTCACGCTGCGGTACGAGATCTAAATCCATTTCGATCCCGACTCCTGATTTACTCGCCATTTCACTGGATGACGACGTGAGTCCCGCCGCTCCCATGTCCTGGATGCCGACAAGCGCATCACATTGGACAAGCTCTAAGCATGCTTCAAGTAAAAGCTTCTCCATGAACGGATCGCCGACCTGGACCGCCGGGCGTTTTTCGTCAGAAGCATCGGTCAATTCTTCAGACGCGAATGTCGCACCATGGATCCCATCACGACCCGTACGGGCACCGACATACATGACCGAGTTGCCGATCCCGTTCGCCTGTCCTTTCTGGATATCCTTATGGTCGATGACACCGACACACATGGCGTTCACAAGCGGATTTCCTTCGTACGAAGCGTCGAACTGGACCTCACCGCCGACCGTCGGAATACCGATACAGTTTCCATAGCCTGCAATCCCAGCGACAACTTCTTCGAACAAATACTTCACACGTCCTGAGCTCAGTTCACCAAAACGAAGCGAGTTGAGAAGTGCTACTGGACGCGCACCCATCGAAAAGACGTCACGGATGATTCCGCCGACTCCGGTCGCAGCCCCTTGATACGGCTCGATCGCGGACGGGTGGTTGTGGCTTTCGATTTTAAAGACAACCGCTTGATCGTCCCCGATATCGACGATTCCAGCACCCTCCCCTGGTCCTTGAAGGACACGCTTTCCGTCTGTCGGGAACTTGCGCAAAACAGGTTTCGAGTTCTTGTAGCTGCAATGCTCGGACCACATGACCGAGAATAACCCGGTTTCAGTATAGTTCGGTGACCTCCCGAGGATCGATTCAACCATCGCAAACTCTTCATCGTTCAAGCCCATCTCTTGATAGAGCTTCTGTTCCTTGATCATTTGTGCAGTAGGTTCATGTGGATAAGACATGTGCTTCCCTCCAAGCTTTCACGATTGATTGAAATAATTTCAGCCCGTCTTTACTGCCGAGCAGTTCATCGACTGCCCGTTCTGGATGCGGCATCATTCCGAGGACATTCCCTTTATCATTGGTGATCCCTGCGATATCATGCCTTGATCCATTGATATTCGTGCCATATCGGAATGCGATCTGCTTGTTTTCTACTAATCTTCCATACGTATCCTCATCACAATAATAGTTTCCTTCTCCATGTGCGACAGGAATCGTGATTTTCTCACCTTTTTCATATAGACTTGTAAAAACTGTTTCGTTATTCTCGACGGTAAGCTCGACCTGGCGGCAGATGAACTTCAGTTTCTCATTGCGCTGCATCGCGCCTGGGAGCAGTCCCGCTTCGAGAAGGATCTGGAAACCGTTACAGACACCGAGGATCGGTTTCCCAGCTTTGTTCGCCTTATGGATCGAGTCCATGACATTCGAAAAACGAGCGATAGCCCCACCGCGCAAGTAATCTCCATACGAGAATCCGCCTGGGATGAGGATTCCGTCAAATGAACTCAGCTCTTCGTCATCATGCCAGACATACTCGACTTCTTCGCCAAGCTCATCTTTGATCGCATGGTACATATCAACATCACAGTTGGAACCTGGAAAAACGACGACTGCGAATCTCATTGAGGGACGACCTCCTCGATTTCATACGTAAAGTCTTCGATCACTGTGTTCGCGAGCAGCTTTTCACATATTTCACGGACTTGAGCGTCGATGTCTCCGTCTTCTTTTTTCAGCGTCAATTCAATGTATTTCCCGATCCGGACGTCCTCTACGGATTGATAGGAAAGACGGTGAAGTGAATCCTTCACAGCAGCCCCCTGTGGATCTAAAACGCTCTCCTTCAAAGTCACAAACACTTTTACGTTATACATGAAATCGGCCTCCCCGAGTTTTCTTTAGATTTGATGGAAATTTGTTGCTTTTTTCGTGAAAAAAGCTTCGTTATTGAAAAATTTCTGCTTTGGTGAACTCTCACGTACGCCTGAACGAAAAAATCACGATGCGAACTACAAAAATTCAGGTTTTTTTTTCAAAAATACGGATTTAACTACAAAAATGAGAAAAAAACGACAAAAACGTGAAAATAACGACAAAAACGTGAAAATAACGACAAAAATACCTCCTCGAACTACAAAACGCAGATCAGCGCGCGACAGTCAGCCGCTCCAACAGCTTCGCGTAGGTTTCCGTCAAACTGCCAAGATCGCGGCGGAAAACGTCTTTGTCGAGCTTTTCCTTCGTGTCCGCATCCCACAGGCGGCATGTATCCGGTGAAATTTCATCCGCAAGCAATACTTCTCCGTCAGGTCCTATCCCGAACTCCAGCTTAAAATCGACAAGATCGATATTGAGCTTTTTAAAATACGGGACAAGGACTTCATTGACCGCAAGACCTTTCTGGCGAAGCAATGAAAGCTCCGTCTCTTCGACCAAGCCGAGCACACGGATGTGATCGCGTGTCAGCAAAGGATCGCCAAGGTCGTCGTTCTTATAGTAAAACTCGACGATGGTTTCCGGCAGCAGTTCACCCTCTTCCATTCCCAGTCGGTTGGCAAGCGAGCCTGCCGCTACATTGCGGACGACCACTTCAAGCGGGATGATCTGGACATTTTTCACGAGCTGTTCGGTCTCGGAAAGCTTTCTTACAAAATGCGATTCAATGCCCGCTTCATGCAGTATTTCGAATAAAAGCGAGGAAATTTCATTGTTCAGCTTCCCTTTTCCTGTGATCGTCGTCTTCTTCTCGCCGTTGAATGCCGTTGCTTCATCTTTGTACTCGATCCAGACGAGTTCAGGATTTTCCGTCTGATAAATCCGTTTCGCTTTCCCCTCATACAGCAATGCCTGTTTTTCCATCTCGGTTCCTCCTCTAAGAATGTAGGCTTTTTATTGTTGATTTTGCGAAATTCACTTCCAGATTGAAGCGTTACTCCAACCCGACACGTTTGAAGATATTGTCCACTTCACGTACGTGGTAGTTATAATCGAAGCAGTCTTCGATTTCAGCAGGTGTAAGCATTTCTGTCACACGCGGTTCCGCTTCGATCAACTCGCGGAACTGGATGCCTCTCTCCCAGGCTTCCATCGCTTTCGGCTGGACGAGGTCATACGCCTCTTCACGGTTCATGCCTTTATCGATCAAAGAAAGCAAGACACGCTGCGAGTAGATCAAACCGTATGTCCGAGTCATGTTTCGCTTCATGTTTTCAGGGAACACCGTCAAGTTCTTCACGATGTTCGAGAACCGGTTCAGCATGTAATTCAACAGAATCGTGCTGTCTGGAATGATCACCCGCTCGGCGGATGAGTGCGAAATATCACGTTCATGCCAGAGGGATACGTTTTCCATCGCTGTCACCATATGACCGCGGATCACACGTGCAAGTCCTGTCATGTTCTCTGATCCAACCGGATTCCGTTTATGCGGCATCGCTGAGGACCCTTTTTGCCCTTTTGCGAAAAACTCCTCGACTTCACGCGTTTCACTCTTTTGCAATCCACGGATCTCTGTTGCGAATTTTTCTACCGAAGTCGCGACCAGCGCCAAAGTTGAAATGTAGTGGGCATGGCGGTCACGTTGTAACGTCTGGGTCGAAACCGGCGCACGGTTCAAGCCAAGTTTTTCACACACATATTCTTCAACGAACGGTGGGATGTTTGCATAGGTTCCGACCGCACCGGAGAGCTTTCCGAAGCGGATCCCTTCGACCGCCTGTTCCAAACGTTCCTTGTTACGCTTCATCTCTTCGTACCAGAGCGCGAGCTTCAAGCCGAATGTCGTCGGCTCGGCATGAACACCATGCGTTCTACCCATCATCACCGTGTATTTGTGTTCTTTCGCTTTCTCCTTTAAAACCTCGATGAAATTGTCAACATCGCGTAAAAGGATTTCGTTGGCCTGCTTGATCAAGTAAGAGAGTGCTGTGTCGACGACGTCTGTTGAAGTCAGGCCATAATGGACCCATTTGCGCTCTTCGCCTAGTGTTTCGGATACCGCTCTTGTAAAAGCGACAACATCATGACGTGTCTGTTCCTCGATTTCGTGGATCCGGTTCACATCGAAGGATGCGTTTTCGCGGAGCTTCACGACATCCTCTTTCGGAATGTCACCAAGCTCTGCCCATGCTTCACAAGCAAGGATTTCAACCTCGAGCCATGCTTTGAATTTGTTTTCCTCTGTCCAAATCGATCCCATTTCAGGTCTTGTATAACGTTCGATCATTTGACTTCCTCCAGCTTATGTTTTGGTGGTTTCTGCAAGTTTTCCATTATTGTTTCTGCTTTATCGACTGCCTTATTCAGTGTTTCATCAATAATCGTGAAATGCCCCATCTTCCGCTTATCTTTGATCTCTTTCTTTTCATAAAGGTGGAGGTGCACATCATCGAAGAGCGGTGCGATATCCAGGATTTTCGCCGCGTCTTCCCCTAGTAGGTTCACCATTACGCTCGGTTTTACCAAATTCGGCTTGCCGAGCTTCCATCCGCAGATTGCGCGGATATGCTGCTGAAACTGGGACACCATGCATCCCTCGATCGTGTAATGACCTGAGTTATGCGGTCTTGGAGCAAGTTCATTGATGTAGATGCCTTCGTTTTCTGTCAGAAACATTTCGACAGCCAGTGTTCCGACGAGATCAAGTCCATCCGCAATCTTCCGCGCTAATGATTCTGCTTCTGTTATATTGTCATCAGAAATCCGTGCCGGCACGATCGACTGATATAAAATGTTGTCTTTATGGATGTTTTCCGCAACCGGGAACGTCTCGGCATCACCTGAGGTATTTCGGGCAACAATCACTGAGATTTCTTTCATAAAATTGATTTTCTTTTCGAGGACGCAAGGTTGACCGCTTTCTAAAAGCCCTTTCGCCTTCTTCAAATCGTCCGGTGAATCGAGTACAACTTGCCCTTTCCCGTCGTATCCGCCCCGTGTCGTTTTTAAAATGGCCGGGTAATCGACGTTCTCAAGCGCCGTTTCCAATTCGGCTTTCTGTTCCACCAGTTGATAAGGGGCAACCTGGACGCCGATTTTTTCCAGCGTCGCTTTTTCCTCCGCCCGGTCTTGTGTGACTTTCAATAGATTGCTTCCCTGCGGAAGATGATGATGCTTTTCAAGCCATCTGGCTGTAGTAAGATCGACATTTTCAAATTCATATGTGATGACATCGCTCACTTCTGCAAGCTTGTTTCGCGCCTCTTCACTCGCATAATCTCCGACGATTTCAATGTCTGCGATCAAACCGCAAGGGGAACCTTCAGTCGGATCGACCGTGGCCACCTTGAAGCCTATCTCCTTTGCAGCGATCGCCATCATACGTCCGAGCTGACCCCCGCCAAGGATTCCGATTGTTTTTGGAGGGACGATTGGTTGAGTCATTTCAAATCACCACTGCTTTCCAGTACTTTTTCACGAACCTTTTCTTGACGTGCTTGTAATCGTGCCGCAACCTCTTCATCATTCGTTCCGATGATCTGAGCTGCTAAAAGTCCTGCGTTGGTTGCACCTGCTTTTCCGATCGCCACTGTCGCAACCGGTACACCACCGGGCATTTGGACAATCGATAAAAGTGAATCCAGGCCATTGAGTGCTTTCGATTGGACGGGTACCCCGATGACCGGTAACGTCGTCTTTGCTGCGACCATTCCCGGAAGATGCGCTGCACCGCCAGCTCCTGCCACGATAACTTTCAATCCACGTGCTCTTGCATCTTCTGCATATTGGAACATCAGGTCTGGTGTCCGGTGCGCTGAGACCACTTGCTTTTCATAAGGGACCTCCAACTCATCTAAAATGTCACATGCATGTTTCATCGTTTCCCAATCGGATGTGCTTCCCATGATGACGCCGATTTTTGGATTCATCCATTTCACCAAACCTTCCTATTGTCGTGTTAAAATCTTCCCGTTGAAAGGGAGTAGATTACTCTTTAAAACGTAAAAATGCCCAGGATTCTGAAAGTTTCTCTTTAATGATGAGAAAGCATAAAAAATCCTGGGCATCGCACGGTCATCTATCATTTCGTGAGCATACCTATCGCTTTCTCTCATAGTCCAATGATTTACGGTCACCGGGTAGAAACTTATGGGCCCTATCCCCAAGATTATATGAGAGTCTTAATTCCAGTTATATTGTAACAATGGAAAAACGGCTATGTCAACGAAAAATCGAACGATAGTTTCATATTTATATTTAATGTTCGGGTTTTACTGCAATTTCCCTTCAAAAATCACTTTTTGACGCAAAACTTCCACTTCTTTTTTACCATTTTGATTATTTTCTTGAAAGACTGGTTCCTCCATCCGACGGACAGGCATGTAGCCTTCTTCCTTCATCCGGTCGAGACAGCTTGCAATCGTCTCGTTCTCCAATACTTCGAATTTCTTCTTTTTCGGCTTCTTTTTATCCATGTGTCTTTACCTCCGAATCGACTTGACCCAGAACCCTCCATAGAACGCTTTAGGCTCATGCGAAATGATGAACGCTTTCGGATCAAGACTTTTCACACTGTTATACAGATTATGTTCTGATTTACGTGAGGTCAGGATTTCCATCATCAAACGAGGACCTTCCCGGCCATCCGCCAACCAGTTAGTCACCCCATAGCCTTTATCCCGGAGTGCATTTGGAATGTTCGAATCGAAATCCTTCGTGATCACGTTAACGGTAATATACCCTAACGCCAGTTTTTCTTCAATTTTCATCCCGACAATGACACCGATTCCATACCCGACGGCATACGCAATCAAGTTTTGGATTTCATTCAAGTTTTCAAGGACAATGCCAAGACCGATGACATAGATAAGTACTTCGAATACACTTACTGCCGCAGCCAGGTACCGTTGATTTTTAAGCGTCAAAATCATACGTAAAGTAAAGAACGTCACATAAACGATATTGATGATCAAGATGATTGCAATAAGCACCAAACCATTTTCAAACACAGGTTAAACCTCCAAACACAACTTTCAATTTTTGTAACTCTAAGGATAGCATGAAATTATTGTAGAAAAAAAGAAAAAGTCGCTAAATCATTTCAAAAATACCTGGAATTTTTCGGGAGTTTCATGATTACATATAAAGAAAACTTTGCAAATCCAATCTTTAGCGCAGGCCGAGCCTTAGTTGCCTTAAATTGTTCAAAAGAAAAAAAGGCTTGGAAGACAAGCCTTTTCATTGCTTCGATTGTTTATGTTTTTGGTCAGTATTTTTAAGTTTATCACGATCCACCGTTTGAGGCGGCTTTTCCATCCATCCATGACTAATCATGATTTGAGCGCCATCTTCAACATATAAAGCGATGTCTGTTAACATCTTTGCATACATTCCACCTAAGTCCCGTCTTCCGTTCAGGGACATCGCATTGCCACAAGCACGGATTTTCATGGAAAACATGTCGATTTTGTGTGCGAGCATAAGTTTATCAGAAAAAGTCGGTACAGTAGAAGTAGTTACGAGATGATCCAACAGGGGTGGAGCAGGCAAATTATCATTATTCAGCTTTTGTGAATTAGCCATGATATGTTTGTTCGTGATCTTTTTCCCTCTTAATAAATATTGCCGAATCTGTCTCCTCTTTGCCACCTGGCTAAATCCAATCAATAATGCCTTACTGGTCACATTATTATCGATATTATCGAAAAGGTGTGTGATTTCCAATGCATGGAGAGGCCTTACGTTCCCCATGAAGCCATTCAGATAATAGTGTTTCTCAACAAAATCCACTTCTTCAGGTATGGGAATCTGAACCGGTTTTGTCAGAGAACCTTTGGCCATCAGTATTTCATTAACTTCTCTAATAAGATTTGCTGTTTTTGTTGAACAATCCGCAAAAAATTCCCTTATATCCTTTCTCGACATCAAAGGGATGGCAATCGAATAGATGCTGAGACCAGCTTTACACACATACCTTAGATAATGAAGATAAAACTGATCTGAAAATAACCTTGGAGCATCTGGATTAACATCTTTCTCCGTGAAGCCGACGGGAATCGGAAAATTCTCCGGAATAAAAATATCCTCTATCCTTTGAATGAATTCTTCACTTAAATCGATTGCTTGTTCCACAACTTTTTTGATGTTCTCATCCTCAACATTCTTTACAAAGTGGCTTAGCACACATTTCCCCATCGTATTTCCTGTATACGTTACCCACAGTTTACCGATTTCAGCTGCGGTAAGCTTTTCATTTCCGTGAAAGGGTTTAAAAATTCCCACCATGAAATCCTCCAAAACTATTTTTCCTTAGTCTGAACCTAAATCCCCAACCTATACAAAAAAGGGTTATTCGATTACCCTTTAGGACTTTCCAATTTGTAAGCTGATTCAAGGATGTTTATACAACTCTCTTTTAAGGTAAATGTAAGTACTACCGTTGAAGGAGGGCTTTCAATATGTTCGAAAAAGATCCAAAACAAGCAGCTGCTCAAATGAGCGAAGATAAAAAAGATGATATCATGCAAAACTTCGAAACGTTTAAAAATTATCTAGGAGATCAAGTCCACAGGGGTGAAAAGCTTGGACTTGGAGAAGAAGGGCTCACTAAAGGCGCTAAACGTGTTGCTGATTACTTAGCGAAACACGAAGATCCTCGAAATCGTGAAGAAAAAGTGCTGAATGAGTTATGGAACGTAGCCAACGAAGAAGAACGTCAACACATGGCGCATGTGCTAGTGAAACTTGCAGATCAAACAAATTAAAGAAGTTACGGAACCCAGGTTATTACTCACCTGGGCTTCCTTCTTTATGTAACGTAGCAACCCTATATACTCGGGATGAAGGATTGGTCTCGTACAACGACAGTTTGAGGGACAAATTTAATTAGAATATTACTGTTCCCTAAACCCTGGAACCTGGGATCCCATTTTTCTTCTTCACAACCTAAATAACGCTCTAGTAAGCGTGTTGCAATCCGTTTATCAAAAGTCTCTACCGTCGCACTGCCTCGAAACCCTGCGTGCAATACTTTACCTGTGGTATGGTCGAGATCCACAATACCAATTGCACACTCAGGATTTTCTTCTATTCGTCCTGGAAAGCTATCTGAAGAAGGTGTCCCGATAATATAAATGCTTTCATCTTCCCAATAGAACCATACAGGTGATTCCCTTGGTCCTTCCGGTGACAAAGTAGAAAGATGAGCGAATAAGGGTTTCTTAAGAAATTCATCTAAATTAAAGGATCTGTTGCCTTCGATGATCTTCATTTCAAAACTTCCTTTCATGATTGTAGAATAATGAAACTCATAGTTCCCTGGTCATAAAAACACTGTTCGGGTCCTCCATATAATCAGAAAACGGCTTGCAATATTCAAAACCGAATCCCTTATATAGCTTCCTGGCTGGTTCAAAAGCATCCATTGAACCTGTTTCCAAACTCAACCGCTGATAACCCCGTCGCTGGGCTTCTCCGATAATATGTTCTAGGAGTTGTTTGGCAACACCTTTTCTTAGATATGATGAAGAAGTTCGCATTGATTTGACTTCTCCATGTTTATCATCAAGTTCTTTTAAAGCCCCGCAACCGACTAATACATCTTCCTCCCAAACGCTCCAGAATGTAATCTCTGGTTGCTGCAATGCCTCAAGATTCAATGCATGGATACTCTCTGGAGGAGAATGCAGGGTCATACCCTGGAGATGTCCGTTCACCAACTTAGACACTTCGGTTCCTGTCAAATCATCTAGTTTGATCTTCATAAAACATCTCCCCAAGCCTACATTATTTTAATTCATTTTAATCATACACTTCTGTACATAGCGTTTAATAGGAAAAAGATTACCCCTATAAAAGTAATAGCTACATTTATCATTTGTCGTTAAAGAAAACTTGGTAAAGGCTGAACCTTAGTTGTACTTGTATTGAAGAAAGTATTTTATACTTTCTTTAAATGCAAAAAAGCCACCAACTCATCTATGGTCCCAGTAACATGATCAACTTCAGGTAAATGATAAAAAGTGCTGGTGGCTGAAAAATCATACACTTCGTTGTTTGGAGAGAAAAGGATAACTTTCTTGTTAAGTCCCAGAGCAATACCTAATTCAATATGACTCCCCTTGCCCGCTGGTAATATGACCACGATAAAATCAGATTCGATCACAGCATCTTTTTCTTGCTCTCCAATTTGTTTCAGTTCTTCAAATGTCGAAGCTTTTTCATGCTTGGTCCAATCGAATGTCTGTATGTATCCTTTGGCGATTAACTGTTCACTTATGTAACGCACTATATCAATATTTTTAAAACTTGATGCAATATAAAACTTCATCCGTACTTCCTCTCCTGTAACTGCTTTCAAATTTCCAGAAATCAAATACCGCCTTAACTATCTAAAAACCAACTTAAATATGAAATTTAAAATACTATTGATTGTATCAATGAACAGGCCTTTATTTTTCATTTTTATTTTCCGATGATATTCGTCCCTTCAAGTACTGGATATTCTCTCTTTAAATCTTTCACGATTCCCATCCTTAGGGTTCTCACTCGCATAAACAGCAAAACATCAATGAGCAGAAAATCATCTTAGATTATGAGCGATATCTACAATTCTTCGAATAACAAACTGAACTTCATCAGAACTTTTGATGGTAAATAAATGATCGCTTTCTCCTTCTATCGGTCCCCTTATATTAGCTTTATGAGACTCAGCCTGTTGACGAATAAGCACTTCATGAAAAGTAGATGCACTCCTGAATATCATTGTACTGCGCTGACTTTCAGCAATCCGAGCTTGAAGAACATGATCTGGAATATCAAAATCAACAAGGATGCTGATAAATCCTCTATCATGAAAGTTGTCGAGTAACTCCAACCGAGTATTACGAGCACGGTTGGAGTTGCAAAGAATGAGATGACAGTTGGTCTGGTTAACCGCATAATCAACAATCGTCTGGGTGAGAGCATACTTGATTGTATTAGGCCCTTCTTTTGGTAGTAAGGTTTTATAATGGGTATTGATGAATTCCGCATGATTGTCCTGATCAATCACAAGGGAGTTGTCCAACTGTTGTTCTAAATCTTTAGCAAAAGTCGTTTTCCCACTATGGGTCTTACCGACTGTGATAATTACTAGCCTTTTCATCTAAACACCTGTCCTCTTGTAACTTTTTCATTTGCACTCATTAGTTCCCGATTGATAAGTTCCTTTTTTTGATAACAGGAGGCACTTTTAAATACACGTGAGCGTTTAGCGAGAGAATCAAAAAACATCGGCTTTTTTCAGTCGTTTCTTAGTAAATTTAAGGTCCATGTATGCTCATTCATTTTTTCGAAGGTAATGAGGTAGCCGGTTAGATGATAGGATAATATTTTCCCTGATTTGTTGGTTGGTTTCCCCATTTTCTTCTCTATTTCGGATTTTGTTACATTTAGTTCAACTCCGATACGATAAACTTGTTTTAGTTCATCTTCTGCAATCACATATCGTTTGTTATTTTTAACGTAAACATAAGTCTGAATATCTTCATGATCATGATGTTCATCCGGTTTTCCCCACTCTTTTTCAACATCTGTCATCGTAATTTTCCTGTCTAATCTTAAGGGTGTATTAACGATCTTCCCATTTTTTAACTCTTCGATCATTTCTTTATTTAATGATTGATTTTCTGCCTCTTTCAAGCATGCTGTTAGGATTATCGATAACATAATTAAAAATGTAAAAATCATACTTTTCTTCAGATAACACTCCCCCTTATTTCGGAATTGTCCCCTTTAGCAGAACATAGATTGAATTTATGACTGATCAAATGGGTTGATATTAGAGACAGAAAGTAAACTATAACTATGAACCCCCATCCTTCAGGTATTAGCAGTTGGTACCCAATAATAAAAGTGATAAGAAGTGGTATGATTACTATACAAGCAATATAGATTTGTAACTCCTCATTCATTTGCACGTATCCCCTTTTTCTAAACCCTGTTTCTAATTAAACAGCATTCATTTAATACCAATTATTTCAAAATTTCAAATCTTACTCAATCATTAAATAATAAAAGGTGATAGCGTTACTTCGGATATGCCCCCGTTTGCTCAAGTTCATTCTGAAACTTCTTATGTACTAACTCTTTTAAATATGGTTTTAAAACCCAGGTAGAAAATAAAATAAATAATTGTAAAGATGCCGATATCAATAATGTAATCTAATACACTACCTTCTCCAAAATAAGGATTTACCCTAGTTGTTATCAAATCATGAATAATCCAAGTTATTATAGCAACTATTAAATAACCTATTGTTGAATTAATTGCTCTCACTCCTGACTTTTTATATTTTCTATCTCCAACATTAATCTTCCAGATGACTGTCTAATCCTTCAAAAAAGGTGATCAATTTTGTGCAGCAATCGCCCCCTTAGCGGAACATAGATTGTATTTTATTACTGACTAAATGGGTTGATATTAGAGACAGAAAGTAAACTATAACTATGACCCCCCATCCTTCAGGTATTAGCAGTTGGTACCCAATAATAAAATAAGAAGTGGTATGATTACTATACAAGCAATATAGATTTGTAACTCCTCATTCATTTGCACGTATCCCCTTTTTCTAAACCCTGATTTTATTTAAACAGTATTCACTTAATACCAATTATTTCAAATTATCTGATCTAACTCAATCATAATTTCATAATAAAGAGACATATCCTTGCTTCCGATATGCCCCGTTTGTTGAATTAATTATTTAAATGCATTCTTTTTTTAATTAGACATCACCATAGGGTTCTTTCATATTGATAATCTGGACTTTTTAACTCTGTATTAAAATGGATAAAGTTCTTACCTTCTGTTCGTATATCCTTAGAATCATAAATGCTAACTTCTGATATATGATCAGTACTTTCTACAAGCTTCTCAATCTCTTTTTCCATCTCTAGTGTAATTGATTCCTCATTTTCCATTACATCATTTATAGCAGTTCTAATGATTGATAACTCATTTGCATTTGATTGTGCTTTAACCCAGTAGGAACTAAAAATAATTACTGTAATAACAAGGACACCAATAGCAATGTATAGCAATCTTTTGGCAAATATCTTTTGTACCTTGAACAATTGATTTACTACTGAACGGACTTCATTTTCACCACCGAATCTTTCGATGGCTATCGTAACTGCTTCTTGCTCTGACTTCCCTTCATTTAGCAAGTCTTGGACAGTTTCTAAAAGATGGTTTTTCATTTCTGCTTTTAATTCAATGATTTCTTTTTCACTACCCCTGACGTTTTGATAAACCGATTCTACAAATGCATCAATTTGCTTCATAATTCTTTTCCCCCTCCAAAAAAGAATCAATAACATTTTTTATAAATCGCCATTCGGCACGTTTTTTTTCAAAACCTTCTTCACCTAATGATGTGAGTTTATAATACTTTCTTCTCCCTCCTGGTCCTTGTTCATCTCCCCAGTAGGATGAGATCCATTTGTTTTTTTCTAATCTCTTTAAAGATAAGTAAAGCGTACCTTCTTTTAATTCAAATTGATTGTCGCTCTTTTCTCTTACTAATTTTGCCAATTCATAGCCGTACATATCTCTACTATGTAATAACGCAAGAATTAGGGTATCAATATGACCTTTTAACACTTCTTTATTAATTTCCAATTTTTACACCTCCTATTTCTTTTATATAATATATTACCTAATAAAGCAAGGTATTCCTTTAAAAAAATAATATGGGCTTATTCCAGAATCCTGCCCGATTCTTGAATAAACCTTAATTCACAATTTGGAATTTTTAATTTATCATACAAAATATGGAGCAATACTTTTATAAACAATAAAAAAAGATGAAACGACAGATAAATGTACGTTTCACCTTTTTACAGCTTGGCGACGTCCTACTCTCACAGGGGGAAGCCCCCAATTACCATTGGCGCTGAAGAGCTTAACTTCCGTGTTCGGCATGGGAACGGGTGTGACCTCTTCGCTGTCGTCACCAAGCTGTGCTACTTGATTATTCATCTTTGGTTAGCTTGCGCCGAGGAAGCATACGACAGAGCGTTGCTCGTCAGACACAGGCGCAGACTCATTTGAAGGAAACTATTCCTTCAAAACCAGATAATGTCTTTCTTGAAAACGCGACGCACAGGATGTGCTAGTGGCTGACGTTGTCACAGGACGTGACGATGTTCGTCAGCGTTCATTATGTGTGGTTAAGTCCTCGATCGATTAGTATCTGTCAGCTCCACGTGTCGCCACGCTTCCACACCAGACCTATCAACCTCATCATCTCTGAGGGATCTTACTCGCTTGACGCGATGGGAAATCTCATCTT
>NZ_CAMGYZ010000017.1 GCF_946151055.1 Bacillus sp. Marseille-Q3570 | reverse complement strand
AGTATAAGAGCCAGAAGAACTCCTTTTTTGGTGTAGCCATCAAATCCCCCTTAAACTTATTCATTATGTCCTACTTACCACAGTTCTTTAAACTGGAAACAGAATCAATCTTCAGTTCTCGCCCCCTATAATTGAACAAGTTATAAGATCAGTAGTATGTCATTTGCCCATACCACTCCCATAAGGAAAAGCCACATTAATGTAGGAATTACTAAACTTCGAAAAGCATCCTTCCAACCATAATCGTTTTTTACCTTCTTAAATAACCGATCAATGATAAAAAATAATATTGAAGCAACTAAACTGAACCAAAACAATACTAGACCAAATATTAGATGTAGTGCTCCTGAAACTATGATTTCGATATTTACTTCGTCAGTTTTCTTCAACAGAAGTTGCCCAATTTTATCACTTATCATAGAAGTGATTACACCGTAAGTTAAAATACAGGGAAAACTATACAACATATAAATCGGCATAATTGAAATTGAGGAATAAAAATAATTTTGGTAAGAAACTATGTTTTCATCACCAAAAGGATTCGGCATAGCTATGCCCAGTAAGAAGACAAAAATGGTACCAGAAACAGAAGCAGTAACTATTTTTCTATAAAAAACTGTATTCACCTCCAAAAATATTCAAGTCTAGTCCCCAAATATTGAAGATGATATTTCTTGAACCACAATCAACTTAAGGTTACTCGTTAGTCAAGCTCACTTTCGTCTTTTGTTTTCTGTAAAATACCACACTTAAAATTAAAGGAATGATTAAGAAAATAAATCCGAACCAAAAAACTGGCGGTTCACCACTTATGAAATATAAGGAAAGGGGTAAAATCGTTAGACAGCTACTCAACATTACTCGCCAAGAGCTTTTAAAAACAGCATACAAAAATAGTATAGGCGTTAAAAGAACTGAACTCCAAAATAGAATTGTAGCAAACAAGAATCCCATTAAAACAGCCCTCTCTTTAAACATAATTAGGATTTGGACGTGGTATTTCTTAGATTCACCCCCAATCGGAACACTGGGCATATATTGAAATTTCCCCTATTTATGGATACGTTGAATGAACCTACCTTATTTTGAAATTCAGGATATTATTTTTTGTAATCAATATTAACACCTAATTGTGATAATAACTCAAAGTAAGTTGGGCAGGTTTTTGATACACATCCTGGATCATTTATCGTAATACCTGGTATTCTAGTTCCGATTAATGTTAAAGACATTGCAATTCTATGATCATCATGTGAATCCAATGATTCAGGTTGAGGGTTACCTGGATGAACAGTTAATCCATCTTTATATTCTTCTACCTTAATTCCTAATTTACCTAATTCTTTACAAATAGCACTGATACGGTCTGATTCGTGATGACGAATATGCTCAACGTCTTTCATTGTTATCGGAGCCGAAGCAAACGGTGCTATTGAAGCTAGAGTCAAGGTTTGATCAGACATTTCTTTCATGCTAATTTCAAATCCACCTAAAAGATTTGGGGTTCCTGTTAATTCGATGTAATCTTCACCTCTGACAACTTTACATCCCATTTTTTCATATACATCAACCATCTTAATATCCGGCTGGTTCGTCTTTACTGAAAGATTATTTATTTTTATCCGGCCATTTGTAATTGCTGCTAATGCTAAAAAATAACTTGCCGTTGAGGCATCAGCTTCTAGTTCAAGATCTCTACCAAGATAGTGTGATTTAGGAACAACGATTTGGGTGAGATTGTCATTAAATTTTGCCTCTACACCAAACTGTTCCATCAAACTTAAAGTGATTCTTACATAATCCTTTTGAACAATTGTATCAGGAATCGCAACGGTTACTTCTCTTTCAGCAAATGGACTTGCCAGAAGTAATCCACTTATAAATTGACTAGAAACTTTACCTGATATACTAACTGGGCCACCCCTAAGCCCACCTGCTTTTATACGTATGGGTAAGTAACCTTCCTTGTTTATATATTCAATATTAGCCCCTAAATCAGTAAGAGCGATTATCAATGGTTCTAGTGGTCGTTGACTCATTCTATTACTTGCCTCTATGACCCAATCCCCTTCCTTATCAGTTGATAAGGCCCCAGGTAAAAATCGGGCAATGGTTCCAGCAGCACCAATGTATAAATCGCCTTTTTTCACTGGCCACTTGGAGTTACAACCGTGAACAGTAACTGTTTCATCAACTGTTTCGATGGTAATACCAAGTTTGTGAAGTGCATCAATACACCAATAAGAATCATCACTTTTTAGAATACCGGTTAGGGTTGAAGTTCCGCGAGCTAAAGCTGCCATAATTAATGCTCTATTTGTAAAACTCTTACTCCCTGGGACTCTAATATCATGATTAATTTTATTGTTTTGTATAGGTGAAATTCTTACAGCTTGAACATTATTTAATCTGGACCAAGGTGATCTTGCTTTCAAGTCAGGACTATTCAACATATCCCCCCTCTATATTAATAGACATTTAAAAATTCATCTGAGTCCAATTGCGAAAGATTGTTAACAAAGGACAACTTACTATAGTAAAGCTAAACAAAGAGGATGAATCCAAGACATCTCACCAAGTTGATAAACCATTGTCAAATCTTCTTAGCTGATACTTTCTGATTAAATTCATCCGAAGCGTTCTTAGGAATGCTTAATGTTTTCCAATCTTTGTCCTTTATTTGTTTTCCAATATAAAGAATCTGTCCTAAGTGATAACTAATATGAGCTACTTCAGTTTGAATTGCTTGAAGAACACTTAAAGGTTGTTGTCGCAGAAAAACAATCTTATTTAAATCGTCCGCTTTTAGATTTACAATTGTATCAAAAAGAATTTCCCAGCCTTCTTCCCAAATTTGCATTAGATATTCCTTTGATTCATTATCAGCAACAAATTCCAAGTCTCTGTTTCTATAAGCCTTTTCTCCATCAGTAGTTAAAAAATCTACCCATCGAGAGTGCATATTCCCACTTAAATGTTTGATGATAATTGCAATACTATTAGATTCTTCACTTGGCTTAAAGTGTAATTCGTCATCTGATAATTGCAGTATTCCCTTTTCTGCACGTTCTTTAAAATGTTTTAGTTGCCCTACTATAATTTTAAGATAGTCCTCTTCAACATTGTTCAAAAATATCCCTCCTAAAATACAGAACTACCAATGAAGAAAGGCTGAGATCATCTATCGTTCTTCAGCTCTCACCCCCTATTAGGGAATAAGCATACTAAAAAGTCAAAATTGCAAATGGGTAGAACAACCAATAATCATCGATGAACGTTATAGATAATAACCAAATTGGAATAGCAATCAAAGAGTAAGTTAATTGATGATATGGCTTTTCCAAAAGCTTAAAGAATTTCACAATGGCTAATGTCCACAATATAAAGGTGAACACAAGTATATAAAGACCAATTGAAAAGCTACCTAAAAAACTTACAATATAGAACAACAATCCACCTACAATGTATAATTTCAATGAGGACTTTTTTATTGCAACCACAAATAAACATATCCCAATTACTAAGAATAAGTAAAAAATTATTGTAAACATTTTTACCTCCTTATTCCACAATCCTGCCCTTTTCTTGTATAACGCTCATCAGTGTTCCAGAACTATATTTTAACATATTTTTCAAATTAGCTTTTGTTATTCATATTTTAAAATCACAAAGCAATTCAAGGAAGAATTACATCCACATTCACTCTGTCAAACATGAAAAACACAGGTGATTTCGTACGCCACCTGTGCTTCCTATTTGTAAAAATTCTATTATAAAAGAGAACCCGCTGAGACACTGTCTTCCAATCTTACTAAGCCCTCAAACTCTTCATGGCTTTTGGAAAGTTTTCTTTATTTTTCCGAAGCGCTTCTCTAGCTTTTTCATAGGGGATTTGGAATATGATCATAAGAATCGCCGCTCGTGCATCTCCTTTTGCGGAGTTGCTATATTTCTGTGCAGTTTTTTCATCCACCCCAGTCACTTCTTGGATGATGTGGACGACTCGATGTCTTAGCTTTTCGTTGGTCGCCTGCACATTCACCATCAGGTTTCCATACACTTTTCCGAGCTTGATCATGACAGTCGTGGAAATCATATTCAAGACCATCTTTTGCGCAGTACCGGCCTTTAATCTGGTCGATCCCGTCACCACTTCCGGACCCACCAAAATCTCGATCGGATACTGGACATTCCGGCTTAATTCCGCGTTCGGATTGCAAGATAACCCTACGGTCAACGCTCCGTTTTGGGCAGCTTTTCTGACGCCTCCAATCACATATGGGGTTCTGCCGCTAGAAGTGATCCCTACAACAGCATCCTTTTCGGTTACGACAGCCTCTACATCATTCCTACCTGCCATTTCATCATCTTCTGCATTCTCTATAGCCGTCCTGAGCGCCTGGTCTCCGCCAGCAATGATTCCATTGACTAAATCATCAGCAACGCCGAAAGTAGGAGGACATTCCGACGCATCCAGTATTCCCAGTCGGCCACTAGTCCCGGCTCCGATATAGTATAATCTACCTCCTCTTTCCATCACTTCAGCGATTTTTTCAATGGCTTTTGTAATTTGCTGTATGCTTCTCTCCACAGCACCGGCAACAGTTTTATCTTCACGATTCATGACCTGGATAATTTCTTGGACAGAAAAGGTATCCAGCTTTTCTGATTCCTTATTCCGTTGTTCTGTTATCATGTTTTTGTTGATCATAACTGCCCTCCTGTCGCCCTATCCATACTTACCGCCCTTGCGGATCATGTTTCTCTTTTTAAAAAAGCTTTAATAGTGAATGTTTATTTGACCGCCCCTGCTGTCAATCCTTCCATGAATTGTTTGGAAGCGATGAAAAACAGGACGATCATCGGTAAAGATGAGAGCGTCAATCCTGCAAATAACGCTCCCCAATCCGCAGAATATTCACCGAATAACGAAAGCATACCAACCGGAATCGTCTTCTTCATTTCATCAGTAATGAATACTAAAGGGAAAAAGAAATCATTCCACGATTGGATGAAATTGATGATCATCACAGTTCCAAGCGCAGGTCTCATGATCGGGAGCAACACATGCCAGAAAACCTTGATATCTGTCGCTCCATCAATACGGGCTGCTTCTTCCAACTCTTTAGGCATGGTTCGGAAAAAACCGGTCAAAATCAAGATGGATAACGGAATTCCAGTAGCTGTATAAAGGAACACAAGCGACCATAGGGAATTGATGAGACTCAAATCCTTCATCAGCATGAACAAAGGAACGATCCCCAGTTTGATCGGGATCATCATACCGATCAAAAAAAAGAAAAACAGGTAGTTATTCCACCAGAATGAATATCTCGCAATGTAAAACGCTGCGAGCGATCCGAACAATAGAATGAAAATCACCGATACCGCACTGACAAAAACACTATTCCAGAAGAAAGTGAAGAACGGTATTTGCTCAAGGAGTTTTTGATAGGGTTCGAGACTGAAAGATTTCGGAATCGACAACGGATTCTTAAAAAGTTCAGCATTCGTCTTGAAGGAAGAATAAACCATCAACAGGATGGGGTATACACTGATCACCGCAAAGAAGAATGCGATCAAATAATAGATGGATCTGGATGCGATATGGTTTTTCATATTCTCCCTCCTAGAACAGTAGAATTTTTCTGAAACCGAGAGCGGACAACTCGACCGCTATCACAACTCCTGATAGTAGATTTGTCAGAACCAAGAAATTCGAGGAAGCACGTGAGCGAATCACCGCAGTGTACTTTTCGGTACATGAGGATGTGAGCGAACACAGCTGACAATGAAGCTCGACGGTTATCACAAAACTACAAGGCTACATTTGAACCTCACGCTTACGCAACACAAACAAAAATAACGCTGAGATTGTCGCAATGATCATGAACAAGACGACTGCTAATGCTGAACCTAAACCGATTGCCGCTGAATTTGCTCCGCCTGAACCGAATGCCAGCCTGTAAAAATAGACGGCTAATGTATCCGTGGAATAATACGGTTCACCCATTGAGCCTTGCATCGCATAGACGAGCTCAAAAGCCTCAAACGCATGAATGAAAGTCAGCACGGTCATGATGGTGATGGATGGGATCATCAATGGCAGGATGATTTTTCGGATCAACTTGAATCCAGTCGCTCCATCCAGCCGCGCAGCCTCTATCAGATCATTCGGAATCCCCTGTAAACCAGCAAGGAAAATCAATACTGCAAACCCGAGACCAAACCAAGAGTTTACGAGAATGATTGCGATCAGAGCAGTGTCTGGGTCACCGAGCCATGCCTTCGCCCAGCTTTCAAGCCCGATCTTTTTCAAAAAGACATTGAGGGCACCGAAATTCGGGTTTAGGATCAGCTTCCACAAAAAACCCACAATAATGACAGACAGCAAGCGGGGCAAAAAGTAAGCTGCCTTGAAAAATTCCGCAAACCGGATTTTTTTATAGATGATATACGCGAGCATGAAGGCGATTCCATTTTGTACGACCATCTCCAATAGAAAGTAGATGATGTTATTTTCGAATGCATTCCAAAACATGCTGTTGAAGGGTTCTCTCGTGAAAAGTGCAATGAAATTCTCGATTCCGATGAATGCTCCTCTTCTGATCCCCTGCCAATCGAATAGGCTGTAAGAAAAAGCAGCGAACAACGGATAAATGATGAAAGTGACATAAATAGCGAGGGCGGGGATCGGAAAAAGATGGATGACCATCTTTCTCCAATCCTTCTTACTCTTAGGTTTTGTCGGTATGTTCGTCTTCGTTTCGAGCTCCATCGATCCTCGCCACCTTTATAAAGTCATCGGTTATTGAAAAGGTTCGAAATACGTTTCGGCATTTCCTTGCAGCTTTTCTGCAACATCTTCAGGTGATTGTTTTCCGAGATACATCCCTTGAAGTTCAGTTTCCAGTGTCGCCTTCGTTGTCGGATTTCCTTTGTTAAAATGGACGAGCATCATGTAAGGGGTAGTATACGTATTGGATGCTTCAGCCATCGCCGTGACCAGTTCATCTTCTGTTTCGACTCCTGGGACTGCTGGGATCCGCGCCAATTCATCCGAAAAAAGTTTTGCAAATTTCTCTGTCGTCATGAACGCTAGAAACTTCTTCGCATCCTCTTTATTTTTCGAGTTGGCATTGATTCCGTAGGACCCATCCACCCAGGTCGTCATGGTAGGTTCATTACCTTCAGCAGATGGCATCGGGAAGAATCCTAGCTCCAGCTCAGGATTCATTTCGCGAAGCACCTCGATTTCCCAGCTTCCCAATGGGAACATCGCAGCCTGTTCCGTAAAGAAAAGGGTACGGATATCTTCCATCCCGAGACCTTCATAATTATCCGGGAAGTACTCCTTCAACTCATCCATAGCATCAAGCGAAGACACAAATTCATCGCTCGTGAAGGTTTTATCTCCTGATGTGATTTGTTCCACGAATCCGCCAGCTCCATAATGTGCAGGACCCACAATCGCATGGGCTAACGACAATAACCAGCCTTCTTTCGTTCCAAGTGCGATTGGTGTCACACCTTCTGATTTCAGCTTTTCGTTTAGATCGATGAACTCATCCCACGTTTTCGGCTCCTCCAGGCCATGTTCCTCGAAGATTTTCTTGTTGTAGAACATTTGCGCAGAATTCAGCGACAGAGGGACACCGTAGATTTTGCCGTCTTCAGATGTAGCAGCAGAAATCGTATCTTCCGTAAACGTATCGATTCCCTCTAAATCATCAAGCGGCTCAAGGTACCCTGCTTTCGCAAGTTCCATTCCAGGTGCGTAAGGTCGGAGTTGGATGATGTCCGGTCCCTCGCCACTTTGTAGAGCTGTATTGAGAATCGTATCGTATTCCGTATTTTTTGAAGGCTTGAACTCGATCTTGATGTCTGGATGTTCTTCATTAAATGCCTCGATGATTTTGTCATAGGCAGCTTTATCTTCTGTTCTCCAGCTTCCGATCGTCAGAACATCGCCACTGGAGTCATCCCCATTGCTATCGGAGTCGCTTCCACCTGTACTATTGCATCCTGCAAGTGCAAGGGACAAAAGTAAGAGCACTCCAAGAAACAAACTGAACCACCGTTTCATCACATTGAACCCCTCCTATTTAATGTTTAATAAAGCTGGTGATGCGTGAAAACCTAAAGTTGGAAAATATACGAAGCTCCTGTGGAAAAGCGTGCTAGAGTGACCGTATTAAATGAATTACAAACTCATCGATCCATTTGCTTTGATACTTGCACCGCTTTCCTTGTCCTTTCGAGTGCATCAATGCTTTCATCATATTTCCTGCTTGTCATCCCGATATATAAAACATCGATCACATTCAACTGGGAGATCCGGGAACTCATCGCTCCACTTCGGATACTCTGCTCCAAAGAACTTGTGAACAGATTGATATCCGTCAAGTCGGCTACTGGATTGCTCCCGAATTTCGTCAGTGAAATCGTTTTGGCTCCCTTTTCTTTTGCGATCTTCAAGGATTCAATCACATCTTTTGTCCTTCCGGAATAAGAAATGCCGAATGCAACATCTGCTCCTGTCAAATTCGCACTGATGGTTCCCTGTGTATCAAAGTCGAACGCCGCTTCACACCAACGATTGACCCTTGTCAGTTTCTGCTTGAAATCTTGTGCAATGACTGCTGAAGCCCCGATTCCGTATATGGCAATTTTCCTGGCTTTGCTCAATACGTCTACTGCCGTTTCCACCTGTTCAGGAGAAAGGACTGAAAGAGTATCATTGATGGACTGGATGTTGTTATGTGAAATCGTCCCGATCAAAGAAGCGATCGAACCGTTCGTCGGTATTTCCTGATAGGAATGGTTATTGTTATTGAATTGGGCAAGATCACCTGCAATCCTCAGTTTCAATTCCTGAAATCCTTTATAGCTGAGGGCTCTTGAAAGGCGGATGATCGTCGCTTCACTGACTTGTGTCCTTTTCGCAAGCTTCTGGACAGATAAGTTCACCACTTCACCAGGGTTGGTCAAAATGTATTCAGCCACTTTCCGTTCAGAGGGCTTCAAGGAAGGCATACATTCTTGGATGCTGATTAATCCACCTTTTAACATCAAACCGATCTCCTGAATCAATAAAGCAGATATTGCTCGCGTGTATTTTTGAATTGTTCGAGATCATCCTGCCATTGAGATTTGATTTCTTTTACAGATTGTCCCTCCTCAATCGCATCACGGACCCAACCGTTCCCGATCAATAAATCGAAGAATGATACTCCTGCACTGTTTTCAGCACGGAATTCAAAATCCTCCGGGTACAGATCATGAATCGTTTTCACGAGATGAAGACCAGTATCGACTGGCGAGAAGGCTTTTTGATCCGTCACATGCAGCTGGACGCCATGGCTCAACTGCCCACTATGTTTTGAAAACACAGGTGTAAACGACGCTGCACGGAACGTAACCCCGCGTAATTTCAAATCATTCAATTCCGCAGCCAGTTCGGTACTGTTGATGAACGGTGCTCCAATCAATTCGAACGGTTTCGTCGTCCCTCTTCCTTCCGATACGTTCGTTCCTTCAATCAAAGCTGCACCTGGGTAGACCAGTGCCGTATCGACTGTCGGCATATTCGGTGATGGCAGGACAAATTCAAGCGACGTATCATCGTAATACATATTCCGTTTCCAACCATCCATTTCAACAACTGTCAGGTCTGTTCCGATTTCGAACTCTTCATTGAACAAGCGTGCCAGCTCACCCACTGTCATACCATGACGAAGTGGGATCGGATACATACCGACAAATGAACTGTATTCCGGGTCAAGTACCGGTCCTTCCACTTTTGTTCCGCTGATCGGATTCGGACGGTCCAAGACGATGAAGGAGATGTCGTTTTCGGCTGCTGCTTCCATTGCGTATGCCATCGTGTAGATATACGTATAGAAGCGAGTGCCGACATCCTGGATATCAAATAAAAGGACATCTACGTTTTCAAGCATTTCAGGAGTCGGTTTTCTTGTCTGACCATAAAGGCTGTAAACCGGAAGTCCTGTCTCTTCATCAATGTAGAACTCCACATATTCCCCAGCCTGCGCACTCCCGCGAACGCCATGCTCTGGTCCGTATAAGGCTGTCAGATTCACGTCCGGATCATTATGGAGCAGATCTACGATACTATTAAGCTCCTGATCGACGCCGGTCGGATTCGTAATCAATCCTACTTTCTGCCCTTCAATCAGATCCATCTGCTCGTCCAACAAAACTTCAACGCCAAGTTTTACTTGCTTGCCTTGTTTACCTTTCCCTTTTCCATCAGCAAGCCCTACAGCCACCGTTGACAATACAAAAACGGTCGTAATGACCATGACGAACCATTTTTTCACTGTAAACCCTCCCGTTTCGTTTTAGAGATTAAAAGTCTCGGAGCTCCCAGCCTTCACCAGAAAATTCCGGAGATATTTCCGACCCATCTTCCATTTCCAATTTCAGATTGTCGATGTACCAGCCACGTCCATTCGTGTAACTATCTGTTTCATAACGGAATCTCACATATTTTGCATTAGCCGGCACTTCTACTTGAACTTGATTCCATTCACTGCTTCCAGTAAACGGATCATGGAGCTGAGACCAGCTTTCTCCATCCTCTGAAACTTCGATTTTACCCGTATCGTAACCAGACTCGAGCCTGTACCAGGTATCGAAGGTCAGCGTAGCAGGACCACTCAGATCGACTTCAGCAGTAAGCGAACGCTCCATCGCATCTCCGTAGCCAGAGAACCAGGCCGGACTGTTATCAATCATCTCAACCGGAATGGCGTCAGCTACCTGTCTGGCAAACGCACGTCTTGCCACATTCGTTGAAACTGTGTTTCGGGTCGGGTGGACACGATTTGTTAAAAGAATGGCGATTGTTGCGTTATTCAAATCCACTACGATCGATGTTCCTGTATAACCAGTGTGACCAACTGTCGAGCTGGAGGAGAGGGCATCCATGAACCAGCCTTGCTGAATTTCCCATCCTAATCCATGATCATTTCCAGGAAACTCTGGAATCTGGTTTTCGACGAGTAGTTCAACCGTTTCAGGCTTGAGGATCTGCTTGCTTCCATACCGGCCGTCATTCACATACATGTGTGCAAGTTTGCCAAGATCTTCTGCTGTGGAAAAGACGCCAGCATGTCCAGCCACTCCATCTAGGGACCAGGCATTTTCATCATGCACTTCCCCCCAGACAAGACCACGGTTGGTCCATGGCTGGTATTCTGTGGCAGCAATCCGCTCTTTTAGGGATTCATGCGGGTTGTACAACGTATCGTCCATGCCTAACGGATCGGTTATATTTTCTTTTATATATTGATCGAGCCGCTTGCCAGAAAGACGTTCAATCAATGCACCGAGTGTGATCATGTTCAAATCGCTGTATGTATACGTCGTACCCGGTTCATTGTTAAGAGGGTGTGCAAATACGATCTGAAGCCGTTCCTCACGGCTATCGCCTTGCGTATAGAGAGGAATCCATGCTGTAAAACCTGAAGTGTGGGTCATCAATTGCTTGATCGTCACGTTTTCCTTCCCGTTCTCTGCAAATTCCGGAATGTGATTTGCTACTGGATCATCCAATTCAAAATAGCCATCTTCGTAAAGTTTCATTGCTGCAGTGGTTGTGAAGATTTTACTGATGGACGCAAGATCGAATATGGTATCATCTTGCATCTCGATCGGATTTTCCATTTCATTTTTGCTGTCATCCGTATAACGAGCGGCATACCCATAAGATTCATGTTTGACAATATGGCCGCGCCTTGCCACCAACGCTACTGCACCTGGCATGACCTCGTCTTCGATCATCTTGTCCATCACACCATCGATTTCTTGTAACGGTTCACTCCTCATCCCTGCCCCCCTTATCGATCCTGGTTTGAGAATGGGTAAAACAGGACCGGGATTTCCCCAAGAAAAAGCAGGATGTGCATTACTGCTATTGATCTTGGTTTCATTTTGTTCAATGCTAGGAGCTGTAGGATGATTGTCATTCGCATTCACAAAAGTACTGCCTGCTACTGAACTTGAACAAGCCAACAAAGCCGCTAATGTAACAGTCAATGTTTTGTTTTTCATAGTGCCTCCCTTTTCCATAGTTGATCATTTCAGAACTATGAGCTGCTGCAGCCTCCTTTCATCCTTGAAAATGTAAGTGCTTCCAAAATCTATTTTCAGGTTACCTAAGGGTAAAACAAGTTGTCTATACCACTTAAGTCCCTAACAACCGATATCGGTACGTTAATCAAGACCATTGATTCAGTCCTAATTAATTATTTTTGAAATATTATGACAATTACGACGCTAGATTATGAAGTTTTATTTCAGAAGGGATTTTTTTAAGGATGATCCTTTGTTGTAGAGCTCAACTGACCTTGAAGGACCCTTTCGATGATTTCTCCTCTTCCTGTCCCTTAACAAGCTCTTTCGGGACAGACTCTTGATGATTTCTCCTCTTCCTGTCCCTTAACACGCTCTTTCGGGACAGACTCTCGGTGTTTTCTCCTCTTCTTGTCCCATAACACGCTCTTTCGGGACAGACTCTCGGTGTTTTCTCCTCTTCCTGTCCCATAACACGCTCTTTCGGGACAGACTCTCGGTGTTTTCTCCTCTTCTTGTTCCATAACACGCTCTTTTGGGACAGACTTTCGATGATTTCTCCTCTTCCTGTCTCATAAAGCACCAACTTCGGACACTCTGTCACTGTTTTCTCTCTCTACTGTCCGAACGAGTAACAAACTAAAAAACGGAGCTGGCCAATAGAGGCAGCTCCGCTCTTTTACAGATTCATTTTCTAATTTCAATAATGTTCGTTTCACCTTGATTGATCGTTCCAGATTTCTTCAGTTCGACTCTTTCACCCTCATCCAGATTTGTGAAGATGATCGGTGTAACGGTAGATTTTGCATTCTTTTGGAGATAGTCCAGGTTCAACTCCAGTAATTTTTGCCCTTGTTTGACTTCATCACCAGCCTTGACATAGGCCTGGAACCCTTCACCGTTCATCTCCACTGTATCCAATCCAACATGAATCAGGATTTCATAGCCATTTTTCGATTCAATGCCGATCGCATGTTTCGTCGGGAACAGATTGATGACTTTTCCGTCAACTGGTGAGACGACCGTTTTTCCAGTAGGTTCAACTGCAAATCCATCGCCCATCATCCGTTCAGAAAACGTCGGGTCATCCACATCGGTTATTGGAATGATCCGTCCTTCAATAGGTGAAGCAAAACCTTTTTTACCAAATGCCGATCTGGCAGGTGGTTTTCCATTATCAACAGCAACTGATTCTTGAGGAGACTTCTCTTCATTTGCCATTTGACGCTGCATGGCGGTGGCTACGAACTCGACATTCGTACCCACAACTACCTGGAGATTCCTCCGGTCAATTTTCATAATCCCTTTTGCTCCATGCCTTTTCAACGCCTGCTCATCAATCGCGTCCATATCTGCAATATTTAATCGCAGTCGGGTTGCACAGCTGTCAATCGCCTGGATATTTGATTTGCCACCAAGTGCTGTGATGAAGTGATGAGCCATGTCTTCATATTTGTCACCTGAAGCAACCTTAGTAGGACCATCAGTGTCAACCATATCCTCATCATCTTCACGACCTGGGGTTTTCAGATCCAATGCTTTGATAAGGAAATAGAATACGACAAAATATATGACTGCATATATCAGACCGACGATGAACAATAGCCACGGCCGCTGGGCAAGTCCGAAATTCAGAATGTAGTCGATTGCCCCTGCGGAAAACCCGAATCCATGATGGATGTCCAATGCATAAGTGACCACCATCGCACTACCAGTCAATAACGCATGCACGCCATACAATATAGGTGATAAGAACATGAAGGAGAACTCAATCGGTTCTGTAATACCTGTCAGGAAGGAAGTGAAAGCAATCCCGACCAGTAATCCGGTGACCGCTTTTTTCTTTTCCTTTTTAGCAGCAGCAATCATTGCGAAACATGCTGCTGGTAGACCGAACATCATGATTGGGAAGAAGCCGGCCATGAATATTCCTGCTTCCGGATCACCTGCAAAGAAACGATGCAAATCACCAGTCGCTCCGTTATATTCGCCAAATACGAACCAGACAAGACTATTAAGGACATGATGGAGACCGATTGGAATAAGCAAACGATTCATGAAACCATAAATACCGACTCCTGCAGCTCCTGCATCAATGATCCATTGTCCAATTGCATTGATGCCATCCTGGATCGGAGGCCATACGAATCCGAAAAGACCTGCCAGTACAACCATCACCCCAGCCGTGATGATTGGAACAAATCGTCTCCCTCCAAAGAAGGCGAGGTAATCTGGCAATTTTATATCATGAAAGCGGTTGTAAAGTAATCCAGCTATTACCCCAGATAAAATCCCCCCAAGGAAGGCCATATCGATTTCTTCATTAATGGCTTTCGTCCCTTCTGTCAACACGAAGAAAGCGACCGCGCCAGCTAATCCGGCAGCGCCATTCGAGTCTTTCGATAATCCGATTGCTACCCCGATCGCAAAAAGAAGCGGCAGATGGGCAAAAATAGCATTACCAGAAGCAGCAATAAACGGGATCCCTAATAAATCATCTTGTCCCAAACGTAAAAGCAATGCCGCTGCTGGCATGATGGCAATCGGCAGCATCAAGGCTCTGCCGATTCTTTGTAAAAATCCTAACATGTACAATCCTCCTTATATTTTTAAAATTTTCTGAAACCTTTTCATAAATAGATATATCAAAAAATTGCCTACAATAGTTACAAAACTCCTTAAATGAGCTAAAAGTATGAAATAAAATTCCAGCTAGTTCTGTGATGATCTGGTTCAATTCCGGGGTGATCTTGAGCAATTTCGAATCAATCTTGAGTAATTTCGCAGCCATCTTGAACAAATGTTGCCTATAAAAGAAAGAGGAACTGACATTAAAAAATGCCAGCCCCTCTTGATAGATGTTTTTTCGCATTTGAAATCTTTCGGCAATCTTTTATAGAGATGATTTTATCTGCTGATGAGCGTGATACTAGAAATAAAGCACGTTTTCTCCAGAAAAACTCCCGATAATCACCGAAAATATATATTAAAGTCGCAAAAAATAAGATTGGTATACTTGCAATCAAGTATAAAACAAGTGTGTGTTCTGTTTGATCCACTGTCGTTTGTGCAAATACTGCATTACTCAAGACAAACCAAAAGAACGGTACACTAAGTATGATTTTTCCCATACAAAACATCCCCTTCGTTCATCTATTTCACCAATATTTTACTCCTTTTCAGATGAAAAAGATGTGACGAAAAACATACAATTTCTAAAGAAAACTTGGCAAGTCAAGCCTTAGTTACCTTATATTGAAGAAAGTAATTATACTTGGATTAGAGTGGTGTTTCATTACTAATGTATTGAGACATTTTCCAATAAAAATTCACGTTAATTTGAGCCTAGCGATAGCTTTTAAATCGTCATCTTTTTCTTCGAGTGTTTCGTTTTCTATTGTTAGCGTCGTATGACATCTTTCTGGTAGGCGTCTTAGCTGAAGGTTGGATACCAGGTTTAACGACCACTTCCATCCGCTCAATCTTTTTATCAATCGTATTTTCGATCATGGTTAACGCCTTCTCATCCTTTGGCGCGATGAAAGTGATTGCCATTCCTTTTTCCCCTGCCCGCCCCGTCCGGCCTATCCGGTGGATATAGCTCTCAACGTCTTGAGGTACATCATAGTTATAGATGTGGGAAACTCCTTCAACATCTAGACCACGGGCAGCCACATCGGTTGCAATCAGTAAATGGACTTCCCCAGTACGGAACCGTTGCATAACATCTTCACGCTTCGCTTGTGACAATCCGCCATGCAGCTCATCGGTCAAGTACCCTTTCTCCGATAAAGCATTATAAAGTTTGCTGACCCGCCGCTGCGTCCTGCAAAAAATGATCGCCAGAATCGGCTGTGTTTCCTTCACAACCTTTAAGAGAGCATTTTGTTTTTGCCGGTCAGTGGTCTCCACAACATATTGTTGGATTTCTTCAACCGTCTTCCCTTTCGTCGTTACCTTGATCTGTCTTGGTGATCGCATATAACGATTCGCAAGCTGCCGTATATCATCAGGCATCGTTGCAGAAAAAAGGGCTGTCTGCCTTGATTCAGATGTCTGATCAATGATCGTTGCAACATCTTCTAAGAACCCGATATGCAGTATCTGGTCCGCTTCATCAAGAACAAGCATCGATACGTGTGAAAAATCAATTGTACCCCGTCGTACATGATCGAGGATCCGACCTGGCGTCCCGATCACGATATGTACGCTTCCCTGAAGCTTGTTGATCTGTTGAAGCACATCCTGCCCGCCATACACTGCTAAAACATTGATGTCTTCATCTTCTGTCAGTTTGTATAGCTCTTGCGTGACTTGCAAAGCCAATTCTCTCGTCGGCATGATGATCAAGCCCTGAATGACTGCTTCTTCTGGATCGATTTTTTCAAGCATCGGTAGAAGGAACGCCAAGGTTTTCCCTGAACCTGTCTGAGCCTGAGCGACGATATCATCCCCGCTTTTCAATAAAGGAATCGAATCTGTTTGTATTCGAGTCGGCTTTTTGATCCCTTGCTGTTCCAGCTTTTTTATATAGTTTAAGGATAATCCTAGATTAACGAAATCTGTCATAAATTCACCTGTTTTTTTCAGTAGAGTTTAAATTCCTTTATCAAGGTTTTAACGATACCCCTATAAAATACCTTGTTAAAAAGTATACTCCCGGTTCCAAACTATGTATACACCTATGAAGATAAACTTCTCCATAGATAAAAAACGGCATAGGCTTCCCAGTTTTCCCAGTGTGAAAAAAGTTCTCGGATTTCTTCTGGAGCAGGCTTCGTTTGTCTCCCAAGGTGTTTTTTTAACGCATTTTGTAATCCGGCATCTCCAATCGGAAAAGCAGATGGATCACGGAGACACCGCATCATGACGTAATGAGCGGACCAGGGACCGATTCCTCGAATGGACATCAAGGTCTTTTCTGCTTGTTGAAGATCCTCTAAAAGCGATTGCTTGCTCAAATGACCATTTGCCATAAGCTCTGCGATTCCGATGATGTATTCTGCTTTCCTTCCAGTGAATTGCAGTTTTTTCAACTCTTCAACTGGAACAGAAGTGATTGTTTGGGGATCAGGAAATTGCCAAAATAATCGCCCATTCCACTCCAAGCTCTTCCCGTAAGCTTCTACAAACCGTCTTTTTACCGTATAAGCAAAAGGCAGGTTGACCTGTTGCCCGATCACCGACCAGCAAAGCGCCTCGAACAAGTCAGGCACTCCAATCACCCGGAGACCCGAAAACTTGTGTATCAATTCACTTAATAGGGGATCCCATTCAGCCATTTCATAAAATGGTTTCAGATCGGTTCTGAGATCGAACCATTCTACAATGTATTCTGCAACCTGCTGATAGACTATTGCGGACTCAGGTGCATCCAGCACAAAATCAACTTGAATGTTACCCTCTTCGTTTTCACCGATTTTAATGATCATCGTTCTTTCTTTGAATTGAAGCAGCTTATACACCTTTTCATCGTCGACCAGATGCATGCATTCCGCAGGCGATCTTTTCAGATAATGCAATGTTTCGGCAAAACTGAATTCGCGTGGAGGCTGAATCGTGATTTGTTCCAACTCTTGATCAAAATTGAAAGCGTGCATGTCCTTGTTGCGTGTAGTCATGAAAACCCTCCAATTGAAGCAACTTTTCTTTGATCTGCAATCCGCCTCTGAAACCAGTCAACGCCGCATTCTTCCCAATCACACGATGGCACGGAGCAATGATCGGAATCGGATTCGCACCGTTTGCTGTTCCGACTGCACGGACTGCCTTTGGATTGCCCAAAGCATCGGCAATCTCTGAATAACTGCGAATCTGGCCATACGGGATCTGTGTCAATTGGTTCCATACAGAGGTTTGAAAAGCTGTCCCTCTGAAATCAAGCGGTACATCGAAGTCTTCTCGTTCTCCATTCATATATTCGTTTAATTGGTTGGCAAATGGTGCAATGACCTCCTTATCCTCAATCACCACGGCATCAGGAATCTGTTTTTCCACCCATGTTGTCATCGATTCAAAATTCTCCGACGGCCATGTGATTTTACACAGTCCTTTATCGGTAGCAGCAAGAAAAAGCGGCTTGTTTTGGAACGTCGGATGTGTAAATGAACTCCAATACACTGTTGTCATCCTTCTCCCCTCCTATTGGTAAGTTGACTTTCTGACCTATATTCGATCGGTGTACAACCTGTCATCTTTTTAAAAACAGATGAGAAGTGCGAAACGCTACTGTACCCTACATGTCTTGCAATCTCTGAGATCGAGGTGTTTTGATCAGCGAGTATGCTTTTTGCTTTCTCCATCCTTCTCTGGACAAGCACTTTTGAAGGAGTCGTTCCTGTCATCCGTTTGAAAACCCGGTGGATATGGTATGGACTCATCAACAGCTCTGAGGCCATGCGATCCAGCGTAAGGTTTTGCGCAAAATCTTTCTCGATCATCGTATTTACCCTTTGGACGATTTCAGCATCAGGCCCATGTTTACTCGGATTTTCCGGGCGGCATCGTTTACAAGGGCGGAATCCTGCCTTTTGTGCTTCTTCAATACTTTTAAAAACTTTGACGTTTTCCGGTTTTGGTGTCCTTGAACGACAGGACGGTCTGCAAAAGATTCCGGTCGTGACGATGCCGACATAATATCGCCCGTCATATCGGGTATCACGCTTTAAGATCGTTTCATAAACCGATTTGAAAATTGTTTCTGAGTCCATCCATACTCCCTCCCTTTCTTACTTAGATTATAAACCACCTGCTCACTCCTGATAACACTTCCGGAATAGGACAGCAAAAAATCGACAGAAGAGGAATCCGAAGTTAGAAGCGGGTTCGGACAGACTCACACTTTTTGCATCCTCTCCTGTCCAAAGTTGGCTCATGTTCGGACAGGGCGCAGCATTTTTGCACCCTACCCTGTCCGAACTTTGCTTTCATCCGAAAACCTTTAAACGTCCACTACCATTCTCCTAAAATTACTTCATACTTCGAGGTACCCCTTTTCTTTTCGACAACATTTTCAACCTCATGATTCTATCAACCGATTTATTTCCTCCGCAATACCCACTTAACTTCAAATTTTCCGCCCATAAACCCCGTAGTCACACGCATATTTTGACAAAGATTTCAACCCTTTCCATTTAAACTATTTCGTAACACGAAAGAAAGGAGTGCAAATCGTAAACTTCTAAACTATTTGGAGGTGTCTATCATACGAATGACTATGAAAAAGCGTTCTTTAATCGTTGTACTCGTCACCCTGTCCATTTTGTTGATCGCGACCCCATTTTTCAACTCCAACACGACGATCGCCACTACTTCACAGCCGTTAAAGAGTTTTGAAGAAAAGGCTGCACTTGTATCCATCCATGTCAAAGATCGGATGGAACTGGACAAACTCGTAGAAGCTGGGTTTGATCTTACTGAACATGTCCATCAGCATGAAGACGGTAGTTATGACGTCGATGCGATTGTAACGCCATCCGAATTGAAAATAATCCGTAATCAAGGCTTCGAATTCGAAACCGTCTATACAAAAGCGGAGGCTGAACAACGGATTGCAGAAAGAAAATCCCAGGTGAAGAAGCTTGCTCAAGTAGCTTCCTCAGAAGATTCCATCACTATTTTACGCGCCAATTACTTTGAAAATTATTCTGGTACATTCTTATATGTTGAAGCAAAAACGAGTGCTGGTGCGGCAAGCAACGTCGCACTGACTGCCAGATGGGATTCCGGTAAAGGTACAGGAATCGGCTCTGGCGGAGAGGCAACTCTTCGACGTGTCGAGGACTATGGTGAATACCTTTATCACCAATTGCTGCTCCCGATTGAAGAAATCCCTCATCAAATCAAAATTGAAAGCAATCAAGGCGGAACTTCCACCACCACTGTCAGCGAATGGCTTGGAGAAGATAAACCAGACCCGGATAAGCCTCACTATGTCAGCGATTTCGTAGACCACTACATGGACCCTACTGAAATTACTGAGCGGATCGAAAGTCTGGCAGAAGAGTTCCCGGAACTGGCTGAAGTGATAGAACTGCCGAATCAGTCAAACGGTTATCGCAGAAACGCACAAGCGATTCTTGGGAATAATACGAATGACGCTGTCGTCGTGACCTCGAATGAATGGGGTCATGAAGGCGGAAATGACATAAGCATCTCATTGGAAAAACCTGAGGAAGACCAAGCTGGATTATCACTTAGCATAGACGGGCAGGAAATTGTCGTGTCTTTAGCAACCGATGAAAATGGAAATGTATCGAGTACCGCTTCAGATGTCATCACTCTATTGAACGAGGAGGCGAATGAACTCCTTAGCGCTGATACGTTCCGAGGCTCTGAAGGTGATGGAATCGTCACTCCTGAAACATCGGTGCAACTCGATGACAATCTTGATGCTCCAGATTCGATTTCCCGAGATCCATATACCGTTAAAGCCCTTCGGATCGGGAAACATCGTGACGGATCGAAAACCGGCGTCTTCGCTTATTCACAGGAACACGCACGTGAATGGGTCACACCTCTTGTATCCGTTGAAACCGCAGAACGTCTGTTACGGAACTATGCCCATGATCCAGAAACACGTAAATATGTCGATAATCTCGATATTTTCATCGTACCGACCGTCAATCCGGATGGCGCACATTACAGCATGTATGATTATAATTGGCAGCGGAAGAATATGACCAACCATTGTGTGGACACGAATTTTTCGGATCCTCTAGCGAAGGATTACTGGGGCGTCGATTTGAATCGGAACCATTCAGTAGGCTCTGTGCATGATGGTTATATCGGTGCCTCAACTAATTGTACAAGTGCAGTCTATGCTGGACCTGAGGAAGTCTCAGAGCCGGAGGCGCAAAATCTCATCTGGCTGGCTGAACAAAATCCGAATATCAAATTTGGTATGAACATTCATAGTTATGGTGGTTATTTCATGTGGCCACCTGGCGCTTATACGGAAAACCGCGAAACATTGCCGCGTCCGACTGCTGGTGAAGAAGCCTATTTCTGGCAGGCATCTGAAACGATCCTTGATGAGATCAAGGATTACAGAGGCACGGTCATCCTGCCAAGCCGTACAGGTCCAATTCCTGATGTCCTTTACTCTGCCGCAGGTAATTCTGCAGATGCCCTTTGGTACGACTATGGCATCTATGCCTGGGACTTCGAAGTCGGGGCTGACATCTGGAACGAAGAACAAGGCCGCTGGCAAGCTGTCGGCTTCCAACCTCCTTTTGAAGAAGGTCATGCAGAAGCGATGGAATTCGCAAACGGGATGAACGGATTGTTTGATGTCGCCTACCAATACGCAAAAGATAAGAAACCGCCAAAATCCAAAGCGATACCTGGTAAAGGAAACTATGATGAACCTGTAGAAATTTCCTTCGAATCAAGTGAACCAGCAACCATCTACTACACACTGGATGGTTCAAGGCCAACCTTCGAGTCTGATAAAATTCAGATCAAAGACACACGGGAAGGCGCTGAAACGTTGAAGATCGAGGAAACGACGACCATCCACTGGTTTGCGATGGATGCCGCTGGAAATGTCGAGAAAAACTATAAACCAGACGGTAACGGAAACAACTATAACAAAGCGAAAATCACAATAAAATAAGTTTGTAAGATTCGAGGCTGCCGCTTTTAACCGGTGGCCTCGTTTTCCATTTGTCGCGATTTTTTTGAGTTTTGTCGTGATTATTCGAAGACTTGTCGCTATTTTGTAAAAGTATGTTGCGATTAATCTCAGTTATGTCTCGCTCTTTCCTAGTTTGGTCGTGTTACATATTCCCGTGAAATAAAAAAATTTCCATTTCCTTATTGACTCTCACGTTACGTTATACTTTAAAGTAGATATTGAAGGGAGGTACATTAAGCAATGAAGGTAAAAGAAGTAGCTGGCCTGGTCGGCATCAGTGTGCGCACACTGCATCATTATGATGAAATCGGATTATTGAAACCAGAAAAGACATCCCCATCAGGGTATCGTCTTTATTCAGATGATAATCTTGCCACCTTGCAACAGATTTTGTTCTTTAAAGAGCTCGGCTTCCCTTTGAAAAAAATCAAGGAAATCATCCACAGTCCTTCCTTCGATCAGAAAGAAGCGCTAGAACTCCACCGTAAAATGTTAGTGGAGAAACGAAGCAGGATCGACACGATGATTTCGACGATCGATAAGACAATTGAACACACGAAAGGAGCGATTTCGATGACGAATAAAGAGAAATTCGAAGGATTCGATTTCAGCCAGAATCCGTATGAGAAAGAAGCCCGCAAACGCTGGGGAGATGAGGCAGTCGACAAATCGAACGCTAAATTGGGGAACATGTCGAAAGAGGAACAGAAGGCGCTGGGTGAAAAAATGAACGCCATCTACCGCAGCCTTGCTGATCTTCGCGACACTCCACCCGAATCGGATGAAGCACAAGCAGCAATCAAAGAATGGTATGTTTTCTTGAACAGCAATTTTGGTCATCACTATTCACTCGACGCTTTCAAAGGTTTAGGACAGATGTATGTGGATGATGAAAGGTTCACGAAAAACATCGATCAATTCGGTGACGGATTGGCACAATTCATGTGCGACACAATGGCTGTATACGCCGACAAAAACAAAGATTGATCCAATGGAAAAAGGGACTGTCCTATAAGTGTCTGCTCTCTACTAACAACATTTTGGAGAAAAATCGTGGTTTTGATACAAATGTTGTGTTTGAGGAGTCTGGCACTTTTCTATTAGGACAGTCCTTTTAAAATAGTGGTCGTTCCCCTCCATTTCCATTGCTCATCACCCAATCGTTTCATAAGATTCGATTGCTAAATAGTTTTCAATGTTGTTGTAACAGATATCCTTAACGATTTCACCTAAAGTTCCATAGTCCTCTGGATACTCGCCATTTTCTACCCAATTACCGATTAAGTTGCATAGGATTCTCCTGAAATACTCATGTCTTGTATAAGATAATAAGCTTCTTGAGTCCGTCAACATACCCACGAATCTTGAAAGAAGACCGACATTGGCAAGAACCTTCATTTGTTCTTCCATTCCATCACGTTGGTCATTGAACCACCAGGCTGGACCAAATTGGATTTTTCCTGGACGCTCTCCCTGGAAATTTCCAATCATGGATCCCAACATATAGTTGTCTCTTGGATTCAAATTATATAGGATCGTCTTTGGCAATGAATTGCTATATTCCAATGAGTCCAACAGCCTGGAGAGATCCTCGGCATAATTGAAATCACCCATCGAATCGAACCCTTTATCTGGACCGAGCATTTCCATCTTTAACGTGTTGTTGTTCCTCAGACCACCAATGTGTAGCTGCATCGCCCACTCTCGTTCGGAATATATTGTCCCCAACGCCCGTAAGACAGCTGTTTTATACTTTGTGGCATCCGCTTGCGTCAAAGCTTGTCCAGACAACCTTCTTTTAAATATACTGTTAATTTCATCTGCATCCGCTTCAAGGTAGAATTCTGTTTCCAAACTATGATCTGAGAGCCTGCATCCCGCTTGATGAAAATACTCTACCCTGGATTCCAGCCCATCGACCAGACCATCAAAGGATTGAATTAGGATGCCGGTCACATCTGCAAGCTGTCCTACAAAATCGGAAAATGACTCTTTTTCTATGTTCAACGCATCATCAGGTCTGAATGTCGGTAATACCTTGACTTGAAACTGATCATTTTCTTGAAGCTGCTTGTGATACCTTAAATCATCCAGGGGATCATCTGTCGTGCATAACGCTTTTACATTCGATCTATTGATCAATTCTTGCGCAGTGAAGCGCTTTCCTCTGAGCACTGTGTTACACTGCTCCCAGATGCCATCAGCTGTCTCTTTATTTAAAGGGACCGTTATCCCAAAATATCTCTTCAGCTCTAAATGAGTCCAATGATAAAGAGGATTACCGATTAAATAAGGTACCATTTCAGCCCATTTATCAAATTTCGCTTTATCCGTCTGATTACCCGTGATGTACTCTTCTGATATACCATTGCTTCGAAGTGCACGCCATTTGTAATGGTCCTCATTCAGCCAGATCTCCGTCATATTCGAAAAGGATACATTTTCTGCAATTTCTTTGGCAGAGAGATGGCAATGGTAATCGAAAATGGGCATGTCCTTTGCATATTCATGGTAAAGCGTCTTTGCAACATACGTTTCTAGCAGAAAATCTTCATCCATAAAAGCTTTCATGTGGAAACCTCCTTAATCTGCTATTGAACGATAAACGTTTTGATTATTTTTATTGATTTGGATGGCATCCCGCTGTGCAATCAGGCATAATTCCGCTGCCTTGAACGTATGGGATTGTTCCATCGCGTTTTCTGTTCCATTGATACAATCCAAAATCAGTTCACCGAAGTACGGAAATCCGACCTGACCGCTCAAAGAGAAATGCTTCTCTCCGTCATGGTTCACTAAATAAAGGTGATCCCCTTGCTCATCACGAGCGATATCGATGTATTTCCGGAGCTCGATATACCCATCGGTTCCAAGGATGAGCGTGCGTCCGTCTCCCCATGTGCGGAGGCCATCCGGTGTCAACCAATCAACTCTGAAATAATTGGTAGCCCCATTATCAGCAATCAAGGAAGCATCGCCAAAATCCTCAAGTTCGGGATATTCTTCGTGCTTGTAATTCCCGACTTTGCTATGAACGACTTTTGCATCTTTTGCGCCAGCGTAATAAAGGAATTGTTCAATTTGATGACTGCCGATATCGCACAAGATTCCACCATACATCTCCTTTTTGAAAAACCAGTCCGGTCTGCTGTCCACACTGATCCTATGCGGCCCTGCCCCCTGGACTTGCACTACTTCACCGATTGCATCCTGTTCAATGAGCTGACCCGCAAAAACAGCACTTTCAACATGGAGCCGTTCACTGTAATAGACCGCCCAGATAAGCCCAGTCTCCTCTGTCTTTTTCTTTGCTGTTTCCAATTGTTCCAGGGTCGTAAATGGCGTTTTATCCGTGAAATAATGCTTTCCATGATCCATCACCTTCAAGCCTAATTCACATCTTCGTGAAGGTATAGCAGCTCCTGCGACCAGTTTGATAGACGGGTCATTCAAGATCTCATCCTCAGATGCTGCCACTTTGACTTGAGGAAATGCGTTACAGAAGTTTTTCACTTTTTCATGATCAGGATCATATACCCACTTCAAGGTTGCGCCCGCTTCTGTCAATCCATTGCACATGCCATAAATGTGGCCATGATCCAAAGCCATCGCAGCAAAATTGAACTCTCCTTCCTTAACGACAGGCTCGCTTTTTCCTTCAGGTGCATAATTCATCCCATCACTTTTTTGCATTATAAAACCTCCTTAGTGATCGACATCAGCAACACATCGAAAGCCGATATTCCCTGTTGAGCTATCTGGTGAGTTCGAACTTCTCGCGGCCACCCGATAGCGATTGCAATACGATTTGTGGCAAAGATAGGAGCCGCCTCTCATCGATTTAACTTGCCCTGTATCAGGACCCGTGGGATTTGTGTTCGAACTTTCCCGGTGGTAGCGCGGGCTGAACCAGTCATCACACCATTCCCATACATTTCCGCAAACGTTGTAAAGGCGGAAACCATTGGGCTTATACGAATCGACTGGTGCCGTTCTTACATAACCGTCCCTTGCTGTATTTTTATTCGGAAAATCACCTTGCCATATGTTGCACTGATGTTTTCCATCAACAATCAACTCATCGCCCCAGGCATAGAGTTTTTGTTCAAGACCGCCCCGTGCTGCATATTCCCATTCTGCCTCTGTGGGCAATCTCTTTCCAGCCCATTTACAAAACGCTTGCGCATCATTCCAAGAAACATGAATGACCGGGTGATCCATGCGGTTTTCGATTGTCGAGCCTGGACCTTCCGGCTGATTCCAATAAGCGCCTTCAACGGCAACCCACCAGGGGATGTTCGGAACCCTCTGCGGCTTTTGCGCCCACACTTTTTCAGATACGAAATGATGGAAGACGAAAGACCAGCCGAATTTTTCCGCTTCCGTCACATAACCTGTCTGGTCTATGAACGCTCTGAATTGTCTGTTCGTAACCGCATATTGGTCGATATAAAACGGGTTTAGCTCAACGTTCCTTGCCGGCCCTTCTCCATCCTTAGGAAATCCTTTAAGGCTATCTGTTCCCATGATGAAGGTTCCACCGTCAAGCAAAACCATTCCTTCTTTGGTGTGTGACTGGTTTTTTTCTACTGTTCCAGTTGTGGATTCCATGTTTTTTTGGTCTTGGTTTCTTCTTGGTGCACAACACTTCTTCATTTTTTCTCCTCCCAATACCAATCCTTGTTGCTGAATATTCTTTTACCATTTCATTATCGAAATGACAGGATAGTGATCTGACGGATATGCACCGTCTATTTGACTCCGGTCGATCTCTGTCTTCAATACCTGGACTCCAGGCGTTGTAAAAATATAATCGATCGGCGCTCCTTCGTTGCCTCCTTTGAAATTGTGGAACGTACAACCAGGATTGAGGTCCGTTTGCGAAAAAGAGTCGTTCAATTTGGCTGTTGAGCCTAAAAGGGTGATATCCCCCTGTAAAAATCGGATGACGGGATCATCTGGTTCACTGTTGAAATCCCCAGTCAATATCACAGGCAGATTCTTTTCCTGATGCAGTTCGTCCAGTCTTTTCGAAATCAAATGGATACCATGTTCTCTCGCTTGCTGGCTGATGTGATCGAGATGCGTGTTGTAATGGATGAATTCGTTGTAAGGTTCCTTTTTGAATCTGAAATGGCCCCAGGTGCAAACCCTTGGAAAATCACTTTCCCAGCTTATGCTGTTCGGGACATCCGGTTGCACTGATAACCAGAATTGGCCAGATTCAAGGACTTCCAGTTCATTGTGATCATAAAAAATTGCACAAAATTCATCGGACATGCCCCCGCGTCTTCCCTGTCCGATCCATCGATAGTCGGCCAACTCCGATTCGATATCTTCAATCATTCGGAGGAGGCCTTCCTGGGTACCAACGATAAGCGGTCGATGCTTATTGATCACCGAAGCTGCTTTCTTACTTCGATGCGCCCACGAATTTTTGCCATCCTCCGGAATATCAACCCTTAAATTGAATGTCATCACTTTCACGTTGTTCATCCTTCCTTAATAAGAACCTATGTGAATCTGGAAAATTATGTTTACATCGGAATTGCTCAAATCGACTCAGAATTACTTTGAATCACCTCTGTTGTACATAAATCACCCGGAAATTGCGTAAATTCACTCCTGAATCAGCTGAAATGGAGTGATTTTTACAATCAGTGAAAGAAGGATCAACCATGTGAATAGCTGATCCTTTTATACAGAAACTGTTCGTTTCCTTTACTTGAGTACTGTGTTCGTTTCCGGTAGTCTTTCGGTGAAGAAGGTCATCCCGCGTTTGAATGCAGTCAATCCATATAACATCGAGCTCCAATCGATCAATGTGATTTTGGTCGGATACCACCGATCTTTTTGTTCAAGATGCCACCAGGAATAGCGGTGTAATCCGAAATGATAAGACTGGCGGAACTTTTCTTCATCTTCTTGATTTTCTGGATTCGTAAACACATCATAAGGAATATGGAGGCGATACAACGCGTAAAGGTCATGGATTCCTGCAGGATAAACAGGCAAGAATCCTGCTACAATATAAGCCGAAGCGATGTCACCTGGTGCGTTGTTGATTTTATCCGCATGATACCCGCCATGTAGACCATCATTCGGTCCAGCACCATATCCCCAAACATAAGATGGTACATCCTCGATTTCTTTCCATTTTAACCGATCCGCCAGGCAGGCATTTGTGAAGAAGTCTTGATATACCTTGCTCTTCCCGTATTCCGGAACGAGGTAATACGGAAATTGATGGACGAATGAGGATAAAAAGGCGTTTTTATCGTTATCCGTCAAGACAGGAATATCCCGATAATCGACTTGCGGAAGGTCATTTAGTTTCGGATCTGAAAAATTACCATGCCACAACGTTTGGATATCTTCATCTTCCGGCTGCCCCAACAAGGCGAGATACGCTACCAGCGCATACTCGTTAAAAGCAGGCAATGGAGCGGTTCCTTCGCCATCCTTTACAATCATGTTGATGACTCCGTTTTCTTTATCCGCAACAACGACACGCCAGTCAATCTGTTTCAACAGCTCCGTCGCCATTTCATTGATTTGTGGTGCAGTTTCCTTGAAGTGATGACCCGCAAAAAGTGCCCCCGCTACCAATAACGACGTATCAATCGTTGATATTTCAGAATTGAGGTTTTCACCTGTTTCCATATCGACAAAATGGGCGTAAAAACCTGTTTGATCATCACGTGCTGGTTGACACCCTTCGATTTCTCCCATCACACACCGCAATGTGACAAGAGCCTTTTCTGCTGCTTCTAGATCCCAGCCCTCCATATCTGCGACACAGAGACCGATCAGGCCGACACCAGTTGCTGCAATCGAACATCTGAAGTCCGGATTTTCGCCAAACGTCATATATGCATCAGCATACAGACCAGTACGGGGATTCCGAGAAGCGTCCAGCAAAGCGTAGGAATCTTTATATTGGCGGTCGAAAAAGCTTTCCACATTTTCGGGCAAATCCTTATAATAATCCGTTACATTGCTCACGTTTATTACCCCTTCCTAGGCTTTATTATAAATGGTTTGGAACTTTTCATGACGGCTTTCCAGGCGATCCGCTGCTTCATGGCGTTCCTCTTCCCGAAGCTTATTCACATGTTTCGAAAATTCACCTCTGGTATGGTAAGGTCCACCCTCGTGAATGACATTCCACATCGGATCGGTCGGATAATCAGAAGTTACCATTTGCTCTGCCACCCACTCATCCAGCAGCCTCAATCCTTGTCCAACGATTTCGGGGCGTTCATCTACAAGGTTCGACGTTTCGTGGGGGTCATTTTCAATATCGAAAAGCATCAAATCAGGGAAATCCTTCAACCCGTCATGATACGTACGGATCAACATCCAATTATCGAACCGGACAGAACGCTGGCAGCTCCAAGCAGCTTGACTGACGACAAGGTAAGGTCTCCCAGTTGAGCGACCTTCCGTAACTGCTGGTAGGAAGCTTGTCCCATCCCATTTTCCGCGGGGCTCACCACCAGCCATCTCCACTAATGTCGGCCCTAAATCGACTTGATAGTGGAAATCTTCATCAACTTGTCCTTGACGTATTTGCGGACCTGCCATGATCAATGGAATCCGACTTGTAATATGATCGGCTGTCTGGTGATCTCCATATATGTTCAACTCCCCTTGGTTTTCACCATGGTCAGCCGAAATGATGATCATCGTATCTTCAAGTAAGCCTTCCTCTTCAAGCGTATTAAGTATCATGCCGACATGGTCGTCAACATATCGGATTGCGGTATCATACCCGTCAATCCACCTCTTGAAGTCTTCCCGAGAATGGATTTCGTGCGGGAGATCCGGCCATTGGTTTCCTGCTGGCACATTACGTGCACTCATCGGTCCAAAACTCTCCTGGTGCTGGGCGATGATTTCGTCGGTCAACCATTCTGGAGCTGGATTATTTTTGAAAGGGTTTCCATAAGATTCGGGAGTTCGATACGGTGTATGCGGATCCCAGAAATTGAGATACAAAAACCAGTCTTCTTTTTCTGTGCCTCTGCCCTTGATCCATCTCAATGCTTCATCCGAAACTTCTCCTGCCGTCTCGCCAGCATGTTTTCCAGTATCGATCATTTCAAGGAATCCTTCTACAACATCCCAGTTTGCATGTCGGCTAGGAAAAGGACTGATCATAGCAGTATGATGTCCCTGGAATCGCATGACATCAACCCATGCCTGATATGGGGAATGATGGTAGTTGAACTCACGTCCTGCGCCGATCGGACGGTTATCTGCTTCAAGCCCACCATGGTTCACCGCACCTGTATGTATGCCGAACCGGGACTTGAACATAGCATTTCGGCAAGGGGCACATGGGGCATCCGATGCATAATAGTTGGTGAAACTTGTACCTCTTTCAGCAATGCTATCAATATTTGGTGACGTGTTCCGATGGTAACCGTAGCACCCCAAATGGTCAGGACGCAGTGAATCGATATCAATGTAGAGTATACGCATGATGAATCTTCCTTTCCTTAATTGTAAGATTTGTACATTTCATAGAATGTAGTTTTTTAAATGGAGAGACCTTGAATAAAACATACCAACTCTAACCTATATAACCTTTGATGTTTCATAGCCTCTCCCTTTTGTATATAATAAGGGAAAAGTTCCTGACTGAACATAAACAAAATTTAAATAGTTGTATAATTCATAAATTTATTTATCAGGAGTGTAGATGATGAAGATCTATGGTGTTTATCATGATGTGGAACCGACTTGGACAACAAAAAAATCACGTGGGTTGAATACGCTGGTTTATGTAACGGAAGGCAAAGTCCGTTACTTTATCGACAATAAGCAGTTGGACTTGGAAAAGGGCGAGTTTCTGTATGTTCCCTCCAATCAGTATCGTGCTTGGATGAACCATCCGGACGAATCTCATAAAAAATATACTGCTGTATTTTCATGGCAGGATTCTATTCATTCGATTTTTGCTGAACAAAATCAATTGCTGAGGTTCAAACCGAGAAATCCCGCCTATTATGAACAAAGATTTGCCTTTCTCTTCGTGCAATGGCTCGGACAAAAGACCTTTTATGAGCAGCTTTCCTATCATGTCATAGCTGAACTTCTGTTGCTGGTTTCGCAAGAAAAATCAGAACGGAATGCTTCACCAGTCAAAGAACAGATCGTAAGGAAAATGCAAGACCACATCCTGTATAACTTCCGTCGGAACATCACAATAGAAGAGTTGGCGTCAATTGTGGATGTCACACCAAATTACGTCACCATATTATTCAAAGAAGTCATCGGTGTAACACCCATTCAGTATTTACACCAGATACGCATCAATACAGCATGGGACTTGATGACAGATACCAATATGACGATAAGAGAGGTCGCGGAATATCTCGGATACTGCGACCAATCTTATTTCAACCGGATGTTCAAAAAATGGATGGGAACCGCACCATCAAGGATGAAAAGATGATGGAGGTAAATGGGTGTCATACGACCTCTCGTACACGAAAATAGGTATTCATTGTCCGTATGAATGCGTCATACGACCACTCGAGCACTGAAAATGGTGTTCATTGTCCGTAATGCACACCTGCTATCAAACGGTTACTATACTTGACTTTGATAGGTTACGCACTTAAACAGTCGTCACTTCTCTTCCAAGATGATCCGATAAAAGATGCCTTCACTGATCAACATAGTGTCCCCGGCAATCTGTGCTTAAGTCTCCCTGATGTCTTTGCTTCTCGCTGTTTTTTAATATGGAATTTTTATGGTAGGTAGACTGATAGATTTCTTAAGTGAAGCGTACTGTTAGATGGTCATCGACTTTTGCATGTTTTTTGGAAACAACATACGTTACATTTCCGTTCCTCTCCACAACATAATCATCACTTTCTGTAATTTTTCGATCCGTTTCAAAAGCGATGATATCTTCACTTTGTGTGAGGCGGAAGTCGATCTGATCCCCAGCCACATTGTTGATTTCGGCAGTGGCATAGAGGACTTTCACATCACCGAAGGAAACATTCACTGGCAGCATCACTCCATCTTTACTTTGCAGCTCCAACAGACGTCCATCAAATAACCCGGTACCGTTCTCATTAATGTGCAGTTCTTTTTCAAAACCATCGAGGTTCAAAATATGGATGAACCGCTCTCCTTCTTTCGTTGCCGTGGAGGTCATGAATATTCCATGATACTTGCAGTCATGTTGAAGAGCAGCCTTCACGCCCAATCTTTCCAACGCTTCCTTATAAAAACCGAGGTTACAGTTGTACACTGTGCCGATCACAATTGCCCGACCATTTCCAACACTGGATTCAAAACCACACACTTCATCAGATCCATACACACGGATCAATGGGATAGCATCGCCAGTATCAAACACTTGTGCGATGTGAGTTCTGATTTCAGGTCGAGAACCTGCCCAATCATCCCCATAAACAGAGAGTGCATAATGTTGCGACGCTCGTCGAACACCAGCAGGTTGCACACCAAGCGCATCAGCAAGAATCGTACAAGGTTCTGCTTCCAAATCATACGTTGGTACTTGTCCGTAAAGAAGAAGGCCACCGCCGTCGCTCAGATAATCTGAAAGTTTTTGCTGGACTTTCCCATCCATATAAAGGGCAGATGCAAGGACTAGAACAGGTGTTGTTTCTGGATCAATCGGTTTATTTTGTATATCGACAGAACCGAAGCGATAACCAGACAGAAGCATTGCACGGGCCATATTGTCCCATGCGGCAGGCGCACGATTGGCTTCAATGTTCTGATACATCTCCTTCATCTTTTCGCTCGCAGGATAACGTGATTCTGTCATGAAATAATCCGGAATGAAGGCAAAAGAAACATCATCATGTTCCTCTTCCATAATGGCAAGCTTATCCGCGACTGCCATCACGGTCTTTGTGGCTCGAGCCATCCTTGGAAACGTATAATTCAACTCCCCTTCAGGACTGACAGGCGCCGCGAAACCATGCCGTTCTCCAGTATGAGCGATCCGATCATTGCCATCATCATATTTCTCGTCAAGACGGTAGTTCCGTCCACCCGTGAACAGATAATAGTTGATCATCCTGTTCCCTTGCGCGATGCACATCCGTACCTTGAAATCTGCTGCTGATGGATCGTACCGGCTGCTCAGCGTCTCTCCGAAGTTCCCATCTCCGCAATTGAACTCCACCGATGTCAGTGGTTGATCTGGATTGTGGACAGCATCCATGAAACCATTGATCAGATAAAGGTCCTGGAACGTGCTCATATCCAAATCCCCGAAATAGATATCTGAACCAGAAATGTAGCCTGGTGCTTGGGTATAAGATTCATAGAGTTGGCTGATTCCGATCGGGTAGGTCAAAGCACGTCCGCCGCCTGTACCATGGATATTGATGACAAACGGAACATCTTTTACACCAAACTCTTCTGCATAAGTGCGAAGTATTGCAACATATTTGGCAAAACGGTACCTCATATAATAGCCGAGATCATGATGGAGGGCAGGCGTATAGTCTTCCTTCGGCGATCGGATCGAATCATTCCGGATCACCTCATTATCCATTTCAAACGGATAACGGCGTTTCAACTCTTCAGGCTGATACCGTTCATGCAGCCAGTTTGAAAAGTCATCCAGCACATGATCGGTGAGATCCGGACTGTTGCTGACCCATGAGAGCATCCCGATCTCATTATCGAGCTGTACCCCGATGATGTTTCCGCCATTTGCATGCAACCGTGGGGCAATGACGTCCATAACAGCTCCATACCATTTGCGGGTTTCTTCTAAAAATGATGGCGCAAGATAATCTAGTGTCTTGGCCGATACCATTTTTCCATCCCAGGTGATCGGAACGATTTCAGGGTGTTTCTCTATTACCCAGTGAGGAATTCCTTCATTTTTCATTTCCGCCATGATGAACGGCCCAGGTCGGACAAAAAAGTAAAGATCATTCTTTGCGCATAAATCGATGAAGCCCGTCAGATCAAGTTCAGGGCGTGATTTCCCCTCGAGATCAACCTCGCCTTCGACCGGTTCATGACAAAGCCAGGGGACGTAAGATGCAACTGCATTACAGCCAGAAGCTTTCAACTTATCAAGACGATCCTGCCATTCCTCTGGTTCCAGGCGGTAATAATGAATTTCACCGCACATCAGGATTTGAGGTTCACCATCTATGAGGATTTGCTTGTTTTTGATTTCAATCATTTTACTTCCCTCCTGTTATATCGTTTCCGCAGAAAGCGAAAATAGCTTGCTTGCTATCCATTTTTCAAACCTTCCTGTTGCTTTTCATCTATTTTCATAAACATCTTTTGTGCAATCCAGGTCACGTATAGGGCAATCACACTTCCACCGAAAAACGGAATCAGGGTCGGTACAAGGAACATGATGAAACTAATGGACACGATCCCCAAAATTGCCACTAAACTCTTAAAAGGATGTAACATTGCGATGAATATCGTATTCCGGAACAGGTGGAAAAGGGTTAATTTGTAATGGACGAACACTGGGAAAATCAATGCAAGAATCAGGACATACACGAATAAAAGCATGATTGTGAAGGATTTCAAAAGAAAAAAAAGTGTAGACCCTGAGGACGTGAAGAATAGGTAATCCAAATACAAGACAATCCCAAGGCCTGTCATGATCCATCCGAACGCATTGGCCTTTCCGAAGTCACTTTTATACGTACTCCAAAACAGCCGAAATACTGAAAAATCATCTTCTCCGCGCACCCAGCGCCGGATTAACGCAAACATGGCAGATGTTGCCGGGAAAAGACCGAACAACATCACACCAAGTAAGGAAAACCCGATCCACAATACGTTGACATAAGCGATCCTGGTGATCCATTCAAATAATACAAACAACTTCCCCTTGAAACCTGTACCTTTCATAAGTCAATCCGCTCCATTATTGTTTTTAGCCAGCTCTGTGATTTTTGCGACCAGCATCCGCTTCAACCAGTAACCGGCTCTCTCAATCTTTTTATCACGACTGTCTTCGGTTCACCGATATCCTTGAATATAATCGACTCATCATCAGTTGAAGCATCCTTTTCTGCAACCCATCCACGCTTACACCTTAATTTAAGCGAGCCTTTTGGACCGATTGGATGTAGTGTCATTTCAACGTGATCGTCCTCTACAACTAAACCAGTCAATTCGACTGTCAAAAACTCGATTGACAATCCCTCGGTAATGTCAAAGTTTCGGATATAGATCGCTGAGGATCTTGGCGGTAAAACAACCTCTTCACCATCAAACAGGGGTTGCCCCTTTTCATAGATGGCAGCCTTTTGTTCGATTTCATCATAGTTGCTGACAAACATGAATGATTCTTCTCCATTCTTGCGTTCGACGAGTGACAGATCAGGATTCGTCGCCTGTAAATGCCCCGTGATCCCCATCTTGTCCGCAAGTTCCTTGATGACATCCAATTGATAGTTGTAATCATGACCCATGGCAATTCCTAACACAAGGATTTCACCTTTGTCACAAGGCTTCTTATATGCTGCAACTTCATTTTCTCCGGTACGGGTAAATGTGGCGATCGGCTCTCCATCGAATCGAGTGAATCGCAGACGCTGTTTGATATTGACGGAGTCCGTATTGAGCACATCCACATAGTCCGTACCGCCAACAACTTCCCATTCACCCAGGTCTAGCTCATCGACAAGGATATGACAAGGGTTCCCTGATAGATCCATTGTCGGGAGTTCGGGATAGATGATGAGCTTCCCACCTTGTTTTACATATTCCGCAAGACGGCTTTGGAGCTTTTCATCCATTCTTTTGGCTGAGAATATCCATAAGGAAGGGACGGATTCAACAGAAATCTCTTTTAAAAGATCAATAGCTTCAAAGTGGATGTTTGCGCTTACCAACAAACGGAGGATTCCATCATAGGCAAAATGGTCGCGCTTTCCGGTAGAATCAGCTAGCAGCCCCCGATCTCGTTCCTCCACCACTTCTGTCATATAATCATCTGGATTGAAGCCGACGTAGGTATGTATTTTTTTCTCTGAATTTATCAATCTCTTACCGACTGTTTGGAAAAGGGCACCTAGATGTCGGGCTTTTTGGTAGTTAGGGCGTAATTCGCCTTTTGAATCGATCGGCGCTTGCCATTCATGTCGTCTGCCGAACAGTCCGATATTTTCAAAGTTTTCTCCTGCGACGAACATGTAATAATTCAGGGCATTCATCCCGTGCGCGACACACGTACGCGTATTCAAATCCAGATCTTGCGGGTAAAGCCTGGGCCGGTCCGCCAATCGACCTGACTGGAATTCTGCTGAGAAAACAGGCTGATCCGCCTGTGAAATCGCTCTAGTGAAGGTCGTGGACATCACAAGATCATGGTAATTGTCATAGCCGATCCTGCCTGGATAAAAGTCCCCTGCAATGACAACATCATCGAATTCGGCTGTGCGGTAAAGCTGGGATAACCCGATTGGATAATGGATTCCTCTGCTGTAGATTGAAAAATCCGTGAACCCATGTACATTGATGATAAACGGAACGGTAATCCCTGATTCTTTCGCAAATTGACGCAGGTCACCCGTATAATCCTTGATGTATTCTCTTCTGAATTCCCCCCACTCATAATGGAAAGAAGGATATTCTTCAGGCAGGCCCTTCTTATAAGCTTCCAGAAAACTAGTGAAGGATTTCTCTTTGATTTGATACTGTTCGTTGAACCGTTCAATCGTACTGTATTTGTCTTCGAGGTAGTCCTTGAATTTTTCAAGTGTATCCGGATTATAATCGGATGTATTGCTGATCCAATGGAACATCCCGATTTCATTGCATAACTGATACATGATGATCGGTCCGCCTTGTCCGATTTGCTGCGGGGCGATCAGTTCATTCACTGCGTCATACCATTTTTTCGTCTTTTCCAAAAACACCGGATGCCTGTATGAAACAACCCGGGTGCCATGTTCGTTCCCTTCACGTGTGCGGGAAAGGACTTCGGGATACGTTTCCAACAGCCAATCGGGAACGCCATGAAAACGGACTTCTGCCATTACATATGGACCTGGCCGTACAATGCAATAAAGTCCGAACTCCTTCACAAGCTCCAAGAAGGATTTCAAATCTCTTTCCCCTCTTGTTTCACCGGTAAAGTCATAAATACCTTCTTCGATTTCATGCCAGACCCATGGAACGTATGAACTGACGAGGTTGCAGCCTGCTTCCTTCAACTTTTTCAGTCGATCTTTCCATTCACTTTTTGGCACGCGATAGTAATGTAATTCTCCACCATATAGGAATTCTTCTTTGCCGTTGATGATAAATTTCTTACGATTCATTCCAACCGTCATTAATTGTTTCCTCCTTGGATTCCTCTACTGTCAATTGGTTTTGGTCGTCCGTTTTTCCACCATTCCATTCAAATTGTCGAGACTGATTTGCAAGCTGTCCATCGGGTCACCTGGACATTCATCCTGCTCGACAGCGTACCACTCGACCCCATTTTCTTCACCCCATGTCAAAATCGGCTTGAAATCAATGGATCCTGTTCCTACCTCTGCAAAAGTCTGATTATCGTCAAGAGTCATATCCTTAAGATGGATGATCGGCATCCGATAAGAATATTTTTGGATGAAGTTTAAAGGATCATAGCCTGCTTTCTTGACCCAATACGTATCAATCTCCGCAAATACCTGGTTCTCTTCATCAGGGTCAAGCATATATTCCAGCGCTGGTGTACCGTTGATAATAGTCTCGAATTCAAAATCGTGGTTATGATAGCTGATTCTGTAACCGTCACCTTCCAGCTTGTTTGCAATTTCATTCAAGTCCCGCTTAATCGCTTGATAGCCTTCAACCGTCCGCAGCTCATCAGGTACGTATGGACAAACAATGTCTTTCGTATTGAAAACCTCAGCTTCTTCAACCACTGCCTGCAGGTCTTCCCGTAATCGATCGATCCCCACATGGACACCAGCAGCTTTTAAACCGGTTTCTTGTAAAACTGCCGCAATCTCCTCTTTCGAATAACCGAAGAGTCCGCTGATCTGGACACCAGACCACCCCATCTCTTTCAATTCTCGTAACACTCCTGGAAAATCATCCTTGAGCAGATCTCTCACAGTAAACAACTGCGCTGCAAATTTATGCTTCATATCATAACTCCTCCCTGGTTTGTAGCATCAGATTCTGAGAAAGGTTTTTCAACAATAAAAATAAGTGAATTCTTTCGGGAAAGCCTCGTAGTGAGGCATGTTGATAAGTTAACGGACACCAGAGACGTTATTTATGACATATTGATGTTTTTTTGAGATCTAACGGACACCAGAGACGCTATTTGTATCTTTTACAGCTGATTTTTATGATTTTGCACGAAATAAGGGCCCTGGTGTCCGTTAGTTTTGTAAAATCGTCTTGTTTGGGCAAAATAAGGTCTCCTGTGTCCGTTAATCTTTATAAAAGGCTGTTTTGGAAATAACTAGCTTACGGTCGGCAAACTGCAAAAGGTTTCAGCACCTCCACTTCCATTAGCAATTAACTTTAAACAGTCTTTATTAAAGGTTGTTTTCTGATTGTTGCTTTTGAGTCATTTTTAAAAACTCACCTTGTGCTAGTTGATTGGAGAGCAAGGTGCGAGACTCCTGCGGGATCAGCGGGACAGGTGAGACCATTCAATGTCGCAAGGCGACGAGTGGGCTCACCGCACGCCCCGCGGAAAGCGAGCATCCTGGAGCGGAAATCAACGACTTTAAAGAGCAACAAAGTTTGCGAAAACAGCCTTATTAAAATACAATCTACAGCTTTTAAAATGTCCCCTTCACATCAAGTGTTTTGTCTTCAGCTTTTTCCTCATCATACGAGGATTGAGCAATCCGATCCTGCAGGTTTTCAAAGAATTGATCCTCATCGATCGGCAGCTCAACCCATGTATCCGTCCAAGTGGATAAATGCATCGCATTGGAAAGCGTCAAACCTTTGATCCCTTCCTCACCTGGGGCGATCAAAGGACTGCCATGAAGAATCGCATCAACCCAGTTCGTCATGATTCCCCCATGCCCTGTTTCAATCCCTTGCACCGGAATCTCACATTTCCAATTTTCCGGGAGACCGAATCCGCCTTTCCATTCCTGGTTGAATTGGGTTTCCGGAATCCGGTTCCGCCAGAAAGTGATTTTATTATCTTCGACGATCAGTTTCCCTCGATCCCCGTATATTTCAAACCGATTCGTTTCTGGCGCCATTCCAGTCGAGGTGACAAACAATCCAGTGGCTCCGTTTTCGTATTCCACATACGCCGTTACATCATCTTCCACTTCAACATCACGATACTTTCCAAAATTACAGAAGGCTCGAACCCGTTTCGGCATCATATTGATCGTCCACTGCCACAAATCCAACTGGTGAGGACATTGATTGATCAACACTCCGCCTCCTTCACCTGCCCAGGTCGCCCGCCAGGAACCGGAGTCATAATAGCTTTGGGAACGGTACCAATCAATGACCCAGATTGTCCTTCTGATTTCCCCAAGTTCGCCAGAGACGACAAGGTCCCGGACTTTTTGAAATACCGGATTCGTCCGCTGGTTATACATGATGGCAAAAACCTTATCGGCTTGTGCTGCGGCCTCATTCATTGCCCTGACTTGTTTTGTGTAAACGCCAGCAGGTTTTTCACATAGTACATGAAGATCATGTTCAAAGGCAGTCATAGCGATTTCTGAATGTTGGTAATGAGGTGTTGCAATGATCACACCATCAACTCGGCCAGAGGTAATCAATTCATGCGGCGTTCGATACACCTCCACATCATCCCCGAGGTTTTCTCTAGCCCATTTCTGTCTTTCCTCCCGAACATCACAAACAGCTGTCAGCTCTGCCCCTTTGATCTGATCATTCAAAATCATAGCGGAATGGGCAGTCCCCATATTTCCTACACCGATGATCCCTACACGAATTTTGTCCATCATATCGCCTCCAAACTGAACTTGATCTTGCCTCAGATTATTATTTGAAACGTTTCAATAACCTACAAAATTTTTTCCTGATTCCTATTCGCCGGTGATTCCTGTTTTATCAAGCACTTCGACAAACCACTTTTGCGCAAACATATAAAGGACCAGAAGCGGGAGAATGACCAGAACTGTTCCAGCAAATTTGATCGATTCATTGATGTCTGCACCCTTTCCTCCCGCTTCGGCTGATGAGTAGAGGGCTTTGAACGAATCATTGAACTCTTTCAACTTCAACGGTAGTGTCGACATGCTGTCCCCTAAATAGAGGGAAGCCGTATACGTCTCGTTCCAGTGCCAGACTAATGAAAACAAGAAGACAACGACCAACGCCGGGATCGAGATCGGTAAGATGATCCTGAAAAAGATGGTCAGGTAATTTGCTCCATCCAACTGTGCTGATTCATCAAGAACTTGAGGAATCGATTTGAAAAATTGTGTGTAAATCAAGATGAACAACGCACTCTTGATTCCTCCTGCAAAAATCGCTGGCAAGATGAATGGCAGTGGTGTCCCTAGCATTCCATATTGCTCGAACATGAGGAACATAGGAATCATCACGATCTGTGTCGGGATGATGAAGGTCAGAAGCATCAGACCAAAGAGAATATTCTTACCTGGGAACTTGAATCTCGCAAACCCGAATCCTACAATCGCGCATGAAACCATCTGGGCGACAGCAGGTAAGACAGAATTCAACAACGAAGTCATGAATGTCTTCGGAAATTCGAGAACATTCCAAGCCTTTACAAAGTTATCAAAATACAACTCTTTCGGAATCCAGAGAACTGTGGGGTCCAACAAATCTCTCAAACTCTTGAAGCTCTCTGAAACCATATAAAGGATCGGATACAAATAGATGAAACCTACACTGATCAAGAGGGCATAAATGAACGTCTTGAAAACAAGACCATCGTTCCCCTGCATTCCCATTAATAGTTTCTTCATCCTCGTTCCGACCGTATTCACTTTTTTTATTATCGTTCTATTTGTGGCATAGTCCAGTTTCATTAGGTGCCCACATCCTACTTGGTTAAGATTTTTTGAATTCCAATCTTTCCTTCCTTGTGAACAGGAAAATCGAGATAAGCAAAATGATGAAGATGATCAGGAAATAGATCCACGACAAGGCCGTGGCATAGCCGAATCCCGTCTCCACCTTGAACATGTTCTCCTTGATCAACACGATCACGTTATTCAACGAATTCGTAGAAAGATCGACTGTGGTATAGATGATATTGACAAGGATAAAAGGCTTGATACTCGGCAACGTGATCTTCCAAAAGATTTCCCAGGGAGATGCCCCGTCGATGGCGGCTGCCTCATAAATCTGTTTATTCACTTTTTGCAATCCGGCCAGGAAAATCAATATCTGAACCCCGGAATACCAGAGGATGATGATCAACTGCTCGATGACATTGATGATCGGTGCCGCCCAGGACGGACTTAAATTGGCATCCAGAAAGTCGATGATCCCGTATCGTTCAATGATCGGAATCGTTGCAGCCCCTTGCGCGAACAGTTCATTCACTACCTCACCACTTGTGATGATGACAGGAAGGAAGAAAATCGCCCTGAAAAGGCCTTTCCCCCGGATCGGTTGATTGATCATCAACGCGACTATGAGCGAAAAGACGATGACAATCGGAATCAGTAACACGACGGATTTCAAAAACATGATCAACTCTTCTAAAAAATGAGGATCTGATAAAAAAGCGAATTTATAGTTTTCCCATTTCAAAAAGGTCGTTTTGATACCAGACGCTGTCACATACACCTTATTGAAACTCATAAAAAGGGAGTAAAAGAGAGGATACGCCATGAAGAGCACGAATCCAATCAACCATGGCAGGATGAACATGTATCCTGTGAAGTATTCTCTTGTTCTCCGATTGAACGATGGCACTCTCAGCTTAATCCCCTCCTTCGATTAGTTTGAAATCTAGTGCTCCGATCTTGTGATCATTGACTTCCATCTCTTTCGTGTTGTAGTTGACGATGATTTTCACGTCATTGGAATAAGTGACTTCCACAACACCAAGCTCGATGACCTTCCTATCTTCAATCGAAGCGTTCTGGACCTTTTTCAGTGCTTTATTAACTAGCTTGTACTGACTGACGACATCTTCGCTCCAGTCTTCATAGGAAGATGTGAAAAGATCCTTGGACGGTGTGTTTTGCAGCTTCCATGAGGGTTCATGGGTCAAGTAGAAGGATGGATATGCACCGTATTCAATCATCCTCAACAATTGTTTTTTTGGGTCGGCATGATAGTTTGAAAAAGTCGTGTAATAATCAATCGACCCATGCATCACGATTTGTAGGAATGGTACAGAGTCTGTTTCATAGGCGTACCGTGATGAGCTCATAGGAATACTGAAAATTTCATCACTATACTTGAACAAATAGTCATTCGGTTGATAGAACGCCACTCTATCCACACTTTTTGAAAAAGTGTCAGCTAATTCTGCATATTTAGAAGCTGATTCTTCCCTGGAAAGCCTGCTTTTGGAATGATGGTCTGAATACAGGATCGAACCTGTATCTTCAATGGAAACCCCTTCAATTCCCAATTTCTCAAATTGCTTCATATCTTCACTTGCGATTTCCAACGCTTTATCTGGGTTCATATAATTGATTTTCAGATCAGAGAACTTTTCATCTACTAGATTATTGGAAAACGAATGTTCAAGGATCCGGTTGCTGATCCTTCTTACACCATCCACTTGTACATCAAAATTATCCTGATCCCCATATGCCTTTGTATAATTCGTATAAAGATAGAGGGGAATTCCTTTTTTCTCAAGGTGTTCTTTCAATTCTTCGATTCCTTCTCCACCGCCTAATTTATCTTCCACGGGGAATTTCGCTGGATTTCCACCAGTCAGACCTCCCTTGCTCCATCCCCTGTATACAGCGGTCATTTTATCGACTCCGGATTTCTCCAAATCATCTATGATCATCTGGGCTTGATCGAATGTCGTCATCGAGACAAGCTTATTCCCGATGAGTCCAGGTTCCATTTCGCCACCAAGGAATTCGACTCTTACAGGAACATCCTCATCTGAATTCTTATTTTCCGATACTTTGATCTGCTCGTTATTCTCCAGATATTCCCGATATGTTTTCGCCATGCCAACATAATCGGAATCCTTTTCTGATAAGAAAACATAACGGATTTCCTTATCTTCATGCAGCCTCTCTTTTTGAAAAGTGTTGATTCCACCCATACTCTTACTCGTAGGCTGGAAATAAGGATACCTGACGATGAATCTTGGCGATAGCCAATTGAAATCGGTATTGACGCCGCTTGGGTAGGCGACGATTTCTGAATTGAATTTCCCTTTTTCAACGATCCCGATGAACCCATTTTTCTTTACACCATGTACCATGCCAAAGACCGGAACCGATATCGACTGTGGTTTCACTTCCCAGTCACCTTTTGACTCGACCGCCTCATCTTTACCATAGATTTTCCCGATGTACGGAGAATCATATAGCGGATGCTCGGCTTGATAGCGGATAAGTGCCCCGCTTCCATCGGGTATGAACATATAGCCTGGTATGTCTTCTTTTTTCACTGCTCCCAGAAAAGGAAACAGCTGGACAGAAGCGATCTTTTGCTCTCCATTTTCTTTGAAAGTCTCATCAGGCATATGAACGACCAATGAATCCTCTTCCAAAACGACTTCAATGGACATGTCCACTTCCAGTTCTTCCAATTTAAAATCAGCTCTGAAACCATCCTTCGTCTTTTCGAGATGTTCAACCGCACCTTTAAGAGATACATAGCTTCCTGATTTGAGCATGTCATCTTTATTGAAATATTGGACAACAACCGGTGAGGTTACAGTGGCAGCCCATTCGTCATTCAACCTGGTATCTTTTAAAACTGATTCATCAGGTACTGAACTCCACACATAACCTGTTTGTTTATTTTTAATCATGATATTCAAGGTTTGTGGAGAAACGTAAAGTTGGAGCTTCTCATTTTCAGTAGCCAGATCGTACTCCTCTGGGATTTCCTTGACCGGGAGATCCTTTTCCATTTCTTGTTCAGGCTGGGTGAAATCGTTCCCTTTGAATTGAAAGGTACTATGAGTGACTTCCTCCTCTTGATTATCCGGCTTCTCCTTTTTGTTTTCTTCACTGTATCCTATTTGATAGGTTAGAAAAATCATCAGGAGGATGCTTCCGAGCATGATGACCATTTTCTTTTTATTAGACACGAAGCTTCACCTCTTGGAAGATAGAGTACATGAAATCGATCACCTGATTGGAGAGACCGAATAGGATGAACGAAATGATTCCTAATACAAGCATGCCGGCGACACTGAGAACCATGTTTTTGATCGTCTGCCCGATTTCATAAGAATGGATCTCTTTCACCATCATGAAGAGAAGAAAGGCGCTCCACAGGATGATCGCTTTTTTAGAGAAGTCATAAAGGACAACTTCCATATTCGTCAGCCCTTTTGACATCAACGTGACAGGGATTGAAAAGATGAGATACGGACTCAAGGCATAGACCGTACCAATATAAACACTCTTGAATTTACCTATTCCATCGTTGATGGTACTGATCAAGTAGTTGCAAATGACCCATGCTAACAATGGGAGATAGACTTTATACAGTTCTGTCATGATGTTGACCCGATTCGTATCGACGTCGCTGAATAATGCATTTGTTTCAAAAATCGTGTAGATATGCACAATGAAAAGGAACAGCAATAATAACGTTGCAGAGAAGACAGAAGTTCTTTGGTTCGTTCTCAACTCATAAAAACCGTCGACTGGATGCCTTAACATTCGGAAAACATGTAATAAGTGGGAGACGATCTCAATCTTTCTGAATTTGTTCCACAGGTCTACCATCTTGCTTCCATATCCATATTTTCTGTACAGTCTCTTTACCAGGAAAATCGATAATCCCAGAAGAACGATTCCGATCAAAACCCAGGAAACATATTTCATCAACCAGTTCCTTCTGATTTCCCAATACGCTTCTGATAAGCTCTCATCGTTCCCGGCAAGCCTGAATTCTTCAAGGGCTTTTTCATAATTCCCTTTTTTGAAGGCTGCCTTTCCGATTCCGTTGTGAGCAAGGGAAAACATGCTGTTCCGCTTCAGTACTTCGTTCCAATATTGTTCACTTTCCAGATATTTTCCGTCTGAATTAAGAGCGATTGCGTCATGGATCAAACTTGTGAATTCAGTAGGCTTCAAAATTTGAATATTACTTTGTTTCTTGTCCAGGACGAACAATTTATGGTCGGAAGAAACAGCGATTCCAGAAGGTGTTTTAAATAATCCTAGTCTCTGGTTACCAGTGTTCAGTCCCCCAAAAACAAACAATAGATTTCCATCTGGATCGTATTCGAAGATGTATCCATACTTTGAATCAACAGCAAAAATATTCTTATCCTGATCAACGGTTATATCCGCGATATTATTTGATGCAGATACATCTGGCAGAAGATTTTCACCTGCTACATTCAGTTTCTTGATCGTTTCTGTTTTCAACCCTGCTGTACTCGTATAGATCAGCCCTTCGTCATCAACTGCGACATTCGTGGCTGAAGGAGGGTATTTCTTCATCAATTGACTATACTGTTTCTCGGTATAAAGCATCTTCTGCATCTGTTGGACGAAATCGAAACTTGTACGATTCCCCCCGTAATAACCGAGGAAGTCTCCTTCCGGACCAAGCTGGATCAATCCTTGCGTCGATCCATCACCGACTATGTAGACATTCTTCTGTTTATCGATGATGACTTTAGTTGGATTGAAGGGACTCTTCTTTCCATAGATGACTGATTCCGGTTTTTCATATTCAAAAGCGAGTGATCCGTCTTTTTTGAATTTGAATACTTTCTTTTTTTGATAATCCGCTACATAAATGAAGCCCTCATCATCAACGAATACACCTGTAGGTTTTGACAGGACATCTTCCCCGACAATTCGCTGGAAATTTCCGAACGAATCAAATACGACAATCCTTGAATTGCCTGTATCCGCAACATAGATCGTGTCGTTTTTATCGATGAAGATATCCTCTGGTTGAAACAATGGATCACTCTCTCCGGCAAGAGGGTCCGATTCGTCGGAAGGAATGTCGAATCCATCGATGGTCCCGATCGGCTGGTATGCTGTCTGGGTGTAGATCGGGTAGTCATCTTTATCAAATGTATAGGTGATGAAAGGTGCTTCTGCGGATGCCGTTGATGTACCAAAAAGGACAACAGCAACGGTCAAAAGTAATATGATCTTAAGCCGCGCCATTTTTTACCTCCTCCCTTACTTCAATCCTGAATGAGCCATCGTATCAATCACTTTACTTTGCATAATCAAGAAAATGATGAGGTTCGGCAAGAACATAAGTGCAGCAGCGGCTGCCGCCATTCCCTGGCCTGCCACCTGATTGTCGTTCCCCATATTTCCTGCTAACGTACTCATATAGAAAGCGAATGTTTTCAAACTCTCATTATTCATGTAAATTTCTGATGTTTCTGTATTGTTCCATGCCATTTGGAAAGCAAGTATGGCAACAGTAGCGATCGCTGGTGTGACCATCGGAATGATGATCTTCCGGAAAATATAGAAATTGCTTGCTCCGTCTACCCGAGCCGCTTCAATCAACGCATCCGGAATCTGATCGATGAACTGTTTGATCAGGAACAACCCCACTGGCATGGCCAGTACCGGTAAAATATGGCCGAACATGTTATCTGTCAAACCGATCCTGTCGATGATGAAATATCTTGGGATCGCAACAGCTGCAGGAACGAACATCAAAGCGATGATATTCGCCTCGAAAATCACTTTTTTCAGTTTGAAATCCAACTTCGATAAGGCGAAGCCAGCCATTGCACTGATGAAGACACTGGCAAACACGATTCCGGATGAAATGATGATGCTGTTGAAGAGGTATCGTGTCATTGGAATGACGGTGACGCTCGTCTCTTTGAATAAATCACCAAAGTTTTGTAACGTCGGTTTTTCAACAAAAAACCTTGGTGGATAGAGAAAGAGTTCATCGATCGGCTTCAGTGCCTGTGAAAATATGAAAATGATCGGCAACGCCATAAAAATCGATAGCGGTATCAGAAATGCAAAAAACTTCGTCTGACTGAAACTTAATTTACTTGGATCGATTTTGGACCCTTGAAAAGAAGCCATGAAATTTTCCCCTTTTCTTCGTTGGTGATGTTATCTATGCATGTTATTTACTCCTGTTGATTTCTTCGAAATTCAGCGGACGCTCCATGAGCCATCTTGCTCGTCCTTACTGAAAACAAGTTTGCGACTGTTAACGGACACAGGAGGCCTTATTTCGCCAAAACCACTTGATTTTACAAAGCTAGCGGACACCAGGGACCTTATTTCGCGATTTTCATAGGAAATCAGCTGTTTTTTTCATAAATAGCAGCTCTGGTGTCCGTTAAAAATCTCAAAACACCGATTTTGTCACAAATAACGGCTCTGGTGTCCGTTAACCTGAAACCTGCCTCACACTAGGATTCCGCATGAGTCACTTTTTCCGCAAAAAGTACTCTCCGGGTCCAAATATCCCCGGTCTTAATCATCCCTTTCGCCGAACAGACGCCAGCAGAACCGGGAAACACCATACACAAATATGAGAAGGACAAGGGATATGGCGGAAGCATAACCCATATCAAAACGAATGAAACCATGGTCTGCAATATGTGTAAGGATCAGTTGCCCTGAATATTGAGGCGTCGGATTCGATCCTGATAGCTGGACGGCGATATCTCCAGCCTGGAAGGTCTGTACAACTGCCATGACCGCTCCAAACAGCATTTGTGGTTTCATCGATGGGATGGTGATATACCAGATTTCTTGGAACCTGTTTTTCAATCCATCAATATAGGCCGCTTCATAAAGCTCGCGATCAACATTCAAGATTCCTGCAAGCATTGCCAGAAACCCTACACCCATGCTGTTCCAAAGCGATACGAGGATCATGATCGTCATCAAGTGTGCCGGAGATTGAAGCCACTGGATCGGTTCATTGATGAAGCCGATCTGGATCAGGATGCTGTTCAAATACCCTGCCCGGTCTCCACTGAACAAAATGAGCCACACGACCGACATGGCGACCCCGGCAGTCATGGACGGTGAATAGATCGCCAGTGTCAAGATCGTTCTCGGCTTTTTCGGAATCTGAGCTAACAACCAGGCCAAAAAGAACGCCAGGACATATCCACCTACTCCGACAATCAGCGCAAATTTGAATGTATTCGGAAGCACATGCATCATGAAAACATTGTCCTGGGTGATCAAATTCACGAAGTTCTTAAGTCCGATGAAAGTCGGTGGCTGGATGGTATTGAAATAAGTGAACGCAAAGTAAGCAGCAACAATGACGGGTATGACGATGAATAGTGAAAATACGATCAGGAAGGGAGCGACAAACCCAAGAGCGCTCAACTCTTTTTTGAGTCCATCCAACCAAATCGCTTTCCTGCTGAACGTCTTTGTTCTAACGCTGATGTTTTGTTCTGTATTCGTAGCTGGTTTCACCTGCCGCCCCCCTTAGACTCGATTTTTTCAATTGATGGCACTTCAAGTTCTTCTACAACTTTTCCATCTTTAATGAAACCGAATTCTTCCAATTTCTTTCGCATTTCTCTATTGGTTGTGATGACGGCATCTTCTACGGCTTTTCGTTCATTTTCACCTTCGAAGACAACCTCATTCCATGCATTGCTGATTTCACGTTCAAGCATGTAATCACCCGGCACATGCGGAATGTCTCTCAACCATTTCCATTGGTCTTTGATCACATTTAAATCTTCATCAGGCCAAGGCAGCTCGCTAAGTGCCTCCACATTGGATGTGTTCCAGCGAAACTCTGTGCCGTAGATGGTCTCGATCAAATTGCCGAATTCAGATTGCGTCTCTTTTGAAGTCCACCATTTGATGAACTCCCACGTTTCTTCTTTCTTATCACTGCTGTCGAACATGATGACGCCTTTCCCTGTTCCCGGCGCCCAGCGTACGACTTCTCCATCTTCATTTTTCACACCAGGATAAGGAGCAATGCCCCACCAGCCTTGAAGCTCAGGTGCTGCTGCTGTGATTTTGACGTAATTATCAAAATCAGCGATACCGATCGGCAAGTCACCTTGACGGAAATGACTGTAGAAATTCGGTACCTGAAGAGGCATACTATAGATCGTGAACAGATCCGTCATCTGCTTAAAGCCTTTTAAAGCGGCATCACTGCCTATAGCGGTACTCATGCCATCTTCATTAAAAAGCTCACCGCCGTTCTGATAGATATAAGGGACCGTCACTTTCGCTTCTTTAAGTCCTCCCAAACCAGCGATCGGTACATAGAAATTCATTCCGAACCGTTGCAGTTTCGGAAGCATTTTCCGGACATCCTCCCAGGTGTCAGGAACAGACATATTAAGGGCTTGCAAAATATCTTTCCGGTAGAAAAGGACATAAAATTCCTGGGTTTCCGGAAGTGCATAGGTCCCATCATCGTACATGAACGGAAGTAGCGCACCAGGAGAAAAACGTTTCGCCACTTGGTCATAATCCGGGAACTCGCTCAGATCTGCCAGCGCGCCACGTACGGAAAGTTCAAACGGGAACTTTTGGTTCACACCGAGTGCCAGATCAGGTGATTCATCAGAAGCGTTCGCAAGAATCAGTTTCTCTTCAGAAGGCATCAAGCTTAGATTCACCTTGATTCCGGTTTCCTTAGTGAAATCCTCATTGGCCATTTGCTGCATCAGCATTACATATTGACGCGGTCGGTTCACCCAAATCTCGATTGATTCTTCATCACTCGAACTTACCTGGTTGTAGTCTTTTGTAAATGAGGAAAAGAAATTGACAGCCATGGATCCGGCTTTTTGAAAGAGATTCGCTTCCGCACCAGGCAAATTCTTATCCGAATAAACATAAAATTTATCGAATTGTAAAGGCTGGTTTGGCAGTAACAAAAGAAGATCTCCAAGTTTCTGTGTCACGGACCCTGAGCTTTGGGAAAGTTCTTTGAAACGTACTGGTATTTCACCAGGTTCGCTGGCGATATCCTCCATTTGCTTTGCACTGATGATCAGATTCCTTGCTTGATCGGGTTTGCTGTCACTCAATTTTTCAAGGTATTCATATCTGTCCCTCAGCTCTCCAGCAAGCTCATTCAGTCGAGGAACAATGTCAGGAATCTGTTCTTCGATATCCCAATCCCGATAGAGATCATTGGATTTCCCTGTTGCCATCTGGATTTCCAAAGAAAGATCGTTCACTTCTTTCATGACATCTTTAATCGTGCTGATGACTGGTTGATAAGGGGACGGGTTTGATACAAGCGTTAGTTCGTGCTCCCCTTTTTCCAGGAAAAATTGATACGGTTTCCCGTTTGCATCTGAAAGGGTTTCGTTTTTCCATTCTGTTGTATAGTCGAATGGATATTTCAGCATGTCGTCGAAAGGTATTTCGCCGTCGATTTTGATTGTCCGATAGACAGGGACATTCACATTGAAATATTGATTGTACTTGAACCCTAGCTGATAGAACCCTGTTTCATCCACTTTCACTTTCCATGTGACAGCTTGTCCTCCAGCTTTCCACGTGTCTCCTCCAAAAGCATTGAGAGAAAGCTTGCTGCCACGGTTCGGTGTTACATTCGGTTCACCATTGGATAGAGCTCTTATGGAAGAATCTGATTTAGAGTATGGATGTTCAGCTTCAATTTCGAGCAGACCCTTTGTTTGTTTTCCGTCATGTTTTTGAAGGTACTCTTTATAAGAAGGCTGCTTTTCAGGAGACTTGACGGTTACGTCGCCCAATAACATCGGCTCACGGATATTCAACAAGGAAATCGTGTTTTCCCCTTTTTCAAGATGGAACTTTAGAGGCTGGTCGAATAAGTAGCTCGCATCCATGAACGGCCGGGACTGCCAGGTATGGATTTCTTCCTGTTTCGGGTACACCTGGTTCCCGAGTTTATCTTCTTCAAATTTATTGACGGTGTCCTTCCATAACCTTGGAAGCACAATTCTTCTCGATTCATAGTATTGGAAATCACCATTTATTTTGATTCCGCGTTCAATTGGTATGATTTTACCTGGTAAGGCGAAGTAATCGACTTCAATTTCATAAAGACCTTCCTTAGGTACGTTGATGGATAATTGCAATTCTTTCGTTTGTTCTTCCCAGCGGAATACATTCCCGTCGTATTCGTCATGGCTGGACAGTTCCACTTCTTTATTGGGACTAGTAAACTCTTCTGGCTCAATGACTTTCTCAAACCCTTTGGTAGCTTTAATGCCTTTTTTGTCCCATTCTATTAATTTATCTTTGTATTCAGCTTCAATGACTCTTGTTTCAAAGTTCTCTTTTTTGTCTTTTTTCTTGTTATCATCCTTGGACTTATCGGAATCCTTCTTGTCTTTGTCGAATAGATCGTCTAATAAGTCCCCGGTATCTGATTTTTTGTCCGTGTTCGCATAACTGACATGCGAGGATTGATTCAGGAATGATCCAGTTGATAGGACCATCAATCCGATCAACAGGATGGTTATTATTTTTCTGCGCATAGGATTTCTCCTTTTCGAAGCGGGGTCTGAGTGAAATAGAATTGGATGGGGAGTTACTTGGCCCCATCCATTCGTTCTGATTGGTCTATCATTCTTCTATTGCTTTATCCAATTCCTCTGTAGCCTTTTCATAGGTTGCATTTGCCTTTTGATCCATTTCTGCTCCCACATCACTAGGGTTTGCTTCACCTTTATCGAACTTTACATTCATTTCGGCTATCATATTGAGGGCTTCCGTATACCCAGGGTGAGCTTTAAGAGGATCGACTGTGCCATCAGGGATCAGTTTGATGATTTCTTTCATCTCTTCAGGTACAGCCTCGTCGCTTAAGTACGCATCCCAGATTTCTTCATCATTGATGAGTGGAATACTTCTTGCTACAGGAACTCCGGCATCTTTACGGTCGAACCAGCCTTCCTTAGAGAATGTCAGCCATTTCAAAAATTCATAGGAAGCTTCCTTATGCTTCGATTCCTTTGAAATACCTACATAATCCGCTACCAATGGTACTCGGTGGCCATCAACTCCGGGAACCGGGAGGACTGTCCAGTTGAATTTGTTGTTATCTGTATTGCCCTTCAATCCCCATGTCCCATCATATCGGATTCCGATTTTCCCAAGCGTCCATGGATCCTTGTCCTTTCCGTACCACTTATCTCTTTCTTCTTGGGTATAAACGGATGGACTGACTTTATCCTCATTCCATAGCGTATTGATATAATTCTGTGAATCTACATAAGCTGCTGAACTGAAATTATATTGTTCGCCATCCCACGTACCCCATTCTAGAGAATTATCAAATTGAACAGGCAGTACTTCACGGTATGCTCTAGGATTTAAAAAGCCGAATTGTTGATTATTATAGTCAGTCAACTGTACAGATGCCTTCCTCAAGTCATCTAGTGTCCAGCTGCTGTCAGGTACAGAAACATTTTCTTTTTCAAACAAGTCTGTATTAAGGATCATTATGATGGCATGCATTGAATGAGGCATTGCGTATTGGTGACCATCATAATTCGCGGTATTGAGGACACTTTCAAAGGTATTCTCAGGATTGTAGTTTTCATCTTTTTCCAAGTAAGGGGTCAAGTCTTCCAACCATCCGTTAGTTATTGCGGTCGGTACGCCGAATGTCCAGAAAACATCCGGAAGTTTACCTGCTGCAGCTGCTGCTGAGAGTTTTTCGTTCCATGGCCATCCAAGAGACTTATCTTGTTTCACATCAATATTCGGATGTGCTTTCTCGAATGCTTTGATGACTTGATCGACTTCCTTACTGTCTTGCCAAGTACCGTAAGTGATGGTTACCTTCTCCCCAGAATCTGAAGATGTTTCTTCTTTTTCGGAATTTTCGTTTTTGGACTCTGAGCTTGCTCCTTCATTGTTCGAGCAACCTGCCAGACCTGCAGTAAGAATCAGCAAAACGACTAATAAACATTGAAATACCGGTTTTACCCTCAATCTAATCCCTCACTTTGTGTTTTTTTCTAAAGGCTCTGTGATTCTAAATAGTTGCTTTCGCTTAAATGCACTCTCTCCGCGGGTCCTTTGCCTAGCTCGCTTTTCCCGAAGGAATGCGGCAAATTCCGCTAAAAGAGTAAGCTTACGTAAACAGAGCCCTCCCTAACTAAACTAGTGCTGACAAACTTGGAAAATATCAGAAAGATTGTTCCCCCTTCCATCCTGTTGATTTGCCTATAAACTTGACTAACACATACATTGAAACGTATCGATAAAAACGTATATTTTTACCCTTTCATAATCGTGTTGGATAACACTTTCAAAAAGGGAAAAATAACTGCTTATTATTCGTTTCATTCCAGAGAAAAACCAGGCTTGGGTGCAGATTCATCGTAGTATGTAAATGCCTTGTCCAATTGAGATATCGGACAATTCCTCCAGAACTAACGACAAGGTGAAAATGTTAGTGATCTATCAAACGAACGACATAGTCTTGGGCTGTGTTTCTGAAATTCCTAATCCAAAAATCGCCAATTTTCCACATCTCTATTTCGCATTTTCGTCGAAACGTTTCGATAACCTTATATAAAAAATTACCATGAAAGCCTTTTCAGTTCAAGAGTTTTTTGAAAATTTTCTAAATTATTAATTCGACAATTTATGTAATGTACTGTCTTTAATAGACATTTTGCTGTCTCAACAATTTAAAAAAATAAAAAGCTGAGGGTTGTATGAAAGTGGAACTTATTCAGCGAGCATAGGTTAGAGAGAATTCCTGACTGAATACAGCCATTATCGGGACAGCAAACAGGGTTTTTCTTGCTTCCCTGTCCCATAACTTCCCTTTTCGAGACAGCATTCTCTGTTTTTCTTGCTCTCCTGTCCCATAACTTCTCTTTTCGAGACAGCTAACTCTGGTTTTCTTGCTCCCCTGTCCGAATGCACCTTTTATCCGGACAGAAACAGCAGATGGTTGAATAAAAATTACGCCTTTGCCCCAAGAAAACGAAAAAGAATGAATCCCCAGCATGGAACGCGCGAAGTGGATTGTGAAGCACCTCCGGAAAGGAAGTAAGAGTTTCGAAGGTTCAACAAACAAGCTTTTCTTTTTTTAAAAAAGGGTTGAACTCTACAACAATTTGTTGTACAGTTAATAAAATTTAAAAATTCTGTTTCTTATCCAGAGAGGTAGAGGGAATGGCCCGATGACACCTCAGCAACCTTCAATGTGGCAAACATTGAAAAGGTGCTAATTCCATACAAGTGGATTCACTTGTAAAGATAAGAAGAACGACCGTGCCTATTAAAGTCTTCTTCTTATAAGAAGGCTTTTTTCTTTTTATACATGAAGTAAGTCTAAAATACTTTCTCCAGTATAAGTTCCACTATAGGCTCAGCCTACACCTAAGGCTCAGCCTCGCCTGGTTTTCTATATCTAGATCAGCAAGACCCGAAAATAACAACAATGTCAGTGAGGGATTCAAATGGGAATTTTAGATGACTTGAAGCAAGATAAAATTTTGATTGGTGATGGCGCGATGGGGACGCTTCTCCATTCGTATGGCTCCGACTGGTGTTTTGAAGAATTGAACTTATCGCATTCAGATCAAATCTTTAATATCCATCGGGCATATATCGAAGCCGGAGCAAATATCATCCAGACGAATACATACGCGGCCAATTATATTAAACTCGAACGCTATGGTCTACAGGATCAAGTGAAGGAAATCAATACAGCCGCAGTCCGATTGGCCAAAAAAGCTGCCGGAGATCACGCTTATGTGGTCGGTACGATCGGAGGTATCCGTGGTATCAAGCCCCATACGATCACCATGGATGAGATCAAGCGAACGTTCCGTGAGCAATTGTATTGTCTCCTTTCAGAGGACCTTGATGGTATTTTACTAGAAACATTCTACGACTTAGAAGAGTTGGAAACAGTATTATCGATCGCCCGGAAAGAGACGTCACTCCCGATCATTGCACAAGTGTCGTTGGAAGAGACCGGTTATCTGCAAAACCGTACGCACATCACAGAAGCGTTTACCAGGCTGGAAGAACAAGGTGCAGATATCATCGGAATCAATTGCCGACTCGGTCCTTATCACATGCTTTCAACATTGGAAGAGGTACCGCTCCCAAAGCAAGCATATTTGTCCGCCTATCCGAACGCAAGTCTTCCGTCGTATGTGGATGGAAAGCTGCAATACGAGAGTGATGCTGACTATTTTAAAGAGTGCGCCCGTTCTTTCAGAGAACAAGGGATACGCTTGTTAGGCGGTTGCTGCGGCACGACGCCTGCACATATAGAGGCGTTCGCTAATGAACTTGAATCTGTACAGCCTATAACAGAAAAAGAGGTCAAAAAACGGCAGACACCCCAGGCTGCTGTTCAATCTGTAGATCCAGGACCTCCTCCTCTACATGAAAAAATAAAAAAAGAACAATCGATCATTGTCGAATTGGATCCGCCTAGAAAACTCGATACCACTCGCTATATGGAAGGGGCCAAAGCCCTTAAAGATGCAGGAATCGATGCAATTACTCTTGCTGATAACTCGCTGGCATCCCCGCGGATCTGCAACACTGCCGTCGGTTCCATCGTCAAAGAACAGATCGGTCTCCGTCCCCTCATCCACATCACATGCCGGGATCGGAACTTGATCGGCCTGCAATCCCACATCATGGGCCTTCACACGCTTGGAATCCGGGACATCCTTGCAGTTACCGGGGATCCAACGAAGGTTGGGGATTTCCCTGGTGCTTCTTCTGTATATGATGTAACATCGTTCGAGCTGATCAAAATCATTAAACAGTTCAACCAGGGGATTTCATTATCAGGAAAAGAACTTGATCAAAAAACGAACTTTTCTGTCGGGGCTGCATTCAACCCGAATGTCCGTTACATCGATAAAGCTGTCGAGCGATTGGAAAAGAAAATCGAGTCCGGGGCAGATTATTTCATCAGCCAGCCCGTCTTTTCTAAGGAAAAACTGCTGGAAATCCATGAGGCTGTCAAACATTTGGATGTTCCCATATATATCGGAATCATGCCGCTCACAAGCAGTAAGAATGCAGATTTCCTCCATCATGAAGTGCCTGGCATCAAGCTATCCCCGGAGGTTCGAGAACGTATGGCGAGATATAAGGATGATCGTCAACGCGCTAGTAAGGAGGGCGTCGAAATCGCCAAATCCCTTCTCGATACCGCAATCGGATTATTCAACGGTATTTACCTTGTCACGCCGTTCATGCGATACTCAATGACAGTAGAGCTTGCCCGCTACGCACGTAACCACCATCTTAACCAGTCATCTAGGAGGCTACAAAATGTCTAATCAACCATTTGAACAACAATTGAATAAAAGAATCCTGATCATGGATGGCGCGATGGGGACGATGCTGCAACAGGCCCAGTTGACCCCTGACGATTTTGGCGGTGAATTTTATGATGGATGTAATGAATACTTGAACATAACTGCGCCAGATCTGATCGAATCCATCCATACCACCTATCTCGAAGCGGGTGCAGATATCATCGAAACAAATACATTCGGTGGCACAAGCCTCGTATTGGATGAATACGAACTCGGACACAGAGCCTATGAAATCAATAAAACAGGAGCCGAAATCGCCAAAAAGGCGGCAAGGAAAATTTCAATCCCAGATCGGCCGAGGTTCGTAGCTGGAGCACTCGGCCCGACTACGAAAACGCTGAGCGTCACAGGTGGAACGACCTTTGACGAATTGACGGATTCATACGCTGAGCAAGCAAGAGGACTTTTAGATGGTGATGTTGACTTGTTACTTCTCGAAACGAGCCAGGATATGCTTAACGTTAAAGCTGGTTTTTCAGGCATCCAGAAAGCGTTTGAGGAAACGGGCCGGAGAGTTCCATTGATCGTATCCGGTACGATCGAGCCGATGGGGACGACCCTTGCCGGCCAGACGATCGAATCGTTCTATATTTCACTGAAACATATGAACCCGATCGCTGTCGGCTTGAACTGCGCCACCGGACCAGAATTCATGCAGGATCATGTACGTGCTCTCGCGGATCTTTCAACGTCAGCTATAAGCTGTTATCCGAATGCCGGACTGCCTGATGAAGAAGGTCAATATCATGAAACACCAGAATCTCTAGCGACGAAGCTTGCCGGATTTGCAGAAAAAGGATGGCTGAACATCGTAGGTGGATGCTGCGGAACGACACCGGAACATATCAAAGCGATCGCGACGAAACTGTCCGGTTACAAACCGCGGACACTTCCTGAAAAAGAACTCCACATGGTCTCCGGAATCGAGCCGTTTTTATATGATAGTCCCGATCTGCGTCCGATCATGGTCGGTGAACGGACAAACGTCATCGGTTCCAGGAAATTCAAACGGTTGATTGCTGAAAAGAAGTTTGAAGAAGCTGCAGAAATTGCGAGAGCTCAAGTAAAACGAGGCGCGCATGTCATCGATATCTGTCTCGCGGATCCGGACAGTGATGAACTGGCGGATATGGAGGTCTTCATCCAGGAAGTCGTCAAGAAGGTCAAGGTCCCTCTTGTCATTGATTCCACAGACGAAGATGTCATCGAAACCGCACTGAAGTATTCCCAGGGTAAATCCATCATCAATTCGATCAACCTGGAAGATGGTGAAGAGCGATTCGAAGCGATCGTCCCACTCCTTCATAAGTACGGAGGCGCGGTTGTCGTGGGCACGATAGATGAGGAAGGCATGGGTGTGACGGTCGAACGGAAGCTTGAGATCGCCAAACGCTCGTATGACCTTCTTGTCAACAAGTATGGACTTTCCCCTACCGACATCATCTTTGATCCGCTGGTTTTTCCAGTCGGTACCGGGGACGAACAATATATTGGTTCAGCTAACGAGACCGTCGAGGCAATTCGACTCATCAAGGAACAGTTTCCTGAATGCCTGACGATCCTGGGGGTAAGCAATGTCTCATTCGGCCTTCCTCCTGTCGGCCGGGAAGTATTGAATGCCGTGTATCTCTATCATTGCACCCAGGCTGGTTTGGATTATGCAATCGTCAATACAGAAAAGCTCGAACGTTTCGCCTCGATTCCGCAGGAAGAGATCCAGATGGCGGAAGATCTGCTTTTCCGAACGACAGATGACGTGCTTGCCAAATTCACTGAATTTTATAGAGGGAAAAAGAAAGAAGTCAAATCACTGCTTCCGAAAATGACACTCGAAGAGCGGATTGCGTATTATGTGGTCGAAGGTACGAAAGAAGGGCTGCTCCCTGATCTCGAAAAAGCGCTGGGAAAATACGATAAGCCTTTAGACATCATCAATGGTCCGTTGATGGAAGGCATGAAGGAAGTCGGCCGTCTATTCAACGACAATCAACTCATCGTAGCCGAGGTTCTTCAAAGTGCGGAAGTGATGAAAGCCTCCGTCGCTTTTTTAGAGCCCTATATGGAAAAGAACGATACCAGGTCGTCAAAAGGGAAGATCATTTTGGCGACAGTCAAGGGCGATGTGCACGATATCGGTAAAAACCTGGTCGACATCATCCTCAGTAACAACGGCTTTGACGTCGTCGATTTAGGAATCAAAGTGACCCCTGCGGCTTTGATTGAAGCGGTAAGGAAGGAAAACCCGGATATCATCGGTCTTTCTGGACTCTTAGTCAAATCGGCACAGCAGATGGTCATCACCGCTAGTGATATGCAGCAAGCGGACATTTCAATACCGATTATGGTTGGCGGCGCTGCGTTATCAAGGAAATTCACCGATACGAAAATTTCGAACGGATACAACGGCCTTGTATTATATGCTAAAGACGCAATGACCGGTCTCTCACTGGCGAATCAAATCCAAACACCAGCCGGATTCGAGGAACTTATCGGGGCTCACGAAGAGAAGAAAAGGAATACCGCTGAACCCGTTCTTCAAACCGATTCTGGAGGGGGTGCCGGAGTTGCCGTCAAAGTACGGTCCAAGGTTTCGCGGGATGTCCAGGTTTTCATTCCAAGGGATACGAAACGACATATTTTGAAGAATCATTCAATCTCGCATATCGAACCATATATCAACTGGCAGATGCTATTGGGACACCATCTTGGAGTCAAAGGCAAGGTTTCGAGATTGCTAGACGTAAAGGATGAAAAAGCGCTCAATGTCAAAGCGGTGGTCGATCAACTCCTGCTCAAGGCAAAAGTAGAAGGTCTGATCCAACCAGCTGCTGCCTATCAATTCTTTCCTGCTCAGGCGGAAGATGAAAAGGTCTTGATCTATGACCCGGACGATCATACGAGAGTCATTGAACAATTCGAGTTTCCTAGACAGCCGAAAGAACCTCATTTATGTCTGGCTGATTATTTGAAAACGAAAGACAGCGGACTAATGGACTATGTTTGCTTCTTTTCGGTAACTGCAGGGAGAGGAATCCGTCAACTCGCCACCCAGATGAAAGAAGAAGGACGGTACCTGGAAAGCCACGCGCTCCAAGCTCTTGCACTCGAAACCGCAGAAGGATTCGCGGAACTGATCCATCAGCAGATCCGTGACCAGTGGGGCTTCCCGGATTCAGTTGATTTTACGATGAGAGAACGCTTTTCCGCCCGCTATCAAGGTCAACGCTTCTCCTTCGGCTATCCTGCCTGTCCAGAATTGGAAGATCAGGAGAAGTTGTTCAAACTTATCCAACCAGAAGAAATCGGTATCGAACTGACCGATGGTTATATGATGGAACCAGAAGCTTCCGTATCCGCAATCGTATTCGCACATCCAGAAGCACGCTATTTCAACGTCATGAATGGTGATTGATTTAAAGAAAACTTGGCAAAGCCAAGCCTTTGGCACAGGCTGAGCCTTAGTTGCGCTTATACTGAAGAAAGTATTTTATACTTTCTTTAAGTAGTATAGTAAAAGGTGATCCCAGCCACAGCATTTGGTTGGGATCATCTTCTTTTTTATCGATTCAATGTTCATAAATCATCTTTCTTGTCATACCGCCATCAATGACGAGGTTCGCTCCGGTTACGAAGTCGTTCTTTTCATCAGTTAAGTACAGACAGGCACGAGCGATATCCTCCGGTTTTCCGACACGTTTGGACAGATGCTGTTCATGATCGATATCTCTAAGTTCTTCATACTTTCCAGTTTCAATCCAGCCTGGAGATATTGCATTTACAGTGATCTTATCAGCTGAAAAAGATGCAGAAAGCGCGTGTGTGATCGAGGTGATTCCCCCTTTCGAAGCCGCATAAGCTTCCGAGTTGGGCTCTGACATACTGGCTCGGGTGGATGCGATATTGACGATCGCTCCCCCTTCTTCATTTTGACGCATATGTTTCGCTGCCTCACGCGAACAGAGGAATACGCTTCTCAAATTCGTATTGATGATGTTATCCCACTCGTCTACGGTAAGTTCATATGGTGATTTGAATTCGGAAATTCCCGCATTATTAATTAGAATATCGATCGGACCAACCTCACTCTTCGTTTGGTTGATGAGGCTGATGATGTCGGTTTCGTTCCGTACATCTGTTTTGAGGAAATAAGCTTCGCTACCTTGCATAGTGATTTCATCGATCACACGCTTTCCTTGTGTTTCATCAAGATCCGCGAGAACCACCTTTGCACCGTTCCCCGCATATTCCTTAGCGATCGATTTTCCGATTCCATTCGCTGCACCTGTTACGATAACCACCTTGTTCTTGAATGACACGAAAGATGCTCCTCTCTAGACAATCTATCTATCAATGTACCCCTTTCAGAAAGGATTCAATCTGTTCGCCTTTCGGAATATTCTGTTCACTTCTCCGATTATTCTGTTCACTCCATAGATAATCTGTTCACTTTCCAAGGTAATCTGTTCACTTCATCAATATAGAAAAATCCCGCCATCATAGGCGGGATTCGTCATCTCTATTAACATCCTGGTGCTTCTGAATTCTTTTTATAACCTGCGTCAATTGCGTCTTTTTCTTTTAAAAAGAAGACGCGGTATTCGATCGGGATGCTCTCCCATTTTTCCGGCTCAACGTATTGCTTCGTTTCGAAATGCCCGACAAATTTATTCGGGCCACCACGTTTGTTGAAACGGAACTCGTATGGAAGTTCATCGATCGGCCGGTCAGGATTCCATAGTCCCCTGCCCGCTTCTTTCGCTCGAACGACAGCATCCCCATACTCTTCAAAGTTGTCCAAATTCGGATAGATGAAATAAGGTACTGCCATACCGATCTCAATCATTTCTCTATTGATATTATGTTCTTTTTTCAAGACAATTGCGAGCAAGCGTCCATATTGATCGAAGGCTTCATCACCGACACGTATCGATACATCCTCACCCTCAGGCAAAAGATTTTGAAGCTGTCTCGTCGCTTCTTCTGCATAATATCCCTGAGAATCTCCCTGGTAATTCGTTTCCGGGGTGTCGATTGAAACAAAGCGGACTTTCGTCGTCCCTAATACAGCTTTTTCTAAGTGAATGGTGTCGCCATCGACTACTTTTTTAACTGAGGATGAAAATTGGCGTGAGTGGGAAGGAGATTCTTGCTGAGCATCGGATTTTGTGATGTCTGTTTCAGACGTGACATGCATTTCTTGCAGGTGATCTTCATCCAGTCTTCCGTGTACGTCAAACCACTTACCTGGCTCAAGATCATCAAGCTTCTTTTTCGACTTGACGAGGATTCCATTCATATCCTCATCGATAAAAGGATAGTTGTACCCATCGTCAAGCGGCTCATCGGGTTTTGCGGCAAGGTATCCTTTGACAGTGACATCTTGTCCTTTCAAATCGCCTTTGTCATTCCTGGTCAAATCAGCAATTCTCACTTCAAGATTACTTGTCAATCAACTCACCCTCTTTCACTGGATTACCTTCATTTTAAATCATCGCAACAAGATTAACCTCTATTTTGAATAAAATGAGTCTTAGTGCACATTTATCCGGTTTTCTCCTTAACGTGATTGACCTCGTCATTCCCTTGCTATTTAATAATGACTAACCAATCTTTGAAATGAAGGTGAATTTGTGAAAAAAATGTACAAGATCGTCTTCTCTATCCTGCTGTTTGCTGCTATTGCCGCACTTGATCATCATCAAGCCAAAGCCATAAGTGATTCGGGATTTTTGCTTGAAGAAGGACCTCCCCCACCTGGAGCGAATGATCCAAACTGTAAGTCTAGCACAGAGCATCCCGAACCAGTCGTACTTGTTCCCGGAACTTTTGAAACAATGGAACGGAACTTCATCAATCTTTCCCCGGCGTTAAAAGAAAAAGGCTATTGCGTATTCGCTTTGAACTATGGGTTCAGTACTGCGGGTCCTTCAACCGGGCCGATCGAAGAGTCAGCTGAAGAGCTCAAAATCTTTATTGAAAAAGTGCTCGATCTGACTGGAGCAGAAAAAGTATCGATTGTCGGGCACAGTCAGGGTGGAATGATGCCACGTTATTTCATGAAGTTCCTTGTCGAGGGTGAAAAAGTCGAGGATCTGATCGGACTTGTTCCATCCAACCATGGAACGGATGGTCTTGCCGGCTTCAGGGAACTGACGGAAACCGGATCAGATCTCAGTTCTTGTATCGCTTGTCAACAACAGCTGCAAGGATCGGATTTTTTAACGAATTTGAACATGGATGACGAAACTCCTGGAGATACCTCTTACACGGTGGTTACAACGAGAAATGATGAAGTGGTCGTGCCTTACTCTTCAGCCTTCTTGAATGGAGCTGCTGCCATGGTAAGCAACATCACCATCCAGGATCATTACCCTTACGATCAGGTCGATCATCAATTCATCGCTCAAGATCCCCTTGCCTTCAACTTTGTCTTTGATGCACTCGAACACGCAGGACCGGCTGATCCGGAAAGAGTCACAACCTCCGAATAAAGATACAACCTCTTCCTTTTGAAAAAGTCCCACAGGACAAGCATCCAAGCCATGCTTGTCCTTTTTTCATAGGATAGGATGAGGTGAAGAAATGAAGAAAATAATCTTATTTGCAGATACAGGTATAGATGATGCAATTGCATTGATTTATGCGTTGAAAAATCCAGAAGTAGATTTGATCGGAGTCGTCAGTGGTTACGGGAACATCGATAGGGAAAAAGCCTATCGGAATGTCGAGTATTTGCTCGAGCTTGCCGGCCGTACTGATATCCCAGTCATTGCCGGTGCGACACGTCCCCTGAGCGGTGAAGATCCCATCTTTTTTCCTGACATCCATGGGGCAGAAGGCCTTGGCCCGATTGATCCCCCGATTCCTGAAGAACGATACGCGAATCGGACAAATTTCAGCAAGCTGTTCCGTTTGATCAAAGAAAATCCTAAAGAAGTTACGATTGTGAATGTGGGACGATGCACTTCACTAGCTATTGCCCATTATTTAAGTCCTGAAGTGATGGATGATGTAAAGGAAACCTATTTGATGGGCGGTGCATTCCACGTTCCAGGCAACGCAACCGAGGTAGCGGAAGCGAACTTTTTTGGTGATCCAATCGCGGCGGATTTCATTACACAGAATGTCAAGAACCTTACGATCATTCCTTTAAATGTGACAAGGGACGCGATCCTCACTCCCGAAGAAGTCAATTTCATCGATTCCCATGCAGATTCCGCTTTAGAAGAACTCATCAAACCGATCCTGGACTTTTATTACGAGGTATATCAGCAACTTGAACCAGGTATTGAGGGTACACCACAGCATGATTTGGCGGCCTTGATGGCTGCACTTGAAATTGATGGGTTATTCCAATACAGGAGACGGGAAGTCAATGTTGAAGATGCAGGTGAATATACGAGCGGTGAAAGTGTCGCAGATTTCCGTCCAGGAACACGAAACTGTTTCGGCCCGGGCTGTTCACGCATCGCACTCAGAATCAATGAGGAGGTTTTCGTCTCGAAAGTCCTTGAAATTTTGACGAACCATCGATAGTGTCCTTTAGAAACTGCATTCATAACATATCTAATAAAAAATGGCTGTCCCTATTCAGGAGACAGCCATCATTCATTTCTATTCCATTGTCCGGTTGTTTTCATCTACTTTAAAAAGGTGATCCGGTTCTGGTTTGTCTCCCGAGACGAAAATGCCGTCTCCACCACAAACTGTACAGCTATATCGCCAATTCTCATCATCAGCTAAAAGCCCGCTGCCATCACACGCTTTACAAACTTGGTTCCGATCAACCATGGATCTCATTCCTTTCTTCGATGCGTTCGTTTAATGTTGTCGATCCCTCTCCCAGTTGATCAGTCCACCTTTCAACATGATGTCTACTTGACGATCTGATAAGGTATGGAGAGCTTGAATTTCTTTCTGTTTTTCCTTTAAGAAGACAGTCAATTCTTTCCCCTGTTTAAGCTGTGCCCTCAGGTTTTTCAGTTGGATGATATCGTCTTCTTCCAACAGATCAAAATCTGCCTCATTCTTGAACGTTAGCGGTAAGACGCCAAAATTCACGAGGTTTTGCCAGTGGATCCGGGCAAAGTCCTTGACCAATGCGACACGTAAGCCAAGAAATCTCGGTGCAAGAGCAGCGTGCTCCCTACTTGATCCCTGACCATAGTTGAAGCCCCCGACAATCGCATGGCCGCCTATCTTTTGGATTTCCATCGCACGATCATAATAGGTTTCATCAATGATCTCGAAGGTGAACTTACTGATTTCCGGAAGGTTGCTCCGGTATGGAAGGACCCGGGCACCACCCGCTAAGATTTCATCCGTCGAGATGTTATCTTTCATTTTCAACAGAATCGGTAATTCCAGTTCATCCGGCAATTCATCCATTTCAGGGATCGAAGCGATATTCGGTCCTTTAACAAGCTCGATTTTCTTAGCTTCTTCTGGTGGAAGCGGCTTATTCAGTAACGCATCATCAACCGTCGGATGGTCCGGGTCTTTCACTTTCGGATATGTGATATCCAATGTCCTTGGATCAGTAATTTTTCCTGTCAGTGCAGAAGCTGCTGCTGTTTCTGGACTACATAAGAAGACGCTGTCTTCTCTCGTTCCGGAACGCCCAGGAAAATTACGTGGTGTCGTCCGTAAGCTGTTCCGCCCTGTGGCCGGTGCCTGGCCCATACCGATACAGCCGTTACAACCTGCTTGATGCAAGCGTCCACCTGCAGTGAGAAGGCTGCCGATATGTCCATCATCGACAAGGTCTGTCAACATTTGTCTGGACGTCGGGTTGATATCGAAGGAAACGCCATCTGCAACCCTTCTGCCTTTCATCATTTCAGCAGCTATCGCAAAATCCCGATATCCTGGATTTGCAGAGGATCCGATATAGGATTGATAGATCGGTTCTCCAGCTACTTCCCGAACAGGGACGACATTCCCAGGACTTGATGGTTTGGCGATCATCGGCTCAAGCTCTGATAGATCGATTTCTTCATGCAGATCATACGTTGCACCTTTATCGGCAACGATTTCCACCCAGTCATTCTCTCGATTTTGGCTTTTTAAAAAGCGCTTCACTTCATCATCGGATGGAAAGACGGTCGTTGTCGCTCCGAGTTCTGCACCCATGTTCGCGATGACATGACGATCCATCGTACTCAAGTTTTCCAGCCCTGGACCATAATACTCGATTATTTTACCGACACCCCCTTTTACATCATGACGGCGCAGCAATTCGAGGATGACATCCTTAGCGCTCACCCACTCTGGAAGTTTTCCAGTCAATTTGATGCCCCAGATTTGAGGCATTTTGATATAGATCGGCTCTCCAGCAATCGCCATCGCGACATCAATTCCACCTGCCCCCATGGCAAGCATACCCATACAGCCATTGGCACATGTATGAGAATCCGAGCCTAATAACGTTTTACCAGGGATAGCGAGACGTTGCATATGAACCGGATGACTGACACCGTTTCCTGGACGGCTGTAGTACAAACCGAAACGCTTTGTGGCACTTTGTAAAAACAAATGGTCATCCGGATTTTTGCTGTCCTCCTGGATAATATTATGATCGACATATTGAGCTGATACTTCTGTTTTTGCCCGATCAAGTTTCATAGCTTCCAATTCCAGCATCACCATCGTACCAGTCGCATCCTGAGTAAGGGTCTGGTCGATTTTCAAACCGATTTCGTTACCAGGTGTCATTTCACCTGAAATCAAATGGTCCTTGATCAATTTTTGGGAAACATTCAAAGCCAATTTTTCTCCCCCCGTTCGAAGTTTTAAGGTCAACTGTTCCATATGTACCTAAACGTTAAGTTCTGTCGTTTTGCGTAAATTATTCATTTCACAGAACATTGACCCCATTTACAGGTGCAGTACCCTACTTAATTCCATTTCAACCTTTCATTTTCCATATGAATTTGAAAAAATATGATGGATAAATACATGATGTAAATCGGCTTTGCAAAGTAAGATTGATTTCTAGCGAAATTTGCAACGCTCTTGCGGGAAAAACGAGCCAGGCTATTTTAGTCAACGAACACCAGCGCCATTATTTGTAGGCAAAATCGTTGTATCTAAATTTTAGCGGACACCACAGCCGTTATTTGTCTCAAAATTCTATGGTTATGATCAGATTTTGTGAAATAAGGTCCCTGGTGTCCGTTAAGTTTGAAAACCCCCATTAATTTGGTTAAATAAAGTCTCCTATGTCCGTTAGGTGGTTTCGGTAGCTTTGTTTTCAACCAGGGGAAGCGCGGCTAGCTATAATAAAACCATCCTTTTCGCGAGGATGGTTTTGATTCTCAGGTTTTCAATCGTGGTTTTGTCGGATCGCATTTTGGTTGGGAAAGCTGTGTAACCTCAGCGAGTTTCATTAGATAATAGCACTCTTCCCTCATCATATGGTCAGCCATCAATGGCGCGAAGGTACCCAACGCTTTTTTGCTCAACCCCATTTCCTCGATTTCTTGCAGGAAATTCATGAACAGCTTCATTTCAAGTGAAATATCATCGTTGAATTTCTCCAATGCAGGAAACGTGGACAGGTTAGTACGGAGAAATCCTGCCAGTTCAACCGCCTTCAGATAGAAAGATTCAAAGTCTTTCGTGAAGTCATCACTTTTCTCTTTGATTTTTTTTTCAATCCGATCCATGTTATCAGAGATGGCACCGGCATGGCCAGCCGCATCCAACAACCAGATTAGATGATAATGGACTTCATGCAACGTAGGCGGCACTTCTCCTTTTTTCAAATAAGGTAAAATTCGCAAATACTCTTCCAATTCATTAACCATATGGTTCAGGAACGTCGGCCCTAAACCAATTTTGATTTTTCCGACCAGATGACGTTTGATAAGATCCAGCTTGAATTGTCTAAGCTTCTTTCCTTCCTCTTCCGCTTTTTTGCTAAGTTCAATCAAATCCCCGTTTTTCACCTGGCTTAATAGTTGATCGAAGGTCTTTATGAATTGATTCGCCTGAGCAATTTCCTTCGTCTGATCCGGGGCAAGCGAGTCATGGATGAAACGGGCGTGATCACCAAGGATCTGTAACCAGAATCCATGTTCAAACCTCGCTGTTTTTGTAAAATCAGCCATGGAGTACCCTCCCTTTCGATTCTCCTAAAATCATATCTAAAGAAGTTGGGTTTTATGACTAGAATAGGATAGAAAATGAAAGACGCAGCTTCTATTTTAACGGACACCAGCGCCATTATTTTGGGAAAAAAGGGATGTTTCAAACAACTAGAGGACATCAGAGCCGTTATTCGTCTCAAAATCCTTTTATTATGATTAAATTTTCCAAAATAAGGTCTCTGATGTCCGTTACGAACTAAATAAGGTCTCCTGTGTCCGGTAGTCATAAACTGTTGAAGTTTGACTTTAATCGGTACCTTTACACCTGTATCGATAATAATATTGAACCGCTTAATTAAATTGATTTTCTGTGACAAATCAAGAAAACCTGGCATGCCAATCCTTAGTTACCTTATCTTATATCGAAGAAAGCAATTATACTTTCTTTAAATGCAAAAAAGACCTCAGCTCTAATGCCGAAGCCTTTTACCTTCAAATTCTATCTCGTCAATGCTGAAATTTTTTTGTCCCGTTCCAGTTTTTCCTCTTCAGAAGCTAAATCATATTTTTTCAGTAAATGGAACAACTCGTTCAGTTCTTCTTGATTAGGGTCACCTTTGAGAAAATTCACACTGCTCCGGTATAGATCAACTGGTACATAATCAGATTGAGATGCCAATTTCTTTTCTACATCCTCTAAGGTATGGTCAATATTGCATGCCATAAGACTCCTCCTTTCTCACACAGTTAATCAACTGTACTCTTCTAGTTAAACATGTTTAGCAGATCTGTTCAAAGTATTACATAAAATAGGAAAAAACGCCCTACTGGACGTTTTTATCATCTTAATCTTTCTGAATCACCGATATATTTGAGATTTGCACCGATAATTTTCAAACTTCCCCCGTTATTTCGGATGTTTACACCGATAAATTTCGAGATTGCACCGATATCACTCGTATGGTGGCAAAGCCAAGCCATATAAGTTTTCACATAAGAAAAAAGCTGCCTCAAAAGTGTCTGAGCCTCTTCGACTTAACCACATAAAAATATTGTGATGGAGTTACTCTGACACTTTTTAATGACAGCCCTCTTAACTGAAATTAATAAGGTTTTGTTGCATTCTCGATTTCATCAAGATGCATAAGTTTTTGCAGTGGCTTGGAAATCACGAGTAGAACTACACCTAGTACAACTGCTGAAAGTCCAAGATACATGAAAATCTCAAGATATCCGAATTTCGTTGTAAGTGATGCGATATATCCTGCGACATAGTTTGCTGCAGCATTACTCAAGAACCAAACACCCATCAATAAAGAGGCGATTTTGATCGGTGCCATCTTACTTACAAGTGACAATCCGATTGGTGATAATGCTAATTCACCCAACGTATGAAGCAAGTAAGTCACGATCATGAACATCATTGATACCTTGATCGGATCCGCTTCATTGCTTCCAGACATCATGACAGCTGGAACCATGACCATGAACCCTGCTCCAAGTAAAATCAATCCAAATGCCATTTTTGTCGGAATTGCAAAGTCACCACGTTTCGTTCTCGATAGCTTAAGCCAAAAAGCTGAAACGATAGGTGCCAACAACAGGATGAATAATGGATTCAATGATTGGAAGAAGGATACTGGTACTTCATATCCAAAAATCGTACGGTCTACAAAGTCACGTGTATAAAGTGTGAACGATGCCCCTGCTTGTTCAAAGCCTGCCCAGAACATGACAGTGAAACATGCCAAAATCAAAATGACGGCTGTACGGTGTTTCTCCTGACGAGATAGAGGCTTTGGTTTTACCGTTTCATCAAGTGAAGGTTTCGCTTTTGCAGCTGCCGGCTTCGTCCCGATATCACCTAGGTACTTTTTAGATAACGCATTGAACGTTACTTGTCCGATGATCATTCCAATTGATGATGCTAGGAACGCATATTTGAATCCGAATACTTCAACTCCGCCTGTATTCGAGTAGAACCAGTTTGCATAGATAAAACCTGCTACTAGCGGCGAAATGAATGCACCAAGGTTGATTCCCATATAGAAAATGGTGAACGCTGAATCCTTCCTAGGATCATTTTTAGAATACAATTCACCTACCAGGGTAGAAATATTCGGCTTGAAAAATCCGTTACCGATAATCAGTAAGATCAACCCTAAATATAATCCCCATTCAGATTGTATGGCGAACAAGGAGAAATCTCCAAGTGCCATCGTGATCCCACCAATGGTGATTGCTGTCCTGAGCCCCATCAGTTTATCTGTAAGATAACCTCCAATGAGAGGTGTGAAATAAACTAATCCAGTATAAAGTCCGTATAGCATCAGTGCAGACTCATTGTCCATCCCTAATCCGCCACTGAATAATTCAGCGGTTAAGTAGAGTACGAGAATCGAACGCATTCCATAGAAACTATAACGTTCCCACATCTCGGTAATAAATAATAAAAATAGACCCTTCGGATGCTTTTGCTTCTTTTTCGTTGCAGCTTCCGAATTTTCGTTGATTGTATTTTCCATGATGTCCCTCCTAAGATGTTCAATTTAGCTAATTTTTCCAATCAACTTTATGATTCTATAAGTTTTTCGAAGTGATTTGGATGAAAGTGGGAGTAAGTAAAAAAGTAAAAATTTAAAGAAAACTTAGCAAAATCAGGCCTTTGGCGCAGGCTGCGCTTATTTTAAAGAAAATATTTAATACTTTCTTTAAATGTATAGAAAAAGTCAATTATTTTGTCGAAAACTGACAAATCATTCGTTGAATTTCAATGTCGTTAATAATGGCAAATGATCGGATGCTTCCTTATTTGCTTTGATCACCTTCGCATCTTCTACCTTGAAAAATTCATTCGTAAAAATATAATCCAGTTTCATCCGTGGCTTTTTCGAAGGGTAGGTGTAACCTCTCTCTTTATCGCCATGCTGTTCGACCCACGTATCATTCAACTGCTCTGTCACTGATCGCCAGCTGCTTGAATAAGGCTTCATGTTCCAATCACCCATAATGATTGCAGGTATATTCTTTTTCTTTACATGGTCAATGATGAAGTCAGTTTGTTTTCCGTGCAGAAAAGGTGCAAGACTTAAATGGGTCGTATAAACAGCCACAGTTTTTGATTCAATCTCAATCAAGACTTCCAATAAAGCGCGATCTTCTATGATCCCTGGCAAGAAGTCGAATGGATGATTTGTCGATTTCAAAATGGGAAACCGTGTCAGAATCGCACTTCCATATTGTCGGCATTCACCATTTCCTCCAGATTTCATTGTAATTGCAGGGCCGAAAACATACGCCATTTCAAGCGCACCCGCAATCGACTCTGCCTGATCCATGAATTCGCTTCTTTTCGAAAACTGCTTATCCACTTCATTAAGACCGATAATGTCTGCATCAGAATCCATCAACACTTTAATGATTCGTTGTAAATCAAGTTTCTGATCTGTTCCTTTGCCATGACGGATATTAAAGGTCATTATTTTCAATTCCACAGAAAGTCCCCCATTTCAGCTTATTAAATCCATTTATTTAGAGAGAATAAGAACGATATGCATAACTTGGTTAATTTTTGCGTCCTATCCGCGGGTGAACCACTTGCCACGCTTTATCCTTGCTGAAACCAAGTTGTCCCAACCCTTTTAACGGACACAGGAGACCTTATTCGGCCAAAATAAGGAAATTCCTCAAACTTAACGGACACCAGGGACCTTATTTCAGGAATTCTGATCATAACCATAGGATTTTGAGAAAAAAACGGCTCTGATGTCCGTTACCAAAAAACATGGCTTCGCGCTCTTGCCTTGGTCACTTGGCTACAGGAGTGTCGTGTATTTCGCTTCAATCAACAATAGAACAATAAAGGATGGTAACCAATGTCGAGAATACCTGAAAAATCCCAAGGAAAACCTGTGATCATGATCATGGTTGATACATTAATGGATGAAACGTTACAAAAAGCACTTGAAAACAACCAGGCACCTGCGTTCAAATTTTTAATGGATAAGGGTCAGTACTTCCCTAAGCTTGTCTGTCCCTTTCCAACCATGTCCGTCACTGTAGATACCACTTTGTTGACCGGAACCTATCCCGATAAGCACCAGCTTCCAGGGTTAGTATGGTTCAACAAGCAAGAAAACCGGCTCATCAACTATGGAAGTTCATTTCAAGAATCCCTTAAGCTCGGACTTCATCAGTCGCTTGAAGATCTATTTTTCAATATGAACAATAAACACATCAGTCAACAGGTCCGTACCATTCATGAGGAATTGGGTGATCAAGAACAGACTTCCACATCAATCAATGCACTTATCTTCAGAGGGAAAAAGGACCATTATTATACGTTCCCGACGCTTATGAAATGGCTGACAGGAATGAAGTCAGAAATGGCTGTCAAAGCTCCAGATGGATTCACGTATGGAAGGTTCTCTAAATACATACCATCAACACAGCATCAGCATTTTTGGCAAAGGTTCGGTTTCAATAACACATTTTCTTCCCAGGAGCTGATCCATTTGATAAAAAAGGACAAGCTACCACCATTTACAATCGTATATTTACCAGATTTGGACAAATGGATTCATAAGCATGGACGAATGTATACAAAAGGAATTGAAAAAGTGGATCGACAATTGCAGAAGGTATTGAATTCGTTTGACTCATGGAATGATGCCCTAGATAAATGCAATTGGATCATACTTGGTGACAATGGCCAAGCATGGATTGATGCTGATAAACAAGAAGCTCTCGTTGATTTGCAACAGACTTTTCAAGATTATGAAGTGATGAAGTTGAAAAAAGGTGTCTTACCGGATGATCAAGTTGTCCTTGGTGTGAATGAAAGAATGACCTTCATTTATACGCTTGATCCAAATAAACTTCCAATCTCCGACCTCGTTCCTCTTCTTGAAAAAGATGAACGGATCGACATGATTGCCTGGAAAGCTGAAAACTGGATCGAAGTGAGATCGGGTGTTCAAAAAGGACAGCTGAAATTCCATCCTGAAGGGGATTACACAGATGAATACGGGCAAACATGGTCAGTTGAAGGAGATCTTGGATTACTCGACATTTCCAAAGAAGAAAACGACCTTGAGTACGGGGACTATCCTGATGCACTCGCCCGAATCCATAGTAGTCTGAATTCCCATGAAGGCGATTACCTTATTGCAAGCGTGAAACCAGGTTATGAATTCAAAGGGGAAAGCTCTCCGACCCATGTAGGAGGAGCTAGCCATGGCGGTTTGCATGCACAGGACTCCTACATTCCGATGATTGTTACAGGGACGAGTTCCAGTCCAAGCCAATTACGGACGGTAGATCTGAAAGAATGGGTTTTATCACTGATCTCGAAAGGGTGACGTAGACGTATATCCCAAATGTTCAAAACACATAGTAGTACTGTTGATATCTAAAGGAGGTGACACAATGGACGCTCGCCGCGCACAAGAAATCACTTCATCCCCCGAGATGGTTGAGGTGACCTACAATGGGCAGAATGTTTACATCGAACACGTGGACCAATCGAATGGAACAGCTACGATCCATCCACTTGATAATCCGAACAGCAAAGAAAGTGTTCCTGTTGACAGCTTAATGGAGCAATAAGTCTAAACCTCCACTCGATGGTGGGGGTTTTTATTTCCGCTATTTTCCAGTATCCAGGTGAAGTTTGAAAGAAAATACAGAGGGTACTATAATAATACTAAAGGAGGAGAATCATCATGTAACTTTAAAAGAAGACAGGATGTACGTCAAAAGACCTCATGTTTACACACTGTACCCCCGTGTCCCGCAATTCCTGGATTATGTCGTTGAAAGAAGCTTACAGGGATGAAAGGAGGATGAACATGATTTACAAAAATATCCTGATTCCGATTGATGGTTCTGATGGTAGTAAGAAAGCAATAAAAACCGGTGCCGAGATCGCAAAGATGGCAGACGGTGACTTGACTCTTGTTTATGTTGACGAAGATTTAGCCCTTGCCCCGTACGGTGTTGGCCATACACTAAGTGGAGATAATACGGCGATCTTACGCGATAGCATGAGAGAAGTCGACACAAGTGTGGAACGGAACGAAAAAGTATTGAGAGAAGCGAAAGAATATACGGAACCTTTTTATAATAATGTGAAAATCGAATTGCTTGCAGGAGAACCGGCGAGAGCAATCTGTGAGTATGCATCAGACAAGCAGGTTGATTTGATCGTGATTGGAAGCCGTGGCTTAAGCGGGCTGAAAAAATGGGTGCTTGGCAGCGTCAGTCAGAAAGTCGTATCTGAGGCAGACTGCTCTGTACTTGTAGCGAAATGATCTTCTTGCAATTCCCTTTTCTAAAAGAGTGTTGCTTTTGAGTCATTTTTATAACTCACCTTGTGCAAGTTGATTGGAGAGCAAGGTGCGGGACTTCTGCGGGATCAGCGTGCCTACTACCTGAATAATCTCCTCGCAAGGCATGCGACGAGGAAGCTCGCTTCGACAGGACTTTCTTGTAGACGCAGGAGCACAAATGCTTCCTTGCAAAGGAGACTCCTGTGGTAGCAAGGCGACGAGTGGGCTCACCGCACGCCCCGCGGAAAGCGAGCATCCGGTCAACGACTTTTAAAGAAAACTTTAGCGAGACCAAGCCTTTTGTAGGTCGAGCCTTAGTTGCCCTTATACTGAAGAAAGTATTTTATGGTTTCTTTAAGTGCAAGAGCAACAACATTTGCGAAATAATCTTCTTACAAAAAAGTGAGGCTGAGCTCAAAGAAAAGTGTCAGACACTTATGAGACCAGCCTCAAGTTTATTTTAATGGCGAAATAAAGCTAGATCGATTGCATCAGCCATCGCTTTGTATCCTGCATCATTGGGATGTAAATGATCTCCTGCATCATATTCCGGCCGAAGCTTTTGTGGATTTTCCGGATCCTGCATCACCATGTCAAAGTCGATGACACCGTCAAAAACCCCACTTGTACGAATCCATTCATTCACTTCTTGCCTTACGATTTCTCCCTCTTCAATAAAGTAATTTTTAATCGTAGTGTCTCTAAATGGCAGTATTGTCCCTGCATAGATCCGTAAACCCTTCGCGTGTGCTTGAGCTGCAATTTGATCCATACCAGCGATGATTTTTTCAGAATCAAGGGTATGAGGGAGATGACCGATATCATTGATTCCTTCAAGTAAAATCACATCGGTTGCACCTGTTTGGGACAATACATCTCGATTAAGCCGTGCCAGGGCATTCACACCATAAACAGGTGAATCCCTTAAAATCTTATTCCCGGAAATGCCCGCATTCAGTACCGAGTAATTCTTATTATGATATTTCTCATCGAGACGATCATCCAGAATATCCGGCCAGCGCAGGTTCGCATCAATCGTCGAACTATGGCCATCGGTAATGGAATCCCCCAATGTGACAATAACCCGACCATCATTCTTTTTCGTCAGCACATCTACTCCAGAGAGCCAAAACCAGGAAACATCTGAATCAGTAAAAGCAACTCCCTCTTCTGCCTCTGTATAATCACCGCTCTCTGAGATATAAGATGTTTGTCTCGAAAGATTATGCCACGTCGTCGGACCACTCGCTTCTGGTATGTACACACTGACTGCGAGATTTTGGTCATCTTCCACTTCAAAATCCAATGGGTCACTAATCACTTCCGCACCAGGTGGGATCGTAATACTTCTCTCCCCTGAGAAAGTAACGGGAGCATTTGATTCGGGTACTGTGGCAGCTTCATTTTCTGAAAGCGCAATACTTACATTTCCGAACGTCAAAGACTCTGAACCGAATACATTCGAAAAGCGAAGACGAACTTCCTCCCCAGAAGCATGTGGATGGATGATCATCCTGACCGTTTGATTTTCAAAACCCTCTTGAGAAATACCAGTTTCATAAGGTGGCTGTGGACTCGCAGCCCATGCTCCTTTCCAACTTTGGTGATTCAGGGGTTTGTTAATGGTATTCGTGTCGTCATTATGTGCTAAGGAAGAATTAGTAGGATTCGCAAATACTGTCGTAATACCGAGAAGCAAACTTGCTAAAACGATAAAAATGAACATTTTCATGCGTAACATAATAATACCCTCCTTTAATTTACAAAATTTTTCAACAAATAAACTTTACCATAAAAAAAGGTATTAAAATGTTCATTTTCAATAATAAGGAAGATTGATATAGGTTTATCCATATCTTAGAAACTAAACAGATTCAATTCAGGACTTTTTGCCTTTCATTATCTGCTTTCCAAATGGCCATATATTATCACACTTTTATATTGTAGAAGCTATTCTCTAGGACTCTCTGTATGGTTTCCTTTTCTCCAGGTTTGTTAGTGAGGTATGTCACAACTATAAGAAGTGAATGGAAGGTTAAGGTGAAAAACTGCCCAAGACCTTATCATCATTTAAACTATGAGTGATTCGTTTTTGTTTTTTAACTATTTTAAATTGTTTGATTTTTTATTCCGTCCCATGTATTGTGTGTGTTAACGCTTACAAGATCAAGACATAGAGGAGGAACAACATGAACACATCGAAAAACAGGTGGTTGATTGCTTTATCAGCCATTTCCATCCATCTTTCCATCGGGGGCGCATATGCTTACAGCGTATATACGACACCGATCAGTGAGAAAATGGGTTGGTCACCGACAGAAGTTACAGTCGCGTTTACCATCATGATGGCGCTTGCTGGATCGTCAGCAGCCCTTTTCGGAAAATTTGTTGAAAAGAACGGTCCAAGAAAATCAGCGATCCTAGCCGGCATCTTATTCGGATTAGGACAAGCCGGTTCCGGCATCGCACTCATCATTGATTCATTGCCATTTTTCTTATTTACATATGGAGTGGCAAGCGGTCTTGGCCTTGGAATCGGTTATATCTCACCTGTCTCGACGCTCGTCAAATGGTTCCCTGACCGAAGAGGTTTAGCAACTGGGCTAGCTGTACTCGGCTTCGGAACTGGTGCGCTCATCACAGCACCTATTGCAGCAAACTTGATGAACAGCGTCGGTATTACGAATACGTTTTATATCATAGGTGCTGCTTATTTCGTCTTCATTTTGTTAGGTGCCTTATACATTGCCCCTCCTCCTGAAGGTTGGATGCCTTCATCTATGAAAAAAGATATCGCTTCAGGGAAAAAAGTCTTCAAAAAAGACTTGCAGCAATTGACTTCTAAAGAAGCTGTCAAAACAAAGCGTTTTTGGCTGCTTTGGACAATGATGCTGATCAATACGACAGCCGGTATCATGATGATTTCTGTCGCTTCGCCTATGGCTCAGGAAGTAGTCGGATTATCAGCAGGGGCAGCAGCGATGATGGTGGGAATCATGGGAATTTTCAATGGTGGAGGCAGACTTGCCTGGGCCACAGCCTCGGACTATATCGGCCGTCCGAATGTGTTCTTGATCTTTTTCTTGATCCAGACTGTTGCGTTTTTCACGCTTCCATTTACGACAAATGTCCTGTTATTCCAGCTGTTCATTTTACTGGTGGTCAGTTGTTATGGCGGAGGTTTCTCTAATCTGCCCGCTTTCATCGGTGATCTGTTTGGAACTAAACAACTTGGTGCAATCCATGGGTACTTGTTGACGACATGGTCTCTAGGAGGCGTATTCGGTCCGATGCTCGTGACGCAGATCAGGGAAAGAACGGATAGCTATACCCCTGTATTTTACGTGTTCCTCGGGCTGATTCTCATTGCCCTGGTCTTCTCGATCCTGATGAAAAAAGACATCAGAAAGATCGAAAAAACTGTACACGAGGAACAAAAAGAAGGAGAAGCAGTCAATTACTGATCCATACAGAAAACTTAGCAAAGCCAAGCCGTTGGTGCAGGCTGAGCTTTAGTTGCGCTTATAATGAAGAAAGTTCTTTAAATGAATAAAAACCCCCGGATCATTGACTTTGAAAAGGTCCTATCCGGGGGTTTTTACTATTCTAATACTTTTTTATTAATCATGGTATAATATGGATAGAACGAATGTTCTTATTTCAGGGGGGATATTATGAAGAATTGGGAAGCAGTCTATTTAGCCGGCATAATTGATGGCGAAGGAAGTATAACTTTAACAAGGATGCATGAAAAAGAGCATCGTCGACCATGTGTCACTATACCCTCGACTGATAAAGAATTACTCGATTATATAAAGACACTAATAAATGGTAGTATTACTAAGAAAAAGAATTACAACCCCGGTATACATAAAGACTCATTTACTCTTAATATTAAGAAAAAGAAAGATGTGTTTTATGTCTTACAAAACATTACACCCTACCTGAGAATCAAAAAGAAAAAACTGCGCGCAATATGGATCTTAGAAAATTATGATGATGTTACGCCAAGGAATGGAAAGTATAACAAAGAATTATTAATCAAAAAAATTAAATTCGAAAAAGATTTCTTTGTATTTTAAGCAAATAAAAACCACCATAGTTATGTATGGTGGAGACGGTGGGACATGCTGTTCCATGCTTTCGTCATGGCACTGACTATATCTTGAACCTGTTGATCAGGTCCTCCGGCGTATTATACGAAATGTAATTTTTGCTTGAGTACAAGCAAGGATTCCGTATCCTAGTACTACCCTGAAGGCAGCCTATGAGTCGATACACGGCTGTTGGATTGCTCCACATACCGCTCGATATTGCCCTATCGCATTTATGGATGTTCAAAACAAACCAAATGATAACATTCGAATTTCCACGTTACTCGGTTTTTCCGGTCCTCACGTATTTGAATACGCTCTGGTCCTCAAAACCGTCGTGCCTCGAACTTCTCGGTTCTCATTTGTTGATTTTGAAATTAAATTTAATTTTATGCGACTTAGGTTTCATCGATTAAGCCGGATTATCACTTTTGTGTTGCCACAAAAGGCGACTATTTCCTAATCGAACCCACGTCCAGAAATATCGGCACTTAAGCTTCTACGAGCGTAGTCGATATATTGGCATTTCGCCAGCACTTCAGCCTATCGACAGGCTTCCGTGTGGCTAGCCTGGTTGGTCTCTTCCTTCATCCTCAGGCGGTGGAATCCGGCGTAGCCCACTTAAGTTGAGTCCCTTACCCTAGCACATGGGCGATGCAGGGAGGAACCGCAAAGCTACTGTTACGCAGCTACTGCGAAGTTGTTGTTTTCTTTGCCAGTTATAGGCGTTGGCGTTTTTACGAGGCCGACCCCCTCGGCTCGCAACTTAAGCTCGACCTATCCCTGTCGAATCCGTAACGTCCCCATATAGAATGAGTGTTACTGGAAGTTGCTTTCAAAATTAAATAGAACTTCATCTAACTGGCGACAACTTTTATTATAACATATCGAACGTACGTTGTTAATGGAAACAACTTACATCTTCTGGCGTTCACGGAAAGCTTTCTCGATTTCGCGTTTTGCTGTCTTGCGTTTCAAATCTTCACGCTTATCGTATTTCTTCTTCCCTTTTCCGACTCCGAGCAAAAGCTTCGCAAAACCGTTTTTGATGTAAAGCTTCAACGGTACGAGCGCATACCCGGATTCTTTCGAAACACCGATCAGCTTGCTGATTTCTTTTTTGTGTAAAAGCAGTTTGCGTGTCCGTAAAGGATCATGGTTATAGCGGTTTCCTTGTTCATAATGGCTGATGTGCATGTTGTGCAGAAAAACCTCACCATTCTGGACACGTGCGAAAGAATCTTTCAGGTTCACTCTTCTTCCACGGATCGCCTTGATCTCCGTACCCTGAAGAACGAGACCAGCTTCAAACGTATCTTCAATGGTATAATCGTGTCTTGCTTTTTTATTTTGTGCGATCAGATTTCCTTCGTGCCGTGCCATAACTTCGTTTTCCCCTTTCAAACTGCATGATACATTTTATCAACTTTGGTCAGGAAAAGTCAAGGATACGGGTCTGTTGAAAAGCAGAACCTCATCCAGCTTTTGAATGAGGTTCAACCTGTCTAACGACGCTTTTTCTTTTTCCCTTTTTTCTTTTTTGATACATCTTTATAAAAAGGTTTGTTGCCTTTCTTTTTACGGGATCCGCCGCCGTTTTGCCCTTTGTCATTCCGCTTTTTCTCTTTTGTAGGGCTCTTGCCGCCGCTCGAGATCACACGAGCACGATCCCGGCGTTTTCGTTGAACCGGTGCTTTCATGCCGACGATTTCAAAGTCGATCGCACGTTCTTCCACGTTGACAGCCAGCACTCTTATTTGAAGCTCATCCCCGATCCGGAACACTTTTCCGGTGCGTTCACCGATCATCGCATATTGCTGTTCGTTGAAATGATAGTAATCATCAGTCAGATAGCTGACATGTACCAGACCTTCAATCGTGTTCGGCAATTCGACGAACAATCCGAAGTTCGTCACACCGCTGATGACACCTTCGAATTCCTCACCGATTTTATCTTGCATGAATTCCGCTTTTTTCAGGTCATCGGTTTCACGTTCCGCATCGACCGCACGACGTTCACGTTCTGAAGCATGCTGAGCGATTTCCGGAAGCTCCTCTTTCCAGTGGCTGACCGTTTTTCCGTCTGTCTTTCCTTCAATCAGATAAGTCCGGATCAGACGGTGGACGATCAAGTCAGGATAACGACGAATCGGCGATGTGAAGTGCGTATAGAACTCAGTGGACAATCCATAGTGCCCGTGATTTTCCGGTTCATATCGTGCTTGTTTCATCGAACGGAGCATGACCTTGCTGATAACGGCTTCTTCCGGTTCACCTTGTACTTCTTCTAAAATCTGCTGAAGTGCACGCGGGTGGATGGAATTCGCAGATCCACGGACCACGTAGCCAAAATTTGTGATGAACTCAAGGAAGTTTGTCAGCTTTTCTTCATCTGGATCTTCGTGGATCCGATACATGAATGGAACGTTCATCCAATGGAAGTGTTCCGCTACGGTTTCGTTCGCTGCCAGCATGAATTCCTCGATCAGTTTTTCAGCGACTGTCCGGTCACGAAGGACGACGTCGACAGGCTTCGATTCTTCATCGACCAGCACTCGTGCTTCACTGAAATCAAAATCGATGGCACCGCGATCAAAACGTTTTTTACGAAGGATTTTCGCAAGCTCACCCATCAAATCGAAAAATGGGACAAGTTCTTTATAACGTTCTAGAACCTCATCGTCTTCACGCAATAGGATTTTACGAACATCTGTATAGGTCATTCGTTCATTTGTGCGAATCACGCTCTGGAAGATCTCATGATTGACGACTTCCCCGTTCGATGTGATTTCCATTTCACATGATAAAGTGAGACGGTCGACCTTCGGATTCAAACTGCAGATTCCGTTTGAAAGTCGATGCGGAATCATTGGGATGACACGGTCAACCAGATAGACGGATGTCCCACGATCAAGCGCTTCCTGATCGATCGGCGAACCTTCTGTCACGTAATGGCTGACATCTGCAATATGAACCCCGAGCTTGTAATTTCCGTTGTCGAGTTTGACGACATTGACGGCATCATCGAGGTCTTTTGCGTCTGCACCGTCAATCGTAACGATGGTTTCATCTCGTAAATCCCGGCGGTCAGTGAGATCGGCTACATCGATTTCGTCAGGCACGGAGTTTGCGTGTTCCAATGCCTCGTTAGGGAAATCCCTTGGAAGCCCGTGTTTATAAATGATTGACAGGATATCGACACCAGGATCATTCTTGTGCCCTAAAATCTCGATGATTTCACCTGTCGCACTTGACCGTTCCTCTGGATAGCTTGTTATTTTTACAAGGACCTTATGGCCATCGACAGCATTGTTGATTGCCTCTTTCGGAATGAAGATGTCATTCGGAATCCTCTTGTCATCAGCTTCGACAAACCCAAAGCTTTTACTATCGATGAACGTCCCGACCACCTCAGTTACGCCGCGTTCGATGATCCGTATGACGGTCCCTTCAGGTTTTGAATCCCCAGGGCGGGAAGATATCCTCACAAGGACAGTATCCCCGCTCATTGCTCCATTTAACTCGGATGGTGGAATAAAGACATCCTTCTCCCCTTTTTGTTCGGGTAATAGGAAAGCAAATCCTTTCGCGTGTCCCTGGAGTTTTCCTTTGATGAGGTTCATGCGTTCCGGTACACCATAACGGTTGCTCCGGGTCCGCACAATGTCCCCGTTTTCTTCCATCTCGTTCAATGTAATTACAAGTTCTTTAAATTCATCCGCATCATCCAAGTTGAGCTCTTGCTCAAGTTCTTGCACAGTCAGCGGTTTATACGCTTCTTCTTTCATAAATGCTAAAATTCTTTCTTGATCCATTTGCTTCTTTCCCTCCTTCGTTTTGAGCTGTATGTTTTACAGTTATAGGACCTTTAATAGACTTAGTTGGACCAGTCTAATGAATTAAGGAAATTGAGAACATCCTCATGAAGTTGTTCTTTTTCCTTGTCGAGTGTGATGACATGACCGGATTCCTCGTACCATTTCAAGTCTTTTTGGTCAGATTCGATGGAATCATAGATGATATTGGCACTATCTGTATTGATCATCTCATCATGCCTCGCCTGTACCACGAATGTCGGTGTGTAAATCATATCGATATTATCGCGGACATCGGCAATCAATTCTTGGAGCGCTTTGAGGGTGTTCATCGGTGTCTTTTTGAACTCCTCCATTTCTTTTTCAATCTGATCATCCGACTTTCCCTCATATTTTTTGTATTCTTTTGCGTAATCAAGAACGCCTTGATACATCGTTTCTTCGCTTTTTATATACATGGGCGCACACATGGGTACAATTCCTTTGATCGTAGATGTGTAGCCGAGTTTCAGTGAAAAGACACCACCAAGCGAAAGACCTGCTACTGCAATCTCTTCAAATCCTTTGTCCTTCAGTTCGTTGTAGGCTTTCTCGACATCTTGCCACCAATCATCCGGACCGGTGTGGACGAGTTCCTCCGGTGGGACGCCGTGTCCTTTGTATTGCGGAGCCAGACAGGAATAGCCCTCTTTTTGCAGATAACGGCCGAGCATACGCACATCTGCTGAATTTCCTGTAAAACCGTGCAACAGTAAAACTCCACGGTCTCCCCCTTCAAAGTAAAATGGTTTTGGTGAAACGATTTTCATGAAGTTACCTCTCCTTTTGCTTCATCTCTTTCTGTGTCTGTAAGAAATCGATAGACGTGTCTAATGACGTCTTCCTGTTCAATATCATGGCAGATGATATGTTTTGATTCCGGTAAGTATATGATTTCTTTATTTTTACTGCGAATGGTGTTGTAGATATATTGCGCACTTTTTTTCGGGACCACACCGTCACATTCCCCCTGTATGATGAGTGTTGGGGTGTTCACTTTTTTCAGGTATGGACGCAAGGAACGGATCAGACTTCGAAATTGGAAGGTCATCGATAACGGAGTCCCTTTGAACTTCCGCACATATCGCTGGAACATTTCGTTTTCCTTGATATTGCCTTTGAAAAGATCCTGGAGCATATGCTTGATGTCCTGCGCTAAGCGTGAGAAACTGACGTAATGAGCAGCCGCACTTAATAGGACCAGCCGATCGATTTTATTTGATGCGGCCAGGTATCCTGCGATGATTCCCCCCATTGAAAAACCGACCACGTAGATTTTGTCGCATGTCTTTTGCATTTCACGGAGTTCTTTTTCTGCTGTCTGGATCCAGTCTTGATATGTGACGCGTTCCATCCTTCCATCAACCGTATCATGTCCCGGAAAAGTTGGTGAAACGACAAGCCAATTGGTATTTTCTTTTATAAAATGGACGAGCGGCTCAACCTCATAAGGACTTCCGGTAAAACCATGCAGACAAAGACATCCAATCATGCTTGTGCTCCTTCATTTCTTTCTTATAGTTTGCCCCTTGAAAGAATCATTAAAACGTATGTAACGTAATCCGATAGAGGAAATATCCCAAAGATTTATTTTATACGGACACTTGAGCTGTATTTTTGGGTAATATGTGCCGTATGAACTCTTCATACGGACATTTAAACTGTGTTTTGGGAGCAGACTTGTCGTATGAACCCTTCATACGGACACTACAGCCGTGATTTCGGGCAAGTCTTGTCATATGAATTTATTTTTTCACAGCCTTATTTTTCTCATACATAGCCAACTTAGACTTTGGCTGAGCCATTCGTTCCTCGAAAAAGAAATTGCTACTTTTCCTTCGTGCGGTGTATTGCTTCCGAAGCCGCCAGCTTGTGCACCTGAACTTTAAGTAAATAAATAAAACAGCAAGCTTTTACACTTGCTGTTCTAGCAAACAAATTAATATACGTATGCTAACAAGATCGTAAGAACGAAGAATAATACCGCGAGTACGATCGTCAACTTTTGGAACACAGCATCGATACCGCGAGCTTTTTGCTTACCGAAAAGTTGCTCTGCTCCACCAGTGATCGCACCGGATAATCCAGCACTCTTACCAGACTGAAGTAATACGACAGTTATAATTGCAAGCGCATCAATAATCAATAAAACCATTAAGAATGTTTCCAATTCATCCACCTCCAACGACACAATCCAGTACTATAAATGTATCACAACGAAGATGGAAAATTCAACAAAAATCGCACAGGAAGATTCGGACGGTGCCTGGCACCATTTTGAATCCCTTGAGGCGCAAGGACTCTCATTTGGTGCCAGGCACCGTTCCAAATCCCTTGAGGCGCAAGGACTCTCATTTGGTGCCAGGCACGCCTGATTGTGCACGTTTATTTGATCTTGAAGCTTGCGCCGTCGATGATCTCAATGTTGTTGTGTTGTTTAAGATCCTCCATGAGTTTAAAGAGGGCTTCGTCTTTTTTCTTTGCTTCGATCATGCAATCAATCTGATCGACACTACCTTTGATTTCGTTGAGGAAATCCATGAACATCTCGACATCAATATAATCATTATGTGCTCTGAATTGTTTTTCGTTCTTTGGACTGGAAATGTGCATTTTTATGGGGAGATGTGACTCTGACCATGTGTTTACGATTCTCTCCCACTCTTCCTCCCAATGTTTGTTTTCATGATGCGCCAGGTGATGATGATAATCGAATACCAACGGAACACCTAACTTTTCACACAGGTACAGGGTATCATTCAAATGAAATGATTTATCGTCATTTTCTAATATGATCATCTCCTGAATGGAGGTCGGTACGAGCATCCAGTTTTGGATAAATCGTTCCAGGGCAAGCTCCCGATCTCCATAAACCCCTCCGACATGAAGAACACATCGATGTCTCGGAAGAATTCCCATTCCCTCTAGAAGTCTCTTGTGCAGCATCAAGGTTTTCACTGTCATTTTAAGGACATCTTTTTTCGGTGAGTTGATCAATACAAAATGATCAGGGTGGAAATCGACCCGCATTTCTTTTTCCGCTACAAAGTTCCCGACTTCGTCAAGATTCTCTTCAATTGCCGTCATGTAATCCCAATCAGGAAGTTCTTCGAATGTAGCAAGCGGCACCAATCTCGAGGTCATCCGGTAAAACTTGATATCATAGGCGGCATTGTGCCGGAGGATCCTTAACGTATTCTGGAGATTGGAACGCGTAATCCGTTCCAGCTTCAACATCGCAGCATTGCGGTTTTCAATTTGCGAGAAATTTTTTATGGTCATGGTCTGAGATGGCGATGCATTTTTAACCTTGAGGCTCATCGCTACATAACCTAGGCGAACAACTGTCATCTGAAATCCTCCGTTCAATCAGTTAACATGTAGTATGTCAAAAGGTTTGGAAAATGATGAGTAACATATTTTCACTATGCGACAAGCATATTAAAATCATGGAGGTGTTTATGCGATGCAAAGAAAAAACCGAAATCGCGAGAAAGAGCTTCCAACTGCAACGAATATGAACCCAGGATTCACGGTTCAAAGTGATGCCTTCCAACCACTAGACCTTCTCATTGACCAGGCCGACAATGGGATGGAGCTAGAGCGAAGTGACGTACACGCAGACAACGAAGACATGTAGCGACGCTTCGATGCTGCTCGGTGCCAGGTACAATTTCTAATCCGTTGCCGCACAAGGGATCCATTTCGGTGCCAGGCACCTTCTGAGAACCCTTGGGAAAGTAAGGCGAAATTGTCGTGCCTGGCACGCAGTGCCATAAAAAGAACCCCGAATGCCGCTTGTGATGCGGTGTTCGGGGTTCTTCCAGTATAAGAAGAGTATTTGCTTTTACTCTACACTTACTTTTTGATGTTGTAGAATGCGTCTTTTCCTGCATAGATGGATGTGTAGTCGAGTTCGTCTTCGATGCGTAGAAGTTGATTGTACTTCGCTACACGGTCTGTACGGGATGGCGCACCTGTCTTGATTTGGCCAGCGTTCGTTGCAACAGCGAGGTCAGCAATCGTGCTGTCTTCTGTTTCACCAGAACGATGGGAAATGACTGCAGTGTATCCTGCACGCTTCGCCATTTCAATCGCGTCGAACGTCTCAGTCAACGTACCGATTTGGTTCACTTTGATCAAGATCGAGTTACCGACTTTACGTGTGATTCCTTCGGAAAGCTTCGCTGTATTCGTTACGAACAGGTCGTCACCTACGAGCTGTACTTTGTCGCCGATTGCAGCAGTCAGCTTCTCCCAACCGTCCCAATCGTTTTCGTCAAGTCCGTCTTCAATTGAGATGATCGGGTACTTGGCAGTCAGCTCTTCGTACCATGCGACCATTTCTTCGGAAGTCCTCGTTACACCTTCACCAGCTAAGTGGTACTTGCCATCTTTATAGAGCTCAGAAGATGCCACGTCTAATGCAAGCTTCACTTCTTCATCCGGCTTGTAACCAGCTTTTTCGATTGCTTCAATGATCGTAGAGATCGCTTCTTCGTTTGAAGCGAGGTTAGGCGCGAATCCACCTTCATCACCAACTGCAGTGTTCAAGCCTTTTTCCTTCAATACTTTCTTCAACGTGTGGAAAATTTCTGCTCCGACACGAAGTGCTTCACGGAACGAATCAGCCCCGACAGGCATGACCATGAATTCCTGGATATCTACGTTGTTATCAGCATGCTCTCCACCGTTCAAGATGTTCATCATTGGCGTTGGAAGAGTTTTTGCGTTAAATCCACCAAGGTAGTTGTAAAGAGAAACATCAAGGTGATCAGCTGCAGCATGCGCAACGGCCATAGATACACCTAGAATCGCGTTCGCTCCGATCTTTCCTTTGTTTTCTGTTCCGTCAAGTTCAAGCAATTGCTTGTCGATCGCCACTTGATCAAGCGCGTCGAAAAATACAAGTTCTGGCGCGATCATTTCGTTGACGTTGTTCACTGCGTTCAGAACACCTTTTCCAAGGTAACGGTCTTTGTCACCGTCACGCAGCTCCACTGCTTCGTATTCACCAGTTGAAGCTCCACTTGGCACAAGCGCGCGTCCACGTGCTCCTGACTCTAACCAAACTTCAACTTCTACAGTTGGATTACCGCGGGAGTCTAATACTTCACGTGCAAAAATATTAACGATATTTGATGTCATAACGTTTCATCTCCTTAGTTTTAATAACACTATTTTAAAATCCGGATTATTCCTTAATAAGGGTTTTCCCTGTCATCTCTTTCGGCTGCTTCCCGCCAAGCAGGTCCAACACCGTCGGCGACAAGTCCGCCAGAATTCCGTCATCTCGAAGGTCTACACCTTTTTTCGTGACGATGACCGGTACAGGGTTCGTCGTATGAGCTGTCATCGGTTTATCATCTACCGTGATGACTTCATCTGAGTTTCCGTGGTCAGCCGTTATGATTGCCGCCCCATCTTTTTCTAAAATCAAGTCAACGATTTTACCAAGGCATTCATCCACTGTTTCGATTGCTTTGATGGTAGGCTCAAGCATACCGGAATGACCGACCATGTCCGGATTCGCGAAGTTCAAAATGATCACATCATGTTTGTCCGCATTCAGTTCTTCAAGCAGCGCATCCGTCACTTCATAAGCGCTCATTTCCGGTTTCAAGTCATACGTCGCAACTTTCGGTGAATCGATGAGAATCCTCTCTTCGCCAGGGAATTCGTTCTCCCGTCCGCCACTGAAAAAGAACGTGACGTGCGGATACTTTTCGGTTTCAGCAATCCGTAGCTGTTTATAATCCTGTTGTGCTAAAACTTCACCCAGCGTGTTGTCGAGGTTCGTCGGTTTGAAGGCGACCTCCCCATCCACTGTTTCACTGAAATGAGTCAGACAGACGAAATGGAGATCCTTCGGCAGTTTTTCACCACGGTCAAATCCACGGAAATCTTCGTTCGTAAAGACCTGTGAAATCTGAATTGCGCGGTCAGGACGGAAGTTGAAGAAAATGATCGCGTCATCATCTTCGATCGTCGCAACCGGAGAACCGTCTTCCTTCGTTATCACTGATGGCAGGACGAATTCATCATGGATATCGTTGGCATAAGAGTCATCGACAACTTCAATCGGATCGTGATACGATGGGCCATCACCGTAGGTCATCGCGCGATAAGAACGTTCTACACGATCCCAGCGCTTATCCCGGTCCATCGAATAATAACGTCCAGATAACGTCGCAATTTCCCCGACGCCATATTCAGCCATTTTTTCCTGAAGCGCCTTGATGTAGGTCTTCGCAGTTTGCGGTCCAACATCCCGGCCATCCAGAAATCCATGAACATAAACTTTTTCGACATTTTCTTTTGCAGCCAGCTTCAATAGCGCATAAAGATGATCGATGTGACTATGGATTCCGCCATCTGAAAGCAATCCGAAAATATGAAGCGCAGAATCTTTCTTTTTCACATGGTCCATCGCATCAAGGAAGGTTTGCTTTTCATAAAACTCCCCTTCTTTAATCGAGAGATTGACCCGAGTCAAGCTTTGATAGACGATCCGGCCAGCTCCGATGTTCAAGTGGCCGACCTCAGAGTTCCCCATCTGACCTACAGGAAGGCCGACCGCTTCGCCACAAGCCTGCAACTGCGAGTGGGGAAACTCATTCCAATAGCGATCGAAGTTCGGTTTTTCCGCCTGGGCGACCGCATTCCCTTTTGTTTCATCCCGTAACGCAAACCCATCAAGAATGATGAGTGCGACTGGTTTTTTAGCCATTATTTACAACCTCCAACAACTGTAAGAAAGACTGAGGCTTCAAGCTAGCCCCACCGACAAGCGCACCATCGATGTCTGATTGGCTCATCAATTCATCAATCGTTTCCGGCTTCACACTTCCGCCGTATTGGATACGCACTTGCTCCGCGATCTCTTTTGAAAATTTATCAGTAATCACACTGCGGATATATGCACATACCTCATTGGCATCCTCAGCAGTCGCTGATTTTCCTGTTCCAATCGCCCAGATCGGCTCATAGGCGATGACCGTCTTAGCGACTTGTTCTTCAGAAAGACCGCTTAAGGCTTGCTCTACCTGTGTTTTTACATGAGGTTTCGTTTCATTGTTCTCACGTTGCTCTAATGTTTCACCGACACAAACGATCGGTACAAGGTCATGCTTAAAGGCCGCGTGTACTTTCTTGTTGACAGAGCTATTCGTTTCGGCGAACATTTCACGACGCTCAGAGTGTCCTAGAATGACATACTCGACATTCAAATCTTTCAATGCTGCCGGGCTGATTTCACCTGTGAATGCTCCGCTTTCTTCAAAATGCATGTTCTGTGCTCCGATATGCAGCTTTGTTTCAGCAGTTTCATTCACTAGAGCGTTCAAAAAGAGTGCAGGCGCACAAATGACTGAGTCAATTTTCGATTCATCTGGCACAAGACCTGATATCTCTTTTACAAAGCTCTTGGATTCTTCTAATGTTTTATGCATTTTCCAGTTTCCTGCGATGATCGGTTTACGCATCCTTTAAGGACCACCTTTCATTAATTTAAGTATGTTGTTCTACATTGTTGTTTTCAAGATTCCGCGGGCAAGATTTCTAGGGACGATGATTTGTGATCTGTTACTTTCAACTTCATAGACAAATTAGTATCAAGAAGTTCGAGGCACGAAGGTTTCAAGGACCGGAGCGTATGTCACTAATACGTGAGGACCGGAGAAACCGAGTAACGACGAAATTCGACGATAATCATTTGTCTATTTACTTATCTTTTAACGCAGCGACGCCCGGTAAAACCTTTCCTTCCATAAACTCCAGAGAGGCACCTCCACCGGTAGAGATGTGATCCATTGCATCTGCGAGGTCGAATTTTTCGACTGCTGCCGCTGAATCACCGCCACCGATGACACTGTACGTATCTTTCGCGTCGGCTAATGCTTTCGCGATTGTCATCGTACCGTTCGCAAAGGCATCAAATTCGAATACCCCCATAGGACCATTCCATATTACAAGTTTCGAGCCTTCGATCACGGTTCTGTACTCATCACGAGTACCTGGTCCAATATCTAGTGCTTCCCAATCTGAAGGGATTTCATCAATCGAGACGACTTTCGTATTGGCATCTCTAGAAAAATCATCTGCAACGACGACATCTTTCGGTAGATACATCTTTACGCCTTTTTGCTCCGCTTTTTCCATGAATGATTTTGCCAGGTCGATTTTATCCTCTTCTAAAAGAGACTTCCCGACGTCATACCCGAGCGCTTTTACAAACGTATACGCCAGTCCGCCCCCGATGATCAGGTTGTCCACTTTATCTAAAAGATTATCGATAACCCCGATTTTATCTTTGACTTTTGCGCCGCCAATTACGGCTGTAAATGGACGTTCTGGAGTTGAAAGTGCTTTTCCGAGAACATCAAGTTCTTTTTCCATTAAAAGTCCTGAGACCCCTGGAAGATGATGAGCGATACCTTCGGTTGATGCGTGTGCGCGGTGAGCAGCTCCAAATGCATCATTTACATACACGTCAGCCATAGCAGCGAATGCCTTCGCTAGCTCTGGATCGTTCTTTTCTTCACCAGGTTCAAAACGAACGTTTTCAATCAGTAAGACTTCTCCATTGCTCAGGTTAGAGATTGCTTGGTCGACTTCTTCACCATAAACTTGATCGGTTTTTGTAACGGTCTGGTTCAAGAGATCACTTAGACGTTTTGCGACAGGATCAAGACGCAATTCTTCAACGACTTGTCCCTTCGGACGTCCAAGATGACTTGCTAGAATGACTTTTGCTCCGTTTTCTACTAAGTGTTGGATTGTCGGTAATGCCGCACGGATTCGAGTTTCGTCATTCACTTCTCCATCCTTCATCGGCACGTTGAAGTCAACGCGACAGAAAACTCTCTTCCCTTCAACATTCACATCACGCAAAGACTGTTTTTGCATATACGGAAAAGCCTCCTTCGTTTTAATAAATCCTTCATTTAATTGTTGAACTTCTGCTTTTAACTCCGGCTTAATTGTTAACTTCCCCTAAGTACATGTGAAAAGAGGAGTAAAATTACCCCTCCCCCACATTCTATATAAACTTATGAAAATGGTACAGTTTTTTCCTATTGAAAAACTGTTTGTTTAAAAAGCCTGTGGCTTCTTAATTTTTCTATTAAAGTCCTTTAGAAGCGATGAACGCTGCAAGATCAACAACACGGTGAGAATATCCGCTCTCATTGTCGTACCAGGAAATTGCTTTTACCATGTTGCCTTCCATGACCATTGTAGAAAGCGCATCGATTGTAGAAGAATCCGGGCTTCCGTTGTAGTCACGAGATACTAGAGGCTCTTCGCTGTATCCAAGAATACCTTTCAAGTTAGACTCCGCAGCTTCTTTAAATGCTGCATTCACTTCTTCGACAGTTACATCTTTATCAAGCTCAGCTACAAGATCGACTAATGATACGTTTGGTGTAGGTACACGCATTGCCATACCATTCAGTTTGCCTTCAAGCTCTGGAAGTACAAGAGATACGGCTTTTGCTGCACCTGTTGTAGTCGGAATGATGTTTTCACTTGCCGCACGCGCACGACGATAGTCTTTGTGCGGAAGATCAAGGATTTGCTGGTCGTTCGTGTAAGAGTGGACTGTTGTCATCATTCCACGCTTGATGCCGAACTTGTCGTTCAATACTTTAGCAAGTGGTGCAAGGCAGTTTGTCGTACAAGATGCGTTTGAGATGACATTGTGGCTTGCTGCATCATACTTATCTTCGTTAACACCGAGAACAACTGTGATGTCTTCGTTCTTCGCTGGAGCAGAAATGATGACTTTTTTTGCTCCTGCTTCAAGGTGTTTTGCTGCATCGTCACGTTGTGTGAAACGACCAGTCGATTCAACAACGATTTCTACGCCAAGATCTCCCCAACCTAGTTGAGCAGGATCACGCTCAGAAAGAACTTTTACCTCTTTTCCATCTACGACAAGATTTTCACCGTTAACTTCTACTTTAGCATCTAGTGTTCCATGAACAGTGTCGTATTGTAATAGATGAGCAAGCATCTCAGCATCTGTAAGGTCATTGACTGCTACTACCTCAACGTCATTGTTCTTCAATGCTGCACGGAATACGTTACGTCCAATACGTCCAAAACCATTGATACCAATCTTTGTAGCCATTATAAAACTCCTCCTTGGATTTAATAAATAAATTGAAAGTATATATTTGATAAGTGCCTGGCACCGTTTCAAACCCCTTGGTAATTCTAGCTTCCTGAACGGTGCCTGGCACCATTTTGAAAGCCTTGCTATGAAAGGGTTTTGCTTCGGTGCCTGGCACGGAAACACTTATAGCACTTAATCGAATTCGATCAGTTGTTTTGCGGCGCCTTCATCTGTGATGAGGATCTGGTTGGGGCCGCGTTTCATATATGCTGCGATTGCGCTGGCTTTACTGCTGCCGCCTGCTACAGCAAATATCGTCTTGTCGTTTGTAAGATCGTCGAGCTGTAGGCCGACTGTTTTCACCTTGTGGACGATGTTGCCGTCTTTGTCGAAATAGTATCCGAACGCTTCAGCAACAGCCTGGTGTTCTACAATCTGCTGATAAACTTCAGAGGAAGAATTCCTTCGTTCAGCCATCGTTTTCGCTTCTCCGATCCCATGGATGACGATTTCCGCTGACCGGATCTCCTCCAGTACATCTTTAACACCTGGCTCTCCAATTAAACTTTGATAAGATTCATTGCTTAATTGATCGGGGACATGAAGCAATCGGTATTCTCCGTTTGCTTTTTTAGCCATCGTAGCGCAAATCGTATTGGCTTGATTTTCTACTCGTTCACCGAGACCGCCTCGAGCTGGTACGATCATTGGCTGCCGCTTCTTTGAAAGCGGCGTCATCATGTCTGCAACTGCTGCCAGCGTCGTTCCTCCAGTCACTGCAATCGTCTTCTGGTTTTTTAAAAGTGGTAAAAGCCGCTTGATCGCTGCTTTCCCCATCTCTTTTTTCACCCAGGATTCCCGATCGCTGTCCCCTGGAACGATGATGACTTCTGCCAACTTTAATTTTTCCTGTAATTGTCCTTCTAAAACATGAAGTCCTGAAACTTGCTTCATTATGTTTTCAAGTTCTAGAAGAATATGATTACCTTCATCAGTCAAAGTCATACCTGAAGTAGAAATCTTCAAAAGTTCTTGCTTATTCAAAAACTCCACTTCCGCACGAAGAACTCGCTCGGTCTGTTGTAAATTCGCTGCTAGACTTCTTCTGCCGACCGGTTGCATATACCGTACATTTTGAAGGATCCTGTATCGGTTTTGCATAACATCGAGCAAGTCAGGTAATAATTTTCTTTGTAAATCAATTAACGGTTCCATCGCAACTCCCCTTTAATCAGGGTCGGGACTGTTATTGTCCCGGTTAGTCGTATTATGTCCCAATAAGTGTAAAAAAAATACGACTTGCTAATACACTTATTATATTAGCAAGTCCTTCAAATGGTTTCAACAAAAATCACTCGAAAAATGTAAGTAAGCGTTTTCTTAAATCATTTTGGTCGATGATACCGTATTGAAGATCTTCTCCATTCACTTGTACGACTGGAATCATCACCCCATAAGCCTCTAACCATTGATCATTTGTATAAATGTCCCGCTCTTCTATGGTAAAATCGATTTCTTCCTGTAATTCTTCAAGGATCAAGAGTGCTTTATCGCACAATGGACAATTTGTTTTCGTATAAAATCGGACAGTCAACATGATTTTTGCTCCTTTTTACCATATAAAACAAATCAGTTTATCTTTTATTGCCCCACACGTTTTGGAACAAAATTTGTCGGACACCAGAGATCTTATTCGATGATATCTATAGAAAATCAGCTCTATTTTTCACAAATAACGGAACAGTTGTCCTCTAATTTAAATGTGAATAGTTCAGATCCAAATTCCTAACTAAAATAAGCTGAAAACGATGGAACCACGACATTTCCACCGTTATACGACGATGCTTTTTCGTTTCGATGATGATGGGATTCTCAGTTCTTCACGGTATTTTGCTACCGTCCGCCTCGATATGTCGATCCCTTCTTCTTTAAGAGAGTTGGCGATTTTCTGATCAGAAAGAGGCTTGTGCTTCGGTTCAGCATCCACCATACGCTGAATTTGTATTTTCACCTGCGCTGATGAAGTATCTTCCATTTGATTTGTCTTATCCAACTTTGAAGTGAACAAAGATTTCAGTGGGATTGTTCCTTTAGGCGTTTGGATCGTTTTGTTTTTCACTGCTCTGCTGATCGTCGATTCATGGACATCGATTTGCATTGCGACTTCCTTCAACGTCATTGGTCGAAGTGCCTCATATCCATTCTCGAAGAAAGCCCGTTGTGCTTGCAGCAAGTATTCCCCAAGATTTTGGAGCGTTTGCCTACGCTGGTCAAGACTCCGCTTCAGCCATTCGAATTTTTGCAGTTGGTTTTCAAGGTAGGACTTCGCTTCACCGTGCTGCTTCAAGATCCGGAAATACCGCTCATTCAACGAAACTTCAGGAACAAGCTCTTCATTCATCCTTACATAAAGATCCCCCAGCTTATCCTGTTCAATGAAGAATTCAGGCTCGACCCATTCAGGCCGGTCTTTTTCAAATCCGGAACACGGCCTCGGATTCAACGAACGAATGAAATCTTCTACTTCCTTCAAGTCTTTCATCGTGATGTTCAGCGTTTTGGATAGATAGGAAAACTTCTTATCCGCAAATGCATCAAGGTGGTGCTTGATGATCTCTTCTACTACAGGCTTGTCACAATCCGTCGCTTTCAACTGCAGCATCAGACATTCAGACAATGATCTTGCTCCAACACCGATCGGTTCGAGCTGTTGAATTCGCTTCAGAATGATTTCGATTTTTTCAATCGGTACATCGAGCTCTTCCTGTAGACACCCTAAACTGCAGTCAAGATACCCGTTCTCATCTAAACAATAAATCATATATTCTGCGATCGCTTTATCTTCATCAGTCAATTCAACCCAGGCCAATTGCTCTAGAAGATGCAACTGTAAAGAATCATCTTCTGATTTGATGAAATTGACTGGATTGAAATCATTATCTTCATCATAAAACCAGGAATCCTGATCGCTTTCAGTCGTAGAAGTTCGTTCACTTTTGACATCCACTGGTTGTTTTTCCTGCAGATCGATCAAAGGATTTTCCATTGCCTGTTGATGTAAAAATTGAGAAAGTTCGAGTGTAGGATATTGTAAAATCGTTATCGCTTGTCGTAACTCTTGCGTCATGACAAGTTTCATCGATTGTGTTTGATATAAACCTAACTCCATAACAATCCCTCCTACCAACATCTTATCAAAAATGTATGCGCTTTAGCACCTTGAAATATTTTCAAAATAGCTGAAAGAGGGAGCTTGGAACGTTAAATCATGAATAATAAAAATGAAATTGTGGCTAAGCTGGTTACTGTGCTGACAAACATCGCACTTGAGACATACTCCGATTTCAGCTCGAATTTTGTCGCAAGTAAAGTAGTCGTCGCCGCTGTCGGGGTGGCAGACGAAAGGATGAGTACTTTTGCCCAAAGTGAATCTAACGGATAAAAAAATCCGATGATCAAAAAAGCAATCGCCGGATAGACGATCAGTTTGAAAGTAGTTGCAATGCTGATGAATGACATCGCACTCTTTACATTGATGTTTGAAAGGTTGATTCCTAGTAAGGTCAATAAAGCCGGTATGGCCGCGTTCCCTAATAGTTCAACCGGGTTAGCCAAAGCCGCCGGAACCTGGATACCCGCTAATTTAAAAAGATAGCCAATAGGATTGCTACAAATGCAGGCATTTTAAAAATGTTTGAAAAGGCTTGTCCAAAACCGGTCTCTTCATTTCTCGAAGCGTAATAAACCCCTGCAGAATTCATAAGTAAAGATTGGATGACCGCAAAAATGATACCGATTGTGACACCTTTTTCACCAAAAGCGAACATGAGGATCGGAAGTCCATAATTCCCTGCATTCGGGAAAGCACTTGCAAGCATCATCGCATTTTTATAAGAAGGAGCCCATTTGAAGAAAAAACTGATGACATTCATCAAACCTGCAAATAAAACAAACAGAGTGACGCCGAACAGGGCGATTTTCCCTAAATCAGAAAAATCCAGGGATGAAGTGGTCACCGAATAAAAGAACAGGGCGGGGCTGAAAACATAGATACATAGATCAGAGACTGGTTTCGGGTTTACTCCTAGATATCTTCCGACGATAAAGCCGATCAATATAATGAAAAATACGGGGAAAACGATATTAAGCAAATCGAATAAGAACATGACTTTCACCTGACTAATTTATTTTAGGCTTTTTTTAGTAAAGATTGTTGTTTTCTCAATTCCTTGGATGGCGTGGAAATATACCCGCTTTCCGTGGGCGAATGAAACACTGAAGCAACCCGATTAGTCACATAAGTCATTGAAAACTGAAGAGGAGTCTCAAACCAAAAGACCTGCTCTGTATGGGCCAAATCATAAGGATAGCAACCAATGTTTTACCTCCACACATTTCACTTACCACTAACGGACACAGAAGACCTTATTTAACCAAATTAATGGAACTTTACAAACTTAACGGACACCAGGGACCTTATTTTGGGTATATCCAATAAATTCAGCTGCTTTGTTCACAAATAACGGCTGTGGTGTCCGTTAGCGTTTCAGGAACAGCGATTTTGTCCCAAATAACGGCTCTGGTGTCCGTTAACTTAAAAAAACTTGGCAAAGCCTAGCCTTGTGCGAAGGTTGATTCTTTAAAAAGGAAGGCTCTTAACTAAAAGATTGAACTGTATCCCGAATAATGGACACTTATAAAAAAGTCCACTATTCGGGATTTTTTGTGTTAATTCAATCAGAAAACCCGTTATAATCAAAACAAATGGAGAGAACGGGGAATTAATTATGAATA
>NZ_CAMGYZ010000016.1 GCF_946151055.1 Bacillus sp. Marseille-Q3570 | reverse complement strand
GGTAGCTACGTGTGGACGGGATAAGTGCTGAAAGCATCTAAGCATGAAGCCCCCCTCAAGATGAGATTTCCCATCGCGTCAAGCGAGTAAGATCCCTCAGAGATGATGAGGTTGATAGGTCTGGTGTAGAAGCGTGGCGACACGTGGAGCTGACAGATACTAATCGATCGAGGACTTAACCACATTTTACATCGATGTTTTCAAGAAAGACATTATCTAGTTTTGAGGGAATATTTTTGGAAAAGCCCTTGAAAAAGTTTATTAATTTTAGTAATATATATCTTGTCCTTACTAAGGATGATTGTGGATCAATTGAACTTGGTCTGGTGACGATGGCGAAGAGGTCACACCCGTTCCCATGCCGAACACGGAAGTTAAGCTCTTCAGCGCCAATGGTAATTGGGGGCTTCCCCCTGTGAGAGTAGGACGTCGCCGGGCCAAACCTTTTTCATCTCATTGAATATTCCACAGTAGCTCAGTGGTAGAGCTATCGGCTGTTAACCGATCGGTCGCAGGTTCGAGTCCTGCCTGTGGAGCCATTTTGCTTCCATAGCTCAGCAGGTAGAGCACTTCCATGGTAAGGAAGAGGTCAGCGGTTCGAGCCCGCTTGGAAGCTCCATGACAAATTTATAAGGCCCCTTGGTCAAGTGGTTAAGACACCGCCCTTTCACGGCGGTAACACGGGTTCGAATCCCGTAGGGGTCACCATCTATTTGGAGGATTAGCTCAGCTGGGAGAGCACCTGCCTTACAAGCAGGGGGTCGGCGGTTCGATCCCGTCATCCTCCACCATTTTTGCTGGCCTAGCTCAATTGGTAGAGCAAGGAGCAATACAACAATGAATAAGCTGCGACTTGTCTCGACGCAGCAGGCAACAGAGGATTCCTTGTTAGAGGAAGAGACACAAACTGAAGTAACATCATTTTACTACGCTGGCCTAGCTCAATTGGTAGAGCAACTGACTTGTAATCAGTAGGTTGGGGGTTCAAGTCCTCTGGCCAGCACCATTTTCATTTGAAATCAGACTTTAAAGTCTTTTTTTATTGGAGGGGTAGCGAAGTGGCTAAACGCGGCGGACTGTAAATCCGCTCCCTCCGGGTTCGGCGGTTCGAATCCGTCCCCCTCCACCATTTTAAAAAAGACGAAGTAAGTTACTTGAGCCATTTGCTCAGTCGGTAGAGCAACGAACAGCTCTACGTGAATTAACTATGAGTTGTCCCGACACAACCTTCTTCGATAGAATCATCTCGTAGAGGAAGGGGCATAAAGGTGAGTAACCTTCATTTTACTTGAGCCATTAGCTCAGTCGGTAGAGCATCTGACTTTTAATCAGAGGGTCGAAGGTTCGAGTCCTTCATGGCTCACCATTAAACCTTCTGTCAAGGACTCTCACCTACGGTTCCACTGCAGGTGATCGGTCACAAGAAGTAACTCAGCAGTACTAACTGCGCGTCGGAGTCCTTCATGGCTCACCATTTCGATAAATCTGATTGATCAAACTTAATCATGCGGGTGTAGTTTAGTGGTAAAACAAGAGCCTTCCAAGCTCTGGTCGTGAGTTCGATTCTCATCACCCGCTCCAATGGGGCCTTAGCTCAGCTGGGAGAGCGCCTGCCTTGCACGCAGGAGGTCAGCGGTTCGATCCCGCTAGGCTCCACCATATCATACATATTCAACTCTCTGAACCATTCGGTTCAGAGAGTTTTTTACATTTTAACGTTGATAATGTTACTGCTGAACAAGTTGAAAGCGAAATTTACGACAACTCATGCGGAAAAAGCGAGCCAGGTGAGACCCCCTAGTGAGGAACTCATGAGGAGGCTGGCGGATATAGGGCTGCTGCTGAAAGAGATGTCTAGCTAAGCGACCAATCACAAGAATCACTTCAAACTTCCTGCGGCGGCGAAAGCCTTCTCATCAGTTTTCCAGTGACCGTCGTGACTAAACGGGTCTCTTCCGCTTTTTGTTTGCCGGCAGAAAGGGAGTGGATTTTGTAAAAATCAACATTAAAGTATAGCAAAATCTGCATATTAAGAAGTATAAGAATGATGCTAATTGAAAGCGCTTCATATTTATCCACTATCATGTCCTGGATCCCTGTTATATCGCATAAGTATGCAGAATTTTGTCCAGTTGAACCAGCGGGCATCAAAGCCCTACAATAGGGGATAGAGTGATTACAGAGGAGGAAAATCATGAAGAAGAATATTGGTATTTTAGGTGTCCCGATGGATTTGGGTCAAATGCGCCGTGGTGTAGATATGGGACCGAGCGCAATGAGATATGCTGGATTAATTGAAAGGCTTGAAAACATTGGCTACGAAGTTGAAGACCATGGTGACATCCACATCCCTCAAAGAGAAAAAGTAGCAAGTAAGGACACAAATCTGAAAAATTTGGATGGGGTCATCGAAGCGAATACCCTTCTTGCTGAAGGTGTAAATAAAATCATTGAATCAAACCATTTTCCATTAGTTCTTGGTGGTGACCATAGTATAGCGATCGGTACACTTGCAGGGGTCTCTAAGCATTATGAGAATTTAGGGGTGATCTGGTATGATGCTCATGGTGATTTGAATACCGGAGACACTTCTCCAAGTGGGAATATTCATGGTATGCCTTTAGCTGTAAGTCTTGGAATTGGTGATGAGAAGCTGCAAGAGATTGGCGGTTACAGTCCGAAAATCAAGCCAGAGAATATTGTCATCATCGGTGCTCGTTCGCTTGATGAAGGTGAGCGTGAGTTGATCCGTGAGAAGGGTATCAAAGTCTATACGATGCATGAAATCGATAAAATGGGCATGACAAAGGTTATGGAAGAAGCGATTGAGCATGTATCAAATGGAACTGATGGTGTACATTTAAGTTTAGATCTTGATGGTCTGGATCCGGCTGAAGCACCTGGTGTAGGGACTCCAGTCCTTGGAGGTATCAGTTATCGTGAGAGCCATTTAGCTATGGAGATGCTTGAAGAGGCGAAAATCCTTACTTCAGCTGAATTCGTGGAGGTCAATCCGATACTGGATGAAAAGAACAAAACTGCAACTGTTGCTGTTGCATTAATCGGTTCATTGTTTGGAGAAAAATTAATCTGATCAGTATTCATGAATGCCTTATCGATTAGTAGTCGATAAGGCTTTTTGAATATAGCTCTGCCTGTATGAAAAATGGCGTATGGGGAAGAGATGATACCCGGTTTCACCATAGCGAGTATTTAAGATGGCAGAAAACGATGAACTTTGCTATGGACTAGAACCATGTTCTTAGGGGACAAAAAAACCACTCTCGAGCAGAGAGCAGCTTCCTAAATCAAGACACCTTTATAATTTCACTTTTAATTGTATCGTATCGATTAAGTAAATGATCGAGATATTGGCTGATTTCAACAACCTCGGCAGAAAACAAAGGCTTTTCTTTTGCCAGGGTCAACATTTTCTTTCTGGAATTTTCGATTTCATTTAATAGAAAGCGCTCTTCAGCCGACATGCAGTCCACCTGCTTTCACCGTAATAGATAGTTGTTACACATAATACCCGATATATAAGAAAATAAACCTATTTTATCAAAAATATTCCTCACTAGGAAGTTGTCCCATGTTAGAATATAACAAGAAGCATTCTACTCCAAAAGTAGTATTTTTAATTACGGAGTATCGGGGGTTCCTATATGGATATAACGGTTAAGCGTTTGGTCCGATCGGTGAAAAAAGGGGATCAAAAAGCGTTTGAAGAACTGGTGGAGATTTATAAAGATAAAGTATATCATATCGTTTACAGGATGTTAGGGAACGTACATGAATCAGAGGACATCGCCCAGGAAGCGTTTGTACGTGCTTATATACATATTGAAAAATATAATGAAGCGCATAAATTTTCCACTTGGTTGTATCGGATTGCAACCAATTTGACGATCGATCGTATACGTAAGAAGAAGCCGGATTATTACCTGGATGCAGAACTAGCCGGGGGAGAAGGATTGACACTATATTCTCAAATAGCAGTCGCAGAACAATTACCTGAAGAAAAAGTTGAAACCTTTGAGCTCCAAGACCGTATACAGAAGGAGATCATGCATTTGCCACCGAAATACCGTTCAGCAATTGCGCTGAAGTACTTGGAGGAACTATCGCTGAAGGAAATCAGTGATATTTTGCAGATTCCAGTCTCAACGGTGAAAACCCGTATCCATCGTGGTCGGGAAGCTCTTCGGAAACGGTTGAAAGATCTGGATTGTTAGGAGGATAACAAAAAATGAAATGCGATGGTAAGTATTCATCTTATATGCATAAATGGGTTGATGAAACGATTGAGCCTCTTGAAAAAATAGAATTGCTCCAACATATCAAAGAATGTTCAGACTGCAAGAGGAAATTAGAAGAAATCAAAAACGTCGATCAATTGCTGCATAGCCATCATTCTATAAAAGCGCCAAATGGTTTTACTACAAAAGTTATGGAGCGATTGCCAAAAGAAAAATCTTCTTCCAAGATGAGAAGATGGTTCAAACATCACCCGATCCTGACTGCTGCGGTTCTTTTTCTCTGGTTGATGTCAAGCTCAATCTATAGTGAATGGGGAAGCCATAGGAGTAACCCGATTTCTGTTTCAGCAAATGGTGCCCAGGTCAAAATAGACCATGACAGTGGAAAAGTTTTTGTTCCTGAAGGCGAAATTGTTAAAGGCGACCTTATTGTAAAGAACGGCGATGTCGAAATTGCTGGGAAGGTTGAAGGGAATGTCACCGTTATCAATGGAAACCACTATCTTGCTTCCGCTGGACATATCGCTGGTGAGAGTGAAGAAATCCATAAGATTACAGAATGGGTCTGGTACCGTCTGAAAGAAGGGGCAAACACTGTAAAAGAGTGGTTTATATCGGAATAATTTAATATATGGTGAAGTGGTTTTATGGACATGTCGGACAAGTTGATGTGACATAAGACCACTTTTCTCTTTTTCAATGGCTTTGTGGGGCTAGCAGAACATCTCCCAAAAAACTTTTTGAATACTTACGGATTGTTATTGACGGAAACTTACGAAAAATAGATATAGTCTCAGTTTATGATATAATAGAGAAGTTACATATGGTAACAAACTGAGCATTGTTGGGCACAATGATATTGAGTTGATCAGTTTGGAGGATGCGTATGTTTCCTATAGGGGACTTTGACTTTAATATATTGAACTACTTGAATGATATAATTGATATCCTCTTGGTCACCTATGTGATCTATAAACTCATCATGCTGATAAAAGGCACAAAGGCAATCCAGCTGTTAAAAGGAATCACGGTCATCATAGCGGTTTGGTTTTTCAGTGGTATTTTCAAACTGAACACCTTATATTTCTTGATGAACCAGACGCTTTTATACGGTTTCCTTGCGATCATCATCATCTTCCAGCCGGAGTTGCGCCGTGCACTTGAACAGTTAGGTCGAGGCAGATTTTTCTCGCGCGGCATGATTGCAGAAGAAGAGGAGAAGAGAAATACGATCGAAGCGATGCTTAAGGCAACGAATTATATGGCTAAGCGTCGTATTGGTGCTTTAATAACGATTGAAAGGGAAACTGGACTTGACGATTACGTCGAAACCGGCATTCCGATCAATGCGAATCTAAGTTCAGAACTCTTGATTAATATTTTCATTCCGAATACACCATTACATGATGGTGCAGTCATCATCAACGATAATCAAATCCTTGCAGCTGCAAGTTATCTTCCACTCTCGGAAAGTCCTTTCATTTCAAAAGAATTGGGGACAAGGCATAGAGCTGCACTGGGCATATCAGAAGTGACAGATAGTCTGACCCTTGTCGTCTCTGAAGAAACAGGAAATGTTTCCCTCACAAAAAATGGGGAACTCTACCGTAATTTAGATGAGGATATGTTACGAAAACTTTTAGAGGCTGAAATAATGGCGAAATCAACTTCCTCAACAAAGTGGAATTGGAGGGGGAAGAAAGATGGATAGACTACTTAAATCTCCATGGTTTGTCAAGGTTGCGGCTTTTCTGATCGCTTTGATGATGTATACCACCGTCCACATTAACGACCAACAGGCGAATGAAGATGACCAAAGTTTGACAGATAGCGGTGAACAAATATTCAAAAACGTTTCTCTTGATGTAGAATACGATAATGATAAATACGTTTTATTAGGAAACCCGGATACAGTCGGGGTCAGGTTCCAGGGATCAAAATCTGATATCATGCGATTCGGCTTGCAGCGAACACCGAGAGCTTATATCGATCTCACAGATAAAGGGGCAGGGCAATATGACGTACCGGTCAAATTTGAAAATGTACCAAACGGGATTGACGCAATTCCAAGAGAAAGTACAGTTAATGTGACATTGCATGAGAAGAAGACCGAATCATTCCCAGTGACAGTACAGCTTCTTGGTGAAGATGACTTACCTAAAGGCTATATTGCTGGTACACCGCAGGTCGATAAAGAGGAGATCGAAATCACCGGTGCAAAAGAAATGATTGATGAAATCGCTTATGTCCGGGTATTTGTCAACGTAGCAGACGAGAAGGAGACTTTCACAAGAGAAGCGAAAGTACAAGCGTTGAATAAAAGCTTCGATCCAGTCGATATCAAAATCGAACCTGATACGATGAATGTAACAGTACCAATTGAAAATCCAAGTAAAGATGTACCGGTCACTATTGAAGAAAGAGGCTCTCTTCCGGATGGTTATGAGCTGAAATCAATTACGCCATCACAAGAAGAAGTAGCGATTCATGCACCTGAAAAGGTCCTGGAGAAACTGAATTCGATTTCTCTTCCAGTGGACTTAAGCAACATTACAGAAGATGAAACGATTGATATGGATGTTCCTTTACCAGAAGGCGCATTTTACGCCACGCCTGGTAAATTGAAAGTGAAAATCGATGTTGAAAAAACGGAAGAGGAAACATCAACAGAACCTGCTGAAAATGAAACGGCAAGTTCTAAAACCTTCAACGATTTACCGATCAAAGTCGTCGGATTGGATGATAATCAAGAAGCAAGTTTCAATTCGCCAAACGAAGGGGTCATGGATGTAACAGTCAATGGGAACGAAGAAGATTTAAAAAACTTGTCAGAAGAAAATATAACCGCTTTTGTAGATGCAAAAGATTTATCAGAGGGGCAGCATGATGTTAAAATCAATGTCGATGTTCCGGAACGATTCACATTTGAGAGTCAGCTGACAGAAGCGACCTTAACCATCAGCAAAAGAACGGCGTAATGTGGAAAAGGGAAGAAGGAGCGATTTATTGAATGGGTAAATATTTTGGAACAGATGGAGTCAGAGGAGTAGCAAACACCGAATTAACACCTGAATTAGCGTTTAAATTGGGGCGCTTCGGCGGTTATGTTCTGACAAAAGAGACCCAAAAACCGAAAATCATCATTGGTCGGGATACCCGTATTTCCGGTCATATGCTGGAGGGTGCATTGGTTGCAGGGTTACTTTCGATCGGAGCAGAGGTTATGCGATTAGGCGTCATCTCAACTCCAGGTGTGGCATATTTGACAAAGGCGCTAGGGGCACAAGCTGGGGTCATGATTTCAGCTTCCCATAATCCAGTTGGGGATAATGGTATCAAATTTTTCGGATCTGATGGTTTCAAGCTATTGGATGAGCAAGAACGGGAAATCGAAGAATTATTGGACCTGGACAAGGACGACTTGCCAAGACCGACTGGAATGGATCTTGGTTTAGTAAGCGATTATTTTGAAGGGGGTCAGAAGTACCTTCAGTTCTTAAAGCAAACGGTTGATGAAGATTTCTCAGGACTTCGTATTGCCTTGGATTGCGCGCATGGGGCGGTTTCTTCACTTGCACCACACCTTTTTGCAGACCTTGATGCGGATATTACGACCATCGGTTCATCCCCGAACGGTTTGAACATAAACGATGGAGTAGGTTCTACTCATCCAGAGAAACTTGTTGACCTTGTAAAAGAAAAAGAGGCTGATGTAGGTCTGGCATTTGATGGAGATGGGGATCGTTTGATTGCAGTAGATGAAAATGGGACGATTATCGATGGTGATCAAATCATGTTCATCTGTGCCAAGCACTTTGCTAGTGAAGGCCGATTGAAAAAAGATACGGTGGTTTCGACAGTGATGAGTAACCTCGGATTCTATAAAGGCCTTGAAGCTGCCAACATTGCATCTGAACAGACAGCTGTTGGTGACCGGTATGTCATGGAACGTATGAGGGAAGGGGACTTCAATCTTGGCGGAGAGCAGTCCGGCCACATCATATTCCTTGACCATAGTACAACTGGCGATGGACTTCTATCTGCTCTACAGCTCGTCAACATCATGAAGTTGACACAGAGACCTTTATCAGAGTTAGCAAGTGAAATGGAAAAGTTTCCGCAATGCCTGAAGAATGTAAAGGTTACAGATAAAACGAAAGTAATGGAAAACCCAGCTGTGAAAGAAGCAATTGCCAAAGTCGAAGCTGAAACGAGCGGAAACGGTCGCGTGCTTGTAAGACCATCTGGAACTGAACCTCTTGTGAGGGTGATGGTGGAAGCTCCGACTGAAGAATTGTGTGAAAAATATGTAGAGGAAATTGCACGTGTAGTCGATCAGGAATTAGGGTATGTAGAACAATAGGGACAGAAAACACACGTGAATACGAATACTATGCAGGGACAGCTCGCATACACGAAACGAGCTGTTTTTGCATAATTATTAAGAGTAGATCAACGCTATAATAAAGTCGTTGACGTCATGAGATTTCTGGTGTATGATATTTCCATTCGATTATAGAAAGGAGCATAGAAAGAATAGTAAAACTAAAAGCGCCTGGACTATTTCTTCGGCTGAGGCCGACACCGCGGCGGTGTATGGAATAGTTGACGAGGAAAGAGGTTTATCGAATCTGATCGGCGGATGCCTCTCGGTCTTACATCAAACCGGAAAATTCATACTGAAACCACTAAGGCGACTTTGTGAACAAAGGTATGGATATGATGTAAAACTAAAATTTTAAATGTTGGGGGTAAAGAAACCCCTTATTTTCACTTGATTAAAATATGAAAAATATTGAATATAAGTGAATGGTGCTTTCCCCCAACAGGGAGGTTTATTTCAATGTGTGGAATTGTTGGTTATGTTGGAAATGAAGATACGAAAGAAATTTTATTAAAAGGGCTGGAAAAGCTCGAATATCGTGGTTATGACTCGGCTGGTATCGCAGTAATGAACGAAAAAGGTGTTCATGTTTTCAAAGAGAAAGGACGCATTGCGACATTGCGGGAGAACGTGGATGAGGAAGTGCCTGCGACCATCGGGATCGGACATACACGTTGGGCGACACACGGTGCACCAAGCAAAGTCAACGCGCACCCTCATCAAAGCTCGACAGAACGTTTTACACTTGTACACAACGGAGTGATCGAAAACTTTGCACAAGTGCGAAAAGAGTTTTTGAAAAACGTTGAATTGAAAAGTGAAACAGATACGGAAATCATCGTTCAGCTTATCGATCTTTTTGTAAAAGATGGCCTTGAAGTCGAAGAGGCTTTCCGTAAAACATTATCTCTTTTAAAGGGATCCTATGCAATTGCACTTTTAGATAACGAAAATGCTGAAACGATCTATGTAGGGAAGAACAAGAGTCCGTTACTTGTAGGTGTAGGTAATGGGTACAATGTTGTGGCAAGTGACTCTATGGCGATGCTTCAAAAGACGGATCAATTCGTTGAGTTGATGGATGAAGAAATCGTAATCGTCACAAAAGAGGACATCACAATCAAAAATCTAGATGGTGTAGTGATGGAACGTGATCCGTTCACAGCAGAGCTTGATGCTTCTGACATCGAAAAAGGGACGTATCCGCACTATATGCTCAAAGAAATCGACGAACAGCCAATTGTAATCCGTAACATCATCAACCAGTACCAGGATAAAGAAGGCAACTTGAAACTTGATGATGATATCAGGAAAGCGATGAAGAAAACGGACCGTATTTACATCATTGCATGTGGTACATCCTACCATGCTGGGCTTGTAGGGAAAGAGCTTATTGAAAAGATGGCTCAAGTACCTGTCGAAGTACACATTGCGAGTGAGTTTTCATACAATATGCCATTGCTATCTGAGAAGCCATTGTTCATCTTTATTTCTCAGAGTGGGGAAACAGCAGATAGCCGTGCTGTCCTCGTCCAGGTGAAAAAGCTTGGTCATAAGGCATTGACAATTACCAACGTTCAAGGATCTACACTTTCTCGTGAAGCGGATTATACAATGCTTCTTCATGCGGGTCCTGAAATCGCTGTAGCGTCTACAAAAGCTTACACAGCGCAGATTGCGGTCCTATCCATATTGGCTAGCGATACAGCGGATGCGAAGGGTATAGAGTTGAGATTCGATCTTATCAAGGAGTTAAGTGTTGTTTCTAACGCAATCGAAGCAATGTGTGACCAGAAGGAAGATTTCGAAAAAATCGCTCGTGAATACCTTGCAGTAACACGCAATTGCTTCTTCATCGGCCGCGGAATGGATTATCACGTTGTACTTGAGGGTGCGTTGAAGCTAAAAGAAATCTCGTACATCCAGGCAGAAGGATTTGCGGGAGGAGAGCTGAAACACGGTACGATCGCATTGATCGAAGAAGGTACACCGGTCATCGCGCTTGCTACACAAGAACACGTGAACTTGAGCATCCGTGGAAACGTGAAGGAAGTAGCTGCACGTGGCGCCTACACATGCACAATCAGTTCAGAATCATTACATGACGAAGAAGATCGCATCGTCATTCCAGATGTCAATGAACTGCTGACACCGTTAGTAAGCGTCGTACCGTTGCAACTGATCTCCTATTATGCAGCACTGCACCGTGACTGCGATGTAGATAAGCCGCGTAACCTGGCTAAATCAGTAACGGTTGAATAATTAAATTTTAATTAAATTAATAAAAAATTAGTTCATAAGTACGTGCTTGAGGATTGAGAAATCTTCAAGCACGTTTTTTTATTCAGCTTCAATAAAACTGTTGATGTCTGATCAAGTTTGTAATGTTTGGCTTGCCAAGTTTTCTTTAAGAAAACTTGAAACTGAATATGACTTCATCATATCGACCATCCTATAGAACGAAACGATTTTGATGTCTATTTCAAGGTGATGTTCAATGATCTTATGTTTGGTTATTTATTATTGGTTGATGGGTACTCTCCTACTTGCAGCTCCTTATTATTTGCCGTATTGGCTTCACAGATGGAAAGAAAAGGTCCAGATCCGTGCACGATCTTTGGATGAGGATAACAATATTGAGAGCATCCAGAAGAACATTGTAGCGAATACGATTTTTTCAATTCCTGATTACAGTATCAAAATTTACTTTCCTATTTATGGTGCTATTAAGATTGTTCTGGGGTTTGTTGTTTTGGCTATAATCATCCATTTTGATAAAATTTGAAAACTCATGTAAAAGTCCCTGATCCAAGCGATGACTTGCCTTTCCTCTTGAAGGTCAAATTGCCATTTTTAACTTATTATCTAATACATATTTACCACGAAAGTGTTGATTTGGGATAGGTGTTTCGTATTCTTTCGACTAATTACCCACTAAAATATACATTCTTTTAGGAACTATTATTAAGGCAGAATAGTTTCTATTTGTGTTTTGCCTTAAGGAGTGTTTTTGTTGGAAATACTTATCGCATTATTTTTCTTATTAAGTGTCACCTTTCCGGTATTACATTTATATCATTGTCTACCCTGGTTTCGTGAGCATAATGAGCGGATCAGACGAGATCCTGAATTGAAAAAATGGATGATCGATCATGGATATGAAGAGGAAAAGGGAATAAGCATATTGATTCCCTGTTATAACGAAACAAGGATTTTAAAGACTTCAATCGAGAGTATGAAAGAATTATCCTATTCACAATTTGAAGTCATTTATATTAATGACGGTTCTACAGACGATACAATGACCTTTATGAAGGAATTACTCCTGCTTACACCATGCTCGATGTCTTCAATTAGTAAGCTCATTCATGAGAGGATAGAGGGGACCTATCAGTCAGGACTGTACCCTAATATCTATGTAATCGATAAGATGAATGGCGGAAAAGCCGACGCCTTGAATGCAGGTATAGAATATGCAAGAAATGATGTGGTCATTACATTGGATGCAGATACGATTCTTGCTGATAATGCATTATCGGCTGTCAACGATGTGATGAAGGATGAGGGTGTAGTTGCAGCAGGCGGGATGGTCCACGTTTTACAGACAAAAACGAATAAACCATTGAACCGCTTGTCTTTACGTTTTGCAAATATGCTGGTACGTGTCCAGGTATTAGATTTCTTAAAAGCATTTTATATCTCAAAACTTTCCCTTGTACGTTTTAAAGCTTTGGCAGTCATATCAGGAGCGTTTGGGATTTTTAGAAAACAGGTTTTATTAGATGTAGGCGGTTATCGAAAAACAATTGGTGAAGATATTGACATTACCTTGCGAGTCCATAAATATATGGCTAAACATAAAAATCTGAGGATCAGTTTTATAGCAGATGCTGTTGGTTATACCGAATTACCCGAGACATGGAAAGATTTGACCAAGCAACGTTTACGGTGGCAAAAAGCATATATCGATTGCGTTGTTCATTTCCGTTCTTTCTTTGGTAAAACGTTATTTACTAAAGCCGTATCTTTCTTCTATATTTTCGAAACGTTCCTGGTTGGAACCCTTGCTTCTTTCGTAATGACAGGCATAATGCTTATGAACATGTTACACGACCCTGAAAATTCTTATTTGAATTACGTGTTTTTTTATTTGTTTTGGCTTTTTGTCTTTGGTCTAGTATACGATCTGGTAGCCATTGCGATTGGTAGGCATTACGGGTTTTCATTTGAATGGAAAGATAGTTTCCGTTTAATATCAGCGCTTATTTTTGATATTTTTGTTTATCGTTTTGTAACGATGTATTTTGTAATGTATGGTAGTATTTCTTATTTCTTTAACAGAAAGTGGAACAAAGTTAAGCGGACGGGGCGGAATTATCATACTGACTCCAGGCACGCAGCATGAGTTTTTTCAGTATAAGTGCAACTACTGGCTCTGCCTACGCCCAAGGCTTGGCTTTGATAAGTTTTCTTTAGCGGGTGAGAGAATTAATGTTTAAGAAAATGATTTTATTTATATTAACGTTCAGTACTGTAGTGACTTTGGGTGCAGGAAGTTTTGCATGGCAATTCCTGACGTCTGCTTCATCAAGTATACATGAAGATATCGATATTGAAAGAAATCCCAGATTCGAAGAACACCATGATCAGATCGATCTCAAGAAAGGTGATCCGATTTCCATACTCGTAATGGGGATCGATAAAGCAGCTGGTGAAAAGCGAGGGCGATCAGATTCGTTGATCTTATTGACCATCAATCCTCATTCTAAATCAACGCATATGGTAAGTATCCCGCGTGATACCTACACCAAGGTAAAAGGTGCTGAAGATAAAATCAACTCTGCTTATCATGTTGGAGGGGCTGCGATGACGATTGCCTCTGTTGAAAATCTCTTAGATGTTCCAGTGGATTATTATGTGAAGGTCAATATGAAAAGCTTTGTACAAATCGTCGATGCAGTTGGGGGCATCGAGGTTAATAATGACTTGGATTTCAATACTAATAATTCAACTTTCACTTATAAAAAGATGGACTTTCCAAAAGGCCAAATAAGGCTGAACGGTGAAGAAGCGTTGATATATGCCCGGATGAGGAAGCAAGATCCACGTGGTGACTTCGGGCGACAAATCCGTCAACGTAAAGTGATTGAAGCAGTGATAGATAAAGGAGCGCATATATCTTCCATAACGAAATTCGGTGAAATCGTAAAAGTTGTCGAACATAATGTTAAAACGAATTTAACATTCAATGATATGTGGAAGGTTCAATCGAATTATAAGAATGCTCGTGAAAACATAAAGCAGCACAAAATAGACGGAGCGGACAAAAAAATAAAAGGTACCTATTATTATGTGCCTGATAAAGAAAAGCTCCGTACTGTTTCTGATGGGCTGAAAAAGCACTTGGACTTTGATAGTTAGGAGCAAACGACAAGGCTGTTTTCGCAAACGTTGTTGCTCTTGCACTTAAAGAAAGTAAAAAATACTTTCTTCAGTATAAGGGCAACTAAGGCTCGACCTACAAAAGGCTTGGTCCCGCCAAGTTTTCTTTAAAAGTCGTTGATTTCCGCTCCAGGATGCTCGCTTTCCACGGGGCGTGCGGTGAGCCCACTCGTCGACTTGCGACATGGAATGGTCTCACCTGTCCCGATGATCCCGCAGGACAAGGGAAGCTTCGGCAGCGTTACATCGCACGAAGAATATGCGATTTTCATTTTCGAGGAGTCTCGCACCTTGCTCTCAAATCAAATTGCGCAAGGTGATTTTTTAAAAATGACTCAAAAGCAACAATCTTTTAGAAATGTGCCAACGGCAAAGAGGGATGAACTGATCTCCCTCTTTTTATCCTGATTGTAAAAGAGAGTCTAAGCAATTTGCTTCCATGTAAATACAAACCAATTTTCTTAAGACGAACCTAATCAAACCAGGAGACCACGAAATCTATAAAAGAAATCAATAGGGGAAGGGTTTTGCTATGGATACGCTAATTTTTCTTGGAGTAATTCTAGTACTGATGTGTATTATCTTCGGACTGCTCGTGTTTATTAAGAAAAAACATGTCGATTATGATGAAATGATTGAAGAGTTCCAAACAGAAGCGGTCGCAAGTCTTACTAAAGTTGAAAATGATCTTTTGCAAGAGAAAGAAAAGGTGGCAGATAAGGTCAAGGAAAGTTATGAAAGTAAAATAAAAGAATATAAGAGATATGTTCATACCGTAGAAAAGCTCTCTAGAACGACAAGTGAAGCGAATACACATAATATATTGACCGAAATAAAGAAAGAATTGGTTGCTGATTATGCAATCAAAAAGGGGCAAATGAAAATCTTGTCTAATGTTTTTTTGCCAAATAAAACAACTGACGGAGAAATATACCCTGTAAAAATCGATCATATTGTAATAATGAGGACCGGAGTATACATCATTGATACAAATGAATTCACTGGGGATGTATTGTATGGTGTAACAAAAGGAAAAGCAAAAGACTTATCACTCATTCTCGATCATCTTTTTCCTTCGGAGGAAGTTCAGAGTGAAAAAACCATTGTACTTAGGAAAGATAGAGAGAATTTAAACGGATTGAATGTAATTCCAGTTGATGATCCGAAGAAACATGTTATGACGGGAGTTGCCGCTCTCAATCAATTACTTGAAAACCAATTAGGTCATTTTTCTACTGTACCTATCCTTTATTTTGATCATGATGAATACAATTTTGTTAATTATTCACACTCTAAAACCCCTTACGTGTTTGACGATAAATCAAAACTTCATCAATTCTTTTTGAAACAATTGAAAGAAGGAAATAAGATTCATTCAGAGTTTGAATTGGAAAAGATAAAAAATGTAATAGAAAGCCTAAGTATTGGTTATTGAACGAACCCAACAGCATGATAATGAAAATCCGCTATAAAACATGTCATTTTGACAAAGGTCTCAACCATTTTCAGGGAGGGGCTTTTTTATTTCAATCCCTTTAATGTGAATGATACGAACTAAGCTTTAAAGGTTTTCTCGAAGTCTATAAATAAAAAGGACAAATGGAGAGGAAATTGTTTATGGAGACTATATTTTTTATCGCCATCATTCTCGTATTAATTTGCATCGTAATTGGATTATTATTATTTGTGAAGAAGAAGCATAGGGATTATGACGAAATGATAGAAGAATATCAAATGAAAGCGACTGCCAGCATTGCAGAGATCGAAACTAATTTTAAGAAAGAGAAGGAATCAGAGGTTGAGAACGTCAAGGAAAGTTATGAGTTGAAGATCAATGACTTTAAAGAATATATCCATAGTGTCGAAAAATTCTCTCGAAGTTCGAGTGAAATCCATACACATAAAATATTGACTGATCTTAAGAAAAAACTTGTTTCGAATGGAAAAATCGATTCATTGCAGATGTTGATGATGGCCAATGTGTTCATTCCATATAAAACGGCTGATGGAGAGGTACAGTCAACGAAAATCGATCACTTGATTGTGATGAAGACAGGAATTTACCTTATCAATACGAAAAATTGGGAGGGGAAAATTTTATATGGAATTTCGAAAGAAAAAGCTACGGAGTTCCCATTCCTCCATGATAATCTTTTTTCACCAGATGAAAAAGAAACTGAAAAGACGATTATCTATTCCCATAATGAGAATCATCCTTCTGAGTTGAAGGTGCGTTCGATTGATGAACCAACCAAACAGGTAATGATCGGCTATAAGACAATTAACGCGTTGCTTGAGCAGCATTATGGGAATATTCATATGACGCCTATCCTCTATATCAACAATAATACGAATCTTATTAACTACTCATCAAATGTTGTTCCTCTCGTCTTTGATCAGGTTGAACCGCTCTATGAATTTTTCGTCAAAGAAATAGAAGGAAGAGCGGATTTATATTCTGTAGCTGAGATTGAAGAAATGAAGAACTTCATTGAAAATGTTCATATCACGACTTAAGAGGATCATTTTTACAACTATTTAGTTGGTTTATGGAGGATGTGTTTCGCGGATATCAACAATTTAAGTGAAAAAATAATAAGTTTTTTATAAAAAGTCGAAAAAGATGTTTTAATAGAATTAATAAAGGGTATGTACTATACACCATGTCAAGTTAGGGAGGGATAATAATGCAAGTTGTAAAGTCGTTGGACCATAAGCCCGACAAAACAACCTATACATCCAATCCCCGCAAATCTAACAAAATTCTACTTAAACCAAACGATGGTCCAAGAAGAAAACCCGAATATAAACAAACATTCTTAAACCCACGATAGAAGGAGCACGGCACATGCCGGCTTCTTTTTTTTGTCCTTTGATACAATACAACCCTGTTATTCATAAAATGAAGCAATATGTCACAAGGGGGACGGAAAATGGATCATTATCGCCAAATGCAATCCCAACAGCCAAAATCAGTTCAAGAAGCTCAACTACAGTTCTTGAAGCATGCAGCATTAGCCGAACATTATGAACGTCATAAGATGGCTTATGCAGGAAATTCCACAGCATACTATAAATACGCAGAGCTGCAATATTTCCATAAATCACGAGCAATTTACTACAAAAGCTTCTTCTCCGCAACTTCACTAATATGATCTCGGTGCCAGGCACGACAATTCGGCCCTTCTCCGGCAAGGGTTCTCAGTTGGTGCCTGGCACTGTTTGTAATCTCATGTGGCTCAAGGGGTCTGAAACGGTGCCAGGCACCATCTTTATCATTTCTTTATAATAAGGTGGTAGAGTGTTTTTTGAGAGGGGGGGATTTCAAATGGAGGATGTTTGGTTCATCGGTCCTTTGATGATCAAAGAGAAATGGATTTTGTATGTTGTAGCTGCGCTTGTGAGCTACCTTGTAGTGAAAGTATTGACGAAAGTGAAAGGCATAGACCCTCGTGTCATAGAATCGGTTTGGAACGCTGCTATGGTGTTTCTACTTGTATGGAAAGGGAGCTATGCCGTTTTTCATCTATTCCAGACGTTTCAGAATCCAATAGCACTACTTTATTTTACTGGCGGAGAGAAAGGTGTAGTACTCGGTTTCATTGCAGTTCTGCTGTATTTATTTTTACGTTCAAAAAAAGAGGCATTGGGTTTTTCGGTCTATATGGATATGACGTTGCTGACTTTATTGACAGCGTTATGTACATACACGCTTGGGAGACTGATGCTCGACCAGCCGTTTTCCATCGTATGGTTGTTCGAAATCGTCTTGTACCTCAGCCTGTTAGCATATTGGGTTGTGAAATATAAAGCGGACAAGCCTTTATGGCCGGAGATCTTGATGTGGTTCAGTTTAGGGAGTATAGCACTTTCATATTACAAACCGCAGATCCCCATACTGCTCGGGTTATCATTCAGTCAATGGACATACATTGTCGTCAGCATCATAGCGATCATTTTGTCACACAAAAAAACCAACTTTATGAAATCTTAACACTTCCCGGATATGCTAAGGAAGACAAGAAGCGGAGGTGACATGATATAGATGGAACAAGTGACAGTCCTCATCGCATTCACTGCAGGTGTTGTATCTTTCTTTTCCCCATGCGTTTTCCCATTGATTCCTGCCTATGTTGCAAGTATCACTAGTTCAACGATAGAGGATAATAAAATTTCTATCAATAAACGAATTGTTCTAAGCCGATCGATCATGTTCATCATCGGTTTCAGTATCATTTTTGTACTTTTAGGGGCATCAGCCAGCCTTCTTGGCGAACTTTTCACCGATTTTCGTGATCTTTTCACAAAAATAGGCGGTCTGCTCATCATCGTCTTCGGTATGCAGATGACAGGAATTTTAAAATTAAAGTTATTTATGAGTGAAAAGCGTATGCGTATGGACCATACCATGGAAAAAAACAGCTGGCGTTCCCTCCTGATGGGGATGGTTTTCGCAGCAGGCTGGTCTCCTTGTATCGGACTCGCGTTATCATCCATTCTTATTCTTGCAGGATCATCCGGGACAATGATGACAGGTATTTTCATGCTGATCGTCTATTCACTCGGGATGGCGATCCCATTTTTACTGATTGCAATCATCATCACATACTCTCTAGCGTTTACAAAAAGAGTCAACAAATGGCTTCCAAAGATATCGCTGATCAGTGGTTGGATGTTGATCATATTAGGCTTCTTGCTTTTCACAGGACAACTTCAAAAAATCAGTGCTTGGCTAACAGTCATATCAAGTACTACATAAAAGGGGGCATCTGAAAGATGATAAAAAAGATCTTACCGGTCGTGTTTTTGGCAGGGCTTGTCGCCTGGGGAATCTATGATCATTTCCAAACAAATGGAAGCGGTGCGCAAGAAAATACCAGTAATGAGAATCAAAATGCAGCATCAACCGATTCCGAGAACAAGGATGATAATGATGATGCAAAAAAGGTAACCGGAATTAAACAAGGAAATATCGCCCCAGACTTCACTTTAGAAACAATGGATGGACAATCTGTAAAGCTTTCAGACTTCAAAGGTAAAAATATCATCGTGAACTTCTGGGCTACGTGGTGTCCACCGTGTCGTGCGGAAATGCCTGAGATGCAGGAGTATTATGAAGCGAATAAGGATAAAGATTTTGTTATTTTAGCGGTCAATATGACAAAGACTGAAAAAAGCCAAATGGATGTCAAACAATTCGTTGAAGAAGATTTCGAGCTTACCTTTCCTGTTGTCATGGATTTGAAGCATAAAGTGACAAATACCTATGAAGTAACAGGTTATCCGACAAGCTACTTTATTGACAAAGAGGGTGTCATTCAATATAAAGTTGTAGGTGCAATGAACCAAGATGTCATTAAGAGGCAAATTGCAATGATGAATCAATGACAGGATGGATCGTATATGAATACAAAAGGGAAAACCATCTTAATAGTTGAAGATGATCCGAATATTCTTCAACTGATCAAACGTTATTTGGAAGTTGCGGGATATGAAGTATGGACAGCAGAAAATGGAGAGGAAGCTAGACGGATTTTTCAAGAGAGTGATCCATGTTTCGTTCTATTGGATTTGATGCTCCCTGGTGAGAGTGGAGAGTCTGTTTGCCGCTGGATCCGTGAAGACATGAAGAGTAACGCCCCGTTGATCATGGTCACCGCAAAGGTCAGCGAAACGGATAGGATCAACGGCTTGAGGATGGGAGCGGATGACTATATCACAAAGCCATTCAGTCCCAAAGAATTGGTTGCCAGAGTGGAAACTGTTCTCCGTAGGACTGAAAATCGTTGCAGTAAACTCAGTTACCAGGGGATTACGTTAAAGCCTATCAAAATGGAAGTGAGAGTCGATGGAAAAGTAGTCGAGCTTACCCATCATGAATTTCAACTGCTCTATTATCTGATGAGACACCCCGGTCAGATTCTCTCTCGCGGTCAAATTATAGATGAATTGTATCCGAACCATGAAAAAATCGTTGGTGATCGGACGGTCGATGTGCATATCGGGAAACTGCGTGAGAAAATCGGGAAAGGGAAAGAAGATTTGATTGGAACAGTGAGAGGAGTGGGATATCAATTTGTGGCTTATTAATCGGTTCAGCGGAAAAATGATTCACAAATGGGTCCTGCTTAATTTTTTCCTGACGTTGTTGGTGATCGTTCTCGTTGGATTTTCAATAAAAGAATTCGCCTGTTATCAGTTCAATCAGTATTCAGAATCAGCAGCGCAGGCCAAACAATTCAGACAAACAATCGAGACCTATCAAATATACTCCGGAATAGTAGCGCTGGTGCTGACGGTGGTCATCCATCTCTTTTTTGCCCAAAAGATTCTTCAGCCCTTGAAGTCTTTATTCCTATCAGCTAAAAGAGGAGCGGAAAACAAAGAATCAATCGTCGTCGATTCAACGTCTCAGGATGAAATCAGTGAAATCTCGAATGAAGTGAATCGGATGTTGAAGAGGCTTCATCATTTACAACAGCAACAAGAGCAGATGGTCGGTGACCTCGCTCATGAATTAAGGACCCCATTAACAACACTGAAAGGATATTTAGAAGGGTTGGAAGAGGGCATTTTTAAAGAGGATGATTCCACCTATCGTTTGTTGAAGCAAGAATGCAGCAATATGATCAGCGTTGTTGGAAAATTGAATGAGCTTCAAAAGTGGGAAAGTGGCCAAACAGACTTGAATCCAGAAATAATCGATATCAGTGATTGGATGCATAATGAACTAAAAAAAATCGAAGTCATAGGAAAAGCTGGGATTGAAGTGATGACAGACGTGGAGCCGGCTGTTATTGAAGTCGATGTACAAGCCCTACACGTCATAATGAATCAGTTGCTCGATAATGTCGCGAAATTCGATGTTGAAGGGTATGTCCAAATTAATGGGAAGGCTGAAGATGATCAGTACATCGTCTCCATTTCCCATGATGGACAGCCGATCCCGGAAGATGCAGCGGATCGACTTTTCGACCCAATGTATCGTTTGGATCAATCACGTCAACGATCAACAGGAGGCCCTGGGCTTGGGCTCGCTATAGTGAAACAAGTTGCCCAAAAAATGAACGGCCAAGCTGGACTCCAAACCCATAACAACCACCACACATTTTGGATCACCATCCCACAATAGCTACTTCTTTAGTGCAACACTTCTTCGGTGCCAGGCACGACAATTTGGCCCTTCTCCCCCAAGGGTTATCAGTCGGTGCCAGGCACCAGGAAGGAAATGGGTGATCCTTGTAGAAATGGTTTGGGTGTAGACTATTGGTTACAGGAGTTGATAATATGAGTGAGGGCATCGAAACAAAGTCTTCAGTGCCTAGTATTGTCGAAAAGACTGAATATAAGTTGGTCGGTATGTCATGTTCAACGACTATGGCGGAACGTCACGAGAAAATCCCTGCAATGGTGCGTGATTTCTATGAAAACCACATTTATAAGATCAAGAATCGCATCAATGAACCTGTCTCCTATGGGGTATTTGTCGACCCGCCTAATTGGAATCCAGATACGGAAGAATTCACATGGATAGCAGCGGTTGAAGTGAGTAACTTCGACACCATTCCCGAGGAAATGATTTCGAAAGTCATTCCAGCAAGGAAATACGCCACTCTTCGATTCGATCCGAAAACAGACAACTTTGATCCGTATCCTTATCTGCATGAATGGATTCAGAACCAGGGTTTAAAGAAAATCGACAACTTCGGATTCGAACTTTTCCTTCCCTTTAAAGGTGAGGATTCTGAGTTCACCCTGCATTTACCTGTGGAATAAGAAAATATATCATTTCCTTTCTACAAAAAAAACGCCTAGCTAAAGGCGTTTTTTTCATCTAGTGGCCTCCATGTTCGCCGCCGCCCTCTTTGACAATTTCGAGCTTATCATCGATGATTCCCTGGACCTTAAAAGAGACAGCCTCCTTATTTCCTAACAAAAAGGCATGATTATACGGTCCATTTGTCGGGTTGTCTTTGAAAGTCGGTTTGATATCAGAAAAGAATTCATAATGTGTCTGATTTAATTGGCCATCCTCCAACCAGACCATTGGTGCGTGTTTGCCTAGATGGGCAAATGGAGCTCCCGCAAGTGCCAGGTCAGGTGTAGAGGATGAAATGAATGATATACCGTGTCCAGGATCAGTCAATCCCCAGCCGAAATTGGTGTTTTTATCTTTGAATCGTGCAAACGCGATTGAATTTTCAATCGGTGTTTCTCCGCTGATCCTTGTTACTTTTCCATATTCAGATAACACTTCTTCAGTGTCTTTTGAAATGATGGATTCCGGGCCTAACAAGTAGATATTCGCTTTCCCTTTTCTTTTTTCCAGTGCTTGTTTCGTAGCTTCCGGGACACCATCCTCTGAAACATACAACAACGGTTCTGGCATGTGTGCAATCCAGTTTACAGCAGGGGTCGTATACAGCTGGTCATCATCTTCAAGTGATCCAACGATCACACTTTCAGGGTATTTTTCATTCATTTCTGCATAGGTTTTGTCGATTTCTTTTGCGAATTCTGCTGGGGCATCTCCTTTAATGTGTTTCACCTCATATCCTTTAAGTGAATCTATGACGGAATCATCCACGTCTCCCATAACCATGATTTCTGCCCCGGTCATATTCCCTTTTGGATTCAACCGGTCGATTTCATTCCTGGTGATTTCCGGGATGCTATCTTTCTCGATGAAGAGAAGAGGACCATCGTTTGGGTGATGGATGAGGTCAGCACTCGCTGATGAGATGGCCCAGTCCTCTAGTGGTGCTAGAATGATGGCACCTGGTCGGTTTTCTTTATGGGTGGATGGCCATATGGTCTGCGATGTCATAACAGCCATTTCTACAGGATCAGTCGTGTTTAATCTTGTAACATTCTTTGAGTTTGATACAAGAAGGTTCTTTTCGGCATTATCGTTAAAGTCTGAAGGTGCTGTAACCTTCAATCCTTTATCGGATGTATCCTCACCATTTTTTTCATCAGACCCGTGCTCGTCATGTTGTTCGTTTTCTTTCATTTTTTCCTCATGTTCCATATCACTTTGATTGTCAGTAGCATTATTACATGCAGCTAAGGCAATAACTGTCATCACGATCATTAGTAGTTTTAAATAACTCGGCGTTTTCATCTTCTTACCTCCGTGAAGTCCATTTGTGAGATAACTTTACTAGAGGATTATGAAGAAGTTGTGAAGAAACCCTCAAATTGTTTCCTCTTCTCTAAAAATAGGCAATTGGACATACACGGTCGTACCGGCATCCTTTTTACTATGAATCCAAACTTGCCCAGAATGTGCTTCGACCAAGCGTTTTACAATGGCGAGACCAATACCGCTGCCGCCTGACTGCCGGTTTCTTGAAGGATCCTCACGGTAAAACCTTTCAAAGGCCCTATCGACAGTCTCTTTACGCATCCCAATTCCGTTGTCAATGACAGATAAAAGAATGGATTGGTCTTTCTTTTCAACTGTAACCGTGACCCTTCCGCCAGATGGAGTGTATTTCAACGCATTCGTTAAAAGATTCATTACGACTTGTATCATTCTCTCCGAATCTACCATGACCTTGGAACGATGAATGTTTCCTTTCACTAAAGTGATGTTTTTCTGCAGAAATGCACTTTGGACAGATTCGATGCTTTGTGTGACGACCAGGTCGATATCCACTTGTTCTAGTTTCAATTTGAATTCTGGTGACTCCATGGTATTAAGTTGTTCTAAATCATCAACAAGGTGGATCAGCCGATCGATTTCCTCCGTACAGGACCCCAAACGTTCTTTTGTAGGTTTCCATACATCATCTTCAAAAGCTTCCATATGGCTTTTCAAGGTGGCTAATGGTGTGCGGAGCTCATGTGCAATATCAGCTGTCATGTTCTTACGTAAAGTTTCTTGATTTTGAAGTTGGCGTGCAAGGTCATTGAATGAGTCTGCAAGTTCACTTATTTCGTCACTATTATTCATATGGATACGCGTATTCCAGTCCCCTTTTGCCAGCCGCTCGGCGGCATGCCTCATTTGTATTAAAGGAGCAGCTAATCTTTTCGCTACGAAATAGCTAACTATGAAAACAGGGACGAGTGCTCCTATCGAAGTCCAAAGTATTGATTCGAGCATCGCTTTTTCTAAATGAAGATTATATGTGTTCAGGTCATGGCTGCCTGACGTTTCACTTTTAGCCATGTCGAAATGGTAATGGATCTCAAACATGATGATGATACTCGCAATGACTAGAATAGTAGAGGTGACAATAATAAAACTTAGAGCTAAACGACCGTGCAATCCTTTTATCACGTTCTGCCTCCTGTGAACTTATACCCCATACCGTAAATAGTGGTGATATAAGCCGGTTCTTTTGGGTTTCTTTCAATTTTATAACGGAGATTTTTGACATGCTGATCGATGGTCCTTGTATCCCCTTCAAAATCAAAACCTAACACTTTTTCAATTAAATCATTTCTGGTATATATCCGCCCGGGATGTTTTGCGAGAACAACAAGAAGTTTGAACTCATTCGGAGTCAACGAAAGGTTTTCCCCTTGAAGACGTACAGTTTGGGTTGCTTGATCTATTGTCAGATTTCCATCGTTGTAGGAGATCCGATCGGCTAAAAGTTGATCGTCGTTTGCACGTCGAAGGATGGTTTTTACTCGCATGATCAACTCTTTTGGGCTGAATGGTTTAACCATATAATCATCTGCACCGATCGACAGCCCTTGGATTTTATCGTCTTCTTTCACTTTTGCCGTCAACATCAAAATTGGTAAGGAATGCTCCTGGCGAATAGTACGACAAACTTCCTCACCTGATCGATCAGGCAGCATCAAATCCAGGATGAGAAAATCAATTGGTGTAGTTTCGAGGGCTTTCAACGCCTCGTTTCCGGAATCCGCTTCTACTGTTTCATACCCCTCTTTTTGGAGATAGGAGGAAATGACATCTCTAATCTTCTTTTCATCATCGACGATAAGAATACGTTTCATAGATACTCTCCTTGAGTTTCATGTTTATTTTAACTGTATTTTAAAATAAGGTTTTGTAAAATAATACTGTAGATTTCTGACAATATTTGATTGAATCGAAATTTGAGACACTTCTGCTGAAAAAGCGGTCCAGGCGAAAACCCGCTGAGGCACTGTGCTCAGCGACCGATCACTTGGAATCACTTCAAACGTCCTCTAGCGGCAATTATGAGTGAGCAAACACAGAATCTAGCCCCAGTGATTAGTCGCTTGCGCTTTTCGTTCACCCGCGGAAAGGGGGTAGTTAATTTCGCCAAAATCAACAATAAAGTAAAGCAAAGCATAAAATAAATAGACAAGCAATCTAGAAGTTTGACATGAAACTAAAAGGTTTCGTATAATTTATGTGACACCAAAAGGTTTCTTTTATATATGAAGAGTATAAAATACTTTCTTCATATAAGCTCAAGTAAAGCTCAGCCTGCGCTAAAGGCTTGGCTATTCGAAGTTTATAGGAGGTAATGGAATGACAGTAGAGACAATCAAACAATCATCTGTATTCAATGCACCGATCCAAAAGGTTTGGGAAGCAGTAGCAACTTCTGAGGGAATTGCCGAGTGGTTCATGCCAAACGATTTTAAAGCTGATCTCGGACATGAATTTTCTCTACATACCCCATATGGAATCTCGCCGTGTAAAGTGACAGAACTCGATCCACCGAATCGCCTGAGTTTTTCTTGGGGAGAGGATTGGCAGGTCACTTTCGAACTTAAAGATCTTGAAGGAAAAACCGAGTTCACATTGATCCATGCCGGTTGGGACGAAACGAAAGTCACAGAAACCGGTGATACGCATGCTGATGTCAGAGAGCGAATGGATCATGGTTGGAGAGAGGCAGTACTTCCGAGACTAAAAGAGTATGTTGAGGTGTAAAGTACCATGGCAGCGGCTCCTAGACATGATGTTTTTCAAGCAGTAGCTGATCCGACAAGACGAGAGTTATTGAAGCTTCTTGCACAGAATGATCGGGCTCTCCACGAATTGACAGAGCATTTTGACATGACTCGTACAGCGGTATCGAAGCATTTACGGATTCTTTCGGAGGCAAATCTGGTAAGCGGAAGAAAATCGGGGAGGAATAAGATCTATCAATTACATCCTGAACCATTAAAAGAGGTGAAGGATTGGCTTGCGTATTATGAAAAGTTCTGGGAAAACAAACTCAATATGCTCAAGCATTATGTTGAAAATGAAGAATCAGATTCGAATTCTTAATGGAGAGGGAACGGGGGATGGGTATGATTAAAGGGGATAAGGTCTGTCTTAAACCAATTGAATTGAAAGAAGTCGAGGCACTACACGAGTTAAATGTCAGGAACAGCGATTTCTTCCAACAATTTTCGATGAGCCGGAATGAAGATTATTACACGATAGAAGGGCAAAAGGAACGAATACATCAATTCAATCAGAATAGGGAGAAGGATCTTGGCTATCATTTCGGAGTCTATAAGAATGATGAGGATATTTTAATCGGTACAATAGATTTATTCCAAGTGCTACGTGGTTCTCTTCAAGGTGCTTTCGTTGGATATTTCCTCGATCAGGAACATAATGGCAGGGGGTATATGACAGAAGCGGTGAAATTGATTGTCCAGTATGCTTTTGACGAATTAAACCTGCATCGGATCGAAGCGGGAGTAATGCCACATAACATCGGTTCAATCCGTGTGCTGGAGAAAGCTGGTTTCCATAAAGAAGGCATAGCCAGAAAAAATGTGAAAATCAATGGGAAGTGGGAAGATCATCAAGTGTTGGCAATCATCAACCCAATGGATTAAAAGTGCAGCCTTATACATGGTTGCACTTTTTTACACCTATCATATTCACGGCTTCAACACGACTTTGATATTTCCATCCTCTTTTTTATCAAAAATGTCATAGCCTTTAGCCGCGTCTTCCAATGGAATCTTATGTGTGATGATATCCGTTGGATCGAAGATCTTGTCTTCAATCATTTCATACAATTTTGGCATCAGATGGATGACGGGTGCCTGTCCCATCTTCAATGAAACGTTTCTGCTGAAAAAGTCACCAAGTGGAAAGCTGTTTGCTTCTGTACCGTATACACCTGTCAATTGCACAGTGCCGAATTTTCTAACTGACTCAGAGGCTGTCACAATCGGGCTGATGGTTCCAAATTGATTATCCCGATCAGAACCGAATTCCTTGTTAGGTGGAACGGTACCGTCCATACCGACACAATCGATGACAACATCAGCTCCACCTTCTGTTTTTTCGTGCAGGAGTGAGCCGATTTCCTCGTGTTCTTTAAAGTTATAGGTTTCGACTTGGTTCGTTTTATGGGCATGTTCGAGACGATGATCGACGTGATCGACCGCTATAACTCTTTTTGCACCTTTCAACCAGGCGAATTTCTGAGACATCAAACCGATCGGACCGCTTCCCAGAACGACTACCGTATCTCCCTTTTTTACACCGCTATGTTCGACACTCCAGTAGGAGGTAGGGATGACATCGGATAGAAATAATACACTTTCATCATCCAGTTCACTTGATTCAGGAACTTTGAATGAGGTGAAGTCGGCATAAGGAACCCTCAAGTACTCGGCTTGACCACCAGGAAAATTCCCGAACAGTTCAGTGAAACCGAATAGACCGCCTGGTTCCCCATGAGGATTCGAGTTGTCACATTGACTTTCCATCTGATTATTACAGAAGAAACAATCTCCGCAACCGATATTGAAAGGGATGACGACTCGATCTCCTTTTTTCAATCTCGTAACTTCAGAGCCAACTTCTTCTACAATTCCCATCGGCTCGTGGCCGACAACATAGTCTTCTTCCGGTTCTATTCCGCCTTTATAAAGATGAAGGTCGGATCCACAAATTCCGCTTGCTGTTATCCTCACAATCATATCCGTATTCTCTTGGATAGTCGGATCCTCTACTTTTTTGACTTGCATCTTCTCTTTCCCTTGAAAAGTTACAGCCTTCATTGTTTCCACCATCCTCTATTAAAAAGCTTAGTACTCCTATTTCCGTATAGTAATAGGGATAAACTAAAATTTTATCGCATCCTTATAACTCCTACATTTGTACCAGAAGGGGAAGGTCATGGAAAACGAAGCCAGAGGGAACAACAAAAAACGTGCAACCGCAAAGGGCTGCACGTTCTCATTAAGCTTAATTACTGTTCGATTTTGAAGTATTTTTCAATGTCATCCAATGTCAGGTTCGCTGCTTTTACACCGCCGGCAGTATTCCAAATAGCGTCGCTTACACGGTGTGCATTTCCATCTTTTACGACATCAAGGTTCTTCCACAATTTGTCATTCGTCCATTCTTCTTCTGTTTTTGACGCTTCTTTATCACCTGTTTCATAGGTGAAGTAGAAGAGGATGTCGCCTTCCATGTCAGGAATACGTTCCTTTGTCACTTCTTCAGCGAAGTCAGGCTTATCTTGTGGCTCAGGGCGTTTGAACCCGATTTGCTCGAGGATGACTCCAGAGAAAGAATCTTTAAAGTAGATACGTGAATTTCCTGCCAAGAAGCGGACTACGGAAACCTCTTGATTGACTTTATCGCCAAGCTTTTGTTTGATATCTTCAATACGTTGGTCGAAGTCTGCCAACACTTTCTTACCTTCTTCTTCTTTATTCAATGCTTTTGCATAAAGTTCGAAATTGATCTTCCAGTCACCGCGTAATTGCTCTGAGAATACTGTTGGTGCAATATCGTTCAATTGATCATAAAACTTTTCCTGACGCATTTTGTTCCCGATGATTAGATCAGGATTCAATGACGCGATTTTTTCAAGGTTGATATCACTTTCTGTACCGACGACTTCTACACCTTCCATGTCATCTGCAATGTGATTATACCAAGGATCACCAAGCCACGATTGGACAGCGCCTACTGGCTTCACACCCATAGAAAGTAGTGCTTCTGTTCCTTCGTTTGTAAGGATGACCACTCGTTCAGGCTTTTCTGGGACTTTCGTTTTTCCCATCGCATGTTCAACAGTGATAGTAGATTTCGATTTATCTCCATCTTTCTTTTCTTCAGATCCTTCTCCAGATCCTCCTCCGCATGCTGCTAGTGCAACAACGAATGTCAACATAAGTGCAAATAAGCTGAAACCTTTCCATTTTTGCATATGTAATGTCCTCCCGAATGTTTTATTGATAATGAATCTCATTCACAATTAGTAGTTTATAACTGTTTTTTCCCTTTGTCAATAAGAAATTGATAATGATTATCATTGACAGTTAAGCCCAGCAAGAATAGACTTAAATAGGGAAGGTTTTAAATTCACTCCCTTTCCGCGGGCAAACGGTAGTGCGGAAGCGATACGTTAAGTCACGAAGGTCACCAGGTTCTCGCCTGGCCCGTATTCCCCGCAGGAGTGTCGGGAATTTCGCTTGATGAAAATTTTCTTATAGAAATCCACATTTATAAATTTTAAAAAGGATACAAAAGAAAGGTTTATACATATGAGGGAACTTTTAAATACGAATATGAAGAAGTTGTTCGGTCTCCTCGCGGGGGTCTTCTTAGTCGTCTTTTTCATCGGATGCAGTGTCGTATACGGTTATACGAGTGTCAATTGGGGGATGGTGATTGAATCCTTCACCCAATTTGATGGCTCGAATGCCCATATCATTATTCAAGAAAGTCGTGTGCCGCGAGCGCTCATCGGTGCTGCAGTCGGTGCAAGTCTGGCGATAGCAGGGGCGTTGATGCAGGGGATCACAAGGAATCCATTGGCATCACCGAGTATTTTCGGTATCAATGCCGGAGCTGGTTTTTTCATCGTTGTTGCCGTCACGTTCTTTTCCATATCATCTATCCATCAATTTGCGTGGATCGCTTTCTTTGGGGCAATGGTCACTTCCTTAATTGTCTATTTACTAGGCTCACTAGGTAGGGACGGGCTTACACCTGTAAAATTGACCCTTGCTGGAGCGGCGATGGCAGCGATGTTCGCTTCCATGACACAGGGTATGCTTGCATTGGATGAAAAAGCGTTGGAGGAAGTTTTGTTTTGGCTGACCGGTTCCATTGAGGGACGTAAGCTCGGCATCCTGACTGCAATGCTGCCGTATCTTATTGTCGGCTGGATAGGGTCCTTGTTGATTACTGGGCAGATGAATACACTTTCGATGGGGGACGATGTGGCAGCGGGACTTGGTCAAAATACGGTCCTCGTCAAAATCAGTGCAGCAGTGGTCATCGTATTGCTTGCGGGTTCTGCGGTAGCAATAGCAGGTCCGATCGGCTTCATCGGTATCGTCATCCCTCATATTGCAAGAGGACTTGTCGGCATCAATTACAAATGGATCATTCCTTACAGCGGATTATTAGGTGCTATATTACTGTTGCTAGCTGATATTGGTGCACGGTATGTCATCATGCCGAAGGAAGTGCCTGTCGGAGTTATGACTGCGCTTATTGGTACGCCATTCTTCATTTACATCGCAAGAAGGGGGTTGAATAGACTGTGAGTAAATACCACCCCTTACGTACGAAATGGATGTCCTTTTTAGTAGATAAAAAAGCAGTCTTATACATCATGTTGCTGACTGTCCTCACACTGGTGCTTTTGGTCATCAGTGTAGGCACAGGGCAGATGCAGATACATCCAGTTGATGTAGTAAAGACGTTACTCGGGATGGGAGACTCGATGAATGAACTTGTCATCAAGTCTTTCCGGCTGCCGCGGATCTTATTGGCGTTGATTGCTGGAATGGCATTAGCCGTATCTGGGGCGATCCTACAAGGAATTATCCGAAATCCGCTTGCTTCCCCTGATATCATAGGGATCACAGGGGGAGCTTCATTGGCTGCGGTCACATTCTTAACAGTGTTCAGCGGGCGAGGCAACGCTTTGACCGTGAGTATCCACTGGATGCCGGTCGCTGCATTTATCGGGGCGACATTACTAGGTTTCCTTGTCTATATTTTTTCATGGAAAAATGGCGTCAATCCTGTACGTCTTGTACTGATTGGCATCGGTCTTGCAGCAGCGATGCAAGCACTGACCAATATGATGATCCTATTCGGACCATTGTATTTGGCCACTCAAGCTCAAATCTGGATAACCGGCAGTGTGAATGGAGCGAACTGGAATCAGGTGAAGACATTGACACCGTGGATCCTCATCTTCCTGTTATTCGTTTGGATGTATGCACGTAGGTTGAACGTACAGGAGCTTGGAGAAGATCTTGCAAGAGGGTTCGGGAGTGTCGTACAAAAAGACCGTCTGATCCTATTGCTTTTCAGTACAGCGCTTGCTGGCGGTGCAGTGGCTTTCGTCGGGGGCGTCGGATTTGTCGGCTTGATGGCACCGCACATTGCGCGAAAACTTGTAGGGTCTTCATTCGGAGCATTGATTCCTGCATCAGCATTAGTAGGAGCACTCCTCGTGATGGGTGCGGATTTGATTGCTAGAACTGCATTCGCACCACTTGAAGTTCCAGCCGGTGTTTTCACGGCGGCATTGGGTGCACCGTACTTCATCTACTTGCTCTATCGTTCAAGGAATCAATAGTAAAAGACAGCGGCGGAAAGCGAGTATATTTCCAAAGACAGCAATCTATACGAAAAGAGCCCAAAAGAAAGAAGCAGCCGACCGGCTGCTTCTTTACTTTATACTTCTTAGATTTTTACGTTGATGTCCGCATCTTTCTTCAATTCTTTCACTTTTTGGGCTACCTTTTCTTGCTTCTGTTGTTGTTGCATCTGTTTTTTAAGTTGATCTTTTACTTCCTCATACTTTGGAGCTTGTTTTCCTTGGGCCTCTTTCATTTGGTCGTAATATTTTTTCAACTCTTCCTCAGAGACCTCATCAGCAGGGATTTCTTTTTCAACATAAGTTTCATATTGAATTTGTGCTGCGATCTGTTCTTTCAATTGTTCTTCATTCAGCTTGTTCGTCTTCAATGCTTCCTTGAATTTCTTCTCATCATCAAATTGACCTTTGATCTGATCGATCTGTTTGTTTACTTCATCCTCTGATGCATCATAGCCCTTTGCTTCAGCCTCTTGAACGATCACTTCGAAATCCACAAGACCTGTGACAACTTGTTTTTTCAATTGGTCTGCAACTTCTTTAGATGTAGGATCTTGTCCCATTTGTTGATACTGCATTTGCATTTGGCCTAATGCCCGGTTGAAATCTGCCCCTTTGATTTCTTCATCATTGACAGTAGCAACCACTTTATTTTCATCAACTTGTTGTTCTTCCATCTTTTTCTGCATTTCTTCCATTTGTTCAGTTTTTTCTTTATTCTCTTTGTCCTTTTGTTGACCTTCTTTGTTTTCGTTACCTTTACTCTCTTCATTACCGCCACATGCTGCTAAAGCGAATGCAAACAGGGCGACTAAAGCTGTATACATGATTTTTTTCAAGGAAAATTCCCCTTTCACACGAATGTTGTTATTCCTCAATTGAAAGCTGAGGTAACTTTTGAACCCCTCATTCTACACTCTTCGAACAAGGTTAAGCATTTTGCTTCCATATGGTAGATTTTACAAAAAGAAATATCTTATACCAAATATTCGTCCATTTGGTCCCCAATGTTAGTACAGATTCCGAAAAAAGTAAAATCAAAAGCTGTTTTCTAAAGGCTGTTTTCTAAAAGATTGTTGCTCTTGAACGACGTTGATTTCCGCTCCAGGATGCTCGCTTTCCACGGGGCGTGCGGTGAGCTCACTCGTCGCCCTGCTACCTCAGGAGTCTCCTTTTCAAGGAAGCATTTGTGCACCTGCGTCTACAAGAAAGTCCTGTCGAAGCGAGCTTCCTCGTCGCATGCCTTGCGAGGAGATTATGCAGGTAGTAGGCACGCTGATCCCGCACCTTGCTCTCCAATCAACTTGCACAAGGTGATTTATTGAAAAAATTCAAAAGCAGAAGAAATATACCAGACTCCTGCGGGACCCAAATAGCCTTATGAATTCACGTTATAAATTCTTACCGATTTCTTTTTCAAAATGTGTTGACATTCGTATAGAAATAAAGTAATTTAGTATCAATTGATTAACTTTGAATAAACATACATTTAAATAAATAAAAATACACAACAAGGAGTGGAGCTTAATGAGCAAAGGGAAAGTGGTTTTAGCTTATTCAGGTGGGTTGGATACTTCTGTATCGATCAAATGGATACAAGAAAAATACGGTTATGATGTAATTGCACTTGGTTTAGACGTAGGTGAAGGGAAAGACTTAGAAACAATCAAAAACAAGGCACTGAGCGTAGGTGCTGTCAAATCGATCGTAGTTGATGCGAAGGACCTTTTAGCAAAAGAATACTTAATGCCTGCATTGAAATCGAATTGTCTGTATGAAGGAAAGTATCCGTTATCCTCTGCCTTATCCCGTCCCCTTATTTCGAAGCTTTTGGTGGAAGTTGCTGAACAGGAAGGTGCAGTGGCAGTTGCACACGGCTGTACTGGAAAAGGGAATGATCAGGTACGATTCGAAGTTTCCATCCAGGCTTTGAATCCAGATCTACAAGTGATTGCCCCTGTCCGTGAATGGGGAATGACACGTGATGAAGAAATTGCATATGCAGCAGAGAAAGGAATTCCGATCCCGGTCAATCTCGACAATCCTTTTTCAATCGATGCTAATATTTGGGGCCGCGCTTGTGAAGCGGGGGTCCTTGAAGATCCATGGGCGGAGGCGCCAGAGAATGCGTATGATTGGACGAATCCTATCGAGATGACGCCTAATGAGCCTGAATATCTCGAAATCGATTTTGAAGAAGGCGTACCTGTCGCTCTTAATGGTGAAAAGACACCGATCGTCGAGTTGATTGAAACATTGAACGAAATCGGCGGAAAACATGGGTACGGTCGAATCGACCATATTGAAAATCGTCTTGTCGGAATCAAATCCCGAGAAGTGTATGAGAACCCTGCTGCGTTGCTGTTGATCAATGCACATAAAGAGCTTGAATTCTTGACGTTACCTCGTGAGGTCACACAATTCAAGCCACAGGTGGAGCAACAGATGGCGAAGCTCGTGTATGAAGGACTTTGGTATTCCCCTATACGTTCTGCATTAGAGGCTTTCATCAATGAAACCCAAAAGGTTGTCAGCGGAACGGTCAAAGTAAAGCTTTTTAAAGGTAACGCAACAGTTGTGGCACGTAAATCAAGTCATAGTTTATATAACGAGCAGTTAGCGACCTATTCAGAAGGAGATCTCTTTGATCACAATGCTGCTGTAGGCTTCATCAAACTATGGGGGCTCTCTACAAAAGTACATGCAGAAGTGAATAAGAAGCCGAGTCTTAAGGCGGTAAGTAAGGAGAAATTGTATGGCTAAGCTTTGGGGCGGCCGTTTTACGAAAGAAACCAATGAGCTTGTTGAAAAATTCACAGCCTCCATTGAATTCGATCAACAGCTTGCATTAGAGGATATAGAAGGAAGTCTCGCGCATGTCCAGATGCTTTCGGAATGTAAGATCATTTCACTTGAAGAAGCTGGAACGATCAAAAACGGTCTCGAAACATTAAAGAAAAAAATCGAGAATGAAGAGCTTGAATATGCGGTTGAACATGAAGACATCCATATGAATATCGAAAAGCACTTGATTGATGAAATCGGTACTGTAGGTGGGAAACTGCACACAGGGCGCAGCCGGAATGATCAGGTCGCAACGGATATGCACTTATATTTGAAAACGAAGACGACTGAGATCATCCAGCTTGTCGAACAGGTCCAACACTCGATCTTGGTACAATCTAAGGCGAATGTTGATACCATTTTACCTGGTTATACACATCTACAGCGTGCACAGCCGATTTCATTCGCCCATCATCTGATGGCCTATTTCTGGATGTTCGAGCGAGACAAGGAACGATTGGTCGATAGTTTGAAAAGAGTGAATGTCCTTCCACTCGGAGCTGGTGCGCTGGCTGGTACGACGTTCTCAATCAATCGGGAGAGAGTGGCTGAAATCCTTGAGTTCGATTCGATCTATCCGAACAGTATGGATGCGGTAAGCGACAGAGACTTCATTTTAGAGTTTCTCTCGAATGCTTCAATCATGATGACGCATATATCTCGCCTTTCAGAAGAAATGGTGATCTGGTCGAGTCAGGAATTCGGTTTCATTGAATTGGATGATTCTTTCTGTACCGGCTCAAGCATCATGCCGCAAAAAAAGAACCCTGACGTTCCAGAGCTTTTACGGGCGAAAACTGGACGTACGTATGGGAACCTTATGGGTTTGTTGACTGTCTTGAAAGGCTTGCCTTTAGCGTATAACAAGGATATGCAGGAAGATAAGGAAGGGATGTTCGATACGGTCAAAACGTTGGATGGATCATTGAAGCTTCTGGCACCGATGATTGAAACGATGACGGTGAATACAGGCGCGATGCGAAAGGCTGTGACTGAAGACTATTCGAATGCCACTGATCTGGCTGACTACCTCGTTACGAAAGGGTTGCCTTTCCGTGAGGCTCATGCGATCATCGGCCAAATCGTCCTTTACGCAATCCAACAGAAGAAATATCTCTCAGACCTTAAGTTCGAAGTCTATCAGGAATTCAGTCCATTATTTGAAGAGGATATCTATGAGGTCCTTTCACCAGAAAACGTCGTTGCTGCGAGAAACAGTACAGGCGGGACGGGACAAACAGAAGTCAAGAAACAGATTGAACTCGCTGAAACAAAACTGAAGAGCGTAGAGAAGGTATAAAAAAAGGGTGACCCAACGTAGTAAACGAGGGGGTCGCCCTTTTTTAGTCTTTAATCACTGAGTAAATCACGACATTAGAATGAGCTTATACGGACAGTACTACGTATTTTTAAGCTGCCAGAGTCCGTATAAACCTTTCATACGGACAATAATACGCAATTTTGACCAACCCTAGTCCGTATAAGTCTCTGATATGGTTATCGCGACAAGTTTCCGGAAAATCGCAACAGGTTCCAGGAAAATCACAACATAATTTCATATAATCACGACAAAACGTGAAACTATTACGACCAATACTGATATCCTTTATATCGTATAAGGAGAGATCAGAAAGATGATCATCAAAGTATGAAAGAGGGCGAAATAACCGAATTCCTGATAGAGATTCCAGTGGTTTTTCCTTACCAGTCTTGTGAATAACATACTTAGAAGGACAAGTACGATCGGAATTACTACCGAATGCATTTGAAACGATAAGTAAATAGGTGAAAAGGTTTCAAACATCGGTGTGAAAAACCGCTGCAACAAGAAATATTGAAAAATGGTGAATAAACCGATCGCGCTGTATCGAACCCAGCTGCGGCGCTGTTCTATCGCATCTTCATTCCAGAATGAAACACAGAATAGGAAAATGATTGCAGGGGCAAGCCACATGACGGCAACTAATAATAGAATCAGTCCATATGGCAGCTTCGCCATCCCTGTATAGAAGCCATTCACCCAATCAGATGCTTGTAGTCTTCCACCTTTTTCGACAAGTTCAGGGTGATCTGAAACGGCCATGATCTTAGCGCTTTTTCCTCTTGTATCCAGCCAGAAAAGTTCACCTTCATCCACATAGACGTGATTCTTTGATACAGAGGTTGAGGTGCTGATGTGACTTGCAAGCCATTTTCCATCATCCTCAGGTAAGGCTCGATAAACGTTCCAACTTTCAATTTTCGGTTTGATCATGCTTCTGATCGATAAGTATATTTCTGGACCATTCTCAGTGATGACAAGGTTCATATTGTCGAACACCCGCTGCCTGCTATTCGTAAAAGTATCGTAGACTCGAATTTCATTAAAAGAAGGTTCTTCTTGTGCCGTTTTGAAAAGATTGTAATGTCCTCTGACGATAATCGTGCCGCCATGGGCCTGGCCTGTTTGGTAGATAAGGTGCAGTCCATCTTCATTTTCAGCGAGATCGATATCTGTCACATTCTCCCCGCTTATGGAATTGATATCGAATTTCAATGATTCGTTAACGTTTTCTTCATCAGTTTTATATACCGATACTTGAGTGGTATATTCATCTATTTTACTTGTTACTGCAAAAAGTCCTTTCTGATCACTTGCAAATACATTAGAGACTGGCTGATCAGTTATTACCAGCTGCTCTGAAGTATTGGTTGTAGAATCAAGCTTAAAAATCATATCTTTTTTCCAATAATAGAGATGAGTATCAGAGGCTTCGAAACCATCTACCTTGTCAACGATCGTCTGTTTCTCTTTCCCATCGAAATAAGTCAACGCTTGATCTTCAATAAAATAGGCAGTATTGTTCTTTGCCCATATAGTAGCCGTTAGACCTACCTCAATCGGAAGCGTTTCTTTATGTGTCACTTCCAATTTTTCATTGACATGGACGTTCGCGAGCTTGCCATTTTCATTAAAGTGTATATCATAACCGGAATCGACTTTATTAGCTGTAAGGATCTTCCCGTTCACCCCATCGACAATTTCTGTATTGCGACTGAGACCATCCGGAGTCAGATCCCGTTCCTTCATTGCATGGTGAAAAGTCAACAACCCGATTAATAGGAAAAGAAGAATCACGGGTAAATAGATTGTGCGTTTTTTCTTAACATGTTGAACCACTACCATCCCCCCTTTTGGTGTGTTCCAAAATATGTATGTTTTTTGTTACATCGTATCATACGGTTTAGAAGAATAATAGTTTCATTTTTACATATAGAAAAGGGATCATTCGTATGAAGAAGAAAGTACATATAAGGAAGCATAAAGGAGAAGTCTTAATATGAGTCATTTGATTATGTTGAGCAATATCGACGAACATCTAGATGAAGAGTTGGAGAAAAGGATCAGGCAAATTGTCTCAGGGAAAGGTTCTAAATTAGGATATATCCCATCACAATACGATGCAACAAAACATTACTTCAATCGTATGAAACCGAATTTGCAACGGTTTGGTTTTGATCAATTTGTTTATTTTGATATCGATAAAGAATATGAACCCGAAAACCTGGAAGCGTTATCGTCTTGCGATGCGATTTATTTATCTGGTGGAAATACATATTATTTTTTGAAAAATCTACGTTCGAGGAACATGATGTCTTTTCTACAGGACTTTGTAAAAACCGGTGGCGTCTTGATCGGGGTAAGTGCAGGTGCGATGATGATGTCGCCGACAATCGAGGTTGCGCAATTTTTGGATCCAAACGATGTCCGACTTACTGATTTTGAGGCACTCAACTTAGCTCAGCTTCATTTCTTACCACATTTTATAGACCGGATTTGTATGACAGAAGAGTTGGAAACATTCATGACCCGTTCATCAATACCTCTGTACGTATGTCAGGATCGAGCGGGTATTGTGATCGAAAAAGGAAAACTGAAATGTTACGGGAAAATAAGAAGAGCTGACTTCAGAGTCGATGAAAAATACAAGGGTTAGTGAATCGGCTTAGGACGTAGACGGAGAATAAAATCAATCTAGAGGCGGAGGGAAATCCAATCTGTTGACCGGTTAATAAACAAAGGGAATTCCGTAAACTAAGAGTAACAAAACAAACTCGAAAAGGGAGCGGATTCCATGTTTAACTTCTACGAAATCGAAAAGATCATCATTGAAATGACAAGAAAGAATAAAAGAAGATAAGGATTACAAAAGAGGGTGACCCAAAAGTGACTGCACTTTTGGGTCTTTTTTATGTGCAATCTGCTGTGGGGTATGTATAGGACCTTTTGATACCAGCAACCGTAATGTTTGACGTCATTACACCATACCTTATATACTAATATTCAAAAGAACGTTTGAATGAAAAGGTGAGAGGTGAATAAAGTGGCGAAAGACGATGTTTGTAAAGTCAATTGTGTGCATGAAGATAAAGTGAATCGGATAAAAGCTGATATAGAAGGAAAAGATACCATGTCAGCGGCGAAAGTTTTCAAAGCCTTATCCGATGATACACGAATCAAAATCGCTTATGCATTATCAATCGAGGAAGAACTATGCGTATGCGATGTATCAAATATCGTTGATTGTACAGTTGCAACGGCTTCCCACCATCTGAGATTGCTTCGGAATATGGGACTTGCAAAATATCGGAAAGTCGGAAAGCTGGTGTACTACTCATTGGATGATGATCATGTAAGGCAAATAATACAGACAGCATTCTCTCATTTAGAGGAGGGGAAGCATCTTGCAACAAGCTAAGGTGAATGAAACGAAACAGCACATCTATAGGATCTCAGGATTCACCTGAGCAAACTGTGCCAAAAAGTTCGAAACGAACGTAAAACGCCTGGATGGTGTTTTGGATGCAAAAGTGAATTTTACAGCTTCAAAGCTTACAGTTATAGGTGACACAAATGTAAATGAGATTGAAAAGGCAGGGGCTTTTGAAAACCTGAAGGTCCGCCCTGACCATTTGAAGGAAGAAGAGAAGAAAGAACCGTTTTTGAAACGTCATTGGAATGTCGTTTTGGCAGGAATTCTTTTGATTGTCGGATGGATGATCAGTTTTGGATACGGGGAAGGATCATTATTAGCTAATGGCTTTTATGCAGGATCCATCCTTGTGGGGGGATATCGTTTATTCCAGGCAGGTTTTAGAAACCTGCTTCGTCTTGATTTCGATATGAGGACGCTCATGACAATCGCAATCATCGGAGCTGCTTTGATCGGTGAATGGGGTGAAGGGGCCATGGTTGTCATCCTTTTCGCAATCAGTGAAATCCTTGAAGCTTATTCGATGGAAAAAGCACGTCAGTCAATCCGTGGATTGATGGAAATCGCCCCAAAGGAAGCGACTGTCCTGCGAAACAATCAGGAAATGACAATCCCTGTAGAGGACGTGCAGGTCGGAGATACGATGATTGTTTTACCTGGGCAAAAGCTAGCCATGGATGGAGTCGTTTCGAAAGGCGGATCGTTCGTGAACCAGTCTGCGATAACTGGCGAATCTGTTCCAGTCCATCTATCTGTAGGCGATGAAGCTTTTGCTGGAACATTGAATGAAGATGGCTATTTAGAAGTTGAAGTAACAAAGCGGGTGGAGGATACGACGTTAGCGAAGATCATCCATCTCGTCGAAGAAGCACAAGAAGAGCGGGCTCCATCCCAATCATTTGTAGATCGGTTCGCAAAATATTATACCCCCGCCATCATTTTAGTGGCGATAGGGGTAGCGGTAATTCCGCCATTACTAGGGGGAAGCTGGGAAGAATGGATCTATCAAGGGCTGGCTGTCCTGGTGGTCGGCTGTCCTTGTGCACTCGTGATTTCTACACCTGTTTCCATAGTGACAGCAGTTGGCAATGCTGCACGGAACGGTGTGTTAGTAAAAGGCGGTGTCTATTTAGAGGAAGCTGGGAAGTTGAAATCAATCGCTTTTGATAAAACAGGAACATTGACAAAGGGAATCCCTGAAGTCAACGATATTATTACGCTGGCCGAATACAAGGATTCTGAAATTATCCGGATTGCTGCTTTTCTTGAAAGCAGCTCGCAGCACCCTTTAGCCTCTGCAATCCTGAAGAAAGCTGAAGAGATGGGTATTGAGAAGCAAACAGATGATGATATCGAGAATTTTCAATCGCTTACCGGTAAGGGTATAAAAGGAACGATCAATCAGACTGTATACTATGCTGGAAGTCTTGCATTATTTACTGATGATATGAATATACAACCTGAAAGTGATACACACATCATCATCGATCGACTTCGTTCTGAAGGGAAAACCGTACTGGCGGTCGGGACAGAAGAGCATCTGCTTGCGCTCGTTGCAGTAGCGGATACAATACGCGATGAAAGTGCCGAAGTCGTGAAAGCACTTCATGATCTGAATATCACAAATACGATCATGCTTACTGGGGACCATCAGCTGACAGCAAACAGCATCGGGCAGCAAATCAACATTTCTACCATAAAAGCAGAACTGCTTCCTGAAGAAAAATTAAATTACATTAAAGAATATGAACAGCGGTTTGGGAAAGTCGCGATGGTCGGGGATGGTGTAAATGACGCTCCTGCCCTTGCGTCCTCTACCGTCGGAATTGCCATGGGCGGTGCTGGTACAGATACAGCCATCGAAACAGCGGATATCGCTTTGATGGGAGATGACTTGCGCAAACTTCCATATACCATTAAGCTTAGCAGAAAAACGCTTTCGATCATCAAGCAGAACATCGCCTTTTCGATCGGAGTAAAGCTGTTGGCGCTTTTACTTGTCGTGCCAGGCTGGCTGACCCTGTGGATTGCCATCTTTGCAGATATGGGCGCAACCCTTCTTGTTACATTGAATGGATTAAGACTGCTAAGAGTTAAAGAATAAGTACTTTTCTAAAAATTTGAGGTTGTTTTGATGTCTTTTCTGGTTTAGATGAATGTTGTGAGGATCGTAACGAACACCAGAGCCGTTAATTGTGCTAAAATACGGTGTTTCAGAATTTTGGCGGGCACCAGGGCCGTTAATTGTGACAAAATGAGTTGTTTTTATTAGGTTTTAGCGAAATAAAAGCACTGGTGTCCGTTAAGTTTGTAAATTTCCAATATATTGCCCAAATAAGGTCTCCTGTGTCCGTTAACGATTGTTCCTTCAACAAGGTGTCTTGATGTTACGCCCATCTTCAGCACTTATAGTACAACCTCTCACGTTTTCTTTATGAAACATGTATTGTACAATAGAGGTGTTAATAAGGTGATTTGCATCTTCAGAGAAAATGTTGTAATATACCTATACGGGTATTATTGAACATTGAAATAAAGGAGGTTGTACCTCGTGGAATATAATGATCAAATGAAAAACCGCGTAAAACGTATTGAAGGACAAGTACGCGGTGTTCTTAAAATGATGGAAGAAGAAAAAGATTGTAAAGATATAGTGACACAAATGTCAGCTATCAGAAGTGCGTTGGACCGTACAATAGGTCTGGTCGTTGGAACAAACCTCGAACAGTGTGTGAGAGAGCAACTGGATAAAGGTGAAAACACGGACGATCTTATTAAAGAAGCAGTCAATCTACTTGTCAAAAGCAGATGAAAATTCAGGTGTTGACATTCATTTGAATGCGTAGTAGTATACCCTTAGGGGTATAAAACAACACCTTTTTATTTTTAAGAAAAATAATACCTATACGGGTATATGTATAAACTTTTTAAGGAGGAATAACGATGACAGAAGTAAAAAAAGACAAGACTACAATTGTATTATTCAGTGGAGACCTTGATAAGGCCATTGCGGCTTATATCATTGCGAATGGTGCTGCGGCCTATGACCATGAGGTGACAATCTTCCATACATTCTGGGGATTGAATGCACTACGTAAAGACGAACAGGTGCCAGTGAAAAAAGGAATGCTTGAAAAGATGTTCGGTAAGATGATGCCTCGCGGGGCAAAGAAACTAGGCTTATCTAAAATGAACATGGCTGGTATGGGACCGAAAATGATCAAGCATGTTATGAAAAAGCATAATGCCATGTCTCTTCCGGAACTTGTGGAAATGGCTCAAGAACAAGGTGTCAATCTTGTCGCATGTACAATGACAATGGATCTTTTAGGTCTTCAAAAAGAAGAACTGCTGGATGATATCAACTATGCCGGAGTTGCAGCTTACCTTGGAGAAGCAAACGAAGGGAAAGTAAATCTCTTTATTTAGTTTTGTTTGAAATAATACCCTACGAGGTATAGTATCTGCAAATCGCCAAAAGGAGGTAACTCATGTTTGGATTCAACAGTGTTAAAACGATCACTCCAGAAGAAGTCGATAAGAAGCGAAAAGAAATCAAAGATATTAGTATCATCGACGTACGAGAAGATGAAGAAGTAGCAAACGGAATGATTCCAGGGGCGAAACATATTCCTCTTGGTGAAATTTCAGACCGTACGAATGAGATTCCTAAAGATAAGGAACACATCATGGTATGTCGTTCAGGAAACCGAAGCGGGAAGGCTGCAAAGTTTCTTGAGGGAGAAGGGTATTCCGTCTTTAATATGAAAGGCGGCTTGATGAATTGGAATGGAGAATTATCAAATCGTTAATCACTCAGAAGGAGGCTTCACACATGATTAATACAGACAAAGTATTGGATGCGAAAGGACTTGCATGTCCAATGCCGATTGTAAAAACGAAAAAGACGATTGGAGAAATGGAAGCAGGTCAGGTCCTGGAAGTCCAAGCGACAGATAAAGGATCGACTGCGGATATTGCGAGCTGGGCGAAATCGACAGGTCATCAATACCTTGGCACAAAGGAAGAAGGAGATGTCCTGAAGCACTATCTTCGCAAAGCAAGCCCAGAAGAGACAAAAGAAGAAACCAATTATCCTCATGTCATCCAGAATGATGAATTGAAAACGAAGCTTGAAGAAGGCGGCATCGTCTTGGATGTCCGTGAACCTGCAGAGTATGCATTCAGCCGTATCCCTGGAGCGAAATCCATTCCATTAGGCGAATTGGAGGACCGTTTGGATGAGTTGAATAAAGAAGACGACATCTATGTTGTCTGCAGAACAGGAAATCGTAGTGACCGTGCATCCCAATTGTTGTCAGATAAAGGTTTTGCAAAAGTGAAAAACGTTATTCCTGGAATGTCCGAGTGGGATGGTCCCACTGAAAAAGAAGATTAAGGGGGTAGTTTAAAAATGGCTATTAAAGAAATGACCGCAAAAGAAATTACTCAAAAAGTATTGAATAACGAAAAGCTTTTTATTCTTGATGTACGGAACGAAAGTGATTTTAACGATTGGAAAATCGAAGGTGGAGCTGTAGAGATCATCAATATGCCATACTTTGAATTGTTAGAAGGTGTTGATGGTATTCTTGATCAGCTTCCTAAAGACCAAGAAATTTTGGTTGTTTGCGCGAAAGAGAGTTCTTCCAAGTTCGTAGGTGAACAGCTAGTTGAGGCTGGCCTCGAGGATGTTTCTTACTTGCAAGGTGGAATGAAATCCTGGAGCGAGCACCTTGAACCTGTGAAAATTGGTGACTTGAAAGACGGCGGAGCGATCTATCAGTTCGTCCGTATCGGGAAAGGCTGCTTATCTTACCTTATCGAGTCCGACGGTGAAGCGATGATCATCGACAGCAACCGTATGACAGAGCCTTATGAACTGTTTGTCAAAGAAAAAGGGCTTAAGGTGAAACATCTTGCAGATACCCACCTTCATGCGGATCACATTTCCGGCGGCCGCAAGCTTGCTGAAATCTTTGACGCAGAATACTACCTGCCTCCAAAGGACGCGACAGAAGTAACATTCGAGTACAACAAGCTTGAAGAAGGAAATGACCTGACAGTGGGAAACACGACGATAAAAGTCCAACCGATCTACTCACCTGGACATACGATCGGAAGTACGTCATTCATTGTAGATGATCAATATCTACTCACTGGTGATATATTATTCGTAAAATCAATCGGTCGCCCGGACCTTGCAGGAAAAGCGGAAGACTGGGTAAGTGATTTGAGAGACACTTTGTATAGCAAATATAAAGAACTTTCAGATGACCTGGTTGTCCTTCCTGCCCACTTCTCAAAAGTCGAAGAGCTTGGTGAAGATGGATCTGTGAAAGCGAACCTAGGAGATCTTTATAAGGAGAACTCTGGGTTAAATGTGGAAGACGAAGGGGAATTCCGGAAACTTGTAACGGAAAATCTACCACCTCAACCAAATGCTTATCAGGAAATCCGTGAAACGAATATGGGGAAGATCAACCCTGAAACGGAAGAGCAACGTGAAATGGAAATCGGTCCAAACCGTTGTGCAGTTAAAGGTTAATTTGGCGAAACAGTCTTTTCAGAAGACTATATAATCAGGAGGTTTTATAAATGAATTCAGATAAAGTACTAGATGCAAAAGGATTGGCATGTCCAATGCCGATCGTCAAAACAAAAAAGGCGATTGATGAAATCGATTCTGGGCAAGTTCTTGAGATCCACGCAACTGATAAAGGGGCAAAAAGCGACCTTTCTTCTTGGGTGAAATCAGGTGGACACGAACTTCTACAAGATACTGAAGAAGACGGAGTGTTCAAGTTCTGGGTCAAGAAAGCCTAAATAGAAATAGAAGGCTCAATAAAGGGGAAGATGGGTAAAATGCTGCCGATGCATTCCCCTTATTGAGCTTTCTTTTAATTAGGAGGAGAGAAATCATGGATATAGCATTTATCATAACGATATTCTTAATCGGATTTGTCGGTTCATATGTGTCTGGAATGGTAGGGATCGGTGGGTCCATCATCAAATATCCGATGCTCTTATATATCCCGCCATTATTGGGATTCGCAGCGTTCACTTCTCATGAAGTTTCAGGAATCAGTGCAGTACAGGTATTTTTTGCAACAATCGGTGGTGTATGGGCATACCGAAAAGGTGGTTACTTAAATAAACCACTGATCATCTATATGGGTACCGCTGTATTGATCGGGAGCTTCATCGGTGCTTACGGGTCAAGGTTCTTAGACGAAAGTGGGATAAACATTACGTATGGGATTCTTGCGACCATCGCAGCGATAATGATGTTCATCCCGAAAAAAGGCCTTGATGACCAGGCGTTGGATGACGTGCAGTTCAACAAATGGCTTGCTGCGTTCTTGGCTTTGATTGTCGGAATCGGTGCGGGTATCGTTGGCGCTGCTGGAGCATTCATACTTGTACCGATTATGCTCGTCGTATTGAAAATACCGACAAGGATGACGATTGCTACTTCGCTTGCAATCACATTCATCTCTTCGATCGGTTCCACAATCGGGAAAATATCAACCGGTCAAGTGCTTTTGGTTCCTGCGGTCGTAATGGTTGTGGCAAGTCTGATTGCTTCACCATTAGGTGCAAAGACCGGTCAGAAGGTCAATACCAAAATCCTTCAATGGTTTTTGGCGGCCTTGATCGTCGGAACTTCAATCAAAATTTGGCTTGATATATTCAGCTGATTTTACGAGTTTCAATAAAGGTTTCAAGGGCTGGGTGGAAGACTTTCTCGTAATGTCCTTCTGAACAGCTCTTGATAATTACTGTACGCATAAACCCTTCATTGAAACAATCCAATCTTTTATCACATATAGGGCATTTTTCTTGAAGTAATGTTTTCATTCGAGATTCACCCCTATCACTATGGTTGAATTAAATCCTATGTGTTTACTTGGTATTATATGTGGTTTTGAAAAAATTTGCAACGAGGAGAGGTCTTATGTCTGATAAGCGTTTTAAACCTGAAAAAGCGGGGAAGTTGTTCAGTCCTGAAAGACAAAAACTCTTGCCAGTAGAAAAAATCCTGGCATACCTTGATTTGGAGCAGGCTGATAGTGTCGCAGATTTGGGGGCTGGAAATGGGTATTTTACTGTTCCCATGGCCAAAAAGGTGACAACTGTACACGCAGTTGATATCGAACCTCAAATGCTTAATATGCTGAATGATTATGCGGTTGACGAAAATGTCTCCAATATTGAATTCATAACGAGTGATCTTGAAGCAATCAACATGGAAGGCAACAGTGTCAACAAGGTTTTCAGTGCTTTTGTCATGCATGAAATTTCAAATTTAAAGAAGGCTTTTGAAGAAATAAATCGAATTATGATAAAGGGTGGACAGCTTTTTATCCTTGATTGGGAAGTTGAAGAAAATCCTGAGATGGGTCCGCCACCGCATGAGCGTATTTCTTCAGAACGATTTCTTTCACTCTTGCAAGAAAATGGGTTCAAAGGTCAAATGCTGTATCGTGATGGAAAAACATATGGCATTAAAGCCACTATGAATTGAAGGTCCGGAATACAATCAATCGTTTAACCTTGAAGTAAATAGGGAAACTGAATAATACGATACAGGGTATAATGAACCCATAATCAATTAGTAAAAGGAGATGTAGTGGATGTTTCATTATACGGTAAAAACAAATCAATCGATCGATGAAGCTTGCGAAACATTGGAAAAGCAATTGAAGGAAGAGCACTTCGGGGTTCTATGGAACTTTGATCTGAAGAATACCTTGAACAACAAAGGACTAGAATTCGACAGAGATTTCAGGATTTTAGAAGTGTGTAACCCGAAGGAAGCGCAACGTGTTTTGAATCAAAATGTAATGGTCGGCTATTTCCTGCCGTGTAAAATGGTTGTTTATGAAGATGATGGCGTGACGAAGATCGGAATGCCAAAACCGACATCCCTCGTAACGATGGTCGACGATGCACAAATCACCGATATGGCAGAGGATATCGAGAAACGACTGATTGCATGTATGGATAAATCCAGCGTCTAAATTCTGAATGAAGACATATAATGTTTTTGTGTGATTCTTGATCGCGGATTACAAGATAGTTACAATTTTCAGAAACTGTTGATTTTTGCGATGACAACCTGAGATAGTGGTGTTATAATAAAAAAAGGTTTTTAGAAAATGAAAACGCAGGTGCTGCGAACACCTGCGTATCATACGATAAGCTTTTCCCTCAAGGGGACCGGCTTGGACTAGAGTAGACCGTGACCTAAAGTGAGCAGCTCAAGGACGGTCTATTTTTTATACGGGAATGACAATACGCTGATAATCAACGTGGCAAACGAGATGGTAACCATCAACGTTTGAAATACCGTCATTATTACACCACCCCTTTCGAGTGTAGTGCCGACCGTCCTTGAGTACCGAAACTTATCGTATTTATACAATTCTATCATTATTGGTAAAATTTCTCATGATACATATGGACCAGTTATGCGGCGTCCAAACCTACTGCTAGTATGTATGAAAACCTTTTTATAGGCTGAAAGTCGCGGTTGCCGTGTATAGGAGACATAATAGGGTATGGTATCTGTAGACTTCAATATTCTTTATGGAGGGAAAAGTGTGAGTTTACAAAATGAAATCATTAAGGAATTACACATAAAACCAAGCATTTTACCTGAACAAGAAATTGAACGACGCGTCGACTTTTTAAAGGAATATGCGAGAAAGACTGGAATGAAAGGCTATGTCCTCGGAATCAGCGGTGGACAAGACTCTACTCTTGCTGGGAAACTTGCCCAAATCGCTGTTGGACAATTACGTGAAGAAACGGGAGAGAACTACACGTTCATAGCAATGCGGCTGCCTTATGGCGTGCAAAAGGATGAGGATGACGCGCAAAAAGCCCTTGAGTTCATCGGTCCAGATCAAACCGTAACCTTCAATATAAAGGAAGCTGTCGATGCTTCGTATCGTGCGTTCAGGGAAGGCATAGGAGAAGAACTGAGTGACTTTTTGAAAGGGAATACGAAAGCGCGTGAACGTATGAAGGTCCAGTATGATCTTGCAGCGCATCATAATCTTCTGGTGATTGGAACCGATCATGGTGCAGAAGCAGTAACAGGTTTCTTCACGAAGCATGGCGATGGTGCATGTGATATTGCCCCATTATTCGGTCTGAACAAGAGGCAAGGAAAAATGCTGTTGAAACAGATGGGTTCTCCTGAAGCGCTATATACGAAAGTCCCTACTGCGGATCTTGAGGATGACCGTCCTGGACTACCGGATGAAGAAGCACTTGGTATTACCTATGAACAGATTGATGACTATTTAGAGGGTAAAGAAATTGATCCAGAGGCAAAGAATACCCTTGAAAACCATTATTTGAAAACCCGTCATAAGCGTGAAGGAGAAGTTACCCTATACGATGACTGGTGGAAAAGCTGAATAGTTGATAAGCAGAGAAAACCACGGAGAATTTATATTCTTTCCGTGGTTTTTAAATTAAAAAAGCTGTAATGACTTCGAAATTCACTCCCTAACCGAGTTGTACTACCCCGTTAACGGACACAGGAGACGTTATTTGGCCAATATGATGGAAATTTACAAACTTAACGGACATCAGGGACCTTATTTCGCAAATATAAAAGGAAATCAGCTGCTTTGTTCACAAATAACGGCTGTGGTGTCCGTTAAAGTTTCAGAAACAGCGGTTTTGTCACAAATAACGGCTCTGATGTCTGTTAACTTTAATCATGGCTCTTTGTTTCTCGCCCTGGCTCGCTTTTCCCGCAGGAGTGTCGTGGTAAACGCTCTATTGTCGCGAATTTCGCTTAAGAAACCGAAATCAATTTAACAACAATTCAAAAGTATCCGTTAAATTTTCAGAGCATCATATGGATAAGTACGAAAAACAAAAAAAGATAAGCTGCATAGCGGTGGAATCTACGACGCTTGCCGGATGATTTCCGCTTCCGAAGATAACCTGTTAAAAGTAGGGCGGAAAGACCCCCGATGGCGATCATTCCGGATATTCCTTCCCTTGACCACATCAATCCGAATTGCACCATGATTACCACATGCATCAGAAGTGATGTTACTCCCAGGAGGGCAGCAGCGACATGGAATCGTATGTATATCCGAGTGAAAGTAACTAACTTTTTGCGAAAACCAGACCTTCCCGACCGGCTTATCCATTGTAAAAAAAGATAAAGAATGAATGAGAGGATAAAATAAATCAAAGCCGTATAAGCCCAATGAAAGGCTGTTGAAATTGTCCTTGGCTGCATCAATAAGTAGAGAAGCCACGGTATGGAAAGCAAGGTAAGAATAATTGTGCTTTGATAAACATTCAATCGATACAAAAAACGCATAGCCCTGTTTGACATAGTAAAGCTTCACCTCATCTGCCAACATTGTACCACTTTACATGCTCAATAACCTTACAAACTCCCGTTAATTTACTGTACCTAATGCATGTGTATAAGATTAGGAAAAATTGAATAAACTAGTAAAAATCACTCATTTTGAAAAGTGGGTGATTTTTCGGTTTTGCGCGCCCAAAATTTGGGTATAAGATATCACTTCATATTAAAGGGTGAGATGAAGCGTGACAATCAAAGGCAGCGGGGACTTATTCATCATCGGAGGGAATGAAGATAAGGAAGGCGATTTGGAAGTCTTGTCGATCTTCGTTGAAGACACGAAAGCTAGCGGTGGCACAATTGGTATTCTTACGACTCCAACTGGATATCCAGAAGAAGTAGGTGGAGAATACCGGGAGATTTTTTTGAAGCTAGGTGCCTCTAAGGTGGATCTATTACATATTGATACCCGCGAAAAAGCTGAAGAAGAATCATTCACGAGACAGGTCAATGAGCTGTCAGCTCTTTTCATCACTGGTGGGGACCAGAATCGATTATCGAGTATCATTGGCGGTACCACTTTTTTCAAAGAAGTCCAAAAAGCCTGGCAAAACGGAATGATCATTGCAGGTACGAGTGCGGGAGCAGCGATTATGAGTAGACATATGATCGTGTCAGGAAAGACCAAGCTGAAGCATGATAAAGTCCACGTCGAAATTGGTGTGGGGTTTGGATTCCTCGAAGATGTCGTCATCGACCAGCACTTTTCACAGAGAGCCCGCTTTGGCCGTCTATTATATGCCATTGCGCAAAACCCTCAGGTTATTGGAGTCGGAATTGATGAGAATACAGCCATTTGGGTCAAGGATGGCGGTAAGTATTTTGAAGTGATTGGAGAACACTCAGTAACTGTAATTGATGGTTGCAAACTTTCATTTGTCGATATTGCCGATGAAGCCGAAAGTGATGAAGTTACGATTACAGGTGTACAACTGCATTCGATTGCAAAAGGCTATCAATTTGACTTGGAAAACCGAAAGTTAATCAAGAAAGAGAAGGGATCTGCCCAATGAAAATCAATAAAGTGAAATTTCTTTCTGGGCCAAACTATTATAGCTATAAACCGACCATTTGGCTTGAGTTGGATATTGAAGAACTTGAAGACATGCCATCCAATAAAATTCCTGGATTCACTGATACGCTATTGGAAGTCATGCCTACTCTGAATACACATACATGCTCCCGAGGCTATGAAGGCGGGTTTGTCGAACGCTTACGTGAAGGAACCTGGATGGGGCATATCCTTGAACATATGGCAATCGAGCTGCAATCGCTAGCAGGTAGTGGAGTGAAAAGAGGAAAAACGATCACAAGTGAACGGGAAGGCATTTACTATGTGACGTACCGTTATGAGGAAAAAGAGTCAGGCTATTATGCTTTTGAAGCGGCAATGGAAATCGTCAATCATATTCTTGAAGGACAACCTGTTTCTATCGACCCTTATGTGAAAAAAGTCGAGCAGCTTTATTATGCCCATAAGCTAGGTCCAAGTACAGAGGCTATCTTTAAAGCTGCCTATGAACGTAAAATTCCGGTCGAGCAACTCAAAAATGACAGTATTCTAAGACTCGGGACTGGGCGGAAGCAAAAACGGATGGAAGCAACAATGTCCAGCCAGGCTTCTTTTCTGGCAGTCGAGTACGCTTGCGATAAAGTGATGACGAAATCCCTACTTGAAGATGTTTGTATTCCTGTTCCAGAGGGTTGTGTCATCTCCTCAGAGACGGAACTGCTTCAGGAAGCAAAAAATCTCGAATATCCACTCGTCCTCAAGCCGGTCGATGGCCATCAAGGGCAGGGGGTTTTGACGAATATCAATACAGAAGAAGAGTTGATTGCTGCTTATAACCATCATAAAGATACGGATAAAGTGATCCTTGAGCGCTATTATACTGGGGACGATTATCGTTTTACTGTTGTTGATGGTCGACTCATCGCAGCAAGTTTACGCCTTCCCCCATATGTTGTTGGTAATGGAAATGATTCAATAAGAACTTTGATTGAAAAAGAAAATGAAAATCCATTACGCGGTGATGGCCATGAAAAACCGATGACGAAAATCCCAATCAATGAGTCTGTCGAAAATTATCTTCGCCAGGCACATTTGAATCTTGATTCGATCCTCGACAAGGGCCGAATCGTTAACGTCTTAGGAAATGCCAACCTATCGACAGGTGGCCTGGCAATTGATGTAACCGATAAAATACACCGTTCTTACAAGGAGATTGCAGAAACCTCCGCACGAGCGATCGGATTGGATATTGCAGGGGTCGATATGATCATCCAGGATATAACAGCTGAGTACCGGCCGGGATGTGCCGCAGTTCTTGAAGTGAACGCAGCGCCAGGGATCCGGATGCATCATTATCCGAGTTCAGGGATTCCCAGGGATGTCGGCGGAGCAATCGTCGATTACCTTTTTAAAAGTAGAGAGGAAGCAGCCATCCCTACCGTTGCTGTAACAGGAACAAATGGGAAGACCACAACAGTAAGGCTGATTTCACACTTCCTACAGCAAAAAGGAAAAACGATCGGGATGGCTCATTCGGACGGTGTCTATATTGGTAATCGTTGTATCGATAAAGGAGATTGCAGCGGTCCAGTCAGCGCCCGGAAAGTCCTTCATCACCCTGAAGTCGATGCCGCCGTTCTTGAAACTGCTCGAGGCGGTATGCTTCGCGAAGGGACAGCCTTCCGCTATTGCGATGTCGGGATCGTCACGAATGTTTCAGAAGACCACTTAGGATTGGATGGAATCGAGACGATCGAAGAGCTCCGGAAGCTGAAACGATTGATTCCAGAAGTCGTCCATCCAGATGGCTTTTGCATCTTGAATGCTGACGATAACGCGGTGGCAGAGATGAAGGATTATACTGGTGGTGCTGTTGTTTTCACTTCATTAGATGAAAATAATGCTTATTTACGTAAGCACCGTGAAAACAAGGAGGAATGCTGGTATGTCCAGGGTGACTGGATATTCTACGAAAAAGACGGTAAGTCAGAGCGTTTTATGAAGTATGCTGAGATCCCAATTACTTTTAATGGGTACGCTAAGCATAATATAAGCAATCTATTGCAAGCATTGGCATCTGCTCATTTGCTAGGTGTATCTCAGGAAATGCTGCGCAAGAAAGCACTGACCTTCTTCCCGGACTTTTTGCAAAGCCCTGGCCGGTTCAATAAAATCGATCAGGACGGAAGGACAATTATCGTCGATTATGCACATAATACGGCTGGTCTCAAAGCCATCTTTAACACGCTCAAAGCGATTCCTTGTGAACGGCTGATCACTGCTGTCTCGGCACCAGGCGACAGGTTGAATGAAGATATTCGAAATATGGCCGAAATCATCGGGAATGAAACCGATATTGTCGTAATAAAAGAAGATGGGAACTTGCGCGGCAGGAAACCGAAGGAAGTGGCGGCTATTCTCGATGAAGTGTTAGCTAAACAGCTACCTTCAAGCCGTAGGATCATTGAGCTTGATGAAATCCGGGCATTCCAGAAAGCATGGGATACCTCAAAACCAGGGGATCTCCTTTTGTTCCTTTATGATACATTCACCTCAGTGGAAAGCTTCTTCAAGGAACATAAACGTAACCGTTCCGAATTCGCTGACAGATACCGAAAAACCTCTTCGCTGTAGAGAGTTAATAAATCAAATAGAAGGTCAGGCATATTTCTACAAAAGTTTGCATCCAAAATAAGTTGGTGTAAGCTTGAAAGTATAGGTATGCCTGACTTTTATTTATCTATACATAGGAGGATGATGGAGATGAGCGTTTTACCGGATTTTCGATTGGATGAAAAGGTTGCAGTTGTAACGGGTGCTGGGAGGGGAATAGGAAAAGCGATTGCGATCGGGTACGCAGAAGCAGGTGCTGATTTGGTGCTGCTTTCCAGGACAGAACAAGATCTTCAAGCTACAGCTGAAGCAATCCGTTCAATAGGACAGGAAGCATTTGTGCACCCTACAGATTTGACGAACATAAATGAAGTAAATGATACGGTGGAAAAAGTGATGGGTGAAGTCGGGAGGGTTGATATTCTCGTTAATAATGCAGGAATGAACATACGTACTCCAGCCTTAGAGGTTACAGAAGATGAATGGCAGACGATCATGGATACGAATTTACGTTCAGCTTTCCAGCTTTCTCAAAAGTTTGCGCATCATATGAAAGATAACGGCACTGGTAGAATCATCAACATTTCTTCTGTTGCAGGGACAACCGCACTTCGTACAGGGGTTGTGTATGCTGCAACGAAAGCGGCGATGATCCAAATGACGAAAAATCTGGCATTGGAATGGGGAGAGCATGGCATACAGGTCAACTCGATCGGCCCCTGGTATTTCAGAACCCCACTGACGGAAAAGCTTCTGCAGGACGAGGAATACTTGAACAACATTTTGTCCCGTACACCATTGAAGCGTGTCGGTGAGCTGCCAGAGTTGGTTGGTCCTGCGGTATTTTTGGCTTCAGACGCAGCCTCATATGTAACAGGACAAACCCTCTTTGTCGATGGGGGAATGACGATTTACGGATTTTGAGAAAGTCCATTTTCATTTGGAAAGCTTGGTTAGTCAAGCTTTTCCCTTAACCAGAAATTAGCGGACACCAGAGACGTTATTCATTCAAAAACGCAATGTTTCAAAAAAATAGAGGACACTACAGACGTTATTTACTGAAAAACACGATCAAATACATGGTTTTTAGCTGGATTGCGGAACAGTTGTCCTCTAATTTTCCGCGGCGTGGCAAGCCATCCTCATCGAGATTATCACAGTGAAAAATAAAAAGAGGCTGTCCAAAAAAATCAGCAGCCTCTCTTACCTATTCAATCCCTTGCATAACTTACATCTTTTGTCGGATGCATGAAAGGGCTTTCTTTGGGTATACGGTTCTCCTCAGCAAGTTCCCTGTTTTCAGTTGAATTCCAACCGATGTCATTATACGGATGGATCCATTCATCTCCTGACATGATTTCGGGATCGGTTTCATCACTCCAGTTTTCAAGCGGGGAGTTTTCCGATTCATAATGACTGTCCCCAATTGTCACCCCGTATTGATTGACAAAAGGTTTCCGTTTGTCATCATCAACATTTTCAAAAACAGGCGCGTTAGCTTGATGAGGTAACGTCCCTTCAATTGAGGGATTTCTATCCTTTTCATTACCCATTCGGTTCACCTCCAAAAAGAGGATACCCTTATTGTTGACTAACGAATGTGCTTTTATGACAACCCAAACCTCATCGCATGACCCCTGACTCAAGAATATTGGTTTTGAAGTTAACTGTTATTTTAAGGTCTGGGTAGATCTCATTCCATTGCTTTTCATTCCAATTACGGTAATGAGCATTTGCGCTTTTCCCAATGCCTAATGGATCCAAGTTTTGTTCTTGCAACTTCTTGATTAGATTCTCTGCTCTGTCTTTTAATTCTTTGTTGACTGATTTCTCAATGAGGTTCACCTTTTTTTCAATTCCCTTAATATCACCTGAGTATTCATTTATGACCGCTTTCAAATTGATAGTATACGTAACTTCTGGTGAATCCACATCTCCCTTGAATTCGATTTTAGGTTCGGCATCAATATGTCCTAACGAAACTTCTGCTTTTAACTCTTTTATTTTTGAGATTAAGCTGCCATTATTGAAACCGTTATGAAGAAGGGTAAACATATATAGGTCCGAGGCAGGTAATTCCCCTACCATCTTTCCTTTCTTGAATAGACTGATCCCTTTTAAATAGACATTCCTGTCTTTTATCCCTAATAAAGGTAAAAATGGGTCTTTTCCTTCTGAGAAAAAGGATCTGAAAAAAAGGTGGATGTTCGTCCGGGGGAATGCTTCTTGTTTTGAATTCTGTTCGACCAATCTTGTCAAGGCCATCCCTAGATCCTGGTTAGGTAATCTATGTTCCATGATGAAATCATGAGCATTTCCATCGAAAACTGCCAGCTTTAAATTCGCACTGACACTTGGATCCCTCCGAAAAGCATCACCTATTTCAATGATACCGCCTTGTGCAAACTCCTTACCGAACAAAATGATCTCAATCTTTCCGTTGACGAGAGGGCGTTGTGCCTGTAAATTCAATTTTTGTTTGATATCTTGGCCGATTTCACCGACAGCAGTAAAGTAATCATTGTTAAGCGATCCATCAGGCTGGTATTGTGGGACAGCTGTTGTTCCTTGTGTTTGCCCATCGACTCTTTCGAAACCGACCAGTGTTACCAGGTTGATATCATCAAGTATCTCTTTTTCAGGCGTACAGCCTGTTAGAAGTAAGATGAAGATCATCAACGATATAAACTGTTTCATCGTTCTCGCCTCCTTCGCGATTGGAGATGAAAGATGATGAATAGGAACGGGGTATAGAAATATATCAAATAAAATCCTGTTCGTGATACGGCAGTAATGAACATATCTGTCATTTCGCGGTCAGATATTAAAAGCTGAAGCAGATAAACGATAAGAAGCATGCCTATCAATGATCTCCTTTGCCTTATGCTGAATGTCCTTTTCAGGGTACGGCCGGCACACCATAAGCTGATACAGATGTTTGGAAATGTAATTAAAGCCCATATCGTGATGGCGATATACTCGAAGCGTTCGACAAATGGAAATTCAGCAATTTTGAACATGCTTAACGTAGCCCAGATCGTCCTCCCAAGCTGTTCCTGGCTATAATAAGAAAATGCCACTATTGCCACAACAACATAGAGGAAGGTTGAAAAGAGGATGCCAAAATGGCTCCATTTTTGTGATTTCTCAGCTTTTTTAAGAAAAGGATAAAGGATCAGGATCACTTCAAACCCAATATACTCCAGTGTTGCAACCTTGGAAGATAATAAGATATCTTTGATGGAATGATTGAAAACCGGTTGAAGATAGTCCCAATCACTATACTGCAATGGAAAATATAAAAAGAAAATAAGGACTGAAGGAAGTGTGACCCCGAAAAATGCGATTCCCGCGACCACTCTGAAACCTGCTGATACCGTATAATAAATGAGAATAATGAAGACCAAAAGGACAAATGGCATGTTCATATCCGGAAACATCCAGACTTGAACAACTTCGAGATAACTGCGCATGACAGTGACGCCCATCAACAAGAAATAAATCGCAAATAGGAAACTGAAAAATTTACCCAAACGTTCCCCGTACGCACGTGCATGGATTGCAATTAAATCTCCGTTCTCCTTGTTTAACATTGAATACATCATCCATAGAATCAGATGGATAGAAAGACCTGTAATGATGATGGAAATCCAGGAATCATACTCAGCGTCCATGGCTATATACCGTTCGTATCCTAGAATGCCAATGCCGATTTGCATCGTATGAATCAAGAAGAAAGCCATTCCTGCCGAGACTTTATAACGTTCTTTAATATTGCTGCTCATCAAAGATCTTCCTCCTTTCTGACCTATTCATCTATATCCCTTTTTTGCTTAGCCTTTTGTTTTTTGAAGCGCTTTGTGTCCTCAGTTTGTAAATTGATCGGGCGTAAGGATTGTGCAGAGAACGGAAGACGTACAATCGTATCTTTCAAATCTTGGACTCTTGGTGGGAATAGAGGTTCCATGTATGGCCTTCCAAGAGATTCAAGGCGTAGTAGATGGACCAGCAAGAAACAGAAACAAATCATGATTCCTAACAAACCCCAAAATTGTGCGAAAAACAAAAAAGGGAATCGGATCAATCTGATCGTGTTACCCATTTTATAAACAGGAGTCGTAAAAGAAGCGAGTGCGGCAAGAGCCACGATGATGAGAAGGACATTACTTGTCAGACCTGCTTCAACTGAGGCTGTTCCAATGACGATCCCCCCTACGATACCGATCGTCTGCCCGACTTTTGTCGGTAGTCGGGCTCCAGCCTCACGCAATAATTCAATTGCGAGTTCGAGTATGATTGCTTCCAATATAGGTGGAAACGGGATATTACTCCGTGAAGTAATCAGTATTCCTAACAAGTCTTTAGGTATCAATTCATAATGATAAGTCAATACCGCGACATAGAGCGGTGTAGCGAAAACAGAGAACATGACTGAAAACATCCTGATGACCCGGAATGTGGTAGCTACATGCCAGTTCAAAAAATAATCTTCAAACGATGAAAAAAACTCGATCAGTGTTGTCGGGCCGATCAAAGCATGGGGAGAACCTTCCGTTAGAACTGCGATTTTGCCTTCTGCCAATGCTGCTGAAACACGATCGGGTCTCTCGGAATCGATCAACTGAGGGAAGGGTGAATTTTGGTTGTCTGCTATCAGTTGTGTGATGAACGAACTGTCCAAAATCTGATCGAACTCGATCTCCTTGATTCGTTGTAATACAGTATTGATGTTCTCTTCATTAGCAATTCCTTTTACATAAATGACACTCACCAATGTTTTCGAAGTCGTTCCAATTCTCATTTCTTCAACAGTCAGGTGTAATGTGGGTAATCTTTTTCGGATCAGATGCAAATTAGTATCAAGTGATTCGACAAATGCTTCTTTAGGTCCTAAAACGCTGAATTCTATTTCAGGAGCCGCAACTTCTCTAGCCGTAGAAGACAGAGCTTTTACCAATAAACATTCATCAGAGTTACGATCAAATTGAAGAATGATATAACCAGCAAGGAGTTTTTCCTTTATTTCGGGTACCTTATCCGATCGAAGAATGTTATCAATTGGAATATCCCTTTTCAAATCTTCTAAATTCCGTTGCTTTTCATGTTGGATAAATGGAAGAATGTCACGGTGTAGTGTGTCCATATCAATCAATGTCTTTATATAAGAAATATGGATCGTACTGTATTTATTCTCTATTTCAAATCGTTCAAAATCCTTGGAATTAGAAGCAAGTTGATAGAGATCAGAAAGGGTATGAGGTTCATTGCTGTCTTTTTCATTTTGATTTTGGGAAGAGTCCGTCCACTTTTGAAACAGTTTCTTTATCATCCAAAAATTCCTTTCCGAACCGAAGTTATCACTTATTACGCTTTCCAATTATTAGTACTAGTATGCGATACTGAAAAAAACTCTTAACAGTTTTCAAGTATAAAAAAAAGAAGAGATCCATGGTAACGGATCTCTTACTGATGAACCTATTCTTATGAATGGATTTTAAAGGATTTGATGGATTTCAATAAAGCTTGTGCTGTTGAGGTCAAAGAGTCTGCCTGGTTATTGACTTCTACCATCGTGGCAAGCTGATCATCGGTTGTAGCGGAGACTTGTTGCGTACGCTCTGCTGATTCACGTGCGATACGAGCTGTCTCTGTCGTAGATGAATGTACTTGTTCTGAACTTGCTGAAATTTCTTCAACGGATGCTGATACGTCCTGGATTTGTCCGGCAACCTCTTCTATGATCGTTGCAATTTTTTCGAAGGATTGTTCAGCGTCTCCGATCACCACTGTCCCAGTTTCAACTTCTTTTTTACCGTTGTTCATAACCGAAACGGTTTGTTGGGTATGTGTCTGGATACGTTTTACGAGTTCTGAGATTTGTGAAGCGGATTGCTCGGATTGTTCAGCAAGCTTTTGGACCTCTTTCGCTACGACTGCAAATCCTTTTCCGTGTTCACCTGCACGTGCAGCCTCGATCGCCGCATTAAGTGCCAGCAGGTTTGTCTGGTTGGCGATCTCGGTTATGACATTGACGATCTGATTGATTTCTTTTGATTGTAAGCTAAGTTGTTGGATTTCTTCAGCTACATTATCAGTGACTGAGTCGATCGCATCCATCTGCTGCCTTACTTTTACGATGAATGTCTTACCAGAGTCGACTTCCTCTGTAGCTTTGCTGGACATTTCAGCAACCATTGTTGCGGATTCAGCAATCCGTTGTATTCCAGCTGTCATTTCATCCATGATCTGGGCTGTTTGTTCTGATCCGCTCAATTGTGTATCAGCCCCTGTTGCCACTTCTCGCAGCATCGTATTGATTTCCTGTGTAGAAGCACTTGTGAGCTGAACCTGATCGATGAATTGTTTTGAAGTTTCTGCAACCTGATCACTATTGATACGTACATCTTCAATAAGTGCCCGTAAATTTCTGGTCATCTGATTGAAAGCATTTGCAAGTTGTCCGAATTCATCTTTTGATTGAATATCAAGCTTCGACCGTAAGTCACCACTTGCCACTTTTTTCATTGTACGGACCGTCTCGTATAAAGGATTCAAAATCAGGAAGCGGACGGCAAACATGATCAAGAATGAAGTGACAATAAGGCTGATAATCGTATTGATTACAAAAGCGACACTTGTAGAAAGATCATCAACCAGCCCTGAAATCAAACCGTTAAAGGCTGTCGATATAGGAATGCTGATGATCAAGCTGACGAGCAATACCAAAAATAGTTTGACGCCGACACTCTTCAACGACCGGAGAGAGTTGAAGGATGCAACCTTGTTCGTTAGGACTGAGCTTTTCGTGGACATTATATATGTTCCTCCATTCATATAGATAAGCGAAGTAATCTACATCTTATATCGGTAATTTTCGGAAAACTTTGACTGTATACGCCATGTTTCCAAACAATTTATTTGTGATTGAAACTTTTTCAGGTAGAAATCGACTATTAATAGTAAGAGGGGGAGAAAGCCGTGGTGGAGCATATATTTAACCGGTTATATATGGACTATCACCAATCGCTGTTTCAATTTCTTGTTTATTTGTTACGAGATCGAGATGCAGCAGAAGAACTCGTCCAAGATGTTTATATAAAAGTTATAAACTCCTATGACAAGTTCAAAGGGGATAGCAGTGAAAAAACATGGTTATTTTCAATCGCGCGAAATGTAGCGATCGATTATATAAGAAAACAAAAGAGACAGAGAAAAACGATCATAGGGTCATTTGACGTAGAAGAAAGAGAAAATCAACTGATCCATCCTGGTAAATTACCAGATGAAATCCTTGAACAAAATGAATCTTTCAAACAAATGTACGAGGCTTTATCACAATGTAAAGAGGAGCATCGTCAGTTGATATTACTTCGATATATCCATGGTTTTAGTATAAAAGAATCGGCAGCGATCATGGGTTGGTCTGAAGGAAAAGTCAAGACCGTGCAGCACAGGACACTTAAAACGTTGAAAAGCATTCTTGAGGACAGCAAGAAGGAGGAAGAATTGTCAAATGGGACAGTCTAATTGGAACGAAGAAAAAATCATTCAAACACTTCGTGATTTTCCGGTAGTGGAAGATCGACAGACCAAAGAAGAGCTGTTTGAAAAGATTGAAAGTCGGATCGAAACAAAAAAAACGAAAAGGAAGTCCTTTAAATTCATGCCGATACTTGCTGCTGCCTGTGTCCTGCTCATCGCTGCCATCATTTCACCTGCTGTATTGAAGGAAACCGTTTTTAAAAGTCCAGGCAGTGACGTCAAACACAGTTTACATGGTTCTTCGGAAATTGGTAAGGAATCTCCTTTGATAAAGAAAACACCCGAAGAGCCCATGCCTCCAGCTGCTGATCCAGAAGAGCGGGAACCACAGCCGGCAGAACAGCCAGCAGAGAGTAAAATCGAACCGAAAGCGTATGAAAGTAATGACGTCACCTACCATTCAGCAGCAGTCGAAGTACCTGAAGATAAACAGGCGATCATAGTCTATTATACGGATGAAGAGGCTGAGAACGTAGTGCCTGTCAGTTATCTTGCAGATAAAGGACTGCCGAAAATCGAAGCGTTACGTGAGGCATTCCAAAAGATTGATACAGAGGAAATCGGTCTATTTGCAACGGAATTCCACAAGGGTGACAGAGTCAAAGTTTCAGATGATCCAGAAAAGAATGAGCTTATCCTTGATATTGAACCGGGGACCATCCAGGGATCGACAGGTGAACGAATGTTCATGGATACAGTTGACCACACAGCTTATAGTCTTGGGTATAAGCAGGTTGTGTTCAGGACAAACGGAGAACCGGGTTACGAATTTTCCCACTTCGGACCTAAAGAAACAGTAGATATCAAAGGTCCAGAAAAAGGATTCAACACTTTGTTTACAGAAAAAGGAATCCTGTTGCTGGGTGAAAGAATCAAAGCGAATGACTCTCAAGAACCGACATCATTAGAAGGAATTGTGAAATCAATGAAAATAGATACAAGTGGATTTGGGGATGAAGAAGCAATACAACCTAACTTCTTCATTAAACAAATCAGGGAAAAGGATAAGACGGCAATAGTCGAACTTGTTGAAGGATCAAGGCTAGAAAATAACATGGTGTATATGGCAATGATTGAATCCATTTTGTTGACGGCACATCAGTTTGGTTATGAACAAGTCTATTTCTTAGGTTCAAACGTACAGGAAGTAGGACCGTATAACTTGAATGAGCCACTTCCTGTGCTGAAAGCTCCGAATGTCATATCGCGTTAAATTTCGGAAATAACAACAATAATAAAAATATGTAAAAAAAGCTGCCATGGTCGGCAGCTTTTTATAATCCCACAAATCCAAAAGGAGCGACCTATCAGCGGTCGCTCCTTTAACTGAAATTCTATTCATTGTACGGTAGGATTTTCACTTCGACTCGTCTATTTTTCGCTCGTCCTTCAGGTGTATCGTTTGAAGCGACTGGTTGGAACTCCCCATAACCCGTTTGACTGAATTTTGTAGGATCGAGGTTTTCGTTTTGAAGCAGCAGTTGCATGAAATTGATGGACCGTTGTGCGCTCAGCTCCCAATTCGAGCTGAATTCATTATTTTGGATCGGTACATTATCCGTGTGGCCCGCAATGACGATTTGTCTCGGCGGGTCTGTTACAAGGAGCTGGGAGATCTCTTTTGCAAGTCCAACAGCTCCTTCTTTAATGTATGCACTACCTGAATCGAATAGTGCATTATCCAATATTGTTATGATCAATCCGCTCTCCGTCAGTGTCGTTTTCAGACTCTTATTCAAGTTGTTATCGTCAATATAACCATCGATCTTTTCTTTAATTTCTTTCAACTGTAATTGATCGAGATCACCATACTTCTTTTCACGATCATCCGTTGGTACAAGGGCATTTTCACTTGTTGGAATAGACGTCTGTTCAACAATGCTGACAGGGCTCGTATAATCCAAGGGGCCAGTTCCGCCATTCAGGGCAGACTTGAATGAATTCGCCATGTTCTCGAACTTTGCAGCATCAACGGTACTAACAGCAAAAAGTACAATGAACAACGCTAGAAGCAAGGTCAGCATATCTGCATAAGGGATCAGCCATGTTTCATCAATGTGCTCTTCCTTTTTCTTTTGGCGGGTTTTAAGCATTAAGCCCCTCTCCTTCCTGAACAACAGGAGTTTCTTGATTACGCTGATTAGCAGGGACATAGATTTTCAGTTTTTCCTCTATGACACGAGGAGAAGCTCCGTCTTGAATGGATAAAATTCCCTCAACCATGACTTGCTTCACCATTACTTCTTGCTTTGATTTCCGCTTCAACTTGTTTGCGAAAGGGTGCCATAGCACATATCCTGTGAAAATACCGAATAACGTAGCAATGAACGCTGCGGCAATGGCCTTTCCTAATGCATCGATATCCTGCAGGTTTCCTAAAGCGGCAATAAGTCCGACTACTGCCCCAAGGACACCTAATGTAGGGGCATATGTACCAGCCTGTGTGAAGATGGCTGCTGAACTTTCATGCCGCTCTTCCATAGCAGCAAGATCTTCGACCATGACATCACGGATGAACTCGGGCGTCTGACCGTCAATCACCATCTTCATGCCGTTTTTTAGAAATGGGTCGTCAATGTCGTCTGCATGTGACTCCAATGCAAGAAGTCCTTCTTTTCTTGCAATGGTAGCCCACTCAGCAAAAATCGGGACTAATTCTTCGACTGTCGTCATTTTTTTATCCGTAAACAAAATCTTCAAGAGCTTAGGAATTTTTTTTATTTCATTCAGAGGGAAGGCAATGAGTATCGATGCTGCCGTTCCTGCAAAGATGATCAAAAGCGCAGCGGGATTGAAAAGCGCAACAGGGTTCACCCCTTTTAGAAACATCCCTACCCCGATGGCAATGACCCCAAGAATGATTCCGATCACTGAAGCTTTATCCATAAGAAGCTCATCCTCACTTTAAAATTTCTATCAAAATCCGCCCAATTGTCTAAGAGAAAAAACGATATTGTTATGGTTAATATCGTCAGCTTTCCTATATTTGTTTAATAGGAATTTGGAATCAATAGTGCGCGGACATTTGAATAATCATCACTTATGTAGATCCAGAAAGATGAGTAGAAATATCGTAAATCGGGACATACTATGACCACAAATGGTAAAAATAGGTCTGTATAAAAGCGGTCAGTAATGGAGGTTGTATAAATGGCAGCAAGCAAAAATCAAGCCGAGGAGCACGTTGCAAAAGAACTAGCAGGAACAATCAAGCCAGAAATGCCTGCAAAGGAGGAAAGGGACGGTGAGGAAATCACCAACCCTTATCATATTGTCCAACGCTTGATTGAACGTGCATGTGAAACCCTTGAGCTTCAAGAAGGGGTTTATGACATTTTAAAGAAGCCTAAAAGGATCATGAAAGTGTCCATCCCTGTGCGGCGGGATGACGGAGATGTTGTGAATTATACCGGTATGCGCTCTCAGCATACAGATATCCTCGGACCAACCAAAGGGGGTGTCCGTTTTCACCCTAATGTAAATGAAGATGAGGTCATTGCGCTTTCGATGTGGATGACCTTGAAAACAGCGATTGTCGGTATTCCCTTTGGTGGTGGAAAAGGAGGGATCATCGTCAATCCGGAAGACATGTCAGAACGTGAAATTGAAGAGTTGAGCCGCGGTTTCATTCGCGAGCTTGAACCGATCATGGGTCCGGAGAAAGACATACCAGCTCCCGATGTTAATACAAGTCCTCAAATCATGGGGTGGATGCTGGACGAATTCGATCGTCTGAGAGGGCATAATGTACCAGGATTCATCACAGGAAAGCCGTTGATCATTGGTGGATCGGAAGGGCGGATTGAGGCGACAGGCCGCGGAGTCGTCATCACCATACAAGAGGCAGCAAAAAGATTGGATCTGGATCTCTCTGGAATGAAAGCAGCTATCCAAGGTTTTGGAAACGTCGGTTCGATCACAGCAAAATTTTTAGCTGAGGCTGGAGTGAAAGTTATTGCAGTGACCGATGCGAAAGGTGGGGCGTTGAACGAAAATGGTCTTGATATCCCTGGATTGATCGCGTATATGGAAGACCATAAGACCGTCAAAGGCTTTTCGGATAGTAAAGACATTTCAAATGAAGATTTATTTGGTTTGGACTGCGACATTCTCATTCCTGCCGCATTAGAAAATCAAATCACTGGAGATAATGCAGGAGATATCAAAGCAAAAATCGTTGCAGAAGCTGCAAACGGGCCGACTACACCTGAAGGCACTCAAATTTTAGAGGACAATGGGGTTTTTATCATACCTGATATCTTGTGTAATTCTGGAGGCGTTACGGTGTCTTATTTTGAATGGGTACAGAACGCCATGCACTATGCCTGGAAAGAGGAAGAGGTATTGGAAAAGCTGGAAGAAAAAATGACCGCCGCATTTAAAGCTGTGTATGAGATAAAGGAAGCAAAACAGGTGAAGATGAGGGAAGCGGCTTATCTGTTGGGCGTCGGGCGATTGGCTCAAGCGATGAAAGCGCGAGGATGGATAAAGAATTGGGAGATGCCGGTCGATTGTTGACTAAAATATTCTCACTGTCTAAGAAACGTTCGTTGCAAATAAAAAAACCCTGAGGAATACTGACAAGCTTCTCCAGCCCTAAATAGACATACTTCGGGCGGATGGCTACTATAGTCCGCTTACTAATTTCGATTATTTTCGTAGCATGTATCAAAAAAAGAGTGACTTGAAGGCTCCTGCCTCACTAGTCACTCTTTTGCATACTTTGTAAACCGCAACAGGTCACCGTAGATCAAACCATCGGATAATTCAAGCTCGATCAGTTTTTCTCTTGCTTCTGAACAGGATTCACGAGCCACTACTTTTCCAGACTTACGGTCGTAACACGTATCCGAAGCATAGACGTACTTATCGGTTACGATGCTGCGGTCACGTAGAATTGCGAAGTTTTTATGGTCTTCTGAGAAGAGATCTGTACCGAATTGGATTCCTTCATTTTCAATACCGAGCAGATTCAGGATCGTCGGTTTAAGATCAATCTGCCCAGAAACGTTCGAAATGGTTTTCCCCTCTTGACCAGGAATATGGATGATCAGAGGAACACGTTGTAACTGGACATTATCATAAGGTGTGATTTCTTTATTCAATACCTGGGCCATCGCATTGTCATGCTGTTCGGATATACCATAATGGTCCCCGTAAATGATAATGATTGAATCCTCATAAAGACCTTCTTTTTTCAATTGTTGCACGAAATTTTTAATTGCCTCATCCGTATAGCGCACAGTCACAGGGTAACGATCAACGATGGGATCTCCAGTATCGAAAGTGGGAATCATTTGATCTTCTTCACTGAATTTGAATGGATGATGGTTTGTCAATGTGATGAATTTTGCATAAAACGGTTGTGGAAGATCCTTTACATATTTCAACGATTGGTCGAAGAAAGGCTCATCCTTTAATCCGTAATTGATTTTGTTCGTCTCATCAATCGAATAAAATTGTTCTGCATAGAATTGATCATAACCTAAGGACTGGTACATGATGTCTCTATTCCAGAAGCTTTTATTGTTACCATGGAAGACAGTACTGAAATAGCCATGTTCTTTAATGATTTCAGGTGTTGCATAATATTCATTCAATGCATGGGTTTGGAAAACAGCTCCTCTTGGTAAAGGATACAAAGAGTTTTCAATCAGAAACTCAGAATCAGACGTTTTTCCTTGGCCAGTTTGGTGATAAAAGTTATCAAAGTAATAACTTTCCTGGATGAATTCATTGAGGAAAGGTGTAATTTCTTTTCCGTTGATTTCTCTTCCGATCACAAACTGCTGGGTTGATTCCATTGAAATCATTATGATGTTCTTACCTTCAGCAATACCACGCAGGTCTTCATTCGGCTCTACTGATTTTTGCGCTGTATATTGATTGACCTCCACGATATCCACGTTATCTGCTAAGGCCTTTTGTGCAGATGTTTTAGACTGCAATACGAGATCGTATAGATGGTAATTGTAAGTACCAAGGTTTTTGACAAGCAGTTCCCTGTCAAATGTCCGTGTCAGTAATTCCGGTCGTTCAGATTCTGCAAGACCAAGATTGACAGCTAGGATCACAACAGCGGTGATCAGTATTTTATACAGTGTGGCTTTTGGATGAGCTGTTTGCTTTAGTTGGCCGCGCTTGTTTAAGAAGTGTAAAAGAATTAGATCGGCAAAAAAGACAATGTCATACCAATAGGTTTGCGCAATGACACTGTTTCCTATGTCTCCGACGTTATTGGTCTGAAACAATACAGGTACTGTGATGAAATCATTGAAAAACCGATAATATAAAGTATTGGCATACAGGATGATTGAAAATAAAGCCGCAATAATCAAAGTGATTCGATTACGCAGGCGGGTTGGGAAGAGAAAGACAAGTGCTAAAGAGAATAGCACAGAACTAAGAGGATTGATTACCAGGATCAATTCTTGCACCCAATTGCTCGTCTCCAGGTTAAAGCATACTTTATAAACGAAATAGGTCTTGATCCACAGCAGAAATGCTGTAATGATCAGGCTATCGTAATTTTTGATCCGCTCTTTCATAATTGCAACCTCCCAGTTGACACAAGCGCACACTGTTGCATAATCCATACCTCTATTATAGACGAGCAAATGAAAGGAAAGTTCCGTATTTCTTTACATTTAAAGAAAGTATAAATACTTTCTTCGATCTAAGGGCAACTATGGGTCTGCCAATGCTAAGTCTTGGCTTCACCAGTTTTCATTATAATAGCGTTCATTCCGAATCTTCATAATAACAAATTTTGTTAATTCATTAAAGTTTTAAGATTCTATCATACTCTTCCTCATTTACTATTGCCATTTCTCTTGGAGATGACTATAATAAGAAAAAATTAACAATGAACTTTCTTGATGAGGAGAGTAGATATCAGGTGATTCTTAAAGCGAACTGGAGTTGGTGGAAGTCCAGTATAACCTGTTATTGAACCGCACCTCGGAAAAGCTTTTTTGAAAGCGAGTAGGAAAAGCCGCGGCCCTGCGTTAACGGGACAAAGTTGGTTCTTATTTTGGAACAAGCAGAGTGGTACCGCGGGTTGATCTCGTCTCTCATTTAGTGAGGGGCGTTTTTTTATTGGAAAGATTAATATTCTTTTTGGTTGATCTGCAAAATTCCTTCCCGTTCCGCTCGGAAACGAAAAACGGAAGCGACCGGGTTAGTAACGTATTGACGTTAAGTTCATTTTTCTACATTAAGAATTTAATTTATAAATGAAAATAAAGGAGTGAATGGAGATGACAATACAGCAGTACACTGCTCAACATTTTGGGAAAGTGATCGATCTTCCGGCAAGCGAGATTGAAAAAAACCTGGAAGTACCACCAGATCGATCTTTAGGAGACTTGGCCTTTCCATGTTTTATACTAGCAAAAACGTTGAAAAAATCACCGGTTCAAATTGCCCAAACGTTAGCAGAAGAGTTGAAAGGGTCGACCCACTTTGAACGTATAGAAGCTGCAGGACCCTATCTGAACGTTTTCCTGCCAAAAATGCAGCTGACTCACGCGGTCATTTCTGAGATTTTAGAAAATGGACAGTCATATGGCAGTGAAACCACGAATAAAGGTACTATTACCATCGATCTTTCATCACCGAACATTGCCAAGCCGTTTTCCATGGGTCATTTGCGCTCAACGGTGATTGGGAATGCAATTGCCAACATCGCTTCGAAAAAAGGATACCAGCCATTCTGTATCAACCATTTAGGGGATTGGGGCACACAATTCGGAAAACTTATGACAGCCTACACCAAGTGGGGGGATGAAGCGGCCGTCAAGAAAAGTCCGATCAAGGAATTGAATACTCTGTATGTTAAATACCACGAAGAAGTGAAGGGTAACCCTGTACTTGACAATGAAGGAAGGGAATGGTTCAAAAGACTGGAAGACGGAGATGAAGAAGCGAGAAAATTGTGGACCTGGTTCAGAGAAGAATCTATACAGGAGTTTCAAAAGATATATGATTTACTTGATGTGCAATTCGACTCGATGAATGGGGAAGCCTTCTACAATGATAAAATGAAACCCGTCGTGGATGAGCTCAGCGAAAAGAAATTGTTGATTGAGTCAGAAGGGGCGATGGTGGTCGATCTTTCTGAGTTCAATCTTCCGCCTGCCTTGATACAGAAAAAGGACGGTGCCTCTCTTTATGCGACAAGAGATCTGGCAGCGGCTAAATACAGAAAAGCAACCTATCAATTTGTGAAATCTTTGTATGTCGTTGGTCACGAGCAATCCTTGCACTTTGAACAAGTGAAAAAAGTCCTGTCAAAAATGGGGTATCCATGGTCGGAGGACATGGAACATATTCCTTTTGGAATGATCCTGCAAGATGGAAAGAAAATGTCTACACGAAAAGGGAAGACGGTATTGCTTGAAGAAGTCCTTACTCAAACCATTCAGCAGGCAAAAGAAAACATCGAAAGTAAAAACCCGACGTTGGAAAATAAAGAAACGGTTGCGGAAATGGTGGGAGTCGGCGCAGTTATTTTCAATGATTTGAAACAATCACGATTGAATAGCGTCGAATTCGATATTACAAACATGCTTCGTTTTGAAGGAGAAACAGGTCCTTATGTCCAATATTCGCATGCACGGGCTTGTACGTTGTTAGCGAAGGGAGAATGGACCATTGAGGAACCAGCAGCTTCTTATGATGTCGAGGAACCGTATTTATGGGAGATCGTCCTGACCCTGGAGAAGTTTCCTGGTACAGTGGACCGAGCTTTGAAAGAATATGAACCGTCGATCATCTCACGTTATTTGATCGAGTTGTCAAGATACTTCAATCAATATTATGGGAAGGTACGGGTCCTGTCTGGAACGAAAGAGGAGCAAATGGCCCGTTTGAATGTAGTAAAAGCTGTAACGGTTGTATTGCAGGAAGGACTTCGGCTGCTTGGCATCAAGGCGCCAGAGAAGATGTAAGAAGGGGTGACCGATATAATGAAAAGGAAGAAGGGTCTCATCCATCATATCGAACTGTATGTCTCTGATCTGGAGAAAACGATTGAGTTCTGGGGATGGCTTCTTCCGGAGCTTGGCTATTTCGAATATCAGAAATGGGAAAAGGGACGAAGCTGGAAGCTGAAAGATTCCTATATCGTCTTCGTCCAAGCAGAAAAGAAATTCCTTGACGTTCCGTACCACCGCTGTCGAGTCGGTCTCAACCATTTAGCTTTCCATGCGGAATCCATGGATCAGGTCGATCGACTGACGGACGAATTGAAGAAAAGAGGCGTGAAGGTTTTATATCCTGACCGTCATCCATATGCAGGTGGATCTGACCATTACGCCGTCTATTTCGAAGATCCTGATCGGATCAAGGTTGAACTTGTAGCACCAAATTGAGGGATTGATGTTTAATATGGAAATTAGAGGACAACTGTTGCGTTATTTAGGTTAATCACCGTTGGTTTTCAGTGTTTTTCACCTAAAAAGGTCTCTAGTGTCCTCTAATTTTGTAAAACATAAAGAATTTGAGTAAATAGGGTCTCTGCTGTCCTCCAAATCTGTTCCATAAAGCTTATTGAGAGGCGAGCCATGAGACCGCCCAGATATCTTTTGTTTCATCTTGGACGAGTCTGAAGTACTTCATGTTTTCCGCGGTTCCGCCCCATGTGATATACGCTTCTTTACGATCCATTGGTGTCTCTTTAACAACTTGATTGAATTTCTCTACTTCCTGGATTTCCTGCAGTTTTTTTTCGGTATTCTTGCTCAATACGGGGTCTTTTGCAATTTCATCAAGATAGTGCTGTTTGGATGGCATGGCTCCAGCGGGATCTTGATAATACATGATATAGACGGTCTCATAGTCATTCTGTTGGACCGCATGATAATGGATCTGCATGACCTCGAATGGATTCAGCCCCTTAAGTGCATCCTGGCTTTGCTCAGTTTTCACCTGTTCATACACTGTTAAAAGGCGATCGTCTATAGGTAACAAGGGTCCGGAAATCGTTTGTTGCTGTCCATCATCTTTTTCAGCTATCGAAAAATCGTCTTTCGATGCATCTAGTTTGGCATCTCCCTTTTCGGATTCATCCAGAGCAGGCATCGCTTTTTCGGGTGATCCAGCGCTTTCCGGATTTGCACGATCGGCTGCTGAATTGATTCCAGCATCACTTGATTCACTGGAATGTTCGCTACTTGGTGGGAAGTTATCCATAGCAACCTGAACGACTGCAATTACAAGAAAAAGACAAACTGCAGTACTGAGTATCGGCTTCCAATGTGAATGCATGAACGATATTCGTGATGATCGTTTCTTAGTAATGGCGTTCCGGATGTTCTGTTTTTGTTTATCTGTGAATCGTTCTTCTGGAGACATCATTCGATTCAATGATTTGTTCAGATCTTTAAGTTGATTTTCCATCACCGATACCCCTTTCTGATGAAATAATTTCCTTAAGAAGCTGCCGGCCTCGATGTAGGCGTGTTTTTATCGTTGATTCGTTCGTCAGGAGCATCAGGCTGATCTCCTGGATCGTCAACTCCTCGAAATAATACAAGAGGAGTACTTCTCGATATTTAAGTGGCAAAGTTAGTACTTGTTTGGCTAATGTTTCACTTTCATCCTTCGCAATCAGATCAGCTTCAGGTGTTTGTGTATCTCCCTTCATCCAACGGGAGATTTTATCGGTGAATTGGAGGTTCTTGAACGACCAGGTCCTATGATAATCGTGGCACCGATTGATGGTAATCCGATAGATCCAGGTTTTCACGGATGATTCTCCACGAAAAGTATCCAGCTTGGTATAACAGGCGACAAAGGATTCCTGTACGATATCTTCGGCCTTTCCCCAATCTTTTACATAGGTATAAGCCAGCCGCGTCAATTTTTCCCCGTACTGGTCCATCATATGCTCGAGGACCTCCTCTTTCGGGTAACGGCCGATCACCTTATCAAGCTGTATCTTAGACCGATTTCTCGGTTGATGTTCTTCCAACCTGCTGACCTCCCTTATATGTCTTTAATCTATTGACGTAACCAAAGATCATTCCGTTTCAGCTTTGTAAAAAATTGTGAAGCAGTGATAGACGGCTCGCGAAATAACGAGTAAAGTAGTATGTAAGATATATGTTTATTATAGATGCGTTTAGGATGGAGGAGTGGCTTTATGGAAGATACCAGGATAATTGTCAGATGTGGATGGTGTGAAAACGATCCATTATTGATCAGTTACCATGATGAAGAGTGGGGGAAGTCTGTATCAGGGGATGATGAGCTCTTTGAAGCCCTGACATTAGAGATCTTTCAAGCAGGATTGAGCTGGAAAACGATTTTGCATAAACGTGAAAATTTCCGTAAAGCCTTCGATGACTTTGCGATAGCCAGGATAAAAAGCTATGGAAATGAAAAGGTAGAAGCACTCTTAGAAGATAAAGGCATCGTCCGCCACCGCAGGAAGATTGAAGCCACAATCCATAATGCTAATGTAGCTGAACAATTGATATCTAAATATGGAAGTCTAAAAAACTATTTCGATTCACTCCCAGAAGATCAACAGGAAAGAGAAAAGGCGATCAAAACTACATTCAAACATGTAGGACTGACAACAGCCGAAAGCTTCCTGATGGCAGCAGGCTTCACAGAACCAGCCCACAGTGAAGAATGCTTTTTGAAGAAATAAGGCTGTTTTCGCAAACTTTGTTGTTCTTGAAAGTCGTTGATTTCCGCTCCAGGATATTCGCTTTCCGCGGGGCGTGCGGTGAGCCCACTCGTCGCCTTGCGACCTCAGGAGTCTCCTTTTCTAGGAAGCATTTGTGCTCTTGCGTCTACAAGAAAGTCCTGTCGAAGCGAGCTTCCTCGTCGCATGCCTTGCGAGGAGATCTTTCAGGTAGTAGGCACGCTGATCCCGCAGGAGTCTCGCACCTTGCTCTCCAATCAACTTGCACAAGGTGAGTTTTTAAGAATGACTCAAAAGCAACAACCTTTTAGAAAAGAGCCAAAAATAAAAAGAAGGCACTTTTTAGATACCTTCTTCGATTAATTTTCTGCGTCTCATTATAAAGTAAAGTACTTAAACATCGGCGGATTTTCGTCATAAGCAACAGCTGAGCTACTCATCGGCGGATTTTCATCATAAGCAACAGCTGAGCTGCTCATGGGCGGATTTTCGTCATAGGCAACAGCTGAGCTGCTCATGGGCGGATTTTCGTCATAAGCAACAGCTGAGCTGCTCATCGGTGGATTTTCATCATAAGCAACAGCTGAACTGCTCTTTGGTGGTGGATTCTCATCATATACTTGTAAGTCATTGTTTAAGTTTTGCTGTGCACAGATAGAACCACTGATCATAATTAAACTTAATGAAAGAAGCAGTGTTATAGACTTTAAAAACCTTTTCATTTTACACACCCTTTTAAGTGAATTTTTTATTAGTAATTAAAGCTAATTTGTAATACTCACTAGCACTCTTATATTGTGAATTATTATAATAGTAATCAGCCAAGAGGGATGAGTACTCGCTAACATGTTCAAAAATGTTTTTATTTTGGAAGTAGGGGATAGCTACCTTTTTAAGGTAAACTTCAAATTCCTTATTAAAATCATCTTCTAACCTATATTCTAATATCTTTGCATGTATATCATATTCTTCATTGTTCTTTACTTTCAATTGTTTCTTAACTTTATCTAACCACTGTTTTGAAAGCTCCAACTCATCTAAATTCAAATGTTCTTTAGCGACCAGATAATAAGTAATATATACGTTTGAATTATCGTACTTATCTTTAATAGATAGGCTTTTCATGTAGTATTGTATAGCTGTTTCAGGCTGTCCTTTATTACTGTATACAAATCCTATATTATGGTAAATCATTCCTAAGCTGCGGTTATCATTAAACGATTCAGCAAACTTTAATGCTTGATTAAAATGATACTCTGCTTGAGAATAACTTTTTATTCGACGATTTGCTATACCAAGTAAGATTTGGCAATCAGAACTCCTGCTGAAGTTATATTCTCTATCAAATATTTCCAGTGCTTTGTAAGCGTAAGTCATTACAGAAGTACTGTGGAATAAATAACTATGGGATAAAGCTATACTGTAATAAAAGACTCCGACCTCAACCTGGTTAAGTGGAGTTTGTTGTAAATTACCCTCGGCCTTTTCGAAATGGATAATTGCTTCAGAATATTCCTTTACATAATAGTAATAAAAGCCCTTTATAAAATAGTAATAGAAGTTTATGGAAGGGTCTTGATACGTTTCTTGCAGTTTACTAATTTTTTTTATCAGAGGTTTTGCCTCATCTAAGTTATTTTTTATTAAGTAGAACCTTATTAAAAACAAATCGTATCTTGAAAGAAGTAGAGGATCTTCTATAAAAGGAAGATACTTTTTAATTTTTGAATGAAGTTCTTCTGCTTCTTCATATTTTCGAAGAATAATTAAGTAATTCCACTCATTTAATAACCCAAGTATATTTACATCTAACTGCTCTTCAGTAGGAGAGATCCCAAGCCTTTCACAAAGCAGTTCAATGACGTCTTCACTAGATTTGGCGTCTCCATTTTCGATTTTACTAAGGTACGATACGGAGCAAATTCCCCTAGCTAATTCTTCCTGAGTGAGGCTTTTTGTTTTCCTGTAATATCTTATTCGTTGTCCTATCAAAATATCCCCCCTCCCAAACTTGGGAAAATTGACCCGAAAAACCATCAAATATCGTCTATCAAAACTACCATTTTTCCCAATACAGGACCATATGTTCCTTTGATAAAATAAATATAACACAAAATATGTTTACTAGTTAGTCTTTCAAACTAGTTTTTCTGTATTTTGGAAAGATTATTACAATGATTGTAGTAAGAATGTTCTTGTTTTAATTATGACATGAATGGGAGGATAGCATAATGGGAAAAATGAACAGTTTCATCAATGACAAACGTGAATCGAAAGGCCCGTTTTATGCTTCTGATGACCTGGGGATTGGAAAAAGATCAAAAACTTTAAATAGAAAAACAGTGAAATTTACCCAAGAAAATACGAAGGATCTACTTACTGATGATCACGAGAATAAGTGGTATTACAACCGTGTTGATAAAAAGGGCCATATTGCTCTTGTAGCTGTCAATCCGAACAATGATACAGTCGTAAAAAAGAAACTTTACGGTACACCGAATATTTATGAATTTCCTGATCATGTGGTGATTGCCTGTGAAGGAGATGGTGAAACAGGATCAGTGTACCAATTCTCTAAAGCGACTATAGAGTTGGTGGAAGAATGGGAAATTGATGGATTCATTTGGGATGTGAACATGTACAATAATTCAGTCTGTGTTTCGGCGTACGTAGTCGATCTTGATATGGCCAGGTTGTATATCCTAAATGGCAAATCAATTGATTTTGTCGAGCTCGGTACTCATTTTGCACCTGCAGATATATTGGTTTTACAAAATGATCTATTCATATCCGCATATCCATTGACAGAAAGAAGCCCGAAAAAGATATTAAGACTCGATCATGAGTTTGAGCTTGTAAAGGAATATGATGTATCCATCTGCCCAAGGTTTTTATTCAAGGATGGCGAAGAGATTCTGATACAGGAGTTGGACGTGAAAACGGGTCGATCTGATCGGTATTCGTCCCTGGATCTACAAACTGGAGAAGAAATCATCACGAAGCGGAGAAAACCAACACGGCGTGTAAGCTTCTATTAAATTGAACTGATTTCGGAAGAGGCTGGGACAAAACGATAACTGCCAACAGAAAAGACGAACAATCAAATAGATTGGAGAAAATGAAAGACGAAAAGCATAGACAACATCCGTAGACTCCTGCGGGAACAGCACGAGTCGAAGACCCCGCAAGAAAGCGATTTGTGCTTTCTGAGGAGGCTGAGGCCGTGCCCGCGGAAAGCGAAGGATGTTGACGAAGCGGAACCTTCATTTATTACCACTGAAGAAAACCCGGACAAATTGAAATTGTTCGGGTTTTCTATTGAACAAAGTTCATTGTCCCAGCCTCTTTTTTCCGCTGAAAGTATAAAATACTTTCTTCAGTATAAGCGCAACTAAGGCTAATCCTGCGCTAAAGTCTTGGCTTTGCCCTGTTTCATTTCACGTATTGTTCAATTTGTGGAACAGGGAATATAAGATGAATATCAAATTAGTGGTTGAGAGGAGTGGGTCAGAATGTGGGAAGGCTCAGCTGCTGTTTGTGTAAAAGACCGATATCTTTTGGTGGTACAACAAGGGGAAAAAAAGTTATGGACGGTTCCATCCGGAGAAAAGTTTGAGGAGGAGTCCTACGAAGCATGTTGTTTACGTGAACTCGAAGAAGAAACGGGTTACCTCGGTGATATTCAGCGGTCGTTATTCGTGAAAAAAGGACAAAGTTTCGGCATCGATATCACTGTCCATTATTTTCGTGTCCAGATCACAAGCGGGGAGATGAAGATCCAGGATCCCGATGAATTGATTCATGATATTAAATGGGTGTCTTTAAAAGAACTGCAAACACTTGATCTGTCTTTCCCTGAAGATTTAGTGTTTCTTTCGGAGTACATCAAACAATCTTCATGAGAATAAAATATATTAAAAATTCTGTAAAATAAGCAAAATTGGGAAATATTGTTTTGCGAATGTCCCAAAATTAAAAGAAAATGGTAATTGGTGTGATGTCCTGTCAAAATAGCATTCTTATACGAATGCTATTGTTGGACCAAAAATCTTTTATAGGGGCACGCGAAAATGAAAAAGATCACAGTATTACTTGTGTCTCTTCTTTTAAGCTTTGTTTGGATACTCCCAGATAACATTCATGCAGAAAACGATGAACCAACAGATCTTTTAAGTGAGACCTCCATTTTAATCGATACAAAAACAGGTGAAGTATTAGCAGAAGAAAATCCTGATAAACGAATGTATCCGGCAAGCATTACGAAAATCGTGACCGCGATCATGGCGATCGAGTCTGGAAAAATGGATGACGTAGTGACTATCAGTGAGAATGCAGCCTCTGCACCAGGCACACAGGTATACCTGGTAGAAGGAGAGCAGATGACATTACGTCAGCTCGTGCAGGGAATGCTGATCAACTCTGGAAATGATGCAGCCATTGCGATTGCCGAACATCTAGCAGGAAGTGAAGAAGAATTCGCACAGGATATGAATGAATTCGCTCAAGAGGAACTTGGATTAAAAAACACCCATTTCGTCAATCCGAATGGACTGCCTGATGACGACCATTATTCAACCGCTGCAGATATGGCTGAATTCACACGATATGCGATGCGATTTGATGAGTTCAAAGAAATTGTCCGTACGAAAGAGATGGATTGGAAGGGCGCAGGATGGGAAACGATCCTTTATAATCACCATAAGCTTTTATGGCGTTATGATGGAGCAATCGGCGTCAAGAATGGGTACACGAGCAAATCCAAGCATACACTCGTAACAGCTGCTGAACGAAATGGCACATCGTTAATCGTTGTTACGATGAAGAATGATTCGTCCGAGCAAGCCTATCAGGATACAATCGAACTGTTGGATTATGGATTCGAACATTATGAAACGAAAAAAATCGAAAAAGGAACAGTCTTCACAAATGTTGATGGGGAAGAAATAAAGCTTAACGAAGATAAATTGTTCACTCATAAAATCAATGAAGGCTTTGAAGCGAAAATTAATGAAGATGGAAATTTAATCATCAAAAATGATGTAGATGAAGAAATCGCTTCTTTCCCGCTTGTTCCAAATTCAAAAAAGAGCGGAGGAATTAAAGAAGCAATCGGAAGTGTACAGGTCGAGGAGGCTGAAGGATCCTTAGTTCCTGTCTTATTGAAAGGAATTTTACTCCTCTTTGTCGTGATGTTCATTTGGAACTTCATTAGGAAAAGAAAAAGACGGAAGAAGAAAAAGCTGCGGAAAAAGCGAATGATGGAAGAAATAAACCGGATAAAGGGTTCGACTTAAGGCTGTGAAAGCTAAGGTCGGTCCCTTTTTGCGTTTCAATACGGATCATCTGCAAATACAGATCTACCATAAGTACAAATTGGGTGATATAGGAAATGTCGACCAGTTAGGTTATAATCAGTTAAGAGTTGTTGAATCTACGACAGGAGGCCACGATTCATCATGCGTTTGGAACCATCTATCCAGATTGCGCCGAAAGCTTTGACCGTATGGCGTATTTACGGTGCTTTCAATAGTCTTTTCTTTATACTGCTATCGATCGGAAGTATTGTTCTTGTGCTTCTGACTCCAGTTCCGGTTTGGGTATCGATCATTACCATATTGATTACTGCTCTTCTTACATACCTTTTTATCCAAGTACTGCCCACGATCCGTCATCGTGTCTGGCGTTATGAAGTGCGGGAATATGAAATTGAATTGAAGTTCGGGCTTTTGATCATTCGCAGGGTGCTGATTCCTATGGTACGTGTTCAACATGTCGATACGAAGCAAGGACCGATTCTCCGTCACTATGATTTATCGACCGTCACGATCTCTACAGCTGCCACAACTCATGAAATTCCGGCTTTAGATCGTGAAACAGCAGATCAAGTGCGGGACTATATCTCACAAATGGCCAGGGTGACAGAAGAAGATGTTTGAGCCGACAAGACTTCATCCATTAGCTGCTGGATTGTCCTTTTTGAAGATACTCAGAGAATGGATCATCCCGATTATCATATTTTTCATATTCGGTCCTGGAAGTCCGCCGGGAATGACCTGGGTTTCATTTGCACCGTTCCTTTTCATTCTTTTGTTAGGAGGCTACGGCGTCCTGCATTGGTTTCGATTCACCTATCATATTGAAGGTGAAGAACTGAAGATTGAGTATGGTGTGTTTGTAAGGAAGAAACGATATATCCCGAAAAGAAGGATTCAATCGATCGATTACACCCAGGGGATTTTTCACCGGATTTTTGATGTCGTGAAAATCAATATTGAAACAGCTGGAGGGCCTGGTGGGGCAGAAGCTTCGTTATCTGCAGTCAGTCTAGCGAATGCTGAGCAGTTGAAAGAAGCCCTACGTGAAGAAAAAACGAGGACCGAAGAGGCTGAAGTACAGGTAGAATCTGAGAAGGAATCACCTGCTTATAGCTATAAGTTATCATTGAAGGATTTGCTGCTGGCAGCTTCAACTTCAGGCGGGATTGGTGTCACACTGCCGCTGATTGGAACCCTGAGCTCCCAGTTCGAAAATTTCATCCCGGATGAATTTTATGTAGAAGCTTTTAATTGGTTAAGCGGGTTCAGTTGGGTCGTGATTGCCGTTATGGCTTTCTTCTCATTATTGTTTGCATGGTTCATCTCCTTTGTCGGTGTGATCTTAAAATATGCTAATTTCCAAATCAGACGCTTCGAAGACCGGATCGTCATCAGCAGAGGATTGCTTGAAAAACGGGAGCTTACCCTTCCGTTGCACCGGGTCCAGGGAATACGAGTAGTTGAAAGTGTCCTGCGGCAGCCTTTTGGTTTCGCGACCGTACATGTAGAAAGTGCTGGTGGTGCTGGGCCGGAAATGGGCGTTTCTGCAATGTTGTTTCCGTTCATCAAGCGTTCCAAAATCAATTCGGAGCTGACGGAAATTCTTCCAGACTACAATGTGCCTGCAAAAATGAAACCATTACCGAAACGGGCCATGAGGCGCTATATTCTACGAAATGTTGCTCCGGCAATCATTGTGCTTCCATTATTTTGGGTGGTTCCATCACAATTTTGGATTTTGCTGTTTATACCTGTCCCCATCCTCGTAATGTGGGGCATCCTAGATTTCAAGGATAGTAAATGGTTGATCGAGGGGCGGTCTTTTTATATGCAAACAAGGACGCTATCACGATCTATGCTCATCACGAAAAAGAGACGAATGCAGGATTTTGAGATCAAACAATCCATATTTCAACGACGGCATGAGTTGATTACGGTGAAAACTGCAATTTTATCAGGCGGGGTCGGCAAAGTTTTTCAATTGAAGGACGTAGAAACCAAAAATTGGAATGAAGCGTTTGGTTGGTTTTCTCGAAAGTCTCAGGAAAGTAAGTTACAATGAATATAATAATATTGAAGCTCCTGTTCGCAGGGGCTTTTTCTTTTATAGTCTTTAGTTTTTAAATGTCGGATATAAAGGAAATGTCGAGGATATGAAGAAATGTGTAGATAGATTTCATAAAGGGAAATGAGGGAACTAGATGTTCATCGTTCATTCTACAGTGGTTGTACCGAAAGAAAAATCAGAAGAAGTCGTAAAGATCTACCAGAACCGCTCTAAATCAGTTGATAAAGCGCAAGGATTTGTTTCGTTCGAATTGCTGCAGAATGACAAAACCCCTGAAGAGCTGACTGTTCAGATCAAATTCGAAGATAAAGAAAGCTATATGAGTTGGGTCCGAAGTGATGACTTCAAAAGAATCCATGAATTAGAAAAGAAGTATCCGGACAAGGAATTAGCTGGTATTGTTCCGAAAGTCCGGATGTATAGCGTGGTGGCCACATGATTGATATAAAAGAACGGATGATTGTTGAAGTGGTGGAGCAAATTTATAGAAAATACCCTGAGCTTAAAGAACGATATGGAGAGCAAGGGGTCCAGAAATGCCGTGAAGACAATGACCACCATTTCAAGCATTTGGAAACGGCGTTTGAATTGAAAAATGACCAATTCTTTGTGGATTATGCTCTTTGGTTGAATGGAATCCTCCAAAACCATGGGATGACAGCAGAGCACCTCTATATCAATTTTGAACTGATACAGAAAGTTTTAGATGATGAGCTCGGTACTGAACGTAAAGATGCTTACGAAAATGCATTGAACAAAGCGATCATTATATTGAAAAATAAGTGAGAGGCGACAAAGGCGGGTGACGGAATGACTATAGATGCAAAGAAATTCGCGGGTTATTTATTAAATGGGGATGAATTGAGCTGTGAGGAGTACCTGGAGTCATTGGCCTATAAGGAAAATATTTTGAAAGTATTGCAACTATTTACTGGAGCAATGCAGCATGTCGGTGAGCTATGGGAAAATAATGAGATTTCAGTCGCAGATGAACACCTTGCCACTGCTACCTGCGATTATGTCCTCTCTTATTATAAATTTCGATACATCACTCGTAAGATTCCGATCAAACATAATAAAAAAGCAATGTTTTTATGTTTGGAAAACGAACAGCATTATCTCGGAACGAAAATGATAGCATGTGTTTTCGAAAGTTTCGGCTGGAATGTAAGGCTTTTTGGGGCGAATTTACCGCTTGAATATGCCCGTTCCCAAGCAGAAGAATGGAAGCCGGATATCATTGGGATTTCGGTTGCAATTTTGTACCACCTGCCGAAATTGAATTTATATATCGAGGAACTGACCGCGACTTCAAGTGCCCCTGGAATTTTGGTGGGCGGACGGCTCAGTGGTTTATACGATTTGATGCCTTATTGTACAGAACAGACGACAATCCTCAAGGATATTATTGAAGTAAGCCGATGGTTGGAAGAACAAAAGGTCGAGGAGAACACTGATGATAAATACAAACAACATACCAATCCTATACTTTCAAATAAATGAAGATTACGAAATCATCCGACGCTCGAAGGTTACTTCTTCGAAGTTTCCGAATGTAAAAGGATTCTTAGAACTTATAGACGGAGACAGTATTGACAAAGCGAAGAGATACCTGGATCCAAAGAATGGTGATATTGAAATAGAACTTGTGATGAAGACGTTCCTTAGTCCATTTTCCTTATTTCAGGTACGTGTTTCATGGAACATGGATCATACTGCTGAGGTGGTCTGTCTTGAAAAGACTGCTGAAAACGATCGATTATTCACTCAGATTGATCGATTGCGGAACAGACTTGAAGATACCAATTATGAATTGCTTGAAAAGAAGGATGAACTTGAGAAGGCTATGAAAAGAGTGGATGAACTGTCTGGCCCCTTCATTTCACTGACAGATTCTACAGCATTGGTGCCTTTATTCGGGGACTTGACAGCAGAGAAGGTCGAAACGATTTCCGATAAAATCCTGAAAAACGCTCACAACAAAAATCAGGACAGTTTATATTTTGATTTTACAGGTGTTGGTGAAATTAAGAAAGAAGGTTTTGAGGGACTCCAACGGTTATTCAAGACGTTATGGTATATGGGAGAAATCAAGGCAATCATCATAGGGATCTCTCCTCAACAAGCGATTGTCATGAACCAATTGGATACAGAATATCATCTGACTTTTGTTTCTACATTAAGAGAAGCGCTCAAGTCACTCAATAAAAAAACAAAGACAGGAGCTGACCATGTATAAGTCGCTCCTGTTTTTTGCTTGTAATAGTGATTGTATGAATCGCACCACAACTACTTCACGGATTCAATATCTTGTACGTTCTCCCATCAGTATGATTGGACCTAAAGCGGCTCCACCTACTAAACCGAAGAGATGGCCGAGGATATTGATGTTAGGTGTAACGAATGTCATGACTAAGCTTAAGACGAGGATCGTCATGACGATTTGAGAATTTTGTTGATCAATAAGCTCTTTTCGGGCATAAATGATGTATACATACAAGCCGAACAAACCAAATATCGCACCAGATGCCCCTATATGATTGTATCCAGGACCTTGAAGGATGAAGGTTGCAATATTTGCGATGACCCCTGCACCGAGGTAGCCAAGGATGAATTTGAACTTTCCTAGAATCCGTTCTAATCCAGGACCGAATAGGAATAAGGAAAACGTATTGAACAGGACATGAGGGAAAGATTCATGTATGAAGATTGGGGTTACAAGTCTCCAATACTCACCTTGACCAATGTAGAAATTCATGCCGGCAGTTAAATGCAGCAATGCTGGGAAAAGATTGACACCGATGAATAAAACGATATGAATGGCCATGATTATGGTGATAATAGGATACAATCGCCTGAACGATCGAAAATTTTCTGTTCGGATAAACACAAGAAAGACCTCCCTTTTCAACCAGGGTCTATTTTTCACTTAAAGAAAGTATAAAATACGTTCTTCAGTATAAGTGCACAAGCTGGTGGCTTCGGAAGCAATACACCGCACGAAGGAAAAGTAATGCTTTTTCGAGGAACTAATGGCTCAGCCTACGCCTAAGGCTTTGCTTTGCCAAGTTTTCTTTAATTTGAAGTTATGTAATTCTGAAATCATTACCTATACAGTTTATCATATTAGATAATCAGAGTCTGAATGAATGATTCCGAATTTTGAATAGAAGAGGTGTACATAGATGATCATTGGAATTGGAATAGATATCGTGGAAATCCAACGTATCAAACGTACCAATGAACGGCAAGTAAAGTTTGCTGAACGGATTTTGACTGAAGCGGAATTGGTCTGCTTCCGTTCGTTGGAACAGCGTAAAAGTATTGAATTCCTTGCTGGAAGGTTTGCTGCTAAAGAAGCTTATGCAAAAGCCACAGGTACAGGTATCGGAGGGGAATTAAGCTGGAAGGACGTACAGATCCTGGCTAATGAAGCGGGAAAACCGGTCATAGAGGATGGAAAAGCGGATTGGAACACCTATGTCTCGATTTCCCACAGTAAAGAATACGCAGTTGCACAAGTGATCCTTGAAAGCTCGTCAAGCTAGTCTGCATATTGCTAGAAGTTGTCTCATATATTTGTAGTACGGTTAGGAGGGAACGCTGAAACATATGGCCAGATGGTCGAGTGAATGCAGCCGCCAAAGGTTTTTAACAAGGGGGTGTAGATTCAAGAAAACTGCTTGCATTCACCATGCCGGAATTTTCCACCTCAATTCGTACTAATCTAACATTCAGGGTATTTGTGTATCCCCGTGGCGGAGCATCAAAGATCATTCTGGATGTCATATGTGAGGTCCCTCTTTTGTCATCTATATGAGGCAAAGGAGATGAAAAATTTGAAAAGAATACTCTCGCTTCTTGTGATTGCACTCCTGGTCACTGCACTTGCAGCTTGTGGGTCCAAAAGCCAGAAAGATGTTTTGTCAGATTTAGAGAAAACGATGGATAAGATGTCTGGGTACAAATCTGAGGCTACGATGACCCTTCAGACAGGGGAAAATCCACTTACGTACGAGATTGAGATCTGGCATAAAAAGCCTAGCTTTTACCGGGTCAGCTTGAAAAATGCTGAAAAGGATCAAAGTCAGATGATCCTGAGGAACAGTGAAGGTGTATTCGTACTGACGCCAGCGCTTAACAAGAGCTTCCGTTTCCAAAGTGATTGGCCGGAAAACAGCAGCCAAGTGTATTTGATGGAGTCTTTGATCAGCGATATCCTTATGGATGAGGATCGTAATTTCAAGACTGGTGAAAAGGGATATGTCTTCAATACAAAGACGAACTATCAGAATAAAAATCTCTATCAGCAGGAAATTACTCTGGATAAATCCAATCTGCTTCCGAATAAAGTGAAAGTAATGGATAAAGATATGAAAGTCCTGGTGGATGTGAAATTCAAGAAGACGAAGTTGAACTCGAAGTTTGATGACGGGGCATTCGATATGGAGCGCAACATGGAAAGTGCACAGCTTGAAGTTCCAACAATGGCCACTGGGGAGAGGGAATTCACTCCGGTCTTTCCAGAGTTTGTCCCTGAAGGAACGACTTTAATGAACCAGGTGGCGAACAGCAGCGGTAATGAAGTGATCCTCACTTATGCTGGAGATAAATCTTTCACCATCATCCAAAGACAGGCAACTGTCGCACCTGCTACGAAGATGTTGACCATGAACGAAGGCGACCTTGTGGATCTAGGCTTTGCGGTAGGTGTGTTGAATGGCACCACACTCAGCTGGTCAGTCGACGGAGTTGATTATTACCTTGCCTCAAACGATCTGACAGAAGAAGATATGGCATCAATCGCATCATCAATGGTGATGGCGCAAGGAAAATGACGAAATGACGAAATGACAGGCTGGAAGAATAGAACCGATATTCTTTTTAGCCTGTTTTTTGTTGAAGTGCAGGGTGCCAGGCACCGAAATCAAACCCAGCAACGCCAAGGGTTCTTGATTGGTGCCTGGCACGGATCTGAACCTCAACGGAGACAAGGCTTCTGAATCGGTGCCTGGTACACAATGAACAAAAATACCGATAAAGAAATTTACCGTGACGTAATGATTATGTACAATAGAAGGAAAATAGTTTGGGCTAGGAGTCGTTTTTCATGCAATTTTACAGACCTACTTGGGCAGAAATCAACTTGGATCATATCATAGATAACTACCTTCATATACAGAACCATTTAAAAGGCGGAACGAAAGTGATGGCGATTGTTAAGGCAGATGGATATGGCCATGGTGCGGTACAAGTCGCCAGGAACCTGGTTGAAAATGGTGTGGATCATATAGGTGTTGCCTTATTGGATGAAGCTATTGCACTTAGAGAAGCAGGGATCGAAATACCGATACATGTTCTAGGTTGGGTCGATCCGGAATATGCTTCTATAGCTGCCCGCTATGATGTTTCCGTAACGGTTTTCCAATCAGAATGGGTAGGGAAATTAGGAGACTTCAATCATCAATTGAAGGTTCATATCAAGTTTGATACTGGTATGGGACGTTTAGGTATAAATGATGAGAATGAGGCAAAGCTAATAATTAATAAAATTCAACAAAATCCGAGTTTGAAGTTAGAAGGTGTTTTCTCACATTTTGCGACAGCTGATGAACTAGACTCAGAGCTAGTCCATCGTCAAATTGATCGATTTTCCAGGTATCTCTCGCTTATGGAGGATGAAGATGTCCGTCCGGAAGTCATTCATTTCGGTAACAGTGCTGGCGCCATCCGTTTTCCTGAGTACAAACAACATTATGTACGGGTAGGTATTTCGCTTTATGGTCTATCCCCTTCAGAGGAGATTAAAAGTGTGCTGCCATTTCCTCTTAAACAAGCTTTTTCTTTATACAGCAAATTGACGCACGTTAAAAGAATCAAGCCTGGAGATACCCTGAGTTACGGAGCGACTTATCGGGCAGAGAAAGAAGAGTGGATCGGTACCGTGCCGATCGGCTATGCAGATGGGTGGTTTCGCCGATATGCGGAGAAGGGTTCAGTCCTCATTAATGGTCAGAAGGCGAAAATCGTCGGCCGTATCTGCATGGATCAACTTATGGTGAAGTTACCTTGCAAAGTAGATGTAGGTACTGAAGTGGTGCTATTGGGAGACCAAGGATCCAACTCGATAACCATTGATGATGTCGCACGCCAAAATGGAACGATCAACTATGAAATACCATGCGCAATCTCTGCTCGAGTGCCGAGAATTTACAAAAAAAACAACAAAATCATTGAAACAATGAATCAAACTCTAAATAATTCGTAAATTATTAAAGGAATTCGGCTGAAATTGGCGAAAAGGTTATACTGAGATTGCTTTGCAAAATTACGTTTTGGATGGTACTATTAATAGGGGATTTTCAGAGTGAGCGTAGCAGTTAGCTGGAGGTGGATTTTTGTGTCCGATTTGAACACAAAGAGAATTGTCATAAGCTTACCGGAGCAACTGATAAAAGAGGTGGACGGAGCGATTATGAACGAAAACTTGAACAGAAGCGAGTTTATTCATCAGGCAACCAAAATGTATCTGCGAGAACGGGAAAGCAGCCATATCCGTGAATCCATGCGTCAAGGGTATAAGGAAATGGCCAAGATCAATTTGAATATTGCATCAGAAGCCTTTCTTGCTGAGGAGGAAGCTGATCTAACTTTGGACCGCTTAGTAAGCGGGGTGTAATGATTTGATAGTGAAGCGTGGCGACGTTTACTTTGCAGATCTTTCTCCTGTAGTAGGGTCGGAGCAAGGAGGTATCCGGCCGGTATTGATCATACAAAATGATATCGGTAACCGGTTTAGTCCAACAGTAATCGTCGCGGCCATTACAGCCCAGATTCAAAAGGCTAAACTACCTACACACGTAGAAATCAGCGCTAAGAAATATAAGTTCGAACGAGACTCTGTCATTTTATTAGAACAAATTCGAACGATAGATAAACAAAGACTGACAGACAAAATAACACATTTAGACGATGAAATGATGAAAAAAGTTGATGATGCACTCCAGATCAGCCTGGGGCTCATTGATTTTTAGGACTCATGACAGAGTAAGCTGCTGATTATCCAGCGGCTTTTTTTATACCTAAAGAAATTATAAGCCTTATACATATATATCGGTCACTTTGAATTTTCATATCGCTTTACCTTAAATAAGTCGAGTCTCCTTAGTTAAACAGGAATCATAATGAGTTTTGAGAGCGCCTCAACCGCTTCAACAAGCACTTTTGACAGAAAATACAATGACGGACGAAAGTTTATTTATAAATTGGCAAACTAATTTAACATAATAAGGTTCTAAATAAAGAAATGAACGGAAATGTCAAATTGTGGCTGTAGACTCAAAAAGATTGAAAGATTGCACCAATAGTGAAATAATGTTTTTATGACCAATTTCTGAACGGAGGGTACATGGATGAACTCGACCATAAACGAGGTTATGAAACAGAACCGTTCATCTATTGAAGAGGAATGGCAGTCGCAGATGCTGCAATTTCGTGAAGATGAACGCGAATTAACCAGTGTTACAAAGGAAGTATTCCAAAACTCCAATACGGAATTTATAGATAATCTGTTGAAACATGTCATTGGAGGGCAAGAAGACATAAGCTCTGACCTTCAAGACTTTTTTGAAAGGACTGTCCAAATTGGATGGCCTTTGAGTTATGTGACGAAAGGACTGCAGGCTTTTCGTCGAATTGGATTAAAAGCGATCGTAAATGAAAAAGAAAACATAGATGATGTAATGGATGCATTTGAACTATTCGATCGTTCGATAGACAAGCTTTATGAAAAGATTGTCACATACTCCACACAGAACTGGAAAGATACAATTTCGGTTCAGAAAAAAGCATTGCTTGAGCTATCGGCACCTCTTATTCCTGTGTTTGAAAGTATAAGTGTGATGCCATTGATCGGTACGATTGATACTGAAAGAGCGAGGCTGATCATGGAAAACCTTTTGGATGGTGTCATAACAAACCGCTCAGAAGTGGTATTGATCGATATAACTGGTGTACCAGTCGTAGATACGATGGTTGCGCATCATATCATCCAAGCAGCAGAAGCCGTTCGATTGATTGGGTCGAAATGTATCCTCGTCGGAATCCGTCCGGAAATCGCTCAGACAATCGTTAACCTTGGCATTGATTTAAGTGAATTCCCTACAAGAAGCACTCTTCTTAAAGGAATTGAAGCTGCATTAGAACTCACGAACAAAAAAATAGAATCGTTATCCTAAGGGGGGCTACAGATGAGAGTGCCAATTCTCAAGTTACATGAGTATTTATTGATATCGATTCAGGTTGAACTTGATGATAAGACCGCTTTGCAATTTCAGGAAGATCTATTAAGTAAAATCCATGACACTGGAGCCAAGGGGATTGTCATAGACCTTACATCGGTCGATATGGTCGATTCCTTCATTGCAAAAGTACTTGGTGATGTCGTCAAAATGTCTAATTTGATGGGTGCGAGAGTGGTATTGACAGGTATACAACCACCTGTAGCAATCACACTGATCGACCTCGGTATCAATATGAGGGATGTACCGACAGCACTAGACTTAGAACAAGGATTAGATAAATTACAACAGGACTTGGAGGGATGAGTATGACCGTCCAATCCTGTGTAGATGTACGAAACGAATGGGATATTGTCAGCGCACGTCAATTAGGTAGAGACTTAGCGAAAGATCTAGGCTTTTCAAGTGTAGATCAAGCCAGAATTACAACAGCGATATCCGAATTAGCAAGAAACATATATCTATATGCAGGGAACGGAAAAATTTGCATCGAACCGATTGAAGAAGGTAACCGAAGGGGTCTTCGGATTGTTGCGAATGATACCGGACCTGGTATACAGGATATACGTAAAGTAATGGAAGATGGCTATACAACATCTGGTGGACTGGGAGCTGGTCTGCCAGGGGTGAAGCGACTGATGGATGAATTTGCAATCCAATCTACAGTAGATGTAGGAACAGAAATATATATTACCAAATGGCTCCGCTAGGAGGATCGCAGATGTTGGGGGATAAAGGTTTATTAGTAGAAAGGTATGAACAGTTTTTATCTGCTTACTTAAGTGGTAGAACAGAACAAGCCCTATATAAAGCACAACAATTCAGCCGGAAAATGATTGAACAGAACATCTCCCCTGAAGAAGTGATCAATATTCACTATACAGTGCTCGAATCTCTGAACGGCGATATTCCCGAAGAGGTAAAGGATTCATTTGATTTCTTGATAGAAGTCATGATGGGATATGGCATGGCTTATCGTGAGCATCAAATACTCCGTGACAAACAATTAGCCCTTGAATCTGAAATAGAGGTAGCCGCGAGCATGCAGCAGACTCTTCTTCAAGGGGAAGTTCCTAAAGTGGATGGACTTGATATAGGTGTAATTAGTAAAGCGGCTAAGAAAATGAGCGGAGATTATTATCACTTCGTGCAAAACAGTCCAGACTCGATCAGCGTAGCTGTTGCAGACGTCATCGGAAAGGGAGTCCCTGCTGCACTTTGTATGTCGATGATCAAATATGCGATGGACAGTTTACCGGAACAACAGAATCACCCGAATATCGTACTCGAAAACTTAAATCGTGTGGTGGAACAGAATGTTGATCCCACAATGTTCATTACGATGTTTTATGGTCATTATAATACAGACCTCCATCGCTTTTTTTATGCGGGTGCCGGTCACGAACCAGGTTTTTATTATAATGCATTAACAGATGATTTCGAAGAATTCACCGCAAAAGGCCTCGTACTAGGTATCTCGCGGAATACAAAATACAAGCAATACGAAAAGAAAATCGAAGCAGGTGATATGATCATCATGCTTTCGGACGGTGTAACAGAGTGTCGGACCAGCAGTGGATTTATTTCTAGAGATGAAGTGGTTTCGTTGATCCGTTCCCACATGCATTTATCACCACAAGAAATCGTAGATAATGTCTATGCCGAACTTGAACAATTACAGGAATTTGAATTAAGGGATGATTTTACCTTAATTATTTTGAAAAGAACGGTTTAGCCTCAGTTAAGTTGTGGTATTGATAAAGTAATGCATTCCTATACACAAGGGGGAAGTCGAAGATGAATTTACAGATTAATAAGAAAGAAACAGATGCTCATATAGATGAATTAGTATTAGTGGGTGAGGTGGATGCTTATACTGCACCTAAACTGAAAGAGACATTGTTGGAAGCTACGCAAAAGCCAAACCAGCAAGTCGTTGTCGACCTCAGCGGAGTCCAATATATGGATAGTACGGGGCTTGGTGTTTTTGTTGGTGCGCTAAAATCCTCACAACAATATGGGAGTACTCTGACACTCACTGGTATGACCGACCGTGTTGAAAGATTATTTGAAATCACAGGTCTTACGGAAGTGATGAACATCGAGAATAACCAGGAGGAGGAGGCGCGATGAGTGACGTTATCGAAATGGTGATTCCGGCCAAGCCCGATTATGTTGGTGTAGCAAGACTGACGGTTTCTGGCATAGCAAGTAGAATGGGTTATACATTCGATGAAATCGAAGACATTAAAATTGCGGTTTCAGAAGCAATTACAAATGCAGTGAATCATGCATACGGCTCAGAGGATGATGGTGAAATCCACCTTTCTTACGGCATGTTTGATGATAAAATCGAAATTACTGTCATGGATAAAGGGAAAAGCTTTGATGTAGAAGCGACAAAACTAAGTACCGGTCCAGTAAATGGTAAACCTGTCGAGCAAATTAATGAAGGAGGGTTGGGTCTTTTCTTGATTGAAACGCTAATGGATAAAGTTGATATTAGCGATGAAGCAGGAGTGGTAGTCATGATGACGAAATACCTAAACAGAGGTGGGGTGGATGAAAGTGTCGACCAATACAAGTCAGCCCCCTCACAATAAGGACTTCGTCTACGAGTTATTAGAACAACTACGGGAAGACCCAGAGAATCAAGAAATCCAAACGATACTTGTCGAACATTATCAGGACCTTGTCCATTCGCTTGCGCGGAAATTTTCGAAAGGGAAAAGCATCCATGATGACTTAGTGCAGGTAGGCATGATCGGTCTACTGGCTGCTTTTCGACGTTATGACCCTGATTTCGGAAGAAGTTTCGAGTCCTTCGCGGTTCCGACCATAATTGGTGAAATCAAGCGTTTTATTCGTGATAAGACCTGGAGTGTCCATGTCCCGAGAAGGATCAAGGAACTTAGTCCACGAATCAAACGAGCGGTTGAAGAGCTTACCAATGAACTTCAGCGCTCACCTAGAGTCGAAGAGATTGCAGAACACCTGGACTCTTCAGAAGAAGAAATCCTGGAAACGATGGAAATGGGCAAAAGTTATCAAGCCCTTTCAGTCGACAGCTCGATTGAAGCTGACCAGGAAGGCAGTACGGTCACTCTCCTGGATCTTGTAGGAAGTACCGAAAGCGGTTATGAACAAACAGATCAGCGTATGTTATTGCAAAAGGCTTTTCATGTATTGTCAGAACGGGAACAACAGATATTACAATGCACTTACTTTGAAAATTTAAGCCAAAAGGAAACAGGTAAACGCTTGGATATTTCACAGATGCATGTATCGAGATTACAGCGCAGAGCACTTGAAAAGTTGAGGGATGCTATACGTGTCGATCCTTCGGAGGCACTGAATCATGATTGAGAATTATGTCCACCATCATGTAGACTGGAGTACCTTCCAACGATCCAAAGTGGAAGGACAGTGTAACGGTGACAGCTATTTTGCGAAAGAAACCGATGAATATTTTATCTGCGTTGTTGCAGACGGTTTAGGAAGCGGTCAGGCGGCACATGAGGCTTCTACTAAAACTGTTCAAGTCGTTGAAGAGTATCACGACAAAGATGTCTATACGTTAATGAAGCTTTGCAACGAATCTCTTCAATATACACGAGGAGCAGTATTGACGATTTTTAAAGTTCATTTTCAGAAGAACTTGCTTGAATATTGCGGCGTAGGCAATATCCGTCTCATTATCGGCTTGCCCTCCGGAAAACTGATTCATGCGATTCCGAAATCTGGTTTTCTTTCAGGTAAACCTGCAAATTTTGATGTAAGAGAAATTCAATATCAAGCAGGATCCATGTTCATCGCCTATTCAGATGGGGTTGAACTATCCTCACCAGATAAACGGAATGTAATGAAGTCAAGAAATCCAAGAGTGGCAGCCAGTTATTTACGCCAAAAATGCGGTACAGTAGCTGATGATATGACATTCGTAATAGGGAAAGTCACTTAAAAGAGTTTTCTCGTATGTGGGAGAGCTCTTTTTTGTGTAGATTACAAAGGTGCCTCTAATTTGGTAAACTTGTACGTATATCAGTTTTACAAGGAGGAGCAAGTTTGGAGACGAACACAGAATTAATTTTGCAAGTATCAAAAGAAACTCAACTATCTCAAAAGTATATTAAAAATATCATCGAACTTCTTGAAGAGGGAAATACGGTCCCGTTCATCGCAAGATACCGGAAAGAATTGACGGGCGCAGCAGATGAAGTACAGATCCGCAACGTTTCGGAAAGCTGGGAATATAAACGGAATCTCGAAAAGCGAAAAGAAGAAGTTCTACGATTAATTGAAGAACAAGACAAATTGACAGATGAATTGAAATCGGACATACATAAAGCCACCAAACTCCAACAGGTTGAAGATCTGTACCGTCCATATAAGCAAAAGAAACGCACGCGTGCTACAACAGCTAAAGAAAAAGGACTGGAACCACTAGCGGAACTGATTCTGAATCAGAAAAGCGGTGTGGATATTGAAATAGAAGCTCAACGTTTCGTTTCTGAAGAAAAAAGTGTACAAAGCCCCGAAGAAGCTATTCAAGGTGCGGAAGATATTATAGCTGAAAGAGTATCGGATGATTCTGATAACCGTGCATGGATCCGTTCGCTTACTTTTCAGGAAGGCATGGTGGAAACGAAACTGAAAGGAAAAGAGGAACCTGAAGACAAAACCTATGAAATGTATTATGACTATCAGGAGCCTGTAAAGAAAATCGTTCCTCACCGGACGTTAGCCGTAAATCGCGGGGAAAAAGAAGACGTTTTGAAGGTGTCGATTGCTGCTCCTTCCGATAAAATTTTAAACAAACTGAACAATAAGTATGTGAAGAGAGGATCTTCATCAGCTGAATACATCGAACGTTCCATTGCAGACAGCTATAAGCGTTTGATCGCTCCATCAATCGAGCGTGATATACGGAACGAATTGACAGAAATTGCAGATGAACAGGCGATTCGTATTTTTTCAGAAAACCTCAGACACCTTTTATTACAGCCACCATTGAAAGGTAAGGTAGCGTTGGGAGTCGATCCAGGGTATCGGACAGGTTGTAAACTGGCTGTGGTCGATGAAACCGGTAAAACATTAGCGATTGATGTCATGTATCCCACTCCGCCGCGTTCGGATATCGAAAAGTCGAAAATGATTTTGAAAAAGATGATTGAACGCCATGATGTTGAAATTGTTGCGATCGGAAACGGAACAGGATCCAGGGAAACGGAACAATTCGTCGCCGACCTGATCAAAGAGATGGAACGTCCATTGGCATACCTGATCGTCAATGAAGCTGGTGCAAGCGTCTACTCTGCTTCAGATATCGCTCGTCAAGAATTTCCTGATTTGAAGGTCGAGGAGCGCAGTGCGGTGTCAATCGCAAGAAGATTGCAGGATCCATTATCTGAGCTCGTAAAAATCGACCCTAAGTCGATCGGGGTAGGCCAATATCAGCATGACGTATCACAAAAGCGTTTGAATGAATCTCTTACATTCGTCGTGGAAACAGTGGTCAATCAGGTTGGAGTAAACGTAAACACAGCTTCATCGTCTTTGCTGCAATATGTCGCCGGCTTATCAAAGGTTGTCGCGAATAACATTGTCCAAAAAAGAGAAGAAGAAGGAAAGTTCACAAGCAGGACTCAATTGAAAAAGATCCCTCGTCTAGGATCTAAAACGTACGAACAGTGTATCGGGTTCTTAAGAATTGTCGAAGGGAAAAACCCACTTGATCAAACCCCGATCCATCCCGAAACCTACGACGATACACGTAAGCTTTTGAGCTTATTGAATATGACAGAACAAGAAATCGGTACGGAGGAAATCAAGAAAAAGCTCCAGTCGGTTGATTTAAGAGAGTACGCAGAGAAATTGGATATTGGGGAACTGACCTTGAAGGATATTGTCGATGCGCTTGTGAAGCCGTCAAGAGACCCTCGCGATGAAGTGACCAAGCCTTTATTAAAGACGGATGTCTTGAAAATGGAAGACCTCATGGAGGGTATGGAACTTGAAGGAACCGTCCGCAACGTCGTCGATTTCGGGGCGTTTGTCGACATTGGAGTCAAGCAAGACGGCCTGGTCCATATATCTAAACTTAGTAAAAACTATGTGAAGCACCCGATGGATGTCGTTCATGTAGGGCAAGTCGTAAAAGTTTGGGTAGAACAGGTGAATCTGGATAAACAACGGATCGCCTTGACGATGGTAACCAATTAAGGAATACACAAAAAGCACTGCTTGTTAAGAGCAGTGTTTTTTTCTGTAAAAAAACCAACATTGGTTCAATAATTTGATTTGGTAACGGTCTTTGTTGAAATACGCATTCCTTAACTGCTTTTTAAACCAGTAAGGCACGATGAGCCCCTCCCCAAATTTCCTTAATGGTGGTTATTAGTCTATGTGAGAAGGCTTGCCTTTGTTCGTGTTATACTGTTTACTTTTCATTTTGGAGAACCTTTGGCAAAATAGAGAGAGAAACGAAAAGGATTGAAAGAAATGGACACAAACGAATTGCAGCAATTAGTGGAAAACATATCAACTGAATTTTTCGGTCGGCCATTCAAACATAAAGCGAGGTTCAATAATCGACTTAAGACGACGGGTGGCCGCTATCTCTTGAAGAGCCACGATCTCGAATTCAACAGGAAGCAGCTGGATATTCATGGCCTCGACGAATTCATCGGCATCATCAAGCATGAACTTTGCCACTACCACCTTCATTTGATGAAAAAAGGTTATCGGCACCGTGATCAGGATTTCAAAGCGTTATTAAAACAAGTCGGCGGCAGCCGATATTGCCAGATCATCCCTGGGGAGCGAAGACGTGAACCGATCAAATACATCTATCTATGTGGAGAATGCGGCCAGCAATATCCACGCAAGCGAAGGGTCGATACACGCAAGTTCGTATGCGGAAAATGCAACGGAAAGTTAAATCTAAAATAGTATTGACTAACAAAAATGATTATGTTACTTTAATTAAGTCGCTATAGAGGCAAGCTCTTAAAATACGACAAAGTCACATGAAATTTAAGCTTCTTTTTCGCAAAAAAAGTTATTGACTTCATCGTTCGTGTGTTGTACAATATTTATTGTCGCTAAAAAACGAAACACACATTATTCCACAGTAGCTCAGTGGTAGAGCTATCGGCTGTTAACCGATCGGTCGCAGGTTCGAGTCCTGCCTGTGGAGCCATACGGAGAAGTACCCAAGTGGCTGAAGGGGCGCCCCTGCTAAGGGTGTAGGTCGTGTAAGCGGCGCGAGGGTTCAAATCCCTCCTTCTCCGCCATTCAAGTTCATTTTAAAACGTTAAGCTAGGCCCCTTGGTCAAGTGGTTAAGACACCGCCCTTTCACGGCGGTAACACGGGTTCGAATCCCGTAGGGGTCACCATTTTATTTTTGACACAAATTTGATTAATCATTCAACTGAATGGACCCGTGGTGTAGGGGTTAACATGCCTGCCTGTCACGCAGGAGATCGCCGGTTCGAATCCGGTCGGGTCCGCCATTTATAATTTTAAATGTATTGTTATGCGATGGGCTATAGCCAAGCGGTAAGGCAACGGACTTTGACTCCGTCATGCGTTGGTTCGAATCCAGCTAGCCCAGCCATAATGAGCCATTAGCTCAGTCGGTAGAGCATCTGACTTTTAATCAGAGGGTCGAAGGTTCGAGTCCTTCATGGCTCACCACTTTTTTGCGGGTGTGGCGGAATTGGCAGACGCGCTAGACTTAGGATCTAGTGTCCTTGCGACGTGGGGGTTCAAGTCCCTCCACCCGCACCATACTTATAATTGGTGCAACGTACATTGAAGGTGCATCACTAGTTTTGGAAATCAACAATTTAGCGGTCGTGGCGGAATGGCAGACGCGCTAGCTTGAGGGGCTAGTGGGTGTATACCCGTGGAGGTTCGAGTCCTCTCGACCGCACCATAAATTCAACTCCATATATTCATTTATGCGCCCGTAGCTCAATTGGATAGAGCGTCTGACTACGGATCAGAAGGTTAGGGGTTCGACTCCTCTCGGGCGCGCCATATAACGGGAAGTGGCTCAGCTTGGTAGAGCACCTGGTTTGGGACCAGGGGGTCGCAGGTTCAAATCCTGTCTTCCCGACCATCACATTTGCGGGTGTAGTTTAGTGGTAAAACAAGAGCCTTCCAAGCTCTGGTCGTGAGTTCGATTCTCATCACCCGCTCCATTCTTTCAATGGGCCTATAGCTCAGCTGGTTAGAGCGCACGCCTGATAAGCGTGAGGTCGGTGGTTCGAGTCCACTTAGGCCCACCATTAACAAATCCTTCGAATAGAGTTTCTATCTACTAATTGATTCTCAATACATCGAAAGGAACTTCGATTAAAGACGTCACGTCCTGTGACAACATCGAAGTCAGCCCATCCATGGGCAAGTCAGCTCTTTGAAAACTGAACAAAAGCCAAGCGTGAAAACGGGTCTTTTTAATAAGAACCCTGAATCTATTTTTAAGTTTTACATTTAATGAGCAATCAAACGATGCTCAATAAATTCAATGGCGTTATGCCAAACAATTTATTGGAGAGTTTGATCCTGGCTCAGGACGAACGCTGGCGGCGTGCCTAATACATGCAAGTCGAGCGGACCAACGAGGAGCTTGCTCCTCAGAGGTCAGCGGCGGACGGGTGAGTAACACGTGGGCAAC
>NZ_CAMGYZ010000015.1 GCF_946151055.1 Bacillus sp. Marseille-Q3570 | reverse complement strand
GTGGAATACTACAATTCCTTTAGGTATCAATGGGGATTAAAAAGAATGACCCCAGAACAATTCCGGGGTCACCTCTTAGCTGCTTAGGTCCTTTTATTAAACTGTCTATTTTTAAGGGTACAGTTCAAGAAAAGCATGATGGGTTTTTGTTTTGGGTTGAATTAAGAAACTACAGTAGTAAGGAAAGAGCCAGGCAAGACCACATGTAATGAAGGATGCAAGTTAACGGACATGAGGGCCGTTATTTGAGAACTATAGAGGGTTTTAAGAGACTTAACGGACATGAGAGACGCTATCTGTCTGTTAAACGATTGATTTCTATGAGTTTGCATTAAATAAGGTCTGTGGTGTCCGTTAACTTAAATAAAAGTGGCATTTACCGCAAAATAAGGTCTCCTATGTCCGTTAACCTTTAAAAGTTTGGAATCCCATTCTTTAGCCACGAAGGGGGTGAATTCGGTGGAAATATAGTTTTTGTGAATTTCCCACAGGCTTTTAAACAAGGGAAGCAATGACGCAATTTATACATTTCAAGAAATATGGTAAAATAGACGTTATGGACAAAATTTGAGGAAACTGGATTCCAATGGGAGTTAGTCGATGATTACATATTATCACTTGCAAATGACATTCATACCATCCCTCGATGAAAGAGGGAAGTTCTTGATCTGGGTGACCAGGCCGAATGGAGAGCCGATCTCCATCAGCAAATCTCGCTTGCAATGGTTACTAGGCGAGTCAGGTCTCTCTCATGTTTTTACAAGTGAACAAGAAGAATGCAAAACGCTCATGGTCGAATGGGACGAGGAGTTTTATGAAGTTGAGGGTATGCTCGTCGATATGTGGCGGGTCTATTTGTATTTACAGAAGCCAGTCGCACACCGGACAGAAGGGTCGTTTTATTTCGGTGAGAGCTTCGTCTACTGGGAATCTGTAGCCCGAAGCATCGAAACGCTGATCCGGAGGGGACAATACTTCCCGACGATCTATGAAATCTCGAAAGAAAAGCGCCACTATGTGTATGCACAATGGATGTTGTCTCGAAAGGTTCTTGAAGGCGGCGCTATGTCCAATTGGCTGAAAACAGCTTCACCACTCATTTTCTCATTTGAGCACTTATCGACATTCCCGATTCGCGAATGGCAGAATTTGATGCTCGATATCTGGACGGATCAAATTTTGAAGCTATTTCTTACTTCTGGTCCTGAAATCGACCTTGATGTAGGCAATTCCGATATTATGAACATTTGGGAAAAAGCCCTTTTGGACCCGAACGCCAGCTTTTTTCATATCGTCGAGAAAAAGGATGAAATCCAAAAGCTTCATGTATTGATCCGTGAAGTTAGAAAGTGGCATTCACCATTAAGTTCCGATTCATACAGGACGCTTGAAAAAGGCCTGCTTCATTTCAAGCAGCAATTCATCCAAACTGGATTCAATGCAACCTCTTTGGAAATCGACTGCTTTCCGTTATCAGATGAAAGCATGTCGTCCTGGGCGATTCAGATTTATGTCAAAGGGACGGAAAAAGAGGAAAAACTACGCGTACCGTTGGATGATCCGAAAGTCATGCGTTCCCATATTAAAGGCTGGGTCGATGACCGCTTGAATTATCTGGTCCAGATGGATGACCTTCTATATAAATCACAGCGTCAGTTAAGGGAATTCGGTTCCACCGAAATCACCCTGGATACACTGCGGGCACTGCATGGAAACTTGAGTGTCTTAAAATCGATGGAAATCAACTTGACGTTCCCGGCAGGCTGGTCGTTCCGCTCGCTTGAGAATAAAGACGTCAAGGTCACGCTGAATGTGAAAAACAACGGTGATCAGGGCATCGGCTTGAGCAGTCTCCTTGATTTTGATTGGCAGATTGCCATCGGTGATATCGAAATGTCGGTAGAGGACTTCAAAAGGCTTGTCCGTTCACAGGCTTACATTATCCAACGTGATGATACGTGGATCATGCTGCCGCAAGCGAAAATCGATCAGATTTATGATGAAATCAGTGAGTTGGAGCCTCTTGTCCGCAATAAAAGCTCGTTTGCTACCCTCGTCGGCGTGGCGTCGAATAACAATGATTTTGACTCGGACATCGAATTCCAGATCGACCGGGAAGTCCACGATTATCTGGAAAACTTTCTGGCACCGACAGAGGAAAAATATGAAATCCCCGAGACATTCAACGGGATTCTCCGGCCATATCAGAAAAAAGGATTCCAGTGGCTCCGTTCTCATCGGGACAGACGGATCGGTGTCTGTCTTGCTGATGACATGGGACTTGGGAAGACCATCCAGGCGATTTCCTATCTGCTGGACAGTGGGCAGGAAGACGGCCCGCATCTGATCGTCAGCCCGACGTCAGTGCTAGGAAATTGGAAACGTGAATTTGAACGGTTTGCACCTTCATTGAATGTTTCGATCCATCACGGAGCAGACCGTGCACAAGATGAACTGACATTCCAACAGTTTTTACATGGGCAGGATGTCATCATCACAAGTTATGCCCTCGTTTTGAGGGACCATGATCTCTTCAAAGATTACCATTGGAACACGATGATTCTGGATGAAGCGCAAATGATCAAAAATCCGACGACAAAGCAAAGTAAAATCGTACGTTCTTTGAAGGCTGTCCACAGAATTGCACTGACCGGAACACCTATGGAAAACCGTTTGGAAGAACTATGGTCGATTTGTGATTTCCTGAACCCTGGATACCTGGGGAACCGCACATCCTTCAGCCAGCAATTCATCCGCCCGATTGAGAAAGAAGGGAATACCGAACGGGTCGAGGTGCTGAAACGTCTGATCCAGCCATTTTTATTGAGAAGATCGAAAATGCAAACCTCGATCGTGGAAGAGCTGCCTGAGAAGACTGAAACGAAAATTCATTGTCAATTGACAAAAGAACAAGCATCGCTCTATCAAATGGTCGTTGATCAAATCCGTGAAAAATTGCTTAAAGCGACAGGGATGGAACGGAGGGGTACGATCCTTGGCGGCATCACGAGACTCAAGCAGGTGTGCAATCATCCCGCTCTATTGACATGGGAAGAGCCGCACGCTGCGCATTCCGGAAAGATCACGAAGTTCCTGGATATTTTAAGGGAAGATGTAAAAGCCGAAGAAAAGGCACTGGTGTTCACACAGTATGTGAAGATGGGGGAAATGCTTGAGAAGTTGCTCGTAAATGAAGAGCCGGATATAAAAGTGTTCTTTTTACATGGAGGAATTCCCTCACAAAAGAGAGAGCAGCTTTTGAAAAAATTCAGAGAAAACCGCAAAAAGTGTGTGTTCATATTATCAATCAAAGCTGGAGGTGTCGGGCTGAACCTGACAGAGGCGAACCACGTCATCCATCTTGACCGCTGGTGGAACCCCGCAGTTGAGAACCAGGCAACCGACCGAGCTTACCGGATCGGCCAGGAACAGAACGTCCAGGTTTATAAAATGATCACACAAGGGACCCTTGAAGAAGGAATCGACAGGTTGATCGATCGGAAGTCGGAACTCACCTCTCAAATTGTAAATCACGAAGACCAATGGGTCACAGAAATGAGCGACAACGAATTCATCGAACTGATCCAATTGCGGGAGAAGGTGTTGAACTCATGACAAAGCAAAAGAACAAGACAAATCCGAAGCTGCAAAATTGGCTGAATCAGTTTACCGATCAAGTCGATTATCAGAGATTCCAACGTGGGATGGTTTTGTACAATGCTCAGCAAATACGTGATTTCCAAGTGTTTCCGAATCACTTCGAATGTGTGGTAGAAGGGGCCCAGGGTGATTATGAAGTCGATGGCTATTTTCAGCTAGTCGATGGGATCCCTCTTTTACCGGAGTATGACGTGACATGTTCATGTCCAGACGAAGCAGCAATCTGCAAACATAGTGTGTGCGCGACGATGTATTTCATTTTGGATGAATTGAGTACTGGTGAAGAAGCTGGTGACAAGTCCCTTCCAGATGCACGGGCAAAATTGATTGAAGAACCACTTACGGAATTGACCGCGAGGATAGATGAGAGTCAGGAATCAATCCTTACCCTTCATACTAAAAGGGAAAGCAGGATCATCGAGAACAAAATGTTCATCGAAAGGGTTCATGAAAGAATCGTTGAGGTCATGGATGAACTAAGAGAACGGAAAATTTAGATGAGGTAGCATGCAAAAGGGGCGGACGATGGATGATCCAGCCCTTTTGCATTTTCTTTTTACACTTAAAGAAAGCATAAAAATACTTTCTTAAGTATAAGTTCAACTAATGGCTCAGCGTACGCCTAAGGCTTGACTTTGCCAAGTTTTTCTTTAAGCGGTTTGATCGTGAAAGGTTTGAGGGATGATTTCGTAATAGTCCCGGTTATACGTAAACATTTGTCCACCTTCTACAGCAACGATACGATCATGTGTGATACTGATGATTCTGCCTTCTACTGGGAGCTTTTTCATGGAATTCCACTCTCCTTTCAATTTTAGGGAAAAATGATTGCTATATGCTATATACCCGATTTTATATTAGAATGAACACTTTTTAGTTAAAAATTTAGAAATTTCTAAAAATATTTTCAGGGCAATAAGAGAGAACCCAAATATTACAAAAGCAATGGTATTCTGTGTTATATTTTTTATAGTAGAGAACGTATGGAAGGGAGTTATTCAAACTATGAAACTGCGCGGTATCGAACCAACACCAAGTCCCAATACGATGAAACTGATTGTAGATAAAGCTTTGCCGAGTGGAACAAACATGAATTTCAAATCTGATCAAAAGGAAGAAGCGCCTGAACCTCTCAACCAATTACTTGCCATCGAAGGGGTCAAGGGTTTGTATTATGTTGCTGATTTCATTGCTCTTGAACGGAATCCGAAACATGATTGGAAAGTGATTCTGCCCAAGGCTCGTCATGTTTTTGGGGAAGAGGCGGAAACAGTTGTTGAAAATGAACAGAATGAGCATGATGAAGACTTTGATGAAGTGAAGGTGTTCATCCAAAAGTTCCGCGGTATTCCGATGCAGATCAAGCTGATTAAAGGGGAGACTGAAAAAAGAGTCGGATTGCCTGAACGATTCATGACCATTGCGATGGAAGCGCAATCCGCATCAGATAATCTGGTGATGGAACGTCAATGGATCGAACAGAGTGCCCGGTATGGAGATATGGAAGCCGTCGGTAATGAGGTGGCTGAAGAAATCAGCGCAGCGTATGATGATGAACGTTTGAACAGACTGAAGGAGCAGGCGTTTGAACAGAACAAGGCTAGCGATGAGTCCCAAAAGAAATCATCTTACAAAGTGACGATGGATATGCTTGAACAGCCAGATTGGAAGGACCGTTATGCAGCATTGGACCAGATGGACCCGACAGAAGAAGATATCCCTGTCCTTGCAAAAGCACTCGAAGATGAAAAAACGTCAATAAGGCGTCTCGCTACTGTATATCTCGGTATGATTGAAGAGCAGAAAGTGCTTCCTCATCTGACGAAAGCATTACAGGATAAGACAGTGACCGTTCGTCGTACAGCCGGTGATTGCATGTCGGATCTGGGCTTTAAAGAGGCGATCCCGGTCATGATCGATTCATTGAAGGATAAAAATAAACTTGTTCGATGGCGTGCTGCGATGTTCTTGTATGAAGTCGGAGATGAATCCGCCATTCCTGCATTGAAAGAGGCGAAGGATGACCCTGAATTCGAGGTAGCGATGCAGGTGAACATGGCTCTCGAACGGATCGAAGGTGGAGAGGAAGCGAAAGGGTCTGTCTGGAAACAGATGACTGATACGATCCAGGGGAAAAAGTGAACCGTATCCCGTAAAGAAGATAGCCGCTTATGGAGTGCTTAATATCTTATCGAGTACTCGTTGATGTTTCGGAACACACATGATAAAGTAAAAACGAGATGAACAAAAATGGAGGTATGTTCCATGTCAATGGCATATGAAGAATACATGAGACAGTTAGTTCAACCGATGAGAGATGAATTGACAGAAGCAGGATTCAACGAATTGAGAACACCTGAAGAAGTCGATGAATATATGGAAAATGTGAAAGGAACCACTTTGATCATGATCAATTCTGTCTGTGGTTGTGCGGCAGGACTTGCTCGTCCGGCTGTACGCCAAGCAATTGAACATGAACATCGTCCAGATAACCTTGTAACTGTTTTTGCCGGGCAAGACAAGGTTGCGACATCCGTGATGAGATCCTATTTCCTTGATATCGAACCATCATCACCATCGATCGCACTGCTTAAAGGGCAAGAAGTCGTACACTTCATTCCCCGCGAAGAAATCGAGGATCATGAACCATCCGATATCGTGACAAACCTGGTCAACGCTTTTGAAACACATTGTAAGTAAGTAAAACAGCCCTATCGCTTTTAAGGTGGTAGGGCTTTTGCGTGCATTAGAAAAATTAGAGGACATCTGTTCCGTTAATCTTGTCTGTAAGGGTTCTTTTTGATGGATTTTACTGGAATAAGGTCTCTCATGTCCTCTAAATATATGGAAATACCATATTTCGTCACAATAAGGTCCTCTAATTCTGAAACCTTGTTGATCGATACTTTCAAAAAGAAAAAAAGCTCGCAAAGCCTCTTTTAGAAATGTGAATCTTTTATTCTTCCGCTTTTCGCTTTCTAGACCCTGGTAGCCACCAGTACCAGTGGCTTATCATTTTTATGAGGGAAGGGACGAGGACAATGCTGACCAAAGTGGCATCGATCAGTATGGCGGTGCGATCGAAACACCTATCTGTTTTAGTATGTAAGAATGAATTTTCATTGTTTCCTCCAAAGTCCCCGATGTTTATAATACCATTATATACTTGATAGAAAATAGGAACTCATTGTTAACATTGATTGATAAAAAATGCTATTTTAATAAATAATCGAAAGCAGATTTTAGTGTCTTAGAAAAGAAAAAATCTGATTGAATGGAATCAACCAGATTGAGGACGTACATAGTTGCAAACGGACTACATACGAAAAGACAAACTCTAGTATTTGAGTTGTTTCATGTAGGCAATGAGCTTGACAGTATCTGTTCAGTTTTAGCAGTCTTTGCCTTTACCTCCGTGGTGAAAAGCTGCTGCTCCGACAATGATCAACAGGATGAACAATACGACGATGATCGCAAACGTATTCCCGCATCCATAACCGTATCCATACCCATATCCTCCATGGTGATAATCATGATGTCCATGATGTCCATGGTGCATTGGATAGCAGTGATGATCATATTCCATGTATTGAGGCATATCCCCCATATGCATCTCTTTTTTCTTTGGCATATACTTTTTCATTTTTTCCAACAGTGTTCCCCTCCAATATTTGGTGATATCTGGTCTGCTATACTTACAAAATATGTACAAATGCCTCAACTGCAACGGGTACAGGAGTGGAATTTTTGTGTACAAACCCATGTTTGAAGGAGAATGAAATGATTATTACGACAGGTGGAAAAGCAAGATCAACGTTGATGAGAAGAGCAAAACATCTAGGTGAAACACTTGGAATCAAGTATGTTGAACGGAGAGATCGATCCATTGAGACACTGATGGATATAAAAGAGCAAGGTGTCATCGTCGTCCGGAAAGAGCGGATCCTTTATTATGATCCAGATGTAAAAGAGCCTGTGTTTTTTCATCCCAATTCAGCAATCTTCCGGATAAAGAGATTGATAAGGGGAGAAGAGGATCCGTTCATTCGGAATGCACGCCTCGTAAAAGGAATGTCATTATTGGACTGCACCCTCGGATGGGCTTCCGATAGTATCGTCGCGAAGTACGTGGTCGGTTCACAGGGGATGGTCGTCGGTATAGAAGGAAGTCCTACGTTAGCAATGTTGACGAGACTGGGGCTAAATGTGTATGAACATGAGATGCGTGAGATTGTTTCTGCCACACGCTCTATTGAAGTCTGTGAAGGGAATCATTATGAAATTCTGAAAGAACTCGATTCTGACAGTTTCGATGTTGTGTATTTTGACCCGATGTTCGAAGAGAAAATCGTGGAGGCAGACGGAATCAAACCATTGAAGCATTATGCTTTGTATGAGCCAATAACTGAAGTGTTGATGGAAGAAGCGAAAAGAGTGGCAAAACAACGAGTCGTATTAAAGGATCACTGGAAAAGTCCACGCTTCACCCAATTCGGCTTTGACGTTGAAATCCGCAAAACCTCCAAATTCCACTACGGCGTCATAGAAGTGTAGGGAAGTTCCTGGACCGGTGCCAGGCACCTCTCAAGAACGTTGATCTGACGGGCTTCATTTTCGGTGCCAGGCACCAAAGTAGATGGTGATCGAGCGAATTGTGGGCAACTTGTACAAAATTAAGGTAATCATGATCAATTTTGATGTGATCTTGAGCAAAAATGATGTGATCTTGAGCAAAATAGGTCCAATCTTGAGCAAAAACATTGTCTTCTTGAGCAATTTAGTAAAATAGACCTAAGCCAAGTACACTTACAAAGTACTTTGCTAAAAAACTGGAATCGGAGCCGGTTCCTGGTCCAGAGCTACGAGCAATGTATCAACAAAAGATTCTGTTTACTTTTGTAAGGGTTTTCTCTATACTTGTTTTTGAGTCGTAAAAATATGAAAGGAGTGGGTATTCATGGTAATCGTTCAATTTGTAGCGACACAGCAAAAACTTTACATTTTACAGGATGGATACCGCTTCGCTATTTAAACCACTGATTGGTTTGTGGATTTATGTGTTTAAAGCTGTGGGATGTGGAATCCTGCGGCTTTTTTGTGTTCAAATGAAAAACTTTCAGCGAAGCAGCTAGGCAGTAGTTCATGTCAATACACCAAGTCTTTTAATGCAATCAAATTACCAATAAATGAAGTACCAGGAAAGTTGGGGGAAAAATGAAAGATACGTGGAGGGCTTATCGTGAAATGGATCGCAATGTATGGATCCGATTCATCGGGGAGTCGATCAATGGAATTGCGTTTATGATGTTGTTGCCATTTTTGGCGTTATATTTGAAAGATCGCGTCGACCATGTTTGGGAGGTCGGGATCGTCATGGGGGTATCTCCTCTTGCATCGGTTATCGGAACCATGATTGGTGGCCGTCTTGCTGATATTTATGGACGTAAACCACTCATGGTCGGTTCGATGGCAGGTAACGCTGTCGTCATGCTTGGTTTTGTCTGGCTGGATGATTTTTGGTCGTTCGTCATTTTATCTTTGTTCCTAGGTTTCTTCAATTCGTTGTTCCATCCCGCTGCATCGGCGATGGTAGCCGATGTGACGTCACCTGAAAAAAGGACAGAAGCATTCGGGCTGCTTCGGATGGGACATAATATCGGTGCCGCCATTGGTCCTCTGATCGGAGCATCGGTTGTCATCTTTTCAAAATCCGTCATTTTCATGATTTCAGCAGCAAGCATGTTTTTCTACGCTGCGATTGTTCTGATATGGATCAAGGAAAGCTTACCGAAAAAAGAAAAATCGCAAAACAATTCGAAAGAAGCACAAAAAGAGGAAAATCTCCCGAGTCCATTCCAGGTGATTTTACGAGATAAGCTTTTGTTCGTCTTCATCATTACGGGCGTGGTGATCTCGATGTCCTTTACTCAAACAGAAGGGATGTTGCCGTTGCACTTCGATCAGACACTACCCAATTTGACAGATGCTCAAAATCCGTATACGTACATGTTGGCTTTCAACGGTTTATTAGTCGTATTGTTCCAGTTCCCGATTTCTCGATGGGCTGGGAACAGGGCGATCGGAAGAGTGATGTTGTATGGTTGTATTCTTTTCGGTTTCGGTTTATTGTCTGTCGGATGGCTGCCACAGGCTTTTCATGCACTTGAAACGAACTACCTGATCGTAATGGTTGTCTTCCTGGTGATATACGGTATTTACACGCTTGGTGAAATGCTGATGTCACCGGTCCAGATGACGTTTGTCGCCAACCTGGCGCCGGAACACCTGCGAGGAACTTATATGGGTGCAGCGGGACTCCAATGGATTTTAGGCGGAGTCGCTGGACCATTTCTCGGTGGAATTTTACTTGAATACAAGCTTGGAAACTTGATGTTCACTATTTTGGGAATCGGCTGTATCATCGCCGGGATCGTTTATTTGTCCCTTTATCGCTGGGTCGAGACCCGTCAAATGTCTGAACCTGCACTTCAGCCGGAAATTTCCTCGGCCAAATAATCCTTGCTCAAGTCATTCCTATGATAAAATGAACATAGAAAATTCAGAACCCTTGCTCAACACGAGTGAGGGTTTCCTTTTCACCCATTATATATCTCTTGGAGGTGTCGGATGAAAATCATTGATGCTCATATGCACTTATCGAAAATCGAAAGCTTCCACAAAACAGCGTTAGACCTTTCTGGTGTGGATTATTCTTCTGAAGGGATCCTCGAAGAATATGAAGAGGCTGGCGTCAGAATTGGCATTGGAATGGGGCTTGCAGAAGTGGAACATAACGGTTTTCCCGATGAATCTGCACGAACGCCAATGGGGCTGGATCTTGCTGACCAGGCAGTTCCGATCGTCTACTGTGCTGGAATCAACCCATATCAGCTCGATGAAGACGCGATGGTAAGATTACGCTCAGAGGTCCAGAAGCCAGAAGTCGTCGGCTTGAAAATCTATTTAGGTTATTATCCTTTCTACGCTTATGATGGAGTGTACGAACCGGTCTATGAATTGGCAAAAGAATTCGATCTGCCTATCGTTTTCCATACCGGAGACACGTACTCCGAGAGAGGGCTTTTGAAATACGCCCATCCGTTGACGTTGGATGAAGTAGCAGTCAAGCACCGTGAAATCAATTTAGTCATGGCGCATTTCGGTGACCCATGGACACTGGATGGAGCAGAGGTTGTTTATAAAAACCGTAACGTTTTCGCAGATTTATCCGGGCTTGTTGTCGGTACTGGAGAGGATATCAAACGTTACAAGGAATCTCCTCGCTTTTTCAATCATTTGTTACATGCACTGACATTCACGGATAACTACAGCAAATTCTTGTTTGGAACGGACTGGCCCCTGGTTCCAGTCAAGCCATATATCGAGTTCATCAAGAGCATCATTCCAAAAAAGCATCATGAGGATGTTTTTTATAATACTGCACTGAATGTATTCCCGAAATTGAAACCATTCATATAAAAGGAGAGGATCGAAGTGATCGATTTACGAAGTGATACGATTACGAAGCCGACGGAAGAAATGCGGAAAGCGATGTATGAAGCTGAAGTCGGAGACGATGTATACGGTGAAGATCCTACAGTTCAACTATTAGAAGAAAAAGCAGCAGAAATCCTTGGTAAAGAAGCAGCATTATTTGTGACTAGCGGTACACAGGGAAATCAGATTGCTGTCCTTACTCACTGTCAACCTGGGAACGAAGTACTGCTTGAAGAGGATGCTCATATTTTTTACTATGAAGGCGGAGCTATTTCCGCATTTGGAGGCGTTCAGACCAGGACGATAAAAGGCAAACGTGGTGCGATCAATCCGAATGATTTACGGGATGCCATCCGTGGGGAAGACGTCCACTTCCCAGAGACAGGTTTGGTTTGTCTCGAAAACACCCATAACCGTGCTGGAGGTGCTATAGTTCCGATCGAGAACATGAGGGAGATCCATCAAGTCGCTCAGGAGCACCACATACCTGTCCATCTGGACGGAGCCCGATTGTTCAATTCGGCAGCTGAACTTGCTGTTCCAGTCAAGGCTTTTACGGAGCATACTTCTACTGTTCAAATTTGCCTTTCAAAAGGTCTTGGTGCCCCTATCGGATCGATCATCGCAGGTAGCGATCCCTTCATACGGCGTGCCCGCAAATGGCGTAAAAGGTTAGGTGGAGGGTTGCGACAGGTCGGTGTGGTTGCAGCACCAGGATTGATCGCTCTCACCAAGATGGCAGACCGGCTGAAGGAAGATCACGAACGTGCAAGACGACTTGCAGATGGATTACGAAACATCACTGATCTGAAAATCAACAATCAGGTAGAAACCAACATTGTCGTTGTTGAAACAGAAGCGACAGGGAAGTCAGTGGATGAAATTTTGTCAGCATTAGAAGCGAAAGGTATCCTTGCCGTCCCATTCGGTCCGACGACAATCCGTTTGACCACCCATCATCAAATCACCGATGAAAACATCGATCAGACGCTCATCGCCTTTCAAAACCTGTTCGAAAAAGTGAAATAAAAGGCTTATTCCATTGGTTACAACAAATTCCATGAAAATTCACTTGCCAAACATTGGTTCGTTTTGCTAATATATAACGTTGTAACTGGTGTTGTACCTGCAATACAATATCAAAGGAATAGGTGATCAACCATGACAAAAGCATATCGAGTATTACTTTATTACAAGTACACTGAACTAGAAAATGCCGAACAATACAAGGATGAGCATCTGCAATTTTGTAAAGATCTCGGCTTGAAAGGTCGAATCCTTATTGCGGATGAAGGGATCAACGGTACAGTATCCGGAACTGTTGAACAGACAGACGCGTATATGCAATCCTTGCTTGACGATGAAAGGTTCGAAGGCATCGAGTTTAAAATAGATGAAGCAGATGGACATGCATTCAAGAAAATGCACGTACGTTATCGACCTGAACTTGTGAACTCTGGTCTTCTAAAAGAAATCAATCCAAATGTCACAACAGGTAAACATTTGAAACCCGAGGAATTTTATGAAGCGATGCAACGTGACGATGTCGTCATCATCGACGCTCGTAACGATTACGAATATGACATCGGGCACTTCAGAGGTGCAATCCGACCAGATATTACGACATTCCGCGAGCTTCCTGATTGGATCAAACTGAACCGTGAGAATTTTGAAGGGAAAAAGATCCTCACATACTGTACAGGCGGAATCCGCTGTGAGAAGTTCTCCGGCTTTTTGAAGAATGAAGGCTTTGAAGACGTAAACCAGTTACACGGTGGAATTATCAATTATTCCAAAAACGAGAAAACAAAAGGACAACTATACGATGGAAAGTGCTACGTCTTCGATGAGCGTATTTCAGTACCGATCAACCGCGTGGAAGAGAAGGTAGTCGGAAAATGCTATTATTGCGGTAAACCTGAGGATCGATACGTAAATTGTGCGAACCCGGAGTGTAACCTTCAACACGTAGCATGTCACGAGTGTGAAGAAAAGCACATGCGTTCATGTTCAGACGAATGTCGTGAACACCCTCGCAACCGCTATGAAAAACCAACTGAACAACAAGCATAAGATACAAAGCACTGCCACGAATGGCGGTGCTTTTTTAGGTGTAATTGAAATAATTCCTGAGTTGTAGAGATGATTATAAAATTGTAGCGTAGAGATAATGACCGCATACACCTTATTAAAGATTTAATTTGGAGGTAATGCCTAAAAAGCCTTAATTTTTTCAAATTGATGAGCTGGAACAATACTAAAACTGCCAATAGAAAAGACGAACAATAAAATACACTGGATAAAATGAAAGACGAAAAGCGTAGGAACATCCGTAGACTCCTGCGGGCACAGCAGAGAGTCGAAGATCCTGGAAGAAAGCGGTTCTTTGCGTTCTGAGGAGGCTGTGGCCGTGCCCGCGGAAAGCGAAGGATGTTGACGAAGCAGCCCTCATTTATTGACAAATTGTTCGGGTATTCTTTAGAACAAAATTCACAGCCTCGATTTTTTGAATCCAAATCCTTTTTCAATCGTATATATAAGAGACAATTTAATAGGGGGTATTGATGTGGACGTCATTAGATGGGAACTGATTTTACCGATATTGATCATTGAACTGATCCTTATTGGACTTGCGTTGTTTGATTGGTTTCGGACGAAGGAGACCAATGGTCCTCGATGGATGTGGCTACTCATTATTTTAATAATAAACCCATTCGGTCCAATACTTTATTTTCTAATTGGAAGGAAGCACTGATATGTCAATGATAACAGTACGTAATTTAAACAAACAATTTGATGGCAAACATGTTGTGAAAAATGTTGATTTTAAACTTAATCCAGGGATGTGTGTCGCTCTTCTAGGGCCGAACGGTGCCGGAAAAACGACAACACTCCGGATGCTTTCAGGACTGATCCGGCCTACTTCTGGGTCGATCATGTTCGAGGGATTGGATGACACGAAAGATATTCGTCGTCATATTGGCTATTTGCCGCAATATCCATCCTTCCATGAATGGATGACAGGGAAGGAATTCCTCATATACGTCGGGCAGCTAGCCTATCTTCCAAAAGTTAAGGCCTCCAGTAAGGCAGACGAAATGTTAAAACTTGTGGGGATATCGGATGCTGCTGATCAGAGGATAAAAAAATATTCTGGAGGTATGAGGCAGCGTCTTGGGATTGCTCAAGCGCTCATTCATGAACCGAAGTTGCTTATGCTTGATGAACCGGTATCAGCATTGGACCCGATCGGCCGGCGTGAAGTATTGACCCTGATGGAGAAGTTGAAAGAACATACGACTCTCCTTTTTTCGACTCATATCCTTAATGATGCCGAAGAGATCAGTGATGAATTGCTCGTCATGCATCATGGTGAGATTTTGGAGGCTGGAAGTATACACGAACTTAGGAGCAAACACCAAGTAGATAAAATCGACTTATGCTTTGCGGAGTCTACGGAGCGTTATTCTGAAACATTCACACAGTTGGATTCTGTTGAACGAGTGGAAATGAACAAAGAATGCTTGCATGTTTTTGTTTCGGACCTAGATGAAGGGCGGAAGGAAATCCTGGAGGTTGTGAAAAATCAGGGATTACCGCTCACGAAGTTTGAGCTTGCTCATACAACCTTAGAGGACATGTTCATGAAGGTGGTGCAGAAATGATGCAATGGTTGGCGGTTTTTCGACGTGAAAATTTAGAGAATTGGCGGAATTTCAAATGGATTTGGGTTCCAATCGTTTTCATTTTACTTGGCGTAATGGACCCGATCAGTATGTATTACTTACCGAAGATCCTTGAGGCGACAGGCGGTCTACCGGAAGGAGCAAGTTTGAATCTGCCACAGTACAGGCCAGAAGATATCATCATGGCCAGCCTTAGCCAGTTCAGTCAACTTGGTGTGTTGATCATTGTATTGATGACGATGGGATTGATCGCACGTGAACGAAGAAGCGGGGTTGCAGAGCTTGTTTTAGTCAAGCCCGTCAAATATCGTACATATATCACTGCGAAGTGGTCCGCGACATCCCTTCTTGTGCTAGTTTCTCTAACCTGTGGCTTGCTGATGAGTTGGTATTATACGAATATTTTATTTGGAGCGCTGTCATTCCAACAATTTTTACAAGTATGGGGTTTCTATAGCTTCTGGCTACTATTCGTCGTTTCCATTTCGATGTTCATGAATACACTCGTAAAGAATTCAGGAGCAGTGGCATTTTTGACGTTCATTACGATTATCTTATCCAGCATCGTCACAAAGATTTTCTCCAGGTATCTTGTTTGGAGTCCGAACAGGCTGTCTGAATATATCATGGATGCAATCAATACAGGCACAGTCCCTGGAGAACTTTTAGGGGCAATGGGAGTGACCTCGGTTCTCATCTTTCTGCTGATAACAGGGTCAGTATTCATGCTCAGAACGAAAGAAATGGCTTGACCCAAATAGGTTACTTTTTCCATGTATTTTTACAAAGTCCGTTTTCTAAAAACTCGTGCGGGCAAAACAATCCAGTCGAAATCCCACTGCAAGGATCTGGGGAGACTTGCGGGTCGTGAGGTACCAGCTTTCAAGAACCAATACAAAAAATCAACTCGGTTGATGGAATTTTCTATATATTCCACATCCGGGTTTTTTTGCACTGAAGAAAGTATAAAAATACTTTCTTCAGTATAAGCGCAACTAAGGCTCAGCCTGCGCCAAAGCTTGGCTTTACCCAGTTTTCTTTATTGGATGACGAATTATTACAATAAGTAAACAAAATTTAACGGAAAGGTAGGTTTAAAAGTATTTCGGGAAAGGAAACAAATTTATATCTTGAAAAAATCACCATGAGATTCCACCAAGATCTATAAGACGATTGGATGGAGGGGTTTACATGAAAGGAATCATTCTAGCAGGAGGCAGCGGAACCCGGTTGTCCCCAAGCACCGACAGCATTAATAAACATCTGCTGGCAGTGTTCGATAAGCCAATGATCTATTACCCGTTATCGATCTTGATGTTGGCGGGTATTAAAGAAGTGATGATCATCAGTACCCCGGAGGATAAACCGCGGTTTGAAAAGTTGCTCGGTGACGGTTCATCGTTAGGAATCACTCTTACCTATCGTGTACAAACTGAACCGAACGGAATCCCTGAAGCGTTCATCATTGGTGAAGACTTTATCGGTAATGATGATGTGACGTTGATTCTAGGAGATAACATTTTTTACGGTCAAGGATTCACCAATCTATTGAGGCAAGCGATAAACAACCATGAACATGCTACGATTTTCGGATATAGGGTGAAGGATCCAAGAAGATTCGGTGTCGTTGAATTCGACTCGAACCAAAAAGTCGTTTCACTTGAAGAAAAACCTGACGACCCAAAATCGGACTTCGCAGTGACGGGATTATACATCTATGATCATAAAGTCGTTGATATAGCGAAAAGGCTTAATTTTTCACAACGAGGTGAGCTGGAAATCACAGATGTCAATAAAGAGTATTTGAAGAGAAACAAGATGCATGTCCAATTATTAGGAAGAGGATTTGCATGGCTGGATGCTGGAACGCATGACGCTTTGTTCGAAGCCTCTGAATTTGTGAAAAACATACAGCAGCGGCAAGGTTTCAAGCTTGCATGCCTTGAGGAGATCGCTTTTTATCTAGGATATATCACAAAAGAGGAATTGTGGGAGAAAGGCGAAGCTATGAAAAAGACCGACTACGGTCAATATCTGTTGGAAATTGCGCAAAGGAAACACACGCAACAATATTGGGATTCAATCGATCAAAATCCTATATTGGGGTTGGTGCAAAATGACTGACGGAAAACAAACTCTCCTTGTAACGGGGGGCGCTGGATTCATCGGATCGAATTTCATTCATTATATACCGGAAAAATATCCTGATTACCAGATTATCAATATTGATAAACTGACGTATGCTGGCTCTCTTGCTAACCTTCACGAGATAGAAACGAATCCCAATTATCAGTTCATTGAAGGTGATATTGCGGATTTCCGACTTGTCAGTGATGTTTTTGCTCAACACGATATTACAGGGGTCATCCACTTTGCGGCGGAATCCCATGTCGATAATTCGATTGAAAATGCAAGCCCTTTTGTTATTACGAATGTTGTAGGGACTGTTAATCTTCTTCAAGCTGCAAAACAGTCCTGGGAAGAAAAAGGGGAATTGTCTGAACGACGATTCCATCATATTTCGACGGACGAAGTTTATGGGTCTCTCGAGAACGAAACAGACCAGTTCACCGAAGAGACTCCTTATGATCCACGAAACCCTTACAGTGCGTCAAAAGCGAGCGCGAACATGCTTGTCAAGAGTTTCAGCCATACCCATGGGATGAATGTAGTCATTTCCAGCAGTTCGAATAATTATGGACCGCGGCAGCACAATGAAAAATTGATTCCGACAATCTTGTCAAAAGCATTGTCACTAGAACCGATTCCGATTTATGGAGATGGTCAAAACATCAGAGATTGGTTGTATGTCGAGGATCATTGCAGAGCCCTTGACCTTATCTATCACCAGGGAACTGCAGGGGAAAGTTACAATATTGGTGGCGGTAACGAATGGACCAACCTGGATTTGACGATGAAGATCTGTTTGATCCTCAATGAAATGAAACCTGATGGATTAGACCAAGCATCCATTACAAGTTTCCAAGACTTGATTACGTTTGTAGAAGATCGTCCGGGCCATGACCTTAGATATTCTGTAGATGATCGGAAAATCCGCCAATCCCTTGGGTGGAAACCAAACATGGCGTTGGATTCAGGATTGCGATCTACTGTGGAGTGGTACAGCCGTAAATGGGAAAAGGTGAAGATTTGATATCTGTAGTCATTCCGGTCTACGGATGTGAAATGTGCTTGGACGAGCTAAGCAAACGTTTGAAAAAGACGCTTGATGAGATTGGCACAGAATATGAAATCATCATGGTCAATGATGGAAGTCCAGATGATGCTTGGAATACAATCAAAAGACTAAGTGAGGAAAATGAAAGAATCAAAGGGATTGATCTATCGAGGAATTTTGGTCAACATCATGCAATCACAGCCGGGCTTGATCATACATCAGGGGATTGGGTCGTCGTTATGGATTGTGATTTGCAGGACCGTCCAGAGAACATTAAAGAACTCTATGGAAAAGCGAAAGAAGGCTATGAGGTCGTATTTGGAAAACGAATTGTACGTCAAGACAAGTTTTTAAAGAGGCTTTCATCCAAGATGTTTTATAAAGTCTATGACTATCTCACAGATCAATCATCCGATCATACAATCGCCAATTTCAGCATCAGTTCGAAAAACGTTATTGATAGTTTCCGAAGGATGAGGGAACAGAATCGTTTATTCCCGCTATTCATCAAGTGGATGGGATTCAAGACGGCAACTGTCGCAATCGAACACAACTGCCGTAAAGAAGGAAAGAGCTCTTATAATTTGAAAAAACTGATCATATTAGCAACTGATGTGATCATCTCGCAATCGAACAAACCGCTGAGACTATCAATCCAATTCGGATTTTTAATTTCATTGGGCTCTTTTTTATACGGACTCTTTTTGTTCATCCGTTACTTTTTCCTTTCAGTGCCCGTACAGGGGTGGACAAGCGTGATGGTTTCCCTTTATTTCATCGGAGGTTTGATTTTTTTCAATTTTGGTATTCTCGGTTTATATATTGGTAAGGTATTCAATGAAACGAAGGGCCGTCCGTTGTATCTCATCCAAAACAAAACAGAAGGATTTGATAATGGAAAGGACAGGAGGTGATGGGATGGCCAGATTTATCAAAGAAACGCCTTGGGATAAAAGGAATTTCGGAATAGATACCTATGAACTGACCGCTTCGTCTGAGGAGGCGCTTGAAGAAGCAGAAAAAGTAAATGGACATTTCACACTTAAAGTCGATCCGCTGGAAAATAAGGAGTCGATTGTGAGACATGGCTTCTACTATACAGATACGATGATTGAACCGGTATGCAGCAAGGATAAACTGAAATCTTATGATCATGAAAATATCCGGGTCTCCAGGGTAGGAGATCTTGAAGTCATCATGAAGATTGCAGAGGAAGTTTTCACATACGGAAGATTCCATCGGGATTTCCACATTCCTTCTAAGATGGCAAACATGAGATACGCGAATTGGGTAAAGGATCTCTACGATAAAGATCAAGTTTTCTTTTTATCTTATGAAGGTGAAATGGCCGCATTCTATGCATATGAAGACGAGAAAATACTATTGATCGGTTTAAAGAAAGAATTCATGCAGCGTGGTTTGACCAAATATATGATCCAAAAGGCTTGTCAGGCACAGTTCGAACTTGGAGGTTACTCTCATTTGAAAACCTCTATCTCGGCGGCGAACCTTCCATCCTTGAATTTATTCCTATCTCTTGGATTTAAATTGACCCGTACATTCGATGTCTATCATAAATTGAATGGACCCGCACCGGAGGAAGAATGATGGGGTATTTCTATATTTTCGGGACGATTTTTTTTACAGTGTATGGACAACTAGTCTTAAAATGGCGAATCGGAAAATTCGGGTCTTTGCCTGTAGGTTGGAAGGATAAGCTGATATTCCTGTTACAGCTATTATTCGACCCGCTGATCTTTTCGGGATTCATTTCTGCGTTCATTGCCTCCCTTTTTTGGATGGCGGCGATGACAAAGTTCAATATCAGTTATGCATATCCTTTCATGAGTCTATCGTTTGTTCTTGTATTTCTACTTTCGGTATTTTTATTCCAGGAACCCGTCACAGTCCATAAAGTGGTCGGTTTGTCTCTGATTGTGATCGGAATAATAGTAACTAGTCAATCCTTATGAGGTGGTAACGATGATTCCATTCAATAAACCATGTGTAACAGGAGACGAAGAAGCTTATATCCAACAAGCAATACGCAATCAAAAGCTATCTGGAAAAGGAGAGTTTGGGGAAAAGTGCACAGAGTGGCTGGAAAACCGTCTAGGCTGCGAAAAAGCTCTGCTTACCCCCTCTTGCACACATGCTCTAGAGATGACTGCTCTGTTGACAGACATCCAGGAAGGTGACGAAGTAATCATGCCTTCTTATACGTTCGTTTCAACTGCAAATGCTTTTGTGCTTAGAGGAGCGACCATCAGGTTCGTTGATATCTCCCCAGATACGATGAACATTGATCCTACGATGATCAAAAAAGCAATTACTGAGAAAACGAAGGCGATTGTCGTCGTCCACTATGCAGGAGTTGCCTGTGATATGGAAGAAATCATGAACATTGCAAACAATTATGATATCTGGGTCATAGAAGATGCAGCCCAAGCATTGTTAAGCACGTACAAAGGGAGGCCATTGGGTACGATCGGTCACTTCGGCACGTTCAGTTTCCATGAGACGAAAAATTACACGTGCGGAGAAGGTGGCGCACTGATCATCAATAGTGTCAATTCGATTCAACATGCGGAAATCATACAGGAAAAAGGAACAGATCGTTCTCAGTTTTTAAAAGGAATGGTTGATAAGTACACCTGGCAGGATGTCGGTTCCTCGTATTTATTGAGTGATCTGAATGCTGCTTATTTGTATGCACAACTTGAAAATGCCGATTTGATCAATGAGGAAAGGCTCCGATATTGGGAACACTACAAAGAGGGACTTCAACCGTTGGCAGTTAGGAACTTGATCTCAACGCCTCATGTCCCGGAAGATTGTGGACATAACGCCCATATGTTCTATATAAAAACAGACAAGAGTGATGATTGCGACCGGCTGAGAGAGTATTTGGATGATCAAGGGATCATGGCAGTACCGCATTTTGTACCATTACATCCGACAAATGCTGGGGAGACATACAGCGAGTTCTTTGGTGAAGACAAATATACGACATCGGAAAGCGAAAAAATTTTGCGCTTACCTCTTTATTATGGAATGGGAGATGAGGCTTTAGAACATGTGGTCGAACGTATTCACAGTTACTATGAAATATAAACACATTTGGATTCCTTGTGTTATATTGCTCGTTTTTCTATCTCCCTACTATATTCTTGGACAAGATACACATATCAGGCTCCATGATAATATGGATTCGAACATTGTATGGTTCAAGTTGCTTTCAGAAAGCAATCTGATATTCTCTTTGGATGGGACACTCCCGAATGTGATCAACGGACTGCCGAGAGACGCGTTGCCATCCAGTTTGGACGCGATGGTCTGGCTGTATATCATGTTCAAACCATTCACAGCTTATGTCATCAATCAGACGATCATGCGATTTGTTGCGTTTTACGGGATGTATAAATTATTGAATTCACATTTTTTAAAAGGTGGGAATGGTACGAAATGGCTTTCTTCCGGGGTAGCACTCTGTTTTGCTTTGCTGCCATTTTGGCCATCAGGTGCTCTGTCTATTGCCGGATTACCTTTAGCCTTCCATCTTTTCTTGACGATCCGTAAGCTTGGAAAAGAAACGCCGAAGCGCAATTGGGTTTTGTTATTGCTGATCCCATTTCACTCTAGCTTCATTTTGACGTTCATCTTTTTCCTTGCCGGAATCGGTTTACTTTGGTTGTGGGACTTGTATCGTACAAGACGATTCAACGGGCTGTTCTTTACAGCAATAGCTGCTATGACTTCCATCTTCCTGGTGAAAAACTATCTTTTGATCGATTCGGTCCTTTTCAATGAGGAGCATATTCCGCATCGCAATGAATTCAATCTGGGGCATAAAGATCTGAAAGGTGTATATGAACTGTTCATCCATGATTTTTTGAATGCCCATACGCATGATTGGACGTTTCACAAGACACTCATACTACCTACTGTCCTTGTCGCTTTAGCAGTCGGATTTACAAAGAAATTCATTCCATACCATATGATATTGGCAGTGGTTGTGAATGTGCTGTTGTCAGCATTTTATGCAATATGGTATTGGGAAGGACTGCGAGTGTTGAAGGATCAATTCATGCTGGTGAACACGTTCAACTTTGCCAGGGTCCATTTTCTAAGTCCATTATTCTGGTACCTGGGCTTCGGCATTGCCCTGGGGATCATATGGAAGCATGTCAAGTTGGGTAAGGTGTTCGTCGGGATACTGATCATTTACCAAAGTGTGATTCTTTTTCAGACAGGAGAAGAGTTCAAATATGAAAAAACCGCGACCCCGACGTTCAACGAATTCTATTCATCCTCATTGTTTGCTGATATTGAGAAGTACATAGGGGAGGAGCAGTCTGAGTATCGTGTTGTCAGTGTCGGACTACATCCCGCAATCGCTCAATACAACGGTTTTTACACATTAGATACGTATAATGTCAGCTTTCCGCTTTTTTATAAACACCAATTTCGAGAGGTGATCGCTTCGGAATTGGAGGAAAGTCCTGTTTTGGAAAATTACTTTGATACGTGGGGAAGCAGGTTGTATATGTATGTCAGTGATTTAGGCAAACACTACTTCTTTACGAAAAAAAGCGATAGAACACTTGAACAACTGGATATCAATACTGAAGCATTGAAAGAACTTGGCGGCAATTATGTGTTTTCAGCATTACCGATTGAAAACCATAAGGAGATTGATTTGGTTTTCGAAAAAACGTTCGAAAATGAGAAGTCTCCTCTTAAAATTTATTTATACAGAATAGAATGAGCTTTTTTAGAAGCATACTATTTGCAGTTGGCATTCACAGTTGCTATTTTTAAATTAGGATTTAAATTATTGATTGAACATGTGAAATTCACTCCCTTTCCACGGGCGATTTGCAAACCACGCTCTACTCTAGCTGAAACCAAGTTGTCCAAATCCGTTAACTGAAAAACATGGCTTTCGGGTCTCGCTTGGGTCTCTTTTCCCCGCTGGAGTGTCGTGAATTTCGCCCAGATATTTTTTTGTGAAGAAACAACATTAAAATCTAAAAGAAAAATTTAAGGAGTTGTTCGTATGTCTCGACAAAAAGTAATTGTATATTCCCAGCCTTCCTGACCGCCATGTCATGTCGTGAAAGAGTTTCTTTCACATCATAATGTAGATTTTGAAGAATATAACGTTGCAGAAGACGATAAGGCAAGGGACGAAATGATTGAGAAGTACGACTCGATGGCTACACCGACAATAGTCATCGGTGATCAGGTACTTACAGGATTCGAACCTGATCAACTGACGAAAATATTGAATCTGGCTGATTGAAAGAGCAGTGTCGTGCTGCTCTTTTTTACTTGCAGCTGATCCATATTATAATGGAAAATAATTCTTCTAATACCTTTGACCTCCTATTGTGTGAGTCATAAGTCCCTATTAAACTTAGTGGCGTACACTTTTCAAGGAGGTGTAATTATGTTTACAAAGCTATTGAAAGTTACATTAGCTGTTGTATTTGCTGCAGGTACGATAGCAACATTACCTACACAAGAAGCAAGTGCTCACTCTAAAACCGTAAAAATAGGTGATTCACAAGGATATGTGTGGGATGTACAGCATCGTTTGCAACAGTTAGGTTTCTATAAAGGTAAAGTTGATGGTGTATTCGGTTCTGCCACGAAAAATGCTGTCATCCGTTTCCAAAAAGCAAATGGTATCAAAGCGGATGGAGTTGCTGGAAATGGAACATTTGCAAAACTCTACAATCAAACTTTCACTGTAGATGAAATTCAAATGATGGCGCAAATGGTCCACGGAGAAGCGCGTGGAGAATCTTTTGAAGGGAAAGTAGCGGTAGCAGCAGTAATCATGAACCGTCTCGATTCATCCAAATTCCCGAATGATGTAAAAGAAGTTCTTTTTGAAGATCTGGCTTTTACAGCAGTAGCAGATGGACAGTACTACTCAACACCTGATGCTCATGCATATAAAGCAGTATACAGTGCCATCAGAGGGTGGGATCCATCGAAGGGTGCCACATTCTATTTCAACCCGAAAACTGCAACTTCCGATTGGATCTGGTCTCGTGAACAGATCGTCCAAATTGGAAAGCATATTTTTGCAAAATAGATATAGAAGGAGTGGAGGGAATGACTTACGGGTCATTCTCTTTTTTCAGTTCGAATGATTTCCTTATGATGCTTTCTTACTGATTTTTAGAATTATGGACTGAATATGTATGATTACATAAAAAGGTCGATTTCTGGTAAGATATAGTTTGGAAAACGAATTGATAAAAGGTGAGTGTCATGTCAGAAGGAAAAAACAAGTATGAAGTTTTGCTTTTTTATAAATATGTGCCCATCGATGACCCGGAGTACTTTGCGAAGAAGCATCTGAAGTTTTGCAAGGAACTTGGTGTATTGGGACGAGTTCTGGTTGCAAAAGAAGGGATCAATGGAACGGTTTCTGGTACGTTGGAACAGACCGAAGCCTACATTGAATTTTTCCGTAAGGATTCCCGTTTTGAAGATATGGAATTCAAGCAAGAAGAGACAGAAGGCCACACATTCAAACGAATTTCTGTAAAAGCGAGGGACGAAATTGTTACCTTGAAACTTGAGGATGACCTTAACCCGAATGAAGTGACAGGAACCTATCTTTCACCGAAAGATTGGCAGGAAACAATGGAGAATGAAGATGTCATCATCCTGGATGCAAGGAATGATTATGAATATGACATCGGGCATTTCCGTAATGCAATACGCCCTGACATCAAAGCATTCCGTGATCTTCCTGAATGGATCAATAAAAACCTGGCGGATAAAAAAGATAAGAAGATTTTGACCTATTGCACAGGTGGCATACGTTGTGAAAAATTCTCAGGGTATTTAGTACGTGAAGGATTTAAGGATGTGAACCAGTTACACGGCGGAATCATCAAATATGGACAAGACACGGAAACGAAAGGAAGCAACTTCTATGGGAAGTGTTTCGTATTCGATGACCGGATGACCGTTGACATTAACCGTACTGAGGATAAAAAAGTAGTTGGGAAATGTCTGCATTGCGGTCAAGATTCGGAACAGTTCGTCAATTGTCCGATCGATGAATGCGATAAACTTCATATTGCCTGTGAACCATGCCGTGAACGTTATCAAAACTGTTGTTCAGATGAATGTAAGGACGTGTATCTTACAACCTGATCAGAAAGGTGGTTACCATGACGATAGAAATCGGAGATAAAGTTACAGCATCCTACAAGACCGGTCGTTATGTAGGTGAAGTCATTGATTTCAAGCCGAAACTGGATAAAGCTGTCGTGAAAATCTTAGCGGTATTAGCTCATCCCAGGCAAGGTGACTTGCATGCGCCGAATCAAGTCGACGTACAGCTTTTTCATGAGAGAAAGGCTCTTGCCCATACTGAAAAAGCGCTAGTCCCGTTATCAAGTATCAAACCGTTTGAGGATGAAGTGCCGGATTACGACTTTTCGTTGATCAAATCGATTAAGGATCAAATGGCGAAACTAGTGAATGATGATAATGACTATGCGAAATTATCCTATCAAACGCTTGAAAATCTATTAAATGAGTATGAAAAAAATTAAGAATGACGAGAAGAAAAAACCGTGTCAGCCAATGTTGACACGGTTTTTTTGCGTTCTATCAAAAATGGTCCGTCTCAGTAAAAATAACTTCTATTTTTTGCTGCTTGTACATATTCATAGGATATGACACGGTATCGAAGGGACGGATTATAAATGAAGAAGAGCAACCGCCTTTTAAATAGATGGAAAAAGCCTGAAAATGAAACGTTTTTGAAACGTGCACTGTTTTTTTCTGCCATTGTATTCATTTTATTCTTAACAGTTTCAGTCCTCGCCTCCTCCTTTTTTGAAAAAAGGTTCCAATCCAGTTCATTGAAGGGAACATTACACATCTTCTCAACTGAACAATTGGTTACATTCATGGGGACCGTCAATCCATATTTCGAACAAGGTCTGCCGAACTCATACCAGCCACCATCCATACAGAGTTTATCCTTTGAACTGGCAACGAATATCAAACCTGGAGACATCCGCTCTTTACTAGGCAGGGAACTTCCAGGGTTTGCGATTTTCGATACAGAAATCATCGTTGCCGGTGAAGGGACAGATTACACAACTATTCCTATTGAATCTGCACCTCCGTTGGATGTTTTATTGAAAGAACGTGAAGTTGCCGAAGAAAAACTGAAAGTGGAAGACTCGCCGAATACACCTGAACCTGATCTGACCACTAATGGAAAGAAAGTCGTATATCTTTATCAATCCCATTCCTACGAATCTTTCCTGCCTTTATTGAAGGATGCGAAAGTTCCGAATGACGCACATACTTCGAATCCTGAAGCGAATATGATCCGGGTTGGCGGAATGCTGGCGAAAGAGCTGGAACAGCGAGGCATCGGCGTCCAGCAGGATAAAACGAATATCGGTCAAAAATTGAATGACCGTGGTTGGAATACGAACAACGCATACAAGCTCTCAAGAGAAATCGTAGAGGCAGCAGTCACTGGAAACCAAGACATCACATTTTCTTTTGATTTGCATCGGGATTCACTCAGGAAAGATAAAACGACTGCTAAGATTAATGGGGAGAATTACGCCAAACTGATGTTTGTCATAGGGGAAGCAAACCCGAATTATGAAAGAAACGAGCAATTGGCACGAGAACTACACGAGCTCTTAGAAGACAAGTATCCAGGACTAAGCCGTGGGGTCTTTAAGAAAAACAAAAGCCAGGGGAACGGTGTGTACAATCAAGACCTGTCTGATCGAGCAGCTTTGATCGAGGTAGGCGGAGTAGATAATAACCTGGATGAGATTCAACGTTCATTATCTGCTTTCGCAGAAGTATTCACTGAATTTTATTGGAAAGATGAAAAAGTCAATGCAGGAGGTCAATGATCGATATCGAATAAAGTATTCAGGGGATATACATTCACAATTTTCTCATAGTTATAGCGTCTTTTATGCCTGATTTTATGAGAGAATGAAGATACGAAAAATCACTGGAGACTGAGGTTGGTTGAGATGCCTGTTTGGTTGAGGAAAACGCTCGTCGTCTTGATTACTGTATTCACACTTGGAACCGTTTCACCTCCTCCGCACCTTCTTGCGGATAGTGATAAAAGTACAAATACGGAATCAGCAGAAAATTACTTAGAAACAAATACAATTACTAGTCCGCAAATAGAAAACGATCCTGAACCTGATTTCCATACCATGCCATGGCAGGAAATCGCAGCTACATATGAAGAAACAGAGGATCTTCAAGAAGCATTCGTAACGTATACTGTCATCCAGGCAACAGAACAAACCAGACAGAAATTCGGTGAGCGTATCGAATCAAGACGGGGGGAAGAATTCCGTTCTGTGATTCTTCCGAAAATAGAAGAAACGATCACCTATTTAAGTTCTGAATTGGATGAGGAAACGATGAGAAACCTGATGATCAGCGATCGTCCTACCAAAGGGAAAGGCGAGAAGATTTTCCATATTAAAAATGAAGCAACAGGGATGGATGTTTTCAGACTCCATGTCCGCCGGGAGAATCCGCCAGGAAAAGGCCACTGGTTTTCATTCCATTATCATGATGCCCGTGATGATTTTGCTTCTCACCATGAATTAGGAAGCATCTATTGGGACAGGAATACCCCTCCAAATTGGATGAGTTGAAATCAGCTTTCGAAATAAGCATGCCTCATTGGGTGCTTATTTTTTTGTTGTACGAATAACATGGGGAAGGAATATGATTTTTTCGTTACATTTTTGAAACCTTTTTGTAATTGATACGTAATCATTAGTGATAGGAGGGGATGACATGAAGGTATTCATTGGATCAGTCATTGTTGTGATTTTACTATGCATTGGTCTATGGCTATTGTTGTCACCGACATATACAAAGGTAGGGAAAGCTGCCAAGAAATATAAGAACTTTTGGGGGGAGACAGAGAATGGAAACAGTACAGATGCCGGAAAAAAAGAAAAATAACCGGAAAATTATCGGCGGAGTGATCGTAGGGATAACGATTGCTCTGGTTGTCGTCATAGCGACCTTTTTCATCCAACGTATTCCGAATGGATATGTCGGTGTTGTTTACAGTCCAAATGGAGGAGTTCAGGAAGATACTCTTGGGCAAGGCTGGCACATTGTCGGACTTTTTGATAAGATCACCGAATACCCGATCCGTATGCAGACGGTCGAATATCAGGATATCCAGGTAGCGACATCAGACGGGAAGAACATAACCATGGACTTCGCTTACAACTACAGCATACAGCCGGATAAGGTCGTCGAGTTGTTCAATAAATTCGGTCCGGTACCAGTTGAAGAGATTGAATCGACTTATTTGAGAACAAGGCTCTGGGACGCAGGACGTAAAGCTATTGCGAACTTCTCCGTAATTGATACTTATGGTCAAAAGTCATCAGCTGCTGGTATGGAAGTTCAGAAAGTCTTTTCAGAAGACGTCGGGGATCTTGGTTTCATCATCGATGATTTGACAATTGGTGTACCGAAACCTGATGATTCTACGCAAGAAGCGATTGATGCAAGGGTGAAAGCTTCACAAGAGCTTGAACGTAAACAGACTGAACTTAAAATCGCAGAGGCTGAAGCTGAAAAGAAGAAGATAGAAGCTGAAGCTACAGCTGAATATAACAATATCATCAATGAATCGATGACACCAGAAGTGATCCAATATATGTGGATCCAGAAGTGGGATGGCAAGATGCCTAAAGCGACAGGAACAGGTAACCTGATTCAAATCCCGCTTGAAGATGAACCTGCAACAACCCAACCGAAAACCAACTAATCGACGAATAAGAGACTTTTACAAATGAATGTAGTTCAATAGTAAACCCGAAAGATTTTTTAATTTACGTAAGAAATTGCATATGTAAATGCATAGATGAACGCACTATGTTTCGTAAAGTATTTGATTATTAATGAGCCGTACCATCAACCTTCAACGGATTGATGTGCGGCTATATTTTTATTCCGGGCTTATTAAACTAAAGTCCCCCGATCGAGAAAGAATGACTTATTTTAACACCTAACGGACACAGAGGACCTTATTTTTATGAACGACTTGTTTTTATAAAATCTAACGGACACAGGAGACCTTATTTGCTCCAAAATCAACAAAAACAATCGACTTTTTTACGAATAACGTCTCTGGTGTCCGTTAGCACACTGAAATTGGCTATTTTGTCACAAATAACGGCTCTCCTGTCCGTTAAGTCATTGCATTCCTTCTTCAACAATGCTGCCCGTTTGTTGAATGACTTCAAATTTGTATCTAAGTACAATTTTGGCGTACCTCATATTAACTTTAAAAATCTTGATGACTTTCGTATTTTAACAACAAAGCACATATTAAATTGATAGTTAATATGCAGGTCGATTTGCAAACATACAGGGGATTCTGGAAGGTTATAAATTCTAATGCAAATGGTCATACAATTTAACGTTGTCCGGGTTTTCTTTAATGAGCAATGAATGAAGGTTCCGCTTCCTCGACATCCTTTACTTTTCGTCATTCATTTTATCCATTATATTTTATAGTCCGTCTCTTCTGTTGGCAGTTAGAGTTATATCCCAGCCTCTTTTCTTTTGGTTCTTTTCTAAAAGAGTGTTCTTTTGAGTCAAGCAAATTGATTGAAATCAAGATGCGAGACTCCTTGAAAAGGAAAATCGCATTTACTTCGTGCGATGTAACGTTGCCGAAGCTTTCCTTGTCCTGCGGGATCAGCGTGCCTACTACCTGAATAATCTCCTTGTATGGCATGCGACGAGGAAGCTCGCTTCGACAGGACTTTCTCGTAGGCGCAGGAGCACAAATGCTTCCTTGAAAAGTAGACTCCTGAGGTCGCAAGGGGATGAGGGGGCTCACCGCACGCCCCGTGGAAAGCGAGCATCCTGAAGCGATCAACGACTTTATTTAAATCAACAACAAAGGCTCAGCTTTACCAAGTTTTCTTTTTCCCCTTAAAATTGTCTTCTGCTATAATTGAGACAGCCTGATTGAAAGAGAGGGGTAAGATGGAACAATATAAAGAACTGTGCCGTCATATTTTAGAGAATGGTGTGAAAAAGGAAGATCGGACAGGGACTGGAACAATCAGTGTATTCGGTTTTCAGATGCGATTCGATCTGCAAAAAGGATTTCCGCTGCTCACGACGAAAAAATTACATTTGAAGTCAATCATCCATGAACTGCTCTGGTTTTTGAAAGGGGACACGAATGTGAAGTATCTCCAAGAAAACGGCGTTCGGATCTGGAATGAATGGGCAGATGAAAACGGCGATCTTGGACCGGTGTATGGTAAACAGTGGCGATCGTGGACAAAGCCGGATGGAGGGACAGTCGATCAGATTTCACGAGTAGTTGAGGAAATCAAGAAGAATCCAGATTCAAGAAGGTTAGTCGTCAATGCCTGGAATGCAGGAGAACTTGATGAAATGGCATTGACACCGTGCCACTGTCTCTTTCAATTCTATGTTTCAGAAGGAAAACTATCATGTCAGCTCTATCAGAGATCAGCTGACACATTTCTAGGGGTTCCATTCAACATAGCCTCTTACGCCTTGTTGACGATGATGATTGCACAGGTTTGTGATCTGGAACCAGGGGAATTCGTGCATACCTTCGGTGATGCTCATATCTATTTGAACCACCTCGAACAAGTAGATTTGCAATTATCACGGGAACCAAGAGACCTACCTATTATGAAGATCAATCCTGAAGTGAAGTCCATCTTTAATTTCAAAATTGAAGATTTCACTTTGGAAAACTATGACCCTCATCCTCATATCAAAGGAGCTGTGTCTGTATGATTTCATTACTGCTTGCAATGGGAAAGAACAGGGTGATGGGTAAAGATAATGATTTACCGTGGCACTTGCCTGAAGATCTGAAGTGGTTCAAGCGGGTTTCAAGTGGACATACGATCATAATGGGGAGAAAAACCTATGAATCGATCGGTAAGCCTTTGCCGAATCGGAAAAACGTAATCGTCACGAACGATAAGAACTATGAAGCAGAAGGTTGTGTCGTAACCCATTCGCTCGATGAGGCCCTCCGCCAAGATGGCGAAGAATTGATCGTCATTGGAGGCGCTGAAATTTTCAAACAAGTGTTAGAGAAAGCTAGCAGGATTTATTTAACCTATATTGACGAAGAGTTTGAGGGTGATACATATTTCCCAGAACTTGATGAATCAAAGTGGAAATTGAAATCAAAAGAAAAAGGAATCAAAGACGAAAAAAATCCTTATGACTATTACTTCATGATATATGATCGGAATGAGATCTGATTTTACAAATCTGCTTCTAAGAATATACTATTTCTAAAAAAGTGTCCTGACTCCTATTTAAGGGGTCTGGCACTTTTTATGTAAATACGCTGTAAAAGGAGGGATTTTGTTTGGACATAGAAGACCCATTATATGGAAGTTTTTCGTTAGAACCGGTATTTGAAGAGTTGATCTGTACAAAAGCTGTACAGCGCTTAAAAAATATCCATCAAAATGGAGCAAGTTATCTGGTCAATCCTAAGTGGAACAATACGCGGTTTGACCATTCGGTTGGAGTCATGCTGCTTATCCGTAAACTTGGAGGAAGTATTGGAGAACAATTAGCGGCTCTCCTGCATGATGTCTCTCATACCACTTTTTCACATGTGGTTGATCAGGTTTTGAAAATACGAGATGAAGATTATCATGAACGAATCAAAGATAAGATCATCCAGGAATCTGACATACCGGCAGTACTCTCCAAACATGGATACGATGTGAAAGAGATCTTGGATGAATCGAATTGGTCTATCCTAGAACAGTCTGCTCCGCATTTATGTGCTGATCGTATTGATTATACGTTACGGGATTTATACGAATATGGTGAGATTACAAATTGGAAGTGGATTCTTTCTTGAATGATTTGGCTGTCATAGAGGGAAAAATACATGTGACAACGATTCGTGCCGGTGAGTGGTTTGTCCAGACCTATTATAAAGAGGTCCTCGATTTTTTCCTGCATCCCCTAAATGTTTACGGCAACCACCAAATGGCCAACATTCTAAAAATCGCACTTGAAAAAGCAATTATAGTTAAAGATGATTTTCTCAATACTGATGAAGAGCTATTAAGTTTTTTGAAGAAAAGTGGAGATAGTGAAGTGAAAAAAGAGTTGAATAAACTGGCTCAAGTATTAAACGTCTCGGAAGATAGAGAAGACTACAGTCTACATGTACGGAAAAAAGTACGGCTCATCGATCCTGATTATTATGATGGAGCACATAGTATACCACTCAGTGAACGTTCAGCATCAACAAAGAAACATAATGAAGTAGCTAAGGAAAGATCATTGCAAGGTGTGAAAATCAAAGTGACATATAAATAAAATTTCACGTACCGTACTAATAATAAAAAAAATCAAAAGCTAGTAATAAAAGAAATCTTAAAGAGTCTCGAAAAAGAATACAAGAATAAACACTGAAATTGAGAGGGAATATGTTCATGTTTATTTCTAGTATCTTGATGATGGTTGGCTTGAATTAGTAGCAATAGTTTATTTTGTTGCATGGTGTATCATGTATGAGATATGATAACCGCGTAAATGATAGTCATATGAATTCAAATCATAAGGAGCATGTATTATGACCGTAGAAGCTAAGAAAGTCAGCGAATCCAGAACAGTTAAAAGTAGTCATGTGCTTCCTCCAGATACGAATACCCACGGAACCTTGTTCGGTGGTAAATTGATGGCGTATATTGATGATGTCGCCGCAATTGCAGCAACTCGACATGCAAGAAAAAACGTTGTCACAGCATCAAGCGATTCCGTCGATTTTTTACATCCGATCAAGGAAGGTTATTCTGTTTGTCTTGAAGCTTTCGTTTCATGGACTCACAGGACCTCGATGGAAGTATTCGTGAAAGTCATTTCGGAGAACCTGTTGACGGGTGAAAGGAAGCTATGTGCTTTATCTTTTCTTACATTCGTTGCAATCGATGAAAAGGGGAATCCAACGCCAATAGCGAATGTCATACCTGAATCAGAAGAGGAAAAATGGTTGTTCGAAGGGGCGCCAGAACGTGCGGAAAGACGAAGAAAGAGGAGAGATGAAAGCAAACAGCTAGCCATGAAATTCGGAACAGAGAAACCATGGGAGAAATTATGAAGAACGATCAAGGGCCTGTCCTAAAAGAAAAGTGCCATTCACCTCTAACATAACATTTTGGATCAATGTTTGGGGAGGCTTCGGCACTTTAGGACTGTCCCTTTTTCATTTGCCACTGTGGGTTAAAATACACAACTCCTGTCATTTAAAGCTAGGTTTTTGGTCTAAAGACGGGAGTATGTTCATCCTTTCAATTTCCAGCTTCGTTTTAGAAGTTCCAAGTGTATAGATCCACTTATAAACTTCAAGTATTTTACCATAGGTTACATTTCTGTCTTCATCTACTTCCTTCTCTTTAAAATGGGTGAGGTTCCAAAAATCTTCTTTTTCAACATCTTCTGAAGCATTGAATTCTTCTACAGCAACCTTGAATTGGTTCAGTTCATTTTCAGTAGCTTCTATCTCGAATAGTTGAAGACTTTGATCTGTCTTGATCGGGAGAATATCACCTTTAGGCGACACATAGTAGGTTTTTCGTTCTTTCATTTTTATCACCCCTCTTGTTTGGCTTGTTACCACTACCATTCCTTTCTTACAGCCCATTTAAACGTTTATTCTCTACAAAAGAGGGTTATCGGATAACTTTGTCAAACTATGGATATAGAACGAAAAATCATTCAGCTGTTCCCTTTAAAGTTATATGAAAGAGAAGTGGAGGGGATGTATTGGAATCAGAACTGTTGAAAATATATGATGATCAGAGAAATCCTTTAGGTGTCGCAACCAGAGAAGAAGTTCATCGGGTTGGGTTTTGGCATGAAACCTTCCATTGCTGGATCACCAGCTTAATCAGTAGCCAGTATTATATCTTTTTACAAATACGTAGCAATCAGAAGAAAGATTATCCGAATTTGCTTGATATAACAGCAGCTGGTCATATATTAGCCGACGAAACGATCGAAGACGGCATTCGTGAAGTAAATGAAGAAATCGGGATAGACGTTACCCTGGATGAGTTGAAAACAGTCGGGGAAATTGAATCATGTATTACTACTGAAGGGATGATTGACAAAGAAATTGCACACGTATTTTTATATGATAAGCTAATGAACTTAGATGATTTCACTCTCCAAGAAGAAGAAGTGTCCGGGATTGTAAAGGCCGAATTCAATGCATTCCACGAGTTTTGTTCAGGGAAAGGTCAATCGTTACAAGTTGATGGATATAAATTAGATCCTTCTGGTATGAAAGTTCCAGTGAATATGACGGTAGACCAGACCCATTTTGTCCCAAATGACGGACCGTATTATGAACAGGTTTCTGAAAAAATCCGAAAATTATTATACAAATGATTTAAAAAAAGGAGATGTACCGTATACCGGCATATCTCCTTTTTTTCATTCCATTTAAATACTTTCTTCAAGGGCAACTATAGATCGGCCTGGGCTAAGGCTTGGCAAAGCCCAAGTTTTCTTTATCAATCAAGCGGGTTCAAGTTTTCGTTTGTACTGAGCGAAGCGATCATTTCTGTGATCAATGTGATTTCATCTTCAATATCTTGAAGACTTGCGGTTTCAACTGGCGAATGCATATAACGGAGGGGGAGGGAGACGAGTGCAACCGGAACTCCTTTACCAGTCAATCTCATCCGATCGGCATCTGTACCTGTCACCCGCGGTGTAAGTTCATATTGAACATCGATTTTGTTTTTGCGTGCGGTTTCCTCAAGCATGCTGTTCAATTTGTAATGGATAGGCGCTCCCTTAGCAAGAACAGGGCCATGATCAAGGCGGATGTCACCATGCTTATTCTTGTTCACACCTGGATAATCAGTTGCAAAGGTTACATCAACAGCAAGGGCAAAGTCTGGCAGAACCTGTGATGCTGCAAAATAGGCACCCCCCAGGTTCGTTTCTTCATTTACTGTACTGACCGCATAGACACCGACTTCAGGTTTCTTTTTGGATAGTCTCTTCAAAACTTCTGCTACGATGAACGCACCAGTGCGGTTATCAAGACCACGACCGCTGATCCTGTTATTTAAAAGGAACTCCGTTTCTCGTTTATAAATTGCCAAATCACCAATTTGCACGAATTTTTCAATTTCTTCTTTACTTCGTGCACCACAATCTATGTATAGATCTTCAAAGCCATACTCATCTTTAATTCCACCGTGATGTTCAGCATTTACACCCACGACACCAGTAATGGTCTGCTGATTGCCCAGGATCTCGACCTTCATTCCGATTGCAGGTTTGTGGCTGATACCTCCGAGTTTAGTGAAATGCAAGAAACCGCTTTCATCAATCCGATTGATCATAAAGCCGATCTCATCACAATGTCCGGCGATCAATACTTTGAATGGAGCATCTGGATTGATGACACCATAGGCATTTCCGATATGATCAGTTTCAATTTTATCTGCGAATGATTGAACATAATCAATCCATTTCCTTTGGATTTTCATTTCAAACCCTGATGGAGAAGGAGTTGAGAGCAACTCATGTAAAAATTGTTGTGATTCTTGTTTCATCTGTTTGAACCTCCTAAAAAACTTCTGCCTCCTACCATAATAACTGAAATTCTATAAATAAGGAAATCCCGTAAATATCGATCTAGAAATAAAGTCATATCCTTTAGTGCTATTGCACAATTTTCATCACCTAAACGGTTGTCCATATCACGTATTTTCAAGGAACATAACTTATTATAAGTGTTTTAAATATATCAACAGGTGAATGTATATGGACGAGAATATTATCAGATATACAGCGTTAGGGGATTCTTTGACAGTAGGTGTCGGTTCAATCTTTGCTCCAGGATTTGTATCACGGTACACCGAGTCTATCGAAACTGCTGCCAATCGAAAAGTAGAACGTCATGTATTTGCAAAAAACGGTGCAACGACAGCACAGGTATTGGAGTTTCTTACTAATGAAAATGTGAAGCAGGCGATTGCAGAGGCGGACGTGATTACAATCACTGCTGGAGGTAATGATTTAAGGAAAGCAGCAAAGAAATACTTTTTTATGAATGACACAACTATTTTTAAAACTGCCATTAATGAAAGCATGAAAAATCTTTCAATGATGCTTCATGAAACCCGTAAAATTAAAGAAAAAAGGAAAGAACCCTATATCATAAGAATGGTTGGTTTGTATAATCCGTTCCCTTATCTCTCCTTCAGCGAATTATGGATTAAAACATTCAACAAGCAACTGGAGAAGTTCGAATGTAAAAATCTGAAGGTTGCCAGGATCTATGAACCGTTTAAAGCAAATGGGGGTAACGCACTCTCTATTGATGGCGTGCATCCTAATGGGTATGGGTATAAACTCATAGCTGATCAACTAAAGGCCTTAGGATATGATCCTTTATTCCATCGAAATAAAAAAACGTTTTTATTTCCCATTTTCGATTAAAAAAAGCTGATTGAAGCCTATCTCTGATGAGTTCTAGACTTGAATCAGCTTTGTTTCATGAAGCGGCATTCCCGGAAGCTTCGGCTTTTGTAATTCCTACTTCATGTATTGTAATCTCAGGGCGTGAACCTACACGTATGTTGATGCCCGTTTGTCCTAACCCTTCACTGATATAAAATGGTTTCTCATACATATGATGAAGTCCCTGGACAATTTTTTGACGAGCCAATTTTCCCATTTTCGCAAGGTGGTATGGCTTCGGCCAATGAATCTGACCATTATGGAAATGACCAGATAATAAATAATCGAAGTGTTGTTGATTGAGATCCAATACAATATTCGGGTCATGAGTAAGGACCAGATTATAATCAGATACTGGCAGCCCTTTATAAGATTTCTCAAGATCACTCTTTCCTGTGCCAAAATCATCGATCCCAATAAGATTGACAGTATGACCGTTTATCGTAATCATCTCGTGCTCATTACGTAACGTCTTACAATCATACATATTCAATATTTTTTCTAGTTTATCAAATGACTTATCATTCAATACATAATCATGGTTGCCGAAAACAGCATAGATTCCATAGGTTGGATCAAGCTTTTGAAAAACCTCTAGATAAGCAGGGAGCTTCGTAAGCGTTTTTTTACGATCAAGATAATCGCCAGTAAGTGCAATCAAATCAATCTTTTCGTTTTTCAGTTTCTCATGAATTTCTTCAGGAGTAACCGAAATGTTCTCTAAATGCATGTCCGAAATTTGCAGGATTCGTAAGTTCGTCTGAGGTCCTTTATCATTACTCAAAACTTTGATTCTTTTTAAAGTTACATCCTTAGTATTGATATAAGCTCTATATATGGCGAAAGCTGAAATCAAAATAGCCGATAACAAAATAAACATCCAATCCCCTCCCATATACAATTATAGGAAATTCAGAGGGGATTGGAACCGGTAAATGATGTAAATTGTTGTTATTTCAAGTTATACCGACCAATCAGCCTATCTTTGGACATCATCAAATACCTCGGTTCTGTTCCAAAAATGCCATTTTTATTCTGATTCGACAATAAATAGATCGGTAATAGTGAGGTCAATTTAAATACTCGGTAAAGCTTACTTTTCAATTCGAAGGATTCAAATCCGAGCTTATTTGTTCCTTTATTGATGAGGGTGATCCCAATGATCCCTTTAATTTCGCCAAGCTGTTCGTGTTTTTCCACATAAGCAGCTAAGTATGGCATGGACTGTTGGACGCATCGGTATATTTGGATTACTTTTTGAAAATCATTCTTCGCGTTACGCATCTCTTTGATCAGCCTGACATTGTGAAGATGGATCTTGATCATCAGATCGTTCTTATTGATTTGTGTTCCATCTTCCAACAAGGTAGGATATCCTTTGTATTTCGTCAGTCTGACTCTGAAAATGCACTTTGCAGGCGAGTCTTTTTCAATATACGTCAATCGGGTAAGTGAATAATACAATGGATCTAATATACTCCAAATGGAAATTGCAGAGCTCCTTATAAATTCCATATCTTAAACTCCTTACATACATTTTCTCCCCATTATTTTTAGCCTAAATTTGTATTGTAATGATGGAAATAACAGGTTAGAAAACCACAGGAATTATTTCGGATTGTTTCCAAACACTAAGAGTAAAAATGAGAAGGTTCTATCCCATGAAAAAGGTCCTAATCATGCCATTGTTAACAATTTCATCAGGGCATCATCATGTAGCCGATACCATTCGTTCTGAATTGGATGATCTATTCGCTTGTGAAAAAATAGAGCTCCTTTCCTCTATATATGGGAAAGGTGAATTGGCCGTTTCGCAGGTTTATTTAAGCTGGATCAAAAACGGGCCGGCGTTCTATAGCAACGTATACAAAAGGTTAGCCAACTCTCAGAAGGAGAATAATTTTTCTCATAAGTTTTATCAAAAACTGTTCTTGAAGAGTACACGTGAAATTATTGCAAGGAAACAACCTGATCTTATCATCTGTACTCATGCTTTACCGTCATACCTGGTCAACCATTTAAAAGCTGCCGGAGAATTAAACATTCCTATCGTCAATATATATACGGATTACTTCATCAATAACCTCTGGGGGAGAACAGCTGTTGATTTACATTTAGTCCCAGATGAAGATTTCAGGGAAGAACTTATCCAAGACGGGGTAGCCCCCCAAAAGATTTTAACAAGCGGGATTCCAGTAAATCGACATATTACTCCTGTTGCAAGGAAGACTCATCAGGTAAAGAAGCAATATCGTGTATTGCTTACAGGTGGTAATCAAGGGGCTGGGCATATTTTAGACTTCATAAAAGAAATCCCTCCTTCTGGAAGGTTACATTATACAGTTTTATGCGGTAAAAACTATCGGCTATTGAGCCAGGTTAAAGGGCTTGATAATAAATACATCACCACCTATCCATATATTGATTCAAAAGTTGAAATGAATGATATGTATGAACACAGCGATGCCATCATCACTAAGCCTGGAGGTGTGACGTTGGCGGAATCCCTTATGAAGAGGATTCCGATTTTTATCAATGACTGCCTGCCTGGCCAGGAAGAATATAACTTGAATTACTTGAAAAAGCGGGGATTAGGCTATTGCATTAACGTTGAAATGAACGTTGAGAATCAAATTTTAAACAATCTGGATGACCCAATCTATTCCAAAGAGTTACAGGAACAAATACAGCTATATCATCAAAGGATTGAAACAGTCGATTACCCAACTTTATTCACAGAACTGATTGAACAAAATCGTAAATTTGGACATTTAAAATTATCATAAGGTGAAAGGTGAGATAGCAGGATGTTACAATTTCAATTCCGAATGAAGATGCTTTGGACGGTTATTGTGTTGATTTCTTTTCTGGCAGGATGTAATTTTGAACAGAAGACAGAAAAACAAAATACGATTACAACACAGGAAATGGCGACTGAGGAAGGAACCTCATTAGAAAAGAACATAAAACAGATGAAAGGGGTAGAGGATGTTAAAATCATGCAAGCACAGGACGATTTATTGATTGCTATCAAGATTACAACTGTAGATCGTTTTCAATTGAAGGAAATTACGAAAAAAGTGAAGAAGAAAGTAGAGAAGAAGTACCCTGAAATGGATGTTACTGTCTCTCCCGATAAAAAAATCTTCATGGAAATGGATAAATTCGAAAAAAAATATGCTGAAAAACAATATAGTGAAGCGAAAATCCATAAGAAAATCAAATCTTTAGTCAAATTATCAAAAGACGAAGGATAACATAAAAATATTATGTAAATTAACGTCATGTTCGAACGTACACAATCAGTTGACATGACATATATTACAGAGCAAGCTTATCTTAAGCAGGCTCTGTTTTTAGTTGGTTTTCGTGAAATTCACTCTCTTCCCACGGGCAAACGAAGAGTGGAAGTGACCCGTTTAGGCTTGTAGCACTTTTATTAAAGAGTACATATATTGACTCTTCAGGAGGAAGGGCTTTGTTTATGACTATCATTATGAAAATACTGAAATACAGATCGATCATCTTATTTTTCATTCTTTTAGTATGGATAGGGCGGAATTATGTAGGATATGACACGAAAAACGTAAGAGACTGGATTGTCTCTTTCGGAATCTTTTCACCTGTCATTTATCTAGTGTTGTGTTCCCTTCGTCCGTTCATTTTCTTTCCGATGATGATTCTCTCGATAGCCGGTGGACTTGCATTCGGGGTTCTGCTCGGGACATTATTGACGATTACTGGAACATTAATTGGTGCTTCATTGACGTTTATCATAGTACGGACATTCGGGCATCAGTTTCAGGCGCAGCAATGGAACAGAACACAAAAGCTTCAGAAAAGCATTGATGAGAGAGGGTTCTATTACGTATTATTCTTAAGGGTAGTCCCATTTTTGAATTATGATTTGGTTAGTATCGCCTCTGGTCTTTCTAATGTTGGTTTCCGGCCATACGTTGCTGGGACTTTATGTGGGATGATTCCTGGTGTATTTTTATTGAATTTTTTTGGAAGCAGCCTTGCTACTGGTAATACGGATCGAATCGTCGCTATTTTAGTCGTCATTGTATTCATCGCTCTGATTTCTTATATCATTAAAAAGTTACAAAAGAAGTCGAGGTTACCACTCGATCTGGACCAATAAATTAATGGATGACATTTGTTTCCCATGATGCTAAATCATAATACCCCGTATCAATCTTATACTTTCGTTCAAGTAATAGAGTTTTTAAAGAAGAAGGAATGTCTGGTGACAAAGGATGATCCAAGTCGATCGAATCGTTTGGAGAATATACTAATACCGAAAATAACTTGTGTTGTACCATATCCATCCCGGTAATGGTTAGGAAATTCAATTCTTTTGTGCGAAAGGTATAGAAAATACGATATAATTCCATATGAAATCACCTTTTTAGTTACCATCATCGCCAATTTTTCTAAAGTGCATACCCCTTCAATCGACTATACCGGTATCTGAAAAAATGAATAAGGAGTGTGTCATGGAATACCAATTTATGTTTGATATACCATACGTAAAGGCTGATGAAGTAATGGAGAAACTGGCTGCTGCAGGTTTTTTCAATATATATTACAATCAACCTATTGCAGTTTCACGTAACGAAAACGGGTACCAATATCAAATAGAAGAAACTCAAAATGTTCGTCTGCATATCATCAGTGAATCAACGTCACCGAGTGAAACGATCGACGTAATAACCAGGCTGTTCAACATTGAATGTGATGCGATTACATATGAGAAATACATACCCCAGGATTGGCAACAGCCGATTCCCGCCATTTCCATCAATGATGAATGGGAGATCATTTCACCTGAAAATGACCCATCTGCCAAATATTCCATCATTCTTGATTCGATGGGAGGCTTCGGAACAGGCTCGCATGAAACAACCAGAGATTGCCTCAAAGTCATTCTGGATAAAGATTTTTCAAATACAACTATTATTGATGTCGGAACGGGTTCAGGTGTTCTAAGTATCGCGGCAGCAATGAAAGGTGCAGAGACAGTAATTGCACTTGACATCGAACCTTGTGAACGGGAAGTACGACTTAACGCTGGATTAAATAATATAAAAGGAATCCAGCCCGCTCAGAAGGATTTGATCCATGAAAAATTTAAAACCCCGATGTCGATTGATTGGGTTTTCATTAATATTGGTTCAGATGAAACGATACGTATCATGGAGAAACAGGATCTCTTTGATCGTAAAGTGAATCATTTCCTTATCTCCGGAATCGTCGAGTGGAGCATGGATAAACTAGTGGATTATTTTATAACGAATGGCTATCAACTGATTGACACGAAAAAGAGTAATGAATGGGTGACGATGCAATTCAGTTTAATGCCATAGAGAGTAATGATTGTGAATAGAACTATAGTTATTAAAGACTGTTTTGCATACGCTGTGGCTCTTGAAAGTCGTTGATTTCCGCTCCAGGATGCTCGCTTTCCGCGGGGCGTGCGGTGAGCCCACTCGTCGCTTAGCGACCTCAGGAGTCTCCTTTTCAAGGAAGCATTTGTGCTCCTGCGTCTACAAGAATGTCCTGTCGAAGCGAGCTTCCTCGTCGCATGCCTTGCGAGGAGATTATTCAGGTAGTAGGCACGCTGATTCCGCAGGAGTCTCGCACCTGACTCTCCAATCAATTTGCACAATGTGGTTCATTACCAAAATTGGCCCAAAAGTAACAATCTTTAAGAAAAGACATATTAAAAGAGGCTGAGCAAATATCAGCCTCTTTTCCTATTATTCACCGAACCGGTTCAGTTTTTCATAGAATTGTTTAAGGAACTCGAAAAAGATTTTTTCAGATGGTGCAAGTTCACGGTTTTGTGGAATGACGATGCCGACCGTCCTTGTTACATTCGGTTCCACGATTTCTACCGCCTTCCATTCCTGTTCCCTCGGTCCATGGAGTGTAATTTCAGGTAACAGGCTGACACCAAGTCCCGCAGATACGAGCCCTTTTATCGTATCGACATCCTCACCTTCAAAAGCAATCCGTGGGTTGAATCCAACCTGTTGGCAGGCGCGCATTACAGTATCCCTCAAATTGTATCCTTGACGAAAGAGTACGAAGGAATCATGTCGTAATTGAACCAACCGGAGATAGGGCTCATCCGCTAATGGGTGATTGAGTGGAAGTAGAGCCATTACCTTCTCTGTAAAAAAGATTTGTCCCTTAACATCCATTTGTTTCTTAGGTACTGGGGAAACAAAGGCGAGATCGATATGCCCCTGGATGACCGCAGTCGTCAATTCTGGTACCGTACCCTGACGTAATTGGAACCCGATCTGTGGATGCTCTTTCCGGAATGCAGAAATGACCTGTGGCAACGTTTTTGCAGCAAGGCTGGTCGGAAAACCGAGCCGGATTGTCCCCGTTTCTGGATTCAAGAATTCATAGACCTCTTGTTTTGCTTTATCTAACTCGACGATAGCTATCTTGACATGATCCAAAAAGATCCTTCCGACTGGGGTCAACCGGATGTTCCTGCCTTCTCTGAAGAAGAGCTTCACACCCAATTCTTCTTCAAGATTCGCAATTTGACGACTGACTGCAGATTGTGCAACGTGTAACTCTGCAGCCGCGTCGCTGACATGCTCCATTTCTGCAACTTTTATAAAATATTTGATTTGTCTAAGTTCCATCATATCAACCCTTGTAAGCGCTTGATCTCAAAATGAGATCAATTCTATCGAATTTATATATTGAAAGCATAACAGAAAACCCCTAATATGAAAACAAACCTTTTTGTCAGAAATTTTCGAAATGAATAGTGGAAAAACAATGAATTATCGGGTATAGATACCTAACATTAAAATAAATGCAGATGGGGTGATACTATGATTCGAACTGGTCTTCCACAAAAACAAGGATTATATGATCCTGATTTTGAGAGTGATGCTTGTGGAATCGGATTTGTCGCAAAAGTTGATGGGGTAGCTACACATCAAACAATTAAAGATGCTATTACAATGCTTTGTCGACTTGAGCATAGAGGTGGCCAGGGGTCAGACCCAGACTCTGGGGACGGAGCTGGAATCATGGTACAAATACCAGATCAGCTATTCAGAAAAAAATGGAACAATTTCCTGCCGAAACAAGGAGAATATGCTGTCGGTATGTTGTTCCTTCCGCAAGAGCAGAAGGTACGGAGCCAGATTGAAAGTCTTATTGAAGAAATTGCAGAAGAAGAAAACCTCCAATTGATCGGTTGGAGGACGGTCCCTGTAAATGAAGAAATCGTTACGTCAACCTCTAGACAAACGATGCCTTTTATTCGTCAAATCTTCATTAAACGACCAGATGATATCCGCTCGGTTCAAAAGTTCGAACAACGTCTATATCTAATTCGTAGGATTATTGAAAAACGTGTCGTTGATGAAACAGATGTACAAGAGGGCCCATTTTACATTGCTAGCCTGTCACCAAGTACCATTGTTTATAAAGGTATGCTCACATCCTACCAATTGGATCAATTCTACCTTGATCTTGATGACCCAGCTTGTACGTCGATGTTCGGCATGGTCCATTCAAGATATAGTACGAATACGTTTCCTTCGTGGGAAAGAGCACATCCGAACAGAATGATCATGCATAACGGTGAAATCAATACCATCACCGGCAATGTGAATTGGATGAAAGCAAGGGAAAGCACTGCTGTATCCAATGTGTTCGGAGAAAGACACAAAGAGCTTCTTCCTGTCATTTCAACTGAGGGCAGCGATTCAGGTATGCTCGACCAGGCTTTCGAGTACCTGGTGATGAATGGAAGGTCGATTTCCCATACGGCTATGTTGATGGTGCCTGAAGCATGGGATTTCAATGAACAGATGAAAGATCCTGAGCGGGCTTGTTTTGAATATTTAAGCTGTATCATGGAACCATGGGATGGTCCTACAGCACTTGCCTATACGAACGGCAGGCAGATCGGTGCTTCTATCGACCGAAATGGCCTACGTCCAGCCCGTTATTATTTGACAGATGACAATACGATCATCTTCTCATCAGAAGTAGGCGTACTGGATGTCGAACAGGATAGAGTTGCTCAGAAAGGGCGTCTTGCCCCTGGTGAAATGATTCTGATCGACCTTGAAAAGCATGAAGTATTATTGAATGACGATATAAAACGTTCAATCGCAACTGAGCACCCATACAGAAAATGGCTGAATGAATCATTGGTCCAACTGAATGGTCGCATCGATGACCAGAGTTTTGAAGGGTTGTCAGATGATCAGCTATTAACCTATCAGATTACACACGGGTTTACGAATGAGGAGATTACCAAAAACATCGTCCCGATGGTCAATGAACAGAAAGATCCGATCGGTTCGATGGGGAATGATACACCTCTTGCTGTATTGTCCGAGAAGCCTCAACTGTTATTCAATTATTTCAAGCAATTATTCGCACAAGTAACCAATCCACCGATTGATGCGATCCGGGAAAAAGGTGTTACATCAACTACATCTTACCTTGGACCGAAGAGTAATGTATTGGAGGAAGGCCCACAACATTGTAAACGGATCAGACTTTATACACCAATCCTACGTAAACAAGAATACGAAGAAATCATTCATAATGGACGAAATGATTTCCTTTCGAAGAAAATTTCCTATTGTTTCTCCGCAGACAAAGGAGCAGCTTCCTTAGAGTCGCGATTGGAAGAGATCTTCGAAAAAGTCGAAGCCACGATTGCTCAAGGCACTCCATTGATTGTACTTACGGATCGAGACATGAACGAAAATAAAGTTCCGATTCCGTCGTTGCTCATGGTGAGTGGGTTACACCATTTCCTTGTCCGTAAAGGGTTACGTACGAAAGCAAGCATTATTGTAGAAACAGCAGAAGCCCGAGATGTCCATCAATTCTCAATGCTCATTGGATTCGGTGCAGACATGATCTATCCATACCTTGCTTATCGCACAATCGAAGACTTGATCAGTCAAGAACACATCACTGATCATGACTACGAGGAAGCAGTTGAACGATACAGAGAAGCTGCTACTTCTGGAATTGTCAAAGTGATGTCAAAAATGGGGATTTCAACGATTCAAAGTTATCGAGGAGCACAAACTTTTGAAGCGATCGGAATCGATGAAGGAGTCATCGCCAAGTATTTTGCGGGGACTGCTTCGAAGTTAAGCGGCATCGGTTTGGAAACGATTGCGGAAGAATCTTTGAAACGGCACAGAAAAGCATTCGTTGAAAAAGATTTTCTATTGGAATCAGGCGGTGCGATGCAATGGAGAAAGAATGGAGAATATCATTCCTTCAATCCGGAAACGATCCATACACTCCAGCATGCCTGCAGGACCAACAATAAAGAGCTTTATGAACGGTTTTCTGAGTTGGCTTCTAATGAAAGCATCACGTACCTGCGTGATCTATTGGATATAAAAACAAAAAGTGAACCGATACCGCTTGAACAAGTTGAGCCGGCTGAAGCGATTTTCAAACGTTTCAAAACAGGTGCAATGTCATATGGTTCACTAAGTAAAGAAGCCCATGAAATCTTAGCGGTCGCTATGAACCGCATTGGAGGAAAAAGTAACTCGGGAGAAGGTGGCGAAGACCCTGACCGGTTCATCCCTGATAAGAATGGGGATATCCGAAAGAGTGCAATCAAACAGGTTGCATCTGGACGTTTCGGAGTAAACAGTCATTATCTCTCAAGTGCGGATGAAATCCAAATCAAGATGGCACAGGGAGCGAAGCCTGGGGAAGGGGGACACCTTCCAGGCAAAAAAGTCCATCCGTGGATTGCCGAAGTTCGTAAGTCGACGCCTGGTGTAGGTTTGATTTCACCACCTCCACATCATGATATCTACTCGATTGAGGACTTGTCCCAATTGATTTATGACCTGAAGCACGCTAACCCAAATGCACGGATCAGTGTTAAATTGGTCGCGAAGTCAGGGGTAGGTACAATAGCTGCAGGAGTCGCAAAAGGAAAAGCAGACGTCATCCTCATTAGTGGTTACGAAGGAGGAACAGGCGCTTCTCCAAAAACGAGTATACGCCATGCGGGACTTCCCTGGGAACTCGGTCTGGCTGAGGCACATCAGACACTCGTACTAAACAATCTACGTGATAAAGTAGTCGTTGAGACAGATGGTAAGTTGATGACCGGGAAAGATGTCGTCAAAGCTGCGCTTCTTGGTGCTGAGGAATATGGATTTTCAACTGCACCACTTGTCGTACTTGGATGTATCTTAATGAGAGCTTGTCACCTTGATACGTGTCCAGTAGGGATCGCAACACAAAACCCGGAACTACGTAAAAAGTTCATGGGTGAAGCAGAACATGTCGTGAATTATATGCGATTCATCGCTGAAGAAATTCGCGAAATAATGGCTCAGCTTGGTGTAAAAACGTTGGATGAATTGATCGGAAGGACGGACCTTCTGAAACTGAATGAAAAATCCTATCAACATCCAAAGGCGAAGCAGATGGATCTTTCACCATTACTGATCCAATCAGATGAAGAATGGAAGAAGAAGGACCGTCCTTACCGGACTGAATATGATGAAAATCATCTTGATCTTGCTGAAATCATTCCAACAGTCGAAAACAACATCATCAATCAGAAACCGATCTCCTTGACACTGCCGATACGTAATACAGACAGAGCAGTCGGGACGCGTTTGGGTTATGAAGTTACGAAACGATATGGCGGTAAAGGACTGCCTGAAGATACAATCGATCTCACTTTCAATGGATCGGCGGGACAAAGTTTCGGCGCGTTCGTTCCAAAGGGAATTACGTTGAGAGTCAACGGAGATGCGAATGACTATGTCGGTAAAGGACTATCAGGTGGAAAGATCATTGTCGCTCCAAGTTCAAAATCGATTGTCCGCCAAATGGAAGAAGTGATCATTGGTAATGTTTCATTGTTTGGCGCTACTGATGGTGAAGTCTATATCAACGGTTCTGCAGGTGAACGTTTCGCGGTACGGAACAGTGGTGTCCATGCGGTTGTTGAAGGCTTAGGCGATAATGGCTGTGAATATATGACAGGTGGTAAAGTCATTGTACTAGGATCGATAGGGAAAAACTTTGCTGCTGGTATGTCTGGCGGTATCGCGTATATCTGGAATCCTGACCAAAGATCTGTCAAGAGGCAATGTAACCGCGAAATGGTATTGTTTGAAAAACTCGAGGATTATGATGAAATCCAAAATATCCATGCAATGCTTCTCAGACATGTTCAATATACTGGCAGCAAGAGAGCGAAACAATTGCTCAGCAATTGGAATGAGACTGTTTCCCATTTCGTGAAGATCATTCCTGAAGAATTCAAACGTACACTCACTGAAAATGAGAACGATCGTGAAAAGATCGCAAAAATACCGAATTAAACAAAAGGGGTCTGGCCAGAAGATTGGTCAGCCTCTTACCTTTAAAATCAGGTGTTAAAAATAAAAGGAGGGGTTGAGATGAGTAAAGTAAAAGGATTCCTGACGTATCCTCGGAAGAAAAATCCAGAGCGTAATCCATTGACGAGGACGAAGGATTGGGAAGAATATACCCTTCGGCATTCTGAAAAAGATATGAAAGAACAAAGTGCCCGGTGCATGGACTGTGGCACACCGTTTTGTCATACAGGAGCAGAATGGGGGCGTTCTGCAATCGGGTGTCCGATCAATAATTTGATTCCAGAATTCAATGAACTTGTGTATCAAGGAAAGTGGAAACAAGCACTCGCTCGGTTGGATGAAACCAACAACTTCCCGGAATTCACCGGAAGAGTATGTCCAGCACCGTGTGAAGGATCATGTACACTCGCAATTAACAGCGACCCGGTGACAATCAAGTCGATTGAGAATGAAATCATTGAACGCGGCTTCGACAACGGTTGGGTCCAACCAGAACCTCCAACCCACAGAACGGGAAAGAAAGTTGCAATCGTCGGCTCTGGACCAGCAGGGTTAGCTGCAGCGGACCAATTAAATAAAGCCGGTCATTGGGTGACTGTTTATGAAAGGGACGATCGTGCTGGCGGGTTGCTCATGTATGGAATCCCGAATATGAAGCTTGAAAAAGAGACTGTAGAACGTAGAGTCAACCTTTTGAAAGAAGAAGGGATCGAATTCAAGCTAAATACGGAAATCGGCGTCGATATCAGCCGTGAACAGCTTACAAAAGATTATGATGCTGTCATTGTCTGTACAGGTGCACAGCAGCCTCGTGATCTACCGATTGAGAAACGGGAAAGTAAAGGCGTTCACTTTGCAATGGACTATTTAACAAGTTCGACGAAAGCCTTCAACGAAGGATCTGAATTCCCGATTTCTGCAGAAGGGAAAGACGTCATCGTCATTGGTGGAGGGGATACCGGTGCAGACTGTGTAGCAACGGCATTACGCCAAAATTGTAAAAGTGTCGTACAGTTCGGTAAACATCCGGAACAGCCGAAGGATCGGACAGAAGATAATCCTTGGCCACATTTTCCGTTAACCTTTTCTTTGGAATACGCGTACGAAGAAGCATACAAAAAATACAAGAAAGACCCAAGGGAATATGAAATTTTGACGAAGCGCTTCGAGACTGCCGATGATGGTTCACTCAAGTCTCTTCAAACAGTTCAAGTCAAGAAGGAATTAGTGGATGGGAAAATCATTACGCAAGAAATCCCTGGAACAGAAAAGGAATGGGATGCGCAACTCGTGCTGATTGCCATCGGTTTTACTGGACCAGAAAAAGATTTCTTGGATCAATTCAATTTGAAGAAGACAGACAGAGGTCTGATTTGGACGGAAAAATCCAGTTATATGACTAATCAAGAAGGTGTATTCGCTGCGGGAGATGCAAGACGCGGTCAAAGTCTGGTCGTTTGGGCGATCCGCGAAGGCAGAGAAGTTGCCGATGAATGTCATTCCTTCTTAGTGAATCAACATAAAGCCGCTTATACTGGTTGATAAATCCGTCTGCAACTCCGAGTAAAAAACACTCCTTTAGGCTATCCTTTTAATAAATGGTGAAGACATTCTTGTTCACCTTAAAGGAGGTTTGAAGAGTGGGTAGAGGCAAAAACTTCGATCACAAGCGGCAAGGGACGATCAACCGTCCACCTAAAGGCTCTAAAATTGCAAGGGAAGAATTTGCAAGAGATGAACCGATTGATCTAGAGAAACAGGAAAATAAAGAAAAAGAACGATAGACATCATACTGCAAAGCTGGCAATTGCCAGCTTTTTTGTTTTTTTAAGAGTAGGTTTGCTGCTGGAGGAGGAGGGGAAGAGTCAAAATAGAAAATAGATGTAGTCAAGAGAGGAGCGAACCCATTGTCCATTACTGAACAAAAATCCACTTTATTGTTGAAAAGCTACCAACAGATCAGAGCATTTTCAGAACAAATCATAGCGCCATTAGAACCAGAAGATTTTGTCGTTCAATCGATTCCTGATGTCAGTCCCCCAAAGTGGCATCTTGCCCATACGACCTGGTTTTTCGAAACGTTCATTCTCATTCCTTATCATTCAACGTACATTCGATTCAATGAAACATTCGACTACTTATTCAATTCCTATTATGAGACACATGGTAAACCATACCCAAGGCATGCAAGAGGCCTGCTTTCCAGGCCATCTGTTAGAGAAATCATCGAATACAGACAACATGTAGATAAAAGCATGTTTAACTTCTTAGACAACTGTCATGAAAATACGTTGGAAGAAATAGCACCGATCCTTGAAATCGGATTACATCACGAACAGCAACACCAGGAACTCCTTGTCACAGATATCAAATATAATTTTTCCATAAACCCCTTAAAACCGATCTATCATGATAAAAGAAACGAACCAGGTTCTTCTCTGCCAGAAATGGATTGGATCACATTTCAAGAAGGGGTTGTTGAAACTGGCTATTCTGATGAAGGGTTTTCATTTGATAATGAAAGACCGAGACATAAATCCTGGCTGGACGCCTACGCAATTGCAAATCGGCCAGTGACAAATGGGGAATATCTAGACTTCATAGAAGATGGTGGATATCAAGAACCGGCATTTTGGTTATCAGAAGGCTGGACGAAAATAAAAGACGACCAATGGGAAGCCCCATTGTATTGGGAGAACATAGATGGAAGCTGGTACACATTCACGCTATCTGGGATGAAGAAGGTGGAACTTGATGAACCAGTCACCCATATCAGTTTTTATGAAGCAGATGCCTTTGCAAGGTGGTCGGGAAAACGGTTGCCTACAGAGACCGAATGGGAGCATGCGATGAAAAACGTTGAAATTGATGGAAACTTTGCCGATAATAAGATGTTTCATCCTGATCGCGATTATCACTCGTGCAATCAAATGTATAAGGTTTTCGGTGATGTATGGGAGTGGACATCCAGCCCTTACACGCTTTACCCTGGATCGAAGCCGCTTGAAGGTACGTTAGGTGAATACAATGCAAAATTCATGTGTAATCAAATGGTGCTCAGAGGAGGGTCTTGTACAACCCATTCTACCCATGTGAGACACTCATACCGTAACTTTTTCCATCCTGATAAACGGTGGCAATACAGTGGAATACGACTGGCTCGAGATGAATAAAAATATGGGTTGATCCTTTAACAAAGTGTCATATTTATTAGGAATATCAAGACACTTATGGGTCAGCCCCTTTTTTGCATTTATTGGGACAACTCCCTATACCAATACCCTTTCACTTGAATCTACTAAGAATAAGAGATTGTGATTTAAGTGAAAAGGAGATAAATGCATGTCAGACCTACAACTGTTTCCCACAAAGATAAGAAACAAGAATGAATTCACCCAGGAAATCCCCTATGGTGTTGAAATGATCAATGCAGAGAAGATGTGGAACCTTGGTTATAAAGGTAAGGGTGTTGTCATAGCTGTTTTGGATACAGGCTGCCAAACGAATCATCCTGATCTCAAAAATAGAATCATCGGGGGAAGGAATTTTACTTCAGATCATAATGGGGATCCGAGGAATTATTCGGATAATCATTTCCACGGTACCCATGTCGCTGGAACAATCGCTGCAGAATTGAATGGCCAAGGAGTCGCAGGTGTGGCGCCTGAAGCGAACCTGTTGATATTAAAAGTCATACGCTCGAACGGTACAAGTTCTTATGATAGTTTGATCAGAGGCATACATTACGCAATAAATTGGAAAGGACCGGGTAAAGAACGGGTTAGAGTGATTTCAATGTCTCTAGGTGGACCTGTCCATGATCCTCGTTTACATTCTGCGGTAAGACGAGCCGTTGCAAATAATATCCTTGTGGTTTGTGCAGCAGGAAATTTAGGTGATAAGATTTCAAAATCATTTGACCATACGTATCCTGGTTTCTATCCAGAAGTGGTATGTGTAGGAGCGACGACAGAGGATCGGAAACCTGCACCTTTTACAAATACGAACGATGAAATTGACCTGGTTGCTCCAGGAGTGAATATCTTATCAACCTATACAGGGACAAGATATGCTGAATTATCAGGAACTTCGATGGCTACCCCTCATGTAGCTGGGGCAGCAGCTCTATTGATCCAGGGGTATGAAGAGAAGTTGAATCGTAAACTGACTGAAAAAGAAATATATAACCTTCTTATCAATAATACAGTAAAAATGGATTTCGACCGTGAAACGATCGGAGCAGGATTACTGGATGTATCAAGAGGAATAAAGTCAAGAAGATGAACCGATAAGGACTTGCCAGACAAGGTCAGTCCTATTCATTTACATATCACAACCGCTCTACATACCTATTCGATAGGTGAACTTGTGAAAAATGTAGAAGGTGGAACATACACCGATGACGAAAACCATAAAATGGCCATATAAAATCAATCAATTCCATGCTCACATCTTAAATAAATACAATTAGGGGGACTTGAAACGTGCAACCAATCGCAGTAGCAGTCATACATGGGGCCGGTATCCAAAAAGAGGATTTTGCTGAGATCCTCATCAATAATTTACAAGATAAGTTGGAGAAATGGATGGACGATCAAGGGCGCACATACACAGGTGACGAATTTATCTTCCAACCAATTTATTGGGGTGAGGTATTCAATCAAAGGGAGAAGGACTTATGGGAGGCCGTCCAGAAAAGTGGTCGCCTCGATTTCTCCGTATTAAGGAAATTCGTGATTGAATTTTTAGGTGATGCAATTGCTTATCAGCCGACAAGCGACCAATTTCAAAATTATGAACAAGTACATGAAATCTATTTCAAGGCATTGACCAAACTGAGTGAAAAAGCAGGATCAAATGCGCCCCTCACTGTCATCGGGCACAGTTTAGGGACTGTGATTACCAGTAATCTCTTTTATGACTTACAAAAGACTTCAGAACGAATGGCGTATATTGAGGAGTGGACGGAAAATGCTACTCCACTGGAAAAGGGGGAAACACTCGCAAGATTCATTTCTCTCGGATCACCATTGGCTTTATGGAGTTTACGTTACACCGATTTTGACCGACCTATAAAAGTTCCTTCCCGCGACTTTTACAAGCATTATCCAGATGGAGAGGGTGGCTGGTGGAATATTTACGATCGTGACGATATTCTCGCTTATCCTTTAAAAACCATCAGTAATGCTTATGGTTTGGTGATCCAGGAGGATAAAGAAGTGAATACTGGTAATCTGTTGACGAGCTGGAACCCTGCTTCCCATTTTCAATATGTGAAAGATAAACAGATTCTCAATCTATTGACTGAGCAACTTACAGAGTTATTTCAATCGGTCAATAAGGACGACTAGAATATTGCACCTAAGGAGTGAAGAAATTGATTAAGAGCATACAAGATACAGCGCAACTACATAATGGTGTCAGAATGCCTTACTTAGGTTTCGGTGTGTATAAAATAGAAGACGGGAAGGAAGTCATCAAATCTGTAAAAGCAACACTTGAAGCAGGTTACAGAAGTATTGATACAGCGGCCATCTACCGCAACGAGGAAGGAGTAGGCAAAGCCATCCGTGAAACTGGTATCCCTAGAGACGAACTATTCATCACCACTAAAGTCTGGAATAAAGGACAGGGTTATGACCGAACGATGACATCCTTTGAAAGAAGTCTAGATAAACTTGGACTCGACTATGTAGACCTTTATCTTATACACTGGCCAGTTGAAGGGCTGTACAAGGAAACGTGGAAAGCGATGGAAAAGCTCTATAAAGAAGGTCGTACGAAAGCGATCGGAGTTTGTAATTTCAATGTCCATCATTTAGAAGACTTGATGAAGGACTCAGAAATCAAACCAATGGTGAACCAGATTGAGTTTCATCCACGATTATTACAAGAAGAAGTGCGGATGTTCTGTGAAGCGAACGATATCCAAGTTGAAGCATGGTCCCCGTTGATGCATGGAAAATTGCTCGATCATCCTGATTTGATCAAAATAGGGCGTCGCTATGGGAAATCACCGGCACAAGTCATCCTTCGCTGGGATTTACAGCATGGCATCATAACGATTCCGAAATCCGTCCGGGAAGAAAGGATCTATGCGAACGTTGATTTATACGATTTCCAATTGACGGAGGAAGAAATGATCAAGATCGATGCATTGAATCGCAATGAACGGTTTGGACCAGATCCGGATAATTTTGATTTTTAAAAGTTGGAGACTGTCAGAATAGGCAGTCCCTTTTTTAATTAGACTCTTTTCTAAAAGATTGTTGCTTTTGAGTTATTGTAAAAAAATCACCCTGTGCAAGTGGATTGGAGAGCAAGGTGCGAGACTCCTCGAAAATGAAAATCGCATTTTCTTCGTGCGATGTAACGCTGCTGAAGCTTTCCTTGTCCTGCGGGATCAGCGTTCCTGAATAATCTCCTCTCAAGGTATGCGACAAGGAAGCTCGCTTCGACAAGACTTTCTTGTAGACGCAGGAGCACAAATGCCTCCTTGAAAAGGAGACTCCTGAGGTAGCAAGGCGACGAGTGGGCTCACCATACACCCCGCGGAAAGCGAGCATCCTGGAGAGGAAATCAACGACTTTTAAAGAAAACTTGGCGAGACCAAGCCTTTTATAGATCGAGCCTTAGTTGCCCTTATACTGAAGAAAGTATTTTTTACTTTCTTTAAGTGCAAGAGCAACAAAGTTTGCGAAAACAGCCTTTAATTATCTAGTGTGTAACATCAAGTCCCCAGGTTTATTTTTTTGAAACTGATTGACCACTTGGTCAAAATGGAGTAAAATGGATTTTGACTAGGTGGTCAATCACCAAAGGGGGGCTAGTGATGAAAGCGATAGAAATGATCAACCTCACGAAATATTACGGTAAACATCAGGCAGTTTCCGATCTTACATTTTCTGTTGAAGAAGGGGAAGTGTATGGTTTCATAGGACCGAATGGGGCAGGGAAAAGTACCACGATTCGAACACTGCTCAATTTCATCTATCCTACAAACGGTTCTGCTAAAATTTTCGGTAAAGATATCATCACTGAATCAAAAGAAATCAAACAAGAGGTAGGCTATCTACCTTCTGAAGTCCATTATTATGAAAATATGAAGGTGAAAGAATTGCTGAATTATTCAGCGAGTTTTTACAGAAAACCAACTGCAAAAAAGAGAGTCCAAGAACTTTCCGAGCGTTTGGAATTGGATTTGAACAAACGATTTGAAGATCTTTCATTTGGTAATCGGAAAAAGGTCGGGATCGTTCAAGCCTTGTTGCATGAACCTCGGATCTTGATCATGGATGAACCGACTGGTGGTCTTGACCCGTTGATGCAGCATACTTTCTTCGATCTTTTACTTGAAGAAAAGAAGAAGGGTGTAACGATTTTCTTCTCTTCACACATTTTAAGTGAAGTACAAAAGATGTGTGATCGTGTTGCAATCATCAAAGAAGGAAGATTGATTGCAAATGATACGATTGAAAATTTAACAAAAAACCAGTTCAAAACAGTCACGATTCTAATGGAGGAAGGTCAGGAAGTCGACCTTGGGCTTGATGGAATCATCCAACAAGAACAGATCGGCCATACATTAAACATCCTGTTCCGTGGGGATATCCATAAACTCATACATGCTTTGACCCAAGAATCCTATCGGGATGTAGTAATCGAGGAACCATCCCTTGATGAAATCTTCATGCATTTCTATGAGACAGAACCGAATGGGGGGACAGACAAATGATCTTCAAACAGGAATTCAAATGGAATTTCCGCGGCTTGTTAATCTGGTCAGTCATTCTCGGTGGGTTGGTATTCCTGATGATGCAGATCTTTCCTGACTTCGCAAAACAACAAGAAAACTTGGAAGCATTGATGTCCGCATACCCTGAAGGGATCAAAAAAGCTTTCAATATGGACCAGGTCAGTCTAGGAACAGTGCTTGGTTTCTACGCAATTGAAGGTTATATGTTGAATACATTGATCGGGAGCATTTATGTAGTTCTATTAGCAGGGAATATGGTGGCAAAAGAAGAGGGCGAGAAAACGATCGAATTCTTGTTATCAAAACCGATAACAAGATCAGAAATGCTCACTCAAAAATTGTTCATTGTGGTTGTTAATATCATTCTTTTCAATGTTTTCGTTTCATTGTTCAACTTTGCTGCATTCATCATTGTAGATGATGGATCATTTGAATTTGTACCATTCCTGCTTTTGTCAGTCGCACCGATCCTGTTACATTTCACGTTTGCATCAATAGCGTTTTTACTGTCAACCGTATTGAAAAAGGGGCGGCAGATCCTATCAGTAACGGTTGGATTGGTATTCATCACCTACTTCCTACAGGTGATCTCGAGTGTATCTGATCAATTGGAAGTATTGAAGTACTTCAGCCCATTTGAATATGTGGATCCCGCAGATATCATCAAGAATGAAACACTCGATGGTTTGTATATTTTGATCATGGCAGGTATTATATTGATTTGTACGATAGCATCGTATTTATATTACAGAAAAAAAGATATTGCAGTTTAAGGGTGGTAAGTCGTTCATGAATCCAGCTTTTGAAAGATTGCCTGAAAAGAAGAAACAGCAGATCATAAATGCCTGTATGGAAGAGTTTGCTGAAAACGGTTTTGAAAATACCTCCACAAATAAAATCATCGAGCGGGCAGAAATCTCTAAAGGATTATTGTTCCATTATTTCAAAAACAAGAAGACGTTGTATCTGTTCCTGTTGGAACGCTCTGCACGGCTCGTGTCCGATCAAGTATTTGATCATTTAGACGATGAGACTGAAACAGATTTTTTTGAACGAATCAAAACAGTCGCTATCTTGAAAATGAACTTCTTTTCAAAACATCCGAATGAATACCTTATTTTGATCAATGGATTTTTCAATACACCAAAGGAATTAGAAAAAGACATCACTGATTTATATGAAAAGCTGTACAAACAAATCATGCAATTCAACTCAAACCAACTTTTCGATTATTTGCATGAAGATCAAATACGAACTGGTTTGACGAAAGAGTTTGTAATAGAATTTGTTATGAATGTCATGGATCAACTCAATCGGGGGCTTTTGCAGCAATATAAAGGGAAAGAAGCAGATCTGCTTGAAGATTTCAATCCTCTGCTTAATCGGCTGGAGCAATATATTGATATCTTGAAATATGGGGTTTATGAACGAACATGATATAATGTTGAGGTAAATAGAGCGGGGTGACCTGGAGGGTGATCAAATCCTTTGAGGTCACTCTTTTTCTCTAGTGCTATTATTGATGGTTGGTATAGTAAAAATGATCAAGTGAAATTTCGCACCCGAAGTGAGTTTCGCGTAAAACAAATATATCAATATAAAAGTCCATCTACAACGAAAGAGTATATCAATTGGAGGTTGACATGAAGGCTTTGGCTAAAAATTTCTTGAACGGCGTCGTGACCGTCTTACCGATCATCCTGGTCATTTATGTGGTCATAAAAGTATTTGAATTCTTGGACAACATTCTTGGAAATACGTTCAGGAGCATTTTGAAGGAAGATTATGTACCAGGACTTGGTTTACTCGCATCCATCGTTTTAATTACTCTTCTAGGTTGGTTATCAAGACAATATTTAAGCGGAAAAATTGTAGAGCTATTGGATATGCTCCTTGATCGTATCCCGATTGTGAAAAGCTTATATAGTGTCATTAAAGATACAATCCAATCTTTCCTGGGGGAGAAGAAGTCGTTTTCGAAGGTTGCTCTAGTTCATATTCCCGGTACGAATATGAAATCCATTGGTTTCGTAACTTCCGAGGATATCGATGAAATCGCTGACCCACTGGTTGACCATATCGCTGTTTACATTCCTCAAACATTCCAGGTAGCAGGAATGACATTTCTCATACCAAAATCAGATGTTCAAATATTGGATATGAAACCAGAAGAAGCAATGAAATTCGTTCTTTCCGGTGGTATGACTGTTCGGAAAAAAGAAACACAGGATAAACAAGGAGGAATGTAATGCTTGAACCGATTCCAGATTTACTTGATGATAATCTGAAAATCGTATTCGTAGGCTTCAATCCTAGTATCCGTTCTGGCGAGACGGGTCATCATTACGCAAATCCCAGGAATCGTTTCTGGAACATCCTCCATCAATCTGGGTTGACAGACCGGGTTTATGATCCAAGAGAAGACAGGCTGCTGCTGACAAAGTTTGGTTATGGGTTCACCAACATCGTTGAACGACCGACAAAAGAAGCTGCTGAAATCACAAAAGCGGAATATAAGGACGGTAAAGTATTGTTGAGGAAGAAACTAAAGAGATACCAACCACAGGTGGTCTGTTTTGTTGGAAAAGGTGTATATAATCAATATAGCGGAAGACGAAAAGTAGAGTGGGGATTGCAGAAAGAACCTGTCATTTCAGGTATGAAAGAATTTGTCGCCCCATCATCAAGCGGCCTTGTCAGAATGAAAATAATAGATATTATCCGGATTTATGAGAAACTTCACGAAATCGTCGTTTGATGCATGTATAATGGCCAGAATACGTTTATCATCGCCTCATAACGGATAAAGTATATTAACATACTGATGGAGGCGTAGAAAATGGCTATAGAAAGAGATAAGAACATCATAGAACTATGCATTTCGTGTAAAGACATGTGTGCGGATTGGCTGGAAGAACACAATATCAAATCGCCATTACAGGCTTCCAATGATTGTGAAAAGCTTATGTTGGAATGCTATGATATTTGTTCATATACAATCACTGCTCTACAAAGGGAAACACCGTTTGCTAAGGAAATCTGCCAGCTTTGTGAGTTGATTTGTGAATCTTGCGGAAATGAATGCACTTCAAGTGATTCGACCCAAACCCAAAAATGCGCAGACCTTTGTTATGAAGTAGCAGAGAGCTGCAGGATACGATTATTTTAGCTCAATTAGAATGACATGCGAAATTTTTGGAATATAATTCATGAAATTGCGGAGAAGACCCCCTAGGATTCGTACCATTTCTAGTTGGTCGACTCCGCTTCTTTTTTGCAAATCCAGACTCTCTTCAGCCTTTCAAATCAATCGTATGTCCCGACGTAGGATGTTGGGCTTGAACGGCTTGTTGTGCTTCTTCAAAATCCTTCAACATCACTGTACTCTGTGCCGCTTGAGTTGCTAAATTCCCATCCAACAAATTCATATTCAACGTATGCCTTAATTGTTGAAGATCGTTTGCCATGAATGAAGATAATTCCATTAGTGATTTTCCACCTCCTGCGCTTTCAGCTTAATCCTATTATCGGTATTTTCATCCGGAATTTAAGGAGGCTGCATATCGCCGCTGTAGATACCTCAGACGCAAATATAAGGTTATCGCTCCAGAAGTCAATCCTGAACTTAAGCCGATCCAATATCCAAAAGGTCCGAAAGTCGTGTGATTTGCAAGAATATATCCTAAGGGCAACCCTACGACCCAATATGAAATAAGCGCCATCACCAGAGTCATATTGACATCCTTATAACCTCGCAGTGCACCCTGGATCGGAGCAGCTATCGCATCTGACAGCTGAAAGAATATAGCATAAATCAAGAAATGCGAAATCAATTTCAACACAGCAGCCTCTTTTGTATACAGACCTGCTACCTGTTCATTGAATAACCATAGAAATACAGCTGAAACACATGCCAAAAAGAGCGCAATGCCGATGCCTAGAATGCTGTACTCTTTTGCATCTTTTAAACGTTTTGCACCGACTTCAAATCCAACAGCGATCGTCAGTGTCATAGAGACGCTCAGCGGTCCCATATAAAGTAAAGAAGCAAAATTGATGGCTGCCTGATGTGCTGCAATGGTGATCGTATCGAACCGACTCATGAGTAGAGTTACAGCCGCAAAAATACTCACTTCAAAAAAGATGGCAAGGCCGATCGGTACTCCGATTTTCAATACTTCTTTCCATGCGTTAAGAGAAACTGGGTACCAGTTCCGAAAAATTCTATAGATGGTGAATGGCGGATTTTTATGCACAACGATGATGGCAACGAACATGATGAACCAATAGGTGATAGCAGATGCATATCCTGCTCCGATCCCTCCCAGCTTTGGAAATCCAAGTTTCCCGAATATAAGAAGATAGTTGAATAAGATATTGATAGGAAGGGAGAGCAGAGTGATGAACATCGTCGTTCTCGTTTCTCCTAATGCATCAATGAAACTCCTTATCCCTGTGTAGACGAACAATGGGAGGATTCCAAAAGATAAACCGATCAGATAATGGAAGGCAATATGGCTCACTTTGGCGGTAAGATCCATCGCGTTAAGGATTGGCGTCAAAACGAACATGCCTATAACCACTATTGCAAGTGAGAGAAATATAGCTAGATAGATTGTTTGAATGACTGAAAAGGGCACTTTATCTTTTCGAGTTCCCCCGATCAGCTGTGACACGATAGGGGTCAGAGCCATAAGAATGCCGCTTAATCCCGTAAAAACAGGAACCCAAATGCTTGAGCCGATCGCAACACCGGCTAAGTCCTCTGCACCTGCTTGTCCGCTCATCAACGTATCGAAGAAATTCATCGCTAACAACCCGACCTGGGTGATTAAAATGGGAAAAAGAATGTATAAAAATTGTTTAAGCTTCTGTTTCTTTGTATGTGTCTCGTACATATCGTAATCTCCTGATCCATGTCATCCGGTAATTATATCATAAAATATGTAAAACCAATCCTCTTACGTTTCAAGCAATCTATTTTATTTATGACCTCTTGAAAATTATAATAAAGATACATTGTCTTAAAGGTGGGATTGATTATGAACGAACGAACTTCAAAACAAATACGTTTAGCAAAAAGACCAGTTGGAATGCCGGGCCATGAGACCTTTGAATGGACAGAATCACAGTTGAATGAACCTGAAAGTGGGGAAGTTTTACTTAAAGCATTATATATTTCAGTCGATCCATACATGAGAGGAAGGATGAATGATCAGAAATCTTATGTTGAACCATATGCTGTTGGAGAAGTCATTACTGGCGGTGTGATTGCTGAAGTCGTTACAAGTAACAGCACAGAGTTTCAAATCGGGGATCTGGTCATTGGGAACCTTGGCTGGGCAACCTATCAAACAGCGTCTGAAGAATCGCTTCGAAAAATCGATCCACAACAAGCTCCTGTTACGACGCATTTAGGCGTGCTGGGGATGCCTGGTATTACAGCCTATTTCGGTTTGCTTGACATCGGAAAGCCAGAACTGGGGGAGACAGTGGTCGTCTCTGGTGCTGCCGGAGCAGTCGGTACTGTCGTTGGTCAAATTGCGAAAATTGCAGGGGCACGCGTCGTAGGTATTGCAGGATCGGATGAAAAAATGGCTTATCTTAAAGACGAACTTGGCTTTGATGAAGCCGTCAATTATAAATCTGAATCATTCAAACAACAACTTAAAGAGGCATGTAAAGACGGAGTCGATGTTTATTACGATAATGTCGGCGGTGAGGTTTCTGATGCTGTCTTACGGTTGATAAACAAAGGAGCACGTATTCCTGTCTGTGGCCAGATTGCATTATATAACCTTGAGAAGTCCGACCTCGGAATCCGGGTCCAACCAAATCTGCTTATCAACAGTGCCTTGATGAAAGGCTTCATAGTCTCCGATTATGGTGCCTACTTTGAGGATGCGGTCAAAGACCTTGCTAAATGGCTTCAAGAAGGGAAACTTTCTTATCGGGAAACAATCGTCGAAGGATTTGAGAATATTCCTGATGCGTTCTTAGGATTATTTACCGGTGAAAATATAGGCAAATATATCGTAAAGGTTGCAGAACCGTCACAATGATTGATAAGGAATAGGGGGCTGCACGTCCCCTTTCCACCCCATTCTGGTATGATAGATACAACGTATAATTGACATTAAAAGGGGAACTTACATATGGACTTGAACACGATCAGTTATTTTCTATTTGCCTCTATCTTATTGACCATCACACCCGGTCCTGACTTCATGTTTGTATTCGCACAGAGTGTTTCACATGGAAAAAAGGCAGGGATTGCAACCGGTCTTGGACTTTGTACGGGACTGATCGCGCATACGTTGGCAGCTGCAGTCGGAATTTCGGCGATCCTTTATCAATCCAGCTTAGCTTTCACGATCATTAAAGTTGCCGGCGCAATCTACCTGTTATATTTAGCAATCCAAGCTTTCCGAGAAAATAACAGACCCGAACAGCAAAAAGTAAAGCAATACACGTTGATGAATCTATATCGCAAAGGTATTTTCATGAATATCTTGAATCCTAAAGTTTCGATTTTCTTTTTAGCCTTCCTTCCTCAATTTGTAAAGGTAAGCAACGGCTCTATTTCGGTTCAGATGACAATACTAGGCTTACTCTTTATCGTTCAGGCCCTTCTTATATTCATTATCTTGTCAATATCAGCAGGTACAATCGGAGAAAAGCTTTGGAGTAACGCGACAGTATTCCGATGGATCAACCGTCTGAAAGGGACTGTATTTGCATTTTTCTCACTACGTTTATTACTAGAGCAAAAATGATCAGGATGTGGTATAGATCATGGCTATGAAACTAGGAATTGGATGGGATGTTGGAGGGTGGATGGGAACGAAACAAGGGATCGCAGCTTGCACATTTGATACGTTGACGAAAGAACTCCAATGGATCGGACAACCTAAAAATACGAAAATCTACGATCATACCCTTTGGACACCGCAAAACATCATTCATCAACTGGACCCTTCCGTTTCGATCGAGGATTTTGAAATAACTGTGCTCGGTATAGACGCATCGTTGGGTTTTCCTCTTGCATATAAAAAGTTAGTCAATAATGAACGGACTTCTGTCGAAAAGCCTTCCAAAGAAATTTTCAATCCATACGCCTATCGCGAAACCGAACGTCATGTGTATGAAAGGTTTGGCAAAAAACCATTATCTGCACCATTCGATAAACTTGGAAACAATGCGACACTAGCTATGAGCTATGCTATGAATTGGTATCATGAACAATCCTTTGTTATCCATCCACAGCAAAGGTCTACTAAGGGGAACAAATTCGTCATCTAGGTGTATCCAGCCTTGATCAAAGGCTTTGAAACATCAGATGTAAACAACAAGATTCTCTCATTGATACCTGAGGAAATCCCAGTCCATACAGACGCATATGACGCAGCAATTTGTGCTTTTCTTGCGCTCCTATACGCAGGAGATGGGAAGGTCTTGAAGAATGTATTCCTTAATGAGCCTTGTATTAAAAAAGAAACCGCTGTAGAGGAAGGCTGGATCTATTACCCTGTAGAAATAGTGGAAGGTTACGACACCTGTTGACTATAGTCCGCAATGTTTTCCCTTTACATGTCCGAATTTTGACGATTTTTTCATCCTTATAGCCGTAGGAGATGTTCTACATGAAAGACTTGATTTCATTTGATGCTTATGAACAATTGGCAATTCACTATGCTCGAAATGTTGATGCAGAACCATTCAATGCGCATTACGAAAGACCGGGCACCTTATCACTGCTTCCGGATATCGAAGGGAAGCATGTTTTGGATGCTGGCTGTGGTGCAGGATGGTACACAGAATGGTTCATTAAACAGAGTGCTGCCAAAGTCACTTCCATCGATTTCAGTCCGAATATGGTAAAGTACACGAAAAAGCGGGTTGGCGAGCGAGCGGAAGTCTTCCAGTCTGACCTCAACGATCCATTGGACATGATTGATGATCATTCGATGGATTTAATCGTCTCCCCATTGACACTTCATTATCTGAAGAATTGGGAACTTCCGATGAGAGAATTCAACCGGATTCTTAAAGACAAAGGGAGATTCATATTCTCAGTTCATCATCCATTCATGGATTATGTCGAATTCGATCGTGATAATTATTTTGCTACAGAATTATTGACAGATGAATGGGACACACCGGATGGGAAGGTTGAAGTCCAGTTTTACAGGAGACCATTGAATGAAATACTTAAACCACTCCATCTGAATGGTTTTGTAATCGAAAAGCTGATCGAGCCGATGCCTACAGATGAATTTAAACACGCAATCCCCGAAAAATATGAAAAACTGACCAAGAAACCGCAATTTCTGTTCATACGTGCCCAGAAAACGACTGATTTGAACATATAAAAGTGGCTGACCGGGTCCTCAACGGGGTCTCTTTTGAAGTACACACAGTACAATTTACTCATTCATGAAAACGTATGTCACAAACGAAATCACATGCGTTTTTCTTGTTTTATTATAAGCTTGATTGAAAAATACATTTGAATTACACCCCGATTCACAGGGTAAGAAATAATTTATGTAGGGGGTGTGGAACTTGTGTGATTTTCTATGTGAATAACAAAAGAGGCTAGAAACATATATAGATATGAATTAATGGTAACCGTTATTCAGTAAAAGGGCAGCATTCCTGTTATGAAGTAATATCCGAGTTGAGAAATAAATAAGCCCCTTGGTATGATGTTTTTAGCTGGCCAGCAAAAAAACAACATTCCAGGAGGCTGTACAATGAATTATAACCAAAATCAAAAACTTGCTCAAATTACTTCTCAAACACTCATTATAGGTGTTGATATCGCGAAGTTCAATCACGTTGCACGTGCTCAGGACTTTAGAGGTGTAGAGTTGGGATCATCTCTTTCTTTTGAAAACACGATAATGGGATTCAATAGTCTATTAGAGTGGATCCAAAAACTCATCGTAAATCATAAAATGGATCAAGTGATCATTGGGATGGAACCTACTGGTCATTATTGGCTTAATTTAGCCCAATTTTTGAAGGAAAACAAAATCAAATTTGTCGTGGTAAACCCTCTACATGTGAAGAAAGCTAAGGAGTTAGATGATAACTCACCAACCAAGAATGATGTGAAAGATGCGAAGGTCATTGCACAATTAGTGAAAGATGCGAGATACGCTGAACCCAACATTCCAGAGGGTGTTTATGCGGAACTTCGTGGTGCTAGAAAAATACGCGATCTCTTATCTGTTGATCTTCAATCAGTTCAAGGACAAATTCACAACTGGATTGATCGGTATTTCCCTGAGCTACTAACTGTCTTTAAAAAATGGGAAGGGAAAGCAGCTTTACAAATATTAAAGCTAAATCTTTTGCCACATGAGCTAGTAAAGCTCTCTGATCAAGAGTTATTAACCCACCTGAGGAAAGCTGTAAAACGTGGAGTAGGTTTAGCGAAGATGCAAGAATTGAAACAAGTAGCCAATCTTTCGATTGGTATTCGTCAAGGTTCAGAGATGGCGAAGTTAGAACTGCAAACTCTTTTAGAAAAGTATGAGTTTATACAAATGAAATTCGAAGATCTCGAGTCCCAAATGGACTCCCTACTTGAACACGTTCCAGGTGTTGAACAAATGTTAGGGATCACAGGTATTGGTAGGGACACAATCATAGGCTTCTTCTCAGAGGTCGGAGACCTCAGCCAATACACCCATCCGAGACAGATTATCAAACTAGCTGGTCTTAACCTAAAAGAAAATACATCGGGTAAGCACAAGGGCCAGACCAAGATTACAAAGAGAGGCAGAAAAAAATTAAGAGCCCTTTTGTTTAAAGTAGTAATGCCCCTTGTCGCTAAGAATTCAGCTTTTAAAGCCTTACATGAATACTATACAACTCGACCCAACAATCCATTAAAGAAGATGCAATCCATGATTGCTTTGTGTAATAAGTTGATTCGTATATTGTTCGCTATCGGTAAAAAGAAGTTTGAGTTTAGTGAAGAAAGAATGTTAAGCGATATCCCTCATATGGCATTATCACAGGAAGCAGCATAGATTACGCTAGTTTTATTTTGTAATTATTTAGTTCATTATTTATACAACTTGAAGCACGGATTAGTCAGGCAAACCAACTAAAGTACGGACAATGATCCTGTCGGGCAGCATAGCTGACATCCACCTCATGGAAAGGTTGAACGAAGGAATTTTGGAGCAGAGACTCTGTGAGACATGGGAGGGTTGACCTCCATGAGATTTGTGGACATCCATATGTGCGATTATATTTTCGCCCATTACCCACTTTCTGGAATTAAGTGGTTAGGTGGATATGAGTCTTTTTACTCTCAAACTCCAAAATTGCCCATTAATTCAACATAATCCCATGATTCAAACCATTATTAATAATGAATCACTATAAAAACTTAAGAAAACTAGAGAATTCGCAAGATTACCCTTTCTTTATAGAGGGAGGATTGTGGAATAAGGATTGTAGATGTGCCTAACGGACAGGAGAGCCGTTATTTGTGACAAAAACACTAATTTCGGGATGCTAACGGACACCAGAGACGCTATTCGTTAAGAAGTAGGTTGTTTTTGATGATTTTGGAGCAAATAAGGTCTCCTGTGTCCGTTAGAGTTTGGAAACACATGTATTTCATAAAAATAAGGTCCTCTGTGTCCGTTAAGTTTAATGAATGAGTTATTCTTCCTCAAACGGGGGCGTGAGCTGAAGATCGATACGTGCTCTCCAGATTTTCATTTGTTCAAGAACTGAGCAGAATTGTGGAAGAAAAATCATATTTAAATGGAGGGATATATAATGCAAATGCCAGTACATATTGTTGCTGCGGGGGGATTTGTTGAAAATGTTAAGGATGAAATATTATTAGTAAAAACTCGTCGAGATGGACAGTGGGTATTTCCAGGAGGTCAAGTAGAGGTCGGGGAAAATTTAATAGAAGGGGTAATCAGAGAAGTTAAAGAAGAGAGTGGAATTGATGTTAAAGTTTCTCATTTGATAGGAGTTTTCTCTAATACAGCAACATATGAGGGACATAGTGGGGTAAAGATAGTACCCACAAAAGTAATGTTTGATTTTGTATGTGAACCCGTAGGTGGGGAATTGACAACATCGGATGAAACATCAGAAAGTCGCTGGGTTAGTAAAGGCGAAGTTCTTAATATGGTCTCAGCCCCTGCATTGCGGACACGCTATCAAGCATATTTAGATTATAACGGAAGTGTTCATTATATGGACTATATAACTAAGCCGCAGTTTGAATTAAAATTTAAGAGAAATATATAACAAAATCAGAAATGACTGGCTGACCTTATAATACGAACGGGGGCGATTGCTTAAAACAAGTGGAGGATAAATCAAACCTAAGGAGAGTAAAAATGAATTTAGGCACCCCGATAGCTATAGGAAATACAGCAAAGGTTTATCTTTATGAAAATAAAATCGTCAAAGTGTTCAATGACAATTTACCAGACATGGAATCTATAAATGAAGCATATAAGCAAAAAATGGCATATTCATGTGGACTCTCTGTACCAAAAGTAATGGATGTCACTAAAATAGAGGGGAAACAAGCAATTATAATGGAATACATTGAGGGAAAAACAATAGGCGCTATCATATCTAATAATATAGAACAAGCAGAACATTACATGAATATTTGCGTTGATGTACAACAAAGAATTCATCAAAATGAAGCTCGTTCTATTGAACAAATGTCGGAAAAATTAAGTCGACAAATAGAAAATGCCCCTAACCTGGAAAATAAACTCAAATTAGTTTTATTAGGAAAGTTGGATATGATGACATTCGAGAAAAGATTATGTCATGGAGATTTCCATCCATTTAACTTAATTATGTCAGAAAATAGAGTTGTAATTATAGACTGGGTTGATTCAAGTGCAGGAGATCTACGGGCTGACATTTATAGAACTTATCTTTTGTGTTCCCAGTTTTCAGAAGAATTGGCTAAAATGTATATGCATCTTTGTTGTGAGAAGTACGGGTTGTCAAAAGATGAAATCTTTCAATGGGCGCCAATAATCGCTGCAGCAAGATTGTCAGAAGGAGTATCATCTGAAAATTCCGAGCGTCTTATAGAAATTGTGAATTATTACTGTACTACAAATTAAGAGTAAAAGGCACTTCTTCTCAATATAGATGTTAATTCAATTAAAGGGGGCGTGTTCTTAATAGAGGAATTGCCCTAATTACTTAAGCATAATGACCACCATAAATGTAGCTTTTTAACTGGCGGAGCAAGATTGAGGAAGAATAAAAGCAAATAGAGTTATCAGAGAGGAAATTTAAAAGATGGGAAAAAATAAAAAAACAACAGGGAATACTTATCTGGCGGCTGGTATTGGTATAGGGTTACCCTTAGGAGCAGTGCTTGGGTTAATTATATTTGATAACCTAGCAATCGGAGCTGGTATAGGTTTGGTTCTTGGAATAACAGTTGGAACGGCAATTGACTCAAGTAAAACTAAAAAAGAATAATAAACTACTTATCCATTCTTCCGTTAACGAGTGCTAAAGTAAAAAAACAGAAAGAGATACCTCGAATACGAGTCTTACAGAAAAGGGGGCTTTAATGTAGTAAGCTCCTTAATCAAATAACGCAAAAAAGAGCTCAGATCTGAGCTCTTTCTTGTGAATTCCTATGAGAAATTGTCCGTGAAAATTATGTAATTTGCCTTGCGATTTTGGCCGCGAATTCCGATTTTGTACCTCAAAACGGAACCCGTCAACCGGGACCAGCCTCTTTCATTTATCACTGGCAACAACTAATTTCACATTCGATTTTTCCAACAAAGGGAGGAAATCATTTCTCGGGTTCTGATCAGTCACCAACACATCTAACTCATTGAAAGATAAACATTTATATAGTTTTTGTGTCCCGAACACCGTTGAATCAGCCAATAAAATCACCTGTTTCCCCCGTTTAGTCATTTCTTTGGTGACCATGCCTTCGTTTTCATCAATATAAGTGATACCCTCAGAATCAATTCCATCTGCACTGATGAAGACTTTGTCCACAAAATACCGTTCCATATCCTCGAATAAGTATGGACCTTGAAGAGACTCATAATCGATATTCAAGCGTCCTCCCAGAAGGTGAAGATCCATATCCTTCCTGTTTGAAAGTATACTTGCTTGTTTCAATGAATTCGTAATAACCACACTTGGCTCAGTTAAAATGTTTGCAAGGTATTGAACATACATTGAGGAGTCGAACATCAAGCTTTCACCAGGTTTAATGAACGTAAGCGCAGCTTTTGCAATTGCTCTTTTTTCTTTAGATATGAAAACGGAATCCTCCTGGCGATTTTCTACCTGTTTCTCAGCCTCTTTCATCTCCGAAGCAAGAAGTGCTCCACCTCTTGTTCGAAATATCTCACCTTGTTCTTCTAATTTCACTAAATCCCTTCTTGCAGTATCTCGGGAGATACCGTAGAGATTCATCATCTCATTTACCGTAATCCGTTCATTGTCTTTTAAGTATTCAAGGATCCTTATTAAGCGTTCGTCTTGATACATAACAAAACCTCACTTTTTTAAAGGCTGGTGTTATTGAGTGTGGATCAGGAAGACGGCGAAAGCCATGAGATAGTCCCGTAATCAGACAATTTATGCAAAAACAGCCTTTCTGTATATCTATTATAATGCAATTAAGCAAAGTGAGCAAAAAGAGTTTTAAGTTATGCTTATTTTAACTTATTGTAATAACTACCAGTTTGACTTATAATTACTTATGATTACTTACATAAGGCTGGTGTTCGATATGTTTGGATTTATTGCAATTGTTTCTTTGTGTATCCTTGAATTAGGATTAGTTTTTTTTGTTTCAGCAGAGCGGAAATTCCCAGAAGAGATGAGAAAGACCAGGTAACCAGTAGATTGTATTTTAATTATGTTAACAAGTATTTATTGCAGCACTAAATAGGAATCCGTGTTTATTTGTATAAGTATTAGATGGGGATAAGACCGTGCAGATTTTGGCGTTTCGGTTAAATTGACCACTTAATGCATTTTAAGTAAAAGCTAGTGAATTCCTTAATCTAAATCGTACAAAGAGAGGGGCCGTGGAGAATGGATTTTCGACAATACAAGGATGCAAGTGTATTTGCTAAAGACGCTGAAACGTTTTTACAAAAGGATGAAGCATTAAATAATCTTCCTCTTGGCATTTTAAATCGGTGTCTTCATAATGATAAACAAGGTACCATATCCAAGCCTGCTCCATTTTTTGCAACAATAACAGACGATGACAATGAACTTGTCCTGGTATTGATCATGACACCACCCTATAATTTGGGGGTATTTGGTGACAGCTCTCACATACAGATTAATGAAGCGATTGAACATGCAATTGCAAACCTTAAAAAGATCCAACTTATAATACCTGGTGTGATTGGCACTAAACATCTTGCGGGAACGTTTGCTGAAAAATGGTGTAAAGACGAGAAAATTATATATGAGACTGCGATGGAGCAATGCATTTTTAAATTGACAAAAGTGATGGATGTTCCTCAAAGCCCAGGGTTCATACGTTTAGCTACTATGGAAGATCATGAGCTTCTCTCAAAATGGGGATATGAATTTTCATTCGTGACTGAAACCCCATTTACGATTGCTGAAGCAAAAGAAAAAACGAAGGAGTTCATTCAACAAGAAAGTCTATACGTGTGGGTGGATGGAGAACCCGTTTCTATGGCTCGTAAAGCAAGAGGAACTTCCAAAGGTATGAGTGTGAATTATGTTTACACACCGAAAAAATATGAAAAGAGAGGATATGCTACTTCATGTGTATCTCAATTAAGCCGAATGTTGTTAAAAGAGGGATATGAGTTTTGTACCTTGTATACAGACCTTGCAAATCCTACGTCGAACAGTATCTACAAAAGAATCGGCTACAGACCCATCGGTGATTCTATCGTATATCAATTTAAATCAGTTTAAGAGAGAGGATGCAACTTAGGTGGAAGTTCTTTATAAAGAAAAACAACGCTTCACTAGCTGGTATTACATCCTTATCGTTTTGATCCTAATAGGAGTGATGTGGTATGGTTTCATTCAACAAATATACTTTGGAAAACCATTTGGAACAAACCCAGCATCTGATACAACGTTATGGGTTCTATGGATTTTATTTGGAATCTGCTTTCCAATATTCTTATTAACGATTACGTTAACGACAAAAATAAACGAAAGTGGGATCTTTGTCAGATTCAGACCGTTCCATCTTAAAGAGAGGAAATTCATGTTTTCTGAAATGAAATCCATCAATGTGGAGATGTATAATCCTTTAAAGGAATTTTTAGGTTTTGGATTAAGATTTTCATTCAATGGAACAACTGCTTACAATGTTAAAGGGTCTGAAGGAATCCGTATTGAAATGAAGGACGGAAGAAAATATCTTATCGGTACGCAAAAGGGAGAAGAGGTAGAAAACCTTATCCGAACTATCGGCAAATAAGCTTGGGGTTCGCTAATGGATTGAGTTTCATAGAACCAAAACTAACAACCAAAATTTTTAAAAGAGGCTGGGACAAAACTATAACTTCCAACAAAAGACGAACAATAAAATTGAATAGATAAATTGAATGGATAAAATGAAACACGAAAAGCGAAGCCGACATCCGTAGACTCTTTCGGGAACAGCGGGACAGGTGAGACCATTCTATGTCGTAAGGCGAACGAGTAGGCTCACCGCACGCCCCCCCCCCCCGGAAAGCGAGCATCCTTGAGCGGAAATCACGACTTTTAAAAAAACTTGGCAAGACCAAGCCTTTTGTAGGTCGAGCCTTAGTTGCCCTTATACTGAAGAAAGTATTTTTTACTTTCTTTAAGTGCAAGTGCAACAAAGTTTGCAAAAACAGCCTTTATTAATTACATGGATCACAATCTCTATCTTTGTATTCTATTTGGATCGTTGTATGGTTGATATGGAAATCTTCTTTTAGATAATCAGATACCTGCACCAATAACTGTTGGTGATCCGTTTCCTCATCGATTGTTATATGGCAGCTTAACGCAATGTAACCTGAAGTAATCGACCAGACATGAAGATCATGGACATTTTTTATTGCAGGGAAGGTTGATAGTGAAGATTTGATTTCTTCTATATCAATATGACCTGGTGTCCCTTCCATCAGTACATGGATCGCTTCCTTGGTCACTCTCCAACCACTTATCAAAATCAGTAATGAAACAATGACACTTGCGATAGGATCTGCATACCCCCAGCCAAGCACGATGATGAAGATCGCTGCGATAATAGCCCCCACGGAACCAAGAAGGTCTCCTAATACATGCAGGAATGCACTTTTCACATTCAAGTTTCCGCTTGTATCACCTTTCATCAAGATATAAGCGACAATCACATTAACGATCAACCCGATTATCGCAATCGATAGCATTCCATGGCCAGCCACATCAGGTGGTTCAATGAAACGGTGATAGGCTTCATATAAGATGATGAATGATATGACGATAAGAGCAATTCCGTTGATAAAAGCAGCTAGAATTTCAAAACGTTTATAGCCAAAGGTCTTATTATCACTCGGCTTTTTACTTCCGTAATGGATTGCTAGAAAACTTAATCCCAATGAAGCGGCATCACTGAACATATGCCCGGCATCTGAAAGCAATGCCAAACTATTCGTCACTATACCCCCGATCACTTCTACAATCATGAAAAGACTGATCAATAATAAAGATATTTTCAACGCTTTTTTGTTAGCATGATGATCATGTACGTGACTCATAAGATTTCCTCCCCTCGCATGTCCATTTATCTTTTATAGTTTATACTGTTGTCGTTTTTTAATGAACTCATTGAATATTTATCCTCTATATGACTAGTGGACCATAAGGAATAGGTATGAACAACTTTCATGCTTGAAGCGCCATATTTAACACTGGGCACAAAGATTTTGTATAATAATGATATCGAGTACCAGAGGGGGATCAGAATGAAAGAAGTAACTTCAGAACAGGAATTCAACAACCTTATCAATCGATCTAAGCAAACTGTAATCAAATTCGTTACCGATTGGTGCCCAGATTGCAAACGTCTCGATATGTTCATCGGGGAAATAATTGAAGAAAATCCGGATAAAGACTGGTATCAGATCGATAAGGATCAATTTCCGGAAATTGCTGAAAAATATGAGGTGATGGGCATACCAAGCCTACTTGTTTACCAAAATGGAGAAAAGCTTGCTCACTTGCATAGCGCAAATGCCAAAACACCAGAATCAGTAAAAGAATTTTTGACTACTGTCAGATAGACCAAAAGAGGAGACAATCCACGTCTTCTCTTTTTTTCATGAAATTAGGCATGTGGCCGTATCGAAATATCAATTTTTCAATATTGTAATTAGAGATGGTTCATCAGTAAATACTCCTGGTGTTTCCGGAAAGGAGGGCTATCATGGAAAAGAAAAATAACAAAGAAATTAAAACAAAAAATATAGACAGCAACGAAGAAGAAAAAGAAGAAGTTGTAAATCCTTGGGATGCAATGTGGGGCCTCGGTGAGAATCGAAATGATGAAGAAGTCAGCGATGATGATTCAGATGATGAATATGAAGATGAAACAGATGAAGAAGATGATGATGATGAAACAGAAGAGGATGAAAATTCAGATCCTTGGTTCAAATGGTAATCTTTTCTGGCTGAGATCTCATGTTCTCAGCCTTTTCTTAATAAAGGCTCAATTAGGGCTTTGTTGATTTGAGAGGAATTTGACCTCATTTAGCCTAAACCCATAAGGCGGTTTTTGCATAGATTGTTGTTTTTGGAAATAAAAAAAGAGCAGCTCCTAAGAACTGCCCTCAAATACCGAATTAAAAAATGATATGTGCCATCAAAACGATGACAGGCAATGTAACAAGCGTACGTTCTAAGAATATAAGGACCAGGTCTTTAAAGTTCACTGGTATCTTAGAACCGAGCAACAGGCCACCAACCTCTGACATGTAAATAAGCTGTGTTACAGATAGACAAGCTATGATGAACCTTGTCATTTCACTTTCGATGATTTCTACACCGATAAGAGCTGGCAAGAACATATCGGCAAAACCGACGACAATGGTCTGCGCAGCATTGGCAGCTTCAGGAACCTGCATGATTTGAAGCAGTGGTACGAATGGTTTACCTAGCCATTCAAAAATTGGTGTAGCTGCCTCAATTCCTAATGCGACAGTTCCAATAGCCATGACAATCGGGATGACCCCCATCCACATGTCAAGAACGTTTTGGAAGCCGCCTTTGACGATGACATCAAAGCTTTTTGTTTTTTGCGCAGTGTTTGCTGCGGATTTCAGCCCCCAGGAAAAGATAGACATACCTTCAGGGATATCTTCCGTCTTCCGAACATCTGATTCATCAACATACGTATCCTTCTTTTTTGATAACGGCGGAATACGGGGTAAAATCAATGCTGCTACGAATCCAGCCAATACAATCGTCAAATAATATGGACCAAAGTATGCATCCAATTCCATCTGTTTCAATACGACGATTGTAAAAGTGATTGATACGACTGAAAAGGTAGTCCCAATTACTGCTGCTTCCCGTTTCGAATAGTTTCCTTCTTCATATTGTTTACTCGTGAGTAGGACTCCAATCGTCCCATCACCTAGCCAAGATGCTAAACAGTCGATTGAGGAGCGACCTGGCAAGGTGAAAATAGGGCGCATGATTTTTGTCAAAAGTGCTCCGAATAATTCCAACAATCCGAAATTCAACAATAACGGCAGGAACAAGCCTGCAAACAAGAAGACTGAGAATAATACAGGAATCAGTCCAGTCAATAGTAAGCCGCCAGTATCTGGAGACCAAATCCACTCAGGGCCGATTTCATACAATGTCATAAATGCGAAAATCATTCCTAATAATCTCGTAATCAACCAGAATGGCCGTACATGAAATAAAGATTTTAGAAAAGTGTTATTCATGATGAATGCTGGTTTTACAATAACTGCGATAAAGGAAAGTATGACAGCAAGAGCGATGATCCATGTCATGATTACAGGAATACTGTCACCAAGTAATCCTTGTAACCAGTCTGCGAGCAACGCAACCGGTATCGTCACTTCTCCCTTAAAACTGATTGGAATCATAAATAGGAATATTCCGATCAACGATGGGATGAGGAATTTCAAATAACTTGTTGTACTAGGTTGAAGCTGTGTTTTCTCGTTGTCCATTTGTGCATTTCACCTCGTTGTTAAATAAATTTGATTTTTCCGCCTTTCGCACATATTTATAAACAATTGACCTACTTAAGGGACAGCTTGTCCGAAAATGTATATGAATGTAAAGAATATAGATCAAAAGATTCGAAGAGAAATCATGCAAAAGTCGGAAATAGGACCACTTATACTGCGCATAAAGATGCATTTATAAAAACCAAACAGTATAATTATAACATACTTAAATTTTCAAAAAAAGATGAAATTCAAGGATATGAACCATTGGCAAAGCTTCGTTTGGAAACACACCTCAGATACACCGCCATTATCAATACCCATGTTTCCTATTTTGATCACTTCATGAAGCGTTCATGAGTATATCAAATCAGCTGTTTCTCATTTTGATCACCCCATGAAGCGTTCATGAGCATATCGAATCAGCTGTTTCCCATTTTGATCACCTCATGAAGCGTTCATGAGCATATCAAATCAGCTGTTTCTCATTTTGATCACCCCATGAAGTGTTCATGACCATATCAAATCAGCTGTGTTCCATTTCATCATTTCATGAAGCTTGAATTCGATAAGACAAGAATGAAGAAAAATAGACATAAAGGATTTTCGTGTGTTTTTTTATAAAAAAACCTGAAAACTTCTTAAAAATATCGCCACTTGTCCCTATCAAAACCTGTACTTTTACATAGTATGTAGTGAAAAGAACATTCTCTTATGGAGAATCGTTTCTTTTAATGACCTGAAGGAAGGAGGATGTCTTTCATGGGTTACGGCTATGGAGCAGGTTTTGCTTTGATCGTAGTTTTGTTTATTCTCCTTATCATTGTGGGAGTAGCTTTTGTAAGCTAATTTGACCAAAACGATCAATAGAAGGTAAGCAAAGGAGTTGTCGGACTCCTTTTGCTACCTGAAATAAAAATTACATGTTTGTCATCTTAATAAAGGGTTTGACCATATCAAAAGTCAGTCCGCTCCAACACGTGACGTGGTATACATCTTGAAAGATGGTGTGCAGGAGTTTGCCTTGACTATAGAGGTCAACCCTTTTCATGTATAAAGGGGGTAAAGGAGAGTAGATATGCCAACTATCATCATTGCACCCATCAAAATTTCCACTGTAAGTGGTGGAACTGTTAATTTTGGAGACTTGTTTTTTAATACACCCGTATCAACTTCAAAAAGTGCTGGAGGGTCTGGAGGAGGTAACACTGGTGATTTCTTGACAGAAAACAATCTATTCAGTGTTTCCATTACGATAGATCCCGATGTGGCAGATAGTAATAATGTTGGAAATGCATAGGTTCAATGCAGGGTTGGCTCGTATTTAGTGTCAGCCCGTATTTTAATCAGCATGGTACTTGATATCAACTTTTTTCCGCGGACGATCATCTGTAAGCAACCGATATAAACGGATATACAGAACTCCTTTCTGATAATACGCATCAATTGGATCTTCCCTGACAGAGTAAGGCAATGACACTTCACGTTCAAATCTGCCTTGGAAAATTTCATCTTGTTTAATCGACATGCCATGTATGTGCAAGGACGTATTTCCAATCAATTTGATAGAACTTTTATATACATAAACTTCAACATCATCCACATTTTCCAGACCTGGAAGCGAGATCAAACATAATAGCTCATTTTCTGATTCATAAACATTAACTTGCGGCCCGGAGTTTTTGTGTTCTTGTTGATTTGGAAAGAAACTTTGATTGATATATTTATCAGCCATCTGTTTCCAATCCATCATTTTTGACCATGAATCCATAAAAATCTCCTCGCAATTAATAAAATGCTCAACTTTCAGGGGCAAATGGGACGAGCGGGCCAGTAATTTCTTCTACACCGCCGAACGGTTGCTGCATTTGAGGCGCAGGTTCTGTAAAGCCCCCTGTGTTGGCTGAATATGAGATAGGTTTTAAAACTCCGGTGGTACCGATTTGGAGGATGGAAGAGTTTTGTAAGCCTTCTACACGCAGAGTTTGTATGGTGATTGTCTGATTGACATACACATTCATGCTCATCCTCCTATTCATAAGGATTGACAGTGAATTGGCGAATGTGTTTGACACGAGCCTCACTTGAGACGAAATCTGTTTTTCCTATTCGGACTGCAGAGGATGCAGCTACCCCGATGATATTGATGGAGTTGACATGTATAGCAGGGTTTTCTTGAACTGTCTTCACAGGGATCGTTTCATAGTACAAAGGCGGGAAAGGTATTGAAAAAATCGGATACATATCAAATTGATGCTCCTCTTCGTCATACGTCGATTCTTGTCTCTGTACAGCCAATGCCCTTGAAACCGGAGTCAGTATAGTCGTGTCACCTGCTTGAACGATGGAAGAGGTAGTGACTGAGACGATTTCGATATATTGAACGACTGAAATTCGGTCCATCTTAAAATTCCTTCGACAATGGTACGAGAGGAGCACCGATGATTAACGATTCTGGAGGTGTATCGAACATGGATTGACAATTGATCACATCGCTATCACCGACCAACAGCATTGAAGAAGTCGAGATTCCATTGATCCGAATATCGCCAACAGATAGCTCTCGATTGATCACGTTAAGTTCCATCCTGTTTTCCTCCTTGGAATTTCTTCTTTTCGTTATTCATATAGATTTCAATCCCGTTCACGATATCTTTTTTGATTTGCTCCATTATCCTGTCAGCCTCTTGATTAGGATTTCTATGTGCAATTTCGGGATCAGATGACATCACATAATGGGGAAGACGAAGCCCCATCTGTCTTTTGATATCATCAACAATCAACTTTTGCTGCGATTCAGTCAAACTGAATCGAGTCCGCTTTTCCATTTTTTTGATATCATTGAAGATATCGTGATTCAAATAATGATCGACTCCTTGATTGATCCATTTATACATATCATCTGGAATAGGGGGTTTGGTATCAGTGGTTTTGTTTTCATTCATCTGGATTTTCTTACCGTTTACACCAAGATCCTCAATATTATCAAGACCGGTCCCACCAGGAGAGAGCCCGATATTCAACGTCCCTTCTAACGTTTCGATTTTCAATTGGTCAAAATTATATTCAATTGAGGTTTGAGGCGAGCTTTTCAAATGTTCAACTTCATTTTGCATTCCTTGGACGATGGTTTCGATCGATTGCGTTTTATCTTGTAATTGCCTGATGATTTCTTCAAGCTGCTGGATCCGGTGCTCTAAATAATAATTATTACTCAAGCTCTCACCCCCTCATAACTAACCTATGCAAACTCAGTATGAATTTAACACAAGGTAAGCTTAAAAAGAGGTGTTTTTCAGCCTGTATTTCCAATATTACTATTATCAATGACATCTGAATCTATTGTATGTGTGATGCTGTATCCATTGTTGACCTGCAAGTTGTCACCCGTATTAAAAGACCCTGCCCCCGCAAACGTTTTTGATCTACTGTTAGGTCCTATATGATAGACGTCTCCAATGTTAAAGACTGCAGAACCTGACACCTCGTTTATTTTTATTGCTCCAACCATAGCAGGCATAATGAACATCCTTTTCAGGGGGTATTTATACAACAACATATGCGGATACCCATTCCATTGTTAATTGGTACCACATTCTTATCGCTTGCATACGATACATTAGAAAAAGTGCCCATATTCGAAAGAAGAGGAGTGTTTCACGTGCCATCTGTCATTTTAGCTCCAATCAAAATCAGTACTGTTGCAACCAATGCTACCGTAAACTTCGGTGATACCTTATATATATCGCCAAAGTCGACATCAAAAGGTGCAAGTGGGAGTGGAGGAGCGAATACTGGTGATTTCATGCTTGTAAATAACTTCTGGAACCTCACGAATACTATCGATCCAGATATCAACGATTCAAATAACCTGGCCAATCTATAAATAAATTTAAGCAGAAATAGGGAAGAGAATTATAGAATGCCCAATAACAAGCCAATAAAAATGAAAGGGAAGGGAAGAGGAGAGAGAAATGGATTTTTGGAAAAATCAATTGAAGCATATTTTTGATGACCAGCGGATGGATAATTTCTTGAAGTCCATTGATCAGCATTTACAACAATCGATGAAGGAATTCGATAAGCATTTGAACCATTTTCAATCCAATTATTTTTTCGATGTAGATACATCCGAAACAGATCGCGAAATCATTATCCGGGCAAATCTGCCACTAGAAGAGAATGATCGGGTCAATCTGGAAGTGATCAATCATCAATTACGGCTTTTGATACAAAAATTTGAAACAGAGCAACTCCAGAACGATAAAGGGGAAATTTTGAGGAAAGAGAACTACTCTAAACGTATCGAACGTTATTTGCCACTCCCCCCTAACGTGTTAACAGAGGATATCAAAGCATCGATGTCTGGAAATCAACTTACTGTCAAACTCCCGAAAACACATGATACACAATCGAAGATCATCGATATCGAACCAGAATAAAAAGAAAAGTGATTTGATACAAGACGGTATGCCCTCCGTTTATCAAGTCACTTTTTTGTTTGTTTCAATTTCCATGTTCATTGTGAGGAGTCGGTACGTTCTCTATTTGAATGACAGGACCTGTAGAAATGAGATTGAAAATGACCCCAGCATATAAGAGGATGATTGTAAACAACATGAAAAAGCGTAAATTAGTCGGGTACTTTTTTGAGGACTTTTTATATAAATAGCTGACGTTGATTGACAATACAATCACCATTATCAACATAAGGACTTTCATCATCAAATCCCAATCAGATACCGGGAGCATCGCCCCAAGCATCACCCCCATCATACCACCCATAATCCCAGCCATCAGACCTTCCATTACGGCAAGGACATGTATCGGTGCACTTAATGTGAGACCTGCAAGACTTCCAATCGCCATTGAGATGAAAGTCGCTGAAGATATCTCATCGCTTAAAACGTACATCATGTATAATCCTGAAATCAACCCAAATACCATACCGGTAGACATCGCGATACTTTTCGCTTCCATCAATGTAACCTGGTTGCGATTTTCAATCATGAGCAACACACTATAAATGAATAATTTAAATGATAATATCGATATGAGTACGATTACAAATGTCATTATATATCCCCTCAAATAAATTGTCTTAATTCACATGATATGATCACATTTCCGGAATCATGTTACATCAAGCATTTAAAAGAAGTCCAGGGTTTATGACATTCCTTTGGGAAAGTTGCGGATCGCTGCAGAAATTGGTGATTTTGCAATCGCTAAATCCAACAAAGAAAAAGAAGCTGAGAAAAAACTATTACTGTCAACAGAAACGACGAACAATAAAATAAAATGGATAAAATGTAGACGAAAAGCGTAGGCGAGATCCATAGACTGCTGCGGGAACAGCATGAGTCTAAGACCCCGGAAGAAAGCGGTCTGTGCTTTTTGAGGAGGCTGGGGCCGCCCCGCGGAAAGCGAAGGATGTTGGCGAAGCGGAACCTTCATTTATTACTCACTAAAGAAAACCCGGACAAATTGTTTTGCCCAGGCTCTTCTAAGTTATTTTTATTTTCCAATTAAGTTGAACCATTCACCTAATTTACCGAATGGTTTTTTCTTTTGATAACTTGAATCGAGTGCAGCGGCCACATTAATGACACCATTTCCGGTGTATTGATCTTTCCCGGGTCTTCCAACATCATCTGTTGAATCTTTAATAAGCTGGATCACTTCACTGTTTTTAAGTTCCGGTTGCGAAGAGCGTATTAATCCTGCCAGGGCTGCAACATGGGGCGTAGCCATTGATGTACCTGAAAGCGAAGCATACTGGTTGTTAATATACGTACTGGCGATATCTACTCCAGGTGCTGCGACGTCGATATAATCGCCATAATTTGAAAAATCTGCTCGTTCCAAATTTGTGTTGACTGCCGCCACTCCAAGTACATTATCAAACGCAGCGGGATAACTGATTTGATTTGTATTATCATTACCCGAAGCTGCAACGAGAATGACATCTTTTTCATAAGCATAATCGATTGCTTCTTTTAATGCTTTTGATTCTTTATAATTACCAAGACTGAGATTTATGACATCAGCTCCATGATCAGTAGCCCACCGTACACCCTGCGCTACATCAAAGGATGTACCATATCCATCTGCATTCATCGTTTTGATCGGCATGATTTTGTTGTACCAGGTCATTCCTGCAACGCCGAGACCATTATTCGTTTGAGAGGCGATGATGCCTGCGACATGTGTACCGTGACCATTATCATCATTCGGATAAGGGGTGTCGTTTAATATGTTATGACCTTCTACAAGTCTTTGGGCTAAATCCGGGTGTTTCATATCTATACCCGTATCAATGATGGCGATGATCACATCCTCATTTCCACGGGTGACTTCCCAACCCTGTTCAGTCCTGATTGCAGGGAGGTTCCATTGGTACTGTTGATAATACTCATCATCTGTAACAATCTCATTTTGCAAATAGATATAGTTGGGTTCAGCGTATTCAATATCTTTTCTTGAATTGAAGTAACTGAGTATTTGAGGAGTAGTCAATGATTTAGATTTGAATATATACGTTGAATCCAATTGTTTTGCCACTTCGCCATCAATGTCATTATAGATGAGTTTTATTTTTTCTGGGCTTGGTTTCTCCTTGAACTTGACTGTAGCCTGGCGTTCTTGATAATGGCTCTTCACTTTCGTTTTATGCTGGATAACTCCTATAGATGAGTTGGTATCCAGTTTTCGAACAAGATTTTCACCATATTTGATTGAATTCAATCTCACAAGATCTTTAGACTGTGTTGTACGTAATTCACCAGGAATAATCCTTTTTTGCGTAATATCTTGTTGAACTCGAGGAGCTTCCACATTATTAGCAGGATAAAAGAAATAGACTGCAAAAATCGCCACTAACGAAACAAATGCCACTGTAACCACTTTAAATCTCAATACATAACACCTCCGAATCACACTTCTGTATTTATCTTGTGTAATTTGGGATGAAATTATTTAGCATAGAAAAGAGTGTACGCATAAAGAAAACTTGGCTTAGCCAAGCCTTAGCGTAGGCTAGCCTTAGTTGCCCTTATATTGAAGGAAGTATTTTCACTTTCTTTAAATGCAAAAAAATCCCCCTAATGAATAGGGGGAAACGGGGATATCAATTCAAGATGTGACTGACCAGACCTAAAGTAGAACCTGCTAGAATACCAATGAAATACAGGCGTAAGCGGAACAACCTGGACCCTCCAAACATAATGGATTTCAGATGGCTTTAGAAACAGAATTGTATTTTATTACTATTTCTTTTGCCATAAATTTTAAACCCCTTCAAATACTTGGTAAATGACGGTTTACTTATCAGGTCCAGATCCAAGTGATAAGTTCTGCTTATTTATTCGATTAAGTATTTGAATAGAGTACAGCTGCCATACAATTTTGTTTGGATTATTGGCTATTTACTCAACAGAAACATTGTTACAGCCTTTACAATATACTGAATCCATTTTTATATTCCGGTCTTTAAAAAATTCTTTAACCCGATCAGTAGATAACAACCTTTCCACAATGAACCGATATTGTTCTGGGTTCTTGCGCAATTCTTGATCGTACGTGTGCAAATTCCAATGGTTTTTGTCCACGGACCATTTCATAATCATCGTATACAGTCTTCCTTCATATACAAATGCAAATCTTACTTCATCCTTGTGGAACGAACGGATGATCAATGATTCCATGGAAACTACCTACTTTCTTAAAAAAATTCAATTTATCCGAGGGTTTCACTAGTCAGTGAGCAGAAGTTGAGAGTAATGATGTGAAAGGAGAATTCGAATGAAACACCTTCTGACGGATTTATAACGGGTGGACAAAAAGAGTTAGTTTTCATTATATAGAAGATTTCATTAGAAATAAATATTTCTATCTTAAAATTAATACAATTGTAAATAATCACATCATTCTTCCTATTTATATAGAGGAGGGAGCCTAACATCTTTATTTATAATGCATACATCTAGTTTATCTCTATGAGGATGGTGGTAAGTGGATACTAACAACCTATTGCAGGAGGATTTAAAAGAATGGATGAAGAGTATGGAGAATGTATCGAAGAATGTTTATCATGCCTTGTAACGTGTAATCATTGTTTTGATTCTTGTTTAAAACACGAAGACCCTCAGTTAAATGAGTGTCTTCGTCTGACGCGAGAATGCGCTGAAATTTGTGAGTACACAGCTGTTGCAATGAGTAAGAACAGCCCATTCATTGATCAATATTGCCATCTGTGCGTAGATGTTTGTATGGCATGCATAAAGGAATGTGAAAAACATGAGCACAGCCATTGTCGCTTATGTGCAGAGGCATGCAGAAAGTGTGTAGAAACTTGCCAGGCATTCCTTCATTAATACTTCACTAATTGCAAACAGGATGTGCTAGTAGCATACACCTGGACTTGCGATAGAGAGGAAGGTTGACAGAATGCTTTCATAGGTACCTGTCTTTCAAAATGAATTCGAGGACAACTCAACATACAGTGACATCATATCCGTTTTTGTACAATTTTTTTGTTTTTTTCAATAAATGAAAAGCTATCCTTTGCGGATAGCTTTCTTTATCAAGAATACATTGTATCGAGTTGTTTTTGGATATCTTTATTTTCCAGATATTCATCATAAGTCATCTGCTTATCCATGACCCCGTTATCTGTCAATTCGATGATACGGTTCGCAATCGTCTGAACGAATTGGTGGTCATGTGAAGCGAAGATCATAGAACCTTTGAACTTGATCAATCCATTGTTCAAGGCTGTAATCGATTCTAAGTCCAGGTGATTAGTCGGTTCATCCAGTAACAGTACATTTGCATTGCTCAGCATCATCTTGGAAAGCATACAACGGACTTTTTCCCCTCCAGAAAGGACACTCGCTTTTTTCTTGACTTCCTCACCAGAGAAGAGCATACGGCCAAGGAATCCTCTTAAGAATGTATCGCTATCATCCTCAGGAGAGTATTGACGCAGCCAATCGACAAGATTCAAGTCGCAGCCATCAAAGAATACCGAATTGTCCTTCGGAAAGTATGCTTGAGAAGTTGTGACTCCCCATTTGAAGGTTCCACTATCCGGTTCCATTTCACCCATCAAAATTTTCATCAAGGTCGTCTTCGCGATTTCATTTTTACCTACCAAAGCGATTTTATCGTCTTTATTCATGATGAAGCTTACATTATCAAGAACTTTTTCCCCGTTGACTGTTTTAGTAAGTCCTTCTACACGAAGAAGGTCATTACCGATTTCCCTTGCTGGTGTGAATCCGACGAACGGGTAACGGCGGGAAGAGGGCTTGATGTCGTCTAATGAGATCTTCTCCAGCAATTTTTTACGGGAGGTAGCCTGTTTCGATTTAGACGCATTAGCACTGAACCTTGCAATGAAGTTTTGCAACTCTTTGATCTTTTCTTCTTTTTTCTTATTTTGTTCTTGTGCCATCTTTTGAGCTAGTTGACTTGACTCATACCAGAAATCATAGTTTCCGACGTAAATTTGGATTTTACCGAAATCAAGGTCAGCGATATGTGTACAAACCTTATTCAAAAAATGACGGTCATGGGAAACGACTATGACTGTATTTTCAAAATTGATCAGAAATTCTTCTAACCAGTGAGTGGCTTGTAGATCCAGGCCATTTGTCGGCTCGTCAAGGAGAAGGACATCTGGATTGCCGAATAATGCTTGAGCAAGCAACACTTTGACCTTTTGACCACCTGTAAGATCAGCCAACTTTTTGGTGTGAAGTTCTTCTTCAATACCTAACCCTTTTAAAAGGACTGCTGCATTCGACTCAGCTTCCCAGCCATCTAATTCAGCAAACTCTCCTTCAAGTTCAGCAGCTTTTATTCCGTCTTCTTCTGAAAAGTCCGGTTTAGCGTAGATCGCATCTTTCTCCTGCATGATTTCGTAAAGGCGTTCATGCCCCATGATGACGGCACTTAGTACTTCATATTCTTCATATTCAAAATGGTTCTGTTTCAGTACCGCCATACGTTGACTTGGAGGGAGATGGACGTCTCCTTTTTGAGGTTCGACCTCACCGGATAGAATTTTCAAAAACGTAGATTTTCCAGCACCGTTAGCACCAATCAGTCCATAACAGTTACCTGGAGTGAACTTTATATTGACATCTTCAAAAAGCTTGCGATCTGCAAAACGCAAACCTACATTTGTAACAGTAATCATTCTTAACATTCCTCCATAATTCAGCTACTAGAAGATTATATCATTTTCTAGACTACAGGGCGAGGTAAGAGGCAGAAACACTGAACCGATTTAAAACCAATTACCTATTGAAAAATAGCTTCCTTCTGTTATAGTTGTTATTAAAATATCAACACCATAATTATTGATGTTTTTATATCAACCTATGTTTCGTGCTATTATTTGTGAGGTGATTAGTAATGTCATGTGTATGTATCGCTTGTGATGTAAAACACTCAAGACAATTGGATAAAGAACAGCTTCAAAAAGCTTTATTGAAATGTGCTGAACACTTGAATGAAGAATGGAACCAAGAGTTGTTGGTACCGTTCGATGTTCGAAATGGAGATGAGCTGCTCGGTGTCCTGAACCGTTATTCAGCTGGATATCTCGCTATAGAAGAAATAAACACAAGATTGGGAGCCGATGGGATATATGTGTATATCGGAATTGGTTTAGGTGAGTTGGAGACCACTGATTCTACTATTCATACGATGAATGGCTCAGCGGTTCTTAATGCACTAGATGCACGCGATCAATTTTTGAAAGACAACCACCCTGAGGCAAAGTATTGGCAGTTTAATGAAGAAAACAGTTCATTCTTTTTCTATTCTGAAGATTACCCATACCAATCTTTAAATGCTCTGATTTTTGCCATCCATGAAAAGATCATCAATCGCAGTGATAAACAGAAAGAAGTCATCAAACTAGTTGAAAAGGACAAGAACGCTACTTATGAAGACATCGGCAGACACCTAGGATATAAGTCACCGAAATCTACTGTTTCTTATCTTTTATCCAGATCGGACTATCACACAGTCATTCGAATGAAGTCTAGTTTGATTGAACTATTGGATTTTCTACAGGAACCCTATAGGAAGGAGGAAAAATAATCATATGTTTCAACTACTCCTACTATTCATCTTAGCCCATTTCATTGCGGATTTCGTGCTCCAGAAAAATTCTATGATCGAACTAAAAAAAAGAAAATTGCATAAAGGCTTGATGAGACATATATCCACCCATTTCATCGTTATGGTGTTCGCTGGATTAATCTATTACCTGGTTGTTGGAGGAGTTACAGAGGTATCCTTATTTAAAATTACGACAAGCATCGTTTTCATTCTGATCACACACTATCTCGTTGATTGGGTGAAAGAGTCGATCAAAAAGAAAAACGACAATGTAATCATAATTTCAACGTTATTTTTATTCGATCAACTCATCCATGTATTATCAATCATCGTGATTTTGAATATGACAGGCTTAATTTCTTACTCTTCAACTGACATTGCATTTGGAATCTTACAATTTTTGTTTGAAGGAACGGAAACGGAACATGTTTCGAAGTTTCTATTCATCAGTATCCTTTTCATTCTGGTGACATCGGGTTCAGGTTATTTCCTTGGGATATTGTTGAGTGATCTAGGGCCCAATCCTACACTATCAAAAGATAAATATAGTATTTCAGACGAAAAGACAGAAATAAAGACATCTTATAATGAAAAAGGGGAAGAAGTAAACGAAGTAACTAGAATAAGGACCGAGCAGTTCTTTAAAGATTCCCCTAAAAATGTTGGAAGGTACATCGGAATGGTCGAACGTGTGTTGATCATCATCTTTATCGTCCAAGGAATTCCTCATGGTATGACATTCTTGATTGCAGTAAAATCATTGACTAGATTCAAGCAATTCGAGAACAAAGCCTTCTCAGAATATTATTTAATTGGGAGCTTACTTAGTGCTCTTATTGCAATGGTAATGGGATATCTGGTCATAAGGATCCTATAATCGAAAATCTACATAGGCACTTGGATGTTTATTATCCAAGTGTTTTTATTTGTCTTAGCATATTGTTGATTTAAAATGAAGTTATCGACACTTCATAGATATCAACCATAAGAACAAAAACAGTAGAAACTTATTCGCTACTGAAACGTCCAATTATAGAAGGATATATTATAAATATAGGTGAAATCATGAAAAACAAACCAATTCTAAAACTGCAAAATATTCATAAATCAATCGGTAAAAATCAAATTCTTTCGGATGTTGAGCTGGAAGTGAATCATGGTGAAATAATGGGTTTATTGGGCCCGAATGGTTCAGGTAAAACAACGATGATCAGGATTATCGTTGGATTGATGAAGGCAGATAAGGGACAAATTTTAATCCACGGACATGATTTAAATAAGGAGTTTACCCAAGCCATCAAGCATATCGGAGCGATTGTTGAGAACCCTGAGTTCTATGAACACTTGAGCGGACTTCAAAATTTACAACAATATGCAGCAATGGATCCGACGATAACTGAAAATAGACTCAAAGAAGTGGTTGGAATCGTCAATTTAGGTAAGGCAATATATGATAAAGTCAGCACTTACTCTTTAGGGATGAGACAACGCCTGGGTATTGCCCAAGCTATTTTACATCAACCAAAACTGCTTATCCTGGATGAACCGACTAATGGACTCGATCCTCTTGGAATGAGGGAATTTCGTGAATACATAAGGGCATTGAGCAAGACGGAAAATGTGTCAATCATTATTGCAAGTCATTTACTCCGTGAGATTGAAGATTTGTGCGATCGAGTTGCCATCATTCAATCAGGAAGAATATTGAAAGTCAGGCACCTGAATGATAAGGAACAACAATCAACAAGCATGATCCGTTTTAAGGTGGATGCAGCAGAAAGAACAAAACATATCCTTAGAAATATGAATGTTGAAGCTGAAGCTGATGGTCTTGGTATAGATGTCATGGTAAGCAAACAGGATATTCCTCATGTTGTAGAAAACCTTGTGAATGAAGGTATCAAGATATATTCCATAACAGCAAAGCATCAAACGCTTGAAGAGGCGTTTTTTGAAGCAACGGAGGAACCTTCCAATGATGTTTAATTTGATCCGTAACGAACACATCAAGATTTTTTATAAAAAGGGAAATCAAGTTCTTGTTTTGATTTTTGCCATTGGGTGTCTTTTGCTTGCCTTAATGACGAAGAACATCTTATCGTCCTCTGGCGATAATGAAAGCTTCGCTGATTATTTCGTTTTTAGTACGAATTTCTTGTTCTTGTTACAATTCGTATCTGTCATCATTGCAGGATCAATCGTTGCAAATGAATATGATTGGGGAACGATCAAATTTCTTTTAATAAGACCGGCGCAACGATCAAAAGTCCTGTTATCCAAGTACTTGACTGTCTTGCTAGTTGGAGTTTATCTATTGGTGGGTTATGCGATATTTGCTTTTTTGTACGGATTTGTCTTTTTTGGAATCTCTGATTTCGCAGGGGATTTTGATAACGTGAGGAATATCTTTTTACGATATATGACGACTTTCGTTGAGATTTCAGTCATGTCGACATTTGCCTTCACACTCTCCACTGTATTCAGAAGCAGTGTGATTGCGACCGGTACCTCTATATTCTTGATTTTGACAGGCAGGACGTTTGTTGAAGTGCTTGCTCATTATCAGATTAGCTGGGGGAAATACATCCTTTTTGCCAATACGAACCTTACTCAATTTTTCAGTGGAAACCGACCATTATTCAGAGAAATGACTTTTACAGGTTCGATTATAACCCTGTGTATATATTTAGGTGTCTTCATTGCTGCATCGTGGTACGCGTTCACAAAAAGGGATGTCGCTAATTAATAGAAGGAAACTGTTTTATAGTTGAAGATATGTATAATTTCGTTTACAGGTTTCATCCTAATACTAACCCTATTAAGGAGGAATCAGGATGCCACATAAACGAAATCAAAACCAAAAAGCTGTAGAACGCACAGCCAAGAACATCAAAGATGGAGCGGATACTGCGTTTGATAGTGTAGAAAATGCAATTGAAGCTACTGAAAGCACTGCAATGAATGCAGTAGACAAAACAGCCGATGCCATCAACAAACAAATCGAACGAAACAAATCAGAATAAGGAACACTTGGCAAAGCTAAATTTCGGAGTTTATGCCGGGCTGGCTTAAAGGGTAATGAAAGAATGGGACTGATCCAATTATAAATTGGCAGCCCCATTTCACTTTGTAAGCTATTGGTTTACATACGTTGCGAGTGCTCTTTGAACATCATAAATGCTCTTATCCTTGCGGAACTGTTTAGAAATCGGATGAGCTGTACTGGATATGAAAATCTTCAATTCTGCATCCATATCAAATGTACCAGCTGTTTCTACACTATAATGAGTAACACTTCGGTAAGGGACAGAATGGTACTCGATTTTCTTACCAGTCATTCCTTGTTTATCAATCAAAATAAGGCGCTTGTCAGTAAAGACGATTAAATCACGAATTATTTTGAAAGCCTTCTCTATCCGTTCATTTTCCGTGACGATATTTTCCAGGTCTTTTTCAACAGCTTGCAAATCTGCTTCTGATGCATTTCCCATCAGTCCATCTAGAATTCCCATAGTTATTTACCTCCTCATTTCATCTTCCTATATTCGTTTTCGGTGTAAAAATTGATTTCCCTTCCAATCTTAACATCCTATTTTCCCCTCGCATGTTGATTCGTAGCTTTGACTGCTTCTTTGAGGATATTTTTCATATTGTGTTTCTCCAAAACTTTAACACCTGCTGCAGTAGAACCACCTGGGGTTGTGACCTGATTTCTTAATGTTTCTGCAGACGTCCCTGTTTCAAGCATAGAAGCTGAACCTGCAATCATTTTGGTAACTAGCCGCTGAGCTTGTTCACTTGTTACTCCATAATTGACCGCTACTTCTTCTAATGCTTCAGAAAATAAATAGAGGAAGGCAGGAGCACTTCCTGTTATCGCAGTCAAATCATGGACTTGATCTTCTGACAATTCTTCATACTCTCCAATTGCGCTTAATATCTGTTCAATCACATGCCGGTGAGATTGATTGATATTTTTCCCACATGCAAAAGTAGTCATTGATTTTCCTACTAAAGCTGCAGTGTTAGGCATCATCCAACAAACAGGAGTGCCTGCGGGCAGATTGGCTTCCATAGTAGAAGGATCGATGCCCGCGGCTACTGTGATAACGAGTTGGCCGGCCATACAACTCGATAACTCGGAGAACAAGCTATCATGTGCATCTGGGGGAGCTGCCAACAAGACTACATCAAACGATGACATTGATTCTTTCCAATTTCGAGTTATTTCAACCTTATATGTAGAAGCTAATTTGTCCAGACGTTGCCTGTCAGATCGATTCGCTATCGTAATGGAAGAAAAAAATGGTTCTTTTGTAGATTTTAAACCGGAAACAATCGCTTCAGCCATACGACCTGCGCCAATTACCAATAACCTGGATGGAATCATTCATACACATCCTTTCTTTGTAACCATCTTAAACGTACCAAAAAGAAAGGAAGATGAAAAGGAATTGGAATTTGTAACCTTTTTTCAGTTTCATACGTCTTTAGGAAAAAGGGGGCAGGCAAATGAAAAAGTGGTGGTTATTAACTGGTTTGCTTGTAATAATCGCAATTGGTTCTTTTTATTGGACTAATCAACCTAAAGTATTGAACGCCTGGGATGAGAATCAAGAAACACCCGTTGTATTGCAAAATAAAACGTGGAAAATCCACTTTTCCAAGAAGATCGATATCAAAACACTCAAAGAGGATAATATTTATGTCACAGATTCTGATGGCAAGAGACAAAATGTGTCTCTTACTATTGATGATGATCAACGAACTGTTCTGATCCAACCACCAAGAACAGGTTACAATCTTTCAAGTACTTATTTTACACTCCATGTTGAAAATGGTATTCGTTCAACCAAAGGGAGAAAAATAAAAGAAATCCCACCTATGAAATTCATTGTGGAGCGAACCTTACCTGTAATCGGATCGAAAGAGAAATTAAACGAATACTTTTTGCAAGCAATCAGAGAAAATAAACAAAAGACACGTCTATTCTCACGTGGGGATGCTATAGCTACAGAAGAGTCTTCGGATGCAAGTGCCAGTGCAAAAGCTGATAGCAGCGGAGCTGGAGATTTTTCAGAAACGAATGTTCAGGTAGATGGGGTGGATGAAGCCGATATCGTTAAGAATGATGGCAAATATGTATACCAAGTCCTCCAAGACAGGGTTATCATAACGAAGGCATTTCCAGCCAGTGAAATGAAGAAGGTAGCGGCAATCACCTTCAAGGAGCATGAATTCTCTCCACAGGAATTGATATTATATAAAGACCACTTAGTCGTTATCGGGCACAGTGTAAATGAAATGCAAGCAATCCGGGATAGTGGACCATCTGCTAAAGACACTTCGTTACTACCGGTACATCACACATTAAAAGCTTACATTTATGATATAAAACATCGTTCTGAACCTGTATTGGAAAGGGAAGTGGAAATTGAAGGCTCCTATTTAACTGCACGTCGATCAAATGACTATCTGTACTTGATTGCCAATCATCACCCTGACTACTGGCCTTTAGCAGAAATGAAGGATAAGGATCAAGATATCGACCTCAGACCGAAAGTGAGGGATAGTGCGGATAACGATGGTTCAAGATATATCGACTACGGGAAAATCAATTACTTTTCCGATTCGAAAGATACCAACTTTACTATCATTTCATCTATTCCTATAGACAAACCAAAGAAAAAAGCGCGGTTCACCACTTATTTAGGAAGCGGAAATCAATTATATATGTCCAAGGAAAACATTTTTATTGCAGTCAACACGTATCCGGATCTTACAACAGATTCGAGAGTTGAATTTTCTCCTGATACCGCAGTTTATAAATTCACTATCAATGAAGATGCTGTTGAATTCAAGAATTCGACTGAAATTGAGGGCATGATATTAAATCAATTTTCAATGGATGAATACAAAGGTTATTTCCGAGTGGCTACTACAAGCGGGAATATGTGGAATGATGATAAACCATCATCTAATCATTTGTTCATATTTGATGAGAAATTAAGAAAAACAGGGGAGATAACTGATCTTGCACAAGGTGAACGGATATATTCTGCACGATTCATGCAAGACCGTATCTACATCGTAACGTTCAAACAAGTAGATCCTTTGTTCGTCATTGACGCCAGCAACCCAACAAAACCAAAAGTGAAAGGTGAACTTAAAATACCAGGTTTCAGTAATTATCTACATCCATACGATGAAAATCATCTTATTGGATTTGGACAAAATACAAAATTAGTTGAGAACTCTTCCGAAAGTGAACCATTCGTTCAAACGGACGGCCTCAAAATGTCGATTTTCGATGTCAGTGATATGAACAATCCTATAGAAAAACACACAGAAATCATCAAAGGGAATGGAACCTATTCACCACTTAATCATGATCATAAATCGCTGTTATTTGATAAACAACGAAATATTTTTGCTTTTCCTATCCATATCTATAATTACGAAGAAGGGAAAGCGCACCTTGAAAATTCATTCCAAGGTGCGATGGTCTATAACATTGACATGAAGGAAGGTTTCAACTTGGCAGCAAAACTCTCTCACAAGCAAACAGAAGGGGAGAAACGATTTGATCAATGGGAAACGGAGATCCAACGTCTTCTGTATATCCAGGATACGATTTATTCGTTATCAAGGAGTAAAATGGTTGCTCACGAATTATCTACTTACGAAAAAATCGGGCAACTCGAGCTGAGGGACTGAAAAATAATCCAAAACATTTCACATTTGTCTTGAATACATTTATCATAAGTATATCATTCTTATGGGAAAGGTCGGATTTAACATGGGCGAGACGAACCAAACAATACCAAGACCGTTAGTTCGAACAAATCAATGGGTATTATTTTCATCTGTTCTTAGTGTATGGATCAGTGGTGTAGAATGGATCCTTCTGATACCACTCTTAAGTGGATTATCTGGACTGTTGTTAAAATACAATCCTATCATGGAATTTGCTAAATTGTTTCTTAAACGTCCATATTCAAAGTATATTGCTGAAGACAAACAACAACAGAAATTCAACCAATGGATTGCAACCATACTTCTGACAATTGCTTTCGGAAGTTATCTAATGGGCATGGTCATTATTGGCCATATTGCTTCACTTTTCGTCGCAATCGCCTCATTTGTAGCGATATTAGGATTCTGTGTAGGTTGTTTTATTCGCTATAAATGGAGCCAATACCAATATAAAAGGTTGCAAAAAGGTTTATAAGTGATTTATTAGAGGCTTTTCCTTTGGAGGAGCCTCTTTTATGTGTGCTCAGGAGATATCCCCAAAAAATTTGGATAATTACGAATTCTCTAAAAGGGAAAAGGACTTATTTCCTAGGTAGGTCTATATTTTTTTCACCCTAAATTACTAGCATCATTTTCGTAAATTGAACCTTGCTAACTACTGATATGATAAGAAAAATCAGAGTAAGCCCAGTTTTTACCACTTCAGCCTGTTTGTAGGATAATGCAGAAAATTGTTGCAATATTTTTACCTTGAACATATAATTGTTCTTGAGCAAATATTCAGAAAAAATAAAAAATGAAAAGGGGTTAGGTAATGTGTTAGAAAGTATCGTAGGAACTTTAAACGGTTATTTATGGGGGTATGTTCTTATAGCTGGATTGCTCGGCCTAGGTCTATATTTCACGATAGCTACAAGATTCGTGCAATTCCGATACTTAGGTGAGATGGGACGAGTCCTATTTGAAAAATCCACAATTCAAGATGGAAAAAGTATTTCTTCATTCAAATCTTTCTGTATTGGTGCAGCAACAAGGATCGGAACAGGGAACTTAGCCGGTGTTGCAGTGGCAATCGGCCTTGGAGGACCAGGTGCGGTATTCTGGATGTGGATCGTTGCACTTGTAGGTGGAGCGACGAGTTTCGTTGAGAGTACGTTAGCACAAGTGTACAAAGTAAAAGACAAAACAGCTTTCCGTGGCGGACCAGCCTATTATATTGAAAAAGGTCTCGGGAAAAGATGGTTAGGTATTCTTTTTGCTGTTTTGATCGCTGTAACATTCGGACTTATTTTCAACTCGGTACAAAGTAATACGATTTCTGAAGCATACGCTAATGCTTTTGGTTTAAATGGAGCGGTTGTTGGAATCATCATTACAGTACTTACAGGATTGGTTATTTTCGGAGGAGTTCAACGTATTGCAAATGTTTCTGCAGTCGTCGTTCCGATCATGGCAGTTCTTTACATCATCATTGCACTTATTGTTTTAGCACTTAACATCGGACAGATTCCGGCTATGTTCGCACTTATCGTAAAAAGTGCATTCGGACTTGAACAGGCTGTCGGTGGGGGAATTGGTGCAGCAATCATGAATGGTGTAAAACGTGGACTATTCTCTAACGAAGCTGGTATGGGTAGTGCACCGAACGCCGCAGCTACAGCAAGTGTTTCCCATCCTGCGAAGCAAGGATTCATCCAAACACTTGGTGTTTTCTTGGATACAATCATTGTTTGTTCCGCTACAGCATTCATCATCTTGATGTCTGGTATTTATTCTTCTGGAGACACTGCAGGAATCCAGTTGCTGCAAGATTCACTAGGTGATCACATCGGTGGAGCTGCAAGTATATTCATTGCTATAGCAATCTTCCTATTCGCGTTCAGTTCGATTATTGGAAGCTACTACTATGGTGAAACGAATATCGAATTCATCAAGGAAAGCAAACCAGCCATTTTCGTATACCGTTTAGGAACAATGGCTATGGTAATGGTCGGGGCAGTATTACCATTAGCTTTCGTATGGAGCCTTGCTGATCTGTTCATGGCCTTTATGACATTGATCAACCTGGTAGGAATCGCTTTGCTTGGTAAAATTGCCTTCAAAGTCCTTCAAGATTATGAAATGCAGCGTAAGGAAGGTAAAGATCCTACTTTCAATCCTAAGAAACTCGGTATTCATAATACTGAATGCTGGGGAGATCAAGATAAGAAGAAGGACGAATTAGTAGGTTAAACGAAATATTCAAATAAAAAGAGTCGGGATGACAGAGTCCCGACTTTTTTATATTGAAGGAAGTACAAATATTTCCTTCAATATAAAGGCTACTAAGGCTTGGCAAAGTTCAAGTTTTCTTTATATTTTGTATATGATGTTTAGAAAAAATTTTATTGTCGAAGCATGAGAAGTTTAGGCGAAAGGGTATTATTATTATGGACTAACCTTCATACTAGGAACATAAACAACTTCTTCAGAAATAAATGCTATTTTTCACAAATTTTCTACAAGAATGATGTTGTTTTGCATGTCAAAGAATGGATGTGAACTGCGTGTGATAAATGAATTGGTCCCAATCAATACCCGAAGTAAATGTATGGATCATCTTGATCTGTTAGGGGTGGATAAGAAAGTGAAACAACTTGTATCCATGTATTTGGAACTAGCATATCATGAAGGAGAAAGGAATAAAGAAAAAGAACTGGACGACCTTAAACTGAAAGTATGAACCATTTGGAATGAGCACGTTTCAAATGGTTATTTTATTGACTATTTTTCCACTTTAATGTTGATTAGGAACGATAAAAATTTTACATAATGCCAATAATAAAGAAAAAGAATCTAAGGAGACTTTCAATGAACATTAAAGATGGAACTGTTTATCAAATCATGGATCATGCATCAGGTAACTTCAATTCTGCAAAAACTCTTAAGATCACCTCTCATCATAGAAGTGTAGTTTCCTTTAATCTGGGGAACCAACAAGGCTATGGTTCCATGCCTGTCCAACATTTAAGATATTTATTGAAACGTAATTACCTCACTGAATTATCAGATGAGAGAAGAGCGTCAAACTAACTATCAACTGAAAGGTTCTATCATTCAGTACATAGAAGTTGAAATAAATCCGACATGTTTAGTACGATTTGATTATTATGAACGTTGGAGTGAATGCTGATGTGGGATGTATATGAACCTTTTATCAAAACTAAACGACAGAGTCATTTATTCAAGCTATCTGAACAACTTGCAGGTAAAATCCATAAAAGAGCTTCGGAAACGGACAGGAAAGGAACCTTTTCCCTTGAGAATTTAGAGGATTTGAAGAAATCGAATTATGTATCATTGTCTCTCCCGAAAGAATCAGGGGGAGAAGGTCTATCTCTTTATGAGTTCGTCCTTTTACAAGAAAAACTTGCTGAGGGAGATGCCTCTGTAGCCCTATCTATTGGATGGCATCTTGGTATCATCATGGAAATCCGAGATGAAAGCCTGTGGGAGCCTGCTGCATTTGAATGGCTATGTTCCGAAGTCGCTAATCATAAAAAAACGATAAACCGTGCAGCTACTGAGCCTGCTACAGGCAGCCCAACTAGAGGTGGTATTCCTGAAACAAAGGCTATAAAAAGTGAAATCGGTTATACGATCAATGGTCGTAAATCATTCACAACGATGGCGGATGTTTTAAATTATTTTCTCGTTTCAGCATATATCGAAGAATCCGATGAAATTGCATGGTTCCTCATCGATAAAGAACAACCTGGAGTGTCTGTCGATCATACATGGGATACGCTAGGGATGCGTGGGACAGGAAGCGACGATCTCGTACTTACAGATGTTCAAGTCGACTCCGCAAGACTTGTAGAACGAAAATCCGATAAACGAAGAAATCCTCTACCTAAAGGTTGGTTATTGCACATACCTGCATGTTACCTTGGCATTGCCATTGCCGCTCGGAACGAAGCTATTGAATTTGCGAAAAATTATCAGCCTAACAGTTTGCAGACTACCATTTCTGAAGTCTCACATGTAAGAGAAAAAATCGGACAAATGGATCTTGAGCTGTTGAATGCCAGACACTTCATGTATGCTATAGCAGAGAAGTGGGATCGATATCCTGAAGAACGAATGAAACTCGGTCCAGAATTAGCATCTGTAAAAACAATTGCAACGAATACTGCCAATAAAGTTGTTGATCTAGCAATGAGGATCGTGGGTGGAAGAGGGTTATCGAAGTCCTCAAACTTTGAAAGGTACTATCGGGATGTACGTGCTGGTTTACACAATCCTCCTATGGACGATGCCGTGATCCAAACCCTTGCGCTAAGAGCACTTGATGATGATCAATAGCCTATATACTATCAAAAGGACTTGCCCCCAAAAGTGTGGCAAGCCTTTTTTATTTTGTTTGGAACATGTCGCAAGTTGCAGAGCCATTTGAAAAAATGATCAACCTCTTGTAGAATGGAAAATTGTGTGCACCAAACCAGGAAAATTAGACTATTAAAACACTTCAATAGATATTAAAATAAGGAAGGAGATAACAATGTCATTAACACTACGACAACCATTTTCCAACGAAAGTACAATGGATCTTGAAGAACTTGAATTTCAAGTATTCCGGATGCAGGAAGATATGAAACGGATTGCGAAGAAGTGGGATGTAGTAGGAATCGATCAAACGAAAGATGAGAACTTAGTCATTGTCTATAAATCGGAAGAAAAGAAACGATGCAACATCATGTTGAATGATTGTGAGAGTGCATTTAAAGGGGTATGGGACTATTCAGTTCAAGCGTATTATCCCGAGCATGATCGAATCCATATTGGAGATATTAAAGGACCTGCCAACAAAGGGTATGGTTCCATATGCTTGAACTATCTGAAAGAAATCGCCAAGGATAATAATATCCCTTATATTACTGGTGATATTGCAGAAAGAGATTGGGACCATGTTGATCGTCTCTTGCACTTTTATAAAAAACACAATTTCCATGTCGAATTGGATTATGAAAATAAATCCGGGAAACTACTATGGAATCATGGTTATTGAAATAATGAGGATAATGAGACTGGCTCAGGCATGTCGCATACTTCCAACATGAATTGGAAGGAGCATTTCCTGAGCCAGTCTTTTTTGCACTATTCAACTTGTACATATTAAATGACTGTTTTCTATGCTGACAACAATTATGATACTAGCCCCCCTCATTCACTTCAATGGCAGCCCTTAAACCTGATTCGATTGCACCTTGTATCCAACCATGGGGAAGGGAAGTATGTTCTCCGGCAAAATGGACTTTTCCTTCAGGTGAAGATAAATAAGGCATTAATTCTGATTCTTGTTCTGGCTTGAATAGAGTGAAAGCTCCGGATGCATATGGATCCAGCACCCAGCTGTGAGCTGCTCCTGTTTCAAATTCCTTGATAATGTTTCTCCCATGAATTTCTGCCAGGTTTTTCAGAGCAGCATGAATCCGTTCTTGTTCACTCATACCTGTCCAGATTAGTGCGTCATCTTCCCAAGTATAACTTCCTAAGATAACCCCACTCTTACTGTTAAAATCATGACTAGGATAATGGACTAATCGTATCGGTAGATCAGTGACTGTTTTTCCGCCATAAAGGCCTTGTTGCTCCCAAAATCGATCTTTGAACTGTAAACCGATTTTTGTCGATGGAACATAGTGCAACTCACGTATTGCTTTCCATTTGTTGTGAGAGAAGGAGTCTCGCGGCTGGATATCGACAAATTGCAGGACAGTAAAAGGTAAGGTGACGATCGCTGAATCTCCCTGGATTTCAGTTGATTGCCCTGTTTTAGTATCAATACATGAAAACACTACCTGGTTGGTTGTTTGATCTATTCTTCTAAGTTTTTGGTTGAAAAACATGTTTTCATTAAGTTGTGGAAGAAAAGATTCAGGGAGCCGATCAAGTCCCCCTTTAATCTCATAAAAAGAAATATCTTTACTGAATAAGATTATATACTCCCGGAGGATTTCTAGAAAAGACAATTCTGGTAAGCCCTCAACAATCGAGAGGACTTTGATCATTTCAATTGCTCCATCAGATAACTTAGGTCCAGCTGGGTTGTGGCGGAAAAAAGTTGAAAATGAATACTTTTCCAATAACGGGACTACAAATTGCCAATTGTTTATAGGATCTCTTTCGAGAAAATTAATAAGAGGATTCATAATGGATTGAGTCAGTTGCATATCTGTTTTCCCTTGTTCCCCTGGTCCTACAGGATATCTTAATACATCTGGATGTTTTTTATAAAAAAAAGACCTTGTCTTCACACCATTAGCGTAGATGAGGTCGTTCGGTGTGGAATTGATGAATGGGTTGATTTCTAATCCAAATTTCTTAATATATTCAAAAACTAAAAAATGTGTATTCGGAATACGCATTGCTCCAGCCTCAAAATAGTGCCCGTCGGTAAATGGTTTTCTAATCGTATAGACTCGACCACCAATCCGGTTTCGAGCTTCAATTATTTTTACGCTATGACCAGCTTGTTTTAGTAATGAGCCTGCAACAAGTCCCGACATCCCAGCACCAGCGATGATGACTGTTTTGGGTCTTTTCGGCTTAGGGAGACCACCTCGAATCCATGAAATCAACTGTGAGGGTGTGTAATAGGGAGGCAAATAATTCATCATGATTCCATCACCCTTCCAATACTTTCCAATAGCGAACCATCTTCATAAAACAAAGATATTCAATTCATCATTTCTTAATGCCCCTCGTACAAGTCTTCGGTCGAGGTCTTTATTGGAACTATTTATCATTTGTAAGAAGGAAAAGTGGTTGTTACTGTTTAAAGTGAAAGGTAATGAATCTTGTACGAATTGAGGTGGAGTCTTGAAGATCATTCTCAGCAGGAAAGGGTTTGATTCATCAGCCGGTGGGTATCCAAGTCCTATATTGCCGGATGGCACGCTACTTTCCTTGCCAATACCTGATCAGGAAAGTTCAATTAGTTACGGTGACCTTATCATTAATGATTCATCATTTTATAAACAAATGCACACAATGAAAAAGACGATAAAAATAGGAAAGAAGTGGATTGAACTAATACCACAGAGCTGTTGTCACTTAGATCCTGATATAGATGCAAATGTCATGACTCGAACAGATGATTGGAGAGGTACTTTTGGTCAAAGCGGTGGTGCGCAAAAACATTTAGAAAACCAGGGAGTAGAGCCTGGAGATGTATTTTTGTTTTTCGGGTGGTTCCGTAAAACGATCCAAAAGGAAAACAAGATTGTCTTTGATCCCAACGACCGCAACGGCAGACATATTATTTATGGGTACTTACAAATCGAAGACATCTTTCAAGTAGACTCCACCACTCGAGTACCTGATTGGTTGAAAAGGCATCCCCATTGCACACCCCTCAAAAGGAAAAGCAAAGGGAACACGATTTATGTAGGAAGTCAGAATCTTAGCTGGAATAAAAGACTTTCTGGGTATGGGACGTTTAAATACGATAAAAGACAGGTATTGACGAAAAAAGGTATGAACAAATCCTGTTGGGCGTTGCCTGAATGCTTTAAAGAGGTCGAAATAAGCTACCATAAACCGACAAGTTGGAAAGATCAGTACTTCCAGTCTGTTGCCCGCGGTCAGGAATTTGTCGTAGATTGCACGAAAGATATCGTAGATTGGACAATGAAAATCATTGAGAGGTAAAGAAAAAAGGTACTTACTTCACATCCTAAGCATAAAAGTTTTAATCCGGTTATTAAAGATGTACAATAGTATTAAGTAACTTACTATTAATAAGTATATAAAGATTGGAGTGTTCTAAATGGATCGAAAACCTTTAAAAGGAATTCATCACGTATCAGCAATCACTGGCGATGCCAAAAAGAATTATGAATTTTATACGAACATCCTAGGTATGAGGCTTGTCAAAAAAACGATCAACCAGGATGATCCTTCTGTTTATCATTTGTTTTACGCAGATGAAAGGGGAAATCCGGGTACTGACCTCACCTTTTTTGAAATTCCGATGGCTGGAAGCACCTATCCTGGAACAAATAGTATTTCAACGACTTCGCTTCGTGTACCTAGCGATGAAGCATTAGACTTTTGGAAAAAACGATTTGATGATTATGGAGTCGAACATGATGAAGTTACAAAAGAATATGATCGTGCAACATTGGCATTTCAAGATTTTGAAGGTCAACGCCTCCTGTTAGTGTCTGATGAAAACAATGATGGCGTTGCCCCGGGGAAACCATGGGATAAGAGCCCCGTCCCCGCAGAGTATGGTATTCAAGGTCTTGGTCCGATCTTTTTGACAGTACCGAAACTGGAATTATCTGAAACGCTATTGATTAATGTCCTCGGGTTCATAAAAAAAGGAACTTATGCATCTGGAAAGAAAAATGATGTCCATGTGTATGAAACAGGGGAAGGTGGAACAGGGGGAGAAGTCCATCTAGTCCATCGCGATGACTTACAACCGGAACGTCAAGGACGGGGAAGTGTCCACCATGTTGCTTTCCGCGTCGAAAGTGAAGAAGAATTGAAAAAATGGATCAACTACCTGAAAGAATTAAGGATTCCAAATTCAGGTTTTGTAGAACGTTACTACTTCAAATCTTTATACTTCAGAGAACCAAACGGTATTTTGTTCGAACTAGCAACAGATGGCCCCGGATTTGAAGGCGATGAGGAATTTGATCATCTTGGGGAAAGCTTAGCCCTGCCTCCTTACTTTGAACAAGACCGGGCAGAGATCGAAGCCGGTTTGAAGCCATTGGAAACGAAAAAATAGAATTCGCACTTGGAGGTGGATCATGGAACATGTATATATAGAAGGAAAGGATCAACACGCCCCGACATTATTATTGTTACACGGCACAGGAGGGAATGAAAGGGATTTGTTGCCTCTTGCCGATATGATTGCACGTAGTGCTTCAATATTAGGTGTAAGGGGAAATGTCTCAGAAAATGGTATGCCTCGTTTCTTCAGAAGGCTACGTGAAGGTGTATTTGATGAGGAAGATTTGAAGTACCGTACTGATGAATTGAACGTATTTATTGATGAGATGGCTTCTAAATATGGTTTCGCTAGAGATAAAGTTGTTGCCATTGGTTATTCGAATGGTGCGAACATTGCTGCAAGTCTGATGTATCATTATGAAGATGCCTTAGCAGGTGCCATCCTTTTCCACGCGATGGTGCCGCTTAGGGATGTACAGCTACCGGGATTAGAGGGAACGCCGGTTTTCATAGGTGCAGGTGAGAATGATCCTCTCATCCCGATGGACGAAACGAAAGAATTGGCGGAGGCCTTGCGAAATGTCAATGCTGATGTCACCGAGTTTTGGACAAAAGGCGGACATCAGTTGATGAGAGAAGAAATCGATGAGGCGAAGAGCTGGTACACGGCTAATTTTCAATAGTAACTCTTGTTGAGTGACCTTGAAGACATTCCTTTCAAGGTCATTCTTTTTGCTGTTTTTTATCGTATGGGCTACCCAACGTTACCCCAATCAGAAAGGATTTTCGTATCAGCTCTGAGCAGAAAAGACCCATTTGAGTGGATAATGGTGTAAGATGGTACAAGTACCTATTTTAGAAAGAAGGCATCACAAGATATGAAGAACCAGTCTCATCTACAAAAAGATAAAATATGGACACGCGATTTCGTATTCGTTTGTTTATCAAACTTTTTCATTTTTGCAGGGTTCCAGATGACATTGCCGACATTACCCTTATTCGTCAACGAACTTGGCGGAAAAGATGAGATGATCGGAATGATCGTTGGAATCTTTACATTTTCTGCACTCATCATCCGGCCATGGGCAGGGCATGTTTTAGAGACTCTTGGTCGTAGGTTCGTCTATTTGATCGGTTTGGCAGTCTTTGTCGTTTCAGTAGCTGCCTATTCATTCACCTCGAGCATCTTGCTTTTATTTTTACTCCGAGTCGTACAAGGACTTGGTTGGGGAATGTCCACCACAGCTGTCGGTACCATAGCCACGGATTTGATCCCGCCTAAACGACGGGGTGAGGGGATGGGTTTCTTCGGCCTGGCTGGAACTCTGGCAATGGCATTCGGACCTGCTCTAGGTTTGATGTTGGTAGTCAAAGCGAATTTCTCAATTACATTTGCGATCGCTGCTTTTTGTGGACTTGCATCTCTGATTATTGCGGCCCTTATCCATTATCGGCCAGGAGAGAAGAGTCATGCACCTCAAAGGAAATGGGATTTGTATGAAAAGACTGCTTTGGTCCCAGCGTTATTACTTTTCTTCATAACGATGGCTTTTGGAGGAATCACCTCATTTCTTCCGTTATATGCAGAGCAGTTGAATATTAGCGGAATAGGTTGGTACTTCACTGTATTTGCCTTCTCATTGATGATGGTCCGCCCGTTCTCCGGGAAGCTCTATGATCGTTTAGGGCATAAAGCTGTCTTCTTACCAGGAACATTTTTAATTTTGCTTGCGATGATTGATTTATCTCTATTGGCAAATGAATGGATGCTGATCGCTGCAGCTCTCTTTTTCGGTGTAGGATTCGGTTCTGTCCAGCCGGCACTTCAAGCCTGGGCTGTACAATCCGCACCTAAGAACCGTAGAGGAATGGCTAATGCTACATTCTTTTCTTCTTTTGATTTAGGGGTAGGTACAGGGGCAATGTTCTTTGGGGTCATCGCGTCGTGGTATGGATATAGTGAAATTTACATCGCTTCTGCGATTTCAGTGACCATTTCCATGGTGTTGTATTTGTTCATAACCAAAAATATGAGTATTGGAAATGAGACAAGTGCTGGCCAGCTTTCAAGGTAAGTCAGTTTGGATTGACGGCTTGGGTGAAGGGGCTTCATCTCCTTGAAATGCAAAAAACAAGAAACTACTACAGGTTTAAAAAATAAAAAACCGTTTCTGTCCTTAACGGGTTTCGTTATTATCACAAACAATACAAATGTTGACTAAAATAGTGCCCCGAATTGCATAGCAATTTGAGGCACTATTTTTGTTTATGAATAAGGATTATTGAACAAATAGAACGTTAAATCGGATGACCATTTACATATGAATTTGTAACCCTACAGAAAACCCCTTGTATGTTTGCAGATTGACCTGCATATTACCTATCATTTTAATAATGTGATTTTTTGTTAAAATGCGGAAGGTGATCAAGATTTTTTAAAATTAATGTTGGATAATATGCTAAAATTGTAATTAAATACAAATTTGACGTTATTCAACAAACGGGCAGGATTCTGGAGTAAGCCATTTAGATTATGAGGTGATATATGAACGATTTTATTGAATTTCTAAAATCAGAAACTCCTCAAATTTGTGTAATGGGAGGAAAGGGAACTTGTGCTCCACTTGGTGGAAGTGTTGTACTCATCATTGGCCTATTTATTGTTTTTCTAATGTATAAATTGATTTATAAAAAATAGTAAGTCTTCAATATAAGGGGGCGAGAACTGAAGATTGATTCTGTTTCCAGTTTAAAGAACTGTGGTAAGTAGGACATAATGAATAAGTTTAAGGGGGATTTGATGGCTACACCAAAAAAGGAGTTCTTCTGGCTCTTATACT
>NZ_CAMGYZ010000014.1 GCF_946151055.1 Bacillus sp. Marseille-Q3570 | reverse complement strand
TTATTCATAATTAATTCCCCGTTCTCTCCATTTGTTTTGATTATAACGGGTTTTCTGATTGAATTAACACAAAAAATCCCGAATAGTGGACTTTTTTATAAGTGTCCATTATTCGGGATACAGTTCAGACGAAGCTAACCTTATACTTTTTATATGTAAAATATACCGAGGGCTTTTCTCCAATCGGGAACATTCTGATGGATGACAAGCTACTCGGTATTTATCTTATTATGAATTAACAGCAATCACACAGACACAGTTTACAGGTCTCATCTTTTTATAATGGAACTCGATTTCTGAAAAACCTGATTCTGTCAAATAACCCTCGATATCCCTGGCGACTTCCTTCACGGTTTCGTCATTGGCGCCCTTCATCAACGGCTGCATCGTGATTACGATCTTTCCGTTCGGTTTCATTAATTCCCTTAGCTTTTTCAGCGCAAGGACTGGTTCCTCCCAAAAGATGATGTTATTCACACTCATGATGTGAGAAAACTTCGTATCAAATGGTGGCGGAGATGAAACATCAGCCAGCCGTAGATCCACGAGACCTTTCGAAATGGCTTCCCGGTTTCTATCACTTGCCTGCTTCAGCATCACTTCAGAGATATCAATCCCGGCAATATAACCTTTATCAACTGTGTCGGCCAACGCCTCGATCCCGACACCAGGCCCGAATCCTACCTCCAAAGCATGATCGTCACGCGCAGGATTCAAAAGCGATACCGTCCACCTGCTCTTCTCCCCGCCTTTAGCCATCAGGAAACCCGCAAACCGCCCAAGAACTCCATGCGGCATTCGAAATTGCAAAGCAAAACGCTTCAGCAAACCCATTTTTGCACCCTCCTATTCCATACGACTACCATATCAAAGTTATCATACCATAGGCGGGTATCCGGTTTTATCGGTCTTAAAGCGTAGATATACACTCTTTTTTCAACTCATTCCGGTAAAAGAGTAACCTCAGCAATGAACTTGTGTAAAGTCGGGGTTGCCCTTTGTAATGTAAATTAAATTCATGAATACCTCAATCGTCATTAAAGGCTTCATCAACAATCTCGGCAAGAACCATGTTGTTATCTGTTTGAATTTTGTTATTTGAAGACCACTTGGCATAGTTATAGGGAATGTGGACCATATCTTGAAGCCTCTCCGGGGATAAGAAACGTGTAGGAATAGGAATGGAGATTTCATCGGCCATGACCTGCCTGTTCGTCGCCATGCAGAATCCATAATCTTCTTCATACTCCACTATGACATCGAAATGATAGGGCAATACATGAAATCCTGCCGCTATCAAAGTTGCTTGAACAGACCATAAATACTCCGGTATGTTGGCTAATGAAGGACAGGAAACGTTTATCACTCCGTCTGGCTCAAGCCGTTCTTTAAGAATCTTGAAGAATTCTAAACTAAAAAGGCGACGGAGTGACGGACATTTTTCACTCGGCTCAGGAATATCTATGAAGATCGCATCCCACTTTTCAGGGGTACTCTCCACGAATGCTCTCCCATCTTCTATAACTGTTTTCACTTTAGGGTCGTTCAAAGCCCCTTCATTGAATTTGACAAGGGCATCATAATTCTTACCAAAGTCCATCATCATTTCATCTGCGTCAACTGTCGTAATCTCCTTCACATCCGGATAGCGCAACACCTCTCTTGTCGTGATCCCGCCACCGCCGCCGATGATGAGGATTCGCTTTCTTTTTCCGGCTAACGCCATAGGAACGTGTATGAGTGCCTCTGCGTAGATTTCTTCATCCTCTATTGTGCCAAACATCAAATCTCCGTTTCCGTAGAACAGAACTTGTCCTTCACTCTCAACCAGGGCGATTTTCTGGAAAGGCGAATTGATCTTACGGATAATGCGATAATCCCCGTCCGGCTCCTCATCTTCTGAAACATAATCTCGGATTGATCCAGCACCCAAATAACGCCAATAGAGCCAGCCGAGGGCTTCAACGAAAAGTACAAGACCTGCACCTATGGAAATCCAATATAGTTGATTTATATCAATCGTTATCTTCACCTCCTTGCTTGTATATGATCATCATATGTATTCCTGGTTGGAAATGAGATAGGCGATCGTCTTTTACAATTCCGATCCCGTTAAGCATTAAAAAACCCAGGGCAAATATATGCCCTGAGTTCAATCAAATCGTTTAGTATTATTTTTTTGAAAGTGTTGCAATATATTCCAGAAAAGTAGAATTCTACCTTCTAGACCAATCAAGTCAAAGTATGGATCAAACTCACAGGCTATCACGAAAAAAGCATTGCAAAAAATACGCCACAGCCTGATACTTCAACTCGTAGTCCGGTTCTTGCGTTGGGAACCTGGTAGAAACACTCGGACCATATCACCGAGCATATACGAGAAATGCCATATAAGATTTCTATGCAAATATAGCAAACTCACAATCAATAATCAACGAAAAACCTGAACTTTAATCCAAAAATTCGCATCAATGTTCGTGTTTATCAGAAAACAGGTCTATCGTCCCTTCAACGATGCTAAAGTCTCGGGCACAAGGAATCGCACCCCTTCTTCCTATTTAATTCAGAATTTACAAGAAAATGTAGGTTGATAGAATGATTTAGCTTGGAGACTATTGTCAAATGATTTTCCATATAGTACCCTGACAGCGATTTAAATCACACCATTTAAAAGTGGACTAGTTCATTGGTGGTAAAACAGCTGTCATCATTCAATTCAGGAGGAATCCATGATGTCCAGGTTACAAAAGCAATTCTCTTCAACCCTCCTTATCGTGTTTTTGGCCATTGGAATCATTGCCCCTACACAAACACAAGCGAGTTCTGACGGTGGAGGCTACTGGCTCCCGGATGCCAATATCGAAAAAGCAACGAAACTCATGGAGGAAGGAAAATCCATAAGGGATCTCGGAATCAGGCAGAATCAGATCCAACAAGAAGATGGCTTCCAGACGTTAGACAAACTGAAGAAAGCAGAGCAACAAAGTGAAACGACCTACCGAGCAAACTTGTCCCCTCCGATCAAGACTGCTGTCGGATGGACACCTCCGGAATTCGACTATGATCATATCCAGACCGTAGATGAATGCCGGCGAAGTCCAGACAGCGGTTCTCAAACCGGATACATCAAAAACCGCTATTCTTTCTGTTGGTCCCATGTAGCGACCTATCAAGTTCCTGTAAAATGCATTGGTGGAATCTGTTTATACGAAGGTGTCCAATTCCAATTCACCGAGATTGGATACGGTTCCAATCAAAGCAGGAATACAAGGGTCTTCTACTCGCTTGACGACATCATCGTAACGCATCCTTCACTGAACGGAGCCAAGCTGAAAATCGATATGGTATGTGAATCGAAACTGAATCCTGGGGATTGTAGAGAAGATCCTGACTACCCGGCAACAGAACGAACGATTGCCCAATGGAAAAATAGCAACTTCAGCACGGAAATATTCACCTCGGAAGCACCTCCAGCAACAGATGCCAATCCTGACCGACTCGGATACATGGATTTCTGGCCAGAACTCACCCTTACCCATGCACCAAGAAAATTCAAAAAGACCATTGATGGAATCAAACAGACCGTCCGAACTGACTCTGCAAACTATATGTTCGCATTTCCAGATCAATACTTCAGGCAAGGAGCCGTATTCAGCAAAGCGACACCGATTTTCAATGTACCTATCACGAAACCAGAATTTGAAATGTTAGATGAAGCAGGTGAACATTGGAAATTTGCAATGGATCATCCAGGACAGACGAAACCGCAAATAGCAGGAAAACAGATACCTGGCGCTGTCGGGGAAAGTACGCTGACACGGATGTATACGAAACGTCATCAAGACGACTACAACCGTAATCGGAATAAGACAAGAAGGGTGTGTGACCGGGAATTCGGTGATGAAGACCGGGAAGGTAAACAATGTGACGAATATCCGTTTGCTTCCACAAGGGAAGGTTCCTACACGAACGGCACTGATGATTTTTCGGTGAGAATGATTTCCGCCGATTCCAATCAAGCTGCAGGAACATGGCTCGGTGCCTGGTACGCCTATGACCGGATCCTCGATGGAGATGAGTTCCACGTAGAGGTCGAAGCACCAGAAAAAATAGCGACGATCCGATCCGAAGGACAGCCTCAGGACGGACAGGATAACCGATCAAGTGATAACTTCACGATCGATAACATCCCATCATACGCAAACAAGTTACAGTGGAAGATCGTCGACGGTCCTAAGAATGCCAAATTCGATGTGATGAAAGACATCAGCTTCGGCGTCGATGAAACCATCTTCTACGACCTTACAGATGGATCCGAATCAGCAATCGAAACAAGTGAAGATTTCTACATCGCCAGACCCGAAAACACTGGAGGAGAAAGCTTTACAGTCGAGGTCTATGCCATTCCTTAAAGTATTGCGTTATCCATTAAAGTAAACTTGGTAAAGCTAAACCTTAGAGCAGGCCTAGCCTTAGTTGCACTGCTCCTGAAGAAAGTTCTTTAAGTGAAACAAGGAGAGCTTGAGTTTCGAATTCAAGCTCTTTTTGTTTGGTTTAACGTATAGTTTTATTTCTTTGCAAAAGCCATAGTAAATACCCGGTTGCTATAGCAAGGAAGAGGATACAAAATAGAGAAATAATAAACGAGTGGTTCGACGTGATCAGTAAGGAGTCGGACTTGATCAAAGTGAAGTAGAGCGTTCCGATAAGACTGACCCCTGCACCTTGAGCAACGACGGTCACCGTACTCAACATACCAGATGCTGTCCCTGTGTCCTTACGGTTAATTTGGGAAAGGATCATCTGAATCAAGGGGGTTGCTACCAATCCTTGACCAATACCTGATACAAATGTGGCAGGAATGAGATCTAGCCATTTCAAATTTATCGGTATGTAATAAAATGTCCCTATCATTATTCCAACGCCAAAAATCATTAACCCCGCCCCAAATAGAAGCACCCGGCTGCCAAAACGTTGAATGATTTTCGGTACAATCATGGAGCCAAAAAGAAAACCAACGCCCAAAGGTGTATAAGTAAAGGCAGCCTCCAGGGGTGTGAAGGCTAATTTCTGTTGAAGGTGAAAAGACATTATGAAAAAGGTTGCCGCATTGCCGGAGAAAAAAGCAAAAATGATCATAAGGCCAGTTGTAAAAGCTCGATCCTTGAATAATTGAGGATTGACAAGCGGCATACCTCCACGCATATTCAGTTGTTGTTCATGATATACGAATACAAAAATAAATAAGAGCGCCCCTGCCAAACAAATCAGCATCCAGATAGGCCATCCTAGTTCATGCCCCATCACTACAGGAAAAATAAATAAAGAGAGCCCAAGGCTTAATAAAAGCACACCAAGAAGATCCAATCGTTCTCGTTTTGGGACAACCTTGATCTGGATCATCTGACCAGCTGCTAGTAACGCCATTATTCCGATTGGGATATTGATCAAAAAAATAGCTCTCCACCCTAGCCCGAAAAGATCGAGCTTCAACAGTAACCCTCCTGCGATTTGACCGACAATCGTCGCTACCCCGATCACAGCCCCATAAATGGACAAAGCAATGTTCCGCTCATGGTCATGGAATGTGGCATGGATATACGATATGACCTGAGGAACCATCAGAGCGGCTGAGATTCCTTGAAGAATACGACTGATGATCAGAATCATTGCATCAGGTGCTATGCCACATAACAATGAGGTTAACGTAAAGCCGGCCATCCCTCCTAAAAACAACATCTTCACACCGAAAATGTCTCCCAGTCTCCCACCCGTGATCAGTAAAACCCCATAAGCTATGACATAACCGACAATGATGAACTGAATTTCTGCCGCGGTAGCATTTAAATCGTCTTGAATGGATGGTACAGCTACATTCACGATAAATGCATCAAGCATAGTCATGAATGTTGCTGTACAAACGACCGCAAGTGCTAACCATCTTTTAGCAGAAGGGCCTATGTAAGTTTGAGCATCACCGTGCAGTTCTGGTTTCTGATTTCCCATCAGCAAGTTCACCTTCTTTTTACATATCTCCCTTCCAGAATAGATGTTAATAACAAGAATGGAATCAATCTTTTGAATGCTTTTATCTACGACTTTTTACTGAATTATGTATTAATAAAACTAAAATGCCTAAAGTGACTACCTTTAAGCATTTTCGAAAATTACTTTATTGTTGTTTGCGAAATTCGCTCCCTTTAAGTAGGTGATCCGCATTTGATTAATTAATTTTCTCATCCAAAATACTAATCATTCAATCCCTTTCCATCGAGAATGTGCTGCATGTATTTTTCAACCCTTGACTCTCGGGTTTTGGATTGTTTGGCTTTCGAAAAGTAAAGGATGTATGCCCTTTGTCGTCCCGGAGTCAATCCTTCAAAAGCAGTTTTCAAATCAGGGATTTCATCGAATTTATTTTGCAATTCTTCAGGAATGGTGTATTCTGTATGCTTTTTAAATTCTACTTCCAAACCTGCTTTTTCGACTTCAATGGCTTCATGAATATAATCTTTCAAAACCGTTTCCATTTCAACGATCTCTTGGACATTGGTGAACCGGATCTGGCGGGCAGCCTGTACATTCTCCGTTTGCTGGACTAGAATCCCCTGAGGATCCTTCAACAATGCCCCTTTGTGAAAGAGAAGTGCACAATAGTCTTTAAATCCGTGTATTAAAACAATGTTTTTTCCCTCAAATGTGTAACAAGGATGCATCCACTTGAAATCTTCGTCCAGCTCACAGTCAAGAACGATCTCTCTCAAGGTCTCAAATTCTTCTTTCCACTTTTTTGTTTTCTTTAAAAATCCATCAACCTTACGATTCTTCCTACTATTCGTCATCAAAACACACCTCTCTTCAATTTTTCGATCAGCTGGACCCTTGTCACTATCAAAATTCATTCAAGAGCAATGCATCTAGCTTTTTTTCCAACTCTTTTGAAATACCTGTAACTGGCAACCTTGTTTCTGGTGAACGAATGAGTCCTTTTTTATAAAGACAGTATTTCAACGGTGCTGGGTTCGTTTCCTGAAATAAAAGAGTTGTGATCGGATAAATCCTTTTCCAAATTTGTAACGCTTCAAGGTGATCATTTTCTCTAACATTCAGGAAGATATCCAGAAAGTCTTTCGTCGCTAAATGGGAAGATGCTAGAATGCCTCCCGAACCCCCTAATGTGAGGTGATGATAAAAAGAAGCGTCTTCTCCTGTCAGATTAATCTTTTGCTGGATCCATGAGTAATTCCAATGATTGGCTTATGTTTCCACTGGAATCTTTAATCCCAATGATGTTTTCACTTTCTGCTAATTTGTAGACCGTTTCATTTTCAATATTGGTTCCTGTTCGATAAGGAACATTATAAATCATGATTTTCAAGCTTGTTGCTTCAGAAAGCCGCAAGAAATGCTCGTATATTCCGTCCTGGCTCGGCCGGTTATAATAAGGTGACACGGATAAGATTCCATCCACTTTATATTTTTCTATCAATTTTAATTGTTTGATAACCTTTTTAGTATGATTGCCGCCATGGCCAACAAAGATCGGGATCCGTCCATTGACAGTTTCAACGGTTTTATCAAGTACTCTTTCGTATTCATCTTCGTCGATTGTAGGACTTTCACCTGTAGTTGCTAATGGCATGATCCCTGTAATCCCCTGATTGATATAGTGATCAATCAATTCGACGTATGATTGAAGGTCGATCTCTCCATCCTTGAAAGGGGTGATTATTGGTAACCATACTCCTTCTATTTTCATTTTCATATACCCTCCTTTAATGGTTTTTCCGGACATGAACCCCTTTAGTATATATTTGCTTCCTTATTCAACATTCCTGCTTCTTCGGAACCAATCTATTATTTTGTTTATCCCGGGCGAATACCGTTTCTATTAAAAGTACTTGTCCATATAATAGATTAGCTAGGAGAGAGAACCAATCTAGCAATTGAAAAATCAGAATAAAAAAGGAGAAGATTATGGCTAATAGAAGAAATCGTTCCTTTGTGACCCCATTAAGCGCACCAAGAGCACTTCAGGGGCCAGCAGGGACACGAAAGATGAACGGATCTGCGATACAACCTAATCAACTCAATCAAACTAATCAACTCAATCAAACCAATCAAATGAATCAATCTAATCAACTGAACCAAACAAACCAAGAGTTGCCAACCGCTGCACTCGTGGATCCCCCTTCAGCTTTTGCCGCGTTTCGAACTGGTCCACAACCTTTATCATCTCAACTGACCAAGGTATTCTATACATCGGAACAATTCGATCTGCTTGAAGAATATGATACTGCCACAGGGAACTTCATCCCGCAACAAACTGGAATATATTCTTTGTTTGCGGGAATTGAATTTTTTCCGACGACTCCAAGTGTCGGCCAGGAATATTTTTTAAGAATAGGTATACGAGTCAATGGTACAGTTATAGCTTCTAACTTTGTATGGGTACCTGGTGTAGAAGGCGCTGTGACTGTATCAGTTATCCAACAGTTACAAGCCGGTGATGTTGTAGATGTAGTCGCAAGTTCCGGCAGAATTGGAAATATCAATGGCAATACAGCTGCAGGCACGGATACTTTGAGGAGCTTAACTCGCTTTGAAGGATCCTTCATTCCTCAAATGGAGTAAGGAGATGTTGTATCATTCCAAAAAACGATCGGGTCATCCGGTCGTTTTTTCTTATACCAACATCGTTCAAATGAGATAACGGGTCAACAATCCGCCGATGACGCCCAGGACAACTGCAGGGAGAAAATTTTTGAAGAGTTTCATGCCAGTTGCACTGAAAAAACAGCCGAGCAGTACTGGGAGTGAAATGACGAGTTGTCCATCCACTGGTGTAAAGATTTGTTTGATGATCAATGCAGTTAGAATGCCTACGGGTACATAGTTGAAATAAAGTCGTAAGGTCGGACTCATCTCCCGCCCTGCCATGAACTCAACGCCGATGATGCGAGAAATATACGTAGTGACCGATAAGAAACTGATCAGCAACCAGTGGTTGAACATTCAGATCCTCCCCTTTAAATAAAGACCTACAAGTGGTGCAAGGACTCCGGTTATGATGATCGTCAATTGATTTCCTGGCATGAAAGACTCAAGACTGATAGCAATCACCACGGCAGCCAGGGCTGTACCGATTACAGGCTTTCCTTTTAGGCTTGGGATAAGAAGCGCAACAAATGTGACTGGAAACGCCAGGTCTAATCCCCATTTTTGCGGATCTACTTGATTACCGATCATTGCACCGATCAGCGACGAGAAAAACCAGGCGATATAGAAACTCAGAGCTACAACGCCGAAGTAAATCGGATCAGGTCCGTATCGATTGAATCTTGAACTGCCTAACACAAATGGTTCATCCGATACCCCGAAAGACAAAAGCCAACGCCATTTCTTTGAAGGTGCAAGACCTTCTGCAAGCGCAGCACCGTATAACAAATTACGTAAATTCAACAATAATGAGGTGGAAAGTACACTGACCATACTTGCTCCAGTCGCGATCATAGCAACTGCAACCATCTGCACTGATCCCGAAAACACCAACAAAGACATCGCCACAGTAGCAAATATGCTGAAGTGGGCTTGAGTGGCAAGCACACCATAGGATAAACCGTAAGCCCCTATTGCAATGGCTAAAGGTGACGATTCCAGAAAAGCCGTTTTGATCGTTCTTCTTTTATCCTCCATCTCGAACTCCACCTCCATGTTTAGTAGACGTTAAAGTATGCTATAATGGAAAATGATATATTATAATATACCAATTAATATACTTTAATTTTTCGGTATGTAAATTAAAATATACTTATAGTTTATTAAAATATACATAAAGAGAATTAATCAAAGCCAGGAGGATGTTGAGATGAACTCAAATAGTTCATGGGATGATGGGGATGCAGGAAAACAGATCGGGACGAACCTAAGGCAATTCCGTAAGAATAAAGGAATCAGTATTGAGGGGTTAGCGAAACAGATCGGCGTAAGTAAATTGACCTTGATCAAGATCGAAAATGGAGAAGGTAACCCGACGCTGTCTGTCATCTGGAAGATTGCGAATGGTTTGAATGTACCTGTCAGCACACTCTTGTCGGTCGATTCGGATGTCTCGGTTGCTCGGAAGGAAAAGGGATTGCAGCTAGCCAGCTCTGATGAAGTTTTGGTTGCAGAACCATTATTTCAATCTCGAAGTTCAATGGAACTTTATCGGGGATACCTCAAACCGGACAGTGCATATCTCTCAGAAGCGCATCCGTCTGGTGTGATGGAATATGTAACGGTCATGACAGGTGAATTGATCATGGAAATGGATGGAGAAGCCTATCACCTGAGAGAACACGATTCAATCCGGTTTGCTGGAAATCGGACCCATAAATATATCAACCCGACCGACTCCCTGACCACCTTGCACTTTGTCATTTCTTATAATCATTTATAAAATCCGGAGTTTTGTATTAGCTTTTCAACTTCATGGATGATTTCGTCCAGTATTTGAAATGAATTTGAAATTCCTTCATCTGTAGATAATGAGGTGAAGATTTTGTTTATTCGTCTTTCAAACCGATCAGGTATATAGGGGAATTGGTTTGCAGCTTTAACAGCGCCCTTTTCGTTTATATAAAAACACTCGTTTAAGGCAAATAAGACTTGAGTCAAACAAGAAACACTCCGAAACATACACCCAGATATGTATGAAGAGTCATTTAGTGGGGTTCCTTTCTTCGCATTTTCAAGGGAAAATCTAGCTTCCCAAAAGAATTTGGTTACAATCGAATTCTTCAACCTTGGTGGATAGTTGTGGGTTAAGGCTTTCAACTTATTAATTTCATTGTATGGATCCCAGAATGGTTGGCAAATCGCTATTTCCCCTAAGTATATGTAATTCAAAAACCCAAATGGATGGCCAGGTTGATAATGCAAGGATATGTTTCCATCCCTGCATCCCTCCATAACAGCAGATACTTTGGAAAGATCTCGATACAAGAAATCGACAGGGAGGCCATTTATCTTAAGCCATCCACCACCATTGATCCACGGCCCCCACTCTCCGATTGAGGTAACCAACTTTCCCCTGTTCAAATCATCTAATTCCATCGCTATTTTTTCTAAGGTATCGAGATCCAACTCTTTTTCATCACTATAGTAAATTCCTATATCAATATCAGATGTACGTGTATGGGTACCTTTAGCTCTAGATCCACCTAATACGATGGCTTGTACTCCCCTCACCTTTTTTACATATTGAACGACCTGGTCTATAATTTTTTTCTCATCCATTTGATGATCACACTTTCATTTTAGTAGTGATAAGAGACAGGATATAAATCACTTATTCACTATTTCTAGTGATTAATTAGACTTGCAACCACCTGCATAACCAGAGGGCATTTAAACACGCAAAACCTGAGTGGCGTTGATGATCGCCGCTCAGGTCTATCAAGGTTAGGGTAGTGTTACTCATATTGGAATTCTTCTTTCAACAATCCCATCACGATGGTATCATAATAGTTTCCATCGATGAAGGCATCCTTCCTCAGCCGTCCTTCCGTTACAAAACCGCATTTTTCATAAGATCGTATTGCTTGTGCATTTCCACTCCAGGTATCGAGCTGCACACGGTTCAAATTCATTGTTTGAAACAAATAATGAATAAGCGTTTTCATAGCATCTGTTCCATAACCTTTACCCCAGTATTCTTTGGCTCCTATTCCAATCCCTACCGTACAACGTCTTGAAACAATATTCAGATCCCGATACCCGATCAATCCAATATGCTTCGGATTGTCTTCAAGTGTATATATGGAGAATTCTCCACCCTCACGTTTATCCAATTTCTTGATCGCTTTCTCATAATCGTCTTCGATTTTTTCAATTGGGACATGACTATGGCGAAAGAATCCGCTGCCTGCTTCCAATTTTGCGGTTTCTTCATCATTCCGCCATTCATATGTTCTTTTGAAATCTTCCAGCGACACAGGTCGCAATTCTACTATTAATCCAGTGATCATAGGTGTGATCCCATCCTTTGAATTGTTTTTTAGCTGGTCTATAGGAACGAGAGATAGAATCATTACGACGTACCATGAGCACCACACCCTTTCATAAAATTTGGAACGATGTATATCTTCTGTATAAACGTTCGATTCCCTTCTGAATCTTTTTTTAAAGTTCTTTGATTATACTAAATCGTTCTAAAATAATATCGTCATAACTAAAATTACAATAGCGATTCTTTTTTGAGGGGAGGAATGATGATGGGTAATAATCAACCAACACCAGGGCACTTTTATTTGGATCCTAACAACCCTATGTTGATCCCACCTGAAAAGCAAGCAGCACAACCTGAAGCGATAACGGAAAGGACATTCATCGAAAGATCATTAGCCGAAAATCGGTTTTGGCTCCGTATTATGAAGGAACATGCCTTATTCTTAGGAGAAGGTTTCAATCGGAACGATAAGAACTTGATTCAGCAAACAGATCGATTTTTCCAATATTTCGAGCAACTAGAGAAACGGGCACTTCAAGCACATACATCTGTTCAGGCAGTTAGAAAGTTGAATGAAGACAGCATACAACTGGTCTATGGGTTCCGGAACTTCAAAAGGAATCTCCTGATCCTGATCGTCAACTGTAAAATCTCTGGATTCAACTTTCCGCTCTTGGTCGACCATATCGCCAGGGAAGCTGAGTATTTTATGAGGACATTACAAAAGTTCAATCAAGGTATCCTGGATCCTGTCCAGGATGCGATCATCAGTGAAAATGTGTTCTGGTTACGGATCATGATGGAGCACTCCCGTTTCATCTCTGCTTTACTCGATCAATCAGAACGTAATCTTGTAAATACTGCCCGAAAATTTGGAGATGACTTTGAAGTGCTCTTGAATCAAGCAAGAGATGTGGAATCGATGTTATATAATAAAAAACCGACCTACCCGATCATTACGAGAATGAACCAGGAGAGCGAAAGTGCAACTGAAGAATTACGAGACTTTAAGAAGGCTGGGCTTGAATTGATAAAAACGTGCCAAATCAGGAATGTGATCAATCCGCTGCTGGCAGATCACGTTGTACGGGAAGCAGAACACTTCCTCTATATGATCCATGTTTTAGAAAACCGATTAACGACAAAAATCAATCAGGAAAAAGGATGATTTGAAAATTCCAAAGATCCACTGAACCAAAATCAAACCTTGAATTACGCCAAAATCGGTTGAATTCAAGGTTTTTTATTTAGCAGCAGGTTTGTTGTGACCTGCATGATTAAGATATTGATTCATATTTCAAGGAAAGTTTATCCTGATCGTTTCATACAATTATTGCAATTGATCAATAGGGGGAATTACTGTTGAGAAAGATACCAGTATCGGGGTTTGTATACGAAAGTGATGAAAATCATTCTGGATCAGAACATTCGCATACTTTGTATATCACACACTGGGATGGTAGATCTGTCCATGTTCACGATTTTGAAGGCGTGACATCTTTTAATGTTGGTCACCGTCATGCTTATGAGGGAACAACCGAGCCTGCCCCTAGTGGCGTACCACATACACACCGGTTTCATACCGTTACAACCTTTGATGATGGGCATCACCATGAAATAATAGGGGTCACCGGACCGGCTATTCCCGTTCAAGGTGGCGGGCATATCCACGAGTTTGAAGGTGAGACTACGGAAGATGGAATGCCACCCCATGAACATTCCTATAGTGGCAGGACGAGTGCCGAATAATCGTTTTAAGATAATAGGGATTACGGAAAGAACACTCTTCCTGCAATCCCTACTCTTTGTTTTACATGATGAATGATTAGTTCTTTAATACACGATTAAACTGGAACATTAGCATGATCGTATATCTTTTTTAAGGACGGTTTCCCATCTTCTACAACAAACGAAGCACGGGTTGTTGCTGGGGCACCTGGTTTGGATACATATGGGACAACCTGATAATCGGTTTGCCATTTATCCTGTGTCAATGTGCAACGGACATAACCACGCTGGTTGTTGAAAAACTTGATATGTTGGTTTTCCGCCAAAATTTCCGCAGTATTTCCCCGTACATCCGATCCGTCACCACCGGACGAAATGGAAGTCCCTACAAATTCAACGCCTACGTTTTCAGACTCTGGGTCATCAAAATCCGCTTTGATCTCATTCGCCCAGCTTGAATGGACATCACCTGTCAACACCACCGGATTGGCTATGGACTTGTCTTTTATAAAATCAAGGACACGTTGACGCGCGCCTGGATAACCATCCCATGCATCCATGCTATAATGTTCAACATCCCCCCCAAAACCATAATCACGGCGAGCGAAAAAGACTTGTTGGGCCAGGACGTTCCATTTTGTACTTGAAGCCGCAAGTCCATCTAAAAGCCAACGCTCCTGTTCGTCACCAAGGAGTGTCCGGGTCGGATCCATCGATTCCTCATTCGGGCTGTCCCATCCGTCCCCATTCGCTTGATCATCACGGTATTGTCGTGTATCCAATACATTGAATTCCACCAGGTTCCCAAATGAGAGGCGTCGATACAACTGCATATCGATCCCGTCCGGAAAAGAGGATCTGCGGAGCGGCATATGCTCATAGTAAGCCTGGAGCGCAATTGCTCTTCGCTTTAAAAAGTCCTCTCTTGATTGCTTGTTAGGATCCTGGGGAACTTCGTCTGCCCAGTTGTTATCAATTTCGTGGTCATCAAGCGTCACCAGCCATGGGAAGTTTGCATGGGCGGCTTGTAAGTCGCTGTCCAGCTTATATAACGCATATCGGTTCCGGTAATCTTCTATTGTATAGATTTCCGGAAAATCTTTATCGAATGGTCTGACGCCACTTGAATCGTGACGTCCTTCATAAATATAATCTCCTAAATGGATCACAAGGTCGAGATCGTCTTTCGCCATGTGTTGGTATGCCGTATAATAGCCTGCTTTCCAATTCTGGCACGAAGCATAAGCGAACGTGAACGTATCGACATGTTGACTGGATGCCGGCGCTGTCTTTGTCCTTCCGACCGGACTGATTTCAGGACCAGCCTTGAAACGGTAATAATACCATGTAGCAGGATGCAGCCCATTCACTTCCACATGAACAGAATGTCCAAGTGAAGGTTTTGAAACCTCTGTGCCCCGCTGGACGACTTTTTTGAAGTCTGGGTCCACCGAGACTTCCCATTGAACAGGGAAGGGGGTGGATTGCATTCCTCCGCCATTCAATGGATCTGGTGCTAATCTTGTCCATAATACAACCCCGTCTGGCAACGGATCACCTGATGCAACACCTAACGTGAATGGATATGGAAATGAATTGGAAGTTGCACCAGCCTCTTTCATCGGGAATGCGTTGAGGATTGATGCCCCGAATGCTACACCGACGACTTTACCTGTTGTCTTGATAAAGCTCTTCCTGCTGAGCTTCTTGGAAAAATCCTTATAATCTGTCACAATAATCCCTCCTTCTACAATTCAACTATAATTGTAGAGAAGAAATATAAAGGATTTGTCATTCTATTGTAAATATTATCAAATGAAGACGAATTAGTCGTTTGGTATTACTTTTCTAAAATTTCAAGCAATCAAAACATGACTATTGGAGGAAAAAACCATTTTTCACTGATTTCCTTCACTATTAAATGAACCTAGACAACTAAGCATATGACTCCTTATGTCACAAAACATTCCACAAAAAAGCAGCCCTGGAAAAGGCTGCTTCCTATCATCATTATTGTTTCAAATCAGGGTTTTCACGTTTCGCTTCTTTTACCTTAGGTTTGCGATAACCACCGGCAATGTCTGCTTGTTTAAAGTCTTTCGCATAATGGACTTCTTGCGCATCTGATAGTTGGATCCCATCTCCTCGGATAGGCTGATACTGAGCTTTACGTCCCAAAGTACTCATCCTTTCTGTTGGAATTGGAATATATGCATGCTTTACCCGTCGTAAAAAGGTGTTAAACATGCTGCGCTTACAACCAATCCATTAGGCAGCTTCCGTATTATTACGATTGTCATTGGCTTTGGTTTTCCATCCGATCCAGAATAGAAGTGCAAGGATTCCAAGGATGACGAGTACAACAAGGATATTCGATTGGATTAATTTGATGAGGTTGCCGAGTACGATACCAACGACACCGAAGTCTGCATCTCCAAATGTTGTTCCTTCAAAGCCGAGTGAACCTAGGACAGGCAATAACAGTGCTGGCAAGAAGCTGATCATGACCCCGTTCGCCATCGAACCGAAGATCGCCCCTTTCCGTCCTCCTGTCGCATTTCCGAAGACACCAGCAGCAGCTCCTGTGAAAAAGTGCGGCACCAATCCAGGAACGATTACTTTTAGACCTAGCAACGGCAAGAATGCCATACAGACCAACCCCGCGATAAAACTGAATAAAAATCCGATGATGACAGCGTTGCTTGCAAACGGGAAAATTGCCGGGCAATCGAGTGCTGGTTTTGCATTCGGGACAACTTTATCGGCAATTCCTTTAAAGGCTGGGACGATTTCACCGAGAAGCATACGGACACCTGCTAAGATGATGTACACACCTGCAGCGAATGTAAGACCTTGCATGAAGCCGAAGACAAGGAAGTTCTGTCCTCCGCTCAATTCTGATTCAACATAGGAAGAACCTGCAAATCCTGCGACGATAAAGAACAGGATGACCATCGTCAACGAAACGGATACAGACGTGTCACGCAAAAATCCGAGTGACTTGGGTACCTTGATCTCTTCCGTGGATTTTGAATTTTTACCAACTGCTTTTCCAACCGCGGCGGATACGAAATAACCGATGGACCCGAAGTGCCCGATCGCAAAATCATCAGAACCTGTCACCTTGCGAGTGAACGGCTGCAGCATTGCAGGAGACAATACCATCAACGACCCTAAGATGATCGAACCGATGATGACCATTGGAAAACCCGATAATCCTCCAGTTTTTAAAATGACCGCGATCATACACGCCATGAACATCGTATGGTGACCTGTCAGAAAGATATACTTGAATGGCGTGAAACGTGCCAGCAAAATATTGACGACCATTCCAAAAAGCATGATCATTGCTGTCTCAGTTCCAAAGCTCTCCTGGGCGAGAGCGACAATCGCCTCATTGTTCGGGATGACACCATCGACTGAGAAAGCTTCATTGAACATGGTGCTGAACTTGTCCAATGATTGGACAAGCACACCTGCCCCCGCTCCGAGGATGACGAAGCCCAATACTGTCTTAAGCGTTCCTGAAACAACGTCCCCAGAGTTTTTCTTTTGGACGAGCAACCCGACCAGCGCGAATAATCCGACCAGGATGGCAGGCGTCCCTAGAATGTCATTCATAATTAAATCGACCATGTGTTACCGCCCCTTTGGTTTGAATTTGAATTACAAATTATTTTCGAGTGCTTCTCGAAGTTCATTCTTATCCATCAGATTCTTCAGCTTGACGACGTTTTTCTTTCCGTCTTCCAGGCTTTCCACAATATCTTCAGAACCTAGATAGAGATCTGCCTGTTCGGTCTTCGCTGTCGTAAGATCCGTGTGGGATACTTCAGCTTCCTCACCCATATCTTTCAACGCCGCATTGACGTTCATTTCCACGATCATGCTGCTTCCTAATCCATTTCCACATACGACTAAAATCTTTTTCATTTCAAAATTCCTCCTTTATGTTTAAGCAGTGACATATCGATCGATCAGTTCCATCATGGACGCACTGTCTTCCGCAGATATCAATCGGTCGACATTCTCTTCATTTGATAAAAGTTCTGTCAATTGAGCCAGCGCCTTCAGATGCGTCTGATTGTCAATCGCTGCAAGCACGATGATCAATTGCGCCTGATGCTTCGGTTGTGAGGAAAAGTAAACAGGTTTCTTCAATCGCAACAGGCTCATCCCCAGTCGTTCTACGCCTGCCTCAGGGCGTGCGTGAGGGATTGCAATCCTCGGAGCGATGACAATGTACGGGCCAAGTTCCTTCACATTTTCGATCATCGCTTCCACGTAATCAGCACGGATCGAATCCAATTCGATGAGTGGTTGTGCAGCGATTCTGATCGACTCCTCCCAATCAACAGCTCTGTCTTTAAGCTGGATCGTTTTCTCTGTCAATAATTCATTGAGCATAGGTTTCCGTAGCTCCTTTGTTTGTGGTGACTTTGTTTTCAACAACTCCGATAGTTCCTTTTTCAATTCCTCTCTTCCATAAACGGTTGCATGCCGTTCAACAACCTCCAGCACCTGCTCCGGCAAATCCTTCCGTCTCGACTCCGATCTGAAAAGCTCATTCATCCGCTGGAACACATATTCTTTTTCCGTGGTGGATAAGATGGCCGGCACATGGATGACTGGAATTCCCTTCGGTTTGATGAAATTCGTGGAGAAGATCACATCCACGTTGTAATCCTTCTTCCGGAACTCCCTCATGGAAAGTGTTCCGATTACTTCTAGTCCTGTAATCAGGTTTTCTAATTGCGCCTTCAGCATGTTGGACGTACCGATTCCATTCTCACATACGATGATCGCTTTATATTTCGTCTCGACCTGCTTCTTTTCTTTCGTAAGCCAGCCGCCGAAGTGCAACGTGATATAGGCGACTTCTTCATCAGGAATCGGTTGGCCGACATAATACTCGAGGTGAAGCATCACCCTTTTTGTCAAATGGAACAGATCCTGATAGTTCTCCTGGATGCTTTCGGATAATTCGTTTCCGATTTTCACTCCGTATTTCAATCGGTAATAGGTCGGTTTTATGTGGGAAATGAGATTCTTTTCAAGTCCCCTCCGGTCATCAAAAATGACACATGCATAGGTCTGGAAGTCGGAGATCATCCTGCTGACAACCTGTTGGAGTCCGATCAGTTCACTTTCAGCATAACGACTGAAATCATCATGATGCACTTTAGACCCAAGAAGGTTCATCGTTATGAAACAAACCTCATCATCAGGAATCTCGACCTCCCACATCTCCTCAAGCTTTTTCGTGATATGCACAGCCGCCTGGTAAATCTCCGTCTGTTGGAGCACGCTCTTTTCTTCCGGATCGACAGCGAAAAATTTCCTTAGTTGATTTCGTTTTAACATGATGAATATTTGGAGGGATAAGATTTCAACCATCTCATCCGTAAGGGTCAATCCTAGTTCATTTTCCGCTTCATAAAGCAGTGTTTTGACGGATTCTTTCTTCCCTTGATCCGTCCCTTCATCGCCCAGCTGGATCATCCGCAGGATTTCATTGCGCACATTTACCAGCTCTTTATGTGAAAGGACTATGGATAGAACGTCTGACAGCATCCGTCTTTTGCTATCTTCAGCTCCTTCCAGAACATAGCCGGATCCAGGTTTGTAATGGAGCTCCAGTTCGTTCCGATCGAGTTCTTCCTTGATCGACTTGAGCGTCTCAGCAACCGTCCCACGGCTCATTCCCGTAAGTTCCATGAAACGGTCCATAGACGCATCCTGTTCTTCTAATAGAATGGTAGCTTTGATCAACAATTCACGCTCTTGTTTGGATAATTGATATTGCCAGCCATCATATCCTTCTTGATGATGAACCTCCACCTCAGCTCGTGTATTTCCAGGCAGGTAGAGACCTTTTCCTCTGATATTTTCAATCTGGTCCAAGTGTTGTTCTTCCAACCAGTGATTGATATGATGCAGGTCATAATAGATGGTGCGTTGCGAAACCCCCATCTTTCTGACCAATTCTTTTGTCGGGATGGGACTATTGGATTGTTGAATGATGGATAACAAGTGTGCACGCCTTCTATCCAATACCATGGGGATCCCCCTTATCTATGATTCTTTTTTGCAAAATTGCACTCTAGTTATTCTGATGATCATCATCTGTCTCTATAGTAACGCTTCTATCAAGCTGTTGTAAGGGTTTCCAATGTGTAAATGTTGTAAATTCAAAGTTTGCAAAGTTGTACTCTTGTTGAAATGCAAAAAAGACCATATTAGATTATCTGCCTCTAACATGGTCGGTATGATAACCCACCTGGGGATATTCTATTGTGCCAAGCCTCCTTTCCGATTCTCTTTCCTTTCCTATTCAAAAAGAAAAGTCCTATTCCGTTGATCAACAGTTTTTCCTAGTGGTGCCCATCCATCCTCATCTGTAAACAGCGTTATATTTATGATAACCAAACCTATTTAATAGAAATCTAGAACGGGACAAGTTTGCATTTTTTGCTTCTTTCCTTGTCTCAGTTGGACCTGTTTCGGGACAGTCCATCGCTCTTTTTTCCTTCTACTGTCTCGAATAGGCCTATTACGAGACAGTTCATTGTTCTTTTCTCCTCCTCCTGTCCCGAATGGACCTGTTTCGAGACAGGTCATCACTCTTTTCTCCTTCTCCTGTCCCGAATGGACCTGTTTCAGGACAGGGCATCGCTCTTTTTTCCTTCTCCTGTCCCGATTAAGCCCCACAGGATACACTCCAAAAAAATACGCCTCAAAACTATTTGTCTCCATAACAAAAAAACTACCACAGGTGTGTGCTGTGGTAGAGCCAAGTTTGATCATTTTAATCTAAAGGATGCAGCATACTAATATGGAACTGCCTTGTCGCTCAATCGATCTATCCCTTTCTGAAGAAATGACTCTCCCTCATCGTGTCATAAAAGCATCCGTTTCAATGAGGTCCGTATCCGGTGGGATATACCCGAGGTGTCTACCCATTTTTACGATTTGTCCTTTATGGTGAAACTCGTGTGTGATTGTGTGTGTGAAAAGCCATAATGTAGTGAATTCTGCCTTACTGCCATTTTCAAAGTCTACTGGAATGGTTTGGTCCCATTTGCCTTGAAATTTATTCAGAAATTCACGAACAAGGTCATCCGTTTCCCTAAAAACCTCACGCATTTCTTCCACGTTGTTAACGGACTCTTCATCTAATCTGGGAAGGGATTTTCCGAGAGCACGTCTTCCCAACCATACCCGATAACAATCGGCAACATGGACATGCATACTGCAAATCGAATCTCCACCAAAGATTTCAAGCTCTTTCACATAATCGGCGGGGGACAATGTTTCGCAATAACTGAATAATGTTTCCCTTGTGCGCTGGATCCAATCATATTGGGTTACGAATACTTCCATCTTCTCGCTCTCCTTTTCAACCAACTTTAAAATCACTATTAAAGGAATTCTCTCAAACTGGTAAATCTCCTACCAAATGTTTATTACCCAAAAAAACTTGGATGGGTATATGCCCCCCTAGGTCGGTGTAATAACTAATGAAGGGTTAAAAAAGAAAGGGAATAAGTTTCATTTCTCCAAAATCATTCAAAATTAAATAAAAGGTTTTTATAAATTAATTTATAAACTCATATTTGATGAACCTTGCACCACTTATCGAATAGTATATGGGCAGAGAGAGTGTTCCCATTTAATACTTCAACTTTACTAATGGAAATTTTACCTTTTGGGAAGTGGATACCATGCAGACTTTTTACACAGTGCGTTCAGGTGATACGGTGTACGTGATTTCCAGGAGATGGGGAATTCCGGCAGATTCCATTATTGCTGCAAACAATTTGAGAGCTCCTTACACGATTTATATTGGTCAACAGCTTTCCATTCCGCCTGGGGTTGACATGGTAAGGGTTAGACAAGGAGATTCAGTGTATCGAATTTCACAATTATATAATGTTCCATCTTCAGTAATAGTGGAGGCGAATCAACTTCAACCACCTTATGCCATTCAGATCGGTCAATTATTAAAGGTTCCTCCAGGTGTTCCTTATTATATCGTCCAACCAGGGGATACACTGTATCAGCTTGCAGGGCGCTTTAATGTAATAACGAACGGGGCGCCAAATCATGAGCTTATCCGGATGGTAAACCAACTTCCATCCTCTCAACTATTTCCTGGTATGAAGTTGATGATTCCATACGCCCCTCCTGGTGGCCAAGGAAGGATTGCCTATATCTCTGATCGGGGTGGGAATTATGATGTTTGGTTATATAACCCCCGGACAGGGGAGAACGTGCAGCTTACCAGTGGATTAGGTGACTCCTTTTCAAGACCTGAATGGTCACCAAACAGCAGGAGAATTGCGTTTGTAGGAAAGAACAGAATCATCTATATCATTGAGGTTGCAACAGGTTCTATTGCTCAAATCGATCAGTTAGGAGATGAGGTTGAGTTCAAATTGGATTGGTCACCTGACAGCACCCAAATTGCATATACAAAGAAAGGTCACATTATCTTGTACAACGTACCGTCTCATCAGGCGCAAAGCATCCAACAACCCGAATCAACAGATGTTCAATGGTTTCCGAATGGTATGGAACTGCTTTTTCAGGCACCGGATGAATCAGGAATCAGTCAGCTTTATCGAATACAAATCGACGGGACAGGGAAACAGCAAATGACAAGCAACACAGAAGGGCGACTTAATAATGCCCAGCTATCACCTGACGGAAGCTTTGTACTTTATACAACACCTGGTGTCAGTATCTCCATCATCCACACCGTTGAGCTTTCAACAGGGAATGTGTTTGAAGTAAAAGGCGGGCCCCTTGCAAAGAATTATTTTCCGGAATGGTCTCCTGATTCTTTAAAAATTGCTTACAGTGCCACTGCCCTGGAAGATAGAGGATATTTTTCCCAAGTCCGGACGGTGGGGAGGCGAGGAGAAGAGGATCGAATTTGGGCTATATCCAATTGTTTTGCATCACCTGTCACATGGTCTACAGACGGAACAAAAATAGCATATCTTAGTGGGTGCAGGGAACAGGAATTTGCCCGTGAAATGTGGGCTATCGACCTCAATCGCCCTGTTCCAATCCGACTAATTGAAGGAGTTAACATCCAGTCTCTTCAATGGTCTCCAACACCCATCATGGAAGTATCCCAAAACACATATACGAACACTACCTACAAGGTTCGTTTTCAATATCCATCGAACTGGCGAAAAGTGAACGAAGAAAGATACGAAGGTGGTGATGGTTTCTTTCAAATATCTGCTATTTCAGCTGGTGAAAAATTGGATGAGGTGTGTCATGGGGAAGCTTTCCATCAATTAATGCCCTATGGATCCAAGCCAAAAATCTTGAAGGCACGAATTCAAAACCAAGAAGCTTGCTACATTTTTCCCTCTGCGGACCAACCAGCAGAAATGTTGAATCAATCCGCTTTAATCGTAAGGTATCCAACCCCGATTAATATCCAAGGTGAAACTTACAATTACTTCATCTTATGGGCAGATCAACCGCATCTGAAGGAAATAGCATCAAGTTTAATCTTTTTATAGAACGTGGGTGCCTATCCCCCCGTTCATTAAAAAGTTAGAATATTGGAACACTTTCGAAGGATCAAAATATCAAGTGCAAAAGTAAAAGGCAACCATTCTTCGGTTGCCTTCATTGGGATTATTTTAATTTGGTAAATAGATTGGACACAACTGGAGAATCTCATAATGAGGAAAATAAGATTGATGACAAATCAAATTTTTCTCAATAGAGCATCAACTCCAAAAGCATGATCATCTATTTTATTAATCTAGCAGTTGATTCGTTTGCTGCGATTGATAGAAAAGAAACGATTTTTCCACTTGATAATTAGAATCCCACGGTCAGTATGGCCTTCTTGCTCTCTATTGTTCTATTCTCCTACCCAGCAACATAAGGAACAAGGAGGAAACCTTTCTAAAAGGGGGTGGGCTGAATGGTTACGCAATACAGAAAATGGTCGGAATATCCATACCCAGGAGAACAAAATCCACCAAAGGGTCACCCGGAAGCAGGAAGCTGGCCGATGTTTTTCATTAGAAGAGGCACGGGTAATCTCTTCTTTGACCCATTTCATACCCCTATTGAATGGAAAATCAGACCTCCTCAAGACATTGACTGGGCATCGGAATTACAGAATGTAATACAGACAGTGAATACCTTGACGCCCCAACTAAGGAACCTTGCGCTTTATTGGGGAACAGTGGAGACAACTCAGAGGATAAACCCGATTATTTACAATCTGATTAAGAAATATGATCTATCCTCCCCGTATGCAGCACGGATACTTGGATGTTTCCATGCGGCGATCAATGATGTCTTCATACTGACATGGATCATCAAATATGGTTGGGATGTCGCCCGCCCATGCCAATATGAAAATCTGCCGACTGTGGTACCTACTCCCCGCTTTCCAGCCTACCCTTCTGCCCATGCAACCGTTGCTGGTTGTGCAGAGGTGATCTTAAGTTATTTCTTCCCACAAGAATCACCGGGGTTAAAAACGGTTATGGAGGGAAGTGCAGCATCCCGCTTATATGCAGGCGTCCATTTTAATATAGATAACGTTGAAGGATTGAGCTTAGGCCGCCAGATCGGAGAAATCATCATAAACTTTCTGAAGCATCAAAATATAAAAGACACCCTTTGAATTTACAAATAGGGATTTTTACTTCGCATCATTCATATCAACGCTTTTGATGAAGCTGACAAACTCTCTGACCATGTTCAGATTCAGGGATTCCTTGTGGTACAACATCCACGTTCTCCTCAACAACGGATCTCCCACTTTTGTTTTCAGATCGATTGTATTCAACCCTTCCGTATCCCTCAAGATTATACTCGGCATGATCGCATACCCCAAGCCGTTGAGCACCATCTATTTACATGTATCGACTTTATCCACTTCGATATTGATCAGTATATTGTTCAGCCCACCAGTTATCGATTACACTTTTCAAGGAAAACTCAGACCGATAATCGATTCTCGGCAATTCTGGCAGTTCATTCAATTGGATATAGCCTATCTAACGTCAAGTAATTGTTCCAGTTCTTTCTTTTGACGGAGATGATGGCGGAAATGCATTTCGGTTAGTTGGAACCATTCGATTGCGTTCAATGCGCCAAGACGAGGATGGACGACTTTTTTATTAAAGTCACTGTCATTTATTCTTGGAGCGAGGTGACTTGCTTGTATTAATATAGTTTGGAGCCCATCGTATAATGATTGTTTCGTCTTTGGATTCTGAGGGGCTTGGACTATTGAATCCGGTCTCCCTTTTATTTTGACAGGAGGGTAACTTCCCAGTTCGTATATTTCATTCCCCGCATCCGATTTTTTAAGCATGCTTTCATTTATGCTTTCTGTTTCTGATATACATTTTTCAATCGATTTGAAATACCTGTTTAAGGTTGCAGATATCAAATGATTGTACATCTGGCCAATTGACCATTTACCCTTTTCTGGTTTCCATATCAACTGCTCATACGAATAACTGTCCAATGAATTGATATATGTAAAAATTATGTTTTCTATCTTGGACAGTAAAACCTTCGGGTTTTCCCCCATATCAAATCACCATCCTTCACTATTTAAATTTTTTTAAAAATTCACTTGTATACATGTATACAATACCATATAATTAGAATATTCACAAAAAACTGAATTCTAATAGGAGGTTATATGGTGAATCAATTGGATTGTGATGTGCTGGTTATTGGTGGAGGAGTCACTGGGGTTGCGGCAGCCACAGCTGCAGCCAGACAAGGAGCCAAGGTTACTTTGCTTGAATCAAAACCATTTGTCGGTGGTAATGCAACTACTGGTCTTTGTCTTCATAATTACATTACAAAAAATGGGCGGCAGGTCGTTTATGGAATTGCTCAAGAAATTGTTGACCGGTTAATTAAAAGAGGCGGTGCGGTTGGTCACATTCCGTACGGTACCTTTGTCCATTCGGTAACACCCGTGGATGGAGAATTGTTTAGGATTCTTGCAACAGAATTATTGGATGAAGCGGGGGTAACTGTTTTATATGGGGTTAACGTTGTAGGAGCGGATACTGATGATGAAGGTAACATTGACGGGGTCCAAGTGGCACTAAAAGGCGGTGTACGGACGATCTATGCAAAAAGATATGTAGATGCTAGCGGAGATGCTGATGTAGCAACATTTGCGGGAGCTAATTACAGAAAGGGAGAGTCGAAAACCGGAAAAATGCAACCGGTTTCAATGATGCTTCGTTTCCATGGAACAGATACTAAAAAGATCGCTGATGCTATTTCAGTATCGGAGCCTGCAATGGCAAAACGTGATGACTACCCAGAACCAATTCCAGTTTACTTTAACGGTTCCTTCAGTAAATGGAATGATATTATCCTCGAGAAAGATATATTTCCTAACGAGGATCACCTTGTTTTCTTCAACACAGTATGGCCAAACCAGATAAACGTCAACACTTCGGCAATGATTGGAATTGACGGAACTGATCCCTTATCGCTTTCACATGCAACTGTAAAACTAACACAAAAGGTTTCGAAAATCGGTGACTTCTTAAAAGAATATGTTCCAGGTTTTGAAAACTCCTATTATATACCTGCTGCTTTTGCGGGGGTAAGAGAAACCCGGAATATTGAAGGGCTATATTCGATTACAGATGAGGATGTAAATGCTGGACGCAAATTTGAGGATACTATCGGCCAGGTTTGTTTCCCTGTTGATATTCATGATCCTGATACTGGACAAGCCAGATTTTATCAAATTGGTGATGATGGTGCATTTGATATCCCATATCGCGCATTAGTGCCTAAAAACTTAAACAACATATTAGTCGCAGGACGATGCATATCGGTTGAAAGCTCATATGTCCATGGTGCAACGCGAAATATGGCTCCATGTTTGGTTATGGGAGAAAGTGCAGGAGTAGCTGCAGCTTTAGCAGCACAACAAAATGTAGCTATGCCAGATCTTGATATACCAAATTTACAAAAAGTGCTAGAGGAACAGGGTGTTTTCCTAGGAGATCGTGTATTTAATTAATACACCTATTTCTACAGTTTAAAAGGAGTTATTCATGAAAAATGTCAAAGAAGAACTAATTATCGACGGTGAACTTGATATAGAGAGCTTAGAAGAATTTCCATCCTATGTCCCTTTAGGAGAAGCTGTTTTACAAACCTTGAGAAAGGCAATACTTGATGGCTCCTTAAAGCCAGGACAATTGTTAAGCGAAAACAAGATATCATCTAAGTTATCGGTAAGCCGTACTCCTATACGAGAAGCTTTGAGGTTTCTAGAAAAAGAAAACTTGGTTTCAGTATTACCTGGCCGGAGAGTAATCGTCTCCATACCTACAGTAAGAGAAATCGAAGAAATCTATCAAATCCGTCTGATAATCGAAACAGAAGCTTTACGTTTAATATCACACTCTAACGATACGATAATCCAACAGTTGGAAACGTGTTTAAAAACCGCTGAAACACAATTAAATGACCCGATACATTTGGGCAAAGCAAATTCAAACTTTCACTCAATACTAACTTCATCCTTGGACAACAGCAGATTAGAACAGTTCCTTGATTCGCTACAATATACAATAAATCGTTTTCGCTACTATTCTTTAAAAAATGACCAATGGGCGAAAGATTCAGAGAATGAACACTGGGAAATCATTAAATATTTAAAAAACAATCAAACCGAGGAAGCAATCAAGGTATTACGAAAGCATCTTTTAACCGCTCAAAAAGTATTAGTCTTATTTATTTCAGAAAATTTCAAATGATAAAGGGGAATCATGACAGGAGGTGATCGTACCCCCACTCACTTTACTAAATTATTCATAGTGAAACAAAAACTTTTATTTTGAAATTAAAATATCAAGGGAGGAAATAAAGTGTCAATTCCAGTTGAAAAAAAACCACAACAGGAAATGCCACGTAAGCCAATAAGTTTTTGGCAATATATACTTTCTTTTGGACCAGGGATAATCATGGTATTAAGTTGGTTGGGTGCGGGTGACTTGGTTGATATGTCGGTTTCTGGTGCTCACTATGGTTATGCCCTTATGTGGGGGTTGGTCATTGCTTTACTATTGCGATTTATCTTAGTCAATATCATTTCTAAGTACGCCCTTTGTAATGTCCATCAGGAAACCATTTTCCAGGGTTATAAACGACTATACAGGTACCTGCCGTTCATATTTGGAATTGCTAGCCTTTTTCTGGCACATTTTTATGCTGCATATCTTGTAAAAGGAGCTGGAGAAGCTCTCTTTCACCTAAGTAATGCCGGAACTACATTTGGTTGGTCCATTGCTGTAGTCATTGTGGCCTTGGCTTTACTTGGAAGAGGAGTCTATAACTATATCGAAATAACCATTAAAGGCATACTGATATTAATGGTTGTTAGTTTGGTAGGTAGTGCACTTTGGGTAGGACCCGATGTTCCTGCTTTAGTTAAGGGGACGATAGCATTTGATATCCCCGATAATGTAGGTGGAATTAGCACGCTGGTTTTCGTGGTCTCGCTAATAGGTGCTGTTGCTGGATCGATGTCCAACTTGGTTTATCCCTATTTGTTTAAACAAAAAGGATGGAATGGACCGAAATATTTAAAACTTCAAAGATATGACCTCTTATTTGGAATACTAATGATCATCATCATCGATATCGCTGTATGGGTACTCGGTGCAGAAGTTCTACACCCTCAAGGCAAAACTATAGAAAGTGTCTCGGATATGGCACAAGTACTCACCACAACACTCGGAATATTTGGCGGCATTCTTTTCTATGTCGGGGTTTTCGGTGCATGCTTCAGTACCGTCATTGGGTATGCACTTGGATTTGGAAACCTTTTTGTCGACTCCATCTATACTACTTTCCCTGAAAGAGCAAAAAAATACAACAATGAATTCAATAAAGATCCCTTGTATAAATTCACCCTTTTAATTACAGTAGTATTGCCTGTAATTTGGGCTCTTCCGTCAATGCCAGGATTTGTTTATTTAACAATAATCGTAAATGCATGGCAGGTCTTATTATTGCCGGCTGTAGCCATTGGCCTTCTCATCTTAACAAACCGTAAAGATCTTCTCGGTAAATATGCCAATAAATGGTGGGAAAATGTCCTATTACTAATTTTGATTGGACTTACCCTTTGGTCAACATGGACCTTGCTTAGTAGTTTATTCTAACCAATATAAATTGCTTTACTATTTAGTCATCTATTTGAGATTATGCAAATTTTTGAATCCGCTTACATTTATAATTTTATTCACGCATTTGTATTTAGCGAGAGGCAACCAGGTCGTCTTTTCTAAGCAAAAACCAATAATAGTGTATCGTATACATTTTCCTTGTGGGCACCTCCCGTTGAAGTCGGGAGGTATTTTTTTGATTTTGGAGCAATTCTATCCAAAGAAATCTTAAGTACATCTATATAACAAAAAATTAAAAGCTGGTGTTCATATCAATGCTTTTGATGAAGCTGACAAACTCCCTGACCATGTTCAGGTTCAGGGATTCCTTGTGGTACAGCATCCACGTACGCCTCAATAACGGATCTCCCGCTTTTGTGTTCAGATCGATGGTATGCAACCCTTCCGTATCCCTCAGGATCATGCTCGGCATGATGGCATATCCCAAACCGTTAAGCACCATCTCTTTACATGTATCGACTTTATCCACTTCGATATTGATCAATGGAGGATGTGTATATTGTTCAGCCCACCAGTTATCGATTACACTCTTTAAGGAATACTCAGACCGATAATCGATTCTCGGCAATTCTGGCAGTTCCTCCAATTGAATTGGATCTTTAGAGACGACGCATATCGTTTCATCAAATAACAAATGTTTCTCATCCACCCAGTTGAAATCCCCCTTCACGAAGGCAATGTGGATATCCTTCTTCGGTAATAAAGGGGCGATTTCACTACTCCAACCAGACGTGACCTTATACTCGATATTCGGGAACCTGTGCTTGAAAAGCTTCAGGACCCCGGGCAATTGATAATGAGCAAAATAATTCGAGACCCCGAGTCTTAATGTCCCTGACACAATGTCCCTCATGTCATGGACATTCTCCTTGATGCTCCGTATCCGCAACAGCATTTCATCTGCGCATTTCGCCAGGTACTCCCCCTGGGATGTAAACTGGATACCCCGCCTCCCTCTGTTGACGATTTTCACACCGAATTCCCTTTCGATCTGTTTCAGCCGGTTCGTCAGAGCTGGTTGCGATATATAAAGCTGTTTCGCTGCTTTTGTAATGTTTTTCTCCCGGTATAAAATCTGCAGGATCGACCAATCACGAGTTTCCATCAACATCCCTCCCAGATATAATAAAATATTATCGATATCTATACAATTCCAATATTTTATTTATATCAAGAAGTATACTATATTTTTATATAAGGGAGAGAGTTGAGTTATGAACAAAAACAACATATTTTTACGCAACATGATGTTCATCCTTATAAGCAGCATCGGTGGTTACCTCCTCTCTTTGACAGGTCTGTCGATCGGCTGGATGATCGGATCACTGATTGTTGCGACCTTGCTTTCTTATCGAAAACCGAACTTTCTACAAACGAAACAAGGGATCTCGAAATTCTGGATCTGTATCGGGCAATGCCTGTTAGGAATCGAATTGGGGCAAAAAATCAATTTGTCCGTCATGAATGTCTTCATGGAAAATTCACTCGCCATCATTTTCATGCTGATCATGTCCATCGTTTTCTCCATCCTTTCAGGGTATGTCCTATGGAAATTCAGTAAAACAGATATGCTGACAAGCTTTTACGGCACTGCCCCTGGAGGATTGACGGCAATGCCCAGTATCGCAGAAGAAGTCGGGGCAAATACGGCAATCGTAAGCATCATTCAGACGATCCGGGTTTTCCTCGTCATTTTGATGATTCCGATGATTGTTTCATACTTACTAGTGACGCCTCATCACGCCGCTGCAGGAAACGGTTCTATGATGGCTGGCCCAGAATTCCAGTTCACACAGCTGCTTTGGACGTTCGCTCTTGTTTTCGCAGCATGTGGAGGGGCGATTTTAGGGGAAAAGCTGAAGTTACCAGCACCCTGGACAATCGGCAGCATGCTGGGTGTAGCGCTTTTTCAGACAGCTGGTTCATCAATTGCCGGTCATGATATGGTAGCCTGGTGGCCACATACATTCATGGTACTCGCGCAAATCTTGATCGCAGCAAGCATCGGTGCCATGTTCCACAAGGAGATGTTGATCGGGCTGGGGAAAATCGTCAACCTTGCCTTGATCTGTACAGTAGGATTCATCCTGGCGATGTTCGGCTGTTCATTCATCGTATCCGAGCTGACAGAGATTACGTTCGTTACAGCAACTTTAGCTTTTGCACCTGGCGGAATTGCGGAAATGGCAACCACATCCGTCCTGTTGAATGGGGATTCCACCTTCGTCGTTGCCGTCCAGGTCCTCCGGATTTTCGTCGTCCTCCTCTTTTTACCACCTTGTTTCAAACTGATCGAACACTATGAAAAGAAAAAGGTGGGACTATCAAGTTGAGGGAAAACCACAAGCAAACAGAGATAAAAAGAGGATGGCCCATAGGGGGCTTTCAGGGGGTGAAATCGTTACACCTGAAGTTATGGTAGAAAATATCCACGTTGTTATATGTCGATCCGGTCTATTTTTTAGGTGTTAAATAAAAAAGACGAGCCCTATGAGGTTCGTCTTTTCTTTAGGTTTCATATCCCATATGAAAATATTTAGCTGCTTCTTCGTTGTTTTTTATATTATAAAATTCTTTTCCTAATAGTAGAAGTGTATTTTTATATAAAGGGTCTATCTCTTCAAATTTAGTAATAGCTAATTTGAAATTTGTAATTGCTTTATCCGAATCACCTTTTGATGAATAAATTTCTCCTATTTTCTGATAAGCTTCTCCTACTTCGTTTTTATCACTTGCAATCTTCAAACAATTTTCACAATGATTCAAAGCCAACTCATACTCTTCAAGTTTTATCAACGTATCAGCTAATGACAATTTCACAATGACCATTTTAGTACTTTCACTTAATTGGCTATATAACCCTAGGGCTTCCAACAAGCGTTGTTTCGATACTTTATAATTGCCAGTGTAAAAATGTAGCAAACCTATATTATATATGGTCGCAGCTTGCCTAGAAGAATCTTTAGTGAAGATAAAGTACTCTAAAGCATCCATGTAGGAAATAATCGCTTTGTCAAACTCTTTTAATCTTCGATAACAAATCCCTAATGACATTAGAATATGACCATGTTTATATAAAAGGTTGCTGGATCGATTCAATTCAAGTGCATTAGTTAGAAAATGAATGGCTGAATTGTATTCTTTAAGTTTCCCATGAGTAATTCCAAGGCTTGAAAGAATTGATATCTTATTGATTCCATTAATGCTATACAAATTTATATAGTCATAAGCTTTATTTAATATCTTTAATGCTTTTTTATAATTTCCTTTGTGATTTTGAAAATCTGCAAATTTGTCTAATGTTCGTACCAATCTATCATAGTCCCTAGCTGATTCAAAAGACTCCAAACTATTTTGGTAATGATTTTCTTTGTTATCTGTTTCTATTTCAGCCAATATCCAGTTATAAATACCAATGGACTGGGCATCTAATATAGATTTTTGAGGTTCAATGACTTTTTTGATGTTACTGAGATTTACGGTTTTATTTTCCAAAATTTTCGATTCAGTTTTAAATAGTTCTGCTTCAAGTTCGTTTTTCACAATATTCGAATTATATGGGGCATTCAAAATATCATCTAATGTACAACCGAGTTTCTCAGTTATTTTTTCAAGAATTTTCATCGAAGGCTTTACTTTCCCCTTTTCAATAAGACTAATGTAACTACGAGTACTTACCCCTTCGGCCAGGTCACCTTGGGTTAGTTTATTTTTAGTTCGTAATTCTTTTATTCTCAATCCTACCTGCATGATCAAACCCCCGAAAATTTTCTAATATCCACCAGTTTTTTGTTGAATATTATTTTGGTATGTATTAACATTATAACATAATTTAAAAAAGTATAGGAGTGTTAAATATGTTCAAAAAAGTAATTTTAATTTTAGCCTTCTGCTTATTTGCTTTTCACACAATAACTATAACATCGGGCGATGAAATATGGCCAATAAGTGGAAATGAGACCGTCGAAGAAAGATAAGTACATAACTAAAAAATAGCTGCTTACAAGCAGCTATTTTTTAGTTTATAGCTTCAATGGTTTCTTTGGCATTATTAATCGTATCTTTAGAACCTAAAGGTGTAAGAAATCCGATTAATCCTATTCCCATACGTATCGTTGCGCCAATTAGAATGATGAGATATATGGACAACCCTAATTTTATAGCATAACCACCTAAAAATGCACCTAAAGGTATGGAAGCGTATGAAATCATTCGAGTCACACTGATTACCCTCCCGAGGATATGGGATGGGACGATTTGTTGTCTTAATGAGAAATACGTTATAACATTAATGTTTCCAAAGAACATGATTAGCGACTGGGAGACTGCAACTTGCCAAAAAGTCTCTGAAATTATTAATAAATACATTGATGCGCCGGCTAGAGTTGTACACCAAAGAATAATACGTCCTGAGTTCATTTTTTTATTGATATACGGTGCAGCAAAAGCTCCAAGTATAGGACCTATTCCCGATAATCCAATTGTAATACCGATTAGATTCGCACTCAGCTCCAAGGTATCCTTTAAATAAAACATAAAGTTACTTTGAAATAGATGGATTCCCAAGTTCGTAAAAAAGAATAACATAGCTCCGAATAAAATCACCTTATTGGTACCTGTATACTTAAAGCCTTCAACAATGTCTCTTCCGATCCGTTTCGTCCATACTATTTCTGATTGATTCGTTTGAGAGGAATCCGGTACAAGCAATCTCACAAACACCATCAATAATGCGGCAATTGCAAAAGAGGAAGCATCAATAAGCAAAGCATTTGTTCCACCTAAGAATGCCACTATCCCTCCCCCTAATACTGGTCCAATTAAATTCAAACTATTTTCAACCAATTGTAAAGCTGAATTAGCATTGACTATCTTTTCTCTCTTGACCACCAGAGGTACAATGCTTTGGAAAGCTGGATGTATCAATGGGTTGATAGATGCTAGCAAAAAGACAGCTACATATAGTAAGGGTATGTTTAATTCTGGTGCTTTTAATAAGTATATCAGAAACAATACAAAACCAGCTGATAAAGTATTACCCGTTATAAGCAAGAATTTTTTATTCAGATTATCAGCCAGGATACCTCCGAACAAAGAAAATAATAACCACGGTAAAAATTCAACTCCATATAAGGTTGCCATATAAAAAGCTGAACCAGTTAAATCGTAAACAATCAAGGGTAAAGCAATAAGGAATAACCAATCACCTATTTTAGAAATAAAGTAACTGGCCCATAGCGTATAGAAAGAGAAATTCATTTTAGACACCTATCTCATCAGTAATTTTAGAGCACATTTCACAACCAGGCTGCTTTTCCCATTCCTCCGCAATATTTGTAGTCATTGTATCGAAATCAATGGAGATCAATTTACCAGTTGACGTACTTTTTCTTATCCCCGTAATTAATCTTACGAGTTCTGCACATATAAATCCTGTAATTGTGGAGACCAACGGTACAATTGCAGTATTATCTCCAGTAAGATTTAATCTACGCCTTTCTTCTAAGATTGCAAATGATACAGGATCTTTATTTTCTACACTGTTCATCCAACATTCAATACAGCCGGTCACGCCTGGTATAACTGTATAATGCATTGCTCTTTGTGCTTCTAATCCTGCAGTTAATAGTGGGACCCCGGCTTTTACAATCGCTTCATTTACCCATCTGGCTAATAACGTTTTCGGACGATCTGCAACCAGGATCACATAATCAAAGTCTTTGATTTCGTTGTAAACATCTTCAGAAGAACTTATTTTCAATTCAACTGTTTCAAACTTAATTTCAGGATTAAAAGCTTTGATCCTTTCCTCTGCCAATTTAGCTTTTTGTTTACCTATATCCTCATAATTATATAGGATTTGCCTGTTTAAGTTTGATAAATCTACTGTGTCGAATTCAATCGCTTTTATCTGGCCTACACCAAGTCCCGCTAAATCATAAGCAATGTGTGAACCTAAGCCACCAAGCCCAATGAGACAAACTTTCGCATTACATATTTTCGCCTGGATCTCATATTTGTTCATTCCTAAGGATGAATATGTAGAAAAGAAGTTGATATTCCGATGGTATCGATTTAGTTCATACTCACTTAATACTTCAGATCCAACAAAATTTGTATCCTCTAAAAAACCATCATTATTTATATCTAATATAGCTTCTTCAACAATTGCTTCAGTTAGAGATGGATAGGAAGCTAACATTACTTCTGTTATGTCCTTGACGGTATTTGTTCCATCCATCAACTCAATCAATTTATTAATCATGCCCTCGCTATCATCATACTGAGTGATAGTTCCAAATCCTCCGATATACACATTTCCATTCATTTTGACTACAGGGTAAGCGGGTTTCATCTTAGGGCTTATATTTTTTATTTCCATTAACCTCACCTCTTTCAGTATTAGAAAAAGCCCGGATACACCAGGCTTTTCCAGGGAATTATCCCTCAAGACCCAACCCTGCTACGCTTGACTTGATAACCGTTTTGCGGACCATGAAGCTCACCTCCCCGATATGTAAGTTACTAACAGTATAAAATATTCAGAAAAAATTGTAAATAACTTTTTTGAACATTTTTAATAATTATTAATTTTATTTATTTTTGTAAATTAAATACTAAATGGTACACATCCATTTTTAATAGCATTTGTTCCATAATCCCTCAGATATTCCTCCTAAATGTGATTTCCTTTATATTGTAAATGCTATTTGGTTCGACTCTCATCGAAATGTGGAATCAGTTGTTTTACAAGCTGAGATCGCTTCACTCTTATGCAAGCGAGTTCTATGACCTGTGTTCATTGGGGCTCCTATTATTTGTAACGTTAAAATTGAAAAATATAAAAGGCAAGAAGATAACAGAACAGCTATTTTTTTTGCCTTTTCATTTCATGAAAAAATCAGTATGCGTAAAAAATGTTAAAAGAGAAGCTTACAGGTGTAATACTTTTAATTCCTTCATACTACATCATAAGAAATTGCTTATACAGGAAGTAACGATTGACCATTCCGTATTTTGGATATTCCCGATAACCGCTGAAATTTCGATCAGGTTTTTGGATAATTCTCCTAGATTCAACCCTTTACCGTCAACGAGCGAAAGCTGTGTCTTCTCCATTTCCTGAAAACTGAGAACCAAAGAACACATTCCACATCACTCCCAACCATTAATGTTCTATTGATTTTAGCAGGAGCCAGTAACATCGGGGCTGTAACAATGCCCATAACAGCACCTGTTTATCCGGAGGAGCGATCCGATATGTGAAAGCGAATGCGACAGGCAATACCATTCCGCCCCCTACAACTGATATAAAACAGCACCAATCGTATGATTGGCGCTGCCTGGATAGTTCAATTATTGGTTTCCATTTTTCACCCATTCAGCAACTGTAACAGTACGTTTGGCTTGATGCTTCACAGCACCCTCGACATCATCAACCATTTTACCATTTTGATCGACTGTTACGCTTGTTCCATATGGATTTCCACCTGCTCCAAACAGTACTGGATCCGTGTACCCAGGTGCGGCAATAATAGCACCCCAGTGCATCATAGAAGTATATAAAGATAACAATGTAGCTTCCTGGCCACCGTGTGGATTTTGAGCAGAGGTCATAGCACTTACAACCTTATTAATCGTCTTACCGTTCATCCAGAGACCACCTTGTATATCCAGGAATTGTTTCATTTGTGACGGCACGTTTCCAAAACGTGTTGGGACACTAAATAGGATTGCATCTGCCCACTCGATGTCATCAGATGTTGCCACTGGTACATCTTTTGTGGCTTCTACAGTTGCCTTCCACGCTTCATTTCTCTCAATGATTGATTCTGGTGCTAATTCTTCTACTTTTAATACTTTTACATCAGCACCAGCTTCTCTCGCCCCTTCTTCAGCCCATTTTGCCAATTGAAAGTTTGTCCCACCCATGCTATAAAAGATTACTGCTAATTTGACGTTTGACATCTTATCCATCTCCTTTGTTGACTTCCTAAGTATTTTTTCTAAAAAACGCATATAAACCACCTTCCTAGTCTAATGATTGATATCCTATAGACCCACCTCCATCGAAAAATAGTGACCTTTTTGTGCTATGCTGCTCTTCAGCTATTGTCCCCATTACAGAAGTTTTATAATAGTGGTTTCAATCCTTGGTTAATGGTAAGGTGTATTTTTCGATAAGGTTCCTTTTGTTTTTGAAATTTTTAAATTGAAAGAAAGTACTTTATACTTTCTTCAAATATAAAAAACACCACTTCAGCACAGTGGTGTTGGCAAGGGGATCAAGCATTATTATTTATTATTGGCTGTATCGGTTTTCGCTGGGCGTAATATCATGGCATGAACAATCTGGAACATAAAAATAGACTCAACTCTTTTACATTCTTCTAAAGGCTATAAATTGACCAACGATAAAAGGCACGTTTTATTGACGTGCCTGTGCCTATCACGACTCTTCCTAAATAATGAAGGGCTTTTTACTTAGATGTAACCACTAAAAACTTTACGTCTTTCTCGGAAAAGTTATACCAGTAATGCACTTTTCCTGCATCGAACATGAATGGTTGCTGTTCGCAAAGTTCGATTCTTTCCCCCTCTACTTCTACAGTCAGCCTCCCCTCAATCACGAACAAAAACTCATGACCATTATGGGAAAAAGCACTGCCTTTATTTTCGCCTGGCTTCAACGTCACCATGATGGGTGAAAAGACAGCATTATGTATACCACAGGATAAGTCCTCATAGTGGAAGGATTCATGTTCCATACCTGATTCTTCCCGTGCTCGGTTCTCCGAAAAAAAGATGCTCGGATTAACTTCCAATGCATCCGAAATCTTTTTCAACGACTCTAATGTTACACTTGATTTTCCACGCTCTACTTGCGATAAAAAGCTGATCGAAACTCCTGTTCGTTCCGCTAATTCCTTCAACGTCAGCTCACGCGTTTTCCTTAATGATTTGATCTGTTTCCCAATCGAATCCGAAGGCATTGGGATACCTCCCTTTGTAATCTAACTGACTCTATTATACATGACCATCCGCTCTGGAAGTTTGAGATTAAATGATTGCTTAGTACTATTGACAGAAAACTTTTAATTATCTAAAATCGACGCAACAGAAAAATTGAAGTACCACTTTAATTTTCAGGGAGGAAATCACCGTGGAAAAGAAACAAATACGACGGGTATTGATTGCTAGTTTAGTAGGAAGCTCGATCGAGTGGTTTGATTATTTTTTATATGGAACCGTAGCCGCACTCGTTTTCAACCAATTGTTCTTCGTGAACGAAGACCCGACTGTCGGCCTTCTGCTCTCCTATGCCTCATTTGCATTAGCCTTCTTCATCCGACCTTTCGGAGGTGTGATCTTCAGCCACATCGGTGACCGGATCGGCAGAAAGAAAACCCTTGTCCTGACCCTTAGCCTGATGGGGGCTGCGACATTTGCAATGGGAATTCTACCTACATATCAAGCCATTGGCATTTGGGCACCGATCTTATTGATCACGTTGCGCTTGATCCAGGGTCTCGGAATCGGCGGTGAATGGGGCGGTGCACTTTTATTAGCATTCGAATATGCGCCTGAAGAAAAACGTGGTCTATTTGGTGCAATCCCTCAGATGGGCGTGACGATCGGGATGCTGCTCGGAACCATCGCCCTTTCAATCATAAGCTTGCTTCCAGAAGGCAGTTTTATTACATGGGGATGGCGTGTCCCATTCATCATGAGTTCACTACTTGTCATTTTCGGGTTGTGGATCCGTAAAGGCATTGATGAAACACCTGCTTTCAAAAAAGTGAAAGAGTCTGGAGAGGTCCCGAAACTTCCGATTGTCGAAACCTTTAAGAACTATTGGCGTGAAGTACTCATTGCGATCGGGGCAAAAGTCGTAGAAACAGCACCATTCTATATTTTCAGTACCTTCGTCGTGTCATACGCTACCGGCAACCTGGGTTACTCCAGAACCGCTACATTGAATGCAGTCATGATCGCCACCATCATCACGACGATCTTGATTCCGATCATGGGGAGGATGTCTGATCAATTCGGCCGTAGAAAACTGTATATGATTGGAGCAATTGGAATGGCACTGTTTGCATTTCCTTACTTCTGGATGCTGCAGCAGCAAAACGTCGTGTTGCTCGTCGTTGCCACAGTGATAGGTTTAGGAATCATCTGGTCACCAATCACTGCCGTTCTTGGAACGATGTTTTCAGAGATTTTTGATGCAAAGGTCCGTTATACAGGAATCTCTCTCGGCTATCAAATCGGTGCAGCGCTGGCTGGTGGAACAGCTCCGCTCGTTGCAACCGCCCTGCTTGCTACCTTCAACAATTCCTATGTTCCGGTTGCGATCTATATCATCTTCACGTCAATCATCTCACTCATTGCAATCTGGGCTGTGAAGACGCGTGAAAATCAGCAAATGGACGTCTCACTTAACAGTTGAACCATCTTTTAGGGAGGACCTCACATGTTGATCATAAGTGAAAAGGAAATTCAACAAAGTTATGGAATGAAAGATGCCATCAGGGATGTCAAAGCGACACTACACGTCTATGGTGCTAATAAAATAGACAGCCCTCACCGTACCGTTCTCCGCTTTCCGATGCAGGAAGGATCTGCACTTTATATGCCAAGCGCAGATAGATATGAAGAAGTATCAGCGGTGAAAGTCGTGACCATATTCCCGAAAAACCCATCAAAAGGAAAGGCCACCACACAAGGTGTTCTTTTACTGTCAAATGCAGAAAACGGTGAACATCTCGCCATGATGAATGCCTCGTATTTAACAAGACTCAGAACAGCGGCTCTGTCCGGTATCGCTACGGACTATCTGGCACGTAAAGACGCGAAGGTGCTTACGATCATCGGGACAGGTGGTATGGGATTCGAACAAGCACTCGGTGTTTTAGCCGTCAGGAACATATCTCGTATACTATTAGTGAACAGGACACCATCAAAAGCCGAAAAATTTGGTGAAAAACTGCAGGCATCCGGAATCGACATCCCATTCGAAGTCTATGAGGATGTTGCGGCAGCGGTACGTCAATCCGATATCATCTGTTGTGCCACCCGTTCGAACGAACCCGTATTCAACGGGAATGATCTAAAGCCAGGGACACACATAAACGGAATCGGTTCTTATCTCCCCCATATGAGAGAAGTCGATCTGGCCACTGTCACCCGTGCTTCCAAAATTGTCGCCGACGATATAGGAGGCGCAAAGGAAGAAGCCGGTGAACTCATCCATGCAGCAAATGATGGATCGTGGTCGTTTGATGCCCTTCATGGAGAGCTTTTCGAACTGGAAACCCAACTGAAACCAGGGCGGGAAAATGAGGACGAGATCACCTTCTTCAAATCCGTCGGTGCCGCCTACTTTGACCTTTCAGTAGCCAAAGGCGTCTATAATCTATCTAAAGAACGGAACATTGGAACGGAAATTGAAGTATGATCTCAGAAATGTTACAGCATACTTGGCAAAGCCAAGCCATAGCGCAAGCTGAACTTAAGTTACGCATATATACTGTGGATAGTATTTTACTCTTTCATTATCTGTAACAGAATGGCTTAGAGGTGATCTCCTCTGAGCCTATTTCTTTAGGGACGATTGTTCCTCTCTCATCCCCGTTTTGCGGCTCCTCCTACCTCAAGAAATTATTCTAGTAAGTAAATATTGGTACTTCATTTCTTATCTTGCTGTTTAATTCTTAAAAAATATAAAAGAAGGTGCGCTTTATTACGATTAAGCACACCGATTTGCATAGAGTATCTTTTCATTTCCCGTCATTTAATTTCTATTACAATTTCACCAAAACTTTTACCTAGATATCCAGGTGTTCCTCAAAGAAACAGCCTTTTTATGAATAAATATAGGAAACTTATTCAAGAATGCTGCCCTTAATGACGCTCAAGGTTGATTCATACCTTTATTTTAACATTTTTTTCTAGACTTCTTTGAGCACATATGAACCCGTTAATAATAAATGTTCTCTTTTCCCTTTGATTGGTATAATTTTCAATTACAATTTCTCCTTCACCTTCTGGGACCTCGAAACTATTAAAATAAAAAGTGAGAACTTATTCTGAAATAGGGAACGCATTTGCATCAAGACGTTTGTTACGTAACTTGAGTCGTTCACGCAAATCATCTGGTTTAGCCTTTAAATATATAAGTTTCCATTTACCGCCGGAACCCTCAATAAGTTTTTTATATTGATTCCTCCTTGCTAGGTCCCAAAAACTGAAATCAATCACCACCTGTTGTTTAGAGTGAACCAATTTTATTAGACGGTTGCTTAATCTTCTTTCTGCATCTTTTTTGTATTCCTCAATTTTTTCAATTGGGAAATCAATCCCATAACGACCATTAGTAGCCCATATTTCTTCATCAATAGAGAGACGTACAAAACCTTCTTTTTCTAAATGTTGTGCGAATGTCGTTTTTCCAGCACCCGCCACACCACACATCATTACCACTAAAGGGGTTGAATCATCTCGTTCACGAAGAATCAAGTCAAAATTAAAATTTCCAAACATGTTCTATCCCCCATTTATTGATGTGAATTCCCCAGTTCAATTTTCAATCGACTTTTAAGTTGAATATAGCCGGAGTGCTCCCGAATTTTCAGGATGATAACCTACGACTACTTTTTTAGCATTCGGTAATTCAGCTATCTCTGAAATCATGAGCTTAGTAGCTAATTTACCGATACCCTTGCCCTGGAATTCTTTATCCACCATTATTCGATATACCCAATAACCATCAAGTTCCTCTTGAACAGAATTGTACATCAAAAAGCCGACTACTTTTTCTTCAAAATAAATAGCGTATGGTTTTAACGTCGGTTCATACTTTGATTGAGCTATTGATATTGCATTCGATTCAATGAATTCTTCTTGATCTGATGACACTTCTAATTTACAGCATTCATACCAGTTTTCTTCATTTAATTCTACAAGTTCCACGTTATGAGTATTCATGAGTTTTCCCCTTTCATAATTCGGGGACAACTGAACCAAATCATCAATTAGGCGTTATCCCCTTAAAATTTAAATTGCGTATAATAAAAACTCTATTGTTTGTCATAATGAACGCCTCCTTTAACGAAATGGTTTTTCCCATGTGATTCAATCCTTCTTTTTTTGGAATAAAACTGACAAATTCAATCACTATATTATTTTCTATTGATTCTCTGAATCTCCTTCGGGGACATATATATTAATTATTTTCATTATCTGTTCAGTCCTTTTTGCATGTTACCATCATGAATGGAAATGGAGGTTTGTTTTCCATATTCTTATGCGGCTCAACGATTTCCGAAATTTCCAGTAGTCCGTAGTTTCCAAACTCTTGATTTATCGATTCAGAATCATAAAAAAACATCTTCACGCCTTCCATGATCTCGAAATAGTCTTTACCTAGCTGTTTGCCCTTTCCAAACATTGGAGCGTCCTTAGAAATTGTAGTGAAAACCATATAACCATTCGGCTTCAATTGATTATAGCAATCCTTAATGAACTTCTCTCTCTCACGATCGTTCAATAAGTGAATAAGCGCATGACAAAATACTCCATCATAAAGCTTTTCATCAAAAGGCATATCGGTCACTGAACCATGAAAAATCCGAATGTCCAGGTCATTTTCCCTTGCCAATCCAATCGCTGTTTTTGAGATTTCAATACCGGTTACATTGATTCCGTTATCCATGAAAACCTTTGCATTCCTGCCATATCCAATACCGGGCAACAATATATCCTTGACGTTCTTTTCAAGGAAAAAGTCCTTTGTCAGTATAGCGGAGTCTGAAGGTTCAAGCCCCCACATCATTTGATTTTCTATAAAACTAGATTCCCAGAATTCTGGCATACCTCAATTTCTCCTTTATCCAAATTTAATGTTCAATCATTTCATGGGCGATGTCATGGCCATCCATTTCTGATGGGTAAAAAGTGGGCCAGTTCGTAACTTCATCCAGTAACGCTTCACGATCATCACCCCAATATAGGTGATAGTGATCAGCCTCAGTCGGATAGATGCTATGATCACTGAACTGGATATATCGAGGAAGTCCTTTTGTTTCTTCTTTCAATTTGAAAATATATCTCACTCCTCTATTTCCCGCATCATATGTCAGAATTTCATAGCCATCGTAGCTATATTCTCCAGAAAGTTCTTCTCCATTTTTGAAGAATGTTACAGTGGCACCTTGTATCGTAATACGCCCGACATCGGTTTCGTAACCTTCTTTATAATATTCCTTATATTCTTCAGCTGTCTTGTCACCTTCGTGTTCTGCTTTATGAGCAAAAACTTCGTCCAGGGTACCATCCTGAAGATAGGGGTATACAGACTGCCAATCACCTTCCCAATCGGAAAGAGCTCGATCCTTTACCTGACTGTCTTCAAAATACCCTTCATAAATTTTTTCTGATTCGTCATCATGGGCATGATCGTGTCCATCCTGTTCTCTCTTTTCAGAAGATCCTCCTGATGGAGGTTCGGATAAAGCTTTTGTCAGTTCATCCAAGTTGTGCTGCATGAGTGTAAAGTAGTCCTCATCATTCTTTATGTCTTCTTCTGTTAATACAGATAAATTGTGTATACGTAAAGGCTCTGCATCAATTTTCTTTCTAACTAATTCCGCCACTTTAGGAGTTACATTCTGTTCAAAAAATACATGTTTCAAACCATGCTTTTCAGCAGTATCAATGATTTTTTTGATCTCCTTTTGTGTAGGCTCGTTAGTAGGGCTCAAACCAGAAACTGCGATTTGCTCGATTCCATAAGTCTTCTCCCAATAGCCATAAGCAGCATGAGATACAATAATTTTATTCCCTGGTAAACTTTCAAGCTCTGTATGGAACTCTTGATCTAGTTTTTCAAGCTTTCCTTTCAACTCTTCAAAGTTTTTGTTAAACACTTCTTCTTGCTCAGGCTTCAATTCTACAAAAAGATTCCTGACTTGCTCCGCCAACTGAATAGAAAGAACAGGATCGAGCCAAACGTGCGGATCTTGATCCCCATGGTCATGTCCAGCATGTTCGTCCTCTTCACTGCTTTCCTCCCCTTCATGGTTATGTACATGCTCTTCCAGGTCAATTCCTTTTAAGGCTTCTAGTATCTCGACATCTTCAGATTGAATAGATTCAGAGATTTTTTCCGCATACGATTCCAGCCCTGCCCCGTTATAGATGAAAGCATCGGAGTCAGCTAATTCACGCATTTTTTTGGTGGTCGGTTCATAAGTATGCGGATCTGATCCCGGCGGTAGAATGGATTCCACAGAAGCTTCATCGCCTGCGATTTGTTCAGCGAAATACTGAAGAGGATAAACCGTTGTATAAACCTTTAACTTTTCCTTCCCTTTTTCACTACTGCTTGTTGATTCCCCTCCACACGCTGCTAACGTAAAAATGATACTGAATAGACTAAGTGCATATACGATTTTTTTTAACATTTTCAGTCCCCCTTTTCATATGATAAACATTTTATCGTAATGATTCCGATTTGTAAATCGTAACGATTACGACTTGATAAACCTGAAAAAATCTGGCTGTTTCCAAAAACCGGCTAAGGTGATTTAGGGGACATCCAGATTTCAATTTACGATTCAAGAGGTAATCGGGGAGGTATTAGGAGGTTTAATGATTCACACTATAAAGAAAGCCTGGCTCAGCCAAGCCAGATGCGATGATTAAGTCTTACGATTCACTGACGAATTAGAGGACACCAGAGACCTTATTTGCCCCAAATCCCCTACCTTCTCAAAATTAGAGGACACCAGAATCCTTATTTGCCTTAAGTACGATAAAATCAGAGTCATTTCACCGAAATAGCGGAAAGTTGTCCTCTATTTTTTGAAATCAAGTCATTTTGTCACACATAACGGAACACTTGTCCGCTAGTTTTCGTCGCCTCCATCTGCTTAGAATATTATTATGTTTTTTCCGTAGGTCTGTAAGCTCTTTGAGATTCCTCTAATACTTGTATAAATCCTTGAAAAGCAAAAGCATCCGCCCGTTTCTTCGGTGTTTATATCTGAACGGATATACCTTTCATAGAATATAGAAAAACATTGAAAGGGGATAGGCATTTGAACTTTCCTTTGTATGGGGGACTTAATAGTTATGTATGGCCGATCATCGGCTTCAGCGTTCTGTTTGCGATCGTCATCCTCATCTTCACCTGGGTGGTCGTCTTCAAATCGTTCAAATTCTTTTTTTAATGACCTATAAAACATCAATTCAGCTTCGATCTAGTTTTCACTGTTCCTTGATATTAAAGTAAAAGTCCCGTGTCACTTCACGGGACCTTTAAATTTCATATAAAAATGTATGGTGCTCAGATTACAAGATTTCGATGTATCCTTCTGTTCCATGCACGCGGATTCGTTGCCCGTCTTTTATCAGTCTGGTGGCGTTCTCTACTCCGACAACTGCCGGTAAGCCATATTCACGGGCGATGACCGTTCCGTGGGTCATCAGTCCGCCAACTTCGGTGACCAGGCCTTTTATGGAAACGAACAATGGTGTCCAGCTAGGGTCAGTGAACGAGGTGACCAAAATATCGCCATCTTCCAGATCCGCATCTCCCATGTCCAAGATGACACGAGCCCGCCCCTCTATGACTCCGGAAGAAACAGGCAGTCCTGCAATCGCATCGGCTGGGAGATTTTCTCTTTTGAACTTTCCATTCATGATTTCACCATCAGAAGTGATGATGCGTGGCGGAGTCAATTTTTCATATACTTTGTACTCGTCCTTCCGGTTGCTGATGATCTGGTCATCCACTTGATTTGTGCGTACGACTTCGCGCAGTTCTTCAAAGGTGAGGTAATAAATATCTTCTTTTTCATGAATGACACCATCCTCGAGGAGTTGTTCGGCTTCTTTCATCAAAGCCTGCTTATACACGAAGTAACGATTGACCATGCCATATTTTGGATATTCCCGATAGCCGATGAAATTCCGAATCAGGTCAATCATCCGTTTGGTTTCTTTGGCTTTCTGTTCACCATCTGGAAATTGCTTCAATCGTTCTAACAACACTTGTTCTTTTTTCAACGCTTCCTTCCGCCCTTGCTCAAATTTCCGATTGCTAGCATTAGGCTCAACGTTTTTGATATGACTAAGAATCATCGGGACGAGTGTGGTCGGTTTTTCGCTCCAACGGGTTTTCGTCATATCGATTTCTCCGGCACATCGCATTCCGTATTTATGAAGATAAGCATCGATCACGTCTTTGGTTTTCTGCCCACCTTCAAACTTCACCAGATCATCCAAAAAGTCATCGTCTTTCACTTGTTGTAAATAAGCAACTACCTCCGGATAAGGACGGATCACATCTGCAACATCCAAAAGCGCCAGCCCCATTTCCGAAGTGATGTTGTTTGGCACAGATTGAGAAAGCATGTCTGCGGCGTTCTTTTCACCCAACCACTCGTTCATTTTTTCATTGATCCATGAAGAAGCGTTGATAGCAGCCATGAACACCTGGGAACTTTGCGGATCAAATAAAATCTTCTTTAATTGCTGGATATCTTCTAAAATAAAATCGAAAACATCCGTTCCTGATTTCGTTTTGATGTTTTGTTTCAACTCTTCGATCGATGTTTGATTGCGTTTGATCAACTCAGAAACGATGGACGGATCAGATTCAATTTCTGCAGACGACGTACCTTTGTTGCTATTACCTGGACTCTCTTCTCTCTTATCATCTGGTAACGTTCTTATGAAATCCTTCCGCTCTATGATGGTCATGATTGCATCTTTCATGAGGGGATCATGTTGGCCCATGGTATCTAAAAAAATTTCTCTGCTGGCAGGGGACGCCAGCTTTTGTGTAACATCAACAAACAACCTTCCACCCGCTATACGCATTGGTGCATGAGTCGTTAACATCCAAAAAGACAATCCCAATGGTTTTATGGGGTCAGTCATCATCTGCTGATGCCCGACAGATACATAGACGTGATTTTCTTGATCATCCGCTTCAGGGATGGGATATAACGTCGTGATTGGACGGCTCTGGAGGATATGAAAGGTATCATTGACGAAACACCATTCGATATCTTGCGGGCAACCAAAATGAGCTTCGATCTGTCTTCCGACATGTGCTAATTGTAAAATCTGTTGGTCAGTGAGGGTTTGTGTCTTTTGCTGATCAGGATCGAGCTGTAGTGTCTCTGTCCCGCCTTCTTTCCGTCCGTAGATCGCCAATTTCTTGGTTGCGATCCACTTATCGACGATTTCTTCTTCCTGTACTTTATAACAATCGGCAGAGACCAGGCCTGAGACCAGCGCTTCTCCAAGTCCAAAACCGGCATCGATGGACAGCAATTTCCGATTGGAAGTAATCGGATCAGCGGTGAATAAAACCCCTGATGCCTGTGGGAAAACCATCTTTTGAATGATGACCGATAAATATACCTGGCTGTGGTCGAACTCGTTTTGCATGCGGTAGATCACGGCACGATCCGTAAATAGGGAAGCCCAACATTTCCGGATATGCTGCAGGATCGCTTCTTTTCCGATGATATTTAAATACGTATCCTGTTGACCGGCAAAAGAGGCATGCGGTAAATCTTCAGCAGTCGCACTGGAACGTACTGCATACGCATGTTCATTACCAAACCGGGAGAGATAGTGTGTAACAGCTTCCGCAACATCTGAAGGAATTTCTACTTCCATGATGAGTTGTCGGATCTTCTTACTGATTTCACCAATGTGGCCGCGATCATCTGCTTTCAGCATCGCCAGTCGATCCAGCAAAGCATGATACGTTTCGTTTTGTCCGATGGCTTTTCGATATCCTGCTGTTGTCACACAAAATCCTTCGGGGACATGTATCCCTTCCAAATTAGATAATTCCCCTAATTTCAACCCTTTTCCGCCAACGAGGGAAAGCTGTGTTTCCTCCATTTCCTGTAAACCGAGAACCAAACATCTCATTCCTCACCACTCCCAACCATTCATGTGATATTGATTTTAGCAGGTGTAAACGAGAAGAAATAGTCTATTTTTACCATTTTTTGTGTGGTATAATTAAAGTGGGAAGAGGAAGAGTCATTAAAAATGAAATAAAAAAACACCACTTCAGCATCAGCATAGTGGTGTTTTTCTTGTATGATTTACTTTTCAAATCACACGTACGGTTACGATGCCATCAATCTGTTTGATCTCTTCTTCCAATCCGATGATGTCAACTTCATCCGCTTGATTGTCGATGTCGATCATCGTATATGCATAATCCCCTCTGCTTCGGTTCACCATGTCGGCGATGTTCAGGTTATAGTTTGATAGAGCGGTCGTCATCTGCCCGACCATGTTCGGGACGTTTTTGTGGAATCCGGCGATACGAGGCTTTCCCGTATAAGGAAGAGAAGCGTTCGGAAAGTTGACCGAATTCTTGATATTCCCTGTCTCCAGATAATCCTTCATTTGACGGGCTGCCATGACGGCACAGTTTTCCTCCGATTCTTTCGTGGAAGCGCCAAGATGAGGAATTGAAATGACATTTTCCACATTGATCAGTCGTTCATTCGGAAAGTCTGTAATGTACTTTCCTATTTTTCCATCCTCAAGAGCCACTGCCATATCCTCATCATCCACAAGTTCACCCCGGGAAAAGTTCAGTATATGGGCGCCATCCTTCATGATGCCAAAGGTCTCTTTATTGAACATACCTTTTGTATCAGGAGTCAACGGGACGTGCACCGTGATATAATCCGATTCAGCAAACAACTGTTCAATGGTCATCGCCCGTTGGACTTTCCGGGACAAGCTCAAAGCGGTATCGACAGAGAGGAATGGATCGAACCCGAGCACGTCCATATCCAGATCGAGCGCATCATTCGCGACATGCGCACCGACTGCTCCCAGGCCGATGACTCCTAGCGTCTTCCCTTTTATTTCATTGCCGACGAATTGTTTTTTCCCGGCTTCGACAAGTTCAGGGATCCGTTCGCCTTCACCTTCCAATGATCTCACCCAGTTGATTCCGGAAAAAAGATTGCGGGATGAAGCCATCAAAGAAGTCAGCACAAGCTCTTTGACCGCATTCGCATTTGCTCCCGGTGTATTGAAAACGACGATGCCTCGTTCAGTACATGTCTCAACAGGGATGTTGTTCACCCCTGCCCCCGCACGGGCAATTGCCTTCAAGTTATTGCCGAATTCCAAGGAATGCATATCATAACTACGCACAACAATACCGTCTGGATCTTCACTTTCACTGTTTATCGTATAGTCCTCTTTATTGAATACATTCAGTCCGCTTGCTGCAATCCCATTTAACGTCTTGATCGTTTTGACTTTCTCTAATGTCAGTAAGCTCATTGAATCGTCTCCTTTTTGGTAGTTAGAAAGAATCTTGCACATTCATCTACATACATTGAAAGAACCGGGTTGTTTGCTTTATGGGAACTTAATTGCTCGTTATATGACGGTGGTTTCCTGGTGAACATCCCTCCTATAAACATAAAGAGGCAAGGGATCAATATCCCTTACCTCTGCCCAGGCGAACGGCTAAACGTCACTATGTGCTCCCTCACGGTGATCCGTGTTCGCCAGTTACACATAGCCTATCGATTAATAGCTATAGTATCAATTATCGGACAAATCTTCAACACTATAATGCTGAAAAGCGTTACAAAAAATAATATTTTTAATTTATGGATGAATGATAGATTATTATTCCTTATATTCACGTGGATCCCTCTTCCTTTCCACCTTCCGTTCATAGGGTGGAATCCGCTCGTCAGGATCCCATTGAGAAAACTCACCGCCTTGCTTACATATCGGACATTTCTCATGCAATTCATAAGGCGGACACATCACATGGTACGGGCACCTTCGAAAGAAATTCATAGAGTATCACCTCCAAAAAGCGTAATACTCTATTCTATTAAACTACCAGGTGATGCGCTTGTACGGATAGAGGGGGTTCAAAAGAAAAAGAGCCCAAAGCCAGTCATAACGGGTTCCCTTCCTTTTTCGAACGAATGTGCGATCACCTTGTAAAGCAATCTTCCCCCGTTCGCCCCACTTTTTTAAAGATTATTTCAGTATGAAAATGCCATCCCCTACAGCTCTTTCCCCGCTAGTGTCTGATGGGTGGTTCACAAGTCCTCCGTTAACGACCATGGTGGAAGATCCTCCACCGTCAAGGTTCATCCCTTCGACAGCTCCTAGCGATTTTAAAAGCTCGGCACTTTCATAAAAGTTTACTCCGATACTGCTTTCCGGGTTTCGTCCGTCAATGGTTACCAACAAAATATTGCCGTTTTCTTTAACTCCTGCCAGTGTCCTTGGATGTCGGTAGAGACCGAAATGATAATAGAAGTCATCACTCCAGTGAAACCCTTCCTCATCTGCCTGGATCTTGTTCGTTCCGTTTTCTAGAAGACGTGGTCCGCCGTTCACCACATCCAATCCTGAATTAGTGTCAATCCTCTTCCCATCGATAAAGAGTTGATTTCCAACATCCAGATCCTCTCCGATTGAAGAAGCATTTTGAAGCCATTCCGCTTTCTCTCCAGTTGCTGCAAGAACGACTGAATTCTTTGGTATCTCACCACCTCGTTCATCGCGCGTCTCCACTATAGTCCCATCGTCATTTAATACGACTTCATACCCTTTCCCGGTAGGTGTATTCGCCCCGAAATCAGCGTTATACTGGATCAGTTCATCTGTATCTGTACAGGTAACATCATGCTTCGGTTTATCAGTAGGTTCATCCCCATTCCCGCCACAGCTTCTTATCAAACCTGGTTGCCTGTTGATTCCATCGATCACTTCTGTTTTCCCATCTAGTGTTTCGGCAACTGACTTTGTCTCGGTTTCTCCTATATCCGCTCTGTTTTCATTTAACAGAAAACTTGTTCTTCCCCCTATAGATTCGCTAACCAGCTTGCCATCCGTAACAGAAATTCCTGCAAGGTCTCCAGGCACACCGTCATTTGTTCCGACGACAAAATAACCGCCGTTTATACCTGCAATTGCATTTTTCCGCTGTGCAATGGATGAAACTGTTTCTTTCCCGGAGATCTCGCCATTTGCCAGGGCATTGGTGAGCTCCCCTTCAAACTTATCCGGATCAATTTCAATGACGTCGATCTCCCATGGACCGGTGGTTTTAATCGTTCCATCGTAATCAGAATAAATTACACGTACATTCTCAAATCCATCGTCCTTCATATTTTCCACTATTGGTTTTGCTTCCTCTTCTTTTTTAAATTGGCCGCTGTAGACGACATACCCAATCATTTTTTCTTCTACATCTGTGCCCTTACTATTTTCCACCTGATGGATCTTCGCTTCATACCCCTGTTCCTTCAGACTCTTCACAGCTTGGTTGGCATCCTCTTTTGTATCATAAAATCCTGCATCGATGGTAAAGTAAGATTTTTCCGACCGATAACCTCTCTCAATTTCTGTATGGGTCACTCCCTTTACCAGCTGCGTAGTGTTGCGTGTCTCCGGTAATTCCTTATAGCCTATAGAAAGTTTTTCACTAGCACGCACTGTTGAGATATTTTTGGCATATGCTTCATCGGGCATTTCCATATGTAGGCTTGCCGACCCCATGGTTGTGATTGCCATAATGGATACCAGCGCTTTTTTAGACATTGAACCAACCATCTAAACACCCCTCTTTTAATAAATAGGCCATATCCAATAAAAACGATTTAGTTCATCCATATGGCCAATGGGAAAAAACGAGTTTAATCATGTTGAAGATTTTGTTATAAATATTTCTTATTTCTTTGGAGTTGGGTATCGCTTAGGTAATTTAAAACCATTTTGTTCCATCACCCGACGTAATCGATCAGGGTAGTCGGTAATAATTCCATCAACACCATCAGCGATAAGCTTGTCCATCGTTGCCGTATCGTCAACCGTCCACGGAATCACCTTCATACCGTAACGATGTGCTTTCTCGACCATTTGCTTCGTCACATACGGCTCGTAATTCTCATCCGAAATTTTTCCGTTTTGTGGGAACCCATGCACGGGGGAAATTGCGTCAGCACCGAAAGAGTGAGCCGCAGTTACAAGGTCACCACCGAAGTCATCGATATCAATTCCTCCTAACCATGGAGAAGCACCAGGCTGTCCGGGTTCTAAGAATTGCGGACCATTTGTCAATGCAACCAGCGGTAATCGTGGTTCTATCTCACGCATACGCATGAGTGCACCCCAATCGAAGCTTTGGATTGTCACCCGGTTAAGCATTCCCGCCTCACGAACTTCGCGGGCGACGATTTGAACAAATTCCTCACGAGGAGCAGTTTCCTCTGGTGCCCCAGCCTCTACCTTCGTCTCAATATTCATCCATACTTTATTGGCACGATAGCGATCCACGAGATCAAATACTTCGCTTAACAACGGCATCCGGGCACCAGGACTAGGGTGTTGACCTGGAAATTGTTGCAATGTCTGTGAACCGCAGTCCAGTGTGCGAACCTGATCAAACGTAAGATTCTTTATATACTTACCGACATAAGGGTATTCGGGGTCTCCAGTGACAGCAGGACCGGTATCCTGGCACTTTTCGCCAGAAATCTTCCTATCGTGTGTCACTACAGCCTTGTGATCTTCTGTGATTTGAACATCAAGTTCGAGCGTACTCACACCCATTTCAAGTGCTTTAGAAAATGAAGCGATCGTAGACTCGACAGTGTGGCCAATTCCACCTCTGTGAGCTTGTAAGTCGAACGCATTCCTACCGTTTCCTCGTGCATCTGACCTGGCGAGTGCTTCATCAGGTAGAACAGGTAATGTTGAACATACCATCAGTACAGCAAGGGTTGCTAAATTAATCTTTTTCCATTTCATTTACTCCACTCCTTATAAAGTTGTTTACCTTTATAAGGATAGAGAGATGATGTTAATTTGCGTTTAAGCCTGAATTAAGAATCAATATGTTTTTTTCATTATTTTCTTTAATAATCCGATAAGGGACTTAACTCTTTATTACTTTAAAGCCATTCAGTAGATGTAAGCTGTCATTTGTTTCATTAAATCCCTGAGAAACATTCATTGAATATTAAAACAAAATGTCCTGTGTCAATTCACAGGACATTTTTAATGTCTTTTATAGGTTATGCACCCCAAAACGGATCCCTTTTTCATTTACCCTAGCCATGATCAACGGTGTTATTAGTTAAACTTGGTTGTTCCATAAAGAACAGCCCGGCGCCGCCCAAAACGCCTCCCTCTTGGTCCAATGAGGAAATGGATAGTTGTACCCGCTTGGTCAAAGCTGATATTCCTCTCTCATTGATCGTTTCTTGTATTGCAGGAAGCATGAATCGTTGCGCTTTCATGACGCCTCCACCAAGGATGATGACCTCAGGGTTGAACAGATTGATGAGATTGGTTATTCCAATCCCAAGATAGTAGCCTGCCTCTTTGAAGGCATTCAATGCAAGCTCGTCTCCTTGATCCGCTGCTTCTTCTACTATTTTGGAAGTAATCAATCTCTCATTCTCATAACCGAAATACGTTTTACGATGTGGTTCAGTCTTAAGTTGATTTTGTACCTTTTCAGCAATGGCTGTCCCTGAAGCATAACGTTCAACACATCCTTTGTTTCCACATACACACAATGGTCCATCAGCGTTGATCGTGATGTGTCCGAATTCCCCAGCACTATCATCGCATCCTGTGATCAAGCGACCGTTGCTGATGATACCTGCACCAATTCCAGTGCTTACAGTTATATAAATCATATTTTGATAGGCTTTTCCTCCTCCCCAAACCCACTCTGCGATAGCAGCTGCATTTGCATCATTTGTCAGCTTGATAGGAAGAGCAAAACGATCACCAATCAATCTGCCAATCTGAACATTTCGCCAATGTAGGTTATTGGCAAAAACGATTACATTTTCTTTCGAGTCGATAACCCCAGCCGTAGCCACACCAATTCCAGATACATCGTCTATTGGTACTTTACTCTTATCCATAAGCTCCTCTATCATCATATAGACTCTTTCTAAAACCTCATCAGCATTGGTATCCGGATTTGTATCAATCGATATTTTCTCATGTATTTCACCGGTGTTCCTGATGATAGCTCCGGTAATATTCGTTCCACCAATATCGAGTCCAATCGCGTACGGCCGGTTATTATTCATGCATATCCCCCTGTTGTCTTTGGAAATGGAAGATTTCATCCATCGTAACTGAAAGGTTTTTTATGAATTGTTGTTGAAAATGTGGATGTGGCGTAATTTCAGGACTGATGAATCCGTCATATCCTATTTCCTCAAGCGCCTCAGTTATACGCTTCCATTTGATATCCCCAGCCAAGAGAGGGACAAAGCCGTTTATATTTCCAACGCTTTTTTTGAAGTCTTTAATATGAACTGCTTTTATACGGTCAGAAAGGATCCTGATCCATTGGTCTGCATAACCGTATGGATACACATTGCCTACATCGAAATAAATACCGATGGACCCACTTTCAAATTCATCTACAAATCGCCGCATCTCCAGAGGGCTTAATAAAAATTTATTCCAAACATTCTCAATTCCGATTGTAATGTTCGCCCTTTCGGCAAGAGGAATCAATCTATGCAATGATTCTTGGGACCTTTTGTAGGCTGTTTCATACGATACTTGCTCATTGACGATACCTGGTACAACCAAAATAGTATCCGCTTTAAAAATTCCTGCTATGCGAATCATCTCTTCAGCAATAGATAAGCCTTTCCTACGCACATGATCATCATCGTGGGTGAGTGGGTATTTCCAAAATAAATCTGTAGATACGCTTAGAAGCGACAAACCTGCCTCAGTAGCTTTATGCTTGATGTCCATCAAGTCTTTGTCCTTCATATGGAGAAACAATGGTGCGGAGGGATCTTCAGAAAGATTCAACTCCACCCCTTCGAATCTATGTTTTTTTGCTGACTTGAAGAGGTCATTTATTGAATAGGATTCTGGGAAACACCAAGCATTTATGCCTTTATTCATTACACCCTCTCCAATCTATTTCGAATTTTTTCAAAATCTAATATCAATCAATACATATAGGCTTTTTGAGAGATGCTGATTCATAAGCTGCGATCGCTACTTCCACTGCTCGCATCCCATCCTCACCAGTGATAGAAGGCTGTTGCTTGTTGATTACGGTTGTGACAAAATCCTGGATCAGCCCAAAATCCATGTCATCTCCCCAATAATCCCAGGTTAATCCTTTTTCATCACTGTAAACATTCACCTTCTGGGATAGTGCATCAATCGAAAGCGTACCTTCTGTGCCGATGATCTCAAGAGTGACGTCGCCCCAGGTCGGATATTCCTTGTTACGGCTCCAGCTGCAATCCAATGTGGCAAATACGCCATTTGTGAATTCAAGTGTAAGGATGCCGCAATCGTCAATTTGTTCATCAGAAATCAGCTGGTCCACTTCAGCATAAACTTCATTTACGTCTGCTTTCATCAACCAGCGCATAATATCAACAACATGAACTGTGTGGTCCATTACAGCACCACCGCCCGACTTTTCAGGGTCAATAAACCAGCCCCCAGGATTGGTTCCCCTATTCGTTCCTCTCATAGCAAGAATCCTTCCCAGTTCCCCCGCTTCTACAAGTTGCTTCGCCCTGATGATCGAAGTATTGAAGCGGACTGGAAACGCTGTCTGAAGGATGATCCCGTTTTCCTTGCACACGGAGATCATTTTTTTGGCATCTTCCATGTTGATTGCCAAAGGTTTTTCACAGAGAATGTGTTTTCCTGCTTTAGCAGCAGCAATCACATGATCGACATGGTGCACGTTTTCCGAAGTGACAATCACTGCATCGATTTCCGTATTCAGCAATGCATCGACATCTCGATAGTAGTTGGTATGAAAGGTCTCAGCCATTTTTGTACCACGGACTGCATCATCGTCGGCAATCCCTGTCAATTCCACTCCATTCATCTTTCGGATGGAGCTGGCATAGCTGTATGCGTGCATGTGTGCGAAACTTATGATTCCAATTTTCATGAAAAACGCCTCCTTAAACCTGCTGGTGGATCATGTCTGAATTCATCGTAACCGGCTTGCCTGATTGGATCGATTCCAAAGCAGCGACAGCAATTTCTACCGCTTTATAAGCATCTTCTGCAGTCACTTTCGGTTCCATTTCCCGTTCGATGCATGACAAGAAGTGCTCAAGCTCTAAATAATAGGGATTCTTTATCAACGGACTTTCCGGAACCGCTACTCCCCCAATTCCATTTGCAGCCTTCTTGCTTTTCAGAAGAAGCGGCGTTTCCTTTGAACTGTCATAATCAATGATCCCAGTTTTTCCAGCGATCTCATATTTCGTCGTAAATCCTTCATGCGCCCAAGAGCCTTCCACATGAGCGATGACCCCTGATTTAAAACGGAGGGTGACCAAAGCGTAATCAACCTGCAGGTAATTTCTTCCCAGCAAGCTTTTCGCATAGACGCGTTCGACTTCTCCGAACATCCATCGTAAATAGTCAAAATCATGGATGATCATATCGAGAACCAAGCCGCCGCTCTGATTGAAATCGGCATACCAGTCGTTCCAGCCTTTTGGAAAGATCCCTCCACGGAACGTTCGAGCAACCGCAGGCTTTCCTATGGCTCCTTCGTCTATCCGTTGCTTCGCCAGTTCATACTCTGGGAAGAAACGGACGACATGCCCGACAAACAGTTTCACGTCCTTTTCTTTACAAAAATCGATGATCTCTCTTGCATCTTCAAGGTTACGGGCGATCGGCTTTTCACAGATGATATCGATGCCGATCTCTGCAAACCGTAATACATTTTTCTTATGCAAAAAGGTCGGCAAGCATATATCGACTACAGTGAAATGTTCAAGTGTGACTAGTGCCTCATCGACTGATGTAAAGACTGGTGCACCAAGCGGCGAAGCGAGCTGACCAGCTTTTTCCGAGTCCCTGTCCACTATACCGACTACTTGAACGTTATCCATCTCCGCATAAGCTTCAGCATGCACCCTTCCCATTGTTCCTGCTCCCAGTATTAGTACATGATGCATTGAAAACTCTCCCTTCTATTCTTTCACAGCTCCTGACATGAAGCCTTTTATGAAGTATTTTTGAACAAAACTGAACATCACGGCGATCGGCACTGTCGAAATAATGCTTGCAGCCATCATTTCATGCCAATAGATTACGTTTTGACCGACAAAGTCTGTCAGCGCTAGACTGATCGGCCGCATTTCCGATTTGGAAATGAAAATCAACGGGATCAACAAGTCATTCCACGACATGATGAAGGCATAGATGGATGCCATCGAAATCCCAGGTGCCGACAATGGCACAATGATCTTGATGATTCCTTTTACGCGTGAACAGCCATCCACTGAAGCAGCTTGCTCCAGCTCAACAGGTACATTCTTCAGATAACCATGCAACAGCCATACAGCCATCGGCAACGTGAACGCACAGTTCGTAACGATGAGTGCGGTATAAGTATTTAATAGATTATAAGCCTGCATGAGTTGGTAAAGCCCGACAATTAAAACGATCGGGGAAAACATCTGGGTCACAAGGACAATGAACAATAATGCATTTTGGCCAAAAAATGTGAACCGTGTAATGGCATAGGCTGCTGGAAATGCAATTATTATCGTAATGACAGCCGTAAAGGTTGATATAAATAAACTATTGAAAAATGGTAAGCTAAATTGATAGTCTCCGAACCAAACATTGAAATAGTTCACCCACTGCGGGTTCGCTGGAATCCAATCCGGCGGCCATGAAAAAATATTTTCAAAGGTTTGAAGGGAGGTCGAGAACATGACGACGACCGGAAACAACAGAAGTGCGAATAAGAACAGGAGCGTCGCATGTATGAGCAGGTGGTTCAAGGTTTTTGTCATCCTTTTTCACCTCCAGTTGAATTAAGTTTCCTGCTTCATCAATAATCGTTTATATGCAATCGTAAACATAAGCAAAATGAGGAAAATGACAACAGCGATCGTTGCACCCATCCCCAGATCGAAGGAGCCGAAAGAACGCTTATACGCATCAACAATCAACGTCTCTGTAGCGTTGACTGGTCCACCTCTTGTCAATGGCCAGATGACACCGAAGGAATTGAACGTCCAAATTGCTGATAAAGTCGTAGCAACCAGTGTGATCGGCTTCATCAACGGGAAAATGATGTAGCGCATTTTATGGAACGATGACGCCCCGTCTATCTCAGATGATTCAATCAGCTCGACTGGAATGGCTTGCAGCCCTGCAAGGAACACCATCGCCATGAACGGAATGCCCAGCCACATATCTGTTTCAGCTGTTGCAAAAAAGGCGGACATTTTTCCTCCCAGCCAAATGACGTGTTCATTGATTATATGGGCTTCCAGGAGAATCCAGTTCAGCATCCCGAACTGTCCGTCATACACCCATCTCCATGCGACGGCAGCAACGACCATTGGAGTCACCCAGGGAATCAACAACAATAGAATGTAAAACTTTTTAAAGGCAATATCCTTCGCCAGCAACCAGGCAACCAAAAACCCGATCACCGTCTTGCCAACAACCGATAATGATGTCCAAAGCCCCGTCCTCAATGCTGTTTCCCAGAATTCAGCGGATGTGAATAAGCTCAGATAATTATCCAATCCAACGAACGAAATACCGAGATCAGGCCTCGTCAATATGTTTTGTGTGAACGAAAGGTAGATGACGCGACCAATCGGGTAACCTACCATAACAGCCATGAAAACAAGCATCGGAAGCAAATAGAGTACAGGAGAATGCTCTGGAGAAAATCGCCAGCGTCCCTTATCCGATGGGAGGGGCTTGAGCGGTTTTACCATTTCTGTTTTCAATTTGAAGACCTCCTATCAGGTAGAAAAGGGGACAACTCATACGTGCCCACTTCCCCACTCAGCATTCAACAGACAATCTGTCGTGTACATGGAAATGCTAGTGGAGATGCTTGACATTTATGAGCCAACCCCTTGAAGAACTATTTTGTTGGTGCTAATTTCTCTTTCTCGATTTTCTTGACTGCTTCATCCAATGCTTTTTGCGGATCTTCACCATTCAACGCTTTTTGGACCGCTTCAGAGACGATATCCTGGAATGGTTCCCAGGCTGCAGGAACTGGCTGTTCTTTACCCATCGTAGCCATTTCTACAAATGGAGAAAAATATGGGTCTTCCTTAAAGAACGGATCTTCAGCTTCCTCCTTCTGAATCGGTACCAAACCTTGTTCTTTGTCACGTTTCTTCTGCTCTTCTGGAGATGTCATATACTCAATCAGTTTCCAGGATGCTTCTGGATGCTCTGTCTTCGAAGACACCATCAAGGAGTCTGAAACCAGTGTGTTTGACATTTCTTTTCCTTTTGGCAATACCGCTGTTTTAAACGGCGTTTCCGGGTTGTCCGGCTCTAATCCCATAATGGCCTTTGCCCAAGGTCCACAAACGAACATGGCGATCTTTCCTTCCTTAAACAGGACCGGTAACTGCTCACGGTTATACTCGATCGGATTCGGGACCACTTTATGCTCTGTGTACAAATCGGCATAGTATTCAAGTGCCTCGACTGCCTCTTTAGAATTCAAGACGGGGTTTCCATCTTCGTCAAAAATATCGCCGCCATTCTGGAACACATAGTTGAAAAATTGTGTTGTCGTCGAAACGTGTTTTGCACCTGCGACCGCAAAACCATACATGCCGTCATTCTCTTCCTGCACTTTCTTTGCAACCTCCACTAGTTCATCCCAGGTTTTCGGAGGTTCTTTTATCAAATCCGATCGGTAGATGATCGCACGTGCAGAGAAAGATCTTGGAATTGCGTAAATTTCATCCTGGTAGGTCACAGCCTTTTGAAGTGGATCATGATAGAGAGAAAGTCTTTCTTCTGCATACTCATCCAGTGCCATGATTCCATCCATCGCAGCGAAAGCACCTACCCATCGAGTCCCACCATGGATCACATCTGGTGCAGTCCCACTGCTGAACCCGGTTACAAGCTTCTGATACGCTTCTCCCCAGCCAACCGATTGGATATCAACCTTGATACCTGGATTTTCTTCCTCAAACTGTTTGATCATTTTTTCAACAGGTTCCCTTGCATTCGGCTGTTCAAGTCCTGGTTGGAAAAATGAAATCGTGACAGGATTGTCTGGTGTCCCTTCCTTCTCATTGGATGAGATGGTATCAGCTGGTGTACAAGCAGCTAACATTGTCAACATCAAGATCATCAATAGTGAAACCATACGTTTCATTGGTTTTTCCTCCTTTGGATTTTTAAATGATCGTACTCGATTTGTCCAATGTAGATCTTCAAATACCAAACTTTTTCCACTGCAAAAATCAAGTGGTCAAAGAAAATTGAAATACTTCATTCAATAGGATGGCTGCTGCTCCTACAAGCTCAAAATTTCCTCCAAGTGATGATGGTTTGACCTTCAAACCATCCGTCAAAATCGACATACCGTTTTTCTTTATTTGGGTTTCCACCCTATTCAAATAAGAGTGCTCATGATAGAACACATCCCCCCCAATGATGATGACATCCGGGTTGAACAAGTTGATCAGATTGATGATCCCAGTTGAAAGATAATCAGCAATTTCACACATGATTTCTTTTGCCAGCCCATCTCCCTCCCGAAGAGCTGCTATGAAAGTATCAATCGTAACTTTATTCATATCCCCTTGCGTCATTTCAGAAATGGCGGTTTGTTTGCCTCTTGCGATAGCGGATAATATTGTTGAATAAATGGCTGGCCAATTCACATAGTTTTCAAGACAACCCCTGTTTCCACAGTCACAACTGATGCCGTTGCGATCGATGCTGATATGCCCGAACTCGCCAGCACCTCCATGGAAACCCCTGAAAATGGAACCGTTTACATAAATCCCTGCACCTAGCCCTTCACCTACTGTAATATAGATGAGGTTCTTGTGATCCTTGTAATCACCGAAGTTTTTTTCAGCGAGCACGAGTGCATTCGAATCGTTGTCGACGATCGTTTTCAGATGGAATTTCTCTTGGATGATGTCTTTCAATGGCACGTCTTTCAGGTCCAGTTTCGGGTTATAGCGGATCACACCGTTATCCGGATCGACAATACCAGGTGTAATGATGGATATTCCAATGCATGGAATAAGATCAAGATAATATGATAAAAACGTTTCTAAGCTTGTTGTAATGTGATCGACAAGCTTACTTCCTGTCAAGGTTCCTACTGGATAGATTTCTTTCCGTGAGACCTGAGCATCCAAATTCATCTCGGCGATGGTTATATTGGCGTTTGTAATGGATACTGCAATTATAAAGTGCCTATCAGGAACGAACCTGACTAATATCGGTTTCCTGCCTCCTTTTGATTCACCGGTTCCTCCCTCCTGGACAAGACCAGCCCTGATCAATTCAGAAACAGCTGACGTGACCGTGGTCGGGCTTATTTTATTCAATTTGGCAATGTCACTCCTGGATATCGGACCCTTTTGCCGAATCGTATCCAGAATGATGAAGCGATTCAATTCCTGGATTAACTTCAAGTCGCCTGTTCTTTTCATATGAATTCTCCTTGAATTAACTTACTTTTTCCAATGGCTTTATTAAGTCTTTATAAATGCTATTCTCGATGAAAACGTATTATCCTTTTTATTTTTTGAATTTTTTAAATTTTTAATATATGTAAATAAAAACCCGCCGTTTGGCGAGTTTTTTTACTAGGCGAAACAAATGATCAGGCAGTCTCAAACTGTGCTTTTGGTGTCTCTTTAGGGTTATTCCTAAGAGTATCGAAGTCTCTTCTTTCTATAAAATAGGATACAATGACTCCTCCTACGATTGCCCAGAATGGCGAACTTATAGCAAAGAAACTAACACCTGACATTCCGATGACAAGAGCAAAGAAGGAACCAATTTGAAATCTTGGTTTTGAGAATGCAGATTGTAGGGAGCTTAGTAGAACGCCTATCATGGCGAGACCAGCAACTGTACCGATCAAGACACCTGGCATGGCGGTTACAAATGGGACTGCTACTCCTGCCAACAACCCAAAAGCACCAAATAACACTCCATTTACTACAACAGAAGCATAACGGGCATTCTTATCTTTTCCGGATTCTTCGGACGCACAAATTGCTGTCATTGGACCTGCAACATTTGCATTATGGCCGCCAAATAAAGAGGTTACAATCCCACCGATCCCACTATATATCGTCATTGCATTAATAGGCGGCTTGTAATCTTGAGCTATTAATACACCAGTTGCTTGAGCATTTTCTGCTCCAATAACCAGTAAAGCTAGTGGAATTGATATGGAAATAATCGCGTCAAGACTAAATGTAGGGATGACCAATTGAGGAATAATAAAATTTGGTTCCATCGCACCCATATGAAACTGGTTCGTAAAAACTGCAAGAATTATTGCAACTAGGAATGCAGATAAAATGGGTGGAACTTTTTTCACGAAACTTGAGGAAAGTAAATAGACAAGGATAGCTGAACCAGCTATTATTGGAGCCTTTTCTAATGAAGTAATCATTCCTGTTCCAAATTTAATCATTGCTCCTACGATCATCGCCATAACGATCGGGACAGGAATCCAATGCATCACTTTGCTGATTAAACCGCTGATTCCTAAAATAAATACGATGATCCCCGCTACCAGATAAGCACCTGCTGCTTCATTCAATGAAAAATGAGATAACGCTCCCGCTACAAGGACAGCTCCGGGAATTGAGTATGCTCCTGCAATTGGTTGTTTATATCTAATAGATAAGATCAACCCTAATAAACCACCGAAAAAATAAATTGCAAAGAGCCAAGAAATGGTTTCAGTTTGTGTTAAGCCTCCATTCTGAGCACCGCCGATTACGATTAATGCGGGACCTGTACATCCAAATATTGCAGCCAGAGTACCTGCGCTAATGGTGTTGAGGTTTAAATGTTGAAGAAGACCTTTTCGATCACTCATTGTCATTCCTCCTCATAAAATATACAGAATATTCTGTCATTTTAGTTCAGATAAATTCTATGTTTCCTGCGGAGTATACCCCCGCAGGAAATCAACTTACTTACCAGTAAAGTTTGGTTTTCTTTTTTGAACAAAAGCTTCTACGCCTTCTTTAAAATCATCAGTTGACCTAAGCAATCCATAAGCACGTCCTTCAATTTCCAAGCCTGTACGAAGCGGCCCCTCTTCCGCAGCATTGAGGACCTCTTTACATACACGTTGTGCTAATGGGGAGAATCTCGTTAACTCTTTTGCTAGATTTTGAACTTCTTCTTCTAAACGTTCTTTTTCTACGACTTTTGTTAAAAGTCCCCATTGATACCCTTCCTCAGCTGGAATTCTTCTTGCTCTCATAATCATATCTTTTGCTCTTGTCAACCCTACAGCTCTCGCTACCCGTTGCGTTCCTCCGCTTCCAGGGATCATACCGAGGTTCATTTCTGGTAAGGCAAGTAATGTATCCTCAGCCGCTATACGAAAATCACATGCCATTGCGATTTCAAATCCGACTCCGAACGTAAATCCTTGCAGTTGGGCAATAACAGGTTTAGGGGATCTCTCAGGAGCTGCAACATTATCCGCAAGATTGGATAAAACCTCCGGATGAGTTTCCATGAATTGAGGAATACTCCCTCCTGCACTGAATGCTTTATCTCCTTCCCCCTTAATAATAATGACACGGACTTCATCATCTTTGTTTAACTCATCAAAAATTTCGGAAAATTGAGAGCGAGCTTGCATGCTGATATAATTCATCTTCTCTGGTCGATCAAAAACGATTGTAGCTGTTTGATCCTCAATATTCTTTTCTACTCGTATGTGGTCATATTTCAGAGTCGTTGTCATCGTAATATCTCCTTTCAAGTATGGGCTTTAAACAACCGTTTCATCTTTAAATAATTCAAAATTCCCTTCACGCAATTGTCTTCGAAGTATTTTACCTACAGGGCTTTTAGGTAATTCTTTTATGAAGACATATTTTCTCGGACGTTTGAAATTAGACAGCTTAGGATGATTTTTACAGAACTCGTCTAGTTCTTGAACGGTAATGTAAGGCTCGGATGGAACAACATAAGCTGTTACCACTTGTCCCCATCGATCATCATCTTCACCTACTATCGCTACTTCAGACACTTTCGTGCATTTTGACAACACATCTTCCACTTCTAAGGGATGTATATTTTCTCCACCGGAGATGACCATGTCATCCACCCTGCCCACGACATGCAAATCCCCGTCCTCATCAATAACGCCGAGGTCTCCAGTGAAATACCACCCATCTCGTATCGCTTTAATATTGGCATCAGGTCTATTCCAATAGCCTTTAAATGCTTCATCAGAATCTAAATCAGCGATAATTTCACCTACCTCTCCGGTTCTTAAAATGTCCGAAGGATTGGTTTCATTCGTAGGGTCCACTTTAATCACACGAATGTTTTGATGGAATCCAGGTTTACCGGCACAATTGGGCTTCAATGCCGCATTAGGATTAATTGTGAATGTATACACTTCTGTGCTTCCATAATGATTCACGAAAACATCTGGTTTAAAGTGTTTCACACATCGTTCTGTTAACGCAGTGGTCATCGATGCCCCTGCGTAACCAAGTTTGTTCAATGTAGAAAGATCATAATCTTCGAAGTTCGGATGATTTAACATATCATGATACAAGGTAGGTACAAGGTATAAGCATGATAATTGTTCACGGCTGATCCATTCCAGGGCTTCTTTTGCATCGAAATCAGGAAGAAGAACATATTTTCCATTCAAAAATGCAATCGAAAGCAGTGATCTCATTCCCATCGTATGATATAAAGGCATGGTTCCTAACGTGCTCTCGCCTTCTTTATATTGATTCTGGATAATGTGAGCAATCGCTGATGAATACTCATTTTTATGACTGCGCGGAACGCCTTTCGGACGTCCAGTCGTCCCTGATGTATAAAGCATGATGGCAATATTTTCGTCATGTATATTCGGTTCTTCAAAATTTCCTGGACTTCTTTCAATTAATTCCGAATAGAAAATATCAGCTCCATCAACTTCCCCTACCCCGATATAAACGGGTCTCTCTTCATATTTTGCTTTTAAAATTGCAGCCTGACTCACCTCCTCATAAATGACAGCTTTAGCCTCAGCATCATTTACAACATATTCCACTTCTTTAGCAGAAAGCCTGAAATTAATTGGTGTATAGATTGCACCTAACTTTTGTAACGCCCAATACGTCAGGACATTTTCCAGCCGATTCTTTAAGCAAACAATGATACGATCCTGTTGTTTAATACCGATTTTTTGGAGGGATGACGCAACCAGGGATACTTGTCTCTCTAATTGGGAATACGTTAGTCGTTCCTCACCTTGTACAACTGCCGTTTTGTTTGGATGCCTCTTAACAGCAAATTCAAGTAATTTTCCAAGATTCATTCAATCAACTCCTTTACAGTGCAGCCTTGTTATCTTCCACCGTCTTCTCTACAGCTTTCACAATACCGTCATATCCCGTACATCGGCATAGGTGGCCCGACAACATTTCTTTTATTTCCCTGGTGGAAGGATCAGAATTTTTTTCTAGAAAGTCAGTTGTCGCCATCAGGATGCCTGCCGTACAAAAACCACACTGTAACCCATGGCATTCAGAAAAATTCTTTTGTAACGGCGACATCTCACCATCCTTTGACAGTCCTTCTACTGTTTGAACTTTACATTCATTTGCTTGGATAGCAAAAATCAGGCAACTCCTGACAGCAGCTCCGTCCAGCACAATAGTACATGCTCCACACACACCATGTTCACATCCAATATGTGTACCGGTTAAACCACATACTTCTCGAATAAAATCACTTAAAAGCATTCTCGGTTCAACCCATTCCTGGTATAGCTTACCGTTAATCGTTACTTCGATTTCCTGTCTAGCCATATTGTTCACCCTTTGCTCTCTCATAAGCTTGTTGTAAAGATCTTGAGGTCAGCACCTTTGCAAGATGGCGACGATATTCCTCTGAGGCATGAAGATCGGATTCAGGTTCAATACTTTCTTCAATAATCTTCGTCAACTTATCAATGAGAGAATCAGATAATCTTTCCCCATTTAATAAATCCTGAGCATCTTCAATTAAGAAGGGAATGGCTTCCACACCACCAAGAGCTAACCTTACCTTTTCAATTCGATCCTGAGCATCTACAGTCAGCTGACATGCAGCAGCCACAAGAGCAAAATCACCATGTCTTCTAGCAATTTCTAAAAATGAATGGCCTTTACGACCGTGCCAAATCGGCAAATGAATCTCTGTCAAAATTTCGCTCGGCAACAAATCAGTGGTGAGATAGGTAATAAAGAAATCTTCTGCATTTACAGACCTTACCTCACCGTTAGCCGAAATTTTCAGCGATCCACCGAGGGTCATGAGGACGAGGGGAAGCTCTGCACTCGGATCAGCATGAACAATACTTCCACCTACAGTCCCACGGTTTCTTGTCTGAACGTGACCAATTAATCGGACAGCTTCACTTACAAGCGGACTATTTTGTCTGATGATATCTGAGGTTTCAAGCTCACTTTGTCTTGTCATCGCTCCAATCTTGATGACATCTACATCCTTCACAATATAATCAAGATCGTTTATACCATTTATATCAATCAAGCATTCCGGTGTCGCTAAACGCATATTCATTATGGGAACCAGACTCTGACCACCAGCTATGATTTTGCCGTCGAAACCAACTTCCTCAAGTAATGAAAGTGCTTCAGATAGAGTTTCTGGCCGGTAGTAGTCGAATTTAGCCGGTTTCATTTGATCCACTCCCCCCTTCCAATCAAGTATTTTGTTCGATTCTCGTGAGCTCTTTTTTAAATTTTTTAAAGAAATCTTGAATGATCAGCTTTGCAACCCCACCTAGCATTCTTTGCCCTACCATAGCCACTTTTCCCCCTACTTCTGCTTCATAGGTGTAATTTAATGTAGTGGTAGTTTCATCTACTGCTATTAAATCGATATTTCCGACAGCCTCTACATTTCCAGGTCCACCTTCTCCTTTTACAATCAATTTATAGTGACTCGGTTTTTGGATATCAGCGAGTTCAATAGTGGAAGAATACTTCCCTTTTACAGCTGCGATCCCCATCGACAACTCAGCTTCATATTTATTGTCATCGATTTGATCCAGTTTTTCACAACCCATAATGCACCTTTGCAGGACATCAGGATCCAGAAGAACTTCCCACGATCTTTCAATTCCTGCATCTAATGTCAAATTTCCTTTTCCGTTCATTATGCCTTCACCTCTTTGTGTTTTTTATATAAATCTGCTTGTGACAGAAGACTCCAAATTTTATTCGGACTTAACGGCAGCGTGTCAATTTCAATGTTATAAGGAGATAAAGCATCACTGACCGCGTTTGCAACCGCAACTGGTGCACTCATTGTATTTCCTTCTCCCAGGCCTTTTGCGCCTAGTGGTGTTAAAGGGGATGGTGTTTCGATATGCTTGATGGTTACTTTTGGGATTTCCGGAGCGGTTGGACATAAATAATCCATAAATGAACCGGTTAAAAACTGACCGTTACTGTCGTATACCAACTCCTCATATAACGCACCACCTAACCCATGAGCTAGACCTCCAAAAATCTGTCCATCAACAATTTTAGGGTTCAGTAATTTTCCAGCATCATGGATCGTTACGTAATCCAGGATTTTGATTTCTGCAGTTTCACGATCAATTTCAACAGTTACGAGATCAGATACAAATCCGTAAGTAATCGATGAATTGATCATGTCATTTTCATCAGGCGGCTCTGCTATTTTTGCTGTATAATAATAGGTTTCATAAATTCCAGGTTCCATTCCGTCTGGAAGTGATAAAGGATTCCAGTGGGCAGTCCCTACAGCTCTTTTTAACGAATATTTTTTGTCTGGGTCATTTTTCAAATAAATGTTTCCATCTTTCAAATCAAGTTCATTATCAATAACTCCTAATTGATGTGCTGCAATTTTTAAAAGTTTAGACTTCACTTTATGGGCTGCATAATATACAGCACTGGACCCCAAAGAGGCAAAGCGGCTTGAATAACTTCCCGAAGCAATAGACCAGGCACTGGTCGATGTGTCCAATTCTGCAACTACATTGATCTTATCCATCGGGATCCCAAGTACATCTGAGATAATTTGTGCGGCTACTGTTTCATGCCCTTGACCGGATGGAGTAGTACTTATCCGTACATTCACACTCCCAGTCGGATCCATTGAAATGGTAGCGGCTTCCGCACATCCTGATTTAGGCAAGGAATTGGCTCTTTCTTCCGGTGTCAAGGCAACGGTTATATAGCCCATGTTTGAGCCTGATGGTTCAACGATATTCGCAAGTCCGACACCGAAGATTTTACCGCTTTTCCGTGCCTCCTCCTGTTTCTTCCTGAATGCTTGATAGTGTCCCGTTTCAAGCGCCAAATCGAATCCTTTCACATAGTCGCCACTGTCATATATTCCGCCAGATGCAGTTGTGTAAGGAAACTGCTCTTTCTTAATTAAATTTTCCCTGATGACATCAGCCGGATCCATCTTCAACTCCCTGGCCACTCGTTGCATAATCCGTTCTAATGGAAAGTAAAGTTCCTGACCGCCATAGCCTCTGATCAGTCCAGTCGGCAACTTATTTGTCATGATTGCATAGGCATCGATATGAAGATTCGGGATATCATAAGCACCAGTTGAGTTTGCATGTGTCCGGTACAAGCAGGCAGGTTCAGGTGCACGAATGTAAGCCCCAACATTATCAATCATCTTCATTCTTAACCCAGTAACTTTTCCATTGTTCTTAACCGCTGCCTCTATATACGTGACACGATCCGTTCCGCTTGAGCTTGCTGATAAATGCTCTTGACGATCCTCGACCCATTTGACCGGGTAACCTGCTATCCGGCTCGAAACCGCTAACAAAACCATATAAGGAAAAATTCCCGCTTTAATACCATAGCTTCCACCGATATCCTTAGGAACAATGATTCTTAACTTATTTCCCGGAACCTTTAGGGCTTGGGCCATAATGGCTTGAATGACGAATGGGCCATGGAAATTTGCGTTGATTGTATATTTGTCCTCACTATCTTCATAGTTTGCAAGTAAACCATACGTTTCAACTGGTGTTGCAGAATACTTTGGAAAGGTGTATTTATGTTTGACGATCCGATCAGCTTCCTTAAATGCTTTGTCAACTTCCCCATAGTCAAATGTACGGTGATTGGCTATATTGGAACCGACATTTTCATGTAGAATCGGTGCTTCAGGTTCGAGTGATTTTTCAATATCTACTATTGGCGCATAAAGTTCATATTTCACCTTGATTTTTTCTAAAGCATCTTCTGCGATGTAGCGATCTTTCGCCAGGATGACCGCTACTGGCTCCCCTACATACCTCACCTTCTCAACAGCAATGGGATAATATTTTACAGGTGCACTCACCCCGACACTAAAAGGGTTGAGATACTTTTTTACTTGTTCTCCTGTGATAATAGCTTTTACACCAGGCTCTTTCTCTGCTTCCGTAATATCGATTGAGACGATCTTTGCGTGGGGATACGTACTTCTTAGGATGGCGGCATGAACTGTATTTGTCGGTATTCCGATGTCATCAATGTATTTCCCTTGTCCGGTTAAAAGGCGTGCATCTTCTACTCTTTTGATTGGCATTCCAACTATATTACTCACTTATGAAACCTCCTCATCAAGCAGCTTTTCATAATCATTCCTTGTATCGATATCAGAAGGATTTCTTCTCCCCATTTCTACCAACTGAACATGATGATGATATTTTTTTATAAGAGCCCGTCCACCCTCATCACCTTGAACGTTGTACAAGTCACCGAACAATGATCTTTGAAATATAACGGGATGCCCCTTATTCCCTAAATAAGAAGATTGATAAATCGGGGCTGATCGTCCTTTTTTGAATCGATGTACCAACCTATCAATCTCCTTATTTGTTATCAAAGGCTGATCACCAAGCATGAATAGTGCGGCCTCAACTTTTAAAGGTAGAAATAATAGTCCAGATTTAACAGAGGTAGACAGACCCTCACCTGCCCTACTATTTAAAATGACTTTATTAACACCTGTTTCACTGGCTTCATTTATTAATCCCTCAACAGCAGGATTTACGACGACAACAATGCCGTCAAGGTCTGAGCATAGTGCATGATCGATAACATGCCGAATGATTGTTTTTCCCTGAAAAGGCAGGAGCATTTTAGGGCTTCCCATCCTTTTTGACATTCCAGCCGCCAAGATTATCCCCCAAAGTTCTTTTTTTAAGTCTGAAATGCTAACTCCTCCTCTCGATCTTTCTTGCTATCAATTTGATAAGGGCCCTTCATTACTTTTAATGAGACTCCATTACCTCCTCGATAAACGTCTACCATTTCAGATAAAATACTGAAAGAAATCTCCTCGGGCGATTTTGCACCTATATCCAAACCAATAGGATTATAAAAATTGACGAGAGTTTTTTCAGTAATCTCTAAATCCCGATTAATCTCTTCAAATAACTGATACGTACGTTTTCTAGGACCAAGAATACCAACATAAGCTGTATCTGATCCTAAGACCTCTTTTAAAATCATTTGGTCTTGCTCAAAATGATGAGACATAATGATAATAAATGTATTTTCCGTCAAGGAAAGGGTTGGCATAGAGCCCTTTGGACTGTAAATTAACTGGTCGGCATTTGGAAAATGTTCTTCATTTACAAACGAAGGTCTATGATCCACGACACTGACATGCCAGTTTAATAGTTTGATACCATTAACGAGTGGAACTGCATCTGGACCAGCGCCAAATACGATAACCTTTGGAACGGGCTGACAAAACTCATAAAACACTTCGGTCTTTTTCCCGCATATTTCCACTATGGTAAGTCCAGACATTTCCTTTTCTTTACGTTTTTTATAACCCGATCTGATTTGTTCAAATGGAAGGCTCTTTTCTAAAGGCAGCTCGTCGCATGCAATCCACTTGTTACCGACAAACGAAGCGTCTTCCGAACCTACCATCGTGACAATACAACTGGATTTTGTTAAGGCTATTGTAAATATTTCTTCCTTTTTAAAGGCATCTACTGGAGAATTTATTGGATCGATAACTTCCAAAAAAATCTCGATAGAGCCATTGCAACCGAGTCCAAGACCCCACAAGTCATCTCCTTGATCCCTAAAATCATAAAATACACGTTTGGATAATCCGGATTCTAATACTTCTTTACAATGTTCTTTCAAATCTCCTTCTACGCAACCACCACTCACCAAACCGGTTAATACACCATCTTCTGAAAGAAAGCATTTGGCTCCAGCTTTTTGATAGGTAGATCCTTCGGTACTGATGATCGTACCCAGTACACCTTTTAACCCATATTGTCTACAACGTGTGATTTCATTATGAATAGGAAGCATTGTAGTACCTCCAAGCTTAATTTTTTTGCAATTGCCCCCAATGAAATTGTTCCCGATATTCACTCGGAGTGATTCCTACCAACCTCTTGAAGGTTGTTGCGAAATATCCTGATGTTGCAAAACCGACGTTATTGGCAATCACTTCAATTGGAAGGGATGACATCCTTAACATACTTTTAGCTTTCTGAACACGGACATCCGCTAGATATTCAACTAATGTCTTACCTGTCTCCTCTTTAAAAAGACGGCTAAAATAAGAAGGACTTAAATAGACTTGATCAGAGATACCTTTCAATGTTAGTGAATCATTATAATGTTCCTGGATAATGTAAATTGCACTTTCAATCGGTTTACTCAGATCAGACACAAAATTCGTGTTATGTTTTTTCATAATACGATTTACATGTTTACTTAACTCTGGAATTAATACTCTTTCAAATGTTTCTATTACTTCCGTCCTGGTAAGCGCTTTCAGTAAATAGGCGGAAAAACCAGCATTGATTGCTTCTTGGACGAGATGAAACATTTTCAGATGAGTAACGATAATGACTGGTAGATCTGGATACATTTGCAGTGCTGTCCTGCCAAATTGCATCCCATCCATATCAGGGAGTGATAAATCAGTTATCAAACAGCCGGGCTTACTTTGCTTTAATAACAACATAGCTCTCTTAGCTGTACTTGATTCATAGATCGATAGGAAACTATATTTGCTATCCTGGATTATTGATTTTAATTCATGTCGACTTTGATTATCGTTATCTACAATAAGTACCTCAGACAAAGTAAATTCCTCCCTATGTAAATAAGGTTAATGTTAATGTAATGACTAGTGTTTTAAAATTTTGCTTTACCCATTCGAGATTTTTGTTATGTTTAGAAAGTTCTGATAATTGCCGCATGGTTTGGGATTGTTTTTCATTATAAATAAATTTAACTTGAATAGGAGAAAAGAAGCTTTATCAATTTTTTCCATCCAAAAAGGCTCTGAAGAAATCTTTCTCCAGAGCTCTCTTCCATATCGTATTGTAGCCTGGCGAGCAAGAGTTCAAACTTGAACTACCAGACAAGGGGACATGCAGGATATTATGAGGCAGTCAGTGGGTTCCACATGTACTGGAGTCTACTCCATAGTTATAAGTAGACTTGCGATTATTAGTTTTTTATCTAAATCGTACTCAACCAACTTCTTAAACTTCTGCTTTAACTGCGGCAGGTATTCTTCAAGCCACATTTAAATAGCATTGTGAGATAAACTGATTGGATACTACTGAAAGATTTCTAATCCTAACTTGCAGATTGATATAGACGATTCCGATTCTTCATAGAGTACACCTCCGCATGATACCCCAGCCTACCAGTTTATGCTCTTGACTTGTATTGATTGACGGGGTGACGAAAAAAAAAGGGTTTCCTACCAGTAATGTTGTCCTCTTGCTTAACACCGACACAGCATAATAGATAGCCATACTGAAGTTTTATTCCATAAGGGAATAGATAACAGGAAGGAGTTATGTTCAGGTTATCTCAGTAATATAATAAATATCATGCTATTTGAGAAGGAGGGAGGGTATGAAGTATATTTTTGACCAGGGAAAAATTGTGGATGAGTCGGAAGTTTCGGTCAGTGTAAGAAATAAGGGATTGAATTATGGAATGGGATGCATCGAGGGGATCAGAGCTTTTTGGAATGAGAGTCTGAACCAATTGTTCATTTTCCGAATCGACTCTCATTACAAACGATTTCATTACTCTGGTAATTCACTACAGATACTCATTCCCTATACACCAACGCAATTGATCCATTCAACAATTCAATTATTAAGACAAAATAACGTCCGGGAAGATGTCTATATCCGACCCATTTGCTTTAAGGGAGCAAATACACTACGTCCCGATTTACTGGATCCTTTCAATCGTGTCAGCATTTATTGCACAAGCTTAATTTATATTCCTAAGCCGGCGTTAAAAGTTGGCGTTTCTTCATGGACGCGTCCAGGTAATAATGTGATTCCTCCCCAGGCAAAATCGACGGCAAGCTATTTAAATGGCGGTTTAGCTATTTCGGAAGCAGTTTCGAATGGTTTCGATGAAACTATTTTATTAACGGATAAAGGAAATGTAAGTGAGGGACCAGGTGAAAACATTTTTATCGTAAAAGATAATAAACTGATTACTCCTCCTATTTCCGATAATATACTCCCAGGAATTACCCGCGCTACTGTCATGCAAATCGCTAAAAACGAATTGCATTTGTCTGTTTCTGAACAAAGTCTGGCAAGAGCAGAACTCTACTCAGCTGACGAAGTATTTTTTACAGGCACAGCCATAGGGATCAAACCGATAGTAAATATAGATCATAGGATTATAGGAACTGGTAAGGAAGGGACTGTCACTCAAAACATCCGCTTTCATTATGGGCAAATCGTCAGAGGAAACAACCCAAGATATTCAGGTTATTGTACACCTGTTTATTAAAAGAACAACAGTTCCAACAACAAAGACCTTTTCCTTTTTATTTTCAAAAACCATGCAATTTTCCCTCGCCAATATTTTTTAACAAACACTTATTTATGGTAACTAGATGAATGACTTATTCCGTTTGTTATTCACATGCAAAATCATAAAGCAAATCGCACAAGAATCGCATCCCCTACATAAATTTTTTCTTACCTGTGAATTTGGATTTCTATAATATACTTTTTATAGTAAGAAAAAAGCATGTGATTTCGTGTGTGAAATCGCATGCTTTTTCATGTGGGAATTATACTGTGTACTTCAAAAGAGAACCCTTACTTTTATAAGTCCTCTTTTTAGAATGATTGACTATATATTTTTATAACGGAACCTCTTGATTCCTTAGCGTAACTTGTACTTCTTCTTCACAATATCTCACTAATTCTACTAAATTCTTTACTAGTTCTTTATGATAGGTTTGTCCGTTTTCTTTCGTAGAGACTGTCGGATCGCCCACTACACCAATGTTTTTTGAATTTTCACGGTAACTCTTAATGTCACTCGGCACAAAGACCCTATCACCATCTACAAACGGATCATGATTGAAGAATCTGTGTTTTTGCTCTACATTTTTCACTGCATGATCCATGTCACAAAGTTCCGGGTGCAGATACAACATATGTGATGTTTCCATTTCTGCTGCATGCCCCACCCCACCAGGTCCGGATTTTTTCAGTTCTCTTCCAATCTGATCAGCTATATAAAACGGATCTGCAAGAGCGATAAATGCCCCTGTCTGGTTTCGAAGTTTCGTGATAGCCATCTTGATGGGAGGTAAGTTTGCTTCTCGATGGCCATTTACAATGATGATTTTTTCAAATCCATGGTAAATCAAACTTTGACACATATCCTTTATGACGTTCATTAATGTCTCAGGTTTAAGAGTGACCGTCCCAGGAAACGCCATATGGTGGGGAGCCCAACCGACATATAAAGGTGGAGCAACCAAAGTTTCTGTTTCTTTTGCTGTATCTTCTGCAACTTTTATAGCGACAAGCGAATCTGTTCCCATAGGCAAATGGTGTGCATGTTGTTCCACACTTCCAACTGGAAGGATGATTGTCTTTTTCGATTTTAGATATTCGTCAACATCTTTCCATTTGTTATGTTGAAGCCAATGATTTTCCATAACTTCTCTCTCCCTTTAATCTGTTTTTGTGATCCTTTCCATCTCTTCTTCATCAAGATAATCCCACCGATTTTTTGAATAGACAAAATACCATCCGGTGATGAACAATAACCATGTGATTCCTATGAAGAGCGGGATCGGTTCAATATAAGTCAATATCCATAACGCAGCAATTGCAGCTACAATCGCGAGAATCGGAATGTTTTTATAATTGATCGGATACCTGAATGACGCTTTCAACTCAGGCCGCTTGACCCTTACGACGATCAGTGCAATGTTCATGATCGCCATCATCAGCCAATTTGAAAAGACTGCTGCGCCGACCGCTATCGAAATCGCTTTTCCATAACCCATCGTACTCATAAACGTGGTACCAAGAGCAATGATACCTGTAAAAACAATAGCTGTTTGAGGTACACCTGTTTTAGCGTTGACCTTATTCAAAAATGATGGAACTGCTTTTTCACGTGCTGCTGCATATAACATCCTGGAAGAACCCAATAGACAACCGATTGTTGATGTTCCGGTTGCAGTGAGTGCAGCAATCGCGATCAATACGGCTCCGATACCTGGCAGGATGTTCTCTATAGCAAGCGTTAATGGTGCTTTTGATTCAGCAAGCGATGCTGGGTCTGCGGAGGAAACCACTCCATAGCCAGTTAAAATATACAAAATCACCACTGTAATCAAAGCACTAATTTGCGCAAGTGGTAAGTTGCGACGTGGTTGTTTCGCTTCCTCACCGACTGTCAGGACCGCTTCAACCTGCATCTGCCCAAACGCAATCAATGCGGTGGCCCCGAATACACCTGTCCAACCATTCGGTAGAAAGTCACTATGTTGGAATGGTCCACCCGGGTTGCTGAATATGGCGATGCACACGATGGCCAATAACGATAAAACTTGAATGACTGAAAAGATGGTATTGACTTTCCCGGTTGTAGTAATTCCCAACAATAACAATCCGGTGATCAGTATAGAGACAATTGGTGCAACAACTGTTGCAGGGAGAAATGGGAATAAATAATTGAAATAACCTGCAAAACCTAAGTTTACAGCCCCTGCAGCAAATGCGAATGATAAAAAGTAAAGTCCAGCGCACCACAGTGCGATCAATCGGCCTAAATTTTTGTTGATAGGGCTAAAAGCAAATTTAGAATAGGCATAAGAAGCACCTTGATATGGCCAGAGGGATGCAAGCTCTGCGTAGCTGAAACAGGAAAGGATGGCAATGATACCGGCAATGACAAATGCAACAAATAATGCAGGGCCAGCTTGTGCTACCGCAGGTCCTATGACCGTAAAGATCCCACCCCCTATAAGAGCACCAACTCCAATGCCCCATAAGTCAATGAATCCTAACCCTCTTTTCAATTTACTAGATTGTCGATCGACATTTGGATGTAAAGTAGTCGAATTATTCATAATTCCCCTCATTTCAATTATTGGAATTTGAATTTCACTTATCGCATACTTCTAGCATACATTATTTTTTGAATATTTCAACTTTATATTAAAAAGCATAAAGAAAACATAGTACAGCCAAGCTCTATACTTTCTTTAAGTAAAATAAAAAAGCACGTGTCATTTAACCACGTGCTCATCAGATCCAGGATAGCCTAGTTGATAAGAGATATTTTTAGCACTCTGGATCACTTCATTTATCGTTGAATCAAAAATTTCTTTTTCAAAATCTGTTTTCATACCTGTAATACTTAAAGATGCAATGACCTCTCCCCTTCGATCCATTATCGGAGCTGCAATTGCGATTGTCCCTTCATAAATTTCACCTTCACTAATTTCATATCCCCTTTCACGAATACGTTCGATAGATTCGCGTAGGTGTGTAGGATTGATGAGTGTGTTAGAAGTAAAAGGAACATAATGAAATGAATCAAGGATTTGTTCACGTTCCTGGACGTCAAGAAACGCCAACAGAATTCGAGGACAAGCTGCGGCATATAAGGGAACCCTTTTTCCGATGCCAGGAAAAATACGAAGTTCCCGGAAGGATTCCGCTTGTTCGATGTAGATTGCTTCATTACCATGACGAATGGCTAACTGTACAGTCATATTGGTTTTATTTCTCAATTTGACAATTTCATCTTTGGCTAATTCACGGATATCCAATTGATTGGACACCAGGTTCGCCTTTTCAAGAAAAGCCAAGCCCAAGCTATAACGGGTTTCGGAATTGGTAACTTTCGCTTTGATATATCCAAATTTCTCTAATGAACTGATCATACGGAAAACCGTTGATTTTGAATAACCGGTCAGCTTTGAAAAGTCATCTAAAGTCAATTCATTTTTATTTGATGTAAAACACTCTAAAATAATAAGTGCTTTTTCCACACTACCACTCTTACTCGTTTTTTGTTTAATCGGTAGCCCTCCTTACGCAATAGTAAAGTCTCTCCAAATTCATTTTACCATTATGGGCAATTCAAGCGAGAAAAATGATGTATTATCTATATGTACCCGAGATTACTTATCTAGTATTCCATATGAAATGAAATAAACACATAAGATTGTATATCTTTGATTAGGATGAAGTATAGCACTAGATAATGATGTAAAGACACAGAACCGATAACCTATGAGTGTATCTCGTAGTGATTAACTCTCTTTCAGTTGATTTTTAACAGGGATTGATTTGTACATTTCAAATGAACAAATCATACTGATTAGTGGAAACATCAAATGATACGGAATCTGGAGACCAAAAGAAAAAGGATCCCATTTAACGAGGTCCCTTTGATTGATTATTTTTCTGGTTTTATAGTGGTTTACTTCAATTTTATCTCGTTCATTTCGCTTATTGATCACTAGGTATCGTAGCTTCCTTTGTAATATTTACATTCCAGCAAACGATGGTCGTGCTATCCCTGACACCATTGTCTTGGATATTCTTGAGCATATACCTAATGCTTTCTTCACCTTTCGAGTTAGAAAAAGAATGATAGATGGTTCTCGGATCTGAATAAGGTTCATTGGGGCATTCAATCAATCCATCTGTTGTTAGGAAAAGGCGATTTTCACCTTTTCTCAATTCCCTGATTCCAACACTATAACACGGAACTTCCTGCTCGAAAGTATTCACTTGTCCTATCCATTCATAGAATTGTCTTTGATTTAGCTGATATTGACCAAGAGCAGCCAGTTCTGGGTGGAATAAATAAAGAATACAGTCCCCTACTGAAAACCACCATACGTATTTATCTTTCCTTACCACAATCAAACATGCAGTTTCTCCTTGAACACTTCGACAAGCAGCTAGGAATCCCTCAGATTGGAACATATTCAATATCTTTTCTTCGAATCTTTTAAAAGTAAGTTGAGCCGTCGGCAACGATAATAAATGCTTTATATGGGATTTTTCATGAATGAATTGTTCCAAAACCAGTTCAGCACTCTCTGCAGAATAATGTGCGTCCAGAATGACAGTGAGTTCCCAATCTTCCTTTTCATTTACCCATACCAAACATCCATCTTCATTCTTGTATTGTCCCGCACTCGAATTACCCCCATATAGCCCCACGATAACATGATTGAGTTGATGAATAGTTGGTCTATCAATTAGGTTATCCTGGCTACCTACCCAGCAAAAATCATGGAACATGCTATTCATATGGATTATCCTCCAGATGTGTTCTAATACGCATACAAAGTTCAGTCACAACGTCGTTGTCTCCCATTGGAGCTTCTTCCCAATCGTAAACTTCCATCGGTCCCCAGTATTCTTCAGGTGTATTTGGGTATCGTGCAACGAGGTGCATATGAAGATGTGGGACTGAATTCCCTGAAACGAGTGAATAGATATGCTCGGCTTTTTCAGATTCCATTAGAGCTTTGCTTACCCTGGCCATAATGACTCCAAATGCTTGTGCTTCAAATACTGTCATATCACCAAGAGTCGGAGCATGTCTCTTCAAGTCAATCATGATGTGTCCTAAATATTTCGGTTTTCCGTTACGATCAATATGACCCACATAGACATACTCATCTTCATAAATCATGACTCCTGAAGTTTGAATCGTTCCAGCGTGTTTATTGCAGATAAAACAATCGCCCATAGATTTCCTCCCCTTTCTATGTATTTCTAAAATTATAATATAACCACTGGATGAATGGTATAATTTTCTATTTTAATAGTTTACATATAAAAGGAGGTACTGACCCTTTTTGGATCCATACCTCCTTTTGGATTGCTTATATATTTTCTTGTTTCATACTATCGGCAACCTTTACTCTCCAGATCATATGGTCATATCCTTCGCCCCAAAAATCTTTTAAGAGATAATCAGGTTTGCCAAATTTTTTCCGCCAGATTGTTTGTGAACGACGATATCCACTATCTAAACAGAATTCATCAATACTTTTTTCAACGAAAGTACGATAGATTTCATTCAATAGATGGTTCCCTACACCCTTCCTCTGATAGTCGGGATGTACAAATACGGTTCCGAGTTCCATCAGCCCGTGATAAGCATTGTTTGTACAAGTACGGATCAGTTCGCTAGCCGGACCATATTCAATGCAACCAATAATCTTATCCCTTTCTTCTGCTATCAAAAAGTATCGTTTCTCCCCATTCCTCTCCAAGTCGCTTTTCAGGTAATTTTTCTTAACTTCAATTTCTTCAAGTAGATCATCCTGCATGTGTTCGATTCCTTCTTTAGCGAATGTATCCGTAATCACTATCTTGAATAATTGATGTAACGCTTCAACGTCATCCATCCCTGGATTTCTTATCACTACATTCAACGTGACATCCCCCTAATCCTTAGGCTGCCATTCATGACAAGTGTCAGCCAAGTGCTGTAACTCCGAGAAAAACAGACTCGCATGATACCCATCACAAACGGCATGATGCATTTGTACTGAGACAGGCAGCAATACATTATCGTCCTGGTTGAAGTATTTCCCCCCAGTAATGATTGGTAATAAATAGTCTCCATCATTATTGATATTCAGGTTAAAACCAGTAAAACTGATCCAAGGAACACTTGATATAGGAAAAGAGTTTCGTGGTTCTTTTTCCTTTGAGAAAAGCCCCTTCATCTCGCCATATTGCTTTAGATCGTCTTGATAGTTTTGATAAAAGACACCAAAATCATCAGAGAAGTCAGACCAGATGCTTGAGAAGGATTTATCATCAGGGTGAAAGATTGTATAACTTGGCACCATATTGTCCCAATATCCCAGAACGCCTTGGTCATTAAAGCATGTCCTGAATTCTTTATGAGCATTTACAGTTCTTGTCACCATATAAATGAAGGCAGGATAAAGCTTTAGACCTTTGTCCTGGAGATGTTCCAGCAATATTGTAATATCAATATTCGATGTCAGGTTGAAGGTACATTTCAAATTCAAATAATGCTCGAAATACTCTTTTCGATCCCATTTTTCTTTATCAATGATATGAAAGTTCATGATCAGCCTCCTAAAATCGTTTTTAATTCATGATTTCAGGAGGCAATTTTTCTGCCTTTCCCAACCGTTTCACCCCATTCGATTCATTTCAGCTTCTTACCCATGATCAACTGTTGATTACCGACACCCAGGACATCCACATTCTTCTGGATGATCTCCCAGCCATTGTTCAGATAAAGACACTTTGCCGCTTCCATGTTTACACCAGTAGTTAAAACAGATGTTTGATGGGGCACACTCTCCAAAATCGCGTCATGCAATTGCTTTCCAATACCTTTTCGATGGTGATCCGGATCGACCGCCAGCTCAACAAACTCAAAACAATCCGTCAACCATTCTTTAATCTGCCCATCTGTCAGTTTAGCTCGCAGCTTTCCATTGTAAAACTGACCAGGTAAGGAAGTATAGCCATAAACAAAACCGTGGACCTTATCGTTCTCATCCACCGCAACCAGCCCTTGATACCCACCATACGTAGCATGACGTTCAAAGCGCTCCTTCGTATCATCAAAATCCCCGCCATGAACACGACAGAAAATATCAACAACCTGATCTAAGTATATTGGTGCTAATTTAGTTAATTTAATTGTAGTTTCCATAAACAACCTTTCTTCTTCAGGAGATTAATAGACTTCTTTCTCAAAGGTTTCTCCATTGCTGAAAACAACTTGTACGACGAGGCGCATATCATCATATTGTTTCACCTGATCCACCTTGAAAGCATCCATATAAGGATCATGGGGATCATGCTGCTCATCAACTTCAAAGGTTTCTTTTCCAAGCAACTTATCCCCCTCATACTTCAGAAGGTTTGCTTCTTCAAGCGTAATGGAAGAGTTCTCCATATGATGATTCATGAGCATAACCATAAACAATTTGTCATACATGACGATATCCGTTTGTAATGTGCCATATTGGCTCGATCCGATTTGACCCACATGTTCGTTGTGGACTTCACTGCTTTTAACCATGTCTCCATACGACACGGTCACATAGTACTTGAGCCTATCCTGCGCCATTTGTTCTTCCATTTCTTTTTTGGAGTTTTTTTCACTACCGCTCCCCTTCTGATTCATCAAGTGCACGTCCCATATAGGCGTCATATCTACATTTAATGGGACGATAACTTGAAATAATCCTTGCTGCAGCTCTTTCGCAGGTAAAGTTGTAAAATCCTCTCTGTCGCCATAGGCATAATGAAAAACAACCTCAGAATCTTTTTGAAGCTCTTTTACTTGCCATTCGAATGTCGCTTCCGCATCGCCATCTTCAAAATCATTTGGATTGACATCCATGGTGATTGGGCTGATCCAACTCTGTTCCTTTCTCATATCATCCAATACACTCTGGATATGACTGGTTTGACCGTTAACATTATCATTGATGCTGTATTGTATATCAGAAATAGAATTCAGTTGGTTCTCCAGATGACCCATCTTAGAAAATAAAGTGAAATTCATGATTAGACTAACAACCAATGCTACAGTTACAAAAACACGAAACAACTTAATCTGTTTTTCTCGTTCCAACGTTAACCCCCTATAAAAATCCCTAAAATGTTGTTAATCTTGTTTGCCAATAAAACAGGAAATTACCTCTATTAATAATTATAGCCTGTTAACCGATATTAATGGAAATCTTATGGAAGGAATGAATCTATGGAATTGCAGACCTTTTTTATTCAATTAATGATTATAGTTATAGTTAGCGCCATTATTATTACATTTTTTGCATCAAAGCTCCCTGCTCTTAAAGGGTTCATCGGAGAGTTTTGGATTAGGATTTATCTTAGAAAGTTAGATAAAACGAAGTATAGCGTTTTTCACAATATTATACTCCCTACTGAAGACAACAAAACAACCCAGATTGATCATATTATAATCTCCATATATGGAATATTTGTTATTGAAACCAAGAACTATAAGGGCTGGATTTTTGGTGATGAGAAAAGTCGACAATGGACACAAGTAATCTATAAAAATAAACAAAGATTTCAAAATCCCATACATCAGAATTTTGGTCATATAGAAACGTTAAAATCTATTCTTGGTAATGATGATGTACCTTACTATTCAGTTATTGCCTTTAGTTCTTCTACTAGTTTAAAGAAAATAGATATATATTTTGAACATATTAACGTCATTTATGATAATCAAGTTTTGATTTTATTGAATAATTATCACCAACAACGTTTAACCTTAGAAAATGTAGAACAACTATCACACCTATTAGAATCTAAAGCTTTAAAGGGCAAAGATGCACATAAACAACATATAGAATCGGTAAAACAAACACAATTGATAAAACGTCATATTGTTAAATTTAATCGGTGCCCCAAATGCGGTGGTCAGTTAAAAGAACGCAATGGAAAATACGGGCTGTTTAAAGGTTGCAGTAATTATCCTAAATGTCGCTACACAGCCTAACAGAAAGCTTTAACTTATATCTTTTTTTGATTTACTTTAAAATTAGCACCTAACTCAATGGTAATTGAATTAGGTGTTTTTCCCGGTTTAGACTAACTTATTACCTGTTGTATTCTGATTTAGTTAATGTAACACTTTACCAAGATCATCGACTGCATTCTTAATTCTATCTAACCGAATCTGTTTAAGCTCAATATATTTTTTTGGAACACATTAGGTATTCTCCACTTTGGTAAAATGGTTACATCATCCACTCGATAAATTTATTTTAATATAACAGAACGGAAATATGTTTATGCAAAAGAAAATTCCCTTATTTCTTAAAAATAAAGGAATTCACCAATTACTTTTTGTGTTGTTTTTTTATTCATTAATTTCCTCATTCTCCTCATCTTGTTCAATAAAGAGCTCTTCTTCAATTTCATAATAACTAGCTACTTTTTTCTTTACTAGAATCTCATTTTCAAATAACAAATCTATTAATTTTTCTCCATTTATCAGTGTAATTGGTGCTGCACCACGTTCAAATGCAGCTTCTCTAGTTCCTTTTGAAAAATCCGACAGTGTAATGATTGTACCTTGAAATGCGTTAAATCTGTGTAAACTCCCCCTTAATTGATCAACTATTGGACGTTGAATATTTGACGTCATACGTTTTACTTGTATTACCTCTTGAACCATGGTGATACCATTTTGTATGTTGCCTATAACATCCACACCTTTATCATTTGTGGCTGATGTAACTTGAACATCCTCGTATCTCATAGCATCTAAGAGATCTTTTATTATATTTTCGAATTTAAATGGATGAATTTCATGAAGTTTTTCCTTAAGTTTCATTTTTTGTTTTTCATTATATTGTTTAATATCAGTTACTATTTTTTGTTCATCAGTAATCTTTTCTGTTGAAGTTTGCTTAAAATTATTTAAATATCTAATTCCATCATGTGTAATGTTATAGGTATTACCTTCTCTTGAAATTAAACCTCTTTCATGCATGTTGGATAGTCTTCGTCTAAGTGAATCTTTAACAACACTTTCACTTCTATAATTAGAATGCTCTAATAAATGTTCTGTCCATTCATTAAGAAAGGTCTTTCTAGTTGCATCTTTATTAACAGATGTAAGATATAAAAGAAACAATAGACCCTCAGCTTCGTCAATATTATTTTCCACTGGTCCAAATCTATTATTAATAAAATCATAACTTCTTTCATTTAAGCCATATTGGTCATTTATCTCATCTATTAAATTGTAATTTTTTATCAACATTTGAGCACCACGTACATAGCGTGGGTTAACTGTTTTCTCAGACCCAATCCATAATTGTAGTGCTAAATCTTGATCTTTACCCGTCAGTCTTTCTGGAATCCATTCATCTGGGTCCTGCCAATCAACTGTAGATTGAGGTGTTCCTCTTAATTGCCAAATTGAATTCCACATTGATTTGAAATCACTAACTTTTTTGTCTTCTAAAAATCGAATTAGCTCCTTTGTGTACTGGTATCTTGGAAAAAGTGGTGTTCTTATCATCTCTTTTCCTCCTAATAGAAGACTATTTGTTCGCTGCTTTTCTTCCAATGTTCATGTAATCGGTATTCGAAAATCTGTTTAGTCAACTCGTATAAGATTTCATTATCTTCCTTTAACACATGGAACTCCATTTTAAACATTTCTATCATATGACCCTAAAGTATTCGAGCTGCCGGACCATTTACTCATAGGCATGTCTGCTATTAATAAGATAGAAATTTGATGTTTTAAAAAAGACTATTTACATTTATTTGTCTTTTTTGCTTTATAATAAGGACTTAAATTCATAAATAAATTTTGCAGCTGTTCTTGTTCCACCTGATGTTCAAATAAATATTCAAGTAATTCCTCTTGACGGGCTTGTCCTAAACTTAACCGGTAAAGCTGCATGATTTTCATGAGACGCTCATATTTTACACCGTCTTTACTAAGGGGATAGATTGGGACAATTCTTTCAATTTTTATATTCTGATTTTCAGGAAGCGACCAGAAAGGAACCAGTTCAGGTGTGTGTATGTTTCTTTCATTCTCGTTTGCGGTCGTAAACATTTCCTGCCATACATCATTCTCAAATGGTATGTTGCCATATTTGTTGGCAATGTTCTGTCGAATGGCAAAGCATTTATAACGATTGATCCGTCCCTCCCGCTGCTCGAGATCAACTGGATTAGATGGTAGATTCCAGTGGACAATCTTCCTGCAATAATAATGGAAATCAAGACCCTCTTGCCCGACTGATGTAGTTACTAATACAAACGGTCGAAACGGAGAGTTGAATGCCAATCTTACGTTTTTCTTTCTATTATGTGTTGTGTCTTCATTTCGCTTATCTGCAAAACCAACGGCATAATTGGTTCGCAATTTCATGATCTGATCATTGCCGCTTTTATCTTTTACACGCTTATTGAAACTTTCATAGGTGTCCACATTATAAGTTGCTGAATGGGTACTCAATGCGCTCGTTATTAGTGAGGTCAACTGCTCATTACGCCAATCACTGTCAACATTTCGAAGACCTGCTTCTTCGATCAGCATATGTACATACTCATCCAACATTGCCTGAATGTTGCCGTCTACACAATATGTGAGTACATTTTGCCAATGGGCATTGCGCTCCCCGTTCTTTTGTTTACCGTATTCTAATTCTACGATTGAAATTGCCTCCTGCGTATTAAATCTATCGATGAGGCTTTTTGCTACTTGCACGGCATAAGGCAAGGACTTCCCTTCCCAATCATTAAACATACGTAAAGCACAAATCGCTGGTGATCCTAAAACCATATTCACAAGCACGTCTATTAAATTCTTCGGCTGTTTTCCAAGTTTCACAAATTCTTTTTCATGAAAAATGTTACGAAGTTCTTCAAGATGTTTTGTTAAGGCTGCCTTGTCATCCGTAGTATCCTTATCTTTATTATCATCCATTACAGGCAGTAGTTGCTCACTGTTAAACCATTCCTGTACAGCTTCTTCATCTTGATCCAATAATAAAGGAGCAAGATAATACCATCTCTCATCTTCACGAACTTCATGTTCGTAAGTCTGATATGGCATTTGGTCAAGCAGCAATTGGAGGTTATCCGCTATTTCACTTTTAAGCTCATCCAGCGTAAGATTGTTATTCAAGACATCTATCGGATTGAAAAGATTCGCTAACGTGATTGAAGGATATAAAAGTGTCAAATGATTCATATTAGCTGGTGCATTATTTCTCATTGAGAACGATAAACGAGGTTGTGGGAACCGCCTTTCCGCAAAATACGTCCGGTTTTTCCGCTTCTTTTTCTTCGACGTTTTTTTGATCAACTCTCCTACCGTCAAGCGTTCAGATTCATAAGATAATAGGGTTGAAACCGCTCTCGGAACCATCTCCCATCCGGAAAATATAAGTAATTTCGAGAACCGGTCCTGTCTAGCATAGCAACCTCCAAATTCGTAATAGGGTAATGAAGGCGGAATCCAAAGCAGCCGTTCTGCATCTTTTGGCAATGCAACTTCTTTAATTTTGGTAAGCCGGGCATTCGTGTCAGGCAGTTTTTTATAACGATTGATTACACTTCTTTTTATCCAGAGATGGGGTTTATCAACTAACGAGAGGTTTTCAGGATATTTTTTAACATGACGGGTAATTTTTTGTTTCAACTTATAATGTTCCATAAATGACATGAGGAAAGGCGTCGATTTCACATAATCGACAGGAACGTTGTCCGTTATCCCAATTTCCTGAAGCATCCGATCCATATGGACATAGGATAAGATATCCTCTTTGGTGATTTCAACGGGTTCTAAGGATGCGTCAATCAATTCACTAGATCCTTCCACAGTCAACCTTTCCGTACGGGCAATCCCTTTATATAAGCTGTCTTCTGCATCCTGCTTCTTGGCTTGAAGCACGGCAATATCCCTAATCGAGAATAAATTTAATGAAGAAGAAAAATCCTCCCACACCTTTTTGAAGTGGCGTTGTTGTTCGGGATGATGTTCAAACAGAAATCCGGTTACCTGCATGAACTCTTTATAATGTTCGTCCTCACCTTTTTCTGAAATCTCTTCGAGCGTAGAGTAAAGTTTATATGGTGTAGCTGAAAGCAAGAGAATTTTTACTTTTTCATCATCATTCAGCCTAGGGCTATTAAAAAACTTTTTAGCTAGAAGAGCAGTCTCACTTTCCCCATCAGCATTCACTAGTTCCGGGAAACGCTGAAATTCGTCCATTATAACCAGGTCGGGATCCATTAGATCGACACTTATTTCCGCCATCATCCTCCGCAGTTTGAAAATCAATTGATTGGCACCTTCAACCCGTTTTCCTATAACATTTTCCTGCTTGATCCTTTCACAAACTTCATGGATGGTATCAATAAGAGAGCTGTCCTTGTCAAAAAACTGCTCTATCCTGTACAACATGGTGTTGAGATACTGACCATCACTTTTAGCATTACAGACTTCTACTCTCTTTTCGTAACCAAGTTTTGTCCATTCCCAACTCTTTGTGGCAGTATCCATCAACAGGATATCCAACTGATCCAAATAATCATTCAGGGGACTGAATTCTTTTAGAATCGAATACATCAATGCTCTTTCGGAAGCACTTCCACAACCTGATGTCATATTAAAAGAAGTGGAAGGCGTTAACGGAATCAATTGGATAAACCTTTCTTTCAACTCTTCATCAAAATCATTCTCAAATATCTTCAAGTGTTGCATCGATAACCTGGTATCCGAAGAGTCCTCCAGCTTCACGCGCTTATCGATTTGCAGTTTTTGCAGATTTTGTCTGGCAATACTCTGATTTGAACAGACATATACAACTTTAAAAAGGGGGTCTTTTAAAACTTCCTGGTGATATCTTGCTATCCTTGCCATAACGCCCCTGGCTATCATCGTTTTTCCAAGACCAACTTCATCCGCTACCAGTACACGTGTAAAATCATCGGTCAACAGGTTATACACTCGGTCAACCGTTGCCTTTTGAAAATCTTTAAGACCTTCGTAAATCTCTTCATCTTTTGTCTTTAAATCTATCATTTTTCCACCAACTTTATTGCCTGATTGAAAATGTCATACAATCGGTAAAAGTCCAGGGGTATGATTGTCTCGTCATCAATCATTTCAATAACTTTATGAACATCATTCAATTTTTCTGGGGACCGCGCAGCTGCTTTCAGCATATTTTCATACAGTACAGGATAACTGGCAGCCTGCATATCCCAGGCTACTGACCCGAGTTTTTTGATTTCCATCTGTTCAAGAGCAGACAACAAAAAGTCATCTGCAAGCAAGAATGCTACATATTGTAAAAAAACATAAGGATCATTAATTATTGAACGGAAAACCTCTTGTTTACGCTCTTCTGGCAACCCTTCTGTCTGGATTTTTATAACACGTTCAACTGTTTCACCGTCTAGTTCAGCCTTTACGACATAAAATTCTCCAAGTTCCAGCATACTTAAGTCATTGATGCTCATGTCCTGTTTCAATTGCTGTGTTTTTTTGCTTAACAAAGGTCCAATTGAAAATTCAATGGCATCAGGTATGGTCTCGAATGAGAGATGAACGGCATATAAATACTCACTTTCTTGGTGTATCAAAGCGTGTGATTTTACACGACAAAGTTGCTTGATGGCTTTTTGGAGTTTGTCAGTGACTTCGGCTTCTGTATCCTTTTCTTCTGGAATGGACTCGACCCTTTCAAAAGGGTTGTCATCTTCCTCTTCTCCAAATAAATCTGACAATAAGTCAGTAATTCTGAAGCCATACTTTTTATATTGCATTTTTAATAAGAATTCCACATTACCATTGAATGCGTAATGGGAACTATTCGCAGAGCCAATAAAAAAATGATGCTCGTTATACTTAGAACGGGCGTAAAGTTTCGCATGGATGTCCTGAAGCTGATCTAACTCGCTTTCTTCATCTTCTTCACTAAAAGCCCCTTCACCTTCAACAATGATGTCCTTCAACACGTACACATCAATATCGTTGATGATCTCCTCTGTAAGTTTATGGAGTTCCGTTCTTCTGGTGATCAATATCTTGGTGGGAGATGTCAAAGAGTAGTCATTCAATTTTGCAATGATACTTTTACTCAAAAATGGGGCCATAATGATTAATTGATGGTAACTTTCAAATAATCCAATATCATTTGCTTTATATCCCTCGATTCCTAAAGGGCAGAAATCAAATTCTGGTATATGTTTGTCGCCTGATTCAAAATGGATATACTCAAGCTCAGCCATCATTTCCTGAATGCTTTCCTGTTTCTGTTGGCTAGTAGTCTGCGGGAGAAGGAATTGTAGAAAATCAATCAATGGTTGGGTTTTTTGAGCGATTTCCTGTTTTTGTCTCCCTTCTAATGCCAACGCAATGTCCCAGCTCCGATCGAAGGTAAGGTTGCGTGTCAAAACTAGCAAACGAAACAGAACATCACCTTGACTGTCCTCATATTTGATCAACCAGGTTTTCGGATGGAAAGAGCGCTCATTTTCCAGAGCTACTTCAAACACGCTATCTTCCATTAAGGCAAAGAATGAATTTCCGTTTTGAGGTACCTTTATCTGACCGGCTTCACAGAAAATTGCAAGATTATCTGTGCTTCGGCGTATCCCTTCCAACATGTAGATTGGGTCATCTTTTAATGTTTGATCCATTTCTTCTGAAAGACTAAGAGCCAATGGCACACCTACCAAAGCTTCTAAGTCAAGAGAATATGTAGTACCTACAGCGAATGCTACTTCATATCCTACAGGAGGTTTGAGCAAGTCACTATAATTTAGCCGGTCCTTGTCTGGTTTAAGCATGTCCTCCCTCCAAACCTGAAAAGATATCAACCATTAAATCCTTTGAATTCCGAAAACGATATTGTAGTTTTTTAGAACCTAACCATTTACCTTCTTCATACGCATAAAATTTCGTATTATATAATTTAGCTCTTTCTTTTGATTTCAGTTCAATTTCCCGTTTGATCAGTAGTTCATCGATCAATGTTTCATCATTGGAAAGAGCCGTCTTTTGCCATTCACTAAGAAACCTTTTCAACAAAGGGTTACTGATTTTTAGCCGGTAAAGAACATCCTGGTACCTGAAATTTAGGAATTCGTTTTTAATAAACGAACTTTCCTTCCACTCTTTCCATTCTTGAATAGCTTCTTTATTTTCATGATTGGAAAGGATCACATTATATCGTATATTTGCACCAGCAATAAACGTACTGAAATTTTTGGCCATCGAATAATCATCACTCAATCCATCAGGGAGAGAAAATACTTCTGCAATTGCATCAAAATCATCTATTTTTTCCAATTCCGAAGGATTTTGCTGAAGTAAAAAAGCCAGTAGACTGTCCTTCGACTTCCTTGACTTAATCATTCTATCTTTTAAGAAACCAGCCTCATTGAATGTAAGATCCATAGAAATTTTTTCTTTCCAATTTGACTCTGGAAGTAGACACTGCCAATACGTACTTGTATACTCAGAACCAGCAATCGTCAGATCATCACTATCTTCATTTCCTAACGATCGAAGAGACTCTTTGTTGCGCTGCATTCTGAAAACAGCTTTGGCATAGTTGTTCAGTGTGAGATCATGTTTAAATATTTCAAACGTCTTGAGTCCGCTCCAGTATACGCTGGAAGGTTTCCGCTTAAGCTTTTTGCCAGCCCTTGCGCCAATCACTCCTTCTGCATCCTTTCGGAGCAAAGTTTCTATAAGGTCTACTTCCATGGAACCAAGCTTCTCAAGAAATTCTCCGGGAGAGGAATGTCTTTCTTTTTCTAAATCCAACATTAAATAAGGGATAATGAAAAAATATTTGGCCCTCGTTTGAAGAGTTGAAGTACCTGGAAACAAAACATCCGCAAACCCATCGCGGACTAAACCGATCCCCAATTCGTCAATTGCCCCTTTATCAGAAAGAAGATCAAGCACGGCCATCACTTTGTTTTTATGCTCACTGGAATAATCAATCCATCCTAGTTTCATAGCATTCATAATCTTACTCCTTTATCAACATTCAACTTACTGAATGCTTTTAAGCTTTCCTTTCAAAATGTTCGTGCAAACGGTATTCACATATCTGTTTGGTCCATTCATATAAGGTTTCATTATCTTCCTTTAACACATTGAACTCCAATTTAAACATCTCTCCATCAAATGACACTAAATTATTCGAGCTGCCGGACCATTTGCTCATTGGCATGTCAGCTATTAATTTGCTTACTTTATTTTCGTCATACTTCCATAGTCGTTGTGAGTTTTTATCGGAAAAATCAATGTTTTTGCGATAGTCTTTTTCAGTCAGATAGTGATGAAAGAAAGGCGCAACTTCACTTGGCGTTAAAGGCTTTGTCCAATTATCAATTCCACGATTTAGCATATACAAAAGAACAATCATTTTATAGCTTTTCGCCATTCCTGTACTTTCAACTTCTTTAATCCATTTTTCATATTTATTGAGGACTTGTTCTTCTTTTTCATTTAATTCATTTACCCATGATAGGAAGCCTGGATAGGATTTGAATTCTTGTTTATATTCTTTACTGTTGGAACTACCATACAGGTGCAGCTCCAGGTAAGTTGGGCGATGGCCTAACTCTTCCTTTAAATTCAAATAAGCTCCGTGTAATTTTTCTTTACGAGGTTGTCGTTTTCTTTGCAGTTCTTTCAATAAGTCGATTACATTTAAATCTAAATTGAGTTTACAATTTCTTGGTACTTGAGGAATGGCTGATGCTTTTCCTTTTTTCGGTTGAGGATCCCGATCAAATAAACTCATCTTAATATCGGCATTTCGGTAGTTACCGATCAAAATCTATGATATGACAATACTCTTTTCCATCGTGAAGGCGTAAGCCTCTTCCCACTTGTTGCGTAAATATGGTTAGTGATTCAGTAGGTCTTGCAAATAACAACGTATCTACTGACGGAATATCTACGCCCTCGTTAAAAAGGTCAACTGTAAAAATAATATCAATTTCTTGATTCGTTAATTTCTGTATCGCTTCCTTACGGGATATGTTTTTGTTTTTTGAATTCAAACTAATGGTTCGATAACCATTGTGATTAAAATAATTCGATAAAAAATCAGCCTGTTTAATAGAAGAACAAAAGGCTAGTGTTCTTGTTTGACGATGTTCTAACCAGGCATTCAATATTCTGTCTGCTAAATCATCTCTTAACTGAGCAAACAATAACTCTTCCTGATCATATTTATTTCCTAGCCATGTAATTGCTGAATAATCCGTATCATCATAAACACCAAAATATTTAAGTGGCGCTAACCATTCTTTCTCAATCGCCACAATAAAGTGAAGCTGGTAAGCCACATTCCCATCACACAGTCCATACACGTCTTTATTGCCCATACGATCAGATGTAGCCGTTATGCCCAATAAAAACTTTGGTTCAAAATGCTGGATGACTTTTTGATAGGAGTTAGCTGCTGCATGATGAAATTCATCTACTACGATTAAATCAAAAATGATCTGGTGAGAAATTCTTAAGGTTATGATCTATTCCAATGGTAAATACAGACGCAAAGACAAATTCACAATCTGATTCTTTGTTTTTTGCATTATAAATCCCTGCCGTTTTTTCCGGCATGATATGTAAGAAAGACTTCTTCGCCTGGTAAAGTATTTCTTCACGGTGGGCTACAAACAGTATCCGATTAAAATTCCTCGCAAAAATCCCGCAAGATAGGTCTTCCCCAGGCCAGTCGCCATCACGACCATTGACTTGCTATAGTTTTCTTCATACGTAGTTTCCAATGCTATTAGTGCATCCTTCTGTGCAGGTCGTGGAGTTATTTCTTCCTCATTACTTATCTCAACCTCATAAGCGGTTGGCTCATCATTTACTTCATCGCTCTTTGGATCACTTGAATACATTAATTCCGTTTCTTCTTGCTCGGTCCATTTCTTCGCAATATTATGCGCAGCATGGAACTTCTCATATTTTTCACGGTACTTCTTTATTGTTTCAGCATTAACCGGAATCGTTTCTTCATGATAAAACGTCTTTAAGTACATATCCATCGCTTCCTGGTAACTTAAAGGTTCCACCGCCTTATTCATGTATAGATTCCACTCAACTCCATTTGTTAAGGCAGAAGCTGAAAGATTAGATGACCCGATAATAAAAGAACCTTCATTCTGATCATTACTCTGACCAAACAGATACGCTTTCGGATGAAAAGATTTTCCTCTGCTCCTCCACAGTCTTACCTCGACTCCAATAATAGTATTGAGAGTTTCCAACGCGTCAGGTTGAGTAATATAAAGATAATCACCCGCACATAGCTTTATTTCTGCACCACGCTCAATCGCATCTTCTAAAAGAGGTTTAATAAGTTCTACCCCTGATTTCATAACAAAAGAGGTTAGAATATAGATAATATCTGAACTCTGAACCTCTTGCTGCAAATTGTCTATCAATCTATCAGTGATTAACTTTACTTTACTCATCTTCAACATCAATCAAGAAAATACGTGAAATCCTCCACGTTTTTCAGCTTTTTCTTTTCGAACAGCTTCAAGTTCTTCAACTGAAGAATTATGTACTGAAGTTAACGAGTGAATTAGTTCTAAAATATCTGCAAGTTCCTCAATGGATGAAGCATCATCACTCGCTTCTAAATATTCATTTAATTCTTCTGTTAATTTCTCTCTTAACTTAATCTTATACTCATCTTCTTCCATCAGCCGAGTATTGTAATTTAAACCTTTGTTTTCAAGAATTTCTGGAATGCGATCTCGGATTAGTTTGTTATATGTAGGCATTTTAATTCCTCCTTTTATTTTATAAGTTATTAAATTATGTAAAAAAAAAATCATATCACAACCATAATAAATAAACTTATGATTCCGCTTTTCTAAACTTTAGTAAACTAGAGTTTATTTTTTCGTAATATATACACTTTCGTCAACCTCATACTCAAATGCAACATGGTCTACTGTATCTGCAGGAACATCTAACCAAAACATAATTTTGTTTGAGGTTTCCTTTTTATACTCGTGGCTTGTGTCTTTCATTGTCCAATTTCGGTCGTATATGTGGTGTGTAATTTTCATGTGGGCTGGTTCTTCTTTTCGGTTTTTGATGGTGTATTCCCATTCTACTGTGCGGATTCCTTTTTCATCTTTATAGCTATCAACCTCGTTTCCTTCACAGACGATATCGAAGGCATCTCCGAGGTAGAGTTCGACGGTTTCGTTTTTCGGTGTATGATCGATCCTGTCTTCTCCGATGAATTCGAGGCTTCCGTCATTCCCATCCTCTTGGTAGACCTTCACTTTTCCTTTTGGCAATGGCAATCCTAGTTTTTGTGTTTGTTTGTTTTCAAATTCAATCTTTATTTCGGCTTTCTCATTGTAATGGTTGAATGAATAGTAGCGTTTATATGGAATCTCTTCTGCCTGGATGAAGTTGATTTGCTTGGACTGGTTGTTTTTTAGTGTGGTTTTATGCTGCAGCGTGTACATGTGGTAGTCGGCAAAGCTTTGTTCTTCAAAGGATCGTTCTTCGCTATGATCGACCTGGGCGTAGAGCACGTGATCTTCTAAACCGATAACGTTTCCATCCTCAACCCGGTTCACATCCCCAGCAATCAGCTTCACTTTTACATTGTCGAAGGTTGTGCCGGCGTTGTTCTGGATGTTCACCCAGCCGGACAAATTGAACGTCTCGTCCTTCAGTTCGACGACATAATTGGATTCCCATTCCATCCCTTTTGTCAGGTAGGATACGTTGATCTGATCGGTTTTCGAAGGTCGGATTTTCCAGATCAGTGCCGGTTTGACGATCAGCTCGCCTGGAAGCTTCGGCAGGATAAGTTCCTCTTTCGGATCAAGGACGATTTCCTTCGTTTCCGTATGTTCTAGAACAATGCCGCTCGCGACACTCAACAGGCGGTATTCCTTCCGCTCATTTTTCTCCTTATCGTATAAAAACACGTTTTGGTCTATGTATTTCTCGAGCAGTTTTGATTTGCTGACAAGGTCATAATCATAGTTCAGTTCAAGGATGTTGAGTCCTTCGACGAGGATCGAATCGGTTTCAATCTGCTGTGCGACATCAAGGTATTGGATTTCCATCTCCTCACCTGTCAGCTCGACTTTCCGCTTTTCTTTTACGACACCAAATCCGTCGTTGTAGATCGTCAATGAAAGGCCTTCTGCATCCTTGCTGTATGAATGATATGCCATGTTCAAACGCCTCCCCTTTTCTCTTATAATAGCAGAAAATGGTACCAACGATAATGGTAGAATGATAGTTAGACATACATAGGAAAGGTTGATGAAGGTGTACGAGCAGAAACGGATACGGGATTACGGTGTGAAGATTGGGAAACTTGAGCCTGGGAAGTTGAATGCAATTACGGATGTAGAGGGTGTGACGGTAGGTCATGTGACGCTTGCGGATGGTGATGTGCAGACAGGAGTGACGGCTGTTCTTCCTCATCAAGGGAACATTTTCAGAGAAAAATTGATTGCATCAAGCCATGTAATCAATGGTTATGGAAAGACAGTAGGGACGATCCAGATCGAGGAACTTGGGACGTTGGAGACACCGATCCTTTTGACGAATACATCGAGTATCGGAATCGTTGCAGATGCAGTGATCAAATATACACTGGAGGACAACCCTGAAATCGGCCGGTCGACAGGTACGGTCAATCCGGTTGTCGGTGAATGCAATGATATGTATCTGAATGATATACGAGCACGGTCTATTACGAAAGAGCATGTCTTCGAGGCCATCGAGAATGCTTCGATAGAATTTGAAGAGGGTTCTGTCGGCGCTGGACGCGGGACGCTCGCTTGCTCCATAAAAGGCGGAATCGGTTCCGCTTCAAGAAAAATGGAAATGGATCATGGGACATATACACTCGGCGTTCTCGTCCAATCGAACTTCGGGATGCTCAGTGATTTCAGGGTTAATGGGAAAGCTGTAGGGCTTGAGTTGAGAGATGCAATATTGAATGTTACTGAGGAACGGGATAAGGGATCGATCATGATGATCGTCGCAACCGACCTTCCTGTTTCCGCGCAACAATTGAACCGGATCTTAAAACGGACGGTTACAGGACTGGCACGCACTGGATCGACGATTGGAAACGGAAGCGGTGATATTGCTCTCGGGTTCTCGACCGCAACCAGAATTCCGCATAAGAAACCGGACCCACTACTCTCCATTCCGTCGATCCATGAAGCAGATATGGACCTCGCTTTCCGAGCAGTTGGTGAAGCGACAGAAGAAGCGATCCTGAACTCGATGATCACCGCTGAAAAAGTGGTTGGACGGGATGGGAATGAACGGCCTGCTTTGAAGGATCTCCTTCAAAAATTTAATATTTCCATCTAAATTATTCTAATCATTCAAGCGAAAAACCCATTGAGAATATCAGTTTCTCAATGGGTCTTCTATTAATCCACAGAAACTTTTTCTGTTATTGGAATGATCCGCTTCGTATCATGTGCCTCGAGGGCAGCTAATATGACGTTCAAGGATTTCTTACCTTCTTCGCCCGTGATGAGGGGTTCTTTATCATCAATAATACACTCAACAAAATGATCGATGACATGTGAATTGAATTGTCCGCCTTCTTCATTCGTTTGGATTTTTCCCAGCTGGTGATTGATGACATGCCCATTCCGGTATTCTTCAATAAGAGAATAGGATGGATCGGCTTCTAATCGCAATGTGCCATTTTCTCCATAAATGAGGGTCGAATTATCCCCATCACCGGTCGTATAAGCCCAACTTGCTGCCATTGTACCGACAGTGCCGTTTTCTGTACGAAGGATACATACAGCATTATCATCTACCGTCGAATTTTCCTTGGCATTGCTTTCAATGAACGCACCTACTTCCGTCACTTCACCGAGCAGATACCGGATCAGGTCCGCTTTATGGACTCCAAGGTCCCCCATTGCTCCCACGAATGCCTTGTCTTTATCGAAGAACCAGCTTGTTCTCCCGTCCACACTCCAGCTTTCAGGTCCTTGATGACCAAATGTCGTTCTGAAACTGAAGATTCTGCCAAGCTTTCCACTGTCAATGATTTCTTTTGCTTTTTGATGAGAAGCGACAAACCGCTGATTATGCGCGATCATCAGTTTTTTGTCATTAGCTTTGGCGGCTTCGATCATTTCTGTCGCTTCCTTTTCAGAGGTTGCCATCGGTTTTTCACAAAGAACCTGTTTCCCTTTATTCAAAGCCTCAATCGTAACAGGTGCATGCAAATAGTTCGGAAGACACACGCTGATCGCGTCCACTTCATCTAGATCCAAAGCTTGTTGATAATCAGTGAACGCTTTCGCTCCGTATCGTTCTGCTGCCTCCTCCGCACGGTCGGCGACGATATCAACGACTGCAACAATCTCCACTTCGTTATTTGCATGATATTCTGGTAGATGACGATGTTTTGCAATACCCCCGCAACCGATTACTGCAATTTTCAATTTGCTCATAATTAAGTAGTCTCCTTGTCCAATTTCGTTATAGTTTACTATATTCTTCGTTCAATAATGGTGGTTTTTCACACGTGCTTTCCATCAAATAATGGCTTGAACGATCAGAGGAATGATGGATTCCTTGCATGATTTCAAGGACATGCAAAGCCAGGTAGCTGTTAGCACGCGGAGTTACACCGGATTCAATCGAACTTGCCATGTCGGCGAGACCGATCCCACGTAAATTATCGAGCACATCTCCGGTACAATGCATTTCCTCCCAATCTCCATCACCATGCTTTTTCAACAAGACAGGCTGGTTGAAGTTATTCGGGTCTGGCAGGCTGATCGTCCCGTTTTCCCCGTAAATTTCGATGAAGGGAGTTCTTGCTGCTGAGACATCGAAACTTGTCGTAATCGTCGTAGTTGCACCTGCATTGAAATCCAGGATTCCAGTCACATGGGTCGGGATCTGGACGAGGATTTTCTCGCCGGCCCTTTCCGGATTTCCTATTACGCGTTCGGGGAATGAAATCCGTGTCGAGCCTGCAATCCGGTTGACAGGTCCTAATAGGCTGACGAGAGCCGTGATGTAATATGGGCCCATGTCAAACATCGGACCGCCACCCTCCTTGTAGAAGAAATCAGGATTCGGATGCCATGATTCAGGTCCTCTTGACATCATGAACGAGGTGGCGCCGACCGGTTTCCCGATCGCCCCTTCTTCAATCAGCTTTCCTGCAAGCTGGATGCTTCCTCCTAAAAATGTATCAGGTGCCGAACCAACAACTACGCCATTTTGCTTGGCAGCCTCTACAATCTTCTTTCCATCTTCAAAGGTTACCGCTAGCGGTTTTTCGGTATAGACATGCTTTTTCTGTTCAATCGCCTTAAGCGAGACTTCCGCATGAGCGTGTGGTACGGTCAGATTCAAAATGATATCGATTTCTGGAGAATGAAGAATTTCTTCCACTGTGTACACGTGTTGTAGCGAATACTTTTCGGCAGCAGCCTTTGCTTTTGTATGGTCAAAGTCTGCACATGCGGTGATATCAAATTGCGGAAAACGGCGGCTGTTTTCCAGATAGATGCCGCTGATGTTCCCACATCCGATAATGCCAACTTTCAAAGTCATATATCCAACTCCCTAATATAGTTTACTTAGATGAGGCAGCTTCGTCTTTAAATACTTCAGGCTAATTTCGAGACTTTCGAACGGTGTCAACCTACTGATATCCTGTTCCACGATCCACCATTTTACGCCTGCATCCTCACCTGTATCCAACACTGCTTCAATATCGACGCCCCCTGTGCCAAGCTCTGCGAAAAATTGTTCAGCGTCTGTGGTCATGTCTTTCAGGTGAATGAGCGGTACTCGGTTTTGATGGCGCTGGATCCATTCAACTGGGTTCTCACCAGCCTTTTTCAGCCAATAGACATCTAGTTCTGCCTGGACATTTTGGTCATCTGTTTCACTGAAAATCATTTCGAGTGCAGTTCTCCCATAAGGAAGCTGTTCCAGTTCAAAATCATGGTTGTGGTAACACAGGGTCAAACCTTCTTTTCGGCATCTCGCCCCTACTTCATCAAGAATAGAGATGATGTTTCGATATCCTTTTTTATTGCGGAGCTCTTCACCTACATATGGGCATACGATGAATCTGCTGCCCAATGTTTTTTGGTCTTCAATGACCTTTTGCAGATCATTTTCCAGCTCTTCGATACCCACATGGCTGGAAACCGCCTGAAGCCCAAGTTCATCCAGCAAGGTCCTGACTTCTTTTACAGTCAGATCGCCATAACCTGCAAATTCAACGCCTTCGAAACCAAGTTCAGCTACTTTCCTTAAAGTTCCTTCAAAGTCCTTATGGCTTTCTTCCCTTAATGTATACATCTGTACTGCAACTGGAATGTGACTCATCTTTTACATAAACCCCATTTCTACTGTTTTATTTAGCTTTGCATCGGTGAAACGTTTCGATTCGAGACATGTCAAGTCATGCCCAGGGTATTTTCACAGGGCTGCCGATCCTTTGCATTCTGAAAAGCTCTTTTGCTTTCGGCGAAAGCGAATTATATGTCTCTTGTGGGATATCGATCGAAGACCCTGCTCCATACCAGCTTCGATTGAAAATCATTGCCAGGTTGGTCCTACGATAATCTGAATTGTTTGGCGTTCCGCGGTGCCACATACGGATATCCCGTATCAGGATTGATCCAGCAGGCATATGTACCTTTTCTGAATACATATGTTCAGCAGCCCGGACGATGTGCATATGGGGATTGATCGTTCCGTCCAAGGTATCATGATTGGACCGATCCGGATTCTGATGGGTGCCACCCGGCCAGATTTCCAATGGTCCATTCTCTTCAGTCACATCGACAAGTGGGATGTTCAACACTAGACTGAAAACAGGTAAAGGGATATCCAATTCAGGAAATAAAGGCATGATATCACAATGGGCATTTTGATAATCTGAGCCTGGCATCGGAGTGTCAGAGGCAAAGTAATTACAATGATTGTCCTCTCCAAGCAGCCGATCGATCACAGCGGTTGCGATGGGGTTACATATGATATCTTCATCAATGTAAGGGGTTTCAAAAGGGAGGAACATTTGAGCCCGGTTTGTTCCGGTGTTATACCCCTTCTTACTGATGTAATCATCGAACAAAACGTCGAATTCTTTTCGGATTCTTGTAATCTTCTCTTCCGGAACGACTTTTTCAAAGATGATATATCCGTTTGCTTTTACTTGCTCCACAGCGATTTCAAGGGTTTCCGGATTTAATTGTTTGGTGAATTTCTCTTGTTCACTCAATTGAATTTTCATCATCAGCCTCCAATTTTTTTGGCGTTTGATACTTTAATGTGGATTTTTCACAAAATTCACTTTGCAAATACATGACTTCTTTTTTGAATTTGTGTAAATAAGCGGTCTGAATGGCATTTGATTTGTATAGAAAAAGGATAAACTGCATTTCGCAATCTATCCCATTGTTTATAGATACAACATCCTTAGTCATTTCTCCTCCCACTTTTCAAGCATTTGTTCGGAGGGTTTGTTCAAGTTCATGTTTTTGACGCAAATGGTGCCGGGAATGCATTCCGACCAGATCGTACCATTCCCTCGCATTCAGCCAGCCGAAGCCATCATGTTTTGCTTTATAGTGAGGGTTCACCTCATCGACTGTCTCTCTTAGATCCTTCAATCTCTGTAGGAGTTGATTCAGTCTGTCCATGGTTTCTTCTTTACTTTCCGGGTTTCTTGGAGGAGTGTTCAGTTCATCGGGTAACCGGATTTTGATAGGAGGAAATGCTTTGTTCTGGAACATGGACTCAGCAAACTCTGTCTTCCCTAGCCTTTGTTCTTCATTTTGTATCGCACATGTGTCGATCATATCCAGGTACTCATGAGCTACGACTATGACATGGTCATACATCTGGCCCAGTGACCAGACGCCTTCAGCAGATATATACCTTAACTGTTCGAGAGAATATCGTTGCAAATCTTTCTTATAAATTGAAAGCCATTCAATATCATCCATTTCCGACACTCCTTCCGTTCTTCTGGAGAATAAGTCAACTCACCTTAAAATTCAATTGTAAATTTCCACATGCGTTTCACTCAAGTCGAGTAAGTTCCAGATGGCTTCGACCACTTCATTTGGACAGTCCGTGTGGATCGTGGTATGTCCGGCATTTTTGAGAATTCGATGCTCGCCTCGTGGAACTGAATTGGCTAATTTTTCATAGGTTATCATTTTCACACTATTGAATGGATCGATCATCTCACGCAGGAATGATTGACTTACAACCGGAGACATGAATGGGTCGATCCCCATTCCTGTATATACAATCAACGGGATATCCGGCAGGTCTCCTCCTTTACCCACTTCGTCATAGAGCTCACTGTTCAAGTTTTTCCTTTCTGTCACCGTTTTCGTTAAATTTCTAAGATGGTAGTCGATCAATGGTTCACGTATCGAATCTGGCCACGTCGCAAACATCTGATTGAATAAACCACGGTAGACCTGCTTGTAAGTTAGAAGCGTCCGAACGATAGCTAAACCTTGCTGAAAAAGGTAGCGTTTCTTCAACGTAGGTGTTTGGGTGAGAAAATCTTCGTGAGGTGGTTCTAGTAGAAGCATCCCGGATACCTCATCCGGAAATCTTTGGGCGTAGTGTTGTGCGTATAGACCGCCTAACGAGTGACCGACGAGCAGATAGGGAGCAGGTACCCCAGCGGTATGTAAAAGACTACGTAATTCGTCAGTGACTTCAAGAGCACTTCGAGGCAGTTTCATCTGATCGCTCCAGCCCGTTCCCGCTCGATCATAGATCACTGATGTGGTACGCTGACTGATTTTTCCGTGGATATTAAGATAATCTAGACCGACCATGCCGGCCGCCGGTAGAAATACGACTGCTGGGCTTCCAGTCCCAGAACGATCGAGAAACAGACGGTGTCCATCCACATTATAGAAACTTCCAACAGGCGGTTCACTGACCGGGGACTGATTCCCCGGGCGTTTGTTTGTCTTTTTCATAAGAGACCTCCAAAAGTTATTTTTCCTCCATTCATCTATAAAAGATTTCCATGAGTCCATTAAGAAAACGATCAATTTCGGCAACAATATGGTCATAATCCAATTCAGCGCTTTCTGAGTTTCGAATATCCTCCAGTATCTGATTTGTAAAACCTACATTCGACCAAAAGATGACTTGTTTGGATTTTTCGAGGTCCAGTCCTTCTCTGAATTTAGATTCATCAACGATATCAAACATGGTTTCCTGGCATATTGATAGTTTCTCGTTCACTCGTTCATCCAGCTTCTTATTGATGTCATCAGTCTTCGTAATCGCAGCCTTGTTAATAAATTCGAATATCCAGGGATGCTTCTGCAGCAGCTCAATCTGGAGAAGATAAGATTGCTGCAATCTTTCAAAAATATCTTTTTCGTCAAAGTTCATTAATTCAAGATATTCCTTGTTGATCTTGTCAGTGCAGTAATCATAAAGGAATAGAAAAAGATCCTTTTTGCTGTTTACATAGTGGAACATCAACCCCTTTGAAATCCCAGACTCTTTTGCAATGACGTTTGTCGAGGCATCATCATATCCCTTCAGGGTAAATTCCTTTAATGCCGCATTTAAAATTACATTTCTTCTTTTGGATTCGAGAGTCGAAATTTTTGGAATCATAATAACCACCTATATATACTGTTTACCTATCAGGTCAATTTCATTATAACTTCATTTACCTATCAGGTCAATAATGGTAAAAAAACACCCTCCACGAGGAGAGTGTCAAATTGAATTATTGAAAAATCAATTGATTGAGTGTTTTAGGATACTCCGTAATCAACTTAACGCCATGTTCTCTGATGACTACTTTATCGGAGTGTCTGAACCCACCTATTCCCGAGAAGTATATTCCAGGTTTACAAAAGACCATGCCTTCTTCCAGTATTAACTCATTATCACAAATTTCTTCATGTGCAGAAATGGGTTCGCTCGTAAGCAGTTTCTCCAACCTTATTACTGAAGTCTCTAATGATAAGTTCTAAATCATTTACTTGTTTAAAACTTGATACCTGAATACCATCTTTTTTAATTTCGTCATGAAAATAAGCTGAAAATATGCAACACTGTAGAAAAAATCCTATCTAATTAAATATTATTGGAAAAGTAAATGTAACAAAAGCTGCCCAAAGTCCATAGACCGGCAAATACTTCGTAACCGCATCTTGTATAGTTGATAGTCCGGATTTGTTTTGTAAAAAACGAATATAGGAGAGCATTATCCAAATTAGATTTGCGCAGATAAGTATGTTTACTCCTAAAACAGCAACTCTATTTGGAGTAATCCCATAAGAAGAAAGTCTGAACACGATGGCTGACAAAGCCACACTGTCGATGATGAGGGCAAGGACAATCAAGGCAGCATTGATATAATCCGAAAGGTTCTTTTTCTCGTCGGAGTCGCTTTCGGTAATGGAAAATATGGTAACGACCAATACACCAAGGAGAATTCCGTTGAAGACTATCAGGAAATTGCGGTCCAGGAATGGATTTTTCCCCACCCATATAACCGTTACAAGATAGACCAACAATGTGATCAGGACAAGAGGGCTAAAAATTTTCGCTATATATGGTGTGATATTCTTAGCAAGTTTAAGATTCATTGATACCAGGTAGGTAGCCACAATAGCGAGAGCGGCAGCACCAAATAAAACAATATTACTAAAATAGAAATCTTCTATATTCAGGCCAACAAAGCTGAATAACTGCATGGTTAATGCTGCTAGCACCATTCCGCTGACTGCCATGCAGGCGTAGAGAATACCATATTCGATATTAAACTTTATATAGGCTAATCTTCTACTGCCTTTTAAATAGCCGTCTCCTGTATAGGCAATCCCTAGCAATACCCATAAGAAAATGGGGAGGTGTAAATAAACAAGGATAATACTGTCTTTATAAGTTAAAGGCAGCATATTAAGATAAACCCCGGAAATGATGAATAACGCTGCAAGGGTATAAATAATACTTTTTTTCGGCGTATTATTGTAAAAAAAGTAGGCAGCGATAAAGGGAATTATACCAAAAGCCAGGTTAATCGGAGCAATTGCTTCCTGTTCGACAAAATGGAAAATAATCCTTGTGCTTATCCCGGCCAGAATAGCTAAAAGGCCCATGAATACGAAACCTTTTTGAAACAAGGAAGGTTTATTTGTATTTGCTGTCTCCTTGAAATGCAATCTTTCATACCAGACACCAAGAACCTGAGAATCAGGATGTTGTTCCCATGCTTGTGAAAATGACTTCTTAAAAGCTTTCGGGTCTTTTTGATACATTCTCTCCAGCTCATGTGGATCAGCAATATTTTTAAGGACCAAATTGTTTATATCCATCGTCCTACCTCCCCAATAAATTTATATACTGCTTAACTATCTTCATCGCTTCGGTATTCCAAAATATCTCCGGGCTGACATTCTAATGCCTTACAAATTGCATCTAAAGTAGATAACCGAACCGCTTTTGCCTTTCCATTTTTCAATATCGATAGGTTCGCCATCGTTATTCCAACCCTCTCAGAAAGTTCCGTTACACTCATTTTCCTTTTCGCCAGCATCACATCGATATTAATGATAATCGCCATAATTCTCACCTCAAACCGTTAAGTCATTTTCTGATTTGATAGCAATTGCTTCCTGTAAAAGTTTTTGGAGGACCGCATCAAAAACTGCGATGACCATTGAAGCGAATGGAACAACCAAACCGACAAGGACAACTCCTGGTGCATCGTCTACTTCCGCAAAGAGATAGAACAGCGGCAAGGTCAGTAAATGCAAAACACTGATTGTGATCGCACAGTATTTGATTTTCTTTAAAGCATTTACAGATAAATCGGAGAAAGCTATATTTTTGTCAATATAGCGTAAGAGTTTGAAAGCCTGATGCAAAGCAAAGTAAAAAGGTATCGCCGATCCATCGAAAACGATGTAGACGAGAACTTTTATAAAAACGAACTCCGGAAGCAATTCTGCTGAAAGGTCAGCTAACTTAGGCACCAAAAAGATGCACAGAGCCAGAACTGGAACTCCCAAAAGAATCACAGCTATTTTTAAAAACAATGTTGTTACTTTTTCCATAAAAAACACCTCGCTTCTTTATCGTTATAATTATTTTAAATAAATTTTTATCGTTTTACAATAAATTTTTATTCTTATTGGTGTTTTTTGTGTAAAGCATTAAAAAGCATTTCTCATTCAAAGAAATGCTCTATAACTTTAAACTTATAACTTGTACAACTAACATGCGCCGTTCAGTAAGTACAACCTTTCTCAAACTCGACTAAGAAGGACTTATTTACTTGCACAGTATAAATATGCCACGCAGGTAAATAATGACTGTTTTTATTATTCCGCATTACCGCTTATCTACTGCAATAAAAAAAGAGCTATTCTCCTTCTTTGAACTGTATCCCGAATAATGGACACTTATAAAAAAGTCCACTATTCGGGATTTTTTGTGTTAATTCAATCAGAAAACCCGTTATAATCAAAACAAATGGAGAGAACGGGGAATTAATTATGAATAA
>NZ_CAMGYZ010000013.1 GCF_946151055.1 Bacillus sp. Marseille-Q3570 | reverse complement strand
GTGGAATACTACAATTCCTTTAGGTATCAATGGGGATTAAAAAGAATGACCCCAGAACAATTCCGGGGTCACCTCTTAGCTGCTTAGGTCCTTTTATTAAACTGTCTATTTTTAAGGGTACAGTTCATTACTCCATGGGATGTTCGTTTTATGTTATCAATCTTCTAATACTGGATAGACGCCATTTTCATCGTGTATTTCCTTACCGGTGATCGGAGGATTGAAAACACAAACCATCCTCATGTCTGTCTTTGCCCGAAGGAGATGTTCATCATTTTCATCCAGGGCATAAAGGGTATCCTTCTCAATCGGCCACACTTTATTATCTTTCAATGTCACTACTTCTCCTTCTCCTTCTATACAATAAACAGATTCTAAATGGTTTTGATACCATATATGCGTTTCAGTACCCGCTTTGATGACTGTATCATGGACAGAATAGCCCATGTTATCATCTTTCAAAATCAATCTTCTGCTTACCCAGTTTCCACCCTCAATGGAATGTTCAGAATTACTTACATCTTGTAGTTTGACGACTTTCATGAATCTGCCTCCTTAGCTCTATCTATTCATTAGTTGTGTACTGGTTCTTTTGCAAGGTGCCTTACACTAGCTTCTATGATTTCAAATCCTTTTTCCAATCCTTCCCTATCAATATTGATTGGCGGGAAGAGTTTGAACACTTCATCATTTGGTCCAGAAGTTTCCATAATCAAACCACGTTTGAATGCTTCTGCAGCAATTTCCTCAGCGAGACCTTCTTTTTTCGTTTCTATTCCGATCATCAATCCTCTTCCGCATACTTCTCCTTCAATCTCAGGATATTTATCAGTAAGGTTGATAAGGAATTCTTGAACTGTCCTTGCCTTATCTTGAATCTTTTTCTCGAATGTTTCATCTTCCCAATAATCAAGGGCAGCTGTTGCAGTTATGAAGGCATGGTTAAATCCTCGGAACGTACCATTGTGTTCACCAGGGGTCCAAATATCAAGATCTGGACGAATCAGCGTAATTGCAAGCGGTAAGCCATAACCACTAAGAGATTTTGACATACAGACGATATCTGGCCTTATCCCAGCTGGTTCGAAGCTGAAGAATGTCCCTGTCCTGCCTACACCAGCCTGAACATCATCAATGATCAATAGAATATCCCATTTCCGACAGATCTCTTCAATCCTTTTCATCCATTCGTAGCTGGCTGCATTGATTCCCCCTTCACCTTGAACAGTTTCAAAGATCATTGCAGCAGGAGTTTCTACACCACTTCCATTATCCTCCAGGAACCGCTCCAAATAATCCAAGCTATCAGTACCATTATCCATAAAGCTGTCAAATGGCATAGTCACCGTGTTTTGTAAAGGGATTCCTGCTCCTTTCCTTTTGACAGCATTTCCGGTTACAGACAAGGAACCGATCGTCATTCCATGAAACCCATTTGTGAAACTGATGATATCAGTTCGGCCAGTTACTTTTCTAGCTAATTTCAATGCACTTTCTACTGTATTGGTCCCCGTAGGACCAGGGAACATCATTTTATAATCATATCCCCTGGGCTCTAATATGGTATCTTTGAATTTCTGGATAAAATTCCTTTTGGCTACAGAAGCCATATCAAGTGAATGGGTGATCCCATCTCCACTAATGTATTCGATCAACGCCGTTTTCATTTTTTCATCGTTATGACCGTAATTCAAGGCACCAGCCCCAGAAAAGAAGTCAATGTATTCTTTACCGTTTTCGTCCCATAATTTATGTCCTTTTGCTTTATCGAAAACAACTGGGAAACTTCTACAATAGCTGCGGACTTCGGATTCCAATTCCTCAAAAAGTTTCAAATCTGCACTATTATTGTCCATTTTACATTCCTCCTTGATTCCATTTGGTATAAGTATTCGCTTTGATTCAAGGTCATCCATTGAAAGGACCGATTCGAAAATTAAGCTCCGATTCATGGTCATCAGAAGGGAAGAGATCATCCCCGAAACGTTCAGTTATTTCGCATTCAGTGTTTTGATGACGGGCAAATCCTTCAAATAAGGATCTGGAAGCTTGATTGGATGGTGTTACTGTAGCTTCCAGGTAACGAAGGTCTTTGCAAACTGGTCGATCGATCAATTCAGAAAGCATTTTTGATGCAATCCCTTTTCCTCTCTTATTCGGATCTACGCCTACTTGCCAGACGAATACTACTTCAGGTTGCTCTGGCGGGATGAACGCTGTGACGAATCCGACTGTTTGTTCATTTATCTTTGCAACGACGCATGTCTCAGAAAAGAACTCGCTCATCATGATATACTTATAGGATGAGTTTTGATCAAGACTGGTATCGTTGACGATTTGCCACATTGCTTTCCCATCTTCCAATGCAGGTTTGGTATAGATGATTTCATCTAAAGTTTGGACGGTTTCAGTGATCATATCGGTTGTAATTCATTCTCCTTTCTGACTATTTTGAAAATCGGGCATGTGCTTATATTATAAGTACCAGGTATAATCATCAAACCATCTGAATTGCTAATAACATCGATCAGTACCACTGAATAGCCATGAGCGATAGTAAGGTGTGCTATATAAAGATATCCTGTGGATTAGTAGATATTTCAGACATTCTTATAGAATGGAATTCACACTCCCACGATTTAAATCCCATAAGCTGATCGGTCCAGTGGGTTTTCAAATGACTCCACGCCTCAGGCCATTATAAAGAAGTGGGCCGTAGACACCATAATCGGAGACTATGAAGCCCTTTCCAGCTTATTAGAGTTGTAAAGTTAAAGACTTACTTTGGTAATTGATAACAAGCAACATCTCCGAACATAAAAAAGCTGTCCCCCTTCGTGGAGACAGCTTTCAGGTTTTGAAATTTAGCGACGACGGTTTCGGTTTCTTAGGAATGCAGGGATATCCAATGTATCATTGAAATCCGTCTGAGGATTTGAACTTGAATTCCGTTGACTTTCTTGTTGTCTAGAAGGTTGCCCTTCTTCACGACTGCTTTGTTTCTGTGGAGAAGGTTGACTAGGCTGCTGGTTATTCATTGTCTGTTTCGGTCTTTGCTGCTGTGGCTTTGCTTGTGGTTGTGTATCGTCAAAGCCTGTCGCAATAACCGTTACTAGAATTTCGTCCTTCAAGTCTTCATTGATGACTGAACCAAAAATCATGTTAACATCTTCATCTGAAGCAGAAGAAACGATATCTGCAGCTTCGTTCACTTCATAAAGACTCAAGTTCGAACCGCCAGTGATATTCATAAGAACACCTTTAGCTCCATCAATTGATGTTTCCAACAATGGACTGGAAATTGCTTTTTTCGCAGCATCTGTTGCACGGTTTTCGCCAGCTGCGACACCGATTCCCATCAAAGCAGATCCTTTGGATGTCATGATCGTTTTCACATCTGCAAAATCCAGGTTGATCAATCCAGGCACCGCAATCAAGTCAGAGATACCTTGTACACCCTGACGAAGTACATTATCCGCTTCACGGAATGCTTCAAGCATCGGTGTGTTTTTATCAACGATTTCCAATAATCGGTCGTTCGGGATTACAATCAATGTATCAACTTTTTCTTTCAGTGTTTCTATTCCACCTACTGCATGGGTTGAACGTTTACGTCCTTCAAAAGTGAATGGACGAGTCACGACTCCAACAGTCAATGCTCCAATTTCCTTTGCGATTTCAGCAATGACTGGAGCAGCACCCGTTCCTGTTCCACCGCCCATACCAGCAGTAACGAACACCATATCCGCACCCTGCAGGACCTCTTCGATCTGTTCTTTGCTTTCTTCTGCAGCTTTTTTACCTATATCCGGATTAGCACCCGCACCGAGACCTCTTGTCAGCTTGGCACCGATCTGCATTTTCTTTTCTGCTCTTGAAAGATTCAAGGCTTGTGCATCCGTGTTGACTGCTATGAACTCAACACCTTGAACGTTGTTTTCGATCATTCGGTTGACAGCGTTACTACCACCACCGCCTACACCGATTACTTTAATTTTTGCGAGTCCATCCATATTCATATCAAACTCTAGCATTTGCGATCCTCCTAATCTACTGATTTTTCTCTTCACGAGGGATTATTCAAAGAAGGTTCCGAACCATTCCTTCATCTTGTTTTTGACACCAGGTTTATCTTTCTCTACCCGTTGTTCGGAATTCCTACGCTTCTTCGCCGGCTGCTCTTCAACGTGATGCTCCTCAGAAATGGAAGCAGCCACTTCTTTTCCCTGGATTTTGACGTTTTTGAATGTGAATTGTATCAATCCGACTCCTGTGGTGTATTGTGCTTCTCGCACACCAATATAATCAGGCATGGAAATACGTACATTCTGATCTAGAACTTCCCTTGCCAATTCCAATACACCCGGCATGGCTACCACTCCGCCAGTCAGTACAAATCCTCCTGGGAGTTCATTGTATCCATTTCGATGAAGCTCTTCCATGACTAGACCGAAGATTTCTTCCATCCGTGGTTCGATGATATGTGCAAGTTCATATTGTGAAAATTGCTGTTCATTAGATGAACCAATCCTTGCCACTTCGAATGATTCTTCGTCAGATGCATGGTCAATAAAAGCATGTCCATGTTTAACCTTAACACGTTCAGCATCTTCTGTCGTGGTCCTAAGACCAATCGAGATATCTTTAGTAACAAAGTCTCCGCCAATAGGCAGTACTTTTGTAAACTGGATCGTACCTTGATCGAAAACTGTAAGAGTCGTGGAACCCGCTCCCATATCTACAAGTGCGACTCCAAGATTACGCTCATCTTTATTCAAGGATACTGTTCCAGCTGCTAATGGCTGAAGGCAGATATCTGCAACATCCAGACCGGCACGTTCAACACAACGGAGAACATTATGTAATATCGTTTTCGATCCTGTTATCAGAATTCCTTCCATTTCCAATCTGACACCGATCATACCTCTAGGATCATTGATTTCACCAAGCCCATCAACAACAAACTCACGTGGAATCACATCAATGATTTCCCGTTCTGGAGGTATGGACATTACTTGGGCTGCATCTATGACTCTTGTAATATCTTCATCGCGTATTTCCCGGTCTTCACTTGATACTGCTACGACCCCGTGGCATGGTTGCAGTTGCACATGATTGCCAGTGATACCGACAATAACTGAATTTATCTGTACTCCAACCATTCTTTCGGCTTGTTCAACAGCTTTTTTTATCGAACGAACAGTTTCATCAATATCAACTATAGAACCTTTTTTGATTCCTTCTGATTTTGCATTCCCTACTCCAATGACATTAAAGGACTCATCAGACATTTCTCCAATGATTACTTTAATATTGGATGTACCGATGTCTAAGCTAATCATAACTTCGCTGCTGTTCATTCTTTGGCACCTCCTTCAAAATATCGACTCTTGCTTGATTGTTTGTTTGTTTTCATTTCAGGCTATTCATTTCATTTTTTCATAAAATCTGTTCCGCTTTCCTTGAAGCTGAGTGATCTTCAAGTTTTACAGGATTTCATTAATATGCTTTTCCTTATTCATTGAATCCGACAGTTTTGGATTTAAAAAGCTGGATAAAAAAAACGAAGATACCTGATAAAATCCGTAATTAAGGAATGTATTCAACATCAAGCAAGCATTCCCTTTATTTTTTAAAAGTTTTTTACGTTAATTTCTTTCTGTTTGCTGAATCTTAGAGCTTTTAGAGAGAAGTAATCTACGGATCACCGCAATATTGTTGAATAGTCTCACTCCAAAAGCAAAAATCGCAGCTAAATACAAGTCTACACCAAGATGGACACCTAGAAAAGCTAAACCTGCTGCAAGTAGAATATTAAAGAAAAAACCTGAGACAAACACTCTGTCGTCAAAGGTTTTTTGCAATTGAGCACGTATTCCACCAAACAAGGTGTCTAATGCTGCTAAAACCGCTATGGACAGATAGCTTGTATACTCTGGAGGCACCCGCAAATCGGACATGAACCCAAGAAGGAGGCCGATCAATAACCCTAATACAGGAAGCCACATATTACGTATCCTCCTTCTCTTTCATAAATTTGACGCGCAGTTGTTGATTGTATGGTGGTAAAGAAACTTCATCAACCAATTCTGATGATAACAGAAGGTTTTCACGGGCAAAATCTTCTCCTGATTGAGAAGTCAGCATTTCTGTGTGCAGTTTTCCTGGATCTCTGGAAAGGACTTTAATCTTGATAGGTATAGGAGAAATTGGCTTGTCATTTATGTAGGTCTTGCCATTGACTTCTCGAATCGGGGTGGTATTGATAATCCTTTCACCATCAATTGCTATTTCCTCTGCCCCATAACTGTTGAGTTCATTGATCAAACGTCTTAATAGCTCGGGATGAATGGAAAAAGCAGGTTTTCCTACCAAATCCTCATCATTTAATAATGGTTCGATCGTTAATTCGATTCCTTGACCGCTAACTTCCGTTAGACCGGCATCTTTTTTCAGATCGGCAAGAGTCAGTTCCAAAGTTTCCAGCTGTCCTTTTTTATCAGAGCCAGAATACTCGTCAATCAGTTGTTCATATTTATAAATTTCGGCATAAAGCTCCTGCTGCACCTGTTTTTGGCTTTCCAAATCATTTCTCAGTTCCCATATATCCCTCGTATCACGTACGACTGGCTCTTGATTCGTATGAAATTGAACTGCAAGCATAAAACCGACAATCATGGTCATGATAAAGAATTTAAGACGTCTTTTCATGGTCGTTTGTCATCCTTCCCGAGCAATAAAAGGAGGTATTTCAATCGAGGATTCTTTTTGGATACGAACCTGTACTCCATCATCCACTAACTGATCGGTGATATTTCCTGTCAAATTCAAGGAGTTTGAAAAGATATCTGGATCTCCTATGGCAGTTATCACAAATGGAGCAGGGTGTTTTACTCCGTCTACACTTACGACAGGTCCTACACAAGCGATATTACTCGTATGAGAGATACGTTGCCCATTGATGGCAACCGCCTCAGCTCCCGTCACATACAACTCATGGATGACCATCCGGATATGTTCTTCATGAACGATATAGTCGTTCGGATTTTCCGCATCAGGTATGTAAGAACTGTCTTCAAGAGAAACAGATATCCCTTGCCCTACAACGGGGACTTGTCCGACTACTTTCCTCAGTTTCTTGATCTCTTCTACAAAGTTGAACGATCTTTTTTCTTGTTCTGCAATATCATCTTCCATTTCACTTACCTTTTTCTGAGCCTCTTCAAGCTCGCTTTGCAAATTACGGTTTTCCCTTTGAATGGAAAGGATGCTAGAACGCAATTGATCTTCCCGCTTCCATTGATCATTGGTAGGTTGTATTCTTTCTTCCTTCGTATATTGATAGGAAAAGGCAATCATGAATCCAGTGACAAGCAAGACTAATGAGTAGATTGCATACTTTCCTCTAACCTTCATTCTCTGTTTGTTCCTCTCCTTCTTCCTCTTCGATATCAAATGCTTCGAATCTAGGTGACTCTGACATATGGATTACACCATTTGTATTTCCATCAAGCTTGTCCACGATAGAAGGATAGTATTGCATATAGGCTGCAAAATCAGTGATTCTGGATTGGACTTCAAAACCGTCATTCATGTACAGCGTTATATGCTTGGCGTCCTTATCAGTTGGAGTAAGGTGGATTTCCGATATTCTTAACCGTACACTTTCTGATAGTTTTGTTAATTCTGCAGCCATCTCTTTAATCAAATCTTCTTTTTCCCAGTTTACTAAAATAGGCGCATTCGAGGGCACAGTAGCTTCAGAAACTTGTGGAAGCGACTCTCCATTTTGCAGCAATGGCAAGTATTTTCCATCTGATGTCAAAAATGCCACCTTTTCGAATTCAGTTATAGTAATAACGACTTTATTTGGAAAGACTTTCTCCACATTCACGGACTCGACTTGTACAATCTTTTGGACATCAGATTCAGCAGCCTTGGGATTGACAGACCAATAGCTCGTATCTGTTGAAAAATCAAGCTGTTCCAATATGATATTTTCCGGAATCAATTGGTTTCCCTTAATATCTATCGTTCTCACATCACTTAATGGTGATTGGAAGTAGACGATGATCAGGATGAGTAAAAAGAAAAAAGAAATGTAGAATATCATTCTTCGATTCGCTTTTTGTTTTCGTTGTTGTTTCAGTTTCGGTATACGGTCTTCTATCGTTGTTACCTTTTCATTCTTCATCAAGGCTTCCCCCATTTGATGAGGACTTAGAAAGAGTTAAGGGGCTAACCAATGTGTGTCTGAACTGCTGCTCTGACCAACATTTCGAGTCAACCCCGTTCCATATGTCCACTCTTTCAGAACACATCTATTTAGTTGTATTATAGCACACTAAAATGGTACATTAATCCATCTTTTCTACTTCTGAAAAGATTTTTTCAATGCGTTGTTTTCGTATATTTTGATGGTTCAAAAGGTCATCTGACTATTTACAATCCATCATCGTCCAATCATTTCAACTTCCGTCTCCATATCGATATCATGTGCCTCTTTTATCGTACTTTTCACCAAATCAATTAACTCTAGGACATCCTTTGCTTTCGCATCTCCAGTATTGACGATGAAATTGGCGTGCATTTCAGAAATCTGGGCACCACCGATCATCTTTCCTTTTAACCCTGAACTTTCAATCAATTGACCAGCATAATTCGGTAATGGATTACGGAAGACACTCCCGCAACAAGGATGATTCCACGGCTGGGTTTCTTTTCGATAATCTTTATTTTTTTGCATGACATCCGTAATGCTTTCTCGATCACCTTGTTTCAATTGTAAGACAGCTTCTATACAAATCCCTGGTTTTTTCTGAAGAATCGAGGTACGGTATGAAAACCCCATCTCATCAGCAGACAACCATTCTATCGATCCATCTTCAAATAGAATATGAGCTTTCGTCAAAATTTTGGACATATCTGAACCGTGAGCACCCGCATTCATATAAACCGCTCCACCAAGTGATCCAGGAATTCCACTTGCGAATTCTAATCCAGCCATACCTTTACGACTCATGATCGTTGAAAGTTTCACTAAGGAATAGCCCCCACCTACGAGTATTTCTTCACCATTTTCTTCTAGATGATCTGTACCCTTCCCTAGTTTGATGACAACTCCCTCAATCCCCTCATCAGAAACCAATAAATTCGATCCGCGTCCAATCGTGGTCCATGGTACCTCGTTTGTTTTGACGATATCGATGACCTTCTTCAATGCTTCAACAGAATCAGGTTCCACAAAGACATCGGCAGGGCCTCCGATTTTTATCGTTGTATGTTTGGAAAGTGGTTCATCTCTTACTACTTTTCCTACATCAGCTTGTTCTAATTGTTCAATAATATAATCCACTTCACTTACACCACCTTAAATATCTCTATTTTATGATATGCACCAAACATGTACATAGCTAAACATGTGCACACTACTGGATAATCATTGTTTTTTCAATGATTTTTTATAAATGACTCAAAAGCAACAATCTCTTAGAAAAGAGCGTTTCAAAATGTTTCGTACGTGAACTTTCTTAAGTTGCAAAAAAAGAAACTTGGCATCTGCCAAGCTGATCCGTCCTTGCCCATAAAATGAATGATACCTCATTTTAAAGTCTAATAGAACGCGGGTTGATTGTCTAGCATTAATACCGTGCATATCGGCTTATGTTCAATAAAACACCTAGCGCCATCAGCATCAGGGTTAAAGAAGATCCGCCATAGCTTAAAAATGGGAGGGTGATCCCCGTGACAGGCATCAACCCAGTCACTACTCCTATATTGATCATGACCTGGATCGCGATCATACCGATAATACCGATTGCAAGAAGGCTTCCGAATAAATCAGGTGCTCCCAGTGCAATACGTACGCCTCTCCATAACAGGAGGCCGAATAACAACAGAACTAACGAACCACCAATGAAACCCAGTTCCTCTGCAAGTATTGCAAAGATGAAATCAGTTTGTGGCTCTGGCAGATACCCGAACTTCTGTCGGCTTTGTCCAAGACCCAGCCCTAGCAAACCACCTGGTCCGATTGCATAAAGAGACTGGATGATTTGAAACCCGCTGCCAAGAGGGTCACTCCATGGATCCAGAAATGATGTAATCCTCTTGATCCGGTATGGCGCTGAAATGATCAAGACAACAAATCCAACCAGTCCGATGAAGCCCAATCCGACGAAGTGGCTTACCCTCGCTCCAGCTACATAGATCATCACGATGCATGTCCCTACTAAGACAGCTCCCGTACCTAGGTCTGGCTGAAGCATGATCATGCCAAAGGCAAATAGTACAACTCCGAGTGAAGGAACCAGCCCTTTTTTAAAAGAAGTGATTCGCTTTTGATTCAGAGATAAGTACCTTGCCAGAAATGCAATCATCGCAAGCTTCGTAAATTCAGAGGGCTGGATGGAGAAAGCACCAACACCGATCCAGCTTCTGGCCCCACCACGGACCATCCCTATACCAGGGATCAAAACAGCGACAAGAAGGACAAAGCAGGCAATAAGGAGAAGTTTCGACCAATTCGACCAGCTCCAATAATCCACTTGCATGATCAAGAACATCGCAATGATACCTAACCCTGCAAATAATAATTGTCGCTTAGCGAAGAAGAAGGAATCTTCGAAACGGATCTCTGCCCATTGGGCACTGGCACTATATACAGTTATGATTCCAATCGCAAGCAATGTCATCGTCACAATAACCAAAACGAAATCTGGTGTTTTTTTAGCCTTAGGCAATCAAGACACCCCTAATCCATAGGTTTAAAACGTCCTGTTATGGTGGTGTCCAGAAAGTAGACATTCCCATTCACCGGTATCAGAAGTGGGCTATCACTTTCGAACAACCTCTATTACCTAAGTTTATGCACCGCTTCGATAAACATGTCCCCTCTTTGCTCGAAAGAAGGATACTGATCCCAACTTGCACATGCCGGAGATAATAATACGACATCACCTGAAACGGAGCACTCATAAGCAACAGGAACCGCCTTTTCAACATTATCAACATGTTCAATCACCTTTATTCCTGCTTCTTTTGCGGTTTTTATCAGTTTCGGTGCTGTTTCTCCGAATGTAATCAGTGCTTTTGTATTGTTTAAATAAGGAATCAATGCATCAAAATCGTTTCCTCGATCCAATCCACCAGCAAGTAGAACCAATGGTTGGTTAAAGGCTGAAATCGCTTTTTGCGTAGCGAGGATATTGGTTGCCTTCGAATCATTATAAAATTTCACACCTTCAACAGTATCTACATATTGCAGTCGATGCTCTACCCCGCTGAAAGTTTTTAAAATGTTGATGATTTGATTGTTATCTGCTCCTGCAATTTTGGCAGCAGAAGTCGCAGCCAAGATGTTTTCAAGGCTGTGTTCACCTGGAAGGACGATTTCATCAATTGCAATGATCCTTTCATCATTGAATGTCACAAAACCCTCTTTCAGACAAGCACCATTTGATAACGTCTGCTTTGTACTGAATGGCACCTTTTTGCTCTTCACATTTTCAACCAACGCCATGACTTCTTGATCGTCGGCATTGAAGATACAAAAGTCTTCTTCAGTTTGATTCATGAATAATCGTGCTTTCGCTTTCCCATATGCTTCACGTGTCCCATGATAATCCAGGTGGGCATCAAATATATTCAGAAGTACACCAATGTAGGGTTTGAAAGTTTGGACACCCATCAATTGAAAACTTGAAAGCTCCGCAACAAGGATATCATCCACATCTGTCTGATCAGCTACCTCACATAGGACTGTACCGATATTTCCTGCGACTATTGGTTTTTTCGGACTGTTCTCCATCATCAGTCCTACTAATGTGGTAGTCGTTGTTTTTCCGTTGGAACCCGTAATACCAATGATTTCAGCATCAGTCAGATAGGAAACGAGTTCTACTTCAGTAAATACCGGAATCTCCTTTTCCAGTGCTGCGTCAATCAATGGGTTAGTATACGGGATACCTGGATTCTTCACTATGAAATCGATCGGCTTGTCCAACAAAGTCAGCGGATGGCTCCCGCAGTGGACTTCTACACCCTGGTTGATCAGTTTTTTTGCTTCCTGATTCTTTTCAAGCTCTTTCATATCGTTAACAACAACATTCGCACCATACTTGATTAACACTTTGGCTGCAGCAAAACCGCTCTTCGCAAGTCCAACTACCAGCACATTCTTATTGTTGAGTTCATGTTTGCGCTCCACTTTAGATCAACACCTCGATATAAACACCAATTGCTGCCAGCAACAATCCTGCAGCCCAGAAGGTTACAACGATCCGCCATTCACTCCAACCACTCAACTCATAATGATGATGTAATGGGCTCATCTTGAATATACGTCTTCCTGTGGCTTTGAATGATACGACTTGAATCATGACTGACAAAGTCTCCATGACGAATACTCCCCCGATGAGGACAAGCAGCAGTTCCATTTTCGTCAGAATCGCTACCGCAGCAATCGCTCCTCCTAAGGCTAATGATCCGGTGTCACCCATGAATACTTTAGCCGGATGTGCATTGAAGACCAGAAAGCCTAGAAGGGACCCTACGACAGCAAGACAAAATAAAGCAATACTAAGTTCAAAATTACTTGTAGCGACCACAGCAAAAGCGCCGAAAGCAATGGCAGCGGTTCCGGCCAAAAGGCCATCAAGGCCATCTGTCAAATTTACCGCATTGGATGCACCGACAAGCATCACGATGATAAGAATGAAATAAAACCAGCCTAATTCAATCGACCACTCAGTACCAGGTACTGCCAATGCTGTCGATATACCAGCTACTTTCATACCAAAATAGAAAATGATTGCTATTACGAGTTGTCCCAGCAGCTTCTGTTTAGAAGTCAGGCCCAGATTCCGCTTCATGACCACCTTGATGAAATCGTCAATGAATCCAATGATTCCATACCCTAACGTGACAAACAACAAAATCATCGTTTCTAATGTAAGTAATCCAGAATACCAGGAAATAACTAAAGTCGTTATAATTAATGAAACGATGATGACTATACCACCCATAGTAGGTGTCCCAGATTTCTTCAGATGTGATTTGGGCCCTTCTTCACGTATGCTTTGGCCGAATTTTAAACGTTTTAAAAATGGTATGAAAATCGGCGAAAGGACGACAGCTACAAAAAATGAAGCCAGAAGGGTAACAATTAATGCTGTATCCATTCTTTTAACCCCTCCCAGTAATGGTTCTCTAAATAATTTACTTGGTTATTTATTGTTATGTTCACGAAATTCACTCTCTCTACGCCGGAGATCCACAATGCGGAAGCGCCCCCCCTTGACGTGGTATTGACGATTGACTTATCTGTTCTTCCGCTAGCGATCTCATCCGGTCCTTGCCATCCGTTAACGGACACAGAAGACCTTATTTGGCCAAAACAACAAGGTTTTATAAACCTAACGGACACCAGGGACCTTATTTCGCAAGAATCATTAAAAATCAGTTGCTTTTTTACAAATAACGGCTCTGGTGTCCGTTAGCTAAAAATAGAAGACCTTGAAATCAATGGCGCGCTTCTCCAAGCATGATTGTATCGAATAATGTCCATAAGCCGCAAAATTAAAATGAATAGCACAAGCTTAATTGGAAAAATTCATTGAACCTTCCCTTGCATAGCTTCCCGGGCGACTTTTCGATCATCGAAATCGATCGTCCTGTCCCCGATGGTCTGGTAGGTTTCATGTCCTTTCCCGGCTATCAATATGATGTCGTTCTCTTTTGCATTCTCAACGGCGTACCGTATAGCGGATTTCCGATCGGAAATCGACGTATATGAACCATCCTTAATGCCGGCTTCCATATCTTTAAGGATTTGTTCCGGATCTTCCGAGCGAGGATTATCGGATGTAAAAATGGCATGATCGGAGTTGTCGACTGCAATACGAGCCATCAATGGCCTTTTTGTCCGGTCGCGGTCTCCTCCACACCCGACGATGACGGATATCTTACCTTCAGCAAACTCTCTGATTGTGGTCAACACATTTTCCAAACTGTCGGGTGTATGGGCATAATCGACAATGACTGTGTATGGTTGTCCTCCATCTACAACTTCAAATCGACCCGGAACCCCTTCTAGTCTTTCGACAGATTCCACCATTTTTTGTTCATCAAGACCTGCAGCTATTCCAGCTGTTACAGCAGCCAGGACATTATATACACTGAATTTACCAATCAGCTTCATCTGAACCTTATAAATACCCCTCAATGTATGCAATTGAAACGTTGTCCCTTTTCCTGTGATGGATATTTCTTTCGCCATGACATCGCTATCGTTTTCAATTCCATATGTCATGATTTGAGCTGCAGTGACTTTCTTGTATTTTGCTGTTGCTGGATCATCTTCATTCAAGACAGCGAGTTTTTCCTTCCTGTTACCATATGTATTTCCAAGTTGGGAAAAAAGAAGCCCTTTTGCCTGGAGGTACTGGTCCATCGTTTTATGATAATCAAGATGGTCCTGTGAAAGATTTGTAAATATGGCAATATCAAAATCACAGCCACGTACCCTCCCCATTTCCAGGGCATGGGAAGATACCTCCATGAATGCGCCATCCACGTTTTCATCGACCATTTTTGCAAAAGCTTTCTGAAGGAATGGTGACTCTGGTGTTGTATTGGCTACGGGGTACTTTTGATTGTTGATTCTCATCTCAATCGTTCCGATTACGCCAGTCCGATTCCCCTGATCCTGGAACATTTCATCCAGGATGTGTGTAATTGTAGTCTTTCCATTCGTCCCTGTAACACCAATCAACTGTAGTTGATGTGTAGGGTGATCATAGAATTGGTCTGAAAGTACCGCTAGCGCGTGGCGGCTGTCTCTAACGAGTATAACTGGTACTGTTGTTTCAACCATTTCTTCAGCTACAATCGCAGCAGCTCCTTTTTTGACAACATCCTCGACATATTCATGTCCATCAAAATTCGCCCCTTTAATACAAACAAAGAGGTTACCGCTTTCTACATTACGAGAATCCATCTCAATCCCCGTGATTTCCGGATTCCCATCGTTCTTCAATTGATACACAAAAAGCTTATCAAGTAATTCATTTAATTTCTTCATTTCTGACATTCCATCCTTTATGCTTATCGTCCATCTCTATATTACTATACCTTCAAAAGAAAGTGCCAAACACTCTCGAAGATCAACAGTCTTTATAAGAGCACTCTACTCAGATCTGTTGATTGAACAAGAGAATGTCTGACACCATTTTCAAATCCATGACTCCTATGCTTGTTCCAGAAGTAGTACTCTTGCTTCCATTCTAATCCTCTGAAGTTGTTTTGTCACCCATATAAAGACGAATCGTCGACCCTACTGTCATTTTAAGGCCAGGATCAGGGGCCTGGTCAATGACAACATCTCCTGAACCAACAGTTTCGATTTTTAATTCATAGAAGGCTTTATGGATATCCTGCCTTGTTTTTCCTTTAAGATCTGGAATATGAATCAAAGGCTGATCAAGCCAGGTCAATTCTTTTTCTACTTGATTCTTCCGTTTAGGTACACCCATTGCTGGCAGACTATCCTCAATGATATTCCCAACAATCGGGGCCGCTACAATTCCTCCGAATTGCAATGTACCTTTCGGATTATCCACAGCTACATACACCACGATTTGAGGGTCATCAGCAGGAGCGAATCCAATAAAAGATACGATATGATTGTCTTTTAAATATTGACCATTTACAGCTTTCTGTGCAGTCCCTGTTTTTCCTCCCACACGGTAGCCATCTACAAAAGCGCCTTTACCAGTGCCTTGAGCTACAACAGTTTCAAGTGCTTCTCTAACTTGTTTTGAAGTCTCCTCTGAAATGACACGTCGCTTCATATCTGGAGTTGTTCTACTTACGGTTTCTCCTGTTTCAGGATCCAACCATTCTTTCGCTACGTATGGAGTGTACAGGTAACCTCCATTCACAGCCGCAGCAACTGCGGAAACCTGCTGGATCGGTGTTACGGAGACACCCTGTCCGAATGCTGTAGTTGCTAGTTCAAGCGGACCAACTCTATCAAGATTGAAAAGGATTCCCGTGCTTTCTCCTTGAAGATCGATTCCGGTCTTTTCACCGAAACCAAAGTCCTTGATATATGAAAACAACTTCTCTTTACCTAACCGCTGTCCTAATACGACAAACCCCGGGTTACATGAATTTTGAACCACTTCTAAAAAGGTTTCACTTCCATGCCCGCCTTTTTTCCAACATCTTAATTTTCGCCCCGCCACTTCTATCGAACCTGGATCATGGATCGAGTCTCTTTGAAGATCCACCTTATTTTCTTCGAGTGCAGCAGCTAGCGTGATGATCTTGAAAGTTGACCCTGGTTCATATGTGCTCCACACCGGTTTATTACGATTGTATATCTCTTGAGGAACTTCCCGGTAATTGGATGGATTATAATCTGGCCTAGAGGACATTCCAAGAATTTCACCTGTTTTCGGATCCATGGCGATCGCGACGACTCCATCTGGATTATAGGTTGCTTCTGCTATATCCAATTCACGTTCGATGATCGATTGTACTTTGGAATCGATGGTAAGTTTCAGGTCAAGACCATCAGTCGGAGGTTCATATTCATCCGATAATGAGGGCATCCGATTTCCCCGGACATCTGTATAAAAGGATACATGTCCCTCATCTCCACTCAAATAATCATCATATTGAAGCTCCAACCCAGTCAAACCCTGGTTGTCAATTCCGACGAACCCTAAGACGTGAGATAAGTAGTTTCCAAAAGGATAATGGCGTTTGCTGTCCTCCGCTATGAATACACCGGGCAGATCATAAGCTCGTATTTCATTCGCTTTCTTATTACTGATTTTCCTGCCTCCCGGATAAATGTTGACGATCGATTCTTTCTTAGTAATGGTCTTATATACTTCTTTTTCACTGATATTCAACGCCGCTGCCAGTTTCTGTGCAGTCCCGGCAGGGTCCCTCACTTGCTTGGGTACGACATAAACTGTGGGAGCGCTTATATTTTTCGCAATTCCTACTCCATTTCGGTCGAGGATCTCTCCGCGTTTCGGTTCAAATGGTACATTACGGCTCCATGAATCGAGAGCCAAACCTGTCAACCATTCCCCTTTCACAAACTGAACATAACCTAAACGACCCATGATCACTATTAGAAATAAGAGACCGGCTACAAACACAAAAACTAGCCGCCTCCGTACAGTCACATTAGAAACACGCACTTGTCCAACCTCCTCGGCAGATGAGCTCGTTTCATTTATATGCCTGTACAGAAACAGCTAGAACAAATCAGTTATTCTTCTTCACTATTATTCTCTTGTTCATTCTCTTGTTCGTTCTCTTGTTCGTTCTCTCGTTGCTGCATTGATTCTTGTGGTGTCTTCAATTCTACCACAAGGGGTGAATTCGCCTTCACAACCGATCCTTTCTTGATGCTTTGCAATGAAACGAATCCCTTTCCTGTAAATTCTGGTGTCTTCAATCCAAGCACTTGTGAAAGCCGGAGAACTTCTGAACGTGACATCCCTGTCAGATCAGGCATTTTCACATTTCCTTCTGTTCTAAGGAAGACCTCTTCGCCTTGAAGCACTGTGGTATCAGCATAAGGGGCTTGATTGACGATTCGGTCACCTTCACCAAAAACTTCGACCTTCAACCCTTTTTCCTCTAATTGCTTTTTAACTGAAATCGACGATTCACCTTCAAAATCCTCTAGTTTGACTCCACCTGAAGACTGCTCTTCCGATTTATCTTCACTTGCTTCATCAGGTGTGATATTCAAGTATTGCAAGCCACCCTGCATGACGGGATTGAATACTTTGGATACAGGCACGGAACCTGATTCATAGGCGTCGTCATCAAGGTCCGGACGATCGATAGCGACATACACCAATAACTTCGGATCGTCTGCTGGTGCCATTCCTAAGAAAGAGAAGATATAGTTGTCATGACCTTTCATTATTTTCCCATCCATGCCATATAATTGTGCAGTTCCAGTCTTACCAGCAACATCATAACCTTCAATATTATAATTTTTCCCTGTTCCATCAGTTACAACTGATCTTAATAATTTACGGACTTGCTTGGACGTATCAGGAGAAATTGGTTCTCCTACAACTTCTGGCTGAAAACTCTTGATCACATCATCATTGTTCTTATCAACGATCTTATCGACGACATACGGTTTCATCATTTTTCCACCATTTGCGATCGCTGTCGCAGCCTTGATTTGCTGGATCGGAGTGATCGATGTTCCTTGTCCGAAAGCAGTTGCCAGCTTTTCAATTTCCCAGTCGTATTGAATTTTCGAATCAGCTTCCCCAGGAATATTGATCCCCGTTTTTTCATCGAATTCCCATCGTTCAGTCAAGTATTCATGAAGCTTATCAAAACCAAGTTGCTCTTTGGCGATCTTCGAAAATGCTACGTTTGAAGAATGTTGTACACCCTCATCATAAGTGATCTTACCCCATCCTCGGCCATTGTTGTGGTCGCTTACTCTACTGTGCTTTGTTTTGTATACGCCTGATTGATATTCTGCACTTCCGTCATAGACCCCTTCTTCTATGGCTGCTGCAAGCGTGAAAACCTTCATCGTAGATCCTGGTTCAAATGCTGACCCGATAGAAAAGTTCGTATAATTCGTAATGTCCCTTACATTCGGATTGAAGCTTGGACGGTTTGACATCGCCAGAATCTTTCCGGTCTTTGGATCTGCGACAATCGCCATCATCCTTTTAGGTTCATATTCTTCTTGAACATTATTCATCGCTTGTTCGAGGAACAATTGAATTTTTTCATCAAGAGTCAAATGGACACTTGCTCCATGTTTTGGTTCTTTAATCACTTCATTCGGATCAGGTAATTTATAACCATAACGGTCACTTTGATACTTCAGGGAACCATCTTCTTCTTGTAGATATTCATCAAGCGCTTTTTCGAGACCCATTGCCCCAGCTCTTACGCCTTCATCATTATTCGTAGTGAATCCAAGAATGTGAGAAGCAAAGTCCTGGTTCGGGTAGTATCGTTTTGTAAGCCGTTTGAAATCAATTCCGCTGATATCCAACGCTTTTATTTCTTCCATTTTCGAATGACTGATCTTTTTCCCACCTGGTCCCAGTTCAACCTGAAAAGGACCTTCCTTGCTCATCAATTCTGTCAATCTTGATTCAGACATGCCAAGCAATGGAGCAAGTTTACCAGCTGCCTCTGAAGGATCCTTGATGTGGTTCGCATAATCTTCATCGAGAATTGCAATTACGTTGTAAGAAGGGATATCTTCGGCAATCGCTTTTCCGTTACGATCGAAAATTGTACCCCGGTCTGCATCAAGAGCCGCTTCCCGCGTCCATTGTTTCTCAGCCATTTCTTCTAAATTGACACCCTCAGCTTGACCCGTCCAACCTAAATAAAAATAGCGTCCAATCAACAGGAAAAAGAGCAGGACAAATATCAAAGATAAAATCACTGCTCCTTTATTAATATTCGAATTCTTTTTCTCTATCATTCAAACCACACCTAAACTAATTGTTTACTACTTTGATATTTTTATCGTCGAACTTCATTCCTAATTTTTGTTCTGCGAAATTGATAATGCGCAAAGGCTCGCTAAGCTCTGATTTTTTAAGGGTTAGATCATCCACTTGCTTGCTTTGCTTATCAATATTTTGTTCCATCACCTGAATTTCTTTGTTCACAGTATACATTTCAGCATAATTTGAAACGATGAAAATCGAAGCTGCAGCTAGCATCATTGCAGCGATTGTCCAGAGAACCTTCTCCCCCTTTGTGATTTTCGATCTTTTTCTTCTAACCACATTCGGTTGCGGTTGTGGATTTTGAACATGATTGGTTTTTCTTTCTACTTGATGGGCAAGATTGCTCATACTCCCAGTTCCCCTTTCTATTTTCTCTTCTCGGCGATCCGTAATTTGGACGATCTCGCTCTTCTATTTTTCTCTTGTTCTCCACTATCTGGAGTAATCGGCTTCCGGGTGATCAATTTCATGTCCGGTTGGTATTCCTCTGGAACGACTGGCATTCCTGGTGGTAAATCTGGTTCACTACTTACTTCCTTGAAAACTTTCTTACATAAACGGTCTTCAAGAGAATGGAAGGTAATGACACAGATTCTTCCCTCAACGTTCAACATTTCAATCCCATCTCGTAAAGCCTCTTCAAATGCATTCAATTCATCATTTACAGCTATACGTATGGCTTGGAAGGTTCTTTTGGCAGGGTGTCCACCTTTTCGACGTGCTCTGGCCGGGATTGCCTCTTTAATGATTTCTACCAATTCACCCGTTGTTTGAATTGTCTCTCGTTCCCGGTGGGCTTCGATTTTTCGTGCGATTGATTTCGCGAATTTTTCTTCTCCATATTTGAACAATATCGAGACAATTTGTTCATAAGACCATTCATTCACTACATGAAACGCGGTTAGTTCACTAGTCTGATCCATCCTCATGTCTAATGGGGCGTCTTGGTGATAGCTGAAACCTCGATCTGCCTCGTCAAGTTGCGGAGATGAAACACCAAGGTCAAACAAAATACCGTCAACACCACTTATCCCTTTTTCAATGAGTTCATGCTTGAGATTTCTGAAATTAGATCTGATGATACTGAACTTACCTTCGTGCTCTGCCAATCTTTCTTTAGCATGATTGATTGCGTGAAGATCCTGATCAAATGCATAAACATGTCCTGAAGTGAGCCTTTTCAAGATTTCTTCTGTATGGCCCGCTCCACCAAGGGTACAATCCACGTAGATGCCATCTTCCTTAATGTTAAGTCCATCGATTGCTTCCTGTTTCAATACTGTTTCATGCTCAAACATAATTGTCCCTCAATTTCCTGCTCTAACTACGATTGTGTTCTAGAGGTCAAAATCCATCAGACTTTCTGCAATTTCACCAAATGAGTCTTCTGATTTGTTGAAGTAATCTTCCCAGATCTCTTTATTCCAGATCTCGATTCGATTACTTACCCCGATGATGACACAGTCCTTTTCCAACTTTGCATATTGACGTAGTGTAGATGCGATGTTCACACGTCCCTGTTTATCAAGCTGACATTCTGCGGCTCCAGAAAAGAAAAACCGAGTGAAGGCACGTGCATCTTTTTTAGTGAATGGGAGTGCTTTCAGCTTTTCTTCAAGCTGCTTCCATTCTTCAAGAGGGTAACCAAAAATACATTGATCTAGTCCTCTTGTAAGTACGAAAGTGGTTCCTAATTCATCCCGGAACTTAGAGGGGATAATCATTCTTCCCTTATCGTCAATGGTATGTAAATGCTCTCCCATAAACATATACGGGCCCCCTCCCACTTTCTTCCCTAAGTCTACCACAACTCCCCACTTTGCACCACTTGTTTAAATATTCTTTTGAACAAAAAAAAATCCTGCTTATAAATGCAGGATTTTCAGAAGTTTTCATCGCTATATTTTTACAGTAATGTCAGCTTTTTTACGACAATTTAAAAGAAGAGTTTTCTCTTGATTCCGTCTGTATTTTTGTTAATGCTGTGGATTTTCGGCGAAATAAATCTAAGTTACAGGAATTGGATAAAACCACATCCTGTAGTTTAGAGTTTTATCGCCTTCGGATTTCCGTTCCATAAATAATTCTGTTTTGCCAATTCTGAAATGAATCCAAATCCAAAATGATTGATGTAGTAAAAAACATTCAACACTCTCTCTTGAGGCTGGTCCTCTGGAAGGAGGTGCATTTGGATATGATCGAATTTTTTCAGATCGACTTCATGTTTTTGTAAAATGGACTTTTCCATCCTTTTTTTCAAGTATAGGAGTTGATCCTCGATAATCATCCAGTTCTTTTCAGTTAAACCATCCAGGCCCTTATCAATTTCAACAGCGGTATTTCTCAGCTGGCTATGTTCTTTCTTCATCACATTCAAAGCACGTTCAATTTCTCGATCCAGCTCGTGATCTGTATTATCATCCAGCCATTGTTTCTTTTCTTTTTCCACCCCATCGAAAACGATGCGATGTGTATCCAGCGCTTTTTCTTCAATCGTCTTTTGCGAATAGTGGTCCAATATGACAAGTGACAACCTCGGTAGGATCGGCGGCATTTTCCTATCGAAACTATGAAAGACCGGTTTCAATGCGCTCCAGTAATTTATTTCCCCAGGACCAGCTACGAATGCAAGTGTAGGTAAAATAAATTCCTGCATAAGAGGCCTTGTGATTACATTATTACTCAATCTTGAGGGTGTTGAACGAGCCATTTCTGAAAGTTCTTGCTCAGAGTAAATGCATTCATTGTTCTTCCCCCTGAAAGAGTCATTTTCACGGATTAACAATACTCTAGCATCACGTTCTTCGATAAAAAGATGAGCATTATTCGTTTCAGAGTCGATTGGCGATTCAAACCCTAGTCTCTTTATCGCTGCCAAGCCTTGCTGAAATGAACCATCGATTTCTGCATTGTTGCCAATCATGTTTTCAAAAAAGGGGCTTTCAATCTTCCGTAAGTCAGGATGATGGGAGTCTAGAATGACAAGACCGAACTCACTGAATAAGGTAATCATCAGATAAGCGAAAAAATCAGTCAACGTATCACTTTCTTTTATAGCAGCGTGAAGCAGATCTTTCACTGGTTGAGTATGTTCTGTTTCTCCGAAAGAGCGGATCACTTCTTCAGCCCATGGTAGCAAACGATCGTTTTCGCATTTTATGTGAGAAACCGACCTCATACCTTCATACATACTCAACTTGTGTTTATTTAGTTGATCACCATCTGGAATGTGTATATGATTGATCTCATCAAAATCATGATCCTCACCAGCGATCCAAAAAACGGGGACGACTGGCGTACCAAGTTGTCTCTCTTTCTCCTGTGCAAACAGGATGGTAGACAGACATTTATGTATTGTATATAAAGGTCCAGTCAATAAACCCGCTTGCTGGCCCGTCACAACCACGGTGGATTTTGGATCCTTTAATTTTTCAATATTTTCATATGTGGAAGGTTTAGTTGGAAATGATTGATGATAGGAGAGCAGATGATCAACAAGATCCAATCTCGGAAATCTCGTTTCCTGAAGTTCCTTCCATCGATCAATATAGCTTTGGTCCTCAAACGCATTATAGTCAAATAAGGAACTTACATCTGAATTCCCCATCAAGTAGGCAGAATATAGGTCTTCTTTATTTCGAAAAGGTAGCTCAAGCACGTTCATACATTTCTTCCTTTCTTATAATACACAACAGACACTTTGCGAATATGAGTATAGCAAATTAATTACTACTCACCCAACAATTCTGCCTAAGGTGCTACTAGGAGGACATCGTTATAAATCATTGTTAAAGTTTGGCTATCCTGATCTTAAAAGAAAACTTGGTAAAGCCAAACCTTTGGCGGAGGCTGGGCTTTTGTCGCGCTTTTACTGAAGAAAGTATTTTTCTTTAAGCGTACACGAAATACGTCACCCTCCAGCGAAATAGGTGAACCCAGGAAAGAAACAAAGAGCCATGATTAACGTTAACGGACATCAGAGCCGTTCTTTGTGACAAAACCGCTGTTTCTGAAACTCTAACGGACACCACAGCCGTTATTTGTGAACAAAGCAGTTGATTTCCTACGATATTTGCGAAATAAGATCCCTGATGTCCGTTAAGTTTGTAAATTTCCATCATATTGGCCAAATAACGTCTCCTGTGTCCGTTAACGGGTTAGTACAACCCGTTTTCAGCGAGGATAGAGTTCGTTATTGCAGGAAGGGTTGTCCAGTTCAACGGCCAGTCACTTGGATTACTTCTGATTGACATCTTCGGTGTAAGCCCCTTCAGAACCAAGTTGTTTGGTTCGAGCTTCCTCGTCAGTTCTCCAATGACCTAGGTGCTAACTAGATCGCTTCCGTTTTTCGTTTGCCGTGGAGAGGGAGTGAATTTCGAATAAATCCATACTTTTAATTAAGAGCCATCACACGTATAACCAACCCATACAAACAAAGCACCAAATACCCCGAAGAAAACAGTAAAAAATTCAAGCGCCACGCTGTTTTCATGATTTTAGAAAGTCCGATATCCTCATCTCGCTTCCAATATAAAACGGTAATACTGATTACGATGAGCAAAATCAAAATGACAATTGGCCATAAAAAAGTATTTTCCCATATCGTATATAGTATGACCATGACAGAGATGATCAGGAAAAAAGTTGTCACATCCGTCGCAACCATGAACGACCGCTTCTGTTGCCTTGTTATCTTCCTTGTAATCCAATAAACCATGATCCAGGCAAGCAAAGGTACTGTAACCAATATACCCAAGGAACCCAATAAAAAATCAATCATCGTTCCCCCTACTTTCTTTCCTCTTCCATCCCTTTAATGATTTGATAGACAAACCGGTTATTTGGAACTTCAATGTTTTTACCTTTAGCTGAATTCAAGATGAAGCCGTTTATCGCTTCAATTTCGGTTCTCCGCTTATTCTCGATATCCCTCAACATGGAAGATTTGTTTAAAGAAGTATTCTCGCAGACAGCCACTAAATCCTTCCAGCCTTCATGATATTTGATATTCAGAACCTTGCATGCTTCTTTACTGAGTTGTTCCATCAAATCGAGCCAATGAGGATTCGACAGAAGATCTCCATTTGGGACCCTCAATATCGCAGTGAGAGGATTGATGACGGCATTGATATGTAACTTTTCACTTAACATTGCATACCAATCATTTTGGTAGAAGAATGGAAAGTTTTCTTTTGAGAGCTTCTCCCAGTTGATCCCTGAATGACCGTCGAGATAGGGGGCGATTTTAGTCCGTCCGACACCTGTATGATTGATTAAATGATCAGTCTCTTTTATGGCACCATGTTCAACCACTCCCATGTAAATCGAGTGCATCTTTAAATGAGGCAAAAATCGAAGGTGTTGCATTCCATTTTGGACAAATAAAATGGAACGTGTATTTCTGAACTTTTTTATTATTTCAGGCATGATTTGTTCAACATCATAGGATTTGACTGCAACGATCAGCACATCAATGTCATTTCTATCAGTTTCGGATAATAAACAAACCTTTGGTTGGCACGTGTATGTTGAACTCCCCGCTTTTACAGTCAATCCCATCGTATGAATCGCTTGTTGCTGAGCTTCTCTCCTAACAAAAAGTGTGACTTCATGAGCGCTTTTTGCTAGATAAGCAGTAAATAATAATCCTATTGAACCTCCGCCGATAATCCCGATTTTCATGAAACCCCCAACTTTCAATGAGATTTGTAAGATTATAGTAGCACAATTAACTAGGCTGATAAATCTTTCCAATATATTTAGGATTCTACTTTCCATTATATTAAGGATTCTAAAAAGTGAACTCTGCAAAATCCCCCCCTTTCCGAGGGCAAACGGAAAGAGGAAGCGACCTGCATAATCCATATATACTTTCTTTAAATACAAAGGCTCTTTTCTAAAAGATTATTGCTTTTGACTCATTTTAAAAGTTGATTGGAGAGCAAGGTGCTGGCTTCCTGTTGAATCATCGGGACAGATGAGCCCATACTATGTCGCAAGGCGACGAGTTGGCTTACCGCACGCCCCGAGGAAAGCGAGCATCCTGGAGCGGAAATCAACGACTTTTAAAGAAAACTTGGCGAGACCAAGCCTTTTAAGAAAGTATTTTATACTTTCTTTAAGTGCAAGAACAACAAAGTTTGCGGGACAGCCAATACAAAAAGACCCATAGAGCCATCTATCGATGGTCTATGGATCAACTTTATAAGACAACGATTACCTATACAGGATATACTGGGTGCTTACGTTCGCTGAATATCATTTCTTTAGACTCATATGCTTCGAATCGATCAATCAACTCTTCCCGCAGGTCATCCGCAGATACAATTTGATCGACAATCATTTCAGATGCAAGCTTATAGATATCAATATGTTCTTTGTATTCTTGATGCTTTTCTTGCACGTACTTCATACGCTCTTTCGGGTCTTCAATTTCATTGATCTTATTGGAGTAAACAGCATTTACCGCTGCTTCAGGGCCCATGACTGCAATCTGTGCTGTTGGCAACGCGATGCAGCAATCGGGTTCGAAAGCAGGACCTGCCATAGCATATAATCCTGCACCATATGCTTTACGGACAACAACCGATATTTTCGGAACAGTCACATCACTCATTGCTGCAATCAACTTCGCTCCATGGCGGATGATTCCTGCTTTTTCCACTTTAGTACCGATCATGAATCCTGGTACATCGGCAAGGAACAACAAAGGAATCGAGAACGCGTCACAAAGCGTAATGAACTTCGCTGCTTTGTCAGCAGAGTCGACAAACAACACGCCGCCTTTAACCTTCGGCTGATTTGCAACGATTCCAACCGTCTTACCATCAATTCGGGCAAAACCAGTCACCATTTCTGGCGCAAACAACTTTTTCATTTCATAAAATGAGCCTTCATCGATTAGTCCAGCAATGAACTCATACATATCGAAAGGAACGTTTTGGTTTTCCGGTACAATTTCGGATAAGCTTCTGCCTTGTACAGGATGTTTCCCCTCTAATTTCAAAGGTTTTTCTTTATAGTTGGCAGGAAAATATGAAAAATAATTGCGGCCTGATTGGATGGCTTCTTCTTCTGAAGATGCAAGTACATCACCGCATCCACTAATGCTGCAATGCATTCTTGCACCTCCCATTTCTTCAAGTGTGACCTTTTCTCCGATCACCTTTTCTGCCATCCTCGGTGACCCCAGGTACATAGATGCATTCTGATCCACCATTATGACAGTGTCACAAAATGCAGGGATATATGCCCCGCCTGCAGCTGATGGTCCGAACAGGATACAGATCTGCGGCACCATTCCAGACATTTTAACTTGATTATAAAAGATTCTACCTGCACCACGTCGGTTCGGGAACATATCAATCTGATCCGTAATTCTGGCGCCAGCTGAATCGACTAGATAAAAGAGCGGCAACTTGAGCCTCATAGCCGTTTCCTGGATGCGGATGATCTTTTCTACTGTTCTCGCTCCCCATGACCCGGCTTTAACTGTCGAATCATTGGCCATCACACAAACTTTTTGACCGTTTACTTTCCCGATTGCAGTAATCACACCGTCAGCAGGTAACCCTTCTGCCTGGTTATTAGCGAATTTTCCGTCTTCAATCTTATATGAATCATCGTCGAATAATAAGTCAAGACGTTTACGGACGAACATTTTATTTTGTGTCTTCAGCTTCTCATGATACTTTTCAGCACCACCCGCCTCAATCCTTGCTTTCGTCTCGTGCAAAGTTTCATTGATTGTTTTCAACATATAATTCCTCCTTCATTGCTGTAGAAAAGAACGAGCGCTCATTCACTTTTATTTCATGACAACGAGGACGTCACCTTCATTGACGAAATCTCCGACATTTACATTTACGGAAGCTACCTCCCCTTCTGTTACTGCTTCAATCGGAATTTCCATCTTCATCGATTCCAATGTAAGTACTGCTTGTCCAGTTGTGATTGTTTCTCCTTCTGATACCAATACGTTCAATACTGTACCTGCCATTGATGCTGTAATCTCTTTCATGTTGTATCACTCCTAATTTTTTACTTTTTTGATTACTTCATTTAAATATTGGGTTGTATATTGTCCCTTTTGGAACGATTCTTCATTTAACACTAGATCGAATAACGGACCATTATGTTTGATACCGCTCAAAGTCCACTCAGAAAAGAAATACCTGGACTTCTCCAACACCTTTTCACGGTCATCTGCATGAATGATGACTTTTGCAATCATCGGATCATAGAATGGTGTTACTTGTGTCTCAGAACTGAAGCCGGTATCTACACGGAGCCCTTCCGATTCTGGATACTCGAACGTTTCGATTTTTCCAGGAGAAGGCAAGAATGTTTCAGGATCTTCCGCATAAATCCTATATTCAATACTATGTCCGGATTTCACAAGTTCTGCTTGTGAGTATGGGATTGGTTTCGATTGAGCAACGTCAATCTGCCATTCAACAAGGTCTAAACCAGTGATCATTTCCGTGACCGGATGTTCAACTTGCAGACGAGTATTCATTTCGAGGAAGTAGAAATTTTCGTTCTCGTCCACGATGAATTCAACCGTACCAGCATTAGTATAATTGACATGTCTACCTGCTTGTACTGCCGCTTCACAAATTTGTTGGCGGACTTCTTCACTCAAGAATGGTGACGGTGACTCCTCAATGACTTTCTGATGTCTACGCTGGATCGAGCAGTCCCTTTCAAATAAATGCACGACATTTCCATCTTCATCACCGAAGATCTGGACTTCAATATGACGGCTGTTGGAAATGAATTTTTCCATGAACATTTCATCATTCCCGAAATAAGCCTTAGCGCGGTTCTGGCTAGATACAAAGGCAGTGCGTAAAGCTTTTTCATCATCACACCGCTGCATCCCGATGCCTCCTCCGCCAGCACTTGCTTTGATCATTACCGGATATCCGATTTTACCAGCAAGCTGGACAGCCGCGTCGACATCACTGATCGGACCATCACTTCCAGGTACGACTGGGACAGCAGCATCCTGCATGGTTTTTCTTGCCTTGACCTTGTCCCCCATCGCCTCTACAACATCTGCGGAAGGACCGATGAACGTTATGTTAGCGTTTTCAACTTTACGCACAAAATCAGCATTTTCAGATAGAAATCCATAACCAGGGTGGATTGCATCAATTTTTTCAGAAAGCGCAACCTCCAACACACGGTCACTATTCAAATATGACTTTACAACCGGAGGCTCACCGATTTCATGAGCTATCTTGGCATTTTTCACATAGGGAAGATCTTTATCTGCCTGTGAATACACAATTACAGGTTCGATCCCTAATTTCTCGCAAGTCTTTACAATTCTAGCTGCAATTTCTCCTCTGTTTGCGATCAGTATCTTTTTCAAACCATCTCCTCCTATTTCTCTAGGCTACAATCTACTACTTTCAACAACAATCTGGTTGATTCCTGTAGATTTCTGCAGAATTTTTTCACATTTGCAGAAATTTTCGTAACTTTATTATATAATAATACAAGATAGAAAGGGAGAAAAAATGAAGGGGGACACCAATAATGTATAAAGTTCAAAAGCTTCTCGTTAATTATAAAACGTTGGAAGAATTTAAAAAGTTCAAGGAATATGGTATCCAGGAATTATCGATGTTGGAAGATTTACAGGAAAATTTCATCGATAACGATAGTGAGTCTCCATTTTATGGGATTTATTACGGAGACAAACTGGTCGCTAGAATGAGCCTTTATAGAATCGATGGGAATTACGATCGCTATTTCGATCCACCTCAGGATTACCTTGAATTATGGAAACTGGAAGTCTTACCTGCATATCATGGGAAAGGTTTCGGTCGTGCACTCGTCAATTATGCAAAAACCTACAATCTCCCTATCAAGACAAACGCACGACAGCGTTCTAGCGAGTTTTGGGAAAAGATGGGCTTCTCGTCTGTAACTTATAATCCAAGCCGTGACCGTGGGGAAAACCCTTATGTATGGTATCCAGCGGGGGTTGCAGAGCAAGAGCCTGCAGAAAAAGAGGGTGGACCGATCAAGGAAACGGATGTATCCTCATCTGACTTGTAAGAAATACGTTGTTCGATAAGGCTCTTTTCTAAAAGATTATTGGTTTTAAAAAACACCTTATGCAAGTTGATTGGAGAGCAATGTGCGAGACTCCTCAAAAATGAAAATCGCATTTTCTTCGTGCGATGTAACGCTGCCGAAGCTTTCCTTGTCCTAAGGGATCAGCGTGCCTATAAAAACAGTAAAGCTGACTTGAATCAAGTGTCAGGACCTTGTTTTTCAGGATTCCTGGCACTTTTTCGTCAGCTTTTTTTACTTACTTTTCCACTTTTTCAAGATTTCCATTATAATCCATTTGGAATTTCACTTGCGAATCCTCATCGTCATCTGTCACTGCCATTTTCCGTGCCCGTTCCATGAAATTCAACATGATTTTATAGTCTTCATACACATGATCATAATCCTTCTTCAATTTTTGAAGTTTGTGGTTCAACACTTCATTTTCCTTCTCCATTTTCAAAAGGTTATCTTTCAGACGCTCATTTTCCGTTTGAAGTGTATGCACATCCTGTTCTGAATTTTGGATATTTCGCAAGTAGTCGATTATATCTGCCATACATAAACCTGAATTAACCTCCGGGGATCTGTTCATAACTCTTATCTCTTCTTGTGAGGTCGTTTCATGTGACTGTACAGGATTACTAGAATGTGATTTCGATGTCTTTCCTTTCATCATCTGTTTTCGTTGTTTTTTTGCAATCGCTATAGCAGCATCATATTTTTTGCGGATCAATGAATTCCATCTGAATCCACATGCGGCTGAGGTCCGGGATAATTTTTTCCCAACTTCTTCAAACGCTGCTAATTGAGTGCCTCCCTCACGTATATGTCGCAGAACGACTTCGGCTAGCAATAGATCTTCATCATGACTCCAAGCATCCTGGCGTGTTGAGCCCATCTGCATCCCTCCAAACATTTCTACTTTATTTACAACATATGCAGATGGTAGAAAAGATAGACTTTCGTTTAAAGAAAACTTGGGCTATGCCAAGCCTGAGCGTAGGATGGGTCTAGTTGCCCTTATATTCAAGAAAGTATATATACCTTCCTTTAAATGCTAGTGAAAGATTCGCTCCCTTTATTGGAGGACTCAAAACTCCTCATTTTCGGTTTAAAAAGGTTTTGACAGCCTGATGATGGTCATCTGTAGCCCATAACCGAGCGCATTCCCTTATCTCTTTGTCAACTCGCAGCTTAATTTCAGAAAGGTTATATCGGTCGAGACCGCGCTGTTTATATGCTTGTAGGACTCCTTGGTTTTTCGTTGTAAGAGGTTCGATCCATTCCTTAAAATCATGCAGCGGTTCTTCTATATCCAGTACTTTCTGGACGAACCCTTTTTCGTATCCATCCTGTGCGGAATATTTCATAGCACTGATCAGTATCTCAAACGCAGATTCAGGATTCATTCTTTCCATGACAAAAGTAGATCCCCCCCAACCTGTTGTGATTCCAAGTGTGCCTTGAATGAAACCGAATTTCACATTTGGGTAGGCTATCCGTAAATCACATGCTGATGCAATTTCACAACCTCCTCCAACCGTTACACCATTCAAAAGAGCGATTGTCGGCTTTGGGAAGGTGAAAATCTTGAACAAAACCTCTCCCATCTTGGAAAGCATTTCATAGGCTTCATCTTCTGTATGTAATTGATGGAAGACGGATAAATCTCCACCGGAACAAAATGATTTCTCACCAGCACCAGTCATCACCAATATTTTAACGCCATCATCATTTTTCAAATTTTCCAGAGCTTTTCCAATCAATCCTATCATGTCATGATCGACGGCATTGTAACGTTCAGGCTGATTCAAAATCACCCAACCGATACCATCTTCGACTTCTACTTTCACTTTCTCCATATGATCACCTTGTTTATGTAAGTTTTCCTATATTATAGCTGAAACATGATTGTTTTTTTATATTTCTAATTAGAATTGAGTTGTTTTCGTATAAACTGTTTTTTTTTGGAAATATACTCGCTTTTTACGGGTTCGAGAATAGCAGAAGCGACCCGCTTAGTCACTTTAACGTAAATTGACGGACACAAAGAAAGGTTTTCTTTCCGTCAGAACCATAAAAAAATGCCTGGAAGGATATGATCCTTACAGGCACTTTTTGATCAAGCTTACTTCTCAACTACTTCTTTTCCTTTGTATGTTCCACATTCTGGACATACGCGGTGAGAAAGCTTATATTCGCCACATTGTGGGCATTTCACCATTCCAGGTACTTTCAACTTATAGTGAGTACGACGCTTGTTTTTACGAGTGGTAGAGGTTCTTCTAAAAGGTACTGCCATGGTTTTCCACCTCCTTGAAGGAATTGTTCAGCTAGAGAATGTCAATTGTTTTGACGTTTCTTCACTTTTTATCGCTATCATTAAAAAATTTGGCCAAGTCGGCCATCCGTGGATCGACCTTGTCTTGTCGATCCTCTTCTTCCTCAACTACATCCCATCCTTTACCTGATGGAGGAGCAGGAGGGTTATCAGTTGGTTCAGAGCTGATGACCTTCAACGGCTTTTCCAACAATATGTTTTCCCGAATATAAGGTATCAGGTCAACCGTATTCTCTTCGACAACATGGATATCCTCTTCTTCAGCATCCATCCCATAATCCGGCTCGAAAAGGAAAATCTCGGTCGATCGGATTTTAAAAGGAAAAGGTACATCTTCAAGAGTCACTGCACATGGCAATGTCATTTGTCCAGAAATCGTCAAATGAAATACAGCTCGATTTTGATTGATTTCAGCATAACCCTTTACATGGACTGGTGTTATTTCGCGGATTTCAGAATCAAAATCACGAATCGAGTCCAACTCGATCGTATCATCAATTTCTAGTCCTTTACGTTGAAAACTTCTCAGTTGTTGTATGGACCATTTCATTTGTCATCACCTCAAGGCAACAGTAGTAATTATAGCTTTCTACAAAAAAATTGTCAACATTTTTTCTTTACAGTTGTTTTTAATCTTCCTCCACAATTTGGTACAATAATGAAGTCAATGGTCTTCCCGTTTCACCTGGTTTACTTCACAAGGTCATGATGATTCAATTTTAACGTATTTCCTCTATCACTACCAAATCAGAAGGAGCAGAATGATGAAATCTTTAGGATTGATTGTTGAATATAACCCTTTTCATAATGGACATTTATATCATTTGCAACAAGCTAAGAAACAATCACAAGCTGATGTAGTCATTGCGGTGATGAGCGGTAATTTTTTGCAAAGAGGAGAGCCTGCCCTTGTTTCAAAATGGACACGGGCAAAGATGGCACTTGAAGCAGGAGTCGATCTAGTCGTTGAACTTCCTTATGCCTTTGCAACCCAACGGGCAGATCGTTTTGCGTTTGGAGCTGTTTCCATACTGGATAAAATGCAATGCGATGAGGTCATTTTTGGAAGTGAATCCGGCAAGATCGAACCCTTTTTAAGGACTGTCGACTTCATCCATTCGATGGATCATGAATATAATGATTTGATCCAAAAACATGTCCAAACCGGTGTGAACTATCCAACTGCAGCCTCAATGGCTTTTGCTGCACTTCCTGGACGCCCTGAAGAGTCCGTAGATCTGACGCAACCGAATAATATCCTTGGCTTCCACTATGTTAATTCAGTCTTGAAAATCGATTCGAAAATCAAAATGAATACGGTCAGACGTACTGGTGCAGGTTATCATGAGCATGATCATGGACCTGATAAAATTGCTAGTGCGACAGGGATCAGGAAAATCCTATTTAGTGATGATGGGAACATAGGTGGAATTCAGGAGCTAATCCCCCCATCAACGTTTGAAGGGTTGAATCACCATCACCAAGTTTACGGGCGGTTCATCAACTGGGACAGCTATTATCAATTGCTGAAACATAAACTCATCACCTCTACTCCTGAGGAATTGTCAGAAGTTTATGAATGTGTGGAAGGGATTCAACACCGTCTGCAAAACCAAATCACCCACACTGACTCTTTTATTGATTTTCTCGAGTCTGTCAAAACAAAACGATATACGTGGACCCGTCTCCAAAGATTATGTACACATCTGCTGACAAATGCACGAAAGGAATTGATGGCAAAAGCGTTACATGGCGGTCCCACTTATATACGGCTGCTCGGCATGAGTCCTCAGGGACAGCACTATTTGAATGTGAAGAAAAAGAACTTCGGACTCCCGCTCGTAAGTACCCTTTCAAAGCATCGTGATGACTTTTTGCAAATGGATATAAGAGCCGCGAAAACATATATCCTTGGGCATCCATCCCGCTTTCATACCACTCTATGGAAACAGGAATACGCAACTCCACCGATCGGCACCTGAGGGTTTTCGCATTTTATGGTTTTGTAGTTAATTTCTTGTTTTTGCAGTTAAATTATTGTTTTTTGCATTATAATCGTTACTTTTGTAGTTATTCCTAATTTTTTGTAATTCACCCTTGATTTTTGTCGTTATTCAGTCAAACATCAAGTGAGCAAGTTCAGTTCAAAAGAAAAAAGCTGACTCGAATCATAAATGATGGGTCAGCTTCACTATTTTCAATCACTTTTCCTTCAAATCTTTTAAATAATCAAGTGCATCGGTGAATTTATCAACCGGAACGATTTTCATTTCTGTCTTGATGTCTTCTGCAGCTTCTTTTGCATGTTTGTAATTATCTGCTTTAACCGGAGCAAAGAAGACTTCGGCACCTGCATTGTCAGCAGCTACAATTTTTTGTTTGATTCCGCCAATAGGACCGACCTCTCCTTTTTCATTCATCGTCCCTGTCCCCGCAATCTGGTAACCTTTCGTCCAATCCTCTTCCGTCAATTGGTTGTAGATTTCAAGTGTGAACATCAGGCCAGCTGATGGACCTCCAATTTTATTCGTGTCGATTTTCAATTCGGGATCAGTCTTTATCTCTGTAAATGTAACCGGATATGTAATCCCGATTCCAGCGCGTTCTTCCTCACTGTTTTGGACAATGTCTTTCGGAAAAGGCTTCAACGGAATCGTTATCTTTTTTTCCTTTGATTCTCTGTTAACCGTAAGTTCAACCTTTTCATTCGCATCAAACTTTTTCAACCGGTCGACCAGTTCTTCAGCTGTTTTGATTTTTTTTCCGTTCAATGCAGTGATCAGATCTCCTACTTTCAGTTTATCAGCCGCGGGCATACCAGATATGACACCGGTTATGAATACACCTTTATTTAGGATTTCAATCGATTTATCTGCTTCCTTGTAGGCGACAATCGTGGCTGCATGCTGCGAGCTTTGCATCAACTGGAGCTGTCGGGATTCATATTCTTCTTCTGTTTCATCAGACCCTCGTATTTGATCCTCAGGAATCACTTCTCGATATTCACTGACTTTCGCCCATAAATATTCTGCCGCATTTGCTTTCCCTACCAAGACGGTGGTAAGCATAAATGAGCCTTTTGCTTGATTCCTCTCATCAACCTCGATGATCGGAGTCAGTACCTTTGCATCACCTGGTTGTGTGAAGTAATAAGGAAGTGGTAAGAAGGCGATCAAAATGGCTAATAAAATGACAACCCATGGCCATTGGGCTCTAATTCTTTTCATTCTTCTTCCTCCAGTCGCGTATTGCAGCTTTAATATCTTCTATTCGATTATTGGTTTCCTCTTCACCAATTGCAATGATCTCATCTATATCTTTGAACGCAGCTGAACTGTAATTTTCCACCAGAGGTCTGATCAGCACATCTGTAGATATTTGGTTCGCTTTCACAAGCTCTCGCTGCATGATGTCGATGCTTTGCATGATAACATCAAAGATTGTATTGATTTCGGGGTCTTTTTTTATATGTGAGATATCAACCGCAATGACAAGATCCGCTCCCATCTTTTTAACTACAGAGACAGGTACGCGATCGATGACCCCTCCATCAATTAAAAGTCTGCCATCTTTTTCATATGGGACAAAGATGCCTGGAACAGCAATACTTGCTCTTACAGCTTCAGATATAGCGCCTTTACTGATGACGACCTTTTCACCCTTATAAAGGTCTGTTGCTATGATGGAAAAAGGGAGATCTAAATCTTCAATATTTCTCCCTTTCGTCAAAGCATGGATCAACTGCTTCACTTTTTCACCCGCTACAAATCCCATTTTCGGAACTGTGTAATCTATATAATATCTTCTTCGGAACATCCTTGCCATCTTCACCATTGTTTCAGGCTTATGCCCGGTACAATAAAATGCACCCACAAGAGCACCCATACTGCTTCCTGCAATCATGTGTATAGGAATTTCCGCTGCGACCAACGCTTTCAAAACGCCTATATGCGCAAATCCTCTAGCTCCTCCAGACCCTAGAGCTAAACCAATCTTTGGTTGATTCACAGGATGACCTCCTCTTTTCATCTAAGAACATTCCAACAAGGTCTAAACTCAGTATATTCACGTATAAATGAATGAGGACAACTTATCAAACGTCCATCCTTATTTCAGCGTATTCATAAGGAGGCTTTGGATTGTACCATTCCCGGATGAAAAATTCACTTTTTGCAATAGTCGCTTCACTATTTGCTTTATCTTTAATGGTATACCCAAAAGCAGCATTTGAATCATCATTGACCGGATTGAAAATGTGGTGGGAAATCGTTTTCCCTTCATTACTCCCTTTTTTCATCTTAAGTGAACTGTTAATCTGCTTCGGTGTCGTACGTTTTGTAGGTGTATTGATGGAACCGATCATGCGCCCGCTTTTCAAGGTCCCTGGTTCAGGGGGATTCGTGTGGGCGATGGGAATCTCATCTGGATTTCCTGCAGGTGCGAAACTGACTGCAAGACTTAGACAGGAGAAGGAAATCTCTCGAATCGAAGCAGAACGTCTCGTTTCATTCACCAATTGTTCCAATCCGTTATTCATCCTTGGTGCTGTAGCAGTCGGTTTTTTCAATAATGCAGCGTTAGGTGTGCTTCTTGCTGCGGCCCATTATATTGGTAATATCTTCGTAGGCTTCATCATGCGCTTTTACGGTCCGGATGACTTCCGCCCAAGACGATCCTATTCATCTAGACCTGACAAAAGATTGAGCCTTGCACTTGATAGGATGCATCAAGTCAGGAGAAGCGATCCGCGTCCATTCGGACAACAACTGGGGGATGCTGTCAGACACTCTATACAGACCCTATTGATGATAGGTGGATTCATCTTACTTTTTTCTGTATTGAATAGGATGTTGACAGAGTTCCATATTACTATGTTTATGGCTTCTATCTTGTCCACATTTATGGGTTTGATTGGCTTTGCTCAAGCTCTTATTCCACCATTACTTTCGGGGATGTTCGAAATTACACTCGGTAGTAAATTAATCAGCGAAACCAGTGGTTCTGTGCTTTTGGAACAAGCAGTGCTGGTCAGTTTCGTCCTTGCCTTCAATGGTTTTTCCGTTCAGGCTCAGGTAGCAAGTATCTTAGCGGAGACAGATATACGATTCAAACCGTTCCTCATCGCAAGGATCATGCATGGGTTCATCGCTGCTATTTTGACCATCATTCTATGGGAGCCACTATATGTAAAGCAGTCATCACAAGGAAGAGTGGTAGAGACCTTTGCAACTCATCCATCAATTTCATGGATTTATGATGCATGGCAATCCCTATTGACTGTTGGAGCGATGATCACCTTCACCAGCTTGATCATTTTTATTTTGATACATTTAAAATCCATCAAACACTACAAGATTATGTAAAAAGGTAGAACGGATCATTTTGCAAACTTCTCCTTCAAAGCCTCCTCTACCACTTTAGGAACAAGATCAGTAACTGGAGAATGATATTTTGCAACCTCTTTTACAATGCTTGAACTTAGGAATGAATACTGATTATTCGTCATCATGAAAAATGTCTCAACTGATTCATCTAACTTCCGGTTGATTGAAGTGATCTGCATTTCATATTCAAAGTCTGAAACGGCTCTTAATCCTCTCAAAATGACTTTTGCACCGGTTGTGCGTACATAATCCATGAGCAAACCGTCACACCAATCAACTTTGATGTTCGCAATATCTTTTGTAGTTTCTTTTATAAGATCCATACGTTCTTCGACTGTAAAAAGTGACTGTTTACTTTGATTGTGCGCAACGACTACAATCACTTCATCAAAGACACTTGCGCCCCTGGAGATGATGTCAAGATGGCCGTATGTGATCGGATCGAAGCTGCCTGGGCATATAGCAAGTTTCTTATTCATGTTGTTCTTCCCCCTCGGTTTCATTTGTATATATTGTAACCGCTGTAGTGCTATTATATTGCTCATGCTTGAAGCAAACGCAACCAGCGATTTGCTCTGGAAGTTCCAGCATTGCATCATGTTCGGTGACAATCACCGCGTTCGGTTCTAACAATTCATTTTCCTTTAAAAATTCGATTTCCTTCTTGATCTTTTGCTTTCTATAAGGTGGATCCAAGTACACGTAACTGAATTTAGCACCTCTTTTTCGAAGCGCTTTCAATGCGCGGTATGAATCATTCCGAAAAACCTCAACTCGATCATCCAAGCCAAGGGTGTGCAAATTTTCTTTTATCGTTTCCACAGCTTTTGGATCGACATCGATTATGATTGCTTTCTCAATGCCTCTACTCATACCTTCAATGGTAAGAGCACCACTTCCACCATACAGATCCAAAGAGGTACCCCCTTCAAAATACGGACCAATGATGTTGAAGATCGATTCTCGTATTTTGTCAGATGTCGGTCGTGTACCTGAACCCGGTACAGCCTTCAACTTACGGCCTTTAAACTCTCCTGATATTATTCTCATTACGTATAACCTCACCGTAGAATTATTTACCTTCACTATCCTACCACAAAAGGAGCTAATTCTTAAATAGAGCGTATAGAAGCTTTACAACTGTACAATAATAGGATTACAACACCTCAATCAGGTGTTGTAAGTTGAACCACGGAGTAAGCTTAATTTCCCCATAAGCTATACTCCGGTTTCTCCTCTCCCATTGTTCTGTCCCTACGGCAAATGAACATTTCCGTAATGTTTCTAGGCATGTAAGGGTATAGAACAGCCCGCAGGTATTTACCTGCGGGCTTTTTTTTGATTGTAAATCTGGTCTACAATAGCACTTCTCCTTCATTCATGCTAAAGTTATCAATGGAATAAGCTCTTTAAAAATGGCTCTTTTCTAAAAGAATGTTGCTTTTAAGTCAATATTAAAAAATCACCTTAAAAAGAAGGAGGTCAAAATTATGATTCAACGTTTTATAGAACTTGGTCAAGGTTATTCTGATTTATATGAACTCATTGAAATTGCTGAAACAAATACACATCGGCTTACAAAGTTCATTGCTTTAAAAACGAAGATAAATGAAAAGGAAGTTTGTTCCCTGGCAATCGTCTTACAAGCTGCAGGTGAATCAAACTTCCAACCTATCTATATTTGCCGTGAAGGCGTCCCACAGCATTCAAAACGTTGGGACTTGTTCCAAGATCGAGCTACAACCCATAATAAGGCACTGACAATCCTGGAGGTAAGACCGTCAAATGAATTTAGTGATAAAGACCTTTATTATCAGTATCTCACAGGAATCCTCAGGATGCAGCATGTCATTCCTGCCTGGCAGTGAAAATGCATAACCGGGATTAAAGCCCTATTTTATAATCATATTCTTTTGCCTTATCCGGACGTGCATTTTGATACTCCGTCTTGATATAAGCTTTATGAGAAGGTTCTACTTTCTTTACAAAATGAAGTTTTTCAATTTTCTCGATGACACGATCTTTCTGGGCAGTATCGCAATACAATACTGCATATTTCATCCGTTTCGAAACATAATGGATGTTGCCGAATTTACGAAGTTGTTTTATGTATTTTAATGAATGAAGCCAGATGGCCAATCCAGTTCGATTCGTCAGCATGAGCGTGACTCCTTTTAACCAGTTTTAATTCAGTCTAGCATGAAGATAAACCGTTAGCAATTACTTATATGACTTACCTGAGGTGGTAGTCCATGGATCTTGATACGGTTTGGGATATGTTTATGAAAAACCTGTTAAACACTTCAAAGTTTACAGAAGTGTCAATTACGAAAAGGGCAGGTATACCGTTCCTTTATTTAACGTCAGATTCTATTATGAATAGGAAAGAAGTGGAGAAGATCATCGAAAGGGCTGCTGTAGCATCAATGAAGGGAAAACGGCTGCACTTCGAATCCATATATGTGCGCTCCGAAAATCAGATGATCGTTTATAGATGCCGTTTTTATGTCCCGCAACAAAAGATGTTCTGTTGCGGGAACCTTTGTCATGACTGTATTCGCTTTCGTTGATGGAGCGTGCGTTAGGACAAACAAACCCAGTTTTGCTCCTCGAATGTTCGTATGAAGCGTTCATACGGACATACAAACCTGATTTGCTCTTCGAATGGTCGTATGAAGCTTTCATACGCGGTCGACACAGTAATTGACATCCTTATGAGTAAGCTCACTCAGCACCAAGTTTTTGTTTGGTTTGAGCTCCCTCGTCAGTTCTCCAGTAACCAACCTACTTGACTAATCGGCTTCCGCCTTTGCGCTTGCCCGTGGAAAGGGAGTAACCTTGCAAAATCAATAAAAAGCATAAGAAAAAGAGGATAACCTTAGAACGGTCACCCTCTCCTAAACCTATACTTTTAACCGCAGCCACAAGCTCCTCCAGATCCGCATCCTCCACCACACGACATGTTATCGAAGAAAGGGTTGCCCGTTGGTACCTTGATATTTTTAGAAACTTGACCTGCCAATATACCGCAGATTTCATTCAAAAGCGTTTCAAGTTCTTTTTCAGCTTTTTTAAACGAAGCCACAGTCTCGTTGAGATCGATCTCACGTTTCAAGACTCGGATGTCCGTGGACACAGTCTTATAATCAGGATGATACTTACCGAAGCGTTGAACCTCTTCGTACCTTTCCTTCATTTTGGAGAACTCATGAATCAATTTCTGAGCCTCTCTATCTTTTTGAAGCTTCTTTTTAGCTTCTTTATATTCTTGTCCTATATCTGAATTGACGATGACTGATGCCAGCTCATCAGCACCGTCCAATATTTCAATGCTCTCCACTGTTGCTAACATATTAAAACACCTCCACCCTGCAATTTCTGGGTTATGTATAGTATGCCACAAATCGCCCCCTTTTTTCCAATCTTTCATTCTAAGATATTCCATCTCAAACATTTCATCATACATTATTACACTAAAAAATTTATATTGACAGTTATTCATTCCAGCTATATAATTTTCTCGTTTAGTATATTTTAGGGGATAGCAAAATGAAAATTGTAACATTCAACCCATTCCGAACGATTGGCATTCCTGGGATTCAGTATATCAAACCTGAGCTTATGTTCCGGGAACAAGCTGCGATCAAGAATGCGGACGTAATTTTATTTCCAGAGCATTGGCAGGTCAATTCACTTGTGTATGGACTGAAGAAACCCATATTCCCAAGTGTAGAATCGATCCATTTAGGTCACGATAAAATAGAAATGACGAGGGCACTTTGGACAATCTGCCCTGAACACGTTCCTTATACTGAAATTCTCGGAAATTCTAAAAGGAACATCGATTATATCCTGGAAACATTTCCTTTTCCATTCGTGGCGAAAGAGCCTCGTAATTCGATGGGACGTGGTGTTTTTTTAATTCATACAGTAGAGGAATTCATGGAATACGCAGAAAATAACTCCACACTCTACGTCCAGGAATTCTTGGAAATGGATCGGGATTTAAGAGTGTGTGTTGTCGGGGAAGAAGTAATCGCAGCATATTGGCGGTCAGGTGTAAATCAATTTCATAATAATGTAGCAAAAGGTGGAAGCATTTCGTTTCAAGATATTCCCGAGGGTGCGCTCAAGCTTACGATCGAGGTAGCGAGAGAATTGAACATCAACCATGCAGGATTTGATCTTGCGGTAGTAGATGGAAGGTTCTACTTTTTGGAGTTCAACACGTTATTTGGAAATGAGGCGCTCCGAGCAAAGAAAATCAATCTTGAAGAAAAGATTTTTCAATATCTTTTAAAGCAATTCAGGCCGTTGCTTCCACCAAACCCGATTGGAACAACCGTGAAAGTTCCTTCTTGATCTTCATGGGATGGTGACTGTAAATTGCTCATTCAGCTCCTCAATCGTCTTACCTTGACTATCAACAAGGGAAACCGTAATGTCATGTGTCCCTTTTTTCAAATTTTTTATGATGAAAGCTGCTTTATATACAGAATAGGGCTTTTGATGATCGACAGAGATCTTCAGGTGCCCTTCTTTGTTTGTATGTGAAGTGCTTTTGTCGGTAAATTGAAATCCTGGCACATAACATTCCACAAACACATCATCATCCGAAACCATATGCCTTACTGTCAACGATAATGTGCTGACTGGGCTTGTCACTTCAACAACCTGAAAGGCTGACGGGTCTTTTTCAACCCTTAGCTTCTGTATCTTTCCCGGACCGTCAATTTGACAACCTGATATGATACTGAAGAATATTATACAAGCAACCACACGTAAAATTACCATACCGGATGCACCTCCTCATCCGATAGGTTTTGCAGGTATCTTGTAAAATATCCCTTAAACCTAAAACGGTCCCTGACCCCAAATAAAAGGTTGACTCATAAGTTGTGCTAACCTCCCATACACCGGAGTTTAGAGATTATACACACTCTGTTGCGAGTCAACCTTCATTATTGTTTTACAAACAATTGAAAGAGTCTAGAAAGTGTTTCGATCTGTCCATGTAAACGGTCGATTTTCTGTCCGAAAGTCTGACCATAAAAGAACTTCGCTTCATTTTCCAGCTCCTGTATTGCAGCCGGGTTACGTGATAACTTACGATACCAATCAGGATGTTCACGGACAATGAATTTCAGGTCTGGTCGTTGATCTAAGTAATCAATGATTTCTTTACGCATCCTGCATACTCCCTTTATTAATCTTTGAAAAATTGATTAAACGGATTGTTTTGATATGGTGGTCTTCTTGGACCTTTAGATTGAAATTGCTGTAACATATCCTGGATACCAGCCATTGCGGAACTTAGTTGTGAAGCATATTGTCGCACTTCATCCATATCCATGTTCTTGAACATCGTAAGGATTTCCCCGACAGAGATATCATTGACGTTTTTCCCTTTTTTCTTCGTCTTCCCTGTTGCCGTTGATGAAACTCCAATCTTCCGCTCTATATAGTTACCCCATTGTTCATGATCTTCTCCGAGTAGATTCCACTCTGTAAACACATCTTGCCAGGTCTGGTTTCCGTTCTTTACGTGATCGATTAATCCAGGGTGTGAGCGTACAAACATCTTGAATTGTTCGACCTTTTCATTATTTTTCGCTTGCTTACTCACTATAATGCCTCCCATACGTTCAACTCAAGCCTACAGTATATAGTACAACGCAAGAGTTGATTATGTTCGCCTATTTTATTGTTGCAAGTGTTATTTTTTCATTGGTACACTTGAATAAGTAAATATGAAATGAGGACATCAAATGGAAACAATGGATCAACTGCTTGAGAAAGCAAAATGTATAATCGAAAACGGATCGATTGATGATATGAAAGTATTACAGAAAGTGTTCGATGGTATAGATGGAAAGAGGAATGGAAAGTACAATACATATATAACAGCGTTCATGGAGACTGAAATCGAAGAAAATGGCGATCAGCTTGTCATATCGATCCCAATCACCCCGTTTTTAGCGAATTCTGTGGATATCGTACATGGGGGCTTAACAGCTACACTTGCTGATACAGCAATGGGTACTTTTGTCAACCGGAAGATACCAGATGATAAAGTGGCCGTCACATCCGAAATAAAAATGAACTACACTGCACCTGGAGTTGGAGAATTCCTAGTATGCAGAGCAGAAATCCTCCACCTAGGGACCAAAACTTCCGTTACAGAAGCAAAAATTCACAACGAAAACGGTACCCTAGTTGCAGTATCAACAGGAAGTTTCTATCTAGTTCCAAGAAAAGCCTAGGTGAAGGGTTATGTATCATGGCTAAGAAGTTAAGTTCGCTTACAAGATGAAAAGACCATTAGAAATGGGAGACTCTTTCCAAAAGTCTCCCTACTTCTATGCGTATATATCATTGTCACCAGGGTACGATGAAGTTCTGCGTATAATATCTCTGATATACACCTACACCCAGGTGTGTGAAATCCTTATTCAACATCGCTTTCCGGTGCCCTTCGCTATTCAACCACCCAACTACTGCTTCGATGCCATCTATATAATTGGCGGCAATATTTTCCCCAGCTTGGATGTATTTGATATCTTTTCTGTCCAAGCGATTTGATAAATTCCCTGTGTTCGGTGATTCGTGAGAAAAGTAATTTTCTTCATTCATTTCCTTGCTATGTCCAAAAGCAACCTGTGATGTTTCTTCATGCCATTGGAGTGCCGGGACATTGTATTGCTCACGGATGACATTCGTCAATGTGAATATTTGAAGCTCTTCAGCATTTTGAACTTCTTCCCAATCCTTTTGTTTCAATTCTGGCTGGTCGGTCAACTCACCCCGATATTCAAGGGAATAGGGACGTTGCATGACCAGTACCTCTGGAGTCACATAGCGAATGCCGACCAGGGTGTTTTCGAATTTATCCATATAAAGCTGCGCCCATATTCCATTGATTTTTACAAGTGGTCTGGTTTGCATCTCTTCTTGTGTCAATTCAAATTGATATTCATTTCCATCAACCTTGAGCTTTGCTTTATTATCGATCTTAAGATGTTCTTCAACCTCAGATCGTTTCTGGCCGATTTTCAAGGGAGAGACATCTACATTCTTCCCAATGACAAACATGGTGACTACTCTGCCTTTATCCAATCCAAACTGGATATATTGGTCTGGATCCTGATCATAAATCCACCATTGGTACCCGTAAGAAGTAGGATCTATCCGATCAGGTTCACCAATTTTGGTAATCAATTCTTCCTGATTCATTTGGAAAAATTTGCTGATGCCTTCTTCAGGTAAATCGAGTTTGCTTCTTGACTGATCAGAAGAATCCGATTCAGTTTGTTCAGTAGGGGGTTCTGAATAATCCGGGAGTTCGGTTAAATCATCGTAGAATATGCTGAATCCATAAAATATGATTGCGATTATGATGATCAATCCAATACTTCTCATATACCCTCCCCCTTATCTTGCTCAAAAACTTTTATTAAAAGGCTATTTTCGCAAACTTTGTTGGTCTTGCACTTAAAGAAAGTATAAAATACTTTCTTCAGTAATCTTTTAGAAAATAGCCTATTGAAAAAAATAATGTAAAAAAGTTTGTCGAATCTTACTTTCACATTACCTTATAGCTTTATACTTGTCTATCCTTAGAATTCAATCTATTGATTATCATCTTATTCAAATTATCACTTGGCAATACCACTCGATAACATAAAGAAAACTTGGCACAACTAAGGTTTAGCGTAGGCTGAGCTTTAGTGGCCCTTATATTGAAGAAAACTTGGTAAAGTCAAGCCTTGGTGCAGGCTGAGCCTTGGTTGGGCTTATACCTTCTCTAAGTGCAAAAAGAGGCTGGGACAAAACGATAACTGCCAACAGAAAAGACGAACAATAAAATAGATTGGAGAAAATGAAAGACGAAAAGCGTAGACAATATCCGTAGACTCCTGCGGGAACAGCACGAATCGAAGACCCCGCAAGAAAGCGATTTGTGCTTTCTGAGGAGGCTGAGGCCGTGCCCGCGGAAAGCGAAGGATGTTGACAAAGCGAAACCTTCATTTATTACCACTGAAGAAAACCCGGACAAATTGTTCGGGTTTTCTATTGAACAAAGTTCATTTGTCCCAGCCTCATTGCCCTACTATTCAATGCATTTGTTGGTCAGGCTCCGCTTCTGAAATTTCAGTCAATGCCATTCCTGCTTGTTGATTACTTTCATAATGAATAGCTAGATCTCCTAATGACACAATACCGACAAGTTTACTCTGCTCAACAATTGGTAACCTTCTTATTTCATGTTTGGACATGAGTTTTACAGCTTCCTCTATTCCCATATCAGCTGTCCCAGTTATTATTTCATTACTCATAACATCAGTAATCTTTGATGCATTCGGTTTTTTTTCCGCTACACCTCGGATCACAATATCCCTATCAGTAATCATCCCAACCAGTTTATCATCTTCACATACTGGAATAGCCCCCACATTATCTTCCTTCATTTTGACAGCTGCTTCATACACGTTATCGAGTGTTGTACAAAAGTCCACGTTTTCGGTCATTATATCCCTTAATTTTTTCATAAAAACAACCTTCCTTCGAATAGAATTTTGTGTTTGTTTTTGGTACGTAATTACGTTACTATTGCTTGCTTTCATTCTTTCCATATTGTCTAGTCTTGCCAAATTTTCGATTTCTTTTCAAGAATCATATATAATAGTAAGGAATCATAACTGAAAGATTGCATCTTAACCTGTTTCGTACTATTATTATGAAGGAAGAACATATCGAAGGATGTGGAGGATGACACATGAAATTTGAAGAAATCGGACTAGCTGGTAAAGTCATTAATTTTGAAATACTCGAACATTTGATGCATGATGTCGGATTGGTCCGTGCTGGCCAATGGGATTACGAACGAATTACATATGATTATAAGTTTGAAAGCATGGAAACTGGTGAAGTATTCTACTTAAGAATTCCTTGCTATGCAGTCGAAGGAGAAGTTGAATCCGCACACGCATTGATCAAAATTATGGAACCATACCTTGGGAAGCATTACTACCCTCACGGTGTGGAATACGATGAAGATTTTCCGAAGAATGTCGTTACAACCTGTAAGAAGATTTTGAATAGACTTAAAGAAGAAATTGATAAGCATCATACAGCGTAAAAGGGGCTGACTTAAAAAGTCGCCCTTTTTTTGTACTGCTATTTTTTCGTTTTATTTGTTTGAACTTTCTCTAACAATGGTGTTATTTCTGACTGCAGCTCTGTTCATAATTTCACAAAACCAATATAATATAGAGTAAGGACTAAAAAACGTTATTTTGATTATTCGTCGTCCAAGCCTGATACATATCAATTTTAGCGGGAAAGGAGGACCAAGTTGAACCAATTTTCAACACGTAAACGCTTGATCATTTATACGTTAATCGCACTCATCATCATTGCATCATTTGTATGGGTCCTGCCGATTGCACTTCCCATCGTTTTTGCACTTTTGACCGCATTGCTTTTAGAACCGGCTGTTAAAATGTTTCAGAGGAAATTTTCCTTCAAACGTAACTTATCCGTATTAATCGTGTTTTCACTTTTCGTCGTTCTGATGGGGATCGGGAGCTATTTCTTGGTAACTAAAGTCGTCACTTCTGTTATAAATTTCGTGGAAAATTCCCCAACTTATATTTCAGAAGTGAATAATGTATGGGATGATATAGAGAAAAATTTTGAAAAAGCAGCACAAGATCTGCCAGAAGAAATCGTCATTGAAATCAATAGCCAGGTAGATCAATTTCTAGAGTCGATCCGGACGAAACTGCTTGAGAAGAACTATATCGAATCACTTACTTCCCTGGTATCTTTCATCCCAAGTTTTCTAGTAAGTATTATTGTTTACCTTCTTACATTATTTTTATTTCTCTTAGATATCCCCCGATTGAAAAAAGGGGTCTATTCACACATGACTGAAAAAACTGCAGAGAAAGTGCATTTCATGAGCACAAGATTATCTTATGTTATTTTCGGCTTCATGAAAGCGCAATTTTTAGTCAGCATTGTCATATTCATCGCAGCATTGATCGGGCTATACATGATTGTTCCTAAAGTTGCTTTATTAATGGCCTTCATCATTTGGGTGATCGATTTCATTCCGATCATCGGTTCAATCGTCATTCTTGGACCGTGGGCACTGTATTATCTTCTTATCGGTAATGTCGTATTAGGAACAAAGCTAGCAGTATTAGCAGTCATTCTATTGATCATCCGACGTACAGTCGAACCGAAAGTGATGGGCCACCATATCGGTTTATCAGCACTTTCCACTCTGATTGCAATGTACCTTGGTTTGAAGTTATTGGGTATGATAGGCTTCATAGCTGGCCCGCTTATTCTGATCATTTTCAATTCTGCTCGGGAAGCAGGAATTGTAAAGACCAACTTTAAAATATGATAGAACAAAACAGGCTGTCCACGAAGTTATTTTTTCTTCATGGACAGCCTTTCGAATTTGTTTAAAAAAAGTCGTATAAGAATGGAATTTGCTTATAAATCATCTTTTCCAGCAATTCAATTTCTTCAGGTTTTCCAACTAATCTACCTTGTGCTGCTAACTGACCTGGAGTGTGATAATTGAAAAATAATGTACTGAGTGTGTTGATATCACATTGGATCCCTTTTTCAGGAGGATGTGTACAACTCGCGCCTTCTTTTGGAGGAAAATGATCAACTTGAATTTCTCCATCTCCATTCATCCTAATGATGAATGTCCCTCTATTCCACTCTGCCAATGGATCATCCAGATGGATAATCAAAGGTTTTTCCAAAAACACCTGAAACGGATACTCTTTTATGAATTGTCTAAAGTCAACAATTCTACTCATGAAATAAGAACTGATTTCCTGTTTTATTTTTGGATCGAACATCAGAAATTCAAAGTTCTCATCAATTGCTGGATGCAGTTGTATAGAATCGACCATAGAATCGTGGTTTCTTACAAACTCCAACATAACCATTTTTGCTTCCTCATTCAAAGAAACCCATTCTTCAATTTCCATGACATTCTTTTTGACACGATAGACGAGATATCCTTCATCTTTTCCATTTTCATCGAGATAGACAGCTACAATATCACGAGGATTATTCAGAACAGAATTCCGCCACCACTTTTCTGTCCTTTTCAACATTCCAGCGTATTTTTGCGCGTACTTTTCATAAATCTGATCTAATCTTTCAATATCATGTGCAATTCGGATCACTTTTCCTTTTGTATGTTCATACTTTGTTGCTAATTGTTCTGGTTTTATTTCATACTTTTTGATGGAGTGTGTCAGTTCCCACCCATACTTTCGGTAGAAGGACACAGAAAAAGGATGCAGCATTGAAACATATTGACCCTTGTCTTTCATCACTTCTAACGATTTTTTCATTAATGCTTTGATATGACCTTTACGACGATATTCCGGCCAACTTGCAACTCCAGCTATGCCTCCCATCGGCATCACTTTGCCACCCAGCCATATTTCCATCGGGTGTATCAATAATTTTGAAGCCATACACCCATTTTCAAATATAGCCCAGCAGTTATCCAGTTCTGTCATTTCTCGTCTTTTTCTTTTATCTTCTTCTGAAAGTTCATATTGAAATGCGAATTCGCCCATTTTGAGAAAATCATCGAACTCATTTTCATTGATCGTCCTTAATTCCATATGTATCACCCTCTTTTCTGTGACTGCTTAATAAGTATACTGGATAAACCACTCGAAATCCTTCAATTACAATTGCTTTTTCATAAGGCTTTGTTAATCTTTGTAGGTGATTTTTCCCTTAAAGAAAATATCATACTATTTCTTTAGTTTAAGCGCAAATAAGGCTCAGTCTGTGCCAAAGCGAAAATCAACAATAGAGTATAACAAACAAAAGAAAAAAGATCGACTCTGCCATTCGAGCCGACCTTGAAGAAAATCACTGTTCATTTAACGATAATCTCGCTTTTGCTTCATTCATGATTTTCAATTCGTCTTCTTTATCTTGTGCACGTTCTTTTCGAACCCAACGGATCAAGATGTACAATAGGATTCCACCATAGATGATCTCCTGTGCGATCTTCATGATGACCCCGCCTGCTTGTTGATCATCGAGCGGTTGGAGGAATTCAAATATCCGTGGGGCATTCATATATGTTTGATAAATCAGATCATCAGCAAAAATGATCAAAGCACATGCTGGTGTCAATAATACGCCATCAGCAAAAATATATCCCACCTTTTGAAGATCCGATAACGTATCATGTTCCGGGAAAGGCCCGATTACTGGCCACCACATCATAAATGAACTCGTCAGTAAGATGATATGTGTAACTTCATGCAAAAGAAGATTTCCCATCACCGTATCAAAGATGACCGGCAAGTGGTACAGAGAGACTAGAATGTTAAATAAAATCAAGGCAATCAATGGTTTTGTGAAAAAACGGAATAACCGGTCAATAATGCCTACACTAAGGATTTTCCTAAAAAGAACCTTTGGAAGTCCGATCAGTAAAAGCGGGGGAACAATGAAATAGAGTAGACTCATCTGCAGCATATGTGCTGAAAACGAATAATGATGTCCAATGGCACTCAATGGTGTCCCCTTAGCAATGTAAAAACCGATCATCGCTATTGTGAACCATACCTTTTGTCCTGTCGTCACAGTCCCCTTTAAAGGGCCATTGTTTGTATAGTAAAAATAGATACCAACCACAGCAATACATATCAATAAAACAAATGGGCTCCATAAAGCTGTCCAACTTAGTTCACTTAATGAAGTCTGGTGTTCGCCGTGCATCTCAATCACTCCTTGCTCAGTACTCTCTTCCTATCATATCAAAAAATAATAATGCTTTCGTATTGGAGTAGAACAATTTTGTGTCAGTCTTAAGAAAAATCAGCAAAAACAAGCTATTGGTATTGGTTTGAAAAAATTTTAAATAAAAAGGACCGACTCAACCAGAGTCAGTCCCCATATTCAATTACCAAATCAATCCTACAAGAGTACCTACTGTGATTACAGCAATTAGTAACCCGCTTGCAATTCCCCACATAGGAAACTCATGTCCCTTATGTCCAAGGTGCATCCAAATATATAGCTGGAAAAAGACCTGAACACATGCTAGAACTATGATGAAAAGAATCGCCAGGGAATTAGATACTGCGTCACTTGCAATTGCTGCAAACGCCACGATGGTCAATAAGATCATCATAACGAATGAAACATTATGCTGACGACGTTCTTGCTTTAATTTGATCTTCTTTTGTAAGGACGAGTGGTGATGGACTGAGTTTTGTTGTTCATTACTAGCCATCGATTACCCCACCTTTCCCATAAGATAAACTACTGTAAAGATGAATACCCATACTACATCAACAAAGTGCCAATATAATGCAAACAGATAATACTTAGGAGCATTGTACAATGTCAAGCCCCGACCACTGTTGCGGATAAGTAAAACTGTAATCCATAGACAGCCGAACAGTACGTGACCTCCGTGGAATCCGACAAGCGTATAGAATGCAGACCCAAATGCTCCGGATGTGAAGGTATGACCTTCATGCACATAATGTATGAACTCATAGATCTCTAAACCTAAAAATGATAACCCAAGCAGTAAGGTTATGAATAACCATCTGCGCATCTGTTTGACCTTGTTTTCTTTTAAAGCCAAGACAGCGTACACACTTGTCAAACTACTTGTTAGTAGGATGATGGTTGCTGCAAAAACCATCGGAAGTTGGAAAATTTCTGATGCTTCAGGTCCTTTTCCAAAAGAATTACGTAATCCGAGATATGTTCCGAATAATGTTGCGAATAATACAGTTTCTCCACCTAAAAACAACCAGAATCCTAAAAACTTGTTTTTACCTTCCAGCGTAGCTTTTTCAGGGGATTCAGGGAAGTTTTGATCGGTTAAGCGTTCACCTACATCCATTATACGTCAACCCCCTTATCCTCTTTCAGTAAATCCTCTTTATGGAGATGATGTCCGTGATCATCAATCCAAGATCTTAAGAACATACATGCCAAACCGATCCCAAGTCCAGCGATGATCGCAATCAATGCTGGTGTTCCTGCAGAATTGAAATAAATGAATCCAAATCCTGCGATGAAGAATCCTAGTGACATGACAAGTGGAAGAATAGAGTTGTTAGGCATATGGATATCCCCAACAGGCTCTGCAGGTGTCATCTTCTTGTTCCCTGCCATCTTCTCAATCCAAAGCGCATCCAATCCACGAACTAAAGGTGTCTGCAAGAAGTTATAATGAGGAGTCGGGTTTGGAATTGCCCATTCTAGTGTACGTCCATCCCAAGGATCCCCACTCACTTTTTTACCTTTAGCATGTGTAGCAATTACATTAATGATGAAAACGATTGTTCCTACTGCCATCAAAAACGCACCGATCGTACTGATGAAGTTCATCGAACCAAGTCCGAATTCTTCAGGATACGTAAAGTAACGACGAGGCATACCCATCAGTCCAAGGAAATGTTGAGGGAAGAATGTCAAATGGAATCCAATGAAGAAAGTCCAAAAATTCCATTTTCCAAGGGCTTCATTCAACATCAATCCGAACATACGTGGATACCAGTAGTATAATCCAGCAAATAGTCCCAGAATCAATCCACCTACGATAACATAGTGGAAGTGGGCTACGACGAAATAACTGTCATGGTATTGATAATCGGCAGGTGCTGCAGCAAGCATGACACCTGTTACCCCACCCATAACGAACGTTGGAATGAATCCAACTGCAAATAGGTTAGCTGAGGTAAAGCTTATTTTTCCTCCCCACATTGTAAAGACCCAGTTGAAGATCTTTACCCCAGTAGGAATGGCGATTGCCATGGTAGCGACAGCAAAAATCGAGTTTGCAACCGGTCCTAGTCCAACTGTGAACATGTGGTGGGCCCAAACCATGAAACCTAAGAATCCGATCAATACAGTCGCAAATACCATCGCACTGTATCCGAACAGGCGTTTTTTCGAGAATGTTGCTACTACTTCTGAAATGATACCGAATGCTGGTAAGATCAGAATATATACTTCAGGGTGCCCGAAGATCCAGAAAATATGTTCCCAGATGATTGCGTTTCCACCCATATTCGCATCAAAGAAATTAGCTTCAAATACCCGGTCAAACATAAGTAGGAAAAATCCGATTGTCAACGCAGGGAAAGCAAAAAGGATAAGACCTGATGTTACGAATGCTGTCCATGTGAACAAAGGCATACGCATGAATGTCATTCCAGGCGCTCTCATATTGATGATCGTTACGAGGAAGTTGATTCCCCCCATCAACGTACCCGCACCGGCAATCTGTAAACCTAATACATAAAAATCGACGCCGTGCCCGCTTGATGTGGTCGAGAGTGGTGCGTAAGCTGTCCACCCAGCATCAGGAGCTCCTCCTAAGAACCAACTAAGGTTCAGTAGGACTCCTCCGAAGAAGAATAACCAGAATCCTAACGAGTTCACAAAAGGAAAGGCTACGTCACGGGCTCCTATCTGTAATGGTACGACCGCGTTCATAAAGCCGAATATGATCGGCATGGCTGCCAGAAAGATCATTGTTGTACCATGCATGGTAAGTACTTGGTTATATAGATTTCCTGTTAAAAAAGCCATTTCAGGACTCATTAATTGAATACGGATTAATACTGCTTCTAACCCCCCGACTAAGAAGAAGAACCCGCCGGAAACGAGGTATAGAATTCCAATTTTCTTATGATCGACTGTAGTCAGCCAATCCCATAGCACGCTTTTTTTCGCTGCATGTGCGTTACTCACGATAGTACCTCCTTTTTAAAGCGATTGAAACTTTGCTTATTCAGCGGTTTCAAGTTCCATTAAGTAGTCTGCTAGTGCATCTAATTGTTCTTCATTGAAATTGAAATCCGGCATGTTGTTACCAGGTTTCATTTTTTGTGGGTCATTGATCCAGTCCTTGATGTTTTCTTTATTATGGTCTGCAATACCCGCAACCTTTTCATTGTCGGCGAATCCAGTCAACGCAGGACCTACATTACCACCCTTATCTCCGACAGCATGACATTGGAGACAGTTCTGTTCAAAAATCTTTTGCCCTTGCGCTACTTCAGAAGGAGCATCATCGAATTTTGTATTTTTCATACTTTCGATCCACGCGTCAAACTCATCACGCTCGACAACTTTCACTTTGAAATACATCAAGGCATGGGAATCACCACAAAGTTCGGCACATGCACCTTGGAAAGTTCCAGTTTTCTCAGGATGAAGCCACATTTTATTCGTCAATTTATCTCCAGGATTCGTATCCATTTTTCCTGCAATACTAGGAATCCAGAATGAATGGATAACATCAGCAGAGCTCAACTCGATGTTCACTCTTTCATCTACAGGAAGATAAAGTTCTTGTGCAGTGACAACTTCTTGATCAGGATACTCAAACTCCCACCAATATTGGTGTCCAGTGACTTTAATCGTCATCGGACCTTTCTTTTCTTCCTCTCCACCATCTTCAGTTGCTTCAGCACTCTTTTCGCTGACTGCAAGGTCGAACGTGGTCATTACTGTCGGCACCGCAAGCACCAAAAGGAGCACGATCGGAATCGCAGTCCAAAGAACCTCTAACATATGGTTCCCTTCAACTTGTTCAGGGATTGAATCGTCCCCTTTACGATGTCGGAATTTCACTAATACATAACCAAAAAGAATAAAAACAACTACAAGTACGACAACCATAATTGCAAGACTTAAGACCATGAGATCAAAAAGAGCACTAGCTCCTTTACCTTGTGGTTGAAGTGCGGATATTTGTTCATTACCGCATCCGATTAAACCAAGCATCATAATTCCGAATAACGGAACAAGACGCCCGAGTCGTAGCCATCGTTTCATTACTACATCAAACCCCGCTTTCTCTGTTGTACTAAAAACAATTTTTAATATGTAACCGCTTAAGGGAAAAATCGAAAATCCCTTTAGCGATTGACGATGATCATTACAACGAACATGATGGTCAAATAATTCAATGAGTAGACGAACATCATCCTTGCCCATTTGATGTCGTTTTTCATGAAGAATCCGGCTATGCCAAGAGCAAGCCATCCTAAACCAAGTACAGCCGCAACAGTAAAGTATACCATTCCAAAATGATAAAGGTATAAACTCACCGGAAGCAATGCGGCAACATAAACGACCATCTGTCGTTTTGTCATATTGAAACCTGAAACAACAGGAAGCATTGGAATTCCTGCTTTTCGGTATTCTTCACATCGTTTCATAGCTAAAGCCAAAAAGTGAGGCGGTTGCCATAAAAACATAATCAAGAACAAGTGCCATGCTGTCATATGCAAATCAGGATCGACAGCTGCCCAACCGATGAGTGGAGGTATCGCACCTGAAATCCCACCAACTACAGTATTGATAGAATGGGTCCTTTTCAACCACATCGTATAGACAATGACATAGACAAAAAGTCCAACCACACCTAGAAGTGCTGCCATCAAGGAGGCAAACATCAACAACAGTGTCCCGAGAGCAGAAAGTATGATTCCAACCCAGAGTACTTGGTTTGCATCAATTTTCCCTGTAACTGTCGGTCTTTCATATGTTCTTTCCATCAAATGATCGATATCACGATCGATATAATTGTTTAAGGAGCATCCTCCTGCTATGACTAGTGCTGCACCTAAAAGAGTCAGCAATGCCGTAGGAATATTCGCAATAAAACTTGCATCTGTAACTTTCAATGCGATCCAAAATCCTGCGAACGTCGTAATGAGGTTCGACATTACGATCCCCATCTTGGCAAGTGTCAGGAAATCTTTCCAAGTACCTGTAGGTTTTGATTCAGACAATGGTCCAGGCTCCATAACTCTGCTTGATGCTTCATATGTTGTCGTATTCATTTTGCTCATGCTTCCACCTCCTTCTAAATGCTCTTTACTCCAACCCTTACATTTAAACATAAGTGTGAGTAAAACACCTATTCTAATTTATCAGTAAAAAGGGTTTCTGAAAATAACTTTTTGTAAATTGTCTATGCTTGTTCACAATTACAATGATTTCTACCCGACACATGTGATACGATATTGTCGATTGAAATTGTCCTTTAACATTATAAACGAATTCAATAGTTTTGTATACTTGCCCTAGTGTTCAATCGACACACGTAGTCCTTGATCCAGTTGATTCAGATTGTCTGTTTCATTTTGAATTGTGTGAAGGTGGTCGATTGCTTTAGACTTATTCTTAATGGTAAGGTTCACCAAACTTGTAATTATTATAGAACAAATAGTTACTTTTTCTTAATTATTATAGAGAAGGTGTCGGAATGAATCGATATTTAAAATTCTATGCGATCCTGACAAGTCTAGGTATGCTTTTAGTCTTATTGATGGGTGCCATTGTAACCACTACTGGCTCTGGTGAAGGCTGCGGAAACTCATGGCCATTATGTTACGGCGAAGTACTCCCTTCCCAACCAAAAGTAGAAACAATGATTGAGTATAGTCACAGAATTGTTTCTGCGACTCTTGGTTTGATGGTTGTCATACTAGCAATTTGGTCATGGTGGAAATTCAAGCAAATCCGAGAAGTGAAATGGCTTGCATTTTTATCTGTATTTTTCATCGTTTTTCAAGGTTTATTAGGAGCTGCCGCAGTGATTTGGGGACAATCGTCCTTTGTACTGGCACTTCACTTCGGTTTTTCATTAATATCTTTTGCGAGTGTTGTGTTATTGGCCGTTGTCATCTTTGAGAACGGAAACGGCCGAGCAACTCTGAAGATCAATAAAAATTTCAAGTTGAATATTTATCTGCTATTCATCTATCTATATACACTTGTATACACAGGAGCATTAGTAAGACACACAAAAGCAAGTCTGGCATGCTCAGGTTGGCCGTTATGTAACGGACAGCTCATGCCTCCGACGAATGAATTAGAACTGATCCATTATACTCATCGCTTCATGGCAGGTCTATTGTTTATCTGGATCTTGTTGAGTTTTATCCAAATCAGATCCTATTATAGAAACATGAAAATCTTATACCATACATTTTTATTGCTGTTGATTCTCGTATCCTTGCAGGTCACTACTGGAGCATTGATCATTTTCACCAAATTGAATCTCTTCATCGGCTTAATGCACGGACTGTTCGTTTCCCTATTGTTTGCAACACTCAGTTATCTGGTAATGGTGGCGTTACGGAAAGACTGACGGTATGAATGTATAGATATTTGAAAGAGCTGACTCCGATCATCGTAAGGATGAATTGGATCAGCTCTATTTTGGTGATTTTAAAACAGAATTCGCCTACACGATAATATTTGATAAAATTCTAAAATAAATGCTGTTTTCGGAAACTTTGTTGCTCTTGCACTTAAAGAAAGTATAAGGGCAACTAAGGCTCGACCTACAAAAGGCTTGGTCTCGCCAAGTTTTCTTTAAAAGTCATTGGTTTCCGCTCCAGGATGCTCCCTTTCCACGGGGCGTGCGGTGAGTCCACTTGTCGCCTTGCGACCTCGGGAGTCTCCTTTTCAAGGAAGCATTTGTGCTCCAGTGTCTACAAGAAAGTGCTGTCGAAGCGAGCTTCCTTATGCCTTACGAGGAGATTATTCAGGTAGTAGGCACACTGATCCCGCAGGACAAGGAAAGCTTCGGGAGCGTTACATCGCACGAAGAAAATGCGATTTTCATTTTCGAGGAGTCTCGCACCTTGCTCTCCAATCCACTTGCACAAGGTGTTTTTTTTAAATGACTCAAAAGCAACAATCTTTTAGAAAAGAGCCAAAATGGAAAACGGTTCTCATGCTCAGGAAGCATGAGAACCGTCGCCACAATTATGCTAATTCAATCAATAGATCACCAGGTTGTATGGTCGTCCCGTTCGATACGAACAGGTCTTTAACTTCGGCGTCGTATGGAGCTTGAATCGTGGTCTCCATTTTCATCGCTTCTGTAATCATCAGATGATCACCTTTTTTAACCTTTTCAGCTTTTTCAACAAGTACTTTTATTACAGTTCCAGGCATCGAGGCCCCTATATGTTTCTCGTTGTTCTTATCTGCTTTCGGTTTAGCAACCACTTCAGCTTTTACATTCTCGTCTTTTACAACTACTTCACGAGGTTGTCCATTTAACTCGAAATAAACAGTTCTCGTACCATCTAATTGTGGCTCTCCAATTGAGACCAGTTTTAAAATCAATGTCTTACCTTGCTCAATTTCAACTTCGACTTCTTCACCAAGCCTCATACCGTATAAGAATGTAGGTGTATCAAGAACACTGATATCACCAAACTGAGCGATCATTTGCTCTCGATCAAGATAAACCTTCGGATAAAGAGCATAAGAAATAAGATCATGACTTGTAACCGGTCGATTCAATTTATGGTAGAGTATATCTTGCAATTCTTTGAAATCTACTGGTTCCAGCATTTCACCTGGTCTAGCGTCAAGCGGTTCTCTTCCTTTCAGAATGAGTTGCTGCAACTCTCTTGGAAAACCTTGATACGGCTGTCCCAAATATCCCTGGAACATTTCGACAACTGAATCAGGAAAATCGAGTGATTGACCTTTTTCGAAAATGTCATCTTCAGTCAGATCATTTTGTACCATATAAAGGGCCATATCACCAACCACCTTTGATGATGGTGTAACTTTGACTATATCTCCGAACATGTCATTCACCCGGCGGTACATGCTTTTAACTTCATCCCAACGATCACCGAGACCGACAGCTTTTGCCTGCTGTTGTAGGTTACTATATTGTCCACCTGGCATCTCGTGGTCATAAACCTCTGTATGTGGTGCGATCAGACCGCTTTCGAATCCTTGATAATATTTTCGGACATCTTCCCAATAGTGAGAGAGCTCTTCAAGATCATGGATCGATACTTTCGGCTGTCTTCTACTTCCTTCAAGTGCGTAATAAAGGGAATTCGCACTCGGCTGGGAGGTCATACCTGCCATTGAACTGATTGCCACATCCACAATATCGACGCCAGCATCTACGGCTTTGGCATAAGTCATGATTCCGTTTCCGCTCGTGTCATGAGTATGGAGATGGATCGGTATGTTCACGGATGCTTTTAAAGCAGAGATCAACTCGTATGCTGCTTGAGGTTTCAACAAACCAGCCATATCTTTTATACCAAGGATATGTGCGCCTGCTTGCTCAAGCTCTTTTGCCATATTCACATAATAATCCAAATTATACTTCGGCCTTTTGGGGTCTAGAATATCCCCTGTATAACAAATAGATGCTTCTGCAACTTTCCCAGTTTCCCTTACCGCATCAATTGCAACCTTCATTCCATCAAGCCAATTCAAGCTATCAAAAATCCGGAACACATCAATCCCTGCTGCTGCAGATTTACTTACGAATTCACGTATGACGTTATCCGGATAATTTTTATAACCAACGGCATTTGAAGCTCTCAAAAGCATTTGGAATAAAACATTCGGAGACTTTTTCCTAAGTTGGATCAATCGTTCCCAGGGATCTTCATTCAGAAAGCGATAAGAAACATCAAATGTAGCTCCTCCCCACATTTCCAGAGAAAAGAGCTCTGGAACTTGGCGGGAAGTCGGTTCTGCGATTTGAAGCAGATCATGAGTTCTTACTCGTGTTGCCAGCAGAGATTGATGAGCATCCCTGAAAGTTGTGTCTGTCAGCAGCACTTCCTCACGGGATTTAATCCATTCCGTTAGTCCTTCGACACCGTGTACATCCAAAATTTGTTTCGTTCCATCAAGTAAAGGTTTCGAATAGTTTACATAAGGAATTCTCGGTTTACTGAACGCTGGCTTCTTTTGCACACCTAATCCTGGGAAACCATTGACTGTGACATTTGCGATATAAGAAAGCATTTTCGTCCCGCGGTCTTTCCTTTTCGGAAACACGAACAATTCCGGTGTTGTATCAATGAATGACGTATTGTATTCAGCAGAAACGAACTTCTCATGCTTGATTACATTTTCAAGGAACGATATGTTCGTCTTGATGCCACGGATTCGGAACTCTCTTAAGTTACGGACCATTTTGGAAGCTGCCTGTTCAAATGACAATGCCCATGTAGAGACTTTGACGAGCAAGGAATCATAGTGAGGCGTAATCACAGCACCCTGGAATCCGTTTCCTGCATCAAGACGAACCCCAAATCCCCCTCCAGTACGATAAGCCATGATCTTTCCAGTATCAGGCATGAAATTATTCGCTGGGTCTTCAGTCGTTACACGGCATTGTATCGCAAAGCCATGGCAATCAATCTTGTCTTGCATCGGTATCCCTAGAGGTTTCTCATGTAACTGATACCCCTCAGCAATCATGATTTGTGATTGTACAATATCAATACCAGTGATCATTTCAGTGATCGTGTGTTCGACTTGGACTCGTGGATTCACTTCAATAAAGTAGAATGAACCATTTTCTGAAACAAGGAATTCGACTGTACCAGCGTTCACATAACCGATATTGTCCATCAATTTTACAGCTGCCTCACAGATCTCATCTCGTTGTTCCTGAGTCAATGAAACACTCGGTGCTACTTCAACGACTTTCTGGTGACGACGCTGGACAGAGCAATCCCGGTCATACAAATGAACGACATTCCCGTGGTTATCAGCCAGGATTTGAACTTCAATATGCTTCGGATTTTCAACAAACTTCTCAACATAGATTTCGTCTTTACCAAAAGCAGCTTTTGCTTCTGATTTTGCCCGATCATAGGCATCAGCAAGTGAAGCCATATTCCGGACGATTCTCATTCCTCTTCCGCCACCGCCAAGGGTCGCTTTAATGATGATTGGAAAACCATGCTCTTTCGCAAAACTTCTTACATCATCAAGGGTTTCGACCGGACCATCACTACCCGGTATAACAGGAATATCAGCCTTGATCGCTTGTTCCCTTGCTTTAACTTTGTCACCGAACATATCCAAATGTTCAGTATTCGGACCAATGAAGATGATCCCCTCTTCTTCGCATCTTTTGGCGAAATGAGTATTTTCTGAAAGGAATCCATAACCTGGATGGATGGCATCCACGTCATAACGTTTCGCCACTTCAATAATGCCTTCGATATCAAGGTACGCATCAATCGGCTTTTTACCTTCTCCGATCAAATAAGCTTCATCTGCTTTGTATCGATGGAAAGACCCAGAGTCTTCCTTAGAGTAGACCGCTACTGTACGTATATCCAGTTCTGTACAAGCACGAAAGATTCGAATGGCAATTTCTCCACGGTTCGCGACAAGAATTTTGTTGATCTTTTGCATTTTGATATTCCTCCCTAGTTTGTGGTTAACGTTGCTGTGAAACGACTTTCAACTTGGTACGTTGCTGTGGCATAGGGTGGGATTGATCAGCAGGAGGATTTTGCTGTTTACGATATTTTACAAACATCGATATGTTCACAAGTATTCCCATACTGATCATAAGTAATATAAGTGAGGAACCTCCATAACTGATGAATGGTAATGTTACACCAGTAAGCGGAAGTGTCCCTGAAGCTGCTCCAAGATTGACAATGGTCTGGATTCCGATCATGCCGGATATCCCGATCGCCAAAAGGCTGCCGAATGCATCTTTACAATGCAATCCAACATATATCCCTTTAAAAACGAGGAACATGATCATCAAAATGATAACCAATACTCCGATAAAGCCTAATTCTTCAGCAATGATGGCAATGATGAAGTCAGTATGCGGATGGGGCAGGAAGCCATATTTCTGGATGCTTTGACCCAATCCTTTACCAAACAAACCACCAGTACCCAATGCCAGGTATCCATTGATCAACTGCATACCATCACCTGATGGATCATCAAAGGGCCGGTAAGCAGCAGCAAATCGTGATAATTGTTCTTGTGTCAATAAAAATTTATACCCGATAAACCCTAATAACCCAAGGCTGCCTGCCATCATCGATAAATGTGTCCATTTCATTCCGGAACATAAAAGGATCACTGCAGCAGACATCGCAATGACCAACATACCACCTAGATCCGGTTGAATGAAGACGAGCGAGCAGACAAGTGATAAAACAATTAATGGCGGGACTACACCAGTCTTGAAATCCGATATGTAATCCTGTTTCTTCGAAAAGACGGATGCCAAATAAATGATGATCCCGATCTTAGCATATTCAGCTGGTTGGATACTGAATCCACCGACTGAAAACCATGCTTTCGCTCCATTCACCTCGGATCCTATGAATTTCACCAGAATTAACGAACCGAGCATCGCAAGGGTTATTGGTACGATCAACTTCTGGTACATCTTATATGGTAAAATCATGAATATGAAAAATGCGATAATGCCAAGCAAGACCCAGACGAAATGTTTCTTGAAAAAATGGTCACTTTGGAATCCATACTGTGTAACCGCAATAATCATACTGGCACTGTACACCATCACGAGACCGATTGTACATAAAGCCAGTACAACCGCTATCATTGAATAATCATAGTTTTTAAACATTTTTTTGAACATGATGGGCAACCCTCACAATGATTTGTTATATCCAAAACTATTCGAGTAAAACGACATTTTTCCTTCCTAGAAAGGAAGAATTCCTAGATTTGTCTAGGGTTTGTAATAATACTCCATAAACTTTCCAATAGAATAAAGCCGTCAGATTTCCGCCCTTTGATTTTATAAGGGAGTAGATTCCCAATAGCGATCCATATGTTAATGTAAGCAAATATTGAGAGAGCTTTATCTAAAATGGATGAAAAATCCATAGGATAGAAACCGAAAATAAAGAAAGCAGTAACTGCATTGATCAAAGGTCCATTTAAAGTGATGAGGAAACGATTGAGTGAGCTTGTTTCATCCATTTCCCCTGATAATGTATGAGCACCAATAAAATAAAACAAGCGGTATTCGATACAAAGAAACTGATTATTGATATGTAAAACCCGCGGACCTATACCGAGTTGCATCCGTGAATCTTTGAGCCCGGTGAGACGAGCAGTAAGATAATGGCCAAGTTCATGTATGAACGTAGCTAACGGAAATAGTACAAGAACAATTAGCAAAACGATATGCATCCTCCTCTGGGGACGGTTCTCATGCTTCCTGAGCATGAGAACCGTTTTTCTTGGCTCTTTTCTAAAAGATTGTTGCTTTTGAGTCATTTTAAAAACTCACCTTGTGCAAGTTGATTGGAGAACAAGGTGCAAGACTCCTCGAATATGAAAATCGCATTTTCTTCGTGCGATATAACGCTGCCGAACCTTTCCTTGTCCTGCGGGATCAGTGTGCCTACTACCTGAATCATCTCCTCGCAAGGCATGCGACGAGGAAGCTTGCTTCGAAAGGACTTTCTAGTAGACGCAAGAGCACAAATGCTTCCTTGAAAAGGAGACTTCCGAGGTCGCAAGGCGACAAGTGGGCCCATCGCACGCCCCGCGGAAAGCGAGCATCCTGGAGCGGATATCAACCACTTTTAAAGAAAACTTGGCGAGACCAAGCCTTTTGTAGGTCGAGCCTTAGTTGCCCTTATAATTCCTTTAAGTGCAAGAGCAACAAAGTTTGCGAAAACAACGAAAGTAAAAAACTCAAACCATCATACGATAGTTTGAGCTTTATTTATATAGATGAACTTTGACCATGCCATCATTTAGACCAAGCATCATGTAAAGCTGTCAGTTGACGTTCAAGCGATTCTAGTAACGCCTTTCCTTGCTCAGCTTCAATCAAATCCAAACGGACTGCAAAATCTATCTCTCTGGAAAGTCCGAACATTTGAGTGTCAAGGACTTCCTCATAGAGAGGGCATTGCGGCATCGTCAAGTTTTCCATCTGAACCTCAATCAATTTAAGTATCTTTTCAGCATCCGCTTGAAGCAATGCAAATGCTTTTTCACGATGACCGGTAACCAACTCAGTCGACAAATCGAATCCCTCCGTTCCAAGTGCCTCTCTCTATTACCTATACTATCGTTTAAAAGCCTAAATTGCAACACAAATCAAACAGCATCCGCTTAAAATATGCTTAAGTCGTAACGTTGGGAAAGCATTTCAAGCAATTTCACACCACCAATACTGTTACCTTTATCATTCAGCGCAGGGCCATATACACCTATTCCTATCGATGGTGGAACAAGACCAAGAATTGCTCCAGAAACACCGCTTTTTGATGGAATTCCAACCTGAATTGCAAATTCCCCTGATGCATTATACATTCCACATGTCACCATGAATGTCTTGACAATGGTAGCAATCCTCTCAGGCAGGATTCTGCGGTTAGTCTCAGGATCCAGTCCTTTGTTTGCAAGGATCATCCCGATCCGAGCCAAATCCACACAAGTCACTTGTATCGCACACTGCTTCGTGTATAACTCGATCAATTCGTCTACATCGCCATGGACGATGCTATGCTGTTTCATGAAATAACATAACGAACGGTTAAGGTTAGCCGTGTCAAATTCCGATCGGGCAACTTCTTCGTCTATATCGATACTTGAATTATTGGTCATATCATGAACGAGAGCTAATAACCTCCCAAGCTTTTCATGGACTGAATTACCGTAAATCATGCTTGTCACCACTAAAGCTCCAGCATTGATCATTGGATTCAAAGGCTTTGCTGGTACTTGTGTTTCCAACTTCGCAATTGAATTGAATGGATCTCCAGTAGGTTCCATCCCCACTTTCTGGAAAACTTCATATTCTCCACGGTCCATGATTGCCAGGGCCAGAGCCAACACTTTCGACACACTTTGCAGAGTGAACTTCTTTTCAACATCGCCAGCCTTGACACATTTATCATTCGTATAGTAGAGAGCAAGCGATAAATCACTTTGATCCGCTCTTTCCAATGCAGGGATATAACTTGCAACTTTTCCTTGATCTGTGTATTTTCTAGCACGCTCAACTAGTTCTAATAATTCCTCATCTGTTTCGCAATACATGAAATACGAGCACCTCCAAATCATCAGCTGCTACTAAAATTACAATGGTCATTTCTTCTATTAGTAGTACTATACCCTAATGTGACAAAATGAAGAGGGAACGTTATACTTAATACTGAATTTTTTTAAGGAGTGAATAAGATGGAATCCATCGTTTTGATTAAAGGAAAGGTCTCATACCCAATCACACTGGATCCAGGTGTCTGGATTTTTGATGATAGAAAAGTTGATTTAAGTACATATTTCAACGAAGAAAAAATCGAGCATGAAGATTCATATACGAAAGACGTGTCCCAGCATTGGGACAGGGAGAGGACGGAAGGAGCCAAAGTCCCTACTCGAACAAACGAAAATAAGATTCGGTTTAATAAGGATGAGTTATTCACAAAATCCTATGGTATCCCGTTAAATCCTTTCCTCGAAAATGCAAAACCAACGAATGCCGAAGCCATTGAATTGCATACATCTACAGATAAGGTTATATCCCTCACGATAGAAGAAGCTAAAAGTGGGATTCTAGGTTTTTCACTTAATGGAAAACCACTAACAGATGGACCGGTCCATTTTTATCATGGAGATGGCTCCAACCAAAACGATCCTGTCCGGGACATCAACCGGATCATTGTAATATAGCTTTTTTGTTTTTGGGGTAGGTGCTGGATTTGATTCGAAAACGTTCGCAAACTCAAAGACAACAATTTATGTGGAAACCGGCAAAATAAAAAACCTGAGGGCTGAACCTAGGGTGTTTCACTTTGGCTCAACCCTTTTTTATTGAAGGCATGTGCTCTCACAATAACCTATGTCTATTTGAATAAAGTTAGAAGAATATACGAAGAATAACCGTAACTTGAGTTATATGAAAGGATGAACAACGTTGCGGAAACTTCCTTATTTCTTGGTTATGCTTTGTGTGGTACTGTTGATCTCATGTCAAAATAATAAAAATGACGAAAGCTTAGGTAATGATGAAAAACGAGTTCAAGTAAAGCAAAGTGTCGAATATAACAAAGATGAGCGTAAGAGCTCTAGACAAATCTCAAAACGGCTTGTAGATATTGCGACAAGGGAACCTGATGTCAAGGATGCGACTGCAGTCGTCCTCGGAAAGTATGCAGTGGTCGGAATCGATGTTGCTGATCATATCGACCGATCCAGAGTAGGGTCAATCAAGTATAGTGTAGCTGAAGCTCTTCAACACGACCCTTATGGCGCTAATGCTGTCATAACAGCTGATCCAGACATATATGCACGTTTGCAAGAAATGGGTAAACAAATCAGTGCGGGTCAACCTGTCGGCGGCCTACTTGAAGAACTAGCAGCCATCACAGGTCGGCTTATGCCAGAGATTCCGGGTCAAATCAACAAAAAAGAACCAGATCCGGTGCGTAAAAATGATAAGAGCATTCCTAAAAACGAAGAGAAAAACCTTCAAAATCAACAGCAAAAACAAGGAAAAAGCACACCTAGCGATCCAAATAAAATTAAAGAAACTAGATAAATACCCTCAGGAATTTAAAACGGCCGTTCCAAAAAGTATCAAACACTTTATGGACAGCCGTTTTTTATTATTTCATTCTTATAGTCGTTAACCTCGAAACGTGAGTCACTTTTCCTTCAGAAGTTTCCGCCATCCAGATTCAGTTTTCTTTCAAAGCATTCATGACTTGCTTATCAAGTCGTGCTGCAGCCCGGGCATCATAGGTCTTTTCATATTGAGGCGGCTGAGATATCTTTGCCCCATAAAACATAGCATCTCTTATTTCTGAAATTTGCACTTTGATCATTGACAGTTTAATCGGTACGGAGTCCATTCGTTCCTGTACAACTTGAGCTTTTCCATTAATGACAGAGGTGGTTTCGTCTTCAATCAACGTAATAGAAATGTTTTCATTCGACTTGATGTTAGTGACCGCTTTTGAGCGGGAATCCACAGCAAATACGATTGTTTCGACATCAGGGGCATATACCCAGGAGATAGCATTGACATATGGAGTATGTTTAACAGGATCAACAGTATTTACTATTACATAGCACTCTTTTTGTAGTAAGCGAAATTGGGTTTCGTTCAACGATGATAAACTTTTCGTTGCCATCTTACCAGCTCCTTTTCTTCCATTTAAAGAACGTATTAATACTTTCGTCAATACAAGGGTAACTACTGCTCAACCTGCGCTAAGGCTTGACTTTGCCAAGTTTTCTTAACATGATAAATGCCAATTGATCCTCAATAATGAACTATCATTTCAATCTAATATAGTGTTGATCGATCAATGATATATATACCTTCTACAGATGACCCTCAACACCTTCACCGAGTAGTTTATACGTTACCACCTTCATGGTATACTTGTTGTAGAAAGAGGTGGACAAAATGCGTGTCAAATGTGTCTTATGTGATAAAATCGAAAAACTCGAAGATCAAAGCCCTTTAGCTAAGAAACTAAGAAACAGACCGATACACACATACATGTGTGAGTCTTGCCATTCAAGGATAAAAGAACGGACAGAAGATCGGAAGACATCAGGAAACTTTGTAACCTACCGCCATTCCTCTAAAGAAGAAACGTGGTAATTAATCAATTATATTTAGGTTCAGATTCGATCGATTCATATAACGCATCGATTAATTCGATCGGAAACTGCTTTTTGTAGTTTTTACCCTCTATTTTATAGTGGATGATATAAAAGGGGGGTTCCTGTTCAATTTGAATGTCGTTAACTGCATGATCATCCCTAAGGATTTCTTCAAAGAAATCCAACGTATCTTTTGCAGCTTGGTCGTCTTTTCTTTCATCAGAAACCTTCTTGATTGTAAGCCAATTATACAAAGCATCTTGTAAATTCATCAAATACCTCCGATTACAACTTTCCTTTAGGCTGTTTTCGCAAACGTTGTTGCTCTTGCACTTAAAGAAAGTAAAAAATACTTTCTTCAGTATAAGGGCAACTAAGGCTCGACCTACAAAAGGCTTGGTCTCGCCAAGTTTTCTTAAAGTCGTTGATTTCCGCTCCAGGATGCTCGCATTCCGCGGGGCGTGCGATGAGCCCGCAGGAGTCTCGCACCTTGCACTCCAATCAACTTGCACAAGGTGATTTTTTGAAAAATGACTCAAAAGCAACAATCTTTTAGAGCTTTCCTTTAAGTTTAAAAAGGGACTGACTTAAAATCAAGTCAGTCCCTTTAATTATTTATTGGCTTTGTTCTTTTTGTTCTTCTTTTTTTGATTGATTTAATCTGATTTTATAAATGATCAAAATCGCTGCTGCAACCATTAACCCTTCTGTTACAGGAAGGAATACAGCAAAAAAAGTCAGGACCGTACAACCGAGTCCAAGGAATATATAAACCACTGCCGCTTTCAACAATGGTAATTTCCGTGAAAAACCAAGCTTGAAAACGACGATCGATAATAGTAGTACGGTCAAATATAAAAACCACATACCGACTTCAGGATTCGTATCGACATTGTAAAGTTTAGCAAAGAACTGAAGACGTTCGTTGATATCTACTTCCAATGGTACCGTCTCCTTTTCTCATCAAGAATTTTGCTGTGCCAGCTTTTTCTTCTTCTCTAACCGTTCACGTTCATTCTTATCAAGAATTTTTTTCCGCAAACGAATGGATTCTGGTGTGACTTCACAATACTCATCATCATTCAAATATTCAAGAGCTTCTTCAAGTGTCATCACACGAGCCTTCTTCATCGATACAGTATTGTCTTTACCTGCTGAACGCATATTTGTCAGTTGTTTTACTTTTGTCAAGTTGACTGTGATGTCATTTTCCCGATTGTGTTCTCCAACGATCATACCTTCATAAATTTCTGTTCCAGGTTCAACAAAAATTGTTCCCCGATCTTCGACGTTAATAATTCCATATTGAGAAGCTTTACCGGATTCCATCGAAACGAGAACACCTTCACGACGACCGCCAATTTTTGCCTGGATATAAGGCTGATAGCTGTCGAAGGAATGATTCAAAATCCCATATCCACGAGTCAACGTCAAAAACTCTGTCGTATAACCGATCAATCCACGGGCAGGGACTAGGAATTCTAGTCTTACTTGGCCGTTGCCATGATTGACCATGTTGACCATTTCGCCTTTACGTTCACCAAGCGACTCCATGATCGCACCAGTATGCTCTTCAGGCACATCGATTTGCACACGTTCGACGGGCTCACATTTTTGTCCATCGATCTCCCGGATGATGACAACAGGTTTAGATACCTGTAGTTCGTAGCCTTCTCTTCTCATATTTTCGATCAAAATCGATAGATGAAGTTCTCCGCGTCCTGAAACAGTCCATACATCAGGAGAATCCGTATTTTCAACTCGTAAGCTGACATCGGTCTCAAGTTGCTGATTTAGTCTCTCTTCGATTTTGCGGCTTGTTAAATATTTTCCTTCCCGGCCAGCAAATGGGCTGTTGTTTACAAGGAAAGTCATTTGGATGGTTGGTTCATCGATTCGAAGAATTGGAAGCGGATCCTGGTTGTCTTCAGGACAAACCGTTTCCCCAACATTAATTTCTTCCATTCCGGATACAGCTACTAAGTCACCGGACTTCGCTTCTTGAATCTCAACGCGTTTCAATCCAAGGAAGCCGAATAGTTTCGTAACGCGGAATTTCTTGACAGAACCATCCAATTTCATCAATGCGACATGTTGTCCAACTTTGATCGTTCCTCTGAATACACGTCCGATTCCGATACGCCCTAAGTAGTCATTGTAATCCAATAACGATACCTGGAATTGCAACGGTTCTTCACTCGTATCCACTGGTGCTGGGATATGTTCCAGAATCGATTCGAAAATCGCGTTCATGTTATCATCCTGTTGTTCAGGATCAATGCTAGCTGTACCATTCAATGCAGATGCATAAACGACTGGGAATTCAAGTTGATCATCGTCTGCACCTAACTCGATGAATAGATCAAGGACTTCATCTACAACTTCAACCGGACGAGCAAATGGGCGATCGATTTTATTGACGACCACGATCGGTGTCAATTTCTGCTCAAGTGCTTTTTTCAACACGAAACGTGTCTGCGGCATACATCCTTCATACGCATCAACAAGAAGTAAAACACCGTCTACCATTTTCATGATACGTTCGACTTCACCACCGAAATCTGCGTGTCCAGGTGTATCCATGATGTTGATCCGCTTTTCCTTATAATTGATTGCTGTATTTTTAGCCAAAATCGTAATTCCACGTTCTTTTTCCAAATCATTGGAATCCATCGCACGCTCACTAACCTGTTCATTATCTCTGAACGTTCCTGATTGATGGAGCATCTGATCGACCAATGTTGTTTTCCCGTGGTCTACGTGGGCAATGATCGCTATATTGCGTAGTTCTTCTCGAAGATTCACTTCAATCTCTCCTTAATATGTGTGTTCAAAAAGTGGTGAATCACACTGTATATAAACATTATCGTTGATGACTTTTTGAACATCTTCTTAATGGTGTCAACCTAATTAAATTCAACTTTCCTATTATAACATAAATAATAAACTTTTTCTTTCACTCATTTTCCGATACACTGGGTTCTAGGAGGTTGAAACATGAATAAACAATCCATCATATTCATTTTAATTTCGGTTTTAGTGACTTTTAATATCGCATTGATTGGTGTAGCCATTGGGGAACAAAGCATCCTGCTGGCATTTGTTGCACTGGCCGCTACTTTCATTCTTATGGGGATAGGATTCAAACTGAAGAAAAAATTCAGAGATGAAAACCAGAATAACCTTTGAAGAAGGCGTCTTCCAAAATATCAGCAATAAAGTATGACAAAAACAAAATGAAAACAGGGAATTACCTTCGATCGGATTTTGAATTTTAGACCGATCAGGAAATTCCCTGTTTTTTATTCAGGCACTTTTCTTAAAGAGTGTTGCTTTTGAGTCATTTTAAAAATCCTTGTGGTCGAGCCTTAGTTGCCCTTATACTGAAGAAAGTATTTTATACTTTCTTTAAGTGCAAGAGCAACAACGTTTGCGAAAACAGCCTTTATTTATAGTGGCTTGGCTAATTTGATATATCTTTTATCTGTTGAGGTAGTCTCGGTGCCAATTTGTTCAAAACCACACGTAGCGAGAAAACGAAGCCATCCCACACGTTGGAACGGACATGCAGTAAATACGATATTATAGCCCTTCAGTTCCAATCTCTTGCATAAGTGATGCACTATCGAACTTCCATACCCATTACCCCTATATTCAGGGTTCACCATGATCATGCCAATCCAAGGTTTATTGTTTGAGGGTGCGTTTATGATATGAAAGCTGATCCCCTTGAGAGAATGATTTTCCTCCCACATCAACCAGTTCCCATCATATTTGTCATAAAGGGACATCCATACCTTTGTCCTCTGAAGGTCCATTTCTTTCTTTAATAATCCTTCTTCAGATAGCCATTCTGGTGATTGTTCAAGCCATTCCGTGATCACTTCAAAATCATCTTCAGTCAATTTCCGTTCAATCATTTGTAAGGTATTCATCAAGTATCTGTTCATGGAGACCTGATTTACCTGCGAATATCGAATTCTTGCCCAGCATGTCTAAAGGTTTACCATCCAAATTCGTGACACGCCCTCCTACTTCTTCTATCAAAATCTTTCCTGCAGCGAAATCCCATGGTGATAAGCGCATCGTAATATAGGCATCCAACCGTCCAGCGGCTACGAATGCGAGCTCGATGGCTGCTGATCCGTACGACCGTGTCCCTCTGCAGCGATCAACCACTGGTATTAACCGCGCTGGATCAATTCGCTTGTTCCTCGTAATCCAAGTTGCATTGATGGCAATGATCGATTTTTCGATAGGAACTTCCTCAAGATCAGGGAGTTTTACATTATTCAGATAGGCACCGTCATCCTTCACAGCATGAAACATTTCATCATAAATGACATTATATATGACGCCTACCATTCCGATCCCCTCGTGATATACACCAATAGAAATGGCAAAATTCGTTTGCTGATGGACAAAATTCATCGTTCCATCAATCGGGTCGATGATCCAGACAGTTCCATCCAAAGATGTAACTTCCTCACCCACGCCTTCTTCTCCTAATATTTTATGTTGTGGGTATGTTTCACTTATTTTATCAATCAAATATTGTTCTACTTCACGATCCATGTTTGTTACCAGATCATCCGCATTCGACTTCGTTTCCACAGTCAATTCCTTCTCGAAAGATTTGCGGATCACATCCCCAGCTTCATTTGCCCATGACACGGCTTGATCCCGTATATCATCCCAATTGATAGCCACATCCTCACTCCTTTTAAGTGCGGTCCAGTATGTATTTTGTATTTATAGCATAAATGCATTGTCTCTAAGCGTCCATAAAAAACGAACCCTGCAAGTAAAAGGTTCGTTCTATCTATTTACAATTATTATGCCTCTAATTGTAACATTTCTTGTCTCAATCGTTCTAATTTTTTCTTTGATCGTTTGATTTGTTCAGTATTTTTCGCTACGAGTGCCTCGTGTAGAGTTGCCAATTCATAATCGATTTCGAGTCGAAGAACTGGGATTCGACGCTCAGCTTCCGTTAATTTCAGCGTTTGAATCACTTGTTTCATGGTAACTCACACTCCTTTTCTTTTAACTTTGTTTACACTTCAAAGCTTGTTTTTATCATACTATTCTGAAATATTCGCGTGCAATTCCGCTGTTCTTTTTTAGCTTCCCACTTTTTCAACTTATATATTTACCTGAATCTGTTTAACATTTTGATAGACAATATTCGTATGCTACACTCATTTTATATACACAACGAGGTGAATCGCATGAATTTCAATGGTTTTACAGAACAGGATTTCAATGTATTCAATATTCAAGGGCTTGATGCAAGAATGGAAGCTATACAAAACCAAATTCGGCCAAAGCTTGAAAATTTAGGTGGATATTTTGCCCCGACACTATCTGCAGCCACGGGTGATGAGATGTTTTATCATACGGCTAAACATGCGAGGAGAACAGTGAATCCCCCGGATGATACCTGGGTAGCTTTCGCAAACAGTAAACGTGGGTACAAAAAGCTTCCACACTTTCAAATCGGTTTGTTTGAGAGTCATCTCTTCGTATGGTTTGCAGTGATTTATGAATCGCCAATTAAGAAGGATTTTGCAAAAATACTTAGTGAACATCAGGGTGAGGTCCTTAAACAGATTCCAGACGATTTCGTATGGTCAGTGGATCATACGAAGCCAGACGCTATCCCTCATTCTGAGGTTGATGAAGAAACGTTTTCTAAAATGACTACCCGTTTGAAAGATATAAAAAAAGCAGAATTACTTTGTGGGATCCACATCCCGAATCATGACCAAATTCTACAAGACGGGGAAGCCTTACTTTCAAAAATGGATCAGACATTCCATACATTAACCCTTCTTTATAATTATGCTAGTAAGGTTCATGCATCTAGTTAAATCCATTAAAGTTAATGTATTATATTACAGTTCTAAATTGAACGTATAGGTATTTATCCTTACATTTTCATTTTTTTAATGGATATGGGTTAAGTATCTATAATTTTGTTAGTAAGAAGATAGAAAAGAGCTGCCCGATTGCGGGTTCAGCTCTTTATTATTGACTGGTTGTTTCTAATGGGAGTCTTCAAGGAAAGTTAATAAGTGGTTATGAAATTGGAAATATGCGAGACTCCTGCAGAATAGCGCTAAGCAGATCCCATAAACGAATGAAGGATCTTGGAGTGATAATGAACTTCGATCGCCCTTGCGCTAAAACAACAATCTATGCGACATCTTTGTCATGACCATTTGTTTCGTATTTCTTCTGCTTCGGTTATCATTCTTGTGAAAAGTTCTTCCACTGATGGGATATCATTAATCCTTCCCATAACTTGACCTGCCCACCCAAAGCCTTGGTCCAACACTCCTTTATTTGCAAATGCTTGATTTGCTTTACCTGAAATATAAGTGCTGATCGCTTCATATGTCGGTTCCACTTTTTCAATCGATAAGATCTGATCAGTCCATCCATTCCGAATCACCCTCCCCGGGGCTCCCAACGACTTTTTAATAATGGAAGTGTCAGTTTCCGTACCGGAGAGTATTGCTTCTTTATAGTTCTGATGGGCATGCGTACATTCTTTTGTTGCAATGAATCGGGTACCCATCTCTATGCCTTCCGCCCCTAATGACAATGCTGCCATCAGTCCTCTACCATCACCGATTCCTCCAGAAGCAATGACAGGTATGGATATTTCATCAACTACTTGAGGTGTCAGAACCATAGTACTTATATCATCTTTTCCGATATGACCGCCACCTTCTTGACCAACAACCATCACTGCGTCGGCACCTAACTGCTCGGCTTTGACTGCTTGCCTTTTCGCAGCTACAAGGACAAGTTTTTTCACATTCACCCCTTCCAGTTGCTTGAAAACTGGACTCGGATTACCACCAGTCATCGAAATGACGGGAACCTGCTCATCAATCGAAACTTGGAGCATATCTTCAAATGGCCGACCGTGTTGCCCGATGGCATAATTCACCCCAAATGGTTGAGTCGTCTTTTCTTTTACTTTTCGAATTTCAGTTTTCAATTGATCGGGTGTTGTTAAAGACATGGCAGTTATTTGACCTAGTCCCCCTGCATTTGAGACTGCTGCAGCTAACTCAGAATACGCTAGATAAGCAAGACCTCCTTGAATGATCGGATACTTGATTCCTAATAATTCGGTTACACGAGTTTCCCAATTCACAAAATCACCCCAACGGATTGAATAAAATAATGGCACTATTCGTTTTAGTGTTGATTTTCCACGAAATTCACTCCCTTCCCACGGGCAAACGAAAAGCGGAAGTGACCTGTTTAGTGACGCAACATTGGAAGATTGACGAGGAGTCTGTGGATGAAAGTTTGAAGTGATCCATGTGATTGGTCGCTGAATTGGACCTCACTTCCTGTGAGCACTCTATCCTCGCTGAAACCAAGTTTAACGAACACGTTAACGGACACAGGAGACCTTATTTGACTAAAAGAATGGTGTTTTTCAAACCTAACGGACACCAGGGACCTTATTTCCCAAATCAAATAAGAAATCAGCTGCTTTGTTCACAAATAACGGCTGTGGTGTCCGTTAAGGTTTCGGAAGCAGCGAATTTGTCACAAATAAGGGCTCTGATGTCCGTTAACTGTAACATTGCTGCGGCCTCCCCTTGCTCGATGTTCCCGCCGGAGTGTCGTAAATTCCCCTCTAAATCAACAAACATATGACAGAGCCATAATAATTGTTAAACTGTAGACATGAATGTTTAGCAGTTCATGGATTTTCAGAAAAAAATAGCTTGCAAGCGTCTGTGGATTTGATATACTTTTCTTTGTTTTATATAAGTTTAGCATAACAAGCGATTCAGCTTGAAATATAATAAAAGCTTAGTGTTGATTCTCGTGAAAGTCACCGCTTTCAGCTGGCGATTCTCCCTAGGCGCTGTTCCCTTCGGTGCGCCGCTGATTTCAATTCTAATCAACATTAAGGTTTAACAAATACATTGAATGAGGTGTAATGATTGTCTCAATATGAAACACCGCTTTTTACCGGGCTCATGAATCACGCCAAACGGAATCCGATTCAATTCCATATACCAGGCCATAAGAAAGGCCGCGGGATGGACCCTGAATTCCGGGATTTCATCGGTGAAAACGCATTATCAATCGATTTGATCAATATCGGCCCATTGGATGACCTCCATCATCCCCATGGCATGATTAAAGAAGCGCAACAGCTTGCTGCAGAAGCATTCGACGCGGACCATACATTCTTTTCAGTACAAGGAACGAGCGGCGCCATCATGACGATGATTCTCGCTGTTTGTCATCCAGGAGATAAAATTCTTGTCCCAAGGAATGTGCATAAATCCGTCATGTCAGCGATCATTTTTTCCGGGGCTGTTCCAGTCTTCATCCATCCTGATATCGATCCGAACTTAGGGATATCTCATGGAATTACAACTGAATCAGTCAAAAAGGCACTTTCCCAAAATCCTGATGCAAAGGGATTGTTCGTCATCAACCCTACCTACTTCGGTATCAGTGCGGATTTAAAAGAAATCGTAGAGCTTGCTCATACTTATGATATTCCTGTTCTAGTAGACGAAGCGCATGGCGTGCATATTCACTTCCATGACAAATTACCATTGTCTGCAATGCAAGCAGGTGCGGATATGGCTGCGACAAGTGTTCACAAATTAGGCGGCTCCATGACCCAAAGTTCGATATTGAATGTAAGAGGAAATCTGGTTTCTCCAGAGAGCGTCCAATCAATTCTAAGTATGATGACGACAACTTCAACTTCATATATCTTACTTGCATCACTGGATGTAGCTCGTAAAAGGTTGGCTACTCAAGGGTACGAGTTAGCTGAACATTCAATCCATTTAGCCGAGACTGCTCGTAAACAAATCAATGAGATCCCAAACTTATATTGTGTCGGGAAAGAGATTTTAGGCACTCCTGCAACGTATGATTATGATCCGACAAAACTGATCATATCTGTAAAGGAGCTGAATATTTCCGGTTACGATGTAGAGGTTTGGCTACGAGAACAGCACAATATAGAGGTCGAGCTTTCAGACTTGTACAACATCCTCTGTATCATCACTGCTGGAGACCGTGAAGAAGAAGTACAAAGGCTGATCAGCGCTTTGACAGAATTAGCAAGCATGCACACAACTTCCGACAAAACTGTTACAAAAGCTGTGCCGGTAAGTGTTCCTGGTATTCCTGTATTATCCCTATCACCACGTGATGCTTTTTATGCAGATACAGAAAGCATTCCTTTTGAAGAATCAACAGGCAGGATCATTGCTGAATTTGTTATGATATATCCTCCTGGTATTCCGATCTTCATCCCTGGTGAAATCATCACTCAGGAAAATATCGACTATATCTTCGAGAACATCGATGCTGGATTACCTGTGCAAGGACCTGAGGACGAAACGTTGAAAACAATTCGGGTAATCAAAGAACATAAACCGATCAAATAAACCAGTACTGAAATATCAAAAGAGGCTGACTACCCGCCGTAAGGGTATCAGCCTCTTTCGTTTTCTCATTTATGTTATGCAGTCTTTTTACCATGTCTTTTTTTATTTTTGCAATCAGGACAATTGGAATACAACGTGGTTACCTTTTCAAATTCATAATGTTCAATGGTCGTGTTGCAATTTACACATACTACTGTTCCCATCGTTCTTTCCTCTCCCTTCGCTTTTGTAAGCGCTTTATTTATTCGTTACATCCATAATATGATGTCACATATAGAATGTCAAGGCTAAATTGTATGTCACATTAAATATTTATATGCATATTTATTCCAAAATGCAACGAGAGAAAGCTACACTTGAGAAGAGCCACATTTTTAAAGTTCTGAAACAGGAAATAGTATATCTTAAAGGAAGGCTGTTTTCGCAAACGTTGTTGCTCTTGCACTTAAAGAAAGTATAAAATACTTTCTTTAGTATAAGGGCAACTAAGGCTCGACCTACAAAAGGCTTGGTCTCGCCAAGTTTTCTTTAAAAGGCGTTGACTTCCGCTCCAGGATACTCGCATCACTCGTCGCCTTGCGACCTCAGGAGTCTCCTTTTCAAGGAAGCATTTGTGCTCCTGTCTACAAGAAAGTCCTGTCGAAGCGAGCTTCCTCGTCGCATGCCTTGCGAGGAGATTATTCAGGTAGTAGGCACGCTGATCCCGCTGGACAAGGAACGCTTCGGCAGCGTTACATCGCACGAAGAAAATGCGATTTTCATTTTCGTAGGAGTCCCGCACCTTGATCTCCAATCCACTTGCACAAGGATTTTTAAAATGACTCAAAAGCAACAATCTTTTAGAAAAGACCTTAAAGTAAAGAATATTGGGTCAAGCGGTCATGGTTGAACAAAGTTATTTTTGCTTTTTCCAAAATGAAAAAGGATCAACCATGATAACGGCTAGTTCCGTTTCTGGTCAATCCTGGTTAATCGATTATTCAATCATATTGTTCTGCAATCGGAGAGTAAGGGAGTGCTTCTTCAAAGAAAGTCAAAAGCTCTTCCGCTTCTTTCTTTGATTGAATTTTGAAGGCTTTTTGAATATTTTCCGTGTTCCTGAGGTCAGCGGCATCCATCAAAGTCGAGCGCCCGGTCTGCATGCAAACGACGAGCGGTTTCCCGAAGAACATGTTGGTATAGACGATTCCGAAATCGTAACGTACATGTTCCGTGGTAAATCCAACAAACCTCACTTTAACCGTTTCGTCTTCATCGTAGAGTTTGTCAAAGAATTCCATACCACGCCCTCCTTTTGAATTTTTTTGAATATTATAATTAATTATACTGACTCCTCTAAGAAAACACAACTTATTCGACAATCTTTTTAAATTACTTTTTTTAGTTGTAAATCCTGTCTTATAAAAGTTTTAAGGAACATCGAAATAAGGTGATAGTGAAAATTCGCAATTCTTCGTGACACGGTCTGTCATTTTTTCTCATTGAATGATAAAATTGATTATAAATTTAGGCGTGCCTGACAGGAGTGAAAGATAGTGTCCAGTAGTGCTTATGTAAAGCTTGTTGCTAAATCAAAACAACAGACGATCACTTTAGAAGAAATTGAAAAGCTGATTCACTATTATATTGAAATCACCAATAAAACAGGTGAACAATTAAATTGGGAGTATGGCTCAGCAGCTTTCCCCTACTCAATTGAACAACGGAAAAACGGCAGCGGAACGTATTATTTTTTGAAAGGAAACACTTCAGCATATCATTATATGCTGGTGGGAGCAGGGAATGATGATGAAGGCTCGGAGTATACATACATACAAATCGTATTACCTGAAGGGGCTACCCACGGGGACAAAGGCAAAGCGAATGAATTCAGTAAATTCCTTGCTAAAAAATTAGATGGCGAGCTACATCTGTTTAACGGAAGAATCATGTATTACTACAAACGATGATCGAGGAAATACCAAAAGGATGACCAAATTGGTTGTCCTTTTTTGTGGTGAAGATAAAATCCGGGTTAACACGCCTTCAGACTAGTATTCTGAGTGCGTAATGGTTTGTATTTAAAGTAAAATAATACGTGCTTCAGTATTAGGACAACTAAGCCTCATCCAGCGCCAAAGGTATGCCTTTGCCATGCTTACTTTAATTCACATTATGCCACTTAACCTTTTAAAATCAAACTACAATTTTGTAATTTAGCAAAAAAGACCTGTAAGCGAAGCCGCATAAATAGCCCCGCTGCAGGTCTACAGGTCTCACACGTTCACTCTACAATTTGCTCTGGATGTACGAAGGTGTATCCTTTTGCTTGCAACCCTTTAACGATATCCACAAGGGCTTCGTTCGTCCAGTCCCGGTCGTGCATCAGAAGAATTGCCCCATCTGTCAGCAATGGAGTGTTGACCATGATATCAGCAATTCCTTCCCCGCTCTGGTACTCTTTCTCCCAATCATACCCATAGGTCCAGTTCATGAAAAGCATCCCTTGTTCTTCTATCAATTTCTTTGAAAAATCAGTATTGATTCCAAATGGCGCTCTGAAAAAACGTGGCGCTGTTCCAGTCACTGCTTCAATTTCCTCGGATAAAGTGATGATTTCATTTCTTTGCTTTTCTTCGCTGCTATTTTTGAGATTTGCATGGGACATCGTGTGGTTTCCGATTTCAAATCCCATTTCGTAAATCTTTTTTACAATGTTTTTCTCATCATCTGTATCCATAAAGTGGCCGTTGACGAAGAAAATAGCTGGAACATCCAGGTCCTTCAGTTTTTGTGCCATCTCTAATGCATGCTTATCCGGGGCATCATCAATCGTCAATAAAACTACTTTTTCATCGGTCTCTGCTTCAGTCTTCAACGTCCAGTTGGCGGGATGTACGGTATATGTAATCGCAGGAACATCAACAGGTTCATCTTCAGAATCCTGGTTTACATCTTCGTCATCGTTTCCATCCTGCTCTTTATCCTCATCACTTACATCGGCTTCGGGTTGCTCCGTTTCTTCACCTGTATTCCGATTTCCTCCGTCGATTCCATCCTGATCATTTTCTGCAGTCGTCTCTGCGGCACAACCTGCCAATAATAAAATCAATAAACCTATCAATGCTTTCTTCATGATGTCTCTCCCCCATTTTATCTCTTTTTGTCCTTTATTTAGTATAAATTGTCTATATATGTAATCAAAGAGTCGAAACGCCTAAAATAGGAATTAAATCGGTTATCTAAGTAAAAAATAGGGTATAGGAATTATTGGGCTAGGATTATTAGACTACAAAATCCTTGAAATGAAAATGGGTTTATTAGTAGAATGTAAAACGTGTCATAAAACTTTACGAAAGGAGAAAATTAATGAAAAAATTCACCAAAGTCTTTATCATCTCACTCATCATCTCAGTATTTTTCATCGCATGGGGCGTATTGTCTCCAAAAGGATTACAGAGTGCCACTGGAGCCATCCAGAATTTCCTTCAAGTCAAATTCGGCTGGTTCTATCTGTTATCCGCTACAGGATTCTTGATCTTTTCAATCTATTTGATTTTCAGTAAATACGGTAAAATCAAATTAGGAAAAGACGAAGACGAACCTGACTACAACGTCATTACATGGTTTGCAATGCTATTTAGTGCCGGAATGTGAATCGGCCTTGTATTTTGGGGTGTTGCTGAACCGCTGTTCCATTATTATGATCCTCCATCAGGGAATGGAGAGACTGTACAATCTGCAAATGCTTCCCTAAGATACGCGATGTTCCACTGGGGCTTGCATCCTTGGGGTATTTATACGGTAGTCGGATTGGCACTAGCTTATTTTAAATTCCGTAAAGGTGCACCAGGATTAATAAGCGCTATTTTCAGACCACTTCTCGGAGATCGTGTAAATGGTCCAATTGGAATCTTGATTGACGTAATCGCTGTTTTTGCTACTGTGTTTGGAGTTGCTACATCGCTTGGATTCGGTGCTGCACAAATAAGTGGAGGTCTCTCTTACGTATTTGAAGGCATCGCAAACACTAAAGGTACTCAACTGATAATTATTGTGATTGTTACCTTTTTATTCATCCTTTCTGCGTCAACTGGCCTGAACAAAGGAATCAAATACTTAAGTAACATCAATATCGTACTTGCAATTGGACTTATGTTCTTCCTCCTATTTGCAGGTCCTACGAATTTCATCATGGATGTATTCACCCAAACAATTGGATCCTATTTGCAAAACTTGCCTAGCATGAGTTTCAGGCTTGGGCCATATAGTGAGACTACACAAGATTGGACTCAAGCTTGGACGGTTTTCTATTGGGCATGGTGGATCGCGTGGGCACCTTTTGTCGGTATGTTCATCGCCCGCGTATCAAAGGGACGTACAATCCGTGAATTCGTACTCGGTGTTCTATTGGTACCGACTATTTTCGGAGCACTCTGGTTCTCGGTGTTCGGGGGATCAGCGGTATTTAAGGATCGGATGGAAAGCACAGGCTTGTATCAGGTAATGACTGACAGTGGTACAGAGGTTGCGTTATTCGCATTGTTTGAACAATTCCCTCTTGGTGGGATCATGTCGATTATCGCAATACTCCTGATCAGTACATTCTTTATTACATCAGCTGACTCTGCTACATTTGTACTTGGAATGCAGACCACGAACGGAAGCTTGAATCCATCGAATTATATCAAATTCATCTGGGGTGGTGTGGTAGCGGCATCTGCTGCAATACTCCTTTACTCTGGAGGATTACAAGCCTTGCAGACGGCATCGATCATAGCCGCCTTCCCGTTCACATTCATTATGATTGCTATCATTTTTGCAACAGTCAAAGCACTGAAAGAAGATCACAAAATGAATTTCAAAAATAAATAGTACTATGAAAAATGACCTCGACAAGGAAGATAATCCTTTTGAGGTCATTTTTTATTTGCGAAAACAGCCTTCATTTATTATTCAAAAAAGCATCATGAAATACCGGAATAAGAGAAATGACATGGCACCTAGTATGCTTGATAGGCATGAATAGAATTTCGGGCTTCTTAGATAAACGCCAAATAAATAGCCAAAATAACAAAAAACGATGAATAATATATATTCAAAAATCGATGGATCTTGATGGGATAAAAAAGTGACGAGTGCATAGATGCTCCATATGATCATTTGAACTGAAGATAAAATTAAAATGGTATACATCGACACTCCCCCTAAGACAACTTCTATAACTAATCATATGTAGATTACAAGCATATTACGACTTGAAATCCCCCTCCCGCTACTTATCAATTCTGTAACAATTCATTTACGATTCATAATTCGACAGTTTTTCATGATAAAATCAAGTCAAATGTTCCTTTCACGTCAACACTGTAATACAAAAAGAAAGAAGTGAACTCCATGAATGTTCGATCAGTTGGATTTCTTTCTATACCCTTACTTTCCATTATTGCATTACTGAGCAGCTGTCAATTCATACCCGAATATGGACATCTCCCTGTTGACTTGGAAACAGACGAAATCAATACGATTCTATTTTCATCAAAAACAAACCAGACAGAAGAAAAGATATATTATGATGCACTACTGGAACTGCAAAAGGACTACCCGCAAATGTTGAATTCCATCAGAGTCATAAAGAAGAAGAATAAACAGATCGCTGATTATTACAATGTGTCCAAATTTCCAACAGTCATCGTTTTTGATGGAAAAGATGAAATCGTCAGACTTGAGGGGAAGAAACAAGTTGAGGAAATCAAGAAAAAGTTAGATAAGGTTTATTCAAAATAAAGGCCGGCATACGCCAGCCTTATTTTTATTGCCTTATTTCATTAGTTTAGAAGGACCTGAAAACAATGAGCCTTACAAAAATCATGACACTCTTTTGGGTATAGCATGCCAAGCAAGCCCCATGAAAAAACTGCTGGATCCCTCCAGCAGTTTTTTTACAGCTTTATTTTACGATGTGCACAGGAAGTCCGATAGCAACTTCTGCTGCTTCCATCGTGATTTCACCAAGTGTTGGATGCGCATGGATCGTCAATGCAATATCCTCGGCAGTCATTCCAGCTTCAATTGCTAGACCAAGCTCAGCAATCATATCAGAAGCATTAGGACCTGCAATTTGCGCACCGATGACTAGACCATCCTCTTTACGAGTGATGAGCTTCATGAACCCTTCAGCATCATTCAACGACAATGCGCGTCCATTTGCTCCGAATGGGAATTTTGATGCCTGTACGTCAAATCCAGCATCCTTCGCTTCTGCTTCAGAATACCCGACACTTGCAAGTTCAGGGTCACTGAAGACCACTGCAGGAATTGCAAGATAATCGATTTCTGCTGCTTCACCAGAAATAGCTTCTGCAGCTACTTTACCTTCATAAGATGCCTTGTGAGCAAGAGCAGGACCAGGAACGATATCACCGATGGCATAAAGTCCATCTACCGTAGTTTTACATTGCTTGTCCACTTCGATAAGCCCTTTATCATCCAACTTGACACCGATTTGCTCAAGACCAAGTTCTTCAGTGTTAGGTTTACGTCCGACAGTTACCAATACATAATCTGCATCGAAGGATTTTTCTTCGCCTTTCACTTCGGCAGTGACTTTGGCACCATCTTTAGACTCTTCAACACCTTTAGCCATCGCATTTGTGATGATCTCAACGCCTTTTTTCTTAAGACGGCGTGAAACAAGCGTGCTCATTTGCTTTTCGAAGCCTGGAAGGATCGTTTTACCGCCTTCAAGGATCGTCACTTCAGTACCAAGGTTTGCGTATGCTGTACCAAGTTCAATTCCAATGTACCCTCCTCCGATGACGACCATCTTTTTCGGTACTTCATTCAATGCTAAAGCACCAGTTGAGGAGATGACTCTGTCGCTCCACTTGAACGATGGAAGCTCAATCGGGCTTGAACCTGTAGCCAGGATACAATTTTTGAATTTATACGTTTGTGAAGTGTATTCGTCTTTCGTTACACGCACAGTATTCGTATCAGAGAAATAGGCCTCACCTTTGACGATTTCAACTTTATTCCCTTTCAAAAGACCTTCTACTCCGCCAGTCAATTTCTTAACGATACTGGCTTTCCATTCCTGGACTTTCCCCATGTCTACCTTTACATTTTCAGCAGTAATTCCCATATCATCCGAATGTTGTGCATGTTCGAATCTATGGCTTGCGTGAATGACCGCTTTAGATGGGATACAACCTACATTGAGACAAACCCCGCCGATATCGCCTTTTTCAACGACCGTCACTTTTTGCCCCATTTGAGCAGCACGGATTGCTGCGACATATCCTCCCGGGCCTGAACCAATGACCAGTGTGTCTATTTCTTCTGCAAAATCGCCTACTACCATTTTTACGCCTCCATTATCAATAGTTGTGGGTCGTTCAAGAGTCGTTTGACATGATTTAACGCATTTTGTGCAGTAACGCCATCGACTAAGCGGTGGTCATAACTGATTGAAAGCGCTAATACAGGGGCTGCTACGATCTCACCATTTTCAACAACCGGCTTTTCTTGGATACGTCCGACACCAAGTATTGCTGCGTCTGGATGGTTGATGATCGGTGTGAACCATTGTCCACCAGCAGAACCAAGGTTGGAAATCGTACATGTGCTGCCTTTCATTTCATCCCCAGAAAGTTTACCGTCCCGAGCTTTCTTCGCAAGTTCATTGATCTCATTGGACAATGAGAAGATGGATTTTCGGTCTGCGTCTTTAATGACAGGCACGACTAGTCCCGCATCTGTATCTGCAGCAATTCCGATATTATAGTAATGCTTGTGGACAATTTCCTCATTTTCATCGTCAATTGAAGCATTCAAAATCGGGTATTCGCGAAGTGCTGACACTAACGCCTTGACAACATAAGGCAAGTAAGTGAGTTTGATTCCTTTTTCAGAAGCAAGCTCTTTGAATTGCTTACGATGTGCGACAAGATCTGTAACGACAATCTCATCCATATGTGTAACATGAGGTGCTGTATGCTTAGAGTTGACCATCGCTTTCGCAATCGCTTTTCTCATACCTTTAAGCTTTTCGCGGGTTTCTGCTTGTTCTGTAGTTGCTGCAGCAGGCTTCGCTTTTTCTTCTGCTTGTTGATCCTCTTTCGCTGGTTCTTCAGTTTCAGCAGTTTCTTGTCCACCGTCAAGATATGCATCGATATCTTCTTTAAGGATACGACCGTTCTTGCCAGAACCACTTACTTTCTTGATGTTGACGTCTTTTTCACGAGCATACTTCCGAACTGATGGCATCGCCTTAACACGGCTAGTCGGATCGTCATCTTCAGAATCAGAGTCTTCTTTCTTCGTTTCTTTTGTTTCTTTCGACTCTTCTTCCTTATCGTCTTTTTTGTCATCTTCTTTTTTCGCTTCATCTGCTTCAGGCTTCTTATCTTCATCCGCTTTTGGTTGCTCAGCATCTGTTTCTTCGCTGTCGCCCTCATAACCTTCAGCATCGATCGTTACAAGTACATCACCAACAACCGCAACTGTTCCTTCGTCAACCTTAATATCGTTTACCGTTCCATCAACAGGTGAAGGAATTTCTACTACTGCTTTATCGTTTTGTACTTCAAGAAGAATATCATCTTCTTTGATTTCGTCGCCTTTTTTGACAAACCATTTTACGATTTCACCTTCATGGATACCTTCACCGATATCAGGCAGTTTAAATTCAAACGCCACAGGGTTCGCCTCCTTGTTTTCTATATAGTCAGTTTGGAGTTTACTTCTGTCTTATTAAAAGTTGATTACTTGCTTCGCTTTTTCCATGATATCTTTATAATCAGGCAACCAAACATCTTCTGCTGCGGAGAACGGGAACACAGTATCTGGCGCTGTAACACGCAGTACTGGTGCTTCTAATGAAAGAATCGCTCTGTCGTTGATCTCGGCAACAACGCTCGCTGCTATACCTGCTTGCTTTTGTGCTTCTTGTACGACTATAGCACGGCCGGTCTTGTTTACAGATTCAATGATCGTGTCTACATCAATTGGACTCACTGTACGCAAGTCGATCACTTCTGCCTCGATATCTTCTTTTTCAAGTTCTTCAGCAGCTTTAAGAGAAGAATGAACCATTGCACCATAAGTAATGATCGTGATGTCTTTTCCTTCCCGCTTAACATCTGCTTTTCCAATTTCAACTGTATACTCTTCTTCAGGAACTTCATCTCTGAAAGAACGATATAGCTTCATATGTTCTAAGAAAATGACCGGATCATTGTCACGGATTGCCGAAATCAAAAGTCCTTTTGCATCATAAGGAGTTGATGGAATTACGACTTTCAATCCTGGTTGCTGCGCCATAAGTCCTTCTAAGCTGTCTGCGTGAAGTTCTGGTGTTTTAACGCCTCCACCAAAAGGAGAACGAACTGTAATTGGTGCATTGTAGACACCACCTGAACGGTATCTCAAACGTGCCATTTGTCCGGAAATAGCATCCATTACTTCATATACGAATCCGAAGAATTGGATTTCAGGTACAGGACGGTATCCTTGCAATGCTAAACCAATTGAAAGACCACCAATCCCTGACTCGGCAAGCGGGGTATCAAAGACGCGATCTTCCCCGAATTCTTTTTGCAGGCCTTCAGTAGCACGGAATACGCCGCCATTTTGGCCGACATCTTCACCGAAGACCAGAACGTTTTCATCATTTTTAAGTTCAATGCGCATCGCATCAGTGATCGCTTGAATCATCGTCATTTGGGCCATCGCTTACTTCGACTCCTTTTCTTTATATTCTTCCATTTGCTCCTGTAAATTTTTCGGAAGCTCTTCATACATGATGTCAATCAAATCAGTCACCTTTTGCTTCGGTGCTTCGTCTGCTTTTTTGATTGCAGCTTTAATGTCTTCTTTTGCTTTGTCAACAACTTCATTCTCTTTCTCTTCAGACCATAGATCCTTGCTTTCAAGATACTTACGGAAACGAACTAATGGATCTTTCTTTTCCCATTCATTATCCATGTCTTCTGTACGGTATCTTGTTGGGTCGTCCCCAGCCATTGTATGTGGTCCGTAACGATAAGTAAGTGTTTCGATCAATGTCGGACCTTCTTCATTTACTGCACGCTCGCGAGCTTGCTGGGTTACAGCATAAACAGCAAGTACATCCATCCCGTCAACCTGTACCCCATGAATCCCCGCAGCAACTGCCTTCTGTGCAATTGTTTTTGCAGCAGATTGCTTTTCAACAGGAACAGAAATCGCAAAACGGTTGTTTTGAACGACAAATACAGCTGGAGCGTTGTACGCACCTGCAAAGTTGACTCCTTCATAGAAGTCACCTTGTGAAGCTCCACCGTCTCCAGTATAAGTGATGGCAATGTTTTTCTTTCCACGCTTCTTAAGTCCTAAAGCGACTCCAGCTGCTTGTGTGATTTGAGCGCCGATGATGATCTGCGGAGAAATCACGTTTACACCTTCTGGAATCTGGTTCCCCTGGAAATGTCCACGCGAGAACAAGAATGCCTGGTATAAAGGCAGGCCGTGATACACGATCTGTGGAACATCACGATAACCTGGAAGAATGAAGTCTTCTTTATCCAGTGCATACTGGCTTCCAAGCATAGACGCTTCTTGACCCGCAACTGGTGCATAGAATCCAAGACGTCCTTGTCTGTTAAGTGAAATCGCACGTTGGTCCCAAATTCTTGTATACACCATACGTGTCATCAATTCTTGTAAATCTTCGTCTGACAAGTCAGGCATAGCATCCTCGTTAACGATTTCGCCTTCTTCATTCAGAATTTGGAATGTTTCAAATTCCTCTTCGATTTGTGTTAGGGTTTTTGTACCCATGAAGGTCACCTCTTCCTTTCATACTTGAAAATTAATATGATGTGTCAAAATTCGAAAGCCAGACAATTATATACACAATACTTAGATTGTCCACTTTTGGTATAAAGCATGTCTAATTCTCTTCTATTTGTTGGATGTATCATTATGCTTTAACATTACGACTACATCATGTTTTACCCTTATTCAAGGTTCAATAATCGTCAATCCTCTCAAACTACTTCACCGTCCGAACCGACAGAAATCTGTACTAGTTTAGGGAGAATTAACAGTAGTACAACTCAACACAATTCCTAGTGTACACTACAAATTGAAAATACGTCAATCTTATTGATTTAACTTAAGTTAACTGGTGATTTCCAGTGCTCACCAATTCACAAAAAAACCAAAACTGTATTAGTATAGTTCATCCATCTGTATTAATACAACTCCAAGAAAAATTATAGTAAGAAATCATCCTTCATAACCTGTAGTCATCAAGATTAACTGGCGGTATCGACAAAATGTTTGATTCCTTTTGTGTAATCCAACACAGAAAAAACAACTCTTTGTTTGGTTCAAGCATCTTCATGACTAATCGCTAACCTTCCGCTATTTTTGTTATCCGTATGAGAGCTTCATAAGACGATTCAAAGAGCAAGATCGCGTTTGTTTGGCCGTATGAACGCCCCATACGACCCGAGGAAAGAGAATTAATTTCAAAGAAATAAAATGCCACCCAAAAAGAAAAAAAGCGGACCATCCTAATGGTCAGCTTTTATATATGATATATTTAATTACATATTGCTTATTGTGATTAAGATTTCTTTTCCTCTGACGTACTGAAACCTGCTTCTTTATAAAATGCCTTTTTCTCATCATTATATCGATCCGTTAAATTATTGAAAGTATCTTGAGATTCAAGGACTTCCTCATATTTCTTATTGAGTTCTTCCGTAAATGATTTCAAGTCTTCAATTGCCAGGTCTTCCTTTTTCATCATTTCATATAATTCACGATCCATGTTGAGTGCTTCCACATACACCTTATTCAGCTCATTGTAGCTTTCATAGCGTTGTTTCATCGTTTTAACCAGCGTATCTGCTTGCTTCTTCAACGGCTCTTCATCAAGTTCGTCCACTAGACTATTCACTGATTTGAATTCTTCGTATGCAGCTTCAATGCTTTCTTTTTCCTTGTTGATTAATTCTTCTCTGGAATCTGCCAGGCCAGCAGCTTCATCAGCCATCTTGCGAATTTGATCTATTTCTTTCATGCTCAATCCAAGCATTTCATTGAATAGTTGTTGTTCTTTCTGTTCAGCTTCGATAAGCGGCTCTTGCACTTCAGCAAAACCAGCTTCCAAAGAGACCGTTTTCTCCAGATGGTCATAGATTTTTTCAGACGCCGACTCACCGATCGTACAACCGGAAGCGACCACAATCAATAAACAAAAACAAATGAAAAATAAAAATTTCCTGATGTACAATATTGCTCCCCCTATCCCTCTCTCTAGTTATTTATGATATACGTTTCTGGAAACCTATACAAGATAAATTATATCGGACAAACTTATTAGTACATTATGTCTGGTTCAATCGATTTAGAACAGATTCGACTATAGGTACATATTCTTTTAAAAAACCCTTTAGGCTGTTTTCGCAAACTTTGTTGCTCTTTCACTTAAAGAAAGTATAAAATACTTTCTTCAGTATAGGGCAACTAAGGCTCGACCTACAAAAGGCTTGGTCTCGCCAAGTTTTCTTTAAAAGTCGTTGATTTCCATTCCAGGATGCTCGCTTTCGGGGCATAAGGTGAGCTCGCAGGACAAGGAAAGCTTCAGCAGCGTTACATCGCACGAAGAAAATGCGATTTTTATTTTCGAGGAGTCTTGCACCTTGCTCTCCAATCAACTTGCACCAGGTGATTTTTTAAAAATGACTCAAAAGCAACTATCTTTTAGAAAAGAGGCTTATAAAAAGACTTTGGTTACTTTATGAAAGCATAAGCGCAACTAATGGCTCAGCCCGCGCCTATGGCCTGGCTTTACCAAGTTTTCTTTATATTTTGATTGTTGCTTCCGCGATATTCACCCCCTTGCGAAAGCAAAATTATTCATCCCTTTCTTTACGTGCAAAAAGCAAGTTGTGTTAAAATTAAAACAGTGCTTTAACGAACGTAATTCTATAAAAGAGACAGTTAGCTTAAGGAGTGGAAATTGATTTATGTTGACAATGAATGATGTTGTAAGAGAAGGCGATCCGATTCTTCGAAAACGAGCTGAAAATGTCGCCATACCTCCTTCTGAAGAGGATAAAGATACATTGCAGAAGATGCGCGAATTTCTAGTGCAAAGCCAGGATCCTGAACTGAGTGCCAAATATAGCCTCCGTCCTGGTATCGGTCTTGCTGCACCCCAAATCGGAGTAAGTAAACGGATGATTGCTGTTTTAGTTGAAGATGAGGATGGTCAATTATATGATTATGCTTTATTCAATCCGCGTATTATGAGCCATTCGGTTCAAAAATCATATTTGGAAGGTGGCGAAGGTTGCCTTTCAGTCGACCGGGATGTCCCTGGCTTCGTACCCAGGTATTTTAAGGTGAAAATAAAAGGCGTAGATATTAACGGTGAAGAAATCGAACTACGACTGAAAGGTCTGCCATCAATCGTTTTCCAACATGAAATCGACCATCTGAACGGTGTAATGTTCTATGACCATATCAACAAAAATGACCCATTCGAAAGACCGGATGGCATATCTATCGGCAGATAAATTCTTATCGAAGAGAAAAAGGCGGATCCGAAACGGATCCGCCTTTTTACCTCACATTATCCAATTAGCCCTATTTTCTTCAATCCATGACGAATTCCGTCATCATCGACTTCCTTCGTTACAAAGTCCGCTACTCGTTTAGCAGGTTCTTTACTATTTCCCATCGCAATTCCGGTGCCAGCGAACTCGAGCATTTCAAGATCATTCAGACCATCACCGAATGCTACGACATCCTCTTGATGATAGCCGAGATGAGCAATCATTTTTTCGATCCCGATCGCCTTCGATCCCGTTTTTGGCAATACATCCATTGAATACTGGTGCCATCTGATGAAATTGAAATCATTATACGTATTACGATATAGTTTTTCTTTCTCTCCTGTCTCACAATACAATAATGCCTGAAAAATTTTGCGTCCTCTATAGAATTCCGGATCATGCTGGGGATGGACAAGTTTCAAATCATCCATGGATTTCTGGACATGAGGGTGAGCATTGTGTGTCGTTCTCCCTGTTTCAGTATTCAAGAATACCATTGGATGATCATGTTCCTTTGAACGAATGACCAATTCGTGTAAAAATGTCTCCTCAAGTGGATTTTCGTAAACGCTTTGGTTTTCGTAGGAAACATATTGTCCATTGAAGCTGACAAAACCATTGATTCCAAGTTCTTCAAGCAAATAATGGAACATGAATGGAGCCCTGCCTGTTGCAATCGCAATAGGTACATTACGCTCCTGTAATTCTTTTATCGCTAGCATCGTACCTGCCGGAATTTTCTTTTGGTGATCTAATAAAGTTCCATCTATATCGAAAAAAACAATTTTATTTGTCATACAATACCCCTTTATTCTTGCTGTTTATTGCACTAGCTGTAAGCGGTTCGTTTTTCACAGTCTTTCTTGTCGAGAGATACACCCCACCTAAAATCAATACTAAGCCGAGGATCGCGTGTGCAGGTATGTGTTCATCTAAGAGGAACCACCCCCAGAACATCGCTGTGATGGGTACAAGATACGTGACGAAAGTGGCAAACTCTGCACTTCCTTTTTGTATCATATAGTAAAATAATAAATATGCTAATCCTGAGCCGAACACCCCAAGCCCTACCATTGCCAAAAATGTACTCCAAGATGCAACTTCTTTAAAGCTGAAAACGGATCCAGTCACACCCATGATCACCAAACTTCCGATTGCACCTGTAATTAAAGTGATCAACGATATCATCATAACACTGACACCTTGTAGATGTCTCTTCGTAAATTGCGAACAATAACCATAGCAAAGCGTAGCAGCTATCATCGTCCCCATTCCGATCAGATCTTCATTGATGAGCTGTGTCACATTCAAATCAATCAAGACCAAAATACCGATGAATCCAACAATAACACCCATCCATTGCTTGAATCTCAACGTTATCGAAAACAACAATACACCAATTACACTCGTCCAGATTGGTGTAGTAGCATTGACAATCGAAGCCATACTGCTCGAGATCCTGGTTTCACTGATCGCGATCAATCCCCACGGCAGTAGTGCATTCAACAAACCAACTAGTAATAAGGCTTTCCATGGTAGTTCTTTTATGGACAAACCTTTTCTCTTGATAAGGATGATGAATAACAAGGTCAGTGCCCCAAGCGTACATCTGACGAACACGATGCCCCATGGTCCAAGATCTTCCACCAGTACCTTGATAAAATAGAAAGACATTCCCCAAATTAAACTTAAAGTGATTAATGCAGCATATAATTTCATCTTTTTCACCTTTTCTTGCAGCCAGTATGATACATTGTCCAACCTATACCACTAATTACCTCGATAATTTACTACTCTGATTTCCATACTAAGTATAACACCACCAATGGAAAATTTGGATATGAGTTGCTCATGAAGAAGCCTCGTAAAATTTTCACGTTTATTATGGATAATCTTTTCAGTAAGGAGGTATCGATTAGGATGAAAAAATTAAGGGATCAGATCAAACACAGATGGAAAGACTTATTCGGTTTGAAACAACGTGTACCGATGCTTTGATAATTCAATATTTGTTTTGATGAGATTAATTTGGTATCTTATGTATTCAGATACCTTTTTACATAGGCACCTTCTCCCTAATTGCATAATCGAATCAAAAAAACATGAAAAACCGATAGAATTCATTTATAATATACGAAGATGATTCTAATTGAAAACGGTAAGGAGAGTTAAGCATGATTTACAAAGTATTTTATCAGGAGAACCTTCAAGAGGTACCAGTCCGTGAAGAAACGAAAAGCCTCTATGTTGAAGCAGACTCCGTACAAGCAGTTCGTTCATTCCTAGCTGATCGGAATTATAATATTGAATTTGTTCAAGAAGTGACAGGATCACACTTGGAATACGAACAGCAATCTGAAGATTTTGAATTGGAGACAAGATAACACATGAAATTCGTAAAAAATCATCAAACAGCAGTGTTCGCATTAGGCGGACTCGACGAAATTGGTAAAAACACGTATGGGATTCAGTTTCAAGATGAAATCATTCTGGTGGACGCTGGAATCAAATTCCCTGAAGACGAACTTTTAGGTATTGACTATGTCATTCCCGATTACACATACCTCGTCAAAAATGTCGATAAGATCAAAGGATTATTCATTACTCACGGACACGAAGATCATATCGGCGGGATCCCTTATCTACTACGCCAAATCAATATACCGATTTATGGCGGTAAACTTGCACTAGGCTTGATCAAGAACAAGTTGGAAGAACATGGTCTTCTTCGCAGAGCAAAATTATATGAAATCCAGGAGGATGACGTCATCAAGTTCCGTAAAACATCAGTAACGTTTTTCAGAACGACTCATTCCATCCCTGATTCATATGGAATCGTCGTCAAAACTCCACCAGGGAACATTGTCCACACTGGGGATTTCAAGTTTGATTTCACACCAGTGGGAGAAGCAGCAAACTTGAACAAAATGGCTCAAATCGGCCAAGAAGGTGTTCTATGTTTGCTTTCAGACAGTACAAACAGTGAAGTTCCTGGTTTTACAATGTCAGAAAGCCGTGTCGGAGAAAGCATCCAGGATATTTTCCGAAAAGAAGATGGACGGATCATTTTTGCGACTTTCGCATCGAACATTCACCGGTTACAGCAAGTTGTTGAAGCGTCTGTTCAACATAACCGTAAAGTGGCTGTTTTCGGACGAAGTATGGATTCTGCCATTTCGATCGGCCATGAGCTTGGCTACATCCGTGCTCCTAAAGATACGTTTATTGATGCGAACCAGATCAACCGTCTTCCTGATAACGAAGTGACGATCCTTTGTACAGGAAGCCAGGGTGAGCCAATGGCAGCGTTATCCAGAATCGCCAATGGTACTCATCGTCAGATTCAAATCATTCCTGGAGATACAGTCGTTTTCTCTTCTTCTCCTATCCCAGGAAACACGTTAAGTGTAAGTCGTATCATCAACCAACTGCATCGTGCAGGTGCAAATGTCATCGCTGGTTCATTGAATGACATCCATACTTCAGGACATGGCGGACAACAAGAACAAAAACTTATGCTACGTCTGATGAAACCAAAATACTTCATGCCGATCCATGGTGAGTTCCGTATGTTGAAGATGCATACAAAACTTGCGATCGATTGTGAAGTTGAAGAGAAGAACTGTTTCATCATGGATAATGGTGAAGTTCTTGCATTGAGTGAAAATGAAGCTTCAATTGCTGGTAAAATCCCATCCGGTTCGGTTTACGTTGACGGAAATGGAATCGGTGATATTGGAAATATCGTTCTGCGCGATAGAAAAATTCTTTCTGAAGAAGGTCTTGTTGTTGTCGTTGTCAGTATCAACATGAAAGAGTTCAAAATCGTTTCTGGACCAGATATCATTTCACGCGGCTTCGTATATATGCGTGAATCAGAAGACTTGATCAATGATGCTCAAGGTATCTTATCCAAACACTTGAATGGCATGATGGAACGTAAAACAACACAATGGTCTGAGATCAAAAATGAAATCACAGACGTACTTGCTCCTTTCTTATATGAGAAGACAAAACGTCGACCGATGATTTTACCGATCATCATGGAAATCTGATTATCAAACGAGTGATCCTTTACTGGATTGCTCGTTTTTTTATTTTGTTTTGATTGTAAAATTACTATTGAGTTTTGCAAATTTCCACGGGCGATTCAGTTTTCTGTGTTGTTCTCCGAAGTTGCTCCATGTTCGGACAGCCTTGTGCTGTTTTCTCGCTATCCTGTCCCGTATGAATCTGTTTCGAGACAGCTTCTCGCTTTTTTCTCTTGCTCCTGTCCCGTAACGCACTGTTTCGAGGCAGCTCTCACACTTTTTCACCTGCTCCTGTCCCGTAAAGACTTGTTTCGAGACAGCTCTCACACTTTTTCACCTGCTCTTGTCCCGTAAAGACTTGTTTCGAGACAGCTCTCACACTTTTTCACCTGCTCCTGTCCCGTAACGCACTGTTTCGAGACAGCTCTCACACTTTTTCACCTGCTCCTGTCCCGTAACGCACTGTTTCGAGACAGCTCTCACACTTTTTCACCTGCTCTTGTCCCGTAAAGACTTGTTTCGAGATAGCTCTCACACTTTTCCACCTACCTCTGTCCCGAATCGAAGTTGTTCCATGTTTATACAGTCCTAAAAAACCTCAAGCCCATATTAAAAAAACCTGATCTCAACTTGTGTTGAAATCAGGCTTCCCCTCAATCCATCAATAGATTCTTTTCTAATCGGCTTATATCGTTATCGGCTCCGATTACGATCAAGATGTCACCTTCAACGATCGTTTGGGTTGCTTGCGGTGATACAATGATTTCTTCATCTCGCTTGATCGCAACGACGTTACAGCCGTAGTTTGCACGGACATCGAGTTCAATCAACGTCTTGTCGTGCATTTTCTGGCTTGCAATCAATTCTACAATGCTATGCTGATCGGACAATTCCAAGTAATCCAGCACATTGTTGGACATGATGTTGTGCGCGATCCTCTGCCCCATGTCTCGCTCAGGGTGGACAATCCGATCTGCACCGATTTTACGGACTACTTTTTCATGGTAGTCGTTTTGTGCTTTCACAGTTATATGAGCAACCCCAAGTTCTTTTAAAATCAAGGTGGTCAGGATGCTTGCCTGAATATTGTCACCGATTGCAACGATGACATGATCGAAATTCCTGATCCCTAAGCTTTTGAGGACACTCTCATCCGTCGTATCCGCAATCACAGCATGGGTGGCAATCGAAGAAAACTCATTGACCCGGTCTTCATCAATATCAATTGCCAGTACTTCCATATCATTATTGCTTAATGAACGGCAGATGCTTCCCCCGAAGCGTCCTAGCCCAATTACAGCGAATTGCTTTTTCATTCTCATTCCTCCAATTGCCCTAAACGTTCAATCTCATCACATTGTACCATATCCTGAAATTATTTTTCTCGATTTCCTTCAACATATTTAGCATCAAAAAGGAACATGCGCATCAAAAGCAGCAACGAAGGGATGAGTAAAAACAATCCTGCGATAAAAGCGATGACCAGAGCAATTCCCATCGTTTCGTTTGTGAACCCAGTATCCAGTGTGATGTAAGGGTACAAAATGTATGGCAGATGGGAAACACCATACCCGAAAAATGCAAACAAGAACTGAAGCATGACGAAAATGAACGCTGTCCCATACCGCTTGTTCTTATATACGTACCAAACTGCAATATTAAAACAGATGAACGAGAGAATGAACATGTATGAGTAATCGATCATTCTATTAAAATGGTCAAGGTTATGCTCACGTAAGGCAAGAAATACCAGAAAGCTTGCAAGAATCGTTGGCGGGCTCCAAAAGAGAGCAAATTTCCTTAGAATCTCAAGAGCTGGCCAATCTTTCGCTTTATTTGCATAAAAACTCAGGAACATGGCGCTGATATACAATACACTTACAATCGCTAAAAATACAACAGACCAGGAGTAGAAGCTTGTAAACAATTCTTTTACAAGAAAAACCACAGTCCCGTTTTCTTCTGTAATGAATCCACCTTCTGATATTGTTAATGCAGTAGATAAAGATGCTGGAATCAATAATCCAGTAGCACCATATAGAAATGTGTAGATATTACTATCCTTTGCTCCATAATTTCCAAAAGCATAAAATGATCCTCTGATTGCGAGTAGAACTAAAGCTATACTTCCTGGAACCAATAAGGCAGTCCCATAATAATAGGCTGTGCTTGGAAAGAAACCTACCAGTCCAACAAAGAAGAAGACAAAGAACACGTTGGTGACTTCCCATACAGGGGATAGATAGCGGCTGATGATTGAATTGATGATGTGATCCCGTTTTGTGATTTTTCCATAATAGGCAAAAAAACCAGCTCCGAAATCGATTGATGCCACAATCAGATATCCATAAAGAAAAACCCACAGTACCGTGATGCCGAGTAATTGTATTTCCATCTTATCCCCTCCTTATCGATCCATTTCTTCAAATTCAGTTTCTGCCGGGTTACTCCTGAACATTTTCAATAATACTGTTGTACAAATCCAGCCAAGGACGACATAAAGACAGAAGAATAAAATGAACATCGAGCCGACGTGTTCACTTGTGGTCGCCCCTTCTGACGTTTGCATTACATGCCACAGGATCCATGGCTGTCTTCCAACTTCCGAGAATATCCAGCCACATTCAATAGCCAGCATTGCAAGTGGTCCAGATGCGACAATCGCCATCAAAAGATATTTAGAATAGGGGTTTCCTTTTTTCCATTTATACATCCATATATACTGTGCTGATAAAGCTAGCAGGAACATCCCGATTCCGACCATCATAACAAATAGATAATGTATGAAAAGCGGTGCTGTTTCATCTTTTGGAAACTCTTCTAAGCCGATGACCTCCGAATTCGGATCTCCATGCGCGAGGATGCTTAAAAATTTCGGGAGTCTTAATCCATACTTCACTTCTCCATTCTCATCAAGAACCCCGCCTACGATCAAGTCAGCTCCTTTTTCCGTTTCAAAGTGCCACTCAGCAGCTGCTAATTTTTCAGGCTGGTATTCAGCGAGATACTTCCCCGAAAAGTCACCAATCAAAACAGTCGAGACCGCGAAGACAAAACCTGTCACCATCGTAAAATGCAAGGCTTTTTTATAATATTCGTTATTGCCCTTTTTCAAGATCATGAAAGCGGTTATCGCTGCTAAAACAAATGCTGAAGTTAAATATGCCGATGATATCACGTGCGCAGCCTTAGTGGGTGTAGCTGGATTGAACATCGCAATCAATGGCTGGATCTCAGTGATCTGGCCATTTTCCAACTTGAACCCCTTAGGTGAATTCATGAATGCATTGACGGTTGAAATGAAAAAAGCTGACGCTGATGCCCCGATCACCACAGGTACTGAGAGTAACCAGTGGTAATAAGGATTTTTGAACCGGTCCCACGTGTATAGATAAATCCCCAGGAAAATAGCTTCGAAGAAGAATGCAAATGTTTCTAAGAATAAAGGTAGTCCAATCACCTGACCTGCCACTTCCATGAAACTTGGCCACAACAAGGACAACTGCAAACCGATACATGTACCAGTGACAACACCTACCGCCACCGTTACAACGAAACCTCTTGTCCATCGTCGAGCTAGTAATCTGTAATGATTATCCTTTCTTCGGATACCTAGCCACTCTGCCCCACTGATGAGCAATGGGACACCAACACCGAGGGTTGCAAAAATAATATGAAATCCTAGAGTCAAACTTGTCAACAAACGACTTAGCATAACGCTATCTAATTCTGGCATCACCGATTTCCCCCTCTGAAATACATTATCCAAAAATCTGGCTAAACCTCTCTTTTTTAAGAGATTTGAGCCAAGTTGGCCATTTCTTCTATACGAAAATATATTACTGTTACTTTACCATATTTATAATCTTCTACAAACGAAAAATAGCAAACAGATGTTACAAATTGATTCTGATCGTGTGAAATATTTGTGAAATATTTCACAAATATATCGTGTTATTATTTTATCAAGTTGCAGTTAATTTGTGAAGTAATGAGCATTTAGGTGTGATAATAAGATTTTAGTCATATGAAGATCCTTTTAGACTTATGAAGGTACTTTCTTAAAGTGAAAAACCACGAACGGCTTTTCAGCCATTCGTGGTCTTCCGCTTTTACATTGCATCCAGCATTTTAAATTGGGAAACGATCAGATCGTAATATTCTCCTTTTTGGCGCATGAGTGAATCATGGTTCCCCTGTTCGATGAGATTTCCGTGATCGAGGACAAAGATGTTATCTGACTCACGGATCGTTGATAGCCTGTGGGCAATGATGATTGCTGTTCGGCCTTTAAGAAGGGTTTGCAAAGCATTCTGGATTTTCAATTCCGTTTCAGTATCGATGCTCGCTGTCGCTTCATCGAGAATCAAAATCCGCGGATCCGCAAGCAACGCCCGTGCAAAGGAGATCAATTGACGCTCCCCGACAGAAAGGACATTTCCTCTCTCTTCAACCTCAGTCTTGTATTGATTTTCCAATTTTTCAATGAATGTACTTGCTCCGACTGCTTCAGCTGCATAGATCACTTCTTCATCTGTCGCATCTGGACGTCCGAAACGGATGTTTTCCATGATTGTTCCTGAAAAAATGAATGTGTCCTGCAAGACCACACTAACTTTTTGTCTCAAACTATCAAGCTTTACATCCCGTAAATCTACACCGTCTATTTTTACTGAGCCTTTTGTTGGGTCATAAAATCGGCTGATAAGGTTTGCGATCGTTGTTTTCCCAGACCCAGTATGACCGACAAGAGCGACTGTTTCACCAGCTTCAATCGTTATATCTATTCCATTCAGTGCTTTACGCTTTTCATCGTATGAAAATTCAACTTGATCGAATTCGATTTTTCCATCGATTTCATCAAAGGTGATCGCGTCTTTCCGTTCTGACACATTCGGCTGTTCATCTAAAAATTCAAAAATCCTCTCACTGGAAGCCATTGCAACCAATAATTGATTGTATACTTGCCCCATTCTGGATATCGGCTCCCAGAACATTCCTAGATAGAATGCAAAGGTTACGAAGACACCATAATCCATTCCATTTTGAATCAGATAGACACCATACCAGATCAAGATGGCAGTTCCAATTGCATTGGACATTTCTACGAATGGACGGAAGACTGCACTTTTCCGAGTGGCATCTTTCCAGCTTTCAAAGGTTTCCCCATTCACGCCTTCAAAGAACCCCATGTTTTCTTGTTCCTGTGTATAGGATTGGGTAACCCGTATGCCTTGAATGCTTTCATTCAAATGGGAATTGAGCTTTGCCTGCTTGATCCGGACTGTCTGCCATGAACGGCGGATGTTTCTTCGTAATTTGGTTGAGATGAAAAACATGATCGGCAAGACAATCATGATTGCTAACGTCAATTCTGGACTTAAGAAGAACATGATGACAAGAATCCCTACAAGCAGAATGAAGTCCATCAATAGATTGATAACCCCATTCGTAAAAAGTTCCTGTAATGAATTGACGTCATTTATAATCCGGACCAGGATCGATCCTGCTGACCGTTGATCGAAAAATCGATGTGAAAGCCTTTGGATATGCTTGAATAATCCTTGTCTAATATCATAAATGATGTATTGGCCTAATTGATTCGTCCATTTGATCCGGAATGTATTCGCAATCCACGCTAAGATATAGAGTCCCGCTATTCCAAATATCAATTGCATCAGAAGGGTTTCGTTTCTATCTTTGATTGCATGGTCGAAAAGCAAAACCCCGATGAAGATCGGTACGACCAGGCGAACTGCTGTTGAAATCAACATTGCAATGATTGATTTCGGCAATAAGTTCGACTTATATGGTTTTATATACCCAAAAAGGCGCAACATTTGAGACCAGTTGAATTGTTTCTCAATCGCTTGATCCTGTGAATAATGAAATCGTTTTTTCGTATTGCTGCTCATCGTACCACCCCCCTTATCCTGTCTGTCTTTCTTTTATTACTTTTTTATCTTTGTATTGGATGTCATAAACCCTGCGGTACATTCCTTCCTGATCGATCAAATCTTCATGTGTACCACGTTGTGCGATCCGACCGTCCTCAAGCACAAGGATTTCATCTGCATGCTTTAAAGAAGAAATACGATGCGCGATGATGAATGTTGTCCTGCCTTTCATCACTTCTCTGAAAGCCTTCTGAATCTTGAACTCTGTCTCCATATCAACAGCACTTGTCGCATCATCCAATATAAGAATACTAGGATCAGATAAGATGGCACGCGCAATTGCAATCCGCTGCTTCTGACCACCGGATAGCCCCATGCCCCGTTCTCCGAGGATAGTATCGTACCCATCCGGAAGTTCCATGATGAAATCGTGAGCTTGAGCCCTTTTTGCAGCATCAACAATTTTTTCAAGTTCGATATCAGCATCTCCATATGCGATGTTATCTCTAATTGATGAGGAAAATAGGAATGTTTCCTGCAGAACCACACCAACATTCTTCCTTAACGATTTGATGGAATACTCTTTGATATCTATACCGTCAATCAATAACTTGCCTTCCTTTGGTTCATAGAATCTTGAAATCAATTGAGTGATGGTGGTTTTACCTGCGCCAGTTGCTCCTAAAAGACCAATCGTCGTTCCTTTTGTGGCTTTGAATGAAACATCTTTCAATGCATATTCTTCTTCACTTGCGTATTTATGTGTAACATTTGCGAACTCCACATCTCCATTCAACTCGTCGATATGCAGCGGGTCTTCTTTGTCCTGGATATCTTCTGGTTCATCTAGAATTTCCAGAAGACGTTCACCAGAAGCTTTTGATTGGGAGAACGTATTGATTACGAATCCAAGGTTCATGATCGGCCAGATGATATACCAGACCAAACTGAAGAATGCAACAAGCTCCCCAGGGTTCAATTGGTTGTTGAAGACAAGAAATCCACCATATGAAAGCAAGAAAACGACACATAGGTTCCCGATCATTTCCATGAGCGGAAAATACTTTGCCCAGATATCTGAGGTGTTCAAGTAGTTATCGCGGTAATCCTTATTGTTATTGACGAATTTCCCGATTTCGAAGTCCTCACGAGAAAGGGATTTGATCGTATTTATTCCGCTTACATTCTCCTGGACTTTCGTATTCAAACGCCCCATCGATTTCCGGATTCCCCGGAATGCCGGATGGACTCTCTTATCGAAACGATAGACAGCGACAGCTAAGAACGGCAGCATGCCTAATGTGACGAATGCAAGAGGGACAGAATAGTAGAACATTACACCTAAACTGAAGGATACGAGCAATAAGAAGTTGATGACCTGTGCGAACCCGAAGGATAAAAAGAACCGAAACCCCTCGACATCAGCAGTCAAACGCGACATCAGGTCTCCGGTCTTCGCATTGTCATAATATCTGAACGGTAAGTATTGCAGCTTTTTATACAATGCCTCCCTTAGTCGATAGACCGCGGTGACACCGAATAAATCCCCTAAATACTGATGGAAGAATGTAGCTGTTCCTTTGATCGCCATCACAATGATGAAGCCGATCGCCAGGTAAGGAATCCATCTGTATTGTTCATTGATGATCACTTCATCAATCGTGAACTGCAGCAGCATCGGATATATGACGGTGATACCTGATACAAATAATAATGAAAATACGGATAGTAAGAAATAGTTACGATAAGGCCAGTAAAATTCCTTCAAACGTTTAAAAGTATCCACAAAAGCACCTGCCTTTTCATTTATGTATTGTTTAAAAAGTCATAATATAAATAATATAACGGATTCCGAAATAAATAACCATAATTTTGCTTAAATAGTTAATTTTAAATTTGCATATTTAAAATCCTTATTAGTACCTATCGGATAATAGTACCGAATCTTTAAATGAACTAATTTTCTGAATTTATTGGAAGAAAAAAATAGAGCCTAACGTTAAGTTAGGCTCTATATCAAAATCTCCATTAAACGTTAAGTGTTTCTTGACCTGGCTTCCAGTTCGCCGGGCAAAGTCCACCTGTTTGAAGAGCTTGAAGGACACGTAGTGTTTCGTCTACGTCACGTCCAATGTTGTTATGGTTGACAACAGAGTACATGAGCTCGCCCTCTGGACTGATGATGAACAATCCACGAAGTGCTACACCTTCTTCTTCAATCAGCACGCCATAGTCTTCAGAGACTTTATGGTTCGTGTCTGCAGCTAATGGGTATTTCAATACGCCTAATCCGTTATCGTCACGGTTTGTGTTGATCCAAGCCAAGTGAGTATGGATCGTATCAGTTGATACACCGATGACTTCTGTATCAAGATCTTCAAACTCATCATAGCGATCGCTCACAGCTGTGATTTCTGTAGGGCAAACAAATGTGAAGTCCATTGGATAGAAGAAAAGGACTGTCCACTTGTCATTCTTCATGTTTTCTTCAAGGCTTACTTTTCCGAATTCTTTGTTTGGAAGTACCGCATCCATTTCAAAGCGCGGTGCTTGTTTTGCTACCATACGTTCTGCCATTCGTAATCCCTCCAAAAAAATGTTTGTAATGTAAGATCGGCACTTAAGCCGAACTTTCCTCACAATTATTGTACATGCTATATTATAGTCTCTATCTAGTTAATAGTCAATATTAAATGAGAATTAATTTAATATAGCATGCTCGACATGCTTACTATAACCAAAAATAGCTATAAGTAAACACTTTAAGCATGTCACACCATTTATTCTAACTTGTTTCGAATACCATCTCAAAGGATATACTCATTATACGTCTTATCAATTGCACGCAACTCTCAGATTTCGTTATAGTATTACTAGTTTGTTACTAGAGTCAAGGAGCTGATAACTTGGAAGAATTATTATCGAAGATTGATTGGGCTGAGATTTTGAAAGATGCGGGAATATTGACGTTTAAGTTGCTATTCATCTTGATTGCGTTCCTGATCGTAAGAGTGGTTGGTAACCGGGTCATCAATAAATCATTTGAAAAAGTCCAGAATCGCAACAATATGTCAGCCGGTCGAGCGATTACACTGAAAAGTATAACGAAAAGCATCTTTTCTTACGCACTCATCTTTATTTTAGTAGTGGCCGTCATGGGAACTTTTGAACTGGATGTCACCGGTCTATTGGCTGGTGCTGGTATCATCGGTTTAGCGATCGGATTCGGCGCGCAGGGACTTGTCAGTGATGTTGTCACCGGTTTTTTCATCCTATTGGAAAAACAGCTGGACGTAGGTGATTATGTAACGGCAGCTGGCTTTGACGGCATTGTAGAAGACACTGGGTTGAGGACGACACACATCCGTGGATTTGACGGAACCCTGCATTACGTTCCGAACCGTGAAATCAGTGCCATCAGCAACCACACTCGGGGAAATATGAGAGCGGTGGTGGATATCGGCATTTCTTATGATGACAATATCGATAAAGCGATTGGTGTCTTGCAAGAAGCATGTGACCGGATCGCCGAGACAAATGAAGAGATCGTTGAAGGTCCCAATGTCCTTGGCGTACAATCACTAGGTTCCTCTGATGTAGTCCTCCGGGTAATCGCAAAAACGAAGAATGATATGCAATGGGGCGTGGAGCGAGAGCTACGCAAAGCACTGAAGGAAGCATTGGACGCAAACGGCATCGAAATCCCGTTCCCACATCAAGTCTACGTACACAAGAACGAAAATCAATAATGTTTATAAGACTGAATATACGGGTACCCTTCTTCACAAAAGGAGGGTACTTTTTATGCCATATGATTCTCATGAAGAACTTCCTGATCAAGTCAAAAACAATCTTCCAAAACATGCACGCGAAATTTATAAAGAAGCATTCAACTCAGCCAGCAAACAATATGAACAGGAGAAAACCGCACATAAAGTAGCATGGAATGCCGTGAAAGAAAAATACGAAAAGAACGAAAACGACAACTGGGTAAAAAAGGATAGCTGATCAGTGCCAGGTACACTTTCAGATCCCTTGGTGCTGTTGAGTTACAAAAGTGTACCTGGCACCAAACAGAACCCCATCAGGCTACAATAGCTTGACGGGGCTTTTTTTGGATTAACAAAATTCAACCTGTAATGATTTCACCGTACGGATAGCGGACTTTTCGGCGTATACTTGGTTTTGCAAGTATAAATAAAAGTGTGAGAGGTCCAAGTTTCCCAAAATACATCAATAAGATGATGACGAATTGTCCGACTGAAGATAATTCACCCGTGATTCCCATCGAAAGACCGCATGTTGAAATCGCCGATACCGCTTCAAACAAAATTTCAATGAAGGATGCGTCTTCAGTTATCATCATGATGAAAACTGTGCTGAATAATATACCCATCAAAATGACAGTTATAGCAAATGCACGGATGATCGTACTATCACTGATTGTCCGCCCCAGTATGACCGCTTCACTTTTCCCTCTTAAAAAGGTCGCAACTGAGAGCAATAAAGCGATGAAGGTGGTCAATTTGATTCCTCCGCCAGTCGAGGTACTCCCTGCACCGATGAACATCAGGATGATTGTGAAAAAGACTGAAGCATCTTCCATACTGCTTACATCCACAGAGTTCAACCCTGCCGATCTTGGAGTCACCGCCTGGAAATAAGAATTGAACAATTTATCGGAGAGTGTCATCTGACCGATCGTTTTAACATTCGTAAACTCGAGTGTGAATATGACAATCAATGCGACAAAATTAATTACCACCGTACCGATGATCATCAGTTTCGAATGGAGGGAAAGTTCCCTGAACTTCCTGCTATAGTATAGATCGAGAATGACTGTAAATCCTAGCCCGCTCAATACGAATAAAGTGGAGATGACCGTCAGAATGACAGGGTTGGTGTTGTGACTGATCAGACTGTCGGACCATATGGAAAAACCAGCACTGTTGAAACCTGAGATACTATGAAAAATACTTGCATAAGTCCCCTGTTTCCACCCCATTTCCGGTACCCACATAGACATTAAAATCAGTGCCCCGATCGCTTCAGAAACGAATGCAAAAATCAACAGGACTTTAACCAACCGGAGAATTCCCCCATAGGATGATTGGTTTAGTGCTTGCTGGATCAAAAGCATGAATCGTATCCCTATTCTTTTACTTAGCATCAGAACAATCAACACCGCAAAGGTCATGATTCCTACGCCGCCTGCTTGTATCAAGCATAAAATGACGATTTCACCGAACAGCGTATAAACGGAACCTGTATCAACCACAACAAGCCCCGTAATCGTAGAAGCTGAGGTCGATGTGAACAAGGCGGTCAGCCAGGTAATCTCTTTCTCGGTAGCTATCGGTAATTTCAACAATAACGTTCCAAGTGTAATCAAAGCGATAAAAGAAAACGCTAAAATCCTTGGCGGTGTTAATACAATTCGTTTAAATTGTTCAGGAATACCTATATTCTGAAGATTCATATGTACAATACCCTCTCAAATCACAAACATTCTTGAGAACTAAGTATACCCAAATATGCCCATTATGTACATTTGAAAAAGAAAAGAGGACAGCTGATGCCATCCCCTACTGTTGATTCAAACGTTGGTCAACCTGTTGGCAAACTTCATCTGCCGAAAAGCCGTGTGCATTGATTACTGAACCTTTTGTTACTGCATTTTGGATCCCCATTACATTTTGATCCTGGCCAGTGATCACACAGCAATCACAATCTTCAGCATCCTGTTCCTGGCGTAATTGCTTTACTTCATACCCTTTGCTTTGCAATGCCTCCTGGACATCTGTCAACGATTGTTCTACTCCGATTCTTGGCATTTCATCCACCTCCTCTGCGAATATTGTTAATGTAACCTCATCAAAGGAGTGCTATACATAATATGGAAGCTCGGAAATCTGTTTGCTAAAAAATCTATTCAGGTAGTCCAAATAGTTCAGATGGATCCCACAGGAGTCTCGCACCTTGCTCTCCCATCAACTTGCACAAGGTAGTTTATTAAAAGGACTCAAAAGCAACAATCTTTTAGTAAAGTGCCAATATAAAAAAAGAGCCCATTCCGTTTTGGGGTGCAAAACCTATTAATGACATCAGAAATGTTCTGTGAATTGACTACAGAAAATTTTGCTTTAATATCAAGGCTTCTCAAATAATTAATGAGAAATTGACAGTACAAATGACACGGTATTTTTATTGGACAACAGTTATTGTACGATCAAAGGAGGTTGTCAAAATGCGTGCCGTTTGTGTTGCCATTTTTGATGTCATTTTTTCTTTAGCAGCTCTTTCTTGCGGTAAAATAAGGATGTGTAAATGAATATTGTAATTCCATTAAAAGGCCGGATTGTTGAAGAAGGAATGCAGATTGGGCGTAACGGACAGGAGAGCCGTTATTTGTGACAAAAAAGCCAATTTCAGTATGCTAACGGACACCAGAGACGTTATTTGTAAAAAAGTCTATTGTTTTGGATGATTTTGGAGCAAATAAGGTCTCCTGTGTCCGTTAGATTTTGTAATCACATGTATTTCATAAAAATAAGGTCCTCTGTGTCCGTTAGGTTTTATAAATGAGTCATTTAAAGGGAGCTTTAATGGAATAAGAAGAAAATTAAGATCCCTTTCTGTAAAGACAAAAAGACTCGTCAAATAAACGAGTCTTTTTTTATACTCTATTCCAGTTACAGTGACAAAACGCGTGTCATTATGATCACTATTTTTGATTTTGCACCTCTTAACGGAACCCTTTAATCACAGGACTCTGATTACCTACTTCATTTTATCTTCTAAATAACCGATCAAGACGGTAGTCGCTACCTCTAACGCATCTTCTTGCGGTTCGATTTTCGAATGATGGAGGCCGTAAGGCGTGTCAACACCTAGCCAAAACATGAACCCCGGTATTTCTTTCAAGAAATAACCGAAATCTTCCCCTGTCATTGCTTTATCAACAACACGTATGGGATATTGAGGCAGATTACTTTCCATGAACTCACAAAATTCCCTCGTAGGTATTGGGTGATTATCAACTTGATAATAGTTAGCACCATAATCAATGGCAGCGTGACATTCAAAACCGGATTCTATACCGTTTACCAGTGCCTCGATCCGTTTCTTCACAATACTCATCGCTTCTGGTGATAGTGTTCGGATCGTTCCTTCGATTCGAGCGTTTTCTGCAATGATATTCTGCTTTGTTCCGCCTGTAATTTTACCGATGGTCACTACCGCAGAATCGAGCGGGTCCATATTCCGGGACACAATCGTTTGCAGCTGCGTTACCAGATGACTTGCTGCCACTACCATGTCATTCGCCTCATGGGGATATGCCGCATGCCCTCCCCTGCCCTTCAAATCGATGAAAAGCTCAGAAGTATTAGCAAACAGCAACCCTTCTTTAATACCAACCGTCCCTACTGGAAGGTTTGGAGCGATATGCAGTGCCATCATCATATCCGGGCGCTCCGCATTAAATTCATCACTTTGCAGCATCGGCAATGCTCCTCCAGGACCTTCTTCAGCAGGTTGGAATACGAATAAAAGATTGTCTTTCGGGCGTTTTGTTGCAAAGTGTGTCAATACACCCAAAGCGATTGTCATATGAAAATCATGACCGCAAGCATGCATCATTCCAGGATGTTCAGAACGGAAATCATAAGTGGTTTCCTCGCTGATCGGCAAGCCATCAATGTCGGTTCTATAACCGATCGTCTGTTCAGGGGCAGAACCAGCCACTTTCACCAGAAACCCTGTTCTCCACTCTGTAATCTGAAGAAAATCTTGAGGAAGTGTATCAATGTATTTTAATAAAAATTGCTGGGTTTTCACCTCTTGAAAACCCAGCTCAGGAATCCGATGCAATGCACGTCGGATTTGTATCAGTTGTTCGAGAGGCATCATCTGTCGCTCTCCCCTTTATTAGTCTTCTTTCAATTGACGAAGCTCTTGCTTGATTTCAGTCTTCCCTTTCGTCTTTTCATCAATCTTCTTGATGACGCGAGCTGGTGTTCCAGCAACCACGGACATTGGAGGTACATCTTCTGTAACGACCGCTCCTGCAGCTACCACAGAGCCTTCACCGACACGTACACCTTCTAAGATGACCGCGTTCGCTCCAACGACAACACCATCTTCAACAACGACTGGGCTTGCAGAAGGTGGTTCAATGACACCGGCTAGGACTGAACCTGCACCGATGTGGCAGTTTTTCCCGACCGTCGCACGTCCACCAAGGACGACATTCATATCGATCATCGTACCTTCTCCGACGACAGAACCGATGTTGATCATCGCGCCCATCATGATGACTGCATTCTTCCCGATTTCTACTTGGTCACGAATGACTGCGCCTGGTTCGATACGAGCTTGTACACCTTTCAGATCCAACAAAGGAATCGCTGAATTACGGCGATCATTTTCTACCACGTAATCTTCAATCGCTTTTTCATTCTTTTCGATTGCTTCCTTTATTTCTTTCCATTCACCAAAAAGTACTCCGGTATTTCCTGTAATGAATGATTTCGTATTCGATCCGAAATCAATTCCTTCCAGAACACCTTTGATATGTACTTTTACGGGTGTAGACTTTTCACTATTTTGAATAAACGAGATAATTTCGTTTGCATCCATCATTTTCATGTGTGTATCCTCCTATAGGCTCGTTTTTTCTTTCAATCGCGTTCATTTTATCGTATTTTCCTACGGATGTTAAGTATTACGTTCTATGTTTCACCGACTTGATCAGATCGATGAATGCTCGGACTTGCTTCAATTGATGGGAAGCCTCACTATTGATGATCCAAGTGTCCCTGCTCAAGGGTTCACCATGCTCATTCAATATCGGGATTGTGTGGATATTCCTGTCTTGCCTGGTCAAGCTTATTGAAGGAAGGATCGCATAACCAATACCATTCAAGGCCATCTGTTTACAGGTTTCGATCTGATCGACGACAATTGTCCGTTTGGGGGGAGACTTGAATTTCTTCACCCACCAGTCCTGTATCTCCTGATAATAGGTGGAATGACTCTTGAATTGGATGAAAGGTCTGGAGGTATCATTCAATTCCTCAAGAGATTGGATTTTCGTATCGACGAGATGAAGCTCATCACTCATCAAATGCTCTTTTGGTCCCTTCCAATCTGGATAACCCCGGATGATCCCCACATGGTAATGATCACTGAACAGCTGCCGCTGGACCTCGCTGCTCCACCCTGTAACAAGTGAAATTTTCACATTCGGATACTGTTCCACATATTCCTTAAGGACGTTCGGAAGCCAGTATTGACCAATGATCGATGCAACAGCGATCTTCAACGTTCCGTGTACGACATCCCCAAGCGATAAAATTTCATCCTGCAGATCCTCTTCAGTCTGGAGGGTCTGGTTTACGAATTCAATGACCTTTTCCCCCGCTGGAGTTAATGTCAATCCTTTTTGGGATCGTATAAAAATCTTGGCTCCCCATCTCTGTTCGATCGATTGCAATCTCTGACTCAGAGCTGGCTGTGAGACATAAAGCCGTTCAGAGGCTTTACGCATATTCAATTCGGCAGCCAACACATTCAATACTCTAAATTCGGTCATCTGCATGCACTGTTCACACCTTCACTGATAAGTTATTCTTATCATAGATCATAAAAAAACCGTCATTTTATTATAGCTGACTTTCCCATATGATAACAATAGACGCTAAAATGGAAGAAGGTACCATTATGACTCTATTATTAATCTTCATCGGTTTTGTGGCTACATTTATTGGTACACTTGCTGGAAGCGGTGGTCTCATCAATCTGCCAGCCATGCTGCTGGCTGGAATCCCAGTTCATAATGCCATTGCTTCTAACAAATTCTCTAATATGCTCAGTTCCTTTTCAAGTTTTTTCGTCCTCTTGAAAAGAAAAGAAGTAAAGCTGAACGCCGCCTTGAAAATCGCCCCTTTCAGCTTTATTGGAGGAATCATGGGCGGTTTGATTGCTTCGTCACTATCAGAACGGACGATGATCATCATAGGAATCTGCCTTTTGGTTATCGCTTTTCTCACCTCTTTCATCAAGAAACCGCCACAACAAGAGGATGGACATGAAAAATTATCATTATGGAGTTATCCGGGATTATTAGGAATCGGGACCTATGATGGCATGTTCGGGCCTGGTCAGGCAACCTTTCAAATGTACCTTTTCTTTTATCAAGGAATCTCATACCTGCGCACCATCGCTTATACTAGATTCAATACTTTTCTAAGCTGTTTCGGAGGCTTCATCAGTTTCTATGTCACAGGATATGTCCGATGGGATGTAGCAATTCCGTTATCCATCGGTTCATTGATTGGAGCTCAAGTCGCCGTCCGGCTTGCTGGCAAGTTATCAAAATCAGTAGTGAAATTGATTTTACGGATTATCACAGTGTTACTTTTCACTCAACTCATCTATCAGTTTCTAGGAGGGAAATTATAGGATGAAAATCGAATTCAAAAGACTTCATCATGTTCAGATCTGTATACCCACTGGGGAAGAGGAGAAAGCTCGCAGGTTTTACAGCGAGGTTTTGGGAATGACAGAAATCGAGAAACCGGAAGCATTGAAAAGGAATGGCGGATTATGGTTCCAGGTTGCGGACATCGAATTGCATATTGGAACGGAACCTTATACGGAAAAAAGCAAACGTCATCCCGCTTTCGAGGTTACCGAGCTTGACAATGTAAAAGCACACCTTGTAGCAAGTGGTGTATCGGTCAAGGAAGAAACACAAATTCCAGGAATCAAGCGCTTTTCCTTTCTCGATCCCTTTCATAATCGAATCGAACTTCTTGAAAAGAACCGTTGACATGGTAGTTGTTAAACGGAGAAATCATCCCTACAATTAGAGGACAACAGAGACCTTATTTGCTCCAAAAACACTTACATTGGGAATTTAGAGGACACCAGAGACCTTATCTACCTCTATTCATTAAAATAAAGTCTATTTTTACCCCGGATAACGGAACAGATGTCCTCTAAATTTTTAAAACAACCCATTTTATCAAAAATAGCGGCACGATTGTCCTCTAATTCTAAAAAGTTCACACCTAATGTTGTGTTAATACCACACAAACGACCGGACTGTCATGAGCTGAAACTTTTCAGTCAGTCAAGCCGGCAAAAAGATCATCCCCTTATTTGTGTTCTAGCTTCTGCTCATCCTTCTTCGGAAGAAAAGCAATTAACAGAAAGCTTATGATCGCTAATATACACACTCCGATGTAGACACTATCAAGCGAAAACGTCAAACCTTCTTGTAAAATCTCAAGGGTCTCCGGGGATAATTTCTCCCGCTGCGATTTTTCAAGAAGGATGTTTGCGGCATCAATTGATAATGAGTCATCCAGATTCGCTCCATGTTCCTCTAAGTAATTTTGAAGCCGATTGTTCAGAATACCTCCTAAAAGCGTTGCACCGATTGCACTTCCAAGGATCCTCATGAACATATTTGAAGCTGTTGCGACTCCTCGTTTTTCCCAGTTGACCGAGGATTGGATAGAAACGATGAAAGTCGTAGTCGAGAGGCCCATTCCAACACCGATGATGAATGAACCGATGGCAGCCCAGATCGGTCCTTTTACCGGGTCAAGCGCAACAAAAAACAACGATCCCAATACAAGTGCGATCCCTCCACCAAGAGCGACTGTCCGGAAACCTAGCTTTATAATCAATCTTCCAGCCAAGGTAGAGGCAATCGGCCAACCGATCGACATGGTTGTAAGCGTGAAACCTGCTACAAGAGGGGACTCCTCCATGACCCCTTGTACATAAGCCGGTAAAAAAGAAGAAATACCGAATAAGATTGCACCGGTGGTCAGTGAAGCAAGATTCGCTAAAGTGATCAAGCGATCCTTCCAAATACTGAGAGGCATTGTCGGTTCAGCAGCACGACGTTCCTGGATGATGAACAATAAGAAACTTACAGCAAATGTTCCGATCAACCCGATGATTTGCCAGGAAGTCCAAGGAAGTGAGACTCCCCCCTGGATCAGGGCAATCATCAAACTGCTGACAGCAACGAAAATCAACAATGCGCCTATGTAATCAATCTTGTGTTTTTTCTTCTCGATGTCCTCATGTAAAAATAAATTCGTCCCCAATATCGCGAGGATGCCGAGTGGGATATTGAGCCAGAAAACCCAGGCCCACTCCCAGTAAAGGACGATGAACCCGCCGAGAGCTGGTCCAAGGACAGCCGAAATTCCCCAGACACTTGCTAAATACCCCTGGATTTTCGCCCGTTCCTCCATCGTATACATATCTCCAACTATCGTAGTTGCGATCGGCATCACTGCTCCTGCACCGAATCCCTGGATTAAACGGGAGATGATGAGCATTTCCATCGTTCCTGCAAAACCGCACATCACCGAACCGATCATGAACATGCTGATTCCGAATGTGAAAACGGGTTTTCGACCGAACAAATCGGATAATTTTCCATAAATCAATATCGTCACAGCCTGCATTAACAGATAAGCTGAAAACACCCAACTGTATAACCTGAAGCCTCCCAAATCAGCGACGATACTTGGCATGGCGGTTGAAACGATCGTACCTTCAATGGCGGCCATGAACATCGCCAAAATGACCGCTGTTAGAACAAGTGGTCTCAGCGTAGTCTTTTCCTTGATTCCAATCAGAATATCTTCTTTCGTCATAGATTCACTTCCGTTTATTACGTATTAATAATGCCCTCCCATTATATCAACTTTATTCCTTTATTTGTTAGACAATTCATCAGAACCAACGTTTTGTTTTGAAAAAGAGGATCATCCCCAAAGTCATTGCTATCATGACACCCCACACGATCGGATACGACCACCGGTCATTCAATTCTGGCATATACTCGAAGTTCATCCCGTAAATTCCAGCAATGAATGTCAGCGGAATGAAAATCGTTGAAACAATCGTTAATACTTTCATGACCTCATTCATCTTGTTACTGACACTTGAAAAATAGACATCCAACAGATTGGCCGCCATCGAACGTGTCATTTCCACCATATCCATCACATGAATGACATGATCGGATACATCTTTCAAATAAAAGCCTGTATTCAAATCAATGATTTTCGATTTTTCAAGCCCGGTTATGATTTCTTTTACAGGCCACACTTGTTTTCGAAGATACATACCTACATTCTTATAATTATAGATCTTCTGTAGAACCGTTTGATCGGGGTGCAAGACCATTTCCTCTTCTACCTGCTCGATATCAGATGAAATCCGCTCAGATTCAACTAAATACTGGTCGACGATTGCATCCAAAATGGAATAGACCAGATACCCAGCACTCATGTTCCGGATATTCCCTAGATTCTGTCGAATTGTTTGCCTGACAGGATCCAGTACATCCCCCTCCTTCTCCTGGAAAGTGATTATGGCTTGATCTTTTACAATGATACTGATTTGTTCTTCTTTAATATCAATTTCCTCACGATCATACCAGACCATTTTCAAAATCATCAGCACATAATTATCTAACACATTGATCTTCGGGCGATGTTCTGTATTCAATATGTCTTCTATAAGTAAAGGATGTACTCCGAAATCATCACGGACTCCTTTAAATACCTCCTTATTGTGAAGACCTTCAATGTTAATCCAGGTCACACTGTCTGTTTCTGCGTACGCTAATGCTTCCTGGATCGTATCGACAGATTTTTCTTCTAATGCATCACCTTCATAGTCGATCAAAGAGACTTTTGTAAACGAGGCTTCTTCATCCCCGACATATACTAATGAACCAGGGGGTAATCCCTTTTTCTTTTCCAAATCTTCTTGTTTCCCCATTCGATCATCTCCTTATCCATCTATGACTTTTTATCTAAATGCTGATTGTAACGCATGTTAATTTTATTCTATTATTGTCGAATCATCAGAAGTTTCGGCGAAAGACTTCCATAGATCTTGTTTTTGTAAGATAATGTACAAGGTCAACTCGAAACTTAGGTATGGAGGTAAAAAAATGTTAGTTCACACAATCGAACGAAAAAGAGAACAAATGCTAGAGACAGCTCGTGTTTATGGCATGTCATCTAGCGAAACCCTTAAATGCAGCCAAGAGTTGGACAAGCTTCTACAACTACATTTAGCAAACAACATTCGTGAACGAAACTTGAACAAACTCAAGATTTCCTGATTTTAATATATTGAAATATGGTCATATGAACTTGAAAGAGCATTTCAAAGATTAAAATTGGGCAGATCTTATGGAGAAAACTATTCCCCAATTTACTCATTCCCACACTTCAAAAAAGTGTGGCGCAAATAAAACCTCTTCGATCCAAGTATCGGAGAGGTTTCCTTTTTGCATCCATCCCGTGTAGTGACATATACAGTAAATGAAGTAATATACATACTAAAAAATGAGTGAGGAGACTTGATATGCTCATTTCTGTCGTAATGGCTGTATACAATGGGGACCATTATCTACAAGAAGCGATAGAAAGCATTTTAAATCAAACTTATCAGGACTTTGAATTCATCATTGTCAATGATGGTTCATTCGATAATACCGCTGAAATTTTGAAGGACGTACAAGATTCAAGAGTAAGGATCATCCACATTCCTGAAAATAAGGGTGCCGCGAATGCGTTGAACATCGGAATCAGGAAGGCTACCGGTAAATGGATCGCTATCCAAGACGCAGATGACATAAGCATCCCCACCCGACTGGAAGAACAAGCCGTTTATATACAAGAACATCCTCATCTAGCAGCACTCGGGACACTTAAAAAATGTTTTAGCGGTAATAAAGAAATTCCGTCTAAGCGATTACGTTCCGAAGAATTCGGTAATTTTCTCATTTCAAGTGAGCATATGAAAGCATACAGATTCTACATCAACCCCTTATGTCATGGATCCGTCCTATTTTCAAAGAAAATCTTTGAGGAAGTTGGTGGATATGATACTTCTTACAGAATTTGCTATGATTACGATTTATGGATGAGGATGTTTGAAGTAGGTGAAATCCACAAAATCAACAAGAAACTTTATCAATATAGAATACATGCTGATTCCATAAGCAATAAAAAGCAACTTTATAATGAAGATTGGGTCGTTGCATCCAATTATATAAAAAAGTCTGTAAAGAACGAACGCAACTCAGGACGTGATCCCCAGATCATTGTTTTGGGTAATTCCCAAGCATGTAATGAATTCAAGGAAGTATCTATGGTCAGTAATATGAAGGTTCACAGCTATATAAAAACGACTGGTTCTGATAACAGTGAAAAAATCTATCGGCTTTTTCATGAAAACAAAATCGATGGCGTGGTCGTATTGGAAGGGCTCCAATTCAATACCACGTTTCAAGCTCTAGAGGATAAAGGGATGGAATTGAACAAGAACCTTTTTAAAATTTGGGCTGGCTATTGGGGATAAGTGAAAAACACTTTTTACGTTCTTATATAAGTGCTGTTTTCGTAAACTTAGAAAAAAGCCTATATAAAAAACCACGGAACACATTTTTGTGCTTCGTGGTTTTGTTATCGTATGTATGGTGACCCGTACTGGGCTCGAACCAGTGACCTCCACCCTGTCAAGGTGGCGAAACACGAAACTTGATGTATAAAGGGTTAGCCAACATTTATAAAGATTGACTATCACACACCTTGATTTACCGATTGACTATTGTCTTCTTGAATGCTGCCATGCAACAAATTCTAATTAGTAAAAGCATTTTTTTACGTTTTGATTTCTAATTCCAATCACCGCATTGAATTGTGAATTAATCAGTTTATATTATACATTCTTTAATATCAACACTTCTCTATTACCAGTAGCCATAACATATTGCATATAATCCTGCATATCCCATAGCATTATTCACCTATAAAACTAGGTGAGGTGTTGAATTATCAGCCCCAATCATGAAAAATTTTTGTAAGTTGTCCGTCAGCGTATTACAGTCGATGTATTCACCCTATTGTTCCACACTAGGAATTTATCCTTTATTACACTAAATCGGATTGTCGTAAGCCCTTTCATAGCACTATAACCACATCAGCACATTACCACACATATTCCCACAGCACATTTCACACTACCTCAATTCATTTACAACTATATATAGTCCTACTTTTATTCTTTCTTTTATATTCCTCGATCTTCTTCTTCATTTCATCTTCATCTTATAACATTGCCCATCATTCTTATTCACCACTCCTTGCTTCTCAGTAAATAAATCATGCACTTGAAGGAAATTCTTTAACATTACTATGTTACCATCCTTAATTTCCATTACTTCAGGCAACCTGTCAATTGTAATACGGACTATCTTCTTTTTTAATTCCTTATTAATAAATCATCCTGTCTCCAATTGTATAAGACTTTCCTTGTTACAGAACATTTCTCTGCGATTTCTTCTAAGGTTAATCCACCACGGTCAGGCATAACAAGATATTCAATAGCAATATAATGCTCTGTCCATAAATTCCTTAACGCCATTATTATCACTCCTCTCAATAAAATAGACAAAATAAAAAGCACCCTTCCGGATGCTCAATAAAATTGTTATTTAGCTAAGTTTTCATATGACACATTCTCTCTAAATACCTTCCTACATTCTTTATCTTTAAAATTTAGCACTACACATATTTCATCCTCTAACTCATGAAAGAATCCTTGGAGCATTAAATATGCATGTTTAGGTTTTATTAATACTTTATTTTTCCCTTCTGCTACAAGGTGAAAAGGTACTTGAGGAATAGGTACCCTTTTATCCATCATTGCAAATTTCTCAGAAATCAACAAACCCCACTTTTTTTTACCAATTTTACTGTCACTTAAATCATCAACATATCTTACTCTTTCATAATTTTGATACAATAAATCAAGGATCTTCAAGACATGTTTTTTGTCCTCTTCATAATTTTTGTTGATTGTTTGCCCTAATTTTGAATCAAATAAATACTCACATTCCTTCATCCTTAAAAGCAATTCTTTTGGTTCAATTGTCATGTTTACTCCCTCCCAAATTGAATGTATTCAGGTCGGGACTTATTTATTATAAATATATTATAAAAAATAAAAAGCACCTTAAGGGTGCCTTAATGATTCCTTTGATTTAGTTCACGAATATTTAATCGATATTTTTTTACGATTTTATTAAACTTTGCCATTGCAATACGTCTTCTCCCCATTGAAATACCGGGGTTATTTATTATTTTATATAGATTTTCTAATACTCCTAAAATTTCTTCCTCTTTTTGTTTTTTATGAGGCAACATTTCTGTTGACATTCTTAACCACCTCATTTAGTCTTATTTAATATCTTTATGTTTACCACTGCCCGTTTGATCATAACTTTGTGACATTTCTTCTTTTGCGGCTGATCTGGATCTCACTTGTTCTAATGTGTCTTCTGTACTTTCTAAATTTAAAAGCCAATTATTTAGCTGTTGGGATTTTAAATATGACAATCCAGCAAATCCTGCTAATAAAGAAGTTGAAATTAAAGCAAACTGACTTTGAACATCAGCCAATTCAATTGCAGTTTTAGCAAGTATTCCTGCCGCAACCCCAATTAACATATCTCCCAAAAAGCCTAAATCAATCATAATCGTTTCATCTAATATTTCTTCATCATCTGTATCTCTTTTCCATATCCTAAGACCAATTATAAAACAAATAAAATCAATTACAATCAATATAATAATATGTAAAGGAAATTTAGTAATATTATACCAACCTTTTAATTGAATCGGAATTCTATAAGGTATTGAAATTGTAGGTAATTGAATAACACCATGATTTCGATAGTGACCAATAACAGCACCTATTAACCCCATAATAATAGGTAGATTAAATTGTACCCAGAATTCTTTAAATGTAGTAATGTTTATGCTCTCCATGAAACCCCTCTTTTTTTATAGCAAATTATAAGGCTTATGGTATTACAACACTAATCCTAAAAACTAAAGATCAGCCCCTATATGTTATCCAGACTATAATTGCTCTCACTTTCATGTAATACTTTTTCTGAATGTTGTTGATCTTCCTAAATACTTGACAACAAAATCACTCCTTAAAGATAATTACTTACAATATTCTCCAAGAAGCATTTGAACCCCTTCTTTTTCCATAATATAAGACACCTCATAGGAGATGCCAATTAATAATTATTTATTTTACTTTAATTACTTCTAGTCCATCTTTTAGAATATCAATATTTTCATCCCAGATGTTAACTACATTGTTGTGGTACATCTCATGCTTCATTCCACTGGTACCAAATGTTTTACTTTTATCGTAATCAATATAATGATGTCCAAAGATAGGCTGATTGGTCGGTATAACTTGAAATAACAACAATTTACATCATTTACCGGTTTCGGTTTGTACAATTTTGTAGATCTCTCAACTCTAAATGATAAGCAGCGTGTTGATTATTCTCAATCCCATTTCCTTAAAGTTTAACCTCTCTCCATAATTAAACTTCAAATAAAGCTTTTAAAATCTTGTAATCTAATTATGTAAGCCCTTTTTCATTACTCATAACCACATCCCCCATTTTATATATTATGGGAAGTTCGGCATATTACTTTACCGTTTTTTAATTTGATCCATTTCTTTACTTACTTCTCGAAGGTCTTTCAACTCTTCATCAGTGTATAAATCAAATTCACTTGGGCTAAGATTAGTTAAATAATATTCAAACTCATCATTGCTAAAATCCTCAACTTCAAAAGCATAGGTCTTAAATTTATTTAAAAATTTTCTTTTATTATTAAGCACCCATACTTTTTTTCTTTTTTTATCATATATGTCGATTGTGTTTAAAGCGAATCCATCACCACTGTATTGCTCCCTTCGTAAATTAAATTGCGAGCCTGGGCTCCTAGATACTTTCCTTAACTCATCAAAAGCTAAATCTAGTGATGGATTATCATAAATGGTACTAACTTTTAATATGTTTTTTACTTCGAATGCAACAAACCTTTTTGCACCAAATAACACCCAGCCAAAATAATGTATAAAATTCTTATATGAGCATGAAATTTTAAAGTTTCTATTTACGAAAGGTTTGATAATATACGAATTTATGGAATCATCTAAATCAATTATTTCTATTTCTGAGTCCGCAAAAATAAAATTAATATCGTTCATAAACATACCTAAAAAACCTCTTTCATAAATCTTAGGTGCAGTTTCATAAGTTATAAAACCAGTCTCAAGCAAGTATTCAATTGTCTGTTCATCATTTTCAGCTTTTAACCACGTGAAAATTTTGTTTGTGACAGCAAAACGATCAGTTTTATTTTCAATAACATATTCTCTCATTGCTTCTAACAAATGATTTCTTTCTGTTAGTAATTCTTTTATTTTAG
>NZ_CAMGYZ010000012.1 GCF_946151055.1 Bacillus sp. Marseille-Q3570 | reverse complement strand
GTATATAATGGTGAATTTTCTGAAGAAATTATCGAAACATTACTAATAACCATAGAAATATTTGCTGGCTTATCTGCGACAGAATTATTAAACATAAACTATCAACAGCATAGTTGGATAAAAGCTTACCACAACTTTTCTGTTGGAATGTGTAATTCTAAAGATGAAAGTGAAATAAATATTGGTCGATTAATAAATGATGACTTGAATAACTTCCGGGAATTGTTGAGTGCCTATGATTCAATAAATAACAAGCTAGATTTTAGAGTTATAAAAGGAAGAACATTTTATTTTAATCCAACAAAATTAGAATTTAGCGATGAAATAATTAAAAAACTAGAAGAATTTAATGGTAACGAATCAGCATATACTATTTACTTTGATGATAATGTAGGATTGGTGATATATTGATGAATATCACTATTGGTCAAGGTCTTTGGTTAAAGATGCCTTTTGCTGATGGAGGTAAGTGTAATTACGAAAGACCGTTCTTAGTTATTAGGATAGATTCACAAAATAATAAGTTATTACTTTTAAATGTTTCTTCAATAAAAGGGAAAACTCATAAACTGCTCTTTGACTCAAACAAGCGCTTACCCAAATATAATCCACCTTTGTCTGAACCATCTTTTGTAAAATTAGATGCATTATATACTATTGAATATTACAATGATTTACAAACAAAGTTACTATCCAATGGTAGACAATATGATTACGAAGAGCTTCAAAGAATTACACAGTTATTCGATACTTATCGAAAAATAAAAAAGAATGTTTTAGAAGTTACATATGATCAAAAAACACTAATAGCAATCAACTCCTAAATTATTTAGGAGTTTTTTTTTTACTTAAGTCTTTATAAACCACGGATTATGCCCGTGTAAAAATTAACCTATATGGGTTGTAACAGAAAAATCTCCTCTTGTAATAATAGAAACCGCCCGTTTTACGGGCGGATATTTACTGTTTATTAATATGGATAAACCTTTTGTCCGGTAATGCAGTTATATCCAGCATAGAATTTTTCTTCAATGTAGTTTAGAGGATTACTTTTATTTTCTCTATGCTCCTTTTCGGCAAAAGCCATAACTGCTCTCAATAAATGATCGATTGCTAAAGCTGAATCCTTTTTTGAAAGTTTCTCTAGCTCCAACCAAACTGGTTCATCAGACTCCAAAATTTCTCTACACATTTTTGAAATTTTCTGATATCGGTCATGTTCACTCATTTGTTACCCCTCCTTATTAGGTTCTAAGTGATTATTATTCAACCTTTTATAAACATAGCACAAAAAATATCAATAATTGCCAATTGTCCTAAGTAGACATACGAATCCAGTTTAATTATTTAAATAGACCTTATTAAATAATAATCTCACATAAACGTTCATTTTAAGTAAGGTCAAATTGGACGCTTTTAGGATTGTGGAGTATTAGGGATTGTAGTGACCAAAATACATGTCCAAAAAGAGGTAAGGCCAATTATGCCCAAATAGGTCTTATGAAAGTGTCTCTTCAAAAGAACAAAATCTCGAATGACAAATTACTTAATTAATCTAAAATCTCATTTATAAATAATTGTTATGTACGAAAGTACCCGGTTGGTCAGTTTATGTTTACGTTCTCTTTTGATTGTAAAATTAAATTTATTAATCCATTTCTATCGATGAGTCTAATATAAGTAGAGTCAGCTAATTTTATAGCTTGTGATGTAAAGTAATTATTCGTAACCACCCATGAATCATTTGCATTATAAAACGCTGCGGCAGAATTGATTTCCTGAACTGCTTTTATCCCCACTTTACTCTTATACCTTTTTGCTTGAACGACAATTCGTTCTGATCCTTCTAAAATTAGATCTGCACCGAAGTCATTCGACGTAGGTGTTCGTTTTACTCGATAACCTAGCTGCTTAAAAAGAACCATCAAAAAATATTCAAATTCTTGACCATTCATCAGGTCAATCTCTCTTATACCTGAGCGTCTATAACGTTCTTCTAACTTCTTTCTCTGATAAACTGTCATTATAGCCGAAACCACATAAGTAATAATTATTACCGAAAGGCTCAAAGCTACAATTAAATAAAGAGTTTCATCCGCAATCATATAAACCAACCTTTAAATAATATTTTTTACACTATTATAATACATTTCAATCGCTGTAATAGAATAAGTTATGTAAATACTGACAAGTAAACTTAAAAAAAATAATAAACCAATATATTTAGATGTAGGTAGCCAAAATCATATGGTGATATTTGTAGTCAGTAGTTTTTCATTTTTAACATGATTGCTAGTAAAACCCTCATATCTCTTCCTTTGTTCTCCTCATTATAATTATTTGCTCATCACTCGGTAAAGGATCTGCGTGATCGAACGGCTACAACCAAAACCAAGTTGGCTAAGCCAGCGTAAAATAGGTGGAATAATACCTATTAACGCTGGCTAAGTCATTGGGTTTTGCATATGTCCGTAACTCCCACTTGATGCTTCGCATACTTTCGTCTCCTTCTACACTCGTTTTCGCAAAAATTCCTTTCTTTTCAAACAAAGAAAGGAGCTGTTTCAAGATGGAAACAATTTATGAAATTCAACGGATCAGACAGGTGATTTCAGAGGTGGAAGGAGGGGAACCATACATCATCCGTTCTCCAGAAGATGCTGCAAAAGTTGCTGCTGGATTTATCGGGGAAGATGATCGCGAAGTATTCTTTGTCATGTGTCTCAATACGAAAAATAGAGTTGTTGCTGTACATCGTTGTCATGTAGGATCAATCAATGCCAGCATTGTTCATCCCAGGGAAGTATTCAAGAGTGCAATCCTGAATAACAGTGCAGCCATCATCCTCTGTCACCAGCATCCTTCTCAAGATACCAATCCGTCCAGAGAAGATATCGAAGTAACAAAACGGCTGGTTGAATCTGGCCTTATGATGGGGATCGAGGTTCTGGACCATCTGATTGTCAATGCAGAAGCTAGATATACCAGCTTGAAAGAAAAAGGATATGTTTAAAATTCAAGGAGGGAGTTGAGCTCCTTCCTTTTCTTTTTCATTAAACCTTCTTTTTTTTGAGGCCATCAATACCCATAGAAGAGGGGACGAGAGGTGGCAAGTAATGAAAAAGAGGGGAAGAACGAAGAAACGCTCATTTAATAAATATCCACGTTTCCTTTTTACGTGGTATACTTGAATTTGAGATTCCAGAGATTTCAAAGTCTGTGGGATCTCAATTTTTTATATTTAAGGAGGGTGCAAAATGAAATTTAAAATGAAATTATGCAAGATTTATAGTTCAGAGAAGGGAGTTACTTTCCATGAGCCATGATTCTTTTCAATTATTGAAAAAAAGTTTAATAGAACAATTAACTTATATCGATGAAAATCATCAAGAGCTTTTAGACCTGTATTTAACTACGATAGATCGTAAAAACAAGGACTTTCAATTTTTTAAAAGATATGCATCAGTATTAAAGGAATATATGTTGACAATCGACAACACAGCTTCCTCCAAACTGACCAAAGTTTTTATTGGGAGCCAGGTATCTGTATTGTATGAGGATGATAATGAGGTTGATCATTATACCATTTGTTTTCCGGGGGAAACAGATCCTGATAAGGGCTACATTTCATTTCATTCTCCTGTCGGGAGCCAACTATTATACCGTTGTTTAGGAGAGAAAATGATATTAATAACCCCAAATGGAGAAACAAGTGTAGTGATTAAAGATATAAATTATTTTAATGGATACAACTTCTAATCGTTAGATGGAGATTTATTGCATGATGAAAATGATGAGTTAAACTAAAAAGGGATAGCTCTACAGCTGCTGGGTTTATTGGTGAGGATGATCGCGAAGTTTTTTTGTCATGTGCCTCAATCTAAAAAAACGGGTTCCGTTCATTGGTGCCACCTAGGTTCAATCAATGCAAGCATCGTGCATCCCAGAGAAGTATTCAAAAGTGCGATACTGAATAACAGTGCGGCTATCATTCTCTGTCACCAGCATCCTTCTCAAGACACAAATCCCTCAAGGGAAGATATCGAGGTGACAAAACGACTTGTAGAAGCTGGGCGTATGATAGGGATTGAGGTGTTAGATCACCTAATTGTCAGTGCTAATGCTAAGTATACAAGCTTAAAAGAAAAAGGATATGTATAAATTCATTAGGAAGGAGCTAGCCTCCTTCCTTACCTTATTATTTTTATAATTACCTAAATCGAAAAAAGAAATTTCAACAACTTTATTATTAAACTATTTCGTTATTTACGAACTGTTTTAAGAATTATCCAGATGATACTTCCAAGCAAAATTCCAATAACTTTAACCATTTGGAAGTTCTTCCATGAAAGCTCAAAATAACAACTTTATTAAGTTGAATGTTTCATCCATATGTAATTGTTCCCGTAATTCCCATCTGTCCAACTTCCACATTTGTTTCCCTCTTCTCAATTGAGCCTTGATTTTAACATTACCAACTGGAAACCAAATATAACCATAACAGAAGTCATTGGTCACACCTCTAAATTTAAAAAGGAGGTAAAGCATCCAAAATAAATTCCTGATTATTTAAGAATTATTAAAAAGAATAACTTATTATTTTTTTCAATGTTACAAAATATTGTTATAATGATTAATAAGTAACATATTATGGAGGATTAGATGGAATATGTTGAACCTATTAAAGATATTGAAAAGATAAATAAAATAAAACTATTACTTAGAAAACAGTCTAAAAGGGACTATTTGCTATTTGTTTTAGGGATAAATACAGGTCTTCGAATAAGTGAATTACTAAAAATAAAAGTTCGAGATATTTGGGATGGTGATCAGGCAAAAGAATTTTATGTCTTAACAAATAGTCCAAATATTCAAACGAATGCATTTTTTTTGAATAGTAAAGTTAAAAAAGCACTAAAAGACTATTTATCTGAATCCAATATAAGTGGTGAGGATTTCCTATTTAGATCCAAAAAAAATAATCAACCTATTACACGTCAACAAGCATATAGAATTATTAATAAAGCAGCTAAAGAAGTTGGGGTTCCGGGGAAAATTGGAACACATACGTTAAGAAAAACATTTGCCTATCATGCATATAAAAAGGGAATTGCGATTTCAATACTGCAAAAAATCCTAAATCATTCAACATCTTCAGAAACATTAAAATATATAGGGATCGTTAAACTTGAAGAGGAGCCTATTCGTGTAGATGTCAATCTATAAAAATCATTTTGGTTAGGAGGTAGGACTTACATATGGAAGAACAATTCTTAAATTCAGATTACTTTATAATGGCAGTTGCCCTCTTATTAATTATTGGTGTTTTAACGACTAAATTTTCCACTCGGCTTGGCGTACCAGCCCTAGTATTGTTTATTGCGGTAGGAATGATTACAGGAAGTGATGGATTAGGCTTCATTTATTTCGATGATGCTAAAATCACCCAGCTCATCGGTGTTTTAGCATTAGTTATCATCCTGTTTGAGGGTGGTTTGCAAACTAAACTGTCAACCGTTAGATCTGTAGCAAAACCATCATTATCACTCGCTACAATAGGGGTTTTAATCACAACGACCGTAGTTGCTATTGCTGCTAAATACATTTTGGGTGTTACATGGGTAGAAGGTTTCCTGTTTGGTTCTATTGTCGGTTCTACAGATGCTGCTGCGGTTTTTGCCGTTTTAAAAGGCCAAAATGTTCGGAAGAAACTCGGCTCTACGCTTGAGGTTGAGTCTGGTACAAACGACCCGATGGCAGTCTTTTTAACAATTTCCTTTATAGAACTACTAACCATTGACAACCCATTGTATTATCTGTTGATAGGTTCATTCTTTTGGCAAATGGGATTTGGATTAGTGATGGGGATATTTATTGGTAGATTAGGATCTTATGCGATAAATCAAATCAACTTAGATTCAAGTGGTTTATACCCAGTTTTTTCATTAGCATTTGCCTTATTAGCCTATAGTGTAACAGATCTGGTTGGAGCGAGTGGGCTATTAGCTGTTTATGTAGCTGCTATGGTCATTGGAAATTCAGATTTAACTTATCGACATTCAATTTTCAAGTTTAATGAAGGTTTTGCATGGATGATGCAAATTGTCATGTTTGTGATACTTGGTCTATTGGTTTTTCCAACTCAATTGTTCACTTTTGATGTTGTGGTAAAAGGGTTATTGCTATCAGCTATACTAATCGTAATAGCGAGACCAATTGCTGTGTTTTTATCAACAATAAAAATGGGGTTTGAGTATAAAGAAAAAATCTTTTTATCCTGGGCAGGCTTAAGAGGTGCTGTCCCTATCGTTTTAGCAACATTCCCATTGATTTCAGGCCTGGAAAATAGCCAAGTATTCTTTAATATCGTTTTTTTCGTTGTCTTAACTTCTGCCCTAATTCAGGGCTCCACGATCTCAAGGTTTGCTGAGAAACTTGACTTAACTGGCCCCAAAAAAGTGGAACCCCAACATTCGTTAGAATTGGTTTCTATTGGAAAAGCAAATGCAGAAATCATGGAATTCCAAGTTAATGAGGAGACCACTATAACTGGTAAGAAACTAGCGGATATTGATTTTCCAAAGGATGTACTAATAAGTGCGATAATTCGTGAGGATGAATTAATCGCACCATCTGGTGAAACTGAAATCAAGGTGGGAGATATCCTTAATATCCTTGTTTCTAGAAAGAGTAAAAGAGAGTTAAATCGATTATTATTGGAAAGAGAAAATAATGTGGAAGGTTTCTAATCAGCGAATTATTAAATTCAAACTGAATTTACCTTGTGGAAGGGCGTGTTTTAACTACTACTTAGGTACAAGATATGTTATGGCGTTTTAGAATCGTGAAACTTCCGTTTAAGCTGATTTGTGCCATTGTTATATGGTGAAATAAATTGTATAACGATTACGGCTGGTAGCAAATACCCTATAAGTGCTTGAATTATTGCCGCTCCTCGCGACCATCCAAATGGAGTAACATCTCCAAACCCAACGGACAGTAGTGTGATTGCACTTAAGTACAGTGATCGGGTAATCTGGTCAACTCTTTGACCCTGATGAATCGCTGATGCGTAATGATCTACAACAGCCCCTAGATTTATTATGTCAAGTACACAATAAATAACAGTAAAGGTCAGCCAAATATTAAGGTAAAGCAATAAAAAGATCGATAGTTTATAAATTGATTGCTTTTTATTTACATGAGAAAACATATTAAAAAACCTTCTTTCTCATTAAATTATGCTTGTATTATTTATACTTATGCCAATCCTTATAAAAATAGAAATTATGATATCGAGTAATAAATTCAATAAAGAGAGGGGAAGAAAATGGATAACATTAAAGACACCGTACAAGAGGTTGTTATGGCAATTCTCCCAATAACAGCAGTTGTTCTTATTTTACAATTTACTGTAATTTGGTTACCCACAGAAATGTTCTTACAGTTTCTAATTGGGGTCGCAATGGTAGGTTTAGGATTGATCCTTTTTTTAATTGGTGTTGATATTGGGCTGCTCCCAGTTGGTGAACTGATTGGCTCAGCATTACCGAGGATAGGAAAAGCTGGGCTTGTTATTCTACTTAGCGTCGTTTTAGGAATTGTGGCTACTATAGCTGAACCGGATGTTCGGGTTTTAGGAAGCCAGGTCGATATGGTTTCAGACGGGGCAATACCTAAAAGTATCCTTATCTATACAGTTGCATTAGGTGTAGGAATTTCTGTCGGTTTAGCTGTGTTGAGGATCATATTGAGCATCTCCATCGTTTATTTGTTATTTGGAGGTTATGCGCTGGTTTTTCTCCTTAGTTTTTTTACACCATCTGAATTCGTGCCAATCGCCCTTGATTCCGGTGGGGTTACAACAGGTCCGATGACGGTACCTTTTATTCTTGCTTTAGGAGTTGGGGTTGCTTCTGTTTTGAGTAGCAAAACCTCATCAACTGATGGGTTTGGCTTAGTTGCTCTTTCATCTATTGGTCCTGTCATTGCTGTGTTATTATTAGGAGTGATTTACGTATGATGAACCCTTTTCATGGATTTGGGCATACTTTGATTGAGGTTGTTTATGCATTGACTCCTTTGTTTATTGTTTTTATGCTTTTTCAGATTTTTTATTTGAAGATGACGAGGAAAAAAGTTGAGGATATCATAAAAGGTTTTATTTTTACTTTTTTTGGTTTAGCATTCTTTTTACAAGGTGTACAATTCGGATTTTTACCAGCTGGTGAAATGATGGGTATTATTCTTGGAGGTCTTTCTTATAATTGGATTTTGATTCCAATTGGTTTTGTTCTTGGATTTGTGGCTACATTCGCCGAACCAGCTGTAAGAATTCTGAACCAAGAGGTTGATAAGGTTACGTCAGGCTCAATTCCTGAAAAAGTTATGTTATACACGTTATCGTTTGGTGTGGCCGTATCGGTTGCCCTCTCGATGTTACGGGTCCTTGTGGGAATTCCTCTATGGTATTTCATCATTCCTGGTTATTTATTAGCTTTCGCTTTGACACGGTTTACAAAAAGAAGTTTTACTGCCATTGCATTTGACTCTGGCGGTGTCGCAACTGGTCCTATGACAGTTACATTTATTTTGGCAATGGTTGTAGGAGTCGCTACCGAAATTGAAGGTCGTAATCCTTTGATGGAAGGCTTTGGTATGATTGCTTTGGTTGCACTGGCCCCGATCCTTTCTGTATTGATCTTGGGAATACTATATAGTAAAAAGGAGAAGGAAAATGAACAAAATATGGAATCATAAATTAATTGTAACCGTCGTGAAAAAAGGATTAGCCCGAAAAGTTGTCGAGGCCTCAAAGAAAGCAGGAGCCGAGGGTGGTACAGTAGTGTTTGCCAGGGGAACCGGAATACATGAATTTAAAACTTTCTTAGGGATACAAATCCAGCCGGAAAAAGAAGTTGTTTTAACGCTAGTTACGTCGAATCAAATAGAAATGGTTTTATCAGCAATTGAAAATTCCGCTAAATTGTATAAACCAGGTAATGGTATCGGTTTTGTAGTGGACACTAAAAAAATTGCGGGTATTTGTCATATACTGAAATAATATCGATATTTCTACAGGAAGGCGGAATAACACTATGAAAGATCATTCCATCGATTATGAGTTAATTGTTACGATTGTGAATAAAGGGCATTCAGAAAAAGTTGTCGAAGCATCCAAGAAAGCTGGTGCTGAAGGCGGGACGATTATTTTTGGGAGAGGGACAGGAATTCATGAAAAATCCCAACTTTTCAACTTTGTGATTGAACCGGAAAAAGAAATCATTCTTACGTTGATTGATCAGAAGAAAACAGATCAAGTATTGGAAGCGATTACGATTGACGCCGAGCTCAATAAGCCTGGACGTGGCATTGCGTTTGTTTTGGAAGTTGAACGTACGGTTGGCATCAATCATATCCTCAACCAAATGATAAATGACAGGTTGGACCAAGAAGAATAGCAGTTTTGTCTACTAAAGTGAATCAATATTGCAACCCATTAAGGTTATGCAAAATATACTAATGTGTAAAAAGGGGTGGAACATAACATGAAAAGTCTGATGGCCAGTTGCCTATCAATTATACTTTGTTTATATATGAGTTTCATCCCCCCTTTTGAGCATTTTGATTTAAGTGCTTCTAATACTTCTGAAGAACAGGTACTTACTACTTGTGATTATTTTACTAGTTCTGATGCTGTTACTGTGATCGCTCCCACTATAGTTCAAAAAGGATTTGGAAAAGTCCTTTTCCATATTCCGATTTTATTTCTGGACTTTAAAGATACAATGCCACCCCTCAATTATAGCTACCATAATGAACACTCCTCAAATACCATAAGTTTTCTTTATATGGTTATGTTTCATTCCAATTATCTCTCCTAAGTATCAATATCCCTTTCAAGGGTTTTTTATATCTATTTGCAACTGACCTTTTTCTGAGATTACCAATCAGTAAGAGTTATTTAGGGTTCCCATTTTTATATAAAATGAATTAAAATACTTATCAGATCTTAGGAGAGTTAAAATGATGAAAACTTCTGGATTGTTTGAAAGCTTACTAATTATGTTTTCAATCCTTTTCACCTTTTTTGGTGTCATGATATTAGCTGCCAAAATGACTGGAAATGACATTTCCTCAATGTTTCCTAATTTTTCATGGGATATGATCAATTGGCTTGAACTTAAAGATATAATTAACCTAAGGAAGGGTTGAAAGTAGATATCTCAATAAAGGAATTCTGTGACTATCATATTAAACGACAAGAAGAAAAAATTCATGAATTTACTCAATGGAGAGACTAAAAGAATATAACGAAATTTCACCAAAATAAATGTAGTAAAGGATTTGTATTTTATTATTTAATGGAGTACTTATGGTAGGTATTAGAATACATTCCTGACGGTTCCTAAAAAGAGCAATCCTTCCTTTCGCATTATACGGTTAGCCATTCTTTTCAGGTAAGGCAGCTTCATTGGCATCAACAACAATATTTATAATACAAGGGCTTATTATGTGATACAGCTTGTTGTAATGCAGGAACCAGTTCATCTAGATTTTCAACCCGATAGCCAATTTCTCCACAAATATCGGCATACCTTACATAATTAGGGTTCTGCAAATTGGTCCCAAATACTGCATTTCCCATCACTTCCTGTTAGGTGGCGAAGGCTGGACTTTGGTTGAAATGGTCAAAGGAACATACAAAATATATACACCTGAACAAGAGAAAAAGTGGGTTACATTGGCTATTTCAATTAAATTATATGAAGATGCTCATTAAACACTTAAGAAATAAAACTCTTATTTAAGATAGCTTGAGTTTTTCTAGACCCACTTGTAAGGAAGTAAATAAAATTAAACTGACAACAATATCTAAATCGAAGTTAGGATAGTCCTTTTGAACGACAATTTTAAAAGGTTGTCTATGCTATAATAAAATCGCAATAGTATAGGATTTCTCAAGGGTGGTCAGCACACTCCCAATAGAAGGGGGGTGGTGCTACATGACGGTATTCGAAGCGTTGATGTTCGCATGTGCGTTTGCAACGTTAATTGTTTTAGTACTGTCGTTTAACCATAAAAAATAATCCACCCTTGAGTTAGAGGCTCCGGTGGATTATTCTACCCTTTGCCGATCCCCCTTGACGGGAACCGTCTATTGCATGACCGTTGGTGTTATCAGCACCGACGGTCTTTTTTAATATATGCGAACTTTCTAATTTTATTATAACCGATATAACCAAATGAAAACAACTGTCACCTTGAGAGACCTCTGTTTCCTAGTTGATAAATTGTATTTAGAGTACATTCCACTAGGCAAATGGTCAAGCCATATTCGCATACCTTTTTAAAGAGGTGATGCGAGGTGCATGTCGAAATCATTGAAGGAAGTTCTACTGACCGGATTCGATATTCTTGTTTCTCATATCTGAAGGAAAAATCAGGAAGGAACAAAAGTTAGAGTTTTGTTATGCAGCTGATTGGATGGATTGAGTTCGGTACTCGACTGGACTCAGTCCATCCAATTTTTCCTTTGAACGTTCATGATTGTACCAGTTGATATATTCTTCAATCCGCCTTCTTAAATCCTCATAGCTTACTAATTCTTCTCCATAATACATTTCCTGCTTTAAAATACCAAAGAAGTTTTCCATTGCAGCGTTGTCTGCGCATGTAGTTTTCCGTGACATGCTTTGGAAGACATTATTCTTCTTTAATATCTTCACCCATTGATTGTGCTGGTAATGCCAGCCTTGATCAGAATTGATGGTAGTGCGATAGGTTGCATGATTCTTTATTATCTCTATCGTTTCTTTTAAAGGTTCCATGACATGACAAGATCTAATGTGGGGCGTTTTTTAACTTCATACGCAATTATTTCTCCGTTATAAAGGTCAAGAATGGGATTTAAATATAACTTCTCTTCGCCTAGACACTTGAATTCTGTAATGTCAGTTACTAATTTTTGAAGAGGAATAGGCGTTCTAAAGCGTCGGGATAATCGGTTTTTCGCTACTTTCCCAACGTTCCCCTTATAAGAATTATATTTACGAGATTTTCTCATAAATTTCACACACTTTAATCCCAATTCTCGCATTATACGATACACTTTCTTATGGTTAATAGAATGTCCTAATTTCTTTAACTCTTTGGTGATCCTTTTATAACCATAGCGTTCATGGAACTGCTTAAAAAGATCAGTAATGAGTTCTTTTAGTTCTCTGTCTGTATCTTCTTTCCCAAAGTTTTTAATATGATAGCGATAGGTTGCTTCAGGAATACCCACGACAAGCAGAATATTTTTTAATCGGAATCCTTCTTCTTTAAGTTCGAATGCGAGCTTTGCTTGTGCTTTTCGCGGAAGGCATTCGGATTCTCCCGAAAAGCTCTCAACTTTTTTAGGTGCGCATTTTCCAGTCGCAGTAACTCATTCTGGCGTTCTAATTCCTCTTCGCGTGTTCACTTTTTCTCTTCTTTCTTCTCTGATTTATTGGGTTTCTTAGACATAGAAGGTCTCCCCTTCAATTTAGGTTTCAGGCCTTCTACCCCTTGTTCATTAAATGTTTTCGTCCAGTGATGAATTAATGAAGGATTGTTCAGTCTAAATTGTTCAGCAGTTTCCTGATAAGAGGCGTCTGTCTCTAACATAATTTGTATCGTAATCATTTTAAATTGCATAGAGTACGCTTCCTTCATTTTTCTTCGCTTCAATCCTTCTATCCCTTTTGTTTTATAGGCTCTTACCCAATCTTGTATTGGTGTTCGAGAGGGCATATTGTACTTTTTCGCTAATGATTTATATCCAAGATTTCCATTTAAATACTCGGAAACAAGCTTTATTTTAAATTCTTCACTATATTTGGCCATAAGAACACCTCCGAAAGTTAGATTTTTCACTCTAACTTTCGGGGGTCGGTACGGGATCTGAGCTCTTTTTTGCTATCTATGAGGGAGGCTGCCCTCTTGTTTAACACCAGTTATTTCAAATTTGTTAGGCCTATTAATTTTACAATAAAGAGGCTATTCCTAATTCGCATATGGTCCCTTTCTAGAATAAAGAAACGTATGATTTTTTTTTCTAGAATTTTTTCAAAATGGTGCTGGATATAGGCAAAAACTTTTCTGAGTGATGGTCATTAAGATATAAAATGGCAAGCAATAAAAAACATATATCTGCTAAGACGAAAAGGATGGATAAATTAAAAATCGTATTAATTATACTACTATTATGTAAAACATTGTTCTGATAACTAGCATAACATTTTCAGCAATACCGATTGGTTCATTGTTTGGAATAAAGTTAATTACGTCATAATTATTAATTGAAATTTATTCCTGCAGAAGTATTCGACAGTTCTTGAATATCTTTTCATAACTTTTGCCAAAATAAAGACAAAATCATCGGGAGGTAGGCAACTTGGATGATATTCATTTAGGTCTATTGACGATTAAAGTTGTAGTAGGCTTTGTGACTTTATTTTTTATCATTATTGTAACAGGCAAGACATCTATTTATCAGTTGACACCTTTTCATTTAGTATTTGTTTTATTGCTTGGAGATCTTTTAGGAAACTCTATTTATAAGGATCGGATGGGAATTATTCCTTATTTATATGCGGTTGGTTTGTGGACACTTCTTATGTTGTTGGTAGAGATTATAACGTTGAAAATAAAATCGACACGCTCTCTATTAGTAGGCAATCCTGCAATTATCATAAGGGACGGAAAAATTGATCGAAAGATAGCCCAAAAGAACAAATTGGATGTGAATCAAATATTGAGCTTACTGCGACAAAATGACGTTTTTTCAGTAAGTGAAGTCAAATATGGCATATTGGAACCTAATGGTCAAATCAGTACCTTACTAAAATCAAAATATCAAAAACCAGATAAGCAAGATCTCAATCTCCCAGAAGAACTGGTAGACCTGCCAACAACCTTGATTATTGATGGTGAAATATTATGGGATAATTTAGCCGAACGCGGATTTGACCGTCAATGGTTGGATAATGTGTTGGCTTCAACAGGTCATAACAATGAAAAAGGTATATTTCATGCTGAATGGAACAATAATGAAGGCATTTGTATAAGTCCTAAATAGACAATAAAAATGTATTTATTATCGGATTTTTTAAAGGAGGAATATTTTTTGGAATGGATTCTCGGACTCTGTCTTGTGAATATGTTATTTATGTTGATCATCGCAATACGTGAGGTTCGCCGACCTTCGAAGGCGTTGAATTGGCTTGCCTTAAGCCTTATTTTACCTTTCATTGCTTTCGGTCTTTATCTCAGTTCTGCAAATCCTTTAGGTATTCGCCGTAAAAGACTTACTTCTGATGTGAATGAATCGACTAACCTCCCTGATTCATTCAACCGCTCTGCCTCAGTCATCGCTGACGCCTTAAACCAGTTCAGCATTCATGGGCTTCGTGCTAGCCGAGTGCAAATCCTGATAAATGGAATTAAAACTTATGAAGAACTCATCGAATCCCTAAAGAACGCCCAAAATACGATTGATATGGAATACTTCATCTACCGTGATGACCAAATTGGCAGAAAGATAACGAATGTTCTGGTGGAACAGGCGAAATCCGGTGTTCGGGTCCGTTTTGTGAGAGATGGTTTGGGTAGCTGGAATTTCCCCCGAAATCAAATCAAGCGGATGATGGAGGCAGGGATTGAATGCCGGACGATCTTTCCATTACGATTCCCTTGGATCCTTTCAAATTGGAATTACCGAGATCATTGTAAAAATGTAATGATTGATGGGGAAAAAGCTTTTACAGGTGGAATCAACGTGGGGTATGAGTATACAGGTTTGAAGCCGGATGTAGGGTTCTGGCGTGACACCCATTTGCGCATTGAAGGTGAAGCTTCGGAAGATTTACAAACGATTTTCGACGCCCATTGGAGAATCGCCACACCGGGACGAAAGAAAAATCGTGGGGATGCAAAAACCTCTCCACAAAAGGTACCTTCTGTCAAGGAAGCACATTCCAATTTATTAACAGAATTGGGTGCTGAATTTGATAGGATAGATGAAACACATCGAAGTAATGAATCGTTGCACAAAGCTTATGTCCAGACACTGGAAGGCAATCCAGGAATCCCGACCACTATCATCCGAACAACCTATTTCATTTGCCTGACTCAGGCGAACCGGACCATTGATATAACCACCCCTTTTTTCATTCCTGAGGAAGACATTCTAATGGCGATCAAAACAGCCGTGGCACGGGGAGTACGTGTAAGATTACTGGTACCTCGACATATAGAAAATAAAATCGTGGGATATGCTAAACGGACTTATTATGGAGAATTGATAGAGGCAGGTGTCCATATCTACGAGTACAACAAAGGTATGCTACATGCAAAACAGATGGTCATTGATGGGGAAGTCGCGGTTGTTGGTGCTGCAAACTGGGATATGAGAAGTTTCCGTCTGAATTATGAGACGTGTGAAGTCATTTACAGTGCTGATGTGGTTGAGGACCTAACAGAGCAATTCGAACTCGATCTTAATGATTCATTTTTGTTGAAGGTCGATGATCTGGTACAACGATCAATACCTCAGCGCATAATCGAGCAAGGAGCACGCCTATTTTCACCTTTATTATAAATTGTTCTTTTTACCCTGTTCATAATTTGAGCTATGCGTTTAATCCTCATTCTGTCGAATAAGAATTTAATTTAGTTAACGTTTTTACAAAAGTAAAAAAGGGTTTAAAAGCGCTTTTTAATCAAGTTCGAGATGGAAGGTTCAACTAGTTTACTTAAAAGGCTTTAATAAAGGATTCTGATTTTTACAAATCACTATCTTAATCCATTTAGAAGGTAAGATGATTGACCAAAATCTTGACCAAAATGTGACCAAAATAATTTCAAAAGATATGATTCCTTTTAATATTAATAAACATAAAAGTCTGATTTTACAGCACTTTTTGATACGTTTTGAGGGGATATGATTGTGGGAGATATGTTCCGTACACAAGTACACCCTTGGGAACGCGAACAATATATCCAATTATACTAAACTGATAAACCCTTGGCACTATTGGTGTTGAGGGTTTTTATCTTTGAATAACTTTATAAGCCGGTGAGAAGTTCATTTTGGTTGAAACATAAGTAGGCAATTGGTCTAAAACCAACTCGTCAGTGGGATTGATGTCGGACTAAAAGACATTGCCATATTGTCAGACGGAACGGTGTATGGGAACCCTGCGTTTTTTCGAACCTTAGAAAAAACTGGAGAAAGCACAACAAGTTCTATCCAGACGTCAAAAAGGCTCTTCGAATTGGCATAAGCAACGGATTGAAATTGCTCGAATGCACGAAAAAATTGCAAATACGGGAAACGATTATCTTCATAAAATCTCTACCCATATTGTCAAATACCACGACCTTATTGGTATGGAAGATTTGCAGGTATCCCATATATTTAAGAACCACAACCTCGCCAAAGCCATCAGTGAAGTGAGTTGGTCAACATTCCGTTCCATGCTTGAATACAAAGTAAAGTGGTACGGCAAACAGATCGTGGCGGTATCCAAAAGTTCCCTTAGTTCAACCAAATCTATGTATTTCTGTCCAAAAAACGAAGTGAAGAAAATTACTATGAATTTTTAATTAATATAGAAATATTATTTATTTCTGTATAAAGTGGAGATAATTCATCTAAAACTTTCAATCTGCACAGTACGAGAGAGGAGTTTGAATAATGGCAGACAAAGATCTGAGAATACGCAGTAAAGACATCAGTGAAGGGGACAACCGCTCGCCGAACCGGGCGATGCTCAGAGCAGTAGGATTTGAAGACGAGGACTTTCAAAAGCCGATGATCGGTGTTGCCAGTACGTGGAGCGAGGTTACACCCTGCAACGTACATATAGACAAACTCGCCATTGAAGCAAAACGCGGAGCCCGCGATGGTGGAGGAGCACCGATGATTTTTAACACCATCACCGTTGCTGACGGCATTTCCATGGGACACGAAGGCATGCGCTATTCCCTTCCGAGCCGGGAAGTAATCGCGGACTCCATTGAAACCGTAGTAGGAGCCGAGCGCCTTGACGGAGTTGTGGCTATCGGTGGCTGTGATAAAAATATGCCAGGCTGTATGATTGCCATCGGTCGCTTAAATTTACCCGCTGTATTTGTATACGGTGGTACAATTTCACCAGGTAAATCAAGAGAGGATAAAGACATCGACATCGTTTCTGTATTTGAAGCGGTCGGTAAACATAACGCAGGATCCATGGATAAGGACGGACTTCACGACATCGAATGTCATGCCTGTCCGGGCGCTGGTTCATGCGGAGGCATGTACACAGCAAACACGATGGCGTCCGCTATTGAAGCCCTCGGAATGAGCCTTCCCGGCAGCGCGTCAAACCCGGCAGAGAGCGGCAACAAGCAGGAAGACTGCTACAAAGCAGGCGACGCTGTTGTGGAACTTCTTCGTAAAAGAAATCTATCCGCGGGACATTATGACAAAAGAGGCATTTGAAAATGCCATTACGGTTGTTATGGCACTGGGTGGATCTACAAACGCCTTCCTTCATCTGCTGGCGATGGCTCACTCGGTTGATGTGGACCTCTCGTATGACGACTTTGAGCGTATCCGCGAGCGTGTACCGCACATTGCGGACCTGAAGCCGAGCGGAAAATACGTCATGGAAAATCTTCACCAGGTAGGCGGTGTTTCCGCTGTAATGAAGCTACTTCTTGAGGAAGGGCTTTTGAGCGGTGACTGTCTCACGGTTACGGGTAAAACACTGGCAGAGAACCTGGCGGAAGTTCCTCCGCTGCACGAAGGCCAGGAAATAATCCGTCCTGTAAGCGAGCCGTTTAAGGAATGTGGTCCACTATATGTATTAAAAGGGAACCTTGCACCTGCTGGAGCTGTTGCCAAGATGAGCGGACTGAAAGTAAGCAAACTCACCGGTCCCGCCCGGGTATTTGATTCGGAAAAAGAGGCGACAGAAGCGGTATTGGCGAATCAGATCAATCCGGGGGACGTGCTGGTGATCCGCTATGCCGGTCCTAAAGGCGGTCCGGGAATGAGCGAGATGCTCTCCATCTCAGCAATCATCATCGGTAAAGGACTTGGAGAGAAAATCGGTTTGTTAACTGACGGTCGTTTCTCAGGAGGAACCCATGGTCTTGTTGTTGGCCACGTAGCACCTGAAGCACAGGTGGGCGGTCCGATTGCTTTATTGAAAGAAGGCGACTTGGTGACCATCGACAGTGAAACACAGGAGCTGAACGTTGATGTGGGCCCAGAAGAAATGACAGTCCGCCTCGCAGACTGGCAGGCACCGCCGCTACGCTACTCCCGCGGCGTGCTGAACAAATATGCAAGACTTGTATCCTGCGCCTCAAAAGGTGCGGTAACGGATCTGGGAGAAGAGTAGGTTTAAATGAGCGGACGTCCCGTTGTTACGGGGCGTCCGGTTTTTTCCCAGAACCAAAAATATTCAGCCGTGCCTTTACGCATGCAGAGAGCAAATCACCAGTTTACACTGGTGGTTTTGATTTTTCTGCACTCAAGTCCACCCTTGGGAACGCGAACAAAATATCCAACTATACTAATTCCTCTAAACCCTTGGCACTACTTATTTGTGGGTAAATTATCCGAATACTTTAGAAAAACGGAACGAGACACCTTTACACTGCTTAGTTCCTCTAATTAAACAGGTTGTTTTTACACAGCCGTAAAAGGCTAAGATACGCGAAGGTTTTGGGCTTTTTCTATTTGAATTTGATGATTAATTTCGTTTTGAATGGAGGCCGATGGAAATAAGGGTTTTGGGACACTTTCCATGTATTACGTAATCCGTATATTACAAAATCATGGAATAATTTCAGGGTGTTGGAAAATCATATAAATGTCTGTACTCACAGCATGAAGGGAGTGGTTTTTTATGGACAATAATCATGATACACAATTAACATCTGCTGAGATGGCAGGGCTCTGGGGACAGTATGTAAATGATACTGCTGCAAGAAGTGTCTTAGCGTATTTTTTAATGACCGTTGAGGACAACCAGATTCGCACTGTACTTGAACTGGCCTTTTCTTCTAGTAAAAATCATATTGAATTTCTTCAGAAGCTCTTTGAACATGAAAATTTCCCCACTCCTGTCGGGTTTTCAAAAAAAGATGTCAATTTAGAAGCCCCTCGTTTGTTTTCTGATCTTTTCTTTCTATCCTACCTGAAGAATATGTCGATCCTAGGTATGGCAGCAAGTAGTCTTGCAATCGGATTGGGGGCTCGTTCTGATATCGTTTCTTTTCATAAAAGAGTTCTTGCTGATGCGGTAAAATTACATAAAGCGACGAAGGAAGTGATGATGGAAAAAGGAGTTTACGTCCGTCCACCTTATATCTCAACACCAGATGAAGTTGACTTTGTTTCTAAACAAAACTTTTTAGGGAAAGTTTGGGGAGAGCAACGACCATTGACAACCATTGAAATGTCCCATTTGTTTTTGAATATTGAAACGAATATCGTTGGAAAACAAATGATGATCGCATTTGCGCAGGTTGCCAAACGGAAGAAAGTGAAGGAATTTTTGATACGTGGAAAACAGATTGCAGAAAAACATGTCAACATTTTCAGTGAAATCTTACTTGACGATCATTCTCCAGCTACCATGAGTTGGGACTTAGCTGTAACCGACTCAACCATTCCGACATTTTCAGATAAACTGATCATGTATCACGTAACAGCTATGATAGCTGCCGGAGTTGGGAATTATGGGACAGCCATCTCGGTCAGCCCGAGAAAAGACATTGGATTGAAATATTCCAGACTATTGATGGAAATCTCACTTTTTGCGGAAGACGGAGCTAACATCATGATTGACCACGGTTGGTTGGAAAAACCGCCTCATGCTCCTGATCGGAATCAATTAGTAAGGTAAGGGGGCAATTACGATGGTTATGAATCATGAAACCCGTTTAAGTTCTGCAGAGATGGCTAGTTTATGGAGCCAATATGTCAAGGATACCTCAAGATTGTGTGTTTTGAAATATTTTTCCGCAATCGTAGAAAATCGTGATTTCTCTAAGATTATTGATTCCGGAATTCGATCTACAGAAGAATATCTTGCCTATATGGCTGATTTGTTCGAAAAAGAAAATTTTCCGGTTCCAACTGGATTTTCAAAGGAAGATGTAAACTTAGATGCCCCTCGTTTATTTTCTGACCTTTACTGTATTCAAAACCTCAAAGATTTGACCATTGCTCAAATGACTGCAGATACGTTGGCCATTGGACTTAGCAGCCGTTATGATCTCATAGCTTTTCATGAAAAGCTCCTGAATGACGCTGTTCAATTGCAAGTAGAGATAAAAGAAGTCCTATTGGAGAAAGGACTATATATCCGTCCCCCTTATATTCCAGTACCTGATCAAGCGGAGTTCGTTACAAATCAAAGCTTTTTAGGAAATCTGGCAGGTAAACAGCGACCATTGACGGTGCTTGAAATGTCCCATTTGTTCTTGACAAACGAAACAAACTTACTTGCTAGAGAGACTTTGCTGGCATTTGCCCAAGTTGCCAGGAGTGAAAAAGTAAAACGATATTTCTTAAGAGGAGAAGAAATTTCCAGTAAGCAGATTAAAGTTTTAAAACAGATTTTAACCCAGGAAGACCTGCCAGCCCCTATGCTATGGGATTCCGGCGTATCCAATTCAAAGGTTGCTCCATTCTCCGATAAGTTAATGATGTTCCTTGTGACATCTATGGCCGCAGGAGGTATAGCAAAATATGGAGCAGCAATGGGAGCTAGTCCAAGAAAGGATGTTGGGTTGAAATATGCTCGGCTTTTGGCGGAAATTTCGTTATATGCCGAAGACGGGGCAAACATTATGATTGAGAATGGATGGCTTGAAGAGCCGCCGCATACTCCTGATCATGATCAGTTGATCAGAGAATAAGGGAGCAAAGGGTTGACAGTGAATCTAACTTTAAAAATGTTTGACTACACGAACATATGAATGGCCTTCTTATAATCTTAGGGTAATATCGCTTAATTCCTTAAGTGATTCTAGTACGAGGGGGATAAAGCAGTGAATGGAAAAACGATCAGCAATGACAACTTGGACGGATCATATGAGCAGGAATAATAAGTATGAAAACCTTTTTTGGAGTATTGCGTTACCGGGTTTTGGCCAAATTCTAAACGGTAAGTTTCTCAAAGGGTTACTATTCATTTCATTGGAATTTTTGATCAACGTCCAATCCAACTTTAATGAAATCATTGTTTTAAGTTTCCACGGTGAAATCGAACAAGCAATCCAGCAAGCTGATTATGGGTGGCTGATGTTTTATCCATGTTTATATTTCTTTGCGATGTGGGATGCGTTTAAGGATGCTGGAGGTGGTAAAATGCCCTATTCCTTTTTCCCTTTTGTTTTTGCAGCCTACTGGGTGACTGTCGGTTTGATCTATTCCTCTAGGATAACTATTTTTGATACGTTATGGGGACCAGTTTGGTTACCGATGTTATTTGTAATCCCTGGATTGATTACAGGTTTCCTCATACGATTCATCTTCATGAAATATATACCAAAAAATTAAAAATAGACTGTATTTATTACAACTCAGCTTGAAACTGTTATTGAATAGGATTTCACAAGGGTTGTCCAACACACTCCCAGTAGATTGGGGGTGGTGCTGAAAAATAATCCACCATTGAGTTAGTCGGCTCATGTGGATTATTCGCTTTTTATCGCTGATCCTCTTAGCGGGAAGCATCTATCCTTCCAGCTATTTCGAAATTACGCTCGTACCCGTTAGATATCCCGACATCTTTTGGTATGCCTCACAGTGGTTTGTTTATTGCCGTGTTCCACTCTTTCCTCTGCATATTCAATATCCCACTTGCTTCGAGTGGGTGGACCGCATGAGTTTATATGTTGTCCTTTCTGGTCTTCGCTGAAACAAAAGGAAATGACCGGTCCCCTTAAAATCAACCATAAGGAAGAAAAGTATAGTAATAAAAGTTTCGTAACAATAACGTTTAAGATCCAGAACACAACACATTTTGCTCTCAATTTATACAATATGGACCTTCTAAATGATGAACAAGGCAGATTTTCTGATTTTTAAACGAAGTTGTATTAAAGGATGCATATGTGATGTGAAAATGGGCCAAAACCAAAAGTTTCTTAAGTAGAATTGAATGCTATGGTTAAGGTTATTTTTAAATAGGGAATTAGATAGGAAGACAGGAGGGAACCCCTTGAGACATAAAATAGAAATCCTTTGTATTGCCTTTATTTTCATCATGATTGCAGGATGTTCGGAAAGCCCAAATCCAGACCCCAGAATAACTGAGTATATGAAAAACTGGGAATCTATGAAATTTGATAATATGTACTCCATGCTTTCCGATAAGAGCAAAAAGGAAACGACAAAAGATGAATTCGTGAACAAATATACTGCGATTTATGACGGAATCAATGCACGAAATATATCCATAAAACCGGTTATTCCAAAAAAAGAACCGGAAACAGACAGAAATGGAAATGTGACATACACATACATAGTAAAAATGGATACATTGGCTGGTCCTATTCAATACAAACATAAAATAAAAATGGAAAGTCAAGAAAAAGATAACAAGGAAAACTGGTTTGTAAATTGGGATCATTCGCAGATTTTCCCCGGTATGGAAAAGGGGGATAAGGTTAGAGTTCAAACCAATAAAGCAAAACGAGGCGAAATTTTCGATAGGAATGGAAAAGGACTCGCCGTAAATGGCATGGCACAACGGATCGGCATTGTACCGCAGGATCTTCCCGGGAATGGCGATGACAGCAAACAACAGCTAGCAAAAGAACTTGATATAGAGAAAAAGCGCATCGATAAAGCATTAAATGCTTCATGGGTAAAGCCAGAGTCTTTCGTTCCGATAAAAACGATTGCGAAAGATGATCCCCGGCTTGAAAAAATCTTGAAAATTAAAGGTATAAGCAGTCAGTCGCTTGAAACCCGCGTATATCCGTACAAAGAAGCTGCATCACATTTAACAGGTTTCGTGCAGCCGATTATGGCGGAAGAACTGGAGAAACTCGAATCCGAAGGCTATCAATCTACCGATGTCATCGGGAAAAGAGGTCTAGAGAAATTTTATGAAAAACAGCTTAGAGGGAAAAGTGGAGGAACCATCCGGATTGTAGATAAGGCAGAGAATGAAAAAAGAGTACTCGCGAAAAAAGAAGCTGTTGACGGTAAACCCGTCACACTAAATGTTGACATGAACCTGCAAAGGAATCTTTATAAGCAGATGAAAAAAGATACTGGTACAGCTTCAGCAATCAATCCCCTAACTGGTGAGGTTTTGGCGCTGGTAAATAGCCCGGGATTCGATCCGAATGATTTTGTTCTAGGAATACACAGTTCACGGTATCAACAATTAGAAAAGAACTCGAAACAGCCGCTGTTAAACCGTTTTGCCTATACTTTCGCTCCGGGTTCCACATTTAAACCGATTACCGCTGCGATTGGATTAGAAACGCATAAGCTTAACCCAAATAAGGAAGTAAAGATTTCGGGAAAGAAATGGCAGAAAGATGAATCCTGGGATAAGAAGTTTGTTACGAGGGTTACTGAAATCCCTTCTGTAAATGTGGATTTGGAAAAAGCAATGATCTATTCTGATAATATTTATTTTGCTCAGGCGGCTCTTGCAATTGGAAAACAAGAGATGGTGAAGGGTGCTGAAAAATTCGGTTTTAATGAGGATATGCCGTTTGATTTAGATTTCGAGAACTCTTCATTGACAAAAGAGGCTATTGACTCAGAAGGAATGCTTGCCGATACAGGTTATGGACAAGGAAGAGTCGAAATGAACATTCTTCACCTTGGGATATCCTATACTCCATTTATCAATGACGGGGATTTGATTGCCCCTAAATTGATTAAAGAAGAAAATCCTAAACCAAAGGTGTGGAAGGAAAATGTCATTTCACCAGAGACCGCTACGCGGATTCGCAGCTCGCTCGTAAAAGTGGTAGAAGATGAAAGGGGAACGGGATATGATCCCCCTCTAGAAGGAAACATGCTTGCGGGTAAAACAGGAACAGCTGAGTTAAAATCAAAAGTAGGTGAGAAAGGGAAAGAAAACGGCTGGTTTGTAGCATTTGATCAAAAACAGCCGAAACTGCTTATTTCTATGATGATCGAGGATGTACAGGATAAAGACGGCAGCCATTACGTTGTTCCGAAAGTTAAAAAGACATTCAAAACATATATGAAAGAAAAGCCTCTTCGCTAAAGAAGTGGCTTTTCTTTATAAAAAGTACTTATTCCTATATGAAAGTATTAGAAATGATAGAGTTACTTAAGAATCATCTCATTGAACTGTTTTTTTGTATGAAAATGTGCTTATAACATACTCAAAGGTACAAACGGGAAAGGACGAGCCTGAATAAATTAATAATAAGGAAAGGAGTGAAAATATTGAGCTATTACGAAAAAAAAGATAAGAGTGATTGTTCCAGCTGTCGTGTGAAATTCAAAAGTAATAAGAAACAGCACAAATCCTTTGCAAAGTTCTGTTTTGACTCAGAGACTAGTACACATAGGAAGGTAATGAAACATCGCAAAGACAAATCTAATGACTGTTGGTGATCTCACAACAGGCTATTCTATTATGTCTATCGTTTGCGGTGTTTGCTAGTACCAAAAAACGTCTCTAGTAGATATGGAAGCGACACCGAGAATTTTAAAAGCGGGCAAGATGATCTGTTGGATCCATCTCATGGTCATTGCAGCTGCATATTCACAAGATTAAAGAAAAATGATATGTGTAAGGCTTAGGAAGGAGTATTGCTCCTTCTTTTTTCTATGTGAAATCATTATTTTTCAACTTCTAAAGGATTGATTAAGGAACTTATGCGCGATTTTTTGTCTATCTTTTTCGATAAGCTCTCCTTTCTGCGTATGGGACACATAGGTAACATATATCAACGTGCTTTCCTTGATCATCAATATATTTGACAGATTTTCTTTCTTTTTTCTTGCAAATGGCACACTTTTTACCGAAAATCCAATCCAACATGACAATGCCTCCTCAACTTAAGCATTTACTACAACATACTCTGAGTTTAACAACTTTAACCTAATAATTTTATAAAAAGGCTTTGTTAATTAATATGTGGCTTTTGGTGAAATTGATTGAATCGAAATTCACCACACCCCTGAAATCAACAGTAAAATATAACAAATCCTCCTAAAAAGATTAATTAATTAATTTGGGGCATTTACAACATGTACGTTCAGGCATACACTTATGACTAACTGAAGATTCTGCAAAAAGGAGTATTTAACTACAAAAGGAGTGTTTTTCATGAATGTAACCGTTTGGAATGAAAATCGCCATGAACAAAAGAATCAGAAAGTCCGGGAAATCTATCCTGAGGGGATACACGGTCAAATTGCGCAAGTTTTGGAAAAGGAAGGGTTTTATGTACGGACGGCGACACTTGAAGAAGAGGAGCATGGAATGACAGATGAAGTTTTGAATTCGACAGATGTCTTGCTTTGGTGGGGTCACCTTGCTCATGACGAAGTGAGTGACGATGTGGTAGAAAAGGTGAAACAACGAGTTCTTGACGGAATGGGACTAATCGTTTTGCATTCCGGTCATTTTTCTAAGATTTTCAAGTCATTGATGGGGACGACCTGTGATTTGAAATGGCGGGAAGCGGATGAAAAGGAGCGGATGTGGGTTGTGGACCCAAGTCATCCAATCGTTGAAGGAATTGGCGAATATATCGAATTAGAAAAAGAAGAAATGTATGGCGAACATTTCGATATACCGAAACCAGACGAACTGGTACTCATCAGCTGGTTTGAAGGCGGAGAAGTTTTCAGAAGCGGATGTACATATCGACGGGGCCAAGGGAAGATTTTCTATTTCAGGCCAGGCCATGAGACATATCCAACGTATCATCATAAAGAAATTCAGCGGGTTCTGGTTAATGGAGTCAAGTGGGCAAAACCAATCAATCATCCAAAACCTGAATATGGGAACGCAAAACCAATCGAAACGATTTCTGCAAAAAATCTATAAGAAAAAAGTAGGGATCGATTCTGATACGTGTTATCTGAATATGGCATCGAGGTACAACTAATCATACAGATCGGCGTTATTGGTGAATATTTTATAGAGAAGCACCAGACCTTCATCCTACTTTCAGGTCTGATGCTTTTTTTATGGCTTTGTTAGTGTTGAATGTAAGAAATTCACTCCGCTAATCTGTCACGCAGAAGTGTCGCAAATTTTTTTCAAAACCAAAAAGTACATTAATAAAGCCATAAAGTGCGTTATTGCTCACCAATCCCGCTTTTTATAGAAGAGCCGATCACTCCATCTTGGTATACTTAACATCCATGAACTCCAAATGGGGAGTCCTGCCGTATATTTGTCCCAGTACGCAATTAAAATGATTCCTATTAACGCAATCTGCGGAGAGAAAAGCACATAATCAAAAATACCAGTCAATAGGATCACGGGGAGTGAAAGTAAGAGCGTATCAAGTTGCCTGACGTTTTGTTTCGTAAAATAAAGATAGATTCCCTTGTACACATTGATGAAGAGTACGATCAGGAAAGCAGTTCCTCCAAGAGTTCCGTATTCCGTGAATATACCTAAAATCAAGTTGTGGGCATGGGGGATATGTTCGTTGAAATGAAGAATATATTCTTTACCAAATCCCAGTGGTGTCAACCCGAACAAAGCATTTTCCTGCCACAGCTGGATTGAATTTTTCCAAATTTCCTTTCTTCTTATCGCAGATTGTAAAAGATTTTCATTCCGGGGCATCCAGTCCAATATCAAGTTTATATTCAACCCGATAATGATCATCAGGCTGAAAGTCAATATCCTATTCAAGCGAAATAAAAATAAAAGGAAAATGACGACCATTGCAGAAAAACCCGCTCTGGATCCAGTTAAAAAGACAGCATGGATAAAGATCAAAGTTATAACTCCTTGAAAAGCAGCCCTGGAATAACATTCTTTTCTTATGTTTTTTAGACACTCTGCAAGTAGGAATGATAATCCTAAAAGGAGCAATGTCACTGAAAAGTTAGGATTATATGCAGCCCCGATCAACCTCTGGTAATCATGGAACCCCGCCTGACCAACTAATGCTGTCCCTGTGATATAGTTCTTGTATGTAGGACTGATCAAAATTTCTTGGAAAGGGTACAAACAGTAGAAATATACGCCTGCGAATATGGTGATCCATTTATATGCTGCAAAAGTTCTCTCGACACCATCTTTCTGGATTTTTTTATAAATTCCAGCGTAAGCGATGATCAGTGCTGGGACTAAAAAATACGAAAGATTTCCCAAAACAATTGAGGCACAAAATGATGAAAAGAACATACATGCAAGAAGGAAAAGGCCAGGGGTCAACATCATTCCCTCGCTATTTTTCCAAGTCTGGTGCAAATGGTAACTTCCAATGATCAATAGTAACAGAACACCTATTGGAGGAAGTATGAGACAAAGGAAGATACATATTTCCAATAGATGTTTCTTAATGGATATCAGCGTTGTTTTCGTCATAGATAACCTCGTCAGTTTAAATGATGACTACCTTCATTATATAGGTTTTGTAACCTTACGTATTTTATGTCTGGATATGACGGTGTTTCATTAATAAAAAATGGGGATGTCCAAAAAGAAAAGTGATCAGACACCTTCCGGACATCCCCGTAACCCTGATATTCATCACCCTATGCGCCACTCTTTTCGATCATGTATAATCCTTTTTTTCTCTTTAAAAAAGTTCATGCAAGAAATGAAAAGGCTGGTTGCGATCAACGAGAAGACTACACCGATCAATCCGTGTTGGTGTAAGGGAGGGAAAGATACAATTGAAAGAGTAATCAGGCCGATCGCGAAAACAAATGTGTAAAATCCAAGACTATTGAAAGAGACACTCCATTCCCATCTCCCAGCGTTTTCAATCAAACTGATCGTAACAATGGTGATGATATTGAAGGTCATTCCTATCCACACTGGATGGACATTCAAATAGAAATCATTGATTGCCCAACCGCTGAGGTGATACCAGAGCAGTCCGGAAAATGCTCCTGTAAATAACGAGACCAAAGCTGCACGTCTCGTAACCAAGGGCCAGAAAAGAGCAGCAACCACAGGTGCGAATGTCGCGGAATTGCGGGTTACCCAGGCAACAACATTCCACCATGCGGATTGTTCAGAGCGTAGAAGGGCGAAACCGACCATCAAACCTGTCAATAACAATAACGACCATTTCGTATAAAGGACAAGCTGAAGTTCGTTAGCTTTAGGGTTCAGCGCTTTTCCGACATCTCGACCAAGACTTGTAGCACCTGAAAACTGGCAAGGTGCACCCCAGCTTAATGCAGCTGCCCAAAAGCCTAAGAAAAATAGACCTACCAACGGTGCAGGTAACGTTTCCATCAAATAGAGCGGGACTGCAATCAAGCCGCGTTCTTCACCAGGAACAACCTGTGCAGCTGATAATCCGAAAATGACTGCTCCTGCAATCAACGGAATACCAAGAAGGGAAGCATAGAGTAGACCACGACGTCCTTGTTCAGGCGTTTTACAAGATAATGCCATCTGAAATGCAGCCTGAGCAAGAATCACATTGAATAAGAATGTCCCGAACCAAGCCAAAATCGTTTGGAGGCCAGCTGTATCCCACGCTGCATACTCTGGTTTTTCAGTAAATAATCGATTGATGCCATCTATACCAGGGTTAAGGAAGAATGCATACGTACCAATCGCCAGCATGATGAAAAAAACGATGACATTGCTCATTTGTGTGAAACCGACAGACCACATACCTCCAAATTGTAAATAAATGAAGAGCAATAATGCAGTCAATGCAACAGATAAAACTAGTGAAACCCCTGTAAATACTGAAAGTGCAGAAGCGAATGCCAGAGCAGTTGCAACTGACCACATTGGAAACGTGAATGCAGTAATCGCTCCAGCCACCCCGCGGACCTTTTCACCGTAACGATCACCAAGCAATCCTGAGATGGTTACCAATGCTCTTTTTCTGAATGGGGCGATCAATAATAGAGCGATGATCAAGACATGTACTGTTTCCGCCACTCCATACCAAATTGCTGAAATTCCAGTATGATAACTGAGTTCTAGAATGGCGATATAGGAAGAGCCGGAGAAGAGACCGGTGATACAGACCATGACGAAAAATGTATTGAAACTTCTTCCACCGACGAAGAAACCATTTCCATCCCTCGCACGTTTCCTCGCTACCTGGCTGACTAAGATCAATAAAAACGTATAAGCGAGTGCAAATCCTATGAACCAATAACCTACTGTTGTCATCCTGTTGCCTCCTTTGTTGTAGTTGAAAATCCACAGATCCAATCCTTTAAAACAGAAAAAACCCCTTCCAAGAGGAAGAGGCTGTTTTTCTCTTCCTCATCTGTCAGACATTAAGCCTGTTGGACGTAGCACCTTATTATTTTCAAAAGAAAATAACAGGTTGCTGCAGGTTCATAGGACCAATTTCCTCCCCTGCTCTCGATAAGGATGTTTCTCCGTATAAAGTTAACTAATACCATACAAGGATTTCGAACGTTTGTCAATCCATTTTTTTAGAAGATTTCTATTATTTCGGCAACTATTAATCGAAAGGAAAATTTACCCAATCTAGACTAAATATGTTGATAATCCCAGGATTCTTAAGAAGTGATAAAAAGTGATCAATTAAATAAACAATTTGAAGCATTTACAGCATTTACTCTTAGAAATACACTAGGGACTATCATAGGGTCTTGGATTCTTCTGTTTTGACCCAGTTAAAGGAGCGGATGGTCTTGAAAAAGAAAATAGGTATTATCGGCAGTGGAACAGCAGGTTTGCATCTTGCTTATGCACTCAGGAATGATTTCGATTTGACGGTTTTTCACTCGAGTCTTCCTGAAGAAATCCGTAAAGGACGAATCATGTCTACACAAGTACACTTTGGACCAACTCGCTTACGTGAAAGACGGTTCGATATGCCTGAATGGGTAACGCCCCCTCTTCTTGAAAGCATACATATCACAGTCGGAGAACAAAAACTATTTGTCGGCAAGTTGAATGAATCGGCTTCATCAATAGATCAGCGTCTTTATTTCTCACATTGTTTAGAGGATCTTAAAGAAAAAGGTGTAGCGTTTCGCAATGATAAAGTTGATGAAGAACAACTTAGAGCACTTACTAGCGAATTTGACTTGATCATTGATTGTTCTGGTAAATCTGGTCCTCTATTTTCCTTTCCTCTTGATACAACATTGTCACCATTTCACCAGCCACAACGAAAATGTGCAGTAGGATATTTCAACGGGGTTACGCCCGAAAAACCCCTAGGTGTAAACGTCACAATCCTTCCAGAGATAGGTGAAATGTTCGAAATCCCCGCAATGACTGAAGCAGGACAGGTTACCATTCTTTTCCTTATGCCTATTCCGAACCAAAAACTCGATGTCTTTAAAGGGATTAAAAGTGGTGAAGGATTCACTGCCAGAATGAAAGTAGTCCTTGAAGCTTTTTTCCCTAATATATATAAACGTGTTGATAAAGATAATTTTTCATTATCAGATGAAGGCGCTTTTCTTCAAGTAGCTATCAAACCGGAAATCAGAAAACCTTACTTAACTTTTAATGAGTGTTTGGTTGTCGGTTGCGGGGATAGTGTGTTTTTGAATGATCCAATCACTGGTCAAGGATGTAACCTTAGCTCATATTGTGCAGAGCAATTGTATGAGACTCTGATTGAAAATAAGGATACAGTCTGGGATAGCCGGGTCGGGGAATCTTATTGGGAGCGTGTACAACTTTATGTAAAAGAAGTGACAGAGTGGACCAATGCAATGACCCAGCCGATTCCCCAACATATCATTGAATTATTAGTTCAAGGAGCGGAGGATCGGTCGATTGCTGATAATGTGGCAGAATGGTTCGCGCAACCAACTACAGCACACGAAGCCTTTTTTCATAAGTCCAATATTTAATAAGGCTGAAGGCTCTTTTCCAAAAGATTGTTGCTTTTGAGTTATTTTATAATAAATCACCTTGTGCAAGTTGATTGGAGAGCAAGGTGCGAGACTCTGCGGGAGCAGCGTGCCTACTACCTGAATAATCTCCTCGCAAGGCATGCGACGAGGAAGCTCGCTTCGACAGTACTTTCTTGTAGACGCAGGAGCACAAATGCTTCCTTGAAAAGGGTCGCAAGGCGACGAGTGGGCTCACCGCACGCCCCGCGGAAAGCGAGCATACTGGAACGGAGATCAACGACTTTTAAAGAAAACTTGGCGAGACCAAGCCTTTTGTAGGTGGAGGCTTAGTTACCCTTATACTGAAGAAAGTATTTTATACTTTCTTCAAGTGCAGGAGCAACAAAGTTTGCGAAATTAGATTATTAGGACATAAAAAAGAAGCGGTGATTTTGCTCGCTTCTTTTTTCTATGTCTATTATCAATGTAACGTTCTATACACACCGATCACTTTCCCAAGAATAGTGACGCTGTTAAGTATGATCGGCTCCAAAGAAGAATTTTCTGGTTGTAGACGAATGAAATCTTTTTCTTTGAAAAACCGTTTGACTGTCGCTTCATCATCTTCTGTCATCGCAACGACGATGTCCCCGTTATTAGCTGATGGCTGTTGCTTGACGATTACCATATCCCCGTCATAGATTCCTGCCTCTATCATACTATCACCCTGGACAACTAATGCGAATACATTGTCATCTCCGACCATATGATCTGGTAGAGGGAAGTACTCTTCTATATTCTCGATCGCGGTGATAGGTTGACCTGCCGTTACTTTACCGATTACAGGGATATTGATAGATTCACTTTTTGGAATGGTAGTATCCATATCCTCAGTGATGACTTCGATCGCTCTCGGTTTTGTCGGATCTCGTCTGATTAGTCCTTTTTTCTCCAGACGGGACAGGTGTCCATGAACTGTCGAACTTGAAGCAAGTCCGACTGCTTCACCTATTTCACGGACAGAAGGGGGATAACCCTTATGTTTGACCTCGAACTTTATGTAATTAAGTATATCTTGTTGACGGCGTGATAGTTTCATTCTGTCCACCTCTTTTCTCCTCAATTATTGCATTAAGTATATCACTTGTTCGACAAAAATACAAACATAAGTTCGAGAAAAAACTGTTGACAGGAACAAATGTTCTTAATACAATGAAATCAATAAATGAGAACAAGCATTCGTATCGGAGGGTATTAAGATGAAAAAAACAAACAGGCAGAACGGTTGGTCTTTTGTTATTGTATTGATAGCTGTAGGGATGATCATGGGTACGTATTCTTTCGTTAACGCAAAATCTGATACAACAGAGAATTACATAGATGTTAAGATTGAGGAAGGTGATACTCTCTGGGGATTATCAACGAAGTTCAAAGAGAACCACACCTTTACGACGGATGCCTTCGTCAAATGGGTAGAAAGCACGAATGGAGTGGAAGCGGAAAAGCTGCAGCCAGGAGACACAGTGGTCATTCCGGTTGAAGCGGACAAGAATCAACTTGCCTCCAAGTAATATACCGTGAAGGGAACATATTATGAGAGCACTTATTTATTGCAGAGTAAGTACTGAAAAGGAAACACAGGCATCCTCACTTGAACGTCAGGAAGCTGAACTGAATCGATTAGCCAATCATTTCGACTTCACGGTCGTTGAATCAATCCATGAAATGAAGAGTGGATATGATGTTGACCGTGAAGGCATGCTACAGGTATTGGATTTTGCAAGGGATGAAAAGATAGACGTCCTCCTTGTCCAGGATGAAACAAGAATCGGAAGAGGAAGTGCGAAAATCGCGATTCTTCATACATTAGGTAAGTATGGAGTGAAATGTTTTACAATCAGTGAACAGGGCGAACTCCAATTGACAGAGGCCGACTCGATGGTTCTTGAAATCATAAGCTTAGTTGAAGATTACCAACGTAAGCTTCATAACGCTAAGATAAAGAGAGGTATGAAGCGCGCTGTTGATGGTGGATATCGACCTGAAAAGAATCTATCTAACTTGAATCAAGGTGGACGTGAGAAGAAAGAGATCCCAACCGAAGAAATTGTTCGCCTAAGAAACCTTGATTTGACGTTCCAGGAAATTGCTACAACTTTACAAGGATTTGGGTATGATGTCTCGAAAGCCACTGTACATAGACGCTACCAGGATCATCAGAACAATAGTGGCCGGACAGATGATTAGAAATAAGATTGGAAATGCGTTAGAATAAAACAATCAAGTCTTGTAAAAGGAGTATGGCGATGCTATCGAAACAAAAAATAGATCGGATCAATGAACTGGCACAAAAAGCGAAAAACGAAGGATTAAATAAGAAAGAACAAGAAGAACAACAAAAATTGCGTAAAGAATATTTGGAAGCTTTCCGCGGTGGTTTCAAGAATCAATTACGGTCGATAAAGGTTGTTGATCCTGAAGGAAATGACGTCACCCCTGAAAAATTAAAAAATGAAAAGAAGCGTTATCACTAATGAACAAGCCTGATTTGAAAAAGAATTCAAATCAGGCTTGTTTTTGTATTGCATCAGAACTAATCTTTGATATACTGTTATATAACAATAGGTGAGGGAGTGGATGAACTGATGTTCTCAATTACGAGTCCAGTAGTGGAAATGTACAGACAAGAAATGGGATTGGAAAACGGGGATGCACTTCAACTATTCTGCCGATATGCAGGAAGTGAATCAGGACTATGCATTGGTGTAGAACGTGGGCTGCCGATGGACGATGATTACGTACAGGAAGTCGATGGAATCCGCTTTTTTGTTCGGCCACATGAAGTTTGGTTTGTAGAGGAAATGAAAATGGACTATGATGATTCAACTGAGCATTTCCAAATTGAATTACCGAGTATAGCTTAATTGTAGATACTTAAAGGAATGCCTGTACCATAACAGATGGTATAGGCATTTTTGTTTTGTATATTATACTATGACTCGATCATGAAACACTGTATTTGTTTGAAATCTGCATGATTTTGAATTTTTATGACGAATGGACGCGAGTCTTGTGAATTTTGTTTAGAGAGTATATCATGGAAAAGGAATGAAAGAATAAAGGTGTAACAAGAAAGGATGAATCGTCGTGTCAACTTCAATTGATCAATTATCAATCAATACTATTCGTACATTGTCCATCGATAGCGTAGAAAAAGCGAATTCTGGACATCCAGGTATGCCGATGGGCGCTGCGCCGATGGCTTATGCATTATGGAGTAAGCATATGAACCATAACCCATTAAACCCTGATTGGTTTAATAGAGATCGTTTTGTATTATCAGCTGGTCACGGTTCCATGCTTTTATATAGTCTGCTACATCTCTTTGGATACGACGTATCATTAGATGATTTGAAGAACTTCCGACAATGGGGGAGTAAGACACCAGGACATCCTGAATACGGAGATACACCAGGTGTTGAAGCAACTACCGGACCACTAGGTCAAGGAATTGCAATGGCCGTTGGTATGGCGATGGCAGAACGTCATTTAGCTGCTACATACAATCGTGATGATTTCAACGTTGTTTATCACTATACCTACAGCATCTGTGGCGATGGTGATTTGATGGAAGGTGTATCAGCAGAAGCTGCATCTCTTGCAGGGCATCTGCGTCTTGGTCGTTTGATCGTCATGTATGATTCCAACGACATTTCTCTCGATGGTGACCTTCACATGTCCTTCTCTGAAAGCGTTAAAGATCGTTTCGAAGCTTACGGCTGGCAAGTAATCTACGTAGAAGAAGGAACTGATCTTGATACATTGGACAAAGCACTTGCTGAAGCGAGAGCCAACACGGACCGTCCTACTTTGATCGAAGTGAAGACAGTCATCGGTCACGGTTCACCGAATAAATCCGGAAAATCCGCTTCCCACGGTGCACCGCTTGGAACAGATGAAATCAAATTGACGAAAGAATACTACAAGTGGACATTTGAAGAAGATTTTCATGTTCCGGATGAAGTGAGAGACCACTTCAGTCAACTTAAAGAAAAAGGTGCTCAAAAGGAACAACAATGGAATGAATTGTTTGAAGCATATCAACAGAAATACCCTGAGTTAGCAGATCAATTATCGAAAGCGATTAAAGGAGAGCTGCCCGAAGGATGGGATGCCGAGCTTCCTCAATATGTTGCTGGAGAAGACAAGCTTGCAACACGTGCATCTTCTGGTGAAGCATTGAATGCAATTGCAAATCGCGTACCTAATTTCTTTGGTGGTTCTGCAGACCTCGCCGGATCGAACAAAACGATGATGAAAGACAAAGGAACATACTCACGGAACGACTACAGCGGTCGTAATATCTGGTTCGGTGTACGTGAATTTGCTATGGCGGCTGCACTTAACGGTATGCAGTTGCATGGAGGCTTGAAGGTATATGGTGGTACATTCTTCGTATTCTCAGATTATCTTCGCCCAGCTATGAGACTATCTGCCTTGATGGGACTACCTGTGACATATGTACTGACTCACGATTCCATCGCGGTTGGTGAAGACGGACCTACCCACGAACCAGTTGAACAGCTTTCTTCTTTACGTGCGATGCCGAATCTTAGCATCATCCGACCAGCTGACGGTAACGAAGCCGTGGCAGCGTGGAAAATTGCACTTGAAAGTCAGTCGAATCCTACAGCACTCGTGTTGACAAGACAAGGCGTTCCTACTTTGAAAGGTTCTAACGAAGATGGAGTTCGTAAAGGTGCATATGTGGTAGCACCTGTTACGGAAGGACCAGCAGATGTACTGTTACTTGCTACAGGTTCAGAGGTATCTCTTGCAGTTGAAGCGAAAGAAGCACTTGAACAAGAAGGAATCAATGTTTCTGTCGTAAGTATGCCGTCATGGGATCGATTTGAAGAACAACCACAAGATTATAAAGAAAGCGTCATTCCAAAAGCGATCAAGAAGCGACTTGCAATCGAAATGGGGGCTTCTCATGGCTGGCACAAATACACTGGCGATGAGGGGGATATCCTTGCAATCGACCGATTCGGAGCTTCTGCCCCTGGTGACAGGGTCATCAAGGAATATGGTTTCACAGTTGAAACGGTTGTTGCAAAAGTGAAAGCATTATTGAACGACTAAATATAATCAAATGAGGAACACCAGATCACTAAGGTCTGGTGTTCTTTATACTTCATTTCAAGGTATTCGACAAAACTAGTCATTGACAACCTACACCGATTGACACCACTTTTTCCAGTGCTTCGATATACTAGATGGACAAGTCTGGAAATAGGAGTGAATATCGGTGCGGAACTATGATATTTACTTGATTGAAAAAGAAGTCGCCTTTCATTATTTTGGGCGTGAACAGGTTCTTTATCATTTTTTTGTTGAGGCTTCCCGTCCTGTTCCTTCATTAGTTGAAATCATTGATCGGCAATATAAATATATTACACGTACGATCCCTTTTCACGTGTTTGATTATCATATGAACAAGATTGATTCAAAGCAGAAAGGTTTCAAAATGAAGAAGGAAAAGCAGCAGTTGACCATCTATTCAACAGGAAGCAGGGCTGTCGTCACGAATAAGGGTAGAAGACTGTCGCTTATATCAACCGGGAGTTTTGAAGCGGAAATATTGGTGTTCGAGCATTTGAGAAAAATCGAGAGCTCTTTTCTAGCTGTCGATTTGGAAGGGAACAGTATCGGATGGCTGAGTCCGATCAAGCAAGCCCATTACATCTAAGGTGAGCGTTGATTGTATATTATTTTCCATTTGTGCGCATTTTCCAGTTTTTATCGAAAATTTCATTTTACCGACATTTGACGATTTCGACACGCCCCATCTCCTTTGATGTTATCGACTTTAAGTGAATGCAAAATACCATAACGAAGAAAAACAAATCCAATTCTTTTAAAAAATTGCAGTCCAAATATTGAGTTTGAAATGGAATTTATAGTACACTAGTTCTAGACAACCAGAAGGGAGAAGTTTTAGCATGGATTGGATGTATTTTGTTGTGGGCTTTGTTGCGTTGCTCGCTGGTGCTGCGCTTGGCTTTTTTATTGCCCGCAAATATATGATGAGTTATCTTAAGAAGAATCCACCGATTAACGAAAACATGTTACGAGTGATGATGATGCAGATGGGACAAAAACCATCCCAGAAGAAGATAAATCAGATGATGCAAGCAATGCAAAAACAAATGAAATAGATGGTGGACAAGCACTCAAATTGATGAGTGCTTTTTTACATTTAAAGAAAGTATATATACTTTCTTCAATATAAAGGTAACTAAGGCTTGGCTTTTTCGTAGTTTCTTTAAATGACAATTTATCGGTTATACTGTGAAGAGTAATGTCTAATTCATGAATTAAGTTGTATATACCTTGACGAATATAAATCGATGAAGGTACGATTTGATTAGTCAGAAAAGGGATTGATAGTATGTCAGATACCAGATCAGTACCAGTTGTTCCTATAGAATCGATCAATCTATCAGATTTTCATATAATCGATGTCCGATCTCCGAAGGAGTTTCATGAGTTCCATATCGAAGGAGCGACCAATGTGCCGATTTTCAGTAATGAAGAGCGGGAGGAAGTTGGGACCACTTACAAGCAGATCGGAGAAGAAGAGGCGAAAATGTTGGGTCTATCCATTGTTTCACCGAAGCTCCCTCAAATGGTTGAACGATTGAAAGGCTTAGGTGATTCAGATAGAAAGCCATACTTGATCTATTGTGCTCGCGGCGGTATGAGAAGCAACAGCTTTGCTACTGTCATGAAACTGATGGGTCTTGATTGCTGTCAGCTCAACGGTGGGATCCGTTCCTACCGCCAATATATCACGGCTAAGTTAGAACAATATTCTAAAACTCCGAAGCAGTTCATCGTGCTGGAAGGATTGACGGGGACAAGAAAAACTGACATATTGGAAGTCCTCCAGGAGGAAGGTTATCCTGTGATCAACCTTGAAAACCTGGCGGGTCATCGCGGATCGATTTTCGGAGAAATCGGGAACGAAGGCCGTTCACAGAAGATGTTCGATCGCGACTTATTCCGGCGTCTCCAACAAATAGATCAACATCCGTATTACATTATCGAGTCTGAAAGTAAACGGATCGGTCGGGTGATTGTACCGGATTGGATTTTAAAAGGAAAAGAAAAAGGGAAGCGGCTCCATATTCATTACCCATTAGAAAGCCGAGTCCAGTCGATTTGTGAAACCTATCAGCCAGAGCTGTTTCATGATCAGATCGGAGAGGCTTTGCACCTTTTGAAGAAACGATTAGCTTCTGAGGTCTATGAGAGTATCCTGCTATCCTTTCATGAAAAAGACTATGAAAATGTCGTTCGAGTTCTGTTAGTGACCTATTATGATCCTAAATACAATTTTACTGCGCATCAATATCATTCACCTGTCATTGATTTGGCTATCGAAAATCTTGAAGATGGCTTAAAGTCGGTGAAGAATATGATTCAAAAGCTGCAACTTCATTCGTATTGTTGAGTTATGAATTGTAATGAAACATGTTTTGTATAAGATGCGTCTAATAAAATGAATCTAAGGAGAGAGGGTAATGGGAGATACAATCATCAGTCTGTTTCGAGATTACCCTCATCTTGCTGTTCTGATCAGTATTACGTTGAATATACTGATTGCGATTTCTGGCTTTCTTCCAAGTTATTTTCTGACGGCTGCTAATCTTTATTTTTTCGGATTCTTTTGGGGAACAGCCATCTCCTTCGCAGGAGAGGCGGCCGGTGCTCTCATAGCCTTCCTTTTGTATCGTAAAGGATTCAGGAAATTCACCCGGACGAAGCTGGAACGCTATTCAAGAGCTGAGAGTTTGATTGAGCTGGAAGGGAAGAAAGCGTTCATTTTCATTTTTGCCCTCCGTCTCATGCCCTTCATGCCATCAGGTGTGGTGACGTTTTTCTCTGCGATCGGCACTGTCTCCATATGGATATTTTTTGTTGCCAGTACCTTGGGGAAATTCCCGGCACTACTATTAGAAGCTTTAGCAGTCACTCAGGTGTTAGAATGGAATATGCTGGGCAAGTTGATCTTGATGGGCGTGAGTATAGCATTTCTACTAAGCCTGCGAACAATGATGAAAAAACAGAATTGAAGACATAAAGGTGTGAAACCATGAAATCACGTACGATATTAATAAGTATTACAAGTCTCTCTTTATTATTATCAGGTTGTTCTTCCATTCCGAACCCTTTTGAAAAGAAGGACCAGACCGAAGGACAGCCATCTGAACAACCTTCCGGACAAAAAGAGGAAGATGAACTAGAGCCGGAACAAGATCAAAATGATCAAAATACTGATGAGGAGAAAGAAGCTGACAAAGGTCCGGTGCTTCCTTCGCCTGAAGAAACGGTGACCGTAAATGCAGATGGTGAAAAGATCGTTACGAATGTGATGGATCCATTGGTCTTAGTCAACAAAGAGCGGAACCTGCCTGCGGACTTTATACCTGAAACATTGACAGTGCCGGAAATTCCATTCACTTTTGAAGAGGACCATCCAAAGAAGCAGATGCAGGAGGTTGCTGCAGAAGCGATTGAAGAAATGTTTGCTCAAGCGGAAACTGACGGAATCCCGTTATTAGCTCAATCTGGTTATCGTTCATATTCAACTCAGAAATCAATCTTCGCTTCAAACGCGGAGAAGAATGGTCATGAGGAAGCGAACAAATATAGTGCGCAAGCTGGTCAGAGTGAACATCAGACGGGTTTGACCATGGATGTGACGTCTCCAGAAGTTGATTTTGGTTTAATAGAAGAGTTTGGTGAAACGACAGCAGGTAAATGGGTGAAGGACAATGCTCATAAATATGGCTTTATCGTCCGTTATCCGAAGGGGAAAGAAGAAATCACCGGTTATCAATATGAACCTTGGCATTTACGCTATGTTGGCAAGGAACATGCTAAAGCGATTTATGAACAAAATCTGACACTTGAAGAATACCTTGGTGCTCCTGTTGAACCCGTCAACTCAACAGAGTAGACTGAATGTAGATTCTTCAATAGCGGACGAGGGGTTGAGATCATGGCCGCTGATATTAATGTATTTTTGGCATTGGGTGCTGGGTTCTTGTCCTTCATTTCACCATGCTGCCTTCCGCTATACCCAGCATTTTTGTCTTATATCACTGGGGTTTCGGTGCATGAGCTGAAAGAAGAAAAGGGGATGCTCAGAAAACGGGCAATACTCCATACCGCACTTTTTCTCGTAGGTTTTTCAAGTATTTTCATTTTCCTGGGTTTAAGTACATCGTGGTTCGGAACATTCTTTTTCCAATATAAAGATATGATCCGGCAGATCGGCGCGATTTTAATTGTCCTTTTCGGTTTGGTCGTTCTAGGTGTATTCAAACCAGACTTTTTGATGAAAGAACGAAGGTTCAAATTTCAAAAACGACCTGCCGGATACCTTGGTTCAGTTGGAATTGGTATGGGGTTTGCAGCAGGATGGACGCCATGTACAGGACCGATCCTATCCGGAGTCATTTATTTAGCGGCTACCAACCCTGGGCAAGCGATGTTTTATATGTTGGCTTATGTGCTCGGTTTTTCAATTCCATTCTTCGTCATGTCCTTCTTCATGGGACAGATGACTTGGATCAAGCGGCACAGCAGAAGAGTGATGCAAGCGGGCGGTGCGATCATGATATTCATGGGTGTGTTCCTCTATTTCGATTGGATGACAAAACTGACATCCTTTCTTGCGAATCGCTTTTTTAATGGATTCTATGGTTTTTAAATGGAAGTTAGAGGTCGCCCAGCGATGTTTACGGCCCCCTTTTAATTTGAACTTGTTATGTTGTTTGTTACACTTGAAGAAAAGTTAACAACTTTTCTTCAGTAAAGGGCAACTGATGCATAGCCTGCGCTAAGGCTTGGCTTAGCTAAGTTTTCTTTACATTTAAAGAAAGTATAAATACTTTCTTCAATATAAGGGCAACTAATGCTCAGCCTGCGCTAAAGCTTGGCTTAGCTAAGTTTTCTTTATACCATTAAGGGCATACTAAGGTTTCAAATGTTCAAACAGCAAAATAGATAGTATCCAACCATACATATATAGAAGGGACAGAAGTGGAAAGATGCGATCAAATGATATTATTCTTAAGACAACGTCGGCGATCATCGTCTTCGTCATATTAGCTTTTTCAGTCAATTTGTTCTTTGCGGGGCATAACGCTCCTGGCGGAGGGTTCATCGGTGGTTTGATGGCGGCCGGTGCTTTTATCTTGTTATACATCACATTCGGTTTGAAGACGATGCAAAAGGTTCTTAGGGTCAATTTCCGTTATTTCATTGCTGCTGGCTTACTGATTGCGTTTGCAACAGGAGTAGGCTCTTTTATATTCGGTCAGCCGTTTTTAAGCCATACGTTTGGGCATTTCCACCTCCCGTTATTGGGTGATACGGAACTTGCAACTGCTGTAATGTTCGATTTAGGTGTATATCTGACGGTCATAGGTGTGACGATGACAATCATCCTGACGATTGCGGAGGATCGTGGTTAGGTTTTTGGGGAAGGGAAGTAAGTAGTGTGTGGGTAATAATAAGTAGTATTCTCGCTTTATTCATGGCCTGTGTCGCTTTATACATAAGAATGAAAGCAGCACGGAAGCCGGCAACTATCAGAAAAATAATATTACCACCATTGTTCATGTCGACAGGATTTTTGATGTTCTTTTATCCCCCCGTACGTGTCCCATGGAGTGAAGCACTGGAAGCATTTGTTGTCGGAATCATATTTTCTTTTCTGTTGATCCGGACTTCCTCATTTGAGCGCCGTTCAGATGCAATTTATTTGAAAAGATCGAAAGCTTTTGTGTTCATCCTGCTCGGTTTATTGTTATTTCGAATCGTACTGAAGCTATATCTTGGCCAGTATATTTCAATTGAAGAGACTAGCGGATTATTTTTCATACTTGCATTCGGAATGATAGCGCCCTGGCGAATCGCTATGTATCTCAAATTCAAAAAACTACAAGCAGTTCATTGAAAAAGGCTGATCCCAACGGATCAGCCTTTTAGTCAGCCTAATAATTGTTTATATGGTGCCGTATCGATGTTTTTCTGGTTCAATTTCTTAACCAGGAATTTGTGATCCCGCTTAGGTGTTGCAATGATGTAACCACGAATGATCAAATCTTGATCGATCGTTTTTACCTTTTCCCGAAGAGCTAACTCACCGATTTTCCCTGCGATCTTATCTCTTGCAACGTCTCGGAAAAGCTCAGGAACAGGCTCGACGAGCTCTTCGAGTAACTGTTTCTGTTCTGGTGACCACATGTACTTTGTTTCTTTTATATAATGATCCTGCCAATCTAATATGGACATCCCGTCTTCTTTAGGAAGCCTTTTAAGAAATTTGCGGAACATGAAATATCCACCGATTGCAAACATTCCGATCAAAAAAAGGGTCCAGAAGACGATGAACCACGCAAACCAACCTTCTAACATTTTGCCACCCCTGTGTATCGAGCTATTCTCTCATCATTATACAGGCTCTTAAAATATGAAATCAAGCTTCGTCAAATAAATGATTCACGATTAAGTAAGTCATAAAAACATTATGTAAACAAGAAGCTATTTTTTATACGAATAGTAGCTCATCGTAAGGAAACCCTACGAATAGAATGTAATTTTAGTGATCGGGGGTTTGAAGATGGGTCGAGTCTTCAAGAATAAATCAAAAGATAGAAGGGAGTCTTATCAAATATCAAATGATACCCAACCCATCCTATCTACCCTCGAGGACAACTGTAAAGAAATAATGGAAGTATTATCATATAATGATGATTTTTCAACGAGATCGTTACAATTCAACGATGGTCTTTGTAGACTCCTTTATTTCGAAACCTTAATTGATACTCAGATTGTTCAAAGTAAAATCATAGAACCGATTCTTGAAATGAAGTCGGGTGAGGTTACAGGTACGATTCCAATCAGAACCATCAAGCAAGTGAAAACGTTCAGTGAAGTTTACAGGCTTCTTATGAATGGATATTGTGCTTTCTTGATGGATAATGGTGAAATCTACATGATTCTTGCAAAGTCTACAACTGTCAGGAATCCTGATGAACCGAAAAATGAACAAGTCATACGTGGAAATCGTTTAGGATTCATCGAGAACCTGGATGTAAACCTGAATTTGATCCGAAACGATATCAAGAATAACCACCTGACAATCAACTATTTTCAAATTGGTAAAGCTGTAGATAAGAGAGTTTCGATTGTTTATTTGAAGAACTTGACAGATAAAAGTTTGATAAACAAAGTAAAAATGCGTCTGGAATCAATTGATGTTGATACAATCCATTCCTCAAATGATATTGAGCAATTCATTGAAGATAGTAGCTGGTCTCCATTTCCGCAAATCCTCAGTACTGAACGTCTTGACAGGGTCGCTGGCCATCTTTTGGAAGGAAGGATAGCCATCATGGTTGATGGAAGCTCTACGGCATTAATCGTACCGGTAACGTTTGTAGCGTTCTTCCAAAACACAGATGATTACAATTTAAGATGGAACGTCAGTACGTTTGTACGGATATTAAGTTTAATTGGCTTCGTCGTTACGTTATGGTTACCTGCTTTTTATATTGCTGTTGTTTCATTCCACTATGAAGTGATCCCGCAGCAGCTGGTCTTTAATGTAAAGAGTTCATTGGAAAACATACCTTTCCCTCCATTCTTGGAAGCGCTGCTGATGGTCTTGATATTGGAAGTGCTAAGAGAGGCAGCGATCAGACTACCGAGTCCGATCGCTCAAACGATTGGTATCGTAGGTGGGTTGGTAATCGGTACAGCTGTCGTTGAAGCGAATTTGATTTCGAATACCATGATTATTGTGATTGCAATAACGGCCATATTTTCGTTTGTCATACCAACGAATGACATGGGAAACACGTTGAGGATCATAGGAGTCGGATTCATGATCATGGCAACATTCTTCGGTTTTCTGGGGATGGTATTTTTCACCTCAATTGTGCTCATGCATTTATGTAAGATGGAATCATTCGGTACTCCTTACCTTTTGCCAATCGAACAACAGCATGGCAAAGGTGTGAAAGATTCTTTGTTGAGGATGCCGTTGTATTTATTGAATAGAAGACCTTCATTGGCAAAGCCACAAGCATTAGAACAGGAATGGGTTTCGAAAGATTGGGAGGACGATGGTCGTAAATGACGCATAAAATAACGACAGTTCAATTATTCTTTTTGATTATGCATACACAAGTTGGAATCGGACTGCTCACTCTTCCGCATGATGTATATCAAACGACTGGTACTGGCAGCTGGATTTCCATATTGCTTGGTGGACTGCTCATCCAGATCATGATTGTGATCATATGGTTGTTGGCCAAACGGTTTCCGGATAAGACGATTTTCGATATACATAGCAAGTTGTTTGGAAGAGTTTTAGGGAATTTCCTGACTTTTTTATTCTGCCTTTATTTCCTGTTCACAACAGTACTAATAGGTCTGCTTACCATTACAGCACTCAAGCAGTGGCACTATCCAAACACACCACATTGGATCATCGCTTTCTTAAGTCTGCTGACGTTTTCATATTTTGTACGAGTGAATATTCAAGTTCTGGCCAGATATAACGTCATCATCAGCTTTGTCATCATTTTTCTGTGTTTGTTCATACTCACGCCTTTTTCAAGTAATATCAATGCTGATTATCTATTTCCGATCAATCTCGAACCTACAGATTTAATGAAAGGTGTAAATAAAGTCATCCTTTCTTTACTTGGTTTTGAGTTTTTGATGTTTGCTTTTCCCTTTGTAAAAGGGGAGCCAAAGAAGATTTTGAAATCCGCTTCTCTTGTCAATGCCTTTGTGACACTGATATATGTAGCATTGATGATCATTACGATGATGTTTTTCACTTCAAAAGAAATAATCATCGTAAAAGAACCAATCCTCTATATATTGAAATCACTCGATTGGAATGTAATCGAAAGACTGGATATATTCTTTCTCACTGCATGGCTGCTTACAGTCAATGCGACTTCATTGAATTATATGTATCTTTTAGTGAATGGCGTCTCGCATATTTTTCATCAAAAAGATCATCGAAAAGCATCTAATTTTATGCCATTTGTCAACGCTGTATTAATCTATCTATTATTCGATCCCGAAAAGCTTGAATTCCTTCTTAAAATGATGCCATTCGTAAGTTATTTGTTTATTGGTGTATTACCGCTGACGCTCCTAGGTATTGCCGTCATCAAAAGCACGTCCGAACGGAGGAAGCAACTATGAAATCGCTGAGTAAGTCGGTCTTATTCATTTTATCCGTATTGATACTAACAGGCTGTTGGGATCAAAAATTATTGAAAGATGGAATGATGATGGTTGGTTTCGGTTTGGACAGCGGCGAAGATAAAGAATATAGAACGACCATCGTCATACGCTCTTTAGAGCAAGCGGCTGCTGGGAATATAGAGTATAACCTTACTTTGGATGCAACATCGAACTCTCTGACAGAAGCAAGGAAAATAATTGATGCGAAACTTGCTGGCAAACTAAGGACTGGAAAGGTGCGAGTCGCTTTGTTTGGAGAAGAACTTGCCAAAAAGGAGTTATATGATATCCTCGATTTTGTCTACCGGGACCCGGAAAACTCGTTGAATACACGTGTAGCCATCGTAGAAGGAAAAGCATCAGAAGTAATCAATGTCAAAAGGGTTCAGGGAACTTTGATAAGTGAACATTTGGATAAAATCATAGAGAGTGCCGAGAAGGAAACCGTAGTACCGATTATAAGTGTCCAGTTATTATGTACGTATCTGTTCGATGATACACTCGATTTTGGGGTGCCACTGATCATCCAAAAAGAAGAGTCACCACCAATTGAAATCGCAGGTACAGCTCTTATCCACAATAGAAAGTACACTGGAGAGTATTTAAACCTTGAAGAGTCGACATTAGCATTATTAATGAATGATCAACCCTCTAAACGAGCAATCTTTTCTCTACACCCTGAAGAAGAGGAAGGAAAACCAATTGGATTGAATGTGATAACAAATGAGAGAAAAATGAAAGTGAACGTAGAAGGGGACACGGTAGAAGTACGCATCCAATCAAGAATGAAAGGGGCGATTCATGAATATCCTGCAGGAGCCGTAAAACCTAAAAGAGAGCAATTGAATGAAGAAATCTCCAACATGATGACCAAAAAAGCAGAACAAGTCATAGAAAAAATCCAGAAGTCAAATTGTGATTACTTCGGCATCGGGAGAAAGCTTGCCTCTTATCATCCGGAAACATGGAAGAAGATGAATTGGGAGGAAGATTATAAGGAAGTCAAAATTATCCCGGAAATAGAAGTTGAAATAGTGGATAGCGGATTATTGGATTGAATAATAAAACATAATATTATTATGTAAATAAGTTGTTTGAAAATCATTAAAAATGTACATCTAGAATAGAAGGGAGGAGACCCATGGAGGATAATATGAAGGATCAAACATTAAGAAGAAAAGACGAACATATCGATATAGCCTTGCATAAACCTGTTCAGAATGAAAATACAACAGGGTTTGAAAAGTATCGTTTTCGGCATAATCCTCTCCCTGAGATCGATTTTGAGGCTATTGACTTGTCAACATCGTTTTTAGATAAGAAATTGAATGCTCCTTTTTTAGTAAGCTCTATGACGGGTGGTACCGATAAAGCTAAGAGGATCAACGAAAAATTAGCGGAGATAGCAGAGGAAAAAGGATGGTCAATCGGTGTCGGGTCCATGAGGGCTGCAATAGAAGAAAAGAATTCAATCGAATCCTTTCAGATCCGTAAATATGCACCGACGGTAGCGCTGCTAGCCAACCTGGGCGCAGTCCAACTGAATTATGGATTCGGTGTTGACGAATGCAGGCGAGCAGTCGATTTAATTGAAGCGGATGGTCTGGTCTTGCATCTGAACTCGTTACAGGAGGTCTTCCAACCAGAAGGAAATACGAATTTCACAGGCCTGCTTAAAAAAATCGAATCTGTGATTGAAGCAATTGAAGTTCCAGTAGGCGTAAAGGAAGTCGGGATGGGAATTGATGGACTTACGGCTAAACGACTTGTGGAAGCAGGTGTCGATTTCATTGACGTGGCTGGTGCTGGCGGAACGTCCTGGATCCAAGTCGAAAAATACCGTAACCAGGACCTTAAACGTTATCAAGCTGCTGACGCCTTTCGTGATTGGGGAAATCCGACTTCTTCTTGTCTTGAAGATATTAAAAAATGTGGACTGAATGCAAAGGTTATTTCAAGCGGTGGGATGCAAAATGGAGTGGAAGCCGCGAAGGCGATTGCACTAGGAGCTGATCTAGTTGGTTTCGGAGGAGCATTATTGCCATTATCTGTAGGAGATGATCGCAAGAGGATGTTCGAACAATTCGAACGGATAGAATTCGAATTGAAAGCAGCTATGTTTGGAATTGGGCAGGCGACAATCGAACAGTTGAAATTCACCCAATGGTTAGAGAAAAAATAAGTCATTGTACCTCCCAAAAATGCATACAAAAAAGGGATGGCCTTCTTCAAGGTCATCCCTTTTAAGCATCCTATCATGATGTTGAATACGGCTTTTCTCTTTCCTCAGGCATCTTCAACGGCATCGGCTCACACAGTTTTCTCGTTAACTTTGAAACTACGAAAATCGTGATAAGGCCAGATACCATCGCTAATGTTCTGAACGGGAAGAGGACAACGCCGTCTTCTACCATCGGATACGGAATCCATGTAGGCAGGTGCAAGACAGGTTCGCCTCCACCTATCCGAAGGATTAGTGAAACGATAAATCCAGCGATGGCGCCATATTTGTTCGCTCCTTTGAAGAAAAGAGCCATCGTAAGCTGCGGGAACAATATGACATAGACTAAATCTGCGCATAAATACCATAATGCATAGACACTCTTGACATTCAATGCAATGATCGTTGCGGCGATACCGACCATGATGATCGAGCGCTTGATGATTTTCTTCAGATCTTCACCAGTCGCTTTCGGCTTGATCAAAGGTCGATATACATTCCAAGCAGCCATACTTGAGGCTGAGAGGATTGATGAGTCCATTGAGGACATGACAGCTGCAGCAATCGCCCCAAGACCGATCGCACCGATCACTTCAGGTGTCAAGAAGTTCAAGACATATGGTAAAACCATCGCGGCATTTTCCGGTTCACTAGCACCGAAGCTTGCCCAATCAGCGTTAAGTCCGATCATGCCAATGAATACTGCGGGGATTGCAGCTATGATACAAATGAACCCTGCTGAGATTGAAAGCCACATGGCCGTTTTCTCTGTTTTAGCTGACAATACACGTTGAAAGTATACTTGCCATGGAATCCCTCCGAACACAAGCAACAACGCATAGTCCCACCAGTTCCAGTACCAATTGCCCCAGGCAGGATCTGTCCAACCGTTCAATGGAGGGAAAAGACTGAAATAACCGGCCATCTCCTCTTTATAATTGGCAACTGTATCAGTGAAACCGCCAACATTCCCAAAAGCAAATGGAACGACGACGAAAAGTCCAATCATGATGAATAACATTTGGATAACGTCCGTTAAAGCGACAGACCACATACCGCCGACTACAGTGTAAGCAATTGCGATGGCAGCTGAAAGGATAATGGACGTTTTGAAATCAAGGCCCAAAATCGTACCGAAAGTCGTGCCAAGAGCAGTTAGAATTGCTCCACTCCAAAAAATTTCTCCAAGTAAAGCCGGAATATATAAGAGCCCTGCTGTTTTCTTTCCAAATCTCATTTCAATCGGATCGAGCATTGTCATAAATTGATAACGTCTCATCTTGCGTGCATAAAAAATACCGCCGATGATCAGACTCAACGCATACCCCCATGGTGCTTGAACCCAGACGAGTCCATCGGAATAGGTGAATTCAGCGGTACCAGCTATATAACCACCACCGACCCATGTCGCGGCCATTGTGAACATTGCGATCCAAAGCGGCATCGAACGTTTTGCGATCATCATGTCTGAAATGGTATCTGATTTCTTTTTTGCAAGGACAGCACCTATATAATAGACGATTCCATAAAAGATCAGCATGGATATGAAACCGCCCCAATTGATGCCATCGTTCGTTGCGATGATATAGATGAAAGCTGCTACGACGAATCCGAGAAAAATCCACATGTTACGTTTCGAGTTTGTTTGTCCTGTTGTTTGCTGTGGCAAAACGTGCATCTCCTCCTGTTGTATAATCTTGTAAGTTTTATTTTAAAAGTATGTTTGAATCCCAAGTATCAGGGATAATTCAAACAAACCGATCAACTTCACCTCCCTTGATAGGATAAATTGATTCTATTCCTCATCCAACTCAGGGACAGGGACGAGATCGAATATTTCCCCTGAGCGGAAGTTTTTTACGAGATCAGATAACCAGAAGTAATATTTTTTTGACTCTTTTAAAAGTGAGAGGCTATATTCCGCTTCCTCCCGTACTTCTTCGTCTAAATCAGGTTGAGATAAAAGCGTATTGAGTTCTTTCCGGGTTTCTTCAATCGCGTCAAGGTTTATTTTCACCTCACGCTCCCACATCTTGCAAAAATATTGGATGAACAGCTTGAAGAAATCTTTTTCAGATACGTATTGATCTCTCCGGGAACCTTTCACCCACGTTTTTTTGATCATATCGATTTCCTGTAACGATTTGACCGCAGTGCTCATACTAGGCTTACTCATTCCTAATTCGTCTTTCATTTCATCCAATGACATTGATTTATTGCGGAAATACATCGTTCCATAGAGTTTCCCTACAGAGGGAGTCACCCCATAGAGGTCCATTGTTTCTGCAATGGAACGGACAACGTTGTTCCGAGCGTTTTCCAATATGTCCAATTGTTTTTCCTTGTCCACTAGATCACCCTTTTAATGAAAAGATTGATAAAGTCTGTAAAAAACGTTCAATATAAATTTTACATACATTATGATACAGGTCTCAGAGATAAAGTCAAATGACAGAACATCATTTTCCTGAGGACATTGCCATGCAAAATTTTTTATGAAAGGATTTTGCGAAAACCTACTTATATATAGAAAATCCACTTCATAAAAAATCGGGATTTTCTTAAGCTTTTGCATTTGCAAGGAAAAATAATCTCTGTTAGCATTAAAAATGTTCAAAACGTTAAATAAAAATTTAACAAAGTAAACGAGGAGGGATTCCATGAAACACCTACAGATGTTCATAGACGGAAAGTGGATTGATTCCGAATCTGGAGAAACAAGAGAAATCATTAATCCTTTCAATCAGGAAGTCGTTGCGTTGGTCACTGAAGGTGATCGTCGTGACGCAGTCAAAGCAATTGAAGCAGCCCGTACAGCATTTGATGAAGGGGAGTGGGCAACTACTCCGGCAAATGAACGGGGATATAAACTGTTTCAGATTGCTGAGAAAATCCAAGAGCAAAAAGATGAACTTGCTCGATTAGAAAGTCTTGATACAGGTAAGACGTTGACGGAAAGTATTGCAGATATGGACGACATTACAGAGGTCTTCCGATATTTCGCTGGCTTAGCAGATAAAGAGGGTGGAGAGATCATTGAATCGCCAATCCCGGATTCTTCTAGTAAAGTGGTTCGAGAACCAGTGGGTGTATGTTCGCAAATTTCACCTTGGAACTATCCTTTGTTACAAGCTTCATGGAAAATCGCGCCTGCATTAGCAGCAGGAAACACGATCGTTATGAAGCCGAGTGAAATCACACCACTCACTACGATCAAGATCACTGAAATCATGGAAGAAGTCGGTTTTCCAAACGGTGTCGTCAATCTTGTACTCGGTGCTGGAGCGGCAGTCGGACAAGAAATGGCTGAAAACCATGATGTCGATCTCGTCTCGTTCACTGGTGGAATTGAAACAGGGCGCAAGATCATGAATGCTGCGTCGGGCAATATGAAAAAACTAGCTTTTGAACTTGGCGGGAAGAATCCGAACATTGTCTTTGCAGATGCAGATTTCGATACTGCTGTGGACCAGGCGCTTAACGCAGTCTATTTCCACGCTGGACAAGTATGTTCCGCAGGTTCTAGATTGCTGGTCGAAGATTCGGTCCATGACAAATTTGTCGATGCACTCGTGGAACGCGCAGCAAAAATCAAACTGGGCAATGGGTTTGATGAATCGACTGAATCCGGACCACTGATTTCTTCAGAACACCGTGCAAAAGTTGAAAAGTATGTTGAAATCGGAAAAGAAGAGGGTGCCAAGCTGGTTGTTGGAGGACAACGCCCGGAGGATCCTGAATTGCAAGATGGATTCTTCTATTTGCCGACCATCTTTACTGAATGTGAAAACGATATGCGGATCGTCCAGGAAGAGATTTTCGGTCCAGTACTGACTGTTGAGCGTTTCAAAACAGAAGAAGAAGTGGTCAAGCGCGCTAACAGTACGACTTATGGTCTTGCAGGGGCAGTCTTTACGACTGATTCGAAAAAGGCTCAACGTGTTGCAAGCAAGCTTCGTCTCGGTACAGTTTGGATCAATGATTTCCACCCATACTTCGCACAGGCACCATGGGGCGGTTACAAACAATCCGGTATCGGCCGAGAACTCGGAAAACAAGGATTAGAAGAATATACAGAAGTGAAACACATCTTCGAAAACCATAAACCAGAACCAATCAACTGGTTCAAAGGATAAAAAATAGAAGTGAACAGATTAAATGGAAAAGTGAACAGATTAACCTGAGAAGTGAACAGATTCTTTCAAGGATAACTGCACTAAGAGAAAAAATAGAGGAGGAATTTAATCATGGCATTAAATATGAACATTGAACACATGAACAACTTCCACACATTCGAAATTCCAACAGTCATCAAGCACGGAATCGGTGCAATCAAGCATGCAGGGGAAGAAGTTAAGAACCTTGGCGTTTCAAAGGTACTGCTTGTTACAGACCCTGGGATCTATTCTGCAGGCGTGACAAAGCCGGTTACAGATTCTCTAGAAGCAGCTGGTATTGAGATCGTCGTATTCAATAAAGTAGAACCAAACCCTCCAGTGCGGATCGTGAACGAAGGATCAAAGGTATTCACTGCAGAAGGCTGTGACGGATTGGTGGCAGTCGGTGGAGGAAGCTCGATGGATACAGCTAAGGCAATCGGTGTAGAAGCCGTTCAGGGTGAATCTGTACTTGAATATGAAGCAGCAGAAGGGAAGAAACCTCTATCAAAACGAATCCCGCCACTGACTACGGTTCCGACAACAGCTGGAACTGGTTCAGAGGTAACGCAATGGGCAGTCATCACAGATGAAGACCGCGAATTCAAGTTCAATACTGGTGGACCATTGATTGCAGCACATATGACGATCATCGATCCAGAATTACATGTATCCATGCCTCCGCATGTAACAGCAATGACTGGGGTTGATGCACTATCTCACGCAATCGAGTGCTACACAATGCATTATGCACAACCGATTACGGATGCAGTCGCACTTCTCGCAATCGAGTATGTAGCAACGTACATCCGTCGTGCCTATGCAAACCCTGAAGATGTTGAAGCAAGATACGGTATGGCACAAGCGGCAATGCTTGCTGGACTTTCTTACGGAAGCGAATCTGCAGGTGCAGCGCACGCAATGGCGCAAACGCTTGGCGGAATCGTACCGGTAGCACACGGCCAATGTGTAGCGACAATGCTTGGACCAGTCATGGAATACAACTGGAAAGGGAATCCTTCGAAATTCGCTCGTATTGCAAAAGCAATGGGCGTGAACACACACGGTATGACGGAAAACGAAGCAGCGAAAGCAGCCGTCAACGAAGTTTACAATCTAGTAGAAGAAATGGACATTCCGACATTGAAAGAGCAAGGTGTACCAGAGGATATGATACCTCGCCTCGCGAAGGAAGCAATGAAAGATCCACAAACAGTCGGTAACCCTCGTAAGCTGAACGAAGAAAGCTACAAGTGGATCTACAACCGCTGCTATGACCTGACTCCAAAAACAGTTTAATAGAATGGAAATGAAAAAAGGCTTGCGTCCATTTCGGCGCAAGTCTTTTTTGAGAGAGAAAAATCTATAAAATTCAGCTTAAATATAAAGCGTCTTTTCCTGTTAGATAATGAATAAACTTTTTTAATAAAGATAAAACGGGAGGTATACGGGCATGTCTAATGGGATTGATATTACGCTATATGAACATGAAGACTTGACAGGAAATACGAAACATATTCAGAAACCTCAAGGTCATCGCACCTGGCAGAAAGATTTGCATCAACAAGGCTGGGGAGATAAAGTATCCAGCATTGTAGTTAGAAGTGGTTGGATTGCACTATTTGAACACCAAAATTTCAATGGATCAATTATTAAATTGAAGCCAGGTTCTGAAATTTATAGATTAGGAGCCAATGGTTGGGATAATGTTGTATCTTCTTATATCGCATGTGATACCAATTTTGATCCTGTCGAAATGGCAGGCTGGGTACGCCGACAAAGAGTATAGGAATTTTCAAAATGAAAAGACCCCACATTTATGTGACGGGTCTTTTCATAATTTATGTACTATATGAAATGTTTTTATTGGCGGGACTGTGTGGGAATCGAACCCACCGGAGACGGCACGCGCCTCCCTCAGGGTTTTGAAGACCCAGGCACTCACCAGATGTACAACCAGCCCCATCTTTCTCACAGGAATTAATTATATAGAGACTTCGACAAAATATCAAATTCTAAGGTTTTTCTTATAATCCGTAACAAAAAACTGTGCGGACTATAGTCACCATTTGTCGAAATGATGAGTTTTTAAGTTGCAATTGTTCGATAGAAGCTATTTTCCCCTAAGCAGCAGCTGGTAGTGGAGGGAAGGTACGTTTCAACCTTAATTTGCCCACATGTGATTCCTTACTTTTATCCTTTAAATATGGTACCTACTGGGGCTGTGGTTACTCGGCGTATTAGTCTGTGGTCTTGTGGTGGACGTCGAAGCAAACACATCCTGTGGAAGTGAGTGAGGAGGCTCGCGGAATTGGATTAATGCAGGGAAGTGATATTTAGCTCAATCCTCAACCACGTGGATCACTTCAACCTTCCTGCGGCGGCCACACATTAATTGGTCCACTCAGAACCAAGTCTTTGTTAATTTCGCAGAAATAATAAATAAATATTTAATTCATCAATGAAAAATTCACTCAACTTTGTTAATCTGGAGACCGATATAAATTATGCCGCTTTATGTCGAAAAGCGAACAGAATTCGTGTAACAATTCTGAAATATAGTTATCCCCAATCTGGTGAGTTATCCACGAAAGAACAAATCGTCTCAAAAACACCAATATATGTAATGATTTCCCGTGTAACGAAACTGTTACAAAATTATCCCCAGTTGTCCAGAGTTTTCCACTGTTTATCCTCTGTATCAAAATGTAACTATTTTGATACAACAATTCCATTTGTCACAATTGAAATATAGTTATCCCCACTTATCCCCAGTTATCCACTTTTTCCATTTGTGTATCATTAACTATCTTTTATGGAACATTATTAGGCATAAAGAACTATCATCTATAAATTGTTTCAAAAGTATATCTCACATCCACATTGCAATGAAACATGATTTTGATACACCACTGTTTTGTTATATCATAGAGGTAACATAATCGATTAATTGAAAGGAGCAGGGATATGGCGAAGCTTGGGTATGCAAGAGTAGCGGCACGGAATGATGCGCTTGACGAACAGGTAGAGGTGCTAGAGGAATATGGATGTGACAAGTTATTCAGCGATGATCGTACAACTAATAACATCGAACGTTCTGGTTTGAAGGCGATGCTCGATTACGCAAGGGAAGGCGATATCGTGGTTGTCATGAAATTGGATCGACTCGCCAGGAGTATACAGGATCTCCAATCCATAACGGATGAATTGAAAGAACGTGGAATCGATTTGATTTCACTTACACAAAACATTGATACTGCTTCGGAAAATGGAGAGTCTGTTTTCAACTGGATTGATATATTTGCTGATTTCGAACGTGAGGTCCATAGTGAGCGGATCAGGTCAGGGATTGATAACGCACGTGAAAAAGGCGTGAAGCTTGGGAGATCTGAAATGAATATCGATCTTAAAGAAAAGGCGTATGAGATGTATTGTACAGGTGATTATACGATGCGCGACATCGTAATCGAAACGGGACTGAGCCGCGCGACCGTCTACAGATATATTGAAAAAAAGAAAGCATCTGAAAAGATGGTGTAGTCTTTTTCTTTACATGATTACTTATCTATTTCCAAGTAACACAATCAGAACAAGAGGAAATTCTTGCTTCTCTACCATTGAGTCGATAAAGTAGAATAAGAATCTATAGCAGTAGGTGAGTTGCATGGCCGATACATATTTAACGATTGGTATGGCGGGTCATATTGATCATGGTAAAACGTCGTTGACGAAAGCATTGACGGATATCGATACCGATCGTTTAAAGGAAGAAAAAGAACGTAATATTTCCATTGAACTGGGCTATGCGCCTTTTGATTTAGGGAAAGGCCTTCAGGTGTCCATCATCGATGTTCCTGGACACGAACGGTTCATCCGTCAGATGATTGCTGGTGTTGCCGGTATTGATTTTGTCATTCTTGTCGTGGCAGCAGATGAAGGTGTCATGCCGCAGACAAAAGAGCATGCGGAAATTTTAAGTTACCTGGGTATTGAGCATGCTGCCATTGCAGTCACGAAATCAAGTAAAGTTGACACTGAAATGCTGAGCCTTGTTGAAGAGGACATACGCAGTGAATTTACAGCAGGACCTTTCGCAAAGGCTCCGATGTTTTTTGTAGACAGTTTGGCAAAAAAAGGACTTGAAGAACTCAAGAAAGGGATCATTGAGGAATTGCCCAAGATAAAGCAACGTGATTCTTCTTCAAAGTTCCGGATGCCGATCGACCAGGCTTTCACTTTAAAAGGAAAAGGAGCCATCGTACGTGGAACGGTTTTTGAAGGGACTGTCCATGAAGGAGAAGAGGTCATCCTTTTACCTGGGAATGAAAAGGTCAGGGTCCGCCAGCTCCAGGTCCACAAACAAACGGTCGAATATGCAGTGGCGGGCCAGCGTGCTGCGATCAACGTCGGAGGGGTTTCTTCCAAGGAGATTGCACGTGGCGATCAGTTGACGACAAACCGTTCCTTAAGTCCATCGAAATCGATCGATCTTGTTCTCGATGTGAATCGTCAACTTGATTATGACCTGAAGCAACGGTCCAGAGTGAAGCTTCATACCGGCACATCCGAAGTGATGGGGACAATCGTCTTTTTTGACCGGAATGAATTACGTGAGCGGGATCCCTTGAACATTCTTTGTCAGGTTCGATTGGATGAAGAAATATCGGTATTGAGAGGAGATCGTTTCATTATCCGTAGACCATCTCCTATAGAAACGATAGGAGGGGGATGGGTGCTCGATCCTTTCGGTGAAAAGTATAAATTCGGGTCTGAGACGATCGATATGCTTCAAAAGAAAATGGAAGGCACAAGCGAGGAGCGGATTACCCGTGCGCTTGAGAAAATGAAAGCTGCAACGATCCCCGCTTTAAGTAAGGAGATCGGAGAGTCTGAAAAAGAAACAGAACGGACGGTTGAAGAAATGGAAAAACAGGACATCGTCGTCAATATCGATACCGATTTGGTGGCGTTATCCACTAAGGTAGATTCAGCTAGAAATCAGCTGGAAGAATTACTGGCAGACTATCACGATAAGTACCCTATGAGGATCGGACCTGGGAAAGCAGAGGTCATACAGGAGCTGAAGCTTCTTTTCCCTGGTGTCATGATCGAATTCGCGTTATCTGAATCAATAACAAAGCAATCGATTGTAAAAATCGGCCATTACCTGAAACGGGCTCAACATACACCATCTTTCCCAAAACAGTGGGAAAAACGTCTGCAAAATGTCATTCAGCAATTGAAAGAGGCGGGATTCAAACACGAAGGATTAGAGGAAATGTTCAATCAACAGAGTATTCCACAAGACTACTTTGAAGAATTGGAACGTTATCTGATTGAGACAGGACAAGCTGTGACCCTTGAAGACGGGACTTTCGTCCACCGGGCAGTGTTTGATAAAGCGTTGATTTCATTGCGTGATGGAACGAGTTCAGAGTCTTTTACTGTACAGGATGCCAAAGCGATCCTTGAACTGTCACGCAAATACTGTATCCTTTTCCTTGAAAAAGTAGATGCTTTAGGTATGACAATCCGTGTCGATGACCAAAGGAAGTGGGTGAATCATAAGCTTGAGAAATATCTCGCAGACAATCAATGAAACGAAAATAGGTTTTTGGACTCCTTATCTTCATAGTCAGCGGGGAAATTCGATTACGGCTAGAAGGATTGTAGAAGGGCTGCGTAAGCTTGGATTCACTGTCGAGGTTTTCGCTTATGATGAAGAGGAGTGGGATCGGGCGGTTCAAGAAAAAATGGAGTCTTGTGACCTCTTTCATATTCTACATTTCAATCGGTTCTCGAAGTGGAGGGAGCAACAAAAGGTATGCATAGAAAGACCGTATATTGTCACTTCCGGTGGGACCGATGTAAATGAAAAGATGGATCATCCGATTTCAAAAGACTTGTTATTGAACGCCTCCTTTATAACCGTTTTTACAGCAGGAGCTGCGGAGAAGGTCATCGAAACCTATCCTGAGCTCAGAGACAGGGTCGAGGTGGTGCCTCAAAGTGTATGGGTACCAGAAAGAAAAGAAGCGCTGTATCTCGAATTACCTGATGGACGACCTCGAATCCTTTTACCTTCCGGGATCAGGAAGGTAAAGGATGTTTTCTATGTCATGGACGTAGTTGAATCATTGACTAACGACTACCCTGATCTGGAATTTGTCATTGCAGGCGAACCTCTTGAACAGAAAGAAACAGAGCAAGTCAGGAACTTTGAAAAAAAACATCCATGGTTCACATATATAGGAAGTGTTCCTTTCGCATCAATGGCAGATTTATATGAATGGGCAGATGTGGTCATCAATACGTCGATATCTGAAGGGCAGCCGATTGCACTGATGGAAGCCCTCTATCATGGGAAACCGGTCATCGCCAGGAAAAACGCGGGTAATGAAAGCCTGATCGACCACGGGAACAATGGTTTTATATTTGAAAATCCGACGCAGTTCAAGCGTCAATTTTTACAAATGATCAATGATGGAAATCTCTATGAACAACTGTCGAAAAAGGGTCGGGAACGGATGCTGAATGAATTTTCCCATGAAAAAGAAATGCAACAATATCAAGCAATTTATCAATCCATAAGAGGTGTTCAACTATGAAAAAATCATTTGCAATGGTAATCGTCTTTCTTTTAGCCGTTCTTGCAGCATGTGGTGGTAGCGATGAAAAGGAAGGGTCGGATCAAAAGGGTGAAGAACTGACTATCGGTGTCATCCCTTCCCAAACAGAAGGAGAAATGCAAGGCGCGATGGATAAGCTCCAGGAAAAACTATCGAATGAACTGGACCGAGAAGTCAAAATCGATACATACCCGGATTATAACGGGGTAGTCGAAGCAATGAACTACGAAAAGATTGATATGGCGTTTTTCGGACCATTGACGTATGTCATTGCGCATGAAAAGAGTGGAGCTGAAGCTATCATTACACAACTCGTCGATGGTGAACCGTTTTATCATTCTTACATTATCACACATAAAGATCATCCTTATGAGTCTCTTGAAGACCTGTTGAAAGAAAGTAAAGAGGTCGATTTCGCGTTTGGTGACCCGAACTCTACTTCAGGTTCATTGATTCCTAGCATTGAATTGAAAGATCGTAACGTTTATACCGATAAAGACAAACACAAATTCAAAACGGTCCGATTCACTGGCTCACATGACGCAACATCCTTAGCAGTTCAGAACAAACAAGTGACTGCTGGAGCGGTTGACAGTGCCATCTACAATCAACTCGTTGAAGCAGGTACAATCGATGGTGATCAATTAAAAGTCATTTGGGAATCTGATAAGCTGTTCCAATACCCATGGGCTGTCAACAAAGGAATGGATGATGATACGAAAAAGAAACTGCAAGAGGTCTTTGTCGGGATAGAAGATGAAGAAATCTTAGATGCTTTCGGAGCTTCTGGATTCACCGAGGCAAGCAACGAAGATTATGAAAGTATCCGTAAAGCCGCCATTAAGCAGGGAGTTATAGAGGAGTAGATTTCATGGCTTGGTTCAAAAGGCGCCACCTATATATTGCAATAGGTCTTATGGTCGTCATTTACATGAGTATGCGGGCAACAGAATTTGATCTTGCAAAATTTAAGGACTTTCGGAATATGATCGACTTCTTGTCTGGTTGGTTCCCGATGAATATGGATATTTTGCCGAGGATGATCATGGAAAGTCTTGATACGCTGGCCATGGCATTCCTGGGCAGTTTCCTTGGACTCGTTTTTGCATTGCCACTAGCATTCGCGGCGGCTCGGAACACGAGCCGTTCGCCTTTTTTATATGGATTTTTCCGTATCAGCCTCAGTTTTTTGAGATCGGTACCTGAAATCGTGTTCGGTTTGATCTTTTTGACTGCCCTGGGATTAGGACCATTTCCAGCAGTACTTGCCATCATCCTTCATAATATCGGCGTCCTAGGGAAACTGATTTCTGAACTGATCGAAGCAGCGGAAGTCGGACCGCAAGAAGCGATGAAATCTGTAGGTGCCACAGGTTGGATTGCGAATATCTTTTCGATTCTCCCGCAGATCTGGCCGAATGTTTTATCGCATTATTTCTACAGGTTCGAAGTAGCGATCCGGACATCTCTCATTTTGGGATTCATCGGTGGTGGAGGTATCGGGCAGCAGTTGTTCAATCATTTTAAAGTATTCGCCTATTCATCAGTAGCGATCGATGTGCTTCTGATCATGATCATGGTGATCCTTGTGGACTTCGCAGGCAGCAAGATCAGGGAGAAGGTGATTTGATGGAGAAGAAGCCGATTATGAAGCTTGAACGTGTAACCGTCCGATATCGAGGTTCAGACAACAATGCATTATCTGATTTCAACTTGGAACTGTATCCTGGAGAATTCGTTTGTGTATTAGGGAAAAGCGGTGCGGGAAAGTCGACGATGATCCGGTGTTTGAACGGGTTGCACATGCCGACAGGAGGAAGTGTCTACTTTCTAGGAGAAGATATCACCAGGCTGAAAGAACCCGCCCTAAGAAAGGTACGCACAAATATGGGAATGATTTTTCAGCATTTCAACCTTATTCCACGACTATCTGTTATACAAAATGTGCTTACGGGTACGTTCGGAAAAAGAAATGATTGGAAAAATCTGATCGGTTATTTTTCGAAAGTGGAAAAGGAAGAGGCCCTCAGGGCGATAAGCAGCGTGGAATTGACAGATCATCAGTATAAAAGAGTCGAACATTTAAGCGGAGGGCAAAAACAGCGTGTAGCCATAGCGCGAGCATTGCTTCAGAAGCCGAAAGTGTTTCTTGGAGATGAGCCAGTCGCAAGTCTCGATCCAGGGACTGCAAATCGCATCTTTAATCTCATCCAGCGAATCCACAAGAAACATGATCTCGTTACACTTATCAATGTCCATGATGTGACACTAGCCAAACGGTATGCGACCAGAGTACTTGCCTTGAAGGACGGAGAGCTGATCTATGATGGCTCACCAGATGGCGTATCCGAAGAATGGCTCAGCCGGATTTATGATGAATAGGTAATGAGTCCTGAAAAAGTAATTTCCGCTTACATTGAACGCCAGTGGTTTCGAATACGAAATCACTGGCGTTTCTACATTTAAAGCTGATTTTGATTGAGCGGAATTCAGGGCACTTCTGGAAGAACAGCGAGCCAGGTGAACTCCTCTGCCATCATGTTTGCAGTTAACGGACACCACAGCCGTTATTTGTAGGTGAAACAGGTGTTTCTAAATTTCAACGGACACCACAGCCGTTATTTGTGAACAAAGCAGTTGATTTCCTATGATTTTTGCGAAATAAGGTCCCTGGTGTCCGTTAAGTTGGCAATTTTCCATTATATTGGGCAAAAAGGGCTCCTGTGTCCGTTAACGGGTTAGTGTACCTTAGTGGAAGCAAGTGATTGCAAACAAGTGATGTCGTGCTCAGCGACCAGTCATTTGGATCACATCAAACTTCCTGCGGGGGTCGACACATTGATATAAATCTAATGTGTGAGCCCACGCAGAACCGAACTTAGTTTGGTTCGGCGCTCCCGTCAATCTCCCAGTGACTTGCATGACTAAGCGTATAGCTCTTCCGGTTTTATTTGCCCGCAGAAAGGGAGTGTGTTTCGTAAAAATCAATAAAAAAATTCAACAAAACCTTTTTCAAAAACCGGGAGTTGCTGCGATATTGACCTGATGTTCAAGGGCTGCCTCAAAATCCTGGATAAGGTCATCAGGATGTTCTAGACCGACCGATAAACGCAACAACGAATTCGTGATTCCTCTCCGTCTCCGTTCCACTTCTGGCATTGCAGCATGTGACATTTTTGCGGGATAGGAGAGGATCGATTCGACAGCCCCGAGACTGACTGCAAAGACGGGCAGTTGCACCTTTTTGACGAATGATCGTAAGACGTGTTCATTTTCAAGCTCAAAAGAAAGGACGGCTCCTGCTCCAGTTGCCTGGCTATTTTGCAAGTGATAGCCATTGTGATCTGGAAGTCCAGGATAATAGACATGCTTCACTAATAGATGTCCTTGGAGATGGCGTGCGATTTTCTCGGCAGATTCCATCGATTTTTCAAGTCTTACGTGTAGTGTTTTCAGTCCGCGGAGGACGAGCCATGAATCCTGTGCTCCGAGGACTGCGCCGAATGAGTTTTGCAAGAATGCCAATTTTTCACCGATCGCTTCATCCTTTACGACAGCTAAACCGGCTACGACATCACTATGTCCTGACAGGAACTTAGTCGCACTATGCAATACAACATCGGCTCCAAGTGCCAAAGGCTTTTGTATGGCTGGTGTCAAAAACGTATTATCAACGAAGGTAAGCGCGCCTGCTTGTTTTGCCAGCTTGGCGACCGATTCGATGTCTGTAACCTTCAGCAATGGATTCGAAGGCGTCTCTACATAAATAACTTTCGTATTTGGCTGGATCTGCTTTTCAACCTCTGAAAGGTCGGTCATGTCCACAAAAGTATGGTCAATCCCGTATCTTGACAAGACCTCTGTTACCATCCGATAGGTGCCTCCGTATACGTCTTCTGAGATGAGAACGTGATCACCTTGCGACAAAAGGAGGAAAGCGGTCGAGATCGCTGACATTCCGGATGCGAAAGCGAAACCTCTCGAGCCTTCTTCTAATGAGGCGATCGTTTCTTCCAAAGCCTCCCTTGTCGGATTCAATGAACGACTGTAATCGTACTTTCCGAACTCGTCGATATCGAACTGATGGTAGGTAGAAGAGGGGTGGATCGGAACACTTACCGAGCCTGTCGCCAGATCGATTTTATGGTCATTGTGAAGGAGCTTCGTTTCAAATGATAGTTGATTTTGGTGAGTCATATTTAAACCTCCGTACATGCTTTTGTTAGTGATTGTTCTAAATCTTTAATGAGATCATCGGCATCTTCTATTCCAACAGAAAAACGGAGCAGTCTGTTACAGACACCGTTTTTCGTGCGGATTTCTTCTGGTACATCTGCATGAGTCTGGGTGGCAGGATAGGTGATGAAACTTTCGACCCCGCCCAGGCTCTCCGCGAAGGATATCAGTGATAGGGATTGTAATAGCGGATCGACACATGATTCGTTGATGATCCGGAAAGAGAGCATCCCGCCTCGACCGGGGTAAAGCACATCCGTAATAGCTTCGTGTTTCGACAAGTAGTTTGCGATCCGCTGCGCGTTTACCTGATGTTTTTCCATTCGTAAAGATAATGTTTTCATCCCTCTCATCAACAACCAGGAATCGAATGGACTCAAGACAGCGCCTGCCGCATTATGGTGGTCCGCCAGCGCGTCGCACAGTTCTTTTCCTTTCGCTACGATCAAGCCAGCGAGGACGTCATTATGGCCACCCAAATATTTGGTAGCACTATGGATGACGATATCCGCCCCGAGCTCAATCGGCCGTTGCAATAAAGGTGTGTAGAAGGTGTTGTCGACAACGAGCAATACGTTATGTTCCTTCGCAATCCTGGCAACGGTTGGGATATCTGTTTCTTCCATAAGCGGATTGGTCGGCGTCTCGATGAAAATCGCTTTTGTTTGATCTGTGATGGCATCTTCAATAGCTGCGGGATCTACCGTATCGACGTACTGGCAGTTAAGCCCCCATTTACGAAAACCTTTTTCGAAGAGCCGGTAAGTTCCGCCATATAAATCTTTACAAACAATGAATTCATCTCCTGACTGGAACAACGAGAGTAATGTCAAGATTGCAGACATCCCGGAGCTGCACGCGAACCCCTGATCACCGCTTTCAAGGTCGGCGATGGTCTCTTCAAGAATTTTTCGTGTCGGATTTCCTGTCCGGATATAATCATAATCGGATGATTGACCGATTCCTTCATGTCTGTATGCAGTTGAAAAATATACAGGTGGATTGACTGTTCCTGTGAGGTTCTCACTTCGGTTTCCGATCTGGGCCAATTTCGTTTCGAATGTGTACATGGATAATCCTCCTTAGTTGTAAAACGCCTGAAAAAAAGAAAAAAGCCTTCTTAAGAAGAAGACTTTTATATGTAGATCTGTCATTCTTCTTATCTTTACAAGTTCATAGAACCTGCTGGAATTAGCACCTTTTCAACGTGAAGCGTGTTGATGGTTGCTGAGGTGTCATCGGGCCATTCCCTCTACCTCTCTGGATAAGAAATTCAATTATTCAATTTTGAAACTAAACTTACATCAAAACAGAGTGAAGTTCAAGCCTTTTTTTAAAATTTTATCAGAATATTTAAACTGATAAATCCGATTGAAAAACTAAGATAGATAGTATGCATATTTAGAGTAGTGGACCTTTAGATGCTCTGTGATCGGCTGGATGAGTGTTATCGGTGTAAATGTGAAATTAATCGGTGCGAATCCTGAAAATATCAGTCCAAATCCAAAACATATCGGTACAAACGAAAAAAAGGATGGCTTTACCAAGCCATCCTCTTTTCAATCTTATTTACTCGCATATAAATATCGTTCTTGCTTTTCAGTCACATTTCCGATGATGGAAGTCGCTTGTACACCTTTTTCATGCATTCGTTCTACATACTGTTTTGCTTCTGCTTCAGGCATGCTGATCAACAAACCGCCTGACGTAACAGCATCACAAAGGACCCACTGGTGAAGTTCGTTCAACTCATCATACTCCACATCATCTGCAATCCAGCGATGATTCGCTTTCGTACCGCCCGGAACTACGCCAGCTTCCGCGAGTTCCATTGTACCTTCGAGGATAGGGACTTCGCTGTATTGGACGTGGATAGAAACATTACTGCCTCTGGCCATTTCTGAAGCATGCCCCAATAGTCCGAAACCAGTGACATCCGTTACCGCATTCGGATGGAAATCAGCTAACTCTTCAGCGGCTGTTTTGTTAAGGGTTGCCATTGTTGTCGTAACGCGTTCAAGCTGTTCATCCGTCAATCGTTCGCTTTTGATTGCCGTAGTCTGGATTCCGACTCCGATCGGCTTTGTCAAAACCAGCGCATCACCGGGATGTGCGCCTACATTTTTAAAAATTTTATCCGGGTGGGCGATCCCTGTTACGGATAGTCCGAATTTCGGTTCATTATCATCGATTGAATGGCCACCGGCGATCACTGCACCGGACTCGTGCACTTTATCAGAAGCACCTTTTAAAATTTCTGCCAGGATTTCTGGACCAAGCGATTTGATCGGGTATCCAAGGATATTCAACACTGTCGTCGGTTTTCCACCCATGGCATACACATCACTCAGGGAATTAGCAGCCGCGATTTGACCGAAATGATATGGATCATCGACAATAGGTGTGAAAAAATCGACCGTCTGAATGATAGCAAGGTCATCTGTCAGTTTATAGACGCCCGCATCATCAGATGTATCTAAACCTACTAGAAGGTTGGGGTCTTTTTCTCTTTCAGGTAAATGACGCAACACTTGCGCCAGGTCCTCAGGACCGATTTTGCATCCTCAACCACCTTTAGATGATAGGGTGGTCAAGCGGATTTTCTCTTCTTTACTCATCAATAGCACCTCCTTTTATAAGTATAAACAACTTTTTTGCGAATTGAGAAATAATATACTAAAATTAACGTAAACAATGTTTTGAAAACACTTTCAATGATATTGGAGGGAGCGTTCACAATGAGTTATAAAGTATCTGTGGAATTCTGCATGCAGTGAAACTACGCGCCAAAAGCCGCGAGTTTCGCGGAACAAATGTTCAATCGTTTCCGGTCAGAGGTTGCTTCACTGGATATGATTCCAAGCTCTGGCGGGGCATTCGAGGTGACGGTCAATGATCAGAAGCTGTATTCCAAGCTTGAAACCGGAGAATTTCCCGATAATGAAAAATTGTTTGATGAAATCGAAAAGCTGAACGGATAACCGAGCACCTCCCGAGGGTCCTACCCTGGAGGTGTTCTTTCGCCTTACAGGTATGGCTCGATTTCGTTAGGAGGATTTATATGAAAGAACAACTACGCTTACTTCCAGCTGTTCACGTCATACAGGCAGATGGGCGTTTTCAGGATATGAGCGAAAACGGGGGGCTTTCACAAAATGGCCTTACAGTCATGATCCAGGAACAGCTGGAAGCGTTGCGTAAACAGATTTTAGCAGGAAATCGACTACCTTGTGAAACAAAGCAAGAAATGGTCGATATCGTCTTTGAACAGTTGAATGTGAGATTGAAATCTTCAGCGGTACATAAGATCCGACCGGTGATCAATGCGACTGGTGTCGTGATCCATACAAACTTAGGACGGTCGCGTTTAAGTGAAAATGCAATTGAAAAGATGACTGAAGTAGCCCGTCATTACTCGAATTTGGAATATAACATTACGGAAGGCGTCAGAGGTTCCAGACATGATTTAGTAGAGGAATTGATCTGTGACATCTCTGGATCCGAAGCGGCCATGGTCGTCAATAACAATGCGGCAGCAGTTTTCCTGGTACTGAAATCGCTTGCTGCTGGTAAAAGTGTCGTTGTTTCCAGAGGTGAGCTCGTGGAGATCGGTGGTTCGTTCCGTGTGTCTTCGATCATGGAAGAAAGCGGGGCATTCCTTAAAGAAGTAGGCACCACAAATAAAACCCATGTGCAAGATTATGAGCAAGCGATTGATGAAGAAACTGCGATGCTCATGAAAGTTCACACAAGTAATTTTAAAGTGGTCGGATTTACAGCCTCTGTTCCAGGTGAAAAGCTCGTTGAAATAGCGAATCAGCACAAGGATGTTTTGACGTATGAAGATCTTGGCAGTGGAGCTTTGTATGATTTTAGGACTCACAGGATTGGGGAGGAACCGGTTGTAAAAGAGGTGCTATCATCAGGCATCGATCTTGTAACGTTCAGTGGTGATAAATTGCTCGGTGGACCTCAATGCGGGGTTATCGCCGGTAAGAGATCATTGATCCAAAAGCTGAAAAATCATCAGCTCGCACGTGTCTTACGCGTTGATAAATTCACCCTGGCTTCCCTTGAAGCAACGCTTCTTTCCTATAAGTATGATCGTATCACAGAGATTCCGACTGTACGGGATATTCTGCAACCGGTTGAAGAAATTCAGGAACAAGCAGAGCGGTTCATAGAAGATGTCAGAACGATTGAAAGTTTAGCGGTCAACCTTGAAGAGAGTGTTTCGATGATCGGCGGGGGAACGATGCCGGAAGTCGAGCTGCCGACGTATGTCGTATCCGTAAAACATGAATCGCTGTCAAGTAAGCAGTTGTTTGCGAAATTACGTGGTGCTGAAACGCCTGTCATCGGGAGGATCAAAGAGGAGCAGTTCATTTTGGATTTCCGGACAGTGACCCATGACGAACAAGTTCAGATGATGGAAATATTCAAGGGAATTTTCGTTTAAATCACAAAAATAGGGGTAAAAAAACCGTAAGAAGACCACTTGAAGGTCTGTCGTACGGTTTTTGCTTTTGCTCTAATCACATCTTTATCTATTCATTAAATCCGTCCGCCGTGTTTTTGTCTTGTATGATTACGGTTTTTCACTTTTTTAGACCCATCCAACGGTTCTGGTTGTCCAGGATTTTCGCCCTTAGGTGCGTTTTTCCGTTGGTCTTTAGAAGTGTTCCTTTCAGTCATTGAAAGCCCTCCTTTGCTGGCATTTGATTCTGGCGAGGTTTATATATAGTCCAGCCTTCATCAATGGTTTGGCGATGTCTTCGATTCCTTTTTAGTATGGAAGAGGCGGGGTGATGATATTCATTATTGGTGATGGAATAAATCCTAGTCCTGTGTCTCATATTAATGACAGACCGACTATGAAAAGGAGGAATTCTCATGCCGTATCATAAAGATAAACAACAAGCATTCCAAGCCGCACAGCAAGGATACGAACAGGCGATCCAAGCGAATGGAACTGCACTTGAGAGTTCAGCAGATCCGGATTATGCAACAAAACAGCAACAATTCGAGCAAGAATTGTCTGAAGCGCTTCAGCAAATCGATAATGCTCTGGAAGTCGCAAGTGAACATCAACGCATGCAGCTTCGTCAATACCAGGAAGACCTCTACAATTTACGGAAAGACTTATACTGATAGAAAGGTATAGCAAAGATAATTTCAAATCAGTTACCATGAAAGAACCCGACCTTCATATGGACAAATCAGTGCTAATACGGGAAAAAAGTGCTCTATGAACGCTTTTATGAGTACATTAGAGGGGCTTGCCATGCGGTGGAGCCCCTTTTTACAAGTAATCACTGGTTATTCTTCCGCTTTTTATTGTTCTGCTTTTCTGCTTCGGTCAAAGGCTCATTGGCATATTCATGATCGAATTTGGTTGGCTGCTGGACAGCTTGCTCATCGGAGATTTCTTTTTGATTGTTCCCTCGTTTCGGTTTTGCCATCGGTATGTCACCTCCATGTGTGTTTAGTTTGTAACGACAACTCAAACTAATACATGAACAGGTCTATAAGAAATACTTATTAACTTTAATAACTATATTGGAATTTACTTATGAAAGTCCTTCCTTTAAACTAGTAATGAAGGAAGGATAAAACAATTAAAAACAAAAAAAGTAATCTTTCGACAGTATACCCGTTTGTAGGGTATCATGGTTAGGAGAAGGAGGGTTTTCGCATGAGTACAAACGATGTTTATCATGCTAGAAAAACGTTTGAAGCAAATGGTAAAACGTATCACTATTATGACTTGAAAGCACTTGAAAACGCAGGGGTTGGCGACGTTTCCAGATTGCCATACTCGATCAAAGTGCTTCTTGAATCTGTCTTACGTCAATATGACGGAAGAGTAATCGACAAAGAACACATTGAAAACCTGACAAAATGGGGTACGAAGGACGTCAAGGACATTGATGTACCATTCAAACCTTCACGTGTCATCTTGCAAGATTTCACTGGTGTTCCCGCAGTCGTCGATCTTGCATCGTTACGTAAAGCGATGGCTGACATGGGCGGAACTCCCGACAAGATCAATCCGGAAATTCCAGTCGACCTTGTCATCGACCACTCGGTTCAAGTCGATAAGTACGGTTCAGATGATGCCCTTAAATTCAACATGAAACGTGAATTCGAACGTAACCTTGAGCGTTACAAATTCTTGCGTTGGGCGCAAACATCATTCGATAACTATCGTGCCGTACCACCAGCTACAGGCATCGTCCACCAGGTGAACCTTGAATACTTAGCTTCAGTTGTAGCAACGAATGAAGAAGATGGTGAGCTGGTTGCTTTCCCTGATTCACTAGTCGGAACAGACTCACATACGACGATGATCAACGGTATCGGTGTACTCGGTTGGGGCGTCGGTGGTATCGAAGCGGAAGCAGGAATGCTCGGTCAACCATCATACTTCCCAGTGCCGGAAGTCATCGGGGTCAAGCTGACAGGGGAAATGCCGAACGGTACGACTGCAACTGACCTTGCGCTTAAAGTTACTCAAGTGCTCCGTCAGAAGAACGTTGTCGGAAAGTTCGTCGAATTCTTCGGACCTGGTCTGCAGGACATGACACTTGCTGACCGTGCGACGATCTCCAATATGGCGCCAGAATACGGTGCAACATGCGGATTCTTCCCAGTAGATGAAGAAACATTGAACTACCTTCGATTGACTGGACGCTCACCTGAGCAGATTGAAGTCGTTGAAAAGTATACGAAAGCGAATGGCATGTTCTATACGCCAGGAACAAAGGATCCTGAATTCACGGATGTTGTTGAAGTGAATCTTTCTGAGCTTGAACCAAACCTTTCCGGACCAAAACGTCCACAGGATTTGATTCCACTTTCTGAAATGAAAGAATCCTTCAACAAAGCGCTTGTCTCTCCAGCAGGAAACAGCGGATTCGGTTTGGAAAAAGAAGAGATCAACAAATCAGTTGAAATCAAGCATCCAAACGGAAAAGTTTCCAATATGCGTACGGGTGACCTTGCGATCGCTGCAATTACAAGTTGTACGAACACCTCCAACCCTAGCGTTATGCTCGGTGCCGGATTGATCGCGAAAAAAGCGGTTGAAAAAGGATTGGAAGTGCCTGAATACGTAAAAACAAGTCTTGCACCAGGATCAAAAGTTGTTACAGGATACCTAGAAGCCGCTGGACTTATGCCATATATGGATAAACTCGGTTTCAACCTTGTCGGTTACGGTTGTACGACATGTATCGGTAACTCCGGTCCATTAGCTGAGGAAATCGAAGAAGGCATTGCTAAAGCTGACCTCGTCGTTTCTTCTGTCCTTTCAGGAAACCGTAACTTCGAAGGGCGTATCCATCCGCTTGTAAAAGCGAACTATCTTGCATCACCACCACTAGTAGTGGCGTATGCACTTGCTGGATCGGTTGATTTTGACCTTGAAAATGATTCATTCGGTAAAGATAAAGATGGTAACGATGTATACTTCAAAGACCTATGGCCGACAACAGAAGAAATCAAATCTGTAATGAGTGACGCAGTCAAGCCGGAACTCTTCAAGAAGGAATACGAGCGTGTATTCGATGACAATAAAGAGTGGAATGAACTCGATACGACAGAGGAAGAACTATACAGCTGGGATGACGATTCGACTTACATCCAGAACCCGCCGTTCTTCCAGGGTCTTTCTAAAGAGCCAGGAAAAGTCGAAGCTCTTGATGGATTACGTGTCGTCGGTAAGTTTGGCGATTCTGTCACAACTGACCACATCTCGCCTGCAGGTGCGATCGGAAAAGATACGCCTGCCGGTAAATACTTGATGGATAATGGTGTCAAGCCATCTGAGTTCAACTCATACGGTTCTCGTCGTGGTAATCATGAAGTGATGATGCGTGGTACATTCGCGAACATCCGTATCCGTAATCAGATCGCTCCAGGTACTGAAGGCGGCTGGACAACTTACTGGCCGACTGAAGAAGTCATGTACATCTATGATGCTTGTATGAAGTATCAACAAGATGGAACAGGACTCGCAGTTCTTGCTGGAAAAGATTATGGAATGGGAAGTTCTCGTGACTGGGCGGCCAAAGGTACAAACCTTCTCGGCATCAAGACAGTCATCGCTGAAAGCTTTGAACGTATCCACAGAAGTAACCTCGTGCTGATGGGTGTTCTTCCTCTTCAATTTAAAGAAGGAGAAAGCGCAGAAACATTAGGACTTACTGGAAAAGAAACGTTCGCTGTTGATATCGATGAGAATGTAAAACCTCGTCAAACACTTACTGTCACTGCGAAGGATGAAGAAGGAAACGAGAAGAAATTCGAAGTGATCGCACGTTTCGATAGTGAAGTTGAAATCGACTACTACCGTCACGGCGGAATCCTTCAAATGGTACTTCGTAACAAATTGCAAAACGCATAAGTGAGATGAAAATAGCAGCTCCAACCGGGGCTGCTATTTACATACATAAGGAGAGAACGAAGCATTGAAGAATGTGAAATACATACTCAGTTTGATTTTGTTTGTTCTACTGTTGGCCGGGTGTTCAGATGCAGCGCCTGACGGTACTTATGAAGTGACGAAAGTGGTAGATGGTGACACCTTCAAAGTAAATTACGAAGGAAAGGAAGAGACGATCCGGTTGTTATTGGTCGATACGCCTGAAACCGTCCATCCAAGTAAGCCCGTACAGCCTTTCGGAAAAGAAGCAAGCAACTTCATGAAAGAAAAACTTGCAGGTAAACGTGTTGAGCTTGAACTGGACGTTTCAGAACGTGATAAATACGGCCGTATTTTAGCCTATGCTTATGACCTTGAAGGTAACATGTTGAATGAAAAGCTTCTTGAAAAAGGGTTTGCCAGGGTGGCCTACATTTTTCCGCCTAACACGAAATATGTCGATCGATTCCAGAAAATCCAAAGAGACGCACAGAAAAAAGAAGTCGGAATATGGAGCCTTGAGAATTATGTGGCAGAGGACGGCTTTAATCAGGAGGGTTCAGAACCGGGAAACTCAAAAGAAAAAGATTCCTCTTGTACCATCAAGGGTAACATCAATTCAAGCGGAGAAAAGATCTATCATATGCCTGACGGACAATATTATGAGATCACGAAGCCGGAAGAAATGTTCTGCAGTGAATTAGAAGCGCAAGAAGCAGGATTCAGACCCTCACAACGATGATTTCACTACGCACTCGAATCAATTTAAAAACTTTCAGATTATTTGAATAAACCTGAAAAGATATGGAAATAACTGTACTATTGATTTTTGTGCGAGGAGGATCCGGGATGCGTAAAAGCAACAAACAGACGTTCAAAGAATTGGTCAATGCGAACAAACAAGAGCTTTTGAAAGACCAGGAAGCAATGGAACGCCTTGAAATCAAACTTGAAAACAGACACTTGAAAAATGGATGAAAGTAGGAATGGTCCTGCTTTTTTCTTTTGCATAAAGTTCTGTTATTTTATGAGTTCTGATTTATTGAAGTGAAATTTCCGACACTCCTGCGGGAAAAGCGAGCCAGGCGAGACCAAGAAGCTTCAATTAACGGACACCAGAGCCGTTATTTGTGACAAAACCGCTGTTTCTGAAAATTTAACGGACACCACAGCCCTTATTTGTGAACAAAGCAGCTGATTTTCTATGATATTTCCGAAATAAGGTCCATGGTGTCCGTTAGGTTTGTAAAATTTCATTATTTTGGTCAAATAAGGTCTCCTGTGTCCGTTAACAGGTAAGTGCAACTTGGTGTCAGCGAGGATATTGTGCGGAAGCAAGTGATTGCAGGAAGTGTGATGTCTAGCTCATTGCCTAGTTACTTGGATCACTTCAAAACTCCTGTGGCGGCAACACATGAATGACTTCTTATGTGTGATCCCACGCAGAACCGAATTTCGAGCATCCTCGTCAGTTTTCAGTGACCTACGTTCATTCCTAGGCGGGTCACTTCCTCCTTAAGTTGCCCGCGAAAAGGGAGTGAAGTTCTTGACAACCATTCGGTATCTAAGTTTACTTATTTTACATGCTTATTTTCACAGTGGATTTGGGGAGGATAGTAAGGAAGGGAGGCTGGATCGATGAGCAATCCGAAACGTCATCCTAAAGACTTCGTGCCGAATCATATCGGGACACAGCCGCGAGAAGCTGGTGGCAATAAAGGTAAACAAATGAGCAACAAATCGAATGAACAGCCTGATTATGTTCCTCCAAAAGGGTGAAGTATGTGACCCCGCGTCACATGCTTTTTTCTTTTGAATGTTTTTTAAGGTGGTTAATTTGAATGCTGATTTTATATTTCCAATTAGCAACCGGAGGGCGTGCCTAGGCGAAAAACGGCTAATTAGCTAATTCCGATTATTTATCAGCCAAACAACATGCACCGAAACAATCCATCAGAGCTATGACTTAGCCACCTGCCCACCACTTTTTAAATAAAACGCCAAAAAATGTCGAAAAAGCCGACGCTAAAAACCATACGATTTCGAAACTTATGTAGAACGAATGGGGAGGAGTGGAAGTAATGACAGTCCAAGCAATAATACAACCACTAGATGTATCACGAAATAAAGAAGACAAAGATCCGTTTTACCGTAAACTTGAAATACATATGCAACGGTTAGGACACCTCATCCCTTTTAAAGAACAGCTTAATTGGGAGTCACCGATCACAACAATCGATTTAGGTGATATGCAGACATTGCAGAATTTCAGGAAGAAAACCGCAAAAAATGACGGGGTCCTGTTACTTTATGCGAAACTCACGAAAGGGACGATCTACCAGCACATCATTTTACATCCGAACAATACAGGGATTTATCTACCGTTCAGATTTGAAAATCCATTCTATATTCCGATCGGTGATAAGAAAATATGGATCGGTTCATCGGTTCGGCTTTTGGAAGAACTCGGCTGGCTGGAACTTTCGATGATGGAAGAGGCAGATGAATCCATCGTAAATTACTGGAACAACCTGAAGGAAGCATGCGAACTTTCGGTTGATAACACGACACCGATCATGTTGCAATCTTCATAAACATACCCAAGAAGCTGTCACTTGACGTGATGGCTTTTTCAATTCTGTATAAGTGCGAAGTCGGAAGAACCCCTGGTCTGTATGATATAATGGGTACTATTGGTATGTAGCAGGTGGTGAATGAATATGAATGCGAACCGAAATGAAATGGATGATATAAAAAATCAAATACATGAGATTCAGACTGGTAAAACGTTTTCTCCGAACGCTGAAATCGATCTGTTGAAGAAACTGCAAACCGTTGAAAAGCGTCATGCGGAATCTGACACAGAGGATACGGCTCAGATGATCGGTCAATTGAATGCATTGATCGTAAAAGTGAGGCTGGAGCGGACAGGCGTAATAGATGAAGCAATGAAACAACGGATTGAACAAGCAGAAGCACACGCTGACGAAGACCCGCTCGTCCATGAAATGATCTATAAAACAGCGTCAATCGAGCTTAAGGAATGGATTGAAGCGATCCATTTTCCACGTATCCGAGAGACGGACAATGTGCCGGCAAAGCGAAAAGCGGCCGATGATGCAATCGAGATGGTGAAAAGCGTTCAGAAAAAAGAGGAACGGATCAATAACCTGATCGAAAAAAACATCCTTTCTGCCACCGTTCTAGGGGACAGGGAAAAATTAAATTCTGCGAAGCAAAGACAAACTGAAGTTAAGGATCTATTTGAGGCATATGATCGTCTGATCCTCGTTTCAGAGGAGTATCGTTCCTCTTTATCAGGGTCATTCCATCCTTCTGCTCTTCAAAATGAGATGAAGCAGCTCATAAACGAAATCCAAGCGATTCAAGAAAAATGGCTCGAATCGAGTACATCTGAGAATGATTACAGCACGGCTCTTATGCAGCTGAATGAAATGATCGGAATGGAAGAAGTGAAGGAGAGGGTGTATAAGCTTTATCGTTTTTTACAATTTCAAAAGAACCGCCAGCAGCAAGGCTTTCATATGAAGGATGAACTCAGCTTGAACATGGTGCTCACTGGACAGCCTGGTACAGGAAAAACGACAATCGCCCGTTTACTTGCAAAACTTTATTATGACCTTGGTATGCTACCGAAGAGTGAAGTGGTCGAGGTAGACAGGTCGCAGCTAGTTGGAGCCTATGTCGGGCAAACGGAAGAGAATACGATGAAAGTCATCCAACGCGCCCTGGGTGGCGTCCTGTTCATTGATGAAGCCTACAGCCTCAAACGTGAGGGAGCATCTGGCAACGACTACGGGCAAACAGCAATTGATACACTCGTATCTGCAATGACGAGTGGTGAATATGCTGGAAAGTTTGCGGTCATCTTAGCAGGATATCCAGAAGAAATGAGGCAGTTCCTTCATTCAAACCCTGGCCTACAAAGCCGTTTTCCCGACAGCAACCATATTTACTTGCCAGATTACAGCAACGAGGAATTGTTGAAAATCGCTGAAAAAGTCGCTTTTGAGAACGATTATACATTTACCCATGAGGCACTTATCCGCATGGAGGAAAAGATTGAGCATGCGCGCGTCGACGATTCGTTCGGAAATGCAAGGACGGTAAGGGATCTGGTGCTAGATGTGATTTTTCAAAAAGGTGCAAGTATTTCTTCTGACTCAGAGGCAACAGTAGAGGATTTCACACGGATTCAGAAAAAAGATGTCACGATCGATATCCCGTCCTTTAATGAAGATCCGGATGAACAGCTATCACAGCTCATCGGTCTTGATGAGATCAAACAGGAAATGAAAATATTAAGTTCCTTCATCGAAGTGCAGCAGAAACGAAGAGATTTGGAGCTGCCAGGTGTACCGATCCAGCTTCATTCAGTGTTCGTCGGAAATCCCGGCACAGGGAAGACGACTGTAGCGTCGATCTATGCGAACCTATTAAAGAAAAAAGGCTTTTTGAAGAGGGGACACCTTGTGGTTGCAGGCCGTTCAGATCTTGTTGCAGGCTACACCGGACAAACAGCGATCAAGACAAAAAAGAAAGTACGTGAGGCGTTAGGTGGCGTCCTATTCATCGATGAAGCCTATTCCTTGTTCAGTGGTCAGGGGATGGATTTCGGTAAAGAAGCGATCAACACACTAGTCGAAGAGATGACGAAGCATAATGAAAATCTGGTGGTCGTATTAGCTGGATATCCAAAAGAAACCGAAAAATTACTCAATAGTAATCCCGGTCTGTCTTCACGATTCAAAAAGTTCTTCCATTTCAAGGATTACAGCATTGAAGAATTGATTGAAATCATGAGGAGCCACTCTGAGAAATACGGTTATACGTGGGAGGATCGAGCTGAACCATTTTTACTTGAGCAATTGCCGCAACTGAAGATCGATGGGAATGGAAGATTTGCAACGGATTTCATAGATAACACGATCCAGCTGCATGCAGATCGGATCATGAACACAGAACAAGAAACAGATGAAACGATATTAACAGTTTTGGCGAAAGAAGATTTCGAAGCAGCGATTACAGAATATAAATAGGGGGAACGACGTTGGTACAATCTAAGACGGAAATCGAAGTAAGATATGCAGAAACCGACCAGATGGGTGTCGTTCATCATGCCACGTATCTCGTGTGGTTCGAGGTCGGCAGAACACAATTTATCAAGGACCTCGGTTTCAGTTACGCACAGATGGAAGTAGACGGATTTCTGGCACCTGTCACGGATATCACGATTTCGTATAAGAGACCTTTCAAATATGGTGAAAAAGCTGATATCCGGACGTGGCTCAAGCATTATAATGGGATCAGATCCATTTATGCTTATGAAATTTATAACGAGTCTGGTAAGTTGTGTATTTCTGGAACATCGACCCATGTCCTGGTAAATAAGGAAACATTCAAACCGATCAGGATGGAAAAAGCGCTGCCTGATTGGCATGAAGCTTATCAAAAAGTATCTGGAACATCGAGGAAAGAGTAATGGAAAGATATGAGGAGATGGAATTCAGTCATGGCTTTTGGAATCGACCGTAAAGAACTGCAAGCTTGGAAAGAAAATGCGAAGAAAGAGGAAATTGCCTTTCTGACGCATTATTGGATTGATGATCGGTTCCCTGACTGTGATACGGTGACGAAGGTTGCATGCTGCAATGTAGAAAAGCTTATCGCATGGGGAAGACGATACGGATTACAACCAGAGTGGATCGATCATCGCGCAGACTTTCCCCATTACGATCTTTTTGGAGACAGACAATTAAGGATATTGAAAGCAGAAAATCAACTCGATCAGATCAAGCGATTTAAGCTGTGGGATCACAATTGATTCAGGAAACTGTCATTCTTGCTCGGTATAGTCATAAGAGATTTCATCGTATTTCCTGCTGTATTTGATTTTAAGATCATGATCCTTGAAGTACCAAAGATCTTTATTTTCAATGAAGAAGGTGATGCCGTCAGATTCGAAAGTTTCACCAGCTTCTACCGGATCCTCTTTGGAAATTCCGAGCGAGTATCCGGATTGGACGGTGCTGCAACCTCCGACTCTGGCAAAGAAACGGACATTGTCACCTTCTGAAAGGTCAAGCTCTTTTATAAACCATTGGATTGCAGGTTGTGTTATGGTAAATTCCATCACGATTCCTCCTGTTAATAAGCGATTTCAATTGCAAATGATCGTTTTTCTACCTTATCAGCGGATTGACATGTTTGCAAACAGTTTGCAATTTTTGTCGATTTGTATAGTACCCTAGGTTATAAGGGTATATACCCCATATACTAGTAATGTAAAATAAAATGAACGGATGAATACGAAGGTATAACAATCTTGTTTCGATCCCATAAAGATGGAATTGATTTAACATGCTTACTTTAGATATAAAACTGTTTCGTATAGAGGGGATAACATGAAAAAACAACAATTGATATTGTTCATCCTCATACCACTGGTCATCGTGTTCGGTGTCATCTTATTTTTGAATAAGGATAATCCGACGACCACTCCAGTACTGAACCCTTCAATTGAGGAGGAGTTCCCGAAAGATGATGAACAGGTAACGGAGGATCCTCCTTCAGATGATGAGGAGAAAAAAGATGAGAAGGCTAAGGATGATGAAAAGGAAACGGATGAGCCAGTGGACGAAACAGTCATCGAAGACGTCCATATCGTCGGGCTTGGGGATTCATTGACAAAAGGATCCGGCGATAAGACGAAAGAAGGATACATCCAACCAGTCGCCAGATACATCCAGGAAAATTCTGATGATTTGGTCAGCCTGAAGAATTTTGGAATCCATGGCCTTCCGAGTGATAAGCTTGCAGCTAAAATGGACGAAGAAGAAGTCCAAAATCATATCAGAGAGGCCGACCATGTCTTCATTACAATCGGTGGGAACGATATCCTGAACATCGTCGAATATAATTTTTTCAGCCTTAATATGGATTTATTCGAATCAGGACAGCAAAGGTACAGGAAGAACCTATTCGTGATCGTTCAGACGATCCGTACCCTGAATCCTAACGCTAATATCTATTTAGTCAGCATGTTCAATCCATTCCACAACTTCTTCCAGGATATTAAAGAGGTTGACGGTGTAATCAATAAATGGAATTCAACGGCTAAAACTGTCGCAGAAATCAATGACAATACATTATATGTTCCGATCGATGACCTTTTTATAGAAGAAGGCAGTGAGAAACTTTTCGCCAACGATAAACTTCATCCGAATCAAGAAGGATATCTGAAGATGGCTGAAAGAATAGAAAATTACATCCAGCTTGAGGATGAATGATAATAAAGAATATTGTACATTAAAGGATAAATGTTATCCCAGTGTAACAGGCAGCGGAGATTGCAACAGCGATCAAGGCTGCCTTCAATTTAAAACGGGCATATTCCATCACTTGAAGACCGAGGATGCGGCTTAAGGTATTCACATCATCACTTAAAGGGGAAGCGAACGCTCCGAATGTTCCGCTAGCGAAAACAGCCCCAATGACAAGTGGCAAAGAAACACCTGAAATTGCAGCCATCGATATACCGAGCGGCATCAATATCCCCCACGTTCCCCAGGCAGAACCAATGAAATACGAAACAGCACTCCCAAATAGAAATAAAATCGGAGGGACAAGAATCGAAGGAATCCAGCCTGTGTGATCTGTGATGAAGGTCGAAAATCCTAAATCTTCGGTAACGGAAGCCAATCCCCAGATGACAGATAATAACAAGATGACCGACATCAAATTATTTCCGCCGAAAACGAAGCTTTCAATAAGCATTTTCAGTTCGAATTTTTGGAAGAGGAAGAAAAAGATCGTCAGGAACGTTGTGATGAGGAGGGCGATGACCATCGCGTCCAACACGTTCGCTTTGATGAATGCTTTGAAGAATCCAAATCCTTTCTGATGGCCGTCCCACCATGTTAAAATTAATGTCAAACCGATTACGACAATCAAAGGAAGTAACAAGTTCCATGGTTTCGATGGTAAATCGAGTGATACAGCAGGATCACAGTTGTGCCAATCGTCCTCTTCTGATCCATTTTCATTCGGTTTTTGTTGAGCACCGTCTGAAGAATGGTGAAAAAAGCTTAGATAAATCCCCACAAGGAAGATCGCGATGGCGAAGAAGTTGAAAGGTATACTTTGGATGAAAAGACTGTAAGGGTCTCCTTTCAAATTCTGGTTGTGAAGTCCTAGTTCAACGACAGAAACCATGTACCCGACAAAAGCTGTTGCAATCGGAATGAGTACGATGATTGGCGTAGTCGTCGTTTCGATGACAAACCCCAATTCTTTTTTTGTCATATCCACTCGTTTCAATAACGCACGCATGATCGGACCGATGGTGACGAAACGGAAACTGGGTGCACTGAATGTTCCGATCGTTGATACATATGTTAGGAGTATAGCTTCCTTTTTTGTATCAACTCGTTCAGAGGCAGCTTCGACAAACCCTTTGATTCCGCCAGCAACTTTGATCATACCGACAAGTCCGGAGAAGACATAAAGGAAGACGATGATTTTGATGTTATTTTTGTCTACCAATGCTGTCACCAGGTATTGGAGCATGGTTTCGATACCGCCGATCGGAGCAGGATTGGTAAGATAAGCGCCTGCGATCAATCCAATCAGGATGCCTGGAAGTACTTGTTTTGTCATCATAGCGATCGGGATTACCAATAAGAAAGGGATAATCGACAGCCAATTTCCATCCATGTGATCACCTTTATCTATAGTTTTAGCTTTACATCTTAATTATCACGAACTCATTTGTCACTTTGTATAGCTTGTGATTCGAAAAAAATATTATACTGTGGAAAGCGGAGGAGAACTTATGATATTAGTTCAGGACCAATTGAAGGATCAATCAGAAGTACGGATCGATATCGAGGATAGAGGATATCAATTTGGTGATGGCGTATATGAAGTTGTTCGGATTTACAATGGGCAGTATTTCGGCATGGATGAGCATTTGGAGCGCCTTGAACGTAGTGCCAGGGAAATCCAGATGACGCTACCATACCCGATCGAGCTGTTAAAAACACGTTTAGAAAAATTAGCAGAGGCTAATGATATAAATGACGGGCACGTTTATTTACAAATCACCAGAGGAGTGGCGGAACGGACACACCAATTTCCGGCAGAGCCAACACCTTTCCTTGTTGCTTATGCCAGGAAATCTCCCCGGCCGCTGAATAAGATGAGAGAAGGGATTACAGCAATCACGACTGAGGATATTCGTTGGCTGAGATGTGATATCAAAAGCTTGAACCTCCTTGGTAATGTTCTCGGCAAACAAAAAGCGATGGATGCGAAATGTGATGAATCCATATTCATACGCAGCAATGATGTCGTTACGGAAGGCAGTTCGACAAACGTATATATCGTCAAGAATGGTGAAATTTTCACGCACCAAGCTGACAATTTCATTTTGAATGGAATCACAAGAAAGGTTGTACTGGAACTTGCTGAAGAAGCGGATATTACAGTACATGAAAAAACATTCAATAAACAAGAATTGATGGATGCAGAAGAAGTCATCATTTCAAGTACGACGATGGAAGTGACGCCAGTCATCTCAATAGACGGTAAGCAAGTGGGCTCCGGTGTACCTGGAAAAGTGGCACGTACATTGCAAGAAAAATTCAATGAACGAATCGCTGAATTGCAAAGTGTGAAAAATTGATTCCTTGCAATTCGGATACGTCCGTGATAAATTTAATTCTGGATTAAAAAACCGGCAGCTCATATTTATTTTGTAAAGAGATGAGGCACTTCCGGCATTTCACGGGAGTGCTTTTATACGTTCGATAATGAATTTCTTAAACGAGTTCGGGCGTCATAGGAATATTCATGAAAAGGAAATGGCTTTCTTTACACGATTTGAAAGCAGGGCACTTTCAACCACAATATTAGCCGAAGGGATGGGGCTGTTCCAAAAAAGAAGTAGCAAACACAAATGGAACGATCCCGAGGACATCCTGCAAGGGCTGGTCAAAAAAATAACGGACCAAGCTCAAACTATTTTAAGGCACTGTTAGTTAAAACACCTTGATTAATACTTGAAAGTAATTTTAAAAAATTTCTGTTAAATGAAAACGTTGAATCGTTCAAGGACTTTTTTGAGCGGAATTAAACAATGAATCATTTAAGAGTATAACTCTTTGCCAATGAAGTATGATTTTGAGCAAGGAGCCGGAAATCAATATTCAATGCTAACGTTGCCTTCTATCTAAAAAGGAGTTAGATGAATTGACAACATTTAAAGATTTAGGAATTGAAACACGTACGTTAAAAGCGATCAACGACATGGGATTTGAAGAACCAACTTCCATCCAACGAGATGCGATTCCAGTAGCCCTCGAAGGAAAAGACTTGATCGGGCAGGCACAAACTGGCACGGGTAAGACAGCAGCATTTGGAATTCCGATGATTGAAAAGATCGAGAGGGAGCAAACAGGCGTTCAAGCGCTGATCGTGACACCGACCCGCGAACTTGCGATCCAGGTGGCTGAGGAATTGAACAAAATTGGTCAGCACAAGCGGATCCGCACACTTCCGATCTATGGAGGACAGCATATCGGCTTCCAGATCAAAGCATTGAAGAAACGACCGCAGATTCTTGTCGGAACACCAGGACGTCTACTGGATCACTTGAACCGTAAGACGATTCGTCTTGGCGAATTGAACACAGTGGTCCTTGATGAAGCGGACGAAATGCTGAACATGGGATTCATCGACGATATCAAAGAGATCCTCGGTCAAATTCCAGAAGAACATCAAACGATGCTCTTCTCCGCAACGATGCCGAAAGCGATCAAAACGCTGGCTGATCAGTTCATGAAGCAAGACCGTGTTATCGTTCAGGTGAAAGCAAGTGAAATGACAGTAACGAAAATCGATCAACGATATGTAAAAGTCCATGAAAAAGAAAAGTTCGATGTGCTTTGCCGTCTGTTGGACATTCAAGCCCCAGAACTTGCAATCATTTTCGGACGTACGAAAAAACGTGTTGATGAAGTGACGGATGCACTCATTAAGAGGGGTTACTCAGCTGACGGAATCCATGGTGATTTGTCGCAACAGAAACGTGACCGTGTCATGAAGAAATTCCGTTCGAACCGCATCGATATTCTTGTTGCTACAGACGTTGCAGCACGAGGAATCGACATCAGTGGTGTATCTCATGTATACAACTTCGATATTCCACAAGATCCGGAAAGCTATGTCCACCGAATCGGACGTACTGGGCGTGCTGGAAAAGAAGGAATGGCTATCACATTCATGACTTCCCGTGAATTCGACCACTTGAAAACAATCGAACAGATTACGAAGAAGCGTATGGAACAATTGTCGATTCCGACAACAGACGATGCAATGGAAGGTCAGCAACGATTCGCAGCTGAGCAATTGACCAATGCAATCAATAATGAAGAACTCTCTTCTTATTATGCAATCGCTGATGAATTGCTTGAAAAGTATGATGCACGTGAACTTGTAGCTTCTGCATTGAAGGCTTCTACAAAAGAACCAGACAAAACACCAGTAGACATTACGCCAATCAAGCCGTTGGACACGAAGAAGAAATCATCCAATCGCCGTCCATATCAACAAGGCAAAGGTAAAGGCGGACGTCCATATAATCGTGGTGGTAATCGTTCTGGCGGTGGAAATCGTCACGGCGGTGGAGGCGGACGATCAAACAGTAACCGTCAAAATCGTTCCCATCGTTCACAACGTCAACGAATAAATAAATAAGTTATTAAAGACAGGAAGTGATTGTCCGATGAAAATCCTCCTGATCAGTGATACTCATTTAAAAACTTCTGGGAAGAGCTTTCCAGAAGTTTTTCTTTCTGAATTGGAGAAAGCGGATCTCATAATTCATGCTGGGGATTTCATCCATGAAAGCATTTATGAAGAGTTGCTACAGTATGCGCCGCTCAAAGCAGTGTATGGGAATGTCGATTCTGGAAGACTCTGTAAGCGACTCCCGGATAAGGATATCTTTACGATCGGCGATGTCACGATCGGAGTCACACATGGTCATCTCGGAAAAGGGAAAAGTACTCCGGAACGGGCGTTAAGGACTTTTGATAAAGAACAAACAGACATTATCATATTCGGGCACTCCCATATCCCTTATCATGAGGTGGTTGACGAAATGGTACTCTACAATCCTGGGTCAGTGACAGCCAAACGGTTCCAGAAACAGTATTCTTATGGATGGCTAACGATTAATGAGACATTCAAGATTGAGACACACTATTTTTAACGAAATAATTAGGAGGAAATCGGTGTGTCACTCAAACATGAGTCCCATATTTTCAGCTTTCAAGCTAAAAACGGTGCAGAAGTCGTAATCAGACCTGCATTGAAACAAGATGCCGAACAAATCATCAAAGCTGCTGAATCGATTGTGCAAAGCCGAGAATATATACAGAAGGAGAAAACCCGCAGTTTGTCAGAAGAAATAGCCTTTATTGAAAAAGTTGAGAACGAAGGACATTTGTATGCGGTAGTTGAAGTGGATGGAGTGATTTATGGCATCGCCCGTGTACTGCGTGGAGATCTTAGGATGAAACGGCACTGCGGAGTTTTCAGAACGTGGATTTCAGAAGATGTCCAGGGGAATGGGATCGGGAAGAAAATCATGAAGTATACCCTTGATTGGTGTGAAAGAGAAGGTCTCTATAAGCTGTGGTTGACGGTTTTTTCAAGTAATCCAATCGCACATCAATTATATGAACGTTACGGATTTGTCATTGAGGGAACACAAAAAGATCAGATTTGTATTAACGGAGAATATGAAGATGAGATCTATATGGCGTATTTTTTTAGATAGAATCGGTTCGTTTTTGTTGCCCTTAAAGAAAGTATAAGCGGAACTAAGAGGTCAGCCTGTGCCAGGAAGTTTGAAGTCATCCAACTGGTCGCTGATCTAGACATAACTTGCCGCATTCCGGAGGCTCATCTGGCAAGCTGTTCCCGCAGGAGTGTTGTGAATTTCGTGGAATAAGGGTTGTAGCTTGGATTTTTGGTTTTAACGGACAGGAGAGCCGTTATCTGTGACAAAAACGCTAATTTCGAGATGCTAACGGACACCAGAGACGCTATTTGTTGAAAAGTAGATTGTTTTGATGATTTTAGAGCGAATAAGGTCTCCTGTGTCCGTTAGTTTTATGAATGATCCATCTTCTTCAAAAGGAGACTTAAAGTGAATAAGTTCATATAAAGAATGGAAGCTGGGACAAATGAAACTTTGTTCAATAGAAAACCCGAACAATTTGTCCGGGTTTTCTTCAGTGGTAATAAATGAAGGTTCCGCTTCGTCAACATCCTTCGCTTTCCGCGGGCACGGCCTCAGCCTCCTCAGAAAGCACAAATCGCTTTCTTGCGGGGTCTTCGACTCGTGCTGTTCCCGCAGGAGTCTACGGATGTTGTCTACGCTTTTCGTCTTTCATTTTCTCCAATCTATTTTATTGTTCGTCTTTTCTGTTGGCAGTTATAGTTTTGTCCCAGCCTCTTTTCGATGTGAATCATTTTGTGAATCATTAAACGAATACTTTATTTCTCTTCCTTTTCTTCATGGTGCAATGCGACTCGTTCACCCATCTCTTCACGTTCCAGCAGGTCACGGACGAAGCGTTTTTCTTCCTTAGTGACTTCATCAGAGATGATATGACGATTTTCCAGGATTTCGAGAGCTTCATGTTCAGCATATAAGGCTTCACGGATGGCGCGGGCTGTAGATTCCTGCCTAAGCTCAGGTTCCCGTTCATATAGTTTTTCAAGGTCATCATTCAATTCTTTCAACTGATCATCATATTGGTTCGATAGACGAGCGAATACGATCGGTGACAATGTCCCTTCCTCAGCCATCGCTTCTAATCGCTTACGGCCGGAATGATATCGGTAAATCCTGCTCTGTATCCGATCATACTCCAACTGTTCATCTTTGATCATTTTTTCACCTAACAATCCGACAAGCGGTTTTATCGTCAATCCTTGGACAACAAGGGAGAAGAAGACGACACCGAAGGCGAGCATCAAGATTTCTTCGCGGTAAGGAAAATCGATCGGCAGGCTGAGGGCAAGTGCTAATGAGAGTGATCCCTTCAATCCGCCCCAATTGAAAATATGCTTCCAACGTTTTGGCAGAGAACGGACGAAACTGACTGTCGAATAGACAGCTATACTCCTGGCAATCAACACGATGCCGATTGCGATCAACACTTGCAGCCAATTGACTGTGTCAATGATCCTCGTGATTTCAAGTCCGACAAGTAAGAATACGAGTGAGTTCGCTACTAATGAAGCAACATCCCAGAATGTACGGATGCTCAAGCTTGTTGTAGGGCTCATTCCCACACGCTTTCCGAAGTTTCCGTAGATGATCCCACCGATGACAACGGCGATCACACCGGAAACATGGAATGCTTCTGCGACGAAAAATGATCCATAGAACAATAACATCGAAAAGATGATTTCCAGTGGGTAATCATCATAGAGAGAACCGAGTCGGGAGAAAAAATAGCCGAACGCCCCACCAACGAGCAGTCCTCCGATCACAACTTTGAAAAATGAGCCAAGTGCCAGCGTGATGCCAGCTGCCCCAGCTTCGAGAATCATGTCATATTGATAGGCTGCGATCGTGAACAAGACGACTGCAAGGCCGTCATTTACGAGGCTTTCACCTTCCATGACGGTAGATAATCGGTGATTGACACCCATCGACTTGAAAATAGACAGGACACTTATTGGGTCTGTCGGTGCCATCAGCGCAGCAAAAACAAGTGCTGCCTGAATCGATAAGCCCAGGAAGAATGCTGTCATCCAGCCTGCAGTCACAAAAGTGATCAATGTACCGGCAACTGCGAGAACGAGAATCGGCATTTTATTTTCCCGTAAATGAGCAAAAGGCAGATTCAATGTCGCTTCCCCTAAAAGTGTCGGGAGGAAGATCGAAATGATCGCGAATCTGAATATCTCATCCTCAGCAAAAAAATGCTTCAATTCCTCGAGTCCTTCATAAGGTAAAACCCCGATGATCGCACCGATGATGACGAGCGCGATCGGATAGGGCTGGTTAAGTTTTTTCGCAATCGCAGTGATCCCTGCTGCAATCGCCAACAGTAATAGAATAAGTTCAAAATGTGTTTCCATATGTACTCCTTTCTGTAAAATTCCAGTCTGGTGATATGAGCATGTCTTATGTAGTATTCCTTCGACCTCATCTTCTATTATATCGAAAAAAGGAACACAAACCTTAAGAGACGCACAGATGTTTCAAAATGTGATAAAGTAGAGATAAAACAACGTGAATCAGGTGTAAAGATGACTATGAATATACAAAATGGAAAAACCCATTGGGTCGATCGATTCTACCGGCTCAATACGTATCTTGAACAAAATGAAGCAGAGCCTTCACTTTTACATAAAGTGAAGGAGCTGACGTATAAATCATCACAAAACGAATTGACCATCGCATTTTGCGGGCATTTTTCAGCAGGTAAATCAAGCATGATCAATCGATTGATGGGGGAGGATCTCCTTCCTTCTTCTCCGATACCAACCAGTGCGAATATCGTGGCAATCAAGGATGGGGAGCCTCGTGTCCTCTTAACGGATCTAGAGGGGAAGAAGGTTTCCTATCCTGGTGAGCTCGATATCGATCAGGTCAAGAAAGCTTCGAAAAACGGCGAGGAAGTCAAGACGATAGAAATTTTCAAGCATCATCCTTTTTTAGAGGATGAAACCGTCGTAATGGACACACCAGGGATTGATTCTGTCGATGATGCTCACAGGGTATCGACGGAATCTATGCTGCACCTGGCGGATGTCATCGTATATGTGATGGATTACAATCATGTGCAATCAGAACTCAACTTCAATTTTACAAAAGAGATGCAGGAGTTGGGCAAAGAAGTCTATCTTGTCATCAATCAGATCGATAAACATAGTGAAGAGGAACTCTCATTCGATGACTATCGTGAACAGACGATTGACGCATTCAAACAGTGGGGCGTCCAGGCAAGCGGGATTTATTTTACGACGCTTAAAAAAGAGGACCATGCAAACAATCAGTTGGCTGAGTTGCAGGATGAATTGAAGGAAATCAAAATCAACAAGCAGAAATTCATCCATCAAACGTTGGATCATATGTCGGCTAAATTGACTGTGGATTATTTGGAAAAGAAATATCCAGATCTCTCTGATCAGGATTCAGCCCTTGAAGGTCTTCAGGAAGAAATGTCCGCATTGACAGAGAGAAAAGAACAGCTTGAAAAGCAAGAGGGTCACGTAGAAAAAGAGTTTGCTGATCAATTGAAAAAACTGATCGATAATGCAAGGATTGCCCCTTATGAAGTCCGCGAGCTTGGTCGTGAGGTTTTGGAAGCGATGAAAGAAGATTTCAAGACAGGCTTCTTGTTCGCCCGGAGAAAGACGGAAGAAGAACGTGCATCACGAATAGAACAATATGTCGAAGCGGTCAATGAAAAAGTCACTGCTGAATTGGAGTGGCATATAAAAGAAGAACTCCAAAAACAAATCGACCAGTTGAACGTGAATGATCCTGTTTTGGAAAACGAAATACACGAAATGGAACATCGATTTACTGCTGATGACGTCGAGCGACTGCAGCAAAAAGGCGCAACGTTCAATGAAACCTATGTGCTCCAATACAATCGCGATGTTGAAGATGACTTGAAAAAACAATACAGACGAACTGCGATTCAAATTTTCAAGGCGATTAAATCTGCGTATGCAAACAAACACATCAAACCCGAGATGAAAGAGATTGAAGCAAAACGAGCTGATTTGACGGAACAACACGCGCAAGCGGAAAAAGCCTATGAACATAAGCAAAGCTTTAAGCAAGAGCATAAGGAATTGAACGAAATGCTACACACAGATGAACACATGCCTGAAGCTGCACAATGGTCTGAACAAGTGAAGCAGTCTTTCAACGTCCAGGGAGATATAGGCACCTGGACGAAAGTCGAAGAACAGGAGGCACAAAGTAAAGAACCGACAGAAAATCGGTTTGAAGAGAATACTGTGCAATATTCAAAATCACAAGTCCAGGAATCGGCGAGTCAATTAGACAAGACAGTTGAACTGTTATCTCGTTGGAACTCGTTACGAGATTTGAAAAGCCGAATGAAGGATCGTTCCGAAAAAATCAAAAACCAGCAGTATACAGTAGCCTTGTTCGGAGCATTCAGCGCAGGTAAATCGTCCTTCGCCAACGCCTGGCTGAAGGATCATGTCCTGCCTGTTTCACCGAACCCGACGACAGCGACGATCAATAAAATTTTACCGGTGACAGAAGAATACCCGCATGGCACAGTCAAAATCGAAATGAAATCGCCTGAGGTACTGGTTGAAGAGCTGAAGCATTCCTTGCATCGTTTTGACGAAAGTTGTGAATCAATAGATGAGGCGCTGGAAGCCATCAATAGGATTTCCACTGAAAAGCCTGATCCCCATTATAATTTTTTGAAAGCGGTAGAAAAGGGTTATTCGGTGATGAAAGAGTATCTTGGAACAGATCAGATCATCGCGCATGAAAATTTTTCATCGTTCGTCGCTCAAGAGGAAAAGGCTTGTTTTACAGAGTCCGTCGAACTTTACTATGACTGTGAACTGACTCGGCAAGGAATTACACTCGTTGATACGCCAGGAGCTGATTCCATCAATGCCCGCCACACATCAGTCGCTTTCGATTACATCAAAAATGCCGATGCGATCATATTCGTCACTTATTATAACCATGCTTTTTCAAAAGCTGACCGTGATTTCCTCATCCAATTGGGCCGGGTGAAGGACACGTTCTCCATGGATAAAATGTACTTTGTCATCAACGCTGCGGATTTGGCGAAAGACGAGGAAGAACGTGAAGCAGTCGTCGGTTATGTGACAGAACAACTCATCGAATACGGAATCCGGTTTCCGCGCATGTATGCCTTATCCAGTAAACTAGCATTATTGGAGCGTAAAGAAGGCGGTGAAGGTGAACACTCGAACTTTGCCTGCTTTGAAAACGAGTTCGAAACAGCAACGATCAGGGAACGGAATGAAGTATCCGTCAATCAAGCGAATGAACTGATGAAATCAGGTTTAAACCGGTTGACCAAGTGGATCGAGCATGCCCAATCTGATGAAGAACATCAAGAACGGGAAAAGGTACGGCTGGAAAGTGAAAAGACAGAGATCATCGATCATATCAACGCGTATGCTCTTTCTCCGTATAAAAAATCAGTGGTCCAAGAGACGAACGAACTATTGCATTATGTCGTTCAACGGATGATGCTGACATTCAATGATGAATACAAGGTTGCTTTCAATCCGTCAGTTCTGACAAAAGATATGAAGCCGAACCAGCTGGAAAAATGTCTTGATGAATTGTTGGAATCGATGCTGTTCCAGCTCTCTCAAGAACTGAGAGCAACAACATTGCGTATTGAAAAACATTTCAACCACCAGCGCGATCGTTTCCATGAAATGATTGAGAACCATGTAGCAGAACGAAGCTCATGTCAGTTGCTGAAGTCAGAGGAATTGACGATCGACACGCCGTCGATTGAACCGGAATGGCCAAGAGAAACGTTTGCAGAGCTGAAGACTTCATTGAAAAAGTTCAAAAACCCTAAGCAATTTTTCGAAGGGAACGGAAGAGAGGTTCTGCGCCAGGAACTCTCTGAAAAAATCCAACCACAGTTGCAAGCAGTCGTCGAAACCTTTACATCCCAATTCAGTACATTTTATAGTGAAGGCCTTGAAAAAGAAATCAATCACTTGAAGCAGCAATTCATCGAAGAAGTCGATCAATATTATGCAGGTATCCTTGAAGCATTCGCCTCAAAGGAGCAGCTTGGTGGGTTGATCGAAACGCGTCGTGAATTAACATCTATCATGAACAATGGCATTGAGGCAAAACATGAAGGATAGCAGGTTCCATTGCTGCGCGACCTGTATCCATTTCGAGGTCCAAAAAGGTGATGACGGGGTCCGACACTTCTGCAGCAGGCTAGGATATGAAACGAAACCCGACTACCGCTTCAACTGTTGGAAACCGAAAGAGAACGTCCAAAAGCTGATTGAAAAAGAAAAGAAGAAACAGTAGGAGGAATCGCATTGTCAGTCCACCACGATATTTCAAAACATAGTAATGATCAACATGAAAGAGTCCGGATCTTTTCGGAGCTTGATCAAAAACGCGAACAATTGATCGAACAAGCGCTTTTGAAATGTAAAGAGGAAAAAACATTCGAACAAGAATTGATTGAAATCAACAAACTGACAGATGAAATCAACGATCTTGCGCGAAAAGGCATCGTCCCGCAGCGGAAGAACGTAACGAAAGAAATGGTCGAGGAGTATTGCAAGCGTTGAGTTTACGGCGAATTCAGTTATAACAGCAAGATCCAGATTTATCGAAACCAATTCGCAAATTTTCTGGACAAGCTTTCTGAATGATCCGGACAAAGTGTAAAAAGTAGGACAACAACATATCAAGGTTATATGAAAAAGGCTTTCCGACATCAAAAAGGATGTTCAGGGAAGCCTATTTCTATATAGGCGTGAAAAGGAAAATCGCAATCTATAAAGAAGTAAGGATAAATGACAATCGAAGCTGAAAAGGAGCGTCTCTTTAATGAAAGATCTTCATTCGATAGAAGAGGTCGATAACTTTATAGAAGTGAACCGACTAAGCTTCATCTACATTTCCCGGACGAACTGCGGTGTCTGCCATGCATTGCTTCCTAAAGTTCAAGAAATGTTGACCCAGTTTCCCGAAATCCGACTGGCTCATGTAAATGTTGATGATGTTGAGGCAATTGCTGGCCATCTATCAATCTTCACTGTGCCTGTCCTCCTTTTATATGTTGACGGAAAAGAAATGATCCGGGAGGCAAGATTCGTTCAAATGGAACAATTGCAAGACAAAATCAGCAGGATCTATGAATTCAACACTTAGACCTGAGGAGGGAAAAAGTCATGTACACTGGCATAATGCTTTATCCAAGGTTCAGTGAATATGAATTATCCGTACTGTTATCGATTTTAAAACAGGGTAAGAAACCGATTGTTTTTATTGGGTTGGATAAACAGGAGGTGAAGGGGGAAGCAGGGCTAAGGTGTTTCCCGGATGTTCGAATTGATGAAGTAGATGTCAGTGCCCTCGACAGTATTGCTTTCCCTGGAGCCGATGATTTCAGACACCTTGTCGACCACCCTGAACTTATCGCTTTTCTTCGGAAGTTACACAAGAAAAGGATGTGGATCGGTGCTATATCAAGTGCTCCTTATTTGTTATCAATGAGCGGATTGCTCGATGGGAAAAAGTATACGACTGGATTGACTGAAGAACAACGTCATTTCCTCGGTACGTTCAGCAAAGCGGATTTCATTGACAAACCAGTAGTCGTTGATGACAATCTGATCACCGCAAGAGGATCACATTTTATAGCGTTTGCGATTGAATATGGGAAGTCATTAGGACTGGATTTCGATGAAGGCTGGTATAAGCATTAAACAATAGATCTGCCAATAGGTATAAAATGTTGATTTAAACTCAATCCTGTAATAAGGAGTGAGTTATGATGTGGATGAACATAATATTCGGCTTGATCATACCGTGGATTCCTGGAATCTACCTGATCAAAAAAGATTTGAAGATATTTCTGTTGATAGCACCATTCGCATCAGTCGTCGCATTTACTTTTGACGTCCTCGGGTTTCACATGGAGTTCTGGAGGATCAGTCCGGAGCGGGAGATTGAGACGGTTGCGGCACTTCCGATGTATTTAGGTGTCTATCCGATTTTAGCAGCTTATCTGTTTTTTTTCATCAAACGATCTCACCTTAACCGATGGATTTTGATCTTTGCCGTCACCTTGATTACGACGATTATCGAGTTCATAGGCGTTTCAATAGACATGGTCCATTACTTCAATGGATGGAACATATTTTGGACATTTGTATCTTATCTATTGGCTTATCTCGTTAGTTATGGGTATTTTCTTATCTTAAAAAAGCACGTAGATGTATAAAAGAGCGGGTGACCTATATTGGGCAACCCGCTCTCTTAAATATCAACCTATTCATGATTTAAGTTTGCTGACAAACCGCTCTAATCGATCGAGCCCTTCTTTCAACTGGTCTTTATGGTAAGCATAAGAAATCCGGATGTATTCGTCCCCGTAATCTGAAAAGGCGACGCCTGGCACGACCGCAAGCTTTTCCTTTTCCAACAATTTCGTCGCAAACTCCCAGGACTTCATGCCGAATTGTTCGATAGAAGGGAACAAATAGAACGCTCCGGTAGGTTCATATGTTTCCAGTCCCATTTTCAACAGTCGATCATAGCAATAGTCCAACCGTTCTTTGTAAATTTCACGCATCGGACCAGCATCATCTTTACCTTCCGTCAATGCTTGTACAGCTGCAGCCTGTGTGATCGATGAAACACAGGTCACGTTGTATTGATGGACTTTAAGAATATGCTGTGTAATCGCAGCATCTCCAAGGATATACCCGATTCGCCAACCCGTCATCGAATGCGATTTAGACAAGCCGTTGATGACGATCGTTTTTTCTTTCATACCTTCAAGACCAGCGATGGATCGGTGTGGTTCACCATATGTCAACTCGCTATAAATCTCATCAGATAGGACGAATATATTTTTATCTTTTAAAAGTTCAGCGATTTCTTCGATTTCATCACCTGTCAAAGAAACACCGGTAGGATTGGAAGGGTAAGGTAGTATGACGCATTTCGTACGGTCTGTCAGATGCTCTTCAATCAAAGATGCCGTCAGCTTGAAACCTGTATCCCTCGTATCAACATGGACCGGTTCCGCCCCGCATAAATGGATGACAGGCTCATACCCAGGGTATACAGGTCCTGGCAAAATCACCTCATCCCCCTCGACAAGCAGCGTCCGCAAAGAAATATCAATCGCTTCACTTGCACCGCTTGTGGCAATCACTTCATCCTCAGCACGATAATCCAGCGCATATTTTTCTTGGACGAACTGGGCGATCGCCGTTCTCAAATCAATCGAACCCGCATTATGCGTGTAGGTCGTTCTATTCTCATCGATCGCCGTTTTGCCAGCGTCCTTCACATGTTCAGGTGTAGGGAAATCGGGCAGTCCGAGGGTCAGGGAAATCGCTTCTGGAAACTCTGAAACACGGTTGAAAAACTGGCGTATCCCTGAAATCTGTATTTCTTTGACTCTTGGATTTATAAATTGTTCCATTATGGGTCCCACTCCTTATCGGAATCACTACTGTTGGTATGTAATCTATTTGAAGTTTAGCGTGTTAGCTTGGCAGCGTCAACGGAAGCGGTCGATCATTTGTGTTTTTTCAATTGATTTCGATACAATGATAGAAAATCCTGATAAAGTAGGTGTAATCTATGAAAAATATCGTTTCAGCGGATTGGTTGCATTCAAGACTGGATGACTCAAATGTCGTACCAGTCGATTGCCGTTTCTATCTACAGGAAAAAGAACGTGGAATGGAAGAGTACCAGGATGCACATATTCCAGGAGCAAGTTATGCCGATCTTGAAAAGAATCTTTCCGGACAAGTTCAAGGTCATGGAGGTCGTCATCCATTGCCGAAACTTGATGAATTTCTCCAATTCCTGGGTGCGATCGGCATTGATGACTCGAAAACGGTGGTTGCTTATGATGCACAGAATACAGCGATGGCTGCTAGATTATGGTGGATGCTCAAGTATCTCGGCCACGAGGAAGCGTATGTCCTTGATGGTGGAATCCATGAATGGGAGAAGAAAGGGTATCCACTCACCGAAAAATTACCGGATGTAGTGAAGACGACTTATCGACCGAATATAAAGGAGGACATGGTCGCTGATCTGGCAGAAGTCAAGCTCGCCTCACAACTTGATGATATGATCCTGGTCGATGCAAGGGATGGCGAACGTTTTGCTGGAAAATCAGAACCCATCGATCCGAAAGCAGGGCATATCCCAACAGCGCAAAATAAATTTTTTGGAGATAATCTGGAACAAGGGAAATGGAAATCGAAAGATCAATTGAAAGATCGTTTCCAGGACCAGTTACACAAACCTATCATCAATTATTGCGGCTCAGGTGTCACAGCATGTGTGAACGTCCTCGCCCTTGATGAAATCGACAAGAAAAGCAAGCTCTATGTAGGCAGCTGGAGCGACTGGAGCTCCTACAATGAGAATCCAGTGGAAACAGATCAATTGTAGAACGGAAACGCCATTTAAATTTCACGTACCGTACTGATCAGAGATTTTTAGAATAGAAAAATTGTAGGTACAAATGGATGATCAAGATAGTGGAAATACAATAATCAAGTAGAAAAAATTCAGCGGACATCACAGCGCTTATTTAAGTCGAAGTGAGGTTCATTCCTTGGTTTCATCATAAATAAGATCTCTGGTGTCCGCTTGATTTTTTAATGCATTTAAATTGAGGCAAATAACGTCCCTTTTGTCCGTTGCACAATTTTGAAACGTGAACTCTTTAAGTAAAAAGGGGCACAGACCGTTAAAAGGATAAAAACTGAATATGATTGCCATTTCCGCTGAAACATTGTACACTCGATTTTGGTTTAAAAATATATGGGAATAATAGAAAAAATAGATTCAGTGTAAAAGGGGAGAGTGCAATTGACATGGGACGTCCTCAATGTAATTGGCACATTGGCATTTGCAATCAGTGGCGCGATTGTCGCCATGGAAGAAGATTATGATTTACTAGGTGTGATGATCCTCGGTCTGGCTACTGCTTTTGGAGGCGGGATCATTCGAAATATATTGATAGAAGTTCCAATGGCGACGCTTTGGCAGCAAGAAATACTCATCAAAGTCACGGTACTTCTTATTTTCATCGTGTTCATCATCCCGGATACGTGGATTCATTTTACAAGAGCATGGTTGAACTTTTTTGATGCAATCGGGCTGGCGACATTTGCAGTACAAGGGGCGATGTACGCATCAGTTGCAGGGCATTCCTTATCCGCTGTCATCATGGCTGCGGTCATGACTGGAACGGGCGGAGGTATTGTCCGCGACCTGCTCGCAGGAAGGAAACCGACCGTCCTGCGATACGATATCTACGCAGCATGGGCGATCATTGCTGGTGTATTCATCGGACTTGAAATAACAAATGATCCATGGGAACTGTATTTATTGTGTGCAGTCCTCATCTTCTTGCGGATGTGTTCGGCCAAATACCGCTGGAAGCTCCCACACCGTTATTTACAAACCTTTTAGCATATGAAAGATCACAGAACGTATGAGAAACTGTGATCTTTTTTTATGACGTCCAATCTGTTCACTTTTTCGATTATTTGTTCAATCAGTGGTTAGGTAGTATCATTACCCAAACATTAGGTGTTTGGGGTCATCTTCAACTATAGATTCAGTTTGAAGCTTTTCTATCATAAGCATATTAAAGGAAAAAGCCATATACATATGGAATTTAACAACTATAAAAGTAATCACTACTTCTTGAAAGGGGTTTTGGCAGGATGAGAGAGGTCAACGTCATGAAAGAGGATCGGGTAGTAAGCTCTAATGATTATACGATGGATGTTAGTTTGGATTTTTTTAATGAACGTTTGAAAGTGGAAGATTATCGCGGGAATGTGGCTTCGATCCATAAACAAATAATGCGTCTATTGGATGAACATCCGTTTACAAAAGTCATAGTCAAATCGAGACAACAAGATTGGAAGACTTTCTTAGAGCTGGGTTATCAATTTGAAGCTCTTTATACCGGTTACTTTAATGGTAGTGATGCTTATTCGATGGCTCTGTTTTCGGAAAACAGCCGCCGGACGAGTGACTATTGGATCTTTGAAGATGAAACCCTGCAACAGGTAAAAGAAATCAACTGTACCCTTGATGTTCCAAGTGCATCCGGCTATACGATCAGAAAAGCAGAAGAAGAAGATGCAAAAGAGCTTTCGAACCTCTATCAAGCCGTTTTCGAGATCTATCCGACCCCAATGAACGATCCGGATTACATCTCGAAATTGATGAAGCATGATTCGATTTTCTATGTTGCGGAATCGGAAGGGAAAATCGTAAGTGCGGCCTCTGCGGATATCAATCGGAAATATCATAATGCAGAATTGACCGATTGTGCCACACTGCCTGAGCATCGGAAGAACGGACTGATGAAGATCCTTATCGCAAACCTTGAAAATGAATTGAAAGAACAGAAAATCTTTTGTTCATACTCGATCGCAAGGGCTCTATCCTTCGGGATGAACGCGGTTTTCCATCAACGGAAATACGCATACAAGGGTCGGTTCACGAAAAACTGCAACATCTTCAATAAATTAGAAGACATGAACTTATGGGTCTGTGATCTATCACGCAGATAAGAGGTGTGCCGAAAATCCGGCATCTGAATGATGATTTTTTGGCACCTTGTTTTACATTTAAATAAAAATACTTTTATCCATAAAAGGGCAACAAAGGCTCAGCCGCGCTAAGGTTTGGCAAAGCCCGAGTTTTCTTTAGGGGGTAATCCTATGCTTCTGGATGTAACCAATACGAAGGAAATGCTGCAAGCGATCTTAAGCTCTATTGATGAAGGTATCCACGTCATCAACAGCGAAGGGATCACTGTTTTTTATAACGAGATCGCCTCTTCACATGATGGTGTAGCGGTTGAAGATGTATTAGGACAACATCTCTTAGACGTATTCCCGTCCTTTTCTAAAGAGACGAGTACATTATTGAAAGTCCTTGAAACCGGCGAGCCGATTTTTAATCAGCATCAACGTTATCCGAATGTGAAAGGACAGTTGATCGTCACAGTGAACACGACGTTACCGATCAATGTGGATGGAAAAATCGTCGGTGCTGTTGAGATTGCGAAGGATTTCACGAAAATCCAACAGTTATCCTGGAAACTCCTGGATCTGGAGGCTCGTGTCAAAGGGAATAAGGGTGATGATAAACCGAAGGAATACGAAAACGGTACAAACTTTAAAATGACAGACATTCTGACGCAGGATGAAGCCTTCATGAAGGTGAAAAAGATGGCGCTCCTCGCTGCGGATTCGTCATCGCCTGTCCTCGTTTATGGTGAGACAGGTACAGGAAAAGAGCTGTTGGTCCAATCGATCCATAATGCTTCCGATCGTTGTAACCATTCGTTCATTGCTCAAAACTGTGCTGCAATTCCTTCATCCCTTCTCGAAAGCATTCTCTTCGGGACTGCAAAGGGTAGTTATACAGGGGCAGTCGATCGCCCTGGACTATTCGAATTAGCGGATGGGGGGACATTATTTTTAGATGAACTGAACTCGATGCCGCTTGAAACCCAGGCGAAACTGCTACGCGTCTTACAAAACGGAAAGATCCGCAGAGTCGGCAGCACTTCTGAAAAAAGTGTGAATGTCCGAGTCATCGTGGCCATGAATGAAGATCCGAAAATTTGTATTGAAAAAGAAACACTTCGGAAAGATCTGTACTATCGGTTGAACGTCATTTTCTTGAAGATACCGCCGTTACGAGCAAGACGAGGCGATATCCCATTATTGACGGACCATTTCATCCAGCGGTATAATTTCAAGTTCGGAAAACTCGTCACAAAGGTTTCGGCTGAAGTGAAACAACTCTTTCATGAATATGACTGGCCAGGTAACGTCCGTGAACTTGAGCATGCGATCGAATCTGCATTGAACATGATCACAGATGATACCTTGACTCTTGAACACATCCCCATCCATTTGATTGAAGCATCAGATATGCGCGGTGAAAATGAAATGAAGCGGATTCCTTCACTCCGGGAAGCGATTTCTGAGACCGAGGAAATGTGGATCAGAAAGGCGATGTCGGAGACGGATGGGAATATCCAACAAGCGGCGAAACTATTGAAAATACCGCGCCAGACCTTACAATATAAACTTTCAAAACTTCAGGAAAAAAGCACTGCCGAAAATTAGGCGGTGTTTTTTATGATCAATCCCGCTGAGAGGAAATTTCGTTGCAAACGTGACCAGTAAGAACTCTGAAAATAGTCATTCACCCCTTATAGTCACTCGCTCATATGATACAATGACCCATCAATATTCAGAATAATAAAAATTGGCACAAAACTTGCAATATAGATAGATGAGTAGACTTTAACTGGGGGGAATCACATGAGAGAGTTCGTTTACAAACCAGATCGTCATTGGAAGGACATTGAACTGTGGAAAGACGTCACTGACGAGCAATGGAATGATTGGCTATGGCAACTGACCAACACGATCCGAAATGTCGATCAGCTAAAGAAAGTGGTGAATCTGACACCTGAGGAAGAAGAAGGGGTACGTATATCAACCAGGACCATCCCGTTGAACATTACACCTTATTACGCTTCACTCATGAATCCGGATGATCATCGCTGTCCGGTCCGGATGCAGTCGGTACCGATCTCAGCGGAAATCAATAAGACAAAATACGATCTTGAAGATCCGTTACATGAAGATGAAGATTCACCTGTACCTGGTCTGACCCATCGCTATCCAGACCGTGTGCTGTTCCTGGTGACGAACCAATGCTCGATGTATTGTCGTTATTGCACAAGGCGCCGTTTCTCAGGACAGATCGGGATGGGTGTCCCGAAAAAGCAATTGGATGCGGCGATCAATTATATTGCAAATACGCCTGAAGTACGTGACGTCCTCATCTCGGGTGGAGACGGTCTTTTGATCAATGATAATATCCTTGAATACGTGTTGAAAAATTTACGTGCGATCCCACATGTAGAAATCATCCGTATCGGTACACGGGCACCTGTCGTTTTCCCGCAGCGTATTACGGAGAACCTTTGCAACATCTTGAAGAAATACCATCCGGTGTGGCTGAATACACATTTTAATACATCCATTGAAATCACCGAAGACTCGAAGCGAGCCTGTGAGATGCTTGCAGACGCCGGTGTACCGGTTGGAAATCAAGCCGTCATTCTGGCAGGGATCAATGACAGTCCTTACATCATGAAAAAGTTGATGCATGATCTCGTTAAGATTCGTGTCCGTCCTTACTACATCTATCAGTGTGACCTGTCGGAAGGCATCGGACATTTCCGTGCACCTGTTTCCAAAGGACTCGAAATCATCGAGTCGTTGCGGGGACACACATCCGGATACGCTGTCCCGACGTTCGTTGTCGATGCACCAGGGGGCGGTGGAAAGATCTCCGTCCAGCCGAATTATATCATCTCGCAAAGTGCGGATAAAGTCGTCCTTCGTAACTTTGAAGGTGTGATCACAACTTATCCTGAGCCGGAAAATTACGTTCCAGGCCGTGCAGAATCCTATTTCGACGAGGTTTATCAAATTGCCGAAAAACCGAAGACAGTCGGCATTGCCAGTCTGATGCGCGATGAAGCGTTCAACCTCGTGCCGGAAGGCTTGCAGCGTTTGAACCGTCGTAAAAATTATGAAACAGATCCTGAACACTCTTCCTTGAAAGACCGTCGTTCGAAGCGCGATGAAATGATCGAACGGAAATGGCAAGCCGAACAGCAGAAAACAGTTGGCGAGTAAGGAGGTATTCGATGCATTGCATGTGGTGTGAATCAAATCAGGCAGAAGAAGCGACCAAAACGGGTTATTGGGAACTTCCCGATGGCTCGCGAGCGATTGAAATAAAAGAAATTCCATCTGTATCCTGCCCGGATTGCGGTATGGAATATCAAGAAGAGAGCCTTATCGAGGAAATTGAAGATCAGATGATGCTGATCGATACGAAACCGCTGCCGAATTCAGTCACATTCAAAGAATTGATGGCAGTCCCGCGGTTTTTAAAGAAGAACTACTTCAAGTTGTAGGGGCAGATGTTGCATTTTTGGTCACTAGAATGAATTCAAGACCAGAAGTGTAACACTGTTCAGCATCGGAAAGTCGGTTCTGATGATAGGAAGCACCAGAACCGTCCCCAGTAGAAAAGAGGTGTTAATAGCCATGGCCAAAGAATCACATCTGATCAAACCATTACTTGGAGCATCTTATCCGGAAGTTGCATACGGCAAAGGAATCTATTTATATGATACGGAAGGGAACCGATATTTGGACGGCGCATCTGGTGCAGTCACAGCCAATATTGGGCATGGTGTTGTCGAAATCATTGAAGCGATGAAGGAACAAGCCGAGAAGATTTCATTCGTCTATCGGTCACAATTCACCAACCGTCCGGCTGAAGAGCTTGCCGATAAGCTCTCGCAAATGGCGCCCGGGAATCTCGATTACACGTTTTTTGTGAACAGCGGATCGGAAGCGACAGAGACCGCATTGAAAATTGCGGTCCAGTACTGGCAGGAAAAAGGACGGAAAGAAAAGGATCGTGTCATTTCCAGGTGGACCAGTTATCACGGGATAACGCTCGGTGCTCTCTCAATGTCCGGGCATGTCATGCGACGGAACCGTTTTGCCTCTTTACTTGCAGACTATCCTGTCGTTTCGCCGCCATATTGTTATCAGTGTCCTTTTTACGAAACGTTCCCGACATGCGGGATGAAGTGTGCGAACGAATTGGAAATCGCTATCCAACGAATCGGACCTGATAAAGTCGCAGCATTCATCTTCGAACCGATCATAGGAGCTGCAGGTGGAGCGATCGTTCCACCGGAGCCTTATTTCGATCGGATAAAAGAAATTTGCGACCACTATGAAGTTCTATTGATTGCCGATGAAGTCATGACCGGCTTCGGACGGACAGGGAAGAATTTTGCGATGGAGCATTGGGGTGTCGTGCCAGATATCATGGCGCTCGGCAAAGGATTAAGCGGAGGCTACACGCCGATTGGTGCAACGATGGCCTCCAAACAAATCATCAAGACGATCGAAAGCGGTTCAAGAGTGATCATGAGTGGTCACACCCTCAGCGGTAATCCACAATCTGCGGCTGTCGCTCTTGCTGTCCTCGATTATATTGAACGCCATCAGATCACTGAGCATGTGGCAGAACTTGAACCTTATGTTGAAAAAGAATTGCTCCAGCTATCACATCGCTATCCGGTCATCGGGGACGTGAGAGGAAAAGGGATGATGTGGGGTCTTGAATTCATCAGTAACCCCGACACGAAAGAATGCTTCCCGATCCACACTTTCGTCACGGAACGGGTCATCAAGAAATGTTTTGAAAAAGGGCTGATCGTCTATCCAGCAGTGGGAGGCATCAATGGAACGGCCGGTGATGCGATCATCGTTGCCCCACCGCTCACGATCAGCAAGGAAGAATTGAAATTTTTATTATCGACTCTAGAAGAAGCGATCGCTGAAATCAGCCAGGAGCTTGACCAGGATGGACTTTTGCAGCATCGCTCGATCAGTTAGGGGGAGGACTGGATGAATCCGAACATTCCTTCGAAAGTGACGAAATTGGAGGATTTGGCTGATCATTTTAAAGATGGCATGACCTTGATGTGCGGCGGGTTCGGGGGAGTAGGTGCTCCTCCTGGTCTCGTCAATTTCATCTTGGAGTTAGGGATCAAAGACATCGAGTTGATTTCAAATGACGTAGGCTTCCCATGGATCGGACCAGGAAAATTGATTACTGAAAAACGGGTACGCCGTATCGTCGTCTCCCACATCGGCTCGAATCCTGAAGCAGGAAAGCAGATGCATGACGGGGAGCTTGACGTTCAATTTTATCCGCAGGGAACACTGGCTGAAAAAATCCGCGCCGGCGGTATGGGACTCGGTGGGATCCTTGTCGATGTCGGACTCGGCACTCTTGTGGAAAAAGGAAAGCAGAAGGTGACGGTAGATGACCGGGAATACATGATCGAACCAGCTCTAACTGCTGATGTTTCGATCGTATTTGCGAAAGAAGCAGACGTCTATGGAAATCTCACCTATGATAAAAGTGCCCGGAATACAAACCCGCATGTCGCGACTGCCGGAAACATCACGATCGTCGAGGCTGAGCGGATTGTCGAAGCAGGAGAGCTTGACCCGGAATGCGTCGTGACACCGGGTGCATTCGTGGATTACGTCGTACCAAGTAAAGGGGTGGATTGGCAATGGGTTTGGGAGCTGAAACGCGCAGACGGATCGCAAAACGTGCCGCACAAGAAATAACCGAGGGGATGATCGTGAACCTGGGCATCGGCATCCCTACCCTTGTAGCTGATTACCTGAAACCAGAGCTCGGTGTGATGCTGCACACGGAAAACGGAATTTTAGGGATGGGGCCCTCACCTGATGAAGGGACAGAAGATGGTCATCTTTCCAATGCTGGAGGCTACCCGGTCACCTTGATTCCCGGTGCCTCCTACTTTGATAGTGCCACAGCATTCGGGATCATCCGGAAGGGTTATCTCGATATGACGATTCTTGGTGCGCTCGAAGTAAGTGAAGAAGGGGATATCGCAAATTGGATCGTCCCTGGGAAACGAGTGCCAGGAATGGGAGGAGCGATCGATCTTGCCCAAAAAGCAAAAAAAGTGATCGTGCTGATGAACCATACGAATAAGGATGGCGGTTCGAAAATCGTGCACCAGTGCCGCCTGCCTCTTACTGTTCAAAAAGGGGCGCACATGATCATCACTGAAATGGCGGTTTTTCAGGTGAATGAAGACGGTTTGGAATTGATCGAAATCATGCACCCGTATTCACTCGATGAAATTGAAAAAGCGACCGAAGCAACGTTCAACGTAAGCAGGACATTGACGATCAATTCTTGAAAACTACATAGGAGAAAGGGGGCGTTTGAGGTGCAGGAAAAAGTGAAACAATGGCTCGACCGGAACAGGGAGGACGCAATCGATTTGTTACAAAAGCTTGTGCAGGAAGGCAGCGTGCAAGAAAACGAAGAAGGCGTCCAGAACCTTGTCCGTGATCATCTTGAAAAGCTCGGTCTCGAAGTCGATTATTGGATCCCTTCTGGAGACGAATTTTTGAAACATCCTTATTTTTGCGCAACACGGACGGATTTTTCCAGGAGCCCGAATGTCGTTGGAAGATGGAAAGGGACGGGTGGCGGTAAATCGATCGTGTTGAATGGCCATATTGATGTCGTTCCGGCAGGTGACCTCAACCAGTGGGACCATGACCCATACAGCGGTCATATCGGGGACGGCAAAATGTACGGTCGGGGTGTCACGGACATGAAAGGCGGCAATCTTTCTCTTTTACTAGCGATCCAATGTTTAAAAGAGTCAGGGGTCAAGCTGAAAGGTGATGTCCTTTTTCATAGTGTCATAGAGGAGGAAAGCGGCGGGGCAGGGACACTTGCGGCTGTGTTGCGAGGGTATACGGCTGATGCGGCCCTGGTCCCAGAGCCGACCAACATGAAAATCTTCCCGAAACAGCAAGGTTCGAAGTGGTTCAGGTTGAAGGTGCTCGGTCGTTCTGCACATGGCGGCACCCGTTATGAAGGCGTCAGTGCCATTGAAAAAGCGATGCCGGTCATCGAGGCGATCCAAAAGCTTGAAAAAGACCGGAATGCCCGCGTAGACGATCCTCTTTATGCCAAAACGCCGATTCCACTGCCGATCAACATCGGGAAAATGGAAGGGGGAAACTGGCCGTCTTCTGTACCGGATGAGATTTTGATTGAAGGGCGTGTCGGCATCGGTCCACAAGAAACATTGGAAGATGTGAAGGCAGAGTTTGAGGAAGCGATGCGTCGGATTGATGACGAGTGGTTCAGAGAGCACCCTGTCGAGGTCGAGTGGTTCGGTGCGCAATGGCTGCCAGGATCGATTGACCTCGAGCATGAACTGATGGGGATTTTACAGGAAAGGTACCAGGAAGTGCTGGGGGTCGCCCCTGAAATCGAAGCTTCGCCCTGGGGGACAGACGGCGGTCTCCTGACCCAGGTCGGAAACACGCCTTCGATCGTTTTCGGACCTGGCGTAACTGCTTTTGCCCACTATCCGAACGAATTCATCGAGCTTGAAAAAGTATTCCAGGCAGCCGAAATTTTTGCGCTTGTGATCTATGACTGGTGCGGCGGCGAATGATACAAGTTCGAAAGACTTCATCTCTTGCAGGTGGAGTCTTTTTCTGCTTTTGTAGATAATCATGAATTTTTGTAGTTAATTTTTGATTTTTGCAGATTACTCCCCTATTTTTGTAGATAATTACAAATTTTTGTAACTACACCTCCAATTTTTGTAGATAATTTTGGTTTCATCTTCATCCCTCGTTTATTTCAATCCGTTCATATAGCTTTTTTAATGAAATTCATTTAAAAACGATCGATTAATCGAGTTTTTCTCATCTAAAGTTGAAAAATTCCCTATCAACCTCCTAAATACTAGAACTTATGGTAGGATGAAGGATAAGGGGGTAGAAGAATATCAATAGAAGCATCCTACTGAAAAAAGTTATACCGATCCTACTTGTTTTGACTGCATTCCTTTTCATAAGCGAACACCTTCAAAAACAAGAGGTTGGTAACATAGAAGAAAATGATGAAGAAAAAGATTTCACAGTCGTCGATACATATGAAGAGGTTAAATTTTATAACAAAGCCGAATCTGGATATTTGTTGAATGAAATCCAGAAAGCTGAACAATATGGTTTGATTGATACTTTTGAAGAAAAAATTGTTCCTGTAATGGGGATCAAGCGAAACGTACAGATTCATGAAGCATGGAGCAACAATCAAGACATCTATCTTCTTTACAGTGTCACTTTGTTGCTGCCGGATAAAAGTCCAGAAGATGTACCCTATCTGGAAGTCGAACAACTTACTTTACATAATCATGAAGAATCACCTGTCGAGTTGAATGCGGAATTTTACAGTACGAACGGGTTCGAGAATCGTACAAGATATGCGAATGATGGGTTTGTCTTTCAGGATAGATTTTATCGTAGCATATGGATCCAACCTGAAGTATATGATGCTTATGAAGAAGTGCTTGGATGGAGCGGATCAGAAGCCGCGAATGAACACGAGACTTTCGATCACAATTTGAAGCGTGTAGAAAATATTTCCCTTTCCATGTTGCATCTGGTGGATGGGGAAAAAACGCATCCGATCGAAAAGATTCCACTCGAAATGAAATTCATGCATGAGGAAAAGGCACTTGAAACGATTGAAATTGATGAAACCATTCCGCTCAAAGAAGACTCTGAAGCTCACGTAAAACGGCTGGAAGTCCACCTGGGGGAAAACCGGTTATATCTTGATGTTAAACCTGATCTAGAGCGGTATTATGCCTTTGCGTTCAAGTTCAATGGCGGGGAACATGAGTCTGGGCTCCAATTTGATGAAAATGGTGAAACATTCCTCCGGGTTGGAGAGATGAATGATCATGACGAAATACGGCTGGAATTTGTAGGTGGAATGATTCCGTCTGATGAAGAGTTCGAATATGAAATCACTCAACAAGTTATTTCTGATTTCAAGCACCAACAGACGACTGACTCATCTTTTCTGGATATGCATAAAGAACTTGGAAAATTGTCTACGGGGCGTTCTTTCAAGCTGATCGGCATCGATTTTGAAGATGCTAGGGAAAAGTACTTGAAAATCTTCGTGGAGATGGAAACCCCATGGGAGAATTATGGTCCTTCATGGTTCCGTGATTATGCCGATGTTCTTGTTGAAAAAGATAATGACCGGCAACCGCACGAAGTTGATTCACATACTTACATGGAGGTAACCAATTCGAAAGGGGATCTCATCCAATTGTCAGGGATTGCAGGGCACGCAAACCTTAATGAAAGTTCAATGGATATTGCGATGGAAACAGAAGATTTCATGAATTCTGATGGATTGAAGTTCAGGCTCTTCCATTTTTCGAAACCGATAGAATTCAATTCAGAGGAAATCACAATCTCGATTCCTGATTAGGGTCAGAACCGAATTGGGGGCAAAAATGAAAAAGAAAAAGCTGATAAAAATCATTCCCGTTGTTCTGATCATGGTAGCTTTTTTCCTCATCAGTGAAAAATTCCAGGAGCGAGAACGAACGGCAATTTCTGTAGATGATGAAAAGTTCAGGGTCACAGAATCAAAATCTGATCTTCGAAAGCAGTTGAGATTTGAAGTGGATATGCCCGATTATGGCTTTCAGCAACGGGTTGACGAATACAGTCTGGACACAGAAATTGATGATGTCAATGTATCGATTATGGAGAAACGACGTGATTTTCGAATCCACTCGGTAGTCAACCAGCATTTAGGATTGCTTATAACATACAGCTTCAACCTGTTGCCAGACGATGAGGAACCGAATGATATCCCTTACTTGCTTCTGGACCGACTCACCTATTTTACAGAGGACAAGAAACCGTTGGAAATCGACGTGCAGTATCCAACTGAACAAAACGCCTTTAACTGGCCGAATGATGGGATCGTGTATGAAAACCGCCTCTACAGAAGAGTTTTCATCGAAGCTGACTTTCCTACTTTGGAAAATGATTGGACGGCACGGGAAGGTGCAATCGAAAAGATCCATAAAGTCGAACTTAAAGATGTCCATTTCATCAAGAAAGACAAACCGGAAGACCAGCCAATTTACATAGAGGATATTACGCTGAAAAGTAATTTTATAGGTGAAAACACTATACTTGAAACAAAAGATCTTGAAGAAACACTTCAACTGAATGAAACCGTTTCGATCCATTTTAAAAGATTGGAGACGTTGTTGTACTCCCAAAGATTGTACCTAGATATAGGATCAGAGGATGAAAAAACGACGTTGAGGACGCTGATCTACGAACGTAATGGGCGTCCCGACAGAGCGATCATCGAAAAAGATGAAGATGGAAATCAATTTCTAACGTTACCGATCTTCGAAGAAAACATGACGGACCGTTTCGAATTTAAGATCTTGGCCGCTGAGATCCCTTCAGAAGAAGAATTGACTTTTAAAGTCACAAAGGAAGAACTCACTGCTTATCGAAAAAGAGGTGTTGATTCTATTCATAATATCAACCGTACCCTGGGAGTGGTAAACGGAACTGAGTTTACTCTGCATACCATCAGGCCAAGTGGTAGTGGATCTGACAGCGCGACGATCGGTTTCGAATTGAAAAAGACAAACACGGAGAATTATCGCAGTTCATACATTACCGACTATACAAGTATAGAGGAAGAAATGGAGAGTTACCCAGAAGAAGAGAGGGATCGCCTCGAAGGACATCCTTTCATACAGATGTCTGATCAAGATGGTGAGGTCATCAGAGTTCTGGATTTATACGGACATGGTGTGGAAGACAATGTACATATCCAATACTTCGGCATAGAAAAAGAAAAATTCAAACAAGTAGAAGAACTCAATGTACGAATATGGAACATCTCGAACCACCTTAATACTGATGAAAAAGAACTCAATATAAAGTTGAATCAAGGGGGAAACGATGAAAGGGAAAAATAAATTCATAAAGATTGTACCAGTCGTTCTGATTGTCCTGGCATTCCTGTTCATAACCGACATCTTCAAGGAAAAAGAACAGACCTCGTTTGCGGTTGATGAAGAAGTGTTCAATGTGGCAAAAACAAAAAGCGAACTGAATGAAAAGTTGAACCAATCCGTTAGAAACCATGATCCACAGCAACTTCAATTGATTGAAGAATATGATCTTATGACAGAAATCAAGGATATAGAGGTTGATATCATAGAGGAAAGACGTACTTTCAAAATCCACTCGGTTTGGAACGAAGACATGCGCCTATTGGTCACCTACAGCCTCGACTTATCTCCTTTTGATGATAAACCTGAAGAAATTCCATGTTTGTCACTTGATCGGCTGACATATCATGCTGAAGGACAAGAACCGTTTGAAGTTGCGGTTGGAAACAGAAATCACCCTGGAGGGGTATATTTACCTAATGACGGTGTTGTCTATAAAAACAGGATCTATCGACGTTTATGGATTGAACCTGAATTCAATGAAAAGATGTTCCAGGATTTTTCTGAATGGCTGGATGCAGAACAAAAGCATACCTTCAATACAGAAGCAGTTGAAAAAATAAATAAAATCGGATTAGGCGATATCGAATTGATCCAAAAGAGGGAAAATGATTCTGAAACTTCGATCGCACTGGACGATTTGTCTTTTGATTATCCTTTCAAAAGCTGGAATCCCATTTTAGAGAAGAAGCCGATCAATCAAAAAGTAAAGTTAGCTGATGATATGGAAATCACTTTTACAGATCTTGAAATGCGCTTGAATTTCAGTCAGCTGAATGTTGTGATTGATTCCCCATACGAGTTCAACAGATTGAATTATAACTATAACGGACACCAGGACTTCGCGCCGATCCAAACAAAACCCGATGGACAACAATTCTTAGGTCTTCCGCATTATCAGGGTCTTACCTTTGTAAATGAAGAAGTGCTTAAGCTGAAAGTTCTCGGCGCCACCTACAGTACCGATGAAGAAGTATCACATACAATCACGAGTGGAGATTTACAGCGATTCCTTGAGAGAGATAAAGAAGGAAACAAAAGCGAACAAATCAATCGAAAAATAGGTACAGTCAATGGGATAGAGTTCAACCTTGCCAAAATGGAAAAAGACCAAATCGGACCTGGAGCGAATGATTTCAATTATGGCTTCGTGTTATCGATAAAAGCGGATAAAGAATTGCAAGGCCTCCATTTCACAAACTATACCGAATATCAAAAACGTATAAAAGAAATGCCTGATTTAGCTCAATATCGGTTCGGTGAAGCGTTTTACGAATTGACAGATCAGGATGGCAAACCGATTCTATCGCAACAGGGGTACTCACAAGGGGTACATTCTGATGGTGAAATTTACGAACAGCAACAATTTTTCGGTATGAAAAAAGAAGATTTTGAACGGCTTGAAGAGATGAAGATACGATTATTACAGATCCCAAAGTATATCGAATTTGATGACAATGAACTGAATTTTGAATTGAACGAATAAAAGCACCTTGACGGGTGCTTTTTCTTACGAAAGAAATGGGTTTTGTGACGAGCTGGCGCGTGCTTTGAATGTTTCTTCATTTTCGATCAACCCGCATGCAGCACATTGTACACGATATTGCGACCCTTTATAAGGCATATGGAACATCTCAAGGTCATCGTTCGAATACTCCTCGACGACATCCCCAGATTGCGGGTCCAGCTTAACGCCTTTAGGAATCTGTTCAATCACATTGAAGCGGGTTCGATTGGTTTTACAGCCCGGACATAAATAAGGTCCACTCATAACGAACACCTCCTATACCTTAGATTGACCAAAAATAGAAGAATTATGAATGACAAATCGTCCATACTAATAAAAACAGATGTCAGGAGGTTCGAATGATGGGCAAACAGAAAAAAGGCAACGCCAACGCACAACGCAACAACAACGCAAAAGAAATGGAACAACGCTCAAAAGCAGCCAAAATGCCAAGCTACGCAGAAAACGAAGTGAAGAAGATGGAAAGTGAATGATGTCAACGACCAAATTACGCTGAAATATATGCCAATAAGCTAAATAAACAAATTTCGCATCCTGATGAGAGATCATCAGGATTTTTTTTGTAAGATTGTTCTATTAAAAGAACAGCAACAACCCTTAATTGGACATGAATTAGGTTACTATTATAATTGTTCTTTAAAAAGAAATTTAAAAAACTTAAAAAAGTACGAAAAATGAAGTTAATTAGAGTGAATAGGCAGAAACGTTCCCTTAAACGAACAATATGACCATTTTCACATGTTTATTCGTTCGTTATATAGGTATATACTCCGAATATAAGATGTTCTTAAAAAAGAACATACATAGGATGTTCAGGAATATTTCAAAATGTCACATCAAGAAAGGGTGAGTCCCATAAGAAAAGGGCGATTGACAATGAAAAGAAAAAGACAAATTAAAATGATTACTGGCTTTAAAGGGGTTTTGTCGGTTTATCTTCTATTGTTAATGATCGTTTACCTATCCTCACCTACAATAGCAAGTTTTAACGACATAGAAAGAATAAAAAATCACCTAGGCGCAGCAGATGTATTTCCTATTGAATGGGATAAAAGTTCTTTAGAAATTATAGGCAAAAAGATAGAAAAAAATTGTAGTGATGGAAAAATTACTGTCCCTATTAAAAACGGCGGTGAAGATATGAAAGGTACTGCAAAATATGAAGTATACAAAGCTTTAGGTGAGAATAAAAGCGATCAAAAAGAACTTGTTTATACAGGTGAATTAGAACCATTAGGTAAAAACGTAACTGGTGAACTTAGTTATAAACCAGAGGAAAACGGTAGGTATTTCTTTAAGGCATATCAACGTCCTGGGCACAAAAGTGAAAATGGAGAACAGTCATTCAATACTATGACAAGTGAAATAATTCTATTTGATTGTATAATCGATCCTGCAACTGAAGAAGAAGGCGATACTCAGGATAATCCTGCTGATACACAGGAAGATCAGAATGAGCCCTCGGAGTCAGAAAATAAAAAAGAACAGGCACCTGAATCAATAGATGCTATAACTCCAAAAACGGAAGAAGAAGCTTCACCACAGGGAGAGAAAGAATCTGAGCAAAATGTAGAAACAAATGCAGCAAAAAGTGACTCAAAAGAGTCTGCTAATAAAGATATCACTGAACCAGTCACAAAGTCAGAAGAGGAAAAGAGTAACAAAGAAACTGATAACAAAACGCAAAGTGATGGTGATTGAAGAATGAAAGTAAAGGTTTTGAAAGTGCTTAGTAATCTTACAACTACAATCTTATTTATAACGTTTATCCTTATGGCATTTGTAGTAATATCCTCCAAAGCGTCAGGGGGAGAGCCTAACTTTTTAGGATATCAGTTAAAAACAGTTCTATCTGGATCCATGGAACCAACTTTTAAAACGGGATCGATTATCGCTATTGAACCTGTTGAAGGGAAAGTGAGTTTTAGTAAAGGTGATGTTATTACTTACATGAAAGATCAAACAAATCTTGTAACCCACAGAATACATGAGGTGATTGGATCAGGAGAAACCTTACAGTACCTTACAAAAGGTGACAGCAACAAAGATCCAGATAATGAACCTGTCCTAGCAGCAAACGTTATAGGGGAGTATACAGGTTTTACTATACCGTATCTTGGATATCTGATGAATTTTGCAAATTCTAAAATGGGTGGAGCTCTACTTCTTATTATTCCGGGATTACTGTTACTTGGATATTCAATTATCACAATAACAAGTGCAATTAGAGAATTAGAACCATCTAAGAAAGAAGAAACATCAGTTAGTAGTTAGGCCAAGATTGATTCGTTTGATACTTCACATAGAAACTTAAATTTCTTTGTGAGTTCAAAATAAATTATACATACCCAAATGGGTGGAAAGAGGAGGAGTTTTGTTAATGAGTATTAAAAAGAAGTTGGGCATGGGAGTTGCAACAGCGGCATTAGGTTTATCATTAGTTGGGGGAGGAACTTGGGCAGCATTTAATGATACTGCAACAATTAACAACCATTTTGCAGCGGGTACTTTGGATTTAGAGGTTGGTCATGTAAATCAAGGTGCAAACTTTGATTTAACTAACATGAAACCAGGGGATTCAATTAAACGTGTATTTAATTTGAATAATGCAGGTAGTTTAGCAATTAAGGAAGTACTATTAAATACAACAGCTGATGATTTTACCCAAGGTGATGGTACAAACAGTGATTTAAATGAATTCTTAAAACAGTTTGAGATTGATGCATTAAAAGTGGATTCCGAGAATACTGATGGAAAATTTGAACCAAGGGAAAGTATTGTAGTCTCAGGGCAAACATTAACTCTTTATGATTTAGTGAATGCATCTTATTCTGGAAAAATTAAATCTGATTACATTGCATCTGATGGTACTGGAAGAATAAACCTTGCACCATTAGTTGTACCATCAGGTGAAACTGCATTAAGAGGAATTCCTGTCGTCCCAGAAGATATGGACAGTGTAATGTTTGTTATTACTTTCAAGGATGATCAAACAAGAACTGGTGGGGCTTATAGTGAATTTGTACAAAATAAATTCCAAGGGAATAGTGCTAATTTCTGGTTCAATTTAGAAGCTACACAATGGGATGGCATGAACCTAGACTCTTCACATGGTAGTGGTGCAATTAACAACGGGGTTCAGGGCTCTTCTGATGCTGATAATTCAACAGAACCTAGCCAACTTGTAAAACCTGGTTCAACTGTTAGTGAACCTGTTACAGACTAAACTCGAATATAAAATAAACTAATAAAAAGGTGGGGTATCCCACCTTTTTATTAAACTATTATCTCTACAGAGTGAATGAGAGGTTTTTAAAATGAAAATCAGCCGTAAATTAGTAATTATATATAGTTTACTAGTTTTAACACTCGTACTATTTTCACCTATAGGAACAACAGGAGCAGATGAGAGTTCTTCAGTTATAGATATAGCTACTTCTCCAACAAACATATTGTTTGATTTTAGTAACATTAAACCTGGAGACGTTATAGAGCGGAAGATATCTATTCAGAATAATGGTAATAATGATTTTACGTATAATACGAAGGCTGAATTTAAGTCTGGTTCGGAGCTTTTATACAATCAACTTAACCTTCAAGTTAACGACTCTAAAGGCTCTTTGTATAAAGGTAAACTCAGTGAATTTAAAGGCTTTGATCCTCGTAACCTTGCTCAGAAATCACAGGAAGATATAACTTTTTCTGTAGAGTTTCCTTGGGAGTCTGGTAACGAATTTCAGGGACTTGAGACCGAATTTATAATAGAATTTTACGCAGAAGGTAACACTTCACCGCCAAGTAACGGTGGTACACCGGATAAAGAAATTCCAACTAATAGTGGAGGTATGCCACAAACAGGTGAATCTAACCCATTATGGTATTACTTATCAGGTATTATGTTAGCAGGCCTTGGTGTAGGTATTATGCGAAAGCGTTTGACGAGTGATCGTCCTCGTTTTCGAACAAGAAGGTGAATTATTCATGAGGTTTCTACTTGGGTTATTCATCTTCTTAATCGGTCTGGGGACGGCTTTCATTCCTTATTTAAAATCCCAATATAGCATCCATCAACAACAACAACTTCTTTCAGAGTGGAATCAAACAGACCCTGATACAGCTGAAGAAAGTTTTACTTCATTGTCAAAGGTTTATGCTTCAGATGATGAAAGTACTGAAGCTCCTTCATCTGGTGAATTGGTTGGTACTGTGGAAATCCCTAGTATCGATGCTAGACTGCCAGTCCTTGAAGGAGCTACTTTATCCAATCTAAAAAAGGGTGCAGGACATCTATCAGGGACTTCATCACTGGGCCAGTTCGGAAATTCTGCCATTGCTGCACATCGAAGTTACACGTACGGTAAAGATTTTAATCGTTTAAACGAGGTAGTGCATGGAGATGAGATCATAATAAAAACAAAAGATGAAACATACACTTATACCGTATATCACACCACAAGAGTCCTTCCAGATGATACTTCCGTTCTAGCATCAGATCTTTCTAAAACCATTGTAACCCTCATTACCTGTGATCCGATGAAAGATCCTACCCATCGTTTGATTGTTCAAGCAAAGCTTAAAAATCCATAAGAAAAGGGGACTACACATGATTCGCAGGCTGAATGGTGATTATATCTCTTATATTAATAACAGAAAGATTTGTCTTACTTATAACCATGAAGATATAGGTGAAATTTCGATCAATAATCAATTTATAGGAAAGTGTCCCTATTCCTACACGAAATCTGCAATCGAGTCATTAGAACAGAAACATATACACTCAAAAATTTTCATTCAAGATGATGAAATCCTATTTGGAGAATTGAAAGTAGGAACATTGATTGATATGAAAACTTAAAAGATGAACCGTAAGAAGGTGGGATCGAAATCATGTTATGGAGCAAAATAAAAGAAGCTAGATTAGAGCAGCATATTTCAGTTATTGACCTTGCACAACGTGTACAAGTTACTGAAGCTTACATATTGAATTTAGAGAATGGAAAGATTCAAAACCCTTCATTTTTCAACATGATCAGGATAGTTAAAGAACTTGATTTGAATCTCTTTGAAATGGAGGAGTTTTTGATCGATCCGGAATGGGTTAAGCTGATGAAAGAAGCGAGGGCGTTAGGATTATCAAGCAGTGAAGTCCGGAACTTCATCTACCAACAGAAATATATGAATCTAGGAGCAAAATAAAAAGCACTGCAAAACAGTAAGATGTTTGCGGTGCTTAATTATTGTCCTGTTGTTTTTTCCATTTGTTGAACTCTAGAAAACTTCTGAATTCTTCTTTCGATACCCCTGACTCCATGGCTTCCTGGACAAGTTTCATCCAGCCCTGGTCCAGATCGTCAGTCTCAACATCAACAGAATCATGCAATAGATTGTCGAGTGGAATATTCAATACATTTGAGACTTTTTCTAGGAATTGAATAGAAGGATTAGTTTGTAGATTCCGTTCGATAGAGCTTAAGTAGGATTTAGCGACTCCAGCTCTATCAGCTAATTCGGATAATGACATTCCTTTTTGGTTTCTGTAATGTTTAAGACGATCCCCAATCATTTTTGAACTCCTTCAGGTCGATTTCTTTGGTATATTTAATTCAATTATACCATAAACCATCTGAAAAAATAGATTATGTATGGCGGTTTATGCCTTGTTTTCTAAGGGTTTTATTGGAAAATTACGAATAAAATCCCTTATTTCATTCTTCGTTAAACCAGCCTGTTTTGCGACCTTCATGAGTTCAATCCATTCAACATCCAATTTTTCACGATCTTTAAGCTTCCCCACTCATACATTCCCCCTAAAAAGTATACTGCCTCTCGGTAGCCCAGCCGTCGTAGTAACAAATACCTTAGATCTGTGACTTTGCGTCCCCGTCTTTCGATGGGTTTGCCTTTTTACAGGAGGGGTATAGGCCCAATTAATACTTCTATCATAGTCGTTGTGTAATACAAAGGTTGTAAGATTACGCTGAAAAAAAGTTCTATTTTTGTCAAAATATTAGAAAAATACGACAAAGTACCTGATTAGATGGATGGAAAATGGAAATCACTATGATAAAAGTTTTATTCTCCTTGTTTCTTTAACTCAGCTGTAAGGATATAACGTTCCGGGGCATTTCCGATGAAGTTGAATGGGTAGCAAGTGATTAATGTCAGAATAGGCTGATCAGAAGGGGCGAGAACAGATACCTCGTCAGGACTTACAATCTTTGAATCGGAAATTCGATAGGTGAATGTTCCATTAATTGTTTTAACGATGATTTCATCTTTAGGAACTAATTCATCTAAATTGCGAAATACAGTATCCCTGTGGCCGGCCAGAACGGTGTTGTTTTGTTCACCGGGCATGCTGCTGTTGATATAATGCCCCACACCCTTTGACAATTGCGCGTCGGAAGTCCCTTGGACAATTGGTAATTCACGATTCAATTTGGGAATGATCATTTTTCCAATCAGGTCATTAGGTAACGGGATGGAAAAAGCTTGTGGGTTGTCAGTATTAACATTAGTATCACTCGTGTGGGGCGTGCTTGCTTTGTCTGGTGAGTTGTTATCCAGTTGAATGATGGGCATTTCTTGTGTGCCTCTGATTGTTTCCTGGTAATCCCAATCCCGAAGTGCTTCTTCGATACGATTGTTACTTTGTTGTAGCTGAATCAAAGCATAAAAAATGAAGAAAAGCGAGAGGAGGAAAACTCCCCCCGCAATGATCATTTGTAATTTAAACTTATCCTCTCTATAGAGTCCCATGATCTCACCAAACCTTTTTCAGTCTTAGTAAATAGCCTCCTGAACCAAGAGCGAGAATAGAAGCAATCAAAAGTATGTTGTACCAAGGTGTGGCCGTGTTAGGAAGTTTATCGTTCGACCCTGGAATAGGTGAGGCAGGATCATCAGTGTCCTTATCTTGTTCTTTGTCATCATTTTTATCTTCGTCTTTGTCCTCTTCGTCGATCGGTTCATCATTCTTACATTGTGAGGTATCAGCTTTCAGTTCCACTGTTTCCATGTCAGCACCTGAAAGTTTAAGGATATTTTCGGCGTCGATGATCATGGTATGGATAGTTTCACTACTATTTGCATCGAGTTCCACAGTCCCTGTCTGTTCAGAATTCAATATTTCCCACAAGATTGTTATTTTGGTTTCGTTAGGATTTGTAATTTTCCAAATGTACTTGTTTGAATCTTCCTCATGACATTGTCCAAGGATGACTGGGGGTTCCAATTCGGTTTCTTCAGGTGGTTCCTCATTGTCTTCACATTTTTCATCAGAGCTTTCAAAGCTGTTTTGCAATGTACCATCAACCCAGATTTCTAGCTTATTATTTCCATCCGTGGTTTTTGTACCTAAAGTGATGGTCTCCATACCCTCCAAGTTGATCGTATCTGTAAGATCTGAGTCCGCTATCTTCCAGGTGAATTCGAGGGCTTCATCATTCGGGTTCGTAATTTTCCATACTCGAAGATCACCTGGATCATCCGAACATACAGGTATCACTTCAAGTGGTTTCAGCTCTGCCGGCGGAGGCTCTTCTCCACATTTTTCACCAGAGCTTTCAAGTGATACTGCCTCTTGACCTTCTACAAATACATGAAGAGTGTTATCTCCTTCTGTATCTGTCGCAAGCATTTCCGTTTCGTTGGCCGAAAGTGTAAGTTGACCTGATTGTGACCCCATTTCCCACGTGAGAATGACTTCTTCATTGTTCGGGTTTGTAATTTTCCACTTTCTCGTTTCTTCAGGATTATCTGTACAAACGGATTGAAGAACGAGAGGATCCAGGACAGGTTCCGGTGGCTCTTGAGCACATTCTTCACCATTACTCTTAAGTTCCACTTTCTTCCCATCGCCATAAAGGACTACCAGTATGTTATCTCCGGATATAGTGTCTGTTTCTAAAGTTAAAGTTGAGGATGCAGCGATCGTTGCCTCACCTGATTGTTGGGAATTCTTGATTTTCCAGTGGAATGAAACAGCTTCATCATTTGGATTATGGATTTCCCATTTACGTTTTGAATCCGGATCATCCGTACAAACTTCAGAGATGGATAGAGGTTTCAATTCAGGTTCTGGGGGTGGCTCCTGTTCACAATTTTCTACCTTAATTTCTTCACTCCATAAAACTCCTGTTCCAGGATGACCGTCTTCTTGATAGGCTTTGAACATATAGTTTCCAGGATTTTCAGGATTGAAAGTTATGGTTTGAGGTTCACCAGTATCCAATGGTCCGATCGTGCCAGTTGCAACAACGGTTCCATTTTTCGGATTACCGTTCTCTATGTAGTACAATTCGTACGCGACTGTACCACTCATTTTCCCAGAATCATTCCCATTTTTCACCACAGCATAAATCTGTTCACAATCACCTCCAGCATCGATGAACTTAAGTGAACTTTTGCTCCAATCATTTGTCGCAAAGGCATTTTGAAATGGTGTCATAATGTTGGCCGTCAAACTGAAAACAAGCAGAAGAGTCGATAATAGTGCAATCTTTTTCAATTTACATTCTCCTTTATCGTTCAATATAAAGAACATATACCCGGTTTAAATTCTTTTAAACGAACAATATATGTACTTTATAAAGAATTTATTCATGGAGGAAGAGAAAAAGAATAGGTGGGGTTGCTCACTTTACAAAAAAACCATTCCTCGATATAATTAAGTTCCTGCATTGTTGGTGACACGTTTATGTCTTAAACCGATGCCATGACAAAGGGAACCTTAAATCTCGATCTAGACGTCAAGCCGCAACTTCGGAAGCGGAAGACGAACGGATTGATGCGGGTACCCACCTGCTAATGTGGGTTTATGAGTCATGAAGTGTCACGGCAAGTGCGGGATTACATAACTGAAAAAAGCTGGCTCCAAGAGTTCATCATACTCAAGGGGTCAGCTTTCTTATTTTGTGCTACAATGGTAGAAGGATTTTTTACGGGAAAAGGGGATAAAACAATGGATAACCGCTTCATTATCATTGATGGTTTCAATTTGTTGAGCCGGTGTTATTTTGCTACAAGTTACGGTCGAGAAGATCATGAACTGACCAAAAACAGCGAAGGGCTTTATACGAACGCTCTCCGTGTAAAAGTGCAGAAGCTTTTGAACCTGATTGAAATGTACAACCCTTCACACCTGGCGATTGCATGGGATGTGAAGCGTGAGGAAACGCTTCGCCGTCAACGTTTTCCAGATTATAAGGATACACGTAATGAGCTGCCTGAGCCTTTAATCCAGCAGTACACGACGATTACCGAGCTGTTCGATATCGTCGGCGTTACGCAGTTGACGATCAGTCCGTATGAAGCGGATGACATCATCGGTACGTTATCACGTCGTTGGTCCGACGAAATGGACGGAGAATGCTTCATCTACAGCAATGATCGTGATCTGCTTCAATTGTTGACCAATAAAGTGTCACAAATCATTGCGAAGAAAAAAGAAGAGAACGCCTACACACTCAAACATTTTTCCGATGAATACGGGATCACGCCTGCTCAATGGATTGATGTAAAGGCGTTGCTAGGGGATAAAAGCGACAACATTCCAGGTGTCCACGGCGTCGGAGAAAAGGCGGCTTTGCCGATGATCCAGCAATATGGAACGGTAGAAGCGATCTATGAAGAGGAAGAACTCGATCCGATCTTCAAGCGCTATTTGAAAAAGATTGCCGCTGGCCGTGAGATGGCATTCTTAAGCAAGGAACTGGTCACCATCGATACGGAAATTCCGATTTTAAAAGAAACGCCGTGGGATGGTTTCTCATTGAGGCTCAATCGGGAAAAGCTGCGGGAAGAAGTTGAACGATTGGAACTGCGTGTCAGGATGTAGATATATGAAGAGCTGCCTTTAACATCAATCGATGTTGAGGGCAGCTCTTTTTTCGAACGCTTTCGCTATCAATACATAAATTGATTAAAGGATACTGATGTTGCTGTCCAATTTCGGAAAAGTTTGGTGGCTTTTAAAATGATATTTTGTACGTCCGTTTGTTCCAATCACCTTGCACGAGCAAAAGCTTTAGCGATGTCTCTTAAAAAACACATTCCAGACAGTAGAATGATTGTGTGTCTTGTCGAAAAAGATCTCCCGCCCCAAATTGAGAACGAACCTTTTTTTGACGAAGTTGTGTTAGCAAAGGACATGGGATTTGACGTTGAAAAAGTGATCTCGAGGTACAATCAATTCGAAGCGACCTGTGCAGTAAAAGCGCAGTTACTTAAATATTCACTCCAGCAATACGCCGATAAAGAATGTATCATTTACTTGGATTCTGATGTGAAGCTCTTTTCGTCATTTCCTGAATTAGAAGAGGCTTTTCGGAACAATTTGATCATTTTCACGCCGCATTTCATTACTCCTCCCGAAATCACGCATACAATTTTCGGAGAGAATGCAGAAGTCGAAGCCTTGAAAGTCGGCGTCATCAGCGGTGGATTCATAGGCTTGAAACGGTCATCGGTTACTGATCGTTTCCTTGACTGGTGGAACGAACGTCTGAAACATTACGCATTCGTTGATTATAAATCCGGATTCCATACAGATCAAAGATGGTTGACGGCAGCGGTAAGTTTATTTGATGAAATCAAGATCCTTAAACATCCCGGTTATAATGTTGCTTTCTGGAATTTACAACAACGGCAGATCACTTCGGAAGGTGTCTCATATTTCGCTAATGGTGAACCTTTTCGTTTCTTTCATTTTTCACAAGTGGATAGGCTTTCTGAGCATATCGATGAAACGAGTGCCATTTATCCGATCCTTGAAGAATATCTTCTGGAACTTCAGGAGTACAGCGAGATATACCCGCAAAACTGTCAATGGAGCTACAGTAAGAACAGTACAAAAGTAAGAAACAAAAGAAAAGGGCGTTGAACATGTTGTTTTTTACAATTGTTTGTGCCAATCATCTAGCATTAGCGTCCATACTAAGGGACTCGATCAAACGGCATATGCCTGAACATAAATTCATTGTCTGTGTCCTTGAGAAAGAGATGCCCCATAATATCGAGTCTTTCAGAAGTTTTGATGATACTATTCTTGCAAAAGACATAGGGTTTAAGGATTTCAATCAGATGATTTTCAAATATAACCAATATGAAGCTTCTGGAGCTTGTAAAGGGCAATTGTTCCGTCATTTGCTTCAGGCCCATCCATCCGAAAACAACTTTGTACTTTTAGACGCAGATACGCAAGTTTTCAGTCCGTTCACCGAGGTGCAGGATGCATTGAAAACCCATTCTATTGTCATTACACCTCATATCCTCCATCCTCCAGAAGATTTGGCATCAAGGGGCTGCGAACAGTCATTCCTTCAAGCTGGAATATTCAATACAGGCTTTGTAGCGATAAAAAGAACAAGAACGGCAAATGCATTTGTGGATTGGTGGGCAGAACGGCTTGAACATTTCAGTTATACTGACCCACCACGCGGTCTTTATAATGAACAAAGATGGATTGATCATGTGCCGGTCTATTTTGATCACGTCCTGCAATTGAAACATCCAGGATATAACATTGCGAAATGGAACTTTTTTGAACGGGCGCTAAAAATACAAAACGGAAAATATTTTGTCAATGGACTTCCTCTCCGGTTTTTCCATTTCTCGGGTTTCATCAATACAACCACACATTCAAAGAGCCATGAAATTATCAGGAATTATAAAACGATTCTGAAGGATAAGGGACATGGTATGCAATGCAGGGAAAAATGGAGCTATGACTATTTTGATGATCAAAGACCTATCAAAGATCGTATGCGGACAATTTATAAAAACAATCCTTTAGCACGCGCAGAGATCATTGATCCGTTCAAGGAAAGCAAACGGACTTTTAACAGATATAAATAATCATCCATATGGACATTGGTAATCTCTTCTAAAGGAAATTCGGAATGATTGAAGAACTCCTTTTATAATGGGGGTTTTATTTTTTGTAAGGATGGAGGTAATTATGGATATAAAAGAAGCGACAATCGGATTTGTGGGAACTGGTGTGATGGGGCAAAGCATGGCGAAAAACTTGATGGATGATGGGTATTCCGTCCTTCTTCACACGCGGACAAAGTCAAAGGCAGAAACTCTTCTTGACTCAGGTGCAGTTTGGAAAGAGACCGTGGCTGAACTTGCTTCGGAATCGAACATCATCATTACGATGGTCGGGTATCCACATGATGTTGAAGAAGTCTATTTCGGTGAAAAAGGAATACTTGAAAATGCCAGGACTCATACCTATGTCATTGATATGACGACTTCGAGCCCTGCGCTTGCGAAAGAAATTTATGAAGAAGCTTTGACGAGGAAAATTTTTGCATTGGATGCCCCGGTTTCAGGTGGGGACATCGGTGCGAGGAACGGTAAGCTGGCCATCATGGTAGGCGGTGATCCAGAAGTTTTTGAGGCTGTCAAACCGATTTTTGATGTGATGGGGGAGAACATCATCCTCCAGGGAAAAGCCGGCGCAGGTCAGCATACGAAAATGTGCAACCAGATTGCGATTGCGACGAACATGATCGGTGTTTGTGAAGCAATTGTATATGCGGAAAAAGCGGGGCTCGATCCGTCGAAAGTACTTGATAGCATCACCACAGGTGCAGCAGGAAGCTGGTCGTTAAGCAACCTGGCACCTCGGATGATTGCTGAAGACGATCAACCCGGATTTTATATCAAACATTTCATCAAAGACATGAGTATTGCCTTAGAGTCGGCGACAGAGATGGGAATGACAACCCCTGGACTGGAGTTATCGCTTTCCCTTTATAAATCATTAGCTGAAAAAGGGGAGGAAAACTGCGGGACCCAGGCGTTGATCAAGTGGTTCCAATCCCAATAGGAAAGTTTGTGGTGAGGTAGTCAACTCCTTTTTTTAGTAAAATCGTACCAAGTTGTACGATTAAGGAGCAAAGTTGCTCAATCCGAACTACATTGGTTCATTCAACTGAATCGCAGCACGTGCGAGCTTGTCTGCATTTTTGTTTTGGGAGCTTGGAATCCATTTGATGAAGAAGAGGTCCAAGTCATCTTTCAAATGAAGAATCTGTTGCAACAGCGGTTGATACAGATTCTTTTTTACGTATTCCTTATCGACAGCCTGCTCGACTAGCTGGGAATCCGTCCGAAAAGATACGATTTTATATTGTTTTCCGATACAGATTTTCAACGCGTGGATGACCGCATGGTATTCAGCTTCATGGTTTGTCATCGTTCCGAGTGGAATCGAATAGGATTCTGGACCTTCCGGCAATCCTTTAATGAATATACCCGCACCAGATGGGCCTGGATTCCCTGAACTTGCGCCATCTACATAAACATCTATCATAGAAATCCCCTTTTAACTTTTAATACTAACGTTTATATTATCACAAAAATCGGGTAATGGTACTACCATACCTGCATGGATTACGGCCTTCAAGAAAGGTCGAACAACGAATGTTGTAAAAAAAGGAGGTTCACATGATGAGACTGTCGAATAAGCGTATATTGGCTTTTGTAGAAGATGACTTCGAAGACCTTGAACTGTGGTATCCGGTGATGAGGCTTCGGGAAGAAGGCGCGACGGTACACATCGTCGGTAAAGAAGAAAACAAAGCGTACAAAGGGAAATATGGAGTTCCGGCAGTTGCGGATTACAGCTATGATGACGTGAACTTTTATGAATACGATGGCGTTCTCGTCCCTGGCGGTTGGGCGCCTGATAAATTACGACGTGATGAAAAGGTTTTGGAAATCGTGCAGTTCATGGAAAACCAAAAGCGGGTGATCGGCCAGATCTGCCATGCTGGATGGGTCCTGATATCTGCAGGTATATTGAATGATAAAGTGGTGACAAGTACCCCTGGAATCAAGGATGATATGAAGAATGCAGGTGCTGAGTGGCGTGATGAGTCCGTTACGGTTGATGGCCATCTCGTTTCAAGTCGAAGGCCGCCTGATCTTCCGGATTACTTGCGGGAACTGATATCAGTCTTAGAAAAAGGAAGCAGCCAAGACTAACCACTCCCTCGCGGGTGGTTTTCTTTTGGCATAGAAAAAGCAGTGGTATCAATAAAATAAAACAAGAAACGGTATACTTATAGTGAGGATTCTATTGGAGATATCAGTGAAACCACCAGAAATAACGGTGCAAACTCGATAATTATCGGTGCAATCTCCAGAAATAACGGTGCAAACTTGATATTTATCGGTGTAACTTTCAGAAATAACGGTGCAAGCCAGAAATTCATCATTAAAATGCAGGAGTGAGACGAGTGGAACGAAGGGTTGTGACAGAGGAAATCGAATGGACATTGAACACATTCTGCCGGGATTGTTTTGTGCGTGATGCGTTCAAGAAAGATTATGGGAAAAACTATGCCCAAAGCTTTTGCAATCGGGACTGCAGTGTCGGCCAGCGGCTTCAAGCCCTTGGAGAATCATTGATGTCGAAAAGTGTAGAAAAATAACGAAATTCTGATAACTTTGGTTCCGCTCCTCTTTTTTTATGTTAATATAAAAATACCAATTTTTAAAAAAGGGGTAGGGCTTAAGGTATATGCATATTGATTCGACTGGTAATTATATCGAGTTTTTAAGCAGCAAAGGCATCCATTTGACCGAAAATCATATTGCATTCATTTATTTTGGGAAAAAGTATACGGATTCGGAAGAGGAAGTTGTCAATGTAGCGATTGAAACGACCTTGAAGGTTCAGGTCAAGTTTGAAGGAAGTTATTACATCGCTTTATTGGAGGCTATGAAACAAGCCGGGGTTGAGAACTATTTCGAGGCGAAACGATTTGTCCAAAAGAATCGGATCGTTCCGAAAACATTACATAGAGAAAAACAGCCACAAAACAGCATCTGACGGAATGCTGTTTTTTCCATGCATTGAAGAGGCTCAACTAGCGCCTAAGGATTGGCTGAGTCAGGTTTCTTTAAGGAGAGAATGATTAATGGAACAAATTCGAGCGAATATCGAACAACTGGTAAAAGAAAAATTGAAGGATGATCATACGGGTCATGACTGGGACCATATCGAAAGAGTCCGATCGTTAGCTTTACGTATCGGTAAAAATGAAGGTGCTGACTTGATGGTCTGTGAACTTGCTGTGCTGCTCCATGATCTGATTGACGACAAGCTGGTTGAAGATGAAGACGAAGCTTTACAGGAAGTAACTCGTGTTTTAGAAAATGAAGATTTACAGCAAGAAGTAATCAAGCACATTGTAGAAATCATAACAACGATGTCGTTCAGCAAGAGTTCGGAAAAGGGAATGCGGACACTGGAGGGGAAAGTTGTCCAGGACGCGGATCGTCTGGATGCACTCGGTGCAATCGGGATAGCCCGGACGTTCATGTTTGCTGGGGCGAAAGGGGAAGCGATGCATCAAGCCCATTTGCCGCCGAGAACAGAACCGATGACTAAGGAAGAATACAGACACGGTGAAAGCACCGCAATCAATCATTTTTATGAAAAATTGTTCAAGTTGAAAAGCTTGATGAACACGGAAACAGGAGTAAAACTCGCGGAGGAACGCCATCGCTACATGGAAGGCTTTATAGAACAGTTTTTAGCCGATTGGGAAGGGATTAAGTGATTGCATAGAAAATCATGATCGCGACAAGATTAAAAGAAGTTACAACATCATTCTAAGAAATCACGACAAAACCGAAAATAATCACGACAAAACCGAAAATAATCACGACAAAACCGAAAATAATCACGACTATTGCATTGAAAAAGGACTCCACCATCGAAGTCCTTTCACTGCATCCTTTTATTCGGCTGGTCTTGGTCCAGCGTCCATGTCGGCGTTTTCTTCGGTCATGATCGGGCGCACGGTTGCGTCATCGTTCACACGTACCTGGCAAGATAACCGGAATCCTTCCTGTAGTCCTTTTCGGCTGAAGGCTTCTTTTTCAATGTCTGTCAATTCACCGAAATCACCGGCTTCCACTTCTACTCGGCAAGTCGTACATTTCGCTTTACCGCCACAACGGTGGAGGATGTTGATTCCGTTGTCTTCAAGTGCTAATACGAGTTTTTTCCCTTCTTCTACATCAAATGTTCCATGGTCTGGCACTGTAATCTTTGGCATGATCTTCCTCCTTAGAGATGAATTACCTAATAGTATACTATACTGTTGCCTTTTACATGTAATTTTAAACTGGAATCGATTTTGAAGGAGTGATCCCTGTCTTATGCAGAAAACCCTTGACCACATTGGTATAGCTGTCCGAGATATAGATGAAGCACTCAACTTTTATGTGAAAATACTCGGGGGCAAGGTGGAGCATCGTTATACAAGTGAAGCACCTGGTGTGGAGGTTCATGTTGCGGCTGTCAGAGTTGATGGAGAACTGATCGAGCTGCTTCAACCCACTTCAAATACGTCGCCTGTTGCTCGGTTTATAAGGCAAAAAGGAAAGGGAGTCCACCACGTGGCTTATCGTGTTGATGATCTGGACCAGGCAATTGAAGAAGCTGAACAGCAAGGAATCCGATTCCTCAAAGATACATACCGGACGAACCAATTTGGCCGTCGGTTGATATATCTGAACCCGATTTCCACCGAGGGGACAATCGTGGAATTTTGTGATTATCCAGATCAATCATTCTGATATAATGGGAAAGAATAATGACAAAGATCGAAAAGGAAGTTGTTAATAATGAATTCATTAGAAGCTGGAAATATCGTCAACCTGATTGTCGATCGTAAAACGGAATTAGGGTATGTGCTGACGAATGCGAAGAGGGAAGAGGTCTTTTTGCACCGATCAGAAACGGAAAATGATTTGGAAAATGATGAACGGGTGAAGGTATTCCTTTACCACGATCATAAAGGACGTCTTGCAGCAACGACAACGATGCCTTTCATCGATATGAACAGTATTGCATGGTTGGAAGTCGTCGGGTTCAAGCATAGTTTAGGTGTTTTCATGAATATCGGCATCAAAAAGGATGTTTTGCTATCAAAGGATGACTTGCCGACGGAGCGCTCATTATGGCCACAAGAAGGAGATAAATTATATTGCGGACTGCGTACGGATAAAAAGGGGCGGTTATTCGCAGACCTGGCAACGAATGAAGAAATCGAAACGCTATCACAAACCGCTCCGGAAACACTTCGTAACCAATATTTGACGGGACATATCTATCGATTCAATGAACAAGGAGCGATGATTTTTACGGATGACCGCTACATTGCTTTCCTCCATCAAGATGAAGCGGATACGAAGCTTCGGCTCGGTCAGCGCTTGCAAGTAAGGGTGACATTCATACGTGAAGACGGCAGGATGAATGCGTCTCTCAAAGCACCGAAGGAAATCGCTTATGAAGAAGACTCCCAGCGTTTGATCGATTATTTGGAGAAGAACGGTGGGTTCATGCCGTATCATGACAAATCAGCTCCAGAGGACCTCAAACAGGCATTCGGACTGTCAAAAGCGGCTTTCAAAAGGGCGATGGGGAAGCTGCTGAAGGAAGGAAAAGTGAAGCAATCATCCGAAGGGACAGAACTTATACAGAAATAGTAAAAAATCCCTTCAATTTGTATGAAAGTGCTTTCATTTTTCAAGGAGTATTGTTATCGTATTATATGGGCGGCGTAATTAAGGTACGTTGCAAACAAATATAAGAGTCAAGTGTAATTAGATGATGGAGGGATTGGCACGTGGTCGAAAACACGAAGGTTAAAACAGATATTGAAATTGCCCAGGAGGCAAAGCTTTTACCTATAAAAGAAATTGCTGAACAATTGAACCTATCAGAAGAAGAGTGGGAACCTTACGGACGTTACAAAGCAAAAATTTCTTTGGATGTAATGGATCGCTTGAAGGAAACGGCTGAAGGGAAGGTCGTCCTTGTTACATCAATCAATCCGACGCCTGCAGGTGAAGGGAAATCGACGGTTACGGTTGGACTTGGACAGGCGCTCAATAAAATCGGAAAAAAAGCGTTGATCGCGTTACGTGAACCATCTTTAGGACCGAGCATGGGGATCAAAGGCGGTGCAGCTGGCGGCGGTTATTCACAAGTCATGCCGATGGAAGAGATCAATCTCCATTTCACTGGCGATTTGCACGCGATCACAACAGCAAATAACGCATTATCAGCATTGATCGATAATCATATCCATCAGGGAAATGAGCTGAACATCGATACACGCAGGATCGTTTGGAAGCGTGTGGTCGATATGAACGACCGTTCACTTCGAAATGTTGTCGTTGGTCTTGGCGGCCCGGTTCAAGGTGTTCCGCGGGAAGATGGATTTGATATCACTGTTGCTTCTGAAATCATGGCGATTTTCTGTTTATCCCAGAACGTCAAGGATCTTAAGAAACGTCTATCTAAAATGGTCGTCGCGTATGATACGAACAAACAGCCTGTCACTGTAAAGGATCTCGGTGTTGAAGGTGCACTTGCGCTTCTTTTGAAAGATGCAATCAAGCCGAACCTTGTACAGACGTTGGAAAATACGCCTGCCTTGATCCATGGCGGACCTTTTGCAAACATCGCGCACGGTTGTAATAGTGTCATCGCAACAAAAATGGCATCGAAACTAGGTGACTATGTCGTGACAGAGTCTGGATTCGGAGCAGATCTTGGAGCCGAGAAGTTCCTTGATATCAAAGCGCGGTATGGCGAAATCGATCCGAATCTCGTCGTCGTTGTAGCGACAGTCCGTGCCTTGAAGATGCATGGGGGAGTTCCGAAAGATCAACTTGGTGAAGAAAACCTTGATGCCCTTGCTAAGGGAATGGTGAACTTAGAAAAGCACCTTGAAACTGTCAAAGCGTTCGGTTTACCGTTCGTTGTGGCGCTTAACCATTTTGTGAAAGATACGGATCGAGAAGTCGAATACGTAAAAGAATGGTGTGCGAAAAACGGCGTAGAGGTAGCAGTAGCTAAAGTATGGGCTGACGGCGGCCAGGGTGGAGAAGAGCTTGCTCAAAAAGTCGTCGATATGATCGAATCAGCCGAAAATAATTATAAACCGCTCTACACGTTAGAACTTCCTATTGAGGAAAAAATCGAAACGATCGCCCGTATTGTATATGGAGCGGATGGAGTAGATTTTTCACCAAAAGCGAAGAAACAGCTGAAAGAATTCACGGAAAATGGTTGGGATAACCTTCCTGTATGCATGGCGAAGACCCAGTATTCATTGTCTGATGATCCAACTCTGCTTGGACGTCCGAAAGGATTCAGAATCCAGATCCGGGAATTACGCGCTTCAATCGGTGCAGGGTTTGTCGTTGCATTGACTGGAAACGTGATGACGATGCCAGGACTTCCGAAGAAACCTGCTGCACTTAACATGGATGTTAATGAGGATGGGCAAGCTGTCGGTCTTTTCTAAGTCGGTAAATGATAAACTGCGAATTTCCGACGCACAGGACGTGTTAGTACTGCCGTTGTCACAGGACGTGAAGGTTTTAGCCGGTATCCTTTCCGAGTCCTCAAAACCTTCGTGCCTTGAACTTTCGACGTACAGGACGTACTAGTACCGGCGTTGTCATAGGACGTGACGGTTTTAGCCGGTGTTGTTTCTAATTCACCGACCATTGGAAAATGATAAACTGCAAAATGACCAAAAAGCACTCAATACTGGGTGCTTTTTTCCGTTATAATGGAGGTAGAAATGTGATAGGGGGAATGTATCGTGAAAGCTTTGGTTGTCATTGATTATACGAATGATTTTGTCGCAGACGATGGCCGTTTGACTTGTGGAGAATCTGGTCAATCGATCGAAAGGCGAATCACTGAATTGACCCAGTCTTTCGTCGAAGCTGGTGAATATGTCGTTTTTGCTGTGGATGTCCATGACGAAAATGACCCGCATCATCCTGAGAGTACGTTGTTCCCAGCCCATAATATCCGTGGTACATCTGGCCGTTTCCAGTATGGTGAGCTTGGTGAATATTATGAGAAGGTCAAGGACCGGGTCTATTGGATGGATAAGACCAGATACAGCGCGTTTGCAGGGACTGATCTGGAGTTGAAACTGCGCGAGCGGGGGATCCATGAACTCCATCTTGTCGGTGTTTGCACAGACATCTGTGTATTGCATACAGCAATTGACGCTTATAACGAAGGTTTCAAAATCGTCGTCCATGAGGACGCAGTACAAACATTCAATCCGGCAGGCCACGAGTGGGCACTCGACCATTTTAAAAATACCCTTGGTGCTGAGGTAGTGAAAGCAGCTGAACGTTCAAATGTCACAAAATGATTTTTCTCTCGTAAAAGAGAAGCTTGATGCTGCACTTGAAGACTGGGAGGAAATGCAGAAGACAAGAGGTGATGAAGGGGCTGAGTGGGCTGAACGATTTGAACGTCATTTTTACGATATGATCGGTGCAGTGAAATACTGGTACCACTCCCTTGAAACGAAACCTGGAAGTTACGAAGAATTGGAGTCCATGTCTGAAATGGAGGAAATTCAAGAACAGCTTCCAGGTCCTCTCCAACTGAATTTTCTTGCCGAATTAGAAGACATCTATGACGGACTCGAAAAGAAATCGTATGATTGATCATCAATCAGGCTGTACCTTTAGGTGGTGCAGTCTTTCTTTGATCAAAAATGCAGCTTCCTACGTCAGTTCCGCCCAGCCATAAGCAATTTCAGTGTGAAACTGTCCTTCGATTTGCAATTGATCTCGTCCTGCTTCTTTTCCGCCTAGTTTTTCATAGAAATGCTTCGAATCGTTCTCTTCCAACGCCCAGATCAGCATCGATTCCCAATTGCGAGATTTGAATTCGGTGACTGCCGCATTGACGAGCGCTTTGCCGATCCCTTTTCGCTGATATTCTTTCAATATGTATATCGCATAAATCTCAGCTTCAAATGGAAGATGATCACTTCTGTTATTTCCAGCGCTGACAAACCCGACTACCTTTCCATCTTCAACAGCTACGAGTAAGATCGGATCAGCCTGTTCTAAATTTCGCGTCCATTGTGAAACTTTCTGTTCAGATGTTAATGAATCGAGGAATGTATCCGACACAATCCCCCGGTAAGTCGTTTTCCAACTTGCAACGTGTACTTCGGCGATCTGGCAGATGTCTTTCCTTTCGGCTCTCCGTATCATTCTTCATCACCCTTTCTATAAAATCGTGTACCAAAATATAGGGAATTGAATAACATATACCATCATGATAATCGCCCATGCCCGAATTGAAAAGAGGGAAAAGGATGTTTGATCCGATCAAGCCGGTGAAAATAATCACCATTAAAAATGAAAAAGGTCCTACCAAAGTGAGTTACCCGAAAATTGTCGGGATGAAGAATATGAAAGTCGAAGCTCAGATCAATAAAGCAATACGCAAAGTCGTGAATCAATTGAAAGAAGAAGCTGAAGAACCCGATACAAGTGTCACCATCACGTATTCAATCAAAGCGAACCGCAACGGTGTGTTAAGCATCATCATCCTCTTAGACTTTTACAAGGAACACGCCGCCCATCCCATGCAAGTCCGGAGAGCCTTGACGTTTTCTACTTTATCAGGTCATCATTTCACATTTTCAGAACTCTTCAATCCGAACAGCTACTATAAGACGCGATTGACTCGTTATGTAAGTGATTATATTAAAGCTGAAAATATCCCGGTTTTCGATCAGCCTCCGAAAGTGTCAGATAAACAAGAATATTATTTGACAGATGAGGCACTCGTATTGTATTACCAGTTATACGAGTATACACCCTATGCTTATGGGTTCCTCGAAATTCCAGTTCCATTCGAAACCGTCATACCGATGCTTTCACGACAAAGTCCGATCCGTCAGTTGACATCTAGATAATATAGGCTTAAGACTCATCATAGCTCAGTGATTCTCACATACTATGAAACTGGTATGGTGAAGGCTAGATGAACTGTATCCCGAATAATGGACACTTATAAAAAAGTCCACTATTCGGGATTTTTTGTGTTAATTCAATCAGAAAACCCGTTATAATCAAAACAAATGGAGAGAACGGGGAATTAATTATGAATA
>NZ_CAMGYZ010000011.1 GCF_946151055.1 Bacillus sp. Marseille-Q3570 | reverse complement strand
TGCTTTTTAACATCTTCAATTACATCAATTTTCTTCTGACCCATTATTTCTCCCCCCTCTCCCAGACCTAATTCAAGTTTACTTTGAACTCATTATGGTGTCTAAATGAATAAGGGGGCTTAAAAGAAAATAAGAAAATATCTACAAAAACAAGGATTTATCTACAAAGCCGTTCCGATGAAATCTCTGGCGGCGCGTTTTGGATCGCCCGCCTGACTGATTGCCGATATGACAGACACGCCATCCGCACCTGCGGACATGACTTCACCTGCATTCGAAGCTTGTATGCCCCCGATCCCGACAATCGGCAGGGTGATTCCGGCTTCCCTTATCCTTTCAATCATTTCAGGTCCTCGAACATCACGGGCATCTGCTTTTGTTTGAGTCGCAAACATCGGACCTACGCCAATATAGTCTGCTCCTTTTTCCACAGCATCCCTAGCTTCCTTCACGTCATGCGCGGAAACACCGAGAATTTTCGAGCCGATCTTTTCACGGACAACCTCGATCGATTCATCCTCTTGTCCGACATGCACGCCATCCGCCCCGATTTCGAGGGCTAACGTGACATCATCATTGACGATGAACGGGACACCTGCTTTCCTGCAGATTTCCTGCAATTCCATAGCGAATACACGTTTCGCGTCACCTGTCAGAGCCTCTTCTCCTTTTTCACGGAACTGGAAAAGGGTAACGCCTCCGTCAATCGCTCCTCGTAAAACATCGCGCGGATCTCGATCGCAATTTGGGCTCCCCATTATAAAATAAAGCTTCAGCAACTCTTTCAAATTCATTTCACATCGACTCCAAGTTGCTTGTACGCCCAATGATTCGTCGGACCTTTACCAGAACCGATTTTCAGTTCATTGTGGATCGCTGCGGTAATGAAGAGCTTGGCTGTATGAATGGCATCTTTGACAGAATTTCCTTTAGCCAGCTCTGCTGTAACCGCTGCGGCAAAGGTACATCCCGTTCCATGCGTGTTGTCAGTATTGAACCGCGGGCTTTTGAACTCATGGAATTCCTGGCCATCATACAAAAGATCGACCGCATAGCTTTCATCTTCTGAATGGCCGCCCTTGATGACGACATTCATCGCGCCCATCTGATAAAGTTCTTTTGCGGCCGCTTTCCGGTCCTCTTCGGTACGAATGTCCATGCCCGTCAGAACCTCCGCCTCCGGGATATTCGGCGTCACCACATAAGCACGAGAAATCAGATGTTCCTTCATCGCTTCTACAGCCTCTTCCTGTAAGAGCCGTGAACCTCCTTTGGCGACCATGACTGGATCTACGACAAGCTGAATCCAGGTATTGGCCTCTACAAGCTCGCCTACTTTTTTAATGATCTCCGCACTAAAAAGCATCCCTGTTTTTAACGCATGAGGGGAGAGGTCATCCGCTATCGAATTGATCTGTTCTTCGACGGATTCAACTGGTATCGGGTACACTCCCTGGACACCTAATGTGTTTTGAGCGGTAACAGCAGTGATGACGGACATTCCATAGACACCAAGCTCCTGGAATGTCTTCAAATCCGCCTGGATCCCGGCCCCACCGCCACTGTCAGAGCCAGCAATCGTCAATGTTTTATAAACCATTTTATTCATCCCCATCTATCCGAAATATCTATGGTAAAGTGTCTTTGCTTCTGCAATGTCCTTCGTCCCATGGATCAACGCCCGGCCATCCTTGAATAAAACCATTCTGCGGCCATCAACAGTAAATGAAAGGAGGTACGGGTTCTCCTCAACCGCCCCGCCTTTGTTCTCCAGCAGTTCTTTCATCGCTTTAAGGTCACGTTTTTGACGATTCGGTGGTCTGATCTGTACCGAATCCCTGCCGCACAGCACAGCTGTCTTCGTCTGTTTCTCATAAGAAAGGTACGGATAGGTCGGCTCATCGCCACAGGAGAGACATCCTTCTTTTTTTGCTTTTAACACGTTTATTGCCGTATATTGGTTTGTCCAAACATCGAACGATACGAGTTTTCGTCGGATGGATTTCCAGTCTTCCACTAAAATCTTCAACGCCTCAGCAGTTTGATACGCGACGACCATCTGGACGGCCGGACTGATGATGCCCGCTGTGTCACACGTCAAACCGCCGATCGGCACCGATTCCAACAGGCAATTCAAGCAAGGCGTCTCCCCAGGAAGGACCGTAAAACTGATTCCATAGCTACCGACGCATGCTCCGTAAATCCACGGCACACCGTATTTTTGCGAAATATCGTTGATCATCATCCGTGTGTCAAAATTGTCAGTCGCATCCAAAATGAGGTCCACACCCGTAATGAGTACTCCTAATTCCTGAGGGGTCGCGTCTAAAATATGAGCCTCGATCTCAACCTCGGAATTGATCATTTCAAGGCGGGATTGGGCGGCGATCGCTTTCGGCAACCGCTCTGCGGCATCCTTTTCTCCATAAAGCTGCTGGCGCTGTAAATTGCTCCACTCGACATAATCGCGGTCAACGATCGTCAGTTTGCCGACGCCCGCACGGACAAGGGCTTCAGCATTACCAGTCCCGAGTGCCCCTGCACCGATGATCAACACATGTTTCTCGCGGATCCTCTGCTGTCCTGCCTCTCCGATCGGCGCGAACAATATTTGCCTTGAGTAACGATCACTCAACCGATGCTCATTCCTTCCGCAGGACTACTCGCTGTCGCATACCGCTTTTTCGGGATTCGGCCAGCTTCATAACAGAGCCTGCCCGCCTCGATTGCAAGCTTCATCGCTTCTGCCATTTTCACAGGGTCTTCAGCCGCAGAAACAGCCGTGTTCAAAAGTACACCATCTGCTCCCAGTTCCATCGCATAGGCCGCATCAGCCGGGGAACCGATTCCAGCGTCGACGATCACAGGAACGTTCGATTGCTCGATAATGAAACGCAAGTTCAACGGATTGATGATTCCCTGCCCTGATCCGATCGGAGAGGCGCCCGGCATGATCGCATGCGCACCAAGCTCTTCAAGTTTTCTCGCTAGTACGACATCATCTGACGTGTAAGGCAATACGGTAAAACCTTCCTTCAACAACTCTTCTGTCGCCTTCAACGTCTCTACTGGATCGGGGAGCAATGTCTTATCACAGCCGATCACTTCGACCTTGACCATGTCACAAAGCCCCGATGCTTTTGCAAGTTTCGCATGACGCACTGCCTCTTCAGCCGTTTTTGCACCAGCTGTGTTCGGAAGCAATGTATACTTTTCCAGATCGAGTTTTTCTAAAAAATTAGGCTGGCTTGGCTCGAAGATGTTCATCCGGCGCACCGTGAACGTCAGGATTTCTGCCTCAGACACTTCCACCGCTTGTTTTTGCACATCAAAGTTCGGATATTTTCCCGTCCCCAGTAACAACCTTGATTGGAATGAATCGTTTCCTACTTTCAACATATCAACCGCCTCCTACGAATTGTACAATCTCGATTTTGTCTCCATCCTTCAGTTCGGTTTTCGGATGGTGGTCTTTCTCCAGGATCGACTCGTTGTGTTCGATCATCAACACGCGTTTTTCCAGCTTGAAATGTTCAATGAGGTCCGAAATGTGCTGAACACTTTCCGGTACCGTGACCATCTCACCATTGATCTGTAATTGCATCTACCTCAACTCCCCTTACGCCTTGATGGCTGGCCGGTTCACGTGAAAAGCTGAACGCCAGGCCGTATCGATTTCTGTTCCGTCAATCAAATCTGCCATAAGTTTTCCTGTGATTGGCGCTAATAAAATGCCATTGCGATAGTGGCCGGTTGCCATGAATAAATGTTTGAACTCCGGATGGACGCCGAGGTAAGGTAACGCATCCTTCGTTTGAGGCCGGATTCCAGCCCAGGCTTTTTCCCATTCAGCGTCTTGCAATGCAGGAAGGATTCGGATTGCCGCTTCCATCAATCGAGCGATCCCTTCCACAGTCACCGTTTCTTCGAAAGAGCCCGGTCTCTCGGTCGCACCGATGATCAAGCGCCCGCCGGCTTTCGGCACGATGTAACACTCATCTGAAAATACAGTCCCTCTGATCAGACGCTTACCGGTTTTAACTGAAAAGCATTCCCCTTTGACAGGATAGGTTTCAAGCTCCACACCTGCTCCTTTCAGCAACTTCTCGCTCCAGGCTCCGCCTGCTATGACGACGTAATCTGCACTGAACAATCCTGCACTCGTTTCGACACCTTTGAGTTCGCCACTCTCTTTTACAAATCGATGCACCTCTGTATATTCCTTGATGGTAGCGCTGAGTTTGACCGCAGCTTGAGCCAGTGCCTTCGTCATTTCCGGCGCCGACACTTGCCCGTCGTCTGGGATGAACATCGCACCGCAAACTTCTTTTATTAGAGCGGGCTCTCTCGTTTGCAGTTCGTCAGCTGAAATCCAATGCGACTCCTCTCCTAACAGCTGTTGTGCATGGACAAGCGATTTGAATCGTTCCATTTGCGCCTCAGTCCAGGCAACCTTATAGATTCCGTTTTGCTCATATCCGATATCGATGCCTGTAATGTTTTTCAAGTCGGACGCGAGCTCTGGGAACATCGCCCGGCTTGCTTTCGCGAGCTGGAACAATGGACTGTCCTCCTCAAGCTCCGTCTGGGCACCGAGCATTCCAGCTGCAGCCTTCGATGCTTTACCTGCAATAGACCCCTTCTCCAAAACGAGCACCGATTTCCCTTCTTTCGCAACATGGTACGCGATCGAGCAACCGATGACACCAGCTCCCACGACTATCACATCATAATGAGGTTGCATTTTCCTCCTCCTTTACACCCAATTTATCCCTGTACATTTTTACAGCTCCAAACGGATCTTCTGCTCTAAAAACACCTGACATGACTGCGATACCGGCAACACCAGTTTCGAGCACTTCGGCAGTGTCCCCAGGCTTGATTCCGCCGATCGCAATGACGGGCAGCTTCACTTCCCTGCACAAAATATCTAGCTGCCCTACCCCTCTGGGCTTGAGGTCAGGCTTTGATGCTGTGTCAAAGATATGCCCGTAGATGAAATAATCTGCTCCAGCTTCCTGAGCTTTGACCGCTTCCTCAACGGAATGGACTGAACATCCGATTTTCAAAAGTGGGAACGACTCTCTTACTCTTGCAACTTCCAAACTATGATGTGCCAGCTGGACTCCTCCTGTTTTCATCGCCACCGCGACATCAACCCGGTCATTCACGATGATCTTTTCCAGCGGAACGCCTTTTGCTGTCATCTGTTCGATTGCATTTACATGATCCTTTGCTGTCCACGTCTTCTCACGGATATGGATGAAATCGATATGAGCATGGATGGCACCCGCAATCTTTGCTATCGTCCCGATTGGTTGACTGCCGGTCGATAGCACATGCAACTCTTTTTTCAAGAGCTTCTCCACCTTTCTTCAAATCTAGTAACGGACATCCCCGATCGGGAAGAGCGGCCAGACTATCGATAAATAATAGCTGCCTAGAATAAGAGCACCCAGGTACATAATGAAGACGCCGTCATTGAACGAGAATCCGAGCTTGTAGTAATAGGTCCGATCCCTCATTCCTGTAAAACGCTTCGCTTCCATTGCGACTGCAATTCGGTGCGCCCTCCGGATGCTCTGGGACAACAACGGGATCGAGTAAGATTTGATTTTAAAATAAAGTGCCCGGAGACCCCGTTGCTGTTCAACTCCTCTGACTTTCATCGCATTACGGATCGTAAGGAATTCTTCGATCATGATCGGGATCAGACGGAGTCCAGCCATGAAGCTGTATGCATATTTCGGATTCAATTTCACCTGTTGCATCAAAGAATAGAACAAGTTGACTGGCCGGGTCGTAAGCGCAAACGTCAACCCTAACAAAGCGAAAATCATAGCTCTGAAGCCGAGATGGAGCCCCCGGTAAAAGCTCTCTTCCGTCACATGGATCAACGCCCATTTCAGCCAGGTCGTTTCCCCTTTTCCGAAAAGGATCATCGAAGAGGCGGTTGAAATGAAGATGATTACGAATGGTATCATCAGAAGGCTGAGGCGCTTTTTAGGGTGACCGGAAAAGAACCAGAACAGGATGAACGCCCCAAGTGTCAAATTGATCAGCCAATTGAGCTGGTGTACAAAAAGGACGAATATGAAAAGGACAATCATCGTGAACAGCTTCAACGTCGGATTGATCTTATGAAGCCAGGTTTCCTTAAAGTCGAAATCCATCGTCATCCCCCTTATGCATGTACAGGCTCTTTTACCTGGATTTGTTCGTCTCTCACCAATAAACCGCTTTCAATTGTCCAGACCCGGGTCGCGAAATGCTCGACGATATGGCGGTCGTGAGTCACCATGAGGATCGTGACGCCAGCATGCTGAAAAGCTTCAAGCATTTCCAACAATGCGAACGTATTTTTCGAATCCTGGCCGAATGTCGGTTCATCCAATAGTAAAATCGGCTGGCCCTGAACAATCGACGCTGCGACACTCAGCCTCCGTTTCTGCCCCATCGACAGATGATACGGGTGATGATTTTGATAATCGCCGAGCCGGAACTGCTCAAGCACCTCCAGCACTCTTTCTTGGATAGCTGGCTCTTCCAGCTTTTCCAGCCGCAACCCATAGGCGATTTCTTCATACACTGAATTGGTGACGAACTGAAACTCAGGATTTTGAAAAACGAAGGTCAAATGATCCGTAATCCGTTTCCCGTTTTTGATCGGCTCACCATGGATTTCATAATTCCCTGTCGTTTTGATGAACTGCATAAGCGCGTGCAACAGCGTTGACTTGCCCGCTCCGTTTTCACCGATAATCGTAATCCATTCACCTGTTCGAACCGCTGCCTCTTCAACTGAAATATGGCATTTCTTTTTTCGATAACCAGAAAAATTGTTGAGTTCGATTACGGTTTGTCGTGCTGGTTCCATTGTTCTTTTTACGGGACGGTTCCGCAAATAATCCTCCCAGACACCTGGATACCAGATCCCCTGTTCCTTCATCGTTTCCCGGTAGTTTTTCAACACTCGATCCTTGGTGCCGTCTGTAATGATCTCACCATGTTCATTGAACAGGATGATCCGCTCAACCAGGTCCAACACATGGTCGAGCTTGTGTTCCACGATGATGAGGGTTTTGTCGTCGCTGATCCTTTTGACCGTCTCCCATATTTCTTCTGTCCCTCCCGGATCGAGTAATGCTGTCGGTTCATCAAGAAACAGCACCTCCGGCTCGAGCGCAAGGACAGATGCGATTGCAAGCCGCTGCTTCATTCCGCCTGACAGTGTTTGGATAGCCGTATGAAAATCTGCCAGATCCAATCCAACCGCTTTTAAAAGGGAGGTGATCCTTTCAGGCATCTCTTCACGCGGTATCTGCAGGTTTTCCAGTACGAAAGCGAGTTCCTCATCAACGTAAGGCATGCAAAATTGCGAATCCGGATCCTGGAACACATAGCCCCAGGATTCAGGAAGTTGGATCTTTTCCGCTTTCATCGGGACTACGACGGATTGCGGGATGAGCCCTGATAGAACTTGTAGCAGAGTTGATTTCCCGCAGCCCGACGGTCCGAGCAACAGCACTTTTTCACCTTTTTCAATATGAACCGATAGATCCTTGAAAAGCAATCGTTCGTCACCCGGAAACTTCAATTTAAGATTTTCAAGTTCAAGCATCCGACTCACCCCCATTACTGATCGAGTGCATCGTAATCTTGTTGGGATGCCGGCCGCACAAGGTTCGTGACACCTGTTTTTTCCAAAGCTTTTACAAGATAATACGCAGCAACGCCGGCAATCAGAATCGATCCGATGATTCGGAAGCCGAGGAACAGGCTGAGATTCCACAATGCCAGATCCCCGATATAGCCTTTGTAGTAATCCATGATGATCGAACCGACCGCTGAACCGACTGCCGCAAGACTTACAACTGCAATGTCAAAACGCTTGTAACGGAATGCCATGAAGACGAGCTCCGCGAACAACCCTTGCACGACGCCGAAAAGAAGTACTTCAAGCCCCCATTCCGAGCCGACAAGGAACTCACCGGATGCGGCAGCGACTTCTGCTAGAAATGCGACACCCGCTTTACGGATGATGAGATAGGCGACGGTCGCAGCCATGAACCACATTCCGTAGATCAATTGATCGACGTGGAGACCCAATGGTTTTACGAAATAATAGAGCGGGCCCCACAGCTTATACACGATTCCGAAACCGATTGCGATGACGATCGTGACGAGGATATCTGTCAGTTTCAGTCCTTTGTTCATGAGGTCGCACCCTTTCCTGTTGTGGCTTTGGTTTGGAGATCGATCGGCCACTTCTGCAATGTGTACGCCATTTCCCAAAACTCTAGTTCATATTGGCTGCTGAGGATGAAATGCTCCTTCATCCGTTCACGATCTTGCTCTGTCACGTTTTCAGCAATCTGATCGAGCCTGTTGATCTGTTCTACAACAAGTTCGTGGAACCATTCCCCGCCGTATGCGGCAATCCACTCCTGGTAAATGGGCTCTTCAGGTGTGAAACCTTGTAAGCGCTGGCCGATCTCATAATAAAGCCAATAACACGGTAAAATCGCCGCGATGATATCTCCGAGGTGGCCGAACTGCGCTGCCCGATACATGTGGGAAGTGTACGCATAAGCTGTCGGGGCTGGCTTGAAGTTGGCACGTTCCTCATCCGTGATGCCGAGGCGTTTTGAAAAATTCTCGTGCAACGACAACTCCGCTTCATACGTTCCTTTTGCATGGGCTGCCATATTGGCCGTCGTTTCAATGTCCGGTGACTTTGATGCACCTAACGATTGGACCCGCGCAAAATGGGACAGGTAGTAGGCGTCCTGAAGAACATAGTAGCGAAAGTTCTCGATCGGCAGCGAACCATCAGCAATACCTGTGACGAATGGATGCTTGAAGCTCGCCTCCCAGATTGGATCTGCTGCTTCCCTTACGTGCGTTGAAAAAGACATGTTTCTTCCTCTCCTTTTCCAGACGACCCACGACCCTGCCATATACATGAAAAACCACTTTCTTTTTACAAAGAAAGTGGTTGGTTAAGTTGATAGGATCGGCACATAGTCGTTATGTAACCCTAACCACCACTTCCCTACGCTGGTATAAACCAGATCAGGTTCCAAGGGTCTTAAAGCTACACTTTAATCTCAGCCTTTATGAGAAGGCCCCCCTAGTGGATCGTCTTATATAGTTATTTTCGATGTAATCGTAACATGAATAGCTGAAAAGTCAAATGATTTATTAGGCTTTTAATCGGTAAAATCGCTCGGGAGTGATTTTTTCAAGTATTGGTAATTGGGGGTAGACCTGTTTCAGTCGTGTGACGGGCTTGGGTATTAATCCGGCCGATTCGGGTGATAATCCGGCGGGATTGAGGTGCATTCCGGCGAATTTTTGGTATAATCCGGCGGGTTGGAGCATTAATCCGGCCAAAGGTTACTTTTTACACAAAAAAAGCTTGGCAAAGCAAGCCTTAGCGTAGGCAGAGCCTTCCTTCAAATGCAAAAAGCACCTCCCTCAATCGGTAAAATCGCTTAGGAGCGATTTTTTCAGGTATTGGAAGTTGGTTGTTCCGTTTTAAGAGGTGGAAATCGCATATTGTACGATTTCTCTCGACGATTATGTTATGTGATTGCAGGTCGGTTACGCTAGAAAGAAACAATCTGTTCACTTCTCCAATTATTCTGTTCACGTTCAAATTCTCCATAAAAAAGACCCGCTCTCAGAACGAGCAGATCCATTTCATTTTACAAGCGAATTTTTAAACGCATAGATGACGGCTTGGGTACGGTCCTGGACTTCGAGTTTGTCGAGGATATTGCTGACGTGGGTTTTCACAGTTTTCAAGGCGATCACAAGTTCATCGGCGATCTCCTGGTTCGTCTTCCCTTCTGTCATCAGCATCAAAATCTCAAGCTCGCGGTTGGTCAAATCTTCATGAAGAGGCCGAGCGTTGCCGCGCCGCATTTTGGTCATCATTTTTCCCGTCACTTCAGGCTCCAGGACCATCTCGCCACGATAAGTAGCCCTGACCGCATCCGCAATCGTGCTCGCCTTCGAAGTTTTCAGCATATAGCTCGTTGCACCGCTCTCTAACGCTGGATACACCTTCTCATCATCAAGAAAACTCGTCACGATGATGATTTTCGCTTCCGGCCATTTATTGACGATCTGTTTCGTTGCCTCGATTCCATCCATCTCTTTCATCACAAGGTCCATCAAAATCACATCCGGCCGCAGGTCCAGGGCAAGTTCGACCGCTTCACCGCCATCCCCTGCTTCACCGACGACTTCGATATCCTGTTGATTCGACAAATATGCCGACACGCCGATCCGCACCATTTCATGATCATCAGCAAATAATACTCTAATCATCTTATTCCTCCCCCTCTCGAATGACAGGTATCCTTACTTCCAGCCGCGTCCCTTTGTTCGGCACGCTTATGATTTTCAACGTCCCGCCCAACTCCAGGGCGCGTTCATGCATATTCTGCAGGCCATAAGAACCCGCTTTGCTCGTTTCAACATCAAAACCAACTCCATCGTCGACAACCCGCATCAAAACCGTACCATCCCGTTCTATGCAAATGACTTCAAGAACGTTCGCCTTTGCGTGACGCAATGTGTTCGATACCGATTCCTGTAAAATCCGGAACAAGTGGTCCTCCACCCCTTTTTTCAAAGAAATCGGTTCAAGTTTCCAATCGATTTCAAGGGGGACCTTTTGTGACAGCTCAACAAGCAATTCCTTGATTCCTTCTTCAAGCGTTTTGCCTTTCAATGCCACCGGTCGTAAGTGTAAAAGAAGCGCTCTCATTTCAAGCTGTGATTGATGGATCATTTCTTCGACGAGCTTCAACTGTTTCTGTTCTCCTGTATCCGTTTCCTCATTCGATTCATTCACCGCGGACATCAGCATTGATGCCGCAAAAAGCTGTTGGCTGACGGAATCATGAAGTTCCCGAGCGAGTCGGTTCCGCTCTTCTGAAACAACTTTCTGGATCCGCTTCTCCTGGTCCTCCGCTTTTTCATTGGCAAGCTTTTGCGAGAGTTTCGTCTGCTCTGAGATATGCTGCTGCACCTTTTCCAGCTGTGACCAGATTTCCTCAAATTCTTGCGTTTTCGTTTTGCCATTCGTTGCCTCAACTGGACGTCCTTGTCCGATTTGTGAAAGCCCGGTTTCAACTTGGTCGAGCTGCTTCCGCCAGTACATACCTGAACTGAAACCAAAAACGAGTCCAATTAAAATGCTCGCAAACGTTGCGAACAAGATGAACGGTAAATCCACTATTTTACGGGACCACAAAAGTGACCAATCATTCAATGGAAAAGCGAAGAAAAACACACCGACCATGAAAATGAGGAGTGTCAAAGAAATCGCTAAGCCAAGCAGGATCTGCCGTTGGATGATGTTCATGTCCGCTTCACCTCAAGATCTCCTATGACCATTGACGTGATGATTTTCACCTTATGATGTGATTGATCATAACCTGCAGATTGGTAAGACAGACATTGGTTGAACATTTTTGGTTCATAATGCTCAAAAATACGACTTGTTCCTACGATCACAGAATGGGCAACACTTACATCGATTTCATATGGGACAAGGATTTTGATATTCCCGACAAGATTTCGAATGACGATCGTCGATTCGCCTTTTGGCAGGACAGTGTTCCCAAGGTCGATCACCGTATCGCCGATTCCGCACTGGATATTCACATCGTTCCATTCATATGCATGTTCTGGCGTTTGCTGTCTTCCGAACAAGTTGTTCTCTAATAAATTCTTGCGTTTATACATCTCTTGATCGCTCGAGACGGTCATCGCCTCGTTGATATCAGGCTTGATATGCGCTGGATCCTGCTTCGACTGGGCAAAACGGATGACTGCATAGATCAAGATTGCTACAAGAAGGAATTTGAAGGCCAGCGTATTCAGGATCGTCAAGGTAAAAGCGATGACCCCGAACCAGAACAACAACTTCCCAATCGTCATATAGTATTTTTTCCGCCCGACATAAATACAACCAGCAGTAAGGATTAAAAAGAAAATGGGACCCATGCCATGAAACGAGATTTCCAACAATAAAAGAATGACCCCGATCAGCAATAACCAGCTCATTTTATCTGTTTTTGTTTTCATTTGTGTTTTGGGCCCCTTTCTGTTTTGACAGCCTGTTGACAGTGGATAAGCGGCGGAT
>NZ_CAMGYZ010000010.1 GCF_946151055.1 Bacillus sp. Marseille-Q3570 | reverse complement strand
CTCTTTGTCAGCTTCGTTCGTCCGGTACTCACGTAGGGCGAACTACGCTCCGTTCCTCCCGAACTTCGCTTCCGCGACCTCCTTGCTTCTACACTGTCAACGTACTTTGAAGGATAAGCGGCGGATCTCTTTGTCAGCTTCGTTCGTCCGGTACTCACGTAGGGCGAACTACGCTCCGTTCCTCCCGAACTTCGCTTCCGCGACCTCCTTGCTTCTACACTGTCAACGTACTTTGAAGGATAAGCGGCGGATCCCTTTGTCAGTCTTGTTCTTTCGATTTAGGCAAGCTGTCAATTTTTTTTCATGATGTGAACTTTTCATCCGAAAAGTTTTCAATTCTTTATCATAGAAAAGGCGCAGGGTTACTACGCCTCTCTCACCTACTAGCATACCATTTTTTGCTTAAACGGTAGAATGCTTTTCCTCTTTTTGCATTTCTTTTTCCAATTGTGCGATCCGTGCATCGATCGTGTGACGGTGATAACTGGAGTTGACCTGGTGTTCAAGCCGGTCGAGGTATTGCTCGATTTCACCGAAACGGGAGAAGGACTTGCTTGAGAATTCGTTGGATGAGACGACCTTATCCATACGGTGATGTGCTCGCGTGATGTTTTCGCGTCCCATCAACTCCATACGCTTGATGTACATATCCTTCAGCTTGTGCTGCATCACTTCATATTTCTGTTCAAGTTCTTCAAGCTGTTTCACCGCGTTTTCTTTCGAAGTTTTCAAACGCTCAGCTCGCTCACTGTATTGCGCTTGTTCTTGAGCTGCGAAATGATGAAGCTCTTCTTCATTTGCTTTCAAAGCGATCTCCGCTTGATGCTTTCGTTTTTCGGCTAGTTCAGCAGCTTTCTCGTATTCGCGGGTGAACTCCTCACTCAACAAATATTGCCGTTCGACTAGCTTTCGTACTTTCTCAACTTCCTTTTCGCATTCGCGCAGGTACTGATTGAGTACACTGATCGGGTTCTTACGTTCTTTTTCATCAATCATATCGTGAAAATCTGCTTCAATCGTCTCTTTCAATCTTCTAAAAAGTTTAGCCATCGTCCAATTCGCTCCTTTTAAATTAGTTTCGATTAATTTCCGCCCATTCACGTTCAAAGTTCGTGAACGGATCGTCTTCTTTTTCAATTTTTTCAGTGACGCCATCTTTCTTGTTCCATTCCTTGTACACAACATATAAGATGTACAGGGCAACAACTCCTAGGATTGCAGGCACGTTTGCGACCGCGATGCAAAGTGCGATGATTCCGACCGCTACCCAGAAGATTTTCTTAGATGACTCATCAGTCTTCGTAAATTGTTTCACCGCGTAATACCCGATGACGAGGCTCAATGCCAGCCCGATCATTGGTCCGAGGTTTCCAATAAGGACAATCGCCGCAATTGCTCCTAGAATGAATAGTCCTAGTTTTTTCATCGTTTTCTTTCCCTCCTTCTTTTCATGTTTCTATCGTATCTAGAATCCTGTTTTTCTATAAGGAGCCTGAGCTTTAACTTTTACTAAGACTTGAGACGTAGTTGGCTGTCGGATTTTCGTTTTTCATTGAAAAAAGCTTATCGAAATTAATCGATAAGCTTCCGTTTTGAGTTCGCGCGTAATGATCAAGAAAACCCGCGTGTTCAATTTTAAAGGCTTGTGTATCTTCGTTTGTAAATGTCCAAGAAATCAACAATAACTAACATCCCTTTTTCCAAAGGTAAGAGCCAGGACATCACACCCTGGCTCTAAGTATTCTCTATTTAAAAGATTTAACACCCAAATAATGGTCTTGCCAATAATCGATCGTCAGATCTGTCACTTCTACACCGTTAGATCCAGCATGGATCATCTTATTGTCGCCAATATAAATTCCGCTGTGCGAAGCTCCTTCTGTATCATAAGTTCCTTCGAAGAAGACAACATCTCCGACTTCTGGAGAATCTACTTGTTCTCCATCATACTTCCACATGTCGCTTTCTTTTCTTTCTAAATCAACGCCAACTTCTCCAAAGACATACTGGATGAAGCCACTGCTATCAAAACCGTCTGGTGTCGTACCTCCCCAAACATAAGGTGTCCCAATCAGACTTTCCGCGATTGAAACAACATCAGTTTCTGAAGCCTGGTCATCAGAAGTTGAATCGTCGGAACTCGTTTCAAGATCAACGGAATTCTCGGATGTTCCAGATGTTGATGATAATGCGTCAAGCGTTTCTGGACCTGCTAAACCATCTACAGTAAGACCTTGTTCAGCTTGAAAATCCTTTACTGCTTGTTCTGTTATAGGTCCGAAAATGCCATCCAGGTGATACGAGTAATATCCGAGTGAGTCCAATTCTGTTTGTAACGTCTCTACATTTCCACCGCGATCCCCTCTATCCAGGACCGATGTGTCTTCTTGATTACTAGAAACATTTTCCTCAACAGGTTTGGAATCAGCATTCGCGAATACACCGTCACTCATTAGTGGTGAGACTGCCAGTGAGGCAACCAAAGTTGATGAAATGACATACTTTCTTGCAGACGATCTTGATGTAAACATTAAATTCCTCCTTAATGTACTCTAGTTTTTGTAAGCGCGCCCTACCAGTTTGAAAAACACGAGTCTTTCAAACCAATTCCTAGTCTATCAGACGAATCCTGTAATGAGGTTGCACGGACATTAAGGTGACATAAGAAACTGTTTACACACAATAAACGAACTATGAAATCCCCTTCCACCTCAGGTTTTCTAAGAATCCAACTCCAATTACAAACACAAAAAACACCCATCAAATGGGTCTCATGAGCGTTAAAATATTCCTTTAAATGCACGTTTTTTCTAAAATCTGTACGATAAGTGGATGTTTTATTGCAGGTTTTTACCAGTAAAATCCAACCGTTCCCGATATTCAATTCAATTCTTATAACAGTATTTGGAAGGTTTTCCGGGTGCTGAAGTCGAATACGAAAGGTGTTAGGGGGGATTGATATGGAAGCAATCCATAACGTTATCGAAAAGTATTTTGCAAGTTGGAATAAGGCGTTCGACAGTAAAAATAGTGACGGGATCAGGGAACATATGTCTGAACGTTTCGTCGGTTATTGGGGACGGTCTGGCATGGATGAGCCGATGCAATACGGTTACGACTATGATCTCGATAATGTACTTGGTCAATATAAAGATGCCCATAAAAGTTTCGAAATCTTATCGCTCACCGAACGAAAGCCTGGCGAAGAATTCTTGGTCATCGGCAGAGAAACGAACGTCATCCAGGGTATACCCCACCATGCAAAGGCGATGTTCATTTGGCAAAAAGAAAACGAAAAATGGAAATTACAAAGGGAATTCATTGAGCTCGAGAAATGATCTGGTGGAATGATGGATACGATCATATGGGAAAATTTAAAGGAATTTGGCTGCGAATACATGCAGGTAAAGGAACGCGGCGATGAACTGTCTGTTGAAAGCACGATTATTTCGATCAATGACGGAAAACCCATGAAGGTGACCTATAAATTGCTGTTAGAGCAGTGGAAAACGAAAAAAGCGACAATTGAAGTGGATCAAACCTTTCTAGAAGTCACATCGGACGGTGAAGGGATCTGGTTCGACCAATTCCGGCGCTGGATCCCTGAACTCGATGGGGCGATTGATATCGATATCTCAGCAACACCCTTTTCGAATTCACTCCCGATCAACCGGTTTGATTGGAAAGCAGGGCAAATGAGGGATTTCGAAATGGTCTATGTATCCATCCCTTCAATGGAATTGAAAAAGGTCCACCAGAGATATACTTTTGTGGAACAAAAGAGTAGCGCGCGGATATTCCGATATGAAAGTCCAACCTATCAATCCTTAATTACAGTCGATAAAGAAGGACTGGTGATTGAGTACCCGGAACTTTTCAAACGGCGGTATTGAACGTGTGGTATGATATACTGATTGAAGTGAAATGGACATAATAAAGGATGGAATGCAACATGGATGGACAAAATCGTGCGAATATACAGCCAGGTGTCGAGGTCGACATCGTATTGAAAAAAGATCAAAGAACCGGCAAGTTGACCCGGGGTGTCGTGAAGGATATCCTGACGAATTCCAGTTTTCACCCGCACGGCATCAAAGTTCGCCTTCAAGACGGACAAGTCGGACGCGTAAAAGAAGTTTTTTAAGAGAACTTGATAAATAAGTTTAATAAGGAAAGCTGACCGAAAATGATATTTCGGTCAGCTTTTTTTCATTATTTGGATTGTAAATGAGTGATTTGGGAGCTGGTCGCGGAAATTTGGTGTGTGCTTGAGCTATTTCGGAAAGTTCTTGTGCAATTTCGGAGTGATCTTGAACAATTTCAAGGGCATCTTGTTCAATTTCGGGGTGATCTTGTACAATTTCAAAGTGATCTTGTGCAATTCGGTACGATTTTACTACGGAAAATCGTTTCATCTAATAACCCGTTCCCGCCTCAAGCTCAACTTTTATAAAACAAATACAACCCGAATCCGAGGGTGTCTCTTCCCCAGCGCAAGTAAGTAGAGCGCCACTTCCTGATCCGGTCGCGCATCGCGGCAACGTCTGGATCATCGGGATTCTCCAGACAATACTTCTCCATCGAAGAAGAGTATAACCACTCATACGCGTCCCACTCATCCTCACTTGTCACATGCGCCCACATCGGAATCAAACCAAGATCTACCCCAGCCTCGATGTTCGCATGATGAGTAAGCAATTCTTCTTTAGTCGCCCCAAGCGCTTCCAGGTACGCTGCTTCAGGTTCCTTTTTCCAGTATCCTTCACCGACCAGCAGGTATCCACCGGGTTTCACTACTTCACTCATTTTTTCCAAAGTAAGCCGGTAGTTCCCGAGAGCATGCGTCGCCCCGAGGCAAATCACAGCATCGAACACTCCATCGATATCATTCATCACTTTTTTCGCATCGTCATTCACGATTCGCAATCGACCTGGACCAATCCGCTGATCCGCATAATTACGCGCAGCATCAATAAAATCCGCTTCAATCTCAATGGCAGTCCCCACCACACCATGACGCTCGATCAAATCGATCAGCACACCGCACTTTCCTGCTCCGATATCGAGCACTTTCTCCCCGCTGCTGAACGGGATATGATCCAGCGTCGCCCTCAGCTTTTCCTGACTGATCGGGTTGCAGATTTCGTGATTACGGTGCGCGATTATGGAAAATTTGTTTATCGCCATCCTCTTCCTCCCCGTTCAAAAAACTACTTTGCGTCGACGAGTTCACCAGCATACAATGTCTTCTCCTTGAGTTGAAGGTCAAGTTTACGAGCCAGACTCTTCAACGTACGCTCTTCACCTGGTGTTACAATAGAAATGACGGTTCCGCTCTCACCTGCTCTACCGGTACGTCCAGACCGATGAAGATATTGCTTTTCGTCTTCTGCGACATCAACCTGGATGACATGTGTGAGCCCTGTAATATCGAGACCTCGAGCTGCTACATCCGTCGCCAGCAGCAGGTTCGTCTTCCCATCGCGGAATTGCTGCAATGCATGCTGGCGCTCATTTTTCTTCAATTCACTATGCAAAAGACCAACCGGGATCCGATTATAGTCCAATTTATCCGCCATCACAGACAGGTCGCCAATGTCTTTGCCGAACGCAAGCCCCTTCATGTCCTTCAAGCGTCCGATCTTCTCGAGGGCTTTCGCTTTTTCACGGCGTTCCGTCACGATATAAAGATGATCCACTTTCCCGCTCTTCTGTGTAGCACGGTTCACTTTGATGAGCTGAGGACCATCCATGAATTCGCGGCCGACCTCTTCCGTTTTTTCTGGTAACGTCGCAGAAAACAGCAGCACCTGTCGATCGGCCAATGTCGACTTGATGATCGACTCGATCGTTTTCAAATGCTCTGGTACAAGCAGTTGATCGCCTTCATCGAGAACGATCGTCTTCACTTCATGCATTTTCAACTTTTTCATTTTGATCAATTCTTCAACACGGCCAGGTGTCCCCAAAATGACCTGCGGGCTCTTCTTTTTCAGTTTTTCAATCTGTCTTTTCACGTTCGCTCCGCCAATAAGAGAGGCTCCAGTTATCCCGCTTCCTTCTGCCCACTTCTGCACTTCTTCAAAAATCTGCATGACAAGTTCACGAGAGGACGCCATGATCAAGGCTTGCGGGTCTTTTTTATCCGGGTCGATCTTCTCCAAAATCGGCAGCAGATAAGCAAGCGTTTTTCCCGTTCCAGTCGGAGATTCCGCAATCACATCATCCCCTTGTAATATCACCGGGATCGCTTCGGTCTGGATTGCTGTCGGTCGTTCAAAACTGGATTTTTCCCAGGCTTGTTGTAGAAAAGGCTTCGTTATATGTAATGATTCCATCATCATTCTCCTTTTTATAAAAACGACTTTAATCTTTGATTAGTTTAGTCAATTATGAAGCTCCCATTCAGACGCTTCACTACTAGCCTACACCATGTGGAATCCGTTGAATAGTGAACATTTTTCTACCAGGGCTGAAAGTAGCGAATAAAGGTTGTTTTCGTCTAGTGGAGCAGATCGTTTTCTGTCGATTGACCGATAAATAATCCATTCCGGCCGTAATAATACAGATTTTGGCCGTAGAGAGATATTTTTCAGACGTCCCAAATACCATCAGATCAAAATGAAACAAGGGTTTATTTTCCATATGTCGAAAGGGATTGTATAGAAATTCGAAAGTTGGAGGTTCTGATTATGAACGAAACCGTCGCAATGCGCGAACAATTCCAAAGCGATCCTTATCTTTATTTCGAACAATACCGCAAATATGGGCCGATCCATTACGGTCAATTTTTCGGGATTCCGAAAATTGTCGTCACTGGTTTTGAAGAAACAGAAGCCCTCTTCAAGGATTCCCGTTTTATAAAAGAATACCGCCGTGTTGTTCCTCCTGAGCAAAGGGTCGAGATCCCGGAGCGCGTTCAGCCTGTCATTTACCTGATGAACAACATGATGCTGTTTCGCGATGCGCCGGATCATACGCGTTTACGCCAACTCGTCACCAAAGCGTTCACACCGCGGATGGTCGACAAGTTGCGTCCGCTGATCGAAGAGCTTGCAGATGAACTGCTCAACACCAGAAAAGGAGAAAACGAGCATGAGCTGATCCGGGATTTTTCATACTACCTCCCCGTTGTTGTCATTGCTGAACTGATCGGTGTCCCAAAGGAGGATCGCGGCTATTTCAGGAAATGGGCTGATGCCTTTGTCACGTTCATCGATTTTAACACCGATATGAAAGAATTAGAGGATGTCTCTGATGATATAAAGGACTCTGGAGAATACTTCCGCTTCCTCATCCAAAAAAGGCGCACAGAACCAAAAGATGATTTGATCAGCGGTCTTATCGCCGTTGAAGAGTCCGGTGATGTGTTGAATGAAGATGAAATGGTGGCCACCTGCCTCCTCCTGATGATTGCGGGGCACGAAACAACCGTGAATCTGATTACAAATGGGTACTACACTCTGCTGAAGCATCCTGAACAGTTAAAATCACTGCAAAACGACCTTTCGTTCATCCCGAATGCAATCGAAGAGATTTTACGCTATGAACCGCCCGTCCTCATGACCTCACGAGTTGTAGCGGAGGATCTCGAGTTTTACGGAAAGCATTTCAAAAAAGCGGAAGAGGTGATGCTTGTACTAGGAGCCGCCAATCGCGATCCACGTCTGTATGACAACCCGAACGAATTCGATATTACGCGGAAAAATATCAAGCATCTGTCATTCGCTTCAGGACCCCACTTCTGTCTCGGGGCACCTCTTGCACGGTTGGAAGCGCAGATCGCCCTGGAAAAACTCGTGACAAGATTCAAAGAGCCACTTCTATCTGAGGAACCACAGTGGCGGGACAACATCGTGTTCCGAGGGTTCAAAGCCCTTCATCTTAAAGCGGAAGTCCTATAGTATCATATTTTCATAAAGAAAACTTGGCAAAGCTAAGCCTTAACGTACGCTGAGCCTTATCCCCTTATATTGAAGAAAGTATTTAAACTTTCTTTAAATTCACAAAAAGGGACTGCCTTAAGAGAAAAGTATCAGACCCCTCCAACACCAAAACCACGATTTTTCTCAAAATATCGTTATGTTCGGAGAGACTCTGACACCTTTTTGGCCAGTCCCTTTATATTAAACTGATTTTGTGGGGGCTAGTTCAACAGCTTGGCGCAAAGCTTCTGTCAGACTTTTTTCATCAGCAATCCCTTTGCCAGCGATATCGAATGCAGTACCATGATCTACACTAGTCCGAATGATCGGAAGTCCAACGGTTATATTGACACCTGCATCTAACCCTAGCACCTTGATCGGTCCATGACCTTGATCATGATACATAGCGACCACAATATCAAAATCTCCACGGACTGCTCTGAAAAACAAAGTGTCTGCAGGTAGTGGTCCTTGAGCATCGATACCCTCTGAATGAGCTTTTTCTACACCTGGGACAACTTGTGCTTCCTCTTCTCCATATCCGAATAATCCATTTTCTCCTGCGTGAGGGTTGATCCCACACACCGCAATTTTCGGTTTTGTAATTCCAGCTTTTTTCAACGTATCATGAGCCATTTTGATAACCTGGTAAACGCGTTCTGGATTGATTTGTTTCACCGCATCAATCAGTCCACTGTGAGTCGTCACATGAATCACCTTTAACGTCGGTGCAGATAGCATCATTGCATAATCTTTTGTTCCCGTTAATTCCGCTAAGATTTCGGTATGTCCAGGATACTTATGTCCACCTAAATGAAGTGCCTCTTTATTTAAAGGTGCTGTGCATATGCCGTCGATTTCGCCTTCGTTTGCAAGCTCGATCGCTTTTGATAGATATTCAAACGCTGCATGTCCGGCTTCGGCGGAGACATGTCCGAATGGTAAGGTATCTGGTATAAGGTCAAGATCCATACACGAGACAACGCCAAACTCATACGTGCAATCATTGACTGATTGGACGCTTTTAATTATTTGCTGGGTTCCTAGTACGTCTTTTGCTTTTTCCAGAACTTTTGCATCTCCAATAACCAATGGGTTACATAAATCATAAACTTGTGTATCCTGCAGGCTTTTCAAAATAATCTCAGGCCCGACTCCCGCAGCATCACCCATCGTGATCCCAATAACTGGTTTACTTTGAGTCATAAGTGTGTTTCATTCCTTTCATGTAATACAAAGCATTCTTTAACGTATCTTTATTTCCAAACCCGCCGGCTTTTGTGACCGTCCACAACTTTTGATCGTTGAAATTGATTCGGCCTAGTGGAACTCCTGCTTCGATTTCATCCAAAAGTTCCATTTCCATAACATTCATTGCTGAACATACGTCTTTAGCCGTGTCGCCTCCAGTCAATATCAATCCATCAATGGAAGTAAAACGCAGTATATGCTTTGCAATTTGTCCTAGCCCTTTTGAAATCTTACTCCCAATCTCTTCTTTAGACAGAGCATTCCGTTCAGCATACTCTAATGCAGCCTTACGGTTAAATTCATTATTATCAACATAGATCACCAGGTCCTTCTTCTCCTCTTTCCTATCCAATAGTGAATTGGGATCGAAGGTTTCTTCAAGGATCATCAGTGGATCTATTTCTATCATTTGAATATCATCAATTTCATCTAGTTCAAGTAGTTGTTGTTTTGTTCTTTCAGACAAACTTCCAGACACGGTCAGAACTTGATTACTTGTCCAGTCTTTCAAATTATTAGACTCGTTATTGGAGTTCAATGACAGACCTTCGGGCAAGTGTTCAATCAAGCCTGCTGACCCTACCCATAACACATTTAACGGTAGATCGCCGAATTTACTGGATATCTTTTTTAAATCTTCTTCACTTTCCGCATCACATACAAACCAGCGAATGTTTCGAGCAACTTCATTTTGGATATACGTTGCAAATTCATCGTCGTTCAATTGTGTTTGTGTTACCTTCGAAATTTCAGCGTTACAATATGGTTGAATAAGTTCTTGAATGTCACTCTGCGTCACTGGAGTTTTCGGGTCTTTTCCGAATTCCGTATCCGAGACGAGTTCACCATCTACGTAATGCTTTCCATCTTTTGTGATCCTGCCCATTTGGGGATAGGCAGGTGCAATGACGACCAAATCAGGCTTCAACACATGGTCCACTGCACTTATTTCTGATCCAATATTCCCTCTCAAGGTTGAATCAACTTTTTTATAGACACAATCAACTTGATTCTCCAAATAGAAAGAAGCAGCATGATGGACTGCTTCATATGCATCTTTATTTGTAAAGGAACGACTGTTTGTATCAATAATTGATACATCATTTTCATGTTTGATTTCCATTTTATCTATATTAACCATTACAGATGTAAGGAACCCTTTTTTGGCGAGCTGGACTCCCGTGTCGTTGGCTCCAGTGAAATCATCTGCAATTATTCCTATTCTCTCTCTCATAGATGACCACCCTTAACTTGCTGACTTTATTTCTCCATTTTCAAATCGATAGCCTTTTTTCTCCATACGTTTAACAAGAAATCCAATATATAATGGTAACAATATTGCGGTTGTAACAGTCGATGCTGCAACCTGAACTGTAGCAAGTTCTGCAACTGGCGCGAAGGTTGAACTTGCCGCTGCAATAGCTGCTGGAGTTGCCACGGCGTTTCCTGCTGTCGAACCTTCTGAAGCCCCAACAATCGGATTCCATTTCAATGCTTTAAAGATGAAATAACCTGCAGTACCTGTAACAAATACAGTCAGGAGACCAAGGAATATTCCAGTTAAACCACCTTCAATGATTGCTGCAAAATCAATACCCATACCTAACGCAAAGGCAAAGAATGGAATCAACATTGCACTACCTTTATCCAAGAAGGAACGCATATCTTCATCCAGATTACCTAAGACCATACCCACAAGGATAGGGAGTAATACTGCTAAAAAGGATTGGAATGAAAACATTCCATCTACGAACCCCATTGCTCCGAAGATCGACAATGCCACCATCGTCAAAAAGGGTCCGTCATTCAATGCAAGTAATGAATAGGCTGCACGGTCTTCTTCTTTTCCATATTGCCCGACAAGTGCTACATATAAGCCACCATTACTATTTGTCATCGCTGCGATTACTGCAATTGGAGCTAACCCCAGCCATAGACCATTATCACCTGCAAACATATAAGCGATCAAGCCGAAGACTGCACCGACAGCCCATTTCGTTCCCAGTAGAGCCCCTCCCTTTGCAAGAGAAACCCCGAATGTCTTAACGTTTATTTGTGCCCCTGTACAAAGCAGGAATAAGGCAATCAAAGTACCTGCACCGTCTACGAATAAATCTTGTGTGAAGTTACCGATCCTGAGGAGATCAGGTGCTAATGTATTTAGTGTTGCAGCAAGCAACAACGGAACTACCATCATCCCACCAGGAATACGTTCAAGCGTTGCTTTAATCTTCATTTCAAATTCCCCCATCGTATGAATAGTAATGACAAGAAAACGTTTTCACCTTCATCCTAAAAGAATGTGATTTATTACGCAACACCAAATTTATTAATTGTGAGTAAAATTGACTAAACTGTTTTATTTTGCAACAGTTTAGTAAATAATAAGGCTCTTTTCTAAAAGATTGTTGCGTTTGAGTCATTTTAAAAAACACCTTGCGCAAGTTGATTGGAGAGCAAGGGGCGATTACTCCTCGAAAATGAAAATCGCATTTTCTTCGTGCGGCAGAACCTTTCCTTTCCTGCGGGATCAGCGTGCCTACCACCTGAATAATCTCCTCGCAACGCATGCGGCGAGGAAACTCTCTTCGACAGGACTTTCTTGCTGACGCATGAGCACAAATGCTTCTTTGATAAGGAGACTCCTGAGGTCGCAAGGCGACGAGTGGGTTCACCGTACCCCCCGCGGAAAGCGAGCATCCTGGGGCGGAAACAACGACTTTTAAAGAAAACTTGGCGAGACCAAGCCTTTTGTAGGTCGAGCTTAGTTGCCCTTATACTTTCTTTAAGTGCAAGGCGCAACAAAGTTTGCGAAAACAGCCAATAAAAAAGACGCAAATCATTATTTTCTTAATTTGCGCCAAAGAGTCGAACGATTAATTCCTAATCGTTTCGCTGCTTTCGATTGGTTGAATCCTTCTTCTTCGAGTACCTTCTCTATCACCCGTTGTTCGATTTCTTCTAATGTACCACGTAAGAGGAGATTATCCTTTGGAGTTGTTTTCCTACGGATCTTCAGTGCACTTTGGACATGATCAGGTTCGATGACATAACCTTTCTCCCCTAGTACAAGGGATTTTATAAAACGTTTCAATTCGGAAACATTTTCATTCCAATCCGCATTAATCAATTCTTCAATTGCCTTTTCTCTTATTTTGACAGGATGAGTCCCTAAATTTTGATGAAATTGCGCAACAAAATAGGCTGCTAAACCTTTTATATCTTCTTTACGTTGTTTTAGCGGAGGAAGCGCTAATTCTACTGTATCGTCATCTAAAGAGTTGTCGATCAAATCCGGGACCTGTACATTACTTGTAAGAATCACCGTAATGGAATATTCCAATAAGTGATGTACAAACTCTCTTAATTCATCTATTCGATCGGAATCCAAATGTTCAATGTTGGTCAGATTAACAGTTGAACACTTTATGTTGAATACCTCTTTCAACTGATCCCATTCACAGTTCTGCATATCTATCGTTAATAAGTTTCCCCTGTTATTTTGTTCATAGTGGATGAACTCTGCCATAAGTGCTTTCCCTGTCCCTTTTTCTCCATATAGCAGGTAAATCCGTTGTTTAGATATGGACTGTCGTATCTGGCTGGTTATTTTCTCCATCATTGGACTTTCTGCAATAATGACTGGCTTTGGTATACGATTCTTTACTTGTAACCATTTATGATGTTCAGAGAATTCCTTTACGGTAAAATAAATGATTATAAATGACTGAGAAGCGAAATTACAAAGTTCACCATTTACTTCAACCTGCTTATTTTTAAAGCTTACCGTGTGGGCTGCATGTCCATTTTGCTTAACATCATCCCTGAATTTTTTTAGTTCTTTGTGGGATAGTGGTACCCTTTGAACACTACTCCAATTTTCATATATCTGCTCACCTTTTGAATCCAAAATAAGTATATCTTGTTTTTTCGATTTCAATATTTTGGACAATAACTTGATAAGCATCTGATTACGGTGATGAAATTCATATTCTGAGCAGGCGTTACTGAAAGCCTCATAAATCGCTTCTCTGCCTGATTGTATCAAGATACCTTCAAGACCATTTTTTTGAGCTGCATCCACCGTGACAACATCGCCTAAAACAACCTCAAAACCATCTTCCTTCAGTTTGTCCACAAGTGGATCAACGTCAACAGCTGATTGTATCGAGTATACATGAATAGGTAATTCCAATAGGTCTACAATAGATTGAGCACCTATCGTAATGTTAGGAAAACCAACTAATGCTTTTTTCCCTTGAAAATCATTGGCTAATGTAAGTGTTCGCAGCATGTCATAACCAGATAAATGAACGTCAATCACACTAATCGACACGAATGACTTTATCAATTGTGCCGTGCCACCTCGGCTGATGATGACATCGTATCCATTCTTCTCGGCCCACCTTGCTATTTCAGCCCCTTCTTCCAGGTTACCAACTTCTATCTGGATATCTAATTCTGGATGATCCGTTTTACACTCTTCTACAAGTGGAACCATGGAAGGGTATGGTGCAATAAACATTGTCTTTATAACCATTCAAATTCCCCTGTTCATTAGTTAATTCTCTATTTAGTATAATCATTCAATGATGCATAATGCAACACATTCAGTTTCCATGAATAATTTGATTTAGATGATAACATCAACTTAGAGTAGAAAGTCATATAAGTTTCTCTTCCCCCGCATATCGGGTACAATTTCATTAAAGGAAGGTGTTGTTATACCGTTGATTTCTGACTAAGTATGATTGACGCGAATTTCGTAAAAATCAACTATAAAGGATAACAACGCCAAAGGATAAAAGGATGGTGATTGGATATGAACATTGTCGTAGTTGGTGCTGGAGCAATTGGAGCTTATTTCGGCGGAAGATGTCAGGAATCAGGTCAATCCGTACAATTTCTCGTCCGTCCGAAAAGAGCTGAACAGCTCCGTCAAAATGGGTTGAAACTGCAAAGTCCGCATGGTGACTATGAATTTGAAGACTTGAACATTGCTGAAGGATTGGACGATATCCATCACGTCGACGTCGTTTTGCTGGCAGTGAAAGGGTACCATTTGAATGATGAATTGATCACCGATTTGAAAGGATTGGTGGAAAAAGGAGCGACTGTCCTACCACTCTTGAATGGAATTGAACATATCGGGCAGCTTCAGCGGGAATTAGGCGAAGAGGCTGTGATGGGAGGATTGTGTTTTATCATCTCTACCCTGGATGAGAATGGACATGTTGTCCATACAAGCACGCAGCATGATCTCGTCTTCGGTCCACTCCATCCGTCACAGGATAGGCTGTGCAATGAACTGGAGAAGATTTTCGACAGGGCAAACATGGCTGGGGTGCTGAGCAGCAACATCCTTCTCGGACTTTGGAACAAATATATGATGATCACCGCATTTTCCGGTGTAACGACTGCCGGCGATTTGACACTCGGGGCGATCCGCGAATCATCAAGGACGGTGAAGCTGGCGGAAGAGGTTTTACATGAAATGAAACTGCTCGCCATTTCGAAAGGGATCGACATCACCGACGACCACGTTCAAAAAGCGTTGGACCAGTTGAACAGCTTCCCTTCAGAGGCGACTTCATCCATGCATCAAGATAGACGTAAAGGCCTGCAGATCGAAGCGGACCACCTGCTCGGAGGCGCACTCAGGTTAGCGGATGAAGAGAACTTGAAACTGCCACATATCGAAACCCTCTACGCACTTGTAAAACCGTACGAACTTAAGATGCGATGATGATATAAAGAAAACTTGGTAAAGCGAAGCCCTAGGCGTAAGCTGATCCATTAGTTGCCCTTATACGGAAAAAGGATGTCTATACTTTTTCTTTTCTAAAAGATTGTTGATTTTGAGTCATTTTTTAGCAATCACCTTGTGCAAGTTGATTGAAGAGTAAGGTGTGAGACTCTTCCGGGATCAACGTGCCTACTACCTGAATAATCTCCTCGCAAGGCATGCGACGAGGAAGCTCGCTGCAAGAGCAACAACGTTTGCGAATACAGCTAATGTAAAAAAACCTTCTCAGCGATGAGAAGGTTCCTTTATGTACTCAGGGCGGTTATTGTTGGGGACTTTCTTTTTGCTTGTGACCTGAATAATTTTTTGCCAGTTTAAGAGTCTTCGAAATGACCTTTTGAACATCAATTCCCTTTTTCCTCAAATTCTGAATATGAATGTCAGTACTCGTCATGATCCTCAAACACTCCTATCATTTTAAAAGATTTGTCCGTTCGATTAAAGCTTATAGTGTATGTATTCCCTATTTGTCAGCTGTTAACCCTGAATTTCCAATTTTGTTTCCTCTACTAAATATAGACGTATTTGCCTCTCATTGGTTGCATCTATTTTGAAATATTTTTTACAAGTGATGAAATCTTCTTAAAAAGATGATGTGGGATTCTCTACATCATACTATACAATCTCCTATACATCGATTCCTAATCTATACTTCGTTCCTTTTTACTATTTTATGGGAGCTTTCTATTTGATTCGAGCAACTTTTAAAATGGTACAACTACATTCTTTCGCAAATTCCACTTTTCAATTCGGGAAATAATGGGTATTGAACACAAAGATATTATAGAAGAAAAGTATGAAGGGAGCACTGTCGTGGAAATTATTTCTTGGTTTGAAACGTGGATAGCGAATGTATCCAACTTCTTATGGACTTATGTTCTTGCGATACTATTAATTGCAGCAGGTATCTTTTTAACGGTCAGGCTACGCTTTTTCCAATTCCGTTTTTTCGGACATGCGTTAAGCCAAACGATTGGTCAAATCTTTAAAAAAGATAAGCACACTGGTACGATCACCCCTTTCCAGGCCTTCACATCAGCCCTCGCATCCACAGCTGGGGCAACGAACATCGTTGGTGTTCCTGTCGCCATCGCCCTTGGTGGACCTGGAGCGTTGTTCTGGATGTGGATGGTCGCGCTGATCGGAATGGCGACCAAATACTCTGAAATCATGCTCGGAGTAAAATATCGTGAAAAGAACAATCAAGGGACATGGGTTGGCGGTCCTCAGTATTATATTAAGAAAGCACTTGGATGGGATAAAGTTGCGGCTGCCTTCGCTTTCTTCCTCATGATCGAGGCGATCCCAAGTTTGATGGTCCAATCCAATTCCATTACTACACAAGTTGAAGGTGCTTTTGGATGGTCGACACAAATCACCGGCCTCATCATGTGCGGATTGGTCGCCATCGTTGTATTCGGAGGCATCAAACGTATCGGGAAAGTGACCGATAAAATGGTTCCGTTCATGGTCATCACCTACTTGATCGGAGCTTTTATCGTCATTTTCGCACATATCGGCGAACTTCCGAGTGTATTGGGAATGATATTCACACATGCCTTCACACCGATTTCTGCTGCAGGAGGATTTGCGGGAGCTGGTATTGCACAAGCCCTCCGCTGGGGAATCGCACGTGGGCTGTACTCGAATGAAGCCGGTCTCGGAACTGCTCCGATCACACATGCGGCAGCCCAGACAGACCACCCGTCCCGCCAAGCATTATGGGGCATCTTCAGTGTATTCGTCGATACGATCGTCATTTGTACGGTTTCTGGCCTCGCCGTACTCGTCACTGGAACCTGGACGGAAGTAAGTGCGGATAACGCATCGAACATGATTGGAACTGCCTTTGGAACGGTGATGGGAGAAACGTTCGGCGGAAGCTTTATTGCTATCTTCCTATTCTTCTTCGTCATCACGACGGTCGGTGTCCTGATCTTCTTTGGTGAAAAACAGGCGGAATACTTATTTGGATTGAAAGCATCGAAATTTATGAGAATCATTTATATCGCAGCAATATATGTAGGTGCGATCGGCGGCTTGCAGTTTGTCTGGCAGTTCTTAGATCTACTTCTCGCATTCGTCCTGCTCTGTAACATCATCCCGCTCGTCTTCTTGCATAAAGAGATCCGCGCGATGACAGATGACTATATCAATCGGATTTATCGTAAAAAAGAAGGGAAGCCTTCAATCCAGCTGTTTTCAGATAAAAGCGACAAGGATATAAGTCAGTGATCTAGTTGAAGTAATTGAAGTGAACAGATTAATTCGAAATGTGATCAGAATATATGTCGAAGTGAACAAATTAATAAAAAAAATGAACAAATTTAGACAGGATATTATACATCACAAAAATATACCCACTAGAAAAGAAACAAGCTTACCGAAAAGTCACCTCGGTAAGCTTCCTTATTGGTTCCATTTATTTTGAACCGATTTTCTTCAATTCCGCCTCAATGGCTCTATCGATTTCACCTTTAGCTTTCGTCAAAGAATCTTTTGCCTTTTCGTCTAGATTCGACTTTCCAGATTTCACAGCCTCATTCTTTGTAGCTTCTGCCTCTTTTTTCACGTCTTCATAATACTTGTCCAGCTCGTTTTTGTTCTCTTTGATCAGTTTCTCTTTATGCTTTTCGATCTCGCCTTTCGCGCTTTGGACATTCGAACGGATGTCACTCTTGATTTTAGAAATGATTTCATTCTGCTTGTCTTCTGTCGCTTTTTTGATTTCAGGGAACACCAATGTGTACAACTGACTGATTCCGTTCTTGATGTAAGTATTCCAGTTGTCCCCATAGGCGGCATAAGCCGTTCCGCCGAAAGTACCGAAAATTACAGTCCCTGCCATAACCATTACAACAACCTTCCTCTTGCTCTGTTCCATCCATTTTTTAAACATAAAAAATACCCCTTCCTAAGAGTTGAAAATTAGAAAGCGGTCGGTTGCACTACTAGCTCCTTCGCATCCAAGTGCCCACATGAAGATACGAATTCACAGCCCCCTCTATATTCCCTTTGTATTATAACCTTCCAACATAAGGATGTTAACGAACCTAAATGCCCATTAAATGAATTCTGAAACCAGGATGAAACTACTATTTTCGTCGGAATTCATTCACTTACCGCGGTGGTTCAATCAGCTCCTTTAAGGGTTACGAGGTCTTAAAAATTCATTTCTTATTATTGATCCAATCTTCTCTAGTCAACTTCATATTAATAGAATCTATTAATTCTCCTTCGAATTCCAATTCATCTTTATCGATACTGTCCACTATGAAGCCTACTTTTTCATATAACTTTTTTGCTCTTGAATTGAATTCAAATACACTCAAAGTCAGCTGGTTCAGGTTCGTATTTTCAAAAACATAATCAACCACTAGTTGCGTTGCTTCTGTTCCTAACCCTCGATTTCTACCCAGTGGTCCAATCAGTATTCTAAAGTTCATACTTTGGTTTTTTTCATCGTATAAATTGACCACTACTTCTCCAACCAACGTATTTGAGATCTTATCAATAATAGCAAGGTCCATTCGGTCTTTTTGTGCGTTCCTCGTATGATACCAGTTATAGACCTCTTCTTTATCGTACCCAGGAGAACTTCCTGTATATTTAAGAACCACAGGATCGTTTAAACATTCTTCTAAATTCGGAAAATCTTCGTCCATTTTAAAAGGTCTCAGAATCGTTTTTTCTCCAGTGATTATCGGTTTATTGCTTAAATCTATCATTTGGTTCCACCCCATTACCCATAAATGAAAATCAGCCTGTCAAGCTACCATTTTTCACGATCGGGATTCTGCTGTTCTAAGAGCTCGATGATCTGCTCATTCTGGTCCCTTTGGTCCTCTAGCAGGTCTCTGATATCCTTGATGTATATGATCACATGATAGGCAGCATACACTGCACCTGCCAAAATCAAAACCCAAAAGATATTCAGCATCCTATCCTCTTCCCCCTCCGCTCATTCCTACTTAACTACTTTTACATGATTGTGCAGAATTCCTCCATTCTTCAGCGGATCACTTTATAATCCAACCATTCCGGAGGAAGGAGCTTTTGATATTTTAGTGTTAGGAAGCGATCGTCAATGAGTACGATTGTTCCATAGTCCTCTTCTGTCCGGATCAATCTGCCTCCAGCTTGAAGGACCTTATTGATGCCAGGATACACATACGCATAGTCATAGCCATCCTTCTCGTTTTTGTTGAAATACTCCTTTATGATGTTGCGTTCAAAATTCAACTGTGGAAGCCCTACTCCGACAACGACGACGCCGTTCAGGCGATCTCCTTTTAAATCGACACCTTCTGAAAAAATACCGCCCATCACCGCAAATCCAATCAGCGTCGTTGCCTTTCCTGCTTCAAATTGTGCCAGGAACTCCTCACGCTCCTCTTCCGCCATCCCGCTGTTCTGCACAATCGCATCATAGCCCCAGTCCTCTTCCTCGTACTGTTCATAAACCATCTGCATGTAGGCATATGATGGGAAAAAGAAGAGATAGTTCCCAGGCCGCGTTTCAACAAGATTTTTCATCATCGCCAAAATCGGTGCAACAGAGCGGTCTCGGTCACGGTACCGCGTCGATAACGGCTGGATGAACACATCGGCATTTTCTTTTGCGAAAGGAGACGGTATCGAGATCGAGTAATCTCCCTCCTCTGCCCCGAGCATATCTTTGAAGTATGGGAGCGGAGATAACGTCGCTGAAAAATAAACCTTCGAGCGATATCCTTTCCCGAACTGCTGAAGCAAGTGGGATGGATCAAGACAGAGCATCTTAATGTACACTTCACTTTTTCCATATTCGAGGTACGTGACGTAACGTTCGTCGTACAATTCTGATATCCTTACGAAGTTTTTCGCGTTGAAATAAGCTTCCAGAAGCTGTTCCTGTGCTTCGCTTTCCTTCTGTTCAAGCAGCTCTTTTTCCGCCTCCGTCACGAAAGCCTCCAACAATTTGATCAATTCCTCTGGAAGTTCCTCCAGCTCCACCTGCCGTATGTCTCCGCATTGCTTTTTCAATAGCAATAAGTGATCATTAATCGCTTTCGCCGTCTCGAATACATCTTTGTTTTCCGTCTTGAAAGTGCGCTTCAATTGCAGAAACGGTGATTTGAAAAGCTCAGCTGAGAACATTCCCCGAGCCCGATCCACAAGATTGTGTGCTTCATCCACCAGCAGGACCGTCCTTTTTCTTTGCTCCTCGACAAACCGTTTCAACGAAATCCGCGGGTCGAAAATGTAATTGTAATCTCCGATGATCATGTCAGAATTATAAGCAACATCGAGCGAAAACTCGAATGGGCAGAGCTTGTGTTTTCGTGCATATTTTTCAATAGTGGCACGATCCATCAACGTCTCGTTCGCTAAAATGTCCATGATTCCATCGTTGACGCGGTCGTAATATCCGTCGGCAAACTCACAATAATCCTTCTGGCAGACCGTCTGTTCCTTAAAGCAAACCTTATCCTTTGCCGTAATCGTCACAGAGCTCATATGCAGACCTTTGTCTTTCATGAGGGCAAGGGTTTCCTCCGCTGCGGTCCGGGTTATCGTTTTTGCAGTCAGATAGAAGAACCGCTCGAGGTGGCCTTCCCCGATCGCTTTTACGGTCGGAAAGATCGTCGAGACTGTTTTCCCCGTACCAGTCGGTGCATTGGCGAAAAGGTCTTTTTTATCTGCAATCGACTTATAGATTGCTCCAGCAAACTTCCGTTGACCTGCTCTATATTCCTCAAATGGGAAATCGAGCTTTTTTATGCTGTTGTTTCTTTTTTCTTCATGCTCCAAAAGCAACTTCGCAAAGGGCTCGAATTTTTCCACGACACTCATTATGTAGCGTTCAAGTTCGCTGTAGGTATAATCTTCGCTGAACTGTTTCTTTACTTCGGTCTCGACATGGACATATGTCAGCTGGACCTTTATATTTTCAAGTTCATGGTCACGGGCGTACATATAGGCGTAAAATTTCGCCTGTGCCCAGTGGACAGGGTTCGTCTCTTCAGTGATCTCGGACAGATCACCGCGCGTCGACTTGATTTCATCGATTGTGATCTCATCCCCGTTTTTAAGAAGTCCATCACACCTTCCATCCACGACAAAAGAGAGCCCTTTGAAATCGATCTGCGTTTTCAGATAAACCTCTTTTTGATCGGACTCTGCATAGGTCTTTTGAATTTTCTGATGTGCAATCGTACCGTCGGTCATCGAACTTGAAGAACGGAAACGATTATCGATACTACCGCTCCGATACACATATTCAACCAACGGCCTGACGGAAAGACGGACCTCTTTAGACATGTAATCACCTGATCTGACTCTTTTTTCGTTCACAGTGCTACCCTTAGTTTACTTGAAAACACACGTTCGCAAAAGGGGGGGGATAATTTATTGCGCATTACAACCGTTATTTGTGAAAAAGTCAGCAAAATGTGTCTCGTGCAAGTCTTATTCGATGTAGACCGCCGCGATTTAAAAAATGCACTTCAAAACTTAAAAAGACTAAGTGTATAATCCCTTTCTACACTTAGTCTTCCATCCGCCTTATAGTTGCCATATGACTGTCGGTCCGTCATAACAATGCGGACATTGTTTGTATCCTTTATCTTTCAACAGTGCAACCTTTTCAGCTTTCTTTTCACCTGATCTTTCATTTAGCGGGATCTGAGGGAGGTCGCATTTATCGCCAACGTATGCACTGCGATGAATTTTTTTATGTTTGTGATCGATTAAGAATTTCGCCATTTCATCCCCCTTCCGGATAGATAAAAATCTATCCTGTTGAATTCTCCTCATGAAGTTTATTCATCGTGCTCAAACCCAATCACTCCCTTCCGAAAGCCTTTTTTAGACGTAAAGAAAACTTGGCAAAGCCAAGCCTTTGGCGCAGGCTGAGCTTTAGTTGCGCTTATATTGAAGAAAGTATTTTGTACTTTCTTTAAATGCAAAAAAGCCGAAAAGGAACATCTCCTCTTCGGCTTATGTCTAGCTCTAATGTCTAGCTCATTTCCACCTACTCTATGAATCAGGGGTGAGTATCATCACAAGAAAACTGCGATCGATATCAAAATCCCAATCTATGAATACTTCAGATATTTCGCCTTCTATGTGCGAATTGATTTGATCCAAATTCAGCATACCCTTTTCAAGTTTCCCTTTTGCGTTTCGAAGGGCTTCTTCCTGACCATCGCGGATCAACTGTTTCTCGATTTCAACTAGGATTCCGTCACGTACGACGATAAGCGTCCGTGAATTGATACGAGTAGATCGGATTGCTGCTGGTTCTTTTTCAACCTTTTTGCTCATCCGAACGACTGCATCATGCACTTCACTTTTTCCGGAATAAGCAGCATCTCCATCGATCGGATCTGAGCCTACGCCCAGAAAGACGCCTGATTGGTTTTCCAGCGACCAGTCATAATACAAACTCTCGATTTCAAGCTTCGTAATCAGTTTGATGTAAGCTCTGATCTCCGCACTGATCGTATCCATCAAGAAACTGCGCGTCTTTTCGACCGTCTTTTGCTGATTCCCGCTGTATAGGACACGTTCCATGGGAGACAAAAAGTCCTTTACATAAATCACCACAAATGGATCTGCAATCGATACGTAAACCGATCCTGGTCCTTTACCAAAATTATCGCGAAGCACTTTCCCTACGTAACTAGAAATCTCACTTTGTTTTTCATTGATATCCAATGTATGTGTATATTCATCTGAAGACGGAAGCTTCATATCCTCCATCCTTTCTATATTGTAATGGCTTCGTACAGATTTGAAAAGCGTTGAGGACAAATTTATGAAAAGTGCTTACATAGTACTCTCAATTCTCGCTTTTTCACCAAATCATGCAGCAGATAACCGGGACTTTCTACATACATTAGATACCCTGTTTTTTACAATCAGAAACCTTATCTATTGAACTTTCAGCTTTGGACTCTCGATAGGAAGACAGACCGTAACTTCTGTACCGACATCCAGTTCGCTTTTGTAGCTGACCTTTCCGTTCATCGATTGGATGATTCTAAGTGAAACAGTCGTTCCGAGACCCGTTCCTTTATCTTTTGTCGTATAAAATAAGGTTCCGATCCGATCCAGCTGCTCTTTATCCATTCCTTTTCCAGTGTCAGTCACTTTTACAATTACAAAGTTTCCAGAGGGTTTGACTCCGATGGTAACCGTATCCCCTTCGCCTGTCGCTTCGATCGCATTTTTGACAAAGTTCACAAGTGCCTGCTTAAGCTGGTTACGATCTGTTTTTATAAGGCAATTGGAGTCGAATTCATTTATGAGCTCGACACCATGTTCCACCGCAAGACCCTCCATCAAAAACATCACTTCATATATGACATCAGATAAGCGGAACGTTTCGATTTTCTTGAATTCAGGTTTTGCAAAATTCAAGTAATCATTGATGATCGCCTCGGCTCGCCCCAACTCACTCAGAACAAGTGGTATATACTCATAGCCGTCGCCTTTCTTTTCGGCTTTCATCATTTGGAGAAAGCCTTTGACAACTGTGAGCGGATTTCGGACCTCGTGAGCGATCGATGCCGCAAGTTCCCCGAGCGTATTCAATTTTTCTGAACGTTGGATTTCCTGTTTCATGATATGGCGTTCGATGACCATTTCGTTCAACATAGCAGCAAAACCGATTCCAATGATCTGGATGGTTCCGAACAGGAAAATGTTTATAAGAATTTCTTTGTTGCTAGAAAACCCTTGGACACTCATGAATGTCAATAGGATGCCAAGCATGACGAAAGCTGGCCACGTACCGATGAGGATCGCCATCCTGACCCGTTTCTTCGGTTTATAATTCATGAATTTTTTTGTGAAAAGGAATGGAAGGAGCGCTGCAGTCAAAATGCTTATGTAACCGAACAACAGGGCATCTCCACCGAGAAATGTTCTTGTAAGTAAGATAGAACCCAAAACGATTCCACCTGAAACCGGCCCGCCATATAAGCATGCCAAGACGAGCGGAACATAACGAAAATCCCAATAAAGCCCATAGTCGTAATGTGCGAAAACTAAACAAAGAAGCGCCGCAACACTATGTAACAGTCCATAATAGTAGGGAGATTGATCGATGCGACGTTTTTGGAACAGAACACCATATATAAGGACAGGAGCAAGGAAAATTAAAACATGCAGTAATAGCTTTTCAGCAAGCATTTTTACCTCCATCGAAAATCAGGACATCCATACTACTAATACGACACACTGAATAATTTTCCTCTACAATCTCAAAAACATTTACATTATTTTCAAAGAAAACCACGAAAAACGACCCAAATAATCAGGTGCGGTGCCGCTGTGGTGCCTCGCACCGATGCAAACCCCTTCTCCCACAACGCTTCTGGGATGGTGCCGGGATGGTGCCTGGCACAGTTGCAAACCCCTTCTCCCACAACGATTTTGAAATGGTGCCTGGCACCGATGTGAACCCCTTCTCCGCCAACGCTTCTGAAATGGTGCCTGGCACCGATGTGAACCCCTTCTTCGCCAAGGCTTCTGAAGGGGTGCCTGGCACCGATGTTCTTTGGCACCGATATTCTTCTAAATATAATAAAAAGTACCAGCAGGGTGAGTGCCGGTACTCTTATTTATTGCTATGATCAGCAATTTCCATTGCCGTCATCTTCTGCGCCACCGATCGCTTCAAGCAGACGCTCGATATCGACTCCAGTTGCTGCAAAAGCAATCGCTTTATCACGCTTAGCTTTAGCGAATGCTACTGAACGCTTTTGTTCTTCTTCATTATTGTTACCATTTTGTGCACCCATGACAGCGTTGTTATTGTTGTTATTTTTAAAGAATCCCATATTTTCACCTCCTTAAAAAATAGAAAGTGTTAGAGTGTACAAGGTGAAGTCCGCGTATCCATCCACCTTGCACACCTGTTTACGACTGTAATTGCAGCCGCAAATCTTCATACATCGATTACTTCCTTGACCGACACTATGATCACTGCCTTTAATAGGAAAAACAGCGCTTGTCCGACTCTAGTAAAAAAATTCTATTGATTCAATTACATAACGGATGAGGTGCAAAACCAGCCTTTCTTTTCTTGAAAATAGAACTCGATTACTAGAGGAAACGAAACGCAGATTCAACGAAAACTTTCACGAGGTCAATCTCAGGCTATGGAAATACAATAGGGGGAGGTGGTGTAAGTGTTCGGATCGGTAATCGATATTCTTCGAAAACGTTGTTGATGGCAGTCGCTATCGCTGTTGCCGTTGGGTCATCTCCAATTGCAACAGACAAAGCAGCTGCTAAGTCTTTTTCTCGAATCGCTACTGCTGCAGCAGATGGCCCACCTTCTTTCAAAGCTGCCATTGCTGCGTCAACAGCAGCATCGATTGCTGCTCTTATTTCTTTTTCACGATTTTCAAGACTCATTAATTTTAGCCTCCTTTTTACTAGGAGTAATACTAGTATATTGAGATTGTAAGATTCCGTAACGGTCAATAGACTAGATTCATAGAAAATTTTCATAGACATCAATGGATTTTTTACATTGATAGAGATTCCTAAAGGGAATTTTATGATATTCCTGCAGGAAAACGATCCAGGCAAGTCCCTGCATCGAGCAATAAATAAGGAGCTTTGAGGATCGCCTGAGGAAAGAAGAAACAAGTAAAAGGCCTTACCCGTAATGGATAAGACCTTCTTGAAAAGATAGATTAATCTTATATTCTAGTATCTTACAGCATCGTAAGAGTTGATTCTTCCATGTGCGAAATAATAACCTGTACCGCTGATGTTGTCAGCAGTATTCTCGATTGCAGCACGGATTTGTGAATTGCTTCGGCCTTGTCCTGCCAATAGACCTGCAAGACCAGCAACATGTGGAGATGCCATTGACGTACCAGACATGTAAACATAACCGTTGTTCGGGTATGTAGACGCAATATCAACACCAGGTGCTGCTACATCTACCCAAGATCCATAGTTGGAGAATGAAGCTAAGCTATCATAACGATCAACTGCTGCAACCGCGATAACATTCGAATAAGATGCTGGCTCGAATGTTGTGCTTACACCATCATTACCTGCAGCGGCGACAAGGACAGATCCCTGGTTCCAAGCGTAATTGACAGCATTTTGAAGAGTCGTCGTACTACAGTCACAACCTAATGATAGATTGATAACTTCTGCCCCAGCATCAGCAGCGTAACGGATACCGTCAGCTATATCAGCAAGAGAACCACTACCATTCGCATCTAAGACTCTAACAGCAAGGATCTTCGTATTTGGAGCCATACCTGCAACACCTTGACCATTGTTCGTCTCAGCAGCTGCTGTACCTGCTACGTGTGTACCGTGTCCATTCAGATCCGTCGGCGTCCAGTCATTATCGACAAAGTCATACCCGCGGATCGTTTTACCGTCTAGATCAGGGTGATAGTAATCTACTCCAGTGTCCAGAACAGCGATTTCTTGTCCACTGCTTCCTCTGGCAATGTCCCAGGCTCTTGGTGTATCTGTGTTCTGTGGTCCATACTGATACCCACTATAATACGTATCATTCGGAGTCCAGTTCACTTTGAACGAGTAGTTCGGCTCAGCGTACTCCACATTCGGATTCTTTTCGAGTGCTTTGACAGCCGCTTCAACATTACCAACCTTTAAAACTTTGAAGTCAGATTTCACTGCGTCATCATCAGCAACCTCTTTAGCTCCGATTTTGCTCAACGCACTGCTTTGAGCTGATTTCGCAGCCTGGTCTTTAAACTTGACGATGACCTCCCCTTTTACATACTTTCCTACTTCATCAGAGACATTGACGACATTCGACTTTTCTGGAGCTTCCAGCTGATCACTGACTGCAGCCTCCCCTACCATTGGAAAAAGGGCCATTGACGCAGCAAGTGACAGTGTAGCAAGTTTTTTGAATTTCATCCTATTCCTCCCTCAAAATGTATTCATAAACAAATTCAGTCAAAATGTGTAAAATCCTGCGAAACCGCTATTGGGAAATACCAAGTAATTTCAGTGGTAAATTCGGGGTCCTCCAGGGACTTTTTTCCCAATATAAAAAGATTAGTTGCTACTGAAAACCAACTAATGTAAAAAAGTTTGGAAACTCTCCTTTTTAGCATAATTTGATTTATAATCTAGATAAGGATATTTATGGGAAAGAAGGGGGTGTAAGATTTGAAGGGATTAAAAAGAGTCGGTCTCATTTCAGGAATCATAATCATTGGTATTCTTTCTTTCGCCCTCTTTTTCAGAGACGGAATCATTCTGGATTCTCTCGGCGTACATTTTAATCATCCTTTTTCTAAAACGCTTGTTGTACCGCAAAATCATTCCGCCATCGATGCAAATAACAATGGCGTAGAAGATCCGATCGATATCGTTAATGCTGCCCGGAAAGAAGTTGAACAGCGTACAAAATATAAAAGTGCGTATTATGCTGGCGGTTACCCGCCGGAAGATGAAGGCGTGTGTACAGATGTGATTTGGCGTGGGTTATTCGGGGCGGGTATCGCATTAAAAGAACTGATGGACGAGGATATTGCTGAACATACGGATCTATATCCAAGGGTGAATAACGCACCAGACCCGAATATCGATTTTCGAAGGGTGCCGAATCAATTCGTCTACTTCGAACGCTTTGCAGAATCGTTGACGACCGAACTGATTCCAGGAGATGTTGAGAACTTGAAGCAGTGGCAGCCGGGTGATATCGTCTTATTCCTGGATGGTTTCCACCACGTCGCCATCATATCCGATAAACGTGCGAAAGACGGCACACCTTATGTCATCCATAACAATCAACCATTTGCAGCCGAAGTAAAGCTCACTTCCTTCAGAACACCAATCGCAGGACACTACAGATGGAACTACTGAAGTGTAGGTGGTGCCTGGCATGTTTTGATAACCCTACTCCCTCAAGGGATCCGTTTCGGTGCCTGACACCTGATTTGCCATTTTTCACATTAAACATGGAAGAACCTTCATTTATCTGCTTCAAATCACAGGATTTTACAAGCTCAACCTGACAAATCTCGTCTGGAGAACGACTATAGACCGCTTTCTTTTTCCGACACACTTTCTACATTAAAAAGAGGATGGCGACATGACCATCCTCTCACATTTTACAATCCAGTTATACGCGTTTTGATTTCGCTGATGACATCAGTAGTTATCGCATTCCCTTTCAAATCCGGGGTTTTGACGCCATCTGCCAGAACGTCTTCCACAGCCTTCAAAAGATGATCAGCCGCTTTTTTCTCACCCAAATGCTCCAGCATCATTTTTCCGGTCCAGATCTGCCCTATTGGATTCGCGATTCCTTTCCCGACGATATCCGGAGCCGATCCATGTACAGGTTCGAACATAGATGGATATTTTCCGTTCAAGTTGATGTTCGCTGCTGGGGCTACACCGATGCTGCCCATGATCGCAGCACCAATATCACTCAGGATATCCCCGAACAAATTGCTTGCGACCACAACATCAAATGCCTCCGGCTTCGTCACAAAAAAGGCGGATAACGCGTCAATATGCGTTGATTCTACCTCAATATCAGGATAATTATCTGCCACTTCTTTTACAGTCCTGTCCCAGAATGGCATCGAATGGACGATACCATTGGATTTCGTCGCACTCGTCAGCTTTCCTCGCCGCTGTTTCGCCAGCTCGAACGCAAACCGCAACACACGCTCTGTCCCTTTTTTCGTAAAAATATTATTCTGGATTGCAATTTCATCTTCACCACGGTGAATCGTACCACCCACCTCACTGTACTCCCCTTCACTGTTCTCGCGGACAATGACAAAATCAAAACCGTCCGGATTTTGAAGAGGAGACTCGATGCCAGGTAATTGCTTGGCTGGTCTGACATTGATCACTTGCTCGAATTCCCGCCGTATTTTGATCAAAAGCCCCCATAGTGAAATATGATCCGGAACCAGCTTCGGATTCCCGACAGCCCCCAGGAAAACCGCATTATGCTGTGACAACCTCTCCAATCCATCCTCAGGCATCATCTCACCATGTTCGAGATAATACTCACAGCTCCATGGATAGTGGCTATATTTGAACTTGAAGCCGCCGTGCACCTCAGCCAAAGTATCCAATACGTCTAACGTTCCAGGCATGACCTCTGTTCCGACTCCATCACCTGGAACAACGCCGATCTCATACGTTTTCATTTCAAGCCCTCCTACGTAAATGAAGAAGAAACCCCAAAAAACAGGGGTCTCAACATAATAAATTACTTACCAAGCTTAAGCTCGCCCTTAAAGGCAGCTCCATAAACATCTCTTGTTGATTCTAACGTGTATTTTTTCGGACTTCTTACAAGAAGGCGTTTCTGCTCGATTCCATTTTTCGCAAGCGTATCTAAATCACTCTCTTTGATACCGTATTGTTCCAGTGTCGTTGGAAGCCCGACATCTTTTACTAGATCTTGCAACGCTTTTACTACAGAAACCGCTAACTCCCTATCACTCTTTTCTTCCGTCGGTAGACCGAACTCATGAGCTAGCACTTTCATTTTCGGTAAGCATGCTGGCCAAATATAATCGAAAACATAAGGTAGTAGAACCGCATTAGATTCACCATGCGGAATTTTGAACAAACCACCGAGCGGGTATGCCAATGCATGAACGCCTGCTACTCCAGCATTATAAAAGCTTAACCCTGCGATCATGCTTCCCCACGCCATTTCCCGCCGGGCTTCTTTATCAGAGCCATGCCATACTGCAGTTCGGAGGTTTTTCGTTATTTTCCGAATCGCTTCAAGCGCGAGCGCATCTGTAAGGTCGGTCGCGTTTACTGAGACATAAGCTTCGATTGCGTGTGTCAATGCATCAACTCCACTTGAAGCAGTCACCCTTGATGGTAACGTATAGGTCAACTCAGGATCGATAATCGCGACATCTGCAAGTAAATACTCATGTGTGATTACATCTTTCGTATCTTCTAATGAGAATACGGCGATATCTGTAATCTCTGCTCCAGTGCCGGCAGTCGTCGGGATCAACACTTTAGGTAAGCCTCTGTCACTTAATGTTTTCGTACCTGATAAATTCAAATACTCCTCAACAGTTCCTTCATTTTTCGCAAGTACTGAAGCCGCTTTTGTGATATCGAGGCAGCTTCCGCCACCGATCCCGATGACAAGGTCTGCACCAAATTCACGTACCGCATTTACGGCATCATCTCCCACATTCAAAGGTGGTTCTGGTTGGATCTCAGTATACAAGGAGTACTCTACCCCTTCTGTTTCCAATACTTCTTCAACCCCTTGAGAAAGTCCTACCTCAACAACGACAGGATCTGCAAAAATCATCACTTTTTTGGCTTTGAACTTATGAACGATCTCAGCTACGTTCTTGACAGATCCTTCTCCTGTTATCAATGTTAAGGGTGAAACGAATGAATGCATGGTATCTCCTCCAAATTTATTATCTAAATCTATCTACCCAGTAAGCCGTTCATCATTTTCTTCTGAAACCACAGGTGTTGCTAGTTTCGTATAGACAAACATGGTAATCATACCAACAAGAACGCCAAGCCCTGCTGCACCGAATGGATTTGTAAAATTAAGTCCGAACGGCAAATAAACGAACCAATAAGTCAACGTACCTGCCAGCAATGAAAAGATCGCCCCTTTCTTGGTAGCACGTTTCCATAGTGCTCCTACGATCAGCGGTCCTGCTGTCGCAGATACAATTCCACCGATCCCAATCCACATGAATACAGATAAAAATTTCGGCGGCGACCAGGCAAACATAATACCTGCAATGATCACTAGGAAAGTTGAGTATCGACTGATCAGCAGCTCGTTCCTTTCAGCCTTCTCTTTTGAAATTTTGATCCGCGGCACAATCGTTTTGCGATACAGGTCATTAGCAAGCAACTGTGTCAATGAAACAATCAAACCATCTGATGTGGACATTACCGCAGATAAGACGGCAACCGCAAAAAATGCAGCTACAAACGGTGGGAATATTTCACTGAAGAGTACAGGGATAATTTGGTCTGGTGCAATATTCGCCCCTGGATCTATAACCGCTATACCCAACATTCCACCAAGAGCCATTAGCGGCAAGATTGTCGCGAAAATCGTACAATACATAATGAGCTTCTTCATTTCCTTGTTCGATCGGACCGCCATGAATTTATTACCAAGGTGCGGCAGGACACTGAACGGCAAGTGGGCAACGAATAGCAACGCTACAAGCCAGAAAGCTCCATACGTATTATCCCCAGGAATGAAAAGTTGATCGAAAGCTCCAGTTGGGTTTCGTTCTTTGATAAGTTGAATCATATCACCAAAATTACCATCCACACCGACACTAAATAAAAAGCAAAGTAATACAACCAGTGCGGTGATGACCATCAAGAACCCTTGGACTGCATCGGTCATGATATCTGAGTGTGAGCCACCCATGAAAACATAGATCGCAAGGACGATACCAGTGATGAAAAGCCCCACTTCATATTTCACACCCATCATAGTCTGGAACATCGTTGCAGCCGCAACAAATTGAGAGACGACATAGAAAATCAAGAGAATTGAAATGATCGTCAGTACAATACGTAAAAATTCACTATTAAAGCGATCTCCTAAAAACTCAGGGATAGTACGTGTTCCGAATTCATCCCCATAACGTTTGATCGCTTTTGCCACAAACAGCATCCCGAACACTGTTGCAATCGGATACAAAAGTGGGTACCAAAGACTCGGTGTGCCAAGGTCATAAGCAAGCCCCGGCATCCCCATGAAAGTAGATCCACTCGAGACACCTGCAGCAATGACGAGGGCTACCGTCATCGGTCCATAACTCGAACGCGCTGTCGCGAAGTCATCCGAGTTCTTTGTTTTCCTCATCCCGATATATCCGAATATGATCATGCCAAGCAAAAAGACGGACATCAGAATCCAAGAATAAGTCACAATCGCATTTTCCATAGTCTACACCCCTCACTCTTTGTCATCTAATAGGTTTGTCTTGAATAAAATGAAAGCCATGATACCCCAAGTTCCCAAAATGAGAGTTGCCATAATATATAAGAACGTCATGAACATACACCCCTTGTATTTAAGAAATTTTTAATTTCAGGATAGCGATCAACTCTATCAATTTGTGCCGAGATAGACTCATAGAGTATAAGTTGAGGCTTTTTCTTCACCTCCTCTATATAGATCTCGTAAGGCAAGTAGATTAGAAAAGATTCAACCTGGTTGATTTTCGGAACACTCCAGGAACGGATTTTATGAATGTAGTGCCTTCTTAGAAATTCATGCCCTTCTTCTAACGCATCGTTCGCAGTCCATTTTTGAGAAAGGATGATTTCAGGGTCGATCTCTGTATTTTCCGTCTCAAGAAGCTGATCCAACATCGATGTTTCACCTCTTACAAGATTGGTCATCAGGAAACGGAGATCGGTTCTTTTACGACCTATGAACGGCTTGTACTCCACATTCCACTTTGAAAAAAGGTACGGATAATAGAGTAATAGCTCTCTAGGGTTATTGGATTGCCTGTCTTGAATTGGTAACGCCTTCATTTTTATCACCTCATTTTAAAAGCGGTAGTTCAGGCTGATCATCTTAAGCCGTGTCATCTCTTTAATGGCGTATTTGATTCCCTCATGCCCATAACCGGAATCCTTCACCCCTCCGTATGGCATGTGATCGAATCGGGTCGTAGGAACATCATTTACAAGGACTTGTCCGACATCAAGACCATGAGCGATCTTCAGTGCTTGTTGCAAGTTGTTTGTGAAAACCCCTGCATTTAGACCGAAATCACTTTCGTTCATCATGCGAAGAGCTTCCTCATGATTTTCGACTGGTTGTAAAACCACGACAGGCCCGAAAATCTCCTGACAGGACACCTTGTCCGATGTTTGAATACCTGTTAGGACCGTCGGGAGAATACCACTCGCTTTCCTCTCTCCTCCCGTCAGAAGAGTCGCTCCATTTTCAATTGCTTCATCAATCCAACTTAGAATACGTTCTTGTGATTTTCGGTTGATCAAGCTGGTCACCATCGTCTTATCATCAAGCGGATCGCCAAACGTCACTTTATTCGTTTTCTCAACAAAAGATTGTTTAAAACCTTCAAACACATCTTCATGGACATAAATTCGTTGAGTACTGATACAAACCTGACCATTGTAGATGAATGCACCAGTAACTGCCTTTTCAGCTACTTGCTCAAGTGAATCCTTTACAGAAGCATCCACATAAAGGGCAGAATTACTCCCAAGTTCAAGCGTCACCCTTTTCAATCCTGCCTGGCTTTTGATCAGCTTTCCGACTTGAGGGCTACCTGTGAAAGAAATCTTTTGGACACGAGGGTCATCGAGCATCACTTTTCCGAGCTTAGGACCTTCACCTGGAACGACATTGAAAGCACCATCAGGTAAGCCAGCCTTTGTAAACAGTTCAGCTAACTTCAAGCTTGTAAGCGGTGTTTGCTCTGCTGGTTTTACAATGATCGTGTTCCCCGAAGCAAGCGCTGGTCCGACTTTATGAACGACGAGATTAAGCGGAAAGTTGAATGGCGTGATAGCGCCGACTACACCGATCGGCTCATGGATCGTGTAAGCATCGCGCCCTTCTCCTCCTTTTGCTGCATCGAGCGGAATGTATTCACCAGCAATATGCTTCGCCTCTTCTCCGGAAAAACGCAAGGTTTGCACTGAGCGGTCAATTTCTCCTCTTGCGGCAGTAATCGGCTTACAGGCTTCTAACGCAATAACTCTGGAAAAATCTTCTTTATTCTCCTCCAGTAAATCAGCAGCTTTATAAAGTATTTCAGCACGTTCATTCGCTGTTAGCGCTTTCATTTCTTCGAAAGCTTCATACGCATGATCGATAGCTTTCTGCATTTCCTGCTCTGTTGCATCTGCCACCCGGGCGATTTCATCTTCTGTATGCGGCTGTATGACTGCATACGTATTCGTAGATACAACTTCTTTACCATCAATAAATAAGCCTTTTTTCATAAATTTCCCCTCCACTCTTTTATGAATACGTATTCAAAATATCTGAAAAAAGAGAGAGACTAGGTAAGTTCCTTTGTTGTCTCTCTGATATACAATTCTGGTTGAATCGTAATATTGATTTCTTCCTCAATCTTTTCTAATTCCATTAAATCTAATAAGTTTTCAATCGCCAATTGGCCAAGGTTTTCTGAACTTCCAGGTCCAACTGTTGTCAAATTGAAACTTTTATGGGAGCTCCATTCGATATTATCCATTCCGATCATGCTGATATCTTCCGGGACGGAATACCCTTTTTCATGAAGGTAGTCGAGAATGAAAATAGCAATCGAATCCGTAGCAGCAAAAATGGCAGTTGGACGACGTTTTCTAGCTAGCATTGATTCCAATGCCCGTTGGATTTCTCCAGCTGTTGTGTCTGTCACTTGGATAAAATGATCGGGCACTTCAATTCCTCGTACAGCAAGAGCATCATGATACCCTTTGTTCCTACCGTGGAAAGTCGACGTTTTCAAACCTCCTCCAATCCAGGCGATATCTCTATGTCCAAGTTCCAATAGGTGTTCAGTCGCCATCTTTCCGGCAGCGATGTTATCAATCTCGACAAAATGCCCGCCTTTACGATGTTTACGATTGAACATCATAGATGGGATTTCAAGCTTCTGCAATTCTTCGAAAATCGGATCGTCGTAGAAAATCGAAGAAAGGATGATCCCGTCAACCTGGTGGCTGAGCACATCTTTATAAACAGACATGTTATCTCCATAATTCTCGAAGTGAACATTCGTATGATAACCATGTCGCTTAGCATAGTTGACGATTGAAGTAGTCGTTTCCACGAAAAATGGGTTGTGTAATGGACCAGAAATCAATGCGATCGACTTTGTCTTCTTATTAACGAGGGAGCGAGCAATGGAATTCGGACGATAGTTCAATTCCTCCATAGCTTTAATAACGCTCTCACGTGCCACCTTGCTGACTTTCGATGGATCATTCATAACTCTTGATACTGTAGACTGGGAAACTCCAGCGTGTTTTGCAACATCTTTTGATGAGACCATAGCCTTTTCTCCTATGAATACGTATTCACAACTTCTTGTCTAACACCTTAATAAAAAAATAACTTCATGTCAACAATTTTCTGAAAATTAGTTTTGGTAGTCCATGTTAGAAAACTTGCAAAGCCAAGCCTCTGGCGCAGGCTGAGCCTTAGTTGGGCTTATACAGAAGAGTCTGTGACAAATGAACTTTGTTCAATAGAAAACCAGAACAATTGGTTAACCTGTTCCGTTACCTATCACAAACATTAATAACGCAGACTAAAATGTGCCCCGAATTGCATAGCAATTTGCGGCACTATTTTTGTTGATAAATAAGGATTATTGCTCAAATAGAACGTTAAATTATATGACAGCATTGTTGAAGAAGGAATACAGATGGGGCTTAACGGACAGGAGAGCCGTTATTTGTGACAAAAAAGCCAATTTCAGTTTGCTAACGGACACCAGAGACGTTATTCGTAAAAAAGTCTATTGTTTTTGATGATTTTGGAGCCAATAAGGTCTCCTATGTCCGTTAGATTATATAAACACATGTATTTCATAAAAATAAGGCCCCCTGTGTCCGTTAGGTTTTAAAATAAGTCATTCTTTCTCAATCGGGGGACTTTAGTTTAATAAGCCGGGAATAAAATATAGACGCACATCGATCCGTTGAGGGGTGAAGGTACGGCTTATTTAAATCAAATACTATACGAAACCTAGTACGTTTATTAACAAAAAACCACACCGGCCATTCCGACCGATGTGGTTCCACTTTTAACAACCTCAGCTTGCTTGTTCTACAGCTTCTTCCTTTTTCTTATGCTTCTTTTTCCTTCTGAAGATTCGTTTGAACCCTCTGCCGATGTCGCTGTATAACATATAAACAGCTGGAATCAAGACGAGCGTAATCATCGTCGCAAACAACAAGCCAGAAATGACGACGATTGCAAGCGGCGCCTGATAATTACCAGAGGCCCCGGTAGCAAAAGCTAACGGCATCATTGCCCCAGCTGTCGTCAAGGTCGTCATGAAGATTGGACGCATACGATTTTTACCAGCCTCAATAAGTGCTTCAGCCGCATTATAGCCTGCATTCCGCAACTGTTTCGTACGATCGATCAGCAAAATCGCATTGTTCAACACAATTCCAATGAGCATGATGATTCCCATGCCCGACATCGTACTCAGCTCGCTTTGTGTAATGAACAAGCCGAGGATGACACCTACTACGGTCATTGGAATCACTGACATGACGACAAGCGGATGCGAAAGATTGTTGAACTGGATCGCCATGACCACATACACTAGGAAAATCGCAATAGCCAGGATCATAAGCATCTCTTGAATCAATTCCTGCTGCTGCTCTAAATCTCCCGCAGTGGCTACTGTATAACCTGATGAGGAATCATAAGAGTCGATCACTTTTTGCACGTCTCGGTTGATGGCACCAAGGTCACGCCCTTCAATATCCGCCTGGATCGTTACGAAGCGTTCGCCATCCAGATGTGAAATCTGATTAGGAACCTCTGCTGATTCAAGCTCCACATAGTTAGATAGTTTCTTCATTCCTGCAGCCGTAGGGATCTCCAAATCAAGAAGATCTGCCTGGGTAGTCAGCTTCTCATTGATTCCTAATTTGATCGGCACAATTTCGCCTTCAGTATTCATTTCGCCGATTGGCATTACCATCGATAATTGCTCGATGGATTGTTTGATCTGTTGTGAGGTCAAACCATCGTCTTCAATGACATCCTGCTTCAACACGATTCTTTGTTCCAGAGATTGACGTTCATTTGTACTTGTGACGCCGACGATTCCATCAATCTTGCTCAATTCAGCCGTCAAATCGTCTGTTATCAAACGTAAATCCTCAAAATTCTCCCCTTTGACATTGATCTGTACAGGAGAACCACCGCCAGCTGACATGACATCAGCGACATTTTTAACCGGATGGCTATCCGACAATTCGCGAAGGGAGTTCAATATATCTTCATTTACATCAGCCTGCTCTCGGGTAACAGCATCATCTTTCGTCATGTTGATTAATAGGAAAAAGAAGTTTCCACTATCGATGACGTAATGACTATCCACATCCTGAATCGAGGATAAACGCTCGCTCAACTCCTCGACCACTTCCCTGCGATCATCCAATGAAACCCCAGGTTCCAAATTGATCATGACTTCCGAATAACGATTATACATATCCGGCATGATCGTCATCGGGATTTTCGTCACTAAAAATAATGAGCTTACAAGTATCAAGAAAAACAATCCAATCATACCGAATCGGTTCCGTTTTTTCTTAGACATCCATGCAACTGTGCTTCCATATTTTCTAATGAGAAGATTTTCTTTTTGATGCTCTTTCTTCTTTTTCAATCGTAAAAAATTCTCAGAAAGCGTCGGAATCAGCGTGAAGGCAATGATCACTGAACTTATCAGCGTAACAGCGATGACCACAGAAAGAATGATCATGAATTTACCGACTTCTCCACCCATCAAGCCGATCGGCAAAAACACGACAATGGTCGTCAGCATCGATGCAAAAACAGCTGTAGCAACCTCTCTTGTTCCTTCCAATACAGCCTGCACATTTTCAAAACCTTGTTCCTTTTTCCTGTAAATCGATTCCAGGATGACAATAGATGAATCAACCATCATCCCGATCCCGAGTCCAAGAGCGATCAGGCTGAGCATGTTGAAGCTGTAATTCAACAGCCACATCGATAAAAATGTAAGTAATACCGATGTCGGAATCGAAAGACCGATGATGATCGTCGCTCTGATATTTCGTAAAAAGAGCAAAAGGATCACTAAAGCGACAATCGCCCCAATGATGATGTTGTCCGTAACGCCGCTGATCGCGTCTTCTACATAATCTGCCTGTGCCACGACTTCGTCAAGGTTGAATCCCTGCACCTCGTTATCTTCGCGGATCTTAGAAACTTCTGCTCGGACAGCTTCAGCCATCTCGATTTGCGTGACATCTGCTACGCGTCCAACTTGGACAAAAATAAACTCGTCGGATCCATCCTTCCAAACAGAAGATGTGTTTTCCGAAGCTTGAAGTTTGATATCAGCAAAGGTATCCAGTGTTTCAATGCCGTCAGCTGTTGGGATATGTAGGTTCTTCAAGTCATCTACATTTGTGAAAGCCGTATCCCACCGTAAAGTCGGCCGGTTTTCATCATCACTCAATTCTCCGAGTGAAGATTCAGCGTTCTCGCTTTGGATCAAGCCCATGATTTGTGAAGGATCCAACTGGTATTCTAGTAACTTAGCACGGTCGAGTTCAACGAGTACTTCTTTTTCTTCAAGTCCCATGAAATCCACTTCACGGACCTCAGGTAATTCCTCAAGACGCGGCTTGAGTGTTTCTTTCGCAAACTTCGTCATCTCTTCCATTGAACCATTTGATAGAGACATATAAAATTCAAACGGCTGGTTTGTCGAAAACTTCATCGCATGTACGTCTTCTACACCTGGCAACTCCGGCTGCATGGCATTGAGTGTAGATTCGACCTCTCGGAAGACATCGTCTCCACGCCCGCTTTCAAAAGCAAGTTCGAAGCTGACTCTCCCGATGTTGGTCGTCGAATTGATTTCCTCGACTCCCTCAATACCCGAAAGCCTTTGTTCAATCGGGTTTGTAATCAAGCGTTCCACTTCAAAGGCATTCATTTCTCCAGCCATGACATCTACAAATGCTCCATCAAAGTCAACCGGAGGCATCAGTTCTTTATCCAGCTTCATGGTTGCAAAGCTGCCTGTAATAAGTACAAAAACAAATAATAATCCAACAATGATCTTACGTTTCAAAAATAACTGAAGCAACCTCATTTGTTCTCCCCCAAACCCATACATTTTTCATATTTTTCCATTAATAAGGTCTATTGTAATACTTTTGTATTACGCAAACAACAATAAGTAGTATATTTAAGGGGAAATTAAGTTATTCTTTAAATATTTCAAAAAGGGATTGTCGTTACCCTATGAAAATAAAAAAAGCCTGCTGGGTGAACAGCAGCGCTTTTAAGTCATTTTTATCATTGGCTCTCGGATATATCTCATATATGGATTGATTTCAATTTCTTGATGAATGCCTCAACATCTTTATCTCCAAGCTTCGTCAATGCTGATCCGATTCCCAATACAGCAGCTCCACTTTTCAGGAACGCATCAGCATTATGCTCATTCACCCCGCCTGTCGCCATATAGGATAGGTTTGAGAAAGGTCCGCGCAATTGTTTGATATAGTCAGGACCCAAAGTAGATGCCGGAAAAATTTTGATCATATCTGCCCCTGCGGAGTCGGCATGATATATTTCAGTCGGTGTCATCGCGCCAGGAATGCTATACAAACCTTTCTCTTTAGCAGCATGTATGACCTGTCGATCAACATGGGGTGAGATGATGAACTCGGCCCCTGACTCCTGTGCAGCCTTGACCGCATCAACGGTAGTGACCGTTCCTGCGCCAAGGACGATCTCATCTCCATACTCCTTCTTCAACGAATGGATGGAGTCCAGTGCTCCTGGGCTGTCCAGAGTAACTTCCATGATATTCAATCCTTGTTTGAGCAGAAGGTCGACCATACCCCTCAATTCAACCTGAGGCACATTCCGAAAAATGACGACAACTTTGTCTTTCTTCAATTTATCAATTAACATGATGGATTCCTACCTTTGAACATCTCTCGTATTTTTCGTGAAACTTAACAGCTCTTTCCTGGAAGGCAGCCCTTCACAATCACCTTTCACCATGGTCACCATAGAACCGATCAAATTTGCCCTCTTAATGGAATCATAGAGGGTGAGTCCATCGAGTAATCCAGAGATGAAGCCGGTTGCGAATCCATCTCCCGCACCAACAGGATCTTTCACCTGGTCATTCGGATAGCCGTTGACTTCAGAGGATTCCTCCTTCGTATGATAGGAAGCACCTTCAGCACCTTTTTTCAGGACTACCGCCTCCACCTGATCCAACAGTTCTTCAATGATCCCTTTTACATTCCTTTTGGGGAATAAATCATGCAACTCCTCTGTTCCAGGAAGGAAATAATCCGATTGTCTGATCAGCTCTTTCATGATCGGAATATAATCAACCTCGCCCCATACTTTCTTCCGTAGGTTCGGGTCGAAAATGATCTTCACTCCGTTTTCCTTCGCTACCTTGACTGCATGAAGGATGGTTTGATGGCAACTCGTACTGAGAGCAGGTGTGATTCCAGTTATATGAAGGTATTTCGCCTTCTTGATCAATCCTTCCTCAAGATCCCCAGGTTTCATGTTACTGGCTGCAGACTGTTTACGATAATAATGGACAAGGGTCTGATTGAAGCTCCCTTTTTCTTTGAAATAGATTCCGGTCGAGGCGCTCGAATCGAACTTCACCTGGCTTACATCGACTCCTTCGCCTCGGACATATGCATGAATATAGCGGCCGAATGGGTCATCTCCAAGTCTGCTGACCCAGGATACAGAATGACCAAGTTTGCTTAATCCAATCGCTACATTCGATTCTGCTCCTCCAATCCTTTTATGGAATGCGCCGGAATATTGGATGGTCCCATCATCAAATGGTTCGAATAATACCATCGTTTCACCGATCGTTATGAGATCCAAAGCTTCCACCTGCCTCTCATTCTGTTTGTCCATCACCATTCTGCGATACTTCCATCCTTATGACGCCAAACAGGATTTTTCCAATCATGACCGCTTTGAGATCTTTTCCGAACATATTCTTCATTGATTTCAATACCTAACCCATGACCATCCGGTATTTTGACATGACCATCCATGTAATCGAATACTGTGCGATCAGCCATATAATCAAGAAGATCATTTTCCTTGTTGTAATGGATCCCGAGGCTTTGTTCTTGTATGAATGCATTATGGCATGTGGCATCGACCTGTAGACAAGAAGCCAATGCAATCGGACCTAAAGGGCAGTGCGGGGCAAGGGCGACGTCGAACGCTTCAGCCATCCCTGCGATCTTTTTCGTCTCGGTGATCCCGCCTGCATGGGACAAGTCGGGCTGTATGATATCGACGGACCCCTCAGCCAGGAGAGATTTGAAATCCCACCTGGAAAACATCCTTTCCCCCGTTGCGATGGGAATCGAAGTATGTTTAGCCACTTCTTTCAATGCTTCATTATTTTCAGGGAGGACAGGCTCTTCAATGAACATCGGTCGATATGGCTCTAACTCCTTCACAAGAACCTTTGCCATCGGTTTATGGACTCGTCCATGGAAGTCTATCCCGATCCCGACATCACCTCCGACGGCCTCTCTCACTGCAGCAACCCTCGCCACAGCTTCATCGATTTTCGTGTATGAATCGATGTATTGGAGTTCTTCTGTCCCATTCATTTTGATGGCTGTAAAGCCTGAGGATACTGCTCTCCACGCCGCATCACCTACATCAGAAGGCCTGTCGCCTCCGATCCATGTATACACACGGATCGAATCCCTGCACAGCCCTCCCATCAATTGATGGACAGGCGCATGATGATATTTCCCTTTAATGTCCCATAAAGCCTGGTCGATCCCTGACAGCGCACTCATCAGGATCGGCCCGCCTCGATAAAAGCCTGATCGGTATAACAGGTTCCAATGATCTTCAATCCGAAGCGGATCCTTGCCGATCAATCCATCCATCAGTTCTTCCACAGCTGTTTTGACTGTCCTGGCCCTTCCCTCTACGATCGGTTCGCCCCATCCTACGAGGTCTTCATCGGTTACTATTTTCAGGAACAACCAACGTGGTGGTACCTGGAATAGTTCATAGTCTACTATTTTCATATGGATTCCCCCCATTTCATCCATTTGATAAATTGATAAGGCTATCTATTACTTTACTGAAAAAAGTTCGATCCCCTGAAGGACTTCGATCAATTCCGTTTTCTTGCTTTCCGTTAAGGATCTTGCAGGGGGAAGGACATGTGCAGGGATTTCCATTCCGCTTAGTTTCATCGCTTCCTTGATCACATTTGCGAAAGGTGTGTCCAGGTTGTAGATTTGCGGAATCGTTAGTAATCGTTGATGATATTCGACCATTTGTTGAAAATCCTGGTTTTTGAAAGCTTCCAATAATCCGAGGGCTAAATGCGGCACAAAATTTCCGCTTGCACAGATCCCCCCATCCCCTCCTGCTGTCAACGTTGGAAGCAAGTGATCATCATACCCGCAAAACACCGAAAAATCCTGGTGTTCCTTCTTCACCTGCAACAAGACTTCCCTTATATGGGCAACCGACTCTACAGTGTCCTTGATCCCTGCTATCGTTGGAACCTTCTCAACCAGCTTCTTGATGAAATTCGGATTCAAGTCTTGCCCGGTGAATGCCGGAAAATTATAGAGAAGCAAAGGAAGCCCGATCGTATTACCGATCGATTCATAATGATAGAGAAGGTGTTCTTCACTCAAAGGGGTATAATACGGGTTGATGACAATGATCCCATCCGCACCGATGGTTTCGCTGTGACTACTTAACCGAATCGCTTCACGTGTATTCGTGCTCCCCGTACCGATGATCACAGGCACGCGTCCATCTACTAGCTCAATCGCAATCTCTGCAACCTTTTTCCGCTCATCCATGCTTAATTGGGTGAACTCCCCTAAAGTACCGAGGAACAACAATCCGTTGACACCTTCATCGATCAGCTGGTCGATGACAACTTTCGTCCCCTCTGTATCAATCTGATTTTTTTCATCGACGATTGTCGGTACAGGTGGAATCAATCCGTGAAATCGCGCCATTCTACTACACTCCTGTCCAATTTAAACGATTTTTTGAAACGGTTATAGGGGTATTTTTGGGAGCTTGTCCGCTGTTCGGTTTTCAACCTTTTTCTGATAAAAAGCATTTTGCAATTTTCCTAGTTTCTCAATTTCCACAATCACTTCGTCCTCCTCTTCCAACCAGGATTGGTTGTCTTCAGGATGCCCCATGATGACGCCTTCAGGTGTCCCTGTCATGATGATGTCCCCGGGCTTCAATGTCATATGCTGTGAAAGGTATGCGATGATTTCCTCACAATTGAAGATCATGTCCGCTGTAGTTGATTGCTGGCGGACTTCTCCATTGACGATTGTCTTGATTGCAAGATCATTCGGGTCTTCGATCTCTTCATCACTATGCAGCACAGGGCCGATTGGACAGAACCCGTCACACGTCTTTCCGATCAACCATTGACCTGTCTTGAACTGGAGATCCCTCGCAGAGATATCGTTCCCCGTGCAATAGCCATACACATAGGAGCGTGCCTCTTCTTTACTGATGTCCTTCGCTTCCTTTTTCATGACGATGACAAGTTCGGCTTCATAGTCGACCTTCTCAGCCTGTTCCGGAAGCTGGATGGCTGATCGATGACCGGTAAGTGCATTCGCGAATTTACTGAAGACAATCGGCGTAGTCGGAATAGGCATCTTGGATTCCTCTGCATGTTTCCGGTAATTCAATCCAATACATAGGATTTTTTCAGGCTGATCGACACATGGCCCGAAGTCAACCTCCTCATCATTATGAAAAAACGAGCGATCAGAGACCGATGCTTTATCGATGACGAGCCTGATCGCCTCCTTTTCAATTTCGCCTGCTTCTATCAGTCCCCGTACATCAGTCGGCACTTCGATGGAGAAATAATTACCAGCCTCCTCGATATCCAGGATCCCTTTTGATGTCAGGAGACCTAATTTAAGAGCTGGGCCATTATAAAATGTGACAGATTTCATTATCCTTTCTCCTTTCTCAATATATGAAAAGGGTCGACTGTAAGACGACCCTTCAGATCAATGGTTATCGTTTGATGAATACGGTTTTGGTGGATGTAAAGAACTCTTTTGCTGCTTGTCCTTGTTCACGGGAATGAGAGCTCGACTCCTTCATCCCGCCGAATGGCGCTTGCAGTTCGACCCCGGCTGTTTCTGCATTGACACGGACCAGCCCCGCCTCGATTTCATCAACAAAGTCAAGGATATGACTGATATTTTCTGTATAGATCGAAGCACTCAAGCCAAACTTGACATCATTCGCCAGTTCAAACGCCTCCTCTAAAGTATCCGCCTTGATCAAAGCAAGGACTGGACCAAAGATCTCTTCCTGGCCGATGGTCATCCTGGAATCGACATCCTCGAATACGGTCGGTTCTACAAAATAACCATTTTCCAATCCGTCTGGCCGCTTTCCGCCGAATACCAGTTTTGCACCTTCTTCTTTCCCTTTTTGAATGTAGGAGAGGACGGTGTTCAGCTGAGACTCGCTTACACTGGGGCCCATCCATGTCCCTTCTTCACTTCCATCCCCGATTTTCAATTTTTCCACTTCTTCCAGCAGTTTTTCTTTGAATTCATCGTACACCTCGGATTGGACGATCACTCTGCTCGTCGCTGTGCATTTCTGCCCTGTAGAACGTAACCCACCACTGATCGTCCCTTCCACAGCAAGCTCCAGATTGGCGTCATTCGCAATAATGACAGGGTTTTTTCCACCCATTTCAAGCTGGAATTTCGCTCCTCTTGCCACAGCGCCTTCTGCAACCCTTTTCCCTGTTACATTCGACCCTGTGAACGTCAGCCCATTCACATCAGGGTGATCGATGATCCGCTGTCCCACGACAGATCCTCTGCCATTTACAACATTGACGACTCCATTAGGCAAACCGGCTTCATGGAAGCATTCCATCACCTTTGTCGTCGTGACCGCCGTTTCCTGTGCTGGTTTGAGAACAACTGTATTTCCATAGATCAAGGCAGGTGCTGTTTTCCAAATCGGAATCGCTGCCGGGAAGTTCCAGGGAGTAATGATTCCGACCACTCCAAGTGGAACGCGCGTGGTGTACATCAGCGCATCGGGATCGGTAGAAGGAATGACATCTCCGACGCTTCTCAACCCCTCACCTGCATAATAACGGAGAATCGCTACCCCCCTAGCGGTCTCCCCTTTGGCTTCAGGGAAGGTCTTCCCCATTTCCTTCGTCATCGTTTCAGCGATTTCATCGATCCTGCTTTCAAGGATGTTCGCTGCCCGATACAAATACTCTCCTCGTTGGGCACCCGTCAGCTTTTTCCATCCTCTGCCGGCCTGTTTGGTAGCCTCGACAGCCTTATCGACATCCTCCTCACAAGAAAGCTGGTACGTCCCGACAATCTCTGACGTATTTGCAGGATTATAGCTCTTTTCTGATTTGTTCGTTTTCGTGCTGATCCATTCACCATCCACATAGTTCAGATAATCCTTTACAATTGTTTCTGTTGCCATTCCAACCATCCTTCCTTTTCATCGATTCAATAGACTCTGCTCGAGTTCCTTGTCGAAATGTACAAATTTCACTCTAAAACTGATCCCCATATGACGAAGTCAATCATCAAAAGGTAGGTCCGATTCTCCAGATTCCGAAGTCATGCTGCTTCAGGATTTCCGATTTCGTCCTCTTGCCAGCACATGTCAGTGTGATTTCATCCATGATCCTCTGTCCGACCTCATCCACTGTTTCTTTTCCTTCTATGATGGTACCGGCATTCAAATCGACATTTTCAGCCATGCGTTCGTACATCGTCGTATTTGTCGATATCTTGATGACCGGGGCAATCGGAGAGCCGGTGGGTGTCCCGCGCCCGCTTGTAAACAGGACGATCTGTGCCCCACCTGCCACCATCCCAGTCAATTGTTCGATATCATGGCCCGGGGTATCCATCCAGACCAGGCCTTTTTTCGTTGGCTGTTCTGCATAATTGACCAGTTCTTGCAAGGCGCGGGTTCCTGCTTTCGTCGCGGCACCAAGCGATTTTTCTTCCAATGTGGATAAACCGCCTTTGACATTTCCAGGACTCGGGTTTCCTGTCCGGATATCTACCCCCATTCCGATTGCCCTGTTTTCCATCGCCTCGATAACTTCATAGACACGTTTTGAGACTTGATCATCCACCGCCCTCTCTGCAATCAGGTGTTCTGCCCCGATCAATTCAGTCGTTTCTGCAAGAATCGCTGTACCACCGCGATCGACGATCATATCACTTACGTTTCCGACCGCCGGATTTGCTGATAGCCCTGAACATGCATCTGATCCTCCACATTCGGTTCCTATGATCAATTCACTGAAATCAAAAGGCACTTTCGGTTCCATGGATGCTTCTTGTACCATTCTTACAGCGACCTTAGCCCCTTCGGCTATCGCAGAAAGTGTCCCGCCATGATCCTGGATCGAGACGACTTCGACCGGTTTTCCGCTTTCCCTGATATCATCCGCCACGCTTCTTGCTTGATGTGTTTCACATCCCAACCCCAGAACGACAACACCATACACATTTGGATTTTTCCCGATCCCGGCATAAGTACGGAAGGTTTGTTCATAATCCGCCCCGACTTGTGCACAGCCGTGCTGGTGGATGAATGTGACGGTCCCATCCACTAGTTCGGTAATGCGTTGGGCAGCCTGTGTCGCACAAGTGATCGTGGGTAAAATAAGGACATGATTCCGTATTCCGATACGGCCGTCTTGGCGCCTATAGCCCATGAGTTGCCTGTTTTCGGTCAATCTTATCACCTCTTCCTCTCTTTCCTTCTACATTATGGATATGGACATGTTCACCGATCTGGATGTCACTGGAGGCGACACCGATCACTTCGCCATATTTCCTTACGTCTTCACCTTGTTGAATCGTTTTGACAGCGAATTTATGCCCGAATTCGATGTCCTCCTTTAAAGTGATCGATAAAGCCTCTCCCTGGTTCCCTATGGCAACTGTCGCTCCTGCCTTCAAAGGTGCTAGCACCACTGCAACATTATCAATCGGTTTCATCATTAATGCTTGCCCGCTCATCAGTACATTCCTCCCCGAACAAGTTTAAGACACGATGGATTGATGTTCGACCTGGCTTTTGACCGGATTCCTCAATAAGCCGATGCCGGGGATTTCAATCTCAACCAGATCCCCATCATTCAAGGTGAACTCATTTGGCGGAACGATACATGTACCAGTCAACAGTACTGTCCCAGGAAACACAACATTGTCTTTCACCAGATATTCAGTCAATTCGGTCAATTTACGTTTCAACTGACTGACCTTTGCTGAATCTTCAAACACCAGATTTTCATTACGGTAGATCCGACAGATGATCATGAAGTCATATGGATCATGGACCGTCTCTGCCAATCGGATTGAAGGGCCGATCGAGCAGGAATTTTTCCAGATTTTCGCCTGTGGTAAATACAGTGGATTCTCCCCTTCGATATCCCGGCAGCTCATGTCATTTCCGACGGTATAGGCAAGGATGGACCCATCCGAATCGAGGACAAGGCCCAGCTCTGGCTCCGGGATCTGCCACTCGGAATCGCTGCGCAAATAGACCGGTTCGTCCGTTCCAATTGTCCGATCGACAGTCGATTTGAAAAAAATTTCAGGTCGATCTGCATCATAAACTTTATCGTAAAACGTATCTGCATCCAGCTTCCCGCCTGTCGCTTCATAATTTCTCGCTTCCTTTGAACGCATATACGTAACCCCTGATGCCCATACTTCCTTTGCCTCGATCGGAACCAACAGGCTGAGCTCCGTCATATTACGGACAAGAGGGTCCTCTTCAGATAGGACGGTATTGATCAGGTCAAGGGGTCTTTTTTGTCGTCTCTTCGACTCCTCGACAAGATCCAGAAAACTTCCATATGGCAATCTGTAAACCTTATCATCATCTGTTACGGCCCCTAATGCCGGTGTATCTTGCTCATTTACAAAGCGGATGATTCTCATAGTAGACCTCCAATTTTGTTTTATATTATAAAACAATGTTCTTTAATATAGGCATGGTGAAGGGCATACTTCCCTTCCGCCTAAATGAATATCTGTTGGCAACCCATTTTCCGGGATACTTCTTCGCCGACCTGTTTCAATCGGCTGACAACAGTGTCCAATTCGGATTCGGCCCTCGGTGCAGGCATTGAAACACTTATGGCAGCTATGACTTCCCGATTATGATCCCATACAGGGACTGCGACACAAAACACGCCCGGTTCGTTCTCTTCATTGTCGATTGCGTATCCCTGTTCCTTCACTCTATGAAGCTCTTTCCTGAAATCTTCCTCATTCGTGAGCGTATTCGGTGTTCGCTTGAAATATTGATAATCCTTTAACAACTCATTCAATTCGAATTCCTTTTTGAAAGCGATCAATACTTTCCCCACTCCGCTGCAGTGGAGGGAAATCCGTTTCCCGATCCTGGAGTACACGATCGTCGCTGATGTTCCAGCGACTTTATCGATATAGACACCTTCCTTGCCGCTCAACACGACTAAATGAAGGGTATGGCCGGTTTCAGCAGAAAGATCCTGCAGATATTTCTTAGCGATCGTCCTGATATCCAGACTGTTGATCACCAGATTTCCTCTTTCGAACAGTTTCAAGCCTAGTTTGTATTTCCCCGTTTCCAGATCTTGTTCAATGTAATGATTGACTTGAAGCGTTTTCAATAATGAATGGACTGTACTCTTATTCAAGTTCAATTGGCTGCTGATTTCCGTGATCTTCAACTCTGTTGTCTGCTCATCAAACAGATTGAGGATTTTCAGCGCCCTCTCGACAGATTGGATGATTGGCATTCGATTCATTCCTTTTAACAAGTTATATAGTTCTATCATACCACGTACAATGCCGATTAAAGCACTGCTTTATCCAATTCTCTTGGAATAGCCAATCCTTCTGTCATTCCCTTTTTCGATGTAATCAATTCAGGGTGGTACCGCGCAATCAGGTCCAATCCCAATTTTGCCCTGCGTACACGTTCTTTTGATAGTTTGATAGAGGTTTCTTCAAGGTGGGTCCCTGATGGATAGATGTTCGGTGCATTCCTTAAACCGAATTTTATATAGACAGGGGCAGCCACCCTGATGATCTCTGGAATTTCATAATGTCTGATGAAGCCTCCGATATCATCGGGCACTTCCACGTAAATATCCAGCGGGATATCGACTGCCTGGCGGATCGCTGCCAAACGGGCCAATGTCAGATCGGTCGGAACATTATAAGTCCCTGCCCCGTTGCTCTCCATCAAGCGGATCGAAACCGGATTGGAGTGGGCCATCTGGACGGAAATCTTGACGAGCAAGTCTTCTGGAAGCTCACCTTTTTTCTTGAACTCGTTGACCAGCCATAACAGCCCTTCATCTGCTACAAGGATGCTTCGGATTCCAGCTTTGCAGGCACGTTTGATATCTTCGATGGCATATACGAGCTGGTCCATCCCTTCAACACGGAGACCTGTTACCTGTCCTGCACTTGCCCTCTGCATAGCGGTGATGTCCCATGAACCCCGTGGACCGACGAATAGACTGACTTCAAGCTTTTCTTTCCGGCCGATTTCGGCCATTTCTTCAAGTTCGTCATCCGTCAATAACATGATCCCGCTTCCCTGTGAAATCCTGTGGATTTCAACACCAAATTCTTCACAAGCTTCCGTCACCGCTTTAAATGATCGTGGTCCTTCGACACTCGGAATTTCCACCCGATATTGGGCTCCATCCGGAAAACGTTTGGTGGAAGCAGGGAGATGATTACAATCAGTACTTGGAAATCCTAATTCCTCTATGATTCGTCTTGTTTCCTTCACCCTGTCACAACCTCTCTTCCATTCGTTCTGGCCATTTCACATCGGTTTCATAATCCAGTTCGGCCTCTTGCCAAATCGGAATAGGCACGACCCCATGGGCAGCATCCGTATAGCCATGGATACGGTTACTTGATGCGACAAAACGTTGTCTCTTCCGCATCTTCATAAGCCTTTCCTCCGCTAAAGATTCACGTCCGTCCTTTATGCTGTCGAATTCCTGGATCACTTCCCCTTCTTGGAACGCCTCTTGATCAAGGAAATGGATTTTGTTCTCGCGGAGGCCTAGATACAACAGATCACCAGTTTGCAAATAAAGGATGCCTCCCCGATCGATCGCTTCCGGTGTCATATGACCGATAGCAGCCCCGAAAGTCGCACCTGAGTAACGCCCATCGCTGATAACGGTCACGAGCCGCTTTAATTTACGGCTTGCGTTGATATGCTGCATAGGTGTAAACATTTCCGGCATTCCGAAAGCGATCGGTCCTTGGCCTGAGATGACGACCGCAATTTTCAAGATTTGATGTTCGATCATCGCATCGAACAGGGCCTCGTATCCGGCGTCTTTCATTTCATCAAACCATTCAGGGCTGTTATGTTTCACCATTTGTTGAAGACTTTCATAGGAAAAGGTCTGTTCCCGTTTAAGTCTGTCGACCAAGCCGGAGTCCAACAGGTGTTTGTTCGCTTCATCTTCGTTTTCGAAGTAAAGGACAAAAGCTGCCTTCTTATCAAAACGATCTAATTGTGGCGTTGCCATTCCGCTGATTTTGACAACCGCGGTTTCAAAGAAATTCCCTTTCAGGACATCTACACCGCTGAATCGTCTTCGAGGTTGGGAAAGGATGATCGGGTTTTCCGAAACGGTGGCAGCAGGCAGACCTTTCTTATTCTCCAGCCGCTCCCGCCATGTCGTCCCTGTCACTGTGGGAGCATCGACATCCATCGGGACACCGTTTTCAAGAAGTTCATAGAACAATGTTTCCATACCTCTGCTATCTCCGGCACAACACTGCATTGCAAGCGAGAAAATATCCCGATCTTCAGTAAGGCTATAATTGAACAGGTCCGGAATCGGGTGTTCATGATGGATCTCATCCAGGTCTTCCAAGCTGAATTTATAGCCGCCATATAACATCCCTGCGACCATGTGCATCATCAGGTTCGTCGATCCGCCCGAAGCGCTGTGTATCCTTATGGCATTCTTGATATTGGCTGCCATGATGTTCGCAGCTCCGTAAACTGGATCGTTAATGATCCCCTGCAAGTCATCCAGTGACTCATTCACTTGTTCCTTTGTCGGAGGAGCAGTAAGGAGTTCTAAGGTTGGATGGACAAGCCCCATGCCTGCCACAAGGTGTCTGGAACTGTTTCCTGTTCCATTGAAGGCGCAAACCCCGCCTTGTCCATCGCAAGTTGCGACAGCTAGCCTTTTTTCATAATCTTTTTGCCTTTCACTGGTGATGATCCCTCTCTCAACAGCCCGGCTCAATACCCCCTGGAACGCTGTATTTGACGTACACTGCAGGATATAGGCCATCGCGTCCCTGATATCATTGGCGATATCGGCTTCCCCGTCCTGTTCCGCCTGAACCGCCAATTCCGTCAGTTCCATGTATAGATCTTCCGGGATTGTCCCTCCTTGTAATACATGGGCTGGAGCGAATGTCGCGAAGAAAGGAGCTTCACCTCTATACTGTCGGATGCGATCCATCTGGGCGACTGCACTGACAACACCAAGTGGTTGTTTATCGCATCCCTGGATGATGAATGCCCCATGATAGCTATGGGCTTCCAATTGATTAACGACCATCTGTGCGACAGCATTACGGCTTTGGAGTGAATAACTCATTCCTTGATTGCTTTGAGCTGTACCATCACACATGACGGGAGTGGAGAAATAGAATGGTACGCCTCCATTCTCCCAGATCCGCAGTGCCGCAAAAGAAGAAGTTTGATAGTCCATGATGTGTGCAGGGTGGTCCGGTGATCCGCCGATGATAGCTATTCTCGGCGCATTTTCCTCCAGGCGGTTATAGATTTCTCCAAGACTCCAATCTACTTTTCCATCATGGTTGGTTCCTGCGATCTGTTTTGCACGGTCCAATATACCGGCAACCGTGATCGGTTCATTGGCCTTCCCTTGGACATTGTCACGATAAGGGTTGACGCTGTTTTCGATAGTAGGGTATTGAATAGCCATAGTTCCCCTCCTGTTGGTATATTCATACGTTCATAACGTTAAAGGTTCATAGGTAAAGGATCTGACAGAAGAGTTAATTGATCGTTCTGTTCCGCCTCTCCTATCAGACTTTCTGAAATCCAGATTTCCTTCAGGTCAAGCGTGTTTTGAATCCTTACAAGCCTGACTTTGGAAAGATCGAAAGCATTGCACGTCTTGATCCCCGCTTTGATTGCAAGTTCCTCTGTCTCAAGGAACATCGGAAACTTGACGGTTTCCACTACTGTACTTGTCAGGGCGTTCGCATACCCTTTTTCCAAAATGGTCTGTTCAAATGCTTTTTTTGTAGTGATATCAGCGAGCCCTATCCCATTGGCATTCCCACCAGTCTTCTCCGTCAACCGTAGGACGACCACACGTTTCGCGTTTGCACCTCCGGTTGCGTAAGGAGTGGCGAACCGCCCGCTGATATTCGGGTCCATTCCATCACCTGAAATGTCTTTACCAATCTCTTCAATGACCAGGACATCGATCGGATCGATCAGGATCTTCGGCATCAGACGTTTTGCTTCCAATAATAATCCAGGTTCCCTTTCAATCAAAGACTCTGCCGGGATGACTTCGATCCGGGCAGGTCGGTCATAAGCATTTTCAATCGTTCCTAAGCCGAAAATGATCGGCGTTTTCTCCAGGGCGACTTTCGCCATTTCTGGTACATGCTCGCCCATATACTTGAATCCGAAAGAATGGGCTGCTTCTGCTCCTTTTTGTTTCCCAAGGCCGATCGTGATCATTTTCAAAAGGCCGCTCTCCACATCTCCGCGGAATGCAGTATGAGGCTTGATCCGGTTGATCACGATGACCTTGTCTGCTTGATAAGCGGACCGATCCGTAAAGATCGGAAGGCCATTCGGAAGTTGGCCGATCTGTTCCACTTCCATGCTCGAATGGATCGGAGCGCCGACGAATCCTTCCGTAACACCCAGGTCTTCCAGCACTTTCTTCTGTCCTTCGGGGGTAGCCCCGCCATGGCTCCCCATGGCAGGAATAAGGAACGGTTTTCCTCCTGATGCGCGAACAGCCCTGACCATTTCCCTCGTCAAAATCGGGATATCCGCTACTCCTCTGCTGCCGACAGCGATCGCGACCCTGTCCCCTGAATCAATCCTTTCAAGGACACCTAATTGATGCAATCTTTCATGGACTTCCCTGACGACATCTTCAATTTCTGGAGCCTCAAACGTTTGTCTTATCTTGACCATACGAGGAATCGGGATCGGTTGAAGCAGTTGATTGATCACTTCCAAAGGATGACGCCTCCTTGATTTATTGACGTAGTTCCTCCAATTGATCGGTCATTTGTTTGAAGAGATCTTCCCCGAATTTTTCAGCGAATTTATCGATGACCGGTTGGATCTGTTCTTGCACTTTTTCTTTTTCTTCATTGCTGAATTCATTCACTTCCATACCCTGGTCCTTCAAATTCTGAAGGGATTCCTCGTTCGCTTTGCGGTTGATTTCCCTGTTGTATTTGCCTGCTTCGACTGCAGCATCTTCCATGATTTTCTTTTCTTCATCTGATAACTTGTCCCAGAAGGTTTTACTCATCAAAAACACGAATGGCGTATACACATGATTGGTTACAGATAGATAATCCTGAACTTCATAGAACTTATTCGATTCGATTGTCGCAAGTGGATTTTCCTGTCCATCGACCGTTTTGCTTTCTAAAGCGGTGAACACTTCTGAAAACGCCATTGGTGTAGGGTTGGCACCCATTTTTTGAAATGCTTCCAAATGGACCTCATTTTGCATTGTCCGTATTTTCAATCCTGCAAAGTCTTCTGCGGTTTCAATTGGATGTTTACTGTTCGTGATATTCCTGAATCCGTTCTCCCAATACGCCAAGCCTACGAGGTTATGTTCAGGGAGTTTTTCCAGGATAGCTTGTCCAACTTCCCCATCTAATACGGCATCCGCTTCTTCTTCAGAGTTGAACAGGAATGGAAAATCGAATAGCCCGAATTCTTTTACCATACCGACAAGCGGCGATGTTGAAGGGATCGTCACTTCTTGAGTACCAGACTTCAAAGCTTCGGTCATCTGTAAGTCATCCCCTAATTGTGAAGCAAAATAGGTCTGAACTTTGATTTTACCGTCGGTCTTTTCCTCGACGATTTCCTTGAATTTCAACAGGGCTTGCCCTTCAGGATGATCTTCGTTCAACCCGATCCCTGCTTTGATCGTCCGTTCCTGGATTCCGCTTTCTCCTCCAGAAGTGGTTTGTCCGGCACTACAAGCACCGAGAACCAGAATACTTGCACTTACTAAACCTGCGATCGTCCTTTTCCATTTTTTCATTGTACTTCCCCCTTAAAAAGTTAGTTGACATTCGTCAGATATTGGTCGTCCCGTCCTGCTTCCTTAAGTTGAAGGAGCTCTTGTACATCCTTGTTGACGAGGTATTTCGGATACTGTTTATGCAGCAGTACTTCCTTGACACCAAGCGCAGCTTTTTGCCTCATCTCCTTTTCGGCCTCTTCTGAATACCAGGCGACGTGCGGAGTCAATATCACATTGTCCATCGTCAATAGTGGATGGTGCCGTGGAATCGGCTCTTGTTCGACGACATCCAATGCAGCACCAGCAATACGCTTATCTTCAAGCGCTTTGACTAAAGCGTGTTCATCGATGACAGGACCTCTTGATGTATTGATGATGAACACATGCTTTTTCATCACCCGGAATTGAGGTTCACCGATCATCCCTTTTGTGTTGTCTGTCAAAGGGGCATGTACGGAGACGATGTCAGACCTACGGCATAGTTGATCCAGACTGACGAGGGTGACATCTTTTTCCCTGGCCGTATCTTCCGTACAATAGGGATCATAGGCAACAACAGTAAAGCCGAACGGTTTCACCTTCTCCGCAAGCGCCTGTGGTATTTTTCCGAACCCTACCAATCCAAGTGTCCTGCCTCTAAGACGGTGGATCGGACGGGTCACTTTGAAATCCCACTTATCGGATTTGACTGTATGATCAGCCAATGTGATTTTTCTTGCCCAACTCAATAACAAAGCAAAGGCATGGTCGGATACTTCATCCATACAATAATCAGGTACATTTGCGACACAAATCCTGTTTTCAGTAGCGGTTTCTACATCGATCGTGTTCACGCCCACACCATAACGGGTGATCACCTTGCATTTTTCCAACCCATCAAGTACGTGTTTAGACAAAGGGGCATACTGGTTGATCAGAGCATCAGCGTCACGGCATGCTTCAATCACTTCCTCTTCGGTCCGGCATTGGGCACCGATGAGCTCAAACCTTACATCTTCCAATATAGATCGTTCATATTCCAGGTCTTCGTATTCCCAATCGGTCACGACCACTTTCCATTTTTCCACTGTATCCTCTCCTTCTTACCGATTGCTTCCCTTCATTGTCTACATCAACCACTCAAGCGGTACCATAACGAGTGAAGGGAATAGGATCAGCAAGAACAGGACGATGACATGGACGAGCAAGAATGGCCAGATACCCTTTGCCAGCTCGACGATCGAGATCTTACTGATTCCGCATCCAACATACAGGACGGTTCCTACCGGTGGTGTAATCAAGCCGATACATAAGTTGATGACCATCACGATGCCGAAATACACTGGGTCGATCCCCGCCATCTTGATGACTGGGATCAATACTGGCGTGAAGATCAGAATGGCCGGTGTCAAATCCATGACAAGTCCGATGGCAAGGATCAATACTGTGATGACAAGCATCAGCAACATCGGTCTTTCAATAAGCGGTCCTAGCATGGTAGCCATATCTGCTGGCACCTGTGCCACCGTAATCAACCAGGCGGACACCATGGCCGCTGCAGCGACGAACATGACTACACTTGTTGTTTTCGCAGATGTAACAAGGACTTCATATAGATCTGCGATTTTCAACTCACGATAGACGAAGAATCCGACAAAAATTGCATAAAAAACTGCGACCACCGATGCTTCTGTAGGTGTGAAGATCCCTCCGCGTATTCCACCGATAATGATGATCGGGAGCAAAAGTGCCCAGCTTGTCTGTCTGGTCAATTTCCAGACCTCTTTCATTGATTTACGTGGAGGTAATTCAGTCTTGTCCCTTCTGGATATCAACGTCCAAACGATGGCAAGTCCCAGCGCCATCATGATTCCGGGTACGATCCCACCCATGAATAGACGTGTGATCGAAACACCGCTTACGACTCCGAAGATGATCATCGGAATACTTGGTGGGATGACAGGTGCGATGATACCTGCCGAAGCGATCAATCCGGTCGACCGTGCCTTGTCATAACCCTTTGAAAGCATCATTGGTATCAGGATCGCTCCAAGAGCTGCCGTGTCTGCTACAGCTGAACCAGATAGGCCGGCGAACAACACACTCGCCAAGATTGCTACATAGCCTAAGCCTCCTCGGATATGTCCAACCAAAGACATGGCGAATGATACAACCCTTTTTGAAATACCGCCTGCGTTCATCAACTCACCGGCCAAGATGAAAAATGGAATAGCCATCAATGCGAAGTTATTGGCCCCATTGATCAAATTTTGAGCAATGATCTGACTGTCGAACATCCCTAACAGGATCATCAATGCTATGCCGCTGAGAAGCAGTGAAAATGCAATCGGTACACCAAGAGCCAGTGCGCCGAATAATGAACCGAGGAATACACCAAGTGCCATTTCTCCCTCCCCTTTCTACATGTTCTGAACTTTGACTGATGGGTCTTCTGGAACATCATTTTTATGATCAGGAACCATTGATAGATTGCCAGACTTACTAGATCGTTTAAACGCAGCTAATAGATTCCTTACGACAATCAATGCCATGCTTACACTCGTAATGACACCGACGCCATAGACGAATCCAAGCGGGAGTTTGGTCGCTGGTGCGAGACTTCCCATGTTGAGCAACGTCATACGCAGACTTCCATTGAACAACAGCCACAATACATAGAGGACGAGCATGTTACTGAGAACAAAGACGATTTTCTTCAATGGCTTAGGTAATAGGTTTGTAATAAGATCCATCCCGAGATGCATGTTATCTTTGAAAGCCGCGATCGCTCCCAGGAAAACGAGCCAGACAAAGAGAAAGCGTGACATCTCCTCCGACCAGGTGATCCCCGAGTTGAACGCGTATCTTAAGACAACGTTTCCAAAAACGAGCACAGCCATGAACGTCAAAGCCAATGCAATCAGGATGTTCAACGTTTGATTTATGATCTTGACCAGCATCTGCAAAAGACTCACCCCATTCTATTCTGCTTGTCCTCTGATACCTTCCACGATGTCTTCCGCCCAAGGGAATTTTTCATAATAGCTTTCATATAAAGGCTCTGTCGCCTTTTCCATCTCAGTTTGGAATTCTTCACTCGGTGTAATGAATTCGATCCCTTTGTCTTCAAGAAACTTCTTGTCTTCTTCATAGCTTTTCTGCATCAATTCAAATTCATAATCCGCTGATTTTTGTGCGGCATCTTCGATCACCTTTTGTTGGTCTTCGGTCAGCCCTTCCCAAACCTTGCTATTGATGATGTATAAGTTCGGGCTGAACATATGCCGGGATTCAAGCACATAATCCTGGACTTCATACCAACCAGAGGCCCGGAGCGTAGCAATCGGGTTATCCTGGCCATCGACGACATTCTGTTCCAGAGCGGTGAACACTTCTGAAATCGGCATCGGACTGACTGTAGCACCAAGCGCTTTCCCGAGATCGATGTAATGTTCGATGTTCGGCATCCTGAGCCGCAAATCCTTAAAATCATCTATCGATGCTAATTCCTTGTTACTAGAGAACATCCTGAATCCATTCGCACTCCATGCAAGAGGATGGACGCCATGCTTTTTTTCAAGGTCTTCCAACAATTCATCACCGATCGGACCATTCAATACTTTTTTCGTATGTTCATAATCCTTGAACAAAAAAGGCCATTCTGTCACGCCGAGTTTTTCAATCGATGACTGCATGATCATTCCTGGAATGCCCATTTCAATCGTCCCGTTACGGACCCCATCATAAAATTCCTGTTCGGCACCTAGCTGGCTGTTGTCATAGATTTCTACCTTCAAGGTACCTTCCGATCCTTCCTCTACCAGGGGCTTGAACTTTTCCCTCAACGCAACGTTTTGCGGGTGATCAGAAGCAAAATAATTCGCTACTTTCAGTGTTTGTGTTTTGCCTCCGCCCGCTTCTCCAAGCCCCGTTGCATTGCAGCCTGCCAGTAACAGCGAGGCCGACAGTAAGACCAAACAAAGGAACGTCCAACATTTCTTCATGCGATTGCCTCCTCATATTTGTTTTATAATATAAAACCTCGTTCTGTAATAAGGGGATGAAATATATGTAAGCGCAACCAATTTCGAACTGAATTGTTTTACATTATAAAACCATGTTTTATATACTTGTGAAACTAATGTTATGAAACTGTTTTTAAGTTGTCAATATATTATTAAAAATATTCTCACAATTCTTAAAAATAGGACAATGGTTATGAATTTCTTTACCAAAAGGATAGGAGGTCCACTCTTTTTGGACCTCCGTATCTTCCGGTAAGAAGGATTATTTTACTAGAGATGGTGAACCGTTGAAAAAAGGAACTGGGCTTTCTCTTTCACTGTAAAATAAATTTCCTCGAAAGGTTTTCCGTATTTCTTAGCCGCTTCACGGATTTCCTCATATTCGGGGGAAACCTGATAGACTTTATGATTCTTAACGCCTATTTTTACGGATATGTTCCCAAAACGGGTCTCCACTATTTCGAACCGGCGTTCCAGGACGATCCTGCTCCACGTAGATTTCCTTACCCCGAACGTCGAGGTTTCACATAATAAGATTTCCTCCAGCCTTACCGAATCGGTTGGACGAGCTAAAACTGTAAGCAGTGTGCCCGGTCGATTCTTCTTCATTTGCACAGGTGTATAATAGGCATCCAGTGCTCTTGATTCAAACAATTTCTCCATCACATATCCAAACGCCTCGCCGGTCATATCGTCGATCTGGCACTCGAGGACTACTATCTCCTCCCGATCACGTTCAACCGATTGGTCTTCAAATAAGATGGCCCGTAATACATTCGGATGGTCAAAGTCCTTCTTGCCTGCCCCATATCCGATCCTTTCCATGGTGACTGCAGGAATGTGGCCGAATTCTGACACAAGCGCTTTCAAAAAACCCGCTCCAGTTGGTGTTGTCAACTCGGCTTCCACAGGGAAATCAGCAAGGGTAATCCCTTTAAGGATTTCAGTGGTAGCAGGAGCAGGAATGGGATAAAGTCCATGGGCCATCTGTACCTTCCCATACCCCGTCGGGACTGGTGAAGCGACGATCCGTCCGACATTCAGATTTTCCAGAGCAAGGCATACACCGATCACATCGATGATCGAGTCCATCGCCCCTACTTCGTGGAAATGGACATCAACCGGATCCATTCCATGTATTTTTCCTTCTGCCTGGGCGATCACTTCAAATACAGATTTGCTTCTCTCCTTTACACGGACAGGCAGGTCACTTTGTTCGATCATCTTCAGGATGGACGCTGCCTTCCGATGTTCATGTTGGTGGCGATTATGTACATGGCCGTGATGATGTTCGTGTGAATGATGATGACCGGCTGCCGGGTTGGACAGTTCCAGAACCAACTCCTTGGAGGCGATACCTTTCTTGTCGACCTGTTTCACTCCCAGGTTGAACTCATCGATCGGCAGTTTTTGCAGTTCCTCAGTTATATATTGGATATCCGCTCCTAGGTCGATCAGTGCGGTCAATGTCATGTCACCAGAAATCCCCGATTGGCAATCAAGATAAAGACAATTCATTGTCTACCCCCTCAGTGGCAAGCTGCAAAATGAGCGACGCCTGGTAGGCAGCCCCGAAACCATTATCGATATTGACCACACTCATACCAGACGCACAAGATGTCAACATCCCCAGTAATGGTGTCAAACCTTCCAAATGTGCACCGTAACCGACAGATGTCGGGACCGCGATGACTGGACGACGCACGAATCCGCCCACCACACTTGGCAAGGCCCCCTCCATCCCTGCAACCACGATAAGGACACTGGCTTTTGTAATCGCATCCCTGTAAGCAAGCAGGCGATCGATTCCAGCGACTCCTACATCATAAAGCCGTTTCACTTTACACCCCATCCATTCTGCTGTCACTGCAGCTTCTTCTGCAACAGGCAGATCCGAAGTCCCGGCACACAAAACCATGACTTCCCCTCTGTATTGTCGGTTGGAAACACCATAGCGCAAGATCCTCGAAACCTCATCATATTCCGCTTTAGGGAATCGGGTATATAATCCCTCCGCTTTTTCCGCTGATAATCTCGTCACCATCACCTTTCCATGATGGGCAATCAACCTCTCCATGATTTTAGAAATCTGATCTTCCGTCTTTCCTTCACCGTAAATGACCTCCGGGAAACCAGTACGTTTCTCACGATCGATATCCACTTTACTGAACCCTAAATCTTCAAATTTTTTCTCCATTCTATCACCCGCTGTTATTCGTTAATTGTAATAAGTCTTGATTAACCGGCAATGGCGTAAATGTACCATACTCCATATGTAATACTGATCACTGAAGCTGCCGTATGCAAGAAATGATTCATCTTATATTTTCCCGACGAAATACGATAAGGGATGCTTAATATCACAGTGAACACGAGCATCCCGAGGATTGTACCGATACCGAACAAACCGATGTAAACCAACGAATCAGAAAATGTCGTCACCATGGAAACCAGCAGAAGAGTCATGGCGGCACTCCCCGCCAAGCCATGGATTTGTCCGATGAACATCGATTTGAGGATTAAATGGTTTTCAGAACCTTTATCTTTTCTGACCTTGTAAGATTTACTTGCTGAAAATGACGAGAATCCAAGGTAAATCAACATCAAACCGACAATGATTTCAAACGTCATCTCCCAGGATCCTGGAATCCTCGTATCCATTACTGATAAAAGTAAAAATACGACTAACAACGTCAACGTGTGTCCAATTCCCCAGAACAAACCGAGAAAGCTGGACTTCAAAGTGGACTTATGTTTTCCCACCATGGTAGACACTGCGATGACATGGTCAGGCTCCAAAGCATGCTTGAAACCGAGCAAGAACCCGATTCCTAATAAAGTTGCGACATCTTCCACTATGCAAGCCCCACTTCTGTTCCAAGAACCTTATTCATACTGCCGCTTTTATACCCTGTCAAGTCCATTGTCACATATGCGTAACCAATCTCTTTCAATTTTTCTTCCACTTCTTGATGATGGTCCAACAGTTGACCCATTGATTCTGGTTCAACCTCGATCCGGGCTATATCGCCATGAGTGCGGACACGAACCTGCCTGATCCCCAATCCGCGGATCACTTTTTCCGACTCATCAACCATCCTCAATTTATCGATCGTGATCTTTTCCCCATAGGCGATCCGTGAAGAAAGACACGCGAATGATGGCTTGTCCCATGTCGGAAGCCCCATTTGCTGGGACAGCTCGCGGATTTCGCTTTTATAAAGGCCTGCCTCCTGAAGAGGCCCCCTCACATTATATTCTTTCGCCGCTTTCGTCCCCGGACGATGTTCGCCCAGATCATCTGCGATAAGACCGAAAGCGATATTCCGGTAGTTCTTCGCCTTCATGATCGGAACAAGATGTTCGAACAAACTTTTCTTACAGAAGTAGCACCGATTCGGTGTATTTTCCGAATACCCTGGAATCTCCAGCTCTGAAGTTTCAATCACTTCATGTCTCGCTCCTAACATAGCCGCCAGTTCCTTCGCTTCTTCCAATTCCTCAAACGGGTAGGTTTCACTATCTGCTGTCACAGCAAGCACCTTTTCTTCGCCAAGTGTGTCAATGGATGTTTTCAGTAAAAAAGTGCTGTCTACCCCACCTGAAAACGCAATGACAACCGTTTCCATTTCTCGTAATAAGTCCTGAAGTCTTTGATACTTTTCTAGCATCCTATTCATCCTCTGTTGACTAGATTTTGATTACGCTTAAACATATCCCGCTTATTAGTTTGAAATTATACCTAATATTTTGATAATTTCAAATAGTTTCATCGATACTACTGGCTCTTATAGGTACTGTTCTAACCTTTTCCCTTTTTCCATTGACACTTTGACAACTAGACCATAGAATATGACTAATCCTTTTATGGTGATTATCAAGCATATTTGCGCCCCTCTTCAGGTGAAACCCTATTCCGAGGTACTTTTGAAGCAATATGAGAATCAGAAAAAACGGAAAACTGAATTCCCGCAGAAATATACAGCAATAAAATAAATATATAATTATTAAATTACTCGTATAATGTTGGAGATAGGGTCCAAAAGTTTCTACCAAACTACCGTAAATGGTTTGACTACGAGAATGAATTTCGGGGAGTTCGTATGCTTTCAACCCGATGATCCTTCTTTATGCCAAACCCTGGGAGTCTAGGGTTTTTTATTTTTCGGGAGGGATGAATATGAATCTGGATAAAACGCTATTAAAGAAACGGATAGCAGTAGCAAGCAGGCGAATTCCCGCTGATACAGTCATAAAAAACGCACGGATCATCGATGTGTTCAACCTTGAAATCATTGAAGGGGATATTGCGATTGCTGATGGTATGTTCGTCGGAGTCGGAGAATTCGATGGCAAACAAATCATTGATGCCGAAAACCGTTATGTTTGTCCTTCCTTTATTGATGCCCACGTCCATATCGAATCGTCCATGGTGACACCTGCTGAATTTTCGAAAGTCGTCCTTCCTCATGGCGTCACCACGATCATAACCGATCCTCATGAAATCGCAAACGTATCAGGCGAGGATGGAATCAACTTCATGTTGGAAAACTCTGAAGACCTGCCATTAGACGTCTTTTTCATGCTTCCTTCCTGTGTACCAGCGACTTCCGTCGAAAATTCCGGGGCAAAGCTGTCGGCTTCTGATCTTGAACCTTTTTACAGACATAAAAGGGTGCTCGGCTTAGCTGAAGTAATGGATTATCCATCCTTACTGGCAGCAGATGATCAGTTGGTCGACAAAATCGTGATGACATCTGCACACACCGGGCATATCGATGGCCATCTAGCTGGATTGGATACCGACGCCATCAACATATACAAAGCTGCTGGTGTGAGAACCGACCATGAATGTAATACAGTCGAGGATGCACGGGAACGTTTAAGACGGGGCATGTATCTTTTGATTCGGGAAGGGTCTGTAGCGAAAGACTTGGAATCGCTGATACCGGTAGTCAACCACCACAATGCACGGCGCTGCCTATTCTGCACAGATGACAAACACCTTGATGATCTCATTCTAGAAGGGAGCATCGATCATAACGTCCGTTCAGCGATCCGGTATGGGTTGGATCCTCTGATTGCTATCCAGATGGCCTCACTGAACGCCGCGGAATGCTATGGATTTAGGCAGAAAGGCGCCATCGCACCAGGTTATGAGGCTGATTTTCTACTGTTGGATGAGCTGGATTCCATCGATATAAAAGAAGTCTATAAATCTGGAAAACTCGTGGCACGGGATGGTGAATATGTTGGGAGTCTAGTAAAAAAGGAAGATCCAGGACAAAATCTACTGGATACAGTGAAAGTTCCTGGTCTCGAAAAAAAAGATCTGCAAATTACGATCGGGAAGAATGGATTGGCGAATATCATCGGAATCATCCCGAACCAATTGACGACCATTCACCTGCAAGAATCAGTCGTAGCTGATAACGGTGTATTTGTCCCTTCTAGTAAGAAGGATCAGCAAAAATTAGTCGTCGTTGAAAGACATAAAAATACCGGGAATATTGGATTAGGAATCGTAAAAGGATTCGGCTTCAAAAATGGAGCGATTGCAACAACCATCGCCCACGATTCGCATAATATCGTCGCTATGGGAACGAATGATGAAGATCTCCTGATGGCAGTCCAATCACTGGATGAGATGAATGGTGGACTGGTCATCATTAGAAACAGTGAAGTTCTCGCTTCTCTTTCCCTTCCGATTGCTGGTTTGATGTCTGATCAAGGTTTCCGTTCAATAGCTACCGGGCTTCTTCAATTGAAGCAAGGACTTGCAGACCTAGGGTTCAATGGAGAATTCAATCCATTTTTGACCCTTTCGTTTCTGACCTTACCCGTCATACCAGCTTTGAAATTGACTGACCTAGGTCTATTCGATGTCAAAGCTTTTCAGCACATCGATGTAAGTCTTTAACATACATCGGCAAAGCGAAGTATTAGAGGACATAGGGAACCTGATTGTTTCAAAAACCCCATGTTGCTAAAAAATAGAGGACACCACAGACGTTATTTACTGAAATGCTTGATAAAACAATTACGCAAATAACGGAATGGTTGTCCTCTTATCTTTGATTTAGATCATTCAATCGTCAATTCGTTTGATAAGACGGTATAATCGTCACTAGAAATGAATTTTTCTAGAGAATCGACTGTAAACACCTTCACTTTGTATTTTTTGAGATCACCCTTCACATTGAAATAGGCGCTCAATTCCTCAGCATCCAGTATATCCTTTTTCAAAGCCACAAAATCAGCTTGTTTTCATTTTTCAACAACTGGAAGATGACGGTTTCTTTACCTTCATGGTCTCGCGTATCCAGTGTACGGCTGACAGACGCATTCACCAACATCCCGCCTTCCTCCGACAATTCTCCATTGTTGATTGTGAAAGGCTTCGTGTTAGGAGGTTCTTTATCATCCGCATAATACACTGCCAATTCCCCTATTGAAGTGAATGTGACTCCACCTCCCGGAACCCCGATGATACGGACACCATCCCCCCATGTATCTTCAAACGTGAATGTGTAAGTCTTATTCGGCCCTGCTGAATTGTCATAAGGATACTCCGGTGTTACCGACAAATCGGAAACATCAACCCATTCATGATTCTGACGGACTTGTACTTTCAAGTTTTCTTTGAACCACCCTCCATCGGGGAACATCTTACCAGTCGTGTAATCGACTTTGTTCAGGTTGTAGTTCTTTTTCCAAGTGTACCCCCACCAGTCCTTCGTCTTCCTTTCATTGTTCCAACTGTCTTCTGACTCCAGCCTGATTCCATTATTGAAATAATCGACATTTCCGAAATGGGCGACTTTATTGATCGGTGTAGTACCTTCACCCGTAATCGCCAGATTCGAATATGAATCTTTCGGATTTGAAGGAGTAGATTGGGAAGTTGGTTCGATAACAAGCTTTCTCAATGAAAAGTTATAGTTAGTGATTCCACCCATGAATGTATTTGACTGGACATACATGGTTTTCCCGTCTGCACTTATGAATTTTGAAGGAATAGTAGTCGCATAACCACCATTTTTCGTATCTGTCCATGGATAACCGCCATAATCTTTTGATAAAAACCGTTTCCAAGGACCCCATGGTGTAGGTGATTCGTAAAATTCAAACGTATACTCTGTCCAGGATGTGTATAGATAACGGTCCAAGGGCTCGTTATAGACGATGCTGCCCTGGGAGACTACGGTCATATCCTTAGGATCATTCGTAAAAAAGGTATCCTGATAGATTCGCCGGTCATCTTGCAATACAGGTTGTCTTTCTTCAATATTCCCGGACCATTGTGGTGTTCCGTTTGAATCCTTACCTGTATAGAATTCCCATTGTGACCGATCCTGGATTTGATCTTTGTGGACTCTCCCCAAGTAAAGTTTGGTAGGATCTTGAACACGGTCATTGAAGGAATCCCTCCAATTGTGATCCAATCCATATGCATAGATATATTCGTCTTTGGCGTTTTCATTATCCTGACCATAGTCCAGAAACATGATCGTAGTGAACGTATAATCATCAAACATCGGTTCAGTTTCATCCCATGTCCAGGTTTTACCTTTATCCGTCGATTTTACGATCGTCGCCGATGGTACATCATTAAAATCCTTATTCAAATCCTGGACTGCTAAATATAGATCACCATCAACACACACCATCCCAGTAGGCTTCCGATTATAATGCTCTGGATCATTCCAGATCTGCCCTACCTCATCACTGCGGGCGATCGTCGTACCTTCAAGGTTAGGTGGAACACCTGTTATTTTGTTGACAGCGATATCAGCAAATGGCCCATCCAAACTGAATCCTTTTCCATCACCGTTGGCTGAATATAGATTACCGTCATCAGCCCAGCAGGAAGCCCATAAATCACCGTCACTGGCAGTATTGTAAGAGTCTGCTTCTTCAACATATGCAGTTGAGAAGAACGTGCTTTTTTCAGGTTCATCAGCTTTTGCTATTTTCTTGGTAGGGGTGAGGCTGGCAAATATCGATATGGTCAGCAACAAGGATAGACCGATTGGGACGAATTTCTTTAAACCATTCATTTACACTCAAACCTTTCCTCGGATATAAAATTTGAATGCTGATTCTGATGGTGTAGGGAGTTATAGATTTCATTCCGTTCATTGAAAATCAAAAAACAAAGTGCCGGATACCCGTATTATTGCGATAACACAGAGGCAGCCCGACACCACTTCAGTTACTAAACCTCCTAGTTTCCAAGTGATTCATTGATTACGTCATGTGCCTTTTTGGCTGCATCTTCGCCGCTGACGTTTCCAAACATCACTTCTTGTAATGCGGTACCGATCGTATCTACTGTTTTTGCATTGAAGCTTGGTTCAGGGATAGCTGTTTCATAGATTTCATCTGTAAACATTTTTGGAATTCCGTTGTTATAAGTTTCTTCACCCTGCTCAATCACAGACTTTCTAGGTGAGTATGCGAATTTGATATCTGTACACCATTCCAAAGCCCTCTCTGGGTCATCCGCGAACGCCCACATGACAAACTTGGCTGCTTCTTCAACATGCTCACTTTTCGAATTTACTGCAAATTTATAGCCACCTGCAGCAGTCGAATGGTTTCCGCCTTCAGGAATTGGAATCGGGGCTACTCCAATTGGCACATCTGGAAATTCCCGTTCTAAAGCAGGGACATCCCAAGTGCCGACGATTTGCATTGCTGCGGTCTCGTTACCGACGTGACCGATTTCCCATGGACCATTCTGAAGCTTTGATGGTGAAGAACCATTTTGGAAAAAGCTCCCCCAATAATCCAGTGCTTTTACGACTTCTGGAGAGTCGAAGTTCGACTCATCACCATCATCTGTCAAAACACTGCCACCTTGCTGCCATAAGAATGGATACCATACAAAATTCAAGTAGGTTGCTTTATCAGTCGGTAAAATGAGACCCGCAACATCATCTGTCGTCAACTTCTCAGCCGTATCGGAAAGTTCATCCCATGTTTTCGGAACCTCTAAACCTGCATCTGCAAGCATATCTTCGTTATAGAATAATGCGAGCAGCTCCAACTCATAGGGTAACGCTAAAATTTTGTCCTCATATGTCACTGCTTCTAAGGATGCTGGAAGGAAGTCTTCCTTTGCTCCTTCAGGAAAATACTCATCAAGATCTGCAAGGATCCCTGCCTCGGCAAATTTCAAAAAGTCCCCGGGATTTACCATGAAGATATCTGGCCCTTCTCCATTTGCAAAAGCGACAGGCAGCTTAGTAGTACCATAATCACTTTGATTGAACGACTTGAATTCGATTTTGACTCGATCCTGGGAGGCATTATAATCCTTTACCAGCTTTTCAAAAAAATCCTTTTGTGAATCGGAATGGAAATCCCAAAAACTAAGCGTGATAACATCATCTGAACTTGTGGAACTACTGCTACAACCAGCCTGGAAAACCAGGACTAAAGCCAAAAGGCATACACAGAAAGCTTTCACATGTTTCACTGGACCTTCCCCCTACGTTTTTATTTTTGCTGACCACAGCTAACCAACTTAAACGCTTACATTTTTCAATAATCAAAACACTTTTTCTTATCTTCCTCATTGAATGGCAGCACATCAGGCAATGGCAGCCTTTCCTCAACAGGCTTAATATCAGACTGCGGTGTATGCGGCTCTGATTGATACCAATAGGCAGTACTTGAATAATCATCGCTTCTATGATTGTTATGACCATGTTCTATAGTGACTTTAATAGATTTCTCAAATGTAATCGGATCTTGGATGTGGTATCTGTATGCCGAAATCTTACCTGACCAATTGTGATCACCCCCTAGAATTATCCCATGATAAGGTGTTGTGACTTCCTGTTGTGGGCACCATGCCGTATTGAAATAATCTTCCATACCGGTACCATACAATGTCGGAGGCCACTTTTCCCCGTCTATGAAAATCATGTCATCACCTTCTCCGTACCAATTCCATTCTTGTGTAAAACGAAGATTATGGATGTTAAGATTGCAACCTACGTAATGACCTTTACCTTCCGTATCTAAAATCGTGTAGTTTCCATCACCTGATGTATTTTTTCCGCCGAAACAATAAAGCGTGTTTGACATGGAATGATCGTCGACGCCTTTCGTCAATTCCCTATTCCAATGCGCATGGAATCGTAATGTGCTGTCAATCGGTTGATCGTAAAGCTCGTAATCGATATAGAAATAGAATTTGATAGGTTCATCCGCTTCACTTTCAATTTCGATTCTTGCATGATCTGAAAATGGCATTGGAAAATAACAATTTAAAGCTCGTCCATCTTCAGGGCTCATTGCTAATGGAGCTGAAGCGTAGTTTTTAGTGATCCCATGCCCCATGCCGAAGAAATCCCCTATCGGAGCTTGCACACTAGGATTATCCTCATTATCCCAATACATCCGGATCACGACTTTTCTATGGAGATACGCTTCTAAAGAGTCGTTTAAAGGAGCCATCGTCATCCAGATATGCGTGATACATCCAGAACCCGTAATGTCAGAAATCGTTTGTTTTTCCCCGGGCTGAAAAACGAAGTAATCTTTATTTCCCCCTGTCCGATCATAGCTTGAATCCCTTTTCCTCTTGTTATTTCTTTCTCTGTATAAATCTCTTAGTGACGTTCCTAAAAATGTCATGTTAATTCTCCTTTCCATTCATTCTGTATATTCGTTACCTATCTCTTTACTTGATTCCAGTCATTTTGATACCCTCGACCAGATGCTTTTGCATGAAAAAGAACAGCAAGAACGTAGGGATCGCACCTAGCAAGGCAGCGGCGAGCACGATGCTCCACGAGGTTTCATACCCGCCGCCGACAATGTTCGCCAATGCGACCTGTACAACCATCAGATCTTCATCCTGAGTTATGATCAATGGCCATAAATAATTATTCCAATTGAATGTGAAAAAACCAATTGTCAGTGGAACGATGATCGATTTGGATAAAGGAAGCACCAAGCGGAAGAATGCTCCCGCTATCGATAACCCTTCCATATAAGCTGCCTCTTCAAGCTCTTTCGGAAATTCACGGTAAAATTGCCGGAAAAGGAAAATACCATAGGCGTTGAAAATCATCGGAATGATCAAACCAGCATAAGAGTTTCCCATCCCCAACGATTTCGTAACCATGTAAAGCGGAATCATTATGATGGTGAAGGGAATCATCAACGTACTGATGATCCATGCAAATATTTGCTTTTTAAAAGGAAACTCCAAGCGAGCCAAAGCATAGCCGGCCATAGAATGAAACAACAAAGCAACTATCGTTACAACCGAAGAAACGATAAATGAATTCCAGATTGCCTGAAGTATGTTCGTCTCGAATACTGCTTTAAAATTATCCAATGTTAGATTCGACAGATTCAAGCTTGTACTGAAAACATCTTGCGGCTGTTTAAATGAACTGATGACGAGAAAATAGATCGGGGCCACCATCAGAATCCCAATGACCAAAATGATTGTAACCAACAACAGATTTGATCTTTTCACGTTCCCTTCACCCCCTTAATCCTGTTTTGAGTATAACTTCAGTTGGAATAGTGACAGCGTGAAAATGATAACGAACAATACAACAGCTAAAGCAGAAGCGTAACCCATATCCAGTAGTTCAAAGGCTTGTTTGTATATGTACAACACACTGACTTCTGTTGCCCCTGCTGGTCCTCCTTTGGTCATGACCATGATCTGATCAAATACTTGAAAGGAGCCGATCGTCGTGACAATCAATATGAAAATGCTCGTTTCCCTTATCAATGGAAAAGTAATATGTAAGAAGGATCTCCATCCTGTCGCTCCATCAATCCGAGCTGCTTCATAATAATCATTAGGGATCTCTTTGATCGCAGCTAGAAAGATCATCATGTTATACCCTAAGTTGATCCATAAAATAACAACAATGATCGATATCAGGGCTTGATCAGTAGACCCGAGAAATTCTTGACGAGGTATACCAATCAAGCTGAACAATTGGTTGAGAAATCCATTCCTGGGATCGTATAAAAACATCCAAATGACTGCGGATATGACTGATGTTATTGCGTAAGGAAGCAAAAACAGCGTCCTGGCAAACCCTTCTATCTTTCCTTTCAGGTAACTGATCATCACCGCAAAAAATAGTGCTAAACAATAAAGGGCGGGTACATAGATGATTGTAAATATGAACGTCCTGTAAACCGACTTCCACCATGCTTTATCTTCCATAAGCTTTGTATAATTATCAAAACCTGTATAAACTTTCGGAGATAAAGCATTCCAATCATGTAGGCTTACATAAAAGGCATACACCATGGGTACGAAGATGAAGACGGTGAGGCCTATCAAATTCGGTAACAGAAAACCGTAAGCCGTTAATGATTCCTTTGAGAAACCTTTTTTGATCCCCTTTTTTTCCATTTACACTCCTCCTCGCCATTTTCGAGGGATAAGCTCAATTCAACTTGTTGCTTGTTTCATAGTTTTGCATGAATTTTTCCACTTCATATAAATAAGGAACTGATGGTATTGCTCCTTCTTTCGTAACGGTCAATGCACCGGCTGCATTAGCGAACTGCACAGCCTCCATCAAAGACTTTCCAGATACAAGCCCCACTGCCAATGCTCCATTGAAAGCATCTCCTGCTGCTACAGTGTCTTTGATCGCAACAGGGAATCCAGAAACATGCTCGCAACCATTTCGATCTATTATGTATGCCCCTTTCTCTCCCAATGTTATTACGACATTTTCAACCCCTCGATTGACCAAATTGCGACCTGCGTGCTTCACATCTTCTAAAGTATTGATTTTTACACCTGTAAGAATCTCAGCTTCTGTTTCATTCGGTGTCAAATAGGTCACTTTCTGGAGTAAATCGTCTTCCAGTGTTCTTGCGGGGGCTGGATTGAATATCACAGGAACCTCGAATTGTTTTGCGAAAGAGATTGCTTTTTCAGTCACCTTCAGATCCATTTCAAGCTGGACTAGAACGATATCTGCTTCTTTTATCAGATCTTGTACATGGCTGAGATCAGATGGTTTATACTTCAGGTTGGCACTAGGAACAATGATGATCCGGTTGTTTCCATCCTCCTCTAACGTGACAAAACCAACGCCGGTAGAGCTTCCATCATTTCGTAAAATGAATTTGGTATTGATCTGGTTGTTTTGCAATTCATTCAAGATATCATCACCAAAGCGGTCGTTTCCCAACATACCAACCATCGTCACTTCCCCTCCGAGTCTGGCTGCTGATACAGCCTGATTCGCTCCTTTCCCGCCAGGAAACCTTGAAAAATCATTTCCGATAATCGTCTCCCCTTTTTGCGGAGCACGCGGGGTTCTTACGACCAAATCCATCATGAAACTTCCAATCACTAATATTTTCACACGATCTACATCCTTCTTAAGACTTTTTAGGTTTTGATAACTGTTGCCCTAAGCTTCCGCCAGGGTGATATAAATGGAAATCTTCCTTCGTGAAATTCTTCATAGTCGATAATGCAATGGCAAGTGCATCCCCAATAACGAGTGTAACCGTAGAGCTAGTAGTGGGTGCCAATCCAAGAAGGTCTGCTTCCTGTTCATATTGATAGGTAAGTGCCACATCACTCGATTGAGCAAGGGTTGAACTTCGTTTTGATGTAATTGAAATACATTTTGTGCCGATTTTTTTGAGAGAAGGAAGAAGACTGAGTACTTCTTTCGTCTCCCCGCTATTGGAAATAAGAATGACGACGTCTGTTTCGCTTATCATTCCAAGATCACCGTGGACACCTTCTGTACTATGGACAAAAAACGATGGTGTACCAGTACTTGAGAGTGAGGCTGCAATTTTCTTACCGACATGCCCTGATTTCCCAACTCCTGTAATGACCACTTTACCCTTGCATTCAGCAATCATTTTAAGGGCATCTTCATAACTGGGATCTAACTGTTCTAATAGTGATTTGATCGCCGAAGCTTCTTCTTCAATCACCCTTCTAAAATGCAGTAGCGAATCCATTGATCATTTCCTCCTCATTCGAGTATTAGATTTTTTCCATTGAGAGTAGGTTCGAATATTTCATGTACCGGACCCCTAGCAGTTTTCATTAATCGGTCAATCAGAATTTCACCTGTCCGTACGCCCATTTCATAAGGGGTTTGATTCATATAAGTGATTCCAGGTGGCTTTAGTAATTTCGCAGCCTCCACTTCTCCGTAGGAGGCAACGACCATATCCGAAGGTACTTCATATCCTTTTTCCATCAATTTGAGCAGTACTCCGAATGTCATTGTATTATTAAAAGAAAGGATTGCTGTCGGTTTAGAATGTTGTTCCATGAAACGGTCGACCGCTTCTTTCCCATCCGTTTCTATGAATCCTCCATTGAAAATCAGTTCTGGGTCCTCATCCATTCCCTTTTCTCGCATTGCGTTTTGATAACCCTGATAACGCTCGCTACCTGTACTTACATTTAACGAACCATTCACAACCCCTATACGGGTATGTCCTAAATCCAATAAATATTTAGTCAGCTCGTATGCTGCCTTAATATTGTCTTCAATGACAAAATCGAAATCTTGATCTTTCTTATTAAGTTTGCGGTCGATCAATACAATCGGGATGCCGCTATTTTTAATCTTTTGTATTATTTCTTCATTATCACCTGAGGTCGCAAGCACTATCGCATCCACTCTCTTTTCGAACAGAACCTGCAGCATTTCCCTTTCCTTTGCAGGGTCTTCATCCCCGCTTCCAAATATCAAATTGTAGCCGAAAGGATGGATCGTATCTTCTATTCCTTTAGATATTTTCATGAAATATGGGTTCGTAATGTCCGGTATGACTACACCTATCGTGTTTGTCTTTTCTTTTTTCAAACTTCTGGCAACCGCATTCGGCAAGTAATTCATCTTCATTGCTGTGGATAGGATTTTCTCTCTGATCTCCTCACTCGCATACCCGCTATTATTTAAAACCCTCGAGACAGTTGCGATTGAAACACCTGTCTCTTTAGCAATATCCTTTATTGTCACATTTGCCATATGTATCCCTCCGTTCATGTGTAAACGTTTACAGTCATTGTGTAAAAATTGTGTAAACGTTTACAGATTGTTTAAAAAAATGAGATGCTGGCTATTGTTCTCTGTAAACGTTTACACATCATCTGCTTCATATAATAATACACAATTTTTTAAATTGCAAGACTATTTTTGAAATTTTTTAATGAATGATTACAAAAGACTGTCAACAAGACGTGGGTATTTAATCTATTATTCCTTATATGGTTACCTTGCTTGATCTCCCCTGTCCTGCTTTCGTCTTGATTATTTTATGATCAAGAAAAAACGCAAGGTGATTCCTTGTATGAAATCAACCTGCGTTTCAACTGTGTACAAAGAACAGTAGTCGTAAATTGTTCTCTTAGTCATCATCATGATCGATATCTGTTTCAAGCACTTTCCCGTCAGTTGCTGAAATCTCTATTTCTGCTTCTCCATTATCGGCCATGTTGATATTAATTTCATATACATATCGGCCATCATCTTCATCCAGTTCTACTTCTGTGACGTTTCCAGCCGCTTCTTTTAACGCAATTTTGATAGCTTCTTCCTTACCAATCAAATTTTCCTTTTTAGCTGAACTCACATCATTTCGATCGTCATCGTCATCCTGTTCAACATTTAGAACGTTACCATTGGAAGCATCGATATGCAACTCAAGATCATCCTTACCTTCCACATCGACCTTGTAGACTTGCTTTCCGTGCTCTTCTTCTAATTCAACCTCATCCACTTTGCCTTCTACTTCTTTCAAAGCGATTTCCTTCGCTTCAGATACGGAAATCATTTCACTTTGGGAGCTTTTTTCACCATCATTTGCAAGCACTACTTTCTTCGTTTCCTGCAAAGCGTCATCATCCATCGCTTTCACCGCTCCAACTCCACCAATTGCCAACGTCCCTGCCAATGTAAACATGATGATTTTTTTCTTCATTTCTCATTCCTCCTGTATTTGTTGTACAGTTACATAATATCCACCCGGGATTAGAACAAAAGGAAGAGAACATTAGAAAACGATGAGAATTCAATTAATCCTATTATTAAGGGCAAATCGGTGCCAGGCACCGATGGGAACTCCTTCTCCCCCAACACTTTTGAAAGTGTGCCAGGCACCGGTGCAAACCCCTTCTCCCACAACGCTTTTGAAAGTGTACCTGGCACCGGTGTGAACCTCTTCTGCCACAACGCTTTTGGAAGTGTACCTAGCACCGATATAAAAAGCCGATTCAACGTATCCCTTGAAAGCGGGTGTGTTGAATCGGCCTTTGTTTCTGATTTCTATTCAATAACTTCTACTCGTACGTCTTTACGTCCCCATTGGATCGCTTCGTCACGGTCTGCGATGAATACATCAATTGCATGATCATTCACGCCTCCGCCAATATCTGCTGCAATCGCAACGCCGTATCCTTCAACTTTTACCATTGATCCAAGTGGAATCACACTTGGGTCAACCGCAATCACTTTCGCATCAGGATACTTTTTCAAGTCGAGACCCATTTTCGTGACACCTGAACATCCGTCACAATCCGCTGTATAAGCCGTACTTTCTACCGTCATCGTTTTCCCTGCAGCAGAACCTCGCTTCGCTTTACTATCCAATGCTGATCTTGTATTCGGACCTGCAATACCATCAACTACTAGGCCTTGTTGCTTCTGAAAACTCTTGACTGCACTCACTGTGCCCTTACCATAAATCCCATCAAGGCTTGAACTGTAATGTCCGGTTTGCTTCAGCTGGTACTGAATATGTATAACTTGTTTTCCAATGTTACCATATCGTAAAACCTTCACCGCATGGTTCGTTTGCGGTCCAGCAATTCCATCGACTTTCAGGTTACGCTTCCGCTGAAAATCTTTGACTGCCTCTTCCGTTATATCACCGTAATATCCGGTCGATGTATGGTACGGAAAGACACCTTTCGTCATTAAATAATCCTGCAATTCAGCAACATCAGATCCTGATGAGCCGTTTACTAAGGTACGGTCTCCTAATGCAGCTTGTGTAAATGAAGGAGCTGCAAGCAACAACGCACCAACAACAAAAACCATGAACATGGCTCTAAGTTTCGTATTCATATTTTCATAAACCTCCCCAATCCTTTAATTCTTTGCACATAAAAGGATTCGAGAGGAAATGACATTATTCGTGTATTAAAAGTGGATTCACAACGTTTGACCCGCTTAAATCCATTATTTTGAAATAATGTATTCTATATGGTCTACATGAAAAAGGTGGTTATTTTACATAATCTATACTAATTCCATGATATGTTAAAAATTATCCCAATGTAGCAGTAAAGAAACCAGTGAATCTAGACAAAAAGGTGAAAAACCCCGTAGTTGTTATACTCGACCTTTTCCTTAACGTCAATCCTCATACGTAATCGTCGTTTCACCTGTATAACCGTCAACGAGTACTGTTGCATCTTCATCATCATTGATCTCTATTTCAATCTCATAAGTGGGTACACCGTTCAGTCTGATGATATCAACATCGTCGATTTCGCCTGGGACAACAACAAGGGCTTTCTCTTTCGCTTCTTCCTCAGAAATCAACGTCTTCTCTTTTTCATTCGGTTCCTCGGTTTTTTCCTCTGACCGATCGAGAATTTCGCCAGATTTCGCGTCCACCGTAACCACCGTCACCCCTGACTTCGTTTTCATCTTGATTTTATAAATAGGCGGATTTTTTTTCTTTGCGTACTGCACATCCTCAACATCACCATCGACATCTTTCAATGCTATTTCTTTCGCTTTTTCCTCATTGATATGTTTTTCTTTCATTTCAAGGACTTCTATGCCTTCAATACGCCGCTCATCCGCATTGATAACAATTTTATAGACCCCTGTTTCTCGGTCAAGGATTGCTTCATATGTTGCTCCGCTCCGTGTAATTTCTTTCATTTCACCCGTATATTTACTTGTGATGAATCCTTCAATTTCATTATCTGCTAAAGGCTGGTCGTTCTTATTGGCCAAAATATGTTGTGCTCCGATGATGATGCCTACTACACACACCGCAACACCCAAAATGAGGAAAATGTTCCGTTTCAAGGTTCCGCCTCCTTTCTTTTATAAAATCAATGCGCTTCTTTCAACAGGATCCTGACACTCGTTCCGACACCTTCTTCACTTTCAAGTTCAATCATTCCTTCATGAGCAGCGATGATTTCTTTTGCAATTGAAAGACCCAGACCGCTTCCGCCTGTCTTCCGGCTCCTCGCTTTATCGACTCGGAAAAATCGATCGAACACCTTCGCCACATCCTCTTTTGGAATACCGATGCCGTAATCTTTTACTGTAATCGAAGGTCGACCAGTTTCATACTCGACTACTACATCAATGTCACGTTCACTGAACTTTTTCGCATTATCAAAAAGAATGAACAACACCTGTTTCAGTTTCTGTTTATCGCCGGCAGCGAACACCACATTCTGTTCATGAATCACCCGTACATCTCGATCATAAGCCTGCATGAACGATTTTGCCCCGCCTTTACAAAGTTCAACTAGATCAACCTTCTGCCAATCGATTTCCCAATCATCATCATTCCGTGCCAACAGCAGTAATTGCTCTGTCAGATTACGCATCCGGATCGATTCTGAATGGATTGCTTCAACCGATTCATCAAATACTTCAGGCTTTTTCGTCCCCCATCTTTTCAAAAGACTCGCATAGCTCTCGATGATCGTGAGCGGTGTCCTCAATTCATGCGACGCGTTGGAAACGAAGCTTTGTTGTTTTTCCGAGTTCGCTTGCAAGATATCGACCATGCTGTTGAAGGTCGTTCCCATCTTATATAGTTCATCTTTAGACTGATTCTCCACCTCAATATGTTTGAAGGTTCTCTTGCGTTGAATCTCCTCCATCGTGCTCGTCAATTTTTCAATTGGTCGTAAAATCAACTCACTCAATACTCGAGCTGAAAGAAAAGCCGGAAGGATGGCAAGCACCGTTGCAAGCAGCAAGATCGTCCGAAGGATATCCAAATTCGCTTGTACGCCTGCCATACTTTCTGTGACTTCAAGTGTAACAACCTCTCCATTCGTCCAGATGATTGGAATTGCGACAACCGAATAGGATTCTCCAGCAATTTCACGCACTTCCGCAGTTTGTGCATCCTGGAATATCGCTTCACTTTTTCCGAGTTCATTGGTTTTTGCTTGAGCCAAAATCGGATGCGAATCCTGATTGATGATCCGGATCATACCGTCATTCGGGATGAACGCGGGTAATAATGTACGGGGCGAGATTTCTTCCTCTTTAAGTGCTGATGCGATCGTTTCCGTCTGGTGGGTCAGCCGGTCGAGCTCCCCTTCAGTCGTCACTTTGTTGTATAAGTAATAGATCGTGCCGTTGATCAACAATAAAATGATGAAAAGGAATATGGTTGAAAAAAGATGTATCTTCTTGCGGATGTTCATCTCATTGCTCCTTCATGACGTAACCGACACCCCTGATCGTATGGATCAAAGGGGTTTCTTCATGATCGATCTTTCTACGCAAATAACGGATATAGACATCGACCACGTTCGTGTCGCCATAATAGTCAAATCCCCAAACGGCTGATAAGATCTGATCCCTATTCAGGACTTGCTGTTTGTTTTGGAGAAGATACACGAGCAGATCGAATTCCCTGGGTGTCAGTTCAATGTTCTTACTTCCACGTTTGACCTCTCTCGTCTTTTCGTTGACCGAGAGATTTCCAAGAATTATTTTCCCCTCTATTTCTTTGCCCTGCCCGGATCCTCTCTTCACTCGTAAGCACGCTCTCACTCTTGCAAGCAGTTCCTCGATTTGAAAAGGTTTCGTGATATAATCGTTTGCGCCCTGGTCAAGTCCTGCCACTTTATCCGGTACTGAGTCCCTCGCCGTCAGCAAAATCACCGGGGTCTCTTCATTTTTCGTACGGATCCTTCTCAATACTTCTATACCGTTCAATTCAGGCAGCATCACGTCCAACAAAACAAGATCCCACTGGGCACCCCGGAATTTTTCAAGGCCAGCTGAACCATCATACGCGGTGTCAACATCATAGCCCTCGTACTCCAACTCAAGTTTGATGACACGGGCAATCTTTTCTTCATCTTCTACGATCAATATTTTCTGATTGTCCATCGTTTCCCACCTATATATTTTTTACACGATTCTCCTATTTCCAATAACTTAGCTTCATTATATGTCCCCAACATTAAAAAATGGTGAGAAAACACTTACAACATGATGAAATCCAATTAAAGTAAACTTGGCAAAACTAAGCCTAATACGTAGGTTCAGCCATTTGTTACGCTTATACTGAAGAGGTTGGCCAAAATGAACATTATTCAATAGAAAATCCGAAGAATTTGTCCGGATTTTCTTTATAGAACAATAAATGAACCTTCCGCTTCGTCAACATCCTTCGCTTTCCGCGGGCACGGCCTCAGCCTCCTCAGAAAGCACAGACCGCTTTCTTCCGGGGGCTTCGACTCGTGCTGTCCCCACCAGGAGTCTACGGGTGTTGTCTACGCATAGCGTCTTTCATTTTATACATTTTATTTTATTGTTCATCTTTTCAGTTGGCAGTTATAGTTTGGTCCTAGCCTTTTTAAATGCAAAAAAGACCCCTTGAAGAGGCCTGGACGTAACATGGAACAAACATCAAAATGATATTATGAACGCATCATCTCTTTAACCAATTTCCGATTCCGCTTTTTAAAGACATCATTATGAGAAGAAACCATAGCAGTTCCCTCAGCATCAGGTTGGATGAATTGCTTCGCTTTGTTCACTGCATTCGCCGCATCCTGGAAGGTACCCGCAATCAAGTTCAATTTTCCCTCATGTTTCAAGATGTCCCCTGTGCATAAAGACCATCGATGGACGATTCACTGACCGCATTCCCATCAATGAAGAAATCATCTGCAAGCTTTATGTCGATGTCACTATTCTTAATCAATGTCGAATCTTGTTCATAACCATGGTTGATGATCACTTCGTCTATTGCAAGATGAATTGTAGTACCTGTTTCAAGATTCGTCAGTTCGACGCGATCAATGACAGAAGAGTCAGGTCCAGCAAGAAGTTTGGTGATCGATGTATTGTAAAAACATTCGATCGAGCTGTTCGTAAGTTGCGTAATTTGGGATTCATGCCCGTTCAACGCTTCTCTTCTGTACGAGATATATACCTTTTTGGCAACGGTCTCCAACTCATTTGCCCAGTCGATCGCTGAATTCCCACCACCGGAAATGATCACCGTTTTATCTTTGAACCGTTTTAATGATTTCACTGTATAATTCAAATTGGATACTTCAAACCGTTCCGCTCCTTCAATCTGAAGCTTTTGAGGATTCAAAATCCCGCTTCCGACTGCAACGATGACGGTTTTGGAAAAATGCTTCTTGCCGGACGAAGCATGCAAAACAAAAATCCCTTCCTCATCCTGTGTAATCGCCTCTACTTTTTCACCCAAAACCACCGTTGGATTGAAGGTCAAACCTTGCTCTACAAGCTGCTCAATCAGTTTAGCACCTGTAATTGGAGTCAATCCACCAACATCCCATATCATTTTTTCAGGATAGACATGGATCTTCCCACCTAATTTCGGTTGGAATTCAATCAGCTTCGTCTTCATCTCCCTAAGTCCACTATAAAATGCTGAGTACAGCCCAGCAGGTCCCCCACCAATTATCGTCACATCATATCGTTCTTGCTGACCCATCTCCGAACACCCCTTATAACCAACACTTCGATTGATTATCATTCTCATTTAAACATACACTAAATATATTGATTGTTCAATATTGTCATGACAAAAAAAGGTTGACATTAGAAATATATAACTTTATAGTTATGTTGTCAGCGATATTGAGAATCATTATCAATGATATTGAATATCAATCATATGGAGGTAGAGTGATGGCCCGCCTACATACAAAAGACTTGAATATTGGATATGACGAGCGAGCGATTGTCAAAAATCTCAGTGTCGAGATTCCAGATAAGAAAATCACTACGATCATTGGACCCAACGGTTGTGGTAAATCGACCTTATTGAAAGCGATCACACGTATCATTTCACATCAATCCGGAAACGTGGTTTTGGATGGTGAAAACATTACCAAACAAAACACAAAAGAACTTGCGAAAAAAATGGCGATACTACCACAAACACCTGAAAACGCAAGCGGCTTGACTGTGAGTGAACTTGTCTCCTATGGACGTTACCCCTATCAAAAAGGATTCGGCCGTCTTACGAAAAGAGATTACGAGATGATAGATTGGGCACTTGAAGTCACTGGAACGATCGATTTCAAATATCGTCCTGTAGATGCCCTTTCTGGCGGACAACGACAGCGTGTCTGGATCGCAATGGCTCTTGCCCAAGAGACAGATATCATCTTTCTCGATGAACCGACTACCTATCTTGATATGGCTCATCAACTGGAGATTCTGGAATTATTGCAGAACCTCAATATCCAGGAAAAGCGTACGATCATCATGGTCCTTCATGACTTGAACCAGGCAGCCCGGTTTGCGGACTATATCATTGCGATGAAAGATGGTGAAATCGTAAAAGCTGGCGACTACGAAACGGTGATCACGCGTGATGTGCTCAAAAAAGTATTTCAAATCGATGCTGAAATCGGCAGAGATCCCCGGACAAACAAACCGATGTGCATAACATACAATCTACTAAAAGGAGAAAACAAAAATGAAAAAAGTATTGATACCGCTTGCACTCTTGTTGCTTCTCATGGTTAGTGCATGCAATAACGCAGCTTCAGAACAAGGTGATGATGATTCAAAAGATAAAGATGATGAGAAATCCGGCACGATAACCTATGAATCTGAAAACGGTCCTGTTGAAGTGCCCGCTGATCCGCAACGTGTCATCGTCCTTTCATCCTTCGCAGGAAATGTCATGGCGCTTGATGTCCCTCTTGTCGGAGTCGACGCATGGTCCAAAATGAACCCACGCTATGAAAAAGATTTGAAGGATGTTGAAGAAGTTACGGATGAAGACCTGGAAAAAATCATTGAGCTGGATCCTGATTTGATCATCGGTCTATCCAACATCAAAAATGTCGATAAACTACAGGAAATTGCTCCGACCGTCACTTATACCTACGGAAAAGTAGATTACCTGACGCAACACATCGAGATTGGAAAACTACTAAATAAAGAAGAAGAAGCAAAAGCATGGGTAGGGGACTTTGAAAAACGGGCCGAAGCAGCTGGTAAGGAAATCAAAGCGGAAATCGGTGAAGACGCTACCGTATCTGTCATCGAAAGCTTCGATAAACAGCTTTATGTATTCGGAGATAACTGGGGTCGGGGAACAGAAATCCTTTATCAAGAAATGGACTTGAAAATGCCTGAAAAAGTTAAAGAAAATGCACTTGAACCAGGCTATTATACGCTATCCCCTGAGGTATTACCTGAGTTTGCTGGAGATTATATCGTGTTCAGTAAAAACGCAGATGCCGATAATTCGTTCCAAGAAACCGAAACGTATAAAAATATACCTGCCGTCAAGAATGATCGAGTCTTTGAAGTGAATGCCAAGGAATTTTACTTTAATGATCCAATCACCCTTGATTATCAACTCGACTATTTTAAAGAAGCGTTTCTTGGCAAGTGATTTTTGAAACCACCAGGGTGACCTATCAGGCTGAATGCCCATCAGGTCACTCTTTTTCAATCTTCTATCCCTAAATGAAAGAAAGATGCGATACATATGAATGAACAGCCAAAAACAATCACTTTCATATCTAAATTCATACTTGTGCTTATCCTATTCATCGGTGCATTCATTACCTCCATGGTTTTCGGTGCGGCAGATACGACCATCAAGGATGTTTGGTCGGCACTGACATTCCAAAATACAAATGAAGCAGCATTAATGATCAATGAAATAAGGCTGCCACGTGAAATTGGAGCGATTTTAGTTGGGGCTGCACTTTCTGTATCTGGGGCGATCATGCAAGGTTTGACACGGAACCCGCTTGCAGACCCTGGCTTACTTGGATTGACCGCTGGCGCGAATGCTGCCCTTGCTGTCACCATGGTGTTCATACCGACAGCTAATTATTTCGGAATCATGATCGCTTGTTTCGTCGGTGCAGCGGTCGGTGCCACCATGGTCTTCGGTATCGGATCTCTGAAAAAAGGCGGCTTTTCCCCTTTTCGAATCGTTTTGGCCGGGGCTGCTGTTTCAGCATTCCTTTTTGCAGTGGCTGAGGGTGTAGGGATCTATTTTAAAATTTCTAAAGATGTTTCGATGTGGACCGCCGGTGGATTGGTCGGAACATCCTGGAGCCAGTTACAGGTCATCGTACCTTTCATTGTCGTCGGTGTCCTTATTTCCCTAACGCTTTCAAGACAATTGACAATCCTCAGTTTGAATGAAGAAGTAGCAGTCGGACTTGGACAGAAAATCACACAGATTAAAGCGATCCTTTTTGTCGTGATCATCTTATTAGCCGGAGCCTCTGTCGCCCTTGTCGGAAACATGGCCTTCATCGGATTGATGATTCCTCATATCGTCCGTGCTATCGTCGGGACGGATTATCGTTCCATCCTGCCGATGTCTGCGGTACTAGGGGCAACGTTCATGCTGTTGGCAGATACTCTCGGGCGGACGATCAATGCTCCGTTCGAAACACCGGTAGCTGCAATTGTCGCGATCATGGGCCTCCCCTTCTTTCTTGTCATAGTTCGTAAAGGAGGGAAAGCATTCTCATGATCCATCCAGCATTGATCCGAAAACAACGATTAACGATTTTGGCACTGAGCATACTGATTCTGATCACATTCATCATCAGTGTCAGCACAGGGTACGCTGCCTTGTCCTATGACCGGCTGCTCCCTACAATTCTAGGACAAGGAACGTTTAAAGAAGAATTCATTTTATTCGATATTCGCTTACCCCGAATTTTAATTACGTTACTGGCTGGAATAGCTCTTGCTGTATCCGGATCGATTTTACAAGGGATCACCCGTAATGACCTGGCTGACCCTGGTATCATCGGTATCAATTCAGGGGCAGGTGTGGCGATCGCCATCTTCTTTTTGTTCTTTCCGATTGAAGCAGGTTCTTTCGTCTACATGCTACCACTTGTTGCGTTCATTGGCGCCGTTTTGACTGGTTTCTTGCTCTATCTATGTTCTTACGATAAAAAGACCGGCCTCCAACCAGTGCGGTTAGTATTGATCGGTGTCGGTTTTTCAATGGCGATGTCTGGAATCATGATCGTACTTATTTCATCTTCTGAACGTCAAAAAGTTGATTTTATCGCAAAATGGTTAGCTGGAAACATTTGGGGGACGGATTGGCCGTTCATATGGGCGATCCTTCCATGGCTGGTAATCCTCATCCCTTTTACACTGTATAAAGCGAACCGATTGAACCTCCTTGGTGTTAGTGAACCAGTAGCAATAGGTGTCGGCGTTTCCATAGAAAAAGAGCGGATCGTCCTGCTTTTGACAGCGATCGCCCTTGCTGCAGCAGCCGTTTCGGTTACTGGTGGTATTGCATTTGTGGGATTGATGGCACCACATATCGCGAAAGCGTTGGTGGGTCCTCGTCATCAAATGTTCATACCCGTTGCCGTTCTGATCGGCGGTTGGCTGCTACTGCTTGCAGATACGATCGGTCGAAACTTAGTCGAATCGAGCGGCATACCCGCTGGAATCATGGTTGCATTGATCGGAGCACCGTATTTCATGTATTTGTTATTGAAAAAATAAGAGAGGCTGTCTTAAGGGCAGCCTCTTCAGATTCATTTTAACAGGTTCGTATTGATGAGAAGGACGGCAACACCAATAAGCGCTGCAATCGTATAGCTGACATAGCCGACTCTTTTAATCTTCTTGTCTATGTTCGCCTTCCTCTGAAGTTCTTTTAAATAGTCCATGACAAACCACAGACTGAACATGATCCCGACCATCATCAGATATTTTCCTGTTTGGATGAAATGTGCAATCCCTATGAAAGCGAGAACCGCAATGCTGATATTCCCGAGAATGGTATATGTTAAAAGTTTAGTATTGTTCATGTCATGATCATTCCTATCCATTCTTAGTTGCGTTATCCGATCTCTTGATTTTTCGCCAACGATTCAATATCTCAATGCTGCTAATACCCAATACAACCCAAAGTGCGTAGTTATCGAATGCGATCCCAACTGACGATTCTCCACCCAGTAAGGTTAAAACAGCGATCAATCCCAGAAGGAAAAACATCATACCGATTTGCCATTTGAGGACGCTTCGATCGTCCTGATGTATCGTTACGCCTAAAATCAATCCGGTCAGAATGAGTCCCAGAATGCCGAATAAAACCACATACTTTGGGATAGAGCTTAAAAAAGGCAAGTCGGGAAAATAATCTAAAACGAGCAGGATACTGAAAAAGACCATTATACCGATTTGGATTTTGATCCACTTTGTATTTTGCATTCTCTCTCCCCTATCCAGTCAAATATGGTTCAATATCCTTGTTATTCTTCAAAATAACCACTTTTCCATCATATGTACTTAAAAGCTCGAGGATTTCCTGTCTGTTTTGATTTTGGTAGGCTGCGTTCCAGAAGAACATCTTCCGGAAGATTTGGAATGTCGGTTTATAATTCGCTTTTTCAATGCCGATCTTCTGTAAAATGAACCTTTTGATGATTCTATAGACACGTTTTGAATAAGGAATATCCAATAGAATAATGAGATCCGCATTCTTTAGACTAGATTCAATCCAGGTATGATGCGCACCTTCCAGAATCCATTGTTCTGTGCTGATGATTTTGCCTAACCGTTCATCCCTTTCCTGAACGGTTCTTCTGACATCACCAGAAGCCGTCCTTCTCCATACAACATTATCCAGTTCATAGTGCGGGATTCGCAATCGGTTTGATAGGATTTTGGCGAGGGTCGTTTTCCCGCTTCCGACAGAGCCGATGATATGAATTCTTTTCATCATAAGCATACCCGCTTTTAGTTCCAGAACTTTATGAGCATCAAGATACCTCGAAGCAGCCATTTTATCGGATAAATGATAAGTTCCGGTATAGCGAATAATAAATCCGGTACCCAGCTGTCCTTCTTTATATCCTTAACACGTTCCCGCATGTCCCGCTCCCCTTTTTACATACTCCATCATTTGGTTTTTTTACGTTCAAGCAGCTGTTTGGTTTCAAAAGTGGAATATTTTTCATAGAAAAATCACCATTTCAGAATGATTGGTGCGCAAATTTCTACTGGAAACAATCTGTTCACTTCTAGCGATAAACTGTTCACTCTCCGCTTTCCTAGCACATAAAGAAAACTTGGCTGAGCCATAGCTGCACTTATACTTTCTTACAGAACGACGAAAAGGACTGTCCCAAAAGTGCCAGACACTTTTATAGGACAGCCCCTACTCACGCGAATGTACCTCTTACTCTTAATCTACTACTTCAAATTCAACCTCACCGAAATGATCGAAGACGGCACGGTATTTTCCAACTTCAAGTGGAAATGGGCTGAAGAAGGTGCCTGAAGATATGATCATTCCTTTTTTCAAGCTTTTGCCTTGTGAAGCTAACATTTCTTTCAGCCAGACAACAGCATTCAATGGGTTATCCAGCACATAAGCAGACGGTCCTTCTGCCACTATTTCGTCATTGTGATAAACCTTGACAGACAGGTTGTCCAACGGGATTGCAGGTGTCACTTTCAACGGTTCACCCACAACCACTTTACCGGTGACTGCATTATCAGCGATCAACTCACCGATCGAGATTTTCGGAAACCAATCTTCAATACGGCAATCCGGTATTTCAAAACCAGGTGCAATTAGAGAATTTTCAAGGATTTCTGCTGAATCCGCTGATGGCGGAATGTCCTCTCTGATCATGAACATCAGCTCGGCTTCGACAAGCGGGTCGAAGAACTCTTTTTTGCTCAACACACCATCTTTCAACACCGTTTGATCCGTTAATGTCCCATAGACAGGCGCATCGGTATGGAAAACCTTTTGCAGGCCTTTATTCGTCAAACTGATCTTGTACCCTTTAACGGGATCAGCCTTGTCACCACTCAAACGCTGGATGAATTCCTCTTGAACCTCATATAACGCTTCTTCAGTTGAAAAGCCTTCTGTATCGATGGAAGAAAGCTGCTTTTTCTCCTCATGGGCTTTTAGCAATGATGTAACGATTTCCTCTGTTTTAGTCATGTTGATTGATACACCCTTTCTATTCTATAAGAGTAATCGTAATGAACACACAAATATTAAAGAAAAACACCACTAATTGTGGTGCTGATATTTTTTTACACATTACCTTATTTATTTAAATAGCTCAACCGGAAATAAGATTACTTCCGGGATATAAGTGATAATCAAAAGTATGATGATCAGAATTGCAATTTGCGGGAATAAATATTTAAACATTTTCGGTACACCTATTTTTGCAATTGAAGACGTCACAAATAAACATACCCCTAATGGAGGAGTGACCATACCGATTGTAAGGTTGACGGCTAAAATAATACCGAAATGCACTGGATCAATACCGCTAGCTAGGACTAATGGTAAGAACAATGGTGTGAAAATGGAGACAGCACTGATTGTATCAATAAATGTTCCTGCAATTAGTAAGACTAGATTAATAATAAGTAACATTAAGATCGGGTTTTCAGAAACATCTCCCATCATCTCAATTAATTGATTCGGGATTTGGTTGAACGATAAGAACCATATGAAGAGTGAAGCACTTCCGATCAAGAACACAATTGCCGCAGTTGTTTTAGCTGTTGAAAGCATAATAGGCCATAGGTCTTTTATTTTAATCTCTCTATAAATAAACAACCCGATAACCAAGGCATAGACGACAGCTATTACACCAGACTCAGTTGGGGTAAATACTCCTGAAACAATACCCCCAATGATAATAACCGGCATAATCAAAGCAAGAATTGCATCCTTTGCACCAACTACTACTTCTTTTAAGGTGGCTCTTCGATCACTTGAACGATATCCCTCTTTTTTCCCTACATAGTAACTGTACCCCATAAGTCCAATTCCCATTAATACTCCTGGAATAACTCCAGCTATAAATAAATCCCCTATTGAAACACTAGCGATTACTCCATATAAAATCAAGACTATACTTGGGGGGATGATAGGTCCAATTGTTGCAGATGTTGCAACTAAACTGGATGAAAATCTAACATCATATCCCTCTTTATTCATGGCTGGGATCATCATTCCGCCAATAGCAGCTGCTGCAGCGATCGCCGTTCCGGTCAATGCGGAAAAGAATACGCTTGCAAGAACAACGACCATAGCTAAACCACCTGGAAGTGGACCAACAAGTGTTTTGGAAAAATTGATCAAGCGCTTCGAAATACCGCCCTTAGACATGATTTCGCCAGCTAAAATAAACAATGGTACAGCTACTAGAGTGAAGTTATTTACCCCGCTGAAGACTTTTCTCGGAACATTTGTAAGCAGGCCAGGATCTGCTAGGAAAATTCCAAGAATAGAAATGAACCCTAGTGCGAAAGCAATTGGGATTCGTATAAGTATTAATAGAAACAATAGTACAACTAGCCAAATCATGTAAACACCTTCTTAACATGATAATAGATCATAAATAAAGCACTAAGCGGTACAGCAAGATATACATAAGCTTTCTTTATAGGTAAAATCCCAAGAATCTGCCCAGATGCAAAATTGTCCATCACCAGAAGGTAACCGAAGTAAAGAAGGACCACGATTACGATCCCTACAACTATGAATTCGATAATCTCCAAAATTTTAGATAAAAGTATTGGAGCATTTTCCAGCATATCCACTGTCAGGTGATCCCGATTTTTTATAGCAAGCGCGGCACCAAACAAGACACTATAGACAAAACCGATCATTAACGCTTCCTGTGACCAGCTTAGAGGCTGTTTCAAAACGTAACGAAATATGACTTGTAAAAAAGTGATCACTACAGTAGCTGACAAACAGATTGTTATGATGATTTCTAGCAGTTTCCCTAGAAAGGCATCAATTTTACTGAAAACCATACAGCCTCCCCCTTTCTTAAATGAATAGGGGATGACTCACAAGAACCTGACTTGGGGTGCCGGGTACATTGTTCAAGAGTCATCCCCTACAGTATTATTGTTTAATTTTGTTGACCAAGTCTTCCGGCACTTGTGAACTAACAGCGTTTTTTACGTCCTTAGTCGCTTCACGGAATGCATCACGGTCTGGTTCAGTAAAGGTTACTCCATTTTCTTCAAGCTTATTTTGGATTTCCTGTTCTTTTTTAGCTAATGTTTCTCTATGGTATTTTGTAGTTTCTGAAACCGCCTCTTCCACAAGCTTTTGTTGGTCTTCATCAAGCTTACCCCAAGCATTATTGCTCATAACTACAACAGCAGGGGAATAGGTGTGTGCTGTTAATGCTACATATTTTTGAACCTCATAAAATTTCATAGAATCGATGGTAGGCAATGGGTTTTCTTGCCCGTCTACAACACCTTGATCAAGTGCAGAATATAATTCATTGAAGTCAACAGGAGTCGGACTTGCTCCAAAGGCTTTCATATGAGATTCCCAAACAGGAGCTGGTTGAACACGTACTTTTAATCCTTTTACATCATCAGGTGTATCAATTTCCTTTTTATTGTTCGTTAGATGTCTGAAACCCACTTCCCAATAGCCAAGACCTTTCATATTGTGCTCGTCAACTTTCCCTAACAGTTCTTTTCCAATCTCTCCATCTAGAGTGTTGTAAACATGCTCTTCATCATCAAATAAATATGGAATACCGAAAACATTCATTTCAGGAACTGTATTTGCAAAAGAACTATCTGCTGCAACAGTAGTCATATCGACTGAACCATCCATGACCTGCTCAATTACGTCTGCTTCACTTCCAAGAGTTGCATTCCCATGGATTTCTACTTTTACTGACCCGCCAGTCTTTTCTTCCACTAATTCTTTGAATTTTTCAGCTGCAATATGATATTGATGTGATTCAGAGCCTGAGTGGGCAAGCTTAAGCGTTACTGTATCACCTTCACTCCCACTTCCAGAACATGCTGTCGAGACGACAAGTAACAAAGCAAACAAGCCTACGGTCCATAAATTTTTAAGTTTCATGACACTTTTCCTCCCCTTATAACTCTTTTTTATATAATTGAGGTACCCTGCTTGTGAAAATAGGTACATCAGTTCTAACCTTTTTAACTTTCTCTAAATCAAGAACAATGGAGAGAGATTCTTCCTCTTCAACTTTGCCTTCTACCAAGACATCTCCCCAAGGGTCAGTTACCATTGAGGTCCCGCTGAACTCGACTCCATCGTGGGATCCGATCCGATTACAGGAAAGTACATACATCTGGTTTTCAATTGCTCTTGCTTTTTGAAGGGTTACCCAGTGGTTTCGTCGTGCAAGCGGCCATTCCGCAACTATGAATAAGATTTGGGCTCCTTCAAGAGCTACCGAACGGATAAGTTCTGGAAACCTTAAATCATAACAAATGATGACGCCCATCTTAACACCATCTAGTTCAAAGATTTCGGCTGCCCTTTCTCCTCCGGTTAAGAAGTTGGGTTCATCCAGCATCGGAACAAGATGGACCTTATCGTACTGATAAACCTGCTCACCCTTACGGTTAAAAACAAAAGAGGAATTATAAATTTTCCCATTCACTTGATTCGCGACCGAACCACCGATTATATTAATCTCATGTTTTTCCGCCAATTCCTTCAAAAAACTACGAGTAGGTTCCCCATCCTGATCAGCTAATCCATCCAATTGATCCAAGGTATACGCAGTCGTCCACATTTCTGGAAGGACAACCGTGTCTGGAGCATTTTCTTTCACTTCTTTCTCAATCCAAGCCTTGACTTTTTGTCTGTTTTTTTCCGGGTCTCCTGGGAAAATATCCATCTGGTATAGAGAAAACTTCATCCTTCTCCCCCCTAATCAATTAAATTATTGATCTCATATTCTGCCGTAATTTGATCACCATTTAAGGGATCTGAAAATACCATTCTAAACTTATCCCCATATTTGAATCCATCCAGTAATGGGACAGTACCAGAGAATACGATGCTTTTCTTGAGCGGAACATTTTTTTGAATTAAGAATTCTTTTATTTCTTCGTAAGGAATGATTGCGTCAATTGTATCTTTTTGATAGTCGACCCATTCACCATTCAAGTATATCTGTGAAGATAACTCTAACTGATCCCAATGGTCTTTTACCTTTTCAAACGACCATGCTTTGGCCGCGAAGGGTTTGTCACACACTTGTTTCGACTTATTGATGTCTACGGTCTCAAGTGCACGGTCCGTGTGATCACTGCCAACTGTGACATAGACCTCATTTAAAGAATTACCGAATATCAATACGATTTCAGCTTCACCACTCGTTTTATCGCCGATTACTTCAATGTTCTGCCCATGACTTAGACTGCTTGTGCTGACTGGATAAAGTGAAGGTACTTCTTCAGGTTCTGGGACTCCAATTTCAGCGAGTTCCTTTACATGCTCCCACGTTTTTTCTTTATTTCTCCCTGCATAACCGATACAATATGCTTTATTGATTTCAAGTTTCTTCATTTCATCCCCTATTTCCACTATAAAAGGGTTACGTTTTTTCTTCTCGTCTGTATGTTTCATAATTCCCCCACCTGTTAACGCTTACATTTTTACAATGATAAGCTTAGTTATTTTCAACAGATCTTACTGTTTCCCAAGTCTTTTCTAAGTGCCCGATCATCAATTCTTTTGCTTTTGATGCATCACGGGCTTCTAAAGCATCGATGATTTCTTTATGTTCCCTTATGACTTCCCCCATACGGCCTTCCTTCATCAAAGCAGTGTGACCGATCAACCGTGTAAGGTTGTAAACCTCTTTTAAAATTTGTTCTAAAAGGTTTTGGTTCGCAAACTCCAATATTTTCCTATGGAAAAATTGATCTAGTTCAATATATTTAATACGATTATTCTCTTTCATAGCTTCTTCTTGGTTATTAACGATTTCTTTAAGTAATTTGATTTGTTCGATAGAAACTACTGACGCTAAATTCCTTAACCCTTCAGCCTCAATAGATCGGCGCAGAAAGATGATTTGATCTTTTTCGCTTTCTGTTATTTCCCTTACCTTGAAGCCTTTCCTGGGTATGTGGACTAAAAGCCCTTCTTTAAGCAACTCAGAAACAGCTTCTCTTATAGGTGTCCTTGATGTTTCTAACGTTTCGGCAAGTGAAGTTTCCGTTAGCATTTCATGCTTTGGAATCATACCTGTCAAAATCGCATTTTTAATCTGATCATAAACAATTTCTTTTGTTGTTTTTTTCTTTTTAACCGGTTTCATTTTAAAGTTTTCCATAAAAAACCTCTCTAAATGTATAATGTATACATTGTACATAATACCGTATAATTTTCAGAAATGTCAATATTGACAGTAATCTTTCTATTCGGTAATTTTAACCAAAAGAAAAACTGCCGATAAAATCGACAGTTTTTGAAGAGAATTTAAGCAGAACGCACATCCTTCTTCGGTTTCAACGGTTCAGATAGTTTCACCACCCACCTGCTCGTTTGCAGGTATGCCCGTTGGTAGATCGGGCTCTGGATGAAGGTGATGACGAAGGTGAAAATGAAAATAGGCCCCCCAAGCAGCCATCCCAATAAGAGCACGATGCTCTCCACTATGATCCGAACACGGCTGATCGACATACCAAGTTTATCTGAGATCGATAGCATGAAGCCATCCCTTGGTCCAGCCCCGATTCTCGCTCCAGAATACATCCCGCCGCCGATCCCCATCAGCACAATACCTAAAAACAAAACGAGGACATCTGTAAAAGTTGAAGAAGATTTCGGAAAAATCTCGAGATAGAGGAACAGATCGACCAGCGGACCAACAGCCAACGCGTTCAGGAACGTCCCGATATTGATGTAGCTCTTGTCTAAGAAATAGGACACGACAACCAGGAACATACCGACAAGGACAGCCCAGGTCCCGATCGTAAGGCCGAATTTTTCAAATAACGCGATGTTTAATACATCCCATGGATGGATTCCCAAATGCTGCACCTGGATCGCTACAGAAATCCCATAACTGAAAATGATCAGCCCGAGTGTAAAAAAAGGAAATTGGACTTGGAGCTTCATAAGTTGCGCCTTCTTTCAAAATATTAAGTCTTTTCATTTTAGTGCACCACAGCACCGAATTCAATAAAAAAGCTCTACCCACTATAGTAGAACTTTTTCCCAATATTCATCGTTAACTGCATTGCATTTCTTATTCTTTCAAAAGCTGTTCCACCCTGTTTTGCATGGAGAGGATTACGGTACGTTTGTATCTCGCGCCTAGAAGGAGGACTTTGATTTGCTGATAGCGTGAAAGCTTGTGGAAGCGGGGCTCTTTTCTCAAAAAAGTACGGACGATCGCCCAGCTTTTCGGTGTCAACGGAAAATCGTCCAGAGGCTGTTTGTTCCTGATCCGCAAAAAGATCGCCTTTACTTTCGGAGGATCACTGTCATCGACAATACACGGTGCATAGACATTTCGCGTTTCATTACGCAAGTGATCATAGCGTTCGCGGCCGCTTAAAAGGGTATACGTTCCGTCAGCCCGGTTCTTTTTCACGACTAAAATATACATACAATCCCACATCAGGTTTTGCAGCTTCTTGATTTGTTCAGTAATTTTCACTGACAGATCCGGTTTGATCTTGTTCAGCGGGATATATTGTACCGTAAATTTCATCCATACCCTCTCCCTCTACCTGGGCTCATTCCTTTTATAATTATATGAAGGAATCTGGGCGGATGTGACTGTGTCCAATCTTCGACAAACATTTGGACAATCGGTACGTTCGACCATACAACCTGTCTACCCCCTGAATACGATAATATAGTTTCTCTTGCAATTCAGGAGGTGGTAAATTTGCAAAAGTATAACGTTAGGTTGAACGGTAACAATCATGTCCCTTCAGTAGATACCGAAGCTTACGGGATGGCTAAACTCGTCGCAAATGGTTCACAAACCAAAATCAAGTTCATTTTCAAGGTGGACGACATCCGTAATTTCGTACAAGCACATATCCATTTCGGCGCAATCGGGCAAAATGGTCAAGCAACTGTATTATTAAAAGGTGATGAACTGACTTCTTTTGAAGAACAAGCCAGTACAGGTATCCAGAACGGCCTTATAGCAGGCACCATTACAGATAAAAACATCATCAGCAATGATGAAGGGGTGGAAAATGTAAGTGACTTGATCCTTCTCATGGATGAAGGGCTCATGTATATCAATGTAAGTACGGACCAACATCCAGAAGGTGAAATAAGAGGACAAATCATCCCCGTCCGAAAACGACCGTCATTTTAAAGATATAGAAAGGAACCAGGGAAAAACACCTCCGCAAACAGAGGTGTTCTTTATTTTAGTATAAAAAATCAGACGATAGCTGACATCTTGAGCAAATTCGGGGTGATCTTGAACAATTTCAAGGCTATCTTGTACAATTTCATGTGTATCTTGAACAATTTCAGGGACATCTTGTACAATTTGGTACGATTTTACTACGTCAAAATCCTTTCCATCTAATTAACCTAACAACACTACATCTTAAACCGAAATTTCTTCAGTTTTATGTTTCTCTGTTTTATCAATAAGTGTTGTACCGACAAGGTCTCCAGTTACATTCAATGCCGTACAGCCCATACCGACCAGTGCATCGACAGCTGTCAATAGCGCTACGACTTCCATCGGGAGGCCCACTTGTGCAAATACGGTTGCAATCATGATGATGCCTGCACCCGGAACGCCTGCAGTACCGATGGAAGCCAACGTTCCAACAATCACAATCGCAAGCATATCCGTAAAGCTAAGGGCCGTACCCGTGTAATTCGCTGCAAAAACAGCTGAAATGGCGATGCGGATTGCCGCTCCGTCCATGTTGATCGTCGCTCCTAACGGCAGGCTGAAGCTGTAAAGGCTCTTCGATAAACCTAAATTTTCCCCCGCATCCATTGTCAAAGGGAGTGTTCCAGAACTACTCTGTGTTGCAAAAGCGGTAATGACCGGGGTACGAGCATGTCTGAAAAAGTGCAAAGGGTTCTTTTTGAAGACGAGCAGCAGAATCATATAGATCCCCACCTGCACGAACAAAGCGATATAAAGGACAAAAATCATGTTCCCCAGGGACAAAATCGTATCCAAGCCTTGCTTCCCAAGCGTTTCGGCTACAATCGCAAAAATACCGATCGGAACGTAGTGAAGAATGACGTTCAATATCTTAAACGTCGCTTCATTCAATGCTTCGACCCCTTTATATATATGCTCTCCAAGATCGGCATGATGCTCGGAATTCCTTAAAGCGGATATCGCTAACCCGAATGCCAGGGCAGTAAAAATGATTCCGAGCAAATTCATCTCATTGAATGCTTCAATGATATTCGTTGGTACGATATTCAACAAAACATTGACCACACCAGGGTCTTCTGGAACTTCCACTGATTTATCGGTTTCAAGAGACACTCCCGCTCCAGGATCGAAAAGTCCGCCGACAGCAAGGCCAACCATGATTGCTAAGGCAGACGTGAGAACATAATAAATGACTACCTTCGATCCCATCCGCCCTAGATGATCAAGGCGAGTCATATTCACTCCGACAATCAACGTGAACAATACGAGTGGAATGATCAAGAATTGCAGCAAACGAAGCAACAGCTCGCCGAATGGTGCTAGAACCGCCGTTTGTTCTCCAAAAATGATACCTGTAAAAATACCTAATATGAGTGCTACTGTGATTTTTATGATCAACGATGATTTCAAATACCCACTCATGATTCGTTTCATACTAAAAATCCTCCTCCCTATAAAATATATTAATCTTATAGTAATAGTGGGGATTAAATTTACACGACCTTCCCGGATCTGTCAATCAAGACGTGTTGTCAGTACATGCTATTCAGTTGCTCGAGGGTTTCCAGGATATGATCGACTAATGCCGGGATATCTTCAATCTGATCTTCATTGATTTTACGATTGAATCCGACCTCGATCGTATTCATGAATACAGGTTGGTCTGGACCATAAACAAAGGAAATTGTCTGAGTAAGCGGCCGCTGGCTCCAGATCGTTTGCATACCTGCTTCAATCTGGCTGCATTCAGCCTCGACGTCCTCTACCTGCTTATAAAATCGGACCAACAACGTGCAACCCGGCTTTTCACCTGAGGTTTCCAGGATTTCCGCAGCTAGATCCTGCAGAGACGCTCCTAACAAAATTTCTGCCGTGACATCTTTTTGATCCGCCAGGGTGAACTGGAGGCTGAACGCCCTCGACATCGTTGCCATCTCAAGCTTATCTTTTCGATTGCTGATCGATACTTCACCACTCACATTATCAAGGTCGTATACATAGTTTTCAAACGCAACTTTCAAATTATCGAATATCGTAGGGTCATACATCATGCTCATCTACCTTTTTTAGATTCCAATTGGTTTATTTCATCGTATCATGACTGGATTCGACTCTTAAAGAAACGATACTTCTATTAAAAGTATCGCCAAATTCTGTGGGATTTAATTCAATTTTCTTACTCACTCATAAAGAAAACTTGGAAAGCCGAGTCTTAGCGTAGCTGTGCCTTAGTTACCCTTATATTGAAGATTAAATGAAAAAAACCCCTGATTCATAAATTGAATCAGGGAGATACTTTTTACATTACCGATACGGAATTGCCTCCTTGGCCGATAAAACTTACTTTACGGCAATCGAAGGTGACGATACTCCCTGTAGAGGTGTCTTGACCAGTAACACAACACGTCTTAGGGTCAAAACACAAAAACAGTAACGTAAGTGTTGTTCCACCGAAAAAGACTGTGATCGTACGTCCTACTCTCAAATCTTTGAATATTTTACAAGAACAAAAGTCAAAGCAAGATTTAGAACAAGATTTAGAGCATTTAGAACGAGAATGTGAATGTGAATGAGAGCGGGAGCAAGAACAGGAATGCTTGGAGGAGCAACAAGAAAAAGACTGAGAACATGAACAACTCATATTCGTATTCCCTCCCTTCTATGGGGGAATACTATATTCTATTAAACTGCTACCCCAAAGGTATAGACCCATTTACTAGATTTGAAACATTTTAATAGAGTTGCACTTCTGCTCCGCTTCTGTACCAGGCACGACAATTTCCCCCTTCTCCCCCAAGGGTTCCGCGAAGGTGCCTGGCACCGAAGCGGAACCCTTGGGGCAGTTGAGGTTTGAAAGTGTGCCAGGCACCGATCAGAAGTCCTTGCGGCGCAAGGGGTTTGAGATGGTGCCTGGCACGCTTATCACGCTCATCACCAGTAGAACATCACGGAGAGCATGATGACGATGAACCATAGCAGGGCTGACGGGATGCCGACTTTGAGCAGATCCGTTTCTGAAAAATACCCGTATGAATGACTGATCAGATGGACTGGCGATTGAGTGATCAGCATGAACCCGGGGACACCGGTAAGGAAGACGGCCATCGCGACAACCAAAGGTGAGAAATCCGGAATGTCCTGACCGATCGTGATTGCAAGTGGAATCATGATCGCCAGGAACCCTAGGATATTTACAAAAATAATCCGCAATAAAGCGGTACAAATCACCAGGACGAAGACGATCAACCACGATGATTCACTCGCCAACACGCTTAAGAGATAGTCCGAAATCCACTTGATCGCACCGGTCTTGATCAGCATGCCCGACACCATCAAGGTACTTGCGAAAAACAGCATCATATCCCAATCAATCGCCTTCTTCGCTGTTTCCCAATTCCATACCCCGATCCCCGGCAGCACCGTGAGCGCAGCACTCAATAAACCGACGAGCGATATGGAAAGTCCGTGCCAGTTATGGGTCGCCCATAAAAGGATCGTCATCGCCATGATTCCCATCACTTTTTTCTCAGGAAGACTCAGTTTCCCAAGCTCGCTGATCTTATCATCCAACAATCCCATCAAATGTTTCCGGTCGATATTTTCCGGCGGAAACACATATAAGAACAATAACCATAACAGCATCACAAACAACAAAATCGGCGGCACGAAATACCCAAGCCACTTCACATAATTCAGATCAGGAGAGATTTCCGAGAAAAGTCCGAATGTATAGATCGTCGAGCTTGCTCCGGTCGCCACGACTGCACCCGAAATCGCTACTAAATAAGCGATCCCGATGAATAACGATTTCCCCAGATTTTCGACTCCGCGGATCTTTTTCAAGCTGTCCATCAAACGATCAAGAACCGAGGAAACAAGGCTTCCCTTTCCGACATTCGAAGGGATCAGCATTGACAGGACAAACATCAATATGAAAGAAAACAAGATCAATAGCCTGCCCGACCCACCTGATAATTTAAGCATCTTCAAAGACACCCTGCTTGCAAGCCCGGTACTGATGAACGCCCGTGATATGATGAATGTGGAAAAAAGCAGCCAGACGATATCCGTACTTATATAACCGAGCGTCTCTTCATAACTGAAAAAATGGAAGGAGAGAATCAAAATCAATAGAATCGAGCTGAACGCTAGCGGAAAGACCCTTCCGATCCATAGCATTTGGATGATGACCAATGTAACGGCTGCCTGCACTTTGATATCCCAATCCAAAAAAGGCAGAAAAAAGACCACATATAAAATGAGCGAAAGTAAACCGACTACTACCTTCTTATCCATGACAAACTCCTAGTTTATGTGTAAAAAAGGGTGTCCCTTAGTGTCTGACACTTTTTTTGGGACAACCCTTCCATTCATTTTGCAACTTCTGAATTTTTCTTTTTACTGTAATCTGCGGCAGCCGCTCCTGCCAATTTACCGAAAACCGCTCCCGACATCAGGCCGGATCCACCAGGGTAGTTTTCATAAAAGAGGCCTCCGACCATTTCTCCTGCTGCAAACAGTCCATCCAGCGCCCCGCCACAAACACTTAGAACTTCACCGTCCGGGCTGACATGGAGTCCCCCGAAAGAGAAGGTGATGCCGCACGTGACCGGAAACGCATAGAACGGTCCTTCTTCAATCGGGAGAGCCCAGTTCGTTTTTGGAGGTGTGACCCCGCACGTTCCTTTTCCGTCCTTTACAGTCGGATTGTACTCCCCGTCCTGCACGGCTTCATTATATTCTTGGATCGTTTTTAAAAATGATTCCTTATCCACTGGAAGCTTTTCGACTAGATCTTCAAGGCGGTCCGCCTGGTAAAAGGTCGCTTCCTCCAGGTCGTACTCTTTACGAAGCATCGGACGGACCTGCGCATCATAAATCTGATAGGCGATATGTTCCGGTTGCTTCAAGATTTCGCGACCGTATTTCGCATAGGTGTAATTCCGGAAATCAGCTCCCTCATCGACAAACCGTTGACCGTCTTTATTCAGCATGATGCTGAGCGGATAGGAGTGCTTTTTAAAAATATCGCCTGGTTTCGTGAAGTCCCCAACCTTGGGCGCATTCGCATCGGTCCCGATCGAGTGGCAGCCTGCCCAATTGCCGAACTTCTCCGCCCCGACAGCCAGCGCCATCGAAAGCCCGTCGCCGGTGTTATATTCTGTACCCCGTACAATCGCTGCCTGCCATTCATCACCAATATGGTCAGACCGCATCTGCTTACTCGCTTCGAAACTTCCACAGGCTAAAACGACGCTGGTCGTCTTGATTTCAAGGGATTGACCATCTTTCTCGACCACAATCGAGGAAATCCGTCCATCCTCTTTCTTAAGCTCTTTGGCCCGGGCTTCATACCAGATTTCAATTCCGAGTTCCTCGACACGCTTGAAGAGACTCGTCATCAAGCCGATTCCTTTGTTCTCTGTTTTGACCGGAAGACCACCCCAGAAATGATACTTCCCTTCTTTTTCAAACGATTGATTTTCATAGTTGAGCTCGAACTTGACGCCCTGCTCTTTCATCCACTTGATCGTCTCATAAGAACGGTTGACCAGCTGACCTGCCAGCTCTGGATCACTTTTGTCGTTGTTTACCCGCATCAGATCATCATAATAATCCGAGGGCGAATATTCTGGCATGACAATTCTCTCTGCTTCTTCCTCTGTCACATCAGGCATCAGTTTTAAAATATCAGCGAGATCATTGTAGGCGCATCGGATTGCACCATCTGTAAAATAGGAATTCCCGCCTCTTTTATGCTCAGGAGCACGCTCCAATACAAGCACGTTGGCATTGTTCTCCCTTGCAGAAATAGCAGCACATAACGCCGCATTTCCTGAACCGACGACGACTACATCAACATTTGTTTCAGGATGATTGGACATCCGTCTCTCCACCTCCAATTTTCCAACTCTATGAAACTTGTTTTTCCAGATTGTTTTTGTCTGCTTTTTTCTTGAAAGCCTTGATGACTAACGGGTAAAAAAGAGATAAAAGAATCAAAATGATCAAACTGATACAGATCGGATTTGAAACAAAAATACTCAAATTCCCGTCCGATGACAGTACCGCTTTCCTGAAGTTCTGCTCCATTTCAGCCCCGACAATCAATGCGAGAACAAGAGGCGCAATCGGAATATCGAACACCTTCATGAAAAGACCGAAAACACCAAAGATCAACAGCAGGAAAAAGTCGATCACATTGTAGCTGAGCGTATAGGTCCCGATGAATGCCAGCAAGACAATGATCGGATAAAGCACCTTCGCTGGTGTATCCAAAATCTTGATCAACAGGCCGACAAGTAGGATATTCACGATCACCAGGACGATATTTCCGATGAACATACTATTGACCAATGTCCAGGCAATCTCCGGCTGGTTTTCAAAAAGCAATGGCCCCGGTCTCAAGCCAAGCATGATGAGGGCGCCGAGCATGACTGCTGTCGTCCCCGATCCAGGAATCCCCATCGTCAAGAGCGGAATCAAGGCTCCCACTGATGCCGCATTGTTCGCTGACTCCGGTGCAGCCAACCCTTCAACTGCACCCTCACCGAACTCTTCCTGCTTTTTCGAAAGCTGTTTTTCAGTCGAATAACTGATCATGGATGCGATCGAACCACCTGCACCTGGAAGGACACCGACAATGAACCCGAGCGGACCACTCCGCAGGATCGGCCACTTCGATCTTTTCCACTGTTCCTTTGTAAACCAGACTTTCCCGACTTCCTTCTTTTCCTTTTTCTCCTTATCAATCGTCAGGAAGTTGTAGAGCACTTCCCCGATCGCATAAACACCAATGATGACGATCAGAAAATCGATCCCATCGCTTAAATGAGGAATGCCCATCGTAAAACGATAGACGCCCGTTTGGGTATCGATCCCGATCGTACTGAGCAGGAGTCCAAGCAACATCGCGATGAACCCTTTCACCATTTTACCGAGCGAAAGAGAAACGATGGCTGACAAGGTGAGGAGCATAAGTAAAAAATACTCCGCTGGCCCGAACTTAAGGGCAAAATCCGCTAACGGCTCAGCAAGGAAAATGAATCCGACGACCGCAATGATACCGCCGATGAAGGAAGCTACTGCAGAGATCGCCAGTGCCTGTCCCGCTTGTCCTTTTCGTGCCATCGGATAACCGTCGAATGTCGCGGCGATTGCCGATCCGTCACCTGGCGTGTTCAACAGGATCGAGCTTCGAGATCCACCATACATCGCGCCATAATAGATTGCTGCCATCAAGATGATCGCGCTGACAGGGTCCATTCCAAAGGTGATCGGGATCAAGACGGCGACCGCAGTTGCTGGTCCAAGGCCAGGCAGCATCCCTACAATCGTCCCTAAAATACCGCCGATGATCACCCACAAGATGTTGATCGGTTCCACTGAATTCATGAAACCATTCAAAAAGCTGTTAATATCCACAAAATCACCTCCTACGGTAAACTGACCCCTAGTAATTCACTGAATGCGTACCATGAAATGAAGGAAAAGCAGATCGATACGATGATGTTCGCCTTCCATTTCTTCACTCCGTTTATGAAAAACAATAACGCGCCCAGGAACAGGATCGTCGCAAATAGAAAACCGATCCGTTCAAAAATGAATGCATATCCGATTCCAAGGAGCACCGTAATGCCAATCAGTTTCGGGGTACGCCCTGCAATCAATTCCCTTATTTGAACATTTTCATGGTTCAGTTTTTTCAACTCTTGAATCGTGTAGATGATACTGAAGACCAGCATGAGCACACTCAGTCCGATCGGAAAATAAAGTGGTCCGTTCGGATTACCAAGGTTCGCTTTCGGCACGTTGAATGATGCTATCAAGAACGTGCAGCTGATCAGTAGTAAAACAGCAGGAAACGCCAGTTTGACCGCTTTCATGTATGTCCGCTCCTTTCGTTTGGAAATTCGGGTAAAGTCTAACTTGTTTATCTGTCAAAAATCAGGTGCTGACCCGCGATTCCGTGTGGAGTCAACACCCTTTTCGTCTTGGCTGTATCTATGGCGATTTCCGAAGTAAAAACATCCATTCGGCCGTATGCGCAACGAGTTGTTAAACCACAACCCGGATCGATTCTGCCTTCCGACGAGCTTACTTCACCAATCCTGAATCCGTCACGAGCTTCTCATAAAGTGAATGTTGCTCTTTCAAAAACTTCTTCGTTTCTTCGCTGTCTTTATAGAAGCCATCCCAGTTGTTATTATCCAAGAGCTTTTTCCAGTCTTCCGTCTTGACCATCTCGCTCAATTTTTCATCCCAATATGCGATTTCTTCTTCTGTCATATCCGGTGGTCCCATGATTCCACGCCAGTGCGGGAATACCATGTCCACGCCTTCCTCTTTCCAGGTCGGCACATCATCTAAATCTTCAAGTCTTTCTTCAGAAGAAACCGCAAGGATCTTCAGTTTTCCAGCAAGGTGTTGATCCTTCACCTCGGATAGAGAGGTTGTAACCGCATCAACATGTCCACCCAGGAGTGCTGTAACGACATCTCCTCCCCCTTCATATACGAGGAAATCGAGTTCTGCAGGGTCGATTCCGTATTCAGTGGCAGCTTGGACGATGGATAGGTGATCATCATTCCCCAACCCAGGTCCGACACCGATTTTTACAGAGTTTGGATCCTTTTTCAGTTGCTCCATCAGTTCTGAAGCAGACTCGTACTTGGAATTTGCCGGAACAGCAAGTGATTGCCACTCTGTCGCCAATGTCGCGATCGGTGTGAAATCCTTATAGCTCAAATCACTTTGACCGAGCAGATCATTCGTCAAGACAAGGCTTGAGTTGATCGCCAGATGATGCGAATCCTTCGCCTTCAAATACTTCCAGCCTGTCTCTCCACCACCGCCTGGCTTGTTCACGACTTTGATGTTTTTATCGACCAGGTCATTATCCTGTAACGCTTTTTGTACGGAACGGGCTGTCAAATCCCATCCTCCACCTGGCGAAGCAGGCGCAACCAATTCAAGATTCTTCGTCGGGAATTCTTTGTTCGAGCCAGAACCTCCAACAGAACAAGCTGATAAAAGCAAAAATGCGATCAATAAAACCGAGAGCTTTTTCATAACGATACACCCCTAACAAAAAATTTATTAAAGTCATCCTACCTTCTGAAACTTTCAATGTAAACGTTTTCAAAATATTGTTTTTTAAAAATTTTAAATCCTTTTTGTGCATTTTGTTCACGGACTCCAACACTTCCATTTCATGCTAAACTGAATACTAACCCTGCATAAGTGTGCACGGATTGTCGGATGGGCCGACATCAATCCTGCTACTCTATTGATGAAGGAGGTCATTGGATGGATACACTGAAAAACCTGAATGAGGCCATCGCCTATATCGAAGAAAAACTGACGGATGAAATCGACTTCAAGGAGGCTGCAAGACGGGCCTATTGCTCAGAATATCATTTTAAAAGGATGTTTTCCTTCTTATCCGGGATTACCTTATCAGAATACGTCCGCCGCAGACGCCTTACGCTTGCTGCATTCGAGCTTAAAACGCGCAACGCAAAAGTCATCGACATCGCAATGAAATATGGCTACAACTCACCCGATTCTTTTACACGCGCTTTTCAAAACCTGCATGGTATCACACCATCAGAAGCGAGGACGAATGGCCATTTGCTGAAATCCTATCCACGTATGACGCTCCAATTAACCATCAAAGGAGGTAGTGAAATGAATTATCGTATTGAAGAAAAAGATGCCTTCCGGATCATTGGCATCTATAAAAGAGTTCCACTCATTTTCAAAGGTGTCAATCCTGAGATTGCAGCGATGTGGCAAAGCCTGGACAGCGATACGATCGATATCCTGAAGAACCTTTCCAACGTGGAGCCGAAAGGACTGCTTAGTGCTTCGACGAACTTTTCCGAAGGACGAATGGAGGAAAAAGGGGAACTTGATCATTATATCGGAGCGGCGACAACCAGGGATTGTCCCGAAAACCTGACCGCTTTGGAAGTTCCAGCTTCAACTTGGGCAGTCTTCGAATCCATCGGCCCGTTTCCGGATACGCTGCAGGAAATATGGGGGCGCATCTATGCGGAATGGTTCCCTTCGTCGAACTATGAACAAACAGAAGGACCAGAAATATTGTGGAATGAGAATAAAGACGTCTCCTCACCGACTTTCAAGAGTGAGATTTGGATCCCTGTGAAGAAAAAGTAAGGGGAGAGTATAGGAAAATTAGTGCTAACGGACATGAGAGACGTTATTTATGACAAATTGGCTTGATCCAGAATGTTAACGGACATGAGGGCTCTTATTTGTGACAAATCCCCCAGATTCAGGGTGATTTCAGTCAAATAACGTCTCTGGTGTCCGTTAGCTTTTTGAATAAGGCATTTTTTCCTAAAGTAACGGCCCTGGTGTCCGTTACATTTTTATGTAATGTAAATTCACAAAAAAAGAGCTCAGCATCAAGCTCTTAAGAGTTTAACGAACTTATTTTATCTCAATATCTTCACCATCAAAGTCGTTTATTCTTGCATCCAGAACCTCACCATTCCGTGCATTTATATATACTTCCGCATAACGATTATTCGGAATGTCTATGCTCACCACATATCTTTTTTCATCAAATACACTTTTCTGGCTTAGGACTTCAGCTTTCATTTGATTTTGATGTAACATCTTTTCAGTATAAGGAGAGACTGTATCCTTTGCTATTCGGGATGCCTCTTCCGGAGAGATTAAAGGCACGGTCAAAAGTTTATATCCCTCAAAAATCGCTAAGGTTACAATTAAGACAAAAACTAATTTTCGATTCAGCAGTTTTCTTCTTATCGCCAAAATAAATAATAAACCAATACCAATAAAGAGTGTGAACAAAATCCAGTAAAACAAAACGAGTAACTTACACCTCACTGACACTTAATAAGATTATAGTCTCTGTGTTATTACCACATAAAAAGGTGCCCTCTCAGCACCTTTACGTTCTGCTAATCTATTCATCTAGTATAATACCTTCGTTCCGGTCGGCCGACGATTCCATAGACCTGCTCGACCGTGGCTTGTTCGATTCCGACGAGATACTCAAGGTACCTTCGCGCAGTGGTCCGGGATGCGCCCATGACCTCCCCCGCTTTTTCTGACGTGATCCCTTCCTTGTTGGTTTCAAGCAGTTTTTTCACTTTTTTCAACGTCATCCTATCGATTCCAGGCGGAAGGTCCGATTTCTCTGGCTCTTTCCCACCACCTTGTCCAAAAACGCGATCGAGCAGATCCTGATCCACTTCCGAAGTCGACTCAAGCACCGCTTTCTTCTTTTTATACGTAACAACCGCCTCTTTAAAACGCTCCATTGTAATCGGTTTGATCAAGTAGTGTTGTACCCCATAGCGGATCGCTTTTTCCAGGAACGCTTTCTCTTTTGCCGCTGTAATCATCATGATATCGACATCCGGATGTTCCTCTCTGATTTTATGCAACAGATCGGTCCCGAGCTGATCCGGCATATACACATCGAGAAGCAGCAGATCCACCTGTTTGTCTTCTAATAACTGCAACGTTTCCTTCGCATTCAACGCTTTTCCGATCAACTTCATTTCATCCACCGCAGCCAGATACTCCTCGTGGATCTGAGCAACACGGTAATCATCCTCTGCAATCACGACATTGAACATGAACCTTTCACCCTCCCAAACTATGATCTATAACGTATTCGTCTTTTCTATCGTTTTCGGTAATATCACGGTGAAAACCGTACCTCCCTCATGGTTGTTCGTCCATTCGATCATACCGTCGAGCAGAACTACTTCATCTTTCACGTTTGCAAGACCATACCCCCGATTTTTCCCTTTAGCGGAAAACCCTTTTCGGAAGATCTCTCCTTCTGCATCCTCCTTGATCCCTATGCCGCTATCCGCGATTTCAAAAATGATGTCATTCCCGATGTCTGTCACGAAAAACGAAACCTCTTTCGTCGGGGAATCGGCTACCGCTTCAAATGCGTTGTCGATCAGATTCCCGAGTATGACGATCAAGGGGGAAAATCCGATATGGGCAGGTAGAGGCTGCATAGCACTTTCTACATCGATTTTAAAATCGATTTTTTTCTCGGATGCCTTCGCCAGTTTTCCAAGCAGAATCGCCTGGATCTTGTCGTCCTTGATATTCGTTAAAAGAACTTCTTTATGCTGTTCCTGAATTTGAGCTTCTTCCTGGATCAATTCAATCGCTTCCGTATGTTTGCCGAGCTGGATCATACCGAGAATGACATACAGCTTGTTCGTGAATTCATGGGCCTGTGCCCGCAGATCTTCTGAATATTGCCTGACTTCGGATAAGGCATCGACCATTTTCTTGATTTCAGTCTTGTCTCTGAAACTGGCAACAATCCCGACCTGCTCTCCATCTTCTATAATCGGCTGGGTATTGACGATGATGATTTTATCATTATAATAGAGTTCTTTATTACTGATGGTTTCCTTTGACGCCAACACCTCCATCATGTTTGATGAAGAGATGATCGATGCCACAGATTCACCTTCCACAGATTCACTGATATCCAAAAGCTCACGTGCCGAATGGTTCATCATCGTGATCGTTCCATGCTCATCGGTAGAAAGGATTCCTTCTTTCACAGATTGGAGAATGGCATTACGCTCCCGATACAAGGCTCCGATTTCATAGGGTTCAAGACCATGTGTATCTTTGCGGATGCTTTTCGCGAGAAAGAAACTGCCAGCAATACCGACGATGAATGCAACGCCAGAAACGAGCAACATCTTTTGGATATCAGAGGCGATTTTGCTTTGAATGATATCCATATGAAAAATGACAGTAACGGTACCTTCGACTTTCTTATAGTCCCCGTAATCGATCATGATCGGTGCAATCCCTTTCAATACCTCAACCCCGTCACTGTCAGTCCGGGTGATATAATTACTTCCGAAAACAAGGGAGCGGTAACGATCTGAACGAGGCGAAGAATGATTCGTGATGATATCCCCCGCATAACCGGTGAGCTCACCTTCCCGGTTTTCAATCCGTATTGCGGAAGCATCAACCTGATCCCGAATCCGTTCCACAATCGGGTTCGTAACATCGAATGGACCGCCGTGCTCGATGGAATCCTGAATCGTCCCCATAAACGATAAGGTCTGCGCAGTCTGAAGCGCAATCCGCTCCGCCTGTTCCACATCTTCCTCCATTTCCAGGTAACCGACAATGAAGGATAACAGACCGATCACCAATAATAACAGGAAGATGATCAGACCGAGGATTTTGATTTGAAGGGAAACATTCAGTAGTCTCTGCAGCATGGTGAACTCCTTGGATGACACACGTATTTACTGAATATTCTATCTCATCGAATGCTAAATCGCTAGAGGACTGTGTCGTTTTCTTGCCCTCACTCTACAAAACTCGCAATTTCCGAGGAAATGTACCAAAGATAACCACCGTAATTATGACATCAATCGAGCGCAGACAGACTATAGTCCGCTTTCCAATTTCGACACAAGACTTCTGTACCAGGCACGACAATTTCCCCCTTCTCCCCCAACGGTTCTGAGAAAGTGCCTGGCACCGAAGCGGAACCCTTGGGACAGTTGAAGTTTGAAACGGTGCCAGGCACTTTCTATTCAGCTTATTGCAAAATAAAAAAGCCAATGTTGGTTGGCTTTTAGGCATTTATACTCTTTTCCACTTGCGGAGGTCTTGCATTCCTTACCAGTTTTCCTCCATCGTAAAACTTTCCATATTCTCTGAGTATCTCTCGGACTTCTGTGACTGAAGGAATCGTTCCATCTGTCGGATAAGATAAGTAATAGGTTTTTGTGTTCTTTCGATGGATCACCCAACCGAAAAACTTCATTGCAAATCCATGTGTACGTTTATTACGAAACGCGGGCATCGACTTTCCATCCCAGACCGTCAGTGTCTGTCCGTACCCCTTTCGACCCTTCATTTCCCCATTCAATTCTGCATACAAAAGACCTGGAGTTTTCTTCATCTGGTTCATGACCATCAACGTCAACACTTGATTGATGATCAGCTGAATGAAATTCAACCCTTCGCCTCTTGTCAGTGAAATAAAGGCTTTTTCAGGGAGCTTCTCTGGTTTCTCTCCAAGCATCAATACACCAAAACCCTGACCCTTCATCGAACGCCACTTCTTTTTACTCATAATCTCCCCCTGTGAATAAAGAACTATTTGAAAATATATTCTTCACCTCACGAAAAATTCCTTTATTTACCTAATCACGTTCGCATTTTTCGAAAGAATAGCGCTTTCACCATGTTAACGATGAAACACAAGGTATATAATAAACAAGGGGATAAATGGTAGGTTTCGTTTTGAATATGGGGGTGACACTTTGAATAAAAACACAAGCCTTTTCTGTGCGATTTTCGTTGTGGCAATTGTCGTCTATCATCGGATCCTCGTTTTAGTAGAGACCTATTTCGTTCCGCTATGGTTCACTGATCCGACAGCTCCACAACTACTGATCATGTTCCTGATCGTCCTTTTACTATTGGTCGCGTCCCTCATCACCGCCAATAAACTACATAAAGTCATTCAAATGTTTATTCTTCGGATAACGACAAAACGTTAACAGCAGCATATATTGGTGTATTGCTGACCGCGCAGAACAACCCGTTTATTTTTCATATAGACAATTCTCTTCTTAATCCATTCTGAATATAAATAATGATGAAATTCTCATAAAACAAGAGGTGTTCATAGTGGCAAATATTCTTTTTATGAAAGAAGCACTCCAGCTTGCTCATGAAAATGTTTTAAAAAACAACGGAGGACCTTTTGGTGCTCTAATTGTCAAGGACGGAAAAGTGATCGGTAAAGGTGTAAATGAAGTGACATCGTCCAATGATCCTACCGCCCACGCAGAAATACAAGCGATACGGAATGCTTGTGCTCATTTAAACCAATTTCAATTAAACGATTGTGAGATCTATACAAGTTGTGAACCTTGCCCGATGTGTATTGGTGCAATCTATTGGGCGAGGCCGAAAGCTGTGTATTATGCATGTACGAAAGAAGATGCTGCCCAAATAGGATTTGATGACCAATTCATCTATGAAGAAATCGCTTTGCCTATTAATATACGAAAAATGAAAATGGAACAATTGGTAGTGGATCAACACGATATACCATTTCAAGAATGGGGAAGATCGAACAATAAAATAGAGTATTAAACTAAAATAAGGCCCAAGTCCTTTTTCTGGACCTGAACCTTTACGAACAGAGAGCGCAAATTTACACAAACCAATCTTCAGCTTCATCGATCAATTTGTTCACACGTCTCTAAAATCGCTTCCGTCTCTTCAATCAGCAAGATGATATCTTCCCAGGAGCCTTCTGTATTGAGTTCCTGGGCATGCGCCAGATTGTTCCGAAGCCCTTCTAATCTTTTAAAATAATCTTTCCCTTTGGTTTTGGAAGGGAATTTCAGTTGCTGCCTTAATTCCACCTCATTCAAGATGATATCCCGTTTATCACAAATCTGTAAGCAATCGCTCAAGCCAATCGCTTCATTTTTCACGCTTCTTATCGTATATAAACGCTCAGCCTCTTGAATCCGATCCATACTCAAATGCCGCTTCCAATCGTTTTGCGGCAGATAATGATTGATCACTCTCAAAAGGTGCATCTCAAGCAACGTGATGATGCCGAACAACAGCATCCTGATCGGCGGCTTTTGAAGGTCTGCTTTGGTTACGAGACGCGTCACCCTGTTCTCTTCCAACACAAAGATCCGCTCGGTTTCTTTGAATAGAAAGAGGATTTTGATCAAAGGAGTCGAGTCTGAAACGATCTCTTTTGGCGAAAAAGGCGTCATATAATTCCGGCATAAACCCTCTTGCAAGTCTCCCCGCTTCACGTAACCAATGACACGTCCGTCCTCTTCGACCCCAAGCACATCATAATCCTTTTCTTCCATCTGCGCCTTGATCATTTGTGCATCATCATGAGGCTGACAAATATCAAAAACCTCAGATATATGATTCACATGGATATCTTTTTCATATAGCAAACGAAGCTCATGATACGGACTCAACTTCTTCAAGCAAGTTCCCTCCTTTGATGCAAAATCGGATTAACGCGCCAGTCTTTCATCCAACAGCTGAAACACGCTTCTCAATTGGTCTTTCGGTACGTATTCATATTGATCACCGATGCTGACTTCATAATAACATGAAGTCTCACTCGTCTCTCTCAAGTTGCTGGTCAACCCGATTCCCGTCGTTTCATAGAGATCGACAAGGATAGATTCGATCTTTTCTTTCGACACGTGAAAATGAACGTGGAACATATTCGAGACAGGTTCATAAGGCTTTGTCTCAACAGCATGGCACTGATTGAACAAACTGGCAAGTTCTTTCGCTTCTTCATGATACTGCCCCATTTTACCGATCCGTTCCTCAAAATAATGGTCCGCACTGATTATGTATGGATAAAGGCTGATCAAATCACCGCCATGTCTCCTCTTCCACACTTTCGATTTTTCCGTAAAAGCTTCATCCCCTGCAAGGATCGCTCCCGCTACCCCGCCGATTCCTTTATAAAACGAAACATAGACACTATCAAAAAGAGCACATATATCGTCCGCGGTCTTCTGATAGTATGGAAGAATCTCAAACAGCCTCGCCCCATCCAGATGCAACCGGATGCCATTTTCACGACAATGCGCGGAAATGGCTTCTAGCGTTTCATAGTCCGGCAGCTGACCGCCAATTTCACGCTGCGGCAATTCAAGCAACAAACACGAGATCTCTTCTTCCATGTTCACTACATCTTCCAGGTCAATAATCCTGTTTTCATCTGCTAATAAAATCGGTTCGATATGATGCAGCTCTTTCAAGCCGTCTTCTTCATGGATTTCCAGGTGACACAACGGATGATAGGCGACTTTTTTCAGCCCTTTTTCATCACACCAGATCCTAAGAGCGATCTGCTGGGCCATCGTACCGCTTGGGAAGAACACAGCACGCTCTTTACCAAGGTATTCGGCCATCTTTTCTTCGAAGTCTTCAATGAACGTCCCTTTACCATACATATCGCTATCCGTATCGCTGTCCACATCGTCCAAAGCTTCTTTCAGCACCTGGATGTTGCGGCTTCCATGACCGGCAACCTGATATTCTGCTCTTTTGAAAGCTTCTGCTAAAGGAATGTGTTCAGACATTGCAATTCCTCCTTTCACTAGTACCTCTATTTTCCATTTTACATGAAAAATCGCAAATATGGAGTAAAACACCGAATGTTCTACAACACATTTGCGACATAACTCGTCTGGAGGATTACTATAGTCCGCTTTGTTTTTTCGACGTTTATAATTAAAAAGAACTGATAATTATTCATCCGCCAACTATTTTGCTAACAATCCAAGGAGCAGAATATAATACCATAAACTGGACCCCATAATTAATTCCCCATCTATGAAGTACACCTGCAACTAAACCGACTAATAAGACACCGGCAATATTAATCCATCCAGCATCCATGAATGCCAGCATTAAAACCAATCCAAAAAATAACCCTAACATAGCTTCGTGTGGTACCCTTTTAAAAACAAATTCACATATCTGCTGAGAATATTTTATGGTTACATAGAATGTTAATAACAAAGCTATAACAGCACCGATGAGCGTTGCCCAGACAAAGTCTGATGTAGACAACAAGTGATGCAAATTGTTTTCTAATGTCAATACTGGTGGTGCATTAAACAAGGCATTAGCCGGCCCGATTGCCATTGGAGATAAAGGAACACCTAAAGCGATTAAAGGAATCAGAGTACCGGATATATAAGCAGCGTTAGTTAAACCATCCATACTTGAAATTGCCCTCGAAGCCTTCTTGATGGGGTCTTTTATTCGACTTGACAAAGTCTCCCCTAAAAATATGGTCATTCCGACTGGACTCATAAAAAATGTCATACTACCAAGTAGTGCAGCAAAAGAGCTTGTTCCAACTTCCTTTTTATCAAGGATTTTAAATGGGTTTGGCATACCTTTTTCAATTTTTGTCTTATAGAGTTTAATTTGTTTAACCCCAAACCGATTAAGATTCTCTCTTTTCTCCTTATTCAAAAGTTCAAATAATATTAAAATAACTGGACCAATGGTTATACCAAGAAAAAAAGAAATGAATACTGTCGTACCTTCTGGAACAGCTCCTACTCCCCAGTACAAGTGACGTAAGCCTTGAATCAGAAGAGCAAATGGGACAATAATCGCTAATGCCAGCCATCTATTTTTACACATCAAAGCTAAAAAGACGGCTCCAGCAAAAAATATCGGACTGGCATATTGTGTGATGACATCTGCCAAAGGAACCAGAGCTTTTGCCAAAATCAAGCTGACAGGTACAGCTACTAAAGTACCGATTACCGAGCCTGATGCCATTTTACGAATACTTAAATCTGGCACTCCATGTCTTTTTAAAATCATTGCATGTTCAACCATGGGAGCTGCCATTACACCCCCGGGAATTCCTGCTACAGCAACAGGTATAGAATCAGTCAATTTTTTTGCAACAATCGAGGCTATGAAAAACGAAAGGATAACGACTGGATGAAAACCTGATAATACAAGAACAAGTGTTACAGGTGCTAATACAGCAGTTTCGTCTGTACCAGGAGCTATCCCGATAATGGTATAAATTGTAGCACCTAATGCAGCTGCAACGATCATTTGTAAAATTAAAGTAACATCCATAACTACTCCTCCCTATCTTCGTATTTAAAGGCTCGTTTAGGTTTGATGATAAAACTGCAGACAATGAATCCTAATAGCGCTCCGACCAAACCGAAAATCAATGGCTTTGGGGGATCCGCCGGGGCGATTAAGTAACCTCCAAGGGTTGTGACACTACAGATGATAAGAGATAATACAAGGTCTTTGATGCTCACTAAATCTTCCCAAACTTCAACATTTTGCTCTTTCGTTTCTATTTTAGGCTGATTCGTATTCGTCTCTAATTCGGCCATCTTTTTCACTCCTTTTTCTTTAAATTAAATTGTTCTAGTATCTGCTGTGCCCGATCTAGTTTGATATCCCCTTCTTTCACAAGCTGGCCAGCTATCATATCAACTTGTGAACCGTCTGCTCCAGCCATCATAGCAATATTTTTAGCATGCAATTTCATATGCCCTTTTTGTATCCCATCCGTTGCAAGTGCTTTTAACGCTGTAAAATTTTGCGCTAATCCTACAGATGCAATGATTTCTGCCAGTTGCGTTGATTTAGTCACATCCATCAATTTTAAATTTGCTTTTGCTTTAGGGTGGATTGAAGTTGCACCTCCAATAATACCGACAGCCATTGGCAGTTCCAAAGTCCCTACCAAATCACCATTCTTATCCTTCTCCCAAGTAGATAATGAAGTATATTGGCCAAAGCGAGCTGCATAAGCATGAGCCCCAGCTTCAACCGCTCTGGTATCATTACCTGTAGCGAGTATGACTGAACTTATTCCATTCATGATTCCCTTATTATGAGTGGCAGCTCTGTACGGATCCTGTGCCGCAAAATGATAGGCACTGATGATACGGTCAATTACCCCTTCACCAATCAAATCCTCTTTCCTTATTACACATCTTGCTCTTGCCAAGCGCTTATCAGCTAGATTGGATACAATTTTCAACAATCCTTTTCCACCTGTTATTCGTTCTAGTTCAGGCGAAATGCTTTCCGCCATCGTATTGACAGCATTAGCTCCCATAGCATCAAGAGTATTCACAACCAAGTGGACGACTAGCATGTTTTGATAACCTTTATCAAAAATTCTAACTTCCAGGTCGCATGGGCCTCCACCCAGCTTATCGAGAGTAGGATCTTGTTTTCTTGCAAGCTCTAATAAGGCAGCTTTATTTTCCAATATTTTCATTTTAGCTCCATACAAATCAGAGATCCCGATCAATTGTATTTGAGAAAACATTTTTGGCTCAGAGGTAGTAGCTTTAAATCCTCCTGTATTCCTTGATAATTTGGCTCCATGGCTTGCAGCAGCTATAACTGATGATTCTTCCACTGCCATAGGAACCAATACATCCTTTCCATTTACTTTGAAATTTACAGCAACACCGAGTGGTACCTCCATAACACCTACTGTATTTTCAATTAATTGATCAGAAAGATCTGCTCCAAGTGATCCAAAGTTTTCAAATAATACTGTTTGATCAGAAAATAATCCAGCTTGATCCTTCATCCATTCTTGCCGTTCTTTCAATTCCATCTGGTAAAACTTACTTATCTCAGAATTCATGTTTGCACCTCCTCCTTTATATAAAGCAAGAAACGTGCCAACTTTTCAGCCTTGAAATACTGTGTTTTTTTCTATTTTTCTGATAAATCGTTTCGATTTAATACAAATTGAAAGCGTTTTCTCGTTTCTTTTCGAAATATTCGTTTCGTAAGGAAACAAATTAAGGTTAAAAAATCCCATACTCATTTATTTTTTTATAAAATTTTTTCCGACTTAACCCTAATAATTTTATTGCATCTGATCGGTGCCCTTTTGTTTTGATCAATGCTTCTCTTATCGCCTGTTCTTCAATTTGCTCAAATTGTTTATACAGCAGGATGTTGTCTGTTTCCATATTGTTAGTCATTTGGTTAGAACTATTTAAATAATCGGGTAGCAAGTCCAAAGTAATTCTTCCGCTTTTTTCACACATTATGACGGCATATTCAATCACATTTTTTAATTCCCGAATATTTCCGGGCCATTGATAGGATTTAAATACATGTTGGACTTCAGCTGAAAAAGAAAGCTGTTTTTTATGCTCATTGCAGAATTCTTTTAAGAATTGTATAGCTAACGGTAAAATGTCAGTTTGACGCTCTTTTAAAGGAGGGAGATCAATAGGAAAAACATTTAGTCTATAATAAAGGTCCTCCCTAAACTTCCTTTTTTCCACAAGGTCTTTTAGGTTTGCATTTGTGGCGGCTATGATACGTACATCAATTCTTATTGAAGAGGTACCCCCGATTTTTTCAATAACTCTTTCTTGGAGAACACGGAGTAATTTTGCTTGAAGACTGGGAGGCATCTCACCGATTTCATCTAAAAATATTGTCCCAGTATTAGCTAGTTCAAATTTTCCAATCTTTCCTCCTTTTTTTGAACCGGTAAAAGCACCTTCTTCATATCCGAAAAATTCACTTTCCAATAGAGATTCAGGTATAGCAGCACAGTTTACTTTAATGAATGGTTTTCCAAATCTAGAACTGATATTATAGATTGAATTTGCAACCACTTCCTTACCAGTCCCACTCTCGCCTGTAATAAGAACGGTAGTATCCGTTCTTGCCACCTTGTTTATCTTTTCCATAACCATCTGTATTTTTTGATCACTGCCTACGAGTCCATTAAATAACTTCCTCTCTTTATGGCTCATCAATTCTTCTTCTAGATATTTGGTATATCCTTTTAATCTTTCTAATTCTGTTGTTAGCTCTGTTACTTCCGTTACATCTCTGAACACCGATACTGCTCCAGAGATTTCACCATCAATCTTGATAGGGATAATATTTGCCACCACTCTTATACTGGTTGTATCAACAAGAAATTCAGAATTGATGACAGGAGTTCCTGTTTCCAAAACCTTTATAATCCTTGCATTGGGCTGACTTTCTTTTAATGGTTTATTGTGAATGCTATCAACGGATATACCAAGAATTTCGTAATAGGATTTATTTGCATAAAGTACTCTCGTTTCTGAGTCTATAATAATTACACCTTCATGCATGTGATCAAGGACAAGCTTATATTCCATTGTCGGTTGATTCCTCAACATACTAAAACCTCCTTCTATCATAATATTCATTCTATGATTAGCTCGAAATTCCTATATAGGTCTTTGGGGTTGTTAATTAGTTCCTATAAAACGACTTATTATTGTACAAAAAATAATCCTCCATCAAATATGGCGTAAAACACCGAATGTTCTACAACACATTTGCGACATAACTCGTCTGGAGGATTACTATAGTCCGCTTTGTTTTTTCGACACGTTATTCTGGTAGTTCATCCATACTTCGTTCAAGGAATGTCTTCAGTACATGTACACCCTGGACGCAATCGTTCAGAGAAGACCATTCTGCTGGGTTGTGGCTGACTCCATCCTGACTCCTTACAAAAAGCATCGCAGCTGGGATGTGTCTTCCTACGATCATCGCATCATGGCCAGCTCCGCTTGGTAAAAAGTATGGTTGGATTCCATTCGCTTCTACCGCATTACTGAAAAAATCCTGTAAATCTTTTCGTATCGGGACCGGTTGCTTCCTTATCATTTCTTTCCAGGTTACGTCCACCCCGGTTTGCCCAGAAATCACCTCGGCAGCTTCCAGGATCTGAATTATGAGCTGATCTCTTGTCTCTTCATGAATATCCCGGGCATCCACGTATAACTTCACCTGTCCAGGAATGACATTGACGCCGTTCGGATGGACCTCAAGCTTGCCAATTGTTGCGACAGCCGATTCACTGATCGTCCCCGGAAGTTCCTGGACTTTTCCGATAAAAGCACTGGCAGCAGCAAGCGCGTCCCTTCGGTCATTCATTGGTGTGTTCCCAGCATGGCCTGCTTCTCCATCAAAAGTGAGTTCCAGCCAGACCGGGCCGGCGATTCCTGTTACGATTCCAACCGGCAGATCATTTTTCTCGAGGCGTTTTCCCTGCTCAATATGGACTTCGACGAACATGGCGACGTCTTCTGCATTTCGCTTCGCCACTGCAATGGTTTCGATGGATAACCCGTCCTTTTCGAGAACGTGTTCAAATGACAAACCATCTTTATCCGTCATTGTCCGCTGACGTTCAAGATCCAGTTCTCCAACAAAGGCTGTACTCCCGGTCAATCCGCCGTTGAACCGGGATCCTTCCTCATCTGAAAAAATGACGACTTCAAACGGACGCTCAGGTACATAACCTGTTTCCTGCCAGGCTTGTGCTACTTCAAGGGCGGAAAGTACCCCGAGCGGACCGTCAAAATGACCACCATTCGGCACGCTGTCAACATGGGAACCCGATAATATGGCAGGAAGATCGCGGCTCCCCTCTTTTCTCCCAAATACATTTCCTGCTCCATCTTCTTTGACGGTGAGACCCGCTTCAGTCATCCACTTTTTCACGAGTTCCTTCGCCTGTCGCTCTTCTGCAGAAAAACCGAGACGATACGAACCGTTCTCTGAAGTACGGCCAATTTCAGAAAGTTCCGCCAGACGATTTGCAAGCCGTTCTCCATTTACGCCTGAATGATCCAAGCTAGAATCGTAGTTTGATAGCAGTCGTTGTAACATGTCAGCCTCCTCTATAAAGTCGTGCATCGGTATAATCACAACATGATTCCGGATAATCACGACAACATCTCAAATTATTGCGAAAAAACTCCAAATGATCGGGACAACAAATTAGAAAATCACAACAAAAACAGCGTTTATCGTGACAAATCGAAAAGAGGAGGTCCAAACACCATGGACCGGTCCTCCTCTTCAACTCTATTTCACTTTCACTTCTTGGCTTGGTTGTGCTGTTCCTTGCTTCAGATAAGTTAGGGTCGCTGCTCCGAGTGTGTTTGCGGCGACAAGCAATGCACGCTCATCGATCTTGAACTTCGGATGGTGATGCGGATAGGTCACATCCCAGTCCACATCTTGTGCTCCTGTAAAGAAGAACGTTCCTTTTACTTGCTGGAGATAATATGCGAAATCTTCCCCACCCATTTCCGGCGGCACTTCTTTTACCTCCGTCACACCAGGTACAGATTGTGCAAGCTGTGCCACGAATTCCGTTTCCTCAGGATGGTTTTCCGTTGCCGGATATCCTCTATAGAAGTTATACGTATAGTCTGCATCCGATGTGATACACGTTCCTTTTACGACTCTCTCAATCTCATTTTCGAGGAGATCGCGTACATCTTCGTTAAACGTTCTAACTGTCCCAGTGAGTTTCACCGTATCCGCGATGACATTGAAGGCATTGATCGCTTCAAACGCTCCGACCGATACGACAGCAGATTCAAGCGGATCGACCCTTCGGCTGACGAGTTGTTGCAGGTTCGTCACCGCCTGGGCCCCGATCACGACTGCATCTTTTGTTCGGTGAGGCTGAGCGCCATGCCCGCCTTTCCCCTGGATCGTGACAGTAAAACGATCTGCCGCTGCCATGATCGGACCTGAACGGTAACCGATCTCACCGACAGGACTTGTTGCCCAGAGGTGAGTTCCGAAAATGACATCCACGCCTTCAAGACAGCCATCTTCGATCATCGAGATCGCACCGCCTGGCTGCAATTCTTCAGCATGTTGGTGGATGAAGACGACTGTACCTTCAAGTTCATCTTGCATGCTGTTCAATGCCTTGGCCAGACCGAGCAAGGTTGCCGTATGTCCATCATGTCCGCATGCATGCATGACACCATCCACATTCGACTTGTAAGGCAGATCGTTTTCTTCCTGGATCGGAAGCGCATCGAAGTCTGCTCGAAGTGCGACTGTTTTGCCAGGTTTGGCGCCTTTCAGTTTAGCAACGACCCCTCTGCCGCCGACTCCTGTCCGAACTTCATGGCCTAGTTTTTCATGGTACGCGGCAATAAATTTCGGTGTTTCTACTTCCTCAAAAGAGAGCTCAGGATTTTGATGCAAGTGACGGCGGATATCTACCATCTCTTCATATTGCTCTTCCAACTTTGCAAATAATTTTTCCATCTTTTACTCATCCCTTCTCAAATGAAATTAAACCTTATGAGGTGTCTTTTCTCGATTGGCAACCACGCATTTTCCTTCTTTAAACACATACGCTACGTTTCGTACAATCGATATGTCCTCTAGTGGATTGCCTTTCACAAACAATAGGTCAGCTGCCTTCCTTTCCTCGACAGATCCTGTTCTTTGTAAAATATTCATCGCATCAGCTGCGATGATGGTCGCAGAGCGGAGTGCGTCTTCTACCTCCATCCCATATTCGACCATCAGTTCAAGCTCTTTCAGAAAGTCTCCATGCTGATTGAACGGAGTTCCTGCATCGGTCCCGGCTGCAATTTTCACACCAGCCCTGTATGCCTGGATGAAGCTGTTTTTATGGACATCCATGACGACTTTCGTTTTATCGATGGCATGTTGAGGGATCCCGCCTTCCAACCCATTTTCAGCAATGTAAAATGGCGCTGACAGGGTCGGTACGAGGTATGTACCAGACTCGAGCATCATCCCGATCAATTCTTCATCAAGGTAGATCCCATGTTCCACAGTCGTAATCCCCGCACGGATTGCATTCTTGATGCCTTCCCTCCCTTGCGCATGTGCTGCTGTCGTTTTCCCGGCTTTTGAGGCTTCGTTACAGGCACACCGTAATTCGTCCTCATCAAGCTGGGTCGCACCAGGATCGACTCCTGGCGTCATCACACCGCCGGTAGCCATCAGCTTCAACAGGTCGGCTCCTGCTTTCAGCTGGGTTCTGGCTGCCTTGCGGATCTCATCGACTCCATCCGCTTCTATCGCCATATTATGGCCATGTCCACCAGTCATGACGATCGGTTTACCGGATGCTACGACCCGAGGACCTTCGATGAACCCGTTTTCGATTGCATTACGAAGCGCAATGTCAATATTGTGTTGAGAACCGACATTGCGGACTGTCGTCACCCCCGCATCCAACTGTCTACGCGCATTACGGACAGCCCGGAACGAACCATCTGCCTCCGAATTTCCGGACAGGTCACGGAATGGATCCGGATTCCCATCCATCGTCAGGTGTACATGACAATCCATCAATCCAGGCAGACAGGTCAATCCTTCCCCATCGATCACTTGATCCGCATCGATTCCATTTGCCTCCTGGCCGATCGCTATGATTTCTGTTTCATCGAAAACGATCGTCGTCTTATCAGCATGCAGTTCATATCCATCAAACAGTTGAAAGTTCCTTATTTTTGTTTTCACCAGTACCCCTCCTTTTCCTTTTTTAATACTCCATATAAAAATCAGGGTAGGAAGGACCCCACCTCTGGAATCCTCCCTGTTTTAAAGTGATCAGTTTTTCAAATGGATGTACTCCCCTGGTCCGATCGGCAATCCCAGGAAGTACCATACGGCAAACAAGATCGTCCAGAAAATCGTGAATCCGATCGAGTATGGGAGAAGGACAGACATGAGTGTTCCGACCCCCATCTTCGGATCGTATTTCTTCGCAAAGGTGAGGAGGATCGCGAAGTAAGCAAGCATCGGCGTGATTGTATTCGTAATCGAGTCTCCGATACGATAGGCCAGCTGTGTAAACGCTGGACTATAACCGAGGAGCATGAACATCGGTACGAAAACCGGTCCAAGCAATGCCCATTTTGCTGAAGAACTGGCGATCAGCAGGTTGACGACCGCACAGAACAGGATGAAGGCGATCAGCATCGGCAGCCCGGTAAGTCCCGTACTTTGTAAGAAAGCCGCTCCTTTGATTGCAATGATCGATCCAAGGTTGCTCCAGTTGAAATACGTGATCATTTGTGCTGCGATAAAGGCAAGGACGATATAATATCCCATGCCTGACATCGCTTTTGTCAGATGCTCGGCGACATCTTTATCCGACTTGATGACTTTCGACCCGATTCCGAAAAAGAGTGCAGGAATGAAGAAGAAAAACAGCATAAGCGGCACAAGCCCTTCCATGAACGGCGACTCTTCCACGAGCGAACCGGTCTCTGCATTCCGTAAAAGTGCATTCTCCGGAATCGTCATGAACGCCATGATGGCGAGGAATAGAACAACAGAAACACCAGCCCAGCGCAAACCACGTTTTTCTTCTTTCGTAAGTTCCGTTTTCGTATCAACCTGTGCCTCCAACGTATATTCGCCAAGACGAGGTTCAACGATTTTGGAACAGACGAATACGGCGACTGGCAATAAGACGAATGTCGATGCAAACAAGAAGTAATAGTTCATCGCAGGACTTGCATCATAATTCGGGTCGATGATCTGTGCACTTGAAATCGTAAAACCAGCGACTAACGCATCGAGCATGTTCAGGATCAGGTTGGCACTGAAACCACCTGATACCGCTGCATAACCTAACGCAAGGCCAGCAATCGGATGTCTTCCCAATGTCATGAACACGAGGGCTGCAATCGGCGGCAGGACGATCAGTGCAGCATCTGCAGCAGCATTTCCGAGCATCCCGATCAAGACGATGATCGGCAGGATCAGAATTTTCGGTGATGCAAGGACGACCCTTCTCATGAACGCTGAAACAAGACCTGTCGATTCAGCAAGTCCGACCCCCAGCATGACCACGAGTACAAGACCGAGTGGCGGGAACGACATGAAGTTATTGACCATTTCGGTAAGGATCTTCACAATACCTTTTCCATCAAGCAGGTTCACTGCCGTAATCGTTTCTTTCGTAGCAGGGTTCACTGCACTCCATTTCAACTTCCCAGCAATAAAGGATGAGACTAAAATAAGACCTGTAAAAATCGCAAACAACGTAAGTACGTCTGGCAGTTTGTTCCCGTATTTTTCAATCCAATCCAGGAACCTGTTGAAAAAACTTCTTTTTTTGACTTCCCCCTGTTTTCCGAGCTCTAGCATGCTCATTGTTACCCCTCCTAGTTTATGTTGCTATGTTTTTTTATCCAGATAGTTATAGATTGTGAATTTCGAAACCCCAAGCAGTGAGGCGACATTCTGGATCGATCCCTTTATGCGGAACAATCCCATTTCATCAAGCAGATAGATGAATTCCATGCGTTCGGACTTGCCCATCATCTGGATCGGCTTTCCGATTTTCCCCACTGCTTTTTCAATCATTTGGTTTTCAAATTGTGAGATGGATAGTTCCGATGATTCCTCATCTTTCTTAGAAGAGGTGATTTCAGCCAACAAGTTTTCTGCGATGGAATAGTGGGTGATATCGAGGTTGATGCTAAGGCAACCTAGTATCTGGCCATCATCATTCCTGATGTACACAGAACTGGACTTCACCCGCTTCCCCCTCACATCATCGTCTACATAGTTTAAGAGACTATCTGTGTCCTTCCCGACTTTCCGGAGGAGATTCAGTCCGAAACTCGTAATCGTAGAACCAACCTGCCTCCCAGTTACATGACCGTTGAAGATCGCAACCACCGAGGCAGAGACATTTGTCAGGTCATGGACGACCACCTCACAATGGCTCCCGAATGTTTTCGCAATGCCTTCAGCGATGGGTATATACCGCTTGAAGACAGGATGAAGATCTGTTGCTATTTGATTCATTTTCAAACCCCCAGAGATCTGATTCTTCTTTCTCTGTATAATCGTGTACTTTTCTTAGCAATGTCCTGTTGGGAACTCCCGAAAGAAGTATCCCATTTTCTTACTGCCCACCTTCCTTTAATAGGTTAAAGTTTTTTGAATATTGCAACCAATTGTACAGAGGTACGACAGAATTTTCAACAAAAAATTTGAATTTTTAAAAATTTTTTAATAAAACTATTGGAAAGAATGTATGTAATTGTAAAAAGAGAAAGCAATAAGGAGGTTTACAGTAGTAAAAAAAGCGCTATCCTTTTGGATAACGCTCCTGATGATGTATCTATAAAACTAAATTTTTTGTCGCTTTTGGTGCTCAAAGCAATAAATTTTCCCATTGAACCTTTTATTAGATAAACAAAAGGTTCTTACTTTTTCCGAGACCGGTTTATCACATACTGTACATTTTTCTTTCATGTTTTTTCTTATATCTTCTGATTTTACTTTCGCAGTTTTTAATGATTGCACATGTTCATTTCTAGCTGTTTGGTCACTAATATTGGCTTCAGCAATTGTAGCATAAATCTTGCTTATGTCGTTTTCCGTGAGCAATGGTTCTTCATGTTGTATTTTGAGCACGGACACTTTCCTGTGTATGTAATCAAATAATTCAACATCATAAACTAACAGCTCATCAGAGGCGATTTTCCTTAAATTCAAGTTATCAATCTTAAACGTAGAGCGCTTTGTAAAAGATACCATCGATATGAATAAGTGATGGTAATCTTCTTCTATGTAGTTCTTTAATGCTTCGATGTGCCCGTAATTTTGAATGAATGGGTTCATCAACTTAAACTTGCCATTCACGGACCACGTTTTCCTATCTTCACCTCCATAAACAGTACCTTGATAGTTTTTCGTTTCAATTACGAAGATACCATAAGGCGAAATGACAACATGGTCGATTTGTGAATACCCTGATTTCGCTTTTGGATTCTTAACATGAATATCACTTAAATACTTATGATCCTTTGGAAGCTGATCCAGCTGAATATCGATTTTATATTCTCCTAACTCGCCTTTTCGTCCAGCAATCTCCTCCGAATCCTTCTTTTTGGTTTGAATGGGTGCTGAACTTTTCAAGTGTTTTTCATCATTATTTTTAAAGATCTTCGAGAATAGTTTCATCATGATCACCTAACGTACATTTTATTTTTAGTACATATTCTATATTGTTTGTATCGGCAATCACGTTCTCAACTTAATCAATACAACCTCACTTTTCTAATAACGGGTTCACTTGTGAGGTGCAAAACCCAAAAACGCAGACCAAACCACAGGCAAAACCACGTATGAGTCATTTAATGATTCAAAGTATAAATCACATCAAAAAGGCTCAGAGGAAATTTCTCTAAGCTCATTCTTTTATATGACTTATTCAATAAAAGCCCCCTGTTGGGGAGTAACTATGATTTTACTAAATCTTTAATGTAGCCTCGATATTCCTCCGTTAATCCTCCGGTAAATTATCTAAATCAAAATACTTAACTTCCATAGACCCCGTTTTATCAATATTAATGTCCCCTTGTACATCATTGGTTACATACCACTGTTTCCGAGTACGATTTATCACCATTTCCAGCAGTTTCTTCAAGACTTTCTCCTAACTCCATTAACCCTTGGTAAACCCCAATCACCATCTGTTCTATGTTGTAATAATAACTCATTGTTCTCATTTAATATTAGAACAACCGAACCTGTTAGAATAAAAGGTCTATGCCATAAATGCTCGTTGAGAATAATTATTTTTTAAGTCGCTGTATTCCCCATTGCAATAGAAATTCTATTCCAACTATTAATTTGATTGATTATTAGTACAAGGTCCACATATTCTTTTTCACTGAAGTGTTTACATATACGATTGTATAATTCATCAGGTACACGCTTATTCGGAATCAATGTCACATGTTCAGTCAACTCTAGAGCTACTTTTTCTGCATCTGTGTAAAATGTACACTCTCTCCATGCACTAATACAATATAAACGTTGTTCAGTTTCGCCCATTTTTCGAGCGTCTGCTGTATGCATGTTGATACAAAATGCACAACCGTTAATTTGAGAAGCACGAATTTTAATAAGTTCACGAAGTTTACGTTCTATCCCCGTAGATTTAGTATACTTCTCCATATCCATCATAATTTTCATAGCATCGGGGGCTACATCATAATAAGCAACTCTTTGACTCATAAGGCAGTACTCCTTTGTTTTTATTTAACTCAATTATATCCCGACGAGGATATTTTTTTATTATCCACTTTTGTTTCAATAAGTAAAACCAGATATTCGGATGGACGTTTCAAATTTCTTCAAGGTTTGCCAGCCAATTTTTCCTTGGCCAAGTAATCCCTTTACACGGATGCGTATAGGCTGTTTCTAGCCATAGGATCATGGGGTTGTTGTTTTTTCTGGTCAGACAGCGAATTTATTTTTGCTTTGATCCGGCATATTCATTCAAACAATTGGCTCCAGTAAAAATCGGAAGTCCGTTAAAAGTTCAAAAATGGGGACGAATATTGTCGGGAATATCGAGCGAAATCTTAGTTTTAACCGGTATTTGCGTCTGGGCATCTTCGTGCTTCGATAACAATTCCAGAATTACAAGGGCACTGAATGACATCATCAACAGAAACCAATATTTCTGCTGATCAAACCACCTGGATCAGGTGCCGGATTTTTTTGATGTTTTTTAATCCCTATTTCTTGTGTCCAAATCACATGAGTGTCCATCGAACAAAAATACATGAAAACATCAGAAATTGCCCAAACTAGCCAAGAATAATACTTGATTGTTTTCATATGGGGAGGTGATGGTTCCTTGCGGGATTTCATTAAACAAAAAAACAATTCAATACATGATTTGATTGATAAGGTTTCTAAATATGATGATTTTCACCAATTTGCCACTAAAACCACCAATGGCATTACATTATATTTTTCCTATTATAAGAGCCTAATTGATGAAAAAAAAATGCATCATCATCTCCTTCCATATATTCAGTCTGCAGAAAAGGAACCTAAAGTACTAACGGATGTAATGAATGTCATACCTATAGAAGATCGAGAAATCACTTCTGATGCTAAAGCATTCATAAACAAACTTACAAGAGGCTATATATTCATTCATTTAACGAAAACTCCTGAGAAAGGTATTTTGGTTAATCTTTCGAATAGAACGAAAGGTTCTAGAGATTTTAATGATACTGAAAATGAATATAGTGTCATCGGACCAAAGGTGGGCTTTGTCGAAGATCTTGATACAAACCTCAGCCTATTAAGAAGGCAAATTACATCCGACGACCTTGTTTTTGAAGAAATTACTAAAGGATCTCTTTCAAACACTCGGGTTATGATTGGATATATTGATGGAATTACAAATCCACAGCACATTCAGACCATGAGACAACGTATCGAGGATTTAGATATAGATATTACATTCGATAGTTCAATTCTAGATCAGATTATTTCTGATAACGCAAATACACCTTTTCCGCTATTCATGTCTACAGAACGTTTGGATCGTACAACTTATATGCTTTTACTTGGACAAGTAATCGTTATTAGTGACGGTTCACCTTATGTTATCGCAGGACCTACCAGTATATTTAACTTTTTCATATCAGCAGAGGATTATTACTCACCGTGGTTAGTAGGGTCTTTCTTTCGATTCATACGATTTATAGGTGTCCTCTTTTCAATTTTGGCAACACCAATTTATGTCGCAGTATTAACGCACCATTATGAAATCATTCCGGAAGATCTGTTGACTCCGTTAATCATGTCAAGGGCAAATGTCCCGTTTCCTCCTTTACTGGAGGCTTTATTTTTAGAAATTACAATAGAACTCTTGAGAGAGGCAGGAGCCAGACTTCCGACAAAAGTAGGCCAAACTCTGGGAATTGTTGGAGGTATTGTACTTGGGCAAGCTGCTGTCCAAGCTGCACTTACAAGTAACATTTTATTAATCATCGTAGCTCTTTCAGCACTTGCTTCTTTTACTACTCCTATTTTCAAGATGTCTAATACGATTCGGATATTAAGATTCCCACTTATTCTCTTAGCTGCAATTTGGGGAGGTTTTGGGGTAGCCCTGGGTCTTACTTTTATCCTGTGCCATCTAATAAGGTTGAAATCTCTTGGCACACCCTATTTGGCACCTGTATACCCATTCAGGTACAGAGATTTAAACGATAGTTTTATTCGGTCTTCTTTAAGCGTCACGACTAAACGCTTTACCTTCTTTAAACCTCTGAAGTTGCATAGGTACAATGTCAAAAAGCATAAAGACATCGAGGATGACTATAATAACGAATAACTTATTTCCCTATCAAGAGGTTGTGGGCCATGATGAAATTTTTAAAAATCCTATGTGTCCTGTTGTTAATAGCAGGATGCTCCAGGAATAAAATAGTCGAGGATTTAAAACTGATTGAATCATTAGGCTATGATCTTGAAGATGATAAAATAAAAGGGAGCGCCTCTTACCATGTTCATTATGATGTACCAGCCGGAGCACCAGTAAAGCTTCTTACCGCAGAATCCGAAACTGCAAATGGAATATTTACGACGTTTACGCAACAAGTACCGCACCCTGTTGAAATTGGAAAAACAAGAACAATATTGATGGGTGAACCTTTTGCAAAAGAAGGCATTCAAGATTTAATTGGTACGCTTGTCAGAAATCCAATCATAGCAAGCAATGCAAAAATGGCAATATCCGAGCAGGATGCTGCTGAAGTCCTTAATCTTACTATGAGATTAACCCCCTTTTATCTCTCTGAGGTAATTGAACAAAATATAACATATGGGAATACGCCGCAAATGAACCTTCATACAACATTAAATCAATATTTTGGTACTGGACAAGATGTTTACTTGCCGGTCTTAACCATTGATGAATCTGAAAAGATAATGGTAAATGGTTTAGGAATTTTCAAGGGTGACAAATTGGCAATGCGCCTGCAGGATAGAGAAACGTTCCTCTTTAAGATCATTAAAAATAAAAATATTAGTGGTACTTATGAATTCATCAGTGAACAGAAAGAGAAAATCTCTTTAAAAATTATGTATGGAAAACGAAAAATCCACCTTAAAAATACTCGTCAAAAGCCAAAGGTGAAAATTACACTTGATTTGTTTGCTCTTATTAAAGATCACCCAGAGTCCCTTGATCTTACCAAAAAGGAAGATGTAGATAAATTATCTACACTGATCGAAAAAGAATTAACCATAAAAATTGAAAAGTTATTGGAAGAGTTTAAAGAGGAACAAGTAGATCCTATGGGATTTGGAGATTTAGTTAGAAGTGAAAAGCGGGATTGGACGCAAGATAGGTTTAATGATCAATACCCAAATTTAGAATTTGAAATTGAAACAAAGATGAACTTTCTCGGGAGTGGGTAGACAATGGAGCAAAAAAGTAAAGAAAAATATTTAGTATCTACTTTTTTTGTTTTCTTTTTGATTCACTCCTCTCAAACAGGAATTGGTCTTCTGAGCTTTCAGAATACGATTTTTGAAAACGCTGGGCATGATGCATGGATCTCGGTTATTATCACAGGTCTAAGCCTTCATATTATATTATGGATGATACTACAAATGGTTCGTAACCCCACAAAAGACTTGTTAAAAATCCATCAAATTCTGTTTGGTGATAAAATCGGGAATTTTTTATCGGTTATTGTTATTGGATACTTTTTTCTTTTGGCTCTTACCGTATTTCGTACTTATATAGAAGCTATACATGTATGGGTATTCCCAATGATCAAAACCTGGGAGCTTGGCATAGGGTTAGCATGTCTGATCATTTACATCATCACTGGAGGATTCCGAACATTAACGGGAATAAGCTTCCTGGGAGTGATTCTACCTTCTCTTCTTCTCGTAACGTTATATTTTCCTTTACAATATGCTAATTTTAGAAACCTGATGCCGGTTTTGAACCATTCAATTCTTGAAATAGCCCAATCCTCTAAAGCATCTTCCCTGATATATATTGGATTTGAAACCTTGTTGATTTACTTCCCATTTATTAAGTATCCTTCTAAATCTGCAAAATGGGCACACGGAGCATTAGCCTATACAACCTTCCTATATCTTCTGGTTACATTGTTAACCTTCGTTTATTTTAGCCAGGGTCAACTTAAGCATATATTATGGCCGACATTAGTAATGACTAAGATTGTTGAAATGCCTTTTATCATGCGGTTTGAATTTATTTTTATCTTTACCTGGCTTTTGGTTATACTTCCAGCCGTCTGTATTCCTATCTGGTGTTGTACGAGGATCCTAAAGAAAATTACGAAAATCAAACCAAGGAAATCATTATATACGATCATGTCATTAATATTGCTTAGCAGCATCTTGATTGATGACCGTTTGAAAGTAGATGCGCTAGGGAAATTCGCCTCAGAGACAGGTTTCTATTTCATATATAGCTACATACCACTTTTATTCATCATTTTTTCCATACGTAAAAGCAAATTCAAAAGCTCTGAGTATTAAGTTCAATGAAAATCTATAAATATCTGCTTTGAAGAATCTGGTTTTGAACGCTGGCGGAACTATGGGTTGTAGTGAATAATCAAGAATTTTATTGACAAACTAAAAAAGAAATTGGATCTTCAGGAGGGATAAAATGAATGTAAATGAATTAGGTTTCCTTTGGTACTTACAATCAAGTTCAAACATGATCAATTTATTATTAAAATATCTTAGTGAAACTTCTGAGGATACTGATTTAAGAAATATTTTAAATGAAATATATGAAATCTCTACATATCAAGAACAAGAGGCTACTCAATTATTGTCTGAGGAAGGTTATAAAGATACACCGTTCTTCAGGGGAGATGATATTTATAGTTCAACAACAAAGCTGTTTTCAGACCAATTAATTATAGAAATCTTAAAGCATATAACGAGTAATGGATTGCGAGCGCTCGCTGTTCAATATGCTGAATTAACAGATTATAAAGTTAAAAATTTTTATAAAAAACTACTAAATGATGTAATTCAATTAGATTTTTCTTTATTAAAATTGCTTAATGATAAAGATTTATTACAAAATAATTCCTTCTCTTACAAAAAAGCAGATGAAAGGGATGGGAAACTATTCAAAGTTGCATCAACTCAGCAACGGCCACTTAATGCGGTAGAATTGGCAAATATGTTCAGTTCCCTTCAATGTAATAATGTAGGAGTTGCCCTTTGTTCAGGTTTTTCTGAAGTCGTAGAGGATAGGGACACAAAGAAATTTATACTAGAAGGGAAAAAGCTAGCATTTTATCAATCAGCCTCTTTATCCGATATCTATAGAGAAAATGGAATTCCAACAACAACTGGACTAGAGGCTCACGTTAATAAAGTAAAGGAATCACCCAGTGGTATCCAGTTATAAAGAGGATCATATAGATTCTTTAAAGGAACTGATCAAGATGATTGAAAACTACTCAGAGAAAGGCCTGAAGTTATTAATAAGGAAAAATTGGTTTAATGAACCACCTGTATCTAATTGGTCACATAAATAGAAACGTGGCAGGTACTATTCAAGAAATGGAAGCTTCTCGGCACATAGGCCAGATACACGAAATTCATCAGCGACACCCACTGCGTCATCCCCCCAAGTGAGCAGACGTCCAGCCAAGATCATCATTTGTATTTCTTTCAAGCTAAAAAAGCATAGCATCGCACTTCCTGGATTTGGATAGTATTTAAACGGAAAGTATTAAAATTTATAAATATACGATCCAATTTCAATCGGATTATACTTATGATTTTAATAGTTACTCATCGATCCTCCCCCTTTCATTACTATCATTCTATTACAATCAGTCGAGGTCCTTTATCAGTTTTGATAGTGTCTCTCCTCTAACGGACACAGGAGACCTTATTCGGGTCAAAACCAGGCCATTTTGTAATCTAACGGACATGAGAGACGCTATTTTGCCAAAAGAGCCTGTTTTTTCAACTGATTTAGGTAAATAAGAGCGCTGGTGTCCGTTACGTCCCTGAAATTGTGTGGATTTCCACAAATAACGTCTCTGGTGTCCGTTAGATGTTCGGTTCATCTAAAAAAACAACCCCACATCAGGATGTGTGGGGTTCAAAACTTTACGGCAAATTATTCCCTGCTGTACGATAAAGCTCGTACCATTCTTCTCGTGTCAATTCGATATGAGAAGCTTTTGCGATATCCGCCATGCGTTGCGGATTCATACTACCGACAACCGGCTGAATTTTGGCTGGGTGACGTAGGATCCATGTTATCGCGATCGCAGAATCGGTCACACTGTATTTTTCAGCAAGCTCCTGCAGTTTTGCATTCACTTCCGGGTAGTCCTCATTCCCGACGAACGGTCCTTCGATCATCCCGTATTGGAACGGAGACCATGCCTGGATCGTCATATTGTTCAAACGGCTGTACTCCAGTATGCCACCCTCCCGCATGACTGCACCTTCATTTTGCATATTCACATTGATTCCTGCATCGATCATCGGCGTATGCATGAGGCTGAATTGCATCTGGTTAATGATCAGATCTTGATCCAGAGATCTTTTTAAAAGTTCAATCTGCATCGAATTGTGGTTACTGACACCGAAATGCTGGACCTTCCCGCTTTCCTTCAGCTCATTGAACGCTTCCGCTACTTCCTCTGGCTCCATCAGGGCGTCCGGTCGGTGAAGCAGGAAGATATCGATGTAATCTGTTTTCAAACGCTTCAGGCTGCCTTCCACTGAACTAAGGATATGCTCTTTCGAATAATCATAAAACCCTTTACGAATCGCGCATTTCGTCTGGAGTATCATCTTTTCACGGACAGAAGGATTCATGCCGATTGCATCTGCAAAAACGGACTCCGATTCCCCGCCACCATAAATATCAGCATGGTCGAATAGCTCGATGCCATGCTCCATCGCATTTTCAATCACATGTCTCGCATCATCTTTAGAAAGTGAACTCATCCGCATACAGCCTAATGAAACCTCGCCAACTTCCAGACCACTGTTCCCTAACTTGATTTTCTTCAAAAAGAACACCTCTTTAGCGTAGTAATGTGTCTATTCTAACACTATGATTCCGCTGACTGCTATCACTCTGCTTTTAACCAGTAAAGCCAATGACAGCCAAGCCCTACGAATCTATGATAAACTCGAATTAACCAATTCATGACTTCGAGGAGGCGAAACGGAATGTCCAAACCGAGCTATGCCGTCGCGAATAAAGCGGATTATGGAATCGAAGGGATCCGAGAGGTCAAGATCATGTGGGTGCTCGGCAGCATCCTATTGATCGCGGCGATTTTTCTTTTTCAATTAGATGGTCTCGTATGGACAATTGTATCATTCATCTTTCTTGCCATCACCATTATCAGCTATGGAGAGTCGACCTGGATGACATTAAGCAGCAAAAAAGGACAAGGCCGTGTTGTCAACGATATGTTCGGTAAGTTGAATTTGAAAAAAGACGATATGGTCCTGGATGTTGGATGTGGCAGAGGTTTCCTGATGAATTCATTAGCGAAGCAAGTATCTGGAGGGAAAGTCATCGGTATCGACACTTGGAGTGATAAGCGGAACCGAAATGCACCTGAAACCACCTTACAAAACGCAAAGACAGAAGGTGTCAAAGACCGGGTGGAGATCCAAACCGCAGATGCACGTAACCTCCCATTTGAAGACGAAACATTCGACGCGGTCGCTTCAAGCCTTACGATCCATACGATACCTGATCCAGACCACAGACAAAAAGCCCTAGAAGAAATCGCCCGTGTCCTAAAACCAGGTGGCCTAGTGGCGATCATGGATTTCATGTATGTCGAGGAATACCCAGCAATCCTGGCAAAGGCTGGCTTGACAGATGTAGAGAAATCACAATTTTATTTCTCCATGTTCCCGCCAGTCATCATCGTATCTGGAAAGAAAAAAGCAGAGTAAAAGCTCCGGTTAAGGAGCTTTTTCTAATTGGACACGATTGTTTTTTCTTTATGTCCCATTCCCTGCCATCCAATGACCGTGATCGCGGCCCCAACCACGATAAACGCGATGAAGTAAGGTGAAATGAAATCGCGGACCGCACCGGCAGTAAGTGAACTTGCGATAACGCCTAGCGAAAAAACAGCAGACAGAATGCCAAAGGCGGTGCCATGTTTTGTTTTATCGATTTTCTCAGTGATCAAGGTTGTGATGGCTGGGAACAAGATCCCCAATCCGATTCCGAGGACGAACAACACTTGCCCGAGGCTAAGGGGAGTGAATGGAACCACCATCTGATAAAAGCACGCGGCCAACACGATCATGCCGAACCCCGTGCGCAGCAACGCGGAAATCCGGTTGATCCACGTCATACAGACGATGACGAGCGTACCGACCCCGATATAGCTGAACAACTTTCCGGCATCACTCGTCGACATCCCTTTTTCCACCACTAAAAACGGCAGCTCATATCCGAGAGTCCCTTGCGCGTACATCAACGAAAAAGCGACGAAATAGATCATCAGCAGATGCCGATCCAGCTTCAGTCCTCCGCTGTCAGCCAGCTCTTTTTTATGAACGATGACCGGTTCGAATTCCCTGACGTACAATAGTGCGATGAGGGCAGTGATAAGGATACATCCACCGATAAGGAAATAGGTACCCTGATAATTGACGATTTCCACCAGATACCCACCGATCGTTGGTGAAAGAATATGTGCAATCGTCATCAGCAGCCCGTTGAACGCCATATACTTTCCCTGTTGATGACTGTTCTTCGCATAGCCGGACAACAGCGCAAAACAAGCCGGAGTCATGAACGCAAGGACAAGCCCATTGAACAAACGTAACACCAATAACACGTCAGGATTCGCTGCAACGCCGTGTGCCATCATTAATAAGCCCGATAAAAACAACGGCACGACAATGAACTTCTTCTTCCCGAAGAAATCGATCAAAGGACCTGCAATCAAGTTCCCACACATGTTCGCGAAGGAAGACATACTCATCATTATACTCACAAAGAAGCTCGTCGCCCCAAGCGCAATTGCATAAGGCGTGAAAATCGGATACTGGATATGTAAGCTCAACGACACCAGGAAAAGCACCGTGAAAATCGCAGCCATGCCTCTTCTTCTCTCGTCCATAAAATCGCCTCCACCATAAGTGTATGAACGAAATCGAAAAAGAGACATGCTGAGTTTGACTGGTTCCTTTTTAGATGATTACTAAAAGGAGTTAATATTTCATCTTATTTACGATGTTGTTGTACGTAGATACGGTTAAGAAATAATAGCTGATAAAAATCACAACAAACGCAACCATTGCGGTGATGATTGGTACTATGAGACTAGCTCCAATCAGATTGGATAAGAAATTGCTGATGAATTTCATGATGACACTGCTATGGATGATGCCGATTGTAAGCGGCAGTCCAAAAACAAATAACATCTGCTTTCGAATCGTTTTCAGAATGTCCTTTTGGCTCACCCCGATCTTCCTTAAGATTTCGTAGTTGCCTTTGGTTTCATTCGCATCCGTCAGCTGTCTGAAGTAAATGGTGCTCCCCGTCGCTGCCAAAAAGACAAGGCCCAGGAATCCAAAGATGAATAAGTTCAGTGCATTCCCTTCCTTCCCTTCTTTATACTCGGTATAGAAAGAAGCATTAACTTGAAAATCATCCTTAATCATCGCATTCAGTTTATTGGACGTTGCTCTTGCAGTGATTTCATCTTCCACCTCATAAGCTTTATAAAACGTCGGTGATTTCTTTTCAGCGATCCCATTGAATAATTCATCACTGATGATCACAAAGAAATCCGGATAATCAAATGGCAGAATACTCCCTTCTACCATACTGACCAGTTCCAGGTTATTTATATCGTGGAGCTGCAAGGATATGTTTTTTCCTTTAAAGTCGGAAGAAGTATACTTGGTCAGCCTCGGCTTAATGACCACTGCTTCATTCTTTGTCACTTGTATGTTTTCATCGCGACCCAATGCTTGTGCCGCTGTATTGAATGTCGTTTCAGAAATCAGTTTGATCGGATTCAATTCATAATCCATCGAAAACGACGGCTCTCCAGTTGCTTGTAACACCGGTATGTCGATTTGTGCTTGGATCGGGTGCTCTTGATCTGAAGCGATGATCTCCTTGATCTCAGCATCCACTTTCTCCCCTTTTGACTCGTGGGTGAAGCTGAATGGGACATCCTCCCTCGAACTTTTTTCATTCCCATAATACCCGCTGTATGTTGCAGCAAAGAAACTGATGGTCGCAGCACTCAACAGAGCAATGGTCGTAAATGTACGTGCATTCCCTTTGATCCGGAACAATAGTTGGGAAACTTGAATCAGATTCGTCCCTCTGTAATATCTTCCCCGATTTTTTTGAGCGAGCTTCAATAAGTAGATGGTGACCGAACGGAAAAACAGATGCGTGCCGATCACCAGTGCAATGAAAGCAACACCGTAATTTTTCAACAGATACCCGCCTGTCAATTCAGAAGGAAATTCCCTCAGGATCAGCCCATAACTTAGTGCAAGCAGGATCACCCCGATGATGGCCGATACAAAGGAACTTTCCGGCGCCTTCTCCCCTTTTTTCTCAGCATGGAACAATTCAATCAGTTTGAAGCGATAGATGAGGCGATATCCCTGGATGGACGTAAATAAGATGATGATCATAAACACCATACACGTTTGCAGAATCGCTGGAAGTGAGATGCTGAAGTCGATCTCCACGGTTGATCCCATGAGCTTGATCAAAATCATCGAAAACAACTTGGAAAGAAAGGTGCCGAGTATTATTCCAATGACGAGCGCAAACAGACCCATCAGAAGATTCTCGTAAAATAACATTCTCCCAATCGTTTGCTTTCTCAATCCGAGCATCGAGTAGAGCCCGACTTCCCGTTTCCTTCTTCTCATAAAGAACGCATTTGAATATAAAACAAAAATAGCAATAAACAAAATCAGGATTGCAGAGGAAACCATGAACATAAAATCCATTGCTTCCGACAGTTCTATACTGTCCTGGATCTTCTCACTGAACTGCAAGGATACGAACGTATAATAGATGATGATGCTGAAGATCAAAGAAACGAAGTAAATCACGTAATTGTTCAAATTTCCTTTAATATTTTTCTTAGCGAGACTAACTAATGTCATGCGACCCACCTCCGAGTGCGGATAAGACATCCAGCACTTTGTCAAAGAATTCTTTGCGGGTCGATTGTCCTTTAACAAGCTCTGTAAACAGTTTACCATCCTGGATGAAGAGAACGCGCTGGCTGTAGCTAGCGGCATATGCATCATGCGTAACCATCAGAATTGTCGCTTGATCTTGCTCACTTAACGATTTCAGGCTTTCCAGCAAATCGGTCGCTGATTTCGAATCGAGCGCCCCTGTTGGTTCATCGGCAAGAATCAAACTTGGCTTTGTCACGATTGCCCGTGAGGCTGCTGTACGCTGCTTCTGTCCTCCGGAGATTTGGTACGGATATTTCTCTAGAATCGGACGAATCCCAAATGTATCCGCAACCTTTTCAACCCTGCTTTCAAGCTCTTTTACATTCATTTTCGCCAGCGCTAACGGAAGAATGATGTTTTCTTTTATCGTCAAGGTATCCAGCAAGTTGTAATCTTGAAAAATAAACCCTAGTTTATCCCTTCTAAAAGCGGACAGCTGCTTCTCTCCCAAATTCGTGATTTTCTCTCCATCTATGGTGATCTCTCCAGATGTGGGTTGATCGATGGTCGCAAGAACATTCAGTAAAGTAGATTTCCCCGCACCAGACGGTCCCATAATACTGACAAATTCCCCTTGACGGACCTTTAGATCGATATTGTCCAGTGCAGTGAAGACATTGCCTTTCCCACCATATATTTTTTTGATGTGTGTGGCCTCTATAATCGTTTTCATTTCATTCTCCTCCATTACAGTTGAGCATTCGCTGTTATGATTACATTGTATAGTAAGGTGTCATGATTCAAACTTACAGTAAAGACGGTAATCCTTACATTTTTGTCACCATGATGCAGCCCTTCGTATTTTCAGATAAGATATAACCAACAAGTCTCAGTTTTAGGCAGGTAGGAGGTACGAGATGAAAATCATGATTGTGGAAGATGAACCGACTGTGCGACGACTTTTATCCGAATCGATTCGAAAATGGAACTTTGAAGTTGTGATGCTGGATAAATTCAATCATGTATTGGACGATTATCTTAATGAGCAACCCCATATCATCCTGTTGGATATTAATCTACCAACCTATGATGGTTTTTATTGGTGCAATAGAATCAGAGAAGTATCCAAGGTGCCGATCATCTTCATTTCATCGAGACATACACCGATGGATATGGTGATGGCCATGAATATGGGTGGAGATGATTTCATCCAGAAGCCATTTGATTTCGATGTCCTGATGGCGAAGATCAATGCCCTTCTACGCCGTTCCTACTCCTACCTTGAAACAGAACCGAATGTGATTGAACATGATGGGGTCGTTTTGAATCTGAACGATTGGGATGTCCATTATGCTGAACGAACAGCAGAATTGACCAAGACAGAATTTACAATCCTGAAGCAATTAATGCAGCATAAAGGGACGGTCGTCACCAGAACGAAGATCATGCGCAATTTATGGAAAGACGAAAGTTTCGTCGACAACAATACGCTGACGGTGAACATCACTCGTTTACGGAAGAAGCTCGCGGACCTCGGGAAGGATGATTTTATTATGACAAAAAAGGGAGAAGGTTACATCATCTAATGAGCTTCCTCGACTATTTGAAAGACAAACGCTACTTCTTTTGCTTTTATTTTCTCATCATAGCCTTTGTTACGTTGATGATGTTTCTAAGCCAAGAAAAAGGCGAATGGACGAACATCATCTATACAAACGTCAGCTGCCTTCTATTTCTAGTGCTCTATATTGTGATCGGTTATCTTTACCGGAGGAAATTTTACAATGCTCTGAAGCAGAACTGTGAAACTGATCAAATGGAACTGTTAGTGATGCCGGATCCCCAGAATAACGCACAGAAGATTTCCCTTGAGCTTTTGGACCAGTTGCATAAAGATTACAATCGACAGCTTCAAAGATTATATGACGAAAAGCGGGACCAGCAGGAATTCATCCTTTCCTGGATACATGAAATTAAACTCCCGATCGCCGCTTCCCGTCTTCTCATTGAAAACAGTGATGATCTGGCGAAGGATGTCCTTGTGGATTGGTTTGAGGACGAACTTGACAAGATCGATGATGATGTAGAACAAGCGCTTTACTATTCAAGGATCGATTCGTTCTCCAAAGACTACTTCATTACCGAAATCGAAGTGAATAGTGTCGTGAAAAAGAGCATTAAAAAATATGCGAAACCATTCATCAATAAACATATCGAATTTCAAATGGATGAACAAATATTGAGCGTACATAGCGATAGCAAATGGCTGGGATTCGTCATTGACCAAATCATTGTAAATGCACTGAAATACACAAACGAAGGCGGGATGATCGCCGTTTCCTTTGAAGAAGACCAACAGGAAAGAAGACTTTTGATTGAAGATGATGGGATGGGGATCAAGCCGGAGGACCTCCAACGGGTCTTTGAAAAGGGATTTACCGGATCAATTGGAAGAAACCATACGAAATCGACGGGAATGGGATTATATCTTGCAGAACAGCTTGCAAACAAACTTGGCCATTCCTTGTCGATTGACTCGGTAGAAGGACAATACACCAAGTTGATCATCCATTTCCCTAAAATTCGAAACTACTATCATTTTCCGTGAATAAGTCATTTTAAAAAAGACAACTTTCGATATTGTTACCTAAATTCCTATGTATTGTGATGTGAATTCGGGTCCGTTTGCAATCAAAATCCTCAAAGGAATTCAGTAGGAGGGGGTGACTAACCCCCGACCTCTACAGCAGATAGTGCTCTTTCGCAGGCGGAGAAATTAAAAAGAATAGTTCAATGTCATTAACTTAAGGAACGATAACCGATAATGGCGTACTTACTTTACCTGGCGTTTAAATTCATTACTGGCGAAGAAGTAAGCGATGGCCATGATGCCGACGCACCAGGCAAGCGCGGTCCAGATATCGTTGCCAACAGTTCCTTCATACAAAAGGGCACGAATCGCATTCACGATTGAAGTCACAGGCTGATTCTCGGCGAAGGCACGGACAATTTTAGGCATGGTTTCGGTGGGGACAAAAGCCGAACTGATAAACGGCAGGAAAATCAGCGGGTACGAGTAGGCAGTTGCCCCTTCCATAGACCCCGCTGTCAATCCGGGAATGACCGCCAGCCATGTCAATGCTAGCGTAAACAACCCGAGGATCCCAGCAACTACGATCCAATCCAGAATATCAGCGCTGGAACGGAAACCTATCAAGAACGCGACTAGGATAACCACCACGACAGTAAGCGTATTGGAAAAAAGTGAAGTCAATACGTGAGCCCACAATACCGACGAGCGCTTGATGGGCATCGTAACGAAACGCGCCATCAACCCGCTCTTTACATCCGTAAACAGCCGCAAGGAAGTGTAAGCGACGCCGGATGCGATAGTTATCAGCAAGATTCCCGGCAATAAATAATTGACATAGTTGTCCGTTCCTGTCTCTATGGCACCGCCAAATACGTAGACAAACAGCAGAAGCAGCATAATCGGCGTAATCGCCACCGTGATAATCGTATCCGGACTCCGAATGATGTTGCGCATTAAACGCCCAAGTAATACCACTGTTTTACTTTTCATTTCATCTCCTCCTTTTTGCCGATGATTGCGAGGAAAATTTCCTCCAATGTCGGCTGCTTCTCGATGTACTCCATTTTTGCTGGCGGGAACATCTCCTTAAGTTCGGTAAGGGTACCGGTTGTGATGATTTTTCCCCCATGCAGGATGGCGATACGGTCGGCAAGTTGTTCGGCTTCCTCCAAGTGCTGGGTTGTCAGCAAGATGGTCGTTCCGCCGCCGGCAAGCTCCTTGATAGTATGCCAAACTTCAATCCTCGCTTCGGGGTCAAGTCCTGTCGTCGGTTCATCGAGAAAAATGACTGCTGGCGTCCCGATTAGACTCATGGCGATGTCAAGCCGGCGCTTCATCCCGCCAGAATACATGTCGGCACGGCGGTTGGCAGCATCGTTCAAGCTGAATCTTGCTAGCAGATTGTCAGCCACTTGAGCGGGATTCGAAACTCCCCGTAACCTGGCGATCATCATCAGGTTTTCCCGTCCGGTGAGCATACCGTCTAAAGCAGCGAACTGCCCTGTAAGGCTGATGCTCTGGCGGACATGATCCGGTTGACGTTGGACGTTAAAACCGCAAATACCTGCTTCGCCGCCATCGGGCTTCATCAGCGTCGAGAGGATGTTGACCGTCGTAGTCTTACCTGCACCATTTGAGCCCAGCAGTGCGAAAATTTCGCCACGCTTCACCTCAAAATCCACCCCCTTTAAAACTTCCTGGTTTTTAAAAGATTTCTTTAACCCCTTTACAGAAATCACAGCATTGCTCATCCTTTTTTCCTCCTTATAGTAAATAAAGCTACATTACCTATATCCTTCTACTTAGTATTACTTATAATCTGTATTACTTAGTACCGAGCGAAAAATAGAACTGAATAGTGATGGTGGCAATTCACATTTGTAACCAGCTATTCAGACGGTATGATCTATTGATTTTGTTTTTCCCTGATCGCGTCATGATACTATGATGCAATCTGAACAAAATTTTCGGGTTTGCGCCGTTAGTGTCGGTGCTATACGAAAATACACTAGAATTTCGTCGTTAACCACGACCAATCCTATCGTTCAACTTCGTGCGATATTTGTCTTTCCAAGATTTTTCGTCCTTCACTAGTTCGTCACAGAAATCGGCCACGTCCTCACCCGTGAGGTCAGTGACTTTCTTGCCTTCCGCTGCACCTTGCTCGAAGAGGTCGAGAATACCGTTAAAGATACGGCTCACATCCCTCCAGTCAGAGGGGCCACCGGTGGTCCACATATACTTTTGGATTGCTTTGTAAGCATTGTAGTACTCACTTGGAAGTGCCTTCGCACGCGCCTCCATCGCTCGCCATTCCCGCTTGTCATCCAGACTTCCGATAATTTTTTCAAAAATACTCATTTTACCTCTCCCCTTTTGATATTTTTAGATTTGAGTTCGTTAACTTTGCTTGAGACGAATTCCCATTTTCTCCAAAACGTTTCTAGATGCTCTTGACCTGCTGCGTTGAGTGTGTAAAATTTTCTCGGCGGTCCCATCGTGGATGGCTTTTTCTCGATGTCCACCAGATTGTTTTTCTCAAGCCGCATGGTAATCGTGTAAACAGTGCCTTCAACCACCTCAGTGAAACCAAGTTCTCGTAGCTGTTGCGTGATTTCATAGCCGTAAGTTTCGCCACGGCTGATGATCTCAAGTACACAACCCTCAAGCACCCCTTTCATCATTTCTCTGAAATTATCCATATTTTCCTCCATTAGTAATTCGGCTATATTTTTCAGTACTCTGTATTACAGGAATTTTGTTTACTGGTATTTAGTATTACTCACTACCAGTATATAGTATTACATATTAGTGTCGTTTGTCAATAATTTTTCGTCAATAAAAAAACATGTGGTTTCGTTCCACATGCTTTTTCATGTTTTTTTAATTTTTTGGCTATGTATATAATATTGTTGATTTTTAACCAAAATTAAGGGAACTTCCATTTTTAGAAGTTCCCTTGTGTTTATTTCATTTAAGCACCCGATTGTAGGATAACTTATTATAGGAAAGCAGCCCTTAATCTTTAACTCTTTCCTATTCTTTATTCCTCTAACTTGTACCAAACCTTTTAGCTGTTCTGACACGAGCACGCTCAGCTTCAACCTCACGATTGCGAGGTTCTGCACTGGTTTGTAGAGTGTCTAATAAATTCTTAGTAATCCTTGCTACTTCATTGACTGCGTTATTAAACGTATCCTCGTTCGCTTTTGATGGCTTGTTATAGCCCGATATCTTTCTTACGTACTGAATAGCTGCTGCATGAATCTCTTCATCGGTTGCTGGTGGGTCGAAATTAAATAGTGTTCTAATGTTTCGGCACATAAAATTCTCCTTTATGTTTTCTTTTCCTACATTCCATTCCACAAGGGATCCTCACTGTCCTTTTCTTATTTAAAAAGGAACTCTATTTTTTACTTTAACATATTTTTCTAATTTCCTTTGTTATTCTCATACAAAAAACGCAAACCAGCAAGAAACATTAGTTTGAACGACCCTCAATATTGCGGATACTGCCGGTACTGCTGACCATAACCGGGATGACTCTGCTGCGGCCGATTGCAATCCTTGTACGGACCGATATAGGTCGATGGCTTGACTGGATGGGTAACCTGCTTCCATTGGTTTTCATCCATACAATACGTATGCGCCATGATGTTCGCTGGCGTGAAGTGTAAGATATCCGAGCCTAGAATGACCTCTGGAGTCGGTGCATTGAATATCGCTAAAAGATGCGTGTCATCCACCAGGGCAACTTCATAATGCCACCAGCCATGGGGAACATTCGCCACTTGACCCGGTCTAATCCGATAATTTTGGATTCGTTTCGTATATGGATTGAGCATCGATACAGCAGCAGCTCCCGAAATACAATAGACGAGCTCTGCGGCGTTTTGATGATAATGTGGTTCGACGACATTGTTTGTACTCATGAAAATGTCCAGCAACGACACGTTTTCCAATGTATTCAGCTGCTTGATCCCCAAGATGTTAATGAAGTTCCGGTTATCTTTCTTGAACAAAGGACTGGTATTCACATCAAAAGCATACTGAGCCCTAGGAGACGTGTAATCAAGATAAGCCATAGATTTTTCTTCCCCTCAATTTACTCGAAAAACTCTATAGGCATGGTATTCACCCAGTGGTCAACTCGTGTATGTAAAAAGACCGCATATGATAGTGAAATCACTTGCGGTCTTGGAGTTATTTGATTTTGATAGATTGTACCTGATTGGGTTTAAGTTCTACTGTTATTGCATTATCATTCAGCCTAAGTTCTTGTATCAGTTCTTCATTCAGATTGACGAGTGCCGCTTCTTCGACCCCATCAATCTGGTAATCTGTTTCGATTTCTCCCTCTGTTGCATTGAACATCCGCATCACCAGCGAATCTTCGTCCTCTGCTTTTTTCAACGTGCTGAGTACAGCTTTCGGCTCTTCTTCCTGAAGCAATGTATAACTCAACGGTGTCCGATTTTCCGAGGCATTCAGCTTCATCGCGTTATAAGGGATCTTGTTATATGCTACAAGCGGTGTCAGATATTCTTTCGCTGCTCTTCCTACATTCGCTTCAAGCGTCGTCCCTTCATGCGAGAAGATCGCAAACTCGAGTTTCAATTTCCCTAGCATTTGCGAGTCAGGCGTCGGCATTTTGATCCCTGATGGTCGGCCTGGTCGTCGGATCATTTCTGCTTTTCCAATATATCCGATACTTCGGAACAGCGTGATCGCGATCGTACCATAGTCTTCCCCGACAATTTCGTATTCTCGGATACTATTCGTCAACACGCTTACCCCGTAGTCGTTGTTCGAGAGCCCGACATAACTCAACATCGGATAGATCGGGTCCGGACGTTCACTCCAGTTCTCCTCTTCCCAAACATCCATCGCCTCATCATACACCGGTCGTTTGATAGACCCGAACTGATTGTCTGATACTGAAAAAGAAGATTGCAAGCCTGTTGGAACATACGCGCGCAGCCGGTGATCCTTCGCCTGGTTGTCCAGCTCACAGGAAATCTCGATTCGTGGCTTGTCATTCGGCACTGTTATGCGGAACGATACATCCACCTTACTATCGAGCGCTCCACGTTTTCTGCTTTCCAGATCTTCTGGAACGTCGAAGGAATAGTCGATTGCAATCGTTCCCTCATACGCATTTTTCGCGATTTCCACCCTCGCATCTACAGAATCAGAATAGATAAGCTCTTCATCCGGCAGTGGTGAATAATCATACTCGTCCCCGTCGTCTCCTCCATTTTCAAGAAGAAGCACTTGATCGAAATGCTGCTCCGTCCGTTTATCCAGCACTTTCAACGTGCCATTTGGATTGACGGAAATCGTGAAGTAATCAGTATCGACAACATCTTTCTGTTCAATCGTGTTTGTCATCTCACGCTCTTCGTTTATGACAAACAGGGTGCGGTAGCCCATCGCCGGAACATTGCCCTTCCACTGGATCGTATACTTCATGAATGTTTCATAGTTTCCGTAGTGGACGATCTGACGGTCTATGAGCCCTGGATCGATTTCTTCCGAATGGACCACTTCAAATTCTTGCTCTTCGCCATGTTCATCGACTAATCGGAAAGCGCCGTTCTTCGTGATCACGTCTGTCGTCATCACTTCTTCCCGTTCATATGGAAGTAGATTGAATACCGTCAATCGGTCGTCTTCCTGGTCTGTTTCCATCGCATCAACGATCTTCCGCTTATAAAATTCAATCAACTGATCGGTCTTTTCTTCCGCCAGGAACAACCGGTTCGCGATTTCCTGATGGACTTTATCCGAGCAACAGCAGCCGATGCTGTCATGCGCATGGTTCTTCATGATCTCTTTCCAGATCAGCTCGATCAAACCATGGTGGTACTCAAACCCGAGCTTATAAGCGATGGCCGCTAGCGGCTCTAAGATATTCGTAATTTTATTCTCAACCCGAGTGTTGGCCGCTTTAATGTCCGCCCGTGTTGAAAAGATGCTCCGATGGACACGCATGTATTTGCCATCGAGGAATTCCCCTTCGATTTCAGGCAGATCCTCAGCCTCGATCGCGTCGAACACATTTTCAAATTTGCTTAAAAAGAAGTCACGGTCCGGGTAGAGCTTTTTCAATTTTTCCATGACCGGATAGATGTTCTGCTGGATCGGCATCTGATCATGCCCATTCGGGACAAGCAGATGGTCGGAAGTCGCGCCTTTATCAAGGACACCAAAATACTTGTCCATCCGCTCTTTCAACGCTTCCTCCTCTTCAGGCAGATACTTCCCGATCGCATACCCGAGCGGTAAGAGCTGAACGAGGACTTTCGATCCGTCATCCGATTTCCAGTAAAATTCAGTCCGATCGGTTCCGTGACGTTCAGACGTCCCGCGCCAGAACATGCTGCGTTCAATACCAAAACCATTCAGGATCTGGGGCATCTGAGCCGACTGTCCGAACGAATCGGGAAGATAGCCGATCATCATCGGATCCCCGAATTCCTTGCTGTCTTTGAGCCCATACAACAGATTACGGACGATCGATTCGCCGCCGACCACCATTTCATCCGTCTGGGTATACCATGGACCGACAATCAGCTTCCCTTCCTGGACGAGCTTTTTCACCCGCTCTTTATTTTCAGGTTTTACGGCAAAATAATCTTCTAAAATGGACGTCTGGCCATCTAACACATAGTACGGATAATCCGGGTCATTCTCCAGACGTTCCATGATTTCTTCCATATTGTTCACGAGCAGGATCCGTGATTCTTCGGTTGAAAAATACCATTCACGATCCCAGTGCATATGAGGCACGATGTGGACTTGTTTCAATGTGAAAACCTACCTCTGTTTATGAATTTGCGATTGCTTGCATTTGTGCTTCTTCACGTTCTTCTTTCGTATCTGGCTGTTTCTTCAATTTATTTTTCCGTGTGATGATCAATAGCACCATCGAGATGAAGGCACCGAGCAATGCTGCACCTAACCAGATACCAGCGGCTACAACCAGGGCTGGACCTTCTAGGAGTGCGAGCGAGAAGATGCCTGCTCCAGGTACGTTCAAACCAATATCGAAGAAAGCGACAATCCCACCTGTCACAGCGGAACCTGCGATCAGGGATGGTATGACACGGAGCGGATCATTGATCATGAACGGAATCGCACCTTCTGTGATTCCTGCTAGACCTAGGAGCCATGTTTGCTTCCCGACCTGCTGCTCCGGTTCTGTGAAATATTTCTTTCCAAAGATTGTCGCTCCTGTAACACCAAATGCAGAAACCATTTTGACCGATGCAAACGCGGCATATGGCATGATGTTTCCGCTCGCCATCGCACCGATACAGAACGTGTAAGCGGCTTTGTTCACCGGTCCGCCGAGGTCGAAGGACACCATCGCTCCGATGATTGCGCCGAGCAGGATCGCATTCGCGCCAGACATGCCTTCAAGCCAGTTGATCAAACCACTGTTCAGTGCTGCGAGCGGTTCGCCGACGACAAACAGCATGATGGCACCGACGGACAATGTTCCTAACACCGGATAAAGCCAAAAGCTGACAAAGCCAGAGAACGTTCCGGACGTCTGGACGTTCTTTTTCAAAAACTTGATGATATAACCAGCAAGGAACCCACCGAGCATACCGCCGAGGAATCCGCTTCCGATCAAGTTCGCACAAACCCCGGCTGCAAAACCAGGTCCGAGCGCCGGTTTATCACCGATCGAATACGCCATGTAAGCGGACAGAATCGGCACCATCAACGTTCCGAGCAACGTTCCGCCTAACTCTCTGAACAACCAGAGCCATGAGCCTTCTGTTTCATAGAGTTCCTGCAGACCGAATGCCTGCGAAATGAGGACCGCAAAAGCCAGCGTCATCCCACCGGCGACGATGACCGGGATGATGTAGGAAATACCCGTCAAGATCGAATCTTTGATTTCAACTTTGAACGGTTTGTTTTCAGGTTCTTCTTCATAAGAGTCATCGATTTCTTCTTGTCGGGCGTTATTGACGCCTGCATTTTCCGCTTTTTCAATCGCTTGCTTCAAAATGCCCTCTGCATTTTTAAGAGGAGCCGCAACAGACGTTGTAACCCGCGGCAAGCCAGCAAAACGCTCCTGGTTTTTCACCGCAACATCCGCTGCAAAAATGACTGCATCCGCTTTACGGATCTGCGCTTTCGAGTGTGCGTCTTCAATGCCGTTCGCGCCTTGTTTTTCAACGACAACCTTCACACCCAGCTCGTTCCCGACACGAATGAGCGATTCTGCCGCCATGTACGTATGGGCGATGCCTGCTGGACAAGCCGTTACCGCAAGGATCGTTCGTTCGAAGGAATCAGACGTCGCAGTCTTTTCCTCTTCCTTCTGATCCAACGCCTGATAAAGCTCTTCGCTCGTTGAGGCATTCAGCAAACCAGCCATATAAGACGGGTCTGCGAGTCTCGTTGTAAATTCGGATAGTAAGGACAGATGAGTTGAACCTGCTTCACGATCCGGTATCGCTAGTAAAATCACCAATTGGACTTTGTTGTTTTCATCAATGCTCTCCCAATCTTCCAATGGAGTCGGGAGTGTTGCTACGGCAAAAGCCGCTTCTTTTACAGCATCAGACTTTCCATGCGGAATCGCGAGCCCGCCTTCAAAACCTGTCGGGGATTGCGTTTCACGTTCCATCACAGCCTGGTAGAATGCTTCTTCTGAGTTCAGTTTTCCGGCTTCACCCAACTGTCGGACCAAGTACCGGATCACTTCATCTTTCGTGTTGAAAGATTGACCTGTACTGATCAACTCGGGTGACGTCAATGTTTGTAATCGCACTGTGTTGCTCTCCCTTCTTCGATAAGGTCAGTAAATTGAGTTCATGGTAGCACATAGAAAGGAAGCGCTTTAATTTCTTCATATTATTACACAAACAAACAAAAAGAAAACGGTTACATGTGTATTTATACACACATTACACGTTTTCCCATAACTCGTTCGATAACAGTTGCAACACCATCATCACCGGTGTTTTATCAGATATGTTGTAGTTTTCGAGCATCTTTTTTGGAGAATAGAAAAATAATTTGTAGTCAGCTTTCTCTTGGAGCGGGTTTCGGGTAAAGTGGGTCAAAGATATGACAGTTACCCCTTTTTCCCTTGCGAGCTCTGCCATTTCGATCATCTGATCTGTCTCACCGGAAATGCTGATCAAGAACAGCACGTCCTGTTTACCTGCATGGTTGATCGCATAAACCGCATCATGACGGTGTAAAAAATAATCCGCCGTCTGCCCGCCGATTTTCAGATGGGTGGTGAGCACTTCACAGAATGGCAGGTTGTCCCCTACCCCGAAAATGTAGATGTTTCGGGATTGGAGGATCTGTTTCGTCACCTGACGGATCAACTCATGATCGATAAGCTCCAGCGTCCGGTTCATGTTGTATTGGATGGTCCCCTCTTCCGCTTCACTCATCAATCGCAATTCATCTTTCAGTTCATTCTTCAACTGAGAAAAACCATCATACCCAAGCTTCTTCGTTAACCGGGTGATCGTGTTCGGAACAGTGAACAACTCCTTCGCCAACGCCTGAATCGACATCTCAATCACCTGATCCCGATGATTCAACATAAACTCAATGATCTGATCATCCGTATCATTTAGTTTGTATTCATATTTGTGAGCTCGATCCTCTAAATTCACCTATACCCCACCACCTTCAAATGCACAGTAAATCTTAGTAAGTTTTATTTTAACATGAGAAATCTTCACTGATATGTCTTCTTATTATGGACAATAAACGATTTAATAAAAAAAGATGGATCAAAAAAACCTAATTAAAAAGCAGGTATTGGCCTGCTTTTTATAAAGAAAAAGATTTATCTATATTTACGATAAAATCACAACTAAAGGCATGTATATTATGCTATAATCCGATATCTTTTAAGTAAGCTTAGGACTTCGGGATAACATACTTCGATAATTTAATCCCTTTATTTACTTCTGTCATATATGATTGTTTCAGGCCTGAAGCATATATAATATCTCTAACACTATAATTATTCCTTAATATAATTTCACCATATTTAACTACAAAGAAATGAATATTTGCTACTTGATAACCAGTAGGTGTGTTATTATACATTGTCTTTAGAATTTTCCCTAAATCATTTACCGTCATCTTCTCACCCTTTTTAATTCATCTAATACTTGTAAGTATACAATATGTAATTTTTCTTGTTCTAAAGAAGTTAGTAAAGTACAATGAGCAATCTTATTTCTAATTAAATTAAGCTGTTTTAGTTCATGTATTAACTTTTCAGATAAATCAAAATATAAGTTATTAAAGAAACTTATAAAACTCAATAGTTCATGGAAATGTAATTTTATAAACTCTTTTTTTGTTATCGTTAATTTATATTTTTTTATTTTGTTTTCCCAGTTATGACCCAATCTTCTATTTAATTCTGTTACAACATATTTTCTTAATAAATTCTCAAGCATATAAAGTTCTTTATAGGCTATTTGCATTTGTGAAATATTTACTTTATTTAAACTCATTTTGTACCTACTTAAATCTTATTTGTAAATTTAAATCTATAAATACTTGTTTATGTTTTTTGTAAAGGTAACCATATTTATGTCTTGAACTGCTAGGAGATTCAAGTTTTGTGCTTTTTAGAAGATAATCTTGAAATTCATTTCTATTATAAATATGGTAACAAACAACTTCACCATCTTCTCTTACTACTATGTAACCTCCTGTTGCATCATACTTACCTGTCCAAAAAGTTGAGGGAGTCATTCCTAAAGCTACATCAGTTAAAAAATTTTTAAATTTATATTCATAAAAAACATGATTATATTTATTATTATATTGTAAAGGGTTATTTGTTTTTACTATTTCTAGCAGTTCTTCTAACTTACTACTTTCACCATTAAAGTAGTTTAATAGTACAAAAGATAAAATTTCAGGTAACTTTGAATCTATTAATTGCAAATTAAGTTTAAACATTTCCCCTTTCATATCAACATATTGAAGATCACAGCCAATTTCCTTTAACTTTGATAATCTATCTTTAATTTTAGATCTGCTACTAATATTATTTATGTCTTCTATTTTTTCATCATCTAAGTTTCCAATAACTTTATAAGTAATATTTGTGCTATCCTTATTTGCATTTAATAAAGTTGACGCACTGCCAAGTTTTGATTTAACACTAAAACCTAAAACTGGTTGTAACCCAGTCTGCATATCATGTACTTTTATCTTTATATCACTCTTATCACTAGATTTAGCTTTTAATGTTTTACAATATATGTTATCCATAAATTGTTCTATTTCATGATTAGAAAACGAACCTCGACTAGTTTTTATAATAGATAGTAAATGCTCGGACATCTTTTTAAATTCAGATATCGAAACCTTAAAAACTTCTTTACATTCTTCAGCGT
>NZ_CAMGYZ010000009.1 GCF_946151055.1 Bacillus sp. Marseille-Q3570 | reverse complement strand
TACCTCCTCAGCTCGTGTTACCTTTACACCTTCTAATCCTGGTAAAACCATGTTAAAATGCACGTACACACAACTCCTATCCCCACTCTTGTTTCTCGTCAATTCAAGTGTACAGGTTATAGGAGCTTGTGTGTTTTTTTACGTGAATTTTTCTTATACCCCAACAAATATTGTAGAGCCATTAAAACGAAACCATAATAAAACCCCTCTTGGCAAGTTGCAAGAGGGGTTTCGAAAGCTACGATTAACGTGAGTAGAACTCGACGATAAGTGCTTCTGTGATTTCTGCAGGAAGTTCAGAACGCTCAGGGAAACGAGTGTACGCTCCTTCAAGCTTGTTATCATCAAATGTAAGGTACTCAGGTACGAAGTTGTTTACTTCCAACGCTTCCTTAACGATGTCAAGGTTACGGGATTTTTCACGTAAACCGATTACTTGGCCTGGAGCTACACGGTAAGATGGGATATCTACACGCTTACCATCAACAGTAACGTGTCCGTGTCCAACCAATTGACGAGCTTGGCGACGAGTACGCGCAAGTCCTAAACGGTAAACAAGGTTATCTAAACGAGATTCAAGAAGAATCATGAAGTTTTCACCGTGGATACCACTCATATTTCCTGCTTGATCGAACATACGACGGAATTGACGTTCGTTCACTCCATACATATGACGAAGCTTTTGCTTTTCTTGAAGTTGCAATCCGAATTCAGAGATCTTCTTACGCTGGTTTGGACCGTGTTGTCCTGGAGCGTACGGACGCTTTTCAAGTTCCTTTCCTGTTCCACTTAGGGAGATTCCCAAGCGACGGGATAATTTCCATTTTGGTCCTGTATAACGAGCCATTAATAGCTCCTCCTTCACTATTTTTTTGTTGTAAAAAAAACAGTGCCGGTGTGATCGTTCATGTGTCCATTATGTTTTCATACACCTTCACTTCGACAGCATGAAGCTACGTGATGCACCTTTGCAATTTGATTCAGCCGCAATTGCAAGGAACATAATGAGAGGGCTCACATGAATTCACATGGCTGTCTTAATTTACACAAAGAACAGTGTATAACGTTTGGGTGTAAAAGTCAAGGAGGACAATTTCTTTTAAATACTTTTCTGGAAAAACAAATACAAAAATAATTTAACACAAAATGACAATGATTGTGATACGATATGGACAGAAAGCGCTTACATATAGAGAAAGGAGTGTTCAAGAGTGAAGAAAGACAGCAAGTTCGAAACAAAAGTCATCCATTCAGGGTATTCGTCTGAGCAGCATCATGGAGCATTGGCACCTCCGATTTTCCCTACTTCCACATTCGTATTTCCGAATGCAGAATCCGGGGAGCAGAGGTTTGCGGGGCAACAAGAAGGTTATATCTATTCAAGACTCGGGAACCCGACGGTAAAAATGCTGGAAGAGCGTATTGCAATTTTAGAGGGTGGAGAGAAGGGACTGGCCTTTGGCTCTGGAATGGCTGCTGTGTCTGCAGTACTTATGGGATTGACGAAGTCAGATGACCATATCTTATGCTCTCAGGGTGTTTATGGGTGTACGTTCGGGCTCCTTCAAATGCTCAAAGAGAAGTATAATGTGGAACACGATCTGATTGCTATGTCAAACCCAGATGTGATCGAAGCCCACATCCAACCCAATACGAAAATCATATTCTTAGAGACCCCGATCAATCCGACAATGGCTCTTGTTGACCTAGAGATGGTCGGAAAGATTGCAGCTAAGTATCATATCAAGGTCGTCGTCGACAATACATTCTGCACCCCGTATTTGCAAAGACCGCTAGAACTTGGTTCCCATATCGTGATTCATAGTGCGACGAAATATATCGGTGGCCATGGTGATGTCGTAGCAGGTCTCGTTGTTAGTGATAGAGAAACAATCGATCTTATCGCAGCTACAACTCAAAAGGATATTGGGGGCATCATGTCACCTTTTGATGCATGGCTATTGTTGCGTGGGTTGAAAACACTACCTGTCCGAATGGACCGACATTGTGATAATGCGATGTATATTGCAAGGAAATTGAAGGAACATTCTGCTGTCGAATCCGTCTATTTTCCAGGAGATCCGGAATTTGTTGATTATCCAATAGCACAAAGACAAATGGTTCGTTCAAGCGGCTTGATTTCTTTTAAAATAAAAGGCAATAAAAAGGACGCACAGGATCTCATCAATTCGATGAAGCTATTGAAAATTGCAGTAAGCCTTGGTGACGCAGAAACGTTGATCCAGCATCCGGCTACGATGACCCATGCCGTCGTCCCGTACGAAGCGAGGGAGAGGATGGGTATTACTGATAACTTGATCCGACTGTCTGTTGGATTAGAAGCAAGAGAAGATATTTGGGAAGATCTCGAGCAAGCATTGCAAAGTCATATCAGAAAATCAGAAACCGTATAAAATGTATAAAAACGAGGTTGCCATCCGCGCAACCTCGTTTCTATATAAGATAATTCTTAATTTAAGGCTGTTTTTGCAAACACACTTGCACAAGGTGAGTTTTTAAAAATTGACTCAAAAGCAACCATCTTTTAGAAAAGAGCCTAGTTTAAAGATATTCTCTCAACGTTTGCACATATTGTTCAAGATGCTTTTTGTCAATTTCATCAAAACGCGATGTGACAGGACTATCAATATCGAGAACACCAATCACTTTTTCGTCTTTGACAATCGGTACGACGATTTCGGACCTAGAGGCTGCATCGCAGGCAATGTGTCCAGGGAATTGATGAACATCATCAACAAGCATCGTCTTGTTTTCTTTTACTGCAGTTCCACAAACTCCTCTTCCGAGAGGAATTCGGACACAGGCAGGTAGTCCCTGGAACGGTCCTAACACTAGCTCGTCATCATCCAAAAGATAGAACCCGACCCAATTGACTTCGTTAAGGAATTGATTTAATAGTGCTGAGGCATTTGCAAGGTTTGCGATTTGATTTGTTTCACCTTCCAATAATGCTTTCAATTGTTTGTTCAGTAATTCATAATTTTCTTCACGATTTCCCGCGTATGATTCGACGTGAAACACGAGCATTCCCTCACAATCCTAAGAAATTAGTCTTATCATATCAGAATTTGTTGAAACATTCACCTTATATGTCGAAGGATTTTCAAAGGATTTCTATAGTAAAAGAAGAAAGGTGTTAGTAATGATCGTATATTGAGGTGATTTGCCATGAAGAAGGCGTTATCCATCACCAAAGAAAAAGTCGCAGAATCAGCCGCAGCCCTTTTCAATAACAATGGTTATGCCGGGACTTCTGTTCGTGATATTGCCGAAAAAGCTGGAGTGAATGTCTCTCTCATCTCCTACTATTTTGGTGGAAAAATAGGGCTTCTTGAATTTTTGATGTCGTCATTCCTTGAAGGGTATCTTCATGTTTTACAAGATGCTTATGAAAGACTGGAAAAGGATTCTGCTCGGACATGTCTGATCCGATTGATTGAAGAGGTCATAAGTTACCAACAAGGCCGATCACAGGCTGCAAGGCTTGTTCATCGTGAAATCAGCATCGATACCACCCTCGTGCGTGAAATCATGACGACCTATCTCATGAAGGAAAAATTCTACTTGACTACGATCCTTGAACAAGGTGTGAAACAGAAGGAGTTCAAGCCGTGTTCGAAAAACATGGTGACGATGCAGTTGAGAAGCATGCTGTTCATGCCTTTTTTATACCCACAATATGTAAGGGAAATCTACCAATTCTCGGTGAACGATCGCTATTTTACATCCAAATATTCAAGTGCCCTACAAGATTGGGTGAATGATACGTTGTGTATCCAATATGATTCGGAATCGATTTCAGGAAAGGATAAAGAAAAATTAGCGAATTCAAGTATTGGAACAGGCTGAATTTGCTCCAATTTGATGAAGCAGCGTAAAATTAAAGCACCGCTTCAGCCTCCTAACCAGGCTGTGACAGCGGTGCTTCTTTCTGCAGTTTATCCAGGCCTTGTCCCAGTTCCCCAGCTTGATGTGCATCTGAGCCATAAACAAGAGGGATGTTTCTTTTCAAGGCTTCTGAAATAATCCAATCTGATGGATAAGGTTCCCGACATAAAGGTTTATTTACACCCGAACCATTATAGTCTAACTGAAATTTTCCTTCTGAAACCATATCGAGTGTTTCTAGGATTTCCTTCTTATTGATAGCATTGTTCGGATATTTCTTTCGAAACTTCATTACTAGACTGATATGTCCGATTCGTTTTGGTTTATATGCACCTAATTCGCTTTTAACTGATTTTTTTAACGTATCGTAATAGAGTGAATATAAATTATGGATTGATCCTGTTTCTTCTAGTAGCTTTTCATAAACATCCGGGCTGTAATCCATGCAATGGTATCCTTTTTTTGTTTTTAAGAAATGGACAGACAAGATCGAATCATCCAGGTAAGGACCATAATGGTCTAAAAATGATACGGTTTCTCTTTCGAACCCTTCGATGTAATCAATCTCTAGTCCGGTCTTAATACGAAGGTCATTTTTGTATTCCTTTTTAAGCTGAGAAAGATGTTCAATGTAATTTTCAAGATCATCAAGCTGCATACCGCTGTCTTGGTCCGGGGTAGGGTCACTGAACCCTGATGGCAACGGAGCATGTTCGGTGAAAGTCATACCCTTGTATCCAAGTTCAATTGCACGTTCGATGTACTGATTGAACGTATCTTTAGTGCCATGCGGGCAGTATGGTGTATGGATATGACCGTCAAAAATATTCATGTTCACCCTCCTGAATTGGTACTTTTGTAAGAAAAAAGCAATTTTTTATCAAATTTTCGAAAAAATGTAGTTATAAAAGTAGCATACATGGTATTATAGTAGTTACGATGAACGCCGAATCTGAGTGAAATTTGGCGAAAAATGAACAAATATGTCGATATTTATATAAGTCTAATATACATAATTGAAAAAGGGAAGAAAGGATGGTCCCTGTGATATATATTTTTATAGCACTGATCGTGTTAGTTTCAATATTCATAGCATTCGGTACATACACACGCAAGAAAATTTATGATCAAATCGATCACCTGGAAACACAAAAAGTCAATATCATGAATAAGCCTTTGTCTGATGAGATCGCGAAAGTGAAAGCATTGGAAATGATTGGGGAAACTGAAAAGAAATTCGAGGTTTGGCGTGAAGAATGGGACGACATCGTTACCGTCCAACTTCCTAGACTTGAAGAGAATCTATTCGATGCTGAAGATGCCGCGGATAAATATCGTTTCAAAAAGGCAAGAGGCATTCTGAGTGACACTAGGAAATCACTTTTCAGTATAGAAGAGAAGATAGATGAGATTTCATCTGAAATCAATGAATTCGTTGAAAGTGAAGAATTGAACCGAAAAGAGATCGGTGAGCTTAAAGAGAGTTATAAAGAATTAAGAAAGCATCTGCTCACCCATTACCGAGCACTTGGTCCATTGGTTGAGACCTTTGAAAAGCGTCTGGAGAACATTTCTGCAGATTTCACCAGTTATGATGAAGAGACTGAAAATGGAAACCACATTGCAGCACGTACCTACATCATTCAGCTTGATGAAAAGATCCGTCGCTTGCAATATGAATTAGAAGTCGTACCAGAGTTGTTGTATCAGTTGCAGTCTGAAATTCCTGAAACGATCAAACAGTTGAAAGACGGCCTGAAGGAAATGTCAGATCAGGGATTCCGTGTCGAGCAGCTGGGTGTTGAAAAAGAACTTGAAGTCATCGACTATGCTTATCAGATCGTCACGGAAAAAGTGAATGACGTCGATATTGAGGATGCTCAAGAAGAGATTGCTCAGATGAATAAGAAAATCGAAGAACTGTATGATCGTCTTGAAGCGGAAGTTCTAGCCAAGCAATATGTGATGACAGACGGCAAACAGGTACAAGCTGATGTCGAGGAACTTGGGACGGAAATCAACAAGATGAAAGAAGAGACGAACGTGGTTCGGTTAAGTTATCAGATCGAACAAGAAAACATCGATCTTCAAGAACGTCTGGAAACATCATTTGAGAAATTGGAAAAAAGAGTCGGAGCGATTTTTCATTCTGTTGATGAAAATAACCAGTCCTATACATCACTTAAAGAGATGCTCGAAAGTGTAACAAAACAACTTGAGGATCTTCGGGAAATGACAGAGATCTATCAAGAAAAGCTGCAAAATCTTCGTAAAGATGAATTGGAAGCTGTGGAAAAAATCCATGAATTCCGGAAAAAGCTGATTGATGCTAAAAAAGAAATCCATCGAAATAATTTACCAGGCTTGCCAGATCAGTATTATGCATCACTTAATGATGCTGAAACCAAATTACAAACTGTTTCAATGAAGCTGAATGATAAACCATTGCAAATGGCTGAAGTTCTCCATAGGTTGATTGAAGCCGAAGAAGCCATTGATGATGTACATGCTAAGACGTATAAACTGATTGATCGAGCGATTTGGGCAGAGAGGTTGATCCAACACGGAAACCGTTATCGCAGACAGTATGTAGCAGTTGCTGTAAAGCTTTCCGAGGCTGAACAATCGTTCCGTACCTATGATTATGAAGAGGCCATGGAACATGCAGCAGAAGCCCTGCATACAGTGGATCCTCAGATCATTAGAGATCTTGAAGAAAATTATCAACAAGAGTTTGAAAAAGTATATTGAGCAACGTAGGGACCTGAGTATCCGATGAAAATTGGAGACAGGTCCTCTTTTTACATTGCAAACTGACCAATTTGGACTAGTTGAAATTAGAGGACAACCGTTCCACTATTTGTGACAAAAAGGGTTGATTTAAAAAATAGAGGACAACTGTTCCGCTAATCGGGTGAATTGGACCTGATTTATCCAAGTTTTTGGCCAATAAGGTCTCTGGTGATCTCTAATTATCTAAAGGTGAGGGATTTGGGGGAAATAAGGTCTCTGAGGTCCTCTAATTTAATTCGTGAAAAATTTTGATAGCTTTCCTGACCCGCTTTGTTTATTTCTCACCAGGGTACCGCTTGATTTGTATCCAGCTGGAGTTTTACTTCTACAGGATTACTAGAGGTTAAAAAATAGAATCAGCCTCGAGGGCTGATTCTTTAAGCATTTCTCGGATTTGTATTTTGAGCTGCCTGCGATCTAATTCGTCCGATGATGTATCCGATTATCGCACCGATCAATGAAGGTGTGATCCAACCGACACCTTGCTCAAATAAAGGTAGATATACATTCAATACGTCGGTAATAGCTGTTATGTTCACGTTCAATTCATTCAATGAATCGAAAATACTGATAACCCCGGCACCGAGCAAACCACCAATATATACTTCGCGATAGCCGCCGAAATGTCGATGTAAGAAGGAGTAAACGACAAGTGCAATGGCAAGCGGATAGATTCCTATCAATACTGGTAAAGTCATGTTTATCAATTGTGTAAGTCCGACATTAGCGACAGCTGCACTAAACACACATAATATGCCGATAATCAATTTGTACGATACGTTCGGCATGACTCCATTGAAATACTCTCCACAAGCTGTCACCAGTCCAATTGATGTAGTTAGGCAGGCGAATGTGATCGCAACAGCTAGCAGGATGATTCCGAACTGACCGAATAACACATCTGCAGCTCCGGTAAGAATCGTTCCACCATTATCACTTGCACCGAGAACATTCCTGCTCGTTGCTCCGATATAAGCTAGAGACAGATAGACTAACGCAAGTCCACTGACAGCAATGATTCCTGCCTTCGTTGTTGCTTTTGCAATTTCTTTCTTATCAGAAACCCCTCTGGATTTTACAGCATTGATAACCACAATCCCGAAGACTAAAGCTGCAATCGCGTCCATCGTCAAATAGCCATTGATGAAACCATTGAATAACGGATTCGATGTATATTCACCTGATGGAGTTGAAATACTCCCAATAGGATTAACGATGCCTTTTATTACAATCAGTCCAATGACAACGATGAGTATCGGCGTTAAGATTTTACCGATTCGATCAACAAGTTTGGTCGGGTTCAAAGCAAACCAAAAAGTAATGCCGAAAAAGATGACTGTATAGATGAATAAAGGCATGCCGTTGGGATCGATTGTTTCAGGTAAGAAAGGAACAGCGCCTATTTCAAATGCGACTGTGCCTGTTCTCGGAATTCCGAAAAATGGGCCGATCGCTAAATAGATTAATGTAGAAAAGATAATTGCAAAAGATGGGTGCACGCGACCAGCCAGATCTCTTAATGTTCCGCCTGTCAGACCAATTGCCACAATTCCTAAAAGGGGCAGGCCGACACCTGTGATCAGAAAGCCCAAAATAGCCATCCATACGTTCGTTCCTGCAGTTTGACCAAGTAATGGTGGGAATATCATATTTCCAGCCCCAAGGAATAAAGCGAACATCATAAGTCCGATTGTAAATGTATCCTTAAAAGAAAGGGATTTTGTAGATTTCATGCTGTAAAACCTCCATGACAATTATCGACTGAAATCATTAAGTTTTCTAAAATCGGTTAAAGCTTAACACAATCTTTACGAAAAATAGATACTTTAGTAAAAAGTTGAAAGATTGTTTTGATTTGAAATATTTGTACATCTCTTATTTGCTAAAGAATATTTCATTTTGCTTTTGAAAATAGAATTGTGTGCTAGATAAGGAAAAGATTTTGTATTTAAAATTTTGTCAAATCATGTCGAACTATGATGGATAGATTCTCATGTTTGGAATCCAATATAGATATGATATTATTAAACGATGCAATGATATCATTTTTTTGGCTTATTCTAAGCCGACTATTAAAGGGGTAAAGGAAACCATGATTTATTTTGATAATAGTGCGACAACCAAACCTTATCCTGAAGCGATGAAGACGTATATGACTGTGGCTGAGAACTATTTCGCTAATCCTTCTTCGATTCATCGTTTAGGAGGCGAAGTGGAAAAGCTGATCAGTACAGCCCGAAATCAAATCGCAGGTCTTATTCGTGTCAATCCTGCAGAGATTGTATTTACTTCTGGAGGTACGGAAGCGAACAACCTGGCAATCAAAGGAATTGCACTTCGTCATCAGAAACGGGGTAAACATTTGATCACCACAGAAATTGAACATGCTTCCTGTTATGAATCATTCATGCAGCTTCAGCAGTTAGGGTTCGATGTCACTTTTTTACCAGTGGATCGAAAAGGTTGCGTTTCTGTTCAAGATCTGCGAAATGAAATCAGAGATGATACGATTCTCGTTTCTGTGATGCATGTAAACAATGAACTTGGAACAGTTCAACCTATAAAAGAAATCGGCAGGTTGTTGAAAGAGCATCCGAAGATCTTTTTCCATGTCGATCATGTTCAAGGGATAGGGAAAGTTCCTATTCAGTATGAACAATCTGGTATTGATTTATGTTCCTTTTCGAGCCACAAATTCCACGGACCAAAAGGTGTCGGGTTCCTATATGTGCGGAGCGGTGTGACCTTATCCCCACTTCTTCACGGAGGATCGCAGGAATTCAAACATCGAGCTGGAACAGAAAATATACCTGGAATCATCGCAATGGCAAAAGCGCTTCGGCTCACAATGGAAAAATCAAAATACGAAATGGACAACCTTGTTCGGTTAAAGAATTATATACGATTAGAGCTATCTGAAATAGAAGGTATATTCCTTAACACGCCAGAGGATTATAGTGCACCTCATATTATTAATTTTTCCGTACCGGGTATCAAGCCAGAGGTGTTGATCCATGCTTTAGAAGAAAGAGAAGTATTTGTCTCGACGAAATCTGCATGTTCTTCCAAATCGACTGAAGTTAGTAGAGTATTAGAAGCGACAGGACATGAAAGTGAACGGGCCAACAGTGCAATCCGTGTAAGTCTCAGTTTTGAAAATACACGTAACGAAGGAGAAAGGTTCATCCAAATCCTTCAAGAAGCCATTTATAACTTAAAGAAAGTAATGAGGGAATAATATGATTTACGACCACATCATAGTCAAATATGGAGAATTATCACTTAAAGGGAAAAATAGGCATCACTTTGTGAATCAATTAAGGGATACGATCAGAAGGAAATTGAAGCCATTTGAAAGTGTCAATGTAAAAAAAGCTTTCGATCGTATGATTATTGAACTGCATGGGGCTGATCACGAACCAATTGTGGAGAAATTACAAGATATATTCGGTATCCAAGGTTTGACTCTGGCTGTAAAGTGCGACCTTGAATTAGAGAATATCCAAAAAACAGCACTTGAGGCATTGAAACAAGCGGGCTCTTCTGTTAAGACCTTCAAAATTTCAACTAAAAGAAATTACAAGCAATACCCGCATGATTCACAGGAATTGAACCATCTTATCGGTGGATACGTTTTAAAGAATTCTGAGGATATTACAGTTGATGTCCATCATCCTGATATAGAAATCAAAGTGGAAATCAAACCCGAAGCGACTTATATCAGTGGCATCAACTATCCTGGTGCTGGAGGATTACCGATTGGCAGTAGCGGAAAAGTCATGTTGATGTTATCTGGTGGAATTGATAGTCCTGTTGCAGGATACTTGACGATGAAACGTGGAATCCGGGTTGAAATGGTCCACTTCCATAGTCCTCCATTCACGAGTGAGCGGGCAAGACAAAAGGTTGAGGATCTGACGCAAGTACTTACGAAATACGGTGGAACGATCAAGATGCATGTTGTGCCATTTACGAATGTGCAAAAAGCAATTAAAAAACAAATTCCTGATAACTATAGCATGACGATCATGCGGCGTTACATGCTTCGAATTACAGAAAAACTGGCTGCCCAAAATGATGCGTTGGCAATAGCAACAGGTGAAAGTTTAGGACAAGTAGCCAGTCAAACATTGTCGAGCATGAATACGATCAACGAGGTGACGAACCTTCCGATCATCCGACCTTTGATCACAATGGATAAAATTGAAATCATGGAAGTATCAAGGAAGATCGGCACGTATGATATCTCGATCCGTCCTTATGAGGATTGTTGTACTGTGTTCTTGCCATCTGCACCGAAAACGAAACCAAGACGAGAAAAAGCGAATCGGTTTGAGCAATATATGGAAATCGATGCACTTGTCGACGAAGCTGTAAACAATACGGAAACTGTACACTTTAAAGAGGTGACTGAAACCCGTGACAATGCGTTCGAAGACTTATTTTAACTTGTGATTTTCTTATCAAGATTTACCACTTAGAAGCGAGTATGAATTCGCCTTTGCCTCCGTAACCTATGGGTACAAAGGAGGTGAATATCATGGCTCGTCAATCAAACAAATTAGTAGTACCTGGAGCTCAACAAGCTCTTAACGCTATGAAGACTGAAATTGCTTCTGAATTCGGAGTACAACTTGGTCCTGACTCTTCAGCTCGCGCTAACGGATCTGTTGGTGGTGAAATCACTAAGCGTCTAGTTGCTATGGCTCAAGGTCAACAACCTCAAAAGTAACACACACCTTCTACAACATAATACTGATGGAAAACAGGTCAGCATCTGATGCTGGCCTTTCTTGTTGTTTTCCTTGAAGCGAGGTGAACAGAAAAACCTATGAAGTGAACAGAATATCTCGAAAAGTGAAAAGATTTCGTTCATACATTCCACTTGATCACACCAAAAATGAAAATATTCCAAAAATTATGTATAATAGAAGGTGAAATGAATACATAAGGAGGCGTCTGCTTTGAACAATCAAACCTTATTAGCTCCTCAACAGTACAATGCAGCTGAAGAAATGGAAAAGTATGCGAAAGACCCTTCGCGTGTCGCGATCAAATGGCTCAGCGAACAGGGTGCAGTAGATGAAATCACGTACAAAGATTTATTTGATCAAGCAAATGACCTTGCAAAAGCCTTACTTAGCTTAGGGTTAAACAAAGGTGACCGTGTTCTCGTCATGATGCCGCGTCTGATTGATACGTATAAAGTTTACCTGGCGATTTTGAAAGCAGGTCTTGTTGTCATCCCTTGTTCCGAGATGCTCCGACCGAAAGATTTAAGCTATCGAATCAATCATGGTGAAGTGAAAGCGGTCATAGCTTATGAACCATTGACTTCACTTATTGATGACATTGTTGATCCTGTTGAAAGTTTGGAATATAAAATTACGGTTGGAGGAAAAGCTGAAGGATGGTCTACGATTGAAGAAGTGACAGGATCCTTTGACCCATCAACCGAACTTCCGACTACGAACAGTGATGACATGGCATTCCTCTCTTATACCTCTGGAACGACAGGCCATCCTAAGGGCGTCGTTCACACACATGGATGGGCCTATGCTCATATCCGGACTGCTGCAACGTCGTGGCTGAACATTAAAGAAAATGATATCGTTTGGGCTACCGCTGGACCAGGATGGCAAAAGTGGATTTGGAGTCCATTCGTATCTGTCCTAGGTACAGGAGCAACTGGATTTGTCTATAATGGAAAATTCGATCCGAACACATATTTAGATCTATTGGAGAAAAATCAAATCAATGTGCTTTGTTGCACACCAACGGAATATAGATTGATGGCAAAAGTAGATAATTTGAAGGAGTATGACCTTTCAAGCTTACAAAGTGCTGTTTCTGCCGGAGAACCGTTAAACCGGGAAGTCATCGATATTTTCCGTAACTACTTCAACGTGACCGTACGAGATGGATACGGACAGACAGAAAACACACTGCTTGTAGGTATTGTTGAAGGGATGGAAGTCCGCCCAGGATCAATGGGTAAACCTACACCTGGCAACCATGTCGAAATCATCAACGAGGAAGGGCAACCCGCCCAGGTCGGCGAGGTTGGAGATATTGCCGTTCATCGCGATGTGCCTGCACTATTCAAGGAATATTATAAAGATCAAGAACGGACAAAAATGGCATTCCGAGGGGATTATTATCTTACGGGAGACAAAGCGAAGAAGGATGAAGATGGGTACTTTTGGTTCGAGGGTAGAGGCGATGACATCATCATCAGTTCTGGGTATACAATTGGACCGTTTGAAGTCGAAGACGCACTCGTCAAACATCCGTCGGTTAAAGAATGCGCTGTAGTAGGAAGCCCAGATGAGGTTCGCGGGCATGTCGTCAAAGCCTTTATCGTGTTGAAAAATCCATCAGAAGCTTCAGCTGGTGAATTGATACCAGCTCTACAGGATCACGTTAAAAAGCTGACAGCACCTTATAAGTATCCGCGGTTGATCGAATTTGTGGATGAACTTCCGAAGACTACTTCTGGTAAAATTCGACGGATCGAATTGAGGATGAAAGAAAACAAAACAACAGTAAATTAGAACAACGAAGGACCGCATTAGCCGGTCCTTTGTTATGTACACAAATTGCCGTGTCAATAGTAATAATATATACGTGGGAAACACAATTTGGACTAAGGCTCAGCCTGTACTTAAGGATTGGCATTGCCAAGTCTTCGTTATTTGTGGATTTACAATCGAATCTTAGGTATGCTGGTACAAATAGGGATAGTAATTGAGGTGTGATTATGAAAACGTTATGGACAAATGGCACCATCTATACAATGGAACATGAATTCGATAAAGTCGAAGCTGTTTTAGTTGAAGACGATACAATTATCGACTGCGGTGACCGTTTACGCATTGAAAAGAATCATCAAATTGATCATATAGAGGATTTAGAAGGGGCAGTCATGTATCCGGGGTTTGTCGATAGTCATCTACATATGATCGGGCATGGAGAAAAACTGTTGCGATTGGATCTTTCGGAAGTGATGTCTGCTGAAGAAATGAAGACGACCTTGAAAGAGAAGATCTATTCTACTTCTGTCGGTGATTGGATTATTGGCGAAGGATGGAACGAAAACAACTTCATGGATCGAAAGATTTTTCATCGCTTCGAACTTGATGAAATTGCTCCACATCATCCGATGATACTGACCCGGATCTGCCGGCATGCTCTGCTTGCCAACTCTAAGGCTTTGGAGCTTGCAGGAATAACAAAAGATACAGAGGATCCGCCAGGAGGAGTCATTGTACGGGATACAAATGGTGAACCTACCGGATATCTGTTGGATAAAGCTCAAGAATTAGTAAAGGATGCCCTGCCGAAAGTGACCGAGGAATATCTTCATCGTGCGTTGACTACGTCTGTACAGGATCTTACGAGTCTAGGGCTTGTCGGCGGACACAGTGAGGATCTCAATTATTATGGGGGATTCAAACGGACGTACGATACTTTTTTGAAAGTCATCAATCCGGATCAACTTCAGTTCAAAGCAAATCTTTTGGTTCATCATGAAGTTGTTGCAGACATGCATGAGGAAGGATTGAAGTTTGGTGTATCGAACGGATTTGTCGAGCTCGGTGCGATGAAGATTTTTGCTGATGGTGCTTTAGGTGGCAGGACAGCCTATTTAAGTAAACCTTATAATGATATGCCTGAAACGTATGGGGTAGCAATCCATTCATTGACAGACCTTAAAGAACTCGTTAAAAAGGCGCGTCATTATCAAATGCCAGTCGCAATCCATACAATCGGAGACCTTGCGTTGGAATTTGCTCTTTATGCCGTTGAAGAGATCCCACCTCCTGCAGGTTTAAGGGACCGTTTCGTCCACGGACAGGTTGTACGGCCAGACCTGCTCGAGCGTTTGAAAAAGGTTCCTGTAATTATTGATATACAGCCACATTTCGTCGCATCCGATTTCCCTTGGGTTATTGAACGTCTTGGGGAAGGTAGGATGAAATACAGTTTTGCATGGAAAACGTTATTAAAAGAAGGAATTGCATGTGCTGCTGGTTCCGATGCACCAATCGAAACTGCAGATCCCCTACTGACGATCTATGCTGCTGTCTTGCGTAAAAAGCATGGTGATAAACATGAGGGGTTTTATCCGGACCAAAAATTATCAGTATATGAAGCGGTCGAATTATATACGAAAGGTAGCGCATATGCTATTGGGAAAGAAAATGAAGCAGGTATGATCAAAAAAGGGTTCTGTGCAGATTTCACAATTTTGACTGAAGACTTGTTCCATATTGATCCAGAAGCGATTCCGAATGTCAAAGTAGCGAAAACTGTGGTTAACAATACTATTGTTTATCACGGATAAAAAAAACTCCCCTCGCAGGGAGTTTTTTTACGGGGCTTATAAGAAACTACGCTTCACCTTATGCCAGAATGAATTATCCTTCAGCTTTACAGTCTTGATCCTTTTATCAGAAAGGCAAATGTTGATGGATCCAGGCTCTCGTATACTAAGGGCTTCGTTATCCATCGCTATGATCGGGAAGTTGTTTCCTTCGTTTACTAGCCGGATGTTGAGTGATCTTGTATCACTTAAAATGAAAGAACTCCCAAGGGTACGATAATGGTTATTGTTGATCGACGCTACTTCACTGATTTGCATACATGGAAGTTTCGGGTCAACGATCGCCCCGTCTAATGACTTGTTGTATGCGGTACTTCCAGTCGGAGTCGAGATGATCATCCCATCTCCTTTAAACCGTTCAAAAAATAAATCATCGATATACAAATCGAGTGACAGAGTTTTAATGATGCCCGATCGAATCGAACATTCATTCAAGCAATAAAATGAAGCATCGTTTTCCATGTCAACTTTTATGGTCGGATATCTACGGACCTCTACCTGTTCATTCAACATGGCATCTATCATTCCTGAAAGGTCTTCGATGTCGAAGTCACAATAAAATCCTAATTGTCCGGTGCTCACACCGACATACAGAGCATCTTCGCGAAATCCAGTTTGCCTGACGGCTTGAAGGAAGGTGCCATCCCCCCCGATACTAGCGATGATGTTAGCATGGTCGGCTTGCTCCACCAATGTAAATCCATTATCAATGGCGAGGTTCTTCAATCGGATGACCTGTTCTTCAAACTGGCTGTCTTTCTTATAGAAAAAATGGATATTCTTACGTTCTGACATCATAAACCTCCTATGATTTCCAGTAATATCTAATGTTACCCGATTCTTATCATTAAAAATTAGACATGCTAGTTTTATCTTCGTTTTTTAAAAAGTTTTTGTCAAATTATCATCATACAAATTGAAAATATGATATTCTAACAAAGATTGGTCAATCTTACCAATGTAATAATGCTAGGAGGCTTCTTATGAGCGGAAAACGTTGGGCAGCACTTGGAATTGCAGCAGTACTTTTCATAGGATCCATCATCATGAATGTATTATCATCCGCTGCATCTGATAACTTTACGAATTTACAAGGCGGAGGATTTTTAGAAGATGATCCATTTGTCGAAAAGGTCGTGGAGAAAGGGAGCGATAAACGGAATATTGTCCTCTTGAACGTCGAGGGTGTCATTCAAGACACTGGTGATGCGACATCATTATTCCAATCTCCAGGCTATAATCACCAGAGGTTTCTTGATATGCTCGAGCATGCAGGTGAGGACAAAAATGTAGAAGGAATCATAATTCGGGTGAATAGCCCAGGCGGCGGAGTGGTCGAAAGCGCAGAGATCCATGATGCGATCACTACTATACAAAAGGAACATAAAAAACCGGTTTACATATCGATGGGTAATATGGCTGCGTCAGGGGGCTACTACATTTCTGCACCTGCGGATAAAATATTTGCCCATTCCTCAACATTGACAGGTTCACTAGGTGTCATCATTCAGTCGATGAATTATGGAGAATTGGCTGATAAACTAGGGGTGAAATGGGAGACGATCAAGAGCGGTACTCATAAAGATATCCTATCCCCTACACGTGAAATGACAGATGAGGAAAGGAAAATCTTACAATCCATCGTTGATAATTCCTACAATCAATTTGTAGATGTTATCGCTACTGGCCGTGGGCTTTCAGAAAATAACGTGAGAGAATTGGCAGACGGCAGGGTATATGATGGGCAACAAGCAAAAGAAGCAGATCTTGTCGATGAACTTGGTGATCAGGAGGATACGATCAAAGCAATGAAAAAAGATCTCGGGAATTCCCATTTGAATGTCATCAAGTATGAAAATCGCCTTGGTTGGAATTCTTTCCTGGACATGACCGCGCAAAAATTGTTCCAGCCTAATGGAGATCTGTTAGGGATACAAGAATTGATGAGTCAAACGAATACACCGCAAATCAAATATCTATATACGGAATAGGAGGGATTGGATTGGAGCAAACATTATCAGGTGAAGGACATCCCCCAGAACCCTCTCAGACCTTGAACTATGGAAATACAAACAGGGTATATGCTGGATTTTGGATCCGGTTCTGGGCGTACCTCTTAGACTTGCTCGTCATTTGGAGTCTGAACAGTCTGATCGTTAAGCCGATATGGGTATTACGTGATTTGCCTTTATCTGATGGAGGGATGTTTTCATTAAAGACAGTAATAGCTGCAATCATTTTCTACAGCTATTTTGTATTGATGACTCGTTTCTTCGGTCAGACATTAGGAAAAATGCTTTTTGCAATAAAAGTAGTTCCAAAAGATATGGATGAAAATATACCATGGACCACCCTGCTTTTTCGGGAAGTGATTGGCCGGTTCATCAGTAAAACCATCTTCTTGATCGGGTATATCATCGCTGCTTTTACAAATGAAAAACAATCGTTGCATGATATATTTGCAGATACGAGAGTCGTCCACACTCGAAAATAGGTATTGTTAGAGACCTGTCAGTACATAATGCTGATAGGTCTATTTTTTTATAAAGTCAAATTAACAAGAGAAACAGTATGTCCAGAGACTTCGGGGTGATCCTCATGTGGTATTGGATTATAGGAATCATACTCGTTATCAGTTTGATGATAGGTATCCTTATGATCAGCCGGGTACGGGTAACCATCAAATATGTCCATCAAGGAAACGATGATACGTGTTTCATACATGCCCACTTTTTAAAAGGGTTATTCGATTATTCTTGGGAAATACCATTGAATGATATAGACCTCGAAGGTGATGGACTTATGCACATGGAATACGATACTGAATCAGAAATCGGCAATAAAAAACTTCACGATACGAAAGAAATGACATTTGAGGCTGAGTCCTTAATTGCACGAGTACAAGAAACAAAAGCGCTTATGGATTCTGTCTATCAACTTGGAAGCATCGTCCGTAAATTCTTAAAAAAAGTAACGATTGAAGAATATCAATGGGTCAGTACAATTGGTACCGGGGATGCTGCTTCAACTGGAATTTTTGCCGGATTGTTGTGGACGATCAAGGGTAGTGTGGCAGGCTTTCTAAGCTTTGCAACGCGAATGGAAAAACCACCTGTCCTTGAGGTTACGCCTTCTTTTCAAGCCCCTATTGTGCAAACAAATTTATTATGTATGTTTTCTTTTCAAATCGGGCAAGCTATGCTCGCAGCATATCTGATCGTAAAAAATTGGAAGGGAAGGAAACAGCATGTCAGAACATCCAATTCAGGGCTTGATGCAAACAGCAATGGAAAATATTAAAGAAATGATTGATGTGAATACAATTATCGGTGATCCAGTAGAAACACCGGACGGAAGTGTGATTCTAACAGTTTCAAAGGTTGGTTTTGGATTTGCTGCTGGAGGAAGCCAGTTCAGTGCTTTAGGCAATTCAGGTCAATCAAGACGAGAGTCTTCAGAGGGAGAATCTCATCCTTTTGGCGGTGGAAGCGGAGGCGGTGTTTCAATCACGCCAATCGCGTTTCTGATTGTGAATTCTTCTGGAGTGAAGACCATCCATCTCGATAATAGTACACATTTGTACGAACGGCTTCTTGACTTAGCGCCTCAAGTAGTAGATCGAGTTCAAAGGATGATGAACAATAGTGGCTTTCAGATGAAATCTGATTCGAATAAAAATCAATCCAACAATAATAATCAGTCACAGCATCAGAATGAAAGACGCCAAAAGCAAGATTTAGATTTTTAAATGATATAGATGAAGGGCAGCTTAAAACCAGAGCAGCCCTTTTTTAAATCTTAGGTGTATTGTACTCGAAAAAATGATTCAGGACTACATATTACTTGAAACAAATTTTCAGAAAGTTTACCATTAACGTGTTAGAATACCTTTTAAAATAGGAGTTGTTAATGATGGCTAATGTAACATTCAAACAAAATCCAGTAACGCTATTAGGGAATGAAGTGAAAGTAGGGGACGCAGCTCCTGACTTCAAAGTGTTGGCAAACGACATGTCTCCTGTAACATTGGATGATACAAAAGGTTCTGTAAGATTGATCAGTGTCGTTCCATCTGTCGACACGGGTGTATGTGATCAGCAGACGCGCCGATTCAACGAAGAAGCGGCAAAGCTTGATAATGTAAAAGTATTGACTGTAAGTGTTGACCTACCGATGGCTCAAAAGAGATGGTGTGCTGCTGCTGGTGTAGAAAACCTTCAAACACTCTCCGATCACCGTGACCTCTCATTCGGTAAAGCTTATGGAGTAGCAATTGAAGAACTACGTCTATTGACTCGTGCTGTATTTGTGATCGACTCAGATGATAAAGTGACCTATGTTGAGTATGTTAGTGAAGCGACGGATCATCCGGATTATGAGGCGGCGATTGAGGCTGCCAAGTCTGCCCAGTAAACTAGAATTTCAACAATAATAGTAAACAAAAGAGGTTAACCTCCAGAGTTTGGTCAGCGGTCCGAACCTTTGGTTGGTTGGCCTCTTTTACATTTAAAGAAAGTATAAATACTTTCCACTAAGGCTCAGCCCAGGTTAAGACTTGGCTTTGTCAAGTTTTCTTCAAGGTGAAAATCATGTTTTCATTATTTCTTGGTGTTTTGTTACAATAATGCTAGTTGTAAGATAGGAGGAATTTGCATGGCTGATTTTAAGAAAGTCGAATCATTCTATAGATTATTACACGAAACGGCAACGATCCTTTCTGAGAAAGAACAGACTACATATCTTGATGGTCTGATCATGACTGGAGAAAATCTGGTACAGGGTGGAATGCCTGATAAGTTTGATGAACAAACGAAGAATGATCTCATCTATAAATATGAATCAATCACATTAGATGAATTATCCAAGGAAGAAATCCGTAAAGGATACCAATTGGCGATCTTGCAAGGAATGAAAATGGGTGTACAGTCCCAACATGCGATGACACCTGATGCCGTTGCTCTTTTCGTTGGCTATTTAGTCGAAAAGGCTATGAACAAAAAGGAAAGGATCACACTTTTGGACCCAGCAATCGGGACTGGGAACCTTGTATCAGCATTCCTGAATCAAACGAAAAAGAAAGTATTCAGCTATGGTTCTGAGGTTGATGAAACGTTGATTAAGCTTGCTTATGTAAACCTGAATGCACAGGAGCACGATATTCAGCTTTATCATCAGGACAGTTTGCAGTCATTGATGATCGATCCAGTTGATCTTGTCATCACAGATCTGCCAGTCGGATATTATCCAAACGATGAGACGGCATCCACATACCGATTGAAGGCTGAAAAAGGACACTCCCTTGCCCATCATTTGATGATCGAACAAGCGTTAAACCATACAAAAGAAGGAGGTTTCCTGTTCTTCCTGATTCCGAATTTCTTATTTGCAGGCGATGAAGCTCAGAAGTTGAACAAGTACCTTAAAGAACAGGCAGTCATCCACGGGCTTCTCCAATTACCGTTGACGATGTTTAAAAAGGAAGAACAAGCGAAAAGTATCTTTTTCATCCAGAAAAGAGGTCAAGGTGTTGCAGCTCCTAAGGAAGCATTGATGGCAGAGCTTCCTAGCTTTTCGGATCCAAAAGCATTGCAATCGATCATGAAAAAAATCGATGCCTGGTTTAAGACTTCATTTACTGGTTAACTTAAACATACAAGGCTTTGTTAAATAATGATGATTAAGAATGGGTTGATTATAGCAATATTCGCGCAACTCCTGCTGGGAACAGTGAGAAAGGCGAGACCCCGCCGCTATGTTTTCAGGTAACGGACACCAGAGCCGTTATTTGTAGGCAAAATCGTTGTTTCTAAATTTTAACGGACACCACAACCGTTATTTGTGAACAAAGCAGTTGTTTTTCTATGATATTTACGAAATAAGGTCCCTGGTGTCCGTTAAGTTTGTATAATTCCATTATTTTGGTCGAATAAGGTCTCCTGTGTCCGTTAACGGGTTCGTGCAACTTGGTTTCCACCAGGATAGTTTGCTTAAGCTTCCGCTCTTCGTTTGCCCGCGGAAAGGGAATGAATTTCGCAAAATCAAGAATAAAGTTTATCAAAGTGAAAAGAGAGTATGAAATCGGATTCAAATCTGAAAATAACAAATATTGATGGAAAACGTTTTCCTTCCTTGCAGGAAACCATCGACCGGTGGTTTAATGGTAATTGGTTTTTGGGAATGAACTTGAACAACGAAGGAGTTGTCTATATATGCGAAAGGTACTCGCCATTAATGCCGGAAGTTCATCACTTAAATTTCAATTATTGAAAATGCCTGTGGAAGAAGTAGTTACCAAAGGGCTTGTCGAACGTATCGGAATTCCTGATAGTGTTTTTACAATTGAAGTGAACGGTGAAAAGGTAAAAGAAGTGACAGATATTGAGAACCATGCTGTTGCGGTTAAGATGCTGTTAGAAAAACTTATGTCCCATCAAATCATCGACTCTTACGATGAAATTGAAGGGATTGGACACCGAGTCGTACACGGCGGTGAAAAATTCAATGATTCTGTGCTGATCACAGAAGAGATCATCAAGGAAATTGAAGAGGTGTCCGACTTGGCACCACTGCATAATCCTGCAAATATCGTAGGTATTCGTGCATTTAAAGAAATCCTGCCTGATGTGCCTGCTGTAGCTGTGTTTGATACTGCGTTCCATCAAACGATGCCAGAACAATCCTATTTGTATAGCCTTCCTTATGACTACTATAAGGAATATGGTATCCGTAAGTATGGTTTTCATGGGACAAGCCATAAATATGTTTCTCAACGTTGTGCGGAATTATTAGGAAGACCGATTGAACAGTTACGGTTGATTTCTTGCCACCTTGGAAATGGTGCAAGTATCGCTGCGATTGAAGGTGGGAAATCAATCGATACGTCTATGGGCTTCACACCGCTTGCTGGTGTAACGATGGGGACCCGTTCAGGGAACATTGACCCTGCGCTCATCCCATACATCATGGAGAAAACAGGAAAAACCGCTGAAGAAGTGATGAATGTCCTCAATAAAGAAAGCGGACTTCTTGGAGTATCCGGTTTTTCCAGTGATTTAAGGGATATCGAACAGAAAGCTGCCGCTGGAAACGAAAGAGCTGAGCTGGCACTTGAAGTTTTCGGAGGAAGAATTCATAAATATATCGGCTCTTACGCTTCAAAAATGCATGGGATCGATGCAATCATTTTCACAGCCGGAATCGGTGAAAACAGTGATGTCATCCGCGAGCGAGTCCTTAAAGGCCTTGAATTCATGGGTGTTTACTGGGATCCGGCTTTAAACAAGGTTCGTGGAAAGGAAGCATTTTTGAACTATCCACACTCCCCTGTAAAAGTATTGATCATCCCTACAAACGAAGAAGTGATGATTGCAAGAGACACAGTACGACTTGCCCAATAATATATTTTCAGATTAAGAACTTCACCATGCTGGTGGAGTTCTTTTTTACTGTGATGATTTAACCAAAACCTCAAAATTGTAGGGTAAAGATCTTTAGGATAGGCTTAAGATGTTGATTTCAAACGAAAATTACGTCACTCCTGCGGGAAAAGCAAGCCAGGCGAGACCACAAGTACTCCTCAAGGGTTTACTTTCATGTGTATTATAGTCTTCGCGCTAATTTTGGTATAATGAATGAAAAGTTCTTCGTGGAGGTGTTCGGTATGGAATGGTCGCAGAACGAGAAACAAGTATGGTCTTCAATCGAAAAATGGGAGCAAGAATATTTTACATATGTTCCGACTGACTTCAACAGGACTTACGAAAAGACCTTTGTAGACGCTTTTAACAGGATAAGTCCCAATATTCGTAGTAAAGTCCTTCAAACCATCGATAACCTGCTTTTTCATTTGCATTCAATCATCTTGAACTCACAATTTCAACAAGATACGAAACAAAGGGTGTTATTGGCAGCTCAATCGATGAACAAAGATGTTGAAGTTTGGGAAGATGTACAGGATTGCAAGATCGAACAGCTTCGATACATAGCTCAACATCAAGTAGCGAAACATAGACTGCTTTCTTTTGCACAGGGTGGGCTTTCTGGAGCTGGAGGTATATTATTTTTAGGAATCGATATTCCGGCAAGCATCGCGGCACACTTGAGATCGATTCAAGTACTTGCCCTTTCGTACGGTTATTCAATCAATCAACCTTATGAAACAATGCTGTCCTTGAAGTTGTTCCATGCAGCCACTCTACCTAAACAGCATCAGCAAGAAGCCTGGGAGCAGCTGATGAGCGAGGTATTGGATCAGGAAATCAATCCGTATTTCTTTGAGTCGGATGAATTGGTTGCTGACAGTCAATGGATGAGGCATCTGGTTGGTTTGGTCGGTAAGGGAATGGTCCTTTTCATGTTAAGGAAACGTTTGATCCAGGGTATTCCGCTGATGGGGATGGTATATGGTGCAACAGCAAATTACCAGCTTTCAAGGCAAATCACAGACTTTGCGAATCAGTTTTATCAGAAACGTTGGTTATTAGAAAAACATGACTAAGAGGGTGATATGTGATGAGTGTAGAGGAACATAAACAGGAAGCACCTGATCATGTGCGGGTGATGGTCATCACCGTAAGTGATACCAGAACTGAAGAAACGGATAAGAGTGGGAAGTATATTTTAAATGCCCTTGAAGAGTATGGCCACGTAATCTCCTCTTATAAAATCGTAAAAGATGAGTCAATGATTCTTCATGAGGTATTGAAGGGCGGAACAAGTGATTCCGAAACGGATGTTATTATCATGAATGGAGGAACCGGTATAGCGAAGCGGGATATTTCTGTTGAGGTTGTCTCAGAACTTCTCGATAAAGAAATCCCTGGTTTCGGTGAACTCTTCAGGATGTTGAGTTACACAGAGGATATCGGTTCAGCAGCGATCTTGAGCAGGGCTATTGCTGGTGTCTCGAATAACACGGCGATCTTTTCAGTACCGGGCTCAAGCGGTGCGGTTAAGCTTGCTATGAATAAATTGATTCTTCCTGAAATAAATCATGTTGTTCGGGAAATAAGGAAAGACTTAGGAAAAGGATGACTCGATAGGGGTCATCCTTCTGAGTTTATTACATGCTTATGTAAAAGCACTTTGTTGATTTAAAAATGACTTTTTCTCGTTATGCGATTATCGGCACGATACCAAATCCAGAGATCATTGATGATAGAAGCTAATTCTGATATTTCAGAATTCAGTTCACAAGAACGTTCAAAGTCTTCTTCCCGATAAAGTTGGCTTTGTCTATCGTTGATTTCATTTTCGAGTTCCTTGATCCTATCAGGAATTTTACCTCGGACTGACTCCCATTCAGATAAGATCAATTCTTGTGTTTCTTTAGGATAGTTGTCCCAAGAGCGCTTTAGTAATGGCAGCTTGATTCCTAATCGCTCATTTATAGTAAATGTATAAGTCATTAGTCATTCCCCCTGCATATAACATTGTACATAAAATGGTGATATTCGGCTATCCTCAACAGATCACATTCCCTCATATTGGTTCAAATAACAAATGAGTTCCTTTCACATACTATTCAAGAAGTTCGTATGAGAAGGAGGCGACTCACCATGGATAAACAAAAGGGTAAAAACCGGCAGTATCAATTTGAAACCAATGGCGAAGTGGAAGTTCAACAACAGATCATGCAATCCTATCAAAGCGGCGTGATCGACCAGCCAGGCCCCCAAAACGTCGAAGAACAACTTAAAGAAGATGAAAATCAATTGAGATGAATTTTTCACATCTTAAAGAAAGCATAAAATACTTTCTTCAATATCAGGACAACTAATGCTTAACCTGCGCCAAAGGCTTGACTTTGCCAAGTTTTCTTTATAGCTTGACCTATATGGTGTCTGGCTGTTTCGTCAGGCACTAACATAAGTTTCTTAAACTCCCTGTGAAAACATTCGAAAAGCCTACTTTAATTATTATTTTGTGTTATGATGGCAACGTATGGAAATGCCGTAAAAATGCGCTTGTTTCAGTCATTCAAACGATATTTCCCCTTTTTCTTTTTGGCATTTGGTGTTATCTTTAAATGGCAGTCATCTTGGACTGGATTCAAGCGTTATTTTTATTGAAGATTTGTTGATTTAGGAGGTCGCAAAAAATGCGTATTGGTGTACCAAGAGAAATTAAAAACAATGAAAACCGTGTGGCAATGACACCAGCTGGAGTGGTCAATCTGACAACATCCGGGCATGAAGTTTTCATTGAAAAAGATGCAGGACTTGGATCAGGTTTTACAAATGAACAGTACCAGGAAGCTGGAGCAGTGATCGTAGATACTGCAACTGAAGCGTGGAGTATGGAAATGGTTATGAAGGTTAAAGAACCATTACCAGAAGAATACCAATATTTCCGCGAAGGACTTATTTTATTTACATATTTACATTTAGCTGCTGAACCTGAATTGACAAAAGCGCTGATTGAAAATAAAGTGGTTGGTATTGCGTATGAAACGGTACAGCTTCCAAACCGGAGTCTTCCATTGTTGACACCGATGAGTGAGGTAGCTGGAAGAATGGCTACACAAATCGGTGCCTCTTTTCTAGAAAAACCTCACGGAGGTATGGGAATCCTGCTTGGGGGAGTCCCAGGAGTGCGCAGAGGTAAGGTAACGGTCATCGGTGGAGGAGTTGCAGGGACGAATGCAGCGAAAATTGCTGTAGGTCTTGGTGCTAGTGTGACTGTCATCGACTTGAATCCAGAGCGTCTTCGCCAGTTAGATGATATTTTCGGCTCTGATATCAATACCTTGATGTCTAACCCTTTGAACATCGCCGAGGCAGTAGTGGATTCAGATCTTGTCATTGGTGCTGTGCTGATCCCTGGAGCTAAAGCGCCTAAATTGGTTACAGAAGAAATGATCGAGTCTATGAGAAAAGGATCGGTTCTTGTAGATGTGGCAATCGACCAGGGCGGTATTTTTGAAACGACAGATCGCATTACAACACATGATAATCCAACGTATGAGAAACATGGAGTTGTCCATTATGCTGTTGCAAACATGCCAGGTGCGGTTCCGCGTACTTCTACGATTGCATTGACGAATGTTACAGTCCCATATGCATTACAAATTGCAGATAAGGGATATGTGAAAGCATGCAGTGATAATGAAGCGCTTCTTAAAGGCATTAACACGCTCGACGGTTATGTCACTTATGAGGCAGTATCAGAAGCACATGGATTGGAATATAACGATGTAAGAGAAATGCTCTCAAATAAAAGATAATTCGAAATGACCTGAGACTGGCACTGTGGTGTCAGTCTTTTCTTGTATTAATATAAGTTTAGACTATGACTTTGAGCAGGCTTGGTATATTACCTGCTCTTGTTTAGTTTTGATTTCAAACAAAACAGGCTTCTCGTCAGTTTTCCAGTGACCTACGTGATTAGGCAGGTCGATTCCGCTTTTCGTTTACCCGCGGAGAGGGAGTGAATTTCGCAGAAATCGAAAACAAATATATTAAAGTTTTTAAATTCGAATTCGGATGTGTAAAATGAAGGGTGAAACGGGTACAAAATGGATAGGCTCTCGTTTTGGTAGTAAGAATGGGCTACTTAGTTTCCGGCAAATTGCGCAATCCTTGTCTTTTAGTTTCTGTCAGAAGGAAACGGAAAGACTGAAGGAGAAGGAATTAAACAGATACTAAATTATGAAAGAGGAGAGATCTTGAATGAAAGTAACGTATTATGGACATTCAGTAGTCGCTATTGAAACAAATGGAAAATCGATTTGGATTGATCCTTTCATTACAGGCAATGATCAATGTCATATCAAAGCGGATGAGGTAAAAGCTGATGTGATCTTACTTACTCATGGTCACAATGATCATGTAGGAGATACAGTTGATATTGCAAAGCGAAACAATGCTTTGGTCGTAGCACCATTTGAATTGGCGAATTATCTAGGTACGAAAGATGTGGAAACCCACCCGATGCATATCGGCGGGGCCTATCAATTTGACTTCGGAAAAGTGAAGTTGACGCAAGCTTTTCATGGTTCAAGCTATGCCGAAGAGGATGGTACGGTCATTTATACAGGAATGCCAGCGGGAATCCTCTTTACTGCAGAAGATAAAACTGTTTACCATGCTGGTGATACAGCACTGTTTTCAGATATGAAATTAATTGGCGATCAGAACTACATCAATCTAGCTTTCTTGCCAATCGGAGACAATTTCACGATGGGGCCAGAAGATGCTTCCATTGCTGCAAGCTGGTTGAAGGCGAACTATGTCGTACCGGTACATTACAATACGTTCCCTGTAATTGAACAAGATCCTGAAGCGTTTGTAAATGAGTTGGAAGGTAAAAAAGGACAAGTTCTGAAATCTGGAGAATCCATCGAACTTTAATACACGTTTTCTTCTTTCTTAAAAGGGGTCTGCATAGGTTAAATATAAGGACATCCCTCATGTACAAGGAAGGAGAACGATTATGAAGAATAGACTGATTTTATCGTTATTGAGTGCCCTTGCACTTGTCTACTTTGCTGTTCCTTATCTACCTGAGATCGGGACAGGATTAGGCGGATGGTTTTCTGGGGTTTGGTTATTCTTTGCTTTGCTCGTTATAGGCGGAAATTTTTCTGTGTTGCTGTTCCAAAAGTATCCTCAAGAATCAAAACAAACGATAACACTGAGACGCCCGGTAAAAGAACGCAAGAGAATCAGACAGCATTGATGTAAAGGTATACCCTTAGTATAATAGGAAAGACTTAGCAATTTGCGGAGATCGGTTTTATTAGAAAGATTGGTGAAATGATGTCAACAAAACATGAACAAATATTAGAGTATATCGAAACACTGGAAATCGGCAGTAAAATTTCTGTCAGACAAATTGCAAAAGCTCTTTCTGTTAGTGAGGGTACAGCCTACAGGGCAATAAAAGATGCAGAAAACCAGGGGACGGTCAGCACGATAGAGCGGGTCGGCACAATCCGTATTGAAAAGAAACGAAAAGAAAATATCGAGAAACTGACCTATGCTGAAGTCGTCAATGTTGTCGAGGGACAAGTTCTCGGTGGGAAAAAAGGGCTGCATAAGACACTGAACAAATTCGTCATCGGTGCCATGAAACTTGAGGCGATGATGCGATATGTGGATCCTGACAGCTTGCTGATCGTTGGAAACCGTACCAAAGCACATGCGCTTGGTTTGAAAGCCGGAGCCGCTGTGTTGATTACTGGTGGTTTTGATACAGATGAAACGGTTATGAAACTCGCGGATGAATTAGAACTTCCCGTCATTTCAACTAGTTATGACACATTTACGGTAGCGACGATGATCAATCGTGCCATTTATGACCAATTGATCAAAAAGGAGATCGTCCTCGTAAGTGATATCACCATTCCGGTTGAGCAGACCAATTATCTTGTTAATGATGAGAAGGTTACGAAATGGTATGAGTTGAATAAAGAAACCGACCACAGCCGATATCCTGTAGTGGATAAGAAGAACCGGATCGTGGGTATTGTGACTTCCAAAGATATCATTGGTAAAAACAATGATTTGGCGATTGAAAAGGTGATGACAAAAAATCCGATCACTGTCAGCGCGACGACATCTGTTGCAAACGCAGCCCATATGATGATTTGGGAGGGCATAGAACTTTTACCGGTCGTGGATTCCCAACAAACACTGCAAGGGATCATCAGCAGGCAAGATGTGTTGAAAGCCCTGCAAATGATTCAAAAACAACCGCAGATCGGCGAAACATTTGATGACTTGATTACAAGTAATGTCCGTGATAATGAAAATGAACAAGATGTGTTTTTCACCTGTGAAGTCACTCCACAGATGACGAATTATTTAGGGACATTATCTTATGGCGTGATGACAACATTGGTTTCCGAGGTCGGGAGCAGGGCTCTGCGCAAGAAGAAGAAGGGTGACCTTGTTGTAGAAAATATCACTTTGTACTTCTTAAAGCCTGTGCAAATCGATAGTAAGATTACGATCCGACCAAAGATCCTAGAACTGAGCAGACGGTATGGGAAAGTTGACGTCGAAATCTATCATGAAGGGGAAGTAGTCGGAAAAGCCCTCATGATGGCCCAACTTATCGAACGCCACCTTTAATGAACTTCTAAATGAGGCTGTCCAATAAGTGTTTCACACTAATTGGACAGCCTCCAAATAATCTATGAATTGGGTTGTTCTCTCTCCTCTATAGCAAGGGGAAGGAAGTACTTATACGCTTTATATCCCATGAATGCATTGATCAAACCTAAAACCAGAAACACACCGCCGATGACCAGATCATAGGTGGACTCATTGATGAACAAACGGTTTAGTCCGAATATTCCTATGAAAACACCAAGAGCGATGTTAGCCTTCGATTTCGTCCATTTCTTCTCATAAGGAGCCTTTACGCGGAACTCTTTGATCTTATAGAATATATAAAGGCTGATTGATAAAACGATAATGATGATGAATACAGGCATGATAATCCTCCAATACAGTTGAATCATTCGAGTACCATTGTATAGAAAAAAGGATATAAAATCTATACTTAGTCGTTATCTAAAGTGAACATTAGGTTACAGTTAAAGGAGTCCGTAATGAAAGAACAAATCATACAGAAGATCAAAGAATATGAAAAAATCATCATCCACCGCCATGTGCGTCCAGATCCGGATGCTCTCGGTTCACAAGGTGGATTATCTGAAGTTTTAAAATCTTCTTTCCCGGACAAATCGATATATGTCGTTGGTGAAGAAGAAGATTCCCTGAAATTCATGATTGAAATGGACACCATTCCAGATAGTGTTTATGATGGTGCACTCGTCATCATTTGTGATACCGCCAATCAAGCACGGATCAGTGATCAAAGATACCCTTCCGGGGATTTCATCATTAAAATCGATCACCACCCAAACGAAGATCATTATGGTGATCTGATCTGGGTCGATACAGATGCAAGTAGTGTAAGTGAAATGATTTATGAGTTTTACTTATATGGAAAGGAAAAACACCAGTTCAAGCTTTCAGATAAAGGTGCAGGATTGCTTTATGCAGGAATCGTAGGAGATACGGGGAGATTCCTGTTTCCGAATACGACTGAGAAAACGATGAAATATGCAGGTGAATTACGGAATTATGAATTCGATATCTCTGCAGTTTATGAAGAGATGTATAAAGTGAAATTGAACTTAGCACGATTGAATGGTCATGTCTTATCCAATTTCAAATATCTCGATCCTGGTGTAGGTTATATGTACTTGACGCGGGAAGTTATGGAGAAATTCAATACGACCCCGAATGAATCATCTTTACTTGTCAATTCTTTCTCGAACGTGGAAGGACTTATGACCTGGGTGTTCTTTGTAGAGGAACCTGATCAATATCGTGTTAGACTTCGTTCCAAAGGACCCATCGTCAACACGATTGCAGCCAAATATAATGGCGGAGGGCATCCAATGGCTTCGGGGGCTACCGTCTATACCATCGAAGAGACTGAACAGATCATTGAGGATCTCGTTGAAGCTTGTCATTCATATAAATCAAAATAGGCTTTATTCCCTTTATACGGATTCGCCCTTTCCCGGGCAAACGAAAATCGGAAGCAACCCGATTAGTTACGAAGGTTACTTGATGACTGACTATCCTTAACGGACACAGGAGCCCTTATTTGACCAAAATAATGGAATTTTACAAACTTAACGGACACCAGGGACCTTATTTCGTGAATATCATAGGAAATCCACTGTTTTGTTCACAAATAACGGCTCTCATGTCCGTTAACTGGAAGCATGGCTGTTGGTTACACTTGGTTCGCATATCCCGCATGAGGGTTCACTCACAAAAAATAATAGCCCCAGTTCCTTTATTGAAAAAGGCGGGGCTATGTTTTCATTTCATTATAATTGTTGTTTGGCTGGGATGAACCAGGAACCAATTTCTGTCACGTCCTCTACAAATTCGATATTTAGTTCAGTCGCTTGCTTCTTAATCAGTTCGGCAACTTCTTTCGTTTCTGCAAATGCAGAATAGCCATTTTTCAACTTTTCGACTTTCGCTTTTGCCATTTCTTTTCGATTGATGATCATACACAATCCCCCTAAACACGTTTATTCCTATTTATATTGTATACGATGTGCATGTACTTTGCTAACGATGAAACTCAAATGTCTCACAATTGTCAAAAAACAAGCCTATTTTACCTGTTCGATTTTCAAATATAAACGTAATGTTGTATAAAGATGCATTTGATAGACTTTTACATTATACTCTTCTTTTCCGATCAGAAAGTTTTTGTTTTCAAGCGTCCGGATCAATAAATTAGCGTTTTGACCGACTGATTCAATATCTTTTGTCAACACGTCATGGAGCTCTGATTTCACTGCATTTTCAAGCTCGATTATCTGTAGTCCTTTCAATCCTGCCTGTTCCCGATTTAAAAAGGTGACTTTAATCTCTTGAATGCGAAGCTTCTTTTCATTTTCTTTATTTTTTTCTTCATAATCTTGTTTGAAATGTTTGAATTCATCGTTCAAGCCTCTAATCTTTTCATCCCTTCGATCGATCTCAGTCATGTAAAAATCCTGTAAACCACCTAAACTCAAAAGAAAAAAGAACCACCCAATGATGAAGCCGATCACAATGCCGGCAAAAAACCTCTGATACCCTTTACGGCGATAGAGGGGAGGAATCCTCATCTTCTAATCCTCCTGTGTAATCCATTGAATGATCACCCCGCCTGAATTTGCTCCAAGGAGAGCGGAGACGATATAGAGGATTTGCTTTATGACTTCTATCCATGCTTCACTTTCGAACCCTCTTTCAAAATTATCGATTGTATCGAAAGTCCCTCCGATTGCAGCGACAATCGCCCATATTTTCAAGCTCTTAGATAATTGTGTCATTGAAAGGAATGGTGGCTTTCCAGTCAACATCATCCCGATCGCCCCGACCAAGCACCCACCTAATATGATTCCAAAGGCTATACAATAATAAATGATAGTTGTTGAAACAAATTCTCTGACCAAGCAGATCCCACCTTTAACTTGAGAATCTGATATTCTGATATACCCTCTCTATTTATAAGTATGGACAACCACAAATAAGTATGCTTCATTTCATGTTGTCACTGTCTTGTATATAATGAAAATAGGAAAAGGAAGAAGGGGGTGACTCAAATGGGATTTGTTCATTTGCATGTACATAGTGAATACTCATTGTTGGAAAGTGCTTGCAGGATAGACAGGTTGACCGAACGTGCAAAAGAATATCGGATGTCTGCGTTAGCACTTACTGATCGAAATGTCATGTATGGCATACTCTCGTTCTATAAATCTTGTAAGGAAAAAGGGATAAAACCGATTCTTGGCCTGGAAGTCGATATTCATTTTTCTGCCGACGAGAATTCGTCTCCGGCCAAACTTCTGTTATATGCAAAAGATGATATCGGTTATCGGCAATTGATCAAAATAAGTTCCATGCTCCAGACATATAAGGGGAAAGAGCAGCCAGCACTTGGACTGGCTGATATTCATAGGTTCAGCGAGGGGCTTCTTGCTGTATCAACCGGGGTGAGCGGGATTATCCAGCGCTTTCTCCAGACTGACATGCAGATCGCTGTACAGATGTGCAGTAAAATGAAGAAGTCATTCGGCGAAGATTTTTATTTAGGGATAGAGGATCACGGAATTGGAAGGGAAAAAGAGCTCAATCTGAATGTCAATCAACTTTCAAAGCAGACTGATACTCCGGTGGTGGCAACGAATAATATCCATTACATAGACCAAGACGATGCGAATGCGTTTGAGGCATTGCGCGCCATAAAGTTTGGCACGAAACTGACCGATGTAGATCACGAGCGGTTTCCGACGAATGAGCACTATTTCAAATCCATCCCGGAGATGGAAGCACATTTTGCTCATATCCAGGAAGCGATCCAAAACACAGAAGAGATTGCTGCCAAATGTAATGTAACACTGGAATTCGGGAATCCGATCCTCCCCCATTATCCATTACCTTCAGATGAGACAAGTGGTTCTTATTTGAGGAAGCTTTGTGAAGAAGGGGTCAGAGAGCGGTATGGTGCCAATCTAACTTCCGAAGTGATCAACCGCCTGGATTACGAATTGAATATTATTCAGGAAATGGGTTTCAATGATTATTTCTTGATCGTTTGGGATTTCATGAAGTTTGCCAGAGAAAATGGAATCATGACAGGACCTGGACGGGGATCGGCAGCAGGTTCACTTGTGTCATACGTGTTATATATTACTCAAGTCGATCCGATCGACCAGGAACTCCTTTTTGAGCGGTTTTTGAACCCCGAACGAGTGACGATGCCTGATATTGACATTGACTTTCCTGATACCCGTAGAGACGAAGTCATCGAATATGTTTCGAATAAATATGGGAAAGAACGAGTGGCGCAAATCATTACGTTCGGTACATTGGCTGCAAAGGCCGCTGTAAGGGATGTCGGGCGTGTATTGAATCTCGATAACCGCCTTGTCGATAAGGTTGCTAAACAAATCCCTTCAAGGCCAGGGATTACGTTGGAAAAAGCAGTCAACGAGTCCCCCTTGCTTAAAAAGACGCTTGATCAATCTGAAGAAGCCCAGACTTTATGGAATATTTCAAGAACGATCGAAGGACTCCCGAGACACTCATCAACACATGCAGCAGGAATCATCATCAGCAGAGATCCTCTCAATGAGGTTGTGCCCACACAGACAGGAAGCGAATTCCTTGATCTGACACAATATACGATGGATGGTCTGGAAGAGATCGGACTCCTTAAAATGGACTTTCTAGGTCTTCGTAATTTAACTTTGCTGGAAAACATCAGAACCTCGATTAAGAGAAGTATTGGAGAGGAAGTGTTTCTCAACGACCTGCCGTTTGATGATGACAGGGCATATCAGCTATTAAGCAAAGGGGATACAACAGGAATTTTCCAATTGGAATCTGATGGCATGAGGAAAGTGCTACGAAAGTTGAAGCCTACAGAATTCGAGGACATCGTCGCGGTCAATGCTTTATATAGACCAGGTCCGATGGAAAACATCCCAGCCTACATCGAGCGCAAGCATCAAAAGACTAAGGTGAACTACCCTCATCCTGATCTGGAACAGATTTTAGGCAAAACCTACGGAGTCATAGTTTATCAGGAGCAAATCATGCAGATTGCTTCGACTATGGCAGGATTTTCTCTAGGGGAAGCTGATTTGCTCAGAAGGGCAGTAAGTAAGAAAAAAGCAGAAGTCCTTCATGAACAGAGGAATCATTTCGTGACTGGGGCGACTCGCAAAGGGTATGACGTGGATGTCGCAAATGACATTTACGATTTGATCGTCAGGTTTGCTAATTATGGGTTCAACCGTTCCCATGCTGTGGCGTACAGTGTTATCGCTTATCAATTGGCTTATTTGAAAGCGAATTATCCGTTGCACTTCCTTGCTGAACTGTTGAGCAGTACAGTTGGTAATCATGGGAAAACAGCAGCTTATCTAAGCGAGGCACGTCAAAAAGGGATGCAGGTATATCCCCCTTCAATCAATGAAAGCGATGCAGGCTTCAAGGTCGAGGACGATGGCTTACGGATGGGTTTTCTTGTTATTAAAAATGTGGGTATCAGAGCAATCGAAGCGATATTACGAGAACGGCATAGGGGACCTTATTTGGATATCTTCGACTTGTGTAAAAGGGTATCTCTGAAAACGATGAATAAACGATCGTTGGAGTCACTGATCCTTGCAGGATGTCTCGATGTTTTTTCAACCAACCGGGCTCAGCTTCTGGCAAATCTCGATGTCGCCATCGATTATGGTGCAAAAATCCAAAAGGCGAAGGAAGAAGATCAAATCGATTTATTCGAAAATGATCAAAGCTCTGATCAACCTGTGATGGAAGACGTTCCGCCGTTTCAAGATAAGGAAACCCTGCAGTTCGAATTTGAAGTGTTAGGCTTTTATTTGACAGGACATCCTTTAGAAGAGTTTAATCAGGTCCTTGATGTTTACAACCGTAGTAAAATTGGTGAGATTGATAACAAGGAGCAACAGATTCGACTAGGCGTCTTGGTCACAAAAGCAAAATTGATCAAAACAAAAAAAGGAGATTGGATGGCTTTTGTCCAGTTCAGTGACGAAACAGGAGAAATCGAAGGAATCGTTTTCCCGAAAGCTTATCAGCAAAATGCTGAATTATATCAAGACGGAAGTCTTCTTCTTGTCGAAGGGAAAGTGGACCCGTCTGATGGATTGAAGGTCATCATTGATAAAGCTGCTGATCTTCAAACACTCCCGAAACCAAATGAGAAGAAAACGAATAGTCTATTTCTTAAGGTAGAACCATCCCAACAAGAACGAGGGGTACTCCATGAAATCAAAAAAATCGTTCTCCAATATCCGGGAAACACCGACGTCATTTTGTATTACGAACAGGACAGAAAAACTGTAAAATTATCAAAGGAGTTCAGCATTGACCCTACTCGGGAATGTGTTGTAAAGTTTGAAGCGTTGCTTGGCACACAAAATGTCGTTTTAAAATAAAACGTTAATTCTTTACAGCTTGACCAGGTTTGTTATAATGGATAGGTCGATAGGTGGTCTGACCACTTCGGGTTATATGATTATACAAATGTTCAGCATTGTAAAAAACAATGTGTTCTGTTTATTTTTCTGTTTATTTTAAGGTGTATTTTATGCTTCAATAGACGTAGCTATTATTTAAAAATAAGGCTTTGTTATCTTTATTGTTGAGATCGGGAGTCGTAAATTTCACTTGAAGAAATTTTTAATGAAGAATCAACTTTAGAATGAACAAAGCTAAATGGATAAGGGAGATGAACTTATGTCTGTTTCTCGAGAAGAAGCACTGCATATGCACAGAATCAACCAAGGTAAACTAGAATCTAAAGCAAAAGTACCAGTGAGAAATGCGACTGATTTGAGTCTTGCTTATTCTCCTGGTGTCGCAGAACCTTGCAAGGATATTTATGAAGATAAAAACAGAGTCTATGAATATACAATGAAAGGGAATACTGTTGCTGTAGTTTCTGACGGAACAGCGGTACTGGGACTCGGCAATATCGGCCCTGAAGCAGCACTCCCTGTCATGGAAGGAAAGGCTGTCCTATTCAAAAGCTTCGCTGGAGTAGACGCGTTCCCGATTTGTCTTGATACGAATGATGTCGATCAAATTGTACAGACAGTCAAATTGCTCGAACCGACTTTCGGTGGGGTCAATCTGGAAGATATCGCTGCGCCAAATTGTTTCATAATCGAAGAGCGTTTGAAGAAGGAAACGAACATTCCGATTTTCCATGATGATCAACACGGTACCGCAATCGTAACATTGGCTGGGTTGGTGAATGCTCTTAAATTGACTGGAAAGTCGATGTCATCCATCAAAGTCGTAGTAAATGGTGCCGGTTCTGCTGGAATCGCCATCATCAAGCTCCTGAACAGATTCGGTGTCAAAGACATCATCATGTGTGACTCTAAAGGTGCGATCTATGAAGGACGTCCTTATGGGATGAACAGGGTCAAAGCTGAGGTTGCTCATTTTACGAACCGGCAGCAAGTAGAAGGATCGTTAGAAGAAGCGGTCAAAGGAATGGATGTCTTTATCGGTGTATCTGTTGAAGGGGCATTGACTCCTGACATGGTGAAAACAATGAACGATGATCCGATCATCTTCGCTATGGCGAACCCAGTCCCTGAAATCATGCCGGTTGAAGCGAAGGAAGCAGGTGCTAAAGTGATTGGAACAGGCCGGTCTGACTTTGCCAACCAGGTGAATAACGTCCTTGCTTTCCCAGGGATTTTCCGTGGAGCACTAGATACCCGTGCTACACACATAAACGAAGAAATGAAGATCGCAGCTGTTTATGCAATTGCTGATCTTATTCAACCGACTGAGTTAGCAGATGACTATGTCATTCCGGCACCTTTTGATCCGAGAGTTGCCCCTGCAGTAGCGGCTTCAGTGGCAAAAGCGGCAATGGAAACAGGTGTGGCTCGAATCGAGGTCGATCCTGAGGAAATTGCAGCGAAAACCCGTCGTTTAGCTCTGATTGATGAAAAATAAACCAGCCTCTAAAAGTGGGTGCCTTATTAATGACAACCAAACCTCGTGAAAAAATGTTCGTAGAGATTTTAAATAAGCTGAAAACGATCATGTTTGATGACCAGCTTCAACCGGGGGACAAGCTGCCTTCAGAAAGAGAATTGTCAGAAAGGCTCAATGTCGGCAGATCTTCTGTCCGTGAAGCACTGAGGGCTATGGAATTACTAGGGTTGATTGAAACACGTAGAGGCGAAGGGACATTTATTAAAGAGCCAAGGAAGCATCGCCTTGTCGAGGTGCTTGCTTCCTTTATCTTGAATGATGCAACAGCAAGGAAGGAACTCGCAGAAACCAGAAACCTCATTGAGAAAAATGCGATTGTACTTGCTGCTGAACGAAGGACGAATGAACAGGTTTTGAAATTACAGGCTCAGCTTGAACGTATGGAGAAATACGATACAAAAGGAGTCCCTTCTCCAATAGATTGGGACTTCTTCAAAATTATTTTTGATGCAGCGCAAAATTTTTTGTTGTACCGGCTATGGGTTGAATTGAATGAGTACGATGATACAGGTTCCACTCGGGATCACACCTATTGTGTATCCGACTACCGGCACATTGCATCGTTGATCCAGGCTGGGGTGGAAGAAACGCAGTTAGCTTCCATTCAGAGATTTCAGCAGTAATAAAATTTAAAATAAATGGTTCTGTACCAGAGCCATCAAGCGTTTTGATAATTCATCACGCTAGAACGGCTGTCATGGTGCTTGAGAATTTTTATATGTGTTTTATGGAGGTGCAACAACTTGTTAAAAGACTTGTTTGCCAAAAAAAGAAAATATGCAACAATCCCATCTGATCGAGTAAAGCAAGATGTTCCTGAAGGACTGATGACCAAATGTCCCGTTTGTAAATCCATCATGACGACAAAGGAACTGAATAAAGCTCATAAAGTTTGTATCTCATGTGATCATCATTTCAGGATGACCGCAAAAGAGCGCATCAACCTGATCATTGATCAAGGTACGTTTAATGAAATCAATCAAGAAATGCAAACAGAAAACCCGTTGAATTTTCCGAATTACTTGGAAACGATCGATAAAGATCAGAAGAAAACAGGAATCAATGAGGCGGTTGTGACCGGAAAAGGGGACATAGATGGTCATTCCATCATTTTTGCGGTGATGGACGCGCACTTCAGGATGGGTAGCATGGGATCAGTTGTAGGTGAGAAGATTACAAGGGCAATTGAAGCAGCTACAGATGAGCGAAAGCCTTTCATCATCTTTACCGCATCTGGTGGAGCTAGAATGCAAGAAGGGGTCCTTAGCCTGATGCAAATGGCAAAAACAAGTGTTGCATTGAAACGTCATCATGAAGAAGGATTATTATTTATTTCTGTCATGACTCACCCTACTACAGGAGGCGTTTCTGCAAGTTTTGCATCCGTCGGGGATTATAATTTTGCTGAACCCCAAGCATTGATAGGGTTCGCCGGCCGAAGAATCATAGAGCAGACAATCAGGCAAGAACTGCCGGAAGATTTCCAAACAGCTGAATTTCTATTGAAACACGGTCAGTTGGATGCCGTAATACATCGAACAAAAATGAAAGCGACACTTGCAAATGTATTGGATATTCATGAAGGAGGTGAAGAGTGATGGTAGGAGAATTAGAGTTTGAACGTCCAGCAAAGGAATTGCGGAGTAAAATAGCTGAATTGAAGAGATTCATGGATGAAAAAGGGATTGATCTTAGTGATGAACTTCAACGATTGGAAGAACGGTTGGAGAAAGTCGAGAAAGAAATATACGGTAACATGACCCCCTGGGATCGCGTCCAGTTGGCACGCCATCCGGAAAGACCGACAACTTTAGATTACATCACCACTCTCTTCACGGATTTTCTTGAGCTGCATGGTGATCGGTTATACGGTGATGATGAAGCTATCGTCGGAGGAATCGCGAAATTCCATGGTAAGCCTGTAACTGTGATCGGTCATCAGCGTGGTAAGGATACAAAAGAGAACCTTCGAAGGAATTTCGGAATGCCTCACCCAGAGGGATATCGAAAAGCATTACGTTTGATGAAACAGGCAGAGAAATTCAACCGTCCGATTGTTTGTCTTCTTGATACAAAAGGTGCGTACCCTGGTATGTCTGCTGAGGAACGAGGACAAAGTGAAGCGATTGCCCGCAACCTTGTGGAAATGGCAGGATTGAAGGTGCCTGTCGTATGCATCGTTATTGGTGAAGGTGCTAGCGGTGGAGCGCTTGCGATCGGGGTAGGAAATCATGTGCACATGCTCGAAAATTCATGGTACTCTGTGATTTCACCTGAAGGAGCAGCAGCTTTATTGTGGAAAGATTCAACTCAAGCCAAAAGGGCTGCTGATGCGATGAAAATCACAGCACCTGACCTGCTTGATATGGGTATCATTGATGAGATGATCCCTGAGGTTGAAGGAGGAGCCCATCGAGATCTTGAAACACAAGCTTTACACATAGAAGAAGTGCTGAAAGCATCATTAGATGAATTATCTAACATGACATGTGAGGAACTAGTCGCTCATCGTTATGAAAAATACAAAAAAATCGGACAATATACCTTTGAAAGCGATTCCATCAGCGTAAAATAAAGAAGGTGCTTTTCCTGTCATGGGAAAGCACTTTTTCTGTTGGATGATTGTCTATTGTCTTCCATTTTGGAACATGATATTTTAAGAACACAACAAACACAACTATTGGTCGAGGTGAAAGATATGAAGCGGATAGGAGTATTGACAAGCGGAGGAGACAGCCCGGGTATGAATGCAGCTGTACGAGCTGTTGTACGGGAAGCAATATATCAAAAAATAGAAGTGTACGGGATTTATCATGGATATGCTGGTTTGATCGAAGGCAATATCGAAAAGATGGAGCTTGGATCTGTTGGTGATATCATCCATAGGGGCGGAACGATGCTATATTCCGCAAGATGTGAAGAATTCAAGACGCACGAAGGACAAATGAAAGGTGTTAAACAACTGGAGAAATTCGGGATTGATGGTCTAGTCGTCATCGGTGGTGATGGCTCTTATCGTGGTGCCCAAAAACTGACGGAGCATGGTTTCCCGACAATTACATTACCTGGAACGATCGATAATGATATCCCTGGTACGGATTACACGATCGGTTTTGATACTGCGTTGAACACTGCTATTGATGCGATAGATAAAATACGTGATACTGCTACGTCCCACGAAAGGACTTATGTCATTGAAGTAATGGGACGTAACGCTGGAGATATTGCACTTTGGTCAGGACTTGCTGGTGGAGCTGAATCAATTTTGATTCCTGAGGAAGACTTTAAAATGGAAGAGATCACTGACAGGTTACGCCGAGGACATGACCGTGGGAAAAAGCATAGCATCATTGTCGTGGCAGAGGGCGTAGGCAGTGGGGTCGATATCGCCAATCAAATCAAGGAATCGACGAACTATGAGACTAGAGTCACTGTTTTAGGCCATATCCAACGGGGCGGTTCACCAACTGCGTTTGATCGTGTGTTAGCAAGCAGGCTTGGAGCTAAAGCGGTCCAGATGTTAATTGCTGGAGAAGCTGGAAAAGCAGTTGGGATTCAAAAGAACAATATCGTTGCACATGACATAAATGATGTTCTGTCTCAATCCCACAAAATCGATAATGAGATGTACCTGCTCTCTCAAGAGCTTTCGATATAAAGGTTTCCGGAGAAAGGTTTGCTATCTTTCTTCAATATAAGGGCAACTAGGCTCAGCCTGCGCTAAAGCTTGGCTGTCCCAAGTTTCCTTTAGAAACATATAGAAGAGTTAATTCCAAGGAGGAACATGATGAGGAATACCAAGATTGTTTGTACAATTGGACCAGCAAGTGAAACGATAGAAACATTGACATCACTGATCAATGCAGGGATGAACGTCGCACGACTGAATTTTTCACATGGGGATTTTGACGAACACGGTGCTCGTATCCAAAATATCCGTCAGGCAGCTGAAAAGACAAGTAAAACAGTAGCAATTCTACTTGATACGAAAGGGCCGGAAATTCGAACGGGTACATTGGAAAATGGCGAAGTTGAATTGAAAGCTGGACAAGACCTTATCGTATCCATGGAAGAGGTTTCTGGAGATGATACGAAGATTTCAGTCACTTATCCAGGCCTGGTGGATGATGTAAAGGTCGGTTCAACAATCCTGCTTGATGATGGTCTTATTGAACTTGAAGTCACAAAAGTCGAAAACAACCAGCTCCAGACGCGCGTTTTGAACAGCGGTACATTGAAAAACAAAAAAGGTGTTAATGTCCCGAACGTTTCCGTAAATCTACCTGGGATCACAGATAAAGATGCACGTGATATCGAGTTTGGAATTCGTCAGGGAGTCGATTTTATCGCGGCATCTTTCGTACGCCGGGCATCGGATGTATTAGAAATCCGCGAGATCCTCGAACGCCATAATGCAGAGCATATCCAGATCATCCCAAAGATCGAGAACCAGGAAGGCGTCGATAATATCAACGAAATTCTTGAAGTTTCTGATGGTTTGATGGTAGCTCGTGGAGATCTTGGTGTTGAAATTCCTGCGGAAGAAGTTCCACTTGTCCAAAAAGAATTGATCCGAAAGTGTAACGATAAAGGGAAGCCTGTTATAACAGCTACTCAGATGCTTGACTCTATGCAGCGTAATCCGCGTCCTACACGTGCCGAAGCTAGTGACGTCGCGAATGCGATCTTTGATGGAACAGATGCAATCATGCTTTCAGGTGAAACAGCTGCAGGTCTATATCCAATTGAAGCTGTTCAGACGATGCATAAGATTGCCATGAAAGCAGAAACTGCGATGAATCATGCAGAGATCCTTCACTCTAGAAGCAAATCAAGCAAGTTGACTATTACGGATGCGATCAGTCAATCAGTTTCTCACACGGCATACAATTTGAATATCTCTGCGATCATTGCTCCGACCGAAAGTGGTCATACTGCACGTATGATTTCAAAATACCGTCCTGAAGCAGCGATCATTGCGGTGACGAGCTCAGAGGTGGTCTGCCGAAGAATGTCCCTCGTATGGGGCGTTACACCTCAGCTCAGTGAGGAAGCGAGATCGACAGACGAATTATTGGAAATTGCAGTCAATGCTTCTCTTAAATCCGGCATTGTCAATCACGGGGACCTCGTCCTTATCACAGCAGGTGTTCCTGTTGGAGAAACAGGAACAACTAATTTGATGAAGGTCCATGTAGTCGGAGATGTCATTGCAAAAGGGCAAGGGATCGGACAAAGTTCTGTTGCAGGGAAGGTTGTAGTCGCAAACAATGCAGAAGATGCATCTTCAAAAGTCAATGATGGGGATATCCTTGTTACAATCGGTACGGATCGTGAAATGATGCCGGCATTGAAAAAGGCTGCTGCCATCATAACCGAAGAAGGTGGATTGACAAGTCATGCGGCTGTAGTTGGACTAAGTCTTGGAGTTCCTGTCATCGTAGGAGTTGAGAACGCAACTAAACTCCTAAAGGATGGACAGGATATAACTGTTGATGGCTCGCGCGGTGTGGTATACAGCGGTAAGACAAGTGTGCTATAAGTCGTAATTTCAGATATAATGGAAGTAACACCGTTCTGAAGGGGCGAGCCTATGTTTCGAATTCTCTTATTATTGCTCATTATCGTACCTGCAATGGAAATAGGTATTTTGATTTGGTCTGGAAATACAATTGGGGTACCGATTACGATCCTACTCATCATCGCAACAGGTATCATTGGTGCATGGCTGGCCAAAAAAGAAGGCATGCAAACTCTGAGACTGGCACAAATCCAATTGCAGAATGCGCAAATACCGAATGATGTGATTTTAGATGGCATTTGTATCCTGATAGGGGGCTCTTTGTTGTTGACCCCGGGTTTCATCACGGATACTGTAGGATTTTTATTGTTGATTCCTTATACCCGGGCGTTCGTTAAAATCGGGATGAGACGATTCATACAAAAGAAAATTGACTCAGGTCAATTTTCATTCACCATCCGGCGATAACTAAAAACTGGACTGACTACACATATAGTCAGTCCAGTTTTTTAAATTACGCTGTTTTCGCAACCTTTGTTGCTCTTGCACTTAAACAAGGAAAGCTTCGGCAGCGGTACATCGCACGAAGAAAATCCGATTTTCACTTTCGAGGAGTCTCGCGCAATGCTCTCCAATCAACTTGCCCAAGGTGTCTCTTTACAAAAATGACCGGTCGATCCCGTATCATGTCACGCTGCTTTTTTACCGATGATGAAATGCCATATATCCTTGAATACATTCGCCTGGTTCAAAGCTCGAATAACAACCAGAGTGACAGGTCCGATGATCAGTCCGAGGAAACCGAATAACTTGAAACCTACGAATAAAGAGATTAATGTAGCAAGAGGATCTAATCCTATACTTGTAGATAGAATCTTAGGTTCCATAATTTGTCGCTGTATGATGACGACACCGTATAAAATTGATAATCCGATCGTCAGGGTGAATTCTTCCATGACAAAGGAATAAATGATCCAGGGGACGAAAACGGCTCCTGTGCCAAGGTAAGGCAAGAGATCGACTATACCGATCAGAATAGCAATGGTAATAGCATAATCAACTCGTAAAATAAGAAGTCCTACCAATACGATCCCCGCGGTTATTGATATAAGTGTCAATTGTGCTTTAATAAATCCAACGAGTGCTTTACGAAGCTCGTTATAGACACTTCTGCCGCTTTCAACAGTCCGTTCGGGGGTTTTTCTCTCTAACCAGCCTTTGAACCGGTACCAATCCTTACTGATGAAAAACGTAGCAAGTAAAGAAAAAATCATAACCGTGACAACATTAGGCAAGCTAAGTAAAAAGTTCTGTAATCCAATCAACACGGACTGGACAAACGCTTTAACGTTTTCAGTAATATTCTCGCCAATTGATTGGATGTTACCGATTACGGTTTCACGTTGTGATGGATCAAGACTCTTGAACATTGCTACCAAATCATAGTAGATCGGTAAAATTTGCTGAGTGAAGTATGCTTGGCCGAAATGGACTAATGTCTGGGTATGCTGCGGGATCACTTCCGCAAGATAACCAAATCCCGAAATCATCTCGCTGATCAACAATGTCAAGAAGCCGGCGATCAGCCCGATCAGTAGGATCAATATGATCATGACGGCAATTCCCCGAGGCATTTTTCCCTTCCGCTCAAGAAGATTGACGAGCGGATTGATCATCAGAGCTAAGAAAAAAGCAATGATGAATGGATAGGTGACTTTCGCGGTGAGCAGCAGGGCATAAAAAGAAAAGATGATGATTGCAATGACTAATAGAAATCTTAAAAAGCTATATACATAATGAAGATTCAACTGCATCGATCCTTTCGCCAGGGTGGTCGGTCGCCCTGTGGATTAGTATTATTTTACAATTATAGGCGGTAAGATTCAATGAAAATGAGAGAGGGAGAAGAGAATGTTCGATCAACCAGCTTTATTTTTGTTAGTATTATTAGGCATTGCGCTTTGGGCAAAGAACAAGTCCTTATTGATTGCAATTGTTTTTCTGCTTGTCATCAAATGGGTTGGGCTTGGCGATAAAATCTTTCCAGCCTTTCAAAAAAAGGGGATTGAATGGGGTGTAACGATTATCACCATTGCCGTTCTTGTTCCAATCGCCACTGGTGATATCGGCTTCAAACAGTTAGGAGAAGCACTGAAATCGTCTTATGCATGGATTGCACTGGGATCAGGAGTTGCGGTTGCATTAATCGCTGCAAACGGAATCCAGCTCCTCGCTGAGGATCCGCATATCACAACCGCCCTGGTCTTTGGAACAATTTTAGCAGTAAGTCTTTTTAATGGTATCGCAGTCGGTCCTTTGATTGGAGCAGGAATTGCATATATGGTCATGAAAGTCGTAAACTACATTTCATGAAGGTATGATTTTCTTGTTGAAAGTCGATATACATTTACACGAATTCCAAGAGCTGGTTGCGAGTGATCTTGCGGTTCGCCAACGGTAAGTCAGTATTTTCCGTGCCATAAAATGGAATTATGACCATCAAAACCTTGCGTTAAATTGTCTTTAATTTAGAGAATTGCGTTGATATATTAAGGTTTTCGAGTCGTAGGCGTTCACAAAGTTCAGAAACTTGTTTATAATTAATATGTATGCGTTTTATCCTTCCTTAATTAATGTGTTTACTTCACGGTAAACATTTCTTTGATACAAAAAGTTCGTCAAACTTTTTGGGCACGTGCTTTATTGTATTAAGAGAACAGAGAAATCAATTTTATTAAAAGGAGAGAGAGCCATGACTACCACTAGAGGTTTAGAAGGCATTGTAGCTACAACATCCTCGGTAAGTTCGATCATCGATGGTGTACTGACATATCGCGGCTACAATATTGACGATCTTGCAGATTATGCAAGTTTTGAAGAGGTTGTTTACTTACTTTGGTATGGTAAATTACCGAACCGAAAAGAATTGGATGATTTCAATGCTGAATTATCCAAGCATTACGCTTTACCACAGCAAGTATTGGATATGATGAAAAGCTTTCCGCTTGATGAAATCCATCCAATGGCGGCGGTCAGAACTGCTGTATCTGCATTAGGCTTATACGATAGTGAAGCAGATGAAATGAATGAGAAAGCGAATTTCACAAAGGCGATTCGACTACAGGCGAAGCTTGCATCCATCGTGGCGGCATTCTCTCGTTTACGTGATGGCCAAGAAGTCATTCAACCAAATACAAAACTCAGCTATGCTGCAAACTTCTTGTACATGCTAAACGGAAAAGAACCTGATGAAATCTCCGAAAAAGCTGTTAATAAAGCATTAGTACTTCATGCTGACCATGAGCTCAACGCTTCTACATTCACAGCCCGTGTTTGTGTCGCGACACTATCCGATATCTATTCTGGTGTAACAGCAGCGATCGGGGCATTGAAAGGACCGCTTCATGGTGGAGCCAACGAAAGAGTAATGAAGATGCTTACTGAGATCGGTGAACCAGAAAACGTCGAATCTTATTTGAAAGAAGCACTTGAACGTAAGGAAAAAATCATGGGATTCGGACATCGTGTATATAAGAATGGAGATCCTCGTGCAAAGCACCTTCGTGAAATGTCTAAGCAATTGACTGACATTACAGGAGAATCCAAGTGGTATGACATGTCTGTAAAGCTGGATGAGTTGATGACGAATGAAAAGGGCTTGCTTCCTAATGTTGATTTCTACTCAGCATCTGTATATCACAGCCTTGGACTGAAACATGATCTTTTCACACCTATTTTTGCGATGAGCAGAGTTTCAGGCTGGTTAGCGCACATCTTAGAGCAGTATGAAAACAACCGTCTGATCCGTCCTCGTGCAGAATACATCGGACCTGATAAGCAAAAATATGTCACAATTGAAAATCGCTGATTAAATGACCAATGTCGACTTACTGCTAAAGTGTCGGATGAGATTCATCATGACATGATCCTCATCAGACGCTTTTTATGAGTCATTTGATAAAAAATCTGTTACGATAAACAACGAAAATAAGATTTTACGATCAGGAGGTAATTAACTTGTCAAATGGAGAAAAAATTAAAGTTGATAACGGGGTACTGAACGTACCGAACAACCCGGTCATCCCTTATATCGAAGGTGACGGAATTGGACCAGACATTTGGGCTGCAGCATCTAAGGTATTGGAAGCTGCTGTTGAAAAAGCATATAACGGAGAAAAAGGGATTGTATGGAAAGAAGTCCTAGCTGGCCAGAAAGCTTATGATCAAACTGGTGAATGGCTCCCAGCTGAAACGCTGGATGTGATTCGTGAATACATACTCGCGATCAAAGGACCATTGACGACTCCTATTGGTGGTGGTATCCGGTCATTGAACGTAGCATTGCGTCAAGAATTGGACTTGTTCACTTGCCTACGTCCAGTCCGCTACTTCACAGGCGTTCCATCTCCTCTAAAAAAGCCGGAAGATACTGATATGGTCATTTTCCGTGAGAACACTGAGGACATCTATGCGGGTATCGAATTTGCAAAAGGTTCTGATGAAGTCAAAAAAGTCATCAAGTTCTTGCAAGAAGAAATGGGTGCAAATAAAATCCGTTTTCCTGAGACTTCTGGTATCGGCATCAAGCCTGTTTCAGAGGAAGGAACAAAACGCCTTGTACGTGCTGCAATCGAATATGCACTGAATGAAGGACGTAAGAGCGTTACACTTGTTCATAAAGGAAACATCATGAAGTTTACAGAAGGTGCTTTCAAAAACTGGGGTTATGAAGTTGCTGAAGAAGAATTCGGAGATAAGGTATTCACTTGGGCTGAGTACGACCGTATCGTCGAAGCGGATGGTAAGGATGCTGCAAATAAAGCACAAGCTGACGCTGAAGCTGCTGGCAAGATCATCATCAAGGATGCAATCGCTGATATCTTCCTTCAACAAATCCTTACACGTCCAGCAGAGTTCGATGTTGTCGCAACAATGAACTTGAATGGTGACTATGTTTCAGATGCACTTGCTGCGCAAGTAGGTGGAATCGGAATCGCTCCAGGAGCGAACATCAACTATGAAACTGGACATGCTATCTTTGAAGCAACTCATGGAACTGCTCCGAAATATGCAGGTTTGGATAAAGTCAACCCATCTTCAGTCATTCTTTCAGGGGTATTGTTGTTAGAACACATCGGCTGGACCGAAGCAGCTGAATTGGTCATGAAGTCTATGGAAAAGACGATTGCAAGCAAGGTCGTGACATATGACTTCGCACGTCTTATGGACGGTGCCACTGAAGTTAAATGTTCAGAATTCGGTAACGAACTGATCAAAAATATGGCATAAGGAGTGGTATACATGGGAAACAGACGTAATAAAATTTCTGTAATCGGCGGTGGCTTCACTGGAGCCACTACCGCATTCATCGCAGGTCAAAAAGAACTTGGAGATGTTGTCCTTGTAGATATTCCAGACATGGAAAACCCAACTAAAGGGAAAGCGCTGGATATGCTTGAATCAAGTCCTGTCCAAGGATTTGATTCGAAAATTACTGGTACGGCAAACTATGAAGACACAGCAGGTTCTGACATCGTCGTCATCACTGCTGGTATCGCACGAAAGCCAGGTATGAGCCGTGACGATCTCGTCAATACAAATGCGAAGATCATGAAGAGTGTGACACAGGAAATTGTGAAATACTCTCCAGAATGCACAATCCTCGTTTTGACGAACCCGGTAGATGCAATGACTTACACAGTACTTAAAGAATCTGGTTTCCCTAAACACCGCGTAATCGGTCAGTCTGGTATCCTTGATACGGCACGATTCTGTACGTTCGTTGCAGAAGAACTGAACCTTTCAGTCAAGGATATCCGTGGATTTGTGCTTGGCGGCCATGGTGATGATATGGTGCCATTGATCCGTTACTCAAACGCCGGAGGAATTCCTTTAGATAAATTGATCAGCAAAGATCGCCTGGATTCAATCGTAGAAAGGACTCGTAAAGGTGGCGGTGAAATCGTACAGCTATTAGGAAATGGCAGTGCGTACTATGCACCAGCTGCTTCCCTTGTTGAAATGGTGGAAGCGATCCTTAAAGATCAACGCCGTGTCCTTCCAGCAATCGCTTATCTTGAAGGCGAATATGGCTACGAAGGAATTTGCTTAGGTGTACCGACTGTCCTTGGAGGAAAAGGTCTTGAGGAAATCATTGAGCTTGAATTGACAGATGATGAAAAAGCTCAATTGGACAAATCAGCCGACTCCGTCCGAAATGTCATGAATGTTTTAACTTAATAATGGAACAATGTAGAAGGAGGAATTCGGGAACTTTTCTCGAATTCTTTCTTTACACTAGGCTTAGTTAATTTTTGTTGTTGAGTAATTTATCAACAAATATAATCAGCCAATTTTCTTTTACACCATAATGTCAGAATGTTTCTATTCATCTGGCATTTCTTTTTCGCAAATGGTGTAAACGCTTACTTCACGAGGAGGGAACTGACATGTTACTAGGGAAAAAACGAAAGCTCGGCAGAAAAATCGATGAGATAAATGTGGGGGAAAAACTAGAGATCACTGAGACGATCGAGGATAAAGATCTTCTGTTATATCTTGGATTGACAGATGATAACAATCCATTATATATCCAACATGATTATGCATCATTGACCCCTTTCAACAAACCGGTGGTCCCGCAAATCATGCTGACTGGTTTTATCACTTCTGCTGTCAGTAAATATTTGCCTGGCCCGGGAAGTTCTATATTAAAACAAACGATTTCCTTTCCGAAGCCTGTCTATCACTACGCAACGATCATACTTAAATTTGAAATCACAAATGTCGATACGGAAAAGCATGTTGTGACTATGATAATCAAGGGTTATGACGAGTCTGAGACACTGGTCATCGATGGTGAACTGGAAGTTTGTCCACCATATGCACCACGTTCGATCACCTCACGGACATTTGATAATTTTTAAGCCAGTGTAAAAATTCGGTAACAAAAGAGACGTTTTCGTCTTTTTTGTTTTTTTTTTCGCTTTGATGTGTAAAAATAAAATCAAAATCATGTCCATATGATGAGGTGGCGTTAAGATGAGAGAAAAAATCCTAGTAATCGAAGACGAAGAGTCTATCAATACATTATTGCAATTCAATTTGGAACAAGCAGGTTTTGAAGTGATCACCGCAATGGATGGTGTCACCGGGCTGGAACTTGCCCGTGAAGAACAACCCGACTTGATTGTATTGGACCTGATGCTTCCAGAGATGGATGGTTTGGACGTATGTAAAAATCTACGTCAATCGCAGCTTCTGATCCCGATACTCATGCTGACCGCTAAAGACGATGAGTTCGATAAGGTATTAGGTTTAGAACTTGGAGCGGATGACTACCTGACAAAACCATTCAGTCCTCGAGAGGTTGTGGCGCGTGTCAAAGCGATATTGAGAAGAAGCCAATATGTTACATCTCAAACATCTCAACCTGACGATCTGGAATCCATGAAGGTAGGGGATTTGAAAGTCTACCCAGACAATTATGAAGCATTTTTCGAGGGTGAACTGCTTGAACTTACCCCAAAAGAATTCGAACTACTCGTCTATCTTATCAAAAACCGAGGACGAGTCCTTTCACGTGAGCAATTGCTCAATGCGATCTGGGATTATGATTTTGTCGGTGATACAAGGATCGTCGATGTCCACATCAGTCATCTTCGTGAAAAAATTGAACAGAATACCAGAAAACCGATTTATATCAAAACCATCCGAGGACTAGGATATAAATTGGATGGACCTCAGTAAATGGTTAACTTTCGCGGCAGGATTTTAAATTCTTTCATCATATTTGCAAGCGGCATATTCCTGTTGTTAAGTTTCGCTATTGCTAATCTTTCAATCGGTGCCATGGAGCGCGAGCAATTTGATTCGTATGCCAAACAGCTCCAATTTGTTTCAAAGGCGATCGAACTTGGAAACACTGACCTTCAGCAGACGTTGAATCAGTATGAAGGCAGTACAGATGGGGAAGTTTCGTATATTACACAAGGGGGAGAGATTGCGGCGACAACATTTGAAAAACCGCCGTTTACTGAACAGGAAAAGTTCACACCATCTGAAAACGTGGAAAAAATCGAGCGTGATGGAAGAGTTGATTTTGTCATGACACTTTCACCTGAACAATCAACTTCCGATTATCTCGTCATATCTGCTGAAGAGAAAACACTGACCAATGAAGTGCGCCGCTACTGGATTCCTGTCTTACTTACTATCCTTTTAAGTTACGCATTATTGATTGCAGTTACCTTTCGATTGACTGGAAAGCTGGTAAAACCCGTTGATGATGCTATGCGTGTTGCAAAAGAACTCGCCCGCGGTAATTTCAAAGCCAGGACACATGAATACCAGTTGAAAGAGACGGGTCAACTGAACCACTCCCTTAATATACTGGCTCGGAATCTCGAACAGATCACCGAGTTGAGAGAGGCAGAGCAAGAACGGATGTCAACAGTGATTGAAAACATGGATAGCGGATTGTTGCTGATCGATTCGAAAGGCTATATCAACTTGATGAACCGTGCCTATAGAACTCTCTTTGAAATTGATTCAGAGAACTGGAAAGAAGCACTGTACCATGAAGTTATGCCGAACGAGGATGTTATCGAGCTGGTTGATGAAACATTTCTAACCGAAACAATTGTGAAGAAACAAGTCACGTTATCAATCGGCATCGACCGGAAACATTTTCATTTAACATGTGTACCGATTTTGGGTCAAAAAGACAAAATAAAAGGAATTGTCCTTGTTTTTCATGACATCACAGAACTTAAAAACCTGGAGCAGATGCGAAAAGATTTCGTAGCCAATGTTTCGCATGAATTGCGTACACCTGTTACCTCATTAAAAGGTTTTGCGGAGACCTTATTGGATGGAGCAATGGAAAGCAAAGAGCTTAGGGAGAAATTTTTAACGATCATATGGAAGGAAAGCGATCGGCTGCAAAATTTGATTCAAGACTTGCTCGAATTTACGAAAATGGAACAATCCAATTTTCAATTGAACTGGCAAAGGATCAACCTGGAAACCATTGTGAATGATGTGGTCACATTACTCGAACCACGAGCAGAACAAAAAGATATCAAGGTATTCGTTGAGATTGAGGGAGACCTTAAAATAGAAGGTGACTCTGCTCGTATGAAACAAATCATGATCAATTTGCTGAATAATGCATTATCTTACACGCCTAATGGCGGAAGCGTATGGATTAAAGGAAAAGAGGTCGACGACAGGATACACCTAGAAGTAAAGGATACTGGAATTGGAATTACAGAAGATGAAATTCCGCGTGTGTTCGAACGATTCTACAGAGTAGATAAAGCCCGAAGCCGAAATTCAGGAGGTACTGGCCTTGGACTAGCAATCGTCAAGCATTTAGTCGAAGCCCATAAAGGATCAGTCAAGGTGACGAGCCAAAGAGAGGTTGGAACGACGTTTACACTAGCTTTTTTCAAAGTAAGACAAGACTGAACATTTACACAATATTAACACCTACGATATTGGCACTTCACAATCCATTGCTAAACTGAACTCGAAAATCCTTTTCAAAGGATCCCCTTATTGTTGGCGAGAGCACTCCTACGGCTCTCGTCTTTTTTTGCGTTTAAAGGTGGTGGGACAAATGAATTTTTTCACTTAGAAAACTCGAGTGAGCAATAAATGAAGGTACCGCTTCATCAACATCCTTCGCTTTCCCCGGGCACGGCCACAGCCTCCTCAGAAATCACAGACCGCTTTCTTCCCGGGTCTTCGACTCGTGTTGTTCCCGCAGGAGTCTACGGATGTTGCCTGCGCTTTTCGTCTTTTATCTATAAAACTTTATTGTTCGTCTTTTCTGTTGGTAGTTATCGTTTCGTACCAGCCTCTTAAATATTGCACGACTTCACTCCAAAGTTGCACAATGAACCCTCAATAGGCCCTTTTCTAAAAGATGGTTGCTATTGAGTCATTTTAAAAACTATACACCCTCCCTTTTTCCCTTCTAAATCCAAACATGATAAAATGTAGCTAGTGTTGAACGAGGAGGAAATCGAATGAGCAAAAAGAAACTCGTTTTAGTAGATGGGAATAGTATTGCATACCGTGCATTCTTTGCATTGCCCCTTTTAAACAATGATAAAGGTGTATACACGAATGCAGTGTACGGCTTCACAACAATGTTATTAAAAGTGCTGGAAGAGGAAACGCCAAGTCATATGCTTGTTGCATTTGATGCAGGGAAGACGACATTCCGTCACAAAACCTTTGATGAATATAAAGGTGGCCGGCAAAAGACACCACCAGAACTATCTGAACAATTGCCATTGATCCGTGAATTGCTGGATGCTTTCGGTATCAAACGATATGAACTGGAGCAGTACGAGGCGGATGATATCATCGGTACTTTATCGAAGCAGGCAGAGTCGAAGGAATGGGATGTCAAAGTCATCACCGGAGACAAGGATTTGCTTCAATTGGTTGACGATCATGTGCATGTCGCACTCACTAAAAAGGGCATTTCAGATGTGGATACATACGACTTGAAGCTCGTTGAGGAACGTTACGGATTGACACCTGATCAAATCATTGACATGAAAGGACTTATGGGAGACAGTTCGGACAACATCCCAGGGGTGCCAGGTGTCGGTGAAAAGACAGCAATCAAGCTCTTGAAGGAATTTGGAACGATTGAGAAAGTGCTCGACTCAATCGATCAAATTTCAGGGAAAAAACTGAAGGAAAAACTTGAAGATAATAAAGAACAAGCTGAAATGAGTAAAAAACTTGCAACGATTGAAGTGGAAGCACCGATTGAAATCAAACTCGACGGTTGTGAGTACGAAAATGAAATCTCTGAAAAAGTCATCAAACTCTTTAAGGAGCTTGGATTCAACTCACTATTAGACAGAGTGGACAGCGGTGCTGCTGAAGAAGCGGATAAGCCGACTGAAGAAATCAACTACGAAATTTTAGAAGAGGTTAAGGAAACCGACTTCGGCCAAGATGCTGCAATCGTCATCGAGTGCTTAGCCGAAAACTATCACAATTCTGATATTTTAGGTATCGGAATTGTCAGTGATGAAGGGAAGTACTTCATTCCGACAGATGTAGCATTGAAATCAGACTGTCTGATCGAGTGGCTTGAGGATGAAAAAGTAGAAAAGTATGCAGCTGATGCAAAGCAAGCTATTGTATCACTTGCTTGGAAAGGCATCCGTTTAAAAGGTATCAAATTCGATGCTCTAATTGCATCTTACCTATTGAACCCATCCGACTCTTCTCATGATATCGCCTCGATTTCAAACAGGCTTGGTTTTAAGGGGGTATCAAGCAATGAAACCGTCTACGGTAAAGGTGCAAAGCAAAAAGTTCCAGACCAAGAGGCTTTAAGTGAACATATTGTACGTAAAGCGAATATGCTCCGTGAAGTTGTTCCTCATCTCAAAGAAAGTCTTAAGAAAAATGAACAAGATCAGCTCTTTTACGATTTAGAAATGCCTCTCTCCATAGTGCTCGGCGAGATGGAACAGCAAGGCGTCCAGGTCGATGTGAACCGATTGGAAGAGATGGGGGTTGAGCTGAACGACCAATTGGAAAAGATAGAAGGGAAAATTTTCGAATTGGCAGGAACGGAATTCAATATCAATTCACCGAAACAGCTTGGTGAAATCCTATTTGAAAAAATGCAGCTACCGGTCATCAAGAAGACGAAGACAGGTTATTCAACGTCAGCTGATGTTCTGGAAAAACTGAAGGATAAGCACGAAATCGTCGAAGAAATCCTTTACTACCGTCAGCTTGGTAAGCTTAAGTCCACATATGTAGATGGGTTGTTGAAAGTGGTGAATCGTGATACGGAGAAAATCCATACCCGTTTCAATCAAGCACTCGCGCAGACCGGACGATTGAGTTCGATCGATCCGAACCTGCAAAACATTCCGATTCGTCTGGAAGCAGGCAGAAAAATCCGCCAGGCTTTCATACCATCGGAAAAAGATTGGGTTGTTTTCGCTGCGGACTACTCCCAAATTGAACTACGTGTTCTTGCCCATATCGCACAGGATGATAAATTGATAGATGCATTTAATAATGAGCTGGATATCCATACGAAAACAGCAATGGATGTCTTCCATGTTGGAAAAGATGAAGTGACTGCTGATATGCGGAGACAAGCGAAAGCGGTCAACTTCGGAATCGTCTATGGTATCAGTGATTATGGACTGTCACAAAGCCTTGACATAACACGTAAGGAAGCGGGACAATTCATCGAACGTTACCTGGAAAGTTTCCCAGGTGTCAAACAATATATGGATGATATCAAACAACAAGCCAAACAAGATGGATATGTAACGACGATGTTGAATCGCAGGAGATATCTCCCTGAGATCACAAGCCGTAACTTCAATTTGAGGAGTTTTGCTGAACGAACAGCAATGAATACACCAATACAAGGATCAGCTGCCGATATCATCAAGAAGGCGATGGTAGAGATGGCGAAACGCCTGAAAAGAGAAAAGCTTAAAACCAGAATGCTTTTGCAAGTTCACGATGAATTGATTTTTGAAGCACCAAAAGACGAAATCGAAAAGCTTGAAAAGATCGTACCGGATGTCATGGAGCATGCTGTTCAATTGGATGTTCCATTGAAAGTAGATTACTCATACGGAAATACATGGTACGACGCAAAATAATATCATCCAGGTACCCGGTCTTCTGAATGCAAAGCCGGGTACCATTATGATTTTTAGGTAGGGAGATCAGAAATGCCTGAATTACCAGAAGTAGAAACCGTTCGACGAACATTGGAAAATCTCGTACTAGGAAAAACAATAGAAGATATCACTGTAACGTGGGCAAAAATCATCAAACATCCAGATGATTTAGTCGAATTCAAATCCTTGTTGGTGGGTCAGACGATCCGTTCAATAGGGAGAAGAGGGAAATTCTTGAAAATAATCCTCGACGATGTTGTTCTGGTTTCTCATTTGAGGATGGAAGGTCGTTATGTTTATGTAGAAAATGAGGAAGAAGCAGATAAGCATACGCATGTGATCTTTTCATTCACGGACGAATCAGAACTTCGGTACCGTGATGTCCGTAAGTTTGGGACCATGCATGTTTATCCGCTTGGAGAGGAAGAGGATCATTTACCATTATCTCAATTAGGTCCTGAACCTTTCGATCCCACCTTCGAACCAATTGAACTCTGGAATAAGCTCCAGAAAACGACCCGGAAAATCAAACCCGTATTATTAGATCAGACTATATTGGTCGGTCTTGGAAACATCTATGTAGATGAAGCGCTCTTCAAGGTTGGAATCAGCCCTGAAGCAGAAGCCAGATCCTTATCGAAAAAGCGAGTGGAAAAGTTGCATCAAGCAATTGTCGAAACGTTGATGGAAGCGGTCGAGCAAGGAGGCAGCACGATCCGATCCTATGTCAATTCCCAGGGGGATATGGGGATGTTCCAGCAAAGGTTATCGGTTTATGCCCGGAAAGGAGAACCTTGTTTGAACTGTGGAACAGAAATCATTCGGATTGTGGTAGGCGGAAGAGGCACACATATTTGCCCGAGCTGCCAAAAGTAATTGGGGTAATTTCATGAAAATGCCGTACATCGGATGGGCACCTTCCATATACTATCCTAGCGCTGAAGCAAGGAGGATGTATGGAAGTGACAGGATGGATAGCCCTATTGACTCTGACGATAGCTGTAAGTATGGACAGCTTCGGTGTTGGTGTAACATACGGTGTACGACGCATGAAAATTACGTATTTCTCTATCATTCTGATTGCACTCTGTTCTGCTCTGATGTTACTTGCCGCAATGAATGTTGGAACGATCATCAGTACATTCGTTTCTCCTGCTTTTGCAGGCAAGTTGGGTGGAATCTTGCTCATCGGTTTAGGCATGTATGTGTTATGGCAATTTTTCAAAAGTAGTGCTGAACCAGAGGAAGAAGCGTTTAAAAAGAATGAATCAGAATACATTTGGAACATGGAAATCCGTTCGTTAGGGATCGTCATTCAAATCCTCCGGACACCTGCAGCTGCAGATATCGACCGTTCCGGAACAATTGCAGGCCTTGAAGCATTATTGCTTGGATTGGCACTGTCCCTGGATTCTTTTGCTGCTGGTCTAGGTGCTTCCTTACTCGGATTTCCGCATTTGATGACGGCTGTTTTTGTATCAACGATGAGCGTGTTGTTCCTTGTCACTGGTATGAAGCTTGGAAGAGTGCTATCTGCGTTACCGAAAATGCGGTTAATCAGCTTTTTTCCTGGACTCATGCTGATCGTGTTAGGTATTTTCAAACTGTGAGGTGTTAGAATTGATTGTTGGTTTGACAGGTGGAATCGCAAGTGGGAAAAGTACCATTTCTGAAATGATCCAGGAGATGAATATTCCTGTCATAGATGCTGATAAGATCGCCCGGGAAGTTGTGCTGCCGGGCGAGCCAGCATACAAGCAAATCGTTGAATTTTTTGGTACAGAAATTCTTGAAAAAGACGGTAATTTGCACCGGAAAAAATTAGGTTCAATCATTTTCAATGATGAAGAGAAACGTTTGAAGCTGAACAGCATTGTGCATCCAGCTGTACGTAAACGGATGATTGGACACAGGGAAGAGCTTTTGGAAGAGCATGAAGATGTCGTCATGGATATCCCATTGCTGTTTGAAAGCAAACTGACTCATATGGTTGATCGTACATTGCTAGTGTATGTGGATAAGGAAACCCAATTAAGAAGATTGATGGACCGGGATCATTCGTCCGCTGAAGAGTCCTTATCACGCATCCGTTCACAAATCCCATTGGACGATAAGAAAAAATGGGCAGACGATGTCATTGATAATAATGGGACGTTTGAAGAGAGCCGTCAGCAATTGATACATATATTTACTAAATGGGATATACTCTAAGGGAAGTAGGATTCTCATTCGCTATTCTTCAAGTATATGTCGAAATTTTGAACTTTAGAGGCCGGGCATAGGCCTGTTTTTTCTATTATTAATAAATTTAGTGTTCCCTTTTACATATAATATGTTATACTAATTTTAGATTTTCAGAAAAAAGTATAGCACTTTATAGATAGTGGAGGGATTCAACATGAAAGCTAGAGTAGCCATTAATGGATTTGGTCGAATTGGACGAATGGTATTCCGTAAAGCGATGAAAAACCAACAATTAGATGTTGTAGCGATAAATGCAAGTTATCCTTCTGAGACACTGGCTCACCTTATCAAGTACGATAGCATTCATGGTACTTACGACCTTGAGGTTGAAGCTAAGGAAAATTCTTTGATTGTAGATGGAAAAGAAATCAAATTATTAAGCAACAGAGATCCGAAGCAATTGCCTTGGGCTCAACTGAACGTTGATATCGTTATTGAAGCGACTGGAAAGTTCAAATCCAAGGAAACTGCTGGGTATCATTTAGAAGCGGGAGCAAAGAAAGTCATCATAACAGCTCCTGGTAAAGATGAAGACTTGACGATTGTCATGGGTGTAAATGATGACGCTTACATTCCGGAAGAGCACCATGTTTTATCGAATGCTTCTTGTACGACAAACTGTCTTGCACCGGTCGTTAAAGTTCTTGATGAGCAATTTGGAATTGAAAATGGTGTAATGACGACTGTCCATGCATATACAAATGATCAGAAAAATATCGATAACCCCCATAAGGACTTGAGACGTGCGCGTGCTTGTGGACAATCGATCATCCCGACTTCCACTGGCGCAGCTAAAGCGATTGCAAAAGTCATGCCTCAATTGGAAGGAAAGCTTCACGGTATGGCACTGCGAGTTCCGACACCGAACGTATCCCTCGTCGATCTTGTTGTCGATGTAAAGCGTGATGTAACAGTTGAAAAAGTCAATGCAGCACTCGAAACGGCATCGAAAGGAAAGTTAAGTGGAATTTTAGGATATACGAAAGATCCACTTGTATCGATTGATTTCAATGGAAATGAAAATTCTTCAATCATTGATGGGATGTCCACAATGGTCATCGAAGACCGTAAAGTGAAAGTTCTTGCGTGGTATGACAATGAGTGGGGATATTCTTGCCGAGTTGTAGATCTTGCAGAAAAAGTCGGAGAAACACTTGATGCCTTAACTGACAAGCGATTGTCAGGAACTGCGTAAATAACATGTGAAATAGGGGATTGGCTTCTAATGGCCAATCCTTTTTTTAATTTCATTATTAAGATTGTTTTAGGTATAAGTGAAATTCACTCCCACTCCACGGGCAAACGACCAGGAAAACTGAAGAGGAGGCTATACCGCTGCAGGATGTTTGAAGTGATACACAAGTGACTGGTCGCTGAGCTGGACATTACTTACCTGCATTCCCCACATCCGTAAGCCTCCTCACTTGCACAGGATGTGTTGGCTTCACGTTCACCATGGATCACGGATTTTTATTTCAGCCATGCAGTTGTCCGCAATTAGAAGTGGGCACTTATGGTGCGATGGTGCGTAAATGAGAAGATCTAGCATTCAGGAAAAAATCAAGCCAATCCTTTTTTGTACAGGTTTGAAGGAGTATGTATAGGTGCTGAAATCAGTAATCAGACTGGGAGAAAAAATTCTCTTGCAAAAAATAGAGAAAAGCAGTATACTGTTCATCGTGAACTTCAAGTTATAAGCAATTTAGGAACTGGATACTACTTAAAGGGTTAGGACCTCTTTGGACTAACTTTCCCCCGTGGTAAACCTCCATTTCCGCATGCTTTTGAAGGCATGATTATTATTGAAGGGGGACTATGCAAATGGATACAATGGGACGTCATGTGATTGCTGAATTATGGGGTTGTGATGCAGAGAAGTTGAACAATATGCCTTATATTGAACAACTATTTGTAGAAGCTGCACTGAAATCTGGTGCAGAGGTGAGAGAAGTAGCCTTTCACAAATTCGCACCTCATGGAGTAAGTGGAGTTGTGATCATATCTGAATCACATCTAACAATTCACAGTTTTCCAGAGCATGGTTATGCAAGTATTGATGTTTATACGTGTGGTGATCTTGATCCTAACGTCGCTGCAGATTATATCGCAGAAGCACTTGGAGCTTCATCTAAAGAAAATGTAGAACTTCCAAGAGGTATGGGTCCAGTTAAAGTCGGCCAGAAAAAGGTCTCAGCATATTAATATTGACAATGACTATCAAGGTGTGCAGATGCACACCTTTTTTACATTTTAAGAAAGCATAAATCCTTTTTTCAATATGAACGCAACTAAAACTCGGTCTACGTCAAAGGTTTGGCTTTGCTATTTTTTTAATGGTGAATAATCCAAGGTCACATTTGATCATATGAAAACTTCTTGTCATGGGATGACCTTTCCACTATCATTATAGTTAAGGATAATATTACAATTCGACTAAATATGACATTATATAAAGCGAAGTTTATCGATATGGGGTTGGTTAAATGCGTTGTCCACATTGTCAACATAACGGTACCAGGGTGTTAGATTCGCGCCCGGTCCATGGCGGACGTTCGATTCGCAGACGGAGAGAATGCGAAAAATGCAATTACAGGTTCACCACATTTGAAACAGTGGAAGAAATTCCTCTTGTTGTTGTGAAAAAAGAAGGCACAAGGGAAGAATTCAACCGGGACAAGCTTTTACGTGGATTGATCAAGGCTTGCGAAAAGCGGCCGGTACCACTTGAGGTTCTTGAAGAAGTCGTGAATACGGTTGAAAAAGATTTGCGCAATGATGGCTCTTCAGAAATCCAAAGTAAAGAAATTGGTGAACGGGTGATGGACCACCTGGCGAAGATTGACGAAGTAGCATATGTAAGATTCGCATCCGTTTATAGGCAATTCAAGGACATCAATGTCTTTATCGATGAACTTAAAGATTTAATAAAACGAGAGAACGAGTAAAGAGCTTACATATACATAAGCTCTTTTTTCACTTACCAATTATGAATGATAAAAGGTGAAGTAGATGGAAAATCATTGGAAAGAATTACTTCCTGTCGATCGCTTTCAAGTGTATAGCAGTGGACGGATACAAGCTGAAGAATTGAAGATGGTGACACTGTTGTATCAACCATTGGTAGGTGCCAGAGCATATAGTCTATATATGACTCTCTTTAGCGAAAACCTAAATGGAGCATCTTCACACCATACATTGATGAACCAGACACAATTGAATATGCAGCAGATCTTTGAAGAGCGGAAAAAGCTAGAGGCGATCGGATTATTGAAGACCTATCGGAAAAGAATTGAAGATGACCGCATTTTCATCTATGAATTACAGCCGATATTAAAACCGGAGCAGTTTTTCCAGGACGATGTTTTGAGTGTCTATTTATATGGACGTTTGGGAAAACAAAGGTATCTTGATGTCAGGAACCGTTTTATTCTCACAAATGAAACTCATGATGAATACGAGGAGGTTACAGCCAGTTTCAACGATGTATTTTCCTCTTTACATGAATCCGAAATCAGAGCGGCGACCGACTCGGAGATCCACCAGTCCATTTCCAGAAATGACCGTGCGAAGGATATGGAAGGGAATGCTCCTGCCTTTTCAGAGGATGACTTCGATTTCAATACGCTTGTACGGGACTTGAGCAGCTTTATCATACCATCAGAGGTGTTAACGGAAAGCATTCGGGAATCCATTCATCGTCTTGCGTTCATTTATCAAATTTCTCCGTTGGAAATGAGCAGTATCGTACAACAAGCTTACTTCAGGGACGAACAGCTTACCCCGTACTCGTTAAGGCAAGAGGTGCAACGCTGGTATAAGATTGAAAAACCGGGTCAATTACCACGCCTTAGTGAACGCAGGCAAAAGGAAATTTCGGTCGATAAAAATGAAGAAGAGTTATCACCCCAGGAAATGATGATTAAGACGTTTGAAACGATATCCCCTCGTGCATTGCTTGAAAAATACAGCGAGGGGGGGCGTGCTGCTAGTGCCGATCTTAAGTTGATCGACTCAATCATGTTCGACCAGAAGCTTTCAGCAGGTGTCATAAATGTCCTGATCGATTATGTGTTGAATACGAATGATATGAAATTGATCCACGCTCATGTCGAAAAAATTGCAAGTCAGTGGAAGCGCAAGAAAATTTCTTCTGTAAGAGAAGCGATGGAACTTGCCAAAGCTGAACATAAAAGTTATCAATCCTTTAAACAACAGAAATCAAAGACAGGAAGACCAGTCCAACAAAAGAATGTCAGAAAAGACAAGCTTCCAAAGTGGATGGCTTCACCTAAAACAGATAAAGAAAATCAACCGGTTTCAGAAACAGATGAAAAATGGCTTGAAGAATATTTGAAAGGACTATAGGGGGTGTAAAGTGTGAAATCAATATCAGAATCGATGAAAGGCTTTGCTGATCGTCCGAAAGTAGAAAAAGAATTGATTGAAGTGAAGAAAAAGGTACTAGCGCACCCCGACTGGAAAGCCTTTCATCAGACTCATCCGGAAATTACGAATCAAATGATCGATAGGAGCCTTCCAAGATTATTGGAGTTTGTAGAAGGATCTAAAAATTGTGAGGGTTGTCTTGACTTAGAGCGTTGTCAAAATATGCTTAAAGGGTATGAACCCCAGCTTTTCATCAACGGTCAAATCATCGATGTAACGTATAACCGATGCCATAATAAAATTGCTCAGGATGAATTGGAAAATCTCCAATCGTTGATAAAAAGCTATTTCATTCCGAAAGATATTCTCTCAGCAACATTTGAGCAATTTGATAAGAAAGACACAGAGAGGTATCAAGCGACCCTGAAGGCAGCCGAGTTTGTAAAAGCTGTCTCCAGTCCAGAAGGTTCATCCCAAGGTCTCTATGTCAATGGACAATTCGGAGTTGGGAAGACCTTTCTCATGGGAGCAATTGCAAACTCACTTGCGAAGAGGAACATCCAGACGATTCTTGTATATACGCCTGACTTTTTCAGGGAAATGAAAACGTCAATTGGCGACCAAACAGTCGATGAAAAGTTGGATGTGATCAAAAAGGCACCTGTATTGGTTCTTGATGATATCGGTGCTGAAACCATGTCTAGTTGGATCCGGGATGAAGTATTGGGTTCAATTCTCCAATACCGTATGATGGAAAAGCTGCCGACTTGCTATACCTCCAATTACGATTACGAAGAGCTTGAGGAGCATCTTTCCTATTCTCAAAAAGGTGGGATTGAACAATTAAAGGCGAAACGGATCATGGAACGGATCAAGCACTTTACCACCCCGATCTCACTCGGCGGTGAAAACAGAAGAACAAACAAATAGTTTGAGGGGACTGTCTTAAAAGTAAAGTATCAGACGCGTTAACAACATCTCGTATCAACACCACAATATGTTGTCAAATTCGGACTGACGCTGACTTATCTGGACAGTCTCCTTTTTTGATGCAAATTTTAACGGACACCAGAGACGCTATTTGTGAACAAAGCAACTGATTTTCCACGGTAATTACGAAATAAGGTCTCTCATGTCCGATAGTTTTGTAAAATCATAATGTTTTGGACAAATAAGTTCTCCTATGTCCGTTATAATTAATTTTCAGTTGAATAAATGTGAAACCAGCGGAATCAGCATGAGTCTTCAACGAACGCAGAACAATTTTAAAAGTCATTCCTTAGAATAATCTCCCTTGTCGTTCATATATTGTAACAATGATTGTGGACAAGGAGGATTAAGGTTGGTTACGATTCATTTCTTGGATGAAAAAGAAGGCCATTATTTGTTTAAAAGAATTACTAAATTACTTAATAATCAGCACATACCCAACCGGTCGACTCCCATAAAGATTCACTATACTGATGAGAATGCGTTGGACATTTATTTAGATCCAAGGGATCCGGTTAGTGACATGTTGAAACCTACCATATTACTTTTTCTAGCGAAACATATTATTCGTACTAGAGAAGATGCTTGGATTTTAAGGATTTTGGAAACGGAATTTCATTTCACGGATGAGGATGAGCAGCTTCAAATCTTATCCATCACACAGTCCCTGATCGAAGGTAACACTGAAAATATCCCATTAATCAAGGGGTTCCCACCGAGAGAAGATATGATCGTCAATGCATTAGAGGATTTTTTTGATTCCGAAATGATCTTTTCTTATGAATCATTTTTACAATTTCGCCTTAAACCTTACAGGGAACTTTTAACCAAATATATCGAATGTGCAATTGATGAATTTAAATTTGAACAGGAATATCAAGATTTCATCAATCAATTGAGGCAGTTCGTGAAGTCAAGGGTTTCTTTGTTTTCAACAGTACATCTGAAGTTTGAGGGGGAACGTTTCAGAATTTATAATGAACATTATTATGAACTGACGGAAACTGATATGGAACAGCTGGTGAACGGGAAAGCCAAGGCATATCTGGATGCAATCGCTTCTGATTTATTGAAGGTGCTGATTGAGATTGCACCAGAAAAAATTTATTTATATACGGATTCGGATGATGATTCGATGAACCGCACCATTCAAAATGTATTTCAAGAGCGTGTCCGTATCCTTCCAAATCGTAAATTTGCGGTAAAGTGACAAAAATATATATTTTGGTATTTTTAGGCTTGATTTTCTTTGGTAGACTGCATATAATACTACATAACAATTACCAATACCAAAGTAACGATGAGGATATGAGTCTTTTGATACTGGTTTCCAGAGAGAAGAGAATCTGCTGAAATCTCTTCACCAAGTAAAAAGCACTTACCACCTCTGAACTTCAACGGAGAACTTCCAGTAACCGTTGACGGTAAATGACCGTTAAATGATTCCAAGTGCCGGTATACGACTGCCGGAACGAGGGTGGAACCGCGAGTAGACACTCGTCCCTTTTCCAGGGATGGGTGTTTTTTTAATTCCATTTTTAACGGTAAAAAGATTTGTTTCTAGTTTGCGCAAGGCTAGTTAACTTATATTTGTATTTATTAAAGTAGGAGTGTGAATGACCATGTCAAAGGTGAAAATTACTTTTCCAGATGGAGCAGTCAAGGAGTTCGATAAAGGCGTAACAACAGAAGAAATCGCTGCGTCGATCAGTCCTGGTTTAAAAAAGAAAGCCATCGCTGGAGTACTTGATGATCAATTGCTTGATCTACGTCAACCGATAGAAGAGGATGGAGCAATAACAATTGTCATGCCCGATTCTGAAGAAGGTCTTGAAATCATTCGTCATAGTACAGCGCATCTTATGGCACAGGCGATCAAACGTGTCTTTTCCGATCAAAAAATCAAGCTTGGTGTAGGGCCTACAATCGAAAATGGTTTTTATTATGACATAGACATGGAGCACAGGCTGACTGAAGAAGACTTCCCTAAGATTGAAAAAGAAATGAAGAAAATCGTTGATGAAAACCTTGAAATCACTCGTGAAGAAGTGAGCCGTGAAGAGGCGATCAGCAGGTACGAAAATCTTGGTGACGATCTTAAAGTTGAGCTGGTAGAAGCGATTCCTGAAGGTGAAAAAATCACCTTCTATCATCAAGGAGAATTCTTCGATCTATGTCGAGGTGTCCATGTGCCGCAAACAAGCAAATTGAAGGTATTCAAATTGATGAATATCTCTGGTGCTTATTGGAGAGGTAACAGTGACAATCAAATGCTCCAACGAGTTTATGGCACTGCGTTCAATAAGAAATCTGAGCTGGAAGAGCATCTGCATTTCCTCGAAGAAGCGAAGGAACGTGACCACCGTAAACTAGGTAAAGAATTAGAGATTTTTGCGATTTCACAAAAAGTCGGTCAGGGACTGCCGATCTGGCTTCCGAAAGGTGCCACGATTCGAAGAGTCATCGAACGCTATATCGTGGATACTGAAGTGAAGCTTGGTTATGACCATGTCTACACTCCTCACCTAGGTAGTGTGGAACTTTACAAGACCTCTGGTCACTGGGATCATTATCAAGAAGATATGTATCCTCCTATTGAAATGGATAACGAACAGCTTGTACTTCGCCCGATGAATTGCCCGCATCATATGATGATTTACAAAAATGCAATGCACAGTTATCGTGACCTGCCTGTCCGTATCGCGGAACTCGGGACCATGCACCGCCATGAAATGTCAGGGGCACTCGCAGGGTTACAGCGTGTACGTTCAATGACATTGAATGATGCCCATATTTTCGTAAGACCAGATCAGTTGAAAGATGAGTTTATCCGTGTCGTCCAACTTGTCCAAAAGGTATACAAAGATTTCGGAATCAATGACTACAAGTTCCGACTGTCTTATCGTGATCCAGCTGATAAAGAAAAGTATGTCGATAATGATGAAATGTGGGAGAAAGCCCAGGCACTATTGAAAGAGACAATGGAAGATATGGATCTGAATTATGTCGAAGCGGAGGGTGAAGCAGCATTTTATGGACCAAAGCTGGATGTCCAGGTGAAGACTGCACTCGGAAAAGAGGAAACACTCTCAACAGTACAGCTTGACTTCCATTTACCAGAGCGCTTCGATTTGACTTACAAAGGAAGCGATGGGCAGGATCATCGTCCGGTCGTCATCCACAGAGGAGTCGTATCGACTATGGAACGCTTTGTCGCCTTCTTGATCGAAGAATACAAAGGGGCGCTTCCGACTTGGCTAGCACCAGTACAGGCAAAAGTAATCCCGGTTTCTGCAGTCCATATGGATTATGCATATAAAGTACAGGAAGAACTGAAGTCGAATGGTATCCGTGTCGATGTCGATTCCCGTGAAGAAAAAATCGGTTACAAGATCCGTGAGGCGCAAATGCAAAAAGTTCCTTACATGCTCGTTGTCGGTGACCAGGAGATCGAAAAGAATGCTGTCAACGTACGGAAGTACGGTGAACAGGATTCCGAAACTGTATCACTAGAAAGCTTCAAAGATAGTTTGAAAACTGAGGTTGAGCATAGTTAATAATAATGAAAAGAGCTGACCCGAAACGTCGATGAAAATTGATGTCAGGGTCGCTTTTTTTAATATCATATTGTCCAGATGGTGAACGATCGAAATTAGAGGACATCTGTTCCGTTATCTGAGACAAAAAGCAGCATTTTCAAAAATCAGAGGACAACTGTTCCGCTATTCGTGTGAAAATGGACTTTTTATCAATGGTTTTAGGTGAATAAGGTCTCTCCTGTCCACTAATAAAGGGTAGGCATCTTATGATCCAACCTTATTGTATTAATAAGAAGCTGTTGCATTTTGAAAAATAAACCTTGATTTTTGCAGAGAAATCAGGTACGCTATAAAGGTTGAAATGAAGCACTCGAGATGGCTTGACATCAGTGCGACATCGATGATATGATTCTAATGTGATATAATCGTATATTCTTGTAAAACAAGCAGAAGCACCCGCTTCTCACCTGATCGGCGTACAGATGTACAGTTGACAGGTACAATGAACCAGTTTCGATGATCAATTAAAGATCAATATCGGAAACTTTCAGTGTGGGTGTGGTATGCGCCGACGCTTTTTCTATTTGTTTTTAGTATATCAACAATAGATTTGCCTTACTTACAAGAAAAAGATTAGGTTGTAAAATTCGATGGAGGTGGCTCATTATTAGTAAGGACATGATGGTCAACGACGGCATTCGCGCTCGCGAAGTTCGCCTAATTGGCGCCAATGGAGATCAAATTGGCGTGAAATCTCGTCAAGAAGCACTTGAAATTGCAGCAAATGCAAATCTGGATCTTGTTCTTGTTGCCCCTAATGCGAAACCGCCAGTGTGCAGAATCATGGACTATGGCAAGTATCGCTATGAGCAACAGAAGAAAGAAAAAGAAGCTCGTAAGAATCAAAAGACAATTACGACGAAGGAAGTTCGTCTTAGCCCGAATATTGAAGAGCACGATTTCAACACAAAGCTTCGTAACGCGAGAAAGTTCCTTGAAAAAGGGAACAAAGTCAAAGCGTCCATCCGTTTCCGAGGACGTGCGATCACTCACTCCGAGTTAGGACGTGACGTGCTCATGCGTATGGCAAAGGAATGTGAGGATCTTAGTACGATCGAATCCAAGCCTAAAATGGAAGGCCGAAGTATGTTCTTGATTCTTGCTCCGATTGAAAGCAAATAACTTTCATATTGGACAACGAATATGAACGGAATTTCTTCGAACAAGTAACCAAAGGAGGAACTTTTACTATGCCTAAAATGAAAACTCATAAAGGGACTGCTAAACGATTCAAGAAAACTGGAAGTGGCAAATTGAAGCGTTCACACGCATTTACTAGCCATATGTTCCGTAACAAGTCTCAAAAACAAAAGCGTAAGCTACGTAAATCTGCACTTGTGTCCAGTGGAGACTACAAGCGTATCAAAGACATGATCTAAAGTGTCATAAACCGTTCAAAAAGCCACTGTTCGCCTGCTTTTTTGAACAATAATAAATACTGAAAAATACTGGAGGGATTACAATGCCAAGAGTAAAAGGTGGCTATGTAACACGTCGTCGTCGTAAACGCGTCTTAAAACTTGCTAAAGGTTATTTTGGTGCGAAACATAAATTATTTAAAGTTGCTCAACAACAAGTATTCAAATCACTACGTTATGCGTACCGTGACCGTCGTCAAAAGAAACGTGATTTCCGTAAATTATGGATCACACGTATCAACGCAGCAGCTCGTATGAATGGAATTTCATACAGTCGTATGATGCACGGATTGAAGCAAGCTGGAATCGACGTTAACCGTAAGATGCTAGCTGAACTTGCTGTAACTGATGAAAAAGCATTCGCAGAACTAGCGAACAAAGCAAAAGATAGCCTAAAAGGTTAAATAACAGGGGTTGACTATTCGTAGTCAGCCTTTTTTATATTTTATTAGTATTTTATAAAACCAACATCGCACGAAGAAAGTGCGATTTTCATTTTCGAGGAGTCTCGCACCTTGCTCTCCAATCAACTTGCACAAGGTGAGTTTTTAAAATGACTCAAAGGCAACAATCTTTTAGAAAAGAGCCAAACCAAATAATCTCTTTGATATGACGGAGAGTAGAGGTTTTGAGTACATGAAAACGCGAAAAACCGATTTTGATGTACTCATAGCACGGTTTTGAGTACATGAAAACCCGAAAAACCGATTTTGATGTACTCATAGCCCAGTTTTGAGTACATGAAAACACAAAAAAACCGATTTTGACGTACTCAAAGCCGGGTTTTACCTTGATATCGTGAATAATGCGGATCTAAAGTACGCTTTTAATTAGTTACTTAAAGAATGAGTGGAGGATGCATATGACATCAATATGTGAATTATGCGGCAGACAAGAAGTTACTACGACGGAGCATCATCTTGTGCCCCGGGAATACGGTGGTACATTCGGTGAAATAGCCCATCTATGCATCCCATGCCATAAACAGGTTCACGCTCTTTTCACAAATGAAGAACTTGCTACTTTTTATCCAGATTTAAAATCTCTTCGCACAAATGAGAAGATACACAAATACGTAAAGTGGATCCGGAAGCAGCCTGCAAGTGTGATTCCACTAACGAAAAAGTCCAATGATAAGAAAAGGAAACGAAAACAATGATCATCTATTTAGTACTAATAATCAATTTTTACGGCCTTATCATCATGTTTATCGATAAACAAAAAGCGAAAAGACAAAAATGGAGAGTTTCTGAGGTTCATTTATGGATTGTATCCCTCATAGGTGGGGCAATCGGTATTTTTACAGGCATGCAATTGTTCCGCCATAAGACGAAACACACGTCCTTTCGTATTGGAATTCCTGTTTTGATTATTCTGCAGATCGCCCTATACATCTACTTGTCCGTGAATGGTAAAGGTCTAATGACATTCTCAATCACATAAATTGAGTATGGGGGGGGATGTAAATGGAACAGCATGCGATGGAACTCATCCATTGGCTCGGTAAAAGTGGTGCATTAGCCCCGATCCTGTTTATATTCCTGCATATTTTACGGCAATTCTTATTCATTCCAGTCGGATTCATATGTATTTTAGGCGGTGTTGTTTTTGGGGTAGTGTTCGGTACAATTTACTCCATAATCGGTGTAACGTTGGTGAGCGTTTATTTTTATGCACTTGTAAAATCATTACCGAAATCATTCAGCAAAGTCATGCACATGAAAGAAAGATGGTTTGGTAAACGGTCTGAATTATCAATCGGACAAATCACCATCTTAAGATTGGTCCCATTTCTTCATTTTCATCTCATCTCATTATGTATCATTGAAATCGCAAGGAATTTTAAAGATTATACGAAGCTGTCCTTATACACAAATGTCCCTTTAGCAATCGTCTATACCTCGTTTGGAAGCTGGTTGAACAAATTGACGCTTCATTGGATGATCAGCATCCTCTGTATTCTCGCTGTGTTGTTCTACGTTTTACGGCGAAAAGAATGGGTTTACAAATGGCAGGACTTTTTTGCGGACGCAAGATGAATTTTTCCCGAACGAGTGCCGGAAATTCTCTATACGAGGATATCGGCACTTTTTGATGAACAGAATCCTTTAAGGTCCGTGTAGATCCTTGGTATACTTGATGGAGCAGTAGGAGAGGAGATACATAATGGACCTGAATTTACAGCAAATGTATAAGATGCAAAATGAACTCGATCGCCGTATTGAATCAGAACGGGGATTGGAAAACACGGATTTATTGGATAAAAAAATTCTCGCTTTGCTTGTGGAAATTGGTGAGCTTGCGAATGAAACCCGATGCTTCAAATTCTGGAGCTCGAAACCACCTTCCTCAAAAGATATCATTCTTGAAGAATACGTTGATGGCGTTCATTTCTTGCTATCGATCGGATTGATCCTTCCATTCGAGGTGCCAGAACGTGTACATATTCCGGCTAACTTTGAGGGAGAAACAATCAATGCCTTTTTGAAAGTGTATGAGAGTGTTGCCACATTCAAAAACAATCGTGAAGACATCAATAATTACAATCAATTAATGGAAGACTATCTGATGATCGGACGAATTTTAGGTTTTACCATTGAAGAGATACAAGACGCTTATTTATCAAAGAACAAGGTGAACCACACACGTCAAGATCAGGGGTATTGATAACACCACGATTAGACATCAGGAGGTTCTTCATGAAGAATTTAGATGAGACACTCACTATGCTTAAAGAGTTGACGGATGCCAAAGGGATTCCTGGCGATGAATCAGAACCGAGAGAAGTGATGAAAAAATACATCGAACCTTACGCGGATGAGGTTTATTTTGATAATCTCGGTAGTTTGGTCGCAAAAAAGCAAGGTTCTAAAAATGGTCCGAGCATCATGCTGGCAGGTCATCTGGATGAAGTCGGCTTCATGATCACACGCATCGATGATAAAGGCTTTTTGCGTTTTCAAACTGTTGGCGGCTGGTGGGGGCAAGTCTTACTTGCACAGCGTGTGACGATAAAAACCAAGAATGGTGATGTGGTCGGTGTCATTGGATCGAAACCGCCTCATATTCTCACCCCTGAAGCCAGGAAAAAGCCGGTACCTATCAAAGATATGTACATTGATATTGGCGCTACCGATAAAGAGAACGCCCTGGAAATCGGGGTCAGACCTGGAGATTCCGTTATCCCGTATTTTGAATTTACAGTTATGAGCAATCCTAAAATGTTGCTGGCTAAAGCATTTGATAATCGGATTGGTTGTGCCATCGTAGCTGAAACGATGAAACAATTGAAAAAAATCAAACACCCGAATACGGTTTATGGTGTAGGTACTGTCCAGGAAGAAGTCGGTTTACGTGGAGCAAAGACTACAGCCAATATGATCAAACCCGACATTGCATTCGCAATCGATACAGGGATTCCAGGGGACACCCCAGGGGTTACCGATCGTGATGCCTTATCTAAGCTTGGTGAAGGTCCTCAGATCATTATTTATGATGCTAAAACCATTTCCCATAAAGGATTAAGGGACTTTGTACTTGAAACAGCAGAAAAAAATAACATCCCTTATCAGATTGATACAACACCTGGCGGAGGAACAGATGCCGGGAATATCCATATCACTCATGACGGGGTTCCTGCCATATCTATTACAATGGCCACCCGTTATCTGCATACACATGCATCCATGATCCACAGGGATGATTATGATCATACGGTACGGCTTATGGTTGAACTCGTAAAAGGTCTTGATGAAAAAACAGTCCAGCAGATCGTACAATTCTAAACAAAAATAGGACCCATGAGGAGTCCTATTTTTTGTGGAACTTCGTATTATTGAAGACCTTCTGCAAGGATTTCGAGGATTTCCTTTTTTTCTGATTCATCTGAGTTCTGCCAGATGACTTCGAAAAGGACACCGAGACCAGGTAACATCTTTTCCTCACCGCTGTTGATCGCTTCCACGATTGTACTCTCTAATTCATCGTGGTTATTTCCAGAAACGTTTGCTAAAACTGCTTTTCTTAAGTTAAGATCCATACTTTTCACCTCTGATTTTCATTTAGGAATGATGTACATAGCATTTGTATGTGGATAGTTTTTATCCACTCGAATTGGATTATGTATGAATATCACGTATAATAGCATTATTATTTTCAATTAAGGAATGAAAAAGATGAACCGGATTACATCGCCTAAAAACGGACGAGTCAAGGAATGGAAAAAGTTAAAACGAAAAAAGGGCAGAGATAAAGCAGGGGCGTTCATCATCGAAGGTCCACACTTGGTTGAAGAAGCATTACTGCATAATGCGGAAGTAACGGACTTGATCGTTGAAGAATCATTTCGAATCCCTTCAGATTGGCATACAGGGAACGTGACAACGTGGATCGTTGCTCCATCTGTCATTGAAGAACTGGCTGATACCGAGTCGCCGCAAGGCATAGTCGCCATCGTCCATGCGTCAAATGACGATATGCAAATCATTTTTGATGGCACGTATATATTGCTTGATGGAATCCAGGACCCTGGTAATTTAGGGACGATCATAAGAACAGCTGACAGTGCAGGCGCTAATGGTGTGATCCTGGGTGACGGAACGGTAGACCTTTACAATAGCAAGGTACTTCGATCGACTCAGGGATCAGTATTCCACTTACCGGTTGTAAAAGGAAATATAGCGGAATGGATTATTCGGTTGAAAGAGAACGGAATCAAAGTATTCGGTACGTCGCTCCAAGGTGGTGTACCGTATACTTCCATAAAAGATACGAGCGGATATGCGCTGCTCTTAGGGAATGAGGCGAATGGGGTGCATGAAGACCTTTTAGCCAAGTCTCATCAAAACCTTTATGTGCCGATTTACGGGCAAGCGGAATCGTTAAATGTCGCAGTAGCTGCCGGTATATTGTTATATGGTCTAAAAGAACATAAATAAGGCGATAATAGTTGCAGGAACGTTTTTGATTCCTTATAATACAGTATAGTTAACTAAATCATTGATAAATAACGATGATGGAAAGTAGTACATCAAGGATCGCCATTCAGGGAGAGGACGCCAGAGACTGGGAGCGTGCTTATGGTAGATATGATGGAATTCACTCCGGAGTTGCCTTTCGAACACTGATCGATTTTTCGATGAGCTAAGATTGTGCCGGGAAACCGTTACATAATGAAGTGAACAGCTATCAGTTTTTGGCTGTTAATTAGGGTGGTAACGCGATACCTTCGTCCCTTTCTGGGATGAAGGTTTTTTTGTTGCATTTAAAGGAAGTATGAATACTTTCTTCAATATAAATGTAACGGCTCAGCTGGCGTAAAAGGCTTGCCTGCGCTAAATTTTCTTTATTATCGTTTTGCTGCTACATCGTGTAGATAAACATTTGTATCAAGGTAAGAAGATAAAGGAGGAACCAGTTATGCAAGATCGTTTGATGACCCTGCAAGGGGAAGCTGTAGAAAAGATTGAACAAGCATCTTCTTTAAAAGAATTGCAGGATATTCGTGTTGAGTATTTAGGCAAAAAAGGCCCCATTACTGAAGTCTTAAGAGGGATGGGAAAACTCCCGGCAGAAGAACGCCCTAAGATGGGACAGCTGGCTAATGAAGTAAGGGAGGCCATCACGACTAAAGTAGAAGCGAAACAAGAGAAGTTGGAAAGAGAAGAATTGGATAGACAGTTGAGTAAAGAGACAATCGATGTAACATTGCCGGGCCGCCAGGTTCGACAGGGGAATGCACATCCGCTTACTGCAGTGATCGAAGAAATTGAAGATCTTTTCATCGGAATGGGTTTTTCGGTCGCTGAGGGACCTGAGGTTGAAACCGATTATTATAACTTCGAGGCTTTGAATCTTCCGAAAAACCACCCTGCAAGAGATATGCAGGACTCATTCTTCATCACGGAAGACTTGTTACTACGGACACAGACGTCTCCGGTTCAAGCGCGGACTATGGAAAAACACAAAGGGAAAGGTCCTGTCAAAATCATCAGTCCTGGTAAGGTCTACCGCCGTGATACGGATGATGCGACACACTCCCACCAATTTATGCAGATAGAAGGACTTTTAGTTGATAAAAACATCCGGATGAGTGATTTGAAAGGGACATTAACATTATTTGCGCAGAAATTGTTTGGAGAAGACCGTGAAATTCGTCTGCGCCCAAGCTTTTTCCCATTCACTGAACCGTCTGTGGAAGTCGATGTCTCTTGTTTTAAATGTCACGGATCAGGCTGTTCAATCTGTAAAAAAACCGGATGGATTGAAATTCTAGGTTCTGGTATGGTCCATCCGACTGTACTTGAAATGGCTAGATTCGATCCAAAAGAGTACACAGGTTTCGCATTCGGTATGGGACCAGAACGGATAGCGATGCTGAAATACGGAATTGATGATATCCGTCATTTTTATTCGAATGATCTTAGGTTCCTGGAACAATTCAAACGAGCATGAAATTTAGGTTCGATTCATAATTATTGATTTTTGCGAAATATTTCTCACACGGGCGGATCCGCAAACCTCCTCGCTCCTCCGTCCCTGCGGGGCTCGCCTTGATCGCTTTTCCCGCAGAGTGCCACAAATTTCGCTTAAATCAATTTTTAATCATTCATAAACATTAAATATGGGGAGTGTAATTCATGTTAGTATCCTATAATTGGTTAAAAGAATATGTGGATCTCGACGGTATTCAACCTGATGAGCTTGCTGATCGTATAACGAAAAGCGGTATCGAAGTGGAAGGTGTCGAGTCTTTGAATCAAGGCATTTCTGGTGTGGTTGTCGGTCATGTTGAAAAGTGTGAACAACATCCTGATGCTGATAAATTGAATGTGTGTCAAGTGAACATTGGGGAAGGTGAACCAGTACAGATCATTTGCGGGGCTCCTAATGTAGCTGCTGGACAAAATGTTCCGGTTGCAACAGTCGGGGCCGTCCTCCCTGGTAATTTCAAAATCAAAAAGGCGAAACTTCGCGGTGAAGTTTCCAATGGTATGATCTGTTCATTAGAAGAACTAGGTGTCGATGCCAAAATGGTACCTAAAGAATTTGCGGACGGCATTTATGTGATGCAGGAAGAAGCAGAGATCGGAAAGAATGCGCTCTCCTATCTGAATTTAGACGATCATATTTTAGAACTAGGTCTTACACCGAACCGTGCTGATTGTTTGAATATGATTGGTGTTGCATATGAAACTGCAGCAGTCTTTGAAAGAAAACTGACATTACCAAAGCCGACATTGAATGAAAATAGTGAATCGGCATCGGATTATGTTTCAGTACAGGTTGAAAATTACGAAGATAATCCATATTATGGGGCAAAAGTAATCCGAAATATTAAAGTCGGACCATCACCTGAATGGATGCAAAACCGTTTGATATCAGCTGGAATCCGTCCAATCAATAACGTCGTTGATATTACAAACTATGTCCTGCTTGAATATGGCCAACCGCTTCATGCATTTGATTATGACCGTTTTGGATCAAAGGAAGTGCTTGTCCGACGATCAGCACCAGGAGAAGAAATCAAGACATTAGATGATGAAAATCGCAAGCTTGAGGGACACCATCTAGTCATTACGAACGGTAAACAGCCAGTCGCTGTTGCTGGTGTGATGGGTGGAGCAGATTCAGAGGTTTCAGATGAAACGACGACGATTTTACTGGAAGCTGCTTTCTTCAACCCTTCTATTGTCCGTCAATCTTCAAAAGACCTTGGACTGCGCAGTGAATCATCTACACGATTTGAAAAAGGAATTGACCGCAACCGTGTCTATGAAGCAGCCAATCGTGCTGCAGAATTGATGGCCGAATTTGCGGGTGGTGAAGTTCTTCAAGGGATTGTAGAAGCAGGACCGAGATTCGTCGATCCAGAAACAGTGATTGTTCGTGGTGAACGGGCAAATAAAGTATTAGGTACATCGATAGAAACAAGTGAAATTCATGAGATCTTTGATCGACTTGCGTTTTCATACGATAACGAAGGGGATGAGTTCAGGGTCGAAGTACCAGCCAGACGTCCGGATATCACGTTGGAAGAAGATCTGATTGAGGAAATCGGACGAATTTATGGCTATGATAAGATCCCTGCAACACTCCCTGAAGGTGCGACAACAACTGGAGGTCTGACTCCGGCTCAAACGAAAAGACGTAAAGTACGTCGTTACCTGGAAAGCGTCGGACTTTATCAAGCACTTACGTATTCACTTACTACGAAGGAGAAGGCAAACGCTTATCACGGTTTGGCTACAGAAGAGGATCCGGCTTACATTTCTGTATCGATGCCGATGAGTGAAGAGCGGGCAGTTTTACGTCGTACCATGTTGCCGCAACTATTGGAAGTTGTGCAATATAACCAGAACCGTCAGTTGAACGATGTGGCCATTTTTGAAGTCGGATCAACCTATTTATCAGATGAGAATAACTTGACAAAACTCCCGAATGAGCATCAGAAGCTTGCTGGCGCTTTCTCCGGTTTATGGCATTCGCATCCTTGGCAGCAAGAAAAGAAACCTGTTGATTTTTATGTCGTCAAAGGTGTTCTGGACGGTATGTTCAAAAAGCTTGGTGTAAGTGAACGAATTGAATATCAACAGGCTAAACGGGATGGATTCCATCCTGGTCGTACAGCGATCGTCTTGCTTGATGGAAAACAGATCGGGGTTGTCGGACAATTGCATCCTGCTGATCAAAAAGAGTGGGATGTAAAAGAAACATATCTATTCGAGCTTGATTTGGATGTAGTGTTTGAAACGGATGTAGAGCCGGTAGTATATTCAGCTTTACCACGTTATCCGTCGATTTCACGAGATATCGCTTTGATCCTTGATCAGGATGTCCGTGCTGGGGATGTCCAATCTGGTATTAGAGCCGCAGGTGGGGAGTTATTAAAAGAGGTGTCCATCTTCGACCTCTATGAAGGGGAGCACATGGATGAGGGGAAAAAATCAGTTGCATTTTCTCTTACCTATTACAATCCTGAAAAAACTCTGACAGATGAAGATGTTGAAAGCGTACACAGTAAAGTCCTCAGTTACGTGAAAGATAAATTCAATGCAACAATGAGAGGCTGATAGGAGAAAAGGGTAGACACCTGAGTGGCGTCTACTCTTCTTTTCATTTATCTCTTTTCTAAAAGTTTGTCGCTTTTGGGTCATTCTTGTGCAAGTGGATTGGAGAGGAAGGTGCGAGACTCCTGCGGGATCAGCGTGCCTACTACCTGAATAATCTCCTCGCAAGGCATGCGACGAGGAAGCTCGTTTCGACAGGACTTTCTTGTAGACGCAGGAGCACAAATGCTCCCTGGAAAGGAGACTCCTGAGGTCGCAAGGCGACGAGTGGGCTAACCGCACGCCCCGCGGAAAGCGAGCATCCTGGAGCGGAAAGTAACGACTTTCAAGAGAACAAAGTTTGCGAACACAGCATTTCATTTTGGAGATTAGTATTAATAAAGACTGAATAGTGAGGGATGTTTTGTGAACCGAATGAAAAATTCCAAATCGAATTTTTCTCGGTGAGTCTTTAATGTTATCCCTTACGCTTTTGTTGAGCTAGCTTCAATGCTTTGTGTGTATTGGCGAAATGTGCTTTACTCACCTTCTTCAAACCATCTATGCCATGCTTGAAGATGATCTTTGCCGCAGCTTCATCGACATGTGGACCAGCTCCTTTAGGAAGCGGAAGACCGACCGAATCGGATAAATCATCCATCTTTTTGAGAAAAGCATAACGGGCGATGATTGAGGCTGCAGCTACAGAGAGGTGGAGCGCTTCTGCTTTCGTTTCAAAATAGATGGGAGGTTTTTTACCAGGTTGTGAATTAGTGTGTCTGAAATAAATCTCTGGTTCGCAAAATTGATCGATTAAGATACCATCAACATTATCTGGATTTGATACCTTTTGAAGCACATTGCTGATCGCCTTCTGATGGAGCTTCGCTTTCATTTTACCCTGTGACATCCCTTTACTTTGCAGTTCATTGTACTTCGGATTGTCGAGCACTAACAGGCTGTATGGGATACTTTGAATAAGATCCTTTGCGATTTCGATGATTTGCGGATCCTTCAGTAGTTTTGAATCCTTTACTCCCAACTCCTTGACAAGCGGAAGTTGTTCTATTGAAACGAAAGCGGCTACGACAGTGATTGGTCCGAAAAAATCACCTGTGCCCACTTCATCCGATCCGATCATGGACATTGATCCCACTTGTTCAGGAGGCAGATAAGCATGCTTCTTCCGGCCCTTTACCTCTTTTGTTTTTAAAACAGTATCTCCTTCACTCCACCTCGAGGATTCTTGTTCAGCAGCAGGACCCTGGAATAGGATTTTTCCTGATTTGTAAGCAGTGATCGTACAACCTTCCACTTTTGCGACAAATAAACCTCCCTGAGGAACATTCGATTGTATGTATGGGTGATATTCATTTTTTATTTTATTGAGTTGTGCTTGATCCAATTTCAATACGGCATGAGACATTCCATCAGTCACCTTCGTTCTTTTAGTATAGGATTTGTGAAATAATACTGTTGATTTCTTACTATGTGTGATTAAAGTGAATTTGCGTCACTCCTACGGGAAAAAGCGGGCCAAGCGAGACCATGAATCCATGATTTAAATTATCGGACATCAGAGCCGTTATTTGTGACAAAACCGCTGTTTCTGAAACTTTAACGGACACCACAGCTGTTATTTGTGAACAAAGTATCTGATTTCCTATGATATTTACGAAATAAGGTCCCTGATGTCCGTTAAGTTTGTAAATTTCAATTATATTGGCCAAATAAGGTCTCCTGTGTCCGTTAACGGGTCAGTGCAACTTGGTTTCAGCGTGGATAATGTGCGAAAGTAAGTTTTCGCAGGAAGTATATCTATCCAGCGACCAGTCATGTTGACATAATATCGTAAAGTTCACTTGATTTCCTCTTAACGATAAGACCTAACACAATTATAACGGAGGCGGTCGAGGCATGCGAATAGAAATAGGTTGAAATTGCATTAACATATTAAGTAAAATGAAATGGAAGGATTATCGTTTTGTAATAATATGTCAAACCGTGGAGTCTCATTATTCCCATTCTCAGTAGTTCGTGTTAAGATAATGATTAGTTATTTTCGAGTTAGGAGGCTTTTGGGTGTCTAACGGTAATCGAACGATTGTACATATTTATGGTCAGCAATACACCATTGTTGGAGAAGAAGATGCAGGACATGTCAACAGAGTAGCATCGATTGTCGATAAGAAAATGAGAGAAATTCGACATCAAAGCAATAATCTTGATGCAAAGCAACTAGCTGTTTTGACAGCCGTCAATATTACGAGTGATTATTTGAAATTACAAGAACGTGTCAGGCAATTAGAGAAACAGAAAGAGGAATAACAAATGATTGATTTGATTTTAATAGGGGTATTGGTGGTAGGTTTCTTCATCGGTCTTAGAAGGGGATTGATCCTGCAGCTTGTCCATTTGACTGGGTTCATTGCTGCATTTATCATCGCTTATCTTTATTTCGATGAATTAGCTCCAAAACTGAGGCTGTGGATTCCGTATCCAACTGTGTCAGAGGAAAGCAGCCTCGCGATTTTCATGAATGCTGGATTTTTAGAGGATGCGTATTATCGTGCAATTGCGTTTGCGATGTTGTTCTTTGCTACAAAGATCCTTTTGCAGATTTTAGGTTCGATGTTGGACTTCCTGGCGGACCTTCCTATATTGAGGACGATCAATGGCTGGTTGGGAGGCGTGTTAGGTTTCGTAGAGGTGTATTTGGTCATCTTCCTTTTCCTATACATTGCTGCCCTTGTTCCGCTTACCTCGGTTCAGTCAGCTATGGGGGATTCTGTTATTGCAAAAGCGATGGTAGAGCATACACCGGTATTTTCTGAAAAAATAAAAAGCATGTGGATCGCTGAAATCAATACGAAGATCTAACTGGCAAAGGGGCTGACACTTATAAGTCATGCCCTTTTTCTACATGCACAACCTTTTGAACAAGTTCTTAAAGAGGGGGGTCATCTGATGAACAAAAAGCAAATTATTAGGATTTTGGAGCAGATTGCTCTATACCTTGAGATAAAAGGTGAAAACAGCTTTAAAGTTTCGGCTTATCGAAGAGCTGCACAGGCATTGGAAAGTGATTCGAGGACCATTTCTGAAATGGACGACCTATCAAAAATAAAAGGGATCGGGAAAGGGACATTATCCGTTATCGAAGAAATTATAGAAACCGGAGAGTCCTCGTTGCTGGAAGAGTTGAAAGAAGATTTGCCAGCAGGTTTGCTCAGTTTGATCCATCTGCCTGGGCTCGGTGGTAAGAAGATCGCAAAGCTTTATAATGAGCTTGGCGTAACAGACATCCGATCATTGAAAGAAGTTTGTGAACAAAATAAAGTACAATCAATGCAAGGGTTCGGTAAGAAAACAGAAGAGAAGATCCTTGCAGCTATCGAAGACTTCGGCAAGCGTCCTGAACGTCTTCCAATCGCGATGATGTTGCCGATTGCGGACCGAATTGAAGAACAACTTGAATTGCTGGATGGTGTTGAGCGTTATTCCAGGGCAGGAAGTGTACGCCGTTATAGTGAAACGATCAAGGATATCGATTTAATCATCGGTACCCAAGTTGCTGAGAAAGTCGCTCCACAGCTCGAAAAGCTTGAAAACGTAACGGAGGTCATCGCTTCTGGGACGACGAAGGTATCAGTAGTCGTCACCTATGATTATGATATTTCGGTCGATTTCCGTCTGGTAAAACCTGAAGAATTTGCATCAACACTGCATCATTTTACAGGCTCGAAAGAACACAATGTAAAGATGAGACAGCTTGCGAAGGAACGCTCTGAAAAAATAAGTGAATATGGTGTTGAGGATTCTGAAACAGGGGAGATCAAGACTTTTGAAACCGAAGAAGCATTTTTCAACCACTTCGGATTGGAATTCATACCTCCTCAAGTCCGGCAAGGAAAAAACGAACTTGAACTTTTTAAAAACAAAGTCGATTATCTGAAACTAGAAGATATTAAGAGTGATCTCCATATGCATACGACGTGGAGTGATGGTGCAAATTCCATTGAAGAGATGGCTGAAGCAGCTAGACATAGAGGATACAGCCATATCGTCATCACAGACCATTCTCAATATTTACGTGTCGCTAATGGTCTGACACCGGAACGGATCAAAGAACAACAAGAAGAAATCCGAAGAGTAAATGAGAAATGGGATGATATCACGATATTTTCCGGCATTGAGATGGATATATTACCGGATGGATCATTGGATTATGACGACTCTCTATTAGCAGAGTTGGATTTTGTCATTGCGTCGATCCATTCATCCTTCTCACAAAATGAAGAAAAAATTATGAAACGTTTGGAAACGGCATTCAATAATCCTCATGTGGATCTTATTGCACATCCAACTGGAAGGATCATTGGACGGCGAAATGGATATCCTGTGGATTTCGACCGTTTGATTCATATGGCTGCTGAAACAAATACTGCGCTGGAATTGAATGCGAATCCAAACAGGTTGGACCTGGCTCCGAGATGGCTTGAAAAAGCTCAGGAGAATGGGGTTAAGCTGTCAATCAATACCGATGCCCACGTCAGGGATACCTTGGATCATATGGAGATCGGGGTATGTGTCGGTCAACAGGCGTTGTTGAAAAAAGAAAATGTCCTGAACGCTTACAGTTTGGAAGAATTCAAAACTTTCTTAGACAGGCATAAGTAAGTGAATGTTAACAGGGGGCTTACAAGTGAACGAACGAATTTTAAGAGTTTTAGAATATAACAAAATCAAAGAACAGCTACTCGAGCACGTCTCCTCCTCATTAGGAAAAGAAAAGATCAATGATTTGGTTCCTTGGACGGATTTCGAAAATGTTGTCCATCAACAGAGCAGCACAGATGAAGGTGTTCAAGTCCTTCGCTTGAAAGGACATGTTCCATTAGGAGGGATTCGTGACATACGAGCCTCTCTCAAAAGAAGTGAAATCGGAGGAATCCTCAATCCCGAGGAATTGGTTGATATTGCAACTACAATTTATGGGGGGAGAAGGTTCAAAAGATTTATAGAAAGTATGCTTGAAGATGAAATTGAGCTCCCGATCCTCGAAGATCTTGTGGAGCAGATCGATCCATTGATGGAAATCGAAACTAAAATAAAAGACTGTATCGACGATCAAGGTCATGTGATGGATTCTGCAAGTCCAGCATTGAGAACGATCCGCCAGCAGTTGAGAAGCTATGAGTCTCGTATACGTGAAAAGCTCGAAGCGATCATACGCTCCTCAAAATCTCAAAAGATGCTTTCCGATGCTATTGTCACCATACGTAACGAACGTTATGTCATTCCGGTTAAACAGGAGTATCGTTCTGCTTTCGGCGGAATGGTCCACGACCAATCAGCCTCGGGTGCTACATTGTTCATTGAACCGCAGGCTGTTGTGACGATCAATAACCAGTTGAAAGAGGCTAAAAGTAAAGAAAATCAAGAGATCCAACGGATATTGAAAGCCTTGACAGAGCTTGTGGCTGAAGTTTCAAGCTTTCTCAGCCATAATGTCAAAGTCCTCGCTGAAATTGATTTCATTTTTACGAAAGCCCGTTACGGTCATTCAATCAAAGCGACAAAACCGATATTGAATGACAAAGAATATATCCATTTGAAGCGTGCACGGCACCCATTGATTCCAGCTGAGGAAGTCGTACCGATCAATGTCGAGTTAGGAGGAGATTACAATTCCCTTGTCATTACTGGACCGAATACGGGAGGGAAAACGGTCACTCTGAAGACGATTGGTCTATTGTCTTTGTTGGCTCAGTCGGGATTACAGATCCCTGCCGAAGAGGAGTCCGAGGTAACGGTGTTCGAGACAATCTATGCCGATATCGGAGACGAACAATCCATTGAACAGAATTTAAGTACGTTTTCTTCACATATGACCAACATCGTGAACATTTTGGATAAAGTCAACTTCAAATCGTTGGTTCTTTTTGATGAATTAGGTGCAGGAACGGATCCAACAGAGGGTGCTGCACTAGCGATTTCAATTCTCGATTACGTAAATGAACGTGGGGCAAAGGTTGTAGCGACGACCCACTATAGTGAATTGAAGGCTTACGCCTACAATCGGACAGGTGTCATGAATGCGAGTGTGGAATTTGATGTAGAAACATTACGACCTACGTATCGTTTATTGATCGGGGTGCCTGGACGAAGTAATGCTTTTGAAATTTCAAAACGCATCGGATTGAATGAGAAGATCATCGAGAATGCACGAGCTCATATCAGTGCAGATAACAACAAGATCGATGTTATGATTGCATCGTTGGAAGATGCTCAGAAAAAAGCGGAACGTGAACGATCTGAAGCAACAGAACTTCATGAAGAAGCCGAAGTATTAAAACATGATTTAGAGAAAAAATTGCTTGAATTCGAACAGTTTAAAGAAAAGCTCTATGAAAAGGCTGAAAAAGAGGCGCAACAATCAGTTGAAAAGGCACGAAAAGAAGCCGATGCTATACTTAAAGAGCTTCGCACGTATCAAAAAGAATATGGGAATGTTAAAGAGCACAAGCTGATTGAAGCGCAAAAACGTCTGGATGAGGCAACTCCGGATTTTGATTCGAAATTGAAAAAGAAAGTGAAACAAACGAACAAAGCACCAGAAAACCTGAAACCAGGACAAGAAGTGAAAGTATTGACTGTAAACCAAAAGGGGCACATCGTAGAAAAAGTTGGCTCAAATGAATATCAAGTCCAAATCGGAATCATGAAGATGACGGTTAAGGCGAATGAGCTTGAACCGATCAAGGCCGAAAAGAAACGTGAACCGAAACCATTCGTTAAAGTTGAAGGGTCATCTGTCACAAAGCCGGAACTTGACTTGAGAGGCGAGCGTTATGAAAATGCCTTACGCGCTGTTGATAAATTTTTAGATGAATCCCTATTAGCTGGATATCCACAAGTATCCATCATACACGGGAAAGGGACAGGCGCTCTTCGAAAGGGTGTCCAATCTTTATTGAAGGAGCATCCAAATGTAAAATCAACTCGGCTTGGTTCAGCAGGTGAAGGCGGAAGCGGTGTGACGATAGTTGGTTTGAAATAGAAAGCGGGGGCGGAAATGAGCAGTTGGTTGACGAATCCTTACATTGAAACCGTAGCAAACTATAGTGTTGTCGTTTTAAGTCTAGTTGTTTTCTTGGCTGTTTTTGAAATTGTCACAAAGTATAAAAATTGGGAAGAAATCAGTAAAGGGAATCTTTCAGTCGCAATGGCGACTGGTGGAAAAATATTCGGAATAGCTAACATTTTCCGTTACTCGATTGCGCATAACGATACGATCATCGATATGATGGTCTGGGGCGCGTATGGGTTCCTATTGATGTTGATCGGTTATTTCATGTTCGAATTTCTGACGCCCCGTTTCCGTATTGATGAAGAAATTCAAAAGGATAATAGAGCTGTCGGTATGATCTCAATGATTATCTCGATTGGGTTATCATTTGTAATTGGCAGTGGAATTGGATAGGTGAAAACATATGGAAACATTGTGGAAGATCCTGCTGGTTTGTTGTGGGTTGTTTATTCTGGCAGGAGTTATTTACCTCTTATTTTAAAGCTGTTTTCGCAAACGTAGTTGCTCTTGACGTGCGGTGAGCCCACTCGTCCCCTTGCGACATTGAATGGTTTCACCTGTCACGCTTATCCCGCAGGACAAGGAAAGCTTCGGCAGCGTCACATCGCACGAAGAAACATTACAAAATACTATTTATATTTTCTGAGAAGACCTTCCCGGGTATTTATGCCCTGCAAGGTCTTTTTCATCGACATTTTTCATATGTTTAAAACAGGGGGAATGGTTGATAACCGCTGTAAATCAACGAATTGGAAAATTGTTTAAGTGAAAAAATATTCTAAATATATGTAAAATTGAATCCGTTTTCATTATAATGGTGGTAGAGAGTGAGTTTTTAATGGAAAGGAGCGGTATAAAAGGAGGAGATTAAGGTGGAGAAAAAATGGTTACAGCAATATCCCGAAGAAATCCCTCATGAAGTCGAAATTGACGAGAAGCCGTTGCAATTTTATCTGGAGGATGCCGCAAGCAAGCATCCAGAAAAACCTGCGTTGGAGTTTTTAGGCAAAAGGATGATGTATGGAGAAGTGTATGAAAGTTCTCTGAAAATGGCAAACCAATTACGTTCACTCGGCATACGGAAAGGTGACAGGGTAGCGATCATGCTGCCGAATTGCCCGCAAGCAGTCATCAGTTATTATGGCATCTTAATGGCAGGCGGAATAGTCGTGCAGACGAATCCCCTGTATACGGAGCGGGAACTGGAACATCAATTGGTCGACTCTGGAGCTAAAATGATCATCTGTTTGGATCTGTTGTTTCCGAGAGTCGAGGCGGTCAAAAGCCGTACAGAATTGACAAATGTAATAGTGACAGGTGTGAAAGATTACCTTCCGTTTCCGAAGAATCTCATCTATCCATTCGTGCAAAAGAGGCAGACCAATATCGTTGTCAATGTAACATACAATGATAAAGTCCATGCTTTCAAAAAGCTGCTTGATGAAGCCTCAGCACAAACGATCGAGCTTAACATCGATCCGATAGAAGATCTTGCACTGTTGCAGTATACAGGGGGAACAACTGGACCTGCAAAGGGTGTCATGCTGACACATTACAATCTCGTCGCGAACACGATACAATGTCGAACGTGGATGTATAAGGCTAACTATGGTGAAGAGAAAATTCTTGGTGCACTACCGTTTTTCCATGTTTATGGAATGACTTGTGTAATGAACTTTTCGATCATGTACTTGTCAGAAATGATCATTCTCCCTAGGTTTGATCCGAAACAAGTATTGAAAGCGATTGGAAAGCATAAGCCGACGATGTTTCCGGGTGCACCGACGATGTACATCGCATTATTGAATGATCCGAATATCAAGTCTTTTGATTTGTCCTCAATTGCAAGTTGTATCAGTGGATCAGCACCACTGCCTGTAGAGGTTCAAGAGAAGTTCGAGTCCCTCACCGGAGGAAATCTTGTAGAAGGATACGGATTAACAGAAGCTTCACCGGTCACCCATGCGAACTTCCTTTATGACAAACGTATGAAAGGTAGTATCGGCGTACCGTGGCCGAATACCGAAGCTGCGATTTTGTCAGCGGAATCGGGTACGATTGCCGAGGTGAATGAAGTAGGCGAGCTGATGATCAAAGGTCCGCAAGTGATGAAAGGCTACTGGAACCATCCGGAAGAGACATCTTCGACCTTCCATGAAGGCTGGCTTCTGACTGGTGATATGGGGTACATGGATGAGAACGGATACTTTTATATCGTTGATCGGAAAAAGGATATGATCATCGCAGGTGGTTTTAATATTTACCCTCGTGAAATTGAAGAGATCCTTTTTGAACATCCTAAAGTATTGGAAACTACCGTCATAGGGGTGCCGGATCCATACCGTGGAGAAACGGTGAAGGCTTTCGTGGTTTTGAAGGATAACGCAACTTGTACCGAGGAAGAACTGGATGAACATTGCAGAAAACACCTGGCTTCTTTTAAAGTACCGCGCCTTTACGAATTCAGAAAAGAACTTCCGAAGACAATGGTTGGGAAAGTACTTCGCAGAGTACTAGTGGAAGAAGAAAAAGAAAAAATGAAGCAAAAACAGAATGCATGAAGATACGTCGAAGGGCCTCACTCCAGTGGGGTCTTTTTTATGTATGGAGATAATTTTGAAGTTGTAGAGGTAATTTCAAAATTGTAGCGTTTCGTCCTGAGTTGTAGAGATAATGATCCATTTGACTGTTTGAAATTGTATACTTCGGTCTGTACAGTTTTTTTGATGGAAAATATTAAGGAAATCAGCTCGATCATCTATAAACGTGCTTAAAAGCTTAAACTTTTTACTTCGGCGACGGAAAATTTTTGCCATTCTCAACACTTAAATGTATACTTGAGAATGGATGCGTAAAATTCTGAAAAATACGAAAGATTCATTGACTTTTTACCTTCAACTACAGTACAATTAACCCGAGTGAATGTTCATTCATTTTTTGATCGCTTGAAGAAGTATCTTGCGTTCTTCAAGTATAAGGGCAACTATGGCTCAGCCGTCACCTTTGGCTCGGCTTTTGCCACGTTTTCTTTATGTGGAGGTAAAACATATGACCGTAAAACGAAAAGGGCCAAAGTATGAAAAGATAATTGATGCAGCTGTAACGGTCATAGCAAAACATGGCTATCACCAATCGCAGATTTCAAAGATCGCACGTGAAGCTGGTGTGGCCGATGGAACCATTTATCTTTATTTCAAAAACAAAGAGGATCTACTCATCTCTTTGTTTCGTGAAAAGATGGGGCGTTTTATCGATACGACAATAGATGAAATTGAACAAAAGCATTCTGTAGAAGATAAGCTGTTAACGTTGATTGAAATGCACTTCAAGCAGCTATCTGTGGACCATGAACTTGCAATCGTCACCCAGTTGGAGCTCCGTCAGACGAATCGAGAGCTTCGGGCTAAAATCGGTGAAGTACTCAAAAGGTACCTTGAACTTGTCGATTCACTCATCTATGAAGGAATCGAGGAGAAGGTTTTCCATCCTGACCTTGATATCCGGATTGTCAGGCAGATGATTTTCGGTACCATAGATGAAACGACTACCAGCTGGGTAATGAATGATCATCGGTTTGATTTGACAGCGCTTGCAAAACCAGTCCACGAATTATTGATTAATGGCTTTCGTTATAGATCAAGTTAGAGGAGGAGAGATTTTGGAGTATTTATCCTATTCGAAGGAAGACCACATTTGCACGATTTTATTGCAACACGCACCCGCTAATGCACTTTGTTCTCCGATGATCAAAGAACTGGATTCCGTTTTTGATGAATTGGAAGCGGATACAGATGTGAAAGCGATCGTCATCCGCGGGGAAGGAAGATTCTTTTCAGCTGGTGCAGATATTAAGGAATTTACGACCGTTAAAGATGCGGATGGATTCTCTGAACTCGGTGCTTTCGGACAACAGGTGTTTGATCGGATCGAACAATTTTCGAAACCTGTCATAGCTGCTGTACACGGTGCAGCACTTGGGGGCGGCCTTGAACTGGCGATGTCATGCCACATGCGTATTGTGACAGAAAATACAAAATTAGGATTGCCGGAACTACAACTTGGCTTGGTGCCAGGATTTGCTGGATCTCAACGACTTCCACATTATGTCGGAGCAGCAAAGGCGACAGAAATGCTTTTGACAAGCGAACCGATCTCCGGTACCGAAGCACATCGATTGGGTCTTGCGAATCACGTGGTTTCAGATGATGATATCTTGGATAAAGCCTATGAGATAGCTGGAAAAGCTGCAGGGAAAAGCGCTATTGTAGTGGATTTAGCATTGAAACTCGTAGATTATGCGAGAAAAGGTGAATACGAAGCAGGCGCAAAAAAAGAAACTGAATTCTTCGGAAAAGCATTTGCTTCTCATGATGGACAAGAGGGTATTCAAGCTTTTATAGAAAAACGCAAACCAGAATTTAAAGACCGTTAATACTGGAGGGGAAAAGTAAATGAACATTTATGTGATTTTAAAACGTACATTCGATACGGAAGAAAAGATTGCGATTGAAAACGGTAAGATCAGTGAAGATGGTGTTGAATTCATCATTAATCCGTATGATGAATATGCCGTAGAAGAAGCAATCAAATTGCGTGATGAACATGGTGGAGAAGTCACTGTCGTTACTGTAGGAGAAGAAGAAAGCGATAAACAACTCCGTACAGCTCTAGCGATGGGTGCTGATAAAGCTGTATTGATCGATGATGAAGATGTAGAAGATGGGGATCAATATTCAACTGCAAAAATCCTTGCCGCGTATTTCGAAAATAAAGAAGTGGATATCATCCTAGGTGGTAATGTCGCGATTGACGGTGCATCTGGACAAGTCGGTCCACGTTTGGCGGAGTTATTGGATATCCCGCATGTCACGACGATTACAAAACTAGAAGTTGATGGTACGACTGCAACGATTGAGCGTGATGTAGAAGGAGACGTAGAAGTGATTGAAACGTCTTTGCCAGTTCTCGTCACTGCTCAACAAGGATTGAATGAGCCTCGTTATCCATCACTCCCAGGGATCATGAAAGCAAAGAAAAAGCCTCTTGAAGAGCTTGAGCTGGATGATCTAGATTTAGATGAGGATGATGTTGAAGGGAAGACAAGAACACTGGAGGTTTACTTGCCGCCTGAAAAACAAGCTGGAAAAGTCCTTGAAGGGGAAGTAGACGATCAAGTGAAAGAGCTTGTGTCATTGTTACGATCTGAAGCAAAAGTGATATAGAAGGGGAGAGGAACCATGGCTAAAAAAGTATTAGTTTTAGGAGAAGTCAGAGACGGAGAACTAAGAAACGTATCATATGAAGCGATCGCAGCAGCGAAAGAGATTTCTGAAGGCGGAGAAATCGTCGGCGTCCTATGCGGAGAATCAGTCAGCGGTTTAGCTAACAGCCTGATCCATTATGGTGCAGACCGTGTGTTGGTAGTGGAAGACGAAAAATTGAAAGCATATACAACTGACGGTTACTCTCAAGCACTTGTGCAGGTGATTGAGCAGGAGAACCCTGAAGGAATCGTTTTCGGTCATACGGCAATGGGGAAAGATCTATCTCCGCGCCTTGCAGCTAAACTTGAATCTGGACTTGTTTCAGATATCACTGGAATCGAAAATACAGGTGGAAACCTAATTTATACACGTCCGATCTACTCTGGAAAAGCGTTTGAGAAGAAAATCATCACGGATGGTGTATTGTTTGTCACAATCCGTCCAAACAATATTGCAGCACTTGATAAAGATGAAAGCCGCTCAGGAGACGTGACAAACGTGGATGTGACAATCAAGGATCTACGTACGATTGTCAAAGAAATCGTTAAGAAGACCACAGATGGTGTCGACCTTTCCGAAGCGAAAGTCATCGTTGCTGGTGGTCGTGGAGTGAAATCTGCAGACGGTTTTGGACCATTGGAAGAACTTGCAGAAGTTCTTGGGGCAGCAGTCGGTGCATCCCGTGGTGCATGTGACGCTGAGTATTGCGACTACGGTCTTCAAATTGGCCAGACTGGTAAAGTCGTTACACCGGATCTTTATATCGCTTGTGGTATTTCCGGAGCGATTCAGCACTTGGCTGGTATGTCCAACTCAAAGATCATCGTAGCTATAAACAAAGATCCAGAAGCGAATATCTTCAATGTAGCTGACTATGGGATTGTTGGGGACCTTTTCGAAGTAGTGCCAAAACTGACAGAAGAATTCAAGAAAGTACTCGTGTAATAAGGGCTACATTATAAAAGAATACAAGAATCTTAACAATGACTCATCCGGAGTCCTCACTTCTCACATCAATACTTGTATTAGTATACGATAGAAGGAGCGGCACCAGATGAGTCAATCCTATTTACAAATGTTTTGTAAAAGGACTTTGTTGATTTTCAGTGGATAAACCGAGCCTTACGTTACCCCTTAGCCAGTAGGCTTGCGGATCGCAATAAACATGAACAGATCCTTAGCCAACAGGCTGGATTTGCTAGCGAAAATAGTGTGTGAGTTTTGAAAAATCGGGTATGCTACAAGTGAAAACAAATTATTAGGAAGTTTTTTTGTAAGGTGATATACTTTGCATTGTAAGCGAAATGATGAGGAGGCATGAATATGGCAATCGTGAAAGCAACTGACCAAAACTTTACTTCAGAAACAAGTGAAGGTCTTGTATTAGCTGACTTTTGGGCACCTTGGTGCGGACCTTGTAAAATGATTGCACCAGTATTGGAAGAGATTGATAGTGAAATGAGCGATAGTGTTAAAATCGTTAAACTTGATGTAGATGAAAACCAGGAAACGGCAGGAAAGTTCGGTGTAATGAGTATCCCGACATTGATGCTTTTCAAAAATGGTGAAGTCGTCGATCAAGTTGTCGGTTTCCAACCAAAAGAAGCACTAGTCGACCTTATCAATAAGCACCAATAAAACTTGTAATCAACAGGGGCTGATTCCTTAACGGGTCAGCCTCTTTTTCACGCTCCGAGAGTGACTTTTTTCCATTAAATGTTCGATGATGATACAATCAATTTATAATTATCATATTGCGGATTTCTACGGAATTAACTCCCTTTCCGCTGGCGATCCTTAGGATTCTCGTATATGCCACAGCCAAAAATTTTCGGCATTACTCCATTCCATGAAGAACAAAATTTTTATAAAACTGCTATACATAAAGAAAAAATGTTGCTCCTTAAGGAGGTTTGAAATATGCTTCAAAAATTGAAACAAAAGCTATCAGTCCTTCCGGATCAACCTGGTTGTTATTTGATGAAGGATCGGAACGGCACGATCATATATGTAGGAAAAGCAAAGAATCTCCGCAACCGAGTCCGGTCTTATTTCTCTGGTTCCCATGATGGCAAAACACAACGACTTGTTCTGGAGATCCATGATTTTGAATATATCGTCACTACCTCCGATTTAGAGGCGCTTGTTCTTGAGATGAATCTGATCAAAAAACATGACCCGCGCTACAATGTTATGTTGAAGGATGATAAGAGCTACCCATACATCAAAGTGACCAATGAAAAACAACCTAGATTGATCACAACTCGAAAAGTAAAAAAAGGAACAGGAAGATATTTCGGCCCCTATCCGAATGCGTATGCAGCAAATGAGACGAAAAAGCTCCTTGATCGGATTTATCCGTTGAGAAAATGCAAGACGCTGCCGGATCGTGTCTGTCTGTATTATCACATGGGTCAATGTCTTGCCCCGTGTGTGTATGATGTAACAGAAAAGCAAAACCGTGAAATGGTCGAAGGGATTTACCGCTTTCTTAACGGTGGGCATAAAGAAGTGAAACGAGATCTCCAAAGAAAGATGGAAGAAGCTGCTGAAAAGCTTGAGTTTGAGCGAGCGAAAGAACTTAGGGACCAAATACGGCATATCGAGTCGGTAATGGAACAACAGAAAATGGTGCATACCGATCAAAAGGACAGGGATGTTTTCGGATATCATGTTGATAAAGGCTGGATGTGTATCCAGGTATTCTTCGTACGTCAGGGGAAGTTGATTGAACGTGACGTCTCCCTATTTCCGGTTTATGGAGATTCTGAAGAAGAATTTTTATCTTTTGTAGGACAGTTTTATTTGCAAAAGAACCACATCATCCCGAAAGAGATTTTCGTTCCGAAACATGTGGAACATCATTTATTAGAAGAACTTTTAGATATTCCGGTTTCCCAACCTCAGCGTGGTAAAAAGAAGGATCTGGTGAATCTTGCAACGAAAAATGCCCAGATTGCATTGAGTGAAAAGTTCGAATTGATCGAAAGGGATGAAGAACGGTCGATCAGAGCAGTTGAAGAGCTAGGGAAACATCTAGGAATAGCAACCCCGCATGTGATTGAAGCGTTCGATAACTCCAATATCCAAGGAACAAATCCTGTTTCTGCTATGGTTGTTTTTACAGACGGAAAACCGAATAAAAAGCAATATCGGAAGTATAAAATCAAAACCGTTGAAGGTCCAGATGATTATGCATCCATGAAAGAAGTAACAAGAAGAAGATATTCACGGGTTCTAAAGGAAGATTTACCTCTCCCGGATCTTATAATCATCGACGGAGGAAAAGGTCAGATCAGTGCGGCAATCGATGTCCTTGAGAATGAATTAGGTTTATCAATACCGGTTTGTGGACTTGTAAAAGATGATAAGCATAATACAGCACAATTGATGATTGGTGATCCCCCACAGGTGGTTCCACTTGCTAGAAACAGTCAAGAATTCTATCTGCTGCAACGGATTCAAGATGAGGTCCACCGCTTTGCAATTACGTTCCATCGCCAAATTCGGGAAAAAGGGATGGTTCAGTCAAGCTTAGACAAGATCCCGGGAATCGGAGAAAAGCGACGTAAAGCTTTATTGAAACACTTTGGTTCCTTTAAAAAGATCAAGCAAGCTTCTGCAGATGAGTTGAAAGAAGCGAAAATCCCTGCATCCGTGGCCGAAACGATTGTTTCTTATTTTACTGAGCAATCGAGGAAGACAGATGATTAATTTTATTGGTGGAGTGAGGGGGTAAGTAAATGTTGTGATTTTAACAACTATTGCCACAAATTTGCTCTACTGATTACAAGAATCCGCAATTCGGAAAAAAACAAAAAGATGAGGCTATCCAAAATAAAAAGTGTCAGCCACTCCGATACAACATTTTATTTCCCAAAATGTCGATAAGTACGGAGAGACTCAGACACTTATAGGACAGCCTCATTTATATGTATCGTCTTTTATTCAACTAAACTTCAGACATATTCGTGTCTGAGATTTCATCTTTACGATCCCATTGTACAGTGAAAATGATTTTGTCTTCTTTACCTCTTTTAATCTCTTCAAAAGATTCAGTGACTCTATCTTTTTGCCGTTGGATATGCTCGGCTAAGAAACCTGCTTCAAGTTGGAATCCTTCGTGCATTCGTTTTCTCAACAATTCGGAGATCCGATCAGAGCTTAACTCGAAAGTGATCGTTTTGGAAGTTTCTTCTTTTAATTGAAGTTCTCCAAAGTTGGCTGCAGCAAAAAATTGTATCAGTTCCTCAGTAGTATCCATAGGATATTTGCGTGCAAGTGTCCGCCCAGCCCAGTATAGTAGACTATGATCTTCTTTACCTAATAATTCAGGCAACAGTACATCCCTCATCAATTCATACCCGAATAAGTAACCCTCTGTTTCGTTCGTCGGTTCTGGAAGGACATCATTGTCTTTTTTCATATGTATTCCCCTCTCCTTCACTCATATTATTTTATTATACTATCTTTAAGATGAATGACAAAGGGCGACTTTAACTTTCACGGTAATGGGCTAAATTGATATAATGGATGATCTAGATAATGAAGTCGTCTATTTTGGGAAAACTAAACGTGGCAGGTAAGTTCAAGCAGCATGTTATTCAGATAACGGACACCAGAGCCGTTATTTGTATCAAAATGAAGTGTATCTGAAGTTTAACGGACACCACAACCGCTATTTGTGAAAAAAGCAGCTGAATTTCTATGATATTTGCAGAATAGGGTCCTGGTGTCCGTTAGAGTAGTATTATCCTATTGTTTTGGTCAAATAAGGCTTCCAGTATCCGTTAATGTGTAGGGGTAATTTGTTTCAAGGATGAACGAGCGGAATTAGGCTAAGACATAAAAGCTGTCTAGACCATCGACAAATAACTTGGATCACTTAAACTTTTTGCAACGGCAACACGTTGTCTTACATCTTAAATGTGAGACTATGTTTAGTTCGTGCCTTCTGGTCAGTTTTCCAGTGACCTTTTAAAGCGCATCTGTTCTCGCTTCCGCCTTTCGTAAACCCACGGAAAAGGAGCGAATTTCTATATTCTGAATGAACATTCAAAGTGAACAGCATTAGGTTTTCACCTTCTAGATATTTCTAAAATCGGATGTATTCGTTTTCTTGACGGTCCTATATGATGGGAGTACAATAGACATGTTATCAATTCTTGTCGGAGCTTGTCTTCGGATAACAGTATTTCTGAACGTATGATCGGGTATTCAAAAATGTATTGATTTTGCAGCGGCAACACTTATTTAGAAGGGGGCACAGATATGGCTGACACTAGAGATTTTGCTTTAAGAAGACTACATTCGTTACTTGGTGTTATACCAATTGGTTTATATCTGATTCAACACTTGACAGTAAACCACTTCGCGACAAGAGGTCGTGAATCATTCGATGCTGCAGCACACTTTATGGAGACACTTCCATTCCGTTATTTCCTTGAAATTTTCATCATCTTTTTACCGATCATTTTCCATGCTGTTTTCGGATTGTACATAACGTTCCAAGCTCGTAACAACGTAAGCCGCTACGGGTACTTCCGTAACTGGATGTTCCTGTTGCAGCGTGTAACGGGAATTATCACGCTTATTTTCATTTCTTGGCACGTATGGGAAACACGTGTACAAGCTGCATTTGGGGCGAAAGTCAACTTTTCAATGATGGAAGAGATTCTCGATAATCCTTTCATGATTGGATTTTATATTGTTGGCGTAATTTCAACGATTTTTCACTTCTCAAATGGACTATGGTCCTTCCTTGTAAGCTGGGGAATTGTCCAATCGCCACGTTCCCAAAAGATCGCAACGTATGTAACAATCGGAATTTTCTTTGCAGTTTCAATCGTTGGAATACGATCCATTTTTGCATTTGTAAATCCAGAATGGTTTGCTTTTGCATCAAACCTACCAATTCTATAAGGAGTGAGTCACGATGAGCAAAGGTAATATCATAATTGTAGGTGGAGGACTAGCCGGCTTGATGGCTGCTATCAAATCCGCTGAAGCAGGGACACACGTTGACTTGTTCTCACTCGTGCCTGTTAAACGTTCTCACTCCGTTTGTGCACAAGGCGGAATAAACGGAGCAGTAAATACTAAGGGTGAGGGAGACTCTCCTTGGGAACATTTTGATGACACAGTTTATGGTGGGGACTTTCTGGCAAACCAACCTCCTGTAAAAGCAATGTGTGATGCCGCACCTGGTATCATCCATCTATTAGATCGTATGGGTGTCATGTTCAACCGTACACCTGAAGGATTATTGGATTTCCGTCGTTTCGGCGGTACACAGCACCATCGTACAGCATTTGCTGGTGCTACTACAGGACAGCAATTACTATATGCGCTTGATGAGCAGGTCCGTCGATACGAAGTACAAGGGCTTGTAACGAAATATGAAGGTTGGGATTTCCAATCAGCGGTTCTTGATGATGATAATATATGCCGTGGAATCGTTGCACAAAACTTGAAGACTTCTGAAATCCAAAGTTTCAAAGCTGATGCTGTCATCATGGCTACTGGCGGACCTGGTGTGATTTTCGGTAAGTCGACCAACTCTGTCATCAATACTGGTTCAGCAGCTTCAGCTCTTTATCAACAAGGTGTTCACTATGCCAATGGTGAGTTCATCCAAATTCACCCTACAGCGATTCCGGGAGACGATAAACTCCGTCTAATGAGTGAATCTGCTCGTGGTGAAGGTGGACGGGTATGGACATATAAAGACGGTAAACCCTGGTACTTCCTTGAAGAAAAATATCCTGCATATGGGAACCTGGTACCCCGTGATATAGCAACACGTGAAATCTTTGATGTCTGTGTTCGACAAAAGCTTGGAATCAACGGTGAGAACATGGTTTACCTCGATCTTTCACACAAGGATCCTAAAGAACTTGATATTAAACTTGGTGGTATCATCGAAATCTATGAGAAGTTCATGGGTGACGACCCTCGCAAAGTTCCAATGAAAATCTTCCCGGCGGTCCACTATTCAATGGGTGGTATGTGGGTTGATTTCGATCAAATGACGAATATCCCTGGTCTCTTTGCAGCAGGTGAATGTGATTATTCCCAGCATGGTGCAAACCGCTTAGGAGCTAACTCGCTTCTATCCTCCATTTTCGGTGGTATGGTTGCAGGTCCTAAGGCTGCAGAATATGTTATGGGTCTTGAAAAGACAATCGAGGATATACCTGAGGAAATTTACGAGCGTCAAGTTAAGAAAGAAACCGATCACCTTGAGCAGATCATGAAAATGGATGGTACGGAAAATGCCTATCAGCTTCATAAAGAGCTCGGTGAATGGATGACAGATAATGTGACCGTTGTCCGTTACAATGATAAGTTGAAAGAAACAGACGATAAAATTGTCGAGTTGATGGAGCGTTACAAGGATATCAACATCAATGATACATCGAAGTGGAGCAATCAGGGTGTTTCATTTACGCGTCAATTATGGCACATGCTACAATTAGCACGTGTTGTCACTCTCGGTGCATTGAACCGTAACGAAAGCCGTGGAGCTCATTATAAACCTGACTTCCCTGACCGTAACGATGAAGAATGGTTGAAGACGACCAAAGCAATCTTTAATCCAGAGAAGAATGGTCCAGACTTCGAATATGAAGAAGTTGATACTTCTCTCATCAAACCACGTAAGCGTGACTACTCTAAGAAGAAGGGAGAGAAATAATAATCATGGCTGAAGGAAAAATGATTCAATTTATTATCAAGCGTCAGGATAACCCTGATTCTGCAGCTTATGATGAAAAATTCGAGATCCCTTATCGTGCGAACATGAATGTGATTTCGGCTTTAATGGAAATCCGCCGGAATCCTGTGAATAGTAAAGGTGAAAACACGACACCAGTGACATGGGAAATGGGATGCCTTGAAGAAGTATGTGGAGCTTGTTCTATGGTGATCAACGGAAAACCGCGTCAATCTTGTACGGCACTGGTTGACCAATTGGAACAGCCGATCCGTCTAGAGCCGATGGCAACCTTCCCGGTAGTACGTGACCTTCAAGTCGACCGCAGCCGCATGTTCGATGCGTTGAAAAAAGTGAAAGCTTGGATCCCGATCGATGGCACATACGATCTTGGACCTGGACCTCGTATGCCGGAAAGCAAGCGTCAATGGTCATACGAATTGTCAAAATGTATGACCTGTGGAGTTTGTTTAGAAGCATGTCCGAATGTCAATGATAAATCTGAGTTCATCGGTCCTGCTGCACTTTCTCAAGTTCGTTTGTTCAACGCACATCCGACCGGAGAAATGAATAAAGCAGAACGACTGAATGCACTAATGGGCGATGGAGGACTCGCAAATTGCGGGAACTCTCAGAACTGTGTCCAATCATGTCCGAAAGGAATTCCTTTGACGACTTCGATTGCCGCATTGAACCGTGATACATCATTGCAATCTTTCCGAAATTTCTTTGGATCCGATGCACAATAATCGTTGTTTACGATAAACGATATGAGGACTGGCTAATAGAGTCAGTCCTCGTTTATCACGAAAAAATGAATAGGTATTCATTTTTTCATTTAAAGAGAATTGGATAAAACTATAACTGCCAGCTGAGAAGACGAACAATAAAATATAATGGATAGAATGAAAGACGAAAAGCGAAGGATGTTGGCGAAGCGGAACTTTCATTTATTGCTCAATAAAGAAAACCCGGACAAATTGTTCGGAATTTCTATTGAACAAAGTTCATTTGTCCCACCCTCTCAATATAAGGGCAACCAGGCTCAGCCTGCGCTAAGGCTTGGCATTACCAAGATACTTTAAATACATCAGCAAGGAGGGAAATATGAAAGGTATAGATTATATTCAGGATTGGGAGAGCTGGAGGAGAGGTTTTCACTTTTATACGACAGTCGAGGTCCGATTTTCTGAAGTCGATCCATTCAACCATTTGAATAATACAATTCCATTTGTTTATTTTGAGGATGCACGAATCCGGCTTTTCAAGGAACTTGGATTCATGCAAGAGTGGAATAAACCGGATAGCAAGACAATCCCGGTCGTTGCGGATCTTCAATGTAATTACCTGGAACAAGTTCTTTTTGATGAAACGCTGAAAATCTTTGTGAAGATCGCCTATATTGGAACTACCTCGATCGATCTGCATTATTTAGCAGAGAATTCAGAAGAAAACCCTGTTTTGGTAGGGCGGGGACGTATCGTCCATATCGATAAACATAAAGGTGCTCCTGAAAAATGGACTGTTAGTATGGTTGATCGCATGAAGAATATGCAAAAATAAACCTCTGTTTTCAATTATTTTTGAATATGTCAAGTCACGACCAATTTCATCCCTTCATATGATATGTTGACTAAATATCTTTTCTGCATGAAACGCAGCTCGTTAGCCCATGCAAGGAGGGGTGAAATTCATTGAAAGATAAACACTACCGACCGAAGCCTCTACTTACAAAAAGGGAGAGAGAAGTATTCGAACTTCTTGTTCAAGACAAGACGACCAGGGAGATTGCTGAACAACTTTTTATAAGTGAAAAAACTGTTCGGAATCACATTTCCAATACGATGCAGAAGCTAGGTGTCAAGGGGCGCTCCCAGGCTGTCGTCGAGCTATTGCGGCTTGGCGAGTTGGAAATTTAGAGGTTTGCGGCTTTCAAAAATGAAAGCCGCTCTTTTTTTGCTTTGGCTCTTTTCTAAAAGATTGTTGTTATCGAGTCATTTTTAAAAACTCACCTTGTGCAAGTTGATTGGAGAGCCAGGTGCGAGACTCCTCGAAAATGAAAATCGCATTTTCTTCGTGCGATATAACGCTGCCGAAGCTTTCCTTGTCCTGCGGGATCAGCGTTCCTACTACCTGAATAATCTCCTCGCAAGGCATGCGACGAGGAAGCTCGCTTCGACAGGACTTTCTTGTAGACGCAGGAGCACAAAATGCTTCCTTGAAAAGGATCGCAAGGCGACGAGTGGGCTCACCGCACGCCCCGCGGAAAGCGAGCATCCTGGAGCGGAAATCAACGCCTTTTAAAGAAAACTTGGCGGCTTTGTAGGTCGAGCCTTAGTTGCCCTTATACTGAAGAAAGTATTTTTTACTTTCTTTAAGTGCAAAAGCAACAAAGTTTACGAAAATAGCCTTTGCTTTTTAAAATTAAAGCTGTGTTTCAGAAAAAGCTGGCATTAAATGGACTAGAACAAAATAGTAAGACTGTTATAATAACTATTGACGGTGCGTGTGCGTTTAGGTATGATGTTGTCGTTTGATTATGATGTAAAATGATGAGAGGATGGCGGTGCATGGATAGGCAGTATACAATTTTAAAAGTTTTAAACAATAACGTTGTCATTGCACGTGATTCCAATCATCTAGAAGTTGTATTGATCGGCAACGGAATCGGTTTTTCTAAAAAAAAGGATGATATTCTTGATGGTCCAAGTGTGGACAAGTTATACATTTTGAATGATGTCGAAGAACAACACCAGTATAAGCAATTACTGTCTCAGGTCGATGAATCATTCATATTGGTCATGAATGAAGTGATTTTTTACAGTGAGAATCAATTAGGAGTCAAGTTCAATGAACATATCCATATCGCTTTGACGGATCACATCGCTTTTGCCATCAAACGGATCCAACAAGGAATCGATATCGTCAATCCTTTTTCAAAAGAAACAGAGCTGCTTTACCCGAAAGAATACGCGGTTGCTAAAGATGTGGTTAGTTTGATAGAAGAAGAAACAGGAGTTCATCTTCCAGAAGGAGAAATTGGTTTCATAGCGCTTCACCTTCACAGTGCAGCCACTAATCGGTCCGTTTCTAAGTTGAACAGTTACTCTCAACTGATCAACACGTTAATTCATATTATCGAACAACAATTGGATATATCAATTGATCGCTCGAGTATTGATTATTTAAGGCTCATTCAACATTTAAGACACGGAATCGATCGTATCGAGCATGAGGAACAAGTTGGTAACCAGGATAAACTAGCAAAAGTGTTGAAAGAAGAGTACCCTATATGCTACAATCTTGCATGGAAGCTGATGAAAGTCATGCAACATAAGATCGGCAAGAACGTTTCAGATGCAGAAGCGGTATACTTAACAATGCATTTGCAAAGGCTTTCACCACAATAGAATTAGAATAAACACTTTACGTGTTACTGATACGATCAGGCATGAGTAAAGAAGATTATTGAAATGCGCAAAATAGGGGTAGTATATACCTTAGGTGCATTTTGGTCTTTTTTACTCATGTCTTTTTTTCATTCTGTAACCGTATTCTTAAGCTATTGTGACCAATAATAACAATGGAGGTATGAAAAAATGCAAAAGGCTTTTGGTACTTTACAAAAAGTCGGTAAAGCATTGATGCTACCAGTTGCAATTTTACCAGCAGCAGGTCTTTTACTAGCGTTTGGTAATGCATTGCAAAACCCGACTTTATTGGAAATGGCACCTTTTCTTGATAATGCCGTGATCGAAATGATTGCCGCAGTCATGGAAAGAGCCGGAGGGATCATTTTTGATAACCTCGCATTACTCTTTGCGGTTGGTGTCGCCATAGGTTTAGCGGGCGGTGACGGTGTAGCAGGACTTGCTGCCACTGTCGGATTCTTGATCATGAATGCCACGATGAGCGTCATCCAGGGGCTTGAAATTGCTGATGTAACTGGTGAAAACGCCGATCCGGCATTTGCGCTAGTATTAGGTATCCCTACTTTACAAACAGGTGTTTTTGGCGGGATCATACTCGGTATCGTAGCTGCCTACATGTATAATAAGTTTTATAACATTGATTTACCATCTTACTTAGGATTTTTCGCAGGGAAGCGATTCGTGCCAATTGCGACAGCGGCAAGTGCAGTCGTTCTCGGTGTCATTTTGACATTCATCTGGCCGCCGGTTCAGGATGGCTTGAATGCATTTTCTGAGAATATGGTCCATGCAAATCTAACATTCTCAGCATTTGTTTTCGGTGTCATTGAACGTGCATTGATTCCATTCGGGCTGCACCATATCTTTTATGCACCGTTCTGGTTTGAATTCGGGTCATATACGAACGAAGCGGGTAATCTCGTGCGAGGAGACCAACGGATCTTCTTCGAACAAATTAAAGATGGTGTGCAAAACTTGACTGCCGGAACATTCATGACAGGTAAATTCCCATTCATGATGTTCGGGTTACCGGCAGCGGCTCTTGCGATTTATCATGAAGCACGAGCTGAGCGTAAAAAGGTTGTTGCTGGTATAATGGCTTCAGCAGCCTTAACATCATTCTTGACGGGTATAACAGAACCGATCGAGTTTTCATTCTTGTTCGTAGCGCCAGTATTATTTGGAATCCATACGATTTTTGCTGGACTATCCTTTATGACAATGCATTTGTTAGATGTTAAAATCGGAATGACTTTCTCAGGAGGTCTCATCGACTTCATCCTGTTCGGAGTCATCAATCCGCAAACAAACTGGTGGCTTGTAATCCCAGTCGGTCTTGTGTTCGCAGTCATCTATTATTTCGGATTCAGATTTGCGATCCGTAAATTCAATCTGATGACTCCTGGCCGCGAGGATGTTGAGGATGAGGATGAAGACACGACTCAATCGAGCACTTCCGAGTTGCCTTATAACATCTTAGAAGGACTTGGCGGACAAGAGAACATATCACACTTAGATGCTTGTATCACTCGACTTCGTGTATCTGTCAATGACGTTAAGAAAGTGGATAAAGCGAGATTGAAGAAATTAGGTGCATCAGGAGTACTTGAAGTAGGAAACAATATTCAAGCGATTTTCGGTCCGAAGTCCGATTCAATCAAATCACAAATGCAAGATATCATGAAAGGTAAACGTCCACGCAAGGTCGAAACTGACACAGATGAAGAAGTTCAAGAACAAATTGAAGATGTTACTCCTGATGCTTTGAAAAGCGATTTAGAGGAGGAGAAGGAAATGATTGTATCACCGATCAAGGGAGAAATCCTTCCAATCACCGAAGTTCCAGACCAAGTCTTCTCAGGAAAGATGATGGGAGATGGTTTTGCGATTAAACCAGAAGATGGAACAGTCGTATCACCAATTGATGGGAAAGTGGTCAATGTATTTCCGACGAAGCATGCTATTGGATTAGAAACAGCTGGCGGACGAGAAATTTTAATACATTTTGGAATTGATACCGTCAACTTAAAAGGGGAAGGTTTCGAAATAATGGTAGAGCAAGGAGACGAGGTCAAACATGGTCAGACACTGATGAAAGCTGATCTTGATTACATTTCAAAGCATGCTTCATCCATCATTACCCCAATTGTGTTTACGAATCTCCAAGAAGGAGAAAAAGTAAAGATAGAGAAGTCTGGATCAGTTGATCTAAAAGAAAACGACATCATTTCAATTGAAAAGTAGAAAGGAAGAGGAAACATGGCAGAAAAAAAGTTTACAGTAACAAGTGAATCAGGAATACACGCACGACCTGCGACAACATTGGTGAATAAGGCAGGACAATTCAGCTCTGATATTGAACTTGAGCACAAAGAAAAAACAGTCAACTTAAAATCGATCATGGGTGTTATGTCTTTAGGAATTCAACAAGGTTCTGAAATTACAATCAAAGCAAACGGTAACGATGCGGATGATGCACTTTCTGCTTTAACTGAAGTTCTGAAACAAGAAGGATTAGCTGAGTAATGAGCCAACGCGTTACAGGAATTGGCGCATCTGCAGGCATTGCGGTTGCTAAGGTATTCAAACTTGAAAATCCAGCATTGGAAGTAGAAAAAACCACAACCGAGAATCCTTCCGCAGAAGTTGAGCGGTTTAAGGGAGCAATCGACCAATCCAAAAAAGAACTTGAAGGCATCAAAGATCATGCTGAAAAAGAACTGGGAGAAGACAAGGCAGCAATATTTGCTGCCCATCTTCTTGTCCTGCAAGACCCTGAATTGATCGATAATGTAACTGGTAAAATCAATGACGAAAAAATCAATGCAGAAAGTGCTTTAGATGAAGTTTCAGGTATGTTCATTTCCATGTTTGAAAACATGGACAATGAATATATGAAAGAAAGAGCGGCAGATATCCGTGACGTTCGAAAAAGAGTATTAGCCCATCTTATGGATGTTGAATTCAACACACCGAGTATGATTACTGAAGAAGTGATCATCATCGCTGATGACTTGACACCTTCAGATACAGCTCAATTGAATAGAACTTACGTCAAAGGTTTTGCGACAGATATTGGAGGACGAACTTCCCATTCAGCGATAATGGCCCGCTCCATGGAGATTCCATCTGTCGTTGGGACTAAGGAAATCACAGAATCTGTTGAAAACGGCACGACTGTCATAATTGATGGTATTGATGGAGTCGTCATCATTGACCCGTCAGAGGACGAGAAAATTGAGTACGAGCAAAAGCGTGCTCGTTATGAAGAACAGAAGAAGGAATGGGCTAAGTTGGTCAATGAATCGACCATATCAGCTGATGGTCAACACGTCGAACTGGCTGCGAACATCGGTACCCCGAAAGATCTTACAGGGGTATTGAATAATGGAGCAGAAGGAATCGGATTATACCGTACTGAATTCCTATACATGAACCGTGATCAATTACCGACGGAAGAAGAACAATTCCAGGCATATAAGGATGTTCTTTCTAAAATGGAAGGGAAGCCTGTCGTCATCCGTACATTGGATGTGGGAGGCGATAAGGAACTACCTTATCTGAATCTCCCGAAGGAATTAAATCCGTTCTTAGGATATCGTGCGATCCGACTCTGTCTTGATCAACAAACGATTTTTAGAACACAACTGAAAGCATTGTTGCGAGCAAGTGCTTATGGGAACTTGAAAGTGATGTTCCCGATGATTGCGACACTTGATGAATTCCGTCAGGCGAAGACAATCCTTCTAGAGGAAAAAGAAAAGCTTGAACAAGACGGTGTTGAAGTTTCCGATTCGATCGAAATCGGGATGATGGTTGAGATTCCCTCTACCGCAGTCATGGCGGACGTATTCGCCAAAGAAGTCGATTTCTTCAGTATCGGGACTAATGACCTGATCCAATATACGTTAGCGGCTGACCGAATGAATGAACAAGTTTCTTATTTATATCAACCGTATAATCCAGCAATCTTAAGACTTGTTAAAAATGTAATCGATGCTGCGCATAGAAACGGTAAATGGGCCGGTATGTGTGGAGAAATGGCCGGAGATGAAATTGCGATTCCTATCCTGCTTGGTTTGGGACTTGATGAGTTCAGCATGAGTGCCACATCTATCCTCCCTGGTCGCAGTCAGATTCTGAAATTGAGCAAAGAGGAAGTCGCCACTCATATGGATGATGTCCTCCAGCTTGATACAGACGAATCAGTGAAACAATATGTACAACAGCATTTCTTGAAATAACAGCAATTAGATGACCCGCGAGGATAAGATCACCTCTTGGGTCATTTGTTTTTAGGATTGGCTTTTTAATACTTTATTTTTGATTTTTGCCATAAAAGTCTGATTACGGGCTTTCTATTCGACACTCCATCAAAAAAACAGACCCTGGAAATACCTTTAAGAACAAAATATTTCTGATTATTGGGAAATGTTGTTGAAAAAAACCACTAAACAACGCAAAATAGAACTAACAGTCTGTGTCAGGAGGTTACGTATTTGGAGCAAGTAAAACAAGAGAAAATCAATGATATGGAAAAAGCACTAAGAATGATTTCAGCACATATAAAACAAAAGGGCAGGGAAATATTGAATGATTTCTCTATTACACCACCTCAATTTGTAGCATTACAATGGTTATTTGAACAAAATGAAATGACAATCGGAGATCTTTCAAACAAGATGTATCTTGCATATAGCACGACTACCGATCTGATTGATCGAATGGAAAATAACGGGCTAGTTAAAAGGATACGTGATCCGAAAGATCGTCGTGTCGTCCGCATACAGAAACTTGATAAAGGATACGAAATAATAGAAGAGGTCATTAAACGGAGACAGAATTATCTTAAAGATTTGACGGAGCATTTTTCTGATGACGAAATCGAAAGCCTTCATCAAAGCCTTCATCTCCTATATGACAAAATGAATTCTCAAACTACCAACTAGACTTAACAGAGAAAAAGAGGGGTTTATTTGAATAATCCTATAGGAATAATTGATTCTGGTGTCGGGGGGATGACTGTAGCCCGCGAAGTGATGAGGCAGCTGCCCAAAGAACGGATCTATTATCTTGGTGATACATTACGGTGCCCATATGGCCCTCGTCCTTTGGAAGAAGTCCGAACCTATACGTGGAAAATGATTCATTATTTTTTGGAACGAGATATTAAATTACTCGTGATTGCCTGTAATACCGCAACAGCGGCTGTATTGGAAGAAGCTCAGCATAAACTGCCGATCCCTGTTGTCGGGGTCATCCATCCTGGAGCGAGAGCAGCTATTAAAAATACGTTGAATCGTGAAATAGGTGTTATCGGTACTGAAGGAACGATCAACAGTCGAGCTTATGTAAAAGCGTTGCAAAACATTGATAGTAAGGTCAATGTGCATAGTCTTGCATGTCCGGAATTCGTGCCATTGGTTGAGAGTGGTATGATCGATACCCGAGAAACCTTACAAGTGGTTTATGAAAGACTTGCACCTTTAAGCGATTTACCGATTGATACTTTGATTCTCGGTTGTACCCATTATCCGATCCTGGCCCCTATCATAAAAAAAGTGCTGGGAACCAATGTTCAGATCATTTCTTCTGGAGCAGAGACAGCCAGGGAAGTGAGTACAATCCTGTATTATAGCAACCGCCTATACTCAGGCAGCGGTCTTCCTGAGCATCGCTTTTTTACAACAGGTTCGAGTCAAATTTTTAACCGATTGAGCAGTGAGTGGTTTGATCAAAGTGTAAAACACATAGAGCATATCGAATTATAGAGTGGCACAGCATAACTGTGCCACTTTTCTTATTTCAACACTCGGTTCTTACCTTAACGGGCACAGGGATTAACCTTAATTCCTCATTAAAAAAGCTATCTAATGCATCTTTACCTTTCATTTCCTAAAATTATAGAACGATGGTCTAATTGGACAGATGGCTCGTATATATAGTAGTACAAACCATTGTAGGAGGGAATGGAATGAGGAAGAAGCAGAGGAGAATGGTCTTTGTTTCTCTTTTAACAGGTCTATTGCTGCTAATGTCTGGATGTGGCTTGTTAACAGAAAAAACAAATAATGAAATCGATCCGCCCCAGGAGGTCAATTATCTGAATGACGGTGAGTCTTTAGAGGATGCCGATAAAGACACAGATGCATTGGCTGATGGGAAGGATGCGCCAGCAGGTGCCACAGAATCACATCAATTGCAAGTATACTTGATCGATGAAAAAGGACTGGTCGTTCCACAGACGATGAACATGCCGATCGAGGAAGACCCTGCTAAACAAGTGGTGGAATACTTAGTGAAAGACGGAAAAGCGTCCAACTCCATCCCGAATGGCATGAGAGCTGTTTTACCTGCAGGCACTGAGGTATTAGGGTTGAACATCGATCAGGGGACTGCAACAATCGATTTCTCGGAAGACTTCAAGGAATACGCAGCAGAAGATGAAATGAAAATCTTACAATCATTGACGTATACGCTTACCCAGTTTGATAATGTCCACGCAGTAAAAATCAAAATCAATGGTGAAGACCAGAAAGTCATGCCGGTCAATCAAACCCCCATCGGTGAGAACATGACGCGTGCAGATGGAATCAACATCGAAACTAATGGGGTTGTCGATGTCACAGGTAGTGAGACTGTAACCGTTTATTTCATTGGTCAAAATGGCGACGATCAATTCTATTACGTTCCGGTAACACGAAAGGTAAATTCTAATGAAAGTCTCGTTAAAGCGACTGTGGATGAATTGTTAAGCGGTCCATCCCTTCAATCCGGGCTGTTGACGGATATGAGGAATGAAGTTGAACTTGTCAGTGCTCCAGTTGAAGAAGATGGTGTCATAACACTCAATTTCAATGAAGCAATTTTAGGTGAAGCAAAGAATACCGCAATATCTGATGCGACGCTTAACTCACTCGTATTGTCGTTGACCGAAATTACAGGAGTTGACAAGGTACAAATAAAAGTAAATGGCAAAAGTGAAGTGGTTCGTGAGGATGGAAAACTGTTGACAGAACCTGTGTCACGCCCCGTCAATGTAAACACTGTAGAATTTTAAAATGAATAGATCAGGTAATTATGTTACGATAGAAAGAGTAAAGGCGGTGTTCAGCCGCCTTTTTCTTATACTTAAAGAAAGTAGCCTATGGCTTGGTTTTGCCAAGTTTTCTTTATTTGTGTGTAAAATGGCCAAAAGCATACTTTGTTGTTTGACTTGGTCATACTAATCGATAGTGTGATGTAAAGAGGAGGAATAACCAATGAGAACAGATGGAAGAATGAATGATCAGTTACGGAAAATACATATCGAAACGAATTATATTAAACACCCAGAAGGTTCTGTATTGATTTCTGTAGGGGATACGAAGGTCATCTGTACAGCGAGTATCGAGGATCGTGTACCCCCATTTATGAGAAATCAAGGGAAAGGCTGGATTGCAGCAGAATATTCAATGTTGCCTCGGGCCACAGAGCAACGGAATATCCGTGAATCAAGTAAAGGGAAAGTCTCAGGACGGACGATGGAAATTCAACGATTGATTGGCCGTGCACTACGATCGGTTGTTGACCTTGAAAAAATAGGGGAGCGTACATGTTGGATTGATTGTGACGTGATCCAAGCCGATGGTGGAACGCGTACAGCAAGTATCACTGGAGCATTTGTTGCTATGACGATGGCGTTCAACAAACTTATTGAGCAGGAAGTCATAAAAAAGATGCCGATAAAAGAATTTTTAGCAGCTACATCTGTTGGGGTAGTACCAGAAACCGGGGAAATTTTGGACCTCTGCTATGAAGAGGACTCAAAAGCACATGTGGATATGAATGTAATCATGACTGGTGGAAAAGAATTTGTAGAGCTCCAAGGTACAGGTGAAGAGGCCACCTTCTCCTATAATCAGTTACAAACGATGCTTGAGTTAGCGGATAAAGGAATTACAGAACTCATCGTACACCAAAAGAATGCATTAGGGGATGCCCATCTTTTGATCGGAGATAAGTAGGTGATTGAAATGGATAAAATTATCATTGCTTCCCATAACGAGGGGAAGGTCAAGGAATTCCGCAAAATGTTCGAAGAGTTCGGGATAAGTGTAATTTCTCTGAGAAATTTGGATTTTCATGAAGAGATAGAGGAGACGGGGTCCAGTTTTAAAGAGAACGCAAGCATCAAAGCAGAAACAATCGCAAAAAAACTTCATATGCCAGTCATTGCGGATGACTCCGGGTTGGTCATTGACGCACTCGACGGACGGCCCGGAATCTTTTCGGCACGATATGCAGGTGAAGAAAAGAATGATGAGGCTAATATAGAAAAAGTACTCGCCGAATTGGTTCCTGTACCGGAAAAACAACGTACCGCCCGATTCGTATGTGTTTTAGCAGTAGCCCAACCGGGGAAAGAAACGAGTAGTGTCGAAGGAAAATGTGAAGGGCTTATTCTGAACGAGAGAAGAGGCACGAATGGATTCGGTTATGATCCAATCTTCTATGTTCCTTCAAAAGAAAAGACATTAGCTGAAATGATCTCTGAGGAAAAGAACAAAATCAGTCACCGTGCAAATGCGCTGCATGAATTACGAAACGCTTGGTCTGAAATCTTTTGAAATCATAAAAGGAGGACCTGACATGAACGTTCTGCTCGTAAGTGATAGCCATGGTCTTACCAAAGAACTGAAAGAAGTTGTCGACCTGCATAAAAACCAGGTTGATGTGATGGTTCATTGTGGAGACTCTGAACTGCCGTCAGACGATGAGAGGCTGAAACCTTTCAACAATGTCCAGGGGAATATGGATTTAGGGCATGATGATTTTCCCAATGAAACCCTTATTGAAGAACAAGGATTTCGGTTATTCGTTACCCATGGCCATTTATACAATGTAAAAATGTCTTATATGAATTTGGCTTATAAAGCTGAGGAACAAGGAGCGGATCTAGTGTTCTTCGGCCACTCCCATGTTCCAGAATCATTCGAGCAAAATGGCATGGTTTTTGTGAATCCAGGCAGTCTTCGCTTACCAAGAAATCGACGTGAACGGACTTATGCAATCTGCGAGTGCAAAGACAACAGTCATATCAGAGTACGATTCTTTGAATATGATGGAGAGGAATTGACTGATTTATCAACAGAATATGAACTTTAGTGGAAATGGACGCACGACCATAAAGAAAACCATTGACATTTCAGTCAGAATTCGATATATTAATTATTGTCGCTGATTGATGCGGGTGTAGTTTAGTGGTAAAACAAGAGCCTTCCAAGCTCTGGTCGTGGGTTCGATTCCCATCACCCGCTCCATTTACACCTTGAATTATGTCCCAGTAGCTCAGCAACGAGCGATACCACGGTGAATAGTCAACGAGTTGTCCCGACGCATCACCATCAAGAATTAACTTGTAGAGAAAGGGACAGGATGGTTGTAAAAAATGAATAGGCTTCTTGATATTATGTCCCAGTAGCTCAGCAGGATAGAGCAACAGCCTTCTAAGCTGTCGGTCGGGCGTTCGAATCGCTCCTGGGACGCCATACTTAATACATACTAACGTTTCCTTTGCATAAAAGCTTGGGAGCGTTTTTTTATACTATGAAATATATATGACCACTTTAGCGTGAAATACTGTGCTGAATGTCTGTATGAACAGTTCATAAGATACTTCGAGCACAAAAAAGCAGGATTAAACTGCCCCATAAATGCTACATATGAAAACCCCTAAATCGGAACCCTATTGAATAAAACAGTAAAGACAGCTGTAATATAGAATTAATATGTAAACATTTGTTTTTAGGAAGTTAAACTGCTAAACTTGCTTTAAACGATTGATAAAAAGCGGGGAGATTGTTTTGGAAAAAGACCATAAAGGGCCGCGTGACAGTAAAATCGTTTACTTCCCAAACCTTACTGCAAAGCTTGTGAATAAGGGAATGTCAGCCCTTAAACAAAAGAAATACAAAGAATCACTGAATTTTTTCCGGCAGTTGATCGAAATGGAACCTGATCACCCACAAGGCAACGTTGGAGTGGTCTTGAGCCTGGTTGAGTTAGGTGACCTAAGGGAAGCAAAGGAAAAATGTGACGAGATTCTTAAAAAAGACATCGGAGAGTACTATGATGTCCTTCAAATTTACATATCGATCCTCATCCAATTAGGTGATTATGAAGAAGTAGTGGAAATCCTCGAAGCTGTCATACAAGAACAAAGCTTGCCACCGCAAATGGCCGAAAATTTCTACCAACTCTTATATTTCAGCCGCAAAATGGCAGAGGAAGAACCGAGTGAGGACTTTGTTTTTGAAACGAAATTTTCCGATCAGGAACTTGAGCATCTCTCAGACCAATTAAAGTCTTCGGACTCGAAAAAACAATGGCAAGCTGTCCAATCCATAGAAAAGCCAGATCAACCGGCTGTACGCCGCGAGTTGAAGAATTTTCTTACATATCCCGATGCCAATCCATCGTTGAAGACCATTGTATTACAGATGTTGAAAGATGGTGACGCATCAGAATCAATCCGTATACATAAATTTGGCAAGACGATGAGTGTTAGTCCTGATCAACTACATGATATACCGGAAGGACAGTTTTACCGACTCGTAAAGACGATTATTGAGCATCAACTTGAGCAACAGAACCCGACTTTGCTAGAAATGGCCGTGCAAATTTGGGATCATTACTTGTTCATGATCTATCCGTTTCAGCCCGAACCTCTCAATGAACAATTATGGGCAGTGGCGGTTCTTGAGGTTGCACACAGGTTGAATGGTATGGATTATGATGGAGACGAACTGCAAGTTGCCTTTTCATTGGATGAAGAGTTACTTAATGATGTTGTTGAAAAGATCTTGGAAATCGAACGTCTATCAATGAAAGAAGTCGGTCTGCAGGATGACTAGCTGAACTAGTTGAAAACCAATGTTCATGTGTTATAATGTAGTGGTTGCAAACTCATTCGTACGTTAATGAAGTTATAAGAAGATAAATGTTGGAGGGAATTATAGTCATGAGTGCAAAATGGGAAAAGCAAGAAGGTAATCAAGGTGTATTGACCATTGATGTCGATGCTGAACGTGTAAATGAAGCATTGGATCAAGCGTTCAAAAAAGTCGTTAAAAAGGTGAACGTACCAGGCTTCCGTAAGGGGAAAGTACCACGTTCAATGTTTGAAAAGCGTTTCGGAGTAGAAGCACTTTATCAGGACGCTCTAGATATCCTGCTTCCTAGCGCATACAGCCAAGCAGTAGAAGAAACAGGAATCGACCCTGTTGACCAACCTGATGTTGACATCGAGCAAATGGAAAAAGGTAAAAACCTTGTTTTCAAAGCGACTGTTACTGTAAAACCTGAAGTTAAACTTGGCGAGTACAAAGGCCTTGAAGTTGAAAAGCAGGACACAGAAGTGACAGATGAAGATGTACAAGAAGAATTGACAGCTCTTCAAAAGAAGAATGCTGAACTGACAGTTAAAGAAGATGGGAAAGTCGAAAAAGGCGATACTGTCGTCATCGATTTTGCAGGATATGTTGATGGTGAGGCATTCGAAGGCGGAACAGCTGAGAATTATTCCCTTGAAATCGGTTCTGGATCATTCATCCCAGGATTCGAAGAGCAACTGGAAGGTGAAGAAGCTGGAGCTGAAAAGGATGTTGAAGTAACATTCCCTGAAGAATACCATGCTGAAGAGCTTGCTGGAAAAGCAGCAACATTCAAAGTGAAAATTCATGAAATCAAGCAGCTGGAACTTCCTGAGCTTGACGATGAATTCGCTAAGGATGCTAATGAAGAAGTTGAAACTCTTGATGAGTTGAAAACCCAAATCAAAGAGCGTCTTCAAAATGATAAAACAACTCAAGCTGAAAATGAAATGAAAGATCAACTTGTTCAAAAAGCGTCTGATAACGCAGAAATCGATGTGCCTGAAGCAATGGTGAATGCTGAACTTGACCGTATGATGAAGGAATTCGACCAACGTCTACAAATGCAAGGTATGAACCTTGATATGTACTATCAGTTCTCAGGAACTTCTGAAGATCAATTGAAAGAACAAATGAAAGAAGACGCGGAAAAGCGTGTTCGTACAAACTTGACTCTTGAAGCGATCGCTGAAGCTGAAAACATCGAAATTTCTGATGAAGAAGTTGAAGAAGAAATCAAGAAGATGGCTGAAATGTACCAAATGGAAGTTGAAAAGATGAAGCAAATGTTAGCTATGCAAGGTGGCCCGGACTTGTTGAAGGGTGATTTGAAAGTTCGTAAAGCAATCGATTTTCTTGTAGAGAATAGCAAGACTGTTGCATAATATAAAGTAAGATATTAAAACAAGGCGCGAATTTTCGTGCCTTGTTTTATACAAAAATGGCTCTTTTCAGCCTCGAATATCATTGTGTGTGAGTGACGAAAATATATTTTTTATTTAGGAATCGTCCTGCTGTTTTATGACTATACTGATACATATCACCAATTGAATTTTACATAACAAAGCGTTATTATTTTTGTTTTACGGCTCTTCGTGATAAAATCAAATACATAACAATAATGGATTCCAAAGACAGATTTGTTACTCTCAAAACATATTGGAAATCTTTCAATGTGTAAAATACACACTATGACAAATAACTAAAAGTAACAACTCATCCAAACCATTCTTAGGGGTGATTCAATGTTTAAATTTAATGAAGAAAAAGGGCAATTGAAATGTTCTTTTTGTGGTAAGACACAAGATCAAGTACGTAAACTGGTTGCCGGACCAGGTGTCTATATTTGTGATGAATGTATCGAATTGTGTACAGAAATCGTAGAAGAGGAACTTGGAACGGAAGAAGATGTTGAGTTTAAAGATGTTCCGAAACCACAAGAAATCCGGAAAATCCTTGATGATTATGTAATCGGTCAGGACCAAGCGAAAAAATCGCTGTCCGTAGCGGTTTATAACCATTACAAACGTATCAACGCATCTAAAAAATCAGATGATGTTGAGCTGGCAAAAAGTAATATAGCAATGATCGGACCGACCGGTAGCGGTAAAACATTACTGGCTCAAACATTAGCGCGTATCTTGAATGTACCGTTCGCAATTGCTGATGCTACATCTTTAACTGAAGCTGGTTACGTAGGGGAAGATGTGGAAAATATCTTGCTCAAATTGATCCAGTCTGCAGACTATGATGTTGAAAAAGCAGAGCGCGGTATCATTTACATCGATGAAATCGACAAGATTGCACGTAAGTCTGAAAATCCATCGATCACACGTGATGTATCTGGTGAAGGTGTACAACAAGCTTTACTTAAAATCCTTGAAGGAACTGTTGCAAGTGTGCCTCCTCAAGGTGGACGTAAGCATCCTCATCAAGAATTCATCCAAATCGATACCACGAATATCCTGTTCATTTGTGGTGGAGCATTTGATGGAATCGAACAGATTGTTAAACGTCGTCTCGGTAAGAAAGTCATCGGATTCGGGACTGAGACTTCCGAAAAAGCTGAACTTAAACAAGGTGAATACTTATCAAAAGTATTACCTGAAGACTTGCTTCGATTCGGGCTTATACCTGAATTCATCGGTCGTCTGCCTGTTACATCCAGCTTGACGCCGCTAGATGAAGAAGCATTGGTTGAAATCCTGACTAAACCGAAGAACGCACTTGTAAAACAATACAAGAAGTTGTTGCAGCTGGATGATGTCGAGCTTGAGTTCACTGATGATGCCCTTAGCGAAATCGCGAAGCAAGCTATTGAACGTAAAACCGGAGCACGTGGTCTGCGTTCCATCATTGAAGGTATCATGCTTGATGTAATGTTCGATCTTCCATCACGTGAAGATATCAACAAGTGTGTCATTACCGCAGAAACTGTTACAGATAAAGTACCGCCGCAGCTTGTTCTTGAAGATGGTACTGTTATCGATGAAAAAAAGAAACCTAAAGAAAGTGCATAATGAGTGATTGATCAAACACTCTGCCTCGAGCAGAGTGTTTTTTTCTGTCAAAAAATAAGCATCCTTGTATCCTTTAACTATTCAAATGAACGAAATAGCAGCTTAATTTAAAGTAAATTCCTTCATCCAATTCAGAAAATAACGTTTAGTCCAACACATGCTCGGAGATACTAATTGATACGAAAACACATACATATAGGAGGGGAAGGCATGAGTTGGACAGGAATAGCATTGATCATCCAGCTGTTCTTTGGCGTCATCATCGGTCTCTACTTTTGGAATTTACTACGAAATCAACGGACTCAAAAAGTCTCGATAGATAAAGAATCACGAAAGGAAATGGATCAGCTTCGAAGATTGAGAAGTATCTCGTTAAGCGAGCCATTATCTGAAAAAGTGAGACCATCCCGCTTTGATGAAATTATAGGCCAGGCTGAAGGAATCCGGGCTTTAAAAGCGGCGTTATGTGGTCCTAACCCCCAGCACGTCATCATCTATGGGCCACCAGGAGTCGGGAAGACTGCTGCTGCAAGAATTGTATTAGAGGAAGCAAAGAAAAATGCCCGATCCCCTTTCAAACCCAATGCTGTTTTTGTAGAGTTGGATGCAACTACAGCACGTTTTGATGAGCGTGGAATTGCCGACCCGCTGATCGGTTCTGTCCATGACCCGATCTACCAGGGCGCGGGAGCGATGGGGCAAGCTGGTATTCCACAACCGAAGCAAGGGGCAGTCACGAATGCGCATGGCGGAGTACTCTTCATCGACGAAATCGGAGAACTGCATCCGATCCAAATGAACAAGCTTCTTAAGGTATTAGAAGATCGTAAAGTTTTTTTAGAAAGTGCTTATTACAGTGAAGAGAACAACCAGATTCCCCAGCATATCCATGATATTTTTCAAAATGGATTACCGGCTGATTTTCGCTTGATTGGTGCAACGACACGGACTCCTGATGAAATTCCGCCTGCTATCCGATCAAGGTGTCTTGAAATCTTTTTCAAAGAGCTTACTGCCAATGATATCATCCGCATTGCAAAGAGAGCAGTTGAGAAAATCCATTTTACAATTGAAGAAAGTGCCTTGACCTTACTTTCCCAGTATGCTCGGAATGGGCGCGAAGCTGTAAACAGTGTTCAGATCGCAGCAGGCCTGGCGATAACTGAAGATCGTAACCATCTGACAAAAAATGATATAGAATGGGTCCTCCATTCAAGTCAGTTGTCTCCTCGAATGGAATCCAAGATATATCCAGTTCCTCGAGTCGGCTATATCAACGGATTAGCGGTCTATGGCCCTAATACTGGTGCTCTTCTTGAAATTGAAGCGACCGTGATTCCATCAAAAGAAAAAGGCTCGATTATGATTACAGGTATCGTCGAGGAGGAGAGCATCGGAAGCCAATCCAAATCGATAAGACGTAAAAGCCTGGCGAAAAGTTCAGTTGAAAATGTGTTGACGGTCCTTAGAAGAATGGGCGTTCCTTCTAGTAACTATGATATCCATATCAATTTCCCAGGTGGTGCTCCAGTCGATGGACCTTCAGCAGGTATAGCGATCGCAACCGCTATTTATTCTGCGATCAAGGGTATTAAAGTGGACAATCAAATAGCGATGACGGGTGAGATCAGTATACACGGAAGTGTAAAACCTGTTGGCGGTGTCTTTGCAAAAGTTTCAGCCGCAAGTCAAGCAGGTGTCCAAACTGTCTTTGTACCAAAAGAAAACCAACAATCGATCCTTAAACAAATCGAAGGTGTCGAAATTGTATACGTCGAACACTTAGAAGAGGTTTTTGAACACGTCTTCAAGGAAAAATATCATAAAGAAAGAGTCGATAGTATCACTACGCAAGAGTCCTCGCCAAAGGTTGTTTGAGGCGGGGGTTTCTTTTTGTACTATATTGTTAATGCCGTGGATCGACGTTCACCATAGGACGTGGTGGTATTCAGTCGAAGTTCATTTTCATACTCGAAGATCCTTTTAAAAGTGTTGGGTACTATCGCTTGGGTCCCTTTTCCTGCAGGAGTCTCGTATCTTTCCACTGTTTATAGATTTCCAGGACCTATATATTGAATCATAAGCGTACATTAACAACAGACAAATATGAATGGTACTTATTAGACAAACCTTGGATTTACGGGTAAAATTGATAAGATGAAATACCTATTTTTCGTTATGATCATGAAGCTGAGTTGAATGCTTTCTTTCCGGCTTTTCCATTGAAATCAGGGAAGGAATTTAAGATCAGCGTGTTAAATAGAACTTGGAGGTGTGTTTCTATGGCTCAAACGAGAAAAATACCATTGTTGCCACTAAGAGGTCTTCTTGTTTATCCAGGTATGGTTCTCCACTTGGATGTTGGACGCAAGAAGTCTGTACAAGCCCTTGAGAAAGTAATGATGGACGACCAGCACATATTTTTATCCACTCAAAAAGAAGTGGCCATAGAAGAACCAACGGAAGATGAAATTTATAAATTAGGGACGATTGTAAAAGTCAATCAAATGCTAAAGCTTCCGAATGGAACAATCAGAGTCCTTGTTGAAGGAGTTCAACGAGGGGAAATCACTTCATATAAAGATGAAGAAGAAACAGGATATCTTGAAGTGAAAGTCAAATTGATCGAGGAGCGTGATGAGGCAGATGCTGAAGAAATGGCTCTGATGCGTACCTTATTGCATCATTTCGAACAATACATAAACCTCTCGAAGAAAGTGACAGCTGAAACTCTTGCATCTGTCCAAGACATCGAAGAACCTGGCAGATTGGCAGATATCGTCTCATCCCATTTGCCGTTAAAAATCAAACAAAAGCAAGAAATTTTAGAAACACTCGAGATCAAAGACCGTCTTAATAAAATCATTCAAATTCTGAACAATGAAAAAGAAGTACTCGGTCTTGAAAAGAAAATCGGCCAGCGCGTCAAAAAGTCAATGGAACGGACCCAGAAAGAATATTACCTTCGTGAACAGATGAAAGCCATCCAGAAGGAATTGGGTGACAAAGAAGGTAAAGCTGGGGAAGTCACGTCACTACGGGAAAAAATCGAAGAATCCCAAATGCCTGATAACGTTAGGAAAACGGCACTGAAAGAACTGGACCGGTATGAAAAAATGCCGCAAAGCTCTGCTGAAAGCGGCGTAATCCGTAACTATATCGATTGGCTCTTGAATATTCCTTGGGTAAAAGAGACGGAAGACAATCTTGATATCAATCATGCTGAAAAAATCCTGAATGAGGATCACTATGGACTTGAAAAGGTGAAGGAAAGAGTCCTTGAATATCTTGCTGTACAACAGCTTACAAATTCTCTGAAAGGACCGATCCTATGTTTGGTAGGACCTCCGGGAGTCGGGAAAACATCTCTTGCCCGCTCGATTGCAAGGACGCTTGGTCGTAACTTCGTCAGGATTTCGCTAGGTGGTGTACGGGATGAGGCAGAAATCCGCGGGCACCGTAGAACATATGTCGGTGCGATGCCAGGACGGCTCATACAGGGAATGAAAAAAGCTGGTTCGGTGAATCCGGTATTTTTACTTGATGAAATCGATAAGATGTCCAATGACTTTCGCGGCGATCCAGCATCAGCTTTGTTAGAGGTGCTTGATCCTGAGCAAAATAATACGTTCAGCGATCACTTTATTGAAGAACCTTATGATTTATCTAAAGTGTTGTTTGTAACGACCGCTAATAACATTTCTACGATTCCTGGACCGTTGTTGGATCGGATGGAAATGATTCAGATTGCTGGCTATACTGAAGTTGAGAAGCTCCACATCGCGAATCAATACCTTGTAAAGAAACAGACGAAAGCACATGGATTGACGAAAGGAAAATTCCAAATCCGTGATGAGGCACTTATGCAAGTGATCCGGCGTTATACTCGTGAAGCAGGTGTACGTAATCTCGAACGACAGATTGCTTCCTTATGTAGAAAAGCAGCAAAAGAACTTGTTTCAGGCGATAAAAAACGTGTCATCATTACTGAGAAAACGCTTGGAAATTACCTGGGCAAACCTAAATTCCGATACGGACAAGCGGAAGAAGAAGATCAAATCGGTGCTGCTACGGGTCTCGCCTATACGACTGCCGGCGGAGATACACTTTCCATAGAGGTTTCAGTATCTTCTGGGAAAGGAAAGCTGATCTTGACTGGGAAGCTTGGCGATGTAATGAAGGAATCTGCACAGGCAGCTTTCAGTTATATTCGTTCTCGTGCTGAAGAATTGAATATCGATCCTGAGTTTTCTGAGAAAAATGATATTCATATCCATGTGCCGGAAGGAGCTACACCAAAGGATGGTCCTTCAGCAGGGATTACGATGGCTACAGCGCTTATATCAGCGCTCACTAACCGCCCTGTCCGAAAAGAAGTCGGGATGACCGGAGAAATCACTCTCCGAGGTCGTGTACTTCCAATTGGCGGTTTAAAAGAAAAAACATTAAGTGCCCATCGAGCAGGATTGGAGCGGATCATTTTCCCTAAAGAAAATGAAAAGGATCTGGATGATATTCCGGATAGTGTAAAGAAGGATCTCACCTTCATACCTGTCTCTCATTTGGATGAGGTATTAAAAGAAGCATTGATAGGTGGGGGAAAATGAAAGTAAATACAGCTGAACTGATTATCAGCGCCGTTAAGAAAGAACAATACCCGAATGATCAGAAGCCGGAAATTGCACTTGCCGGACGTTCAAACGTCGGGAAATCATCGTTCATCAACAAAATGATCAACCGTAAGGCCCTTGCACGGACTTCTTCAAAACCCGGCAAGACACAAACGTTGAATTTTTATCTTCTGAATGACAAGATGTATTTTGTGGATGTCCCTGGTTATGGGTTCGCGAAAGTTTCCAAGTCAGAACGCGATGCCTGGGGACGGATGATCGAGACCTATTTGATGGAAAGTGAGCAGTTAAGGGCAGTTGTCTTATTAGTCGATCTGCGTCATGCACCATCAAAGGACGATCAGTTGATGTATGATTGGCTGAAGCATTTTGAGATCCCTGTGATTGTCGTAGCTACAAAAGCGGATAAGATTCCTAAAGGGAAGCACCAACAGCACATCAAAAAGATCCGTGAAACCCTTACGATTGAACAAGGGCAGCCGGTCCTCCTATTTTCAGCAGAAACATCGTTCGGAAAAGAAAAAGTCTGGTCGACTATTGAAAGCCTTATATAAGCTGAAACCCTCCATGTTTTAAAAAACGGGGAGGGTTTTTTGTTTTTATGTAGAAGGTAGTACTTAGGATACTTTGAGAAAGTAGGACTAAGGTGCTGTTTAGTTCGTCTTAGATAAGGGAAATATACAGAGGTTGAGAGATATAGAAAGTATGGTCGGTAGAATGACAGTGGGCATTGTCTCCACTACATACTTTATAGGATGTATTGAAAAATCAGGTTTATGGTCTATTTGCCACTGTATGTTTCTCTCAAGTGTAGTATCCAAAAATCTACAGAAAGAGGGTCAAAACAGAATGAAAAAAGTTAGTTTATGGGCAGTCATGGTATTAGCATTTTCTATGCTTCTGGCAGCTTGCGGTGGTTCAGATGGCGGTGGAGGTGCAGATGGTGGATATGACCTCAAAGAAGATGGAAAGTTCACGTTTGCTTCTTCCGGAGAATTCAAACCTTTCAGTTCCACTAACGCAGAAGGTGAAATGACAGGCTTCGATATTGAGGTAGCTGAAGCGGTTGCGAAAGAACTAGGTTTGGAACCCAGTCCACAGAAATTCAAATTTGCAAGTATCGTTGAAGGTGTTAAAACTGGACGGTTCGATGCAGCAGTTGCCAGCCACACGATCACACCTGAACGTGCCGAACATGTAGATTTCTCCGAACCATATTATTATTCTGGTCCACAAATTTTCACAAGACCAGATAGCGATATCGAAACGAAGGATGACTTGAAGGATAAAGAAATCGCAGTTTCAAAAGGTTCGACATATGCGAAGAGTGCTGAAGAAATGACAAGCAATATCAAAATTTATGATAGTGATGTCACTGCTCTAGAAGCGTTAAGTGAAGGGAAGCACGACGCAGTCATAACAGACTTCGTTACAGGTAAGGAAGCAATCGGAAATGATTTTAAAATCGAAGGTAAAGAACTTCTAGGACGCAGTGAACAAGCAATTGCTGTCGCAAAGGATAATGAAAAGCTTCTTGAAGATATCAACGCAGCACTAGAGAAGCTTAGAGAAGATGGAACATTGAAAGAATTGAGTGAAAAGTACTTTGGAGACGATATCACATCTGATCCTGAAGGAGAATAAGAATTGAAATGGGAAGATGACGAATGTGCGCAGATTTGCGCACATTTGTTACTTAAGACATGTATTGCATAACTTTTCCAAAGGAATTATACGATTCAACTTGTATTTTTGAGGTATTAAGGAGCTGATATACTTTGCCTAGTTTTTCGCACTTTTTTTCCACATTCATAGAGAGTTATCCTGTCTTTTTCAAAGGTATGCTTTTAACACTGCAAGTAACGGCTGTATCGATTTTGATTGCTATATTCATAGGACTTTTCTTTGCGTTGCTGAAAATTTCTAAAATCAAAGTTTTGGAAGCAATCGCTAATGTTTACATTTACATCGTCCGTGGGACGCCGTTAATTGTACAGATTTTCATCTTTTACTTCGGACTTTCCGAGTACAATATTTCAGGTTTCTGGTCTGCTACACTCGCACTGGCTTTCCATAATGGTGCGTATATTGCAGAGATTTTCAGAGGTACGATCCAATCAATTGATAAAGGGCAGATGGAAGCTGGACGCTCATTAGGAATGACGAATGGATTGACCATGCGTCGAATCATCCTGCCTCAGGCTTTTCGGCGGGCACTTCCTCCACTCGGTAACCAGTTCATCATTGGATTGAAAGATTCATCATTAGCGGCCTTCATCGGAATGTATGAGCTGTTTAATGTCGCTACTACTTCAGGTGCAAATAATTTCGATTCAATGACGTATCTACTAATCGTAGCTGTATATTATCTGATTCTTGTGTTCTTATTGACAGCTGTCGTAAGCCTGATGGAGAAGAAGCTATCTGCAAGTGATTAAGGGAGTGATTGATGTTGACTGAAAAACGTGAAATGATCAAAATCGAAAAGCTGAACAAGAGTTTCGGCGATTTGCATGTATTGAAAGATGTTGATATGGAAGTTAAAGAAAATGATGTTGTCGTATTGATAGGAGCAAGTGGATCAGGGAAAAGTACCCTGCTTAGATGTCTGAACTTCCTGGAAATCAAAAACGGTGGAAAAATCATCGTGGAAGGAAAAGAGATCGACCCTAAGAAAGAAAACCTGAATAAGGTCCGTGAGCGAATCGGGATGGTCTTTCAACACTTCAACCTGTTTCCCCACAAAACGGTTCTTGGCAACGTCATCGAGGCACCTTTGATGGTTAAAGGTATGAACCGTTCTCAAGCTGAAAAAGAAGGGAAAGAGCTGCTTGAGAAAGTAGGTCTTGCAGAAAAAGCGGATGTGTATCCTTCGAAGCTGTCTGGTGGACAGAAACAGCGTGTAGCTATTGCAAGAGCTCTGGCTATGAAGCCTGATATCATGTTGTTCGATGAACCGACCTCTGCATTAGACCCTGAGCTTGTCGGGGAAGTTTTAGCGACCATGAAGCAATTAGCACAGGAAGGAATGACAATGGTCGTCGTCACCCATGAAATGGGCTTCGCACGTGAAGTCGGAGATTGGGTCTTCTATATGCATGATGGACGTATCGTTGAACGTGGCCATCCTCAAGACCTGTTCAACAATCCGAAAGAACAACGTACGAAAGATTTCTTAAGCTCAATCCTCTAAACGATATAAAGAAAACTTGGCTCAGCCAAGCCTTTGGTAAAGGCTGAGCCTTAGTTGCGCTTATACTGAAGAAAGTATTTTTATACTTTCTTTAAGTGTGAAAAAGGTGTTGTCCGCAAACGGGCAACACCTTTTTCGGTAGTTGAAGAAATGGATGTTGAGGGCTAATATGCTAAACATGATGCATCTTAGTACTTTTTTCTCGGATTATTTTCTAGAATCGTGCTCATTTTTTCTAGAATTAACAAAAAATATCTAGAATTATCTTGAATTTTTCTGGAATTAATGGTTCACCCTATGCCGGTTTTTCTGGAAACTTTTCCAGTGGACTATTTTTTCCGTCGTATCAGGTAAAACCCGATCACTATCAGGATGACTGCCCAGAATTGTTCCGTATAATCGACTATAGTATTGATGATTCCGATTGTATTGGTTGAAAACAGGGCAATCAGGGAAATGATGATTAAAGCCGCGCCGATCCAGATACTTCCTTGCTTTGTTTTATTATATTGTAAGATAAAGCCAATCCCGATACTGAGGAAATATATAATCCAGAGTGCCGGCCAGTTGGCGATATTTCCACTGGCATAATAATGGACTGCAATCCCGCAAATGACTACTCCTGAGAAAAGCGCGTACGGTTCATTCTTTTGCAAGAGGAACGCTATCCCGATGATTAGTAAAAATGCAGGAAGTACATCAATTTCACCAATGAAAGGGACAGACCATTGTCTTGCTAAAAAATATACACCCAACCCTGCGATCAATGTACCTGGAAAAATACCTTGTTTCATAATCTCCTCCTCATATAGCATGAATCATGTTGTTCTTTTGCGAAAACCTTCGAAATTTGATACATTATATGTGTGTCAAGCCTTGATAAAGCAAGGATATACTAAAATTTGGATTTTAGGGAATACTGATTTTTGCCTGCTAAAAATCATCTTACCATAAGACTTTCAAACACTGTTCACATTTGTTTCTGCTATGATTTAACACACATGCTATAATGCAAGTGGGAATAATATTATTTACTTCGTTTTACATAAAAACAGGGGGTGACGAACGATGCACATTTTAAAAGTTGGACTTAATCATAAGACTGCTCCAGTTGAAATACGCGAAAAAGTTTCCTTTCAACCTGGTGAGTTAGAATTAGCTTTACAGTCTTTAAGAAAAACAAAAAGTATCCTAGAATGTGTCATCGTATCGACCTGCAACCGTACTGAGATATATGCCGTCGCTGATCAGTTACACACAGGCCGATATTACATTAAAGCCTTTTTAGCGAATTGGTTTTCATTAGATAAAGATTTGCTGAACCCATATTTGCAGATCCAGGAACGTGAAGATGCCATCGAGCATTTATTCAAGGTGGTTTGCGGATTGGATTCAATGATTCTTGGCGAAACGCAAATTCTTGGACAAGTACGTTCAAGTTTCTTTACAGCCCAAGAGATTGGAACAACAGGTACCGTTTTCAACGAACTGTTCAAAAAAGCCATTACACTAGCAAAACGTTCCCATTCCGAAACGGAAATCGGAGAAAATGCAGTCTCTGTCAGCTATGCTGCAGTAGAGCTTGCTAAAAAGATTTTCGATGGACTAGAGGGGAAGAATGTCTTGATCATCGGTGCCGGAAAGATGGGCGAACTTACTGCAAAACACTTATGCAGTAATGGGGTTGATGAAATTACAGTACTCAACCGCACATATGCAAAAGCTCTGGAAGTGGCAGCCCGTTTCAACGGACAAGCTTCTACCATGGAAGAGTTGGAATCTTCTTTACAAAAAGCGGACATTGTCATCAGTTCCACAGGTTCAACAGAATTTGTGCTTTCAAAGGCAAACGTAGCACCCGTTTTGAAAAAGCGTAAAGGGAAGCCTTTGTTCATGATGGATATCGCTGTTCCACGTGATCTTTCCCCTGACTTGCAGGATCTTGAAAGCGTCTTTTTATATGACATTGATGATCTTGAAGGAATCGTTGAGGCGAATTTGGCCGAACGTCAGGAAGAGGCTGCTAAGATCAAGGTCCTTATTGAAGAGGAACTGCTTGCATTCTTGAACTGGATCAATACATTAGGTGTTGTTCCTGTCATTACTGCATTAAGACAAAAAGCTCTTTCCATTCAAGCTGAAACGATGAAAAGCATCGAGCGTAAAATGCCTGATCTTACCGATCGTGAACGTAAAGTTCTCAGCAAACATACAAAGAGCATCATCAACCAACTGCTCCGTGATCCGATAACAAAGGTGAAAGAGTTGGCTGCAGAACCTGATTCTAATGAGCATTTAGAGCTTTTCACACAGTTATTCGGGATTGAAGAAGAGTTGGAACATGTACTAAAAGAGGAGCGTCTTGCTCGCGAACATAAGTCGACTGAGGTAGAATCGGAGAAATCGTTTCAAACTGTCTCCAACCCAGCGGCGAATTAGCTTGCTCCCAGGAGAGGAGTTGTATCGTGAGTAGTATCAGGTGGATTTACGATATTACAATTATTTTATACGCTCTCAGCGTATTAGGATATTTCATGGATTTCTTACAAAACAACCGGAAGGCGAACAGAATTGCCTTCTGGTTGCTTTCTATTGTCTGGGTATTGCAATCATTTGTTTTACTATTACGGATCTTTGAAGCGAACCGTTTTCCGATACTCACGCCTACGGAAGGGTTATTTTTTTATTCATGGGTGATCGTCACCCTTTCATTGTTGATCAACTGGTTCTTCCGTGTGCATTTCTTTGTGTTTTTTACGAATATCATCGGTTTCATCCTCATGGCAGTCAGTTGGTTTGCTCCAAATAATCAAGTTTCAGAAGCATTTTCCGATCAACTGATCAACGAGTTGGCGATCATACATATTACGATGGCCTTCATTGCTTATGGAGCTTTTACGGTTTCAAGCATTCTATCGATTATGTATCTTGTACAATACAATATGCTGAAGCAGAAAAAAGTGGGAAAACGGATGTGGCGTTTTGAAAGCCTTACACGTTTGGAAACACTGCCTTTCATACTGAATATGGTTGGGGTCCCGATCCTGTTCCTAAGCCTGATACTAGGGCTGATTTATGGGTATAAAGTGTACGAGACACAAGCGATTTTCACAGACGCTAAAGTGATCAGCTCATTCATCGTCTTATCTGTGTATGGGATCTACTTGTACTTGAAGGTAGGCAAAGGGGCATTCGGGCGCCAGTTAGCATACTGGAATGTCGCAGGGCTACTCGTCATACTGATCAACTACTTTTTAGCGGCTACTTTAACGGAGTTTCATTTGTGGTATTAACTTTATTAATGAAGAATAAACGGCGTATTCAGCAAGGGTGCCAGGCACATTTCTGGAACTCTTGGAGTACAAGGGCTGAATTGTCGTGCCTGACACCGTCAAATTGTGGAATATCACCATGAAAAAGAATTTTTGTCTGGAGGTCAATTATGCGTAAGATTGTCATCGGTTCTCGAAGAAGTAAACTGGCTCTTACCCAAACACGTTGGGTGATTGAGCAATTGAAGAAAGCAGGAGCACCATTCGAGTTCGAAATCAAAGAGATTGTAACAAAGGGAGACCAAATCTTGAACGTGACCCTTTCAAAAGTGGGAGGGAAAGGTCTCTTTGTTAAAGAAATTGAACAGGCTATGATCGATAAGGAAATCGACTTCGCTGTCCATAGTATGAAGGATATGCCGTCTATTCTCCCAGAAGGACTTGAACTTGCCTGCACCCCGCCTCGTGAAGATTATCGCGATGCGCTTATTTCTGAAAATCATACGCCTTTTGAAGAATTGCCTGAAGGGGCGGTGGTTGGGACGAGCAGCTTGAGAAGAGGAGCACAATTGCTTGCGAAACGGCCGGATCTCTCTATAAAATGGATACGTGGGAACATTGATACAAGACTTGCAAAACTAGAAAATGAAGACTACAATGCCATTGTTTTAGCTGCAGCTGGATTGAAACGTATGGGATGGTCTGATGATGTCGTCAGTCAATACCTGGAGAAGGACGTTTGCATTCCTGCAGTGGGACAAGGATCACTTGCGATTGAATGCCGAGGGAGTGATCAGGAGCTGAAGGCTTGGTTGGAAAAAATCAATTGTCCAGATACATTCGATACTGTTCGTGCTGAAAGAGCGTTTTTACGTACTCTTGAGGGTGGATGCCAGGTTCCGATTGGAGGACTCGCTGAGCTTGACGATGACAAGAAAACAATCACACTTACAGGATTTGTTTCTACTCCAGATGGAAAGACAATCATCAAAGATACAATTCAGGGCACTGACCCAGAAAAAATCGGAGTCCAATTAGCTAAGGATCTTGGTGGTCGTGGTGCGAAAGATATATTAGATCGGGTTAAAAAGGAGCTTGATCAGTAATGGAAAAGGGACTGCCGTTTTCAGGTCACAAAATATTAATAACAAGATCTGAAGAACAGGCTCTTCCGCTTGTCCATTCAATTGAACAAAGGGGAGGGGAAGCTGTTGTGATCCCTCTTCTTTCATTTCAAACAGCAAGAGACAATACAGCATTAAAAAGAGCGATCCACGAGATAGAACATTTTCAGTGGATCGTTTTTACGAGTCAAAACACGGTCCGTTATTTTCTCACACAGTTAGAGGAAGAGGGCCATTCAATTGAGCTTCTTGAATCATTAAAAATTGCAGCGATCGGAAAGAAGACTTTAGAACTCCTGGAAAAGTATGGAGTTAAAGTAGATTTTGTCCCTTCAAGGTTTGTAGCGGAACAATTTACGAAAGAGTTCATACGTCAAACGGTCAAAGGTGAGCGTATTTTGCTTCCACATGGGAATTTAGCAAGAAGTATCATCGAGGGTGAATTGACTGAATCAGGTCTAGAGGTTGAACCTGTCATCACCTATGAGACCGTCCCTAATGATGCCAATAAAGAAGCATTACACCAAGCATTGAGAGATCGAGATGTTGATATCCTTACGTTTACGAGTTCATCCACCGTTCATTTCTTCTTTCAATTGGCAAAGGTGGATAAAAGGTTAAATGATCGGATATGTGCGTGTATCGGACCGATAACCGCTGAAACACTTGAAGAATATGGAGTAACTGCTGATATCGTTGCAGAAGAATATACGGCAGAAGGCTTGATTGCTTCGCTCGAGTCTTATTTAGAAAAGGAGGAACGACGATGAACAATGCATTCCAAAGACACCGACGATTAAGAAGAACTGGTAGTATGCGTTCATTAGTGCGGGAAACATTTTTACGAAAAGAAGATTTGATTTACCCACTCTTTATTGTAGAAGGTGAGGAAGTTAAGGAAGAGGTCAGCTCGATGCCAGGTGTATTCCATTATTCCTTGGACCGTTTACAAGAAGAACTTGATGAGATTACTGGGCTTGGTCTTCAATCTGTCATTGTTTTCGGAGTGCCACAACATAAAGATGAACGTGGTACATCTGCTTATGAAGAAAAAGGAATCGTTCAACGTTCCATTACTTTTATCAAAGAAAACTATCCTTCATTGACGGTGATTGCTGACACATGCCTCTGTCAGTACACAGACCACGGCCACTGCGGGGTCATCCATGATGGAGATGTTTTGAATGATCAGTCTCTGGAATTGTTAGTACAGACAGCGATTTCCCAAGCAAGAGCTGGAGCAGACATCATTGCGCCATCCAATATGATGGACGGATTCGTAGCAGCGATTCGTGCTGGACTTGATGAAGCTGGCTTTGAAGATATTCCGATCATGTCATACGCAGTCAAGTATGCTTCTGCCTTCTATGGGCCATTCCGTGACGCAGCTCATAGTTCACCACAGTTCGGTGACCGGAAGACATATCAGATGGACCCGTCTAATCGACTTGAAGCGATCCGTGAGGCACAATCGGATTATGAGGAAGGAGCAGACTTCCTTATGGTCAAGCCGGCACTTGCATATCTCGATATTTTAAGGGAGATCAAAGACCGTTTCGCATTGCCGCTAGTCGCCTATAATGTAAGTGGGGAGTATTCGATGATAAAAGCAGCATCACAAAATGGCTGGATCGACGAAAAGGAAGTTGTTCTTGAAAAACTTACAGGTATGAAACGGGCAGGTGCAGACCTGATCATCACCTACTTCGCAAAGGATGCGTCACGTTACATTGATGAAAGATAATCGATAGGAAGGGTGTTAAGATGAATAATCGTACATTCGAAAAATCAAAACAAGCATTTTCAAAAGCGACACCACTCATGCCAGGGGGCGTAAACAGTCCCGTCCGTGCCTTCAAATCTGTAGATATGGATCCGATTTATATGAAACGCGGGAAAGGTTCTAAAATCTACGACCTGGATGATAATGAATATATCGATTATGTGTTGAGCTGGGGGCCGCTAATCCTTGGCCATGCAGATGATCATGTCGTTGAAGCATTGAAAAAAGCGACTGAAGCAGGGACTAGCTTCGGTGCTCCACATGAAATGGAAACAAAACTTGCAGAATTGGTGATTGAACGCGTACCATCCATTGACGTTGTGAGAATGGTGAACTCAGGGACGGAAGCTACAATGAGTGCTCTCCGTCTCGCGCGGGGATACACAGGACGTAACAAGATCCTGAAATTTGAAGGGTGTTATCATGGCCATGGGGATTCACTCCTTATAAAGGCTGGTTCTGGGGTTGCAACACTTGGATTGCCAGATAGTCCAGGAGTTCCAGAATCAATAGCTAAGAACACGATTACGGTTCCATACAACGACCAGGAAAGTGTTCGATACGCATTTGAACAATACGGTAAGGATATTGCAGGTGTCATTGTAGAGCCAGTTGCAGGTAATATGGGTGTCGTTCCCCCTAAGGACGGCTTCCTGGAATTCTTGCGTGAGATTACAGAAGACCACGATACATTATTGATTTTTGATGAAGTAATGACCGGATTCCGCGTCGGATACCAATGCGCACAAGGTCATTTTGGAGTGACACCTGACTTGACGTGTCTCGGAAAAGTAATCGGAGGCGGACTGCCGGTTGGAGCGTATGGCGGTAAAAAAGAAATCATGGATCGGATCGCACCGAGCGGACCAATCTATCAAGCTGGTACGTTATCAGGAAATCCATTGGCGATGACTGCTGGCTATGAAACATTGCGTCAATTGACAGAAGAGTCTTATACAGAATTCGGTAAAAAAGCAGACCGACTCCAGCACGGTCTTTCAAATGCTGCTGAAAAACATGGGATTCCGCATCATATCAACCGTGCAGGTTCGATGATCGGGTTGTTCTTCACTGACAATGAAGTCATCAATTATGAAACGGCAAGCTCTTCCAATCTTGATGCATTCACAGTGTATTTCAAGGCCATGATCAATCAAGGCATCTCCATTCCGCCGTCACAATATGAAGGATTATTCTTATCTACGAAACACACAGATGAGGATATTGAAAAAACGATTGAAGCAAGCGACAACGCCTTTAAAGAAGTAGCGGAATTTCTACAAAAATAAAAGTCACCAAATAGCAAGCATTCAAAGATAGCAGGCAGGATATCATACATATCCTGCCTGCTTTTTTGTGAACGGCTGTTTTTGCAAACGTTGTTGCTCTTGCACTTAAAGAAAGTAATTATAAATACTTTCTTCAGTATAAGGGCAACTAAGGCTCGACCTACAGAAGACTTGGTCTCGCCAAGTTTTCTTTAAAAGTCGTTGATTTCCGCTCCAGGATGCTCGCTTTCCGCGGGGCGTGCTGTGAGCCCACTCGTCGCCTGCGACATGGAATGGTCTCACCCGTCCTTCTGATCACGCAGGAGTCTCGCACCTTGCTCTCCAATCAACTTGCACAAGGTGCTTTTTTTAAAATGACTCAAAAGGAACAATCTTTTAGAAAAGAGCCTTTGAAACATAAGAAAAATAGAGCTGCGATTCGGGAGAAATATTGAATTAGAACATCTAACGGACATCAGAGCCCTTATTTGTGGTCATATCCCAAATTTCAGGTACGTAACGGACACCAGAGCCCTTATTTACCTGATTCAGCTGATAAAACTTACTGTTTTCGCAAAATAGCGTCTCTCATGTCCGTTAAATTGCAAAATCACCTTGTTTTGTCCCGAATAAGGTCTCCTGTGTCCGTTAAAGTGAGACGCATCAGAGCCAATAAAAAAGCACCTTTGGTATAAACGATATATCCTAATTTTAAAAGTTAGTCCCTAAATTGGACAATCTTTCGGAACAGTCATTAACCGTGTCATTTTTAGGTATAAAATCACGACTCAGACATACATCTGTATTGTACAGGAATAATTGTGTTGAGAGGGGGAGCTTGCTTTGACAGAGCGTAATCAGTCTAAGTTACAGTTTTCAATAGAAGAATCAGTATGGCTAAATAAGGGACAGGAGGTTGAGGAGCTTTATAGTGTAGCCTTGGACCCGGAAGTGACGATTGAAGAAGTGGATGATCAAATCTGTATTAAAGGGTATCTCTGTTTGACGGGTGAATACAGACGCGCTGACCAAGAGGAGGAAGAGCCATCTGCAGAAGACTCCAACTTCCTTGGATATCGCTCTTTTTCCCAATTGAATGAAGTATCAAATGATGTAGTGAAGTTGGATCACCGTTTCCCTGTTGATATCACCCTCCCGAAGAATCGAGTTCATGATAAGGATGAACTTTACGTGACGGTTGATAACTTTGATTATGACATGCCGACACCTTCTTGTATTGAGGTTTCAGCAGCTGTCAGTGTCACAGGTGTTTATGAAAGCCAGGGATATGTTGCTGAAGATTTTGAACATCAAGAGTCAGTTTATGAAAATGAAGTTTATGAAACTCGTGAAGAAGATGATGACGATGATGAATTATATGAAGGTGGATCGAATCCATTCCCTATCCTGGAATTCGAATCACGTCGAGCCCCGCAAAGTGAAGAAGATGAAAATGTTGAAACAGAATATCAAGCTGTGAGGAGAGAGCCTCAAGTTGAATTTATGAGCAGGGCAGAAGAGCATTATGACCGTTCGGCATCATATGAATATGACAGTGATATGGATGATTCAGATTCTTCTAGCTTTGAAATCGAATACGAGGAAGAAGAAACCTATCGTCCTGAACAATTTGAGTATGAAGAAGAGGACCATGAGTATTACTATGAGGAAGAGTCCGGAGAGGTATATGAAGAGCAAGAGGTAGAGGAGACGTCATCCAGCCGTCCACCGCGTGAAGAAAATGCACTTTATTTAACAAAGATGCTTACAAGGGATGACGAAGAGCTCACAAAGATGAAGATGTGTATCATCCAAGCAGGTGACTCCTTAGATTCGATTGCTGGCAGATATGATGTACCGCCTAGTCAGCTTATGCGGGTCAACCGCCTAGAGAGTGAAGAGATTGAAGAAGGACAAATTTTATATATACCAGTTTCAGCACGTTAGGATGGTGTCCTTATGAGCATGGATATACTGGAGCTCATCGAAAAACACTACCCTCTAAAACCGTTGCATTGGAAACATAAAAATGAAGTTCTGGAAACTGATGCTGGAACGAAAAGAGTTCGTATCTGGTCAGATGAATCGACAATGAACTGGCATTTCAGCTGGAGAGAACGTCTGGAAAGCAACAATGTGTTGACAGATCGGATGATCCGGACGTTGGATGCAGAGTGGTTCCTTCCTTATGATGGCCAATTCCTGACTCTCCATGATGAGAGGTATGAACCTTTTCCGAAGCACAACCATGAACAAACGTGGGGGATGTTCATCGGTAAATTATTAGCTCTAGGAGTTGAAAATGCAGACGACCAGGATGCATATTTCTCTGAAACAAGAGAGCAGATGGTAGAAAAGTATGGATTGAATCGATCAGACCTAAACATGCCAGTTCTTAATCGAAGCCTACCTGAGGCAAAAAGGCGGCTGAGGACTGTCGAAACGATAAGAAATCGATTCAAACACCTTAAAATTCCTGTGTTGGAGTCAACTATTTTGACTCATCAGGGAAAGCGTGTCCATGGAAGATTGTTTTGGCAGGGCGGGGATAATACCCCTGAATACAGCATGAAAGGGTTATGTGATTTTCTTTCTGATTGGCGTTTGGCGACGGATACCCAATCGATGTATAGAGTGCTTGATTCGATCCATGATCATTTTCCACTTGAAGGTGGATATGATCAACTACTATCAGCAGATCTCATTGCACCAAGAGAGGTGGAAAGGTGTGTGCGGCGGCTCGAATCAACAGAAGGTCAATCACCAAGTGAAATATTGGATATGTTCGAGCGTGAGTGGGAATCGAACAGACTGCTAGTAGAAGAGGTTTCTCACTGGATTGAGCACCGCGCAAAGAAGGTGGTACGATGAAAGCCTCATCAATGTCAATCGATGGCATCATCCTATATTATTATGACTTGTTCCCAGAAAAAATCGAGTCTTATGGCCATGTTCAACGTATTACTTCAAAACGTGGAACATTCGCCCTTAAAGAAACGACCATGAACAAGGAACAGGTGGATTGGTTCTTGCATTGCATGGACCGGCTCAATGAAATCGGGTATGATCATGTCGTTCCATTGACCAGGACGAAATATGGCGATCCTTATGTTGTTGTCAACAACCGTTACTACTATTTGACCAAATGGTATGAAAACGACTCGCGTTCTAGCTTTCCTTATGAGGATTTCATAATCGAGGAGCTTGGAAAACTCCATGCCAATACCGTAAAAGCGCAATCTTTCTCAGAAGAAGTGATCAAGGATTCATATACTGGACTGACGAGGCGTTTCGAGCAAAGACAGCTGGAGATGGAGAGGTTCACTGAGCTAGCTGAACGACAAACATATATCTCACCTTTTGAACTTCGCTATCTTTCCCAGTTCCATAAAATGATGTGGATTGCTGAAGAAGCAAAACAGAAAGTCTCGGAATGGTATAAAGGCTGTGAAGAACACCAGCGCTATCGGAGCGTTTTATGCCATGGCCGTCCGTTCAGGGGGCATGTCGTCCAGGATCAACTTGGTGAAGGAAGCTTCATCAACTTTGAAAGGGCGATACTAGATACTCCTGTACGTGACCTGGCCTATTTCTTCCGGACAGCAGCACAATATCCGGAATGGAGTGAACATGTAGCGATAGATTGGCTAGAACGTTATGAGAGCCATCTGCCATTATTACCAGAGGAAAAGATTTTACTTGCAAGTTATCTGAAGTTCCCTGAACCTGTATTTTCTACAATCCAGATGTACCAAAGTTCTCCAGATATCTCCCAGCTTGAGCTTGTCCGTAAATTGGATCGCAAATTGAATGTCATGAAATCTCTTGACCGCTTTACAGATCAGTTTCTTCAAACGACACCAAATTAGCGGCTGACAATTTGAACGAGAAACTCTGCTTTCAAGCAGGGTTTTTGTTTTTTTACTTGAAGAAAGAATACCTTCTACAATATAAGTGTACAAGCTGGCGGCTTCGGAACCAATGTACGGCACGAAAGAAAAGCAATTGCTTTTTCAAGGAACTAAAGGCTCGGCCATCACTAAGGTTTGGGTTTACATCACCAGAATTCATAATAAATCGCCAGGTGGAGAGCAAGAAGGATGACTACAAGTATGATATCGAATGCCGACGGGAACAGCAGTGTCCGGATCGCCTGGAATATCAACAACGGAAAGACAAACTGCTCACAGATGCTTCTGAATTGTCGGAGGTGATAATGAAACCGGTATTTGTTGAAGCCTCGACGTCTCCTCATTGTGATGAATCCTTTCTTTTACAGGGATTACTATATGTTATGATACTTGCCTAACTTCCGTGCCCATTTTTGTTTAAAAGAGAAAATTTGTGGAAAGCCTATTGACGATAAGACAATTCAAAAGGTAAACTATATACTACTGATACGTGCTTAAAAATGTATAGGATGCTTCGATAGGGAAGAGTAGATTGTGAAACCTAAAGAGAGGGAAATCATCAGCTGAAAGATTTCTCAGGAGGTAGCAGTTGAATGTCACCCTTGAGCAACTTCTCTGAACCAGAAAAGTAAGAGAAGTCGGATTCTGACCGTTATCGATTAGAGGTGTGCAGCTAGTTATTATTGAGCTGTAAACAAAGGTGGTACCGCGAACTTCTTTCGTCCTTTGAGGATGTAAAAGAGGTTTTTTTTATTTCATTTGAAGAAAGTATAAATACTTTCTTCAATATAAGGGCAACTAAGGCTCAGCCTGCGCTAAGGCTTGACTTAGCCAAGTTTTCTTTATCAAGGCTTTGATATTTTCATTGGTTATTTTACGAAAATTCGCTCCCTATCCGCGGACTCAAGAAAAGCGGAAGCAACCGCTTAATCACGTAGGGAACTGGAAAACAAATCAACTACTAAGGTTATAAAGCCGGATTCTAAAAAAGAATTGTAATTAAAATGAATGATGATGTTTAAAGGAGGAGTAATAAATGTCTGAACAAGAGCAAGAAATTTCGATGCCGACAAAATATGATCCACAAAAGACAGAAGAAAAATGGTATCAATATTGGCTCGATGGAAAGTTTTTCGAAGCAAAAGGCGGGGAAGACAAGAAGCCTTATACCATCGTGATCCCGCCACCGAACGTAACCGGTAAACTGCATCTTGGACACGCATGGGATACAACGTTACAAGATATCATGATCCGTACAAAGCGTATGCAAGGTTATGATGCCCTTTGGCTGCCAGGGATGGACCATGCAGGGATCGCTACGCAGGCCAAGGTAGAAGGGAAGTTGAAGGAAGAAGGAACTTCGAGATACGAGCTCGGCCGTGAAAAATTCCTGGAGGTTTCTTGGGAATGGAAGCATGAATATGCTGAGTTCATCCGGAAGCAATGGTCGAAGCTAGGACTGTCCCTGGATTATTCCCGCGAACGTTTTACACTGGATGAAGGATTATCCGACGCTGTTAAAGAGGTTTTCGTTTCGCTTTATGAAAAAGGTCTCATTTATCGTGGAGAATACATTATCAACTGGGATCCACAGACGAAGACTGCATTATCAGACATCGAAGTCATCTATCAGGATGTACAAGGCGCCCTATATCATATGAAATACCCTCTTGCAGATGGTAGCGGACATATCGAGGTAGCGACGACTCGTCCAGAAACAATGCTTGGAGATACTGCTGTTGCTGTCCATCCTAATGACGATCGATATAAAGACTTGATTGGTAAAAAAGTTAAGCTTCCGATCACAGACCGTGAAATCGAAATCGTAGCAGATGATTATGTTGACATGGAATTTGGCTCAGGAGCGGTCAAGATTACTCCTGCACATGATCCAAACGACTTCGAAATTGGAAACCGTCATAACCTTAAACGGATCCTCGTAATGGATGAAGGTGGAACGATGAACGAAGAAGCAGGTCCATATCAAGGGTTGGATCGCTTTGAATGTCGGAAGAAGATCGTCAAAGACCTCCAAGACCAGGGTGTCCTTTTCAAAATTGAAGACCACATGCATTCAGTTGGTCATTCTGAAAGAAGTGGAGCGGTTGTCGAGCCATATCTCTCCACACAATGGTTCGTAAAAATGCAGCCGTTAGCTGATCAAGCTATCCAATTGCAAAAGGAAGAAAACAAGGTCCATTTCGTTCCAGACCGCTTCGAAAAGACGTATATGCGTTGGATCGAAAACATCCGTGATTGGTGTATCAGCCGACAGCTTTGGTGGGGGCATCGGATTCCTGCCTGGTACCATAAAGAAACCGGTGAAATATATGTCGGCCGCACGGCACCAGAAGATCTAGAAAACTGGGAACAGGATGAAGACGTACTCGATACCTGGTTCAGTTCGGCACTATGGCCGTTTTCTACAATGGGGTGGCCGGATAAAGAGTCTGCTGATTTCAAGCGTTACTATTCGACAGATGTATTGGTAACAGGTTATGACATCATTTTCTTCTGGGTTGCACGTATGATCTTCCAGGGGATTGAATTCACTGGTGAACGTCCATTCAAGGATGTTCTGATTCATGGATTGGTTCGGGACTCAGAAGGACGTAAGATGAGTAAATCACTTGGAAACGGTGTCGATCCGATGGATGTCATTGATAAATACGGAGCTGACTCACTTCGGTTCTTCCTTTCAACAGGAAGCTCGCCAGGAAACGACCTCCGCTTTTATTGGGAAAAAGTTGAATCGACTTGGAACTTCGGAAACAAGATATGGAACGCTTCACGTTTTGCATTGATGAATATGGATGGTATGACAGTGGATGAAATCGACTTATCCGGTGAGAAATCACTAGCTGATGAATGGATCCTGACTCGTCTGAATGAAACGATCGAATCCGTTACCAAATTGATTGATGCCTACGAGTTCGGAGAAGTTGGCAGAACGTTATACAACTTCATATGGGATGATTTCTGTGACTGGTATATCGAAATGGCGAAGCTTCCCCTTTATGGTGAGGATGAAGCACGTAAGAAAACGACCCGATCTGTTCTTGCATATGTCCTCGATCAGACTTTACGCCTGCTTCACCCGTTCATGCCATTCATAACCGAGGAAATCTGGCAACATATCCCGCATAAAGGTGATTCGATAACAGTTGCTGATTGGCCGGTTAAACGCAAGGATCTTCATTTTGAAGAATCTGCAAAGGAAATGAAGGTGTTGACTGAAATCATTCGTTCGGTCCGTAATACACGTTCGGAGATGAACGTACCGCCAAGCAAACCGATCGAAATTCAGCTTAAGCCTCATACGGGTGAAATTCTTAAACAATTGGAGAAGAATCGAACGTATCTGGATCGCTTCTGTAACCCAGAGCCATTGACGATGGGACTTGAACTAGAAGCACCAGAAAAAGCGATGACCTCAATCGTCAGCGGTGTGGAGATCTTCTTACCGCTAGAAGGGTTGATCGATATTGAAGAAGAGATCAAACGCTTGGAAAATGAGTATAAAAAATGGAACTCAGAAGTTGAGCGCGTACAGAAAAAACTAGGTAATGAAGGATTTGTCAAGAAAGCACCGGAAAAAGTCGTTCAAGAAGAACGTCAAAAGGAAAAAACGTATCTGGAAAATCGACAAAAGGTTGAAGAGCGTATCAAGGAATTAAAGAATTAATCGAGTGAAGGAGACGGATCATAGTGATTCGTCTTCTTCATAGTTATCAAGGAGTAGCGAAATGAAAACTTATGAAGAGACATTATACTGGATCCATGAACTTCTCGCCTTTGGCATGAAACCCGGATTATTGAGGATGGAATGGATGTTGAAGGAACTTGGCCACCCCGAAAGAGACTTGACAGCCATCCATCTTGCCGGAACAAATGGAAAAGGATCCACCTTAACGTATATGCGTTGTATTTTGCAAGAAGCAGGTTTTACCGTCGGGACATTCACTTCACCTTATATTGAGCGCTTCAATGAGCGGATCTCCATCAACGGAGAGCCGATGACGGATGACGAGCTGGTAAGCGTAGCGAATGATGTGAGACCTATAGCTGAAAAATTGGCTGCTACCGATTTAGGGACACCGACCGAGTTCGAGGTTGTGACGATCCTCTCGATCGTTTATTTCGCCAGGTACCGTAAAGCCGATATCATCCTATTTGAAACTGGGCTCGGGGGGAGGCTCGATTCAACGAATGTCATCGAACCTATACTCACAGGCATTACGAACGTCGGGTATGACCACACCGCAATTTTGGGTAATACATTGCAAGAAATTGCTTACGAAAAAAGCGGAATTATCAAAGCCGGAGTTCCTATTGTCACTGGGGTTGAACAAGCAGAAGCCATCAAAGTTGTGGAAGAAAAGGCGAAAGAGCAAAAGGCACCGATCACTCGCTTGAAAAAAGATTATTTCATAACCGATCATGTAGTATTGGAAGAGGGAGAATCCTTTACGTTAAAGAGTCCATCTCGAATCTATGAAAATCTCCGTGTGAAAATGAATGGCTACCATCAAGTGAAAAACGCAGCGATGGCGATTGTCTTGATTGAATCATTGGGTGAACGAATCGATCTCAAAATTCAAGAACAACATATTTTTGACGGTTTATTTCAAGCACAATGGCCAGGTCGTTTTGAACAAGTAAATGAAAACCCACTGATTATTCTCGACGGTGCTCATAATAAAGAAGGAATCGAAAGCCTCAAACAAACCTTGACCAGCCATTATCCAAATCGAAAAAAGAGAATCATCTTCAGTGCCTTAAGGGATAAGCCGGTCAATGAAATGCTATCTGAACTTTACGACTGCATCGATCACCTCATGTTTACATCTTTCGATTTTCCGAGGGCCAGCTCCGCGGAATCGTTATTTGAAAGAAGTGAATATGAACCAAAAGACCTAGAAGAGGATTTTAATACTGCATTGAGCTTAGAGATGGATCGAATGGGTGAGGAAGATGTCCTCGTTATTACAGGATCCTTATACTTCATATCAATGGCTAGGGAAATTTTCAAAAATATGAAATAAATTGAATATTTTAATTACATTTTTTGAGAAGTTTTGATAAAATGTGAATAAGGATAAATAGTACGTTAGACTCAATCGGATTGTAAGGGTAAAGGCGAGGGGGGATGAATATGACAAAAGGTGCAAAACGTGTGCTCATAATGCTCTGTGCGTTAGCATGGACTTTGGTCCTGTGGGCGTTCTTCACCTACTCGATACCATCATTAGAAGGCTATTGGTTAGATATTATCGGCATGTTGATCATGATGGTTGTCGTTTCATTGTTCCCGATCCATGTGAAGGGGACGAACATCTCCCTGATACAAGGGATATCCCTCGCCGTCTTCCTGCATTTCGGATTACTGATCGAATTGGTCCTCGTACAGATTACGATTGCAGCTTCGATGATCAGGTTGAAATATCCGCTCTATCGATTTGGGACAAGTTCACTCATGTTCATGTTGGTTTCTGCATCAGCAGCATTGGTCTATTACCTGCTTGGTGGAGAAGTCGGCGGATTGGGGATGAATGAGTATCCGAAGATCATACCAGTTCTCGGTTACTCTCTTACAGCTATCCTTACGAACCATTTCATCCTCTATTTATTGCGTAGATACATCTATAAAGAATCGAGCTCATTGTTTGATAAAGATTTCCTCTGGGAAATGTTCATGGAGTCATTCATCCTTCCTGTCGGGATCACTTTCTACATCATTTACTCACAACTTGGTACGACAGCCATTCTATTCGTCGGTATCCCTTTTGTCGTCATTTCATTATTTGTGAATATGTATCATTCCAGCCAGAAGATCAACCATTTACTGAAGTTTACGAGTAAAATTGGACAAGAATTGACCGAAAGCTTGAAAGTAGATGAAATATTAGATATCTATATGGACCGTATGACGAAAATGTTGAAAGTCGATTATGCGTACATACTGGATATTGAAGATGAAACGCAATTGAAAGTTAATCGGAAATACGAATCAAAGAACGCCTTCAACGCTGACCATCCTTATCTATTAAAAGGGGAAGGAATAAGCGGTAAAGTGTGGGAGAGCGGTCATAGTCTCCGTTTTACAGCACGCCATCAATGGCGGAAATATTCAAGAGGTTTATTGCCAGTTTCTGTACAATCCGTCCTTTCCGTTCCAATGATCCGGAACCATGAAGTAGTAGGTGTAATCACGTTCGCATCGAATCAGAAGAAAGCATACGACAAAGCACATGCGATGATCCTTGAAATATTATCAAACTATCTAGCAGTGGCAATCGATAAGGCAAAGAACTATGAAGCTACGAAGAACAAAAGTGAACGGTGTCACCTGACAAATCTCTACAATTACCGTTATTTTGAGGATATGCTTTCAGAAATGTATGTGAATTATGAGGAGACCCATAAACCATTTTCGCTTATCCTGTTGGATATCGATCATTTCAAACGTGTAAATGATACGTATGGTCACCAAGCCGGCAATATCGTATTGTGTCAGGTTGCCGATAGACTTGTAGATATCATAGGAAAACATGGAACTGTAGCAAGATACGGCGGGGAAGAGTTTGTCATCGTCCTTCCGAATATGGATCATGCAGAGAGCTTGGATCTTGCTGAGGCAATCAGGGAAGACATTTCAAGTTCGCATTTCACTATTAAGAATGACCTTGGAGACCTGCGCAATAAACGAATCCATTTGACTGTCAGTATTGGGGTGTCAACTGCTCCATTACAAGGTGAGGATCCACTGACGTTAATTCGGAATGCTGACCGGGCAATGTATACAGGTGCAAAACAGCAAGGAAGAAATAAAGTTGCAAGCTATATCGGATAGGAACAGGGCTGTCCTAGAAGAAAAGTGTCAGACACCTCCAACCCAACATTTTGTATCAATACCACGATTTTTCTCAAAATGTTGTTGAGTCCGGAGAGACTCGGGCAATTTTTGGACATCCCCTTTTTACATATCTTGAAAAACTCTGGTGATCATATGCTTCGTAACCTCAAATCGAATAATGGAAGTACACTTGTGATTGTATTGATGGTCATCATGGTTCTTGGAATCCTTATCCCAGCTGGGTTTAACTGGTACAATAAGTTATTTATGAATGAGAACCGGATCCTCCAACAAAAACAAGCTGTCAATCTATCCGTGAGCGCGATGGAAACGTTCAAACTGCAGGATAGTTTGGACAAAATTGATTATTTGAAGACCTATACATATACCTTAGAAAACCCGTTGCACGTCATGAAAGATGGAATGCACAAGCTGCACCTCTACCAATACGCAGAAGATAGCGAGGGCAATCGATTGACTTCTGAACAATTGGAGAATTATTCAGGTGAGTATACAGTTGTCACCAGAGCGATTGCAGGGGACCTTAATCAAGATCAACAAAAGAATGCTGATGAACCCTATTTCTATGAACATAGAATGACTGCAGTAGAGAAGGTTGCCAATGGAGAAGTCCTTATTGAAAAACTGAATGGAGAAACGCTGTGGATGTCATTTCAAGAATTCATACAAAATTTTGACAATGTAACCATTAAAGGAGATGTGACAGTTTTCAGTGTTGGCGAAAATCATGTGTATGATGAAACAAATAAAATGACGATCATCACTGAAGGAAATCTTTCGATCAAAGGTGGAAACACGATCAATACCAATCATAATGGGCAATCAGAGATCTCATTAATTTCAAATGCTGGGAATATTACAATTGACCAGACCGAATTGATCAGTACAGGAAACAGTAACCATAGCTTCATATTACTCAATGCACCTTATGGAAATGTCTCAATTCTAGAATCTACAATTAAAGCGGAAAGGTATATTTATATTTATGCTGGTATGGATAAAGGAACGGATGAAATTAAAGCCCTGGATAAAGATATACTTATACATAACTCTATTATTTATGTAAATAAAAATAAGTCGGATATCATTAAAAAAGCTTCTGGACAAGTGGTAGAAGATTAATATGCGAAGATTTTGATGGGAATCAATAGATTAACATCCTTTTTCTTTAAACCGTCCTTTTTATAATAAATTTTAAGATAAGAGTATCCTTCTTTTACCTCGGCTCCGAATGAGACCGGGTTTTTATTTTGGGTTAACAACTCAAAATGATCCACTGGTAGAGTGAATTGATGTAATAGAGAGGCGGTCGAGAATTTTTCTTCATTTTGATAAAGGTGAAGTTGATTGTTTTCTAATGCTAGAATGTTGAAGGTTTCTTCCTGCGTTTCAAAGTGTATTTCGCTATCGCACAACTTGAGGTAAACCGGTGAAGCAAGTTCCCGTGTCAGCACAGTCTTCAGTTCTTGCACTTGTGTTTCAGTACGAGCAACACCTTCTGTTTGCTTCCAGGAAGCCTGGGCAAAAGAGAATAAACTGTAAAGGACACCGACAATCATGGAAAAGATTGCAATTGCTGCTAATAATTCTACTAATGTCATTCCACGTTCATTCTTCATCTCTGATCCCCCCATGAAACGGTTACCGTAACTAGCTTTGGTTCATTATCATCGAAAACACCTGACATTGACACTTGCTGCGGTAAAGAAGTAGAAGGAGTTTCTTCTGGATTTGATAGTTTGGCGGTGTGTATGGTTACGAAAAAATGATCAACGACATAAGTTTCCTGGACGGAGTCCCCCTTTTTTAACTGATCAAGTGTCTTATTCAATTCTTGTTCTAGGATTTCAACGGCTTGTTTACGAGCGTCATGTTTGATTGTAGCTGTTGTGAAAAAATCCGTAGATTGCGAAAGTAGTGTAAAGACGAGACTGATTATGACTATAGTCACGAGCACTTCAATCAAAGAGAGTCCTTTTTGATTATGTATCATCAAATTCCAACCACTTTCTTCATAATAATCTATATTTTAACATTATTCTGGTCTCTTTTATAGTACAATAGTAGAATATAAAGGGAAAATGCACATGATTAAAGGAGGGGAGTCAATGAAAGTTCGATTAGGGGATCTTTTAGTCAACGAACGCATGATTACACAAGCTCAATTAGATGAAGTTCTGGAGGAAAAATCGAATAATCAAAAACTTGGAGATGCTCTTTTGGACCGCGGGTACATCACAGAACGAAAATTGATTGAAGTGTTGGAATTCCAATTGGGCATTCCACATGTTCGACTGACGAGTATACCGATCGACTCAAGTTTGACTGCACTCGTTTCTAAAGAAACCGCGAGACGTAATGTGTACATACCGATTCAAAAACAGAACGATAAACTGGTTGTTGCTATGGCCGATCCTTTGGATTATTACTCTGTTGAAGACTTGAGGCTATCAACCGGATTTCAAATCACCCCTGTCATCGCTAGTAAAACGGAGATCATCCAGGCAATCCATAAGTACTATGGGGGTCACGGTAAGGAAATCATCACAGACAGCACGACAGGAGATACGAATGAAATAGAAGCCTCTGCAGTAAGGGTTGTGGAACAGATTTTGTCAGATGCCGTTGAAAACCAGGCGAGCGATGTCCATTTTGATCCGCAGGAAAACCATTTAGTCGTCCGATTCCGAATTGATGGGGTGCTCAGGAATGAACAGTCATTTGTAAAATCGATGCAAAGTGCGATTCTTTCACGGATCAAAGTGATGGCCGATTTGGATATTACAGAATTTCGAATACCACAGGATGGAAGAATAAAGCTAAAGCTGAATAACAGTAAAATCGATTTGCGGATTTCTACAATTCCGACGATGTTCGGAGAAAAAGTGGTCATACGGGTCCTGGATCTCTCAAAAACGAATCTCCGTCTGGCCAATTTATTCATGAGTGAACGGAACGAACAGACCTTCCTCAGTTTTCTCGATAAACCGAACGGATTGATTCTTTTGACTGGACCTACGGGATCCGGGAAAACATCAACATTATATACCGGCTTGAACCGATTGAATAGAGAAGAAGACAACATCATAACAATTGAAGATCCTGTAGAGTATCAACTGGAAGGCATCAATCAGATTCAGGTGAACAATACAGTTGGCCTCACCTTTGCGAGTGGTTTAAGATCCATTTTACGGCAAGACCCGAATATCATCATGATCGGAGAAATCCGTGATGCGGAAACAGCGGAGATTGCCATACAAGCTTCCCTTACCGGCCATCTCGTTTTATCGACATTACATACGAACGATGCTGTAAGTGCAATCACCAGACTGATCGACATGGGGATCGAACCCTACTTGATCTCTGCTGCCGTTACAGGAGTAGTCGGACAGCGATTGGTCAGACGGATCTGTGAAGATTGTAAAACCGAATACATCCCTTCAGACCAGGAAAGACAATTATTCCATACAAGAAGCAAGGATGTTCGAACCCTAAAAGTTGGAGAAGGATGTGTAAGCTGCAGATGTACTGGCTTCAATCGAAGGATACCTATTCAAGAAGTAATTCAGGTCGACGATGTTATTCGCGAACATATTCTACAAAAAAACTCGAATTCCAGGATCAAGGAACACCTTCATGAAAACGGGATCCAATGGTTGGTTGATGATGGCCTTGAAAAAGCTAAAAAAGGCTGGACAACGGTTGAAGAGGTCATTCGAGTTACGACGATCGATTAGGGGGTAATCATGAATTACGATATCGAACGGATTCATCAAATGTTGACGTATGCGCATGGACTGAAAGCGTCTGATGTACATTTGTCCATCGGACTCGCTCCGATTTTTCGAGTACATGGTGAACTCATCCCTCGAGATATGGAACCATTGACTCCAGAAGATACTCAGTTGATTGCGAAGTCCCTCATGAATGAACGGCAATGGGACGAGTTCATCGAGTTGGGCGAGATTGATTTTTCATATGGGATCCAGGGTGTGTCAAGGTTCCGGATCAATGCTTTCTATCAACGCTCCAGCATTAGTCTCGCGATCAGAGTGATTCCGACCATCATTCCCTCTATTGAAGAATTAAGACTGCCCGATACTTTGAAAAGTATCATGAACAAATCACAAGGACTGGTCTTGATCACAGGACCGACTGGGAGCGGAAAATCGACTACATTGGCTTCAATGATCGATTATGTCAATCATCACTTGAATCGCCATGTCATCACTCTTGAAGATCCCATCGAGTATTTGCATCGACATCAACAATCCATCATTGTCCAACGTGAGATTGGACTGGATACGAAATCATTCCCGGCTGGTTTGCGTTCTGCTTTAAGGCAGGATCCAGACATCATACTCGTCGGAGAAATGCGTGATCTTGAAACGATTTCTACTGCGATTACAGCCGCGGAAACCGGGCATCTCGTATTGGGGACCCTCCATACAACCGATGCACCATCGACCATCGACAGGATCATCGATGTCTTTCCGCCTGAGCAGCAAGCGCAAATTCGGATTCAACTGGCTTCTGTACTCGTGTCGGTCTTTTCACAACGGTTGATCCCGAACATCAAAAAAGATGGCAGGATCCTTGTCACCGAATTATTGATGAACAATCCAGGTGTGTCGAATCTGATCCGTAATGAAAAAATCTATCAGATCAAAAGCATGATGCAGACAAGCAAGTCACAAGGGATGTACACACTGGAAATGTCAATACAAGAAAAACTCCGGGATGGCAAGATTTCAAAGGAAGCCGCCCAACCTTACCTAAAAGAGATGATGGTATAGATGCCTAGTTATTCGTATCAAGGTCGAGATCTTTATGGAAAAAAAGCACATGGCCAAGTCGATGCAGAAACCCGTGTGAATGCAGTCAGTATGTTGAGGGAACGTGGCATCGCGGTCACAGAGATCGTCGAGTACAAAGAAAATTTGTTAACAAAAGAGCTCTCGATCAGCACACGGATCAAGCCGCGTGACCTGGTCATTTTCCTAAGACAATTCGCTGCGCTGTTGGACGCGGGTGTTTCCGTCGTCCAATCGGTACAAGTATTAGAAGAACAAGCAGCACAGAAAACGTTCAAACGCACGTTGATCTCCATCAGGGAACAGGTTCAAGAAGGGGAGTCGCTTTCAATCGCGATGGAAAAGTATAAAAGGTTCTTTCCGCCTATGGTCATTCAATTGACGCGTGTAGGAGAAGTGAGCGGAAACTTAGATGAGGCCATGCTTCGTCTAGCGGATTATTTTGAAAAACGTTATGAAATGCGTCAAAAAGTAGTTTCTGCACTGATCTATCCTGCTTTACTCGGAATTGTCGCGATCGCCGTCCTGAATGTGATGCTTTACTTCGTTGTTCCGCAATTTACGGCAATGTACGCAAATTCGAACAATGAATTACCGCAATTGACAAAAATCGTCTTAGCTGTCAGTGAGTTCGGTAACACCTATTGGTGGGTGAATGGAACTATCATCTGTCTATCAATTGTAGTCTTATATGCGTTTTGGAGAAATAATACTAGTAAATATTACTTAGATTATGCTATATTGAAAGTACCAATATTTGGCTCGATTATACAAAAAACGCTAATTATCGAGTACGCTAGAACACTAAGCTCCTTATTCACTAGTTCAGTCCCCATCCTGCAATCCATGTCCATCACCAGGAATGTCCTTAACAACACAGTTTTCAAGAAAATAGTGGATGAATCAATCGATTTTGTAGAAGAAGGGAAATCGATGACGGTTCCGATGAAAAACAGCTGGGTCTTTCCGCCTTTAGTCTTACATATGATTTCCCTCGGAGAACAAACGGGTAACCTCGATGAAATGCTTCATAAGATTGCTAGTTTTTATGAAGCAGAGGTAGAACACATCACGGATCGTCTTCGAACGCTGCTTGAGCCGATTTTGATTTTGATCCTGTCCATCGTTGTTGGTGTCATTGTCTTGTCTGTCGTGTTACCGATGTTTGATCTGTACGAAAATATCAATTTTTAAGGGGAGAGTCACGAAATGAAAAAAAGTATGGTAAAGTCAGAGAGAGGATTTACGCTAGTCGAATTACTCGCAACCATCGTTATTTTGGGGATAATCGCTGCAATCGCAGTTCCGTCGATTGGGAAACTGATTGAAAATACTAAAGAAGATACACATAAAGCAAATGCAATGCAAATTATTGAAGCAGCGAGGTTGTATGTACTTTCAGAAGACCCTTCAGCTACGTCAGTTAATGCACAGACTTTAAGCAGAGAAGGCTTTTTAGAAGCAGTACCCAAAAACCCAAGCGGTGAAGGTTCATACAATGTTGCTGACGTAACCATAAATCATAATAACAGTAATGGGAAGAAGACTTATTCAATCACTTTAAATGGTGGAGGAATGAGTAAGAAAAGTTGGACAGAAGCTGAATTGAAAGGTACAGATAATTAATACATTAAGCTTAACCCTCTCCACCAGAGAGGGTTCATTTCTATACACGGAGTAGATTCAACATGTACATATTGTTTTTCGTGTTAGGTTTGGTTTTCGGGTCGTTTTTCAATGTGGTCGGGTTAAGAGTTCCGAAAAAGGAATCGATAGTCCTGCCTGGTTCGCATTGCACAAAGTGTCAGAAACCATTGAAACCTATCGATTTAATCCCTGTCCTGTCTTATTTTTTTACAAGTGGGAAATGCCGTTATTGCAAGACCAGGATCTCGATCATCTATCCAATCATAGAACTGGTGACGGGCATTCTGTTTGTCTTCAGTTTCCATAATTTCGGATGGTCACCGATGCTGTACGGCAGTCTCATTTTGATTTCGCTATTGATGATCATTTTCGTTAGTGATCTTTTCTTTATGTTGATTCCGAATAAGATCCTGTTATTTTTTGCACCCCTCATCATCCTATATCGATTATGGATACCAACGGATCCGTGGTGGGATGCCTGGATAGGTAGTCTGATCGGATTCAGCCTGTTATTTTTAATAGCTGTCATCAGTAAAGGCGGAATGGGCGGCGGTGACATCAAATTATTTGCGCTATTGGGCTTGATGTTCGGATGGAAAGGCATTTTGCTCGTGTTATTCCTGGCATCACTTATCGGTTCTATCGTCGGCATCAGCCTTTTCGTGATGAAGAAGGTCAAACGGAAACAGCACGTGCCGTTCGGTCCGTTCATTGTAGTAGCCGCAATCGTGACGTTGTTTTGGGGAGAACCGATCCTACGCTGGTATTTAAGCTAAAGGAGTTTGTTCATCATGGCATGGTTATCTTTTAAAAAGAAATACCCGATCTTTCTTGTATTCCAGGATGATTGTATTCGATATGTAAAATTGAAAAGCCGCTCTCCACTGATTGTCGAAAAAGTTGGGGAAAAAATCATCCCCTCTGGCGTCATACAAGAAGGGAAGATCGAGAATCTTAAGCTCCTTACCCAAATGCTTAACAAGTGTGTACAGGAATGGAAGATCAAAGGCGAGAAAGTCAGGATCGCTATACCTGATTCGATCTCTGTCATCCGTAAAGTTCCTGTTCCAGCCATAATCCCTGACAATGAATTAAAGGGATATATCCAGGTAGAGCTCGGAGCCTCGATTCACATACCATTCGAAGAGCCGATATTCGATCTACATAAGCTGCAGAAAAAGGAAGAAAAGGTTGAGTATCTACTTTTTGCGGCACCTGAGGATGTAATGAAAGAGTATGTAAGTGTGTTGGATGAAGTGAAGTTGAAACCTGTAGGAGTGGAACTGGCGTCGCTTGCAAATTACCGTCTTTTTTCCGAGCTGGATTTGGTAGATGACCATCATCATTACTTATGTCTTCATCTTGATCGAATGGGGGTCAACGCGACTGCTTTTCATCGGCATGTGCCGCTTTTCACACGGTACATCCCGATGTTATCACCGGAACCTGCTGATGAAGTTACCAACGACCGGGTGATTACGCAACCTTTTGATATTGAGGAGAGATGGAATGAACTTGTGACGGAGATCGACCGTGTCATGAGCTTTTATCAATTCTCATTATCGGAACAATCCAATACGTTTGATGCATTCATCATATGTGGTGATCATCCTCAAGGAGAGCAATTTGCAAGGCAATCGACATCTTATTTTGATTTGCCTCTTATAGAAATTCCGCAGGAAAAAGTGGTGCTTGAGAGAGGCCTCCAGGTTCCGAAAATGTTCCATACAACCGTAGGACTTGGGCTGAAAGGGGAGTGATGGACATGCAGGTTGATATCAATCTACTCCCACAAAAAAAGACATCATCTTCGAAAAACCGGAAAATGGTGTTGCTCCTTTTGGCTATCATCATTACAGGTATTGTAGGGATTACGACCACGAAGATCTTTGCCATGCTGGAAATCGCTGACCTTGAAAAGCAAGTAGAAATTTTGCAGGATGAACGGAGTAACATCGAAAGGCAATTAAATAAAAGCACAGACAATAGTCAAGAGATGTTGAAGGAATTGAACAAACTTATCACGAGCAGGATAGCTACAACTGATGTTATCGATGAAATACTTGGACCGTTAAAAAAGGGATCCATTGAACAAATCGGTTATTCCGAAAGTGGTACAGTGACTCTTGGGACAACGTTTACGCAACTAGAGGAAATTGCAGAGTATCAACGGAAATTGCTAGAGTCAGATGGAATCATCGATGTCACGATCATCCGTGTGTCGAGAAATGATCAGGAGAGTGAGCAGCTTGCTGAGGTGTTGGAAGGCGAAACGAAAGAAACATCTGAAACACAGGAAACAAGCAAAAACTATTATGCTGATTTTGAGATTGCCTACCATACTGAGCGATTCACTAAAAAAGGAGGGGGAGGATGATGCAGAAGGCTCTTTCACAAAAAAGGTTGATGATTCTATTTTCAATCATCGCAGCCCTGCTAGTTGTGGCAGGCTATCTGATGATTGTTTATCCTTCTCTCGACCGGATCAATACGTTAAAGTCGCAAATTCAGGTGGAAAAGACCTTTATTGAAACTGCTGGAAAAAAGATGGACGTACAAAATGGCGATCAAAAAGAAGCAAGTATACATACGACACCAGAGAGCAAAGAAACAGATCAGATTGTCCTTGACCTGCATAATGCAGAAAATGCTGCTAAAAGTGACATCCAAGAAATTCTGATGCAACATGACAACGCTGGCCCCGGTGATAATGGGGTGAATGATGGACAAGAACCTTTGTCGGTTTTACAACCGAATACGTTTTCAGTCCTTGTAAAGGCTCCAAATCTGGATTCTGTTAAAACGTTCATCGATACAGTTGAACATTCAGATAGGTTCTACAAAATTTTATCTCTGGAAACTGCAAGTGGTGGAGAGAATGCTAAATCGTTGACCTATCAATTGGAAGTGGAAACATATCATTATAAATGAAGGTGTGTCAAAATTACTCGAACGCTTTTAAGAACAAGACGACAGGGGTCTTGTTCTTTTTTATATCCTTTGTGATATAGTCTTCCTACCACTCTACCATCGGTGTTCTAAAGAAGGAAGTTCGTACATAGAATAGATGGAGTATAGAAGGAGTTGATAGAGATGCAAAACGAGTCTGATAAAATATCGATCAAAGTGAACGGGAAGGACAGGCCTGTGCTGGAAACGAAGGAAGAGCAAGAAGTTGCAGCTGCAATTGATCGGGATTCTATTGAAACTCCGTTTGAATGGGTTCTCCCAAAAGACAAGCCTTCTGACAATACTTATTTCTTTAACCAGGACCGAAGTGAAAAGCAATTGGAAGAATACCAACCGATTTCATATGACCGTAAACCAGGATTACCTATCCATAGAAAGAAACAACGTATGCCTTTCAAGGGTCAACTGCCATCCCCGAAAATGTCATTTCAATTTCCGAAACGCTTGCTTATACCGATTGGAAGTGCAGTGATTATCGGTTGCATGATCGGTTTGATCGTTTTAATGATTTTTACTGGAGATGAGTTCAAGTCTCATACAGAGCCCCAATCAACAGGTATCGTCCAGGAAAGCCGTGCTGGAACAGAAGCAGGGACAACAGGGACAGCAGTTGAATCAACGAGCATCGATGTTTCTATTAAGACAAACATCATTCAAGGTGGTGTCTACACGTCCAGTGAGAGTGCTCAGGGAGTCGTTGATCAAGCGAAAGCAGGCGGATTTGCTGCTGTGTTCGATCCGGTGGATAATCGCGTCATTTTTGGTGTTGGCAGTAATGAGAATTTGAGCTCACTCCTTCCTGACTACCAAACCATAGTGTCAGATGCGTATTCGAAAGAATGGACGATTTCCGGAAAAGAAATTGCTGTGAATGAAGAGAATCAGCTCCAATGGGTTGAATCAGGAAAGATGTTATTTGAAAAAGTGTTGGCAGCGGACGCGGGAGGAATCAATGGGATGCAGTCTGAAATGCTAGAGTGGAAGAACAAATCCCTCGGTTCCGTTTCTGTCCTTTCAACAGCACAACAAGAAAAGTCAGTAGCATTCATCAACGCTCTTTCGACAATATCTGAAAATACAGATGATAAATGGGATTTACAGCAAGCGAAGTTGGATGCTGTAATCCATTACAAATCCTTGATCAACAGTTTCTAAAAAGCTTTTTCTATGTTGATTGTAAGTAGCAGTTATTTGTAAAAAAGATGTTCAGTAAATTTAACGGACACCAGAGCCGTTATTTGTGACAAAAATGGTGTTTTGGAGATTTTAGCGGACAGGAGAGCCGTTATTTATAAAAAATCTGGTGTTTTTCCATGTGTTTTTTGAAAATAGGGTCTCTGGCGTCCGTTAGTTTCGGAAAAACAGTGTGATTTGGATAAATAAGGTCTCCTGTGTCCGTTAATGGCTAAACGTAACAAAGTTTCAATAGTGTAATCGTGGAAACTTACGGAATAACCCAGACACCACAGAATTTCACCTCATCAACCTACATAAATCCACCTGTGAAATATTACCTCTAAAATTCTTCTATATTTCGACAAGAATATAGTCATAAATGTGCCTACCTTTACGAATTATAAAAATGGAGGGTAATGACTAATTTTGGTTGTCTAACTGGAAGGGATTTGATATTCTGTAAATAATCCCTTCAAAAGTAGTGAAATGACAATCATAACCTCTACTCTAGACGTAAAGGGTGATTGCATGAAAAGCCTCATTTTAGCCTCAGGCTCACCTCGACGTAAAGAATTACTCGAAATTGCCCACCTATCATTCACTGTCCAAAAAAGCGCTGTTTCTGAAGACATCAGTAAAGAATACTCTCCAGAACAATTTGTCGAACAATTGGCCTTACATAAAGCACAAGACATCTATAGTAAAAATCCGTCTGAAATTGTTTTGGGGGCGGATACTGTTGTCGTGTTCAATAAGCAGATCCTAGGGAAACCCGAAAACGACAAAGAAGCGTTCGACATGTTGAGGATGTTATCTGGCGAAACCCATCATGTATTCACAGGTGTCGCGATAATTTCAGAAGAAAAAAAGCGGATTTTCCATGGTGTGACGGAAGTGACGTTTTGGAATCTCTCTTCTGAGGAAATAGAAGAATACGTAAGTAGTGGGGAAAGTTCAGACAAAGCAGGTGCATATGGTATACAAGGCTATGGATCGACGCTGGTCAAAGAGATCAAGGGAGACTATTTCAATGTAGTCGGTTTGCCAATAGCACAGACAGTACGTGAATTGAAAGAATTCGGAATTTCAAATGATCTTAGTCAGTCACGGAATATATCCTAAGGAGGATCTGCATTTGGGAATCAAACCCCTGACAATCCGTGATTTTCCATTGAATGAAAGACCAAGAGAGCGTATGCTGAAGGAAGGTGCCAGTGTTCTCTCTAACCAGGAGTTGCTCGCGATTATTTTACGTTCAGGAACAAAGGAAGAATCTGTTCTTCAATTATCACATAGATTGATTCAGCAGTTTGAAGGATTGAACCTTTTGAAGGATGCAACGATAGATGAACTTATTGCTGTCAAAGGAATCGGCAATGCGAAAGCAGTCGAAATCCTGGCGTCTCTTGAACTAGGAAAACGAGTGAACAGGCTTCAAATCGAGGACCGGTACATCATCCGTTCCCCAGAAGATGGAGCCAATTATGTGATGGATGAGATGCGTTTTTTGTCACAAGAGCATTTTGTGTGTATTTATTTGAACACGAAGAATCAGGTGTTGCACAAACAAACCGTATTCATTGGAAGCTTGAATGCGTCCATCGTCCATCCAAGGGAAGTATTTAAAGAAGCAATGCGTCGATCTGCAGCATCGATCATCTGCTTCCATAATCACCCGAGTGGTGATCCGAATCCGAGTCGTGAAGACATTGAAGTAACTCAACGTTTATCAGAGTGTGGAAAGATCGTTGGAATCGATGTTTTGGATCATATAATCATCGGTGATCGGAAATTTGTAAGTCTTAAAGAAAAAGGCTACGTTTAGACTGTTCAAGCTTTACTGTTTGGAGTATAATCAAAGTTATGAGTTTTGCTAGTAATGAAGGGAGATTTACATAAATGTTTGGTGGATTTTCAAGAGATATGGGAATTGATTTAGGTACAGCGAATACGCTTGTATATGTAAAAGGGAAGGGTGTAGTCGTACGTGAACCTTCCGTTGTTGCCATCAACACAAAAAGTGGAGACATCGAAGCAGTCGGTAATGCGGCAAAGAATATGATCGGTCGTACACCTGGGAACATCGTCGCACGCCGTCCAATGAAAGACGGGGTTATTGCTGACTACGATACTACTGCAACGATGATGAAGTACTATATTCAACAAGCTCAGAAAAACCGTTCTGTGTTTTCTAGAAAACCATTTGTCATGGTATGTGTTCCATCTGGAATCACACATGTTGAAGAACGTGCGGTGAAAGAAGCGACAAAACAAGCGGGAGCTCGTGATGTGGAAACAATCGAAGAGCCTCTTGCGGCAGCAATCGGTGCAGATCTTCCTGTTTGGGAGCCGACTGGGAGTATGGTCGTCGATATCGGTGGAGGGACCACAGAAGTCGCGATCATCTCACTTGGTGGAATTGTTGAAAAACAATCGATCCGTGTAGCAGGTGATGAAATGGATGACGCAATCATCCAGTACATTAAAAAGACGTATAACGTGATCATCGGGGAACGTACAGCAGAAACAATCAAGTTGGATATCGGGTCTGCAGATGTTTCAGATGGTATGGAAGAAATGGATATTCGTGGACGTGATCTATTAACTGGATTACCGAAGACGATTACGATATCCGGGGAAGAAGTAGCAGGTGCATTGAAGGATACAGTCGATACGATCATGGATGCTGTGAAGCTTGCGTTGGAAAAGACTCCGCCTGAGCTTGCTGCTGATATCATGGATCGTGGAATCGTACTGACTGGTGGAGGAGCACTTCTACGAAACTTGGACCGTGTCATCAGTGAAGAAACGAAAATGCCAGTGATTGTAGCTGAAAACGCATTAGACTGTGTTGCGATTGGTACTGGACGAGCAATTGAAAACTACCAGCAGATCAGCAGTAAACCAGGATTTGGCGGCGGCCGTTCTAAATCAAAATCGTAAGAGGTGTAAATCGTGCCGCAGTTTTTTTCTAATAAGCGATTGATTATTCTATTAGTAAGTATGATTGTTCTGGTGGCTATGATCGGTTTTTCCATGAAAGAACGGGAAAACATTTCATGGCCAGAACAATTTTTGCAAGATACCGTTGGATGGACACAATCCGTCTTTTATAAACCCGCACATTTTGTAGCGGGTTTCTTTGGGAATGTAATTGAGATGAAAGAAATCTATGAACAAAATAAAGTCCTGAAGTTACAGTTGAATGAGTATGATTCACTCGCGAGCCGGGTGAAAGATTTGAAGAAAGAAAATGAAACCCTGCGGAACACACTGGAAAAAGAAGAAACCTTGTCAGATTATACGGTATGGCAAGCTTCTATCATCGGAAGATCCCCGGAGAGATGGTATCAATCCATAAAAATCAATAAAGGTAAGCAGGCCGGAATCGAACCAAACATGGCTGTCATTTCTGCTCAGGGATTGATCGGGAAGATCGACAAGGTTTCAGCATTCCATTCAAGTGTAGAGTTGGTAAGCAGCCATGATCCGAACAGCAGGATTTCGGCAGTGGTTAATGGTGAAAAAGAGAGAGTATATGGTTTGATTCAGGGGTTTGACGATAAGAAGAAAGTGCTTTTGATGAAAATGATCCCGATCGATAAGAAATTAGAAGAAGGTCAAACTGTGACGACATCTGGTCTTGGAGGCATTTTTCCTGAAGGTTTGGAGATTGGAAAGATTGTAGAAGTAGAACCTGATAAGGTCGAACCGACGCAAACTGCTTACATAGAGCCAGCTGCGGATCTTTATGATATCAACCATGTGATGATCATCAAGCGGAAGATGGAAGAAGTGGATGTTGAAATCGGGAATCCAGACCAGATAGAGGAGGAAGAAACGTCATGATCCGCTTTCTTCTTCCTTTTATTACATACCTTGTTTTTATAAGTGAAAGTACCGTCATGCAGGTTTTTACACCACAGCACCTGGATAACGAAACAATTCTTATCCCACGCTTTGTCGTGGTCATAGTGTGTTTCATCGCTATGTATATTTCACCGATCCGTGGTCTCATTTATGGAATAGCTTTCGGTTTGCTTTATGATGTTATTTTTACTGATTTGCTGGGGGTGTATATGTTTTCAATGGGATTGACAGCTTATGTGACGACCTTCATAGCTAGATATTTCCATGGGAACATATTTGTGACGGTATTCATTATGCTAATTGGCCTTTCTGCTTTTGAATTTTTAATTTATGGGTTATATAGCTTAATAGGTGTCACGAAAGTAATGTTGGAAACCTTTATCTATCAGCGTTATCTACCGACCTTGATCTTGAATGGTGTATTCGTCGTTTTAGTGTATTACCCACTCCGGAAATGGCTGCTTGATATCGCCATGGAATTGCAAGAAAAATAGAGTGGAAAAAAGGATTCCCATTTGACATTGTCGAATTTGTGTATGTTGAGGTGAACAGGGTAATGGCACAGAAACAAAAACAACAAAAATCAAATACTCATCATGTAACGATTAAGGGGACGAAAGAAGGACTCATTCTTCATCTTGATGATACATGCTCTTTCAATCAACTTTTGGAAGAACTGGAGTCGAAGTTGATCTATCCTGGAACAGAAGATTCATCTGAAAGCCCAAAGATTACTGTGAAGGTAAAAGTGGGCAAGCGATATTTGAGTGAACCTCAGGAAGAGACTTTGAGAAATATCATCTACCAAAAGAAGAACCTGTTAGTCGATGTAATTGAATCAGACGTCATTACGCGTCAAGAAGCAGAGTTCATGAAAAAAGAGAATGAAATCACTTCTGTAAGCAGAATGATACGCTCTGGTCAGATATTGAAGGTTCAAGGCGACTTACTATTAGTGGGTGATGTGAATCCTGGTGGTACTGTCGCAGCTACTGGAAATATTTTTGTGATGGGGACATTGAAAGGGATCGCCCACGCAGGCTGTGAAGGTCGTAAATCAGCCGTCATAGCAGCTTCAGTATTGAAACCAACCTTAGTTCGTATTGCAGATCAATTTATAAATGAAGAAGAAAATGAACTAGAGTACTCTGGTGATTGTGCATATTTAGATGAAGAGGACAATAGGATCAAATTCGATCGTATGCACACCTTACACCAGCTCAGACCCGGTTTAAACCGATTGTAGGGAAAGGGGAATGTTTTGTGGGTGAAGCTATCGTTATTACATCTGGAAAAGGCGGAGTTGGAAAAACCACAACCACAGCCAACATAGGGACATCACTTGCACTTCTTGGAAAGAAGGTCTGTTTGATCGATACAGATATCGGGCTCCGAAACTTGGATGTGATCATGGGCCTCGAAAATCGTATCATCTACGATCTTGTGGATGTTGCACATAACCGCTGTAAATTACATCAAGCTTTGATAAAAGATAAGCGATTCGAGTGTCTATACTTATTACCTGCCGCACAGACTAAAGATAAAAGTGCCGTCAAACCTGAACAAATGAAAGCGATGGTGACCGAGCTCAAACAGGATTATGATTATGTCATCATCGATTGTCCTGCAGGAATTGAACAAGGGTTCAAAAATGCGATTGCAGGCGCAGATAAATCGATCGTGGTTACAAATCCTGAGACCTCATCAGTACGGGATGCAGACCGGATCATCGGTCTACTGGAACAGGAAGAAATCGAAGCTCCTAAGCTCATTGTCAACCGCCTGAAACCTCATATGATGGAAAGTGGCGACTCACTGGATGTCGATGAAATTGTTTCGATTTTAGCGGTCGAATTATTGGGGATCGTTACAGATGATGAACTAGTCATCCGCGCTTCCAACCGTGGTGAACCGATTGCGTTGAATCCGGATACCAAAGCCTCGCAGGCATACCGGAACATCGCTCGCAGGATTCTCGGTGAATCTGTACCGTTGATGTCGTTGGAGCAAGACAAAGGTTTATTCAAAAAAGTGAAGCAATTCTTCGGAATGAGATCATAAATCAAAGTCGGATTCGATTGGGAAACCCAGGAGAATCCGGCTTTTTCGTTTTTTAGATGACTCTATACAGCTTTTCATCCAAACTTGAGTGTAAATCTCCAATAGTCATAAACACCCCGGACAAGTCATAAACATGTACAAACCAGATGTAGAGGATGGGTGTCTATGAAAAACAGAGCGGATGAGATACGGAGAAAGTATCACAATCACATAAAAAGTAATAAACCTGTTTCCAATCATTCCTACCATGACTTTAAGGATGAACGAAATGAAGGTGGCCATCCTTTATTTTCTTCCCAGGGATTCCTTTTTCGATTGATGGCAGCGGTATGCTTATTTTTAATTGTGGGGATCGTCTTCAAGAACCCATCTGAAAACCTCAATCCTATACGTACCTTGGTCAATAATTCCTTTGATCAGGAGTTTCAATTCGCTTCGATCGCAGGATGGTACGAAGAGAAATTCGGAAAACCGCTCGCGTTGTTTCCGACTGAAAGTAAGGGGAGCGAGGTTGCTGATACGGGCAAGAAAATGCAAGATTATGCGCTCCCAGCGAACACGAAAATCCTTCAATCGTTCGAGGATAATGGCCAGGGGATTTTGCTGGAAACCGGTAATAAAACAGATGTTTCAGCCATTAAAGAAGGATTCGTCATCTTTGTAGGTGAAAAGGACAAATTAGGCAAAACGGTTGTGGTCCAGCATTTTGATGGGAGCGAATCTTGGTATGGAAAGCTTGATAAAATTGATGGCGGCGTCAAACTTTATAATTATATCGATTTGGGGACGACTTTAGGTAAGGTAACGATGGAAGAGGGATCAGAAGCGGGCATGTTCTATTTCGCAATCAAGGATAACGGCGGGTTTGTAGATCCTCTGAAAGTATTGTCCACTGAATAATGCTCAAGGTCATCCCTTTAATACGAATAAACCCTCTTCTTTGGCTGATTGCATTGATCGGCATCGCAACTGGTCACTTTCGGGAGTTTCTTGTCTTGTTCCTCATCATCCTCATTCATGAGCTGGGACATGCGTTCGCGGCACTTTTTTTCAAATGGCGGTTGGTTAAAGTGGAACTACTGCCTTTTGGAGGTGTTGCGGAAATGGACGAGTACGGGAATCGACCTTATCATGAAGAAATCATCGTTACATTAGCAGGTCCTCTACAACATGTTTGGATGATCAGCCTCGGAATGTTCTGCATATATAATGGATTAGCTGATCCGTATACACTTGAACTTCTTATATCGATGAATTGGATGATTTTATTGTTCAATCTACTTCCCATTTGGCCGCTGGATGGAGGAAAACTCCTTTTCCTATTCATCACCTTGTTTTCCCCATATAAAAAAGCGAAGAAATCCATGTTGTTGATCTCCTGTATATTCCTGCTCATTTTTACAGGGGGATCGCTCCTTTGGTTTGCATTTCATTTGAATTTGATCATCATCGTAACTTTCTTACTTTACGCTCACTATGTGGAATGGAAACATCACCCGTATGTGTTTGTCCGATTCTTGCTGGAAAGGATGAGTACAGAAGAAAAACCGAAAAGGAACAAAATCATCAGCGTTCACCCTGCAACAAGTGTAGAAAATGTACTAGCAGGATTATACAAAGGGTGCAGCCATGACATATTAATAAAATCAGCGCCTCCTTACATGTGTAAAGAAAAGGATATTCTATCGGCTTACTTTAAGAGGAGTGCTGGTTCATGTGCAATCGAGGATCTTTTTCGTTAAAATAAAGAAGAAGTTCAAACGTAAAAGATGAGAATTGAGGATCTATATTGAAACAACTTTTATTTAATATGACAACATCTGAAAAGAGAGCTGCGCTTGTCAATCATGGCCAATTGGTCGAGGTCATGTTTGAACGTCCCAATGCTTATCCGAAAGCCGGTAATATATATTTAGGACGTGTCGTCAAAATACTCCCGGGTATTCAAGCTGCCTTTGTCGACGTGGGATTTGATCAGAATGGATTCATTCATGCGACTGATTTGGTTACGATAACGGAGAAGGAAAATAAAATCATTTCCGAAAAGATACATGAAGGCCAGTTGATTATTGTCCAAGTGAAAAAAGAAGCTTCTAAAAGCAAGGGACCTCTCCTTACGGAAAACATTACGATACCTGGAGAGCACCTTGTTTATTTACCGTTCGGGAACTACACAGCCGTTTCAAAAAAGTTATCAGAGAATGATAAGGAGCAGATGAGAAAAGTGGGCGATGACCTTACCGTAGAGCCTGAAGGCTTGATCATGCGTACTTTGAGCTCAGAAGTATCAGTTGAACAGTTGGATCAAGAGATTTCAAGACTCAGGCAGCAATGGACGACTCTTACAGATAAAGCAGAGACCTTAAAGCGCACTTCTTTGTTGTTTGAGGGGAATACGTTGATTGAGCATGCTTTAGTCCATACCTCTAATGAGGAAATGACGTACATTTTTGATGACTTCGATGTATACCGATCCTTTAAGAATAAATATCCGGACTTCTCTGAGAAGACCTATTTATATAAAGGAACTGAAAATCTTTTCAGCTATCATAATATTGAGCAGGCGATCCATAAAGCACTTCAGCCCGTTATTTGGTTGAAAAACGGGGGGCATATCAATATAGACCCTACAGAAGCGTTGACAGTGATCGATGTGAATACCGGAAAATTCACCGGTAAACAAGACCGTGAACAATCAATTTTAGAGACGAATCTACACGCAGCAGAAGAAGCTGCGAGACAATTGAGACTACGTAATATAAGTGGAATGATCGTCATCGACTTCATCCGAATGAATAGTAAAGATCATCAAAACAAGGTTATTAGGCGTCTTGAAAACACGTTCAATCAAGACCCGATTCGGACAAGAATTCATGGCTTCACTGCACTTGGTTTATTAGAACTTACCCGCCAAAAGGTGAAAGACAGCCTTTCTGCACAAATGACTGAACCATGTACGGTTTGTAAATCAAACCACAGGCAATTATCCGTTGAAACCATCTATTATGCTCTAGAACGGACATTATTTGAACATCGTCATACAGAGGAAGAAGGGATCTGGGTGGAAGTCTCCAAACCATTACGGGATTATATCAAAGCTCCAGAAAATGAATTGGAAAATAACCTTTCAAGCCTGATTTCTGCTAAACTGTATATAACGGAAAAATCCGGGATTGAACATCCTTCTTTTCACGTGAGGCAAATCGGGTCATGCGATATGATCGAAGCACGAATAGAGAAGGAATAACATTGACAATGCCTTTTATTTTATGGTATGATTTTTTCGTTAGTTTTTGGAGCCTCATGCTCCAACCGCTCAAAGCAGGTTTTCAAGCTTAATGATAAAATTGAGGCGAAATTCCCCGCTCAATTTATACTGGAACCAGATTTCAGATAAAGGGAGCAAGAAGTTCAAGGCGCAGAAGTGGACGAGGATCGGAGTGTAGAATGACCTACATGAGGACCGGAGTCACGATGCAACGCAGAAATTCGCCGCTCAATTTATTTGAAGATGAAACAATAGAGTCAAGTAGTTCAAGGCGCGGAAGTTTCGAGGACCGGATAATAGAAATCCTATTTGAGGACCGCAGTAACGACGCAACAAAGAAATACGACGGCTATATTGATTCAGAAGCACCTGTAATGGCGAGTCTGAGTAAAACAGGAGGTGCATATGATGTACGCAATTATTGAAGCTGGCGGAAAACAATTCCGTGTAGAAGAAGGACAAGAGCTTTACATTGAAAAAGTGAATGGTGAAGCAGGCGATACAATTACATTCGATCGTGTATTGATGGTTGGTGGAAATGACGTAAAAGTCGGAAGCCCACTCGTAGACGGAGCGACTGTAACTGCTAAGGTCGACAAGCAAGGCCGTGCGAAAAAAGTCGTTGTTTACAAGTTCAAGCCTAAAAAGAACTATCGTCGTAAACAAGGACATCGTCAACCATACACAAAAGTTGTTATTGACAAAATTAACGTATAATCATGTTAAGGGTCAATATAATTCGTGATCAGCGTAAAATCGTGTCATTCAGCATTACGGGGCACGCCGAATCAGGTCCATACGGACAAGATCTTGTGTGTGCAGCAGTTACAGCTGTTTCCTTTGGAACTGTAAATGCAATCGAAGAACTCTGCCAGGTTGAACCTGAAGTGGAGACTCGTGAAGACGGCGGGTATTTTACATTCAAGACACCTTCCTCTGTAAGTGAACAAACATCAGAGAAGATACAGCTTTTACTTGAAGGTATGCTGGTTGCATTGAAGTCAATCGAACGTGACTATGGTCAATATATCAAAATCAATTAGGTTTTAGGAGGTGCATCTCATGCTTAAGTTAAACCTGCAATACTTCGCATCCAAAAAGGGTGTTGGTAGTACAAAGAACGGTCGTGACTCAATCTCTAAGCGTCTAGGAGCTAAGAGAGCTGACGGACAAACTGTTTCTGGTGGTTCTATTCTTTTCCGCCAACGCGGAACAAAGATCTATCCTGGTAAGAACGTTGGCCGCGGTGGAGATGACACTTTATTCGCTAAGGTAGACGGAGTCGTTCGATTCGAACGTCTAGGTCGTAACCGTAAGCAAGTAAGTGTTTACCCAGTAGCCAAAGAAGCGTAACACATAAACTCTAACCGGACTGGTTAGAGTTTTTTTCTTCTTATACCTTTTTAAAAAACGGTTAATTTTTAACGTTTGGGAGTGCTGATATGAAGGAAAAATGGGACCCCGTTAGTCTATTACGTCATGCTCGGCATGATTGGCTGAACCAACTTCAACTGATAAAAGGAAACTTAGCACTAGACCGTACTGACCGGGCTAAAGAAATAATAGAAAACGTTGTGCATGAAGCGAAGAACGAGGCGAAGGTCTCAAATCTTCGGATGCCGAAAATGGCTGAATTTTTATTAACATACAATTGGCAGCAGAACAAGTATCGACTCGATTATGAAGTGATCGGTGACGAACAAGATCTTTCGTCGTTTGACGATACGATTTATGACTGGACCAAAGAATTCATCGGTCAGCTTGATAAATTGATTGAACCAGATGGAGAACCGCATCTGATGATTACCATCCAATTGATTCATGGAAGATCAAGAATCACTTATGATTTTGCAGGGAAAATTGATATGGAATCCTGTAAGGCATTGGATTCACTGAATCCTTTACATAATTCAATCACGATCGTCGAAAGCTACTGTCAGGAAAATGAACTGTTATATATCCTTGAACTAGGATCATAAGGTGAGGTGAGAAAATATCATGTTTGTCGATCAGGTTACTGTATTTATAAAATCAGGTGATGGTGGAAACGGAATGGTTGCATTCCGCAGAGAGAAATATGTACCAGATGGGGGACCTGCTGGTGGAGACGGGGGAAAGGGCGGAGACGTCATTTTCCAGGTTGAAGAAGGATTACGTACATTGATGGATTTCCGTTACAACCGTCACTTCAAAGCTCCACGAGGGGAAAACGGAATGTCTAAAAACATGCATGGACGCAATGCAGAAAATATGGTTGTCAAAGTCCCTCCAGGAACAGTTGTGACTGATGTCAAGAGTGGTAAGGTCATTGCTGATCTTGTTGATCATGGACAGCAAGCAGTCATTGCGAAAGGTGGTAGAGGGGGACGTGGGAATACACGTTTTGCAACCCCGAAAAATCCTGCACCTGAACTTTCCGAGAATGGTGAGCCAGGTGAAGAGAGAGAAGTTACATTAGAATTGAAATTACTTGCGGATGTTGGGCTTGTCGGTTTTCCTAGTGTCGGGAAATCAACGCTTTTGTCCGTCGTATCAGCAGCTAAGCCTAAAATCGCCGAGTATCATTTCACCACGTTAAGTCCAAATCTTGGCGTTGTTGAAACAGAGGATAACAGGAGTTTCGTCATGGCGGATTTGCCAGGATTGATCGAAGGTGCACACGAAGGAGTCGGTTTGGGTCATCAGTTCTTAAGACATATTGAAAGGACTCGAGTGATTGTCCATGTCCTTGATATGTCAGGTATGGAAGGAAGAGATCCATACGAAGACTTCTTGAAAATCAATGAGGAGCTTAAGCAATATAATCTACGTTTGACAGAACGTCCTCAGCTTGTTGTTGCAAATAAGATGGACATGCCAGATGCAGAAGATAATCTCGAGTTATTCAAAGAACAGGTTGGAGATGAATACCCGATCTTCCCGATTTCAGCGATAACCAAAGACGGAGTACGGGATTTGTTATTTGAAATTGCGAATAAATTAGAAACAACCCCTGAATTCCCACTCATAGATGATGAGGAAGAAGAGGATGAAAGAGTTCTTTATAAGCATCAAAAGGAAGAACAGCCTTTTGAACTTTCACGAGAAGATGATGGTACATTTGTGATTTCCGGTGGCAAAATTGAGCGTCTATTCAAAATGACGGACTTCTCCAGAGATGAATCAGTCAGACGATTTGCTCAACAGCTGAGAAGGATGGGAATTGATGATGCTCTTAGAGAACGCGGTGCTGAAGATGGTGACATCGTCCGCATCATGGACTATGAATTTGAATTTATCGAATAGACTGTCGTAGTGACGGTCTATTTTTTTCTTAAGCTTTTGTGAATGCATGACGCAGATTTCCTCGAAATTTCGCAGGCAAATGAAAAGCGGAAGTATTTGGTCGCTAAGATAGAAATCACTTCCAAACATAAGCCCTGAATCCCCGAGCCTCACTTCCACACGGGCTCAAGGGCTGATTTGTTCACTTTCATATGTAAACTGTTCACTTCCGGTCTGGCCCCCTTATTTTAGACACGACCTTTAAATTTCTTTGATTTTCTTAGTTTTTTATAAATTGACCACTATTTGTGGCGAAATCCCTGCTTTAAAGCGCTCGTAATACTGTACTGGTGCCAT
>NZ_CAMGYZ010000008.1 GCF_946151055.1 Bacillus sp. Marseille-Q3570 | reverse complement strand
ATTCACCATTATATACAGATGCTTCCGAAATAAAATCTTTATCATAATATTGTTTATTTATAGGTTCGATCACTGATCCATTCTCAGAAGCATAAATCTTATCATTAAATAGGGTGTCGCCATTTTTAGCAAGATGGATTAGTTGAGAAAAATAAATTAAATTTTGAAGTTTGCTATTGCCTTCAATGGTATTTTTGGGTTTATCGAAATCATGCTTAATAAACCATTTAGCCAAATCCAAAGCCTTTACTTTTTCAGTTTTAACCATTAACATCACCCTTCCCCCTAACTTTATTTTATTTTAATTACTTTAAAATATTATTTATTGTTTCTATCTTAAATTACTAAATCCTTTTTTTAACAAAAATTACATTTATTTTTTATAAAGTATTGCTAAAAGACCACCTGCAAAACAGTCTTATACCACTTATCTATGATTCCATTTTTACAGGAAATTCATAGGCTAGTTTTAATAGCATTACTAAAAATTCAAATGCAACAAATGCTTCTTCTTTACTTACATCTGGGATTTCATGCGTTGCAGTATTACCTATTCGTCTTATTTTATCTACCCAAGGTTTCATTTTAACCGTTATGTATGCATTTTCTTCAATATAATTAACATAAAAAACGAATGTCTTGTTCTCTTCTGCTCCTTCTTGCACAGCTAGGTTCATTAACATTTTTCTGCAAAGTAATACCGTTGAATTATATAAGTCTGAAGAGATTGCCTCCCTAGTTTCCCTAAATAACTTTGCTAGAGATTCTGGTAGGTGTTCAACATTTGATAGAACCTTTGGGTTTGGTATTTGAATACTTAAATCGGCTTGTAAAAAAGTTGGGAAGTTACAACCTGTACATACTAATAGATATGAACCTTCTTCCCAAAAGCCTTGTTCATCCCTTCTTTGTAAGACATAACCACCAATTGCCGAAGTTTCAGTATTACAATGACCACAAGTATATTTTTGACCATATATATCTTCTAAAGCCCGCCATTCACCTTGTAAGGACATTATTTTCTTACATCCTATTCCTATAACTGCTCAATCTTTTGTTAGTCTCTTAACTTTGTTAATTGTTTTATCAAAATCATATGGTTGACTATAATAGACTTCACCACATGAAAGACATTCCAAAGTTCAACTTCGTAAAAGGCGTGAGTGGGCTTCCAAGATAGTCGACACCCCTCGGCCTAACAGCAAGCACAAGGGTATATCCGATTTTCTTTTCCGTGATGAATCCTAATGAAAGGAGTTTCTTCTTCGTGTTATAGACCGTGACATGGCTGATTTCACCTTCCAGATAGTCGACCAGTTGGGTGGATGAGATGACCCCGAACCGATTGATCACTTCCAGCACTTTTTCTTGCTTCGCTGCCAATATACCTGATTGGCTGGCTTGCAATTGTCGAAAACCTCCTTCCTCTTCTGAATTTTGACAATATTCACTATTCATAAGAAATTATAGTTGTATATTATCATCCTCTTTTTCCAAATACAACAGTTCGTACAAAACATTTACATTTCGGGCATCTGCGCCGTCGTGGTACGTTGACCTCACACAGGATGATGTTGTCTGTGTGAGGTCAACGTACTTTCACAGCGATAGCGAAGAAAAAATAGAGGCGCAGATGCCCGGTATCATTAGATAAAACCCAGTTATCCTTTAAAAAATTACACCCCTGAATTAAATACTTATTAAAGAGATTTTTAACTCTAATTCTTGCACCTAATCGTTGGAGTTAACGTCTGCGCATATAAAATCTATCTAAAAATGTTATTTCAAGATATTGTAAAACACTTTTATTTTTTAATTGCTTCTGGTCTTACGGAATTGTCCCACCTCTCCTTTATCCAGCTCATTTTTTACAATGTCCGCCATGAACGCCCATGCGGTGGACTGCAATTTTTCTTTCTGTGCTAAGGGACCTTTGACAATCGTGACTTTGAATTGATTGATGGACTTCGACATCCCTACACATCCTTTTTATAACTTTTCAGATTCAGCAAAGTTAATTTTTTATCCAGACAAAGCATTACTTCGTTTCGTTATCCTAACCGCTGGTTCAAAGTTCTTTTATCTCCTCGGATGATGACGGTATAGTCTTTACACATATCATAAATACGAGATCCGAGCGCCTCATCGATAGCCTCCAGTTCGTCGATGGTCAATTCGGATGAAATGAGAATAGGTAAATTATTCAGGTACTTATAGTTCACAAGAGAATATATTTTCTCAATTTGCCATTCCGTTGCTCGTGGTTTCCTGTTCTTGCCGATCGGTTTGAACAGATCATCGATGAAAAGAACATATGTTTTCTTCATCCGTTCCATTTTTCCTTCCAGCTTTTCGAAGTCATTTTTTAGATCATCAAATCCTTCGACATAAGGAAAATAAAGGACGGAGACTTGTTTATCGATCATCAAGTGGTTTGAAATGGCTGTAAGAAGATGTGTTTTCCCTGCGCCAGGCTGTCCTAACAATGCAATGCTGTTCCTTCTTGTGGTTTGGATATCCATGAAATCTAAAATATACTCTTTTGCACACTGGTAGGCATCTTTGATCATCTGGTCTTTCCCCTGGATCACGAAATTTTTGAAGTTATTTTGTCTGAATGATTCTGTAATTTCTGATGACTGGAGGAGCATTTCGATATTTCTCTGTTTGATACAGCTGCATTTTTCTGAAAAACGATCATGCCATTCCCATGCCTTATCGGGGGTGCATACTTTTCCGAGATGATAGTCCGACTCAAGCACCTTACTGGTAGGTACACACATCTGTTTTTGTTCATCCCATTTCCATTCCGTATCCTTATGAACGCGATACAGGATGAACCCTTTGTCTTTACATTCCGTACACTCATGATCCTCTACTATTGATTCGACCTGTCTGTCCTCCTGTAATGGAAAATGCTTCTCTTGGAGAGTCTTCATGATGGTTTGCAGACGGTTTTCCATCGTCATCCTCCTTCCGACTATTTGCAAATTCAAGATCAAGCGCTTCTACATCATTAAGGTTCTGAACGTTGCTGCGAACCCAATTTGTCAGAATTGCTCTTGAGTAATTCCATGATGGTCTCTTGGTTTGGATCGATCGGTTCAATGCTTCGATGACAAGTTCTTCGTTTAAAACTTTTGTCCATACTTCGATTTCTTTTTGGATTTCCGTATTGGCTTTTCCGATTTTTTGTTTGTATAAGTCATAGGCTTTCTGATTAATAGTGGATTGCTTTTTCGTTTGATTTTCTTTTTTATATTTCTTTAAATCTATTTCTTTATCTAATTCTTCTTCTATATCTGTTGCGTTACCATCCGTTACTGTAACGTTACATGTACCGTTACGTGATTGGAGCCGTTTCTTTTCCCTGTGTTTAGCTACTCGATCCCGGGTCTGTTTGCGGATTTTATCAAGCCCTTCAACGTTCTGATGCTTCTCCCAGTTACTGATGGTGATAAATTGGTCGTCCTTGATTTCGATCATCCCGAATTCCTCGAATGTTTTCAGTGCGAGCCTGACGATATTAAGCGGACGATTGAAAATCGTTGCGAGCATTTCATCGGTGTAGGGAATTGTTTCATTCAAGTAAATGTAGCCATTCGCATTCGTCTTCCCTGCCTGTGTCAACAGTTTGATCCAAATGATGAGCAAAGCATCGGATTCAGGCATGCACTCGATCAGTTTGATCTTTTCATCTTCAAACATTTGAGTACTCAGCTTGATCCATTTTACTTCAGGCATTGTTAACCCTCCTTGATCGAATGCTACTCACTTCATCCCGTAAAGCCATCTTTTAAGGTACTGTTTCGTCTCAGCTGCTGGAAAATACCACTTCCCGCCGACTTTGATTTTGGGAAATTCCTTTTCATAGAAAAAGTTGTTTAGGATCGTATTCCAACTCATGCACGTTCTTCTTTTCAGTTCATTGGAATCCCAATAGACCATGTCCTTATCAAGCTTTTCGATCCGTCTTTCGATAGCTTCCATGTACATCTGTTTTATCGCTTCCTCATCGACCTGTACTTCAATGAGCTTCGGATTTCTTTCTACTTGTTCGAGCTGATTCGCCATATTGAACCCTCCTCTTGATTCAACAGTGAGACAATCCTTTGTTGTGGGAATTAAACAGAAGGTTTATAATAATGACAGTATGTTTTGTTAACAAACCTTTCGATCCTAACAGCAGCCAAATCAGGGAATAAAAATTCCGGGGTGGTTTCAAAATAGTTGGTCAATCTGAATAACAACTTTGCATCTGGGTTCCCTCTGCCACTTTCGATATTGCGAATGTGGCTTTCACTTACATTCAGATCAATTGATAACTGTCGTTGGGAAACATTGAACTTTTGACGTAGTGACCGGAATCTGGCGCGCCGAAGTGTTATGTTTTCCAAAATATCACCCTTTTCTGTTTTGTGTTTTTAATTGACATCCGCACCGTAACACGTCAACATAAAGCATGTCAATGGTAAAAACGTCATTTTTATAAACATTTTCAGTTTTTAGGAGGAACAAATATGGATGAAGAAAGAAAAAAGCTTATCGGAAAGCGTATTCGGAAATGTAGACTAGATAATAATTTCTCTCAAGATGAATTAGCGAATAAGTTGAAAATGAAACGATCCAATGTGGCGAATTATGAATCCGGTAGAGTTGTTCCTCCAGGGAATGTCTTGATAGAAATGTCACAAGTTTTCAATGTTACGACTGATTATTTATTGGGAAGCACAAATGATCCGTATACGAATGTCTCCTTGGATGACAATGACTTGAAACAGATCCAGAGACAAAGAACTCGCCTTACCGGTAAAGATAGAGAAAGATTAGAAAATATGATAAAGATGTTGAAGCTCTCATTTCTTGATGCAGAAAATGAAGAGGGTGATCTGGATGACGAAGAAGACGACTTATAAAGCAGACTTCGTCAAGGCACAACAATACGCAAAGGATGTGCTAAAGGAAAACAATATTCGTGAATTACCTGTAAGAGTGAAAAAGATCGTTAAAAGCTTTCCGGATTTGAAAGTGAGGACGTATTCCTGGTTTGCCAAAAAGCGAGGCTATTCACATAGAGAGGTATGTGATCTCGTGGATAGTGACGAGGGTTGCTGTCTATATTATGATTCTCTCGATGAGTATTTAATTCTTTATAACGATAGGATAGCGAACAAAGGTAGAAAGAGATGGACCCTCGCTCATGAATTGGGTCATTATATCTTGAATCATAATAAACGAAACAATAAGTCTTCCCTTGCAAGAAGTTCCCTTACCGAAGAGGAATATAACGAGTTCGAAAGTGAGGCGAATTGTTTCGCCCGAGAACTGTTAGCACCTCCTCCTGTTTTAAACGAACTGAACGTAACGAACCCTAGCAACATCTCAAATATATGCGACATATCAGGTGAAGCTTCCGTCAATGTCTATAAGTTTCTTAAACAAGGAGCTCAATTTGGTATCAAGTATCCTCCAAATAATCCAGTACTTCAACTATTCTCAGATTTTATTAAAAAACTAAAAAATTGCAGGCGATGTAAAGAGTGTAATTTCACTTTTTTTGAACAAAACGCTCACTTTTGTCCATCGTGTGGACATGATGATTTAGTCAAAGGCTTCAGTGATAAACAAACTTCTATAGTGAACACAATCGATGTTGATAGACCGGATAAGACGGTTAAGAGATGTCCAAGATGCAAATACGATGAGATCAGTATTGAATCAAATTATTGTAAGATATGTGGTACTTATATTATTAACAAGTGTACAGGCTTTCATTGTAATAAAAGTTATAGATTACAAGAAAATATTAAGTGGCATGCTCACCCTGGCGGATGTAGAGAACGATTAAATATCAATGCGAGGTATTGTCACAAGTGTGGTGCAACTTCTACTTTCCTCGAAGATGGATTAATCAACACTGACTCTTTAAAAACATAACCATTTAGACCCATTTAAGATTACTTAAATTAAGTTCCCTATTCCGGAGATGCCCGTCGTTCACTATTTCATATTAGGAGGTAATGTATTGGCTACATTTAGAAAGCGCGGCGATAAGTGGGAATATCGAATATCATATAAGGACCCTTTCACTCAAAAATATAAATTGAAATCAAAAGGTGGTTTCAGGACAAAACCGGAGGCAAAATTAGCTGCCGCAAAAGCAGAATTAAAACTTGCGGAAGGATACGAACAGGCTCCCGCAAGTCTGATAACTTTTTTACAGGATTGGTTAATAGAGTACAAGAAGGGAGAAGTAAGAAAAAACACTTACCAGCTTCATGAACGTAACATCACTAAATACATTCACCCCTATTTTAAAAACATCCAACTTTCAAATGTTAAACCAATCATGTATCAGAAATTTTTAAACCATTTGACAGCTCAAGGTTATAGTAAACGTACTGTAGAAATCATCCACACAACCATGTATAACGCACTTGAGAAGGCTGTAACATTAGGAAAACTTGATAAAAATCCTTGCTCAGGAGTGACGATTAAGGGTAAGCAAAAAGATAACTCTTTGAAATTCATTGAGACAGAAGATATCTCTCGATTCCTGAAAGAAGCATATAAATATAACTATGTTTATTGGATATTTTTTAAAGTGCTAATTGAAACAGGTATGCGAAAAGGAGAGGCAGCTGCTTTGCAGTGGACGGATTTTGACTTAAAAGAAGGATTGGTTTCCATCAATAAAACGCTTGATTTTAATGCTAAAGACAAATCTGAACTATTTGGTGAACCAAAAACTTATAGTTCCAAAAGGACAATAACGATCAGCAAAGGCTTACTTAATGACTTACACTTCCACATGAAGTATCAAAACCAAAATAAAATTGCATTGAATGAAATTTACCATCATGATCTTAACTTAGTGCTATGTCGGAATAACGGGGACATTATGCCAAAATCAACATTATTTAATGCCTTTGAACGTATTTTAAAACGAGCAGACCTCCCGCTTGTACCGATTCACTCTTTACGACATACACATGCTGTTTTGTTGTTGGAAGCTGGTGCTGATATGAAGTATGTCCAGGAACGTTTAGGTCATGGTAGCGTTCAAATTACATCAGATGTATATGCCCATATTTCAAAAAGGATCGAGAAAGATACCTTGGGTAAATACGAAGAGTATATGAAAAATGTTTATAAGTAAAGGTTATTTTTATTAACGCTGTTTTTCATATTGTAGTAACTGGTGATAAAAATGAATGGCGTACTCATATGATTGATTATTGAGGACGCCAATTTTATATTTTTCCGGAGAGTGTTATTCCATTAAAGCGCCCGATTGTTGAGCAATATCCTTTATTACTTAAAATAGAATTTCTACCATAATATAAAGAAAAATATCTTAATTTACTACAAGGGGATTTATTAGTTATCATAATATAAAACGTTTTTATTGACAAAAAATTTTATTTATGCTATAATTTACAGTTAAATTGTTTGCGTGTATAATAAGGTTCTCCTGGCCAGGGGAATCTTATTTTTGTTATATGGGAGGGTTAATGTATGGAGAAAAATGAATCAAGTTTAACTTCCTTAATATCAGCCTTTGGTCGTGCATACCACAGTAAATATGACATACCCAAAATTTTTGATGATTGTATTGCAAAAGATTTAATTACCCAAAAAGAATTTGCAAATATTCGTGAAAACATGAATAAAGGAATTCAATTCTTTAATCATGAGATTGCACAGAAGTTTCAAGATCATCCAGATGAAATTTTAAAATGGATTACACAAGTCCAACTTTCTCCAACTCCTTTAGCACGTGCTGCCTATTGCGAAAATGTCTTATTTCATGAATTGTTGTTAGGTGTTGAACAGTATGTCATTCTAGGAGCTGGATTAGATACCTTTTGTTTCCGACACCCAGAATTAAACGACAGCTTAGAAATATTTGAAGTTGATCTTCCAACCACACAAGACTTTAAAAAGATAAGGTTAGCAAATGCTAATTATCAAATTCCGGATAATCTTCAATTTGTTTCAATGGATTTCACCAAAGAATTTACTGTTCAAAATCTTGTTGAAGAAGGTTTTATGCCTAACAAAAAAACTTTCTTTAGTCTTTTAGGTGTTTCTTATTATTTAACAAAAGAGGAAAATGCCAACTTGATTAATAAATTATTTACCAAAATTCCATCAGGAAGTTCTATCGTTTTCGATTATGCAGACGACAAACTTTTTGAAGAAAAAGGAATGTCTAATCGAGTTCGAAATATGGTTCAAATGGCTTCAGCTAGTGGTGAGCCAATGAAATCATGTTTTACTTATGATGAAATGGAGAAAATGTTAGAAAACTCAGGTTTACTTATTTATGAACATTTATCACCTATTACTATTAATAATCAATTCTTTCGTAATCGTACAGACTATTTGTCTGCATTCGAAACGATCCATTACATCCATGCTGTAAAAAAATAATATCGGGTTAATAACAGACTAACCTCCCAATCTTCCCTATGATTGGGAGGTTAGTCTTTCTTACTATAAGTTATTCAACAATCTGGCCCTTTTGTGGAATAAGGCCGTCAATTTTTGGTCACCATTTTTTTAACCAAATCATTAAATTTTTTGGTCAAATTTTGGTCATTCATCACATGTGAGGATAATTAATAATTTGACCAAAAAAAGAAAAACCCCTGACACCAATAGTATCAAGGGTTTAGAGTTATTAGTATAGTTGGATATATTGTTCGCGTTCCCAAGGGTGGACTTGTGTACGGAACATATCCCATTCAATTTCTTTAAGTTCAATGAAGTGTTCTGTTGCGTGAGCACCGAGAGCAGCTTTCATGACTTCGCTCTTTCTGAACTTTTCTAATGCGTCACTCAATGTTGCAGGTAAGTCACGAATACCCGCTTCTTCACGCTCTTCCTTATCCATAGCGTAGATGTTACGATCTACCGGAGTAGGTGCTTCCATCTTGTTCTTGATTCCGTCAAGCCCTGCCGCAAGCATAGCTGCCATTGCAAGATACGGGTTAGCAGCCGGGTCTACACTACGGACCTCGATACGAGTACTCACACCTCTAGATGCCGGAATACGGACCAACGGACTACGATTCTGCATAGACCATGCAACATAACAAGGTGCTTCATATCCAGGTACAAGACGCTTATAGGAGTTGACGGTTGGGTTTGTGATAGCCGTGAATGCTTCAGCATGCTTTACAATTCCTGATAGGAATTGCATTGCCGTCTCACTCAACTGAGTTTGAGAATTCTGGTCGAAGAACGCATTATCTTTTCCTTTGAAGAGGGACATGTTGGCATGCATTCCAGATCCGTTTACACCAAATAACGGCTTCGGCATGAACGTTGCGTGCAATCCGTGTTTACGAGCGATTGTCTTGACGACGAGTTTGAATGTTTGGATGTTATCACAAGTTGTAACTGCATCTGCATATTTGAAATCAATTTCATGCTGTCCAGGAGCAACTTCGTGGTGAGAAGCTTCAATTTCAAAGCCCATGTCTTCAAGTTCGAGCACGATATCACGGCGGCAATTTTCACCAAGGTCTGTAGGGGCTAAGTCGAAATAACCGCCTTTATCATTCAATTCAAGAGTAGGTTCGCCTTTTTCATCATTTTTGAACAGGAAGAATTCTGGCTCTGGACCAATATTGAAATCAGTGAATCCCAACTCTTCCATTTCTTTAAGTACACGCTTCAAGTTAGCACGGGGATCTCCTTCGAATGGGGTACCATCCGGGTTATAGATATCACAGATCAGACGTGCAACTTTTCCTTTTTCGGATGTCCAAGGGAAAACAACGAATGTATCTAGATCAGGATAGAGGTACATATCAGATTCTTCGATACGGACAAATCCTTCGATAGATGAACCGTCGAACATCATTTTGTTATCAAGTGCTTTTTCCAACTGACTTGTAGGAATCTCCACGTTTTTGATGATACCAAGTAGATCTGTAAATTGTAGTCGGACGAATCTTACGTTTTCTTCTTTCACCATTTTAAAAATTTGGTCCTTCGAATACTTCGAGCTCATTTTGTTTCCTCCCTATTTGATTTAAAAACTTCAATTACTACCTGTAAATGATACTTGATTCAATTGAAGAATCGAGACAATTCTCCCTGAATCAATGAGGTCTTCCCATAACGACCTGCTTGATAGAGTTCTTTTTTTAAATGCTTGTGGAGATCCGCTTCGGATGGTTCTTTTTTATAATAAGGGGGCATTTGATTTATACCCTTCTCTTTCATTTCAAAGACCTCTCGAATTCCAGCTAAATTGACTCCACGTTCAAGAAGAGACTTGATTTCCAGCAACCGGTCAACATCGTTGAAGGAGAACATCCTTCGATTCCCTTCTGAACGAGCTGGCGTTATCAACTTGTTTTCTTCATAATAACGGATTTGCCGTGCCGATAACTCCGTCAGTTGCATCACAATCCCCATGGGAAATAAGGGCATGTTCCTTCTCACTTGATCTCCCATATCGTGCCTCCTCTCTTTGAATTACTTATAGTATATGCAATGTAAGGTTTTATGTCAATAGAATGTTAGAAAACCTTACATTTCTTTTTCTGCATAAGAAAAAAGAGAGTGAAACACACACTCCCTTTAGTAAATTCCCTATTCTTTTATTGTTAAACCAAATTCTTTCAATTCATGGACAGCAGACATGATCGCCAGCTTGACATGTGAATATGTCAATCCGCCCTGGACATATGCTTCAAATGGAGGACGTATCGGTCCATCAGCCGATAATTCAATACTCGCTCCCTGGATGAATGTACCGGCTGCCATAATCACGTCGTCTTCATAACCAGGCATATAGCTTGGATGAGGCACCACATGGGCATTGACCGGAGAAGCCTTTTGGATCGCCTGACAAAAACGAATCATGAAATTCGCATCATGGAATTTCACCGATTGGACGAGATCAGTTCGCTCACTGTCCCATCGCGGTGAGGTATCGAATCCTAATTCCTCTAAATAGGCTGCTGTGAACACGGCACCTTTCAATGATTGACTTACGACATGCGGAGCGAGAAAAAACCCTTGATACATGTCCAATAAAGTATCCAAAGAGGCTCCTGCTTCTCTTCCTAGACCAGGAGAGGTCAATCGATACGCACACAGATCAATCAAATCTTCACGTCCAGCGAGGTATCCCCCGATTTTCGCAAGACCTCCACCCGGGTTCTTGATGAGTGAACCTGCGATCAGATCCGCTCCAGCATTTGTCGGTTCTTCCATTTCTACAAACTCACCATAGCAGTTGTCTACAAAAACGATGACATCCGGTTTGATGCTTTTAACGAATTCAACCATCTCTTTAATTTGGTGGATTGTGAAGGAAGAACGATCCGAATAACCTTTGGAACGTTGAATACCAATCATATTTGTTCGACTATGGATTTTCTTCTTGACCGTATCGTAATCAATTCCTCCATCTGAGAGAAGATCAATTGCCTGGTAAGTTATATCAAACTCTTTCAATGATCCTTTACCATCCCCGCGTATCCCCACGATTTCCTCGAGAGTATCATAGGGTTTTCCTGTGATATACAAAAGTTCATCTTTCGGGCGGAGAACTCCTGAAAGAGCAATGGAGATCGCATGTGTACCAGAAATGATATGCGGGCGGACGAGTGCCGCTTCTGCACCGAACACCTCTGCATAGACTTTCTCAAGAACATCCCGCCCAGTATCGTCATATCCATAACCTGTTGATGGAGTGAAATGAAAGTCACTCACCTGGTGGTTGCGAAAAGCCGATAAAACTTTTTGTTGATTGAACGCTTCAACAGTGTCGACCTTCTCATGTACAGGTCTGATTTTTTCTTCTATTTTTTTTGAAAACTCAACTAATTGTCGATCTTGATTTAATGAATTCATTCTGTTTCTTAATCTCCTAGTTGTTCAATGATTGGATTCTATCATGTATGGGAAGTGTCGGATGGACATAGCCTTCACATACGTACCTGCTGAGCTCTTCGTCCCATTCCCTCTTCTCAAGGATCGTCAGTCGTTGCAGATCGCTTAATAGTTTGCCTTCATCAGAAGCTACACTGACTTTATAAGCTTCCATCGATGATTTGATTTCTGTTTCGATTGTTTCGAGCATCCGTCGCTGATCCTCTTTTCTGAATGCAGATACGGAAAGCGCCTGGTAATTTGGAAGCGGTTCGTGGTTGCGATCGACTTTATTATAGACTGTCAAGACTGGTATTTTCTCTGCTCCTAATTCATTCAAAAGTGACATGACTGTGTCTTGATGCTTGTCCCGGTTAGGGTCTGATGCATCCACCATATGAAGGATCAGATCTGCCTCTGTCACCTCTTCCAGGGTGGAGCGGAAAGCAGCGACAAGTCCGGTAGGCAAATCCTGAATGAACCCGACCGTATCTGTCAAAAGCGTTATCATACCTGCGGGAAGCTTTAATTTTCGTGTCATCGGATCGAGTGTAGCGAACAACAGATCTTCCTGATATGAATCAGCATCCGTCAACGCATTGAACCAGGTGGATTTCCCTGCATTCGTATAACCGACCAGAGCGATTTGGAAGACTTGGTTCGCTTTCCGTCTTTCCCGATATCGCTGTCTATGGGAAGCGACCGTTTTCAGCTGGTTCTTGATGTCGGTGATCCGGTTCCTGATGTGTCGGCGGTCTGTTTCGAGCTTGGTTTCCCCAGGACCTCGAGTACCGATTCCGCCACCTAGCCGTGATAGCTGAACGCCTTGTCCAGCTAAACGGGGTAAAAGATATTCCAATTGGGCAAGCTCGACCTGCAGCTTACCTTCACGGGATTTTGCTCGTTGAGCGAAAATATCAAGGATCAATTGTGTTCGATCGATCACCTTTATGTCCAGCGCTTCTCCTAAATTACGGATTTGACTTGGTGTCAATTCATGGTTCACAACAACCAAATCCACCTCGATTTCCTCGAGGAGCGTCCGGACTTCCTCTACCTTTCCTTTTCCGATCAAGGTCGCAGGATGGAACCGTTCCCTCTTTTGGGTCACTTCCATAACTGGTTCACCTTGCGCTGTCTGTACCAGGGCGACCAATTCATTCATTGAAGATTCAAAAAGGGTGTCATTCTTATCCTGTACTTGACACCCTATTAGTAACGTCCGTTCTTTTATGTTGGATGGTGTTGCCAATCTTTTCCCCTGCCTTTATCGCGTTGACTCTTCATTATTATAAAAAGCAGTTAATCGAGCCATTGCCTCTTTATCTTGAAACCTGCCTACATCTTATCAGATTCAGGGGGTTTCTGCTAGATGGAGGTCCCTCTCAGTGATCAACACCAGGCAATCTCTATCCTCTTTCCCTTCCTTCAACAATCGCATCGATTGTTTCCGCATTGATTTTTCTAGCAGGTTCCTGATGTATCTTCCGTTTGAAAATGTACTCCCTTCTTTGGACCGTACTTGCTGCAGATGGATTTTCAGTTTCCGTTCAGCATCATAGGATAATTTATATTCTCTTTCCTTGACCATCCGCCTTGCGATATCCATCAGTTGATCAACTGTATAATCCGGGAAGCTGACGACGACTGGGAAACGAGATGGCAGCCCCGGATTCAGAGTAAGGAAATTTTCCATCTCTTTCGAATAACCGGCAAGGATAAGGATGAATTCATTTTGCTGATCCTCCATCGCTTTTACAAGTGTATCAATCGCTTCTTTGCCGAAGTCCTTTTCGCCGCCACGTGCAAGGGAGTATGCTTCATCAACGAATAAGACACCGCCTAGTGCTTTTTTTACAAGTTCCCTTGTTTTCTGAGCGGTGTGTCCAATGTATTCTCCAACTAAATCAGCTCGCTCGGCTTCGATCAGATGCCCTTTTGATAAGACATTCATATCATGAAAAAGCTTTCCGATCATCCGTGCGACGGTTGTTTTCCCGGTTCCTGGATTTCCCTTGAACATCATGTGGAGCACTTGTTTGTTCGTTTTCAAATTTGCAGACTCTCTGCACTTATTTATATATAACCATGCATAGATTTCATTGATTAATTCCTTTAATTCCTCCATTCCCACTAGCGTACCTAATTCTTTTTGGATTTTCTTCAGAGGCGCATGCTTCTCACGCTCTTTCGAATCCAAAAGCCAATCTTCTTTTGTTGCAGATGAAGGAGAGCCCGAGTTCAGGACGACGTTGATCTGGCTTTTTGAATTTCGAGTTATCGCTTGTTGCAAGAACCTTCACCTCACTTTCAGATTCTTGGATATTATACGCCCAGATCACCAAAGTGTGACAGATGCCTATATCGTTGTTTTTTTACAGATAAAGCCCTTCACAATAGTTCTGTTTTCTAGAATTATGAAAGAAAATTCAAGGATTATCCTCAAAATCTGGAATTGACATGGATTGTTCTGGAATCATCAACTAAAAAACTGCCACAGCTATTATAACTGTGACAGTCCAACCCTTATAGGTGAGCACGTCTTGCGAAGTCGACGAATCTGAATTTATCCAGGCGGTGCCTTGATTCCGTATATTGAAAGATGCTCGTATCTTCCAGGTAGACGTAATTCTTGACCACAACGATGTGGGTTTGGCCTTCAAGATCCAGCAATTCAACATCTTCAGGTTCGACTTCTTCAACGGTAATTTCTTTTTTCGCAAAGCTGATTGATAGCCCTAATTCACCTTCAAGGTATTCATAGATTGAATTTTCGCCAACTTCTTTCGTAAGTGTCGGCACCTTTTCCTGAAGAAGGTAATCTTTATCCAAAATGATCCGTTCTCCATCAATCTCTCTAGTACGGATCAATTTCCAAACTTTTTTCCCTGACTTTACATTCAAATGATTCTGGATCTCCTCATCTGCTTTGTACAAGCAAAGTTCATGAACTTGTGTCGCAACCTTTTTGCCGACCTTCTGAGATACTTCCTTAAAACTGACGAGTCCCGACACTGGGAAATTCAATTTATCGAAGGGAAGTACGATCGATCCTTTCCCTCTCACCTTCTGGATATAGCCATTTTGAGCTAATAGATGGAGTGCTTTACGAGCCGTCTCCCGAGAAGTATCGTACAACTCCGTCAATTCATGTTCAGATGGAAGCTTGGATTTAGGACGATATGTGTTATTTTGGATTTTTTCTAGAAGATCTTGATAGATCGATAGGAATTTGTTATTTTGCATCTTTCATCACCACTACTATTTTAGCATGACTTCTTAAAGTAAAAAACGACGGATTCGTATGGCCGAAGATTTATATACTCATGATTTTCAGGTGAATCCGAGTAATTGGATAACAATACCTTCGAATCGAGTCCACTTAGATCAATTTCTGCCGGCAGCTTGAACTGTGCTTCTTTTCCATAGAAATTGTTGACAACGAGGAGCTTCTCATCATCCGAATTCCTTACAAAAGCAAAAATATTCTGGTCATCTTCAAGAATCAACTGGTAGTCACCTGTTGTGATGATGTCAAATTCCTTCCTAAGTTCAATCAATCTTTTATAATGGTAAAAAACTGAATCTCTGTCCTTCAGCGCATTTTCTGCGTTGATTTCTTTATAATTGGAAGCGACATCGATCCATGGGTCTACTGAGGAGAATCCTCCATGTTCCTCCGCATTCCATTGCATTGGTGTCCTGGCATTATCCCTGGATTTCTGCTTTAAAATATTCAAGATCTCTCGCTCGGATTTCCCTTGTTCAATCATAGATGCAAAAGCATTGAGCGACTCTACATCCCTGTAGGAATCAATTTCATCAAATCCAGGGTTGGTCATCCCGATTTCTTCCCCCTGGTAGATGTATGGGGTCCCTTGCATCATATGGATGGTTGTAGCAAGCATTTTCGCAGATTCAGTCCTGTATTGCCCTTCATCACCGAAGCGGGACACGATGCGGGGCTGGTCGTGGTTACACCAGAATAATGCATTCCATCCCCCACCTTCATACATTTCTTTCTGCCATTTGGAGAGAATCTTCTTCAACTGGATGAAATCAAAATCAGCTTCCGTCCATTTTTCCCCATTCGGATAATCGACCTTCAAGTGATGGAAGTTAAAGGTCATGTTCAATTCCTTACGATCAGGATACGTATATTTTATACAGTGATCCACGGTGGTCGAGGACATTTCTCCGACCGTCATGACATCGTATTCTGAAAAGACGTTTTCATTCATCTCATTCAGATATTCATGGACTTTGGGGCAGTCTGTATAAAACTTCCTTCCATCTCCTGGCGATACGCTGCCGTCATCATCCAGGAAACGCTGATCTTTGGAAATGAGGTTGATGACATCCAGTCTGAAACCATCAATTCCTTTTTCGAACCAGTAATGCATCATCTCATAGACTTCATGACGAAGTTCTTCATTCTCCCAATTCAAATCCGCTTGTGTAACATCAAAAAGGTGCAAGTAATATTCTCCTGATTCTGAATCCAATTCCCAGGCCGAACCTCCAAATTTAGATTGCCAATTGGTCGGCGGTTCATTTCCGTTGCCTTTTTTCCATATATAATAGTCCCGGTATTTGCTATCAGGGTTTGCCAGTGCATGTTGGAACCATTCGTGCTCCGTTGAGGTATGGTTGACCACGAGATCCATGATCACCTTGATGTCCCTCTCATGCGCTTCCTTCAGCAAACGTTCAAAATCCTCCATTGTGCCATATTCTTCATAGATTTTATAATAATCACGGATATCATAACCATTGTCTTTTTGGGGGGAATCGTAAACCGGTGTCAGCCAGATGACATCGATCCCCAGTGTTCTCAAATAATCCAGTTTTTCGATAATTCCCAGGATGTCCCCTACTCCATTTTTTGTCGTATCGTTGAAGCTTTTCGGATAAATTTGATAAACAACTGATTTTTTCCACCATTCTGTATGCATAGACGCCTTCCTTCCATTAGATGTATATAAGAATGAAAGGGAGGGAGCTGTTTCTGTATGCTCCATCCCTTGTTATGGTTATTGTTTTTTAAATTTCCCGTATAGGTACGTGAGGATAAATGGCAGTACAAGCACGATTCCCATTCCGATGAAAAAGGCACCCCAGTAACCTTCAGCGATGGATAAGAAACCTGGGATTCCTCCAACACCTATCGAGTTCGCCTTTACACCATTCAGCATGAGGATCAAACCGGCAATTGCCGAGCTGATCATAGCTGCAATGAATGGGTATTTGAAACGGATGTTCACACCGAACATCGCTGGTTCAGTGATACCGAGATATGCTGAAACTGCGGATGTCATAGATAAACCTTTCAACTTCTCATCCTTAGACACGTACATCATCGCTAGTGCTGCTGAACCTTGGGCGATATTCGATAACGCAAGCATCGGCCACAGGAATGTCCCGCCGGTAGCTGATATCAACTGCAAATCTACTGCGAGGAACGTATGGTGCATCCCCGTGATAACGAGCAATGAATAGAAGCCACCGTAAATGATTCCACCTAAAGCAGCAAAATTATCGAAAATACTTACAAACCCATCTGTAATGAGGTTTCCAAGTGCAAATGTGATTGGACCGATAGCGATGAAGGCTAAGAATCCAGTGATCAACAGTGTAACCGGAGCGACGATCAGCAATTTGAAAGCATCTGGAATCTTAGAGTTCAAGAATCGTTCAATCCGAGCAAGCACATAAGCTGCGACTAACACTGGTAGAACTTGACCCTGATAACCTACCTTCTCGACATCCATTCCGAACAGATTCCATTTTGGTATTTTTCCGCCTTCTTCAACTACCTTTCCATAATCCCATGCATTTAACAGATCAGGATGGACAAGCATCAAACCAAGAACGATCCCTAAAAGCGGACTTCCTCCAAACCGCTTGACCGCTGACCAACCAATCAGTCCGGGTAAGAACACGAATGCGGTGTTGGCAATGAGGTTGATGATATCCGCAAGGTCTCCCCACTGAGGATGTACATCAATGACTGATTTCTCGTCATAAAATATTCCTGGTCCAGTCAAAATGTTATTAAGTCCCATCAACAATCCAGCTGTAACGATTGCAGGTAGTATCGGTATGAAAATATCCGCAAGTACTTTCACTGCTTTTTGCAGTGGATTCATCCTTTCTGCAGCAGCACTTTTCACATCATCTTTGGACGCTTCGCCAATCCCTGTGATTTCAACCATTTTTTTGTATACTTCATCCACTGTTCCTTGTCCGATGACAACCTGGAATTGTCCGTTTGTCGAAAATGATCCTTTTACCAGGTCAATCCCATTCAACTTGTCATGATCAACTTTCTCTTCGTCATTCAAGACCAATCTTAGACGTGTAACACAATGAGTTGCGGTATGGATATTTTCCTTCCCTCCGAGGGCGGCCACAATCTCTTCTACAACTTCACGACTAACACTCATGTTGTCCTCCTCCTCATACGAAAACGATTACAAGTGATTGAAATAAAGAAAACTTGAGCTTTGCCAAGCCTTAGCGCTGCTGAGCCTTAGTTGCCTTTATATTGAAGAAAGGATTTGAACTTTCTTTAAATATAAAGAAAACCTGCACCACTTCAACTACTTTTTCCAATATTTATTAACCGCTTTCATTATCTTGTATATACATGTTCGGTAACAAGTTTATACTTGTATATACAAGCTTGTCAACGGAGAAATTTTTGGAAAATTCCAACCTGTCATCATCGGGGATTTTTCAAAACTGTTGAAACACACTCCTAGTGACAGTATCTTTTTCCTTTCTTTCAGGTTTTCCCGATCTGCGTTTGTCGGGACATCTGCCCCTTCCATTTCCCTTTCCGATTCTGACCTGATAGGTACAGGCTCTCCTTTATTCTCCCCTACACTGTCCAGATTCCATCTTAATTTGGACAACATGCTTAGTTCCCTGCTGAAAGATTGTATATTCACTCAGCGACTACCCAAAACGAAAAATAACCCTCAAATATGAGAGTTATCTTGGCGTATTTGGTAAATGATTGATACGTTCTCTGTCCAAGTCCATTTTAGAAGGATTCGATTCATGGATTTCTCGTTCAGGGGCTGGAATCTGACTCATCATGGCCACAAGTTCATTATAAATCCCTTTATGGAAACCACGGTTTTTGATTTCTTTCCCCCATTCATTCATTTTTTTCAAATGCTGTGGATCGGTGGTTACAACAGCGTTCGCTCCTTGACTTATATCATCAAGTCGGGAATAGATTTCATTAACAACAGCATTTTGATCTACCCCCTTTTCTAATTTGGCTCCAACCACAGAATACATTCCTGTAACGATTGCATCTGCTTTTTCCACTCCATCTACTTGTTCGGTCATCTTCACCATTTCCTCCGCTTGAGCACTTTCACCGGCACGTTCTTTTACTTGCGGACTATTCTGGAGTGTACTTCCGTTTTGACTGATTCTTGTTTTTCCTGGATTGGTATAGTTTTCTTCCCAAGCCTGGTCAAGCGCTTCGTCACCATTATTACAAGCGGCTAGAAAATTGACGGCTAACAAGATGACAATAACCTTCTTAAACATCCAAACCACCTCACGCTATTTTACTATATAGCGTTTGAAGTTTATGGTGCTGTTATACATACAAGCAGAAAAACCATGATATAATTAAAGAAAACTAGTAAAGACAAGCGTTAGCGAAGGCTTTGTTATAGTTGCACTAATTCTGAAGAAAGTCATCATACATTCTTTAAGTGCAAAAAACGAGGAATAAAGGTGGTGCTTGTAAGAAATCATGTCAAATCAGGAAACACCTCAAACGGCGATCGATTTTGTCCTGGACCTTGAAAAAAGAGGCAGACAACCCTCTACCGTTAAAAGATACAAGTATGACCTCGAAGATTATTTAGCATGGATACGTGTTAACAAGCTTTCATACAACGACAATAAAATTTTCACGCCCTGGTTTGTCCAATCCTATTTCGATTTTCTGATCAATGAACGTTCCTATTCGTATCGAACACTGAAACGGGTGTACAGTGTATTGAATCAATTTCATCGTTTCCTTATATCTAGAAAGATCATAGGAGAAAATCCTGTTGCCTCAATTGAAATACATAATGATGAGGAAGAACGATTTACGGACGAAATGTTCATTACGGAGGATGAGCACGAAAGAATCATTGAGACCGTTCCATCTGAACAAGGGTTGACAGAAAATCAATTGAAAGCCCACTACTTGTTATCAAAGCGGAATCTGTCCATCCTCACCCTCATGATCAGACACGGTATGACGTTACATGAGGTCAGTGCAATTGATACACGTCACATCTCCTTTATTCAAAAAGAATTGTGGATTCCGAATACCGAACAAACGGCGAAACGGAAAATCAACTTCGATCAAGAGGAAAACGAAATCCTGTTTGATTACTTTCAATCAATACCAGAGTCAGTCCGACCTGCACAATTCGGTGCTGATCCCTTTTTCGTCGCTTTTGATTTCCAGCGGCTGACCTATAGGTGGAGCTATGAGGAAGATCGTCCGAAACGCCTTACTGAAATCGCAATCCAGAAAATGATACGCCAGGAAATCCAAAGGGCTGGACTTCGTAAAGGAATATCTGCACAACATTTCAGAAGGACGGCGATTCTCAAGGCCATTCTTGATGGGGATGATAGTGAGCAGATCCAAAACCATTTCGGAATGAAGACACCACTTACGTTGAACCGCTATCTGGACTACGTTGGACATCTCCAACACACATCTTTAAAGAAACCTTGGTAAAGCCAAAACTTTGGTGTAGGCTGAGCCTTTAGTTCCTGGATAAAGCAATTGCTTTTCCTTCCTGCGATGTATGGTTTCCGAAGACGCCAGCTTGTGCACTTATACTGAAGCAAGTGTTTTATACTTTCTTTAAGTGGAACATACGAAAGCCCCGGTTAAGGTATATCACCATTTTCCGGGGCTTTTATATTTGATTGATGGGATGACATCCATCCCCAATTGATTTAACTGTTCTGGTTATTGTTTTCAGATGAAAAATCAACTGGACGCTGTGGTGTGAATGTCGAAATGGCATGCTTGTAAATGAGCTGCTGCTTGCCATCTGATTCTAGTACGACAGTAAAATTATCAAATCCTTTAACCAGCCCTTTAAGCTGGAAACCATTCAATAGGTAAACCGTTACGAAAACATTTTCTTTTCTCAAGGTGTTCAGGAATTGGTCTTGAATATTAATGGATTGCTTCATGTGTATAGGCCTCCTCAATAAACGTTCATACACTAATTCGATTCAGAATTGAGCTTTCCTGCCACAAAACGCAAAATTGATGGAATTTTTTCATTTATTGAACCATTTGTCACATCGAACCATTCTACTTCCATCTGGTGTCGGAACCAGGTCAATTGCCTTTTCGCATACCTTCTCGAGTTCCGTTTCAACGTTGTAATCGCTTCTTCCAAACTGCATCGCCCTTCGAAATAAGCATAAAGTTCTTTATATCCAATCGCTTGAACAGCCTGTGTGTTCCGCACCTCCGCTTCATAAAGGGCTTTTACTTCATCTAAGAGTCCTTCTTCCAGCATCAGATCCACCCTCAGGTTGATACGCTCATACAGCTGTTCCCGGTCCATGGTCAATCCGATTGTGATGAGGTTGTATGGGGATCCCTCCACTGATTGGTTGGTCGGGGATTCCACACTGCCAGTTGTATGATGGATTTCCAATGCTCTGATGACCCGGCGGACATTGTTCGGATGGATTTGTGAAGCACGTTTTTCATCCACCTGCTTCAACTGATCATGAAGGGCTTCAACACCATTTTCTTGAGCATACGATTCTAGCTTTTCACGGTATTCCGGGTCTGCTGCTACATCCGTAAAATCATATCCATGGGTGACAGCCCGTATATACAGTCCGGTGCCGCCAACCATGACAGGCAGTCTTCCTTTACCATGTAATTCTTTGATATTGCGTTGTGCATCATACTGGAAATCTGCAGCCGAATAATCCTCATCCGGGGTCCGTATATCAAAGAGATGATGGGGGATCCCTTCTTTTTCATGTTCTTTGATTTTTGCGGTCCCGATATCTAAACCTTTATAAACTTGCATTGAATCACTGTTGATGATTTCACCCTCGAATGCTTTTGCGATTTCAATGCTCGTTTTTGTCTTACCGACCGCCGTCGGACCCACAATGACAACTAGCGCTGGTTTCATCCAACTACCTCCACGTTTCTTACATGACTCTTTTGAACATTTTTTCCATCTCATAAGTCGTAAATTTGATGATGATCGGTCTCCCATGCGGACAGGTAAAAGGATCACCAGCTTTCCGCAATGTATCGATCAATGCAGTCATCTCATCATTTCTCAAGTGATGATTCGCTTTGATCGAACCTTTACAGGACATCATGATTGCTGCGTCTTCGCGCAATTTTTTCAGATTCGTCCTCTTATCTGCTATGACCTGATCGATGATTTCCTGGATCGTTTCCTGCTCTTCCCCGCTCGGGAACCATTGCGGATGGGATCGGACGATGAATGTATTCCCTCCAAATGGTTCCAAAAAGATACCGATCGAAGCGAGTTCATCCTTGTACGCTTCGATCACCTGGGCTTCGGTATGAGTGAATTCAAACGTCAAGGGTACTAACAGCTCCTGTACCTCATGTTCAAACTCCCCAACTTTTTCACGGTAAAATTCATACTTGATCCGTTCTTGTGCCGCATGTTGATCAATGATATACATTCCTTGTTCATTCTGCGCGACGATGTAAGTCCCATGCACTTGTCCGACAGGATACATAGGTGGGACACGGGATGGTTCCGCGTTCTCATGTCTGTTTTCTTCTACCGTTCCTTCATTTTGCTGGTTTGGTTGATCGAATGGCGGCTGGTACTCAAACCTTTTTTTTGAAAAAAGTGGCTTTTCATCCGAAGTGACGGTGTCTTCGATTTTCGGTTCTTCAACTTGAGAGACATTGTCTTTCTTCACATCTTCAGATATATCCTCAAAGTTGAAATCTGGCTTTTTCTCATCACTCGGGAGATATGAGTCAAACTCAAAGCTAGGTTGTTCAGATTTCGATTTTGAGCCTGATTGCTTTGTCGGGTTTGCAGCTGAAGGGATTAGTTCGGTTTGACGTAATGTTTCTGCAATCCCCTCTTCTATCGCCTTCGTCAGTTCCTGTTCTTTACTGAACCGAGCTTCCAGTTTCCCCGGATGGACGTTGACATCGACTAATATTGGATCCAAATCGATAGAGAGGATCACGATCGGCTGCCTTCCAATCGGTAACAATGTGTGGTAAGCACGCTCAATCGCTTTGTAAATCGAAAAATTCTTAATATACCGTCCATTGATGAACAACGATACATATTGACGGGATGCACGCGTGATTTCAGGTTTGACCGCATACCCGCTGATCGTATAATCCAGCGTCTTGTTTTCAACTCGCAACATTTTTTTCGCCACAGACATCCCATATATGGAAGCGATGACTTGTAGAAGATCACCATTGCCTGGAGTTTTCAACACAGTCTTTCCGTTATGTGTCAGATGGAATGCTATATTCGGATGTGCCATTGCCTGGCGGTTGATGACATCCGTAATATTCCCTAATTCAGTATGGACCGTTTTCAAATGCTTTAACCGGGCAGGTGTATTATGGAACAATTGTGTAACCTCGATCGATGTCCCTTTCCTGCTGTCTGATTTTTTCTGTTCGATCACCTTTCCGAAGTGGATCGATAGCTCGTCACCTGCTCCTAGACCTGTGCTCGTCTTTACATGCACCTTTGATACAGAAGCGATACTCGGTAATGCTTCCCCTCTGAACCCGAGCGTCCGGATATGGAAAAGATCGTTTTCGTGCTTGATTTTACTTGTTGCATGTCTTTGAAAAGCCCTCAATAAATCATCACTTTCGATGCCATCGCCATTATCGACGATTACGATCCTTGAAAGCCCTCCTTCTTTGACTTCGATATCTATACGCGTACTGTTTGCATCAATCGAGTTTTCCACCAACTCTTTAACAATCGAAGCAGGGCGTTCGACGACTTCCCCCGCGGCGATTTTATTCGATAACAGATCGTCTAATTGTTGGATTTTGCCCATTTCGTCCCCTCCTGCTTCTCCTGTTTAATCGACATTTGGAGTTCATAGAGAGCATTCATCGCTTCAAGAGGCGTCATCGTCAGCAGTTCCATCCCCTTCAACTTTTCTAATGCAGGATGGAGCTCATCTTGTTTCTGTTTCGTCCGTTTTGATTCATTGAAAGGTTCAAAAAAGGAAAGCTGTCCTTGATCCTCTTTCACTTGAACAGCATTGTTGCTTTTCACGGTTTTCGTCGATTCAAAGTCTGATAGCAACTCATTCGCCCGTTTGATCAATTCAACAGGAAGCTGTGCAAGTTCAGCAACGTGGATTCCATAACTGCGATCCGCTTTGCCATCTTCAACTCTGTGTAAAAAAACGACTTTCCCATTCTCTTCAATCGCTTTGACATGAATGTTATGCAATCGTTCCAGATGTCCTTCAAGCACCGTCAGCTCATGATAGTGTGTCGAGAATAACGTCTTCGCTCCAATGTTTTCATGGATATATTCGATGATTGATTGCGCAAGTGACATGCCATCATAGGTGGACGTACCACGACCGATTTCATCGAGCAGCAATAGGCTGCGCTCAGTCGCGTGTGTCAATGCATACTGCGTCTCCATCATTTCAACCATGAATGTACTCTGACCACCTGCGAGATCATCTGCCGCACCGATCCGTGTGAAAATCTGATCGAAAAGCGGGAGTGTGGCGCTTTCTGCTGGAACGAAACAACCGACTTGTAAAAGTACAGAAGAAAGTGCCACTTGCCTCATGTACGTACTTTTACCAGCCATATTCGGACCCGTAATCAATAGTACTTCCCGTTGAGGATTCATATTGACCTCGTTTGATACATAATCCTGACGATCCATCATTTGTTCGACAACCGGATGACGCCCTGCTTCGATATTGATCGAGCCATCCTCTGAAATCCGTGGCTTGCAATATTGCCCTTCCTCACTTACAACGGCGAATGATTGAAGGACATCGATTTCACTGATCTGTTTACCAAGGATCTGCAACTGTGGAATGAACGCTTTCACTTCTTCCCGGATTTTGATGAACAGTTCATACTCAAGCTCGATCGACTTCTCTTCTGCTTCGAGGATGATGTCCTCTTTCTCCTTCAGCTCAGGTGTGATGAACCGTTCGGCATTTGCCAGTGTCTGTTTTCGTTCATATCGCTCCTCATCAATCAGATGAAGGTTGCTCTTCGTCACTTCGATATAATAACCGAATACACGGTTATATCTGATTTTCAATGATCGGATACCGGTCTTTTCACGTTCCTCTTGTTCAAGAGAAGCGATCCAGGCTTTTCCGTTCACACTGGCATCCCGGTACTCATCCAGACCGTCATGGTAGCCGTTCCGTATGATGTTCCCTTCTTTTATCGAAATCGGTGCATCCTCATGAATCGCTTGTTCCAACAACTCTGCCAGTTCCAAACAAGGGTCCATGTTTTCCGAACGATCAGCTAGTCCCATATGATCCATATCAAGCAATGTGTCTTTCAAGGATGGTACCTTCTGCAAAGATTTCTTCAGCTGGATAAGATCCCTCGCATTAACATTTCCATAAGCGACTTTTCCAGCCAGGCGCTCTAGATCATAAACTTCCGTCAGTTGTTCACGGACCTGCTCCCGGTTGAAAAATTGTTTCATGAACGTCTCTACGATTGATAGTCGTTCTTCAATCACCTTCTGATCAAGCAATGGATGTTCAATCCATTGTTTCAGTGTACGCCCTCCCATCGCAGTCACAGTCTTATCCAACAACCAGAGCAATGACCCCTTTTTCTGTTTCTGACGAAGTGTTTCTACTAGTTCAAGATTACGTTTGGAATTTGGATCGATTTTCATATAAGCAGTGGTCTCGACGTATTGAAACTCTTGCAAATGATCAAGTGAACGCTTTTGGGTCCGGACCAGATAAGCGATCAGCTGAATAGCAGTTTGTCGTAATTTGTCAGACTTTAATTTCACAAGAATACTATGTAATGGTTCTGGTATATCGATATCATCCTCAAATGAAACGGTGAATTGATAGACGTCTTGTAATCGTTTCAATTGGTCCTCACTTAGAGTAGATGGGACGATGACTTCCTTCGCTGAAATGGATTGAAGTTCCAGACAAACTGCTTTCCAGTCTTCCTGATAGAATTTCACAGAGTTCTGGCCTGTCGACAGGTCGCTTGTTGCCATCCCGAAACCATCTTCAAACGGTGTTACTGAAGCGATGAAGTTGTTCGCTTTTTCATCCAATAATGCACCTTCCATTACTGTTCCCGGCGTTATGACCTGGACCACATCTCTTTTCACAACACCTTTTGCATCTTTCGGATCTTCTACTTGTTCGCAAATCGCCACTTTAAAACCCTTTTCGATCAGCTGCGCGATGTAATTCTGAGACGAATGGTGAGGCACACCGCACATCGGTATTCTATTTCCTTTACCGCCGTCGCGGCTCGTCAATGTTATTTCAAGCTCTTGGGACGCTCTGAGTGCATCATCAAAGAACAGTTCATAAAAGTCTCCTAATCGAAAAAATAAAAAGGCATCTTCATATTTTGCCTTAATCGATAAATATTGCTGGATCATTGGAGTGTATTCAGCCATTTTAGCCCTCCGTCTTACTTATTTTCTACACCCCATTATAGCATAATTCGACTTTTTGATTGATTAGATGAAATGAAAACTTATAATGAAATAAACTTGCGTCAGATTAATGGTCTGATAGCAATGAACCTGTCACACCGTGTGATTTGTTTCATTTCCTCATTATTTTTGGCACCCATACCACTTTTAGAGGACACCAGAGACCTTATTAGCACATAAAAATCATGTTTTACAATATGAGAGGACAAGAGAGAGTCTTTATTTACTGAAATCCATCGTAAAACAGCAGTATCTATCACAGATAACGGAACAGATGTCCTTTAATTTTCACGAATGAGCAAAATTGCAAAACAAAAAACAAGGAAGAAGTTTTCTTCTTCCTTGTTCACCTACTCTTCTAAATCACCTAGAAGAAAGTTCGGATCTAGATCCTCAAATTCTTCTCCATCCACTTCATCTTCCCAAGAATCGTCTTCTAAATCTTCTTCCACACCATCCTGGTTTACATGGACCCAGACTTTCGTTTCTCCGATCACTTCCGCAATGAATTCCCTCTCCACTTGAACGAGTATTTTATTGCCGTTAGGAGAAATTGTTGCTTCTAATGTATTTGGCTCCTGAATTGCTCTGGCACTCACTTGCGTATGTGCTCCTAATGAATTTTCATCTCTCTTTGAAAGGTTGCAGCAATCTTTATACTTGATTGTCTCAGTCACGACCTCTGTTTTTGTATTGTTATTGTAGGAGTACCATACATTGATATCATAGCTGCCTTCTACATCAACTGCATCTCCGTTCTCTATCGCCTTATAATTGTGGTTGATGATCCAGCAACCGAGAATGCTGGATGGTTTATGAGCAGGTGTAACCGTGTGGGTGGCCTGTGAGAACTTTCTCCCCTTGCCGCAAACCGCTTTAGTTATAATTTCTCTGTAACTGAAATCGTTATTGGCCATGTAACTCAATCCCTCCTCTTCCAATCTTCAATTCATCCTATGCAGGGCGAATGACTAGTGTGCTAAAAATTTTATAAACTCGTTCATAATGTCCCGTTAGTTCAGTCTATGAGATTCTTACGGAATTATTGTTCATTTTTTAAAATTTTTCCTGTTTATTCTTGTGTTACGAAATTCACTTCTTGTTCCGATCCGAACGGGTGTGCCTCCTCACGAACTCGCACTTTTCGTTGCATAATTTAATCTGCTTTCAATACGGTATATGAAATTTTGAAAAAGTGGATTCCCGTTATTTTTAAGGATACGCACGTTTAATGTTCATACAAGAGGGTACAACAACTACGAAAATGACCATATCTAATCGAAGGAGTGTTTAGTATGCAAGATCTGTATCCATCTCGAAACAATGACCAATTCGAAGTCCTCCAGAGAAAGGATCCGGTCATCCATGGAGACGATAAGACAAGAAGGGATTGTCCTTTATCGGATGAACAGATTTCTTATTATGAAGAAAATGGATTCATCATGTTGGAAAACTTCTTTTCTGCAAAAGCGGTTGAAAAGTTACAGGATGAAATATTCGGTTTACGTGATGAAAACAGAAAGACAGAATCACCTAAAATCATCAGGGAACCAGAAAGTGATGAGATCCGATCCATATTTGATTTTCATAAAAGTAATTCATACCTTGAGAGATTGACAAGGAACCCTGAGTTGATCAAAATCATCAACCATTTACTCGGTGATGATGTATATATCCATCAATCACGGATTAATTATAAACCTGGGTTCACGGGGAAAGAGTTTTATTGGCATTCTGATTTCGAAACCTGGCATGTGGAGGATGGGATGCCCCGTATGCGGGCTTTAAGTGTATCTATCGCTTTATCAGATAACTATACCTTCAACGGTCCACTCATGCTCGTACCAGGTTCGCATCAATATTATATTTCTTGTGCGGGAGAAACACCTGAAGATAATTTCAAACAATCCTTGAAACGACAAGAATTGGGAGTACCGGATCATGACCATATGAAATGGCTGGTCGATGGTGGTGGAATTGAAGTTCCGACAGGGAAAGCCGGTTCTGTGATCATTTTCGAATCGAATACGATGCACGGCTCGAACAGCAATATCACCCCTTATGATCGGAACAACCTTTTCCTCGTCTATAACAGTGTCAACAACCGGCTTGTCGATCCTTTTTCAGGAGGAAAGCCAAGACCGGATTTCATTGCAAACAGAGTAAAGGAAGAAATCAAAGTATAGATTAATAATTTCTCAAAATAACGAATAACAAAGAGAGCGATGCATCATGCACCGCTCTCTTCTTCATTTAAGATCTTGTTTGTATCCTCCTTGTATTCTTTGACTTCTTGTTTATAAAGAAGAATATAAGGAAAGATCATCAAGTATCCCAAAAAAGCCATCAAAATGATTTTGGCAAGACCACTCATAAGGAAATAGGCAGACAGGAAAAAGAAGAAGACTAGAAGCAAAGGTAATACATACCCCAGAATCATATTTTCTCCACCTTTCATTTCAACTATCTTTTCCTAAAAAAGTATAATTCATAACCCCGCAGTTAAAAATGAATAGGAAGAGTTATGTATTGTCTCAACAACCTTTATTTTAAACAGGGGGATTAAATGTATGATACGGAGATGGCGGAGAAACAGAAGGCAATACCCAAAGGATAAGGACATTCAGCAGAATGACTCCGTCCTTTCCCTGATCAAGACTCTCAAGCAATCGAAAGACTTTACGGTTGATCATCTGACAAGTCCAACTACGTGTGTTGTTTCGTACATAAGGACGATGATCGATCCTAAATTCCTGCATGAATCGATATTGCCGGCTATCAAAGCAGCACCCTTGAAGGATCTAGAAGAAATCAAACATGCAGTCCCTGTTGAAAAACTAGTCATCACAAATGATCTAGAAAGGATCAGAAAATCGATGATGCAAGGGAACATCATGATTCAAATGAATGATCATGATGAAGAGGTACTCCTGCTGCCTGCCGTCACTGTTGAGACCCGTAAAGTCAGTATTCCGGAAGTGGAATTCAGTGTCGTTGGACCTAAGGAGGCATTTGTCGAATCCCTTGATACGAACATCAACCTTCTACGGAAACGTCTGCCTCTTCCCCAGTTGACGGTTCAAGAATTAACGATCGGAAAATTGACGAAAACTAGAGTTGCAGTCATGTCTATTGACGGTATCGCAAACAAAGAGAATTTGAACACCGTTCTCCAACGACTAAACGGTCTCGAGTACGACCAGATCATTGATAGTTCATTCATAACCCAAATGATCGCCGATAACTCGAACTCACCTTTTCCGCAGTTTCTAGATACGGAACGTCCGGACCGTGTGGCTGAAGTATTGGTAGAGGGGAAGATCGCGATTTTCATTGATGGTTCCCCCCATGTGCTATCATGCCCGACAACCATTGTGGAATTTTTTTCAGCCTCGGACGATTACTTCCTCCCATGGCATCTGGCGTCTGGTTTCCGCTTGATCCGTTTGTTCGCCGTCATCTTCTCGGTATTAAGTACATCATTATATGTAGCGGTTTTGACGCACCACCCTGAAATGATACCTGATGATCTGTTCGCTACCATCGTATCTTCCAGAGCGGATATTCCTTTCCCGCCAATAGGTGAGGTCATCATTTTGGAATTGGCTATCGAATTGCTACGTGAGGCAGGGGCGAGACTCCCTGCCAAGGTCGGTCAGACAATCGGTATCGTAGGTGGTATCGTTATCGGAACAGCAGCCGTCGAAGCAGGTTTGACAAGTAATGTACTGCTTATCATCACCGCGCTGGCAGCACTCGCCTCATTCACGACACCAGTTTACCAAATCGGTAATACGATCCGTCTGATCCGTTTTCCTTTTTTACTTGGCGCCCAGCTTTATGGTTTGACTGGCGTCTCGATGACCATGGCTTTCTTCATCGGACATCTGATCAAACTCCAATCGATCGGGAGGCCGTTTTTCGCACCGTTATATCCTTTGCGGTTCAGGGATTTGAAGGACGCCTTCATCCGGTTGCCGTTCAATAAGCAAGCGAAAAGACCTTTGCATACGCGCCCGGATGATTCTACACGCTTCAACCCTAACCGCGCAAACGAAAAGAGAGATATTGATGATTAAAATCAATCAGAATGGTCCACCGACCCTATCGGAAAATGCAATGGTTTCTCCTACCCTGGTCTTTTTCCTGATCCATTCAATGCAGATAGGGGTAGGGATCCTCGGTTTCCAACGCTATATCTCAATGGACGCCGGATACGATGCCTGGGTATCGATCCTGGTCAGCGGTATTTTTATGCACATCCTATTGTGGATGATCTATCAAATCCTACAGGACAGCCAGGGGGACATCGTTTCCGTCCACAATGAGATTTACGGGAAATATATCGGGAGTTTCTTAAGCTTCGTTCTCAGTATCTATTACTTATTGTTGAGCCTTACAGTACTCCGAACTTTCATAGAAGTGCTTCAAGTATGGATTTTTCCGCGGATGAACATATGGATCTTTTCGTTCCTCTTTTTATTGTTGGCTTATTATTTTGCCTCAGGAGGCTTCCGTGTTGTTGCTGGAATATGTTTGATAAGCGTCATATTAGGCCTGCCGATCATGGTATTGTTCTTTTACGCGATCCAATACGGGCATGTGGAAAATCTGTTTCCGATCGTCAATCATTCATTGCTGGAAATATTGAATGCTACGAAAACAGCAACTTTAAGCTTTCTAGGGATTGAATTATTACTTGTCTATTACCCTTTCATAAAGAAACCGGAGTCTTCAAAGAAGTGGGCACACCATGGTCTGTTTTTGACCACAATGATCTACCTTGGGACCGCCCTCGTTTCTTTCATCTATTTCTCTGAGAAAGGGATCCAAAATGTCATCTGGCCTACCCTTTCGTTATGGAAGATGGTCGAACTTCCATTTGTAGAACGGTTTGAATATTTGGGTATTGGCATGTGGGTGTACGTGATATTGCCGAACATCTGTCTAGCGTTATGGACAGCAAGCAGGATTCCTAAGCGCATTTTTAACATCAAACAGAAATGGGTCTTGATCGTCTATTTCGCTTTTCTATTCTTAGCAAGCATTTTGTTGAAAAGCCGTGAAATGATCGATATGCTGAACGACTGGGCTGGCAAAATCGGTTTCTACATCCTCCTATATATTCCGGTCTTGTTCGTGCTCCAAAAAATCTCCCAAAGAGTGAGGAATCGATATGCAAAATCGAATTAGATTGATCATCATGCTATTCCTCTCCAGTTTCATCTTGACCAGTTGCCAAGAAATCCGAAGTGTCGAGGATATCGCGATCATCCAGGCTGCGGGTTATGACTATGTCGATGAAAAACAGACAAGAGGGACGATTTCAGTACCTCAATTCAGTCGTGCTGAACTGGGCGCTTTTACGAGCGAAAAATACTATACTGCGACCGGTGAAACCTTGAAAGAGATCCATTCGAAATTACAGGGGAAATCATCAAGACCACTTGTGCACGGTAAGTTACGACTCAATATTTATGGCGAAGAGTTAGCGGAAAACGATATTTCATTTTTGCTAGACAATCTGATCCGAGATGCCAGCCTTGGCAGGGAAATCTATTTGACAGTCGTTGAGGGCGAAGCCAAGGACCTTATCGAGGGGGAATATTCCGAGAACGAACGGACCTCAAGATATATTGGCGGTATTCTGGACAACAATATCCAGGAGAATTTCCCGACCACTAATCTTCATAACTTCATCTATGCGTACAACGCTGAAGGGATGGATGGTTTTATGCCGTTACTCAAGAAGAGCGGAGAACATGTCATCATCAAAGGGATTGCATTTTTCAAAAAAGGGAAATATGTCCATTCAATTCCTTTCTCTGACTCTTTCGTCTTCAAGGTAATGAAGGAAGACTTCAAGCATGGAAACAGGAAAGTACATTTCAAAGACCAAGATATTGTCATTGAGAATATCGGATCAGATGTAAGATACCATGTAAAAGGACGAATGGATGATCCAAAATTTTTGATTGATATTAACGTGACCGGAATCGTGAATGAAACAACAAGGTTTGGAATGCCTGAGGACCCAAAATTCATCTCGAAAGTCAAAAAAAAGTTCGCTAAGGATATAGAAGAGCGGTGCACAGAATTGCTTAAGGAGTTTCAAGAAGAGAATATCGATCCGATCGGACTCGGAAATGTGATGAAAAGCCGTGATCGAAGGTTTGATAATAAACAATGGAAGGAGAAATACCCTTCAGCAAAAATCGATGTCAATGTCAATGTACAAATAAATGAAACTGGAATTTCGCAATGACTATTTTTTGTACTTCTGATAGGAAAAGGATGGATCTATTATGCACCTTTCAATTAGTGTTCTAGCATTATACGGGGCCTGGAAATGGGGAGATTGGAAAAACTGGAATCGATATCATGCAACCATGCTTTATTTGATCAGCATGAATTTGCTTTATTTCTTCCTGTGCAAAGATCGGATGTTATGGAGGATCGTGCCGGATGCGGGCATTCCTTACGTTATTTCTGAGCTGCTTTATTTATTCATCGTTTTTCCAGCCACCGTCCTCCTATTTATTGGAAATTACCCTACGTCCACAGGCAGGAAGCTTTTGCATATTCTGAAATGGGTCGGTATTTATATCGGACTGGAAGCTTTAGGTAAATTATTCGGAAAGATTGAATATTTCCATGGTTGGAATATATTTTACTCGTTCCTTTTCCTTTGTGTCATGTTTCCGATGTTACGGCTTCATTATCTGAAGCCTCTCATTGCTTATATTGTTTCGTTGGTCATCATCGCAGTATTATTGATGTATTTCAAAGTTTCTTTAAACTCTTCAAGCCTAGGGCTGATTTGGACATGATAATGCTATATTTTTTTTATATTATCCTCCTGATCGTACCCTGGATCATCTGGTGGAAAACAGTAGATAGAACTCGCACTTTGGAAGTATTGATCTTCGGACTTTTATTAGCAACAATCGTTGTACTTTTGGATACGACTGGAGTTCATAATCATTGGTGGATATACCATACCAAAATGGTTCGGATCGTCCCCCATTTTATACCTATGGACTACTCAGTCCTGCCGGTTGGCTATATGCTTACGTATCAATTTTTCGGCTCATGGAAAAGGTATATCATAGCTTCTATCGTATTAGCCTCCATAGGAGCATTCATCATTGAACCATTCTTCGTATATCTTGACATCTACAAACAACTGAAATGGAGTCATTACTATTCCTTTGTGGTTTATATTTTGATCGCCATTGTATTAAAATTTACAATTGTACGGATCAACCACCTCAATCATCGAGATTCTTAAGTTTTTCCCTATTACTCGCCATAGGTGGTTGTTCCAGCCATCGATTATCAATCATGATATTGGCTCCGTCTTCAGAAAACTTACCAACTTCGACGATCAACCTTCCATACATTACGCCAAGATCCCGTCTAGGACTGGTGGATACACTTGTACCATAGTAACCGATACTTAAGGCAGACAATGAAGTGGTCTGGAACATCATCAATTTGTCAGAAAACGTAAAGGTAGTGGATTCAGTAACATCCGTATCCCATGTCATCGGTACCGGCAGATCATCCTCTCTCATCACCGAACTGAAAATTTCAACATGCTTTTTGGCAATCTCCTTGCCTCTTGATAAGAAATCAGTCACTTTTTTATGCCGAGCGACTTGACTATAAGCCATCATCGTCGCTGCTCCTAGTGCATTCCTTTGAATATTTTCGTAAAGATTGGCAATTTCAAGAGAAGTCAGTGGTCTACGTTTTCCAAAGTAGCCTGTAAGAAAACTTTGCTTTGTAACAAACTCATAATTGTGTGGTGCGGGAATATAAGGGGAACGTATATATAAACCTTTGGATAACAAAGTTTCTCTGGTGCGATTTCTCAACTCGATCGATTCTTCAAGACAGCTGGAAAAATACTCATAGATATCTGTTCGGTCAGAGAGTGCAGTACTCATGCTGTATGCATTCAAACCGATCTTTCCCATATGATTGAGGAACACCAGATAATATGAATCTTCAAATAGACGTGGTGCATTGATGTCCACATCTTCCTCCACTTTAAATCCATACGGTATCGGGTAATCTTCGCCATTAAAAAACGCCTCTACCCGCTCAACATGTGTTTCTGCCAATTGGAGCGCATATTGTAGAATAGGACGTATTTCATCATCTTCCACGTGATTCAGGAAATACTTCAAAACACATACTGAAAATGTATCATTCATATAAGCTGTCCAAAGTTGGGATAATTCCGCTGAGGTTAAGCGGATCTTTTTATTAATCTCCATAAAAAACATCCTCCGATCGTGGAGCAGTAATATTTTTAGCTTATCTTTTCAAAGGATTTATTATACTCTGAGCAGAAATTCAGGTAAAGAAAACTTGGTCACCAGTTAATTACAAAAATAAAAAGCGATGCATCAGTCGCACCGCTTAATATAATCAATATCGATTGTGTTTAACTGCTGATCCAGTCATTCCTTTTAATTGATCACCGTCAGTTTCACGGATGATTTCGTTTGTCACTGTATTCGAAATTGTCGACGTGACTAACTGTAGGAGGTCGTTCACGTCTGTTTGGGATTGCTTGAACTCCATGACGATCGGAATCGCATCAACCTCAGCATGAAGACTTTCAAGCTTGTCCTCCACTTTTTTCAATGCTTCATGTTTTTGATAATGCTGGAGATTGACCGCTTCTTGCTGATACATTTTTATTTTACCGATCAACTTCTGGACCTTATCGTTTTCGTTGATCTTTTCTTCTGCCTGTTTGAAGAAATCCACTTCTTCTGTAGAGGAAATCATTTTTGCAAGCTCTTCTGCTTTTTCAATCACTTGTTTCCTAGTATATTGTGCCATTACACTTTCACCCCTGCCGTTTCTACAAGCTCTCCATTGAGACTCCATGTTTTAGGATCTGTCACCTTCACATTGACGAGTTTACCGATCAATGATTTTGGTCCTTTGAAGTGTACCAGTTTATTCGTTCTCGTATAGCCTGCCAGAACATCCGGATCCTTCTTACTTTCACCTTCAACAAGAACCTCGACCAATTTTCCTTCTAATGCCTTGTTCTTCTTCAAAAAGATTTCATTCATGACACTATTCAAACGCTGCAGACGTTCTTTTTTCACTTCCATCGGTACGTTGTCTTTCATTTTTGCAGCTGGCGTACCATCACGTGGCGAATAGATGAACGTGAAAGCCATATCGTATTCGACCTCTTTCACAAGCGATAATGTCTCTTCGAATTGTTCATCTGTCTCATTCGGGAATCCGACGATGATATCCGTTGTAAAAACTGCATCCGGGATCTTGTCCTTGATCTTATGGACAAGTTCCATGTAGTGCTCCCGGGAATATTTACGCGCCATCAACTTCAACACTTCAGAACTGCCGTGTTGGACCGGCAAGTGGATATGCTCAACCAGGTTTCCGCCTTTTGCAAGGACATCAATCAAATGATCATCGAAATCTCGCGGGTGGCTAGTCGTAAATCTTACACGAGGGATATCGATTTTACGGATCTCATCCATCAAATCACCGAGGCCAAAGTCCATATCATCGAAATCTTTTCCGTACGCATTGACATTTTGCCCGAGCAATGTGATTTCCTGATATCCGTTTCTTGCGAGATGGCGTACTTCCTCAATGATGTCTTCTGGACGCCGGCTTCTTTCCTTTCCTCGCGTATAAGGGACGATACAGTATGTGCAGAACTTGTCACAGCCATACATGATATTAACCCAGCCTTTGATATTCCCTTTACGGACTCTCGGCAGGTTTTCAACGATGTCCCCTTCTTTCGACCAAACCTCAATGACCATTTCTTTACTGAAAACGGCGTTTTTGATCAATTGTGGTAATCTGTGGATATTGTGTGTTCCGAAAATCAAATCGATATGCTGATGCTTTTGCATGATTTTATTGACGACAGACTCTTCCTGAGACATACATCCGCAGACTCCCAGTATGAGTCCAGGCTTTTCAAGCTTCAGCGGCTTCAAATGGCCGATTTCACCAAACACTTTATTTTCTGCATTTTCACGGATTGCACATGTGTTGAGCAGGATCACATCCGCTTCATTCGTATCCATTGTCGATTCAAATCCCATATCCGTGAGTATTCCTGCCATTACTTCGGTATCATGTTCGTTCATCTGACAACCGTAGGTACGGATCATGAATTTTTTCCCTCTACCTATATCCTTGAAGTCTTCATCGATTATAAAATCTTTATGAACCTGTACTTTTTCTTTACCCCGACGTTTCGCATCCTTCAGCGAAGGGGGTTGATAGGTTGTTTGAAAATACTTCGAGTAATCTTTCTCATCTGTCTTAAGTTCAGGTGTTTCGATTACGGAGGTATCTTTTTTCAACAGTCTCACTCCTTACCGCAAAATCAGTGTGTATATGAAATAATGGATGTCTTTTCAAGTTAATATATATAACTAGTTTATTATAACAAATAGTGGATTGCTTGACCATAAAAGTTAGAGAGGAGCCATGTGGGAACTTATAGTGCTGTTGAGCTAGACATCACTACACTGAATTAACCCACTTCCGCAATCCCCTAACTTGTACAGGACGTGCATTTGTTTATCAAACAATGACTACTACAGAGGGTAGTTTGAATGAATAAACTTTTTTCATCTGTCCAGAATAAATGTATGCTGGATTTTGAGGTGAAAACATGATCTTCATATACAATGATTACGGAGGGACCCACTCCACTGCTTTAGCTGCTGCCTATCATTTAGAGCAACTGCCTCCTGGAAATTTAACGAAAGAACAAATACTAAATGTAAAATACTTTAATAAGCTGAAAACCTCTGATATGGGAAGGATCATATTCCATGGTAAGGACAAAGACGGGGATTCAGTTTTTACACTTGGAAGAGGGAATGACAAAAATGTCGTAGAAAGTTTGAAAAACCTGAGTTTGATATTGCAAGAAAGAAATGAAGAAAAAGAGAGAATCATTTTTTCGAACACGTCACCAACTGTGCCTTTAGCAATGACTTTTGGGGGACTATTCTCGCGACGATTGAAAATCGATACGATCGGTGTCCCTTTACTGGTCAGAGGAGCGAAACAATCCTATGATCAAATTATCCAACTAGTAGACCATACACGAAATATGGCCCGGAATTCCAGAACAGGTGTATTAGTGCTGGAAAACAATATGATCCAAACGGCCACTTATACTACAGAAGGAACCACATAGAGCAGATAGGATTGATTCAAAAAGTCATAAAGAGGCTGTTCCATAAGGTGTCTGACACTCTTTTTGGAACAGCCTCTTTGATTTTGTTTTAGTGTGTTTTCTAAAAACACCTTATTTAATGATATTCAGTTCTTTACCAGCCTTCTCAAAAGCATCAAGCGCTTCCTGCAAATCATCTTTTGAATGCTGGGCAGTCACAATGGTACGCACACGTGCGGATCCTTTTGCAACAGTAGGGAATCCGATACCTTGAGCAAAAACACCAAATTCGAACAGTTTATCCGATAATTTATGGGCTAGTGCAGCATCTCCTACAACAACAGGGGTAATCGGCGTTTCACTCTTACCAGTATCAAACCCGAGCTTCTGCAATCCGTCCTTGAAGAATTTTGCATTGTCCCATAACTTATCAATGAGTTCGGGTTCTTCTAAAAGCACATCGATCGCTGCTGAACATGCTGCTGTTACTGCAGGAGGATGAGATGTACTGAACAAGAAAGGACGACCTTTATGGATCAGATAATCTCTCAAAGCTTGTGTACTAGCGACGTAACCACCCAGGACACCAATCGCTTTGCTTAATGTTCCAACTTGAATATGTACGCGTCCGTTCAAGTCGAAATGATCGATCGATCCACGCCCATTACGGCCAAGGACACCACTAGAGTGGGCATCATCAACCATCAGGATGGCATCGTATTTTTCACAAAGCTTTACAATATCAGGAAGTGGCGCAATATTTCCGTCCATTGAAAACACACCGTCTGTCACGACAAGACGGACACGGTATTCAGAGGATTCTTTCAATGCACGTTCAAGATCTTCTACATCAACGTGATTGTAGATCTTTCTATCTGCCTTCGTCAAACGAATTCCATCGATGATTGATGCGTGATTCAATTCATCGGATATGACGACATCTTCTTTTGTAAGAATTGAAGAAAGAACACCCTGGTTCGTTGTAAAACCTGATTGGAATACAAGGGCAGCTTCTGTATGCTTGAATTCTGCAAGCTTCTTTTCGTATTCCTCATGCATCGCCAAAGTACCCGCAATCGTCCGTACAGATCCAGTACCTACACCGTACTTTTCTACTGCATCCAATGCAGCTTGCTTCATACGAGGATGGTCGGTCAGACCTAAGTAGTTGTTTGAGGAAAGCTGGATGACTTCTTTTCCTTTGATCACCACACGTGAACCCTGTTCGGATTCGAGAGGGATCAATTCACGAAATACACCTTCTGACTTCATTTCATCAAGTTCTTTTTGGAGATACTCAAAACCTTTCACTGGTAATTCCTCCTGTCATTATTTAATTGCTGAATCATTTTCCAAATTCTTATGGTTTCAATACCACTTTTCCACATTTGCCCTGAAGCATCAAGTCGAAACCTTTTTCAAAGTCTTCTAATGGGAATTCATGTGTAATCATCTTTTCGACATCAACTTGACCTGAACCTAATAGACCTGCAACCTGACGCCATGTTTCGAACATCTTCCGTCCGGTGATTCCCTGGACAGTGATCCCTTTGAAAACGATATCATTTGTGATGTCGACTTCAACGGGTTTTACAGGAAGACTTAAGATCGCCATGCGGCCACCATTCGTAAGCATCTTGAAGCCTTGATCGATCGCTGCAGGATGTCCAGACATTTCACACACGACCTCTACACCGTTTCCATCTGTCAGGCTCATAGCCACTTCGACAGGTTTTTGTTCTTTCGAGTTGACAGTAGTCGTCGCTCCCATTTCTTTTGCGAGATCCAGACGATATTCATTCAGGTCATATGCAATCACCTGTGAAGCTCCAGCTGCTTTTGCGACTCCCACAGCCATTAGTCCGATAGGACCGCAACCGATTATCGCGACAGTTCTGCCTGCAACATCACCAGCAAGAACTGTATGAACAGCATTTCCCATCGGCTCTTGAACAGAACCGACTGCCAACGGAAGCTCCGGGTCATTTACCCATAAGTTTTTAGCTGGGAGTGCTACGTATTCCGCAAAACATCCATCGATATCGACACCGATGATTTTCGTATTACGACAAATATGCGCATTACCCGTCAGGCATTGCGGGCATTCTCCACAAACGATGTGAGTCTCAGCAGAAACGGAGTCACCAATTCTCACATTAGTTACATCTTCACCAATTTCAACGACTTCCCCTGCAAATTCATGCCCGAATACATACGGCGGATTCACACGGCTTGCTGACCATTCATCCCATGCATAAATATGTACATCTGTGCCACAAATAGAAGTTGCTTTTACTTTGATCAATACTTCATCTTTTTTTATTTGAGGGATATCGACCATCTCTAGCTTAGCACCTTTGCCGCGATGGTGTTTTACAATCGCCTTCATTTTTCCTTCCAAGATGAACACTCCTTTAAACTTAACAAATAATTTCCCTCTGAAATTGTATCATGCCAACAAAAAGTAGTAAAGGTGTGTCCACCTGAGAGAAACATACTGTTATAACGGATGGAAGTCTCTTATTCATTTTGCAATTCTGTTGCGGAAACTATACATTCCTCATTTAGTTTTATAATTAGCTATTCAAGGCTATGTTATGTCTCACCAATTCACTCGCTTTTATGCATGAGTATATGCAAATTTCGTTTCAATCAAACTGAGTTAACAACTCACCAGTATTATTTAACAAATCCTAAAGAAAACTTAGCGCAGCGAAGCCAAGCCTTTGGTGCAGGATTAGCGTTAATACTGAAGAAAGTTTTATATACTTTCTTCAAGTGTAAGATTAAAAAAACCCCACCCGGTCCGGATGAGGTTCAGTCTTTAATTCTTACATAAACTCGGAAATCAATTCCTCGAATTGCTTATCATCAATGCTCAAGTCTGCTTTGGATAATGCCGTCTCACTGTAACCATGTGCGAGTTCCTGATAAGATTTCTTATTCTTATCCTGGTAAATCAAACCTTTCACAAGACCATTGTTCTCCATAAGCGTTTGCATCGCAATCATCCGGTTTGAAGAATCATAATTCTCCACATCAGCCAGGCTGACGAGATTTTCTTTAAACCAATCGTACGTATTCACTTTATTGTAGGTAACACAAGGACTGAATACGTTGATCAGCGAGAATCCTTTATGCTGCATTCCTTGTTCGATCAATGAAGTTAATTCCTTCAAATCACTTGAGAAGCTCTGTGCAACAAAGGTTGCCCCAGCAGTCAATGCAGTTTCCATGATTGAAATGGAAGATTCAACTGATCCTTCGGGTGTGCTCTTCGTCTTGAATCCAAATTCAGATCGAGGAGACGTTTGTCCTTTCGTCAATCCATAGATCTGGTTATCCATGACAATGTATGTCACATCGATATTTCGACGGATGGCATGTATTGTATGACCCATACCAATTGCAAATCCATCCCCATCGCCACCAGATGCGATGACAGTCAAATCGCGATTCGCCATTTTCACGCCTTGCGCGATCGGTAATGAACGGCCATGAATCCCATGGAATCCATAAGAATTGATGTAACCTGAAATACGACCGGAACATCCAATACCAGAAACGACTGCAAGATCATCCGGCTCTAAGCCGATATTAGCAGCCGCACGCTGGATTGCAGCTTGCACCGAGAAATCTCCACAACCTGGACACCAGTTTGGTTTTACTTGGTTACGAAAATCTTTGAATGTTGCCATCTATACCAGCTCCTTGCATTTCGTGTAGATTTCTGAAGGTAGGAATGGGTTCCCGTTGTATTTCAAGACGTTGTTGATCTTATCCAGATTCCCAAGATTCATCTTCATGATATTTGCAAGTTGACCGGTCGAGTTATTTTCAACGACGATAACTTTCTTAGCAGAGTCGACCATTTCCTGCATTTCTTTTGTCGGGAACGGGTGAATCAGACGTACATGCGCATGATTGACTTTGATTCCATCTTCTTCTAAACGAGGCATCATCTCTTCGATTGCTCCTCTTGTAGAGTTGAAACCGACCACGAGGACATCCGCTTCCTCATGTTTCGCATTTTTGTACACTGGATTATGGAACTTCAAATTCTCAAGTTTCCGATTTCGTTTATCCATTTGAGCCTGACGGTTTTCCGCTACTTCAGATGGTTTCCCTGTTTGATCATGTTCCACACCAGTCACGTGATGGATCCCATTCTTCATGCCAGGAGTTACACGCGGTGACACACCATCTTCAGTGACTTCATAACGTTTGAAGTACTCTTTCGCTTCAAGCTCTGGCAATTCCTCGGTCTGGAGTTTGCCACGGCGAATTTCTGTCTTACTGTAGTCTAGCGGTTGAACCGTTTGCTTACCAAGTGAAAGCTGCAAATCGGACAACACGATTACAGGACATTGATATTCTTCTGCGATGTTCAATGCTTCTACAGCATCATGGAAGGCTTCTTCAGCAGTACTCGGTGCTATGACGACCTTAGGAATCTCGCCATGAGTGCCGTAGATCATCGCCATCAAATCAGATTGCTCCTGCTTTGTCGGCAGACCAGTAGATGGGCCGCCACGTTGTGTATCTACGATTACAAGTGGAGTTTCTGTGATACCAGAAAGACCGATTGATTCCATCATCAGTGAAAGGCCAGGTCCCGCTGATGCAGTGATCGTACGTACTCCAGCATAGTTAGCGCCGATCGCCATCGTCGCAGCTGCGATTTCATCTTCCGTTTGGATGACAGTACCACCATACTTAGGAAGATGTTTAATCATATATTCCATGATTTCTGATGCTGGTGTAATCGGATATGCAGACATGAAACGTACGCCACCAACCAAGAAGCCTAAAGAAATCGCATCATTCCCGATCATGAACATACGCTTCTTACCGTCAGCTTTTTCAAGCTGGAGACGTTCAATCGGGCCTCCTGCTTGCTCATTGAAATACTCTGCACCCTGACGCAGCGCTTCCATGTTCTTCTCGACTACTTTTTCACCTTTACGTCCGTAGACTTCCTGGACGATTTCACGGTATTCTTCTGTAGATTGGCCAAGAATCGCACTTGTCGCACCAATGGCAACCATGTTTTTCATCAAAGAAGTCCCTAATTCATTCGCAATCTCAGTAAATGGAACCGCATACAACTTGGCTTTGCAATCTTCAGGTGCAGTCGGGTTGAATTTTGCGTCTGCAATGATCAATCCTTCTGCGTGCAACTCATGATAGTTTACGTCGATCGTTTCCTGATCGAATGCGACCAAGATATCCAATTCATCCGATACAGCACCGATCTCTTTCGTGGAAACACGAATCTTGTTGTTCGTGTGACCTCCTTTGATACGTGACGAAAAGTGACGGTATGTATACAGATAATAACCTAATCGGTTTTGTGCAAGGGAAAAGACCTCACCAGTACTATCGATTCCTTCACCTTGCTGTCCGCCAACTTTCCATGAAAGTTGATCTACCATTTGAAACTCCACCCCTTTAATTGTTCCAATCAATATTTCAATCATATAGATGTATTTTTTCAACCAAATCCTCCGAGTAAAAAGCCTCTGAAATTTGGGAAGAAAAATGATTTATAACGTCTACAATAATAGACCTAACACTATAAAAATGCAAGTATTCTACCGAAAAATTCTTCCATTCATTGGACTATTGGAAATTTACTAAAAATTTATCCTTCTATTGAAATTATCAAAGCAGAAACCTCTGACATGCGCTTCAGAAAAATGCTTCTGCAATTCGTTGATCAGCATCTCATACCCGAAATAGGTATCCAGGCCAACGACTGTTTCAGAGATTCCGTCGAAGTCTGAGCCAAAACCGATGTTATTCACACCGCCTAATGAAGCGACATAATCGATATGCTTGAGGATTTCTGTGATCCGAACCGGTGAACGGGTTTTCAGGAAATACGGGACGAACGTTATCCCCATCACCGCATCTTTTTCAATCAAAGCCTTGATTTGGCGATCATTCAGATTCCTCGGATGGTTACATAGTTTCTTCACGTTCGAATGTGAAGCAATGACGTAATCTGTCAACTCCATCACATCCCAAAACCCAGCTTCGGCCAGATGGGAGACATCTGTCCAAACTTTTTCCTCATCAAGGAGAGAAACAGCTTCTTTCCCCAGGTTTGATAGTCCCGTTTGCCTTATTTCACGAACGCCATCTGCAAGATCATTGGCGAAGTTCCACGTAAGTCCTACAGAACGAACACCAAGATGAAGTAACGTGCGCAGCCTCGAGAGGTCATTCGCAACCGGTCCACAGCCCTCTAGTGTGAGCATCACCCCGATATCATCTTCACCAAGTAAAGAGATGTCTTCCTTTGTTTGGATCAGCTTCAAATCAGGATAAGGCTTTACGATCTTTTCGTAAAAGATGTCAATCATTTCAATAGCAGCCTGAAATCTTGCATCCCCGACCACTTCCTCTGGTACGAAAACGGCGAAACATTGAACTTTCGCTCCCGCTTCTTTTAAACCAGGGTAAGAGACTTGGAGATGGTCAGAATCAGAAAATGTCAACTGAGGATCTCGCCATAGCTTCAATAACGCGTCACAATGGGCGTCGAATATTTTCATTATGTACCTCCTTAGTAAATGATGAACTTATCCATTGAAACTTGAAAAAACTTGGTCCCATATGACGAGCAGGTGCCAAGCGAGTTCCAGTATTCCATTTTGGACAAGAATCCTACTATACATACAATGATATATGCAAACATGCTAGATTGAAAACCTTTCTTTCCTTAAATATCATTAAGTTTCCCCACCCTTTTCGGGTAAACGAAAAGAGGAAGCTAACTGTTTAATCACTGGAAGACTGACAAAGAGGCTGTAACAAAAGAATTGATGCAGTGGTGTGCGAATTGGTGGTCACTTCACCAATATTGCAATGCAACATATGCAAAAAGCCTGTTTGTCCATTAGAACAAACAGGCCTCACACATCATCATCTTGGTTCAACGATCAACTTGATTGCGGTTCTTTCTTCACCCTCAATCAAGATATCTGTAAATGCAGGGATACAAATGAGGTCAACTCCACTGGGTGCTACAAATCCTCGAGCGATAGCTACTGCTTTCACAGCCTGATTCAAGGCGCCAGCACCGATTGCCTGGATTTCGGCTGCCCCTCTTTCACGGAGGACTCCGGCTAATGCGCCAGCTACAGAATTTGGATTGGACTTTGCTGAAACTTTTAATATTTCCATGATTTGTACCTCCTTATTGATATCCTACCACTTCTACTATATTCACGATGTGAGCTTGTATTCCTTTAAAAGTTCAAAAGCTCTTCCAAGACTATTCTGTGAAAGGATGATCATCGTTGATTTGGATCCTTCTAATCGATTTGGCTCTCCCAGTCTCCCGTTCAAGATCGATTAAGACTCCACTTAACTGTTCCCGCCCATTTTCGACTTCAAACCTAACTGGTAGATTTGTTAGGAATTTTTTAAGAACAGCATCTTTGCTCATTCCGAGGATTCCATCATAAGGGCCAGTCATTCCAACATCTGAAATGTAAGCAGTACCTCCTGGCAGGACACGATTATCGGAGGTCTGCACGTGTGTATGCGTCCCTACAACAGCTGATACTTGCCCATCCAAGTACCAGGCAAGCGCTTGTTTTTCACTTGTCGCTTCAGCATGGAAGTCAACAAATATGTAAGGAGTACGTGTTTTCACCTCATTGATGATTTCATCTGCTTTACGGAAGGGACAATCAAGGGGAGGCATGAAGGTCCGGCCTTGAAGATTGACGACAGCTACTTCGATGTCGTTGATTTTCACGAAGGTATATCCTTGTCCAGGTGTTCCTTCTGGGAAGTTAGCTGGACGGACCATTTGTGGAACATCATCAATGAAGTTGAAGATCTCTTTATTGTCCCAGGTGTGGTTCCCCATTGTTATTGCTTGAGCACCCCATTGCTTCAAGTTTTTTGTGATCTTTTCAGTTATGCCACGGCCATGAGCGGCGTTTTCCCCGTTAATGATGGTTAGTGTAGGTTGATACTTGGTTTTCAATTTTGGAAGATATGTTTCAACCATTGCTCGGCCAGGTGAACCGACAATGTCACCAATAAATAAAATTCTCATTGATTATTACCCTTTCTATTGCAAAATAACTTCTTGAGCATTGTTTCTTCTAATATGCCATGTTGTATGGATGGTGTCCAATTAATAATAGGGAATATTCACGAGTATGATAATAAAACTATGTCATTTTGAGTGAATTTACGTTGATTTATTACACGTTTACGGTCTACTCATCTTTCGTCTCGAGTCCAAGTCGCACATACACCAAAAAATACACGAATGATCTCTACAACTTTTGAATTACCTCTACAACTCGGGAAATATCTCTATAACTCTTGAATGATTTCTAATTCTAGAAGAACCTGGACAAATAAATAAAGCGGCGTTTCCGCCGCTTTATTTCGCATATTCAACTGCTCTTGTTTCCCGAATGACTGTAACTTTGATATGTCCAGGATAATCGAGTTCATCTTCAATCTTCTTGGTGATGTCCCGTGCCAATCGGTGGGATGCAATGTCATCCACCATGTCAGGGCGTACCATGATCCGGATTTCACGTCCAGCTTGGATTGCAAATGATTTCTCGACACCATCGAAGGATTCAGAAATCTCTTCAAGCTTTTCAAGTCGCTTGATGTATGTTTCAAGCGTCTCTCTACGAGCTCCAGGTCTTGCGGCAGATAATGCATCTGCAGCAGCAACCAAAACCGCGATGATTGACGTTGGTTCAGTATCTCCGTGGTGGGAAGCAATACTATTGATGACGATCGGGTGTTCCTTATATTTCTGAGCAAGTTCTACACCGATTTCAACGTGACTTCCTTCCACCTCATGGTCGATTGCTTTTCCGATATCATGGAGCAATCCAGCCCGGCGAGCTACGTTTACATCTTCTCCAAGCTCTGCAGCCATCAATCCAGTCAAGTGAGCGACTTCCATTGAATGTTTGAGTACGTTTTGACCGTAACTTGTACGGTACTTCAAGCGTCCCAGGACCTTGATCAGGTCAGGGTGCAAGCCATGTACACCAATCTCAAAGGTAGTCTGTTCACCGATTTCCCGGATATACTCGTCAACTTCTCTTCTAGACTTATCCACCATTTCTTCAATTCGTGCAGGATGAATCCGTCCATCGGAAACAAGTTTATCAAGTGCAATTCTTGCAATCTCTCTCCTGATTGGATCAAATCCGGAAAGAATGACCGCTTCAGGTGTATCATCGATTATCAGATCGATTCCCGTCAATGTTTCAAGAGTACGTATATTACGTCCTTCACGACCGATGATCCTACCTTTCATCTCATCGTTCGGCAGATTGACAACGGAAACAGTTGTTTCCGCTACGTGGTCGGCAGCACAACGCTGGATGGCAAGAGATAAAATCTCTTTCGCCTTCTTATCTGCTTCTTCTTTCGCGCGTATTTCACGTTCCTTAATCATAGCTGCAAGCTCATGATCGATTTCCGACTGGGCTTGTTCCATGATCATCTGCTTCGCTTCATCGCGTGAAACTCCAGATAGACGTTCGAGTTCCAGTTGCTGTTGCTGCAACACCTGCTCCACTTTGCTTTCCATCTCTTCAATTTGTTGTTGTTTTTTGGTGAGAGTATCCTCCCTTTTTTCTAATGATTCCTCTTTTTTATCTAAGGTTTCACTTTTGCGGTCAAGGACCTCTTCTTTTTGTACCAATCGATGTTCTTGTTTTTGAAGTTCTGATCTGCGTTCGCGAATTTCACTTTCAGCTTCTACCCGTTGCTTATGCATTTCATCTTTCGCTTCGAGCAAAGCTTCTTTTTTGCTAGCTTCAGCTTCTCGTTTTCCATCTTCGATAATCTGTTTCGCCGCATGCTCGGCACTAGAAATTTTCGCTTCAGCAATTGATTTACGAACAAGATATCCAACAACTGCAAACACGATTGCAGAGACAAGCAAAATGGAGATGAGGACGATTATGTCAATATACATACCATTCACCTCCTCTTGCTATCTAATTGTTGGGTGTAAATTTGAATAGTTTTCGATCAAGCTAGCTATTCACATACAGCGGTTTCATTGTTTAACAATTGTAAAAGTAATCAAACAATATACACTAATTGTATAGTTGTCTATTTTTAATGTCAAGAGCTGTCAATAGAGAGTTTAGTTGGCAATGAAAAGCGATTGGAATGAGTCTGATCTCCAGAAATTCACTTACTTTCCAAACGGCTGTTTTCGCAAACTTTGTTGCTCTTGCACATAAAGAAAGTAAAAATTACTTTCTTCAGTATAAGGGCAAAAAAGGCTCGACCTACAAAAGGCTTGATCTCGCCAAGTTTCCATTAAAAGTCGTTGATGTCCACTCCAGGATGCTCGCTTTCCGCGGGGCGTGCGGTGAGCTCGCTCGTCGCCTTGCGATATTGAATGGTTTCACCTGTCCAATTGTTCCTGCAGGACAAGGAAAGCTTCGGCAGCGTTACATCGCACAAAGAAAATGCGAATTTTATTTTCGAGGAGTCTCCCACCTTGCTCTCCAATCAAACATGCACACGGTGATTTTTTAAAATGACTCAAAAGCAACAATGTTTTAGAAAAGAGCCTTCCAAAACAATCTATCCGAAAACAGCCGATCCTAAAAATAAATAAAAAGATGACCCGGGGATCCTTCCCGACTTTACCGGGGGATTTCGAGTCATCTTTCGTTAAATAATCATACTAATGAATCTTGTTCTTCTGTGTCTGAATCTTCTTTTGCAGCCGCAGTTTCTGTGTTCAATTGGTAGTATGCCCGGACTTGCTGATAGATTTCGTTTTGGATCGCTTCGTTTTCCTTCAAGAACTGCTTTGCATTCTCACGCCCCTGGCCTAGACGGTCGCCATTGAACGAGTACCAAGCACCACTCTTTTGGACAACATCAATTTCAGATCCGATATCAAGGATTTCTCCTTGTCTTGAGATTCCTTCTCCATACATGATATCCACTTCCGCTGTTTTGAACGGAGGTGCGACTTTGTTCTTGACGACCTTGATCCGTGTCTTGTTTCCGACCATGTCGTTACCTTGCTTCAACGTTTCTGCTCTTCGTACTTCCAGACGTACAGATGAGTAGAATTTGAGGGCGCGTCCCCCAGGAGTCGTTTCTGGCATGATCTATAGATTTTCCATCTCTATAGTGTGGACTATCTCTTCATCTCAGTAATTATGACTGAGAGCCTTGCACTTCCAGCAGGAGCCTATCTTCTGCCGTACCCTACTAGGTTGACTCTTCAGAGAGTCCTTTTCGGTAGTCTCTACACCTTCCTGTAAAAGGCTTGGCACGGTATTACCCATCTTGCGGAGGGCTTCACCGTTAGCAGCATTCAACATGCCACACCCTTAGGCAATAAGGTTCACAAGGTTTTTTAAACATGCTATCACTAGCATGGGAAACCCATAGTAAACTCCTTAATCCATCACAGATTAAGCGACTAATCGTTGATTTCCAAACATGACGCCGACCTTCTCACGGATCTGGTTGATGAAGATCGCTGTCGTTTTTGATTTGCTGATCGCACCGGACAATTTACGAAGGGCTTGTGACATCAAACGAGCTTGAAGTCCTACGTGCGAGTCACCCATTTCCCCTTCGATCTCTGCTTTCGGAACCAGTGCAGCTACAGAGTCGATGATCAGGATATCGACCGCTCCGCTTCGTACGAGTGCTTCTGCGATCTCTAACGCCTGCTCCCCAGTGTCTGGCTGTGAAAGCAACAATTCATTGATATCCACACCGAGCTTTTCAGCGTAAACCGGGTCAAGGGCATGCTCAGCATCGATGAATGCTGCCTGTCCGCCGTTCCGTTGTGCTTCAGCAATGGCGTGCAGGGCTACAGTTGTTTTACCGGAAGACTCAGGTCCATAAACTTCGATGATCCTGCCACGAGGATAACCGCCCACGCCAAGTGCGATATCCACTGCGAGCGATCCGCTTGAAGTTGTAGAAACACGATTTTCTGTTTGTTCTCCCAACTTCATGACAGATCCTTTACCGAATTGCTTCTCTATTTGTCTTAATGCCATATCTAATGCAGCTTTACGATCACTCATGCAATCACTCCTTAAAATTAACTAACTTCATCATACCTTTTTTCATCTCGTTTGCCAATACTTTTTACGAACATTTATTCGCCTTTTACGAAATAGACTTTCCAACAAGTTCCTTCAATAAATAAAACAATCCATAATTGACTGTCCGGGTCCTGACCGCATTCCGATCACCAGCTAAACGAAGGGGATATATGTTGGTCCCACGGGAAGATGCTATTCCGATATAAACGGTTCCAGGAGGTTTACCCTCCATTTCATTCGGTCCGGCTACTCCGGTAAAACTGATGCCATAATCACTATTGAATAATTCACGCACATTTTCAGCCATCAATTTCGCACACGTTTCACTCACGGCACCATCGTCATCCAACACTTTTTCGGGAATCTTCAGTTGGTTCTTCTTGATCTCGTTCTGATAGCAAATGATTCCGCCCTGCAAAACTTGTCCCGCTCCAGGCTGTTTCGTCAATGCATGCCCGAATAATCCACCCGTTAGACTCTCCGCACAAGAAACAGTCAGTTCTTTGTCTTGCAATGTATCGAAGGTTTCGTAGGAAAGCGTGGTATCATCATAACCATAAAAGAAGTTGCCGACCCGATCTAAAATCTGCCTTTCGAGTTCATCGATCATCGCTTCACCCTGATCTTGGGTTTCACATTTGGCGGTCAGTCTCAAGGTCACCTCGAAATTACCGGCCAGAGGTGCGATTGTAGGATTCGTCTGGCTTTCAATAAGGTCCATCAATTTCGTCTCGAGTGCCGATTCACCAATCCCATAGAACCGCAGGACACGTGAAAGGATGCGTTCTACATCTTCACCTCTCACCTGTTGAATGTACGGAATTGCAAAATCAGTGAACATCGGTCTCATTTCCTTCGGTGGACCAGGCAGGAGTATGTAAGTCTTGTTTTCCTGTTGCAAGGCAATTCCAGGGGCCATGCCGTTATTATTCGGTAATACTGCAGCACCATCGAACACGAGGGCTTGTCTACGATTATTCTCAGACATCGGTTGTTGGATTTTCTCATAATAACCTTCAATAAAGTCCATCGCTTCCTTATTTTCAATCAAAGGAAGTCTAAGATGTTCTGCAATCGTTTCTTTCGTGAGGTCATCCTTTGTTGGTCCTAAGCCACCGGTGAAAACCAACAAGTCAGAACGTTCTTCAGCGGTTTTAATCGTAGAAATCAACCGTTGTTTGTTATCCCCGACGACAGAATGGTGGAAAACATTGATGCCTAGATCAGCTAACTGTTTAGAAATGAATTGGCCGTTCGTATTGGCGATTTGCCCCAATAAAAGCTCGGAGCCGATGGCAATGATTTCTGCATTCATAGATTCTGCACCTCTTTTGAATTTGTAGCGGTTCCATAAAAAGAACCATTGTTTAAATGAATAAGGCTGACTTCACATTATTTGTTGAGTCAGCCTTTCTTTGTCGTTATTTCGACTTTAGCATAATGTGCTTGTTTTTCATAAAATAATCCCATCCAGAGTAGACCGTTATGATTGTTGCTGCCCATAGTGCTATGTCAGCAAAAGGAAATCCAACAATCGTGAACGGGACATTATGAAGTAACAATGCTGCAATTGCAATGATTTGGATCCATGTCTTCAATTTACCCATCTGACTTGCCGCAATGACATCCCCATCACCTGCTGCAATCAACCGTAGTCCGGTGACCGCAAATTCACGGCTTAAAATCAAAATGACCATCCAGGCTGGTGCAAGCTGCAGTTCAACAAGTCCGATCAAAGCTGCTGTAATCAACAGCTTATCTGCCAGAGGGTCAAGAAATTTCCCAAGGTTCGTGACCAGGTTCAATTTCCTTGCATAATAACCGTCAATCCAATCTGTACATGATGCAATAATGAAGATGAGTGCAGCGATAAAATGATGTGTCGGTATCTCCCCGTTCATGACTTCAAGGGTCCCCCAGCCGAATGGAACGAGTAGGAAAACCATGAAAATAGGAATCAACATTACTCTTGATACTGTTATTTTATTTGGTAAGTTCATAACTGCCTCCTGTCGGTTATCGCTCAAGCATGTATATTTTACCACAAACGGCTGAAATGAAAACAATGAATCCTAATGAATGGTCAAATTGAAAAGGATCAATCAAATTATCCCTCATGTGAGTCACGATTCATACTCAATCAACCTCTACACGAAGCAACATTATGCATTGACAGAGCCGGTATAAAAAAGGACCGACTCAACATGTAAGAGTTACTGGTTGAGTCAATCCTTCTGATTATTGCTCTTCTGTTCCTTTTTGGTACTGGACAACGATTTTCTGATGAGGTCTCTTGGATGGTTCAACTGCGTATGTGACAGATTCACCATTGACAGTCACCTCTACATGCTGAGTCGCACCGATGTTAAAGGTAACTTGAGTGTGGTCCGCCAAATCGTACGAAACCGTACCATCCTCTTTTTTGAATATTTTTCCGCCAGGTTGAATGTTTTTACCTGATTCGTCTTTCACGTCAATATACGCTTCCCCGTTTATTTTCAGCTCTACGTTGAACTCGTCTGTCCCCGATAAGGAATAGGTTTTGATACTTCCTTCTGAAGATAGTTCCTCCAGCTTCTGTTCCGGGGTTTCTTCTTCAGATTGGGTTTCACTTTCATCCGTTCCATCAGCTTCTGAGTCTTCATTGCCTTCTTCATTATTGCCTTCTGTACCTTCGGTTGAATCTGATGATTCTTCCGGTGGTTTCTCACCTTCAGCACTTTCATAATTGTCGACATTATCTTTGTTCGGTTCAGAACTGCTGTTACCACTGTAATTCTGTACTACCCAGTAAAATCCGATTAAAAGTGCGATTAATAAAACTGCTGTTAATAATAATGGGATGACCTTAGCCAATTTATTATCTTTCGGCACATTTGCTTTGGATTTCGAGGATCTTGGCGTGAATTCAGTAGGCTCTTCTTTTGAAGCGGGCACTTCACTCGCATATTCTTCAAAAAGCATATCGGGATCAAGGCCTACTGCTTCAGCATAATTTTTAATGAATGCTCGGGCGTAAAATGCTCCTGGAAGGACGGAATAATGCCCCTCTTCGATCGCTTGAAGGTACCTCTTCTGAATCTTCGTCTTGTCTTGTAACTCATCGTATGATAATTGTTTTTCCAACCGCGCTTCTTTCAAGCGCTGACCAAGCTCTGTCATACTTGCTACCACCTGCCACTATTCAAAGTCAAAACCAAAGGATGTAGGGTTTGTATCATCAACGACATCATAAGTAATTTCTTCCTCAGGGTTACTTCGGAGTTCAATAATATAATCAAAATCATCAAGCGTGTACTCTGAATCCCTCACAAAAATATCCGGGTGTTCAACGATTTTGGTTGCTGGTAGTCTCATGACTTCACGGATCAGCTGCCAGTGTTTTTCTGATGACCGCTTTAAAGAAACGATCCCATCAACTAAAAACACATGATCATTGCTGTATTCATCGTCTGCCAATTGGCTGCGTATCGTTTGTTTCAGAAGAGTTGAAGAAACGAAAATCCATCGCTTGTTCGCACATACACTTGCTGCTACGATCGATTCAGTTTTCCCGACCCGGGGCATCCCGCGAATCCCGATGAGTTTATGCCCGTCAACCTTGAACAATTCAGCCATAAAATCAACAAGCAAGCCAAGTTCATCCCTGACAAACCGAAATGTCTTTTTATCATCAGCATCTCTTTGTATGTAACGCCCGTGCCTGACCGCTAAAATATCCCGGAGCTTCGGTTTCCTCATTTTCGTAATCGTAATGTTGTCCATCGTCTCAAGGATAGTCTTCAGACGTTCGACTTGTTCAGAATTATGAACCAACAACAACATTCCGCGCCTCATATTGTCAACGCCGTTGATTGTAATAATATTTATCCCTAACATACCGAGCAAAGAAGAAATATCACCTAGAAGCCCGGGACGGTTTTTATGTATTTCATATTCTAAATACCATTCCTGTTGTTCCATTAGTCATCTCCTTCGCTGTTCACCAATATCCGACATCCTTTTCTCTAATGATAAATGATTTTCTACATTAAGAAAAGTAAAATTAAAGAAAACTTGGCAAGTCTTAAACCTAGTGCAAAGAATTGCCTTAGTTGCACTTATGCCATGAGGTGTAAAGAAAACTTGGCAAGTCTTAAACCTAGTGCAAAGAATTGCCTTAGTTCCTCGAGAAAGCTTTGCTTTTGCTTCGTAAGAGGTATGAAGCAAAATGATAGTATTACCTTGATTATACGAAAAAAGGCTGATCCTCTAATTGGAATCAGCCAGTTTTCCACCTATCGTCTTTCTTGTACAAGCTTGACCATCATGCTTGCGATTGAATGACGCTCTTCTTCATTTGCAACATGCCAAAGGTCTGCAAGTACTTTTTCTTCTGCATTTTTTGGTTCAACTTGATCAGCAAGGTATCCTCCGATTTCAGTAGCGATTTCTGTAATCGCTCCATCCTTCATACCTTTTTCCTCTGCTTGTTGTAAACGTTCACTGAGGAAGCCTTTCCACTCATTCCAGTTATCAAGAACAGACATGTCTAGTCCCTCCTAGAAAAAATAAAATCGTTCAAGCATTATCATGTCTCAAAAAGTGGAAAGTATACATCGTTTTTTCAACTAGGGTTTTAGTAATGTCGTTTATATTATTGATTTATACGAAATTCAATCCGTGCGGTCAGCGTGCCAACTTTCAGAAAACAGTATTTAACAATACCAGGCACCGTTGACCGGGAGGATATGACCTGTCACATAGGATGATTTTTTGGAAACCAAATAACCTACCGCATCCGAAACTTCTGCCGGAAATCCAAAGCGTCCAATCGGTATTTCCTCTGAGATCGCTTCCATCTCTTCATCAGAAAGATGTTCATTCATTTTCGTTGCGATGATTCCAGGAGCGACAGCATTGACTCGGATCCCACTCGGTGCCAATTCTTTGGATAGTGCTTTTACCATCGTGTTCATACCTCCTTTCACCATTGAATAGAGAACTTCACAGGATGCACCTGTCTGTCCCCATATCGAAGTGATCATGACGATCGAACCTTTTTTCCTTTCGATCATCAAAGGTAGAAGTTGTTGTATGAGCTGGAACGGGCTTTTTAATTGAAGCTGCACCATCCCATCAAGTTCCTTTTGAGAAACATCCGTTATCAGGCCGGTATGCGAACTACCGCAATTATAAACGAGTACATCGACAGGAGTTTTGATTTGTTCGGTTAAGATTCCTGGTCCTTCCGGTACAGCTAAATTCGCATTGAGCAATTTACATTCGATCGATGACGCCAGTTCCATCTGTAGTTTTTCAACAGCTTCTTTATTCTGATAATAATGCAGATACAAGTTGTACCCTTGAGAAGCCAATTCCCGGGCAATTGCTTGTCCGATTTCCCCACTTGCGCCAGTGACTAAGGCATAGGATTTCATAGAACCCCTCCCAACTGAGATTGTGTTGAATATTTCAATTCCGGGAGACATAAAGCAGAGACTGACTTTACCAGTCAGCCTCACTTCTCCCGTTTTTATTTTCAACTGCTTTTTGGTCGTACCTGACAGCTTGTAAAAGCTTTTTCCCTAAAGTGATCATTCATTATCGTTTGGAGATCATCAGGTGTGATCTTCGCATACATCTCAATGACATTGAAAAGATTCATATCTCCGAATTGGAAACGGGTGAATTGATTGGCGATATATTCTGGAGAATTCATCGATCTCAGGAAACTGCCCATTTTCTTTTTCTTCAAACGTTCGATTGAGTCTGCATCGATCCCTTTTGATTTGGTCATCTCGATCATTTCAAAAATACGTTCTGTCAAACGATCCGGATCGCTTGTTTCTCCCCCTATGAGTGAGAAACCGAAATCGGATTCCTCTGTATAATCGAACGAGAATGATTGATCGATCAAGCCTTCATCGTATAATTCCTCATAATTATCCGAACTTTGGCCGAACAAATAATCGAGCAGAAGGTTCATGCTTAGTTCATATTTAAGGCGTTCATCACCTGAACGTTTAGGGGTCGCCGCTTTGAACCCAACCATACACTTCGGTGTTTGTACAGTCATTTTAATGACTGATTTCTTTTTTGCGACTTCAGGGGGTTCATCTTCAAAAAAACGCTCGATTTTTTCAGGTGCAGCAAAATCTTTACCGTCCTGATTCTCTTTTACGAGACCCATGATTTCTTTGACATCGATATTGCCGACGACAAATAAGAGCATGTTGCTTGGATGGTAAAAAGTTTCGTAGCATGTGTAAAGTGAATCTTTTGTAATCTTTGCTATGGAAGGAACGGTACCCGCAATATCAATTTTTACGGGATGATGATGGAACATGTTTTCGATCACCCCGAAGTATACACGCCAATCGGGATTATCATCATACATCTCGATTTCCTGTCCGATGATCCCTTTTTCTTTCTCTACCGTCTTTTCAGTGAAATAAGGGGCTTGCACAAAATCGATCAATGTCTTCAAATTTTCCTTCACATTTGATGTACTGGAGAAAAGATATGCCGTTCTTGTAAAAGATGTGAAAGCATTAGCGGATGCGCCTTGTTTACTAAAATCCTGGAAAACATCCCCGTGCTCTTTTTCAAACAATTTATGTTCGAGAAAATGAGCGATGCCATCAGGAACTTTGACAGGCTCATCCGAACCCATCGGTGTGAAATGGTTATCGACTGAACCATATTTGGTCGTAAAGGTTGCATACGTCTTATTAAAGCCTTTTTTCGGTAAAACATATACCTGGAGTCCATTGTCTAATGTTTCGGAATAAAGGGTTTCTTGCAGTTGATCAAAATACGTTTCTTTCATGGTTATTGACCCTCCCCTTTAAGGAAATAGATCGTATCAAGCGTTACAGTTTCGGCAGCTTTCTGGACATCGTCCATCGTTACCGCCTGAATCCCCTCTATCCACTCATCGATAGAACGCTCAATGCCGGCTACTCTCGAATGATATAACAGATCCACCCAACTGTTCGGGTTATCGACAGACTCGAGCAGTTGATTCCGCAGCATCTCCTTGGTCTGTGAAAATTCAGCTTCTGAAATATCACCATTCTTCATCTTGTCCATTTGTTCCTTTATGATCGAAACCGCTTTTTCATAATTTTTGAATTCGATTCCTGACATGACGAACAAAGCACCTACATGGCTTTCAATCCTTGAAACTGCATAGTAGGCTAGACTCGCCTTTTCACGGACATTGATAAACAATTTTGAATGTGAAAATCCACCGAATATTCCATTGAAGACCTGAATGGCATAATACGCTGGGTCGGAAAAGGTAATTGATGTCCGATATCCGATATGGAGCTTTCCTTGTTTAATGTCCTGTTCATCAAAAACAACATTTTCCTGTGTCCTGTTATCGATTTCTGAGGAAGGTGATTCATCCGCATTGACTCGTTCACTCAGTTCGAGTCTTGAGAGAACTTTACGCTCCACTTCCACTCCATCGATGTCGCCGACGATATAGATATCGATTTCATCTTTATTCATTACATCCTTATAATAGTTGAAAAGTTCTTCTGCAGTAATGGCATCGACCTCTTCTTCTTTCCCATAGGCATGTTGTGCATACGGGCGGCCTTTGAACATTTCTTCAACAAGGCGTTTATTCGCAAAACGCATTTTATCATCATAGATCGATTGGATTTTCTGTTTCAAGACTCGTTTTTCTTTTCTCACATTATTCTCATCGAATTTCGTACCATCGCTCAATGGCTGCAACATCACTTCAGATAAGAACTCAAGGGACTGATCCAGAAGTTGTGTATTGTCCAGCAAAAACTTTTCATTCGAAACATCCATACGGATCGTGATGATCTGATAATCCCCTTTTTTTGCGACAGAAGTTACAAAACCCGCACCGTACATATCTTCCAATAGGCGATGGATATGTAAAGATGATGGATAGGATTTCGTGCCAGCTTTCAAGACTTGCGCTAACAATGCTCTTTTTGTTACGTTCTCTTCTTCAATCTTACGTTTTATCTGGATGGAAATCGTCGTTGTCTTATATTTTTCTGTTTCAATCAGATGCAGTGTATACCCTTCATTAGATACCACTCGAGGTTCTGTTATCCTTGTCATATCTTCAACCTCTCCTTTGCCAGGTTTTCTGTTGATAGCTTACCCCATTTTTCCACGAAACATGAAACACTCATCATTATAATACTCTTTCATGAGAATTTCATAACGGAAGGCAAGCTAATTGTAATCGCTATACATATACTTTTTTGTTAGGAGGACTCGTCTCGCTGTTCCCGCTGAAGTGACGTGCATTTCGCCTTAAAGAAAATTTCAGCCATTAATATTAAAGGATGTTTTCGCTAGTTTTGTTGCTCTTGCACTTAAAGAAAGTATAAAATACTTTCTTCAGTATAAGGGCAACTAAGGCTCGACCTACAAAAGGCTTGGTCTCGCCAAGTTTTCTTTAAAAGTCGTTGATTTCCGCTCCAGGATGCTCGCTTTCCGCGGGGCGTGCGGTGAGCCCGCAGGACAAGGAAAGCTTCGACAGCGTTACATCGCACGAAGAAAATGCGATTTCATTTTCGAGGAGTCCCGCACCTTGCTCTCCAACCAACTTGCACAAAGTAATTTTTAAAAATGACTCAAAAGCAACAAACTTATAGAAAAGAGCCAAAATCAAAAATATTTCATTGCAATCCTAAAAAAGAACTCCTCATACTATGAGAAGTTCTCTATTCGTTATCGTTTTCCTTTTTCGTATGGTTTTCCGATTGCTTTAGGTGCGTCTGCACGGCCAACGAAACCTGCTAGCGCAAGTATTGTCAGCACATATGGTGAAATGAGCAAAATGACGTGTGGTATTTCTTTCAGCAATGGTATTTGTTGCCCGGTAATGCTCAATGATTGGGCAAACCCGAAGAACAATGCTGCACCTAATGCGCCAAGCGGGTGCCACTTTCCAAAGATCATAGCTGCAAGGGCCATGAATCCTTGCCCTGCGATCGTAGAGTGTGTGAAGTTCCCACTAATGGAGGTTGCGTAAACCGCACCACCAAGCCCTGCGAAAGCACCACTCAGCATAACTGCAATGTAACGCATTTTCGTTACATTGATTCCCATTGTATCTGCAGCCATCGGATGTTCGCCGACCGCACGTAGACGAAGGCCGAATGGTGTTTTAAACACGACGAACCAGACAACGAAAGCCAGTGCCACAGCTAAGAATGAGGTTATATAAGCATCCCCGAAAAGTAATGGACCGATAAAAGGGATATCAGAAAGTATCGGAATATCCGACTTGAAAATCCGTTCGTTCAAATATGGTGTTTGACCAGCATCAAAGATTTTCTTTACTAGGAAAAGCGTCAAACCAGCTGCTAAAAAATTCAAAGCTACGCCGCTGACGACCTGGTCAGCACGGAACGAAATGCTTGCAACTGCGTGCAACAGTGAGAAAATCGCTCCAATTACGATTGCGACCAGGAAAGAGAACCAAGGTGACGCACTACCAAACCCCCATGTCTCTCCATAGAACGTGAAAACGGCTCCGACAAACGCTCCCATCATCATGAGCCCTTCCAAACCGATATTGACAACTCCGGATCGTTCACTGAAAACTCCACCAAGTGCAGTCAGAATCAAAGGGGCGGCAGCAAAGATGGCTGTGGGTATGATGATTTGTAATATCTGCATGAGATCCATCTAGATTTTCCCCCTTCTGTTAATCCGGTTCCGCAGCCAGTAGACAAGATAGCTTGAAGCTACGAAAAAGATGATCAGTGAAATGACAATTGTGATCAATTCAGGAGGGACTTGCGCCATCGCCTGCATATTCAATGCTCCGATTTTCAATCCTCCGAAAAGAGCCGCGGCAAGGATGATTCCAATCGCACTATTTGCTCCAAGAAGCGCTACAGCGATTCCATCAAACCCGACACCAGTAAAGGCAGCATTAATTGTCATATATTGATACGTACCAAGACCTTCCATGGCACCTGCAACACCAGCAAATCCACCTGAAATGCACATGGATAAGATGATGTTCTTCGAAACATTGATTCCTGCATAGTCAGAAGCATGCTGGTTGAATCCGACTGCACGCAGTTCGTATCCAGTCGTCGTCTTCCATAACAAGTACCACATCAATATCGCAGCCAATATGGCCACGATGATTCCATAGTGTAACCTCGAAAAATCCGTTATTTCTTGTAAGAACAGTGATGATAATGAAGCTGAAGATTGGATATCTTCAGTCCGTTCTCCTGGCGCTAACAAATGAGTTCGAATGATTGCGTTAGTGACATGTAAAGCTACATAGTTCATCATGATCGTGGTGATGACTTCATGAACTCTGAATCTTGCTTTCAAAAACCCAGGTACAAGTCCCCATAACGCCCCAGCAACTGCTGCCGCAATGATAGCGAGCGGAATATGGATGAATGCAGGTACCCCTTCAACTGCGATTCCAACATAAACGGAAGCGAGCCATCCTACTAATAGCTGACCTTCTACACCGATGTTAAACAAGCCGGTTCTGAAAGCGAATGCGACAGCAATTCCTGATAAAATCAACGGTGACATCTGTCTGACTGTTTCTCCGATATAATATGGATCTGTGAAAATGACACTGAACAGAGAGGAGTATGCCAGCAGTGGATCAAATCCACTTGTAACCATGATGATTCCACCGACGAGAAGACCCAGTGCAACTGCAATGATAGGAACACTGAGTTTGAATAGTATTTTTTGCAGTTTCACTTACTTCTCCTCCTTCACTGTCTGTGTCGATCCAGCCATAAGTAATCCTAAATCTTGTTCTGTGACCTCTTCCGGATCGACGATGGCTATGATTTTCCCTTCATATATGACAGCGATCCGATCACTAACATTCCTGATTTCTTCAAGTTCAAATGAAATGAGCAATACAGCTTTATTGGCATCTCTTTCTTCAATAAGCTTGGAATGGATGAATTCAATCGCTCCAACGTCCAGTCCCCGTGTCGGCTGTGCGGCAATAAGGAGATCAGGGCTACGATCCACTTCACGAGCGATGATCGCTTTTTGTTGATTTCCACCGGATAAAGCCCTCGCCTGGGTATATACACTCGGCGTCCGTACATCGAACTGCTCAATCAACTGTTCTGCTTTTTTGAAAATTTCTGTTGCTTTCAGTTGTTTGTATTTGGAATATGGTTTTTGATAGTAGGTTTGCAACACGATATTTTCACCGATAGAAAAATCAAGAACCAGACCGTGTTTGTGACGGTCCTGAGGTATATGGCCAATCCCTGATTCAGTGACCTTACGTGGTTTGAGATTGGTTATTTCTTTACCATTCAACCGAATCTCTCCACTGTCTGCTTTACGCAAGCCTGTAATCGCTTCAATCAATTCCGTTTGACCGTTGCCATCTACACCAGCAATTCCAATGATTTCCCCTGCGCGAATGGTCAAATCCAAACCGTTGACAGCTGGTACTCCTCGAGTATCTTTCACTACAAGGCTTTTTATCTCAAGAACGTCGTGTTGAGGATTTCCTTTTTCTTTCTTCGTGGTGAACGATACATTGCGTCCAACCATCATCGAAGCTAATTCTTCACGATTCGTATCTGCTACATTCACAGTACCGATTCCTTTACCCCGGCGGATGACCGTACAACGATCACAAACTTCCATAATCTCCTTCAACTTATGGGTGATCAGAATGATTGATTTCCCTTCAGCAATCAGACGTTTCATGATTTGGGTCAACTCTTTTATTTCCTGAGGTGTCAACACAGCTGTCGGTTCATCAAAGATCAGAATTTCCGCACCACGGTATAACGTTTTTAAAATCTCCACACGCTGTTGCATCCCTACGGAAATATCCTCGATTTTGGCATATGGATCTACTCGTAATCCATATTGTCTGGATATTTCTTCTACCTTCTTTGCTGCTGATTTGATATCGACCTGTGCGCGCCGTTTCGGTTCTTGTCCAAGGACGATATTCTCAGTAACAGTAAAGTTTTCTACGAGCATAAAATGCTGATGGACCATACCGATCCCCAAATTGTTTGCGATGTTCGGATCTGTGATCTCCACCTTTTCACCGCGTACACGTATTTCACCTTTTTCGGGCTGATACAGGCCGAACAGTACGTTCATCAATGTTGATTTCCCTGCACCGTTTTCTCCTAACAATGCATGGATTTCACCCTTTTGAACCTGTAATGTTATGTTGTCATTGGCTACTATGCCAGGAAACTCTTTGCGGATGTCCCGCATTTCAATGACGTATTCCAACTGTCATCACTCCTACTATGTTGTTGCGTTTGCAAAGGCTGAACAGCATCTTTCTTATATCCTCAAAAGGCTCTTAAGTGTAACAAGGGAGTCTGGTAAGTATCTGACATACCTTTGGTACACTCAAGAACACAAGGGTATTCTGGATGAGTCGATCATCAAAAGAATGGCAAACTGTTCAATTGCATAAATAAAGGGGTTGACTCAAAGAATGATGGGTCAACCCCTCTGTATAGAGCTATAGATTACTTTTCGCTTTTGAATGCTTCGTATTCTTCCTCTGTCTTAGGTACTTCAATTTCACCTGCAACGATTTTCTCTTTATATTCTTTAACCATATTCAGTGACTCTTCTGTAACGTTATCTTCTGTTGGAGCGATACCTACTCCATTTTCTTCAAGACCGAATTCGACGATTTTCCCACCCGGGAAGTTTCCATCTTTCGTTTGAGAAGAAACTTCAAATACAGCTGTGTCTACACGTTTTACCATGGAAGTAAGGGTTACACTTTTGTTGTTCGCTTTGTCATAGATTCCTTCTTCGAATTGGTCACGGTCGACTCCGATCACCCATACATCTTCACCGTTCTTCTTACGGTTGATTGCTTCGGTGAACACCCCTGCACCAGTTCCTCCTGCTGCATGATAAATAACGTCTACATCTTTACCATATAAAGCTGAAGCAATCGTGGCACCTTTAGCAGCGTCGTTGAAATCCCCAGCATATTGAGTGAGTACTTCAGCATTCGGATTTGCAGTCAAAACGCCCGCAAGGAAACCATTCTCAAATTTAGAAATAAGTTCACTTTCTACACCGCCGATGAACCCGACTTTATTCGTTTTCGTTTGCAATCCAGCTACCAATCCAACGAGGAAGGATCCTTGATGCTCTTTAAACGTGATACTTGCTACATTTTCAAGCGGATTTCCATCTTCATCAACAGCTACGCTATCGACAAGTGCAAATTGTGCATCCTTTTGTTGTTGTGCGACTTTTTGAATGTCTTCTTGCATCAAGAAGCCGATTCCGTAAATCAAATCATAATTTTGACGGACCAAGTTGTTCAAGTTCGGACGGTAGTCACTTTGTTTTTCTGATTGCAAGTATTTGTATCCTTTTTTCTCTTCCAGGTCGTTTTCATCACCAAATGCTTCAAGGCCTTCCCAAGCAGATTGGTTGAACGACTTATCGTCTACTCCGCCAGTGTCTGTTACCATTGCGACTTTAAAGCCGTCATCTTTCTTATCCCCTGAGGCAGCTTCATCACTGCCGCAAGCCGAAAGTAATGTTCCAGCCGCTAAAACCATAGACATCAATAACCCATAACGCTTTTTCATTCCGTACATTTCCCCCTTAGTGTATTATCAAAGTTTCATAAATTTCGAAAAGCTAAGCGCTTTCAAACAACCCCCTTGACCACCTCCTTAAAAGCTATGAGAACACTGGAACTATGTCCTGTAAGTCAGAATAAGTGCCGGGAATCTGAATTCGACAGATACACTTATAGACGCAGGTACAGGTTTTACTAAATGCGTCGGAAATTCGCAGTTTATCATCCGGTGCCATCTTGGACTTCCTATCACACCCGACGTCTGACAACGTGGAAATCAAACTTATCCGCCCTAAAATAATTCACCGAATACAACACTGGAACATCATTCTGATCGTAATGCATTTGCTTCAATACGAGCAGGGATGATTCGGGTGGGCATTCCAGTACGTCCGAAACTTTTTCGTGATATCCTAAAGGTTCGATATGAGTAACCGCATACAATACTCGGCTATTAGACTCTTTTTCTAGCAAGTTGAACAGTGATTCTTCTTCCATCGATTTATAATTGGATGGCATCAATTTCGCAGGGACCTGATCAAGACAATAAATGACAGGTTGTCCATCCGCTGTCCGAACACGTTCCACAATTACAAGTTCATCAGTAGCTTCAAGGTTGAACCTCTGAACTTCCTCGTCCATCGCTTCTCTCGTATCTGATGACAGGAATATTGTGCCTGGTTTCTGTTCACCTCGTTCAATCATCTCAGTAAGACTGAAGAGCTCTTCAATACCAGATGAGAAAACGGGTCGAGTCCGTACAAAAGTCCCTACACCATGCCTTCTGACGACGATATTCTCATCTTCTAGGATTCGCAGCGCTTCTCTAAGTGTTGCGCGGCTGATACCTAACAGCTTGGATAATTCAAACTCGCTCGGAAGTCTTTCCCCTTCCTGATAAACCCCTGCTTCAATATCTTTCTTCAATCGATCTATTACTTGTAAATATAATAGACGATGGTCCGTTTTAATGGTCACACGTCTTCACCCCAAGTGTATTGCATTCTATTCTGTTTATTTAACAATATTCGACAATACTATATCATTTTTACATCAATAAATAAATACTATTTTTACATTATATATAAAAATGTTACGACAATATTTCAAATCTGACATGCTAATTGTTAATAAAGGCTGTATTCACAAACTTTGTTGCTCTTGCACTTAAAGAAAGTATAAATACTTTCTTCAGTATAAGGGCAACTAAGGCTCGACCTACAAAAGGCTTGGTCTCGCCAAGTTTTCTTTAAAAGTCGTTGATTTACGCTCCAGGATGCTCGCTTTCCACGGGGCGTGCGGTGAGCCCACTCGTCGCCTTGCGACCTCAGGAGTCTCCTTTTCAAGGAAGCATTTGTGCTCCTGCGTCTACAAGAAAGTCCTGTCGAAGCGAGCTTCCTCGTCGCATCCCTTGCGAGGAGATTATTCAGGTAGTAGGCACGCTGATCCCGCAGGACAAGGAAAGCTTCGGCAGCGTTACATCGCACGAAGAAAATGCGATTTTCATTTTCGAGAGTCTCGCACCTTGCTCTTCAATCAACTTGCACAAAGTGTTTTTTTAAAATGACACAAAAACAACACTCTTTTAGAAAAGAGCCATAATCAAAGCATCAACAAAATGACATTTACATTAATTTCTTTGAGCTGGATTCAAATCATACGGCCAGTAAAAAACATAAAGAAAAGTGCCTGACACACCGGAATACAGAGCGTCAGACACTTATCATTGCTCATGTTCTTTAACTGGATGAGGCATCCTGATCTATACTTGAAATGAGGACCTCCCTCGGTTTACTTCCTTCATAGGGACCGACAATACCTCTTGCCTCCATTGCATCAATCAGTCTTGCAGCTCTTGTGTATCCAATCCGGAACCGCCTTTGGAGCATGGAAACTGATGCAGTTTGCATATCGACGATCAAATTCACTGCATCATCAAAAAGTTCATCTTCAACTTCTTCTACCTTCTGATCAGGTTCATCGGTCGGGATCATTTCTTCCTGATACTTCGCTTTTTGCTGTCCAATGACGAAATCGACTACTTGTTGCACTTCTTCATCAGATAAAAATGCACCTTGTACACGTGTCGGTTTGTTCGAGCCGATCGGGAAATAAAGCATATCACCTTTCCCAAGAAGTTTTTCAGCCCCTCCCATGTCGAGGATGGTTCGGGAATCTGTTGAGGATGAAACGCTGAATGCGATCCTTGATGGAATGTTCGCTTTGATGACACCCGTGATGACATCAACTGAAGGCCTTTGAGTAGCGATGATCAAGTGTATTCCGGCAGCACGTGCCATTTGGGCAAGCCTGGTAATCGCATCTTCAACGTCACCCGAAGCGACCATCATCAGATCAGCGAGTTCATCTACGATGACGACGATATATGGCAGTAAAGCCTGTTTAGCATCAGATTCCTCATTTTGTTTTTTGATCACATTGTTATAGCCTTCAATGTTCCTTGTCCCGCTATGTGAAAACAATTCATATCGACGTTCCATTTCATTGACGACCCGCTTCAATGCTTGTGCAGCTTTTTTCGGTTCAGTCACAACTGGAGCAAGCAGATGAGGAATGCCATTATAGACATTCAATTCGACCATTTTCGGATCGATCATCATCATTTTCACTTCATGCGGTTTCGCTTTCAACAAAATACTTGTTATGATTCCATTCACACATACACTTTTACCGCTGCCTGTCGCCCCCGCAATCAACAAGTGAGGCATTTTGCTCAGGTCAGCGAGGATCGGTTCTCCAGAAATATCACGCCCTAAACCGATACTAAGCTTTGCATTTAGATCGTTGCGTTTTGTATCCACGACTTCTCTTAATGAGACCATCGCCACTTCCTGATTCGGCACTTCGATTCCGATTGCCGATCTTCCTGGAATCGGTGCTTCAATCCGCAAATCTTTTGCTGCAAGCGCCAATGCTAGGTCGTCTGTCAAATTAACGATTTTACTTACCTTCACACCAATGGCCGGCTGAACTTCATATTTTGTTACAGCAGGACCCAAATGGACTTTGACTACCTTCGCTTTTACCCCGAAGCTTTCAAACGTTCGTTCCAGCTTTCTCGTGTTCTCCGATACGTGTTGTCTTTCCCGATGTTGGCCGGATTTAACTGGTCTGCTCAGCAAATCATAAGAAGGGAGCTCATAGGATTCATTTTCCACTTCTGCAACGGAAAATCCAGAAGTGACTTCGCCAGAATCCATACTGGAGTTGCTAGCAGGTTGGGATGGTTTTTTGTTTCCCTTTTCAGCATGATCCTTTTGCAATTCCTTTTGTTTCAACTCTTCGAACTCGAATGCTTCCTGATAACTGTTTTCAGTGAAATCTTCAATTATCGGTTCAGAGTAGTTTTCCTCTTCAAACTCTTTCTGATCATCGGCTTCTTTTTTATCCTTGGTTGTCCGTTTGCCCCTCGTCTTCCGTTCCTTCTTACGTGCTTCTTGCTTCTGATCCCGCTTGCTCTGAAAATGATCCTTCCACTCACTATATGTATTCATGATGAAGTTCTTTAATGGTACCAAGACTTTAGCAAGAATGTCATTCATGGACAATCCTGTGATTAGCAAGATCGAGATGATCCACATGAAGAAGATGATGACCTGGGTCCCTTCAGGTGCAAACAAGACATAAGTGAACGCGAAACCAAAAGCTCCGATCATTCCGCCCCCTAAATCGTAGGTTCCTGGATCAGATCCCTGGTATCGCAAAAACAATTCCCAAGTATTCTGGATGACAGAAGGATTTTCCCATTCGCCATTTCGAGATAAAAGGTCGAAAAGCTTAACATGGCTTTGCAATAATAAACCGAGAACGAACAAGTAAACACCGCTTAACCGGCGAGTAAAAAAGTTTGGCCATGCCCGCTTCCAAATGATATAAATGGAGAGGACAAAAACTCCTAAAAGCAAGATCCCATACCATTCCCCGCCTGATAAACGGAACAATCCAGCAAATATATTCCCCACCCTGCCGAATTCCGCCGCTGCAATCAACGTCATTGCAAGTAATAGTAGGCCGAAAACTTCAAAAGACAGCTGCGATTTCCAACCTGACGACTTTTTATTCTTTTTTTTCCTTTTTGCCATTTTTTCACCTCTCATGCGATTTACTCTGTCTGGATGTATGTATTTGGTGATACACATTTACTTATGTATTGCAAAAGGGCTGACCCTGTTAAAGCGGGACTGTGTTAACACTTCAATGACTGGATACCGTGTTAAACGAGTCGGACACTTAAGGGTCAACCCACTATAAGTAGTGTTATTATATCATACTGGAATTCTGTGAACTAGATGTACTTTGATCATAGTTGTAGCTCTTCTTTAAAATCGTGCCCGGCTGGAAATTTGGATTAAGATAATGATTAGGATCGGTGCTTAAAAGATTGACAATCCTGCATTGATTCCCATCTAGATGCTCAACCATCATCGAAACTCCATTCATTTCGATCATCGCATGTTTTTCATAATCTTCATTGGCTGTATTGAAAACAAGTTCATTAGGCATTGAGGTATATAAAATCATTGGACCAGATCCTGTTCTTCTTCAGGTTTTTCAGCTGTAATAAGCTCATTCAATTTCTTCATTGCTTTTCCAAGGCCACCAACTTCATCAATCAATCCATATGCTACAGCATCGTCCCCTACTACATTCGTTCCGATATCACGGGTAAGATTTCCTTTCGATAACATCAATTCTTTGAACTTCTCCTCTGCAATGTTCGAGTGTCTCAGAACAAAACTGATTACCCTTTCCTGCATTTTATCCAGATACTCGAATGTTTGGGGGACACCGATCACTAATCCAGTCAGTCGGACAGGATGGATCGTCATCGTAGCAGTTTCGGCAATGAAAGAATAATCCCCTGCCACCGCGATTGGAACACCAATTGAGTGACCACCACCAAGGACAAGACAAACTTTCGGTTTTGATAAAGAGGCAATCATTTCTGCAATCGCTAAACCTGCTTCAACATCTCCTCCCACTGTATTGAGGATTACTAATAGACCTTCGATTTTGGGGTTCTGTTCTATTGCCACAATTTGAGGGATCATGTGCTCATACTTTGTTGTCTTATTATTGGGCGGAAGCTGGACATGGCCCTCGATTTGCCCGACAATCGTCATACAATGGATATTGGATTGCTCCATCTGTGGTACATTCGTCTGTCCCATCTGCTGGATTTTATTGATCAGCGACGATGAGTTTTCTTTGTCCTGATCTTGTTTATTCGGTTTTTGAGGTTGTGTTGGTTGAGTTGGTGTGACTTCATCGTTGTTCGCATTCTGCTGCTCGTTCATGACGGACTCCTTTCACAACAATTACTTTCCCTTTAGTATTGTCTAATTCGGAATCATTCTATCCATCATGAAACGAGAACTTCTGACCATACGATTATTAAAGTTCATTATGGACAAATCACCGATAAATGACATATTTGCATCGTTAAATATGAAATTTGCACCGCCAATTTTGAAGTATGCACCAATAAAAAAAGCTGACCACTAGGGCCAACCTTTTTCTATAAGTTTCATACGGTATGATAATTGTTCAATAAAGATGTCAATCGGACTCGCTCCTGTTCCGACAATGGAACCAAAGGAAGTCTTACGCCCCCAACATCAACTCCGGAAATTTGCAATGCCGTCTTGACAGGTGTCGGGCTTGGAGCAGCGAACATTTCTTTCATGATCGGCAAAAGTTTACCATGTAGACCAGCAGCTTCTTTATTGTTTCCAGACTGGAAAGCAGCGATCATTTTTTGCATATCGTTTCCTACTACATGAGAAGCTACAGAAACGATGCCATTTCCACCAATAGCCATTACAGGTAACGTAAGGCCGTCATCACCACTATATAATGCGAAATCATCACTTGTTTTTGAAATGATTTCTGTCATCTGATCCAGGTCCCCACTGGCTTCCTTCACACATACGATGTTTTCGATTTCAGACAACCTTACGATGGTATCCACTGACATGTTGATGACAGATCTGCCTGGAATGTTATATAGCATGATTGGCAGCGATGTGGCTTCTGCAATTGTTTTAAAATGTAAGTAAAGTCCTTGTTGGTTCGGTTTATTGTAGTATGGTGCTACTAGCATGATCCCGTCAACACCGACTTCTTCAGCCTGTTTTGTAAGTTCGATCGAAGCGTGTGTGTTGTTGCTTCCAGTCCCGGCGATGACAGGCACACGTTTTCCGACGACTTTTACTACATGCTTGAAAAGAGCTACCTTCTCTTCTTTTGTCAAGGTAGGGGATTCTCCCGTCGTCCCGGCAATCACCAGTCCATCCGATCCGTTTTTAATTAAATATTCGACCAATTTGGTAGTTCGTGTAAAATCGATGTTTCCTTTATGGTCGAATGGCGTGACCATAGCGGTCAATACTTTTCCAAAGTCCATCTTACTATACTCCTCCTTAATACTGCCTCAGATATGATCGCCTCTCTCAAGCTTGAACACTCGATGGAGCGCATTGACAGCGTTGATCATATCCTCTTCCCGTACAAGCACCCAAATCGTCGTATGGGAGTCAGCCGATTGCAGGATATTGATACCTTGTTCTGAGAGAGCTCCGACTATTTTCGCCGTTACCCCAGGCACACCTGCGATTCCTGCACCTACAGCAGATACTTTTGCACAATTCCGTTGGATATCTGCTTCATAGCCCAACTTATTCAAAATTTTCACCGCTGCATCCGTTAAAGCCGAGTTGATCGTATAGATCACTCCACGTGGACTTATATTGATGAAGTCAACACTGATTTGTTCCTCAGCCATAGCTTTGAATATCTTTGATTGGAAATCGTAATCTCCATCAGGAGCAAGGACCTTGATTTGAGTAACGTTTGATACATGGGCGATCCCGGTGATCAAGCGGTCCTCGATATCCCTTCCAGCTCCACCGCCAGCTGCTGATGTAACCAGTGTGCCTTCATGATCGGAATATGTGGAACGGATCCTGATCGGCACTTTTGCTTGCATCGCGATTTCTACTGCTCGAGGGTGAATGACTTTTGCTCCTTGATAAGCCATGTTACATATTTCATTATATGTTACAACATTAAGTGGGCGTGCATCCTCTACGATACGAGGGTCTGCAGTCATAACCCCTTCAACGTCAGTGAAAATATCGATGAATTCAGCATTCAAAGCAGCGCCCAGGGCTGCTGCAGAGGTGTCACTGCCACCTCTTCCAAGCGTCGTCACCTCTCCATCACTCGACTGACCCTGAAACCCGGCTACTACCACGACATCCATTTCTTCAAGTGCATGGATAATATTCTTACAATCCATCTCCACGATCTTCGCATTAGTATGCTCAGTATTCGTTTTAAAACCTGCTTTTGCACCAGTAAAAGCCAATGAACGAAGGTGCTTCTGCTTCAGTAGGTTGGAGAAGACGACAGATGAAATGACCTCTCCACATGACATGAGAAGGTCAGTTTCCTTTGGACTGATTGAAGTAGGATTTCCGGTTATCAAGCTTAATAGCGTGTCTGTCGCATAAGGATCGCCTTTACGTCCCATGGCTGAAACGACGACTACGACTTTTTTTCCCTCATTAACAGCATTGCATACATGTTGAACGGCGTGATTACGTCCATCATCTGATTTTAGAGATGTTCCGCCGAATTTTTGCACGACGATATTCATTGATGCACCTCTCTCGTTCATTTCAACAAATTCAGCTTTACGAGACTTTCAGCAATTTGTACGGAATTCAATGCTGCACCCTTTAAGAGATTATCAGAAACGACCCACATATGGAAGCCGTTTGGACGATCAAGATCCTTACGGATACGCCCCACGAACACATCATCTTTTCCTACGCAATCCGCCGGCATCGGATAAAGTTGCTGTGAAGGATCATCCTGAAGCAAAATCCCCGGTGCTTCAGCTAATAATGCTTTCAATTCATCTACAGTTACGTTGTCGTCGTCAATTTCAAGATAGACAGACTCTGAGTGTCCTGTTTCTACCGGTAGACGAACGCATGTAGCTGCAACTTCCAGCTCCTGCATACTCATGATTTTCTTCGTTTCATTGATCATTTTCATTTCTTCAAAAGTAAACCCGTTTTCCTGGAATTTGTCAATTTGCGGAACCGCATTGAATGCGATTTGGTAATGCTTTTCATCCCCTGCAACCGGCAAAACTTCTGGTGTGAATTCTTCGTCATCGATGATTGCGCGTGTTTGTTCATTCAGTTCATTGATTGCTTGTGCACCAGCACCAGAAACAGCCTGATAAGTGGAGACAATCACTTTATTCAATCCATATTTCTTACGGATCGGTTCAAGGGCGACGACCATCTGGATCGTTGAACAGTTCGGGTTCGCAATGATTCCGTTATGGTTGTTAAGTGCATTTTCATTCACTTCAGGTACGACCAACGGAGTATTTGGATCCATCCGGAAAGCACTTGTGTTATCAACGACTATAGCCCCTCGTTTCGCTGCTTCAGGCGCCAGTTCTTTCGATATCGAGCCACCAGCAGAAAATAGAGCGATCTGTACACCTTCAAACGCATCTGGAGTCGCTTCTTCAATTGTGAACTCTTCACCTTTGAAATCGAGCTTCTTTCCTGCAGAACGCTTACTAGCCAATAATTTCAGAGAAGCGATCGGGAAGTTTCTTTTTTCTAATGTTTTGAGCATTTGCTGACCTACTGCTCCCGTAGCCCCAACAACTGCAATGTGATAACCATTGTTAGATTTCATTGGTATGTCCCTCCTCATAATTTCTCTTTCTCATTACCTATTGTATTTTGTAAACTATGTCCAAAGATTTGTTACCGTCCACTAATCAAAAACGTCTTTAATGCGTGTATACAGTAAAAACATAACATGAACAGCGAAATAAAGCTAAGCGACATAGTTATTTAAAAAAGATAGAAGGAGAAACAACATGGTTTCTCCTGTATCTCTGGTCATATTGTCATTTATTTTACCATATCATTGATTGTAGAGGTAAGCATTCTTCACCAAAAATGTGTACTTTTGTAGTAATTTCCAGCATCACTTTCAGTCGTGGCGATTCGTTAATATATTCGTAAAACGGGTTGTAATTGTCGACCATCCAATGCAGCCACTATAGTTTCAGGCAATAACTCCATATGTGCTACCAATGAATTCGGTTTATTTTGTGGTGAGTCCTGGCCATATGGAATGAAATAGATGTTCTTTGCAGCCATCAACCTCATGATATTCACACCATTGAGACCGAGTCCATCATTAGTTGATATACCTAATACTACAGGGTTCAAATTCCTCATGGTAGCTTTTGCAGCCATCAACACAGGTGAATCTGTCATGGCATTTGCAAATTTACTGATCGAATTTCCTGTCAATGGCGCGATGACCATACAGTCGAGAGGCGTTTTAGGACCGAATGGTTCAGCTTTCACAATCGAGTCAACTGCTTCATTACCTGTGATTTCTTCAATCTTCTTGATCCAATCTTCTCCCTCTCCGAATCTAGTTGTCGTGTTCTGAACTGTAAACGTAACAAAAGGTGTGACATTGGCGCCTGAGTCAACAAGCTTTTGGATTTGAGGAACGACTGCATCATAGGTACAGTGCGAACCTGTCAAACCAAATCCGATATGTTTACCTTCCAGTTTCATTCTCCTTGCCCCTTCCCCTCAATTGCTTTCATCCATAAGTAGTTGTGTCAATACGTTCGCAATGATCTTACCGGCTGTCTTCGGAGCGACGATACCCGGTAATCCAGGAGCTAGCAATGCTTTGATCCCTCTCTTTTCAGCAAAACGAAAATCCGTACCTCCAGGCTTGGAAGCAAGGTCGATGATCAAAGTATGAGATGGCATTTTTGAAATGACATTGGAAGTGATGATTGGTGCAGGGATTGTATTGATGCAAACATCGATCGACTCTACTTCATTTTCCAATTGATCGAGATAAAATGGCTTGAAGCCCATTTCAGTGATTCGAGCGATATGTTCAGATCTTCGTGCACCGACAGATACATTGGCACCAAGATTAGCAAATGTCCGCGCTACTGAGAATCCTACTCGACCAAAGCCCAATACCATGATATCTGATTGATGGATCGTAAAATCAGTGTGCTGGATGACCATCATGATCGTTCCTTCTACAGTAGGGATGGCATTATAGATAGCGACATCGTCACGTTCAAATAACTTGATATGTTTTTTGTTCGCATTCGATGTGCATTTCGTCAAATAAGGATTGGTTATACCAGAAAAAACGGTACATGATTGTTTTGTCTTTTGTAAGATTTCCTCTGTGAATTTAATTTTTTTATTCGAAAAAATCGTATCAATCTCTCCATCCGGGCCACTGCCGTTGACGGGTAGGATCAATGCATCCAATTCTCCTAAAGGCAAGTCATCCAAATCCATTTTTGTTGCTCCAGTGAATCCATGGTCCAATTGATCGAATCCTACTAAATACAGACTGGCGTTCAATGCAGTCAGTTTTCTGATTACTTCAAGCTGTCTTGCATCGCCGCCAATGATCGCCGCTTTAATTCCTGTTAACATCCTTCCTCCCCTTTCTCATTCGTCATTAATAACGGAGGAATAATACTACTTGAGTGCTGATTCTTCAACATCATATGAAGAAAATACTTTCATGGTGATTATTTATATTCGGTTTGGACATCCGCATCTGAGGGGTCCACTAGAATTGTTTCTTCACCCACTCGGTAAATCTTATTCCACTTAAATTGTATGATTGATTTTCTTTTTCGCAACCCGTTCCATTCCGTCAATGGAATTTCCAGCGTATGTATATACCCCGCATTCTCATCTATGATGAACTCAGCATAGGTCAATATTCCAAGTTTCTCGCCCTTTGTATAATCGATGATTTCTTTTCCTAAAATTTCACTTAACCTCATTTTTGGATCCCCTCCTATTTTCGCTTATCATTCTATTTATATGTAGGGATAAAAAGTCAAACCACAAATAAACGAAGAAAAGAAGGAAACTTCAGGTGTTTGTTCAGGGTAGGGCAAATAAAACCTGTTTTAGGACAGGTTGTCGCTTTTCGGACTTCTTGCTGTCCCTTATCGCCTCGTTTTGGGACAGCTTCTCGTTTTTTTCTCATGCTCATGTCCCTTAACGTCTCGTTTTGGGACAGCTTCTCGCTTTTTTCTGATGCTCATGTCCCGAATCAGCCTTGTTTTGTTGCACTGATACTTAGTCCCTAAACCTTTCTGCTGATTTGTAAGATACTGGAAAGGATAATTAAACAATAGAAAAAATGAGGCGACCCTGGAGTCCCCCCATTCATTTTAATTAGGAAAATTTTTAGGAAATTGCCCGCTCGGACTGATGAGAGAGCTTGAAAAGTCCTCTGTGAAAATTTTTCGGATTAGCGTATCGACATTCTCTTTCGTAACATCATCAATACTTTGTAAAATTTCATCAAGAGACCGATGCTTCCTCAAAAGCAATTCATGTTTCCCATTCCTGCTCATCCGGCTATTCGTACTTTCAAGACTGAGCATCAAGCTTCCTTTGATCTGCTCCTTGCTGTTAGCTACTTCTTTTTCAGTAACACCCGTTTCCTTCAACGTGCCGATGATGTTTGAAATCGTATCATACACTTCATCCAACTGCCCTGGCGCTGTTCCAGCATAAATGTTAAAAACGCCGGTATCCAAGTGAGCTGAGTGATATGAAAACACTGAATATGCTAAACCACGCTGTTCCCTTACTTCCTGGAACAACCTGCTGCTCATGCTCCCACCGAAGATGTTGTTGATGACGATCAAGTCGAATATACTCTTATCGCCTACTGGCAAGCCTTCATAACCAATACACAAATGTGCTTGTTCTGTCTCTTTTTTGCGTGCTTTCTTTTCTGTACAGAATGCTGGTTTCTGTGCTTGTGGTTTATTGTTGGTGGCCGTAAAACTTCCGAAATATTTTTCTACTTCTTCAACAAATGAATCATCTACATTCCCCGCAATTGAAATCACGACATTATCAGGCGTGTAAAATTCGTTCATATAGGTCCGTAATGCATCCCCATTGAACGTATTCAATGTATCTTCCGTCCCAAGGATTGGATAAGCCAGTGGGTGATGGCTGTAGGTCGCCTGGCTCAAAAGATCATGGACGATGTCATCAGGTGTATCTTCATACATTTTGATTTCTTCCAGTACGACATTCTTTTCTTTTAAAAGTTCATCTTCATCAAATGTGGAATTGAAGAACATATCCGATAGCGTTTCCAACGCATGGGATGCATGATTGTCCAGAACTTTTGCATAGTAGCATGTATATTCTTTTGATGTAAATGCGTTCACTTGACCACCGATGCTATCGAATGATTCTGCTATTTCTCTTGCATTCCTCGTTTGCGTACCTTTAAAGAACATATGCTCTAAGAAGTGGGAGATCCCATTATTATCTTTGGTTTCAAAACGAGAGCCCGTGCCGATCCATATACCGATTGCAACCGATCTTACGCTAGGAATGTTTTCTGTTACGATTCGTACGCCATTCTTACACGTATGTTTTGTTATCAAACTTTTTTCCTCCTAAATTGTCAAACAGGCAAATTATGTAGGTATTTTGGTACTTATACTTATTATAAAACCACTATACCATTTAAGCCTATATTCGACAATTATTTGTCAGTTTCACCAATCTGATTTGCTTTAACAAGTCTTTTTTCGCTCATCATCTGTGATACCGTACCGATCGAGTACCCCTTAGCACGTATTCCTTGTATCATTTGTTCTAGGCCTTTTGCCGTTGATGAAGTGGGATGCATCAGAACCAGTGCACCTGGATGGATTTTGTTTACAACCCGGTTTGCCATTTCATCTGGATCCGGCTTTCTCCAATCTACTGTATCCACTGACCACAAAATCGTATGCATATCCATTGTGGATGCGATTTCAACAACATCCATCCGATAACTACCACTTGGAGGAGCAAACCATTTTGGAGTGACCTCCAACGTACTTTGGATGATTTCATTTGTTTTATGAATTTCCTCTTGGATGCGGTTATTGGTTAAAGATTTCATATCAGGATGTGTATAGGCATGATTACCGATTTCATGTCCTTCCTCGTAGATGACTTTCGCTAAATCCTGGTTTTTCTTCACCCATGATCCATCTAAAAAGAAGGTTGTATGAATTTTATGTTCTCTCAGCGTCTCCAGCATTTGTGGAAGGAATTCATTTCCCCAAGCCACATTGATCAAGAAAGTGACCATCGGTTTGTTCGGGTTCCCTTTGTAGATTGGTGAAGGCGGAAGATCTTCTAGTGACACTTTAGGTTTCGTCTGTTTGTATACGATCATCGATTCATTGAATTCTTTTTTCTTTTTCATCCGGTCGAATGAGGCGTCTATATCCACAGAAAGGCCATTATAACCCGGAATCGCCTTCCAGACAGGGTCGATCCGCGCATTCACCGGTTTGATATCATGTTGGCTAGCAAAAAGTTTGATCTGATCCAATAACGGTCCTGCATCGGACATATGTAATGTAGATGTGGTGAAAGCTGATTCTTTTAGCGTCGAAATATAACGATGCGAAGGTGGGTTATAAACACTTATTAAGGAAATCAATAATAAAATGGATATTGTAATAAACGTCTTGTATCCCTTCACCTACGATCCACCCCTTTCAATAGTTAACGTATGATAGGATAGGACAGGGTAGAACGTATAGGGGATGTAAATATTGTAGTCATTCCCGAGTGGATTAGATATAAAGGGAGAGCATCAGAACTAAATCATACATGATTTTCTTTTAGGAATAAGATTTGAAAAACATTCAAGTAGCAAAATTTGCGACATACCTTCAGGAACAGCGATCCAGTCGAGACCCCTCAGTAAGGAACAAGCGAAGAGTCGCACAGTTGGGGCGTGATGTCTAGCTCAGTGACCAATCACTTGGTACCTAGCAGGCAAACATATCCGATTTTACTCTTTGAATGGTCATATGGAGCTTTCATACGGACAAACAAACCGGATTTTACTCCTTGAATGGTCGTATGGAGCTTTCATACGGACAAACAGACCGGATTTTACTCTTTGAATGGTCGTATGGAGCTTTCATACGGATAAACAAACCGGATGTTGCTCTCAGAATGGTCGTATGGAGCTTTTCATATGAGGTCTACACATTGATTTATATCTATATGAAGAAGCGCAAGCAGAACCGGGTCTTACTTGGTCTGAGCCTCCTCGTCAATTTTCCAGTGACCTACGTTACGTGCTAATCAGCTCGCTTGCGTAAAGGGAGTAACCTTGCAAAATCATCATTTAAGCAAAAAGCATAAAAAAAAAGAGGCGGATGATGAATCCGTCTCTTACTTTTGTTCTTGTTCTTTCTTTTGTTCTTTCAAGACAGCTTTACGTGAAAGGTTCACTCGTCCCTGGTTATCGATTTCTGTTACTTTTACAAGTATTTCATCACCAAGCTTTACAACATCTTCCACCTTAGGAATCCGTTCCATTGCAAGTTCAGAAATATGGACAAGTCCATCTTTTCCACTGAAGAGTTCAACAAAAGCACCGAACTTTTCAATGCGTTTTACTTTTCCAAGGTAGATTTCTCCTACCTCGACCTCACGTACAATATCTTCAATCGTTTCTTTTGCTTTTCTGTTCATCGCTTCATCGGTTGAAGCAATGAAGATCGTTCCATCCTGCTCGATATCGATTTTGACACCGGTCTCCTCAATGATCTTGTTGATGATCTTACCGCTCGGCCCGATGACGTCACGGATTTTGTCTGACTTGATCTTCATCGTCAAGATCTTAGGGGCGTATGAAGAAAGTTCTGTTCTTGGTTCAGCTAATGTACTTAGCATCGAATCTAATATCTTCATCCTGCCCTCTTTAGCCTGGAATAATGCTTCTTGTAAAATTTCACGGTTGATTCCGGAAATCTTGATATCCATTTGAAGTGCAGTGACACCTTGTTTTGTTCCGGCAACCTTGAAATCCATATCACCCAGGTGGTCTTCCATGCCCTGGATGTCAGTAAGCACGGTAACATCTTCTCCATCACTTATCAGTCCCATTGCGATTCCTGCGACTGGTGCCTTAAGCGGGATTCCAGCATCCATCATCGCTAGTGTACTTGCACAAATACTTGCTTGTGATGTAGACCCGTTGGATTCTAACACTTCACTAACGAGACGGATCGTGTAAGGAAATTCTTCTTCTGATGGGATAACAACTTCGAGTGCACGCTCACCTAAGGCTCCATGACCGATTTCACGACGACCTGGTCCGCGCATGAATCCAGTTTCCCCTACACTGAATGGGGGGAAATTATAATGGTGCATGAACCGCTTTGATTCTTCCATATCAAGTCCATCAAGTACCTGTACATCTCCTAACGCCCCAAGTGTACAGATGCTGAGCGCTTGTGTCTGACCACGTGTGAACAAGCCGGAGCCGTGTGTTCTTGGCAACAGACCAACCTCAGAAGAAAGAGGACGGATCTCATCAATCTTACGACCATCAGGACGCATCTTGTCCTTCAAAATGAGGCGACGTACCTCTTGTTTGATGAGCGTATGTAAGATTTCTTTTGCTTCAGCAGCTTTTTCTTCATCGTCTTCATATTCTACAAGGACTTTTTCAGTGATCGCATCTAATGCGTCTTGGCGCGCATGTTTTTCAATAACTTTTACTGCTTCTTTTATTCCATCCAGGAATTGCGCACTTACTTCTGCAGTAAGATCTGCATCAAGCTGGTGCAATTTCACTTCCATTTTTTCTTTACCGATTTCTTCGGCAATCTTCTCCTGGAAGGCGATCAGGCGTTTGATTTCTTCATGACCGAACATGATTCCTTCAAGCATCACTTCTTCAGGAACTTCGTCAGCACCTGCTTCTACCATGTTGATTGCATATTTCGTACCTGCTACCACAAGGTTGATGTCGCTCTCTTCTTTTTGCTCCACAGTCGGGTTGATGACGAATTCACCGTCAATTCTTCCTACTGTGACACCTGCAATCGGTCCTTCGAAAGGAATATCCGAAATCGTCAAAGCGAGCGAGGAACCGAACATAGCGGCCATCTCGGACGAACAATCCTGATCGACACTCATGACGGTACTGACGACTTGAACTTCATTTCTGAAGCCATCAGCGAATAACGGTCGGATCGGACGATCGATAAGACGGGAAGCTAACGTTGCTTTTTCACTTGGTCTTCCCTCACGCTTGATAAAACCACCCGGAATCTTACCGACAGCATATAATCTTTCTTCATAATTGACAGTCAGCGGGAAAAAGCTAAGATTTTTCGGTTCTTTGGAGGCTGTGGCTGTTGAAAGAACCGCTGTGTCGCCATAGCGGACCATAACTGCGCCGTTAGCCTGTTTAGCTAAGTTTCCAATTTCAAGGGTAAGCTTCCGCCCAGCCCAATCGATGGAATAAACATGCTTGTTTTGCTCCATTTCTCAGAGAACTCCTCTCAAACTTACATAAAATTATTGGTTGTCTTCTTCTAGTATAACCCAAAAATATATATTCAAAAAGCTAATAAAGCTAACTCGGACACTTACTTTATAACATAATGGAATGAATGAGGTGTCTGAGACTTCATGTGTGGCACTGTCCCTTTTTAAAGCTAATAAAAAAGCGGGTATAACACCCGCTTTTTTGTGAACTATCGACGTAAACCAAGTTTGTTAATAAGAGTACGGTAACGTGTTACATCCTTCTTACGTAAATACGTCAACAAATTACGTCGTTTACCAACCATTTTCAGCAGACCACGACGAGAGTGGTGATCTTTTTTGTGTGTACGTAAATGATCGTTCAATTCGTTAATTTGCTCAGTCAGGATAGCAATCTGTACTTCTGGTGAACCAGTATCATTATCATGAGTCTTGTACTCTGCAATCAAGTCGTTTTTACGTTCTTGTGAAATAGCCATCCTTTTCACCTCCTTTTCTATTGATCCCCATCCTCCTAGCAAGCGTCGGTGAATCGCTGTGCCAAGAAGTGGTTCTGTACAAATTGTACAACTACAAGAATACCTTTTTTCTAATGTAAATGCAAGTCATGAACATTCACGATTTGTGAAAAATTTGTGTTGCCGCTTCAATATCCATTGAAATCTGTTCTTTCAATTCATCGATTGAAGAGAACTTCTTTTCTTTACGAATGTTGTGGTGCCATTCAACTTCAACAACTTCTCCATAAATGGAAGAATCAAATGAAAACAAATGAACTTCTACACTTGGGTTTTCTGGTTTTTCATCATTGAAAGTCGGTTTATAGCCGATATTACATACACCCTCATACCATTCCCCATTCACTTCCATCCGGACAGCATAAACCCCGATTTCTGGTAAAATATAAGAATCGGCTGGGTCAATATTGGCTGTAGGAAAACCGATCGTATGACCGCGATGATCACCGTGAATGACAGTACCCTTAATGGTATATTGTCGGCCCAAGTACTTAGGGATCTTTTCGACTTCACCGCTCCGTATCAATGTCCGGATCAACGTGGAGCTAACTTTTTCGTCTTCGACAGATACCTTATCGACAACGGTGTGTTTGAATTGCTCCCTTGAGTGGAACGGTAGTGTTTCCATCGTCCCTTCACCTTTTTTGCCGAATGAAAAGTCGAATCCAGCAATGACATGTTTTACATTCAGACCGATAATGAAATCATCTACAAATTGTTGTGGTGTGAGTGATGCAAATGCTTTGCTGAAATTCACAATATATAATCGGTCGATACCCATGGCTTCAATCAAGGACCGTTTATCTTCAATTGGTGTAATATGTGCTTTTTCCGCCTGCCCCCTGCCTAAGACAACAGATGGATGAGGGTCGAATGTCATGACCGCCGAATCCAATCCTGCTTCACATGCAATGTGCTTTGCAGCCATGATGACTTTTTGATGGCCTAAATGAATACCATCAAAATATCCGATAGCCATTGCGGACTGCGGCGTCCCTTTCAATTGGTCCAATTGGGTGTGGTCAATCTTATACGTTTTCAAATTACCACCTAAGTTCTGTTCTGGATTTTAAGTACTTTCTCAGGTTTAACCCATCCCTGGCGATCAGGATGTGGGATATAGATCGCGAGGCACTCTCCTTGTCCATTATAAACGGCTGTCCTGGGATTGGAAAGTTCTTTCGTCTCTTCAAGCAATGAACCATTAAGGATTTTTTGTTCCACTGCACCAGATACTTCTATAGATGGAAAGATCGATAATGCTTTTTCAATCGGCAATAAAACGTCAGAAAGATTTCCCGCCTCAACAACATGCCCGAGCTCCTCAAGTGTTACTGCATCTTGTATAGAAAACGGTCCAGACTGGGTCCGTACTAAAGATGACATATGTGCCGGATATCCTAATGCTTTTCCAATATCCACTGCCAATGTACGGATATATGTACCTTTGCTGCAGGTCACTCTGATTTTGAATTCCACATTACCGTCATCTTCATTTCGTTCTGGTGGGCTCAAAAGTTTCAATTGTACGATCCGTATCGTTCGAGAAGGCCTTTCGATGGTAATGCCTTCTCTTGCGTACTCATACAATTTTTTCCCTTTGATTTTGACAGCTGAATACATCGGGGGAATTTGTTCGATTTCGCCTTCAAATGATTGCAATACTGCTTGCACCTTATCTTCACTGAACAGTTCTGGTCTGGAAGACTCTATGATTTCTCCGGTTTGATCTTCAGTTGTGGTTGCTGTACCCACAGCGACTGTTGCTTCGTATGTCTTATCATATGCACTCATATATTCAGCCACTTTTGTAGCACGGTTTATACAAATCGGGAGTACACCTGAAACGGATGGGTCAAGGGTACCTGTATGACCAACGCGTTTTGTCTGCAGGATTTTGCGAAGCTTTACGACACAATCGTGAGAAGTCATTCCTGCCTGTTTATGTAAAGGGATAATTCCATCTCTTGTAATCTTCATACACGCACTTCCTTATCAGAGTAGCATTGGGTTGTGAAAAATTAGAGGACAACTGTTCCGCTATGTGTGACAAAAAGCGTTGATTTTAAAAATTTGAGGACATCTGTTCCGTTATGGCTGTATAAATCGATCATTTGTACGTGATTTTCACTAAATAAGGTCTCCGGTGTCCTCTATTTTTGTAAAAACTTGTGATTTGTCGTAAATAAGGTCTGCGGTGTCCTCTAAATGCTGTTCTCTAGCGTCGGAGAAGAAAAACGGGACTGTCCCGGCAGTCTAATCCATCCTATGATACGAACATATATTATTAGCTGCTCGTGTTCTTCGGAATTCGGACTCCAAACCCAGGGCAATCCCTCATACTTTTAATCTCTGTTATCATTGATTTCATCCAGAAGCGTCTCAATCCGGTTGCCATATTCAATCGAATGGTCAAATTCGAAGAGAATTTCTGGCGTTTTTCTTAAACGGATCCGTTTACCGATTTCTGAACGGATGAACCCTGTCGCTTTTGCAAGTCCGGCAAGTGTATTCGCTTTCTCTTCTTCGTCTCCGAAAACTGAGATGAAGATGGTCGCTTGTTGAAGATCTCCTGTCACTTCAACAGCCGTGACCGTTACAAATCCTACTCTAGGGTCCTTGATCTTCTGGCCGATAATTTCGCCAAGTTCTTTTTTCATCTGCTCTGCTACGCGGTTTGCACGTACATTGCTCATAAAAAACACCTCATTCCGCCGTTAAAGGCGAAGGTTTCTTATAATATTTCGGTTTCATAATTTGTGATTTCAAACTCATCAAAGCGGTCCAGATATTTCATTACTTGCTGCAATTCTTTTTCGACCATTTGTTTATCTTTGGATATGGTTACGATCCCAATTTCGAATCGTTGCCACAGCTCATGAAAATCCGTCTCTGCTACAGCAACATTGAACTGCTGTTTCAACCGCTGGATCACTTTTTTGACTACCGAACGTTTTTCTTTCAAAGAGTGAGCATCATGTATATGACACTCACACTTCAAACTTCCGATCATTTCGGTTTAACCTCTTCCATCACATAAGCTTCGATAACGTCGCCCTCTTTAATATCGTTGAATTTCTCCAATGTTATACCACATTCGTAACCAGCTGCGACCTCTTTGGCATCGTCTTTGAAACGCTTCAGCGTATCAACTTCCCCTTCAAATACGACTACGCCGTCGCGGACTAGACGCACACCAGAATCACGGGTAATCTTACCATCAGTCACGTAACATCCGGCAATTGTTCCTACTTTGGAAACTTTGAAAGTCGTACGAACTTCAACTTGCCCGATCACTTTCTCTTGATAGACCGGATCAAGCATACCCTTCATTGCAGATTCGATTTCATCAATCACATTATAGATGATCCTATGCAATCGGATATCCACTTTTTCAGCTTCTGCTGTACGTTTCGCGTTGTTATCTGGACGTACATTGAATCCGATGATGATCGCATTTGACGCAGATGCAAGGATGATGTCGGATTCTGCAATCGCACCTACACCCGTATGAATGATTTTAACCTTGACACCTTCCACATCGATCTTTCTCAATGAACCTGCGAGAGCCTCGACAGAACCTTGAACATCTGCTTTGAGGATGACGTTGATTTCCTTGATGTCGCCTTCCTTGATCTGCTCGAATAGATCATCCAGATTGAGCTTCGAGCTTTCTTTTCGCTGTTGCTCAATTTGTCTTTTTGCACGAGCTTCACCAATTGCACGTGCTTTTTTCTCGTCCTTGAACACTCGGAATTGATCTCCTGCATTCGGGACATCGTTCAAACCAGTGATTTCAACAGGGGTCGATGGACCAGCTTTTTTGACGCGGCGTCCAAGATCATTGACCATTGCACGTACACGGCCAAACGTATTTCCGACGACGATTGGATCACCGACTTCGAGTGTTCCGCCTTGCACAAGAAGTGTAGCGACTGGACCGCGTCCTTTATCCAGTTGTGCTTCAATTACTGTACCATTGGCAAAACGGTCTGGATTCGATTTATGCTCCTCCACTTCTGCTACGAGAAGAACCATTTCAAGAAGCTCATCGATTCCTTCCCCACTGATCGCGGAAAGTTTGACGAAAATCGTATCGCCGCCCCAATCCTCAGGAATCAATTCATGTTCAGTCAATTCCTGCATGACGCGATCTGGGTTTGCCCCTTCTTTATCCATCTTGTTCACCGCCACGATGATTGGGACTTCTGCTGCCTTTGCATGGTTGATCGCCTCAATTGTTTGAGGCATGACGCCATCATCAGCTGCTACGACCAGGATGGTGATATCCGTAACTTGTGCACCACGAGCACGCATCGTTGTGAATGCTGCGTGTCCTGGTGTGTCCAGGAATGTAATCGGTTTTCCATTTTCTTCGATCTGATAGGCACCGATATGCTGTGTGATCCCACCAGCTTCTCCTGCAGCTACCTTCGTTTTACGGATTGAATCAAGCAACGTCGTTTTTCCGTGATCGACGTGTCCCATGATCGTCACGACTGGTGGACGGATCGACAGTTTACTTTCATCTTCTTCAATTTCATTTTCCTCAAAGTTCGTTTCGTCAATAATTATTTCTTCTTCAACTTCAACATTGAAGTCAGCGGCGACCAGCTCGATGGTTTCTTTATCAAGCTCTTGGTTGATCGTCGCCATTACACCTAAGCCCATCAGCTTTTTGATGATATCAGATGTTTCGATATGAAGTTTCTTCGCGAGTTCACCGACAGTCAAAGATCCTTCAAAAGTGATCTTTTCAGGCATTTTTGGTTTTGGCTGTTCTCTCTTCGGCTGCTGTTGTTGATTCGCAGCTGGACGATTGTTACGTCCTTTTCCTTTTGGACGGTTCTGTCCTCCTGGACGATTCTGGCCGCCAGGACGGTTCTGTCCCCCTGGTCGGTTCTGTCCTCCTGGTCGGTTCTGGCCGCCTGGACGGTTTTGCCCTCCAGGACGGTTCTGGCCACGGTTGGCATTAGGGTTATTTCCACCGCGATTATTCGGTCGATCACCAGACTTTTGTTGATTCCGATTGTTGTCTGTCGCTTTCCCTTTTGGTTTGTTCTCGGATTGATTCATAGGTTTGTTGGATGGTTTATTCGGTTTCTGGTCTTTCTTTTGACCTTTATCAGGACTGAATGCTTGATCCAATTTAGTAACAGTGGTATCTTCTATCGTTGACATATGATTTGTAACTTCTATATTCATAGTCTTTAATTTTTGAATTACATCTTTACTTTGAACGTTATGTTTCTTTGCATATTCATAAACGCGCATCTTACTCATTTGGTCACCCCCAAAATTATTGATCGATCAATTTCTTCAACTTTTGTGCAAATCCATTATCGATCACAGCAACGGTCACCCGTTGTTCTTTCCCAATTGCGTTACCCAACTCATATCGGTTCGGCACTATATAATAAGGAACTTGATAGTAAGTACACTTATCTATCAGCTTTTTCCTTGTATTGGCGGATGCATCTTCTGCAAGCAAGATCATTTTGGCACGTTGCTGACGTATTTCTTTGACAACCAACTCTTCACCAGAGACACATTTTCCTGCTCTATTCGCTAAGCCTAATAGGGACTCCCATGATGATTTCATCTATTCCCTCGATTGACTGACTTGGCTTTTCAGTTCTTCGTATACTGTATCAGTAACTTGGACAGATAGTTGGTTCTGGAATGCTTTCTTCTTTTGTGCCAATTCAAAACAGGAGATCTCGTTGCAAATATAAGCTCCTCTGCCTGACTTTTTACCGGTAAGATCGATCGAAACTTCTCCTTCAGGAGTACGGACAATGCGAATCAATTCTTTCTTCGGCTTGTTTTCTTGACAAGCTATACACTTTCGCATCGGTATTTTCCGCTTTTTCATCGTTTCCCTCTCCTTTTAATCTTCCAGTTCTTCGTCATATACATCATCATAATCCGGCTCTTCAGGTTGTTTATCCGGGTCATACAAACCTTGTTCAACTGCTTCTGACTCACTCTTGATATCGATCTTCCAGCCAGTCAATTTGGCAGCTAATCTAGCATTCTGACCACGTTTCCCAATTGCAAGTGAAAGCTGATAGTCCGGGACGATGACACGGGTCATCTTTTCCTCTTCATTCACTTGGACTTCAAGCACTTTTGAAGGGCTCAAAGCATTTGCGACATATTCCACAGGATCGTTCGACCATCTTACAATATCAATTTTTTCTCCGTGAAGCTCATTGACGATCGTTTGTACCCGCTGGCCTCTTGGTCCGACACAAGATCCGACCGGATCTACTTCCGGGTCTTCCGCATGGACGGAAATTTTAGAGCGATCACCAGCTTCTCGTGAAATTGATTTGATTTCAACTGTACCATCATAAATTTCGGGTACTTCCAGTTCAAATAATCTCTTCAATAACCCTGGATGAGTCCTTGAAACCATGATCTGTGGTCCTTTTGTCGTCTTCTCGACCTTTGTGATGAATACTTTGATCCGATCATTCGTCTTATAAGATTCAGATTGGATTTGTTCAGTAGTCGGCAACAACGCTTCGACTCGACCAAGATCGACATACATGAAACGGTGATCCTGACGCTGCACTACACCCGTGATGATATCTTCTTCACGATCGATGAATTCTGAAAAAATGATTCCACGTTCTGCTTCACGTACTCTTTGAGTAACGACTTGTTTAGCAGTTTGTGCTGCAATACGGCCGAAATCCTTCGGTGTCACTTCAAGCTCTACGACATCCCCTTCTTCATATTGAGGACTGATTTCCTTCGCTTGATCGACTGACATCTCCAGACGGCTGTCTTCCACTTCTTCCACTACATTTTTTCTTGCAAATACTTTTACACTGCCCGTATCTTGATTAAAATCAACGCGGACATTCTGTGCTTGATGAAAATTTCGTTTGTAAGCTGAAATCAGTGCAGCCTCAATTGCTTCTACAATAACGTCTTTACTGATTCCCTTTTCCTTCTCAAGTACTGTCAACGCATCCATTAAATCGCTCATCGGACTCTCCCCCTTATGATTAGAATGATACCGCTAAACGCGCATTAGCAACTTTTTCGTACGGTACCTTGATTTCCTTCGTCCTTGTCTTCACGCGAATTTCGACAGTGAGCTCTTCACCATCAAATGATATGAGCGTTCCTTCGAATTCTTTTTGGCCATCGATTTGTTCATATGTTTTCACATGTACGTGCTTTCCGACTGCTTTTTGAAAGTCTGAATCCTTTTTCAATGGGCGTTCTACACCTGGTGAGGAGACCTCAAGGAAATAAGCCTGGGAGATCGGATCGACTTCATCCAATCTTTCACTCAATTGTTCACTTACTTTTCCACATTCTTCAATATCTACACCATCTTCGCTATCGATGTATACTCTTAGAAACCAGTTCTTTCCCTCTTTGACAAACTCGACGTCTACTAGTTCAAGGTCCATGGATTCTAAGATCGGTGTTACGAGTTCTTCCGTTATCTCAGTCACCTTTTTACTCATTTGTGGTCCTCCTTTATCACTGGGACATTTTCTGCTTCAATTCTTGCTGTTCGAATACTTGGTAGAATTGCCCTGAATCAAAGTCTTTCAACAGGGCTATTAGAAAAAAGATATCAAACATAAAGGAAAGAGTGGGTTGGCACCCACTCCTTCCGACGACCTATTCACTAGTATTTCCAATTTCAATATACCATAAACGTGTTCGGGATTGCAACTTAGAACAACGAGAGCTGGTTCGCATCCGGCAGTCCTTCTAGACAGCCTTGATCTTCTAAGTATTGAATCACAGTTTTTGAAATCTTACTTCTTTGCTGAAGATCTTCTTTCGAAAGGAACTCGCCATCCTCTCTCGCTTTGACGATATTGATCGCCGCATTCGTACCGAGGCCTGGAATCGCATTGAACGGTGGAATTAGCGTATCTCCATCGACAATGAATTCCGATGCAGAAGAACGGTAGAGATCTACCTTATTGAAACCGTACCCACGTTCACACATCTCAAGAGCCAATTCAAGAACGGTCAGCAAACTCTTCTCCTTAGGTGAGGCATCCAGTCCTTTTTGGTTGATTTCTTCAATGCGGTGCCGGATTGCTGAAGATCCTCTCACCATCACTTCTAAATCGAAATCATCTGCACGAACCGTGAAATATGCAGCATAGAAGAGGATCGGATGGTGGACTTTGAAATAGGCGATCCTCACTGCCATCAATACATACGCAGCAGCATGGGCTTTCGGGAACATGTACTTGATCTTTTTACAAGATTCAATGTACCAATCCGGGACATCGTTCTTTTTCATTTCTTCAATCCATTCATCCTGCAAACCTTTCCCTTTACGGACGAATTCCATGATCTTGAATGCCAGTGATGGCTCGAGACCTTTGTATATCAGATAGACCATGATATCGTCACGACAACCGATGACATCTTTAAGTTCACATGTTCCATTTGCGATCAACTCATTGGCATTGTTCAACCATACGTCTGTACCATGGGAAAGACCTGAGATCTGCACCAATTCGGAAAATGTGCTTGGCTTCGTCTCCTCAAGCATCTGCCGGACGAACCGTGTTCCGAACTCTGGGATCCCGTAAGTTCCAGTCTTACACATGATCTGTTCCTCTGTTACGCCCAAAGCCTCGGTCCCACTGAACAATTTCATGACCTCTGCATCATCAGTCGGAATCGTTTTCGGATCGATACCACTCAGATCTTGAAGCATCCTTATGACAGTCGGATCATCGTGCCCGAGAATATCCAGCTTCAACAGGTTGTCATGGATGGAGTGGAAGTCAAAGTGGGTCGTCTTCCATTCAGAATTCTTGTCATCTGCAGGAAATTGAATCGGGCAAAAGTCGAAAATATCCATATAATCAGGTACCACGATGATACCGCCTGGATGCTGCCCTGTGGTCCTTTTCACCCCGGTACACCCACTGACAAGCCGGTCGATTTCTGCTGAGCGGTAATGGATATTGTAATCAGACGCATACCCTTTGACGTACCCATACGCCGTCTTCTCAGCTACAGTACCGATCGTCCCTGCACGGTATACATAATCCTCCCCAAACAGTTCTTTCGTATAGTTATGTGCACGTGGTTGATATTCACCTGAGAAGTTCAGATCGATATCAGGCACTTTGTCCCCTTTGAACCCTAAGAACGTTTCAAAGGGAATGTCGTGACCATCTTTCGTATATTCAGTGCCACACTCTTCACATTGTTTATCAGGAAGGTCGAACCCTGATCCTACCGATCCATCATCAAAAAATACAGAGTGTTTACAGGATGGGCATACATAATGAGGCGGGAGCGGGTTCACCTCGGTAATTTCCGTCATCGTCGCTACGAAGGACGAGCCGACGGATCCACGAGAACCGACTAGATAACCATCATTCAATGATTTCTTTACGAGTTTTTGAGAAATCAAATAGATGACTGCAAATCCATGGCCGATGATACTCTTAAGCTCTTTTTCCAGCCGTTCTTCAACCAGTTTCGGAAGATCTTCTCCATAGATGCTTCGTGCACGGCCATAACTCATGTTACGTATTTCATCATCCGCACCTTCAATCTTTGGTGTATAAAGATCATCCGGAATCGGCTTCACTTCTTCAATTTGCTCTGCAATTGCTTGTGTTGCTTCTACAACAATCTTTCTTGCTATATCTTCGCCAAGAAAATCGAATTCTTCAAGCATTTCAACAGTGGTACGGAAATGTACATCTGGCAGCTTCTGCCTGTTAAGAGGATTCGCATTTCCTTGACTGCCAATCAGGATCTTCCGGTATATCTTATCGGTTTCATCAAGGTAATGAACATTCCCGGTAGCAACGACAGGTTTATCGAGCTTTTCGCCAAGTTTGACGATATTCTTGATGATTTCTTTCAATGAGAGCTCATTCTGGACTAGCTCTTTCTCTATGAGGTGTTCATAGTTCCCTATTGGCTGCACTTCAAGATAATCATAGAATTTAGCGATCTCTTCCACTTCTTCGGGCGACTTCTGCATCATACCCTCGAAAACTTCACCTTTATCACAGCCTGATCCTATCAAAATCCCGTCTCGATTTTTCTTCAATTTAGATCTAGGTATTCGCGGTGTACGATAAAAATAGTTGAGATGGGATTCTGTCACTAGTTTATAGATGTTTTTCAGACCTTCCTGGTTTTTAGCTAGAAGTATACAATGGGATGGACGCGTCCGTTCAAATCCGGTCTCCCCCATGTGATCATTGAATTCATCGTGATAAGTGATTCCTTTTTCAATACTGTCCTTGATCATTTTCAATAAAAGATAACCGGTTGCTTCAGCATCGTATATCGCTCTGTGATGCTGCGTCAATTCGATATCGAACTTCTTACACAACGTATTCAATCTATGGTTCTTGAACTCTGGATATAGGAATCTACCGAGTTCAAGTGTATCGATTACCGGATTTGGTGCATCACCGATCCCGACCTTCCGAAAACCGACATTCAAGAATCCCATATCGAAACTAGCATTATGAGCCACTAAAATCGAATCTTCGATGAAAGTATGGAAATCTTTCAGCACATCTTCGATCTCAGGTGCAGAGTTCACCATATCATCAGTAATCCCGGTCAAATCAATGGTCGTAGCGGAAAGAGGATGGTGTGGATTTGCGAACGATTCAAACCGGTCGACGATTTCCCCATTTTTGATTTTCACCGCTGCAAGCTCAATGATTTTATTATAAACAGCAGATAGACCAGTCGTTTCTACATCAAATATGACATACGTTTCGTCCTGTAATAGTCTGTGCTGATCGTTATAAGCGATCGGTACGCCATCATCGACGAGATTCGCCTCAAGTCCATACAAAATTTTAATTCCATGTTTTTTACCGGCTGAATAGGCTTCCGGATAGGATTGGACGACTGCATGATCCGTTATTGCTACTGCTGGGTGTCCCCATTTCGCAGCCTGTTCGACGAGAGATGACGTAGAGCTTATAGCATCCATCTGGCTCATCGGTGTATGAAGGTGAAGTTCAACCCGTTTTTCATCCTCAGGTGCTTCGTCCTTCCTGACTACTGGCGGCAGCTCTTCGATATCATTCGCAATCATGACGAGATCCCTTACGAATGTATCGTTCTGGATTCCTCCACGTGCCTTCACCCACATCCCTTTTTTCAAGGATTGAAGTCTTGGGATATCTTCCTTATCACGTGAGAACATTTTAATAAGCAATGAATCCGTATAATCCGTTATTTTGAATGTCAATAATACGCGGCCACTTCTCAATTCCCTCGTCTCAGCATCGAAGACGTAACCCTGGACGGTGATTTTCCTCTCTTCATCGACGATTGATTGAATCTGCACCGGCTCATCCTTTATTCCGTATCCGATCTTCAATTTTTCATTACGAATTCCGTTTTCAAGTTTCTTTCCGGCTTTTTCCTTTTCCATCATAGCAGCCATCACTTTGGTCTTATCTTCCTTCTCCCGTTGCTCAACGAACCTTTGATAATCTTCCTGATTCTGTTCTACCTTCGTCTCGAAGTTCAATGCAGGGAAGCCATATTTCTTAAAGGCAGTACCGAGAGATGGACCAAGTTTCCTTTGAAAAAGCATAGCTTGAGCGTCATTGGATACTTTCACTGTGACTTTATTTCCTTCAAGGTTAGGAATCTTCCCTGAAAGCATATCCAAGACAGGCATGTTCTGAGATTGTAATTGTTCGATGCATGGACTCCAATAGCCCTCAAATAATTCACGTGAGATTTCTTTTTGATCGCAGTGTATGACACAACTTGCTTTTGCAATCGTGTGGAATGCTTTTTGGATTAAGGTTTCAAGTAGTTGATAGGCATCATATGGTAAAGGCGTGGTTATGAATATATGGAATGTCCATTTTTTCTGTTCCTTTTGTATGGAGAGTTTCTTCAAATATCCATCTTCAAAGAAAGAAAGTTTCTCTTGAGGAAAACCGATTTGCTCAAGCAACAAGGACAATCGTTGTTTCCGAATTTCGAGGTCTTCCATTTCGTCTTGACTCCTTTCAAACTAGGCTATGTTAGTATTTATTGCTGATTTCTACGATTCACCTTCGCTTTTCGCGATCTATTGTCGCAGGAATGCCGCAAATCTTTCTTGAATCAACAAAATACTTTAACAGAGCCTTAAACTAATAACGAGTGGTACTATTCCATTGTACCAATACCCGATTTACAAGTATGTACTTAATATTGAAAAGGGAGAGGACTGACTATGATCTACTCGTCAGTCCTCTTGTGGCCTTCGAACATCTTTAAGCTTGTGCAATATACGCTTCGATTTCAGTTATATGTTTTTCTGCTTTTTCGCCGGTTTGTCGATTCTTCAATTCGACGATTCCTTCTTCAGCCCGCTTCCCGACAATGACCTGGAACGGAATACCGATCAAATCAGCATCAGTGAATTTTACACCGGCACGTTCTTTACGATCATCATACAATACATCCAAACGATTCCTCTTCAATTGAGCATAGAGTTGTTCTCCAAGTTCAGCCTGGGTATCACTTTTAGGATTGACGCAAATGAGATGGACATCAAACGGTGATAAGGATTCTGGCCAGACGATCCCATTCTCATCATGCATTTGTTCAACGACGGCTGCCATTATTCTTGACACTCCGATCCCGTATGAGCCCATCGTAATTGGTTTTGATTTCCCGTTCTCATCGAGTATAGTGGCATTCATCGCTTCACTGTATCTTGTGCCTAATTTGAAAACATGACCAACCTCGATGCCTCTTGCGAAAACGATTGTGCCTCTTCCATCTGGAGAAGGATCCCCTTCTTCGATGAAGCGGAGGTCATCATAAAAATCAACTTCAAAATCTGTTCCAGGGTTGACGTTTTGATAATGCATATGTGGTTCATTCGCTCCACAAACACCATTTACGATATATTCTACAGCATGATCAGCAATCACTTTTACCTCATCAGGTACATCAACCGGTCCGATATATCCTACTTCACAACCGATGATTTCTTTCGTATGTTCCTCAGTTGCCAACTCGACAACTTCTGCATCAAGTACATTTTTGATTTTGACATCATTGAGTTCATGGTCTCCGCGAGAAAGCACAAGAACTGGCTTTTCATCGACCATCCATAAAAGTGATTTGATACAATTTTGCGGTGTTACATTCAAGTACTCAGCAACTTCCAGGATCGTCCGCTTGTTATCTGTTTCGACTTTCATACGTTCTTTTACGGGCACATCCTCTTTTTTGTATTGAACATTAACAGGTGCCATCTCTACGTTAGCTGCAAAATCAGATTCATCAGAATAGGCAATCGTGTCCTCACCAATATCAGCGAGAACCATGAATTCATGCGTATCTTTACCACCCATTGCACCTGAATCAGCGATGACTGCTCTGAAGTTCAACCCGCATCGATTGAAAACGTTCATGTACGCTCCATAGATGGCATCATAATTACGGTCCAATCCTTCAGGGGCGACATCGAAAGAATAAGCATCTTTCATGATGAACTCCCGACCGCGGAGAAGTCCGAAACGTGGTCTTTTCTCATCACGGAATTTCGCTTGTATCTGATAAAGCACCATAGGTAAACGTTTATAGGATTTCACTTCATCACGAAGTAAGCTTGTGATTAATTCTTCATGTGTAGCACCAAGTGCGAACGTGCGGTTATGGCGGTCATTCAAACGCATCAATTCAGGACCATATGTATGCCACCTGCCTGATTCTTCCCAAAGCTCAGATGGTTGCAGGGCAGGCATCAGGACTTCCTGGGAACCGATGTTATCCATTTCTTCACGTATGATCGTTTCAACTTTCCTAAGGACTTTTCGTCCTAGCGGAAGAAATGAATAGACTCCAGACACACTTTGGCGGATAAAACCAGCACGGACCAGCAACTGGTGGCTGATCGCTTCTGCATCTGAGGGAACTTCCCTTAACGTGGGGATATATAAATTACTTTGTCTCATTACAGCACCTTCTTTATTTTTTAAGTCTCTTAAACAAACATATCTACTCTAATTTAAAAGGTAGCGACTCGAAAAATCAACCATTTTAAGTTAAGTTCCCGGTTATAAAGTCTGTTGTTTGTGATATGAGGTCGAAGGAAAAATTCAGAGGACATCTGTTCCGAACAAATGAGGTGTTTCAAAAATTTAGAGGACAACTATTCCGTTATTGGGTTAAAATCATCAGGTTTCTCGTTGAATTCAAGCCAATAAGGTCTCTGGTGTCCTCTAATTTTAAAAAACATATCGATTTCATACAGATAAGGTCTCCTGTGTCCTCTAATTTCCTATATTGCATACGCATCTCTAAAATTCCACACTAAAGCCTAAACAGAAGAAAAACCGACCCATCAATAAGATAGATGAGCCGGTATGAATCACAGAATCTAGTTGATGAAGAATTTATGGATGTCATTCCATGTGACGACGATCATCAACAACATCAATAAGGCGAAACCGATAAAGTGAACCAATCCTTCTTTTTGTGGATCCAATGGCTTTCCACGGACAGCCTCGATTGCCAGGAAAGTCAGTCTTCCACCATCAAGGGCAGGAAGCGGCAAGAGGTTGAATATCCCAAGGTTGACACTCAAGAAAGCTGCCCATTGCAATAAGACAAAAACGCCTCCTTCAGAAGCCTGGTCCGTGTATTTATAAATACCAACGGGACCTGAAAGATTGTCAAATGAAATCTGACCAGTGACAAGCTGTCCTAATGCTTGAATGATCAAGACAGTCAGTTCACCTGTCTTCTCCACTCCGTATTGTAGAGACCCGAAAAAGGATACTTCAGTCGGCATGTATACTCCGATATAACCTTCTGAGGATTTTCCATCTTGCGATTCCCGCTCGTTAGGAGTCACTGTCACCTTATTGGTTTCCCCATCTCTTTGAATGGTGAATTGTAACTCTTCATTCGGGTTTTGCTGAATGGTCTTGACAAGCTCCTCCCATGTGTTGACCGCTTCTCCGTCAATCGAGAGGACGCGGTCCCCCTCTTGAAGCCCTGCTTCATATGCAGCACCGTCTTTATCCAACTTTCCTAATTGCGCTTCATCAACTGGAATACCTTGAGTCATAGCATAAACAGCCAATAGTACAAACGCGAGCAAGAAGTTCATCAATGGACCGGCAAATATCGCAAGGAAACGATCTACCAATGATTTAGAACCGAATTGGCGATTGTATGGGGCGATTTGCATCGGCATACCATCCTGGACAAACTCTGCCTCTGGATGTACAGGATATGATTCTGTCAGTTCGTCATTGACATGTCCTCTAAGAACAAGGTCATGTTCTATGTCAGCCTTCTCAACGGTAATAACTTTCGCATCAGGATAACGGGCGAGCTGATTTGCTACAATCTGCTTCACCTTTCCTTCTGAATCGAAGATGAGTCCAACTTGTGTTCCTGGTTTGATTTCGATTCCCTCAGGATCTTCCCCTGCCATACGGACAAACCCGCCGAGTGGGAGCAGCCGGATCGTGTATAACGTCTCACCTTTTTTTGAGGAGAAAATCTTCGGACCAAAACCGATTGCAAACTCACGACATAGGATACCAGCTCTCTTTGCCAGCAACAGATGCCCTAATTCATGGAAGAATACGAGTGCACCAAAGATAATTACAATCGAAATAAATGTATTCATTTACGTGACCACCTTTACACTATAAGGGATTGTACAAATTGCCGTGAAGCAGCATCAGCCTCACGAATTTCTTCTAACGAAGGAGCCTCGACAGATTCATGATTATCTAGTGCTTTTTCTATCAAGGTCTCGATCTCCAAAAATTCGATACGGCCATTTAGAAATGCTTCCACTGCAGTTTCATTGGCTGCGTTCAACACTGTCGGCATCGTCCCGCCAGCATTTCCTGCTTCAAAAGCATATCGTAAACATGGAAACCTTTCTAAATCCATTTTTTCAAAATGCAAGGTTCCAATATCTACTAAGTTTAACCTTTTTCCACTTGGTAAATCAAGCCTTCCGGGATGCGTAAGAGCATATTGAATCGGTACCTTCATATCAGGAGTGCCCAGGTGTGCAATTACACTGCCGTCTATAAACTCTACCATAGAATGGATGACACTTTCACGATGCATGACGACTTCGATATCTTCGTAGTTCGTATCAAATAACCAGTGCGCTTCGATGACTTCCAGACCTTTATTCATCATCGTCGCAGAATCGATGGTGATTTTGGATCCCATCGACCAATTCGGATGATTGAGTGCTTCTTCAACAGTGACCCCTTGCAAATCAATACGAGTCCGGTCACGGAAACTCCCCCCAGAAGCAGTCAAAATCAGCTTGGACATCTCACTTTTCTTTTCTCCATTGAGACATTGATAGATTGCAGAATGCTCACTATCAACTGGAAGGATGTCTACACTGTTTTCCTTCGCACGGGTCATCACGATGTGACCAGCCGTGACTAAAGTCTCTTTATTTGCAAGTGCGATGGTCTTCCCTTCATCAATAGCTGCCAGTGTCGGTTCAAGTCCCACACTCCCCATAACGGCGTTCATAAGTGTATCCGAGGCAGGATCTGTCGCAATCTCTAACAGGCCATTCTCACCATAGTATACGAGACAAGGATGGTCGATAGTCCTTTTTAATTCTTCTGCCAATTCTTTAGTAGCGACAGAAACACGTCCAGGGCGGAATTCATCAACCAATTTCGCCCCGATTTCAAGGTTCGTACCAAAAGAAAATGATGTGATTCTAAATTGTTCTGGATGCGCCCGGACGACTTCGACTGTCTGGGTCCCGATCGATCCAGTAGCACCTAGTATGCTGATATATTTCATACATTCCTCCATTTTAAGAAAACTTGGCAAAGTCAAGCCTAAGGCGTAGACCCAGCCAATAGTTCCTCGAAAAAGCAATTACTTTTCCTTCGTACGGTTATTGCTTCCGAAGCTGCCAGCTTGAGCACTGATCATGAAGAAAGTATGATGACTTTCTTTAAGCATGAAAAAACTTGCCTATTAATAGTTGCAATCAGAGCCTTGCTGACCGGGTAATAGATGTACGCAAGGAAGGTTGTTCTTCCTTACAAAGCAGTCTATGGCAATAATTGAACGATATGTAAAATCGGCAGGACGAACAAGATGCTGTCGAATCGATCTAATATTCCACCGTGCCCAGGTAATAACGTTCCTGAATCCTTCACTTCATAATGCCTCTTAAAAGCTGATTCGACCAAGTCACCGATTTGTCCGAATACACCGATGACCATTGCAGCTACAACAGCAAGTAGAACCGTTGAGTAAATCGGCAGGATCATTTGGAAAATGACAGCTACAATGACTGCACATAATAAACCGCCTAATGACCCTTCTATCGTCTTATTCGGGCTGATTACCGGCCAAAGCTTGCGTTTTCCCATGGATTTCCCGAAAAAGTAAGCCCCCGAGTCCGTCGCCCACACAATGAACAATACAAAGAAAATCGCACCTATTCCATCATTTAATGCTCTTGTCTCGTTAAAATAAAGAAATCCGATTCCTACATATAACGTAGACATAATGACGAAACTAGCATCTTCAAAAGTAAAACGGTTTTTTGTAATTACCGTCCACGTCAACAGTGAAAACAACCCGATTATGATCGTGTACATTTTCACTGTATCGAGATCATAATTAAAATCCCAAAATTTCTTAGGGATGACGAGAAGTATGACCATCAATAAAGAAATCATACCAGGGACATGAACTAACTTGATCCCTTTCATTCTTAATAATTCCCTTATCCCTACCGCAGCTAACAGAGCCATTACACTATAGAACCAGACTCCGCCGATAAATACGATAGGCAGAAATACAAGTGCTGCGATAACTCCTGTAATAATACGTTCTTTCATAAAATCCTCCTAGGGTTAAACCCCACCAAACCTTCTGCCTCGATTTTGATAGTCATAAATCGCCTTGTCTAAATCCGCTGCAGAAAAGTCGGGCCAATACACATCAGTAAACCAAAGCTCTGTATAGGCCATTTGCCATAACATGAAGTTGCTTAAGCGGATTTCACCGCTCGTTCGAATCAACAATTCTGGGTCTCCTACTTCATTGGACATCATATAAGAACCAATCATCTCTTCACTTACATCTTCAGGCTTAATGGTTCCATCTTCAACTTCTTTTGCAAGTTGTTTAACAGCAGAAGTTATTTCATAACGGCTTCCATAATTCAAAGCAAAATTCAATACCAGTCCATCGTTGTCCTTCGTCCTCTCGACTGCTTCATTTACAGCTTTTTGAGTATAAGAAGGGATCCCTTCCTTTTCACCCATGATCCGGACTCGTACATTTTCTTCAATCAATTCAGGCAAGTACGTCAAAAGAAATTGTTCAGGAAGTTTCATAATGAATTCCACTTCAGGTTTTGGTCGTTTCCAATTTTCTGTAGAAAAAGCATACATGGTCAAAGCTTTCACACCTAATTCATTTGCACGCTTTACTACCTTACGGACGACTTTCATTCCTTCACGATGCCCCGCTATTCGTGGTAGACCTCTCTTCTTCGCCCAACGTCCATTCCCATCCATGATGATGGCAATGTGGTTTGGTACACGTGATAAATCGAGTTCGAGGTTTTCTGTCGTTTCTTTTTTAGTTTTCGTCAAGTTCGTAAGTTTATTTAACATATAGTCTCCCCCAGAGAGAATAAATCAAACCACAAAAAGGGATCGTTCACCTTCATGGCCTTATTGCTATGGCTCTATTAGTTTAAATTGTTGTGATCTACGAAGTTCACTCCCTTTCGGTGGGTGAACCGTAGGAGTGTAGCGAATTTTCGCTTCAATCAACAAAGTCCTTTAACATAGACATTACTATTATAATGAAAACCGGCCATATGTATCAAAGAGGCTGTCCCAGAACAATAGTGCCGGACACCGCCACGTCAACATTTTGTCTCAAATCCATGATTCATTTCAAAATGTTGTTCGTTACGATGTAAGTCAGACACTTATGGGGACAGCCCTTTTTTCTTATCTTATTTTAACTTGAATTATGTTAAACTTCCATGATTTCTTTTTCTTTATTTTCCGCAATAGAATCGATTTCTGATACAAATCGGTCTGTGACCTTTTGTACTTCATCGCTGTAATGACGAAGATCATCTTCTGTCATTTCGCCATCTTTTTGAAGCTTCTTAAGCTCATCATTAGCATCACGACGGATGTTCCGGACTGCCACTTTACCTTCTTCAGAATACTTTTTGACGAGTTTGACCAGTTCCTTACGACGCTCTTCAGTCAATGCTGGAATTGCGATCCGGATGACATCTCCGTCATTAGAAGGAGATAGTCCGAGCTCGGCTTTTTGGATGGCCTTTTCAATTTCCCCGATGATCGATTTATCATATGGTTGGATTACAAGTAGTCGAGCTTCTGGTACAGAAATGTTCGCCATTTGATTCAGAGGTGTCAATGCTCCGTAATAATCCACAGAAACACGGTCTAAAAGTGATGGATTTGCTCGTCCTGCACGTAAAGTAGCAAGTTCACGACGAAAAGCGGCTACTGCTTTTTGCATTTTTTCATCTGCTTGTTTGATGATTGTATTTGACATGTCATTTCCCCCTTACAACTGTTCCTATATTTTCTCCTTCGATAACACGCTTGATGTTTCCTTCTTCCATAATGGAGAAAACAATTAGCGGGATATCGTTGTCCATACATAAAGATGAGGCAGTGGAATCCATTACTGATAAACCTTCTTTTAAAACTTCCAAATAAGAGAGACTCTTATATTTCGTCGCTGTTTCATCTGTTTTCGGATCTGCTGTGTAAACTCCATCAACATTGTTTTTCGCCATCAAGATGACTTCAGCTTCAATCTCAGCTGCACGTAGTGCGGCAGTTGTATCAGTCGAGAAGTATGGATTACCAGTTCCTGCAGCAAAGATGACAACACGTTTTTTCTCAAGATGACGAATCGCTTTTCTCCGAATATACGGTTCCGCAACCTGGCGCATTTCGATTGACGTTTGAACTCTTGTTTCTACTTCTATGCTTTCAAGGCTGTCCTGTAGTGCCAGTGAATTCATGACGGTCGCTAACATACCCATGTAATCTGCAGTAGCACGATCCATGCCCATTTGACTGCCAGCTTTACCTCTCCAGATGTTACCGCCGCCTACCACAACAGCAACTTCAACATTCATTTCAACAAGTTCTTTCACTTGTTTTGCGATCGAATTGATGATATGCGGATCGATTCCATAACCGACCTGACCTGATAAAGCTTCTCCGCTTAATTTTAAGACTACTCTGTTGTATTTAGGCGTACTCATTTTTTCCCTCCATCAACGTTTCCTGCATTATTATATGGGGTTGCTTGAAAAAGAGGGAACACACCTGTGTCCCCTTTTTCTGTGGATGTTTGTGAAATAATTACTGAATCGTGCAGCAGTAATTTATTTCTTTACTTGTGACATTACTTCGTCAGCGAAGTTTTCTTCGCGCTTTTCCATACCTTCGCCTACTTCGTAACGTACAAATCCTTTGACAGTACCGCCTTTGCTTTCTACGTACTTACCGACTTTTTGATCTGGATCTTTAACGAATCCTTGATCAACAAGGCAAATTTCTTCGAAGAATTTATTGATTCGCCCAGCTACCATTTTCTCAACGATCTTTTCTGGCTTTCCTTCGTTAAGTGCTTGTTGAGTAAGAACTTCTTTCTCACGAGCAACTTCTTCTTCAGAAACTTGCTCACGGTTCACATAGCGAGGGTTTACTGCTGCAACGTGCATCGAAATATCTTTTGCAAGATCTTCGTCAGTCGTTCCGCCAACTACAGATAGGACCCCGATACGGCCACCCATGTGGAGGTATGCGCCAAATGCATCATTTTCTTCCTTTTGAAGGATTGCAAAACGACGAAGGGAAATCTTCTCTCCGATCTTTGCAATTGCGTTGTTGATGTACTCTTCAACGGGAATGCTTTGACCAGTCATAGTTTGTTTAAGAGCATCTTCAACAGAAGAAGGTTTTGCTTCAAGCAAGTGATCAGCGATTTCTTGGATCAAGTTCTTGAATGAATCGTTTTTAGCAACGAAGTCCGTTTCTGAGTTGACTTCCACGATTGCAGCTTCGTTTCCTTTCGTAGCAATATGAGTCAAGCCTTCAGCAGCGATACGGTCTGCTTTCTTAGCTGCTTTCGAAATGCCTTTCTCACGTAGCCAATCAATCGCTTTATCCATATCTCCATCATTCTCTGTTAGAGCTTTTTTACAATCCATCATTCCTGCGCCAGTTTTTTCACGCAGTTCTTTTACCATTTGTGCAGTTACTGCCATAAATCTATTCCTCCCTTGAAATATGTAGCTTTTAAACAATATTTTGGTAACCATATTTGATGACTTTTTGAACTTCATTTCTTTAAAAAAGGTGATAAAGGGTCAGTTCCCCTCTATCACCCTTAAATGAGCATTCATTTACGCTTTGACTTCTGCCTCTTCTTCTTCAGTAGAAGCAGCTTCTTCTGCGCTTCCCTGGTTAGCTTCTACAACAGCATCTGCCATTTTAGAAGTAAGAAGTTTCACAGCACGGATTGCGTCGTCGTTACCTGGGATGACAACATCCACTTCGTCTGGATCACAGTTTGTGTCGACGATAGCAACAATCGGAATGTTAAGCTTACGAGCTTCTGCAATCGCAATGCGCTCTTTACGAGGATCGATGACGAAAAGAACGTCTGGAAGACTGTTCATGTCCTTGATTCCGCCTAGGAATTTCTCAAGTCGATCCATTTCCTTTTTAAGGAGGATAACTTCTTTCTTAGGAAGTACATCGAACGTTCCATCTTCTTGCATTTTTTCAAGGTCTTTCAAACGCTTGATACGCTTACGGATCGTATCGAAGTTTGTCAATGTACCACCCAACCAACGTTGGTTGATGTAGTATTGACCAGCACGTTGAGCTTCATCTTTAACAGACTCTTGTGCTTGTTTTTTCGTACCGACAAAAAGGATCTTTCCTCCGTCAGCAGCGATGTCACGTACGTAATTATACGCTTCTTCTACCTTCTTGACTGTCTTTTGAAGGTCGATGATGTAGATGCCGTTACGTTCTGTGAAGATGTAACGTGCCATCTTTGGGTTCCAACGGCGTGTTTGGTGACCGAAGTGAACACCAGCTTCTAACAATTGTTTCATTGAAATTACTGCCATGAATGGCACCTCCTGTGGTTTTTTCCTCCGCCCGCTTCCGATCAATCACAACTGTAATCATTCAATATTACAGCACCCATGATTGAATCCACGAACGTGTGTGATGTGTTATAAATATTTTTTTATATCATAAACACCGAGGATAACTATAACATAAATTGAATGGAACTAGCAAGTACCTATTGCCCATCTCGATGAAATTTTATCATAAGTTCGACTTCACCTTTACCTTTATTTACTTTCTTGGCGATTTCATCTAAAGAATAACCATTGTTATGCAAAGAAATGATTTGTGAACCGAGAGAAACACCGAACGTTTCTTTTTCTTCATTGATAGGTGGTGAATATATTTTATCTTCTTCATCCTGAATGATTTCATCACTGGCTTTTTGGTTCATTGGACGTTTCTCTCTTGGAATTTCATCTCCATTTATATCTCTTTGGTTACGATCAGTTTTTCTTCTGTCGTCCAGGGATGCAAGTTCCTTCAGAAATGCCTCGTTCTCTTCTTTCATCTCAGTCGTATAGGCCAGAAGTATATCTTCCATTTCCTTCTTTGCGGCTTTCAAGTCCTGGTGGTCTGCTGCACCTGAACGTTTCCAAATAATGATTAGGGATAATAGTGTGATGACGTGTATGATAAAGCTTATTCCAAGTAAAAATGCTGTCATTTCTTCCTCCTAACCAGAAAAATCGATCCGTTGTCCTTTATATGGATGTTTTACATCTTCTTTTTCCTGGTCATGTGCCTGTCGATTTTGTTGATGATGGTGAGCATTCGAACGATTACGGTCATCGAAGTGTTGTTTATCTGTACGTTCTTGCTTTTCAATTGATGTCCGATTCCGTTGTGAGCGTTCTTTTTCAATGGCAGCTGCATGGGATTGATTGATCTGTGATTGCTGTTGGAGTTTCTCTTGAACTTTCCCTGCATCCTGGGTTCTCGGTATGGCAACTTGTAGTTCAATCAACTTCAAACTCATCCCTCAATCTCCTCATTTCAATGATTGGATAACGATTTCGCTCGATACAAGTTTAAATTCAACTGCTTTATATTCGTGCGGAAGTACTCTCTTGTATTTTCCGAAAGTCACTTCTACACCTGGATGCAACACACCGTTGACTACAAGTGTCTGGTCATGAAGCGGTTTGATGTCTTCCTTTACTTCTTCTAATTCCTTTTTCATTCCATCTAATAAACATTCAGTTTGCTGATATGTATTCCGCACCTTCAGCAGGAGGAGTCTTTCTGAGTCCGTCAGCTTAGCAAGATCTTTCGATTCTAAGGATGTCTTCAATTTTCCCAGCTTTTTCAGATTATCCTCTTCTAATGCTATCCGACTTGACAGATGAGTAGACTTGTCAAGGATATGAGCCGGAGTTCCGAGATAAAGTAGGGTTTTCGTCATAACATCAGTCCCTGTTTGGTTGACGAAGATATCCCCGCCAGCGCTGACACGACCCCCGAAGATGGTTCCTTTTCCTTTTTGACAAAAGATGTTGCCATCTACGAGTACATCACTGTAATTGATAAGCCTTACATATAAATCCCCTCCGACTTTCAAATTACCTTGATTGATGTATCCCGTATGCAAGTCACAGCCCGCTTCGATATATGATTTTCCATGTCCCGCAATTCCGTTTCGGATGAAAACAGATCCACCAGCTTTCAAGTCAGAGGCTTCTACGATTCCAGAAATCCTGATGTCGCCATCAGCTGTAATTGTGTAACCAGAAGGAACATCGCCATGTATATGAATATTCCCTACAAATGAAAGGTTTCCTGTCTTCAAATCCAAATCACCTTTCACTTCATAAACCGGAAAGACATGGACTGCACGTTTTTGATAACTGACTTGTCCATCAGCTGAAGCATAAATGCTTTTAGAAGGAAGATCGGTGATTGTATTTTTGCACTTTTTAAGTTTGATTGGTCTCCCTGATTTAGCCGGGACAGTCTCCCCTTTTACATCAAGACCTGGAATGCCGTCCGTATGAGGGATGATTTCAGCAATCCGTTCGCCTTTTTGGACTGATGGGATATCAGTGAACGAACGTAGGTCGATAAAATCAGCTTGATTATCGAAAAAAGTTCCTCCATTTATAATCAGGGGTTTGATAAATCCATCTTCTCCTGCTTCTGGTTCTTTCCCTTCCGCTACAATGACAGGCTGAGTCCAGTGTTCGATATCCTCTACGATATTTTCAAGCACTGCTCTCAACACACCGTGGACAATCCCTGATTCTTCAAGAAAGATCAAAAAGTCTTCCACAGTAGCCTGATCTTCGAATGATTGCAAAGGAACAAGTTCAGCTATCATATTTTTCTTGCCAAGCTTCAGTTTTACATATTTTGATAATTCAATGGCCACGAATGCTCCTCCTGACTCAATTTGTATATTTCGCCAGTACGTTTCTGAGCTTGTAAAGTGCTTTCGAATGGATTTGAGAGATACGAGAAGTAGACAAGTTCAATACATGACCGATTTCAGTCAGTGTAAGTTCTTCATAATAGAAGAGGCTGACCACCAGCTGTTCTTTTTCATTAAGATCCTCGATGATGTTGGATAAGTGTTCGTGAAGTTCGTTCGTCAACATCAGCGTTTCAGGGGTCTCAACCTTCTTATCTTCAATCGTGTATCCTACTTTTTCATTCGAATCGCTGTCTTTATTCTCTTCATCAATGGATAATACATTTGCTAAAAAGCTTTCTGACATGATCGTCAATACATCATCTTCCGTCATTCCTACTTCAGCAGCGACTTCTGATGCTGTCACAGAACGCATCTGTTCTTGTTCCATCCTTTCGATGGTCGAGTCGATTTTTTTTGTTTTTTCCCGCAAGGAGCGAGGGAGCCAATCTTCACGACGCAAACCATCAAGGATTGCACCTCTGATCCGAAAAGATGCATATGTATCGAATTTGAGATCTCTCGTAGGGTCGAATTTTTTTAAAGCATCATATAGTCCTAAAAGTCCATGGCTCCTCAATTCATCTTTATTAACGTTTCTTGGCAAACCTACAGCAATACGTTGAACATGATATTGGACCAAGGGTAAATGCATTTCTAATAAGGCTTCACAGGAGTCTTTATCCCGAAATTTCGACCAATTGTCCCAATGTACACTCGCTTCTGCCCCGCTTCGCATCCAATCCCTCCTCGTAATCTTATAATCTTGGTGACCTTAAATGGTTGTCATTCCTTTATGTATCGTCCGGATCGTCAATTTACTGTTTTCGATGTCAAATTCAATTGTTCTCCCGTTTTGTCCACCTACATCCTCAGCAAGAACGGGAATGCTTAAGGTCTGTAAAATGTCCTTGACTGCTTTAATGTTCCTCGGTCCAACACATAACGCTTCACTCTTCCCTGTGAATTGGAACATCTGAGCGCCGCCTGCGATTTTGGCTTTCAATCGATTTTGTTGGATACCAAAATGTTGGACGAGTTCTGTAACCATTGCGGGAAGGGCTGTATCAGCATATTTAGCTAAATTGAACGTCATATCTCTCGATAGTTCAGAACTAGGTAGCATGACATGGGCCATACCAGCAACCTGGGCCAAAGGCTCAAAAATAACGATACCGACACAAGACCCAAGACCAGTCGTTTTCAAACGGTTCGGTGCTTTCGTAATTTGATAATCTGAGATCTTCACATTGATAGTTTGTATGGTTTTATTCATTTAACGGAACTCCGAGTGATTGAAAGATCTTTTGAAACGAATCCGGGTCGGGTAGAAGTAGAAAATGACTGTCTACACCTGATTGTTCACTACTCCCATTTTTAAGCTGTGTGTCGATGATGATTGCATAGTCACTGACCTGTGACATTTCCATCAACCCAAAAGACAATACAGCCGCAGCCATATCGATTGTCAAAAATGGCACAGAAGGCGACAAATTCAAACCTGTGAAATCTGAAAAGGATGAAAGATATGAACCTGCAAGTATATTCGCTGTTTCTTGAAGAGCTGACCAGACCATTTCGGATGTAAGGATGCTTTCTTCATCCAATTCCGGGTCACCCGTCAATTCTCTTAAAATTGTGGTCGCTTCATCTACTGTGAAAATCAGAAACATATTTCCAGGGGCATCACCTGTCACTCTGAAAAATGTTGCCGCTACAACAGTTTCTTCCCCACCAACCATCTGAACGACTTCATGAAAGGGGACGAGGTTCACAGTAGGAAGTGCCATATCGATAGATTTCTGCATCAGTTCAGATAATGCGGTGGCAGCATTACCAGCGCCGATGTTACCGATTTCTTTCAGAATATCCCTATGATACTCTGTCAACTGTTCGGGTGTGATCATTCATTGGTCTCCTTGAATTGGCGAAGCGCAATGATCTCTTCTGGATTCAACACCTTTTCCAGATTAAGTAGTATCAACAATCGCTTCTCAAGTTTTGCAACACCATCAAGGTATTCCGCTTCGATACCACCGACTACTTTCGGTGCCGGCTCTACTGTATCAGCTGGGACATCGATCACATCATTTGCCGAATCCACGATCATACCAACCTCTAAATCATTGGCATTGACAATGATGATCCGGGTATCCTCTGTATAAGAAGTCTCTTCCAAATCAAATCGGCTACGTAAATCAATGATTGGCGTGACGATACCTCGAAGATTGATGACTCCTTTAACGAAGGAAGGCGTCCGTGGTACTCTGGTAATCTCCTGGATTCGTTCTATCGATCGTACCTGATGGACATCGACTCCATATTCTTCATCCAATAGTTGAAACACAATCGCTTTCATTTCAGTTTCTTCGGTTTTCATTTCAGACATTTCTAATCTTCCTCCCTTATTTGATCAAATCATTACAATCTAGTATTAAAGAAACTTTTCCATCTCCAAGTATCGTTGCCCCAGATATCGCAAAAATATTTGAAAGGTATTCCCCTAAAGGCTTCAGGACGATTTCTTGCTGACCAATGAATCGGTCGACGATCAAGGCAGCCATCTGATCACCTTTACGGACAACTACGACGGAATAGGAGTTTTTCTCTTCTTGAATACCTTCTACCTCTAAAACATCCCTGAGTGACAAAAGCGGAACCACTTTTCCTCTGAAATCAACAACCAGCTGGTTATGCGCTTTCATTACTTCTTGCTTCGGAATCACGATACTTTCAACAATATTAGATAATGGGATTGCATATGTTTCAGGTCCGATCGTTATCAACATTGCTGATAAAATCGATAGGGTCAAGGGCAGTTCAATGGCGAATTTCGTACCTTTACCAGGCTCAGATGTAACCATGATCTGACCACCGAGGGATTCGATTTTGCTTTTCACAACATCTAACCCGACACCTCTACCGGATATATCTGAAACAGTATCGGCGGTACTGAATCCAGAGGCGAACAGTAACTGGTAGACCTCATGATCTTTCATCGTCTCTGCATAACTTGGATCGATAATGTGGTTTTCAATCGCTTTATCCAATACCCTTTGCCGATTGATACCGCCACCGTCATCCTCAATTTCAATGAAGATATGATTTCCACTATGATAGGAGATTAGTGAAATCGTTCCTTCTTCTGGTTTCCCAGTTTTGGTTCGTTTCTCAGGCAGCTCGATGCCGTGGTCGACAGAATTTCGTAACAAGTGGACGAGAGGGTCACCAATCTCATCGATTACCGTTCGGTCCAGCTCGGTTTCTCCGCCGCTGATTTCCAAATTGATTTTCTTCCCAAGATCTTTCGCTAAACTTCGGATCATCCGGGGGAATCGGTTGAACACTTGATCGATCGGTACCATCCTCATCGTCAGTAGTGCATCCTGCAGATCACTTGTAAGTCTTGTCATGTGTTCGACCGTGTCCGTCAACTCACTGTTGTTCAATTGTTTCGCTAACGCTTCCAAACGACCGCGGTCAATGACAAGTTCTTCAAATAAGTTCATCAATTGGTCCAATCGGTTGATATTGACACGCATGGTTTTATTGTTCTGAGCATTTTTGGGAGGTGTTCCAGTTTTACCTCCCACATCTGCTTTCTTCACATCCGGTTCTTCCAGTTCGATTGCAGCTGCTGGCTCTTCTGCTTCTGATGAAAATGAATCGATTTCATAGTTTTGTACGTGGACCTCTTCAACTTCAGATACTTTGCTTATCTTTTCTCTGATCTCTTCTGCATTCTTCTCAGATACCAATGTGACTGAAAATGCATAATCAAATTTTTCTTCTTCCAGTTCGCTGACCGAGGGGTCTGAATGAATCACTTCAGACAGTTGCTCAATGACATCAAAGACCATATAAACACGTGCAGCCTTAAGAATGCAGGTTTTCTCCAAAGTTACTTTGACAGTGTATGGATGTAGGCCTTGTTCAAAAGATTGTGCTAAAATCGAACGTTGAAATTCGTCAAGTCCATCACCAGGGTTAGACTGATCTTGCTCATTGGATACAGCGGCTGGTTTTTCCCCTGTTTCAATCACATTAAGCTTTCTGACGATTCCGTCAACATCGTGTTTCCCATCTCCGCCAGCAATGATGGATTCAACCATTGCTTCTAAATGATCCACTGATTCAAAAAGTGCATCCACTACCTCATCCGTTACTTTCACCTTACTTTGTCGGATGGCATCCAGGACATTTTCCATTTGATGCGTGAGGCTTGCCAAATCTTCAAACCCCATTGTAGCTGACATCCCTTTAAGGGTATGGGCGGATCGGAAAATATCATTTACAATCGCAACATCCGCTGGATCATTCTCAAGTTTGAGCATATGTTCATTAATCGCTTGTAGGTGTTCCCTGCTTTCATCGACAAACACATCTAAATATTGATTCATATCCATGTATACAACCCCCTACTATAAATAGCGGACGATTCGTTCGGGTATTTCAGTGACATGAACGACTTCATCCACTTTTTCAGTTGCAATCGCCGAGCGAGGCATCCCATATACAACACAGGACTCTTCAGATTCTGCAATTGCAATTGTGTCTTCTTCCTCCTTTAAAGCTAACAGCCCTCTTGTGCCATCCGTACCCATCCCGGTCATGATCACTGCAATCTTTTGGTAGTTCTGAAGCATAGATAGACTGGTGAACATTTCATCGACAGAGGGGCGATGTCCTCTGACCGGCGGAGTTTGATTATCCAGTTCGATGATGATTTCATTTTGCTTATGTATAACTCTTAGGTGGTATCCACCGGGTGCAATATAGACCGTGTTGTTTCTCAATATTTCACCTGATTCTGCTTCTTTTACAACTAGTGCTGACAGCTTATTCAACCGTTCTGCCAAAGATTTCGTGAATCCAGTTGGCATATGCTGAACGATCAGGACTGGGGCATCAATGGAGTCCGGAAGCTTGGAGATGACTTCAACCAACGCCTTCGGACCACCTGTAGAAGTACCGATCGCGATAAGTTTCTTCTTTTTCGTCAAACCTTTATCCAATGGTTCTTTCGTAAAAGATGTTATCCGTCCTTTTTCACGCTCGGTGGTCCCTGCGACCTTAGCCACACTTGCCACCTTCACTTTGTTCAATAACTCTTCTTGCACTTTATGGATGTCCAGAGAAATCGCACCTGAAGGTTTTGAGATGAAGTCTACAGCTCCTACCTGCATTGATTCGATCGTCTGGGCAGCTCCCGCCTTTGTCACACTGCTTAACATGATCACAGGAATCGCATATTGTCCGATGATTTTCTTCAAGGTGGTCAAACCATCCATGACCGGCATGTCCACATCCAGTGTAATGACATCAGGTGAAAGTTGTGGAATTTTCCTCAATGCGTCTTCTCCATTACGAGCTGTTCCAGCAACTACGATTGCAGGATCGCTTGATAATAGATCTGAAATGACTTTACGCATGAATGCAGAGTCGTCAACAACCATCACCCTTATACTGCTCATGAGGTCCCCTGCTTTCTTGAAAAGTAGCGGGTGAATCGTTGGATGAAACCCTCATTTTTACGGGAATCGTCAGAGCTGCCTTGATAGATATCAGCTAACTTTTGAACAGATTTTGCCACATTGGAGTATGGCGCATGAATACGATATGGCTTTTGTTCTTTGACAGCTTTAAAGACCGCCCGATCTTCTGGCAGCATTCCAAGTAGTTTGATGTCCTTTTGGAGGAACTGTCGAGCTGCCTTTTGGATCCTCATTGCCACATCATCCCCTTCACGCTTATTCTCAACACGGTTCACGATAACAGAAATTGTGACAGAGGATCCTTGATGATGGATATGCTTCAACATGGCGTAGGCATCTGTTATCGCTGTTGGTTCTGGAGTTGTGATCAGCAGCACCTCATCTGCTGCTGTGATGAATTGCAGACTATCTCTGGAGGCTCCTGCAGCCATATCCAGAAAAATGTGATCATACCGCTCTTGAATTACCTTCATTTGTTGACAAAAGTGATTGAATTGTTCACTCGTCAACTCAAATAGTTTATTTAATCCATTTCCGCCGGCAAGGTAATCGACCTGGTCCGGACCCGATTCTATCAAGTCCAGGATCGGCAGCTGCTGTTCAACTAGGTCTACGATATTGTATCGGGAATATACTCCCATCAAGATATCCAAGTTCGCCATCCCGATATCGAGATCAAGAACCAAAACTTTTGATCCTGTTTTGGCAAGGGAGATTGCAAGGTTGATGGTCAGGTTTGATTTACCAACCCCTCCTTTTCCACTGACCACCGCACAAACCCTCGCAGAGGAGGGAACTGATCGGAATCTTTGACGAAGGATTTCAGCTTGATCATGCAAGTTGACCATCTCCTAATAGAAGGTCTGCAATACTTTCTGTTGTTACTTCACAGATATCGTCAGGAACGTTTTGCCCTGTCGTCATATATGCCACACCAAATCCCGTCTCCTCGATTAGATTCAATACATCACCGAAGGACTCTGTTTCATCCTTTTTTGTAAAAATGAATTTGTTTATCGGAATATTATTGAACTGAGCTACAATCCGCTTCATATCACTGTATTTGGAGGTAAGAGAGAGTACTAGATAGTTCTCCATATCCTCATTGAATTGGTAGACCTCTTCCAGGTCAGTGACATAATGAGTCTTTTTGTAATTACGTCCAGCTGAATCCACGAATATGACATCGTAATCCTGGAATTTTTCCTGGGCACTTTGGAAATCATCACGGTTATAGGCGACCTCTAACGGTACGTTGAGTATTTCAGCATAGGTTTTCAATTGATCGATTGCAGCGATTCGATAAGTGTCAGTGGTTATCAGCGCTACCTTCTTCTTTTTGTTCAGGACCGCATCCGCTGCGATCTTTGCAATGGTAGTCGTCTTACCGACACCAGTGGGCCCTATCAGATTGAGGAATTTCTTATCATATTCGAAGCCACCGAAATCAACGTTTGTTAATAATCCGCATATCTCTTCCTTCATCCACTTGTTGATCGACTCGTCAGCTACTAATTCAGATTCTTCCCGATACCATCTCTTTAATAATCGCTTGGAGAGGCTTGCCATCACCTCATTTTCAACTCCTTGATCTTCAAGGTCATTGATGATTTTTGTGATTTTTTCAGGGAATTGGATTGCATCAGATGATGACCTAGCCTCCACCATTTTCATGGACGGTTTGTTAGATGTATCGGATTTTTGTGCAATCTCATTCAATTCCGTAGTAGTATTTGTCACCTTTTCCATATTGTACTGCGGACTATAGTATGCATCCTTTTGTTCTCTTGGTATGGGATCAGGATCCAAAGCCGCCAATACTTCAAGAGATGGTTTTGTGAAAAAACCGAGGAACCCTCCAGTACGGATTTCTTTGGAATTGAGGATGACTGCATCCTTGCCGAGATCGTTCCTGATCTTTTTCATCGCCTCTGGCATGGTCGGTGCGATATATTTTTTTATTTTCATGATACATTCACCACCCCTATGCTCTGTACTTCCAGATTAGGTTCAAGTTCGTTATACGAAAGGACGACTACATCCGGTAAATATCGCTCGATTAATTGGCGGACATACATTCTTACAGCTGGTGAGCACAAAAGAACAGTTATCGGGCTTACTTCACTGACTTTCTTGATTTCATTCATTATAGAATCAAAAATGGTTTGTGACTCGTTCGGATCCATTGCGAGATAATTTCCATGTTCCGTTTGTTGGATGGATTCAGCAATCCGTTTTTCCACGCCACCAGATAAGGTGATGACTTTCAAGGAAGATTGCTCGTCACTATATTGCTTGGAAATCTGTCTTGATAAAGACTGACGCACATATTCAGTGAGAAGATCCGTATCCTTCGTCATCTGCCCGTAATCGGCTAATGTTTCAAAAATGATGGGTAAGTTCCGGATCGATAAGTTTTCTTTCAAGAGCTTGGTAAGTACTTTTTGGATATCACCGATCGTCAATGGATCCGGTGTGACATCTTCCACCAGTGCTGCATGGGATTCCTTCAAATGCTCGACAAGTTGTTTGACTTCCTGTCTACCTAATAACTCGTGTGAGTGTTTCTTGATGATTTCTGTAATATGCGTCGATACAACCGAAGGCGGATCCACAACAGTGTACCCCGAAAGCTCTGCTCGCTCCTTCAGGTCCTCCGAAATCCATAGGGCAGGGAGTCCAAAGGCAGGTTCTACTGTTTCTACACCCTCGATTTCTTCATCATCTACGCCCGGAGACATTGCCAAAAAATGATCGAGAAGGAGCTCACCTCTAGCAATCTCGTTTCCTTTGATCTTGATGCGGTACTCATTCGGCTGCAGTTGGATGTTGTCCCTGATTCTCACCACCGGTACGACAACACCTAATTCCAAAGCGAGCTGTCTCCGGATCATGACGATACGATCAAGTAAGTCCCCACCTTGACTAGTATCTGCTAGAGGGATCAAGCTATATCCAAACTCAAACTCAATGGGGTCGACCTGTAAAAGATTCACGACACTTTCTGGACTTTTCAATTCTTCTGTTTGGATCTCTTCTTCCACTTCTTCTTCGGAAACCTGTCGTTGTTGCTCTATACGGCTGAGATGATAGCCGCCATAAGCAAGTAAAAGTGCAATCGGTAATGTGAAGATATTCTGTATAGGAGTGAAAAAACCTAACAGGGCAATCGTTGCAGCAGCCACATATAACATGGCTGGATAGGCGAGCAATTGTTTTGTGATGTCTTGACCCAGATTCCCATCTGATGCAGCTCTAGTGACGATGATTCCTGTTGCAGTCGATATGATCAATGCAGGGATCTGGCTTACTAGTCCGTCCCCTACTGTTAATAGAGTATAAGTTTCGGAGGCTTCAGCAAGCGGCATTCCTTGTTGAACCATGCCAATGATGATACCGAAAATCATATTGATGATGACAATGATGATTCCAGCAATCGCGTCCCCTTTTACGAATTTACTGGCCCCGTCCATCGCACCATAAAAATCTGCCTCTTGTTCGATTTTTTGTCTTCTTTCCCGTGCTTCCCGTTCAGAAATCAAACCAGCGTTCAAATCGGCATCGATACTCATCTGTTTACCAGGCATGGCATCTAACGTGAAACGAGCTGCAACCTCAGAAACCCTCTCTGAACCCTTAGTGATGACGACAAATTGTATGATGATCAAAATCACAAACACGACGAAACCGACAAGAACATTACCTGCCACTACGAAGGAACCGAATGTATCAATGACGTTTCCGGCTTTCGCCTGGCTTAAGATTGAACGAGTTGTCGATACATTCAAGCCTAAACGGAATAGCGTGACTAGTAATAAGAGCGACGGAAAGATGGAAAATTGTAGGGGTTCTTTCGTATTCATCGCTATCAGGATTATGAGAAGTCCTAGTGATATATTTGTAATGATCAAGAAGTCCAGCATCCAAGTCGGTAGCGGGATGATCAACATCGTGATGATCAATATTACACTTAGTAGGACTGTCAGATCTCTTGGCTTCATCGCTGTACTCTCCTTTGGTTCGTTAACTGCTGCTTCGGCTATTTTAAACTTTCCTATCTTTAATCAATCAGTATTTTTCTATCTTTAATCAATCAGTTTAAAATTGACGAATTAGAAACAACACCGGCTAAAAACCGTCACGTCCTGTGACGACGCCGGTACTAGCACTTCCTGTGCGTCGAAAGTTCAAGGCACGTAGGTTTTAAGGACCGGAGCGACGAGCAATTCTTGCATAGATACTGCGAGTTGTACCGAGGAAGCTGACTTCAACGGTAGCACTTGTAGACGCAGGTACATATGCTCGATTTCTTGGACCGCTAAAACCAAGTAACGCTCACTGCCTAAAAACGTCACGTCCTATGACAACGACAGTACTAGCACATCCTGTACGTCGGAAATTCGCAGTTTATCATTCGGCTATTTTAAACTTTCCTATCAAATGAGCTTTTTCAAACGGTACACATAAGCCAACACCTCAGCCACAGCTTTGAACAGGGCTTCTGGGACTTGGTCGCCGATTTCCGTCTGGTCGTAAAGGCTTCTGGCGAGTGGTCGGTTTTCGACGATTTCAATTTCGTTATGTCTTGCGACTTCCCGGATTTTCAGTGCTACAAAATCTACACCTTTTGCAATGACGACTGGCGCATCGTGTAGGCTTTCATCGTATTTCAATGCGATGGCGTAATGGGTAGGATTAGTGATGACTACATCTGCTTTAGGGACTTCCTGCATCATCCTTTGCATCGCCATTTGTCGTTGTTTTTCTTTGATCTTGGATTTGATCAGAGGATCCCCTTCTGACTTCTTATGTTCATCTTTGAGGTCTTGTTTACTCATCTTGATGCTCTTTTCAAAATCGTACTTCTGATAAAAGTAATCCAATACGGCGAGAAATATGAGAAGAATAGACGCGGCCAGCCCCATTTGGATGGTCAACTTCCCAATTACGAGTAATGCATGTTCGACCGTCCCGTGTGACAACATTAAAATTTCATCCTTCTGTAACCATAAGACGGCAAAGGTTACAAATCCGACAAGTGATATTTTCAAAATCGATTTCAACAGTTCCACAATCGCCCTTAGCGAGTATATTCTTTTGAATCCCTTCAATGGATTGATGCGCTCCAGTTTCGCTTTCAATGGATCTGTCGAAAAGAGGACACCAACTTGCATATAGTTTGCTGCTACACCGGCAATCATCGCAATCAATAGAATTGGCGCGACGATTTTAGCTGCTTCAAACGCCATCACAGCCATTACTTGCTGGATATTTTCGTTTGTCGTATCAAAGTGGATGAACTCTCTGAAACTTATCTGGTAAATCGCCAATAACCTATCCAACATGAAAGGTGCGATCAGCCATAGGAATAAAAATACGATTAATAATATAATAGCGGTGTTAACATCGCTCGATTTCGCAACCTGCCCTTTTTTACGGCTATCTTCCCGCTTTTTGGGTGTTGCTTTTTCAGTTTTTTCTTGTGAAAAATATTGAAGATCAAGCGATAAATATGGCATTATTGACCACCTAACAGTCTCATCATTTTCTTCATAGCCTCAAGCATTTCGATATTCAACGAGTTGACCATCTGGAAAACGACTGGAATGACAAGCAATAAAACTACGAAACTGACGAAAATTTTCAAGGGCAGTCCAACAATGAATACATTCACTTGTGGTACTGTCCGTGAAATGATCCCAAGAGCCAGGTCAACGAGAAACAGACATCCAACCACAGGAATCGCCATCTGAAAAGCGATATAGAACATCTTGATCACAGTATCAGCTACTAACCTAGCAACATTCCCGTCCCCGAAAATGAAAGCCCATCGGTCGATTGGTGCAAATTGATAACTTTGATAGATCCCATTCAGGAACATATGATGGGCATCAATCGTCAGCAAAAACAATATTGCGAATATGTATAAGAACCTCCCGATAAGAGGTGTCTGGATACCCGTTTGCGGGTCGAATACATTCGCAATCGCAAATCCCATCTGTAAATCGATGAAGCCTCCTGCAACTTGTAACCCATATAAAAGGATCGATGCGATGAATCCAATGCTCAATCCGATCATCAATTCTTTCATCACGAGAAGGATGAACTCACCATTCAATGCAACCAATGGCGCCTGCAATGTTGTTACAATGAAAAAAGAAAACACGGCTGAGAATCCAATCTTATGTATTACAGGAATGTTTCGATAAGAGAATATCGGTATTGTTGCCATAAAAGCAGTAACTCTCACGAGAACCAATAAGAAAGCAGGAATGCTATTAACAAACTCCACCATACTCTACAAACCTATGTAATTATTGATATTACTGTATAACTCATGGGTGAAAGTCACCATTTGGGTCAACATCCAGGGTCCGAAGAAAATCAGTGAAACAAGCACAGCTACGATTTTCGGGATGAAAGCCAAAGTCTGCTCTTGAATTTGCGTAGTGGCCTGAAAAATACTGACAAACAGTCCGACCGCTAGCGCCAATATCAGAAGCGGACCACTGATGATCAATGTAGTATACACCCCTTTTTCAGCAAGGGAAATAACGAATTGTGAGTCCATTGAACAAACACCTTCTCATCTATTAATAACTCTCCAGCAGTGACTGGACAATCAAATACCAACCATCGACAAGGACGAACAACAATATCTTAAATGGTAATGAAATCATCACCGGAGGGAGCATCATCATCCCCATTGCCATCAGTACACTCGCGACGACCATATCAATGACCAGAAACGGTACGAAGATCATGAATCCCATCTGGAAGGCAGTCTTCAACTCACTTATTGCGAAAGCTGGTACCAGAGTCGTCAAAGGGATATCCGCCACACTTTCCGGTCGTTCCTCTCCTGTATAATTCATGAATAATGCCAGATCTTTCTGTCGCGTGTGTTTTGCCATGAACCCTTTCATTGGAATACTTGCTCGATCCATCGCTTCATCTTGAGATATTTCACCTTCCATGAACGGCGTGATCGCTTGTTCGTTCACATCGGATAGGATCGGTCCCATAATGAAAAAAGTCAGGAATAAAGCTAGTCCTATCAGAACCTGGTTAGGCGGCATTTGTTGTGTGGCGAGACCATTCCGGACAAAGGAAAGCACGATGATGATCCTTGTAAACGAAGTCATCAATACGAGAAATGCCGGGGCAAGAGAAAGGACAGTCAACAGGACTAACAGCCGAACTGTAGTAGCGACATTTTCCGGATCATTGTTGAACAGTTCATTACTGATACCTGGTAGTTCAATCATGGTCGTGCCCCTTCTTCTTTAAAGACTCCATCAACGCATTACGATTTTGCTTCGTATCATTCAGCTGTTTCTTCAAAATTCCTTGGAAGTTCGTTTTCTCAGATGTATTTCGGTTTTTCCATAACGAACTGATCCAGTCGGTAAATCCATTCATTTTTTCTGAACCAGTCATCTGTGGTTCATTAGTGGCCATCAATGCTTCGATTTCTCTTTCGTCATCAATCTCTTTGATCAATTCGACGTTATCCCCGACCCCCACGACAAGGATCCTGTTTCCCACTTTCACCAACTGAACGGACCGTTGATTTCCAAGCATCGTTCCACCAAGGGTCTGAATTCCTTTTCCTTGTTGGATTACTTGTGTGCGTTTATGCAACAGTTTCAAAACAAGTACCATAAGCCCAACTACTGATGCCAGTGCAAAAAGTACTTTCATCATCGTCCCGAATGTAGATGGTCCTGAGTCTGGTTCAGAGGCACTCACTGTATTTTCTTTCTCTTTCGGAACCTCTTTCCCACTCTCTGCATAACACTCAGAAACGGATTTCCCTTCGCATCCTACACGTGAATTGTCGGTATTGGCAGAGATGTACGATGGTCCCCCGAGTAATAGGAATCCTATCAGTAGGACCGATACGGTTGTTTTCCAATTCACAAGTGACACCTTCTTAGGCTTCAAGCGTTTTCTTGATCGCTTCAATGACACGCTCCGCTTGAAACGGTTTTACGATGAAGTCTTTCGCCCCAGCTTGAATTGCATCGATGACCATCGCTTGTTGCCCCATTGCAGAACACATGATTACCTTCGCATCAGAATTCACAGCACGAATCTCTTTCAAAGCAGTGATTCCATCCATTTCCGGCATCGTTATATCCATCGTCACAAGATCGGGTGTATGTTCTTTATACAATTCAACCGCTTGTGCTCCATCACTTGCTTCACCTACTACATCGAATCCATTCTTTGTAAGGATATCTTTGATCATCATTCGCATGAATGCTGCATCATCTACAATTAAAATACGGTTTGCCATGTTTCGTTCCCCCTGAAATAGTGTTATTGTAATTTTTCTAATCGATCTCTCTGGCTGATTATCTCTGTTACTCTTACACCGAAGTTCTCATCAATGACAACAACTTCTCCTTTAGCGATCAATTTCTGATTGACCAGGATATCGACCGGCTCCCCAGCCAGCTTATCCAATTCGATGATCGAACCATGTGACAATTCCAAAATATCTTTGACGGATCGTTTCGTGCGACCAAGTTCCACAGTGACCTGTAATGGGATATCCAACAACATGTTAAGGTTTCGTTGGTCCACCGAAACAGATTCATTAGGCGCGAAATCAGTAAATGCCGCTGGATGGACATTTGCGTTACGCTGATTCGTATAAGTCGGTTCAATTTGCTCTCTATCAGGTTGTTGATGTGTTAACCCTGCAGTCTGATGGCTCTCTGTGGCCATAGTTGCTGATGGTGCTGATTGTACAGGTTCTTCATAAGCAGGTTCTTCGTTCATCGGATCATTTCCGCTTTTTGGATTCATTAGCTGATCTACCAGTTCTTTTCCGAAATGCAGCGGTACAAGTTGCATGATATTCGAATCGATCAAATCCCCTACTTTTAATGTGAATGAGACTTTTACAAGAACATCATCTTTCGGAATATTGTCCGTCCCTTCATCTGCATTCACATCCATCAAATCAATGGTTGGAGGAGAAATATCAACTCGTTTATTGAACACGGTCGACATCGATGTGGATGCTGATCCCATCATCTGATTCATCGCTTCTTGCACTGCACTTAGGTGAAGTTCTCCCAACTCACCATGAGGATTCGTACCGTCACCACCAAGCATGAGATCCGCAATGATCTGCGCATCTGAAGTCTTGATCACTAGCAAATTCGATCCATCGAAACCTTCTGTATAGCTTACCAATACAGCTACATGAGGCTTAGGAAATTCATCAGAAAGCTTGTTTCGTTCCACAATCGAAACATTCGGTGTCGTAATCTCGACCTTCTGATTCAAAAGTGTGGATAATGCAGTCGCTGCACTTCCGAATGAGATGTTCCCGACCTCTCCGATCGCATCTCTCTCAATGTTTGTTAACAGTTCTTCATCCGCTTCCTCTTTTGGACTTTCATTTCCGCCATTCAATAGAGCGTCGATTTCTTCTTGTGAAAGCATGCCATCACTCATCATTAAAGTCCCCTTTCTCGTAAGCATCAATAATTTGGATCGCCATTTGATTTTTCACCTTACCGGGTTGTCCGATAAATTTATTTTTCCCTTGTATATTGATCGTCAATGGCTCTGAAATTTTCTGATCTAACTCCAAAACATCATTATTCGATAACGAAAGGAATTCCTGGACAGAGATCTGGCAACTGCCTAGCTCCGCGGTAAGCGGCAGCATAGCTGTCTTCACCCTGCTCTCCAGCTTTTCGACTTCTTCTGGCAGTCTTTCACGCTGCTTATTCTGCATCCAATGATGAACAGACAGCTTTGGAATGATGGGTTCTAATACGACATGCGGCAGACAAATATTGATCATCCCGCTTGTTTCGCCGATTGTTGTCGTCAACGAAATGACAACAACTGTTTCATTAGGTGAAACCATCTGAAGGAATTGAGGGTTTACTTCAAAATCCAGCATCTCGGGTTCCACATCAATGATCGTCCCCCATGCTTCACCGAAACAATCCAAAGCCCGGTCAAAGAGCTGGTTCATGATCCTCGTCTCAATTTCTGTCAAACTATCAACCTTGTTCATCCCTTTTCCTTGCCCGCCCAAGACCCTGTCGAGCATCGCATAGGCAATGTTCGGGTTGACCTCGATCAGCAGGCGACCATCCAAAGGCGGTGCCTCGAACAGATTCAAGATGGTCATTTTAGGGACGGATCGAATGAACTCTTCATATGGAACCTGGTCTACCGATGCTACTGTTATTTGGACGTATGTACGAAGCTGGGCAGAAAAGTATGTAGTCAATAAACGTGCATAATTTTCATGGATACGGGTCAGGCTCCTTACTTGATCTTTTGAGAACCTTAGTGCTCTTTTGAAGTCATACACTTTCACTTTCTTTTCTGCTTCTTCTTTTTTTAATTCCTCAGCATCCATTTCTCCAGTGGATATCGCTGACAATAGTGCGTCAATTTCATTTTGGGAGAGTACATCTGCCAAGAGCCTCACCTCTTTTCTGTTGTAATTCTCAGCTTCTTATTGGACAACTTTTTCAGTAGTGAACACTCGGACAACCTTACCGCTATCAAGAAACTCATTGATCGTCTTTTGCAGGCTGGATTCCAGGTTTGCAATACCTTCAGGGCCCTGTAATTCGTCGGATTTCGTTCCAGAAAGCTGATAGATGATCGAATTCTTCACCTGGAACATCCTGGTCTCCAATTCTTTCTTCGCTTTCGAGTTATCTACTTGGATTCGGAACGCCATCTTTGCAAACCCTGTATCTTCCAGATTGGTCATGATCTGTTCAGTATCGACAGAAAGATCCTTCAATTCATTCGCTGATCGTTCATCAGAAGCTTTTACCTCATCTTTAGAGGATAGATTCATATAAAGCACTACACCTGCAACAGCAACGATGGAAATAGCTGTAATCATAACCAGCATGGTTTTGACGAGGTTATTTTTCACGTTTGATCATCCTCCTTTTGCTTCGGCAATCCTAGAATCGAGATTTCCTTATAAAACGTGTTGACTGCTTCCTGAACTTCATGAATCCCCTCTTTCACAACGAATTTCCTTCCATTTGTAAGGGTGATCGTCGTATCGGGAAAAGCTTGTACCTGTTCGATATAAATGGCATTCAATGTAAAGGTTTGTCCATTCAATTTGGTGAGTTGGATCATGTTAAGGGGGGCTAGTCAGTGCCAGCCCCTTTCACCTCACTTTATCGCTTTAAATTGACGAGCTCTTGAAGGATTTCATCTGATGTCGTGATGATACGTGTATTTGCCTGGAAACCACGCTGTGCGACGATCATTTCGGTGAACTCTTCAGAAAGATCCACATTGGACATTTCAAGAGCACCAGCAACGATTTCACCTGCTCCATCTTCACCTGGAGTTGCTAAAGCATTTACATTAACTTCACCAGAGTTGGTAGTTTGTTGGTAAAGGTTGGATCCGACTTTTTCAAGTCCTCCGTTATTAGCAAATTTAGCTATTCCAATTTGTCCTGCTTCTGTTACTTCTCCACTAGTTGCATCAATATAATTAACCGTCCCATCATTACCGATACTGAAGCTTTCTGCATCTACAGGGATATTAATCGCCTGACCAGCTGTGTCTAACAATTTCAATCCATCAGAGTTGACTAAGTCCCCGTTTTGATCTAAATAAAAATTTCCTGCACGCGTATAGAAGTTATTAGTCTCATCTCCAACAACGAAAAATCCATCTCCAGATAATGCAAGGTCAAGAGGTCTTCCTGTCGTTTGCAGGCTTCCTTGTGTATGGATCGTATCGATGGTTGAAAGCTGTGAACCCAGTCCTACCTGTTTTGGGTTGACCCCACCCCGGTTATCATTCGGAGCACTCGCACCTGAAATTTGCTGTGACACAAGATCTTTGAAGGTCGTTCTCCCTTTTTTGAATCCGTATGTATTCACGTTTGCGATATTGTTCCCCAACACATCTAACTTCGATTGGAAGTTTTTCATTCCACTGATTCCGGAGTACATTGAACGTAACATCTTTAAAAATCCCCTCTCATTTTTAGGTGTGCTGCCTCAGTCAGTCAGCAGCATCAGAGCTTCCTTTTCGGTCCAGCTCTATGTAGTAATAACATTAATAAGATAAAGTTAACTCTCCTTAATAATTCAAAACAATGGCACCGTTTATGTTCGTGAAAATATGATCCGCAGCTTCTTGTCTATTCATCGCGGTGATGACGGTATTATTCGTCGTATTGACGACAAGTGCCGCTTCTCCAACCAATACAAGCGAATCCTTGATCCCTTTATGTTTCGCTTCCGTTATCTTTTCGTTGATTCGTTCCCAGGTAGGTTGTTCGATCTTGATGTTACGCTCTGCTAATCTAGCATTAGCGTGCTTGGATACCTTCAACTCTTGTACCTGGCTTTGGAGAAGGTGTTGAAAATTGGTCCTGATCTGTTCCTTCTTATAGATCACTTTGTTCCTTGGCGGTATCGATGAAGTGATCGGGGGTTGATAAACTCGTTGCATCTGATCACCTCTTTTCTTTTTTTACGCTGATAATGTGATGATCTGACTTGGTGATACTTTCGTTCCATCCGTCAATTCGATTTTGGTTTCGCCTTTATCGAAATGGACCTTTGCAACCTCACCTGTCAAAGTCGTCTCAACCGGTTGGCCATCTTCTTTGGATTTATCGATCCAGGTGATTTCCTTACCGATCAATTGACTATACTGAAGGAGCTGTCCATTATTCTGATGTGACACCCAGTTTTGTAACGTATCATTCATATTGACCATCTGTTCAAGGCTTGAGAATGAGGCCATTTGGCTGATGAATTCACGATCCTCCATCGGATTTAAAGGATCCTGGTTTGCTAACTGCGCGATCAGGATTTTCAAAAAATCATCTTTGCCGAGATTCGTGTTGCCTGTCTGTCTCAACTGAGCGCGATCCGGGAGCATTAAACTTTGGTCGATTTTAGCTTCCATCGATATTACACCTCCTCATCGATTCCCATTTCCTTCAATAGTTGCTCGAAAGAACCTTGATTTTCTTCTTCGTTTTTATGTCCTTCTTCATGCGTTTGTTCTCTACTTGAAGACTGTTGATTATCGTGTTCTGGATCATCACTCATCCATTCAGGCGTATGGCTGCTGATTTCAATCTTATCGATGTTGATATTCTGACTTTGTAAGGAATGTCGTAATTGGTGCAGGTTCGTTTCAATCAATTCTTTCGCCTGTACAGTTGAAGCGATGATTTTTGCTGCGATCTCTCCATTCCTTTGGACAATCTGGATATCGAGTGATCCTAGATTCTCAGGGAAAAGTTTAATGCTGAGCTGAGTACTGCCATTCGGAAGTGTCATGATCCTACCGCGATTCAATATCTTGGCAAGGTCATTCCCGAACTGGCTAGAGGGTGTATGCTCTTGTGGTGCATGCAATATGAATTGTTCAACTTTGCTCATGTTCGTAGGGCTTGTCACACTAAAAAGCCCTGATGCTGTTACCCCTTCAGACTTCGGAAGTTGAACCCCGATCTCCTGACTTCCTGTTTTCCCAGCTGGTGCTGCCGGCTGATTTTTCATATGAAAAAACATCGACTGATTGAAATTCTTGCTCGTCATCTTCAGATCATTCGTTGGTGCAGTTGTATTTCCGGTGCTTTGTGGTGCTGCTTTCCCCTGCAGATCCATCAGCATCTGTTTCAAATTGTGTTGTTGAGGTATTGCGTGTAGAGCATCGTTTTTCATCAAGAATTTTATGAACTCTTGCAGACGTCCTTCAGGTTTCATGTTTCTTTCAAATAGTTGAGGGTCGATCTGCTGCATAACTTCAATCATGGGCCTGCCCATTCCGCTTTGTTTCAGATCTTTGATGATTTCCTCACCATTTCCATCCAATGGTTCGAGAATAGGCATTGTCTTCACCAGGTTTTTCAGTAAAGGCTGAGGGATTTGTTGAAAATGTGATAGCTCAGTGTGCAATTGCCCGATCACTTCTTCAAGACTTAAATCTGTTCCATTCTGATCATTCAGCTCATCTTGGAATTGTGCTAGCAGATTCAGCAATTGTTCACTCGTCATTTCATCCTGTTCCTGTGGTACATTCAATCCGAGCGCTTCAGCAACAACTTTACCGAATGCTCCTTCTCCCTTTTTCGGGTTTGTTTGTGCTGTTTTAGGGCCAGGGAACATTTGTGTGTTCATCAACATGTTGGCTACGACTGTCATCTTTTCACCTCCTTTCAGTAGATGAACATCAATTTGTTAAAAGCTTAGTCAATTCCGCAGCTTTTTCTGGATTCATTTCAGCTAACACGTTCGCTTGAGTATCCGAATCAAGGCTTGCGATGATTCTCGCCGCTTCACTCTGCTCCATACTTTCAAAGATTTTAGCAGCGTTCCCAGGCGCCATCGTTGTATACACATCTGATATCTTTGCCAACGCTTCATTTTCTTGCGATTGGTCTTCTTCTTTCTTTTGTAATTGATTTTTCAATAGAGCAATATCGGATTGATGCTCTTTGATGTCTTCGTCCTTTTGCAGCACTGCTTTTTCTGCCTCTTCCACTTGTTTCTGCAGCGTTTTGATCTGACTTTCCATCGATATGATCAAATCTCCGTTAGACTTTTCTGCATTCTCTTCAACTTCAACCCAATTCGAAACGACTGGCACATTTGCTGCGTAGTTCTTTCCTTTCTCGATCAAGTTCACACCCATCAATGAAAAAATGATGACTGATAATGAAGCTGCGAAAAGTAATGGGATGACCACCACAAGCAAGAACCATAAAACTTTATTCGATTTCTTCTCCAAAAGCGCCTCACCCGATTTCGTCTGAAGTATGTCTCAATACAGCCAGTTCATCTGTTGCTTTCATTTCATCGATCTTACTATTGTATTGATATCGACTAAATTGTCTTTCTTTCAACTTTTCATATTTTTTCACATCAATCGTCTCAGACATGAGTCTGTCGTGCGCCATCTGCATATTCTCCCTGGCATGCTGCAACCTTTGCTGTAACGATTGCACCTGGTAGTCCAGTTGGTCAATATACTGATTGTAATGTTGCAAAGTTACGATCTTATCTCCATCGATCATCCGCTGGGACTGCTGATACTGGAGTGTTTCCTTCTTTTTTAAGACTTCATATAACTCGTAGCCGATCTCCTCGAATCGCTCTTGTGTTTCTATGTATTCCTTTTGGGTCTTGTCCTTTACTTGTTGCTTATAATCAAGGACTTGTTCCATCCTGAATTGATACCCCATCGTCTACCTCTCTTCCTGGAAAAGTCTTAAAAGCTCTTCAATTGATTGGGAAGCATTTACATCATCATTGGTTTTCTGGCGTAGGAACTCCATGATTTTAGGAAAGTAGTGAATGGCATCATCCACTTTTTTCGAACTCCCTTTTTTATAAGCGCCGATCGAAATCAGATCCTCCGACTCTGCATAAGATGCAAGAAGTTCCCTTGCTTTCGCTGCTGCCTTGATATGTTCAGGATCAGCTATATTGTTCATGATCCGGCTTACACTTTTCAAAACGTTTATAGAAGGGAAGTGCCCCTTGTTTGCAAGGTCACGATCCAGGACAATATGCCCGTCCAGTATCCCTCTGACAGCATCAGCAATGGGTTCATTCATATCATCCCCATCGACCAATACGGTATAGAATGCTGTGATACTGCCCTCCATACAGGTTCCTGACCTTTCCAAAAGCTTTGGCAACAAGGCAAAAACTGAAGGTGTATATCCTTTTGTGGCGGGAGGTTCACCAACTGCCAGGCCTACCTCGCGTTGTGCCATCGCAACACGTGTCACAGAATCCATCATCAGCATGACGCTCTTTCCCTGATCCCGAAAGTATTCAGCTAATGTAGTCGCAGTGAGTGCTCCCTTTATTCTTAATAGTGCAGGCTGGTCTGAAGTCGCTGCTACAACGATCGTTTTACGCAGTCCTTCTTCACCAAGTTCGTGTTCTACGAATTCTCGAACTTCACGGCCACGTTCACCAATTAGGGCGATGATGTTTATATCCGCACTTGATTGTCGCGCTACCATCCCCATCAATGTACTTTTTCCTACTCCGCTTCCAGCGAATATTCCAATCCTTTGGCCATTGCCAACCGTCAAGAAACTATCTATTGCTCTTACGCCGCAACTAATATTTTCAGTAATCCTGGGCCTCTTCATAGGATTAGGTGGTGTGGCATCCGTTAAACAAGCCGATAGGCCATTGGGTAGTTCCTCGCCATCCAGCGCTCTACCCAATCCATCCAACACTTTGCCGATCAAGGCTTTCCCAGCTTTGATCTGGAGTGGTTTACCTGTCGCTTCTACTAAACTTCCAGGGGAAATTTCCTGTATTGATGTAAATGGCATGAGAAGGACATGTTCTTCTCGGAAACCGACCACTTCAGCTGGAATCCTTTTGTTGATCGAATCACCTGTGTGGATGTAGCACACATCACCGATCGAGGTTTTCGGGCCTTTTGATTCGATCATGATTCCGATAACCCGATTCACTTTACCAAAGCGTTTGAAAGGATCGATCTTTTGAACTGCAGTCAACATCGGTTCAATGTCCATGTTCCTCACCCACGAATTCCATAAGTTTTGTCTTGATCTCTTCCAACTGGCTGTCGATAGAAGCATCAATACGGCCGTATTTCGTCTCAATCAGACAGGTGTGGTCTTTGATGGACCCTTCAGGATAAACGACAATCTCCGAATTCAATTGAACCGAAAGTTCTTTGGTAAAAGTGGACGTCAGCTCATAATACTTTGGAGATATAAATAGTTTTATATCCTCTTCACCTTTCACCTGTTTCAATGTTTCTTGGATAAATCTTGTCCAGTTTTCATCAGATTCAAGTTTGGCAGCAAGAATTTTACCGGCTATTTCTACACTCAATCTCAGTATTTCAGGCTCTGATTCGATGATTTTTTTCCGGTAATCGGATTGTGCCGAAGATAGGATCTTGTTCGCTTCATCCAACTTCGATTTATAATCTTCTTCTGCTTGTGCAAGCCCTTTTTGATATCCTTCTTCAAAACCTTCTGAAGAGGCTTGATCTCGTGACTCCTTTATTTGTCTATCGATTGTTGCCTCTTTTTCTACTAACTCTTTTTCCTTGGCCGCAGATTCTGTTTCAGCGTGCCTCAAGAGCTCTGCTGCTTGCTGTTCAGCTCTTTCGATGATCGACTGTGCTTTTTCCTCTGATTTCAAGCGTGCTGTTTCTGTAAAATCTTCGGTGTCCTGTAAAGGCTCTAAAGGCCGAAATGTGTTCAATCGTTTGATTTCGATCGGTTCACTAGCGGTCTTATCTGAAAGAGGTGAAAACTTTATGACTCTAGACAATGATATCGTCTCCTCCACCACGAGCGATCACAACTTCTCCAGCTTCTTCAAGTCTACGAATGATCGATACAATACGTGATTGTGCTTCTTCTACATCACGAAGCCGAACCGGTCCCATATATTCCATTTCTTCTTTAAAATTATCCACCATCCGTTTGGACATATTCTGATAAACGATCTCTTTGACTTCTTCACTTGCTGCTTTCAATGAAAGTAAGAGATCCTCATTCGGTATTTCACGGATGACTCTTTGAATCGAGCGGTTATCCAACGTTACGATATCTTCAAACACAAACATTCTCTTTTTGATTTCCTCTGCTAGTTCAGGATCCTGTACCTCTAACGCATCAAGGATCGTTCGTTCTGTACTTCTGTCAACCCCATTCAACACTTCCACGACAGCCTCGATTCCACCGGCCTGCGTAAAGTCTTGTGTAACCGTTGTAGAAAGCTTCTGTTCAAGAATCTGCTCGACTTCGGTTATGACTTCTGGGGATGTACGATCCATCAAAGCGATCCGTTTAGCAACGTCTGCCTGCACTTCTTGGGGCAGTTCAGATAAAATTTGGGCTGATTGTGCCGATTCCAGATAAGAAAGAATCAATGCAATCGTTTGCGGGTGTTCATTCTGGATGAAATTCAAGATCTGCCCCGGATCCGCTTTCCTTGCAAAATCAAATGGTCTGACTTGCAATGTAGATGTCAAGCGGTTGATGATGTTCGATGCTTCACTTGCCCCTAAAGCTTTTTCGAGTACTGTTTTTGCATACCCTATACCACCCTGTGTGATATATTCCTGTGCTAGGGCAATTTGATGGAATTCATCTATGATGTCCTCTTTGATCGATGATTCAACTTTTCTTACATTCGAGATTTCCAATGTCAAGCGTTCAATCTCTTCTTCACTTAGATGCTTATAAACTTGTGCTGAAACATCCGGCCCCAGTGAAATCAATAGAACAGCTGCCTTTTCTCTGCCGGAAAGTTTTTGTAGTCCTCTAGCCACTGGTACCACCCCTATTCATCCGACAACCAAGAACGAAGCAATTTTGCGAATTCATCCGGCTTGTCTTTTGCCAATCGTTCTAGTTGTTGTTTACGAGTTGTTTCTTCTGTTTGCTGAGGTTTCAACTCAGGAACCTCCTCAACCTGATAGTCGACCCCGCTATATCCGTCTTCCTCTACTTCTTCTTTTCTATTTCTCAACAATAAGACGAGTAGAATGATGATGAAGATCAGTAACAATCCGCCGACAATATAAATCCACAGAGGAAGCTTATTTTCCACAGTCGGCATATCAACCTTACCTTTTAGCGGCTGAGCAGATACGATGATTTTCTGACCGATTTGTTCTTCTGTAATTTCATTTGTCTGATCTTTTGAAATGGTCGTTCGCACTACACTGCTCAACACTTGTTCGATATCATCTATCCGATCTGCCGGTAATGAATCGGGATTGTCCGGATCCGGCGGTTCTACCATTACCTGGATTCCGATATCCCGGATTGAAAATGGTGCTTCTTCAACCTCTTTATGTATTCGGTTCACTTCATTGTTGATTCTTTCTTCTACACGTTGATAATCACCCGACTGTCCATCTTCCCCTTGATAAGAAGGGACGTCTGTGTCTCCGGTCCCTGCTACGCCACCTGGTGGAGTTCCATTGCCTGTATATGTTTCACGGATCCTTTCGACACTCATCTGAATGCCTTCCATTTTCTCCTGATCGACAGGTTCCACAAGTTCTTCTTTCCGTTTTTCTTTTGTGAAATCGATGTCAGTAGTGACTGAAACGACCACTTTATCCGGCCCCATCATCGTGCCTAACATACGTTGTAGGTTTCGCTGCAAATCTTTTTCAACGTCATCCTTGATCGCTTTTTGCTGCTCATAAGCTGATAGTGCAGTAGATTCCTTCTCTGCGTCGTTTAAATCAAAATAATTAAAGAATTGGTCCATGATGACGATATTATCTATAGGTAAGGACGGTACACTTTTTGAAACAAGGTTGTATAAAGAATTGATTTGCTGCTGTTTCAGTGTGTATCCAGGCTCTAAATCCAAAACGACAGATGCCGAAGCCGTCTGTTCCATATCAGTCACCCAAACATTCTCTTTAGGCAGATTGATCATCACTTTCGAATTTTGCACCCCATCAATACTACCAATAAGATTTTGCAGTTCCGTTTGCATCGCAGCTCGTTCAACAACACCGAATTCCTTATCCGTCATGCCGAATCCGTTGTTTTCCACAAAATATTTATAATCAATGGTCCCGCTTTCCGGTAAGCCTTCTGAAGCAAGATCTACCTTAAGTGCATCGACTTTATCTTCTGGTACATTGATCGCTGTTCCGCTATTCACAATTTCATAACTGATTCCTTTTGCATCAAGGCTGCTTTTTATCTGTCCAGTCTCCTCTGGGGAGAGTCCTGAATATAACGGAACATAATTCTTATGAGAAACGATGATGGTCAACAGTATGATAAAGGTTAACAAACCGATAAAAGAACCTATGATCAACGTTTTCTGTTTCTTTGTACGTTCTTGCCAATATTGCTGCATTTGATTTTTATATGACGAGATCTTTTCGTTCATTTTATCCCCCGGTCGTCATTCGCAAAAAAATTTATTTTCAATGGTCAGAAAATTTTCCAGCCCCTCGAAAACTATGTGCGTAAATGTAATTGCTAAAGAATGTTATCAAACTTGCATTCTCATGATTTCCTGATAAGCTTCAATAGCTTTATTCCGTACTTCCACAGCTGTATTCAAAGTGACACTTGCCTTCTCAGCTGTGATCATCACATTATGTAAGTTATCAGTCTTGCCTGAAATGAGCTTTTCTGTCTCGATATCAGACTTGATTTGAGCTTCATTGACTTTATGTAGTAAATCCTTAAATGATACAGCCAGCTGATCACGCGCTTGACCAGGTGTGGATTTTTCGACAGCTGGTAATGTAGTTACATTCAATTGTACTGGTTGCAATCACGACACTCCCTTTATCCCTTTATCTTCCGATTTCCAGCGCTTTCATATACATCCCTTTTGCTGCATTCATTACAGTCACATTCGCTTCATAGGATCGGGTAGCACTCATCAAATCCACTATCTCTTTAAGCGGATCGACATTCGGCATACGTACATATCCTTGATCATCTGCATCTGGATGGTCTGGTTGGTATGCCAATTTAAATGGTTGTTCATCTTCTACAATCGAACTTGCCTTGACACCCCTCAACTGATCACCCGATTGTACTTTCGATAAAATCGAATTGAAATCTGTCCCTCCCGGCTCAAGTACGACCATTTTCCTTCGGTAAGGCTGCCACTCTCCATCCACCATCTCTGAACGAGTCGTTTCTGCATTAGCCATATTCGATGATGCCACATCCATTCTTAGACGTTGAGCGGTTAATGCGGAACCCGAAATATTCAATGAGTTGAATAATCCCATTTATCTATCTTCCCCCTTTGATCACCGTGTTCATTGAACTGAATTTACCATTCATTCGCTGAATCAGCGCTTGATAATACAATTGGTTTTCTGCTAGTTTTGTCATTTCTTTATCAACATCTACATTGTTTCCATTATGGGAATACGATGTGTCTGTATTGGTTTTAGTGAAGAAGGATGGGTTAGCTGAAGCTTCTGTAGAGAAAGGAATATGCTTCTGGTCCGTCCGATAGGCTTTTAAGGATCGGTTCAAAGTCTCCCTGAATTCCACTGATTTAGCTTTATAATTCGGAGTATCAACATTTGAAATATTATTCGCAATCGCATCATGATTTGCTGTACGATAATTCAATGCCTGTTCCAGATTGCGGATTGTACTTGAATTTAGCATATCTAACCTCCTTATAGTAAAATTTCCTCAATATCCAACAATTTCTAAATTGCTTTCAGGTGTATTTTATAGTTAATCCCATCTACTGTCTATGTATTTTCCGATATTTCGATTATTTTCGATATAAAGGACTAATATTTAAATGGGTCTTTTGACTTATATCATCACATTTCGACCCAATTACTACCTTATTTCCGTATACTACAAGAAAAACCCTTCTTTTTAATCATAAATATTCGACATAATTCGAGATTAGTTACCGAATCCTGTTATTTTTTCCATTTGTCCTTCCAATTTTAAGTTTTCGTTATCAAAATGTGGGTGTATTAAACTCTCTTTCCGCGTGTAAATAGGACGTGTTCTAATAAAGAGTTTAATTGGTTGACCTATTGTTCATACGTCCATTGAGACACCCAAATGGATTGTTTGTCCGTATGAATGCTTCATACGACCATTGAGGCGCCAAAATGGCATTGTTTGTCCTTGTATGAATGCTTTTATTCGGACCCCAGTCGAAAGCGTTTCGGAGGAGGCTTAGGCCGTGCTCGCGGAAAACGAAGGGAATTGACGAAGCTGCAATAACTGAAAAAAGGAAACCCGAACGAATGTCTACACATTGTTCGGGTTTCCTTTGGATTATATTCTTTTGTCCCAGTCCTCGTTAGATCGCTTTCAATTTAGAAAGCTCATGTAAGAATTTATCATTCAAGACCTTGATATAGGTACCTTTCATTCCTAGTGAGCGAGATTCGATTACGCCTGCACTTTCTAGCTTACGAAGTGCGTTTACAATCACTGAACGTGTTATCCCGACTCTGTCAGCAATTTTACTTGCGACTAATAGTCCTTCGTTTCCATCTAATTCTTCAAAAATATGCTCGATGGCTTCTAATTCACTGTAAGATAACGAACTGATCGCCATTTGGACCACTGCTTTATTACGAGCTTCTTCTTCGATTTCTTCAGATTTTTCACGAAGAATCTCAGTGCCTACTACTGTCGCACCATATTCAGCCAGGATCAGATCGTCATCCTGGAACGATTCATTCAAACGTGAAAGAATCAAGGTCCCTAGGCGTTCCCCTGCACCAACGATCGGTACGATTGTCGTAAGACCTTTACCGAATAAATCTTTGTTTTCAACAGGGAAAGCGGTATAATCACTGTTGATGTCCAGGTTTGAAGAGGTTTCTGTAATGTTGAAAAGGTTCTTCGTATATTCTGTCGGGAATTGTCTGTCAACGAGCATCTTCTTCATTCTCTCATTCTCAATTTCCTGTACAAGAGAGAACCCAAGTAATTTCCCGCGTCGACTGACTACGAAAATATTCGCTTCGATCACATCACATAGAGTACCAGCCATTTCTTTAAAGTTAACTGGCTTACCACCAGACTCTTGTAATAACGCATTGATCTTTCTTGTTTTTCCTAATAAATTCATTTGTAACTCCTCCTAATTGTTATAAGATATACTGACTCAAGTCTCGATCTTTTGCAATGGCTCCTAGTTTTTCATCGACATAATCAGGAGTAATTGTAATAGTCTCAAGATTAATATCCGGGGCTTCAAAAGATAAATCTTCCAATAACCTTTCTAAAATCGTATGAAGCCTCCTAGCTCCAATATTGTCAGTATTTTGATTCACTTCTGTTGCGATTGTCGCAATTCTACGAATAGCATCGTCAGAAAATTCTATGTTTATACCTTCAGTTTGCAAAAGTGCTTTATATTGTTTTGTCAACGCATTGTCAGGGTCTACCAGGATCGATACGAAATCATCAATGTTGAGACTGGACAATTCTACCCGGATAGGAAACCTTCCTTGAAGCTCAGGTATGAGATCAGAGGGCTTTGCAATATGGAATGCGCCTGCTGCTACGAATAACACATGATCCGTCTTGACAGGTCCATACTTCGTAACAACTGTCGATCCTTCTACGATCGGCAATATATCTCTTTGCACCCCTTCACGTGAGACATCTGCTGATTGATTGCCTTTACCTGCAATCTTATCTATCTCATCTATAAAAATCATACCCGTTTGTTCGGCTCTTGTAACAGCTTCTTGACCAACTTCGTCCATATCGATCAATTTTTGTGCTTCTTCATGGGTCAGGACCTTTCTTGCTTCGTTTACGGTAAGCTTACGTTTTTTCTTTTTTTTCGGCATCAGATTACCAAGCATATCCTGCATATTCATCCCCATTTGTTCCATTCCTGAGCCCTGGAACAAATCCATCATATTCTGGTTCTGTTCCTCAACCTCTACGGTGACATAATGATCTTCCAATTCACCAAGCGCGAGTTGATGGGCGATCTGCTTCCTTTTTGAAGCGATTTGATCTTTTTCAGTGTCGGAATTGTCGTTCGAATCTTGTTGTTGTTGATTTCCGAACAACATTTCCAAAGGGTTCTTGTAAGTAGACTGTTCGGCTTTCTTGGATGGTACCAATAATTCCACTAACCGTTTATTCGCATTCTGCTCAGCAGGTTCTTTAACCGAGGCCATCTTCTCTTCTTTTACAATGCGGATTGATGTCTCAACCAGGTCACGGACCATGGATTCGACATCACGGCCGACATAACCGACTTCGGTGAACTTTGTCGCTTCCACTTTTACAAAAGGTGCGCCCACAATCTTAGCCAATCTTCTAGCGATCTCAGTCTTCCCTACACCAGTTGGACCGATCATCAATATATTCTTTGGTACGACTTCATCCCTTATAGATTCGTCGATCAAACTTCTGCGATACCGGTTTCGCAGTGCAATAGCTACCGCTTTCTTCGCACTTTTCTGACCAACAATGAACTGATCAAGTCGTTCAACAATCTGTCTTGGTGTATAATCCATTTTCATCGTGTCAAACTCCCCCGTTTCAAGTTAATTGTTCAACAATTATCTGGTCATTCGTATAAACGCAAATCTCGGCAGCGATTTCTAATGCGCTTTTCGCGATATCAGTTGCAGATAAATGTTCACCATGCCTTTTCAGCGCCCTTCCTGCCGACAAAGCATAGTTACCACCAGATCCGATGGCTAGTATTCCATCATCCGGTTCGATGACTTCACCAGTCCCGGAGACAAGCAAAAGAGTTTCTTTGTTCATGACGATCAACATCGCTTCCAGTTTTCGAAGCATCTTGTCACCCCGCCATTCTTTTGCAAGTTCTACTGCAGATCGTTGCAAATTACCGTTGAATTCCTCAAGCTTTGCTTCGAATTTTTCGAATAAAGTGAAGGCATCAGCGACTGAACCTGCAAATCCGGCTAGAACTTTACCATCATATAACTTCCGGACCTTCTTCGCAGTATGTTTCATCACCACTGCATTTCCAAACGTCACTTGCCCATCTCCTGCCATTGCACAGCCACCTTTATGATGGACAGCAAAAATGGTGGTAGCATGGAATGTACTCATAACAGACCTCCTCCCATATTGAATCCTAACCCAGCTTAAGCTAAGCTCTTGGATGAAAATTGCGATACATCTGCTGCAATCTATCTTTTGTAACATGTGTATAAATTTGAGTGGTAGACAATTGGGAATGGCCCAATAGTTCTTGCACTGCTCTCAAATCAGCACCTTCATTCAACAAGTGGGTCGCAAACGTATGACGCAGCATGTGTGGTGTAATGTTCATCGTCAAAGATGTCGATTCGATCATCTTTTTCAGAACTTTCCTGACACCACGATCAGTCAGAGGATCCCCTTTATAATTCACGAAGAGTTTATCATGCTCTTTCGTTTTCATTAATGTCTTCCTTCCAGAATTCAAATAAAGGTCCAACGATTCGATTGCATAACTGCCTATCGGGACATATCTTTCCTTGCGCCCTTTTCCCCTTACAAGAATCGTTTCAATCGAAAGATCGATGTCTTTCAGAGTAAGACCGCAGCATTCACTGACTCGAATTCCCGTTCCGTAAAGAAGTTCGAGCAATGTTTGATTCCTCTGTCCCAAGGGGGTGTTCAAGTCTGAAACTTTAAACAACTCCTCAAGTTCTTCTGCGAAAAAGAATTTGGGGAGTCGCTTATTTTGTCTCGGTAGACTAGCAGTTTTAAAAGGATTCTGTTCTAAGCGTTCTTCTCTGATTAAAAATCGATATAAACTTCGTAATGTTGAGACTTTTCTCGCTACAGATTTTCTGGCATATTTCTTTTCATGCAATATTGTCAGATAGTGGCGGACATGCACATAAGAAACAGCAGCAAATTGGTCCAAGCCTTGCTGCCTCATGAATTCCACAAAATCGTCGATGTCAACTTGATAATTGGTGACGGTATGCTGCGAACAATTTTTTTCAATTTGTAAATATTCGATAAAAAGACGGATGTCTTCTTGCATAACACGATCAACTTCCTATTATTTTCTGAATAGTGGAACAATTAGCATAAAGACCCCTAAATCGTATCACAACTTAGAGGCCTTGACAATATATATTCACACTTTTGTTAAAAAATTCTGAATTGTTCCCAGTGCTCTCTCAGCAATCTTTTCGTATCGTTCCTTCTTATTCTTGATTCTCTTATCAAGCGGTGGGAATAATCCGAAATTTGCATTGATCGGCTGGAAGTTGTCAGGGTTGGCAGTTGTAATATATTCTGCCATCCCGCCCAATGCCGTTTCCAGTGGGAAAACAACTGGTTCTTGGTCTTGAACGAAACGAGCTGCGTTGATACCTGCGATCAAACCGGAGGCTGCACTTTCTACATAACCTTCCACACCTGTCATTTGACCTGCGAAGAACAAATCATCACGGTCCTTGTACTGGTATGTCGGTTTAAGTAAATTTGGCGAATTGATGAACGTATTCCGATGCATGACACCATATCGAACAATTTCCGCATTCTCCAAACCAGGAATCAGTCTTAAGACTTCCTTCTGCGGACCCCATTTCATATGGGTTTGGAAACCTACGATGTTATAGAGCGTTCCAGTCTTGTTGTCCTGGCGTAATTGAACAACTGCATAGGGTTGTTTCCCGGTTTTTGGATCTTCTAATCCTACTGGTTTCATTGGCCCGAATAACAAGGTCTTCTTTCCCCGCTTCGCCATCACCTCAACTGGCATGCATCCTTCAAAGAAAATTTCCTTTTCAAATTCTTTCAAAGGTACCGTTTCGGCTGAAATCAGCGCTTCATAAAAACGATCGAATTCCTCTTCTGTCATCGGACAATTCAAGTATGCGGCTTCCCCTTTGTCATATCGGGATTTCAAATAAACTTTATCACGATCGATGCTATCCACTTCAATAATTGGTGCTGCAGCATCATAGAAATAAAGATACTCTTCACCTGTCAGTGATAATAAGGCTTTTGATAAATCCTCAGAAGTCAATGGACCTGTTGCAATGATCGTAGGTCCTTCAGGGATTCCGCGGATTTCTTCTTCATAGACCGTCACATTCGGATGACCTTTTACGCGTTCTGTCACTTTCGCTGCAAATTCATGGCGATCTACTGCCAGCGCACCACCGGCAGGAACAGAACAGTCATCTGCACTTTGTATGATGACAGAATCCAAATGTCTCATCTCTTCTTTCAGTACCCCTACTGCATTAGTCAGGGCATTCGAACGAAGTGAGTTGCTGCAAACCAATTCTGCAAATTTATCCGTATGATGTGCAGGTGTCTGCCTTTTCGGTCTCATTTCATATAGATTGACTTTAATTCTGCGTTTCGCCAACTGCCAAGCAGCTTCACTCCCAGCTAGCCCTGCACCTACGACATTAACTGCTTGTAACTTCAATTTCCATCACCCTAATTTTGTTTCTCTTTGTAGTCGCAATTCGTACACTGTATCGTGTTGCTTTTCTTCGTTTTCTTTTCGACAAGTAAACTTTCGCACTTCGGACAAGGTCTGCTGATCGGCTTATCCCATGAAACGAAATCACATTTAGGATATCGATCGCAACCATAGAAGATACGCCTCTTTTTACTCTTTCGCTCAACGATATTTCCTTCATTACATTTTGGGCACTTTACACCGATATCTTTGACGATCGGTTTCGTGTTTCTGCAGTCAGGAAAATTCGAGCAAGCCATGAACTTCCCGTATCGACCCATTTTATAGACCATCTCGCTGCCGCATTTTTCACAATTTTCACCGGCAGGTTCGTCCTGGATCTCTACTTCTTTCATTTCTTCCTCTGCAACCTTCAATTTTTTCTCGAATTCTTTATAAAAGGCGGCAATGATCTTCTTCCACTCTTCTGTACCTTCCTCGATATGGTCGAGACTCGTTTCCATTTCAGCGGTGAACTCGACCTCAATGACTTCAGGGAAAAATTCAAGGATCAGCTCCAGTACAATTTCCCCAAGTTCAGTCGGTACGAACTTCCTCGCGTCTAAAGCCACATATCCACGACGTTGAATCGTATCGAGTGTCGGTGCGTAGGTGGATGGTCTTCCGATTCCAAGTTCCTCCATCGTTTTGACCAATCTTGCCTCTGAATATCTCGGCGGAGGCTGTGTAAAGTGCTGACTCGGTTCAATCTCTTCTGTTTTGACGGAGTCACCCTCTTTAAGGTCTGGAAGGATCTTATCTTCATCTTTCTTGTTATCATCGTTACCTTCTACATATACCTTCATGAAACCTGGGAATTTCACTTTTGAACCGTTTGCACGGAAACGTACTCCGTTATTGTCCAGATTGACCGCCATCGTATCCATGATTGCGGGTGCCATCTGACTTGCAACGAAACGTTCCCAAATCAATTTGTATAAACGATACTGATCCCGGCTCAAATACGGTTTGACTGCTTTAGGATCCCGTAGAGTTGACGTAGGGCGTACAGCTTCGTGGGCATCCTGCGCATTATTGGACTTTTTCCCTGTCGATCGGCTACTCGTGAAGTTCGATCCATATTGTTCTGTAATATAATCGCGTGCTTCATTTTTGGCTACATCAGATACACGAGTGGAATCGGTTCTCATATAGGTGATGAGACCTACTGTCCCTTCTTTCCCAATATCGATTCCTTCGTATAATTGTTGCGCCATCATCATCGTTTTTTTTGCACGGAAATTCAACTTTCTTGCTGCTTCCTGTTGCAATGAAGAAGTTGTAAATGGAGCGGCTGGATTTCGTTTACGCTCTTTCTTCTGAACTGAAGTGACATCAAATGATTCCCCTTTGATGTGTTTCAAGACTTCCTTCACTTTTTCTTCATTCGAAAGTTCAACCTTTTCACCATTCAATTCAAAGAAGGACGCTTCGAATTGTTCACCATTTTTATCGAATATCGCTTTGATTTTCCAGTATTCTTCTGGTTTGAAATTCTGTATTTCTTTTTCTCGTTCGACGATCAAGCGTAATGCAACAGTTTGGACACGACCGGCACTCAATCCTTTTTTCACTTTCTTCCATAGTAAAGGACTGATGTTATAACCAACCAGTCGATCTAGAATCCGCCTCGCTTGTTGGGCATCCACAAGATCCATGTTGATCTTACGAGGTCTCTTGAATGAGTCTTTGATAGCTTGTTTCGTAATTTCATTGAACACAACCCGACAATCAGACGTATCGTCCATTTCAAGGCTATGGGCCAAATGCCAAGCAATCGCTTCACCTTCACGATCGGGGTCAGCTGCGAGAAAAATCTTTTTTACTTTCTTTGCAGCAGACTTCAGGTCTTTCAGTACAGGACCTTTCCCTCTGATCGTAATGTATCTAGGTTCAAAATCGTTATTTACATCAACACCCATTTGGCTTTTCGGTAAATCACGTACATGTCCCATTGAAGCTTTTACGATATATTTTTTTCCTAAATATTTTTCAATCGTTTTTGCTTTGGCGGGAGATTCTACTATTACTAAGTAATCAGCCATAATTCTATCTGTCTCCCCCTTTTTCTAATTTTAAAATCTTCCCTATTATTGTATATAGTATGTTGGTTTGTCAAACTTAAGATTTAAAGTCAGACAACTCTTCAATAATATCTTCAGCACTTGCTGCAAGCTTTGCGCCTTGCTGTATCAAGTGATGTGTACCCATTGTGCGTGGTTCTAATATCGAACCAGGCACCGCAAAAACTTCTCTTCCTTGTTGAAGCGCTTGATCACCTGTTATCAAGGAACCACTCTTTTCACGAGCCTCTACAATCAGTGTTCCCCTTGAAAGACCGCTTATAATCCTGTTTCTCATCGGAAACTGCCACTTTGCCGGTTTCCGATCAGGTGGGAATTCGGAAATCAAAAGATGTTCCGAAGCGATTCTTTGCGCGTCATCCGTGTGGTCCCGAGGATAAATATGATTGAACCCGCTGCCAAGAACAGCAATCGTACGCCCATTTGATCTCATTGTGATACGATGTGCTGAAATATCAATACCGTACGCCAGTCCACTGACAATGGTCCAGCCTTGTTCAATCATGGGAGTGATGATTTTCTCGAGGCTGCGCTGACCGTTTATTGAGGCATCTCTTGTACCGACGACGCTCAATATTTTTTCTCCATACAAAAGACTCGTATCCCCTTTCACATATAGAACAAGCGGAGGATCGAAAATTTCCTTCAATAAGGAAGGATACTCCACATCGAATATGGTAATGACTTCGATGTGTCCATCCTTGTATTTCTGGAAGTTCTTCAAAGATTTTTCTTGCTTCGTTTTGTCTCTTATCTGGATTACAGTCGATTCTGAAAGTAGATACTGTGTCTTTAATTGATGATTACTCATTTGAAATACTTTTTCAAGCGTCCTGTCTTCCCTAATCATTCTAGACAATGTTTTATTCCCCAAACCATTGCACTCAGATAAAAATAAAAGGCGTTCTTTCTTTCTACTTAACAATGAAACGATCTCCTCTTTTTATAAACTGGCTTGTATCATTATATTTTTGTGTAATGTATCCACTTGAGGAAAAATCTTCTTCACGATTGGTTCGATATGTATAGGCAATTCACCTTTATTTTTTTGCTTTGTTAATTTCATAGTTGTTGCAACTACGAAAATTTCTTCACTGAAACAAGTTGTACTTACCTGTAACGGACACAGGAGACCTTATTTGAACAGAACAATTGGTTTCTATCAACCTAACGGACACCAAGCTCCTTATTTCGCAAATATCATAGTAAAACAGCTGCTTACTTCACAAATAACGGCTGTGGAGTCCGCTAATTAAAAAAGGGCTGCTTATCTTGATTGCGATTGACTATCTTTCCCCAGGGTTGTTGCGAGTTTTTCTTTAAGGCTGTTTTTGCAAACTCTGTCGCTTATGTAAATCATAACGGATCAACATTTATGTATCTAAAACTGCGGACGAATTCTTTGCCCGTTAAAAAAGAAACAGGAGCCGGTCCCGTTAGCCCCAGACATCTCTTAACAAAAGATCCCTGAAGCCATTCCTCGGGCCGGCCCCATCGTTGTATTATTCGCTATGTGTGGTGCAAGCTTCTAATAGATTCTGTTCTTTCAATACAGATATCAACGTTTCTCCCATTACAGATGGTGTTTCAGCTACCTTGATTCCACATGCATTCATGGTCTTGATCTTTTCTTCAGCAGTACCTTTACCACCTGAAATGATCGCACCTGCATGTCCCATGCGCTTTCCTGGAGGTGCGGTTTGTCCTCCGATGAATCCAACAACAGGCTTCGTCATGTTCGCTTTAACCCACTCTGCAGCTTCTTCTTCAGCAGTACCACCGATTTCACCGATCATGATGACTGCATAAGTATCTTCATCCTCATTGAATGCTTTGAGAACGTCGATGAAGTCTGTACCATTGACTGGGTCTCCACCGATACCTACTGCTGTAGATTGGCCGACCCCAGCTTGAGACAGCTGATGTACTGCTTCATAAGTCAATGTTCCAGAACGGGAAACAACCCCGACATGGCCTTTTTTGTGGATATAGCCAGGCATGATTCCGATTTTACACTCATCTGGAGTGATGACACCAGGACAGTTCGGACCGACCAAGCGTGTCTTCTTCCCTTCCATATAACGCTTGACTTTCACCATGTCCAATACCGGAATGTGCTCCGTGATACAGATGGCCAGGTCAAGCTCTGCATCTACCGCTTCAAGGATTGCGTCTGCAGCGAATGGTGCAGGCACATAAATGACAGAAGCATTTGCTCCAGTTTCTTTAACTGCATCTTCAACTGTGTTGAATACAGGAACTCCTTCAACTTCTGTTCCACCTTTACCAGGCGTCACTCCTCCAACGATTTTGGTACCGTATTCAAGCATTTGTTTCGTATGGAAAAGGGCTGTTGAACCTGTGATCCCTTGTACGATTACTTTCGTATCTTTATTAACATAAACGCTCATCGAGTTTTCCCCACCTTCCTACTTCACTAGTGAAACGATTTTTTCTGCACCGTCAGCCATTGACTCAGCTGCAGTGATATTCAATCCGGATTCATTCAACAATTTTTTACCAAGGTCTACGTTCGTTCCTTCAAGACGTACGACTAGAGGAAGTTCAAGACCAACTTGTTTTGTAGCTTCGATTACACCTTCAGCAATGACATCACATTTCATGATTCCACCGAAAATGTTTACGAAAATTCCTTTTACATTTTGATCAGACAAGATGATTTTGAAGGCTTCAGTTACCTTATCTGCTGTTGCACCGCCCCCGACATCAAGGAAGTTCGCAGGGTCCCCGCCATAATATTTGATGATATCCATCGTTGACATCGCAAGACCTGCTCCGTTAACCATGCAACCGATATTTCCGTCCAGGGAGATATAGCTGAGGTCATACTTGGAAGCTTCGATTTCCTTAGGATCTTCTTCATCCAAGTCACGCAATTCAAGAATATCTTTATGACGGAATAATGCGTTTGAATCAAAGTTCAATTTCGCATCAAGCGCCATTACATTTCCATCTCCAGTCGTAACGAGAGGATTGATTTCTGCAATTGAGCAATCCTTCTCAACAAACACAGTATATAAGCCCATCATGAACTTGACTGCTTTATTCACAAGTTCTTTCGGAATATTGATGTTGAAAGCTAAGCGGCGAGCCTGGTAAGGACTTAGTCCAACTACCGGATCGATCACTTCTTTAAAGATTTTTTCAGGTGTCTCTTCTGCTACCTCTTCGATTTCAGTACCGCCTTCTTCAGATGCCATCATGACGACACGGGAAGTAGCACGGTCCAATACAAGTCCGACATAGTATTCTTTCTTGATGTCACAGCCCTCTTCAATCAAAAGACGCTTAACTTCTTTTCCCTCTGGGCCTGTTTGATGGGTGACGAGTGTTTTGCCTAAAATCTCTTCAGCATATGTACGCACTTCATCAAGATTTTTAGCAACTTTAACACCGCCGGCTTTCCCACGTCCACCAGCGTGAATCTGAGCTTTAACTACATTGATTTCAGTACCGAGTTCTTTTGCTGCATCTACTGCTTCTTTAATCGTATATGCAACCTTTCCATTAGGAACTGATACCCCATACTTTCTCAAGAGTTCTTTTCCTTGATACTCGTGGATATTCATTCTCCATCCTCCTATCATGTGTCTAATCTATGCAACACCGTTTTTATTGTATAAATAAACCGCTCTCATGTCCACCGTTGCGACTGATTTCTCATGAATTTCAAGAATTTGGGGTGGAAACGTCGAAATTAAGGCTAAAAGCACTGATCTTGCACAGGAGAAATAACAAAAAGGCACTTTGTGAATTTCTGATCCACATAAGTGCCATTCGCTTCATTCAACAGTTTTCGTTCTTATTCCGTTCATCAACGATTTTCTTCGTAATGCTTTCACGCTCGGCTGCCGGTCGAAAAACTCCGAATTCTTCAGCGAATTCTTCACGGAATTGTTGGACGGCTTGATCACATCCTGGTACTTCAAGCTTGTTTTTCCTCATAAACAACCACCTCTCTATTTTTCTATAGTATGTGGTGTTTTGACTTTCATTATGAGTCCCTGTTCAATCTTTAGGTTTCGATGCTTGGTCCAGCCGATATACGAAAGCGAAAACTTCGGCTACCGCCTGATAGAGGTTGGGTGGAATTTCCTGGTTGATTTCGAGCTTTGAAAGCAATTGGACTAAGGATATATCTTCTTGAATCGGGACGTGGTTCTGCCGTGCAGTTTCTATAATCTCTTCAGCTGTAGCCCCCTTGCCTTTCGCTACCACTTTAGGTGAATTGTTTGCTGATTGATCATATTTCAAGGCTACAGCTGATTTGCGTTCTTGGTTCGTCATATGAAAAGATCAACTCCTCGCGTGGACACATCTTGTAAACGGAAAGATCGCGTGGATCCTTCAGAAAGGTTCTCGACTTTCACTGTGGACAGCTTGTAATCAATCTTCTCTATGGCATTTTTCAGTTGTGGTTTCAATTCTGAGATATGAGATTCAAGGAATTCACTTTCATTGATGATTTTAACGGAAATGATTCGGTTCTGTACATTCATATCAACGATCGTCTCTTTGAGAAATTCTAAATCCAGATAAAAAAGGATACGGCTGAAATCTTCATCAACCTCACCTGAAGATTCTTTTTTCAAATCCCAGCGCATCATTACATCACTCTCCCATTCTTTGAAGTGAACAGGAAATTGATAAAATAAAGAGGTGATGGATTGGTTCTCACTCGAATACAGCAGCTGCTGGCCAGTAAGTCTATGTAACAACACTTCAGCCCTATCCTTGATACTGCCAGGTAAATCCTGAGATAACAACTCTAGAAGTGCAGATTTCAATTGTTGCTGATTTTTCAGTTGTCCAAGTTGTGTATTGATCAAATCATGCTCGAACGTCAAACCAAGTCCACGGATGATTTCAATTAAATTAAGATACGGCTTCTGTGTCTTATTCATATTTACCTGCTCATGTATCCAATTCAACTGTTCCGTAGGGATCGTACTTAATTTTTGTTGTAAATAAAGTTCGCTTTTCGGAACAGACATATTCATCTTCAACTCTTTCAAAAATGCTTCATCTGAAATCTTTGTTTCAACTGATTGTGTATGTAATTCTCGTATCATTGATGGGATTTTCATATCCATTGTCCGGAATATGTTTTCAATTTGAAACTTCGAACTTGAAGCAGTTGTCGGCAGAGAGTATAACTGTATAAGCTGTTTGAAAGTCTCTATAGCTGGATTCCGTGATGTAGCATCCAAAACACGGGAAATCGCCTTTTCAACTGCGCTTACTCCACTGTATGCCCCTGCCCCTTTTATGTTTTGCTGTAATGATTGGAGTTCCGAGGTCAGCGACCCGCTATCTTGCACATGGTACAGTGCTTTAAAAATAGCTTCTGTTACAGGTAAGTTTTTGATCAACATCGTTTTAACAGCTTGTATCCCTTTATCTATGGAAGGCACCTGCGATAACCATTTTTCAGCACGAGTGATCAATTCCTTCGTGATCGGAAGTTGTTCATCAGAAAGATTGATGATCATCCTTTGTAAGGCTGGCTGAATTTTACGGTTACCGACAATCTGTGCCGGAAACTGATTCGCCTTGCTTTGCTCTATTACTTCCAAAACCGGTAATCCGCCACTTGTACTCGACTTGACCTGGAGCCAATAGTTTTCGTTTCGGCTCAAGCCCGTCAACAGCTGAGCGTTCATTTTTTGACCTGCCAGTTGTACCTTGGCTAAATCGTTCGGGTACATGGCCAATACTTTTCCGGAATAAATCTGCCCAGGTTTCAATTCTATCACTGGGTTCAAACGACCTATATTTCGAATGATAGATTCGATCGGCATTGCCTTCATAACGTAACACCCTCCGTCGTATGCTGTTCCTTTTTTATATCGGCATTACATTAACTTTTGTTTGGTTCCAACTCGGAAACAGGGGCGAAAGATTTACGATGTTCAGGTGTGATCCCATATGCTTTTAATGCTTCTAAATGTTGCGCCGTTCCATAACCGACATTCGATTTGAAGTAGTATTGCGGATACTTAAGATCCATTTCCTTCATCAACCTATCCCTCGTCACTTTTGCGACGATTGAGGCAGCTGCAATTGAGTTGCTTTTCGCATCCCCTTTGATGATGTTCTCTTGTGGAAGATCCATTGGGAGCTCCATTGCATCAATCAATAGGTAATCAGGTTCAATTGGCAAATCCTCGATCGCCTCCATCATCGCCATTTTACTAGCTTGATAAATATTCAACCGGTCGATTTCATGTGCGGATACAACCCCTACACCAATTGCCACAGCATTCCTGATGATTTTTTCATATAACTCTTCGCGGACAGGCTCTGAAAGTTTTTTCGAGTCGTTCAGTCCAATGATTCGTGTTTTTGGATCTAAAATGACCGCACTCGCGACGACTGGCCCAGCAAGTGGTCCACGGCCGACCTCATCAATCCCAGCTATCAAACGATATCCATTTGAATAACAATGGTTTTCAATCATCGACATACGATTATATGTATCAATTCGAGCCTTTTCTTGTTCCATGCGCTTGCACAATTTCATATAAAGCTGTTGGACACCTTTTCTTGAATCATTCTTCAATTGTTGAATAAACACTTCATCAAGGTCTCCCTCATGTCGTTCGATGTACGTCCGAAGCTCCTTAATTGATTTCTTTTCCATCGTTTTCTCCTTATTTGAAGATTATTTATGTAGATATTATTAGCTGCACTTATATGAAGGAAGTATTTCAAACTTTCTTTAAATGAAAAGATAGGGGTGGCATGATAGTTTCGCACCTATCAAGCCAACCCCTAGTTTCAGGTCTTATTCGTAGTCTGCTGGACTTTCAAAAGAAATCGGTCCAAGCTTCTCAGAACGGATGTCTCTTAAGATGATTTCAGCAGCCTTTTCAAAATCTACTTCTCCACCTTTGAGGAGGCAACCCCTCTTCTTTCCAATCTCTTCAAAGACTTCAAGTGGAGGAGCCGAGGTATCGGTCAACTTGTAACGCTCAATCAGTTTTTCAGGATAGGAATCCTTCAAATATTGAACTGCGAAAAACGCAATGTCTCCAAAATCGAGAATGTCATCCTTGATAGCCCCAGTTACTGCTAATCGATAACCCGTAGTCTGATCTTCGAATTTCGGCCATAATATTCCTGGTGTATCAAGCAATTCAAGTTCTTTTCCAACTTTGATCCATTGCTGTCTTTGTGTTATTCCAGGTCGATCACCTGTTTTCGCAATTTTCTTGTTTGCGAGTCGGTTGATGAGGGTCGATTTGCCGACATTCGGTATTCCAAGTATTAAGGCTCGGACTGCCCGAGGCTTCACGCCCTTTTCAATCATCTTCTCCAGCTTGTCCTTTACCAGCTCTCTAGCAATTCCCGGAATCTTTTCCAATCCCTGGCCTGTTTTGGAGTTCACAGTGACAGTCTTCAAATTACGTTCGGCAAAATAATTTTCCCATTCTTTGGTGATAGCACGATCCGCCATATCGGTCTTATTCAGCAGGACCAGCCTGGGTTTATGTTCAACAATCTCATCAATCATAGGATTCCGCGAAGACAATGGGATTCGTGCATCAACAAGTTCGAATACGACATCGATCATCTTCAGCTTTTCTGTAATTTCGCGTCTTGCTTTGGCCATATGACCAGGGAACCATTGGATTTGCATTTATTTCACCTACTTTAGCACTTCAAAATGTGCAACCGGCCAAAAAATCACATTCGCTTTACCAATGATCTCATCCATTGGAATTGCGCCGATGTTCCGGCTGTCTTTACTATGTTGTCTGTTATCTCCCAGTACGAATACATGTCCTTTCGGAACAGTCTGGGTTCCGATTTCATCACTTAAATCGAAATTATAGGTCAGATTGCCTCCTGAAAGACCTTGTTTATATTCATTCAAGTATGGCTCAGGAACTTCTTTGCCATTCACGTATAGTGTGTCATCTTTATACTCGATTTTATCCCCTGGAAGACCGATTATCCTTTTTATATAGTCTTTTCCTTCAGGAGCATGGAACACAACGATATCGAACCGGTGAGGGTTCCCTACCTCATAACTGAATTTATTGACGATCATTCGATCTCCATTATGAAGTGTCGGCATCATTGACTCTCCATCTACAACAATTGGTGCAAATAAGAAGTAACGGATACCTGCTGCAATCACTAATGCAATAACAAGTGCTTTCAGCCATTCCCAAGATTCACTTTTGCGCTTTGCCATTTCTCCACCCCAGTTTTCTATTTACCATTTATCTATACTTCATTATATTCGAAATGGTTAAAACAATCATCTGTCAGTGTGAAAGATTCATTCGTTTCTATTGTTATAGCGTGGAAATATTCTCGCTTTCCGCACCGTGATTCATCCTAACATATTAAGGAATGTAAAAAGGAGCTTGTTTCCAAGCTCCTTTTCGCACGGGTGTGCGTCATTATCTGCGAATTTCTTTGATACGTGCTGCTTTTCCACGTAGTGCACGTAGATAATAAAGCTTAGCACGACGTACTTTACCGTGACGTACAACTTGAATCTTAGCGATTTTTGGTGAGTGTACTGGGAAAGCACGCTCAACTCCAACGCCATAAGAAATTTTACGAACAGTGAATGTTTCGCTGATTCCAGATCCACGGCGTTTAATTACAACACCTTCGAATACCTGGATACGTTCACGTGTTCCTTCGACAACTTTAACGTCGATACGGACAGTATCTCCTGCACGGAATTCTGGCAAATCTGTTTTCAACTGCTCTTTTGTAATATCATTAAGTAGTTGTTGCATGGTATTTCCTCCTTCCTTACAAATGTTCTTGTCTATGCTTTTCCATCATAACAGCGGAACATCGTAATCAAGCGGCATAAGCCACAAAGAATATCTTAGCATAAACGTAGTGATGACGCAATATATTGAAGAGACATTGTTTATGAATCTGTTTCTTTTTTTATCTTTTCCAATAAGATTCTGTCTTCATCACTCAAATCCATCATATCGATCAAATCAGGACGCCTTAAGAACGTCCTTTTCAACGATTCCTGGTCCCGCCACTTTTGGATTTTCGCATGGTCTCCAGAAAGAAGAACTTCAGGTACTTTCATTCCCCGGAAGTCTGCAGGCCGAGTGTAATGGGGATGTTCAAGAAGTCCGGAAGAGTATGAATCCAACTTAGAAGATTCTTCATTGCCAAGCACTTCGGGTAAAAGTCTTGAAACACTATCGATCACTACCATTGCAGCGAGTTCTCCCCCGGTAAGAACATAATCCCCAATCGAAATTTCATCAGTGACTAGATGCTCCCGTATACGCTCATCATATCCTTCATAATGACCGCAGATGAAAATCAAATGATCTTCTTGTGATAGTTCTTCCGCCTTTTGCTGCGTCAAACGTTCTCCCTGTGGACACATCAGAATGACCCTGGGGGCAGTTTCCTCTCCACTTTTAAGCTCGTCAACTGCATCGAACAAGGGCTGCGGAGTCAATACCATCCCTGCACCACCGCCATACGGGTAATCGTCGACTTTTCGGTGTTTGTTCGTCGTGTACTCCCTGAAATCGATGACTGAATAGGTCACTGCTTCTTTTTCTTGAGCTTTTTTCAAAATGGAACTATTCAAGACTCCATCAAACATTTCGGGAAAAAGGGTTAAAATATCTATTTTCATTCTAATAGCCCTTCCATCGGTTCAATCAAAATTTGTTTTTCGACAACATCCACTTCTTTTACAACTTGATCTATATATGGAATCAAAACTTCTTTCTTCGTTTCATCTGAATAGACGACCCAGACATCGTTCGCACCTGGAGATAGAATGTCTTTCACTTTACCGATGTGATCCCCAGTTTTTGTCTTAACCTCGCATCCGATGATTTCATAATAATAGAATTCACCTTCAGGCAGATCTTCCAGTTGTTCTTTATGGACCTTCAATATACCATCTCGCAAAGGTTGGACTTCATTAATGGATGGATAGCCTTCAAATGAGACAAGGTCGAATTGTTTATGCTTACGATGGGAGCGGACTACCAAGGGAACAGGCTCTGTTTTCCCATGTTGAAATAGATAGAGCTTCGAACCCTCCTCATATCGCTCATCTGCAAAATCTGAACGGGTAATGACTCTCACCTCACCCCTGATTCCATGTGTGTTGACGATTTTCCCTACATTAAACCATTCGCTCATCATTTTTCCCCCGAATAACTTATTTCCTACTATCATGATTCAATCAAAAAACATATATTCGCCCCTTGGTCGTGAAATTTCCAGCCAACCTGGCAAAGCCAAACCTATGGCATTGGCTATGCACCTTCCGGGGTAAGAAGATTTTTCACTGACCAAATTAGTAGACACCAGAGACCTTATACGTTCCAAATTCACCATCTTTAGAAAATTAGAGGACACCAGTAACCTTATCTGCCTGAAACGCGAAAAAATCAAAGTGTTTAACCGAAATAGCGGAACAGTTGTCCTCTATTTTTTGAAAACAAGCCATTATGTCAAAGATAACGGAATAGTTGTCCTCTATTTTAACATCTTTTTTACAGTGTAAAAGAAGAGGCGGGGCTGCCCCCACCTCTCACTTGAATCAAACAATCTCTAAATTTATCTTTTTACGCTCATTGGTACCAGCAGCATTGATCACGGTTCGAATCGCCTTGGCAATCCGACCTTGCTTTCCAATCACTTTACCCATGTCCTCACTATGAACAGTGAGTTGATAAGTGACTGTACTGCTCGTTTCAACCTCTTCTATGCGCACATCTTCTGGGTGATCGACAAGAGCCTTAACAATCGTTTCGATTAACTCTTCCATATCAATCCCACCCTACTTATTTTTGGTTTTTAGCATTGTGTAGCTTTTCCATGAGACCAGCATCAGAGAAAAGGTTACGTACTGTGTCAGAAGGCTTTGCACCTTTCAACATCCAGTCAAGAGCTTTCTCTTCGTCGATTTTCACATCAACTGGTTGTGCAATTGGGTTGTAGTATCCGATTTCTTCAATGAAACGTCCATCACGAGGTGAACGAGAATCTGCTACTACCAAACGATAAAATGGAGATTTTTTTGCTCCCATACGCTTTAAACGAATTTTTACTGCCATATCTATAATTCCTCCTAAAATTTTTTATGAATGTTTATTTTCACGGTATCGAGTACCGGTGAAATCTTTTTACATGAATGGGAATTTCATACCGCCCATTCCACCTTTTTTCTTACCTTTTTGCATATTGGACATTTGTTTCATCATCTTCTTCATGTCCTCGAACTGTTTCAAGAGCCTGTTCACCTCTTGAACGGAACGACCGCTTCCTTTTGCGATACGTTTCTTTCGACTTGCGTTGATTGTTTCAGGCTGTTGCTTTTCACCCTTCGTCATCGATTGGATGATTGCTTCAACATGATTGAGCTGTTTTTCGTCAACCTTGACGTTCTTCAACTGCTTCATCTGTCCGGAACCCGGTAACATGCCAAGTAGTTCATCAAGTGGGCCCATACTTCGTACCTGGGTAAGCTGTTCAAGAAAATCGTCGAATGTAAAGCTCATCGTCCGCATTTTTTCTTCAAGCTCTTTCGCTTTCTTTTCATCCACATTCGTTTGGGCTTTTTCAATGAGAGAAAGAACATCTCCCATACCTAAAATCCTTGAAGCCATACGTTCGGGATGGAAAGGCTCCAGCGCATCCAGCTTTTCACCCATACCGACGAACTTGATCGGTGTCTCGGTTACAGATCTGATTGATAAGGCTGCCCCACCACGTGTATCACCATCTAGTTTCGTAAGGACAACACCCGTGAGACCGAGCTGGTCGTTGAAGCTATCAGCGACATTGACTGCATCTTGACCAGTCATCGCATCTACAACCAACAGGATTTCATCTGGATTTGCAAGCTCTTTGATTTGAGTCAGCTCATCCATCAGATCTTCATCTATATGCAGTCGACCCGCTGTATCGATGATCACATAATCGTGATGCTCTTCTTTCGCTTTCGCAATCCCTTGCTTCGCGATTTCCACGGGGCTTGTATCTGTACCAAGATCGAATACAGGCATACTGAGTTGTTTCCCTAGCGTCTGCAATTGATTGATTGCCGCCGGTCTGTAAACGTCGGCCGCGACAAGTAACGGTTTCCGGTTATTCTTCTTCCTGAGATGATTAGCCAGTTTACCGGTTGTCGTCGTCTTACCTGCACCTTGAAGTCCCACCATCATCACGACTGTCGGTGGTTTGCTGGCAACCGCAAGCTTGCTTTGCTCTCCACCCATCAACGCTGTCAATTCTTCATTGACTACTTTGACGACTTGTTGACCAGGTGTAAGACTTTCAAGGACTTCTTGTCCGATCGCTCTTTCTTTGACCTTTGCAACGAATTGCTTAACAACCTTGAAGTTTACGTCAGCCTCTAATAACGCCAGTCGAACCTCTCGCATCATGACTTTAACGTCCGCTTCGGTGACTTTACCTTTTCCGCGAACCTTCTGAAGTGTTTGTTGAAGTCGGTCGGCTAAACCTTCAAATGCCATAGAATGCCGCCTCCTAATCCAATTTCTCGACACGATCGATCGTATCGAGCAACTCTTTTTCATCTTTTTGCTCAGCAACTTGTTGACGTAATTCACTCAAAAGCTGCTGTCTGGTCTGATACTTTCCGAGAAGTTCAAGCTTTTCTTCGTATTCTTCGAGCATTGATTCTGTTCGTTTGATATTGTCATAAACTGCTTGGCGGCTCACTTCATATTGCTCTGCAATCTCTCCAAGGGAAAGATCATCGAGATAATAAAGGGCCATATAATTCCGCTGTTTCGGAGTTAAAAGAGCATGGTAAAAATCAAACAGTAAATTGACTCGCATCGTTTTATCAAGCACTCAATCCACTCCTTGTTAAGCGAAATGCCTTTACGATTAATCATACTACACCCCATAGAAACCTTTGTCAAGTTTTTTTCTTAACATGGGTTACTGTACCAGGCACCATTTTGAAACCGTTGGGGGACATAGGTTTTGGTTTGGTGCCTGGCACCTTTTTCGACCTGTTGCGGCACAAGGCTTCTCGTTTGGTGCCTGGCACCTTTTTCAATCCGTTGCGGCACAAGGCTTTTCGTTTGGTGCCTGGTACCTTTTTCAATCCGTTGCGGCACAAGGCTTCTTGTTTGGTGCCTGGCACCTTTTTCGACCTGTTGCGGCAAAAGGTTTCTCGTTTGGTGCCTGGCACGTGGCTAGCACGGGTGGCTCACGGAGATTTACATGAAACAAACGCTTCGGCAGAAGCGTTTGTTGGGGCCAGTATGAAGTTGTCCAGGCATCTGTGCCGGTATATGTGACAAAATAATGTGATTGACCTTGCTTTCAATGAAATACTGGTGTCCGCAAGATCTCGAAAACCTATTTTATAAAGTCAAAATCGATCTGCTGATTCGTCTTGGGTCACATCTGGCAGTATGTTGGAAAACAGTCCGTAGACAAATTGATCAGCGTCAAATTCATATAGGTCTTCCACTTTTTCTCCAAGTCCAACAAACTTGACCGGGATTTCAAGTTCATGGCGGATGGCGAGTACGATACCGCCCTTCGCAGTTCCATCAAGCTTCGTCAACACGATTCCGGTGACATCTGTTGCTTGACTGAAGGTCTTTGCCTGATTCATTGCGTTCTGGCCAGTTGTAGCATCGACGACGAGTAAAACCTCGTGCGGGGCGCCAGGTAGCTCTCTTCCGATGACGCGCTTGATCTTTTCAAGTTCGTTCATCAGATTGACCTTATTCTGAAGTCGACCAGCGGTGTCACACAAAAGAACATCCACACCACGTGATTTCGCGGATTTCACCGCATCAAAGACAACTGCCGCAGGATCAGCACCTTCACTGTGTTTGATGACATCGACTCCGACACGGTCACCCCATACTTGGAGCTGATCGATTGCTCCTGCACGGAACGTGTCTCCAGCTGCCATCAGTACAGATTTACCTTCTTGTTTAAGTTTATGTGCAAGTTTTCCGATCGAAGTCGTCTTCCCTACACCATTGACCCCGACGAATAAGATGACGGTCAATTCACCATCCTGGATGTTAAGCTTCGTACTCTCTTCTCCTTTATCGAGCAGTTCAGCCAATTTTTCTGAGATGACGACTTGAAGTTCTTCAGTCTCTTTGATGTTCCGAGTCCGGGCGACATCTTTCAAATCGTCGATCAGATCCATGACAGTCGCTACACCGACATCCGCTTCAATAAGGATCTCTTCCAGTTCTTCAAAAAACTCTTCATCTACTTTACGATAATTCTTCACAAGATCGTTGACACGGGTTGAAAAGGACGTTCTCGTTTTCTCCAAACCATCCTTGAACTTTTCAGTAACCGTATCACTTTGTGTAGTCAGCTTATCTTTCAAACGTTTAAAAAAACTCATATGTTCCACCTCATTACTATGTCGTCACAAGTTCTTTTGTTTCTTCCAATTTGACTGATACAAGGTTCGATACGCCAGATTCCTGCATGGTTACTCCATAAAGGACGTCTGCTTCTTCCATCGTACCCTTCCGGTGGGTTACGACGATGAATTGCGTCTGTTCACTGAATGCACGTAAAAATTTTGCAAAACGGCTTACATTAGCTTCGTCGAGTGCGGCTTCAACCTCATCGAGGATACAAAATGGAACCGGCCTTACTTTCAGAATTCCGAATAATAAAGCAATGGCTGTCAATGCTCGTTCGCCGCCAGATAACAGGGCAAGATGTTGAAGCTTTTTACCTGGAGGCTGAGCAAGAATATTGACCCCTGTATTCAATAGATCATCCGGGTCTGTCAATTCAAGGTCAGCTCTTCCACCGCCGAACAACTCTCGAAAAATTTCACGGAAATGTTCACGGATACCGAAGAAGGATTCTTTGAACCTCTTCGTCATTTCTTCATCCATTTCTGTAATGATTCCATAAAGGGTAGATTTTGCTTCATTCAAGTCATCACGCTGCTCGACCAAGAAATTATAACGTTCTGACACCCGCTCGTACTCATCGATCGCTCCCAGGTTGACTGTACCGAGTTCATCGATGGCACGTTTGATAAGCTTTACTTTCGTACGGGCTTCGTCTGGCGTCATTTCCAGGCTGTATTTTTCCTTAGCTCGTTCATAGGAAAGTTGATACTCTTCACTCAGATGGTTCAAACGGTTCTCCAGCTCTACATCTAATCGGTTTAGACGCAGTTCTTCTTGATGGATCCCATCGGAAATCTGCTGATGAAGCCGCTTGAATTCTTTAAGCTGCAGTTCCTGCTCTTCTACTTTTTCTTGACGTTGACTGCGCTCTTTCCGCCGATCGCCGATTAGTTGGACTGTCGAATCTTTATCCTTTCGATGCTGGATGATCTTCTCATCCAATGCCTCTTCATCTGAAGTACTCGTATTGACTGCTTCTTCAAGCAACCAAAATTCTTCTTCTGCCTCACTCATGATCTTCAATGTTTCATCAAATTCATTTTGTAATCGTTGGACGGTACTGTTCGAGTTTGAAAATTGTTCTTCTGATTGTGCAAGCTTCACTTTCAATGAAGTAATCTCTTCCTTCAAATCATCCTTCGTTGTTTGTTGGTTTTTCTTTTGATTCGATAATTTTTCCACGTCTTGTTCGAGATCAGATGCCTTTGTCACAGACGCTTTCAAGGACTCTTGCAAACTGGCTACCCTTTTTTCCATCGTGTCCTTTTCAGAGTCATACGTTCCTTTTTCACGGTCGTATAACGATAAATGTTCATTGATGTTTTTCGCTTCAAGTTCAATTTCTCTAAGTTCGCCCTTCAACTGTTGTTCTTCCAGGCGTTTGTTTTCTCCAGTTTCACGCAAGTTTTCAAGGTTTTCTTTCTGACTGAGCAAGTTTTTCTTCTCTTGCTTAACATCTTTTTCAAGCTGTTCGGTCTGCGTTTCCATAGTGGCAAGCTTTTCTGAAATAGATTCCAATTCGCGCTGCCTGGATAATAAGGACGTATTCTTTTGTTTCAGACTACCACCTGACATCGATCCTCCTGGATTGACGATGTCCCCTTCTAATGTCACGATCCTGTAACGGTGATTGAGGAGTTTCGCTAATGCATTGGCACCCTCCAAGTTTTTGGCAATCACAACATTGCCTAAGAGGTTTTCAATGACTTTACGATACTTTTCCTCATAACTGACAAGATTGGAAGCAATCCCGATATAAGCAGAATGATTGGAAACTTTCCCCTCTTCCTGTCCCGACAGCTTCCGGCTCCTCATGACAGACAATGGTAAAAATGTAGCTCGTCCAAGTCGTTTTTGCTTCAAGAACCCAATCGCTTTACGAGCATCTTCCTCTGTATGGACGACAACATTCTGTGTAGCAGCTCCGAGTGCTGTTTCAATAGCCATTTCTTCATTTTTAGAAACAGTGATCAGTTCGGCGACAGCACCTTCAATACCTGGAAGTTTCTTACCTCGTTCTTTCAATATTTCACGGACACCATGGAAAAATCCGCTATAATCCTCTTGCATTTCCTCAAGCATTTCTTTTTTCGAGCGGAATTGTTGGATGAATTGATACGCTTTATACAATTTCGATTCTTTCTCATTCAGCGTCTTTTCATCCTTTTCGATTGTTGTTTTCAGCTTCATGAACGCGTCCATTTGCGTTTCGAGTTCAGTCTGGATATTTTCCAGTTTTCCACTCAATTCTGATTTCCGTTGCGTTATCCGATCACGCTCTTCAATGTATTGTTTATGGCGGTCATCGAGTCTAGAAGATTTAGAAGTCTGCTGATCCAGCTGCTCGCTCAAGTATCGGATTTCATTTTTAATCGATGTCTGCTCATTGAGGCAATCGAAATATTCACTTTTCAGTTGCTCGAGTTCTTCTTCGATGTTTTTATCAACTAGCTCAAGTTGTTCTTCTTGTACTTTAAGCTCGTTTTGAAGGTTCTTCAGTTTGCTTTGGTGTTCATGTAATTGGTCTCGTTCAATTTGCAACGTTTCTTCAAGAGATTTTTTCTTTTCCTTTTGTTGGGTGATTTTCTGCGTTAGCTGCTCTTTGTTCTGATGGTAATTTTTCTTTCGTTCACGCATCACTTCACGCTTACCTTCGTGTTTTTCGAGCTCTTCACTCACATTCAAGAGGACGTCTTGAAGTTCATCGATCGATTCATCCAAAGCCGTCAATTCATCCCTGATTGTGCTGATCTCTAGTTCTTTATTCTGAACCTGTCCATGCAGTTTAACCTCTTCAACTCTGAATTGTTCGATTTCTTTGGATTTCGTTTCCCACTTTGTATGTAAGTCTTCTATTTCGTGAACCAATAAGGCAGATTCAATCACTTCAAGCTCGCTTTTCTTGTCCAAGTAATCACGTGCAATCGAAGCCTGGATTTTCAAAGGTTCGACCTGCCCCTCCAATTCATGGAGGATGTCTTCTACACGATTCAGATTCTCTTCAGTTTCACGTAGTTTCTGTTCCGCTTTTATTTTTCGCGTCTTATATTTCAGGACACCGGCCGCTTCTTCAAAGATTCTCCGACGATCCTCCGGTTTACTGCTTAAGATTTCTTCAACCTTACCTTGTCCGATGATTGAGTAGGCCTCTCTGCCAAGACCGGAGTCCATGAACAAGTCGATGATATCCTTCAAACGACATTGCTGTCTATTTATCAGATATTCACTGTCACCAGAACGGTAGACTCTCCTTGTAATGCTGATTTCATTATATTCAATCGGTATATGCTGATCTTCGTTATCTAATGTCAATGTCACTTCAGCCATATTCAACGGTTTACGTGTATCACTACCTGCAAAAATGATATCCTCCATCTTTGCTCCTCGTAAGGATTTGGCAGACTGTTCACCTAAAACCCAACGCACCGCATCTGAAATGTTGCTTTTTCCACTTCCATTCGGACCAACCACTGCTGTAACACCGGGTACAAACTCAATACCGATCCGTTCAGCAAAGGACTTGAATCCGACGACATCTAATCTTTTGAGGAACATTGTGATTCCCCCTTCACTAAATTCATCTCATTCATCATTCTCAAAAATTTCAACTTTTACACTTGAATACATACTTATTTATTTTATCATAAAGATGGTTATGGCAGAAGAACTGCGGTAAAATTCCGCATTTAATGTGGATTCATGCTACAATGACAATGAAGAATGGTTGAAGGAAAGGATGATTTGGTGAATCTCAATAACAGAAACGAAGAAAATCTAGCGTATATGATCGAGCAGATGCAAAAACAAATGCAAGTCGTGAATACAGGAGTCATGCGCCCGGAAGACTTTGATGTAGAACAATACGATGAATTGAAGGACCTCTATGATTATGTAATGAAGAAAAACCATTTCAGTGTCAATGAAACTGAAGGAATCATCCAAGAACTTAGCGAGCTCCGTAAAAAGTGAACAGGTCGTTAAAGAAAACGTGTTAAAGAAAACTTAGTAAAGCCAAGCCTTAGGGGCAGGCTGACCTATTGTTACGCTTTACTTTCTTTAAATGCACAAAGAGGCTGTCCCCGCTGAAAAGTGTCAAACACTTATGGGACAGCCCCTTTTCTTATTTTTTGTTCAAATATTGAAGAGCTTCTCTGGCAGCATGCTGTTCGGCTTCCTTTTTGGAACGCCCATGTCCGATTCCCAGTCGTTCACTGCTTAAATAAACTTCAGAGGTGAACTCCCTGTTATGTGCAGGTCCAGTCTCCTGAACAATCCTGTATAAGAGCGTTCCTCGGTTTTCTCTTTGGATGAATTCTTGGAGCTGACTTTTGAAATCCATCACATGGGAAAAAGCACCTTCATTAATTTTTGGATAGACGAATTTGATTAAGAACTGTTCGACAACTTCCAATCCTTGATCAAGATAAAGAGCTCCAATGAAAGCTTCGAATACGTCCGCTAACAAGGCAGGACGTGTTCTTCCTCCTGTATTTTCTTCACCTTTACCTAGTAATACAAGATCTCCGAAATTCAATTGAAGTGCAAATGTCACCAAGGATGGTTCACATACGATTGCTGCACGTAATTTCGTCAATTCACCTTCGGACATATTGTGATACTTCTTGTACAAATACTGAGAAATCGTCAGTTCTAATACCGCATCTCCTAAAAATTCAAGGCGTTCGTTATCATCACTTGGACGTTTACGATGCTCATTCACATACGATGAATGAGTGAATGCTTGGAAGAGTAATCTTTCATTTTCGAAATGGATATCGATTTTTTCCTGGAAAGGCTTAAAACGTAAAGAAAGCTCTTCCTTAGTGAAAGGTCTGCGCTTTGATCGTGAATATTTCTTTGATGATGTACGGTTGGACATTGTGACCTCCATAATCCTAATCTTGCTTATACACAATTAAGTTTAATAAAACAAAGCCCCGCAATCAAGTGTTGACGCGGGACTTACAAAAATACTATTGATGGCTGTTTATGTAATCAACTACATCGCCAACAGTAGCAATTTTTTCAGCATCTTCGTCAGAAATCTCCATGTCGAACTCATCTTCAAGTTCCATAACAAGTTCAACAACGTCTAAAGAATCCGCTCCCAGGTCCTCTTTAAATGAAGATTCAAGTTTCACTTCTTCCTCATCAACCCCTAAACGGTCAACGATGATTTTCGTAATACGATCTTGAATGTCTGCCATGTCCGTTCACCTCCTCTCAAGTATTATACGAGATGTATATCATCTAGTAAATCTCAGATATACAAGATGATATAAAAACCTTAGCCTGGTTCTTTTCCACTAATGATCACTGCAAAGATCCCGCCCTTTTCGCTGGTGATCGTTTGTGAAATGCAAGCCTCCTCGCTCGTTCCTCGTTTAAATCAAGCTGCACTTACCCGTTAGCGGACACAGGAGACCTTATTTCACCAAAACAACAGAGTTTTAGATTCCTAACGGACACCAGGGACGTTATTTCGCAAATATCATAGCAGATCAGCTGCTTTTTTTTACAAATAACGGCTCTGGTGTCCGTTAACAAGCCAGAAACACCGATTTTGTCACAAATAGCGGCTCTGGTGTCCGTTAACTGAAAACATAGCTCCCTTTGGGTTCACCTGGCACGCAGGTTCCGTAAGAATGTCGCGACCTTCACTTAATGAAAGTCATCGTAGAGCTGTTTCCCGGAATTCTGAACCTTTTATATAAGCTTAAAATGCAGACGAATTAGAAACGAGAAGTTCAAGGCACGAAGGTTTTGAGGACCGGAAAAGGATACCGGCTAAAACCGTCACGTCCTGTGACAACGCCGGTCCTAGTATATCCTGTACGTCGGAGGACCGGTAAAACCGAGTAACGCTCACTGCCTAAAAGCGTCACGTCCTGTGACAACGGCAGTACTAGCACGTCCTGTGCGTCGAAAATTCGACGTTTAATATTTGGATACATTCTAAGCATCGCTTCAATCCAAGTTCAGAATGAGGACAAACAGGACCGAGAAATTCGAGGCACGGATACTACGATTGGCCGGAGCGTATTTAATAATACGTGAGGACCTGAGTAGTGACGTAACGAAGAAGTTCGACGGAACTGTTTCCCGGAATTCTGAACTATCCTTTCACTACATTACCATGCCTCCATCGACATGAATAGTCTGCCCCGTAATATACCCACTCTCTTCACTAGCCAGGAACTTTACAGCTGCTGCGATGTCTTCTGGCCGTCCTAGACGTGCGAGTGGAATTTGCTTGAGCATTTCATCCTTGACGCTTCCTTCGAGGGCGTCTGTCATATCTGTTTCGATGAAACCTGGAGCGACAGCGTTAACTGTGATTCCTCGGCTGGACAGTTCTTTTGCAGTCGTTTTTGTCAGACCGATGACACCGGCTTTTGCTGCGACATAGTTTGCTTGTCCAGGATTTCCAGCTACACCAACGACTGATGCCATGTTGATGATACGACCTGAACGTTGTTTCATCATTTGACGTGTCACGGCTTTTGTACAGTTGAAGACACCTTTCAAGTTCGTGTTGATGACTTCATCCCACTCTTCTTCTTTCATTCTCATCAAGAGGTTGTCTCGCGTGATCCCAGCGTTATTGACAAGGATATCGAGAGAGCCATAAGTGGAGACTACTTCTTTGATCATAGCGGTTACGGAATCCATGCTGGAAACATCTGATTGGATGGCAAAAGCTTGTCCACCGTTTTCTTGAATTTCTTCTACTACTTTTCTTGCCTTCTCTTCACTTCCTGAATAATTCACTGCAACCGAGGCCCCCTGCTTTGCAAGTTCAATTGCTATCGCTCGGCCGATCCCTCTAGAAGCCCCAGTTACTAAGGCAGTTTTACCAGTAAGCATCAAATCATACCTCCTTAAGTTTCTTTACAGCCGCTTCCAACGATTCCGGGTCTGATATCGCAATCGTGGTCGCTCGTCGATGCACCTTTTTCACAAGACCAGACAAAACTTTCCCTGGTCCGATTTCGATGAACGTATCCACTCCTTCATCCAACAAATAACGGACTGTTTCTTCCCACCGTACCGGTGAGTAGATTTGCTCAATCAGTTTCGATCGAATCTCACTAGCTTCAGTTACAGGCTCAGCCGTTACATTCGCTACAACCGGTATGTCAGCATCTGCAATCGTCAATTCATCCAGGATGTCACCCATTTTTTCAGCAGCAGGTTTCATCAATTCCGAATGGAACGGGCCGCTCACTTGCAGAGGGATGATTCTCTTCGCGCCTTCTTCTTTCGCTGCTTCAGAAGCTTTTTCTACCCCTGTCTTGGAACCGGAGATGACAATTTGTCCCGGGCAATTAAGATTTGCCAATTGCACAGAATCTCCATCAGCTGTTATACGAGTTGTGATTTTTTCCAGTTGATCCGCCTCCATGCCGAGGACTGCAGCCATTGCGCCTTCACCTGCAGGTACTGCTTCTTCCATGAACATACCGCGTCTTCGAACGGCATATACGGCGTCTTCAAAACTCAACGCTTTCGAAGCTACTAGAGCTGTATATTCCCCCAGGCTATGACCTGCAGTGTAGTCCGGACGTATTTCATAATCTTCTAAAGCTTTCAAAATCGCAATACTGGTCGTCAATAAAGCCGGTTGAGTATTCTCGGTCCGTGTCAGTGTTTCTTCAGGACCATTTGCGATGATCGAAGACAGCGAGTATTCTAATCGATCGTCAGCCTGTTTGAAGACTGCAGCAGATTGTTCGTTCTGTTTTACAAAATCTTGTCCCATTCCAACTTGTTGAGAACCTTGTCCCGGAAAAATAAATGCGACTTTCCCCATTTGTCATCCCTTCCCTTCTAGTCGAGCTGCTTTTTCAGTAATGATTGTTACCATATCATATTCAACCATATGCCGTGCTTGGCGTATCGCATTCAGCACTGCATTTGCATCGGAAGAGCCATGCGCTTTAATTACAGGAGCACGGAGACCGAATAACGCCGCTCCACCGTATTCGCTGTAGTCAAGTTTTTCCTTTATCAATTTGAATTCTGGTTTCAAAACAGCAGCAGCCAATTTACTTTTCACTGAACTCGTCAGCTGTTCCTTTAGCATCTTGAACATTGACATTGCAGTACCTTCGATGGTTTTCAGAACGAGATTACCCGAAAAACCATCACAGACAACAACGTCAGCAACACCTTCCAAAAGATCACGTGATTCTACATTACCGACAAAATGGACGAGATCTGTTTCTTTCAACAATTGAAAAGTCTGTTTAGACAATTCGTTTCCCTTTCCATCTTCTGTCCCGACATTCAAAAGTCCGACACGCGGCTTCCCGATGCCCCGCACTTTTTGGCTGTATACACTACCCATCAATGCATATTGAAAAATATGATCTGGTTTTGCATCCATATTCGATCCCACATCCAGCAGGACGAATCCCTGACCATCCAGGGTTGGTAACGTAGGTGATAAGGCCGGGCGATCGATTCCTGGGATACGCCCGACATAGAACAATCCGGTCGTCATCAATGCACCCGTATTTCCTGCCGAGATACAGGCATCGGCTTTGCCTTCTTTTACTTCGACCGCAGATAATACCATGGAAGCTTGTTTCTTTCTCCTGACTGCCCTTACTGGTTCCTCATCACTTGTGATCTTTTCGGTTGTATGTAGAATTGAAATCCGGTGGGATCCGGTCAAATATTTTTTGATTTCGTTTTCATCACCGACTAGAGTCACCTCAAGATCGGTATACTGATTGACAGCTTCAATGGCACCTAGAACAAGCTGTTCAGGAGCATTGTCACCGCCCATTGCATCAATAGCAATCCTCATTTATGATTTACGTCCTTTCTTTCTTGCTTCTGTTCGAGTGTTCGAGCGAAACATGGTGAATACACCTTCAAACACAAGTTCCTGTTCAACGTAGCTCTTCACTTGTACAATAGAGCGATCATTTTGATGTTCGACCACATTCGCTTTTGCAACGACTCGCTCACCAACTTTGACCTGCCTTGTAAATCGCAGGTCGGATTTTTCGGTCAATGCCATTTCATCATTTATGATTGCAACGGCAAGGGAGTTTGCCTGTGCAAACAAATGATGTCCCCTTGCGATATTATGTCTAGAAAAAACATGCTCTTTCTTGATATCCAAGATTGAAATCGCAGATTCATCCAGTTGCAGGTCAATGATTTCACCAATAACATCTTCAATCGAAAGTGCCTTCACTTCATCCAGCTGTTGCCGGGCGACGTTTTTGATCCTTTCACGAAGTTCCGGTATCGAAAGCTCCAAACGATCAAGTCGTATTGTTTGTACACTTACCTGGTATTGATCTGCTAAGTCCTCATCTGTTATGAATGGATTTATAAGAATCGTCTCTTTCAACATTTGTTGACGTTCTTTTTTATTTCTCTTCATTTCCTTCACCATCCCTTACTCTTATGAGTAGGTACTAATAGTAGTATATATTGATTGGTCATTCTTTTCAAGGAATAGTGAGTTAATCAAGATCCTCCCAGGCATCTACCTGTTCCATCAGCCAATTTCTTAGAGCTTCATAGCCTGGTTCTATCCAAAAACCTTCAGAGTTTACCATTTTTGCAGCATCGTTCCTTGCAACTTCCAAAGCCCGATAGTCATGGACAAGGTCGGCAACTTTGAAGTCGGGCAAACCGCTTTGCTTTTTGCCAAAAAAGTCACCAGGTCCGCGTAGTTCAAGGTCCCTCTGAGATAATTCGAAACCGTCATTAGTTTCTGTCATGATCTGCATCCGTTCTTTCCCGACATCGGATTTCGGATCAGCGATAAGGATACAGTAGGATTGCGCATCTCCTCTTCCTACTCTTCCCCGTAATTGATGCAATTGTGACAAACCGAACCTCTCTGCATCATAAACGACCATGACTGTTGCGTTCGGGACGTTAACACCCACTTCAACTACTGTCGTCGAAACAAGAATTTGAACTTCATTTCTACTAAACTTAGCCATAATCTCTTCTTTTTCATCAAATCGTAACCGTCCATGCATCAATCCCACTTTGAAGTTAGTATAATAGTTGACCAGCTGAGCATGAACATCGACGGCATTCTGGAAGTCGAGCTTATCCGATTCTTCGATCAGCGGACAAATCACATAGGCTTGTCGACCTCTCTCCAATTCCTTTTCAATGAATCCAAGAACACGATCAAGCATCCCATGCTTCGCCCAATAGGTTTCAATCGGTTTTCGCCCGGCAGGCATCTCATCGATTGTTGAAACATCCATATCACCAAAGGCCGATATCGCCAGTGTCCTTGGAATAGGAGTAGCGGTCATGAAGAGGACATCAGGAGTAATCCCTTTTTGCCGGAGCACTTTCCTCTGTTCCACTCCGAACCGGTGCTGTTCATCCGTGATCACCAAACCAAGATCATCAAATTGGACTTCATCCTGGATCAGGGCATGTGTGCCGATAAGGATATCCGTTTCCCCATTTTTGACCCGCTCCAGAATCTCGTTGCGACGATTCCCTTTAATCGAGCTTGTCAGCAACTCCACTTTGATTTCAAACTTATTGAATAGTTGGCTCATCGATTCATAGTGCTGTTCAGCAAGAATTTCAGTCGGGACCATCAAGGCTGATTGCATGTTCAATGTTGCGAGGGCATACATACTTATGCCCGCCACTATGGTCTTACCAGATCCTACATCCCCTTGAAGCAGACGGTTCATCCGATAAGGGGATCTTAAATCTTTTAAGATTTCATCGACCACACGCTTTTGTGCACCTGTCAATGGAAAAGGCAATGCAGTTATGAAACGGTCGATTTCAGCCTCATTGAAAAACCTCTCTTGACCATCGGATTTTTCTTTCTCCTGTTTCCGCCACCACTGCATTTTCAATTGGAATCGTAGCAGTTCTTCATAGACGAAGTACCGTCGTGCATGCTTCAAGTGCTCATGGGTGGCAGGAACATGGATCCATTGGATCGCCTCTTTGCGTTCGATAAGTTTGTATTGCTTCCTCAAATTCTCCGGTAAAATATTCTTGACGGAACCAAGGTATTGTTGTAGACAAAGCTGGATGACTTTTCGGATTTTCTTGACGGTCCAATCTCCTTTAGTCGAATAGACCGGCTCAATCGTCTCGTCAGATTCTTGATGCCCGAACGTCACATGCTGCGCTGTGATCGTCAACCTGTGCTGATCCCATTTTCCTGTTATTGTGACAGGTTGTCCGATTGAAAGTTGTTTCTTCAAAAAAGCCCTGTTGAAAAACACAGCCGTTACAAGATATTTCCCTACGAGCACTTTCACGGTCAGTCTAGATTTCTTCCGACCAAAATAACGGAGAGAAGGCTCACTATGAACCTTCCCTTCTATTGTTGCTTTTTCATCATGTTTCAGTTCCGTCAAATCCTTCACCTGGAAGTCTTCATAACGGTAGGGAAAGTACATGAGAAGATCGTTGACGGTATACACTTTCAAATCAGCCAATTCTTCTGCCCGTGCTTCTCCGATTCCTTTAACTTGTGTCACTGGTATCGACAACTCCATCACTTTTTCTTTAACGGTACTCCATAAATTTTCGCTTCAAGTTCCCGACCTGTCGGAGTAGCCGCCAATCCTCCTTGCGCCGTCTCCTTAAGGGCGGTCGGCATCGATTCCCCGATCTTATACATCGCATCAATCACTTCATCGCAAGGAATACGGCTCGTGATTCCAGCAAGTGACATATCTGCAGCGGTTATCGCGATGCTTGCACCGATGGCATTCCTTTTTACACATGGCACTTCTACCAGTCCTGCAACGGGATCACATACAAGACCAAGCATGTTTTTAAGCGCAATCGCCATAGCTTCCGCTGATTGCTCAGGGGTGCCGCCAGCTAATTCAACGATTGCTGCTGCAGCCATTCCCGTAGCTGAACCTACCTCTGCCTGACAACCGCCAGCAGCTCCGGAAATCGACGCATTATTTGCTACGACGAAACCAAATGCACCAGATGTGAATAAATAGCGGACCATTTGTTCACGGTTCGGCTGCAGTTTGTCTCTAAGGGCAAATAGGGTACCTGGCACGACACCTGCGGACCCTGCAGTAGGCGTCGCACAGATCGTTCCCATCGCAGCGTTCACTTCATTAGTCGCCACAGCTTTGCTGACCGCATCCAAAATCGTCGTACCAGCGAGGCTTTTGCCACTCTCGATATATTTTTGAAGAAGGACTGCATCACCGCCAGTCAACCCAGAATGTGATTTTACACCTTCTTTAATTCCGCGCTCTACAGCCTTTTCCATGACATCAAGGTTTTTTTCCATACGTTCCATGACCGATTCCTTCGATCGACCGGTCACTTCCATTTCTTGTTCGATCATCACTTCAGAAATTGGAACATTTTTTGAAACGGCAAGTTCCACTAACTCACTGACATTCCTAAACATCACTCATACCGCCCTTCTGTTTAATCATGAATCCGTGTCGCTTTTATAATGTGGGGAAGTTTTTCGATATCTGCTAAAACGTCATCTTCAAGGTTTTGATCCACTTCAATCGTCATCAAAGCTTCACTTCCGATCTCTTTCCTTCCAACTTCCATATGACCGATATTGATCTGGTGTTTGGCTAATAGATTGGCTACGCCAGCAATTGCACCGTAATGATCATTGTGTACGACAAGCAGCGCAGGATGGTTTCCAGATAACCGCAACTCAAATCCGTTCAACTCAATAATCTCGATTTTTCCGCCGCCGATCGAAATCCCGACCACTTCCATATCTCCATCTTTATCTCCAAGACGGATCCGGGCAGTATTCGGATGATCAGTCAACGCTTCTTCTTCTGTCATCTTTATTTTAATTTGTTCTTGTTTGGCGATTTTCAATGATTCACTTATTCGTTGATCAAACGTATCAAAATCGAGGATCCCACCGACAATCGCTACATCCGTTCCATGACCACGGTACGTTTTCGCGAAGGATCCGTAGAAGGAAATGTGTGCCCATTCAGGTTTACGGCCAAACAAGGATCTAGCTACCCGCCCGATTCTTGCTGCACCTGCTGTATGTGAACTGGATGGACCGATCATGATCGGTCCGATGATATCGAAAACGCTTTTATATTTCATTTGTAATTCCTCCATCTATGCATATAGAGATAAAGAATATTCCTACCCTGTCAGGAATGCGTCTGATCATGGTAGGAATATTCAAAGCGTTTATTCTACAGAAATGATATACGAGTAAATTGGTTGGTTACCCGGATGAATTTCAACTTCCGCATCTGGAAATCGATCCTCTATCCAATCACCAAGTGCGGACGCTTCGTTTTCATCAGCATCTTCACCGTAAATGAGAGTGATGATTTCATCTTCTTCACTCACCATTTCAGATAACAACGCCTCGGCCGCCTCTTTTTGAGTCCTTTTCGACGTTACAATCTTCCCATCGAAGATTCCCATGAAATCGTCTTTTTTGATATCAATACCATCAATGCTTGTGTCACGTACCGCAAAAGTGATTTGTCCAGATTTGACATGCTTGACTGCTTCTGTCATCGCTGATTGGTTATCATTTAAAGAAGCGCTGGGATTGAAAGCGAGAAGTGCAGAAATCCCTTGTGGAACCGTTTTCGTTTTCACCACTGCTACGTCTTCATCAACTACTGTAGCTGCTTGTTCCGCAGCCATCACAATGTTTCCATTGTTCGGAAGGATGAGCAACTTTTCAGCGTTCGCTTCTTGAATGGCTTTGACAATGTCTTCCGTACTCGGATTCATCGTCTGCCCTCCGGCAATCACGACAGTCGCACCTAAACTTTTGAACAACTCTTCAATCCCTGAACCCATTGAAACAGTAATGATCCCGAATTCCTTTTTCGCTGGTTGTTCCGGTACATTGGTTTCTGGTTCGGGCTTATTTTCATCATCTAAAATAGCCGTGTGCTGTTCCCGCATGTTCTCAATTTTTATATTAATCAAGTCACCATACGTTTGAGCGAGAGTCAGCATATCTCCCGGCTTTTCCGTATGTATATGGACCTTGACGAGATCTTCATCAGAAACGACGAGCAAAGAATCACCATGCTCACTGAGTTGATTTCTGAATCCTTCTTCAGAAAATGGATTCTTTTCCGTTTTTTCGGATTTGAATTTCACCATGAACTCGGTGCAATATCCATAATGGATATCTTCTGTTTTCATATGGCTTTGTGCCTTATGGTGTTCTGCATTCACAAGCTCATCCATGGATGGACCTGATACGCTGACTTCCGGAAGCTCTTTTCCTTCAAGTACAGCCAGAAATCCTTCATAAATGGTAACGAGTCCTTGACCGCCTGAATCGACTACACCGACTTCTTTTAAAACGGGCAATAAGTCCGGTGTACGATCTAAGGATTCCTTCGCCTCTTTCAATGTCTGCTTCATGACGTCTACCATATCGTCTGATTTACGAGCAGCCTTCGCTGCTTTTTTGGCCGAATCCTTAGCAACGGTCAGGATCGTACCTTCAACTGGTTTCATGACTGCTTTATATGCAGTTTCGACACCAGCTTCAAACGCTTCAGCAAATAATTTCGTATCAATCTCCCTGTAACCTTCTATCGCTTTCGAAAAACCTCTGAAAAGCTGGGATAAAATGACACCAGAGTTGCCACGGGCACCCATTAGGAGCCCTTTCGAAAATGATGTTGCTACTTTACTGGCGTCATCAGTTGATAAATTTCTTACTTCTTTCACACCAGAAGTGATCGTTAAATTCATGTTCGTCCCAGTATCACCATCCGGTACAGGAAAAACATTAAGAGCGTCTACCATTTTTACGTTTTTGTTCAGGTTATCCGCTCCGAAAATGAACATTTGGGAAAGCTTTTTCCCGCCTACCTTCTTAACTGTCACGAATCCTTCCTCCTCGTTACGGGTTCGTCACCCTCACGCCTTGAACAAAAATGTTGACGGAATCAACAGATAGTCCGAGCATTTGATCAAGCGTGTACTTCACTTTTGTTTGAACATTGTGAGCTACTTCAGAAATTTTCGTTCCATAGCTGACGATGATATACATGTCTATGTGTACTTCATCCTCTTCTTGTCGCACGACAATTCCTCTACTGAAATTGTCTCTGCCTAGAAGTTCAGTAATGCCATCTTTAATTTGTTTTTGCGAGGCCATTCCGATAATACCATAACAATCAATCGCAGCTCCACCTGCAATTGTTGCAATAACATCATTAGAAATATCAATTTCTCCGTAATTTGTTTTCATTTCTATAGACATGCAGAATCCTCCCTTGGATTATAATGACCTATGGCTAGTGTCATTTTACTATAATATCTTACAATTTGAAAGAAAATATCATAGAAGCACTATTTATCGTGTCAAGTAAATAAACTTGATAAACATTCTTGCATTCTTACACATCTCATGCTACTATAATGTAGTGTTTTCGTAAAAAGAAGAATATTGAATGTAATTGTGATTACAATTTTTATTTGTAACAAAGGAGGTACCAATCATGGCTAGAAAATGTGTTGTTACTGGTAAGAAAACAAGCTTTGGAAACAAGCGTTCTCACGCGTTGAACACTACTAAACGGAAATGGGGAGCGAACGTTCAAAAGGTTCGTATTCTTGTTGACGGTAAACCGAAACGTGTATACGTATCTGCTCGTGCCTTGAAATCAGGTAAAGTAGAACGCGTTTAATTTTTAAAAACACAAAAAGGACTGGTTCATTTTTTAATATGAGCCAGTCTTTTTTTATTTTTAGACTATTTTACTTTTTATTGAAGAAAGTATTTTTTACTTTCTTTAAGTGCAAGAGGAACAAAGTTTGCAAAAACAGCTAAAACAAAAAAGCACCTGGTTTGGTGCTTTTTTGCTACCCTTTTTTAAATGACCCTAAGATCGCCCTCACGAATCCACCCAAAAACTTTGGCAGTTTGATGGTATAAAATTTCATGATTCCGCCTCCTCCAACGTTAGTTTCCGGAAGATCCCTCTTTCGGAAAATTAACATTCTATTTAAGTATATTCGTCTACTTAGAAATAGTACCCGGAGTTTTTAAATTTCCATCTCGATCTTTGCTTCTTATCACCATAATTATGCCGCTATCAAACGAATAAGTACCTTTTTTTGTTACAAGCTCATTTGAAATACAGAGGGTCGAGCCCCACTTTACTGTTGCATGATCCAACGGGTAACGGAAACCAGACAATGTCACCCCTGTCACGATTGGTGAAAATGGTAAGAAGGAGACGTACGGAAATTCATGAATAGTATCAATCGTGTATGTCCCAGGGTCCTTCATGAGGATGATATTATCACGATCAACAATTTCTATAGGTATTTTGGAATCAAGGCCTGCTTTCAACATTTGAATATTGATCAGCTCATGATCCAGCCGGCCACCTGTGGCACCATATAAAATGATTTTTTCGGGATTTTGTTTAAGCGACCATCTTAACGCAAGTTCAAGATCCGTCATATCTTTTTCTCGATCAAACGTAAAGATTTCCATTTTCATGTCTTGAAGCTTAGTAACCTCTTCACTCGTTATCGAATCAAAGTCACCAAAGGCGGCTTGTGGTATTATATTTCTTTTTTGAAGATATAGAACCCCTTCATCAACGCCAATATACAAGGCATTATCACTTTCCATCTCCTGGGGAAGCAAATGTTCAGGACCTCCAGAAACGATACAAATTGTTTGCAATAATGTCACTCTCCATGAACCAGTTTGGGAGCTGTTTTTGATAATAGAACTAACAGGATTACCGTCAGAATGAATGTCGGAATGATATAGGTACTGTTATACGTAATTGAATATATCCAAACCGGAGTCCCTTCCGGAGCAGCGCTTGCAAAAAATATCACACCTGAAATGACATGACTGATTAGACGGAACAAGCTTCCAATAAACGTTCCTAAGATAATCAGCCATATTCTCTTCCTATAAGAATCTCTTGAATTTGGCGTGACTATACCCGCTAAACCAACCAGTAGAAAGGCTAAAGGATAATCCAACACAAGTTGGACTGGATGGACGATAAATGGATTGATGATCAATTGTAAAATCCCTATCATCAGCCCTGTAAGAACACCGCCAGCTAATCCTCTACGGAATGCCATGAGGAAAATCGGCACCATTTCAAGCGAAACAGAGCCACCAAACGCCCAAGGTCCACCTAATTTTATGAATCCTAAAATGACACCAAGAGCTGACATGATTGCGATTTCAGCGATCATCAACATACGTTTATTCATAGACTTTCATCTCCCCTTGTTGTACGTTGCACGTAAAAGAATCCTTGCCTGAACATAAGAAACCCTGGAAAAGCCAAGGAGGCAGGTTCCTCCGCAGAAAGGAAGTGAATTTCTTAGAAATCAGCAATATAAACTAACAAAGCCTAAGTATAAAAAAAGCAACTGTACGGAGATACAGCTGCCTTCATTTCACACTCTTCTAGTGAAAGCCGACTTCCCTCCGCAGGTTTTAGCCTGTTCAGGTTCTCAGGGTCAGGAGCATGCACTCCACTCTCAATCTCTTAAGGAGATTCCCCTAGTGGTCTCTTTACAATCTATATTCTTTTACTGTACTAATTACTTATTATACACCACGGATCGACTCGATTGCATCCTTCCTGTTCTCTTTCTTATAAATGGCAGATCCAGCAACAAGTACATTCGCACCGTATTCTCTGCATGATTTCGCAGTTTCAGGATTGACCCCACCATCGACTTCAATATCAATATCAAGACCTTTTGCATCACATAGATCAGAAACTTCCTTGATTTTCGGCAAAACTTGTTTAATGAAAGACTGTCCGCCGAATCCCGGGTTGACTGTCATCAATAAAACAAGATCCAGATCTTCGATGACGTGTTCAATCATGCTGACGGGTGTGTGTGGATTAAGCACCACCCCCGCTTTTTTCCCATGATCTTTAATCAGATGAATAGTACGGTGCAGATGCAGACAAGCTTCCACATGTACTGATATGATGTCTGCACCAGCTTCAGCGAATTCCGGAATGTATTGGTCAGGGTTTTCAATCATCAGATGGACATCTAACGGTAAATCAGTGATCGGCCGGATTGCATCGACAATCAATGGCCCTATGGTGATATTCGGAACAAAATGCCCATCCATCACATCCACATGTATATAGTCGGCTCCTCCCCGTTCAACATCTTTTATTTCTTCACCTAACCGCGAAAAATCTGCGGAAAGAATCGATGGTGCGATTTTAGTCATGACTAGTACCTCCGTTTTTGGTCTTTGATCTCTTGAAGGAATTGAACGTAATGGTCATATCGGAACCGTGCGATTTTGTCATTTTTCAATGCTTCTTTTACTGCACACTTTGGTTCTGACATGTGCGTACAACCTCTGAACTTACATTCCGGCCGCAAATCACGCATTTCTGGAAAATAGATTGATAAATCCTCGGGCTCAATATCGATGAAATCCAATGAACTGAAACCAGGAGTATCTGCTACAAGTCCATTTCCAAATGGAATCAGTTCTACATGCCTTGTCGTATGTTTGCCTCTCCCGAGATGATCTGAAATATCGTTCGTTTCTAAATTCAAATCAGGATTGAGCGAATTCAATAAAGTGGACTTTCCAACACCTGATTGTCCGGCGATGACTGTCACCTTATTATCGAAAAGTGCTCTCACTTCTTCCAGGCCTTTTTCTTCGATGGAGGATGTTTCGAGTACATGATACCCAATCCGACGGTAGACCGCCAGCTCTTTTCCGATTTCCGTATCATCCTCTAACAAGTCTAGTTTACTGACGCAGATGACAGGAAGAATTTCATTAGCTTCAATATGGACTAAAAATCGATCCAAAAGGAGCGATTTAAAGCTTGGACGGCGTGCGGAAAAAATGATCAGTGCCTGGTCTACATTGGCAACAGGCGGTCTGACCAGTTCATTCTTCCGTTCGAAGATTTCCAAAACATAACCGTCTGTCTGATTGGTCGATTGAAACTCTACTTCATCTCCCACAAGCGGTGTCAATTTTCGCTTACGGAAGTTGCCTCTTCCTCGACATTGATAGATTTCATTCTCTTCTTCACTTTTCACATAATAATATCCGCTCAACGCTTTAATGATCGTTCCATTTGGCATGCAGTCCATCTACTCTCCATTCTGAAAGTTTTTCGCTTCTTCATAGGTATAAGAGTCACTATAATATTCTTCATCATCTACATAGACTTTGTAACTACCTTCACCGTTATACTCGACAGTAAGAGGAATTTCGAACTGTTCTGTTTCAGAGATTTCTTTATCGACAATGGTTTTCTCACCGTTCGCGTCATTCGTTACGATACGGACATGTTTCGGTTCATTCTTTTTTCCTTTGTCATCTCCGTTACCATTTCCTGGGTCATCCCCACTACCGCCATCATCTTCGAATTCGATTTCAACCATGTCTTTGATCGTTACTGGTTCAGGTAGACCTTTTGAAACTGTGACAGTTATCTCATCCCCAGCACGAACGGATTCACCGGCGTTCGGATCTGTACGGATGATATTCCCTTCATTAATGTCTTCTGAATACTCACGCTCGTCAGCCTCTTTTAAGGTAATTCCGTTTTCATCCGCATACGTTTTGGCTTCTTCTAACGATTTCCCTGTAAGATCAGCTAGCTCGAAAGGCGGCGGTCCGCTACTGACATATAATATCAACACTTCTTGACCAGGGACGACCATTTCACCTGCTTCAGGGAACTGTTCAATGATTTGCCCTGCAGGCACATCCTCACTGCTTCTTGAGGGATAATCAACACGTTTGAAATAGTCTTCCACATTTGTCCGCTTAACATCATCTTCTTCTTGACCAACATAGTTCTCTACTTCAAACTTTTTTGGCCCGGTACTCACATATAGTTTTACTGTCTGATTTTCTTTTACAGCAGATCCTGGAGAAGGGGTTTGTCGGATGACATTCCCCTCTTCCACCTCAGCGCTGGGCTGTTCCTCTTTTTCCGGATTGAGTCCCGCATCCTTGATTTTCTCATAAGCCTCTGTATACGGCATATTGATGACGTCTGGGACAGGGACCTCTTTCGTTTGGAAAATTTCAGGCCACAGGGTTACTGCTGCAACACCCGCAATCCCTAAAAGAAGAAAAATCATTAAGATGATTGCGATCCAATTCTTCTTTTTCTTCTGTTTCTTCTTTTTCTTACCCTTATTCGGATCAGATTTCTCTTTTTCCGTATTACTAACAGGCGGGACTGGAGCCGTTTTCATTTGTTCCGTCATATTCCCGATCGGCGTAAGAACTTTCGTAGCCTCTTCATCTTCATCAATCGAATGTTTCGGCTCATTGAGACGCTCAGGATCAAGCGCTGTATCCAGATCTTCCTCCATTGCCTGAACATTATCAAATCGTTCATTTGGATCTTTGGCCAAGGCTTTCAATATGATATTCTCGACACTCTGTGGTATATCGGGATTGATGAACTTCGGTTCTGGGAACTGGTCCTGAAGATGTTTCAAGGCTACCGAAACAGCTGACTCACCTGAAAAAGGTAGTCTGCCAGTCACCATTTCATAGAGTACGACGCCCATAGAGTAAATATCAGATTTATTATTTGCAATCCCGCCTCTTGCTTGTTCAGGCGAAAAATAATGTACACTGCCAAGTACAGAATTGGTATGCGTGATCGTAGCAGATGTTGCAGCTAACGCGATACCGAAATCTGTTACTTTAGCATTTCCATCCTCATCTATTAAAATATTATGTGGTTTGATATCCCGGTGAACGATATGATGCTCGTGGGCATGGGCGATTGCAGAAGAAATCTGTTTCATGATTTCGACTGAACGCTCTGGTGATAGCGGTCCTTGTTCACGGATGATCTGTTTCAATGTCTTTCCTTGTACATACTCCATCACGATAAAGTAGATTTGCTCTTCTTCACCTACATCGAGAATATTGACGACATTCGGGTGGTTTAGACTCGTTGCTGACTCGGCTTCACGTCTGAAACGCCTGATGAAGTCCTCATCTGTAGAGTATTCTGAACGCAACACTTTCACTGCAACGATCCGATCAAGAATCAAATCTTCTGCTTTATAGACAACCGCCATCCCGCCATCACCAATGACCTCAATTATCCTGTATCGATCACTGATACGTCTGCCGATCATGTGGATGCACCTTCTTCAGGACCAACATCGTCATACAAACCGTTATACAATAGGATCAGGGTAATATTATCTTCCCCTCCAGCATCATTCGCCATTTTGACGAGTTGGTTCACTTTGTCCTCAAGAGACCTGTCCTCTGTAGCGACTTCTAACATCAAGTTTGCTGGTACCTTGTTTGAAAGTCCATCGGAACATAAGAGTAGATAATCACCTGGATCCCAAGAATAGTTGAGGTTGTCGATCCTTACCTTTGCGTCGGTCCCGACAGACCTCATGACAACATGCTTTCTAGGATGATACTCCGCTTCTTCAGTGGTAATTTGACCTGACTTCACCAATTCATTGACAAGTGTATGGTCATCAGTCAGCATCCTTATCGTCTGATCGTGGATATGATAACAACGGCTGTCCCCTACATGTCCTAAGTAAACCTCATCCTCTGTTGCTCTGACGAGGACCACGGTCGTCCCCATTCCATGGCACTCTGGATGTTCATCTGCATACGTATAAATACTGGTATTCGCATCTTCAATTAAAGATTGGATCACATTTGCCGTTTCAATCTTTTCTTTTATGTATGTATCAAGATGTTCCCTAATATAATCGACAGCCATTTGACTGGCGACATCCCCGGCATTATGCCCACCCATTCCATCTGCAACGACAGCGAAAACATCCGAGGCAGAAATCTGGATCACTGCCCCGCTGTCTTCATTATGGGATCGTACTTTACCTTGGTCAGTTTGAAAAGATGCCTTCAACAACCTTCTTCACCTCGTTTCGTCCTTACGCTCCTTCGCACGTAATTGACCGCAAGCAGCATCGATATCATGACCCTGCTCTCGACGAATGGTAACATTCACACCGCGTTCTTTTAACGTACTTTCAAATTTGAAAATTTGATTTTTAGGTGTACGGACGTAATCTCTCTCTGGTACATAGTTTACAGGAATTAAGTTAACATGACACTTTATATCTTTGATCAGATCAGCCAAAAGTTCAGCATGCTCGACTTGATCATTCACTCCCCCGAACAGGCCGTATTCAAATGTGACACGACGCCCAGTCTTCCGGATATAATACCGGATCGAGTCCATCAGATCCTCAAGTGGATACATACGGTTGACTGGCATGAGCCTGCTGCGGATTTCTGTAGTCGGCGCATGCAGAGAGATCGCAAAGTTTATTTGCATTCCTTCATCTGCAAAATCATAGATCTTTGGTACAACCCCACTTGTAGATACCGTGATATGCCTTGCTCCGATATTCAACCCTTCATCATGATTGATGATTCTAAGGAACGAAATCAAATCTTCATAGTTATCAAAAGGTTCTCCGATCCCCATGATTACAACTGAACTTACACGTTCATCTGTTTCGTCCATGGCACGCTGCACTTCTAATACTTGGGCAACGATTTCCCCGGCCTTCAGATTGCGTTTCAAACCACCTAGTGTGGAAGCGCAAAATGTACAACCTAATCGGCATCCAACTTGTGTCGTGACACAAACACTGTTTCCATACTCATGTCTCATCAACACCGTTTCAATCGAATAGCCGTCTTCAAGTTCAAATAGGAACTTGATCGTTCCATCTTTGGATTCTTGCCGGATCACCTGTTTTAAAGGTGTGATCACAAATGCGTCGTTCAGCTTTTCACGGAGGTCCTTAGAAAGGTTCGTCATCTCATCAAATGATGTCACTCGTTTCCTATACAGCCATTCATAAATCTGTTTTGCACGAAACGATGGTTCACCTTCTTGTTTCAACCAATCCAAAAGGTCCTCATATTTTAATGAAAATATCGATGCCCCTACATTTGGATTGGTCTGTTTTTCCGTTAACGGTTTCAACATGTTTCATCACCGCCTTTTCTAGAAGTTTTTCTTAAACATGCAATATAAAATCCGTCACTGTTGAAATATTGAGGAAGGATCTGGACCTCCCCCTTTGAATCTGATACGTATGATTGTACAGGTACCGGCAGCCTTTTAGATAAAGTGACATCCCATTCGAATTCAGGATGGCGATCTAAGAATCGCTCAACCTGATTGCTATTCTCTTCTGCTTCTATTGTACACGTACTATACACCAATAATCCACCAACCTTGACGACCCGGGCGACTGCTTCCAACAATTCAAATTGTACCTTTTGAATCCGTTCGATATCGTCTGGTTGTTTCGCCCATTTGATATCCGGTTTTCTCCGGATCACACCAAAACCTGTACATGGGGCATCCAGAAGAACACGATCAAATGTTTCTTCCTTGAATAATTTCGCTGCTTTCCTAGTATCCATCGCAATCGTTTCAATATTCGTCAATCCAAGTCGATCAACCTGCTCTTCTATAAGCTTTACTTTATGATCATGCAAATCGATCGCTGTGATTTCACCCTTATCTTCCATTCTTTCGCTGAGGTGAGTTGTTTTCCCCCCAGGTGCGGCACAGGCATCCAATACACGTTCACCTGGTTGTGGGTCAAGTGCATACCCGACAATCATCGAGCTTTCATCTTGGATAGTCAGGCAACCTGATCCGTAAAGTTCCGATTTAGGAAGATTACCTGATAAGATCTTGATGCCTTCTGGTATGAATTCGCTCAGTTCTGCTTCGACAAACTGCTCATCCAGTCGTCCAACAGCTTCTTCAGCGAACATCTTCAAACGGTTCACCCTGGCTGTAACTGACGGCGGAGTATTATTGATCCTACACATTTCTTTCGTACGTTCATCTCCAAGCTGGTCGACCCAGCGTTCAACCAACCATTCTGGATGACTGCACTCAATGGCTAATTGTAACCTCTCACCTTCTATTGATGCAACACCAGGGACCCCTTTTCGTTGGATATTCCGAAGGACGCCATTGACGAATCCGGAAATACCTTTGTGCCCCTTCTTTTTTGCAATGCCAACCGCTTCATTGATGATTGCGTGGTCTGGGACCCGATCAAGGTAGACCATTTGATAGACGGACAGCCGTAAGAGTACTAGAACCCAGTCTTCGAGTTTGGCCAATGGTTTTTTTATGAACGATTTCAAGTAATGATCCAATGTGTTTTTCCTTTGGATCGTGCCATAAACAATTTCAGTCAAAAGACCTGCATCTTTCCCTGAAAGGTTATTTTTCTGTATTGCCTGATTCAATAAAAGGTTGCTATATGCTTGTGAGCGGTCAATTTTCAATAACAGCTCTGTAGCAACTTCTCGTACATTCTTCATACTTATTCACCGAATTTCATTTCTGTAGTCAGTTGTGCACCAGCAAGGTATTGAGAAGCTTCCATACGTTTCTTCCCTGCCGGTTGCAGCTCTGTTATCCTTATTGCTGTTTCGTCCCCTGTCGCTACCAATATCCCTCTGCTATCCAAAGCTAAAATTTGTCCCGGTTCACCTTTAGGTTCAACCGTTTCTTTTGTTCCCCACCAGACTTTCACATTCTTTCCTTCTAATGACGTATAAGCGACAGGCCAAGGATTCAATCCTCTAATCTGGTTATAGATGTCGTTTCCGTCTGCTGTCCAATCAATTTTTTCCATTTCTCTAGAAATATTGGGAGCATATGTGACTTTCGATTCGTCTTGGGCAATCCGTTGCAGCTCATCATTCACCAGCATCGGAATGGTATCCCCAAGCAATTCTGCCCCTGCCTCGCTCAACTTATCATGTAAGCTGCCAACAGTGTCATCCTCTTCGATTTCAACCCTCACTTGACTAAGCATATCTCCAGCATCCAGTTTTTCTACCATATACATGATCGTTACACCGGTTTCTTTCTTCCCATCGATAATCGATTTATGGATCGGTGCTCCTCCTCGATATTCAGGAAGTAAAGAAGCATGAACGTTTATACAGCCTAATTCAGGATAATCCAACAATTCGCCAGGTAAAATTTGTCCGTATGCTGCTGTGACGATCAGTTCTGGCTCATACTTAAGGATTTCCTCATATTCCACCCTCACCTTTTCAGGTTGTAAAACAGGAATCTCATGCCGTAACGCTTCCTGTTTCACAGGTGGCAGTGTAATCACCTTCTTCCGGCCGACCGGCTTATCTGGTTGAGTAACAACAGCCACTACTTCATAACCATCACGGATGAGTCTTTGTAAAACCGGAACTGAAAAATCCGGAGTTCCCATAAACACGATTTTCATTTAATCACCTATCTTATAAGTCCATTATTTAAGAGATTTTGCGAACTTCTCTCCCTTTCAGTACTTTTTGAATTATCATCTTATTACATGATTGTTTGAGGATGCATATCTACGCCAATAACCAACCCATCCCGCTGCATCCTTTTCTGGTAATGGACTAGAATTTCATTCAATGTTTCTTTTAATTTCGGTTCATTTTTGTATTTTATCACGCATTGGTACCGATATCTATCTTTCATACGAGGGATTGGTGAGGCTACTGGTCCGAGGACGATAGCTTGTGAACTGAGGGATTCTTTCAACCGTCCTGCAATTTTTTCGCATATGTCCACGACATACATCAGTTCTTCGTGAGAAATCGTGATGAGTGCCAAGAAATAAAAAGGCGGGTATTGGTGTAATTTCCGAATTTGCATTTCCTTATTATAAAAAGTGAGGAAATCATGATACTGAGCAAGTTGGATGCTATAGTGTTCTGGTGTATAGCTTTGGATGACGACCTCACCTGAAAGCTCATGTCTCCCTGCTCTTCCGCCTACTTGGGTCAATAGCTGGAATGTTCGTTCTGAGGAACGGAAATCTGGGAGGTGGAGCATAGAATCTGCTGCTAAAACTCCTACGAGTGTGACATTCGGAAAATCCAATCCCTTTGCGATCATTTGTGTCCCTAACAAAATATCCGCTTTTTTCTCGGCAAAAGAATTCAATAGTTTTTCATGCATCCCTTTGCGGCTAGTGGTATCAACATCCATTCGGATTACTTTAGCTTCTGGCATCAGCCGGTTAAGCTCTTCCTCGACTTTCTGTGTTCCTGTTCCAAAAAAACGGATATGCTCTGAGTTGCATTCTGGACAAGTGGAAGGTTGCTGTGCTTCATAACCGCAATAATGACACTTGAGCGTGCTATACCTTTTATGGAAAGTAAGGGAAATGTCACAGTGCGGACATTGTGCGACATAACCGCAATCGCGACAATTGATGAATGTGGAGTAACCCCTTCTATTTAAAAGCAGAACACTTTGTTGACCTTTCTCTTTCCGGTCTTTCAAACGCTGAAAGAGTGTCTCTGAGAATAAGGACCGATTGCCTGAACGTAACTCTTCCCTCATATCGACAATTTCAGCTGTCGGCATATCCCGATTATTCACACGTTCGCTGAGAGTGCAAAGTGTATATACCCCTTTTTGCGCACGTGCATAGGACTCCAACGTCGGTGTTGCACTACCCAGCACGACCGGACACTTATGGGATTTCCCTCTTTGGATCGCGATATCCCTTGCATGGTAGCGAGGATTCTCTTCTTGTTTATAACTTGATTCATGTTCTTCATCGATGATGATGATTCCAAGGTTCTTGAAGGGTGCGAAGATTGCTGACCGCGCTCCTACAACTACACGTGCTTCGTTACGATGTATTTTTCGCCATTCATCATACTTTTCTCCAACTGAGAGGCCACTATGCAATACTGCTACTTCTGACCCGAACCGACTTTTGAATCGATGAACCATTTGCGGTGTCAAAGAAATTTCTGGGACAAGCATGATCGCTTCCCTTCCGAGATGGAGGACTTGTTCAATTGCTTGCAGATAGATTTCCGTCTTTCCGCTACCTGTCACCCCATGGATGAGAAACGTTTCATGTGTTTCAGTTTGGATATCTTCTAAAATAGGTTCGATGGTAGACTTTTGTTCACCGGTGAGCGGTAACGATATCGTTTTTTCAAATTCACGATCCTGGTAAGGGTCCCGGTACAATTCCTTATCAGTTTCAAGCAATAGTTGCTTCTCAATCAACCCCTTCACCGCCGCTCGTGAGCTGTTGGTTCTCTCTATCAACGTTTGAGTAAGGATCTCTTGATGGTTGGATTCAAGTATAAAAGTCAAGACCTCCGCTTGCTTTGGTGCACGTTTTATCATCTCATCCCGTGCTTTTGCTAGTTCTTCAGGCGTTTTGGAGATTTTGATGACTTTCTGCTTCTTTTTGTTTCCTTTTGATCGTATTTCATATTGGACATCAAGCTGCCCTTCGTTCAAACCTGTTTGTACACTACGTACATATTCTGAGCCCATCTTCAAAACCTCATCCCAGCTCAGACCTTTATCAGATCGAAGAGATGTCTGGATATTGTCCGGAAACTTGTCCATATCCGTTTTTTCCGTCATATGAATACGCTTCGTGTAATTCATTTTCATGGCTGCTGGCAGCATCGACTGATACGCAGAATGAAGAAAACATAAAGTGTTGTCTGCAATCCATTTCCCAAGGTCAATAAGTTCTCCATTTATGACCGGTGAAGGGTCGACAACATCTTCAATTTTCTTCAACTTTTTATGCTCTGAGGATTCCTTCAAACTTATTACGAATCCGGTCAGTTTTCTGGGTCCAAAAGGCACAACGACACGTATGCCGATTTGTACCGCACTTTCTAAATCGTCCGGGATCCGATAGTCGAACGTCCGGTCCGTACCAATTGCTGGAACATCGACAATCACCCCAGCGATCATCTTTTATTCAACCCGTTCATGTATCGGAGAGATTCTTCCAGCACCAGTTCTGCTGCTTGTTTTTTGGATATTAAGGCACTTTTGTGCTCATGACCATCCCTGCCATAAATATAAACTTGATTCGTATCTCCTTCGAAACCTGATCCTTTTTGTGAAACATCATTTGCAACGATCATGTCCAAGTTCTTTCTTTCTAGCTTATCTTTTGCGTACCGCTCAACATCATCCGTTTCAGCAGCAAAACCGACTAATATTTGTCTTGTTTTGGAGCGGCCAAGTTCCTTCAGGATATCCTTCGTTCTTTCCATCTCAACCGACAAATCACCTTCACTCTTTTTCACTTTCGAATCATACGTGAGTTTTGGACGATAGTCAGCAACCGCTGCTGATTTGATCACTAGGTCTGCATCAGCATAATGGTCCATTACAGCTTCAAACATTTCTTCAGCTGTCTCCACCGGGATCATGTCTACTCCGAATGGCGGCTTGAGCACCGAAGGGCCGCTGACAAGCGTCACCTTTGCACCAAGTGAAACGGCTGCTTCTGCTAAAGCGTATCCCATCTTGCCAGTTGAACGGTTGGAAAAATACCTCACTGGATCGATATGTTCTCTAGTCGGTCCCGCTGTGATCAGCACATGTTTATTTTGTAAAATTTGATTTTCCGCTTCCTTAAAAAAAGCACCGATTGCTTCAAGGATTTCAATTGGTTCTGCAAGCCTTCCTTTACCCACATAACCACATGCTAATAACCCTTCCCCAGGTTCTATGAATCGGTATCCGAAGTCAGCCAGTTTTTCCATATTCGAATAGACTGCCGGATGTTCATACATATGGACATTCATGGCAGGAGCGATCATGATTGGAGCGGTCGTTGCTAACAATGTCGTAGAGGTCATATCATCTGCAATCCCGTTTGCCAGTTTACCAATGCTGTTTGCTGTCGCTGGTGCAATGACGACCAGATCAGCCCAATCAGCCAAATCGATATGAGCCACACCGGATGGATCTTTTTCATCGAATGTATCATGATATACAGGATTCCTAGAGAGTGTTTGGAAAGTTAATGGTGTAACGAATTCCATCGCAGACTTTGTCATCATCACCTTGACCTCATACCCAGCTTGTCTGATTTGACTTGTGAGGGCAGCAGCTTTAAATACCGCTATTCCTCCTGTCACGCATAGCAAAATGTTTTTATTGCTAGACACTGAAACCATCCCCTACTACTTTTTGTATACATAATATTTTTACGGTGAAATTTCGTTTAAAGAAAGTTTACTATTTAACTGCTTATGATTAATATAGTTAAGGTAAAAAAGGGCCGGCCCATAAGAAAAGTGTCAGGCGTCTCCCCGGCAACAAATTGAATCAAGATGTTGGTTCAACGGAGTACGTCAGACACTTATGGGTCAACCCCTCTATCCTTCTAGCTTAGTAATGTCATAACTTAGTTTTCCATCGATGATCTCTTCTAAAGCCACACCAACGAATTTGTTGGATTTCGGATCATCAATCATCGGCTCTGATGCCTGTTGGATCATTCGGGCTCTTTTAGCTGAAACTGTCACCAACGTGTATTTGGAATCTATTTTCTCCATCAATGAATCGATTGAAGGATATAACATTTACTCAACCTCCAGTAATCTCAAGTATTGTTGTTTGATTCTTTCTTTCTTGCAATGTTCCGCAATTGCAATCGATTTGACACGATTACATGCCGCCTGTATTTCATCATTTTCCACAACATAATCGTAATGATCCATCATTTCTAGTTCTTCCTTAGCAACGGACATTCGATTATTGATCAACTCTTCAGTTTCCGTCCCTCGGCCAACGATTCGACTTCGAAGTTCAGCAAGACTTGGAGGAACAAGGAAAATGAATACGCCTTCGGGTACCAGTTTTCGCACCTGCAAAGCACCCTGGACTTCAATTTCAAGCAGAACATCCTTACCGGAAGCCAACGTTTGCTCTACATAATGCAACGGAGTCCCGTAGTAATTCCCCACATACTCTGCCCATTCAAGAAGTTCATTCTGTTCAATCATCTTTTCAAATTCATCACGGGATTTAAAGAAGTAATCAATCCCATCCTGCTCACCTTCACGAGGTTTACGGGTAGTAACGGAAATCGAAAATTCAAGCCCATTCCATTGTTGACGCAATGCTCGATTCACTGTTCCTTTTCCAACACCGGAGGGACCAGATAAAACGAACAAAATTCCTCTCTCATTTTTCATATTAACCTTTACACCTCAGTCACTCTCTATTCTTCTGTCAAATCCTCTTTGTTTAGTAATCTTTGAGCTACCGTTTCGGGTTGTACAGCAGAAAGAATAACATGATCACTGTCCGTGATGATCACGGCACGTGTCCTTCTACCATAAGTCGCATCTATCAATTTATGCTGTGTCCTTGAATCCGTTATGATTCGCTTGATTGGAGCAGACTCTGGACTTACGATCGAAATGATCCGATTTGCCGAAACAATATTTCCAAATCCAATGTTGATCAATTTAATGTTCATTTGTTACCTCCTGGCTATCTATATCTAGCGTATCCAAGTTTCTTAACGTACAACCCTCTAGATCATACCTTATTCAATGTTTTGTACTTGTTCTTTGATTTTTTCAATTTCACTCTTCAATTGTACAACATTTTTATTGATTGAATAATCATTTCCTTTTGATCCGATCGTGTTGCTTTCACGATTCATCTCCTGGACGAGGAAATCCAATTTTCTTCCCACAGGTTCAGATTCCTCTAATATGTCTCTGAATTGGCTTAGATGACTTTTCAGACGGATCAATTCTTCATCAATGCTGCACTTATCAGCGAATATCGCAACTTCAGTCAAGATACGGTCTTCATCTAATTCGACCGTTCCATCATTGATGCTTTTAATCCTTTTATAAAGACGTTCTTTATAAGCCTCTTGAACATCTGGTGCAAAGGATTCTACTTCGTTAAGAAGTTTTTCAATCACCGTTACCCGTTGATTGAGATCTTCTCTCAAATGTTTTCCTTCCTCAACTCTCATTTCGCTCAACTTAGAAGCTGCTTTTTCAACAGATTCTAGTATCTTTTCTGCAAATTCATCGGATACACTCTCTTTCTCGCGAATAGAAACGATGTCCGGAAATGTTAAGAGTTGATGATAACGGATTGGATCCTGGACATTGTATCGTTCATTTGCATTTTCATGCGCAGCAACATACTGATCCATCAATCCCCAATCCACAGTCAATTCGCGTTCTACACCTGTTTCGCCTTCAACGGTGATCCACACATCAGCCTTACCCCGTTTTATGTATCGTGTGACACAACGTTTGACCTTATCCTCAATGATCGTCAGCTGTCTCGGCATCCGAACATGAACCTCAGTAAAACGGTGGTTCACGGATCTGATCTCTGTAGTGATCGTGTATTCATCATGCTCAATGCATGCTCTTCCAAAACCCGTCATACTTTTAATCACATTATCACATCCATTGTACTATTCTATACAATTTTACAACAGTGGACAAGATTATGAAAGATTTATAGTCCCTAATTCCTTTTAAAGCGGAAATACGGTAAAGAAAACTTGGCTCAGCCAAGCCTTTTGGCGACGGCTGAGCCATAGCTGCTCTTATACTGAGGAAAGTATTTATCATTCTTAAAGTGAAAAAAGAAAACCCGAACGTTTGTCCGGGTTTTCTTTAGTGGCAATACATGAAGGTCCCGCTTCGTCAACATCCTTCGCTTTCCGCGGGCGCGGCCTCAGCCTCTTCAGAAAGCACAGACCGCTATCTTCCGGGGGCTTCGACTCGTGCTGTTCCCGCAGGAGTCGAAGGAGGTTGCTTACGCTTTTCGTTTTCATTTTATCTATTTTGTTTTATTGTTCGTCTTTTCTGTTGGCGGTTATCGTTTTGTCCCAGCCTCATTTCATACTTTATTAGGCTTGCTTGATTGTATGACCTTTATGCTTTTTCTTATTGAACAGGTGTGAACCTGCAAGTGCAAAGGTTGGTAATGCTGCCATACCAAGGACTAATAGACATTCCCTGATCGTGAGATTTGTAGTATGGAAGATCGGCTGAAGTGGGGGATAATATACAACGACAGCAAGCAGAGCGACTGACGAAATGACTGCCCATACAAGATATATATTTCCGAACGGATTGCGATGGAATACAGAACGCTCGCTTCTGCAATCGAACACATGGATCAACTGTGCCATTACAAGTGTTGAAAATGCAATGGTTTGTGCTCTGACTAGATTTTCCGGATTTTCAAAATAAGCGATACAGAAGGCAATGGTTGTGACGATTCCAATCAAAAATCCGCGACTGATGATTTTCCAGCCAAGCCCTCGTGAAAACACTCCTTCTTTCGTAGACCTTGGTGCTCTTTTCATGACATTTTCTTCAGCGCTATCCACACCCAATGCCATTGCAGGCAAACCATCCGTCACTAGATTCACCCAGAGGATTTGGATTGGAACTAGAGGTAACGGTAATGCAAGCAGCATTGCAAACAGCATCACTAATATTTCCCCAACATTGGATGCTAGCAAGTAACGTATGAACTTCCGTATATTTTCATAAATATTCCTGCCTTCTTCAATAGCAGCTTTGATCGTTGCAAAGTTATCATCGGATAGGACAAGGGAAGAAGCTTCTCTAGCGACATCCATACCTGATTCACCCATTGCAATTCCGATGTTCGCAGCTTTGATGGCAGGTGCATCATTTACCCCATCACCGGTCATCGCTACCACATGTCCTCTGTTTTGAAGGGCTTTGACGATTTTCAATTTATGTTCGGGAGATACCCTTGCAAAAACATAAACATCATCCACAACATCCTCAAGCTCCTCGACGGTCATTGCGGCCAGTGTCTTTCCTTCCATCACTTTTCCATGATCAGGGAGCATGTTCAGCTCTCGGGCGATTGCTTTTGCTGTGACGATATGATCCCCGGTGATCATCACTGTCTTGATTCCAGCCTGCTGACAATCATTGATTGATTCAATTGCTTCGGGTCGAGGTGGATCAATCATCCCTTGTAATCCGATGAAGGTCAAATTCGATTCTGCCTCGAAAGAAGTGCTTACTCTTTCTCCCTTTTTCAACGGCCGGTAAGCGACTGCGATCGTTCTCAGAGCACGGCTTCCCATCCTTTCCACAGCCTGGTGTACGCCGTTTTTCCTCGAATCATCCAAATAGGCTTTCCGATTATTCCATAAGATGTTATCACATCTAGATAACACAACGTCTGGTGCCCCTTTTGTCACGATATACTCCTGATTATCCGAAGTACGAACATGAACACTCATCATCTTCCTATCCGAATCAAATGGGTACTCATCTTTGATTTGATAAGCTTCTTGCAGCGCTTCTTTACTCAGTCCTGCTTTTTGACCAGCTATGAGCAAAGCAATTTCAGTGGGGTCACCGTTTATTTGATAACCGTTCTTCCCTTTTCTCTCTGAAAATTTGATTGTAGCGTTATTACAAAGCACACCAAAGGTTAAGAGCTGCTTCAAAGCCGGAAAATTATCGACTTGTACAGTTTGATCTCCCTTTATAAAGTCTCCTGACAACTCAAAACCAGTTCCTGTCACCTGCCAGGAATTACCGCTGCTCCAAATATCCGTGACTGTCATTTTATTTTGAGTGAGGGTACCTGTCTTATCCGAACAGATGACTGTTGCACAACCTAATGTCTCCACTGAAGGGAGCTTTCGGACGATTGCTCGTCTCCGGATCATTTTCTGCACACCCAATGCGAGTGCGATCGTCACAATGGCCGGCAAGCCTTCTGGTATGGCAGCGACCGCTAGTGAAACTCCAGCAAGAAACATCGTATACACATCATGACCTTGGATGACTCCGACTACGACAACGAGGGCAGTCAGTAACAGTGCGACGAGGATAAGGATCTTACCGAGCTGCTCAAGCCGTCGCTGCAATGGGGTCTGTAATCCTTCTTCGCTCTTCAGGAGGTGGGCGATCTTCCCCATTTCTGTACCCATACCCGTCCCGACTACGATTCCCGTTCCTTTTCCATTGGATACGAGAGTTCCCATGAAGCACATGTTCTCTTGATCCCCAGGTTCATGATCGCCTTGCAAGCTGACTGTCCCATTTTTTTGTGATGGCAAAGATTCACCTGTAAGGGCTGATTCTTCCACAGACAACGACCTTGCCTCGATCAACCTGACATCTGCACCGATCCTATCCCCTGCAGAGAATCGGATGACGTCCCCAATGACAACCTCACGAGAAGGAATTGTAATCCATTCCTTCTCACGTAATACCTGGACTTTCGGACTTGAAAGTTGCTTTAATGCTTGCAATGATCGTTCAGCTTTCCGTTCTTGCAAGAAACCCAGGATTCCGTTCACGAAAACGATGAGCATGATCGTGATGGCGTCCATATACTCTCCAAGAATCCCCGAAATCAAGGTTGCAATCAATAACACTAGGACCATGAAATCCTTGAATTGTGCTAAAAAAACGATAATGGCAGACATTCGTTCTTCTTGTTGCAGTTCATTGGGGCCGTCCTCCGCAAATCGTTTTTCAGCTTCTTTTACGGTCAATCCTGTTTTGGTGCTGGTCTGAAGTCTTTCTTCAATTTCTGAAGTTGAGAACGTATACCATTTCATTCTTCCACCCCGTTTAAACCTTCTTATACAAGCCATCTATATTCAGGATTGTCCCAAAAAATGCTATAATGGAACGGGAATTTGAATGTGAGCTTATGAAAGAGGAGTAAAGTTCTAGTTTAAAAGATTGAAAAACCTTACCGTGCAAGTATCAATATATTGGAGTGAAACATTATGTCTTTCGACGGTATCATGACAAGAGCCATTACACACGAACTTACCGAAAACCTAGCGCAAGGAAAAATCACAAAAATCTATCAACCATTTCCGACAGAGTTGATCTTTGTCATACGTTCAAAAGGCAAATCCAAACGAGTGTTATTATCCGCAAATGCAAGTTTTCCGAGGATACATATCACTGAACAGCAATATGAAAACCCTAAAGTACCACCGATGTTTTGTATGTTGCTTCGTAAACATCTTGAAGGTGGTATCATAGACCGGATCGAACAATCTGGACTTGAGCGCATCGTCACTTTCCATATTGCTTCAAGAAATGAAATTGGGGACATTACTCACAAACTGTTGATTGTTGAAATCATGGGAAGACACAGTAACATCTCCCTGGTGGATGCTGATTCCAATGTAATACTCGACTGTGTGAAGCATATTCCGCCCACTCAAAACAGACACCGGACACTGCTTCCAGGAAGTACCTACATTTTTCCTCCAGCACAAAACAAAGCAAACCCACTAGAGGCAGATGAAGACGCTTTCATTCGCAGACTGGATTTCAACAGCGGGAAACTTGACCGGCAAATTGTTAGTAATTTCGAAGGGATCTCTCCACTTGTTGCCAAGGAAATCATTTCGAGGTCAAAGTTAGGGGACCACAGTTCGCTATCTTCCTCCTTTCTAAAAGTGATGGAAAATGTAAGAAACCATATTTATCAACCGACTATGCTCGTAACAGATGATAAAGAATATTATTCAGTCGTCGAATTATCCCACTTAAAAGGAGAGATGACCCATTTTCATACAATCAGCAACCTTTTAGACCGTTACTTTTTCGGAAAAGCAGAAAGAGATCGAGTCAAACAACAGGCAAACGATCTTGAGAAATTCCTGAGGAATGAACTGAAAAAAAACGAACAGAAATTGCCGAAGTTGGAGGAAACCTTATCAAACTCTGAAAAAGCTGAAACATTCAAGCTTTATGGGGAACTGATCACTGCGAACATCTATCAGCTGAGCCGTGGAATGAAAGAAGCAGAATTGCCTAATTATTATGATGAGAATCGCGGTACAGTCACTATACCCTTAGACAATCAAAAAACCCCTTCGGAAAATGCCCAGCATTACTTCAAACGGTATAATAAATTAAAAAATTCGATTCAATATGTCCATGAACAGATCAACGAGACGCAGGACGAAATCAAGTACCTTGAATCTTTGGTACAACAGCTGGACTCAGCGTCTGCAAGTGATGTAGAGGAAATTCGCGAGGAGTTGGAAGAGGGTCATTACTTAAAGAAAAAGAACAAATCCAAGCAAAAGAAAAATCATAAACCGGCTATTGAGCATTACCGTTCTACAAGCGACGTGGATATTTGGGTCGGAAAAAACAACAAACAGAATGATTATTTGACAAACAAATTTGCCAATGCGAACGATGTATGGCTTCATACGAAAGATATTCCAGGTTCACACGTCGTCATCCGAAGTAACAATCCTGATGAAACAACCCTGCAGCAAGCTGCGAATATAGCAGCTTATTTCAGTAAAGCGAAACACTCGGGTTCCGTCCCTGTCGATTACACATTTATCAAACATGTAAAAAAACCGAGCGGTGCAAAACCAGGTTTCGTAACCTATGATCATCAAAAAACCATTTACGTCACTCCTGACGAGGATCTGGTCTTTCAATTGCTGCAACGACGCGGATGAACTTCTGTATGGTGAGAATTTTCAAAAGCTTAATGTAAAAGGTTTAATTTTCGTAAGAGTAGTGAATTATACAATTAAGAAATTAAACTCACATAAGTTTCAGTAAAATTCGAAATCAGAAAGGAAGTTATTCATGCTACGAACTATCTTAATGATCATTGGAGCAATCGTCGTCATCAGTTTCATCGTCAACTGGTTATTCTAATCTCAGCTCGTCATCATACTAAATTACATGCAACAGGAAAGGGCAGCCTGAAAAGGACTGCCCTTCTTTTATATACCTTGCTCTCCACTCAACTTGTATAAGGTGAGTTTTTATAATTGACTCAAAAGCAACAATCTTTTAGAAAACAGCCTTTATTTATTTGCTTTTGGATATGTTTCCTGGAGGAACTTCACAGAATGGTTGATCAATTCCTTAAGTACGTCGTCATCAATATCTGCGATTTTGTTTATGTACACGCAAGCCTTCCCTGTCGTATGTTTTCCGAAATCCTTCAACAGTTCGTCGCGCTTTGGATCCCCAGGGGCAAAATACAAACTTATTTTCGCTTTTCTTGGTGAAAAGCCGACTAAAGGCGCATCTCCCTCATGACCTGATTCATATTTGTAATGATAAGATCCGAATCCGATGATGCTTGGTCCCCACATTTTCGCCTTGAAACCCGTCGTTTCTGTGAAGATGTCCAGTAATTCGTAGGCGTCCTGACGCTTTTTAGGGTTATCGACATTTTCTATGAATTCAATAACGCTGTTGTCATTTTCCTTCGTTTTCAATTCGTACATTCGACCTCTCCTCTTCAGTATAATTCGAATTGCTATTACATTAATTACTCCAGGCATCACGAATTTCCTTCATGAAGAGTGAAATGAAGAATTCACTTTTACACTAAAAATGAATAGGGATGTTTAAATTCCTGCGGTTGTAATCACCGCGAGACCATCCAATACTTCTTGGTGGCTTACTTTTTTTGCACCCAAGCGAGTAAGCAATTCCGTCAATTCTAGGGAAGTATATCGATGCCTGCGGGTCGAAACATTCGACCATTTCAGTAAAGTCGTCTGTTCGAATCCCGTGATACCATTCTTTTTACTGTAATCGAATGCGTTCAGTTGATTCATTTTCTTGCTCGGGTTCAACATTGTAATTGTTCCTTCAGGACTTGTTACCCGGATCAGTTCCTTCAGTCCTTTTTCTGGCTCTGGAAGGAGAAACATCACACATGTAGAGAGCGAGACTTGAAATGTATCGTCTTCAAAGGGCAGGTCATAAGCATCTCCAATCAAAAACGTCGATTTCTCAGCACGGTTATGTAAGAAAAAGTTTTGTTTGCTTGCTTTTATCATTTCTGAAGAAAGATCGACTCCCGTCACATGCTCTGCTTCCTCAATCCCACGCAATAAAAGGCGCCCGGTTCCACAACCTACGTCCAATACGTGAGCACCTTCCCAGCTTCCTGATTGTATTTTCAACTTATCATGAATCGAACTCAACCAGCTTGTCCTCGCCATCCCGTCAAAAAAAGAAACAAGCTGATCAAAGTCCTCCCCTTCCATTTTCCTCACCAGGCTTCACTCCAGATCGATTTTATTTTGATGCCACGTTCGACCAGGATTCAGGATTATTACACCACTCATTCAACTGGTTGATCGAGTCGTTTGAAATGGTCCCATCTTCTGCGGCTACATGTACTAATGTACTAAAATCAGAAAGGGTTTGCACGTCCAATGATCGAGCTGCAAATGCCTCTTTCCCTTTTTGCAATTCATAGGTGAAAATTGCCGCGCATCCTAGAACACGGGCTCCATCCTCTTCTACAGCATCCACTGCATTGAGGACACTGCCTCCTGTAGAAATCAAATCTTCAATCACAACGACATTGGAGCCTTCTGAAAGCTTCCCTTCAATCCGCTTACCTTTACCGTGTGCTTTTGCCTTGGATCGGACATACACCATTGGAAGGTTCATCCGATCAGCGACCAATGCTGCATGGGGAATCCCAGCTGTCGCCGTTCCAGCAATGACTTCAACTTCTGGATAATACTTTTTTATCAATTCAACAAATGCATCAGCAATCTTGGAACGGATTTCAGGGTGAGATATGATCAGACGGTTATCACAATAGATTGGTGATTTCATTCCAGAAGACCATGTAAATGGATCATTCGGACTTAATGATACTGCTTCTATATCTAGTAGATACTTAGCTACCTGGTGTTTCATAAGTAATCCCCCATTCATTTTCGATTTTCCGGTATGTTTGAAGCGGATCAACAGATGTCGTGACCGTGCGGCCGACGACGATGAAATCACTTCCTAGCTCTCGTGCACGGGCCGGAGTCGCTATCCGCTTCTGATCATTTTTCTGATCCGAGAACAGACGGATTCCAGGTGTGACCGTCAAAAATGATTGCCCGCAATGTTCCCTGATGAGCGGTACTTCCAATGGTGAGCACACCACACCATCTAGACCTGCGTTTTGTGTATTTTCAGCTAGCTTAATGACTGATTTCTCAATTGGATCAGGGATATTCAGCTCTTCGTTCAACATTTTCGTGGAACTGCTTGTAAGTTGTGTGACTGCGATACATTTGGGACGTCTGCTTCGACTTCCTTCCACTAAACCTTCGATTGCACCTTTCATCATTTCAGATCCGCCCATCGCATGGACGTTGACAAGATCGACATCAAGCTTCGCCAAACCTCTCATCGCTTTGTTTACTGTATTGGGGATATCATGAAGCTTCAAATCGAGAAAGATGGCGTGCCCTTGGTCCTTCAACATCCGGAGCAGATCTGGTCCTTCTTGATAAAATAGTTCCATTCCTACTTTCACGAATAATTGCTCATCCTGAAATGAATCTAGAAAGGTCAGGACTTTTTCCTTCGATTCGAAATCTAACGCGATAATGATGGGCTGTAGCAAGACTTCCAGCTCCTTCCGATCAACTCATTGATATGTCCGACCTTCATTTCTTTCAATTTCTCTTCCAGCTCTGCAATGATTTCCGGGCAAACGAACGGGTTGACGAAATTAGCTGTCCCTACCGCCACTGCACTTGCGCCTGCCAAAAAGTACTCAAGGACATCATCCGCAGATGTAACCCCGCCCATACCAATGATCGGAATCTTTACACGCTGGCTGACCTCATAAATCATCCTGATCGCTACTGGTTTGATTGCAGGGCCGGATAATCCACCCGTACAATTCGAAATGACAGGTTTTTCTGTCTTCAAATCGATACGCATGCCGAGCAAAGTGTTGATCATTGCTAACCCATCGGCACCAGCTGCTTCGACGGCTTGAGCAATTTCAGTTATGTCTGTCACATTTGGAGAGAGTTTCACATAGACGGGTACTTCAGAAACTTCCTTCACTGCTTTTGTCAGTTCAGCCGCGACATAAGGATCCGTACCAAATGAAATTCCGCCTTCTTTGACATTAGGACATGAAATGTTCAACTCTAGTGCTGTCACATTCGGTGATATGGAAACGGTCCGGGCGACAGTAACATAATCTTCTGTGGTTGTCCCTGCGATATTTGCAAGTATGGGGACATCATAGTCCGCTAAAAAAGGCAACTCTTCAGAAACCACTTGTTCAAGACCTGGGTTCTGTAAACCGATTGCATTCAGCATACCACCAGGCGTTTCAGCTACCCTTGGTGTCGGATTCCCAAAACGAGGTTCATCTGTTGTGGCTTTGATGGCGATTGCCCCCAACTGGCTCAAGTCATACAGCTTCGCGAACTCTCTTCCGAACCCGAAGCAACCGGAAGCGGGCATGATTGGATTTTTCATCGTTAAACCAGGCAATTGAATATTGAATTTACTCACAGTTGAATCACCCCTTGTGGAAAGACTGGTCCATCTGAACAAACTTTTCGATATGCGTGACCAGTCGGATCATCTTTTACATTACACACGCAAGCAAAGCAAGCTCCAATTCCGCAGCCCATCCTCTCTTCAAGCGAGAAGTAGGCACGCTGTGGATTCATTTGCTCCTCGACCGCTTTCAACATTGGGGTCGGTCCGCATGAATACAGCACGTCATATGAAGGTTGTGCTTGTTTAATGTAATCTGTTACAAATCCCTGATATCCCAGTGTCCCATCAATTGTAGTGACTGCGGTTTTCCCAAGTTGTTCGAATTCGTCAACATAAAAGGCATCCTTGTTCGACGCAAATCCAAGGACATGGATGACACGTACGTTACGTGCCACCAGATTCTTGGAGAGGTAATAGAGGGGAGGAACCCCTATGCCTCCACCTATCAGCAAAGCCGTTTCGCCTTCCTGAACAGTATCTAGAGGGAAACCATTTCCTAATGGTCCCAATACATCCAATTGGTCTCCCTGTCTTTTTTTCGTCAAAAGCTGAGTGCCTTCCCCCTCTGCACGATATAAAATTGTGCAATGCTTGCGGTCAAGGTCAACATCGCAGATACTGATCGGTCTTCTGAGCAACGGCATAAACTGTTCACCGACTCTGATATGCAAGAACTGTCCGGGTTCTACCATCTCAGCAACCATTTCACCTTCGAAGGTCAACTCATAGATCTTGTCTGCGATCCGTTCTTGTTGGATGACTTTGGTCAACTCTTTCCTCAAGCAAGTACACCTGCCTTTCTCTTTTCAAAGGATGGCATTTCATTAGCTGAAAAGGTCATTGACTCGACTACGTTCAAAATAGCTTTCACCGTATCGAAAGAAGTCAAACAGACAGCTCCATTTTCAACGGCTTCTCTTCGAATCCTGAAACCGTCCCGTGCCGGCTGTTTCCCTTTAGTCAACGTATTGACCACAAACTGTACTTCGCCTTGCTGGATCCGGTCAAGCAAACTTGGGCTGCCCTCTTGGATCTTATTGACGACGGTTACCGGGATGTTGTGCTCTCTGATGAAGTTGGCAGTACCTTCAGTAGCGAGTATCTGATAACCTATGTCATAGAAACGCTCGACGAGTGATAGGCCTTCCTCTTTGTCTTTATCCGCAATCGTGAACAATACGGAACCGAATGTTGGAATCTTCATGCCAGAAGCGATCAGGCCTTTATAAAGTGCTTTTTCGAGCGTACGGTCACGGCCCATCACTTCACCTGTCGATTTCATTTCCGGCCCGAGCGTAATATCTACACGGCGTAGTTTCGCAAATGAGAAGACTGGAACCTTGACGAAAACATCCGACGGTTCAGGATGATATCCCGTTTCATATCCTAGTTGCTCCAAGCTCTCTCCCAAAATCGCCTTTGTTGCAAGGTTCGCCATCGGGACGCCCGTTATTTTACTTAGGAACGGTACTGTCCTGCTTGATCTTGGATTCACTTCAAGCACGTAAAGTTCATCCTTACATATGACATACTGGATATTCAGCAATCCGACGATTTTCAAGCCTCTAGCCAGTCTGGTGGTACATTCGATAATCTGTTCTTTCATTTGTTCTGAAATGGTTTGCGGCGGATATACCGCGATTGAATCTCCTGAATGGACACCTGCTCGTTCGATGTGTTCCATGATTCCAGGGATATAGACTGTCTCCCCATCCGAAATCGCATCGACTTCGATCTCTTTACCGAATAGATAGCGGTCGATCAAAACCGGATGTTCCGGATTGATCTTCACTGCATTTTCCATATATTGAAGGAGCTCATTTTCTTGATAGACGATTTCCATAGCGCGCCCACCAAGTACATATGACGGTCTGACCAATACAGGATAACCGATGTCTTTCGCGATCTGTACTGCCCCTTCTACAGATGTCGCTGTTTTTCCAGGAGGCTGCGGGATATCAAGATTCTGCAATGTTCGCTCGAATTTATCACGGTCTTCAGCTCGATCCATATCCTCCAGGCTTGTTCCGAGTATTTCCACACCTCTTTTGCTAAGCTCAGATGCAAGATTGATAGCTGTTTGCCCTCCGAATTGGACGACAACTCCGAGCGGATTTTCCTGACGGACCACATGCATGACATCTTCAACCGTCAGTGGTTCGAAATAAAGCTTGTCAGAAGTACTGAAGTCAGTGGAGACAGTTTCAGGGTTGTTGTTGATGATGATCGCTTCATATCCTGCCTCCTGGATCGCCCAGACAGTATGGACAGTAGCATAGTCGAATTCGATTCCTTGCCCGATTCTGATTGGCCCGGATCCTAATACTAGAACACTCTTTTTCTTACTTTCCTCAACTTCATTTTCCTGACCATATGTTCCATAGTAATAAGGCGTAGCCGAATCGAACTCCGCCGCACATGTATCGACCATCTTATAGATCGGCATCAACTGATTCTCTTCTCGCTTTTGGTAGACTTCAAACTCCGTCATATCCCAAAGCTTTGCAATTATCTTGTCAGAGAATCCTCTATGCTTTGCTATCTCTAATAGTTCATAATCATTGGTGTTTGCTTCCAATGCTTTTTCAATCTCGGTGATGTTCTTCAGCTTAGATAAAAAGAATGGATCAATCTTTGTCCACTCGTAGATGGACTCGATTGGAACATCAGACCGAAGTGCCTCAGTGACGTTATATATCCTTTGATCATCGGTTTTCTTCAGGATCTCCTCCCAATCTGTGACAGTGGCTGGATCGGTCGAGCTTTGCAGATGATAGATGTCTGTCTCGAGTGAACGAACGGCCTTAAGCAATGATTCTTCAAAATTCCTTCCGATCGCCATGACTTCACCAGTGGCCTTCATCTGTGTTCCCAACGTACGGTTCGCCGCCTCGAATTTGTCGAACGGCCATCTCGGAATTTTAGTGACGACATAATCCAGTGCAGGTTCGAAAGAGGCGTAGGTTCTTCCAGTGACTGGGTTTTTCAGTTCATCCAGCGTATAACCGACAGCGATCTTCGCTGCTAGCTTTGCGATCGGGTAGCCCGTCGCTTTAGACGCGAGTGCGGATGATCGACTGACACGCGGGTTCACTTCGATGATGTAATAATTCGAGCTATCCGGGTCTAGAGCTAGCTGAACATTACATCCCCCCTCGATTTCAAGGGCCCGGATGATTTTCAAACTTGCATTCCGTAGCATCTGATATTCACGATCAGTGAGTGTTTGACTCGGTGCCACGACGAAGGAATCTCCTGTATGAACACCTACTGGATCGATGTTCTCCATATTACATACGACAATTGCGCCGTCGTTTCCGTCTCTCATGACCTCATATTCGATTTCCTTGTAACCTGCAATGCTTTTTTCCAGTAACACTTGGGACACAGGGCTGTATTTCAATCCACTTGATACGAATTCATTCAATTCAGCTTCATTACTGGCAATCCCTCCCCCGGTACCTCCGAGGGTGTATGCTGGTCTGATGATCACTGGGTAGCCGATTTTCTCGACGAATTCTTTAGCTTCCGGAAGAGAACGGATGATTTCGCTTTCCGGAATCGGTTCATCCAATTCATTCATCAATGTTCTGAAGAGATCCCGATCTTCAGCTTGTTGGATTGAATTCAAATTCGTTCCGAGCAACTCGACTCCGTATTCTTCTAAAATACCTGCATCATGAAGTTCAACTGCAAGGTTCAATCCGGTTTGTCCCCCTAATGTTGCAAGAACTCCATCTGGTTTTTCTTTACGTATGATCCTGCTGACAAAATCGACAGTCAGTGGTTCGATGTATACTTTATCAGCCATTGTCGTATCAGTCATGATTGTCGCTGGATTCGAATTCACGAGTATGACTTCATATCCTTCTTCTTTCAACGCCTGGCAAGCTTGGGTGCCTGCATAATCAAATTCTGCTGCCTGACCGATCACGATCGGTCCCGAACCGATGACAAGGATTTTTTCAATATCTAAACGTTTTGGCATACTTGATTCCCCGCTTTCTTCGATGTCTGCATCATAGAAATGAATTGCTCAAACAAATCATTCGAGTCATTCGGACCTGGTGAAGCTTCTGGATGGAACTGAACACTGAACGCTGGTTGGGATTTATGACGATACCCTTCTATCGTTTCATCGTTGATCGCGACATGTGTGACAAACAGTTCCGTTTCTTCAATACCGGTCGGGTCGACGGTGTAGCCGTGGTTTTGTGAAGTGATCATGACCTTTCCACTCTCCAGATCTTTCACAGGGTGATTGACACCGCGATGTCCGAATTTCATTTTGACTGTCTTTACACCGCATGCTAGTCCAAGTAACTGATGTCCAAGGCAAATTCCGAACACTGGGACTTTCCCAAGGATATTCTTGACCATTTCGATCGCCTCCGGAACATCTGTCGGATCCCCTGGTCCATTGCTGAGCATCACCCCGTCAGGCTGCAACCGCAGTATTTCATCTGCACTTATGTTATAAGGAACGACTGTGACATTACAGCCTCGCTCGATCAATTCTCTTAAGATACCTCGCTTTGCGCCGAAATCCACCAGGACGACACGCTTCCCTCTACCAGGAAGAGTGTATGGTGTATGCGTAGAAACCTTCTTGACCTGATCTCTCGGTAAAGATTTCCGAGCCAGCTCTTCCGTGATGTGACCGACATCCGCTTCCATTGGAGCAATTTTCCCCTTCAACGTTCCATGTATTCGAATTTTTCGTGTCAAAGCCCGGGTATCTATGCCAGTTATTCCAGGAATATCTTTTACCTTCAACAGCTCATCGAATGTACTTGTCGATTGCCAGTGATTTGGTTCAATCGCTGCTTCGCTTACAATTATTCCTGCAGCTGCAGGATCGATCGATTCGAAGTCTTCATGGTTGATACCGTAATTTCCAATCAAAGGATATGTGAAAGTGATGATTTGATCACAATAAGACGGATCAGAAAGCGTTTCTTGATATCCTGTCATCCCAGTGGTGAAAACAACTTCTCCAACCGATTCACGCAAACTTCCGATTCCAACGCCTTCAAAAATACTACCGTCTTCCAAAATCAATTGTCGTTTCATGGTGTGAACACGCTCCCGTTCTTATATGCTATTTTTCCTGCAACTAATGTCAGGATAGGCCATCCATTACAAATTCGATCTTTAAATGGTGTGTTTCTTCCTTTTGAAGCAAAGTTTTCAACAAGTATCGGACTCTCATGTTCCAAATCGAGGACGACAAGATCCGCTGGTGCTCCTTCTTCAATTCGGCCATAAGGTAAACCGAAGCACTTTGAAGGCTCCTTCGTCATCCGGCTGATCAAGAAGTCCAGGTCACATATACCAGGTTTCACTAAATATGTGTACAATAACGGAAACGCCGTTTCTAAGCCGACAATTCCGAATGGAGCACGTTCGATGCCGACAGCCTTTTCCTCCACCGTATGCGGGGCATGGTCGGTTGCAATGAAATCGATTGTTCCATCCAGCAAGCCTTCAATTAACGCGTTCCGGTCATCTTCCCCACGAAGAGGCGGGTTCATTTTGAAATCAGGGGATTGATCGACGATGTCATTTTCACACAGCAGTAGATGATGAGGTGTTACTTCAGCTGTCACATTTATTCCAGCTTTCTTTGCATCCCGAACCACTCGGACAGACTCTTTCGTACTGATATGGCATACGTGATAGTGGACCCCTGCCGCTTCTGCAAGAAGGACATCTCTTGCAATCTGTACACTTTCACACACAGATGGAATTCCATCCAAACCGTTCGCTTTTGAATATTCTCCTTCATGGACGCAACCGTTATGGATGAGTGAATTTTCCTCACAATGAGCGACGATCGCCATATCCAGTGCAGCTGCTCGTTGCATCGCCTGCAGCATTTTATCTGCGTTTTGGATTCCGACCCCATCATCGGTAAAAGCGAATGCGCCTTCTTCTTTCAGTGTTTCAAAATCGACAAGCTCTTCGCCAATCTGGCGGACTGTGATTGAAGCATATGGGAGGACCCTGGTGCTCGCTGTTTCTTTAATCCGTTTCTGTAAATTCATCATAGTGGTCTGACTGTCCGGGACCGGACGTGTATTCGGCATAGCTGCAATTGTAGTGAATCCGCCTCTTGCTGCAGCTTTCGTCCCAGTCTCAATCGTCTCTTTATGCTCTCCTCCAGGTTCACGAAGATGTACATGCAAATCCACAAAACCAGGTGCCAAAAGTTGACCATCGACATCGATGGTATCATGCCCTTCTTCATCTATGTTTGAGCGGATTTCTTGAATTTTGGAATCGATGATCAATACATCTTGCAGCTTTCGGTTATCCTTATTCCATACACGAGCGTTTTTAAGTAAGATTCCCATAACTTACTTCCTCCTCTATTTGTAGTGCCCAATGCAAGGCGGCCATCCGTATCGCTACGCCGTTCGTCATCTGCTTGAAGATTCTTGAACGAGGGCCTTCAACCAGTTCATCCGCAATTTCCACTCCTCTATTCACCGGCGCTGGATGCAGGATGATACTATGATTTTTCATCAGCTTTTCTCTTTCGATCGTTAAACCGTATTGATTATGATATTCCTGTTTTGACAAGTCCATCATTTGCTCATGCCTTTCGTGCTGGATCCTTAGCATCATCACAACATCTGCTTCTGTTACAGCTTCATCCATTGGTACATATTGTCCGTATGGGAGTTCAGCGTCAAACCATTGTTCCGGTCCTGAGAAAATGACCTTAGCGCCCATTTTCGATAGCAAGGTTGCATTGGATCGTGCCACACGACTATGTCTCAAATCCCCGATGATGGCGACCGTCAAACCTTGTAAGACGATGAACTCCTGTCGAATTGTGAGTAAGTCCAACAAGGATTGAGTTGGATGATTCCCGCATCCATCCCCAGCATTCAAAATCGGAATCGTTATATCTTGCAGTTCTTCGTAAAAGTGATCCTGTGGATGGCGGATAACGACCGCATTCGCTCCGATTGCTTCAAGCGTCCGGACTGTGTCATATAATGACTCCCCCTTCAACACACTTGAAAACTGAGATTCGAAATCCAATACTTGCAGACCAAGTCTCTTTTCCGCTACTTCAAAACTGAACTTCGTACGCGTACTCGGTTCATAAAATAAATTCGCCACAAATCTCGGTTCACTCTGGCTATCAACTTTGAAATCTTTGTCTGCATAATGTTGGGCCCTTTGCAGAATCTCATCGATAGCACTCGTTTGTAAAGCGTCGATTGTAAGTAGATGATTCACCCAAAACACGCTCCTTAACTCTTTATATTTTGGCTTCTTGTCAATTTTCAGCGAAAATCTTCAGCGTTTATCAAAGCCATATTTTTTAAAGTAAACTTGGCAAAAGCCAAGCCTAAGCGCAGGCTGAGCCTTAGTTGCACTTATACTTTCTTCATGTGTAAAAAACACGCCTTCTTCTTTGTAAAAGGCGTGTTGGAAGGTGCCCCAAGTGTCTTTTACACAAGGAGCAATCCCTCACATCCACCCTTTTTAGTCTCACGGGACTATGTTTAAAAGATGGTCATTCTCATGCTACAGAGTCATTTTGAGTTGTCTTGGTTTCATTGATATCAGAGAATATCTTAGAATTATGAACATCTTTATCCCTTCCCGGTATGACCAGGTTCAGGATTATTCCTGTAATTGTTGCCAAAGCCATGCTTGCAATCTGGAACTCTTCTGTCACTTCAATGGTCGCTCCTCCAACACCTAGGACGAGTATGACAGAGGAGATGACAAGATTCCGTTTATCCCCAAGGTCCACGTTGTTATCAATCAGCATTCTCAATCCTGATGATGCGATGATACCGAATAATAGGATAGAGACGCCTCCCATAACAGGTGTCGGGATAGTCCCGATTAAGGCTGAAATTTTTCCAACGAATCCGAACATGATTGCCAGGACCGCGGCTCCTCCTACCACAAATACACTGAATACTCTTGTGATCGCTAGAACGCCAATGTTTTCTCCGTATGTTGTATTTGGAGGTCCACCTAAAAATGAAGCGATCATTGTAGCTACGCCATCACCCAGGATCGAACGATGAAGACCAGGCTTTTCGATAAAGTTTTTCCCGACGACTTTACTAAGGACCATCTGATCCCCAATATGCTCTGTGATCGTCACTGCTGCGATTGGTACCATGATCAGCGCGATCTGCCAGGAGAAGGATGGTGTGTATGTTACGAATGGTACCATCAAGTCAGGCATTTGAATCCATTGAGCTTCACGGACTGGTGCAAGATCGATCAATCCGATGAAGTATGAGTATGCATAACCGCCGATAATTCCTACCAATACAGGAATCAGACTGAAGAATCCTCTCACAAAAACAGCGGTTATGATCGTTATTCCAAGTGTGACAAGTGCTGCTGAAAAATGGATCAGGCTATACTCTTTCGGATCAGATCCTGGAACGTACATCGCCATATCAATCGCAGTCGTCGCAAGACCTAGTCCTATGACGATGATGACAGGACCTACCACAATCGGTGGAAAGATCTGCAGCAGCCACTTGATACCCAGGCTGCGGATCAACAATGCAATGATTCCGTAAACAAGACCAGCTAAGAAGCTGCCGACCATGACTGCTTCTAATCCACCGAGAGATTTCGCTAAAAGGATCGGCATGATGAAAGCGAATGATGAGCCGAGATAAGCAGGAATTTGACCTTTTGTAATGATCAGATACGCCAACGTGCCCAGTCCGCTTGAAATGAGCGCGACTGAAGGACTCAGTCCTACCAAGAATGGGACCAGGATCGTCGCTCCGAACATCGCGAATAAATGCTGTATACTAAAAGTCAGCCATTTACCTGGCTTGGGTACTTCTCGAATTCCAACAGATTCTTTCTGTTTCATTTTTACATCCTCCTCATAATATGAGGCCCATAGAAAAACCTCTCTGCAGGTGCAAAGAGGTTGGATGAAATGCGGAGCAAGGTACAGTTCTCCTGTTGTCATTTCATTCCCCTTTGCCAGCCTCACGGGACTGACTTAAAAAGGGCCTTTTCAGTTTTTTTGTATGATGACTTGCTCTACTGCATCAACTTCTGTCAAATCTACACTGATGATTTCTTCTTTTGATGTTGGTACATTTTTGCCGACATAATCTGGCCGGATTGGGAGTTCACGGTGTCCTCGGTCAATCAGGACAGCAAGCTGTATTTGAGACGGTCTCCCCAAATCCATGAGCGCATCCATCGCCGCTCTTACTGTGCGGCCTGTATACAGGACATCATCGACTAAAATCACTGTTTTATTGGTGACATCAATCGGGATATCCGTTCCTTTTAACATCGGTTCGTCATTGTCTGTCTTTTTCGTGAGATCATCCCGGTACAAGGTGATGTCGATTTCCCCTTTACTTACCTTCTCACCTTCGATCTGTTCAATCCGGTCACTCAGTCTTTCAGCCAAGTAAACGCCTCTTGTCTTGATTCCGACAAGGACAAGGTTTTCTGTTCCTTTGTTCCTTTCTAGAATCTCATGGGCAATTCGCGTTAGAGCTCGTTTGATTGCTTGTTGATCGAGCAGTACGGTTTGCTCCATTCCCACACCCCCTGTTTTCGTGAACCTTAGGACCCGGTAATAGCCTTTTCATAAAAAAACCTCTCACCGTAATGGGTGAGAGGGTATAGTTGTACCTGAAAGTATCCAGAAGACACTTTTCTCCTGATACCTGACCGTTTACCTTCTCAGCCTCACGGGACTGATCTTAAAGGTTCCTATTTCATTGTTGAACTGATTATCTCAAAGCGTTCTCAGCCTGTCAAGCTTAATTTCGACGAAGTTCGTCCAATAACGTCTGCATATCATCTGGGAGTTCAGATGTGAACTCCATAGTCTCTTCAGTCCTTGGATGAACAAAGCCCAACGTTTTTGCATGCAGGGCCTGGCCATCGATCGGAAGCGTCTTCTTCGGTCCGTATTTCGGGTCCCCAGCTACCGGAAAATCGATATAATTCATATGGACACGGATTTGATGAGTCCGTCCAGTTTCTAAGATACATTCCACAAACGTATAACGGCTGAATCGTTCAAGTACATTGAAATGTGTAACAGCGTCCTTGCTGTTCGTATCCGTAACCGTCATTTTTTGCCGATCATGCTTATCTCTCCCGATTGGAGCATCGATCGTTCCTTTGTTATGAGGGATGACACCATGCACGATTGTTTCATATTTACGAGTTGTCGTTTTTGCTTTCATCTGAGCGCCTAAATGTTTATGAGCCGTATCATTTTTTGCGACAACCAATAGGCCAGAGGTATCTTTATCAATCCGGTGGACGATGCCTGGGCGGAGAACGCCATTTATCCCTGAAAGATCTTTGCAGTGAGCCATCAGACCGTTCACGAGAGTACCTGTCAAGTGCCCAGGAGCCGGGTGCACCACCATACCTCTTGGTTTGTTGACGACAATCAAGTCTTCATCTTCAAAAACGATATCAAGAGGCATTACCTCAGGTACGACTTCAAGCTCAACTGGTTCAGGGATGTCGATGATGATTTCATCACCATCTTGGCATTTATAATTCGCTTTGACCGGTTCCCCATTCACTTTCACCCGATTTTCTTTGATCCATTGCTGTACTTGTGACCGTGATGTATCTTCATGTTCAGTTGAAATGATTTTATCTACCCGTTCACGTTTATTATCGTCAGTCACCTTTATATGAACTTGCTCCATTTTTAATTCTCCTTCTGTGTTCTGCTTTCCAGTAAAAAGGCAAGTGCAATCATTCCGACACCGATCACAAGCGAGGAATCCGCAATATTAAAAATCGGAAAATCATAGTTGATGATGTAAAAATCGAGAAAATCTACGACTTCCCCTCGAATTAGACGATCGAGGAAATTACCGATTGCGCCTCCAAGAATAAGACCTAATGATGTACTTAACAAAACATTGCCTATTGCTTCAGTATGTAGATAATAGACTACAGCTATGATGACGATGATTGTGACGATGATGAAGAGCCACATCTGTCCTTGTAATATCCCGAAAGCTGCCCCCCGGTTCCGATGTGAATGAAGATAGAAGAACTCGTTGATGATCGTAATTTGTTCCCCCAGCTCCATCCTTGTGACAATGAGCCATTTCGTAATTTGATCAACTATCAATACAAAAATCGCTAAAGCATAATAGCGCATGTTTACCCCACCTTCGTTTCTACCCGTTAAATTTTAGCATATTGAAGGTCCTTTCACAATTGAATTCTAGTCTTCGAAAGAGGAGCACTAAAATAAGAAAAAACTTTCGAGGTACTCATGAACGCTTTATGAAGTACTCAAAACGATAAGAGCCGAATACCAACTTGGAGGGACTCAGCAGTTTGGAAGAGCAAGAAAGCAAAAATGGAGTGAGTATGTCAAAGATGTAAAAGAACAGTCTTACACTTAAGACTGTTCATCGTCCATACGATCCTGTTCATCCATGTATTCATCATATTCCACATTACGTTCAAAATTCACATTATCTGCACCTCTGTAGCCTTCGATGTCTGTGGAAACGAATTGTTCATATTCTTCCACATATTCGGTATTGTCTTCTTCATCTAAGTTAGAGGAGCCATCGTATGTCATGCTATTCTCGTTGAATGAGGCGACTTCGTAATAAACATTGGGCTGATTGAATTCATTATCATCATGCTCTGAATAATACTTATCTTCCATTTCAGTAAGTGCCTCTTCTTCAATCGGTCTGTCATTGGATATCTCCTGGTTTGGCGAAGCTTCCTTTACTGTCCGTGCAGTAGGAAGTGCTTCTAGTCTTTCCATAGGAATCTCTTTTCCAGTCACTTCACAAATTCCATATGTCCCTTCTTCCATCTGATTCAATGAGTACTCGATATCCGACAGTTCTTCCTTTAGATGCCCATTCAATGCGATGTCTTTTTCACGCTCAAAAAGTTCAGTACCCGAGTCAGCTGGGTGGTTGTCATATTGAGAAAGCTCGCCTGATGAATTATCACTGGCAAAGCCACGATTCAATCCGTAATGGTCATTTTGATCAAATTCATGCAATATCTCTTGTTTCCTTTGTTTGAGTTGTCTTTTCAAATGTTCATATTTCATGACCCAACTTCCTTCCTATTGCATAGTAATAATAGTTTGACCAGAGTCTTGCATTTTACAACAGGAAGTTTGCATTGAACGAGGAAATCCGAACTTGATGTTTTCAGCAAGGAGTTCTGAGTACATGAAAACACAGGAACCCAAATTTGATGCATTCAGCGAAGGGTTCTAAGTACATGAAAACGCGGGAACCCAAATTTGAAGCACTCAGCAAAGGGTTCTAAGTACATGAAAACACGAAAATCTGAATTTGATGTACTCAGCGAGGTGTTCTAAGTACATGAAAACGCGGGAACCCAAATTTAATGCACTTAGCAAAGGGTTCTGAGTACAGGGAATAAGGTCTTGGGACACTTTTGTCTGATTTTTTGCGTTCTAAGTGTCTTATGAAGCCTTCCATAAAATAAGAAAACCTGCTCTGATTTCAATCAGAGCAGGCTTTCTTTTTCTTTACTGATAATTCTCTGTTACCACAGTAGCACAGCGTGCGCAAAGGGCAGGATGGTCTTCATTTTCACCGACAGTAGTTGTCACTGTCCAACAGCGTTCACAAGTTTCTCCTTCCGCTGCTTTTACAACAACACCTACGAGGTCATATACATCAGCATGTTCCGGAGCTTGTTCTTTATCTCCAGCAACAGTTGCATGTGAGACGATGAAGAATTTATCCAGTTCACCTGCATTGTTCAAAAGCTCTTTTGCTTTTGCATTCGGATAGAGCTCGATGGATGCTGCAAGTGATTTACCAATTTCTTTTTTGTTACGCGCATTTTCTAATGCCTTCAATACTTCATCTCGGATATCCAGCATTTGATCCCATTTCTTTATAAGATCTTCTGCATCCGGATATTTATTGGCTTCAGGAATCATCGTAAGCTGTACGCTTTCTTCCTTTTCACCTGGAATGTACTGCCACACTTCATCAGCCGTATGAGGGATGATCGGCGTGACAAGTTGCGTAAGAGCAACAACACTGTCATACAAAACTGTCTGCATTGAACGACGTTTATGATCATCCTCAGCTTCGATATATAACGTATCCTTTGCCAGGTCAAGATAGAAAGAGCTCAATTCGATCGTACAGAAGTTATGGATCGCATTATAAACAGATGAGAATTGATAATCATCATAAGCATCCTTCACTCGTTCTACCAGCTGATTCATTTTGACCAGCATATATTGATCAAGCTCGTTCATATCTTCATATGATACACGATGCTTCGCTGGATCGAATCCGTTCAAGTTACCGAGCATGAAACGGAGTGTATTACGGATTTTACGATAAACTTCTGATACTTGTTTAAGGATATCATCCGAAACACGTACGTCTGCTTGGTAATCGACTGAAGAAACCCAAAGACGGATGATGTCCGCTCCAAGCTGCTTCATAACTTTCATCGGATCGATGACATTCCCGAGAGATTTACTCATTTTTTTACCTTCACCATCGAGTACGAACCCATGCGTGATGATCGTTTTGTATGGTGACTTTCCTGTGACGGCAACGCTTGTTGATAAGGAAGAATTGAACCAACCTCTATATTGGTCTGTACCCTCAAGGTATACATCAGCAGGACGTTGTAATTCATCACGTTCATTCAAAACACTTTGATGGGAAGAGCCTGAATCGAACCAGACATCCATGATATCCGTCTCTTTCGTGAATTCTCCATTCGGACTATGCTTTGATTCGAAGCCTTCAGGAAGAAGATCCTTGGCATCCCATTCGAACCAGACATTAGATCCATGTTCGCGGAATAAGTCGGAAACATGTTCGATCGTTTCCGGTGTAACGATCGGTTCGCCATCCTCTCCATAAAAGACCGGGATCGGTACTCCCCACGCTCTTTGACGCGAAATACACCAATCATCGCGATCCTTCACCATATTATGAAGTCTTGTTTCTCCCCAATGAGGATACCATTTGACTTCCTTGATTTCCGAAAGGATCTGATCCTTGATTTTATCAATTGAAGCAAACCATTGGTCTGTCACTCTGAAAATGATCGGTTTCTTCGTTCTCCAATCATGTGGATAGGAGTGTGTGATGAATTCCAATTTCAGTAATGCGCCAGACTCCTGTAACTTCTCTGTAATCGGTTTATTGGCATCATCATAGAACATTCCTTCAAAGCCTGGGGCTTCTGCAGTCATGACACCTTTATCATCGACAGGACATAGGATACCAAGTCCGTAACGTTTTCCAACTCTAAAGTCATCTTCCCCGTGTCCAGGTGCAGTGTGGACACATCCAGTACCGGAATCAGTGGTAACATGATCACTCAGCATCATCAAAGATTCCCGGTCATAAAAAGGGTGCTGTGCGACTACCTGGTCAAGCTCCGTTCCTTTGAACTGCTTCACTACATTTGGAGACTCCCATTCCAATACCTCTGTCAATTCGTCAAGCAGATCTTCTGCGACGAGATATTTTTCACCGCCAGTTTCAACGACAACATAATTGTAATCCGGATGAACGGCAATACCCAGGTTAGCAGGGATCGTCCATGGGGTAGTCGTCCAGATGATAACAGATACATCTTCATCGACAACACCTTTACCGTCCTTTACTTTAAATCCGACATAAATGGAAGGGGAACGTTTATCCTTATACTCGATCTCTGCTTCTGCAAAAGCTGATTCAGATGAAGGGGACCAGTAGACCGGTTTTTTCCCTTTATAGATCAAGCCCCTGTTTGCCATTTCACCAAAGACTTTGATTTGTTCAGCTTCGTATTCTTTATTCAAAGTGATATATGGGTTATTCCAATCACCGCGTACGCCAAGACGTTTGAACTGTTCTTTTTGCAATTCAACCTGCTCAAGTGCATATTCCGCACACATCTTACGGAATTCAGCGATCGTATGTTTCTTACGATCTACTTTCTTTTTCTTAGCTAACGCCGTTTCGATCGGCAGCCCATGTGTGTCCCAACCAGGAACATAGGGTGCGTTGAAGCCGTTCATTGATTTGTATCGTACGATGATATCTTTCAGGACTTTATTTTCTGCGTGTCCGAGATGGATATTATCGTTAGCATATGGAGGCCCGTCATGCAAAATGAATTTGGGTTGATCTTTCGTTTTCTCCAACACTTTTTCATAAATCTTCTGATCTTCCCAGTTCTCCTGGATATTCGGTTCCTTATTCGGAAGACCGCCTCGCATCGGAAACTCAGTTTTTGGCATTAATAACGTATCTTTGTAATTCATGTATCCATCCTGCCTTTCAAAAGGTTCTTTTTTCTTAGGCTCTGATAATGATAGTTGATTTCATTAATATCAACAAAGCCATTTTTTAATAGGGGCATGTACCTTATTAAAATTTTCCACTTCTTCATCACTGAGCAAGCGTTCATTTTAAATGCAGAAAACATCCGATACTCTAATAAGTATTGGAAAAATATGGCGAAATCAAGCCTTAGCGAAGGCTGAGCCACAGTTGCACTTATACTTTCTTTTTGGTATAAAAAAACCTTCTCATCCCAGATAGGGACGAGAAGGTTGACTCGCGGTACCACCCTAATAGCTGTATGTACACTTTCACACAAGCCACTCAGCATCCTTAACGCGAATGACACGCCAGTGCTTACTGAAATTCAGCACGGAACTCCGGGGTGATTTTCCTTACAGACTCTTTATCGGGCTTACACCATTCCCGACTCGCTTAGAAAGATAACTGATCGTACTGTCCCCATCTCAGTAGGATTATACTCCTGTCATCAAAGTATACCGAATTTAAAATTACTTCGTCAAGTTATGTTTGCTTTTTCTGACTCTGATTCCTCAAGTTGATGCTGCTCATTCTCATCTTCAGGAGGCATCAGATGATCCCAATCCTCGTTTTTCAACATTTCCAGCTGTGCTTCGATCAGCATACGGAACCGGGTACGATAAACAGAAGATTGCTTCTTCAATTCTTCAATATCGAGCATTATTTTTCTCGATTTGGACAATGCTTCATTAATGATTCTATCAGCATTCTTCTCTGCTTCTTTTACAATCAAACGGGCTTCTTTATTCGCGTTACGCTTTACTTCCTCACCCGTTTCTTGTGCAACGACGATTGACTTATTCAGCGTTTCTTCAATGTTCGTAAAATAGGAAAGCTTCTCTTCCATTTTCGCTAACTGTTCCTGTAGGTCTTTCTTTTCACGAATGACCCCTTCATAATCTTTGATGACTTGATCTAAAAATTCGTTCACTTCATCTTCATCATATCCTCGAAATCCACGATTAAACTCTTTATTATGAATATCCAATGGTGTTAAAGGCATGACGCCACCCCCGTATCGATGTCTTTACTTTCTTTCATTTTCGACATATTCAATGACAAATCCTTCTCTTATTTGGAATTTTTTGTACCAAAAGTTACTTTCCACTTTCCTTTTTTACTCTTACCATCAACAGAAATGAGTTTCGCTCGGCCTAAACCTCGCACAGAAAGATGATCACCTTCCTCCAAAATGCTTGAAGGTTGCTCAACGACTTTCCAGTTCAGCTTTACCTTTTTGTTCGTTATGTATGGGACTGCCTTTGACCGTGACAGACGAAATACTTCCGACAACACAACATCCAATCTCAACGAACTTACCGTGCTCGATGCTGTATTCCATTCATCAGGTTTTCCGATCAATTTTTCCGGAGAGATGACCTTGGCACTTATAGATGTCTTCCCTACCGAATTGAAGTTCAAACGGACATAATCGGCAACCTCACTGGCGATGATGAGTTGGAATTTAGATTCCCCCAACAAAATATCCCCGAACTTCTTCCGTTTCAGACCGAGGTTCATTAGAGCACCGAGTATATCTGAATGATGTAATGTAACGAACTTTGATGGATAAGACGTTTCAAGATATTCTATTTCAAAATCTTCGTCTTGAGGTTCATAATAAATGGGGTACAGCAAGGCCCTTGAACGTTCAATGCCTTGGTACCCCTTCCAAATTTGATAATGGACTTCATCATTTGATCCAAGAATGGATTTTATAATGTGCTGCTCTCGCGGATCCAGAAAATCTGTGACTTTTACCCGGTATTGGTCAAGTACGATTTTCCGCCATTCCAACACTTGATCTATGAAAGGCTGTTCTTCTGGTCTGTAATGATCATATATCGACATTTCTTACACCTACAGGTAATCGAATAATGCACGGACACCGATTTCAGCGAAGAAAAGTGCAAACAACGCTGCAATCGGGGACAAATCAATCATTCCAAGTGGTGGGATGATTTTTCTGAATTGAGAGAGAAATGGTTCACAAATCGACCCTAAAAATTGACCGAATGACGATTCCCTCGCGTTCGGGACCCAGGACATGAAAATATAGATGATGATCAACCATCGGTAAGCTCCAATTGCAAATATTAGGATATCTTCTAGCATTCTCTATTACCACCCTTTTAAGCTTCTATTCTTCCCCAGTCATTTCAGATATTGCACCTGAAACGTCAACATTATCTGGTGTACACATGAATGTGTTTGGACCAAGTTTCTGTATATCTCCACCGATGGCATATACCGTACCACTAAGAAAATCGACAATACGTTTGGCCTGATCAAGGGGAATTCTTTGTAGATTCATCACAACTGCTCTTCTGTTTTTCAACTGATCTGCGATTTCTTGTGCCTCCGAGTAGGTCCTCGGTTCGATCAGTACCACTTTCACTTGTTGTTGAACACTTTGTAAACTGACGATATTCTGGCTTTTCTGATCTCGACGCGAGCGGCTCATCGGTTCAACCTCTTCACCCTCAGATTGTTCAACCTCGTAAACCTCTTCTTCATATAAATCTTCATCAAATGCAAAAAAATTCTTCAACCTTGATTTAATTCCCATGGAGAGCCCTCCTCAAAATTCTTTTCCTACTAGCGATGTACCGATACGTACAAAGGTAGCGCCTTCTTCTACGGCAATCTTATAGTCATTTGACATTCCCATGGATAGCTCAGTGCAAGGTGCGTGTGAAAGGTCTAATGCTTGTACTTCTTCTTTCAGAATCCGCATCGTACGAAAAATACTCCGCAGCCTTTCTTCATCATTTATGAATGGAGCCATCGTCATTAAACCTACTACTTCAACATTTTCATATTCAGCAACTTTTTTGATGAATGCAACAACTTCTTCGGGTTCCAATCCATGTTTCGACTCTTCTCCCGAAACATTCACCTGGGCAAAACATTTGATCTTGCGGTCAGCTCTCTTGTTGATTTCCTTCGCCAGTGACATACGGTCTAACGAGTGGATATAATCGACCTGATCAATAATCGATTTGACTTTACGGGATTGTATAGTCCCTATGAAATGCCATTTGACATCTCCACTGACGTGCTCATATTTATGTAAAAAGCCTTCATCCCGATTCTCACCAAGATGGATGATTCCAGCTTCAACCGCGTTTTGAGTTGTTTCGACACTGACATATTTCGTCACTGCAATGATAGATACCTTTTCAGGATCTCTATTGGTTCCCTGGCAAGCTTCTGCTATGTCGTCTTTGATCACTTGTAAGTTATTTGAAATAGTCAATCTTAACTTGCGCACCTCCTATTGCTTCAACATGATGAAACCTAACATTCTTCCAGTTGCTCCATTCTCTTTTCGATGTGAAAAAAACCGTTCTATGTTGCAGCTTGTACAAAGTTTCGTCAAATGGACATTCTTTTCAGGAACGCCAGCTCTGATAAGAAGCTGTTTATTCAAGTGCTGAAGATTCAATTGGTACTTTGAATTTCCCTTCGCAGTGTAAGGCCTGGGATCCTCATCATCTAAGGAGTCATCAACTTGAGTAATGACACGCTCATCAACCTCATAACAACATTCCTGGATAGACGGTCCTACAAAGACATGGATTGAATCGACAGCTACCTCTTCCATTGTAACCCATGTATCAACCATTCTAGCAGCAATCCCTTTCACTGAGCCTTTCCACCCGGCATGTGCAATACCGACTATATCGGATTCTTCTGACAAGAAAAAAATCGGTACACAATCAGCGTAGGCTAATGCAAGGACAAGGTCTCTTTCCCTTGTATATAATCCATCCATCCCTATGATTCCCGATTCAAGGGATTTTGAACCCTTGCCCTTGTCAGTTTGTTTCACTTTGGATATCTCGCTTCCATGAACCTGGTCAGCAAACACCCACTGGTCCAACTGTGTGTCGATCGCTTCCGCCAGGCGCATCCTGTTATCGATGACATCTTCATCGACATCTTTCACGTGCAAGCCGAGATTCAATGATTGAAATGGCTCTTGACTCACTCCGCCATGCCTTGTTGAAAAGCCTGCCGTCACCTTATTATTGGTGAAATCCCGCAGTTTATTAATTTTATAATACATTTCATATCCAAGTATAAAAGGATCCGACATTGTTTACCCTCCAACAATTATCGTGTGTATTGCTGTCGATATCATGATTAGCTCTTCTTATTTTATCACAAGTTGTTGAATAGTTGGAGAATACGTTGTTCATTTAATTCTTCGAAGAATGTTGAAAGCCTTGAGGAGCCAATTCATTACCTGATTGGTCTTCGAACCTGACAAGAATCACGTCTTTTCCAATTTTGACAATATCTCTCCACGGGATGATGATATCATTTTCTTTACGCATGAACCCCATCATTCTCCCAGCCCCCGGGATAACGATCGCTTCGATTTTTCCTGAATTCAGATTGATTTCAAGGTCTGCTATATGACCAAGCTTTCTTCCATTCGAAACATTGACAACATCCTTCACCTGGAACTCGGATATTTTTATCACAATAATCTCCCCTGACTTATGTTTTTGATTTGGCCTTGTCGTTCTTAATTGGTGATTTCTGCGAATCCTTTGATTAATACAGAATAATACCTTGAAAAAACAAATATTTTTCCTGCAAGAATGCCCTTGTATATACTAAGTAATGTCGTACAAACAATGCTTCTCTATAAAATATATGACAAGTGGATATAAAATGAACAAAAAAAGAAGCCGACTTGTATATGGTCGGCTTCTCATGCTATTCAACTACTTTGAATGCTCTTGTTCATTTGGTTGATTGCTGCTTTTTCCAGACGAGAAACTTGTGCTTGAGATATTCCGATTTCGTCCGCAACTTCCATTTGGGTCTTACCCTGGAAAAACCTCATCGTCAAAATCAACTTTTCCCTCTGATTCAATCTCGTCATCGCTTCGCGCAGCGCAATTTCCTCAATCCACTGATAATCTTTCTGTTTGTCATCACTGATCTGATCCATGACATAGATCGGTTCACCACCGTCATTGTAGATCGGTTCAAACAAAGAAACAGGATCTTGGATCGCATCGAGTGCAAAAACGACTTCTTCTTTTGTAACTCCTAGTTCACGGGCTATTTCCGTCGGGTTCGGCTCGCGGGACTCCTTACTGACAATTTTATCACGGACTTGTAAAGCTTTATAGGCGATATCACGCAATGACCGTGAAACACGTATTGGATTGTTGTCGCGCAAGTACCTTCTTATTTCACCGATGATCATCGGTACCGCATAGGTTGAGAATTTGACATTTTGACCTAAATCGAAATTATCGATTGATTTCATCAAACCGATACAACCGACCTGAAATAAGTCATCGACATATTCTCCCCGATTGTTGAATCGTTGGATGACACTAAGGACCAACCTTAGATTCCCATTCACAAGTTTTTCTCTTGCTGACAAATCTCCATTCTGCATTTCTTTGAATAAAACTCTCATTTCAGGGTTTTTCAAAACTGGAAGCTTAGATGTATCTACTCCACAAATTTCCACCTTATTTCGTGTCATATCTTCCCCTCCAATTGGGAGTTACTGTCAAATTAAAGTATCTCCTGAGGAGGAAAATTTATGCACAAGCTTAAAAATTATCGATCCGGATTTCGATGTCATCTCTCAAAATGCTTGTCTTAACAAGGGTTAATTTATTTTGGGAATTTTAAAAGCAAAATTAAAAGAACTTACCGGATGTCATCGATAAGTTCTTTTTTATAATCACATCATCTTATTGAATTCTTTTTGCAGCCTCTTTATGATACGCTTCTCCAATCTGGAGATATATGATTGCGATATTCCTAACAAATCCGCTACATCTTTTTGGGTCTTCTCTTCTCCGCCCGCAAGACCGAATCTCAACTCCATGATTTGCTTTTCTCTTGGGGACAAGGTGTAAAGGGCTTTGACCAATAACTTCCGATCTACACTCGCTTCGATATCTCTAGTGATGATATCCTCCTCTGTCCCCAGGACATCAGAGAGTAATAATTCATTACCGTCCCAATCAACATTCAAAGGTTCGTCAAATGAAACTTCAGAACGTGTCTTGTTATTACGTCTCAAATACATTAATATCTCATTCTCGATGCATCTTGAAGCATATGTCGCGAGCTTGATTTTCTTTTCAGGATTGAAGGTATTCACAGCTTTTATCAATCCGATCGTACCGATACTGATCAGATCCTCTATGTTGATTCCTGTGTTTTCGAATTTTCTCGCAATATAAACGACTAGACGCAAATTCCTTTCAATTAAAACTGCTCGTGCTGCCTTGTCACCCTTTGGCAGCTTTTTCAATAATAAAGCTTCTTCATCTTTCGAAAGGGGTGATGGAAGGGCTTCGTTTCCGCCTATGTAGTAGATTTCTTCCGTCTTCACACCCAATTTGATCAAGAGTTTGTACCAGAACAATGTAAGTCGCAGTTTCAGCTTCCCCATTCAACTTCCTCCCCCGGGTTAATTAATCGATTTTTACGATGCGGTTGATGTCACTTTTGCATTTGCTAACATTTTCGGATGAAGGATAGCGTTATACTCTCCTTCTCCCGAAATATTTGTAAACGATAGTCCGACGATCACATTTGATGTTTCATACTTTTCGCCATTATTCCAAATAGCAATAGAATCTGCTTTGAATCCTGTAAGAAATTGATTTGTACTTCCTACAGCCCTATACGGAATAATGCGCATCCGATCTTGCCACGGATTCGGTTCATCTACCAATTCACCCATCGAGTCAAGGCTTTTGGCGTGGTTGATGATCGCCGAAGGAATCTGACCGGCAAAAACAGTCATATCCAATATCATGACAGGTTGTTTCGATATCGGATCATGTAACTGGTTCCCGCTATCCAAAAGCCCGGCTCCTTTTAAGGTTAAAGAGTCTATTTTCAGTTCGAAATTCATAACTTGATCATAGCGAAGTTTCCTTACCTCAATATGGTCGACTCTTTTCTTCGTGAAATATAACATGATCGGAACCATTAAAATGACGAATAACCAACTGATTGGATCACCCATCCCTGACGATTGCGTCTTAACAACTCCGTTCACGATTTGTGCATCAGTCTGTAAAAAATAATGAAGTCCTAGAATGCCACCCCCTGTAATGAACGTTGAAAAGTAGAACATGAATAAGCCTTGTACAAAATAGCCAAAGCGCTTGTAACCGAATGTGGTGATGATGATGAAAATGGAATAGATTAACTTCATGATTGGATGGTAGATGATTGCGGTGTCCAAAAATAAAAACAATACGTATAAAGAACCTAATAATGCACCTATGGCCAACCTGTTCTTAGAGACTTCCCTTTTAAGGATCACAGAAGTCAACCATAATAACAGAAAATCGATACAGAAATTCAGAAACCAAATGACATCCAGATATATTGCCATTGGGTGCTCCTTCCTCTGTAGAACTGTGCACTTAGTATAGCGTAAGGGTCATAAAATTGTCTGTCGGTTTATGTGGGGGGCAAGCGATTAATTTTGAAAGATTTAAGGAGTTTTTGTCGGTTGTACTTTAATCCAGTTAGAAGCCTTCCCTGCAGTGATGATAGTAGAAAAGTATTTCTATTCAAGCGAAATTCACGAGACTTCTGCAAGTGAAACGGTCCAGACGAGACCCCGCAGCGACGTAGATTGCAGGTTGACGTACATATATCAATGCCGTCATTTGTGACATATGGCGGGTTAATAGGAATTTAACGGACACCAGAGACACTTCTTCATACATAATAAAAACACCCCATAGAGAGTTATGAACTGTATCCCGAATAATGGACACTTATAAAAAAGTCCACTATTCGGGATTTTTTGTGTTAATTCAATCAGAAAACCCGTTATAATCAAAACAAATGGAGAGAACGGGGAATTAATTATGAATAA
>NZ_CAMGYZ010000007.1 GCF_946151055.1 Bacillus sp. Marseille-Q3570 | reverse complement strand
TTACTAGTATATTCATCTATTGTTTCCTTAAGATTTCCTCCGAATTCTAAATATGGAACTCTTAATGAGTTTGGAATTAAAATTTCATATAAATCTATTTGATCATTCCATTTTTCCATTATTCTATTTATGCCATGAAACTCAAGGGATAACTCTTGTAAAAGAGACTGTTTTTCAGCTTCTTTTTGAAGTTGAGAACGTGTTTTATTCTTTGCTAATTCAATTGTAGGAAATTGTCCGATGCAAGAACTGCCAACATTCATTTTAATTCCATTGACTTTATTTTTTATGTTGAATACCCATTTATTATTAGGTTGATTACATAAAGAACAGTTCTTTCTTAATGTTTCATCTTCTATTATTTCTACAGGATTTGAATCTCCTACCCATTCATCTTTACATAAACTGATTATTCCTTGTAACATATCATTAAATAAATTAATTTCATCTTCAGATAATTTTTCTAAAGCATAATCTATAGTTGCTGCATTACTATCAAGGTGATCTGAAGCTAATTTATGTATTTTATGTAATTCTTTAGATGCCTCACTATACTTAAGAAGTGATCTATTTTTTCTGTCCCTAAGTAATTCCTTACAGTAATCTTCTAATTTAATTTTATCGGTCATATATTGTCCCCCAACTCTAACCTATATATCTATATTCTACCATATATAGACAAAGTTGGAGGTGTTTAAATTATGTATACGTACTTGCAATTCACTTGACGGCCTAAAGACCTTTTCAAAACCTTATCGCAATACGCCTGACTAATCCCCAGTCTTCTCCTTAAAACCGTCTGATTAATCCCTTCAATCGCTTGATAAATCTTTAATTTATCAATTAAGTCTAATTTTTCGTAACACATGATTAATTTAATGCTTTCCCTTCAAAAAAATATATACTCATTCGAAGACAAGTGTACTTAAATGAAAAAAACTTTAAAAACATCCTCAAGCCAATTGGGAAGAGTTTTATTCAAATATCCAAAATCCATCTCAAATAGATCCTCAAAATACAGTTCTGAGAAATTCTTTTCCAAAATGCAAAATAATAAGCAATCGGTTTAAGAAATATTTTCCTTGAAATTTATATCTGTCCAAAGTAGAGAACACAATTCAGAAAGTTTAAGTCCAGTTGCTAACAATTTAATTATGATTCGATAACTGCTATAGGCATAGAAGGCTGCAACGAATTAGAGCTATTTTTAACTATATGGTGAAATTTGAAGTTATTGAAAAGAATCCTGCTAAGAAGGTTCAAAAGGCAAGAGAAGACGTTAAAATCGATGTTCTTACCGATTACCACATTAAACAATGCTGAATTACTGTAGGCGAATAAAGCAACGTGATAAAAGTTTGGAATTAGTCGTTGTTGGATTGTTACCTTGTTTTTGACAATAAAGAATGTATTTTTGATGTTATTTGAATTGATATCTTCCATATTGAGTAAGTCATTTTCTTAACAATAACCTTCAAACTGTTTTAGGATACCTTTGTAATTTCCAGCGTTTTAGGAGTTACATTCTTAAACTCTCGAAAAAAAAATCCTGAATTGCAAATTTAATTAACATAACCAAAAAAGACCACCTTACTTTTTTGTAAGATGGTCTTAGCTTGTTGTGGCAATTATGTCTACGAGCACTACATTTTTGTAAATTCATAAACGGGCTAAACCCTTGGTTTACTATGTATGGTGACCCGTACTGGGCTCGAACCAGTGACCTCCACCCTGTCAAGGTGGCGCTCTCCCAACTGAGCTAACGGATCGTACTGTGTGGGAACTTTTTTTACGGACAAGTATTACTATACGTATAATCAATTATTTTGTCAATGACTTTTTAAAATGTTTTAAAGAAAACTTGGCAAAGTCAAGCCTTAGCGCAGGCTGAGTTTTAGTTGCCCTTGAAGAAAGTATTTATACTTTCTTTAAATGTAAAGGAAAGGTTGACCTGATCATTGCTAAGGTCAACCTTTCTTTATCAACCGATTCTCTCTTCTTCGTCTCTCTTACGGATTTCGTCTTCTTTCAGGTTTTCTTCACGATCTCTTATGCGGTGTGCGAGTCGGCTGGATGCATTAGCAGCTAGACTGGCGACGAGATCATCTAAGAAGGTATGGACACCCTTCCCTCGTTTCGTATCCAATTTCTCAATGATACCAACCTTCTGCTTATCAAGATGACCGAACGTCGTAATCGCGATACTTCCATACCCGAAGACCGCTCCCATCGCAATGGTTTCATCAATACCAAACAATCCCTCATCTGTTTCTACAATCGATTGAAGCGGCTCAGATAATTTGTTTTGTTCGGCTAGTTTATCTAATTCAATTCCGACTAGCAGGGCATGTTGCATTTCTCTTTTTTCAAGTACAGCTTCAACGCTTTCAATGCAATCATCCATTTTCAATCCAGGAGCATATGGACTCTGCATATCATAAACGATCTCTGCAACATCCATCAAACTGACCCCTCGTTCCTTCAAAAGGTTCATTGTTGCAGTTTTCACTTCGTTACTGTGAATCCGTTTTTTCATAGTCGGTCTCCTCTCTCTATGACTTCCTTTTCATACACTTATAATCATTATATCATTTATGATAGAATGTATCTCAGGTAAAGAAAACTTGGCTAAGCTAAGCTTTAGCGTGGCTTAGCCTTAGTTGCACTTATACTGAAGAAAGTATTTCTGTACTTTCTTCAAGTGTAAAGAAAACTTGGCTAAGCCAAGCATTTGCGTAGGCTTAGCCTTAGTTGCACTTATAATGAAGAAACTATTTATACTATCTTTAAATATTAAAAATGTGTTTAACGTATATGGAGGATGATTGGATATGAAACAAAAAGGAACGACAGAAGATAGATTCATCAAAAGTGAAGTTCTAGAAGAAGAAATAAAATTGCTTGTCTATCTTCCTCCTTCCTATACCCCGTTGTTAAGATACCCCGTGTTGATTGCACAAGATGGAGATGACTACTTCAGATTAGGCAGGCTCGCACGCACTTCTGAAGAATTGTTTGAAGATGGTGAAATCGATGAATTCATCATCGTTGGAATTCCATATAAGGACGTACATGACCGCAGGAAGAAATATCATCCCTCAGGTGAACAGCAATCTCAATATATCCGTTTTCTGGTGAATGAATTGGTTCCATTCATCGAAGCTGAGTATTCAACTCTCGAACTCGCCAGTGCCAGAGTGCTGATCGGCGATTCTCTCGGGGCTACTGTTTCTTTACAGACAGCAACAGCTTATCCGAGGACATTTGGGAAAGTCATTTTGCAGTCACCATATGTTGATGATGCAGTCCTGAAGGATGTTTCTGAATTGAAGGACCCTTCTCTTCTCTCCGTTTATCATGTGGCAGGAAAGCAAGAAACGGATGTCGAAACGACTAATGGACAGGTGAAAAATTTCATCGAACCGAATCGAGAATTGAATCAGTTGTTCTCTGAACGTGCATTTGACTACTATTACGAAGAGTTTGATGGCGGACATAGTTGGAAGTTTTGGCAACCGGACATTCCAAAAGCCTTGAAATTCATGTTTTCAGACTAATGCCACCGAAAAAATGAGACTTTGTATTAGTATGAAATAGTAAGAAAATTTGCTATAATAGATTAAGTTCGACAAGCAACATGATTGTTATCTAGTAAGAGGAGGGTAATTATGAAATACGGCATTGCGATTTTCCCATCGAAAAAACTACAAGATCTGGTAAATTCATATCGTAAGCGTTATGATCCTCACTATGCATTGATCGCTCCTCACTTGACGTTAAAAGAACCTTTCCATGTCGAGGACGAAAATGAAATGAAAGAATTAGCTCAACAAATCCATGAAATCTCTGATAATATCCAACCTTTCACTTTAAATGTATATAAGGTAGGATCATTCCATCCAGTCAATAATGTCATCTATTTTAAAGTAAAAGAAGATGAAAGGTTAACGAAGCTGCATGAACAGCTGCATCAAGAAGAATTATACAGTGAACGCCCGTATAACTTCGTACCTCATATCACACTTGCTCAAAAGCTTTCAGACGAAGAGCATCATGATGTTCTTGAATCTCTTAAAATGATGGATATCGATCATACGGAAGAGGTTGATCGTTTTCAATTGTTATACCAACTAGAAAACGGTTCCTGGACTGTCTATGAAACCTTCCATCTAGGAAAGGTCCGCTGATCAAATTGAAAGTGGAAGTTGTGAAAAACGACCTACAAATGGATGAAGCCTTTTCTGTACGAAAAAAAGTATTCATTCTCGAACAGAATGTGCCTGAGGAAGAAGAAATAGACAAATTCGAGTCCGAATCCATTCATTTTGTCCTCTATAATGATGACCAAAAAGCGATCGGCGCAGCACGTTTAAGGTTTGTAGAGGATTATGGTAAGGTGGAACGAGTTTGTGTCTTGAAGGAGTACAGAGGTACAGGCGCTGGGAGACAGCTGATGCAGGGGTTAGAACGGATTGCTGCCGATAAGGACTGTAGAAAATTCGTCCTCTATGCACAGACTCACGCTGAAAACTTCTACAAATCCCTCGGATATCTTACTTATTCCGATATCTTTATGGATGCAGGAATACCGCATGTAGCGATGAAAAAAGAAATTTAAAACGACCTCTAAAGGTCGTTTTTTAATTGTTATTTTTGATCAGCCGTTGGAGGCATTTTATTGATATGAACACCCTCATCTTGTTTCCATTCCATATAGAAGATGTCTTCATAATGATCAATTTGGTGTTTATGGAGCGTCTTATTCAGCCATGTTTCATCAAATCCAGCTTTTTTCAGGTTTTCCCAATCTACTTTCCCGTCATTGATAAAAGTGAAGGGAAGGTAGACGGGTTTTTGTGGAAGACCCATATCTGAAAGTGTCGGAGTTTCGTACTCAGGTTTTCGCATTACACTTACGGAACCGTCAGTTTCAACAATTGCATAAGCGACTTCCCTAACAGAAAAAATATCCTTTTGACGTAACAAATTTTGAAGCTGGTTCACATCGAGTTTATTCTTTTTCATTTCCTTTTTATCACACATTCCATCCCGGATGACAATGGAAGGACTTCCTTCAAGAAACTTTCTTGTACCTCGAAACTTCTGGGTTAACCATTCGAAAAAATACATTAAAACTCCCCATAAAAAAATTGCAAAGAGAATGGAGGTAAGTTTTACTTCCTTATCATAAATGGCGTTCCCCACCAATTCCCCCAGAACGATAGCCGAAATGAAATCAAAGGGAGTGATTTGGGCGAAAGATACTTTTCCCAAAACTTTAGTCATAAGAAACAAAGCAAGAAAGCCTACTGACAACTCTGTTGCTGTGGATAATACCTGCATTATTCTTTCCCCCTCTTTACAGTTTTCTTAGTATGTACGGAATCAATTGAGACTAAACCCTGTTTGTGAACCACACAAAAATAACTCCTGCCGGATTTCAATACCAGCAGGAGCTAACAACATTGGGTTATAGGTTAAGCTTCTAGTAAATTGAAAATAGGAGTATAATCCTTAATCTGATAAGTGATTCGCTTATCTTCAATCCCTTTGATCAGATACGCATAAAGAGCGGTACGATACAGCGACCATACGGATAAGGAAGGTAAGGTGACCTCCCAATTTCTACACATTTCTTTCATGAAGGTCTCGAAGTTACAACCATCCTTGAACTGTTGGAGTGTTTCATACATGGTCGTGACGATGGAGACATGATGATCATAGTTTTCGATAAGGGTTTTAGCAGGGTTTTCTTCATAAGTACCATGGCCCGGTACCATCCCGATACCGCTCATTGATAAGAGTTTTTCAATCGTCGCCAACGTCGCATCCGCATCAATGATGAATGGAATCTTATGTTTAGCGAGCTGCTCGGAACCAAAGTATCCATCTGCTGCATACAGGACATTTCCTACCTTTATACCAAGTTGATTGATGCTGTGTCCTGGCAATGCAATCAACTCAACTTCGATTGATCCGAATAGCAATACTCCTTCTGAAACAATATGATCGACTTCGATTGGTGGGGCTTCAAGAAACTTGTTGCGCATCTCATCTAAGGGACGGTTCCCTTGCAAAAGATACATCGGCTCAAACACAGGATTTCGAAGGATAGCTTCTTCAATTTGAGGAGCATAGGTCAATATGGTCCTTTTTGTTTGAAGAAATTTCGCTCCTCCATAATGATCCGCATGCGCGTGTGTAATGAACAAATGTGTAAGTGGTAATGATTTTTCATCTAATTGTCTGATAATGTGTTTCATCACTTGTTGATCAATGCCGGTATCAATCAAAACACCAAAATCCCCTTGATTGATATAGCCAACATTGACGGGTCCTTGAAAATAGTAGCATTCGTGGTTAATTTGGATTAAATCCATTGTCCATCACACCAATCTATATAACTTAGCAATCAACATGTTCAATCTAATTTCTTTGGCGGTGGTTTAAGCTGAATTCACTCCCTTTCCGCGGTCGAACCGCAATCCTCCTTACTCATTCCTCGCTGATAGGTCTCGCCTGGCTCGCTATTCCACAGGAGTGTCGTAAATTCCGCCTTACTATAATGACAACCTGTAATTAAACAGGAGACAATTTATTTAATAATGTATTAATAAGGCATTAAAAATAGGAAATGAGTGATGACTCTATGGGAGCCAGCTCATTTCCTATATTACTTCGTTTATATTTTGTCCTTTTCCTGTTAAATCAGATAAAATTTTTTGGAAGGATTCATGTGATTCCTTGATTTCCTCGTAATGATTAGAGAAGTCCTGATTCTTATCCGTCACATTTTTGAATGGAATCCGTTCCACAGGCTGTAACTGTATTTTCGTTGTCATGTAGGAAGACTTTGTACGACTTCCGTAAATCAGTTTCTGATCTGCTACATATGGTGGTACATACCCCATCTTTTCACCTGCTTTTCTTATTTCTACAAAAATAAAAAGTGCATTATATATAGTTAAATACCCATTCGTTGAATCAATAAACCTTGTTTGCCCAGAATAGAACACCTGTATTTATAATTTTCAAAATATTCGCAGGTCATGATGAGTTTATGGGTAGAGAATCAGAAATTTATGGAAATTTGGTTCATTGCCCTCGCTCTATAGTCTTCATTTTGGAAATAGACAAAGGATTCTACTATGACACTATCTTCAAACTGTTTTTGGATGGGAATCTGAAAGTCTGACAGTGAGATCGTATGGTTGACTGGGATTTGCAAATCATACATTGAAGCGACCCATATTTCCCCTCTGGATCTTGCTTCTTTAGCCCAATCGTTATCCAAATAAACCCATTGGATCGATTCTTTCGATTCAGAGTCGATGTTGCTTTGTTCTAATGAACTGATTTTCCCTTTCAAATTCGTATAATCAGCTGGCTGGAATCTGAAACATAACAAAGGGTTTTCCAAAGGTTTTACACCTGTATTCGTCATATTGAAACTCCCATGGATGACGAATGAATCCTCACTTTTGCAAATCACACTATAATTGAAAAAAGCGGAAAGCTGATATTCTTCTTGTTTTATTTCTTCTGCTTCCGTACCGATATCTTCTGGTGTATATTTTTGTACTTTTACTCGTTTTTCAAGACTCTTGATTTTTGATTTGTAACTTTCAATCTGCTTTTCTTTTTCATTGATTTCTTTTTCAATTGTTTCTAATAGATCCTCGAATCCTTTCACTTTCTTTTCCATTGCTTGGAGATTGGATTCGGATAATTGCTGCTTCAATGTAGTGATTTCTTGTTGTAATTGAGTGACTTCATTTTCTTTCAATTCCAGGTTCCGTTCTAACTCATCATTCTCCAAAGCCTCTTTCAATTGTTGTTCAAGTTGGTCTATTTTGTCATCAGCAAACAGAAGTTTCTTTTCCAATTCTAATGATTTTTCCTGATAAAACTTTGTTCTGGAAGCTAATCGGTCATAGCTCAGTTCTTTCTGTGAATTCATTAGACTCCCTCCTGACAGGGCATTTACATATATCTTATGTTCATCAAAGTGTAGACTTTACAAGAACATCAAAAATAAAGAAAACTTGGTAAAGCCAAGCTTTGGCGAAGGCTGAGCCTTAGTTGCCTTTTATACTTTCTTTAAATTTAACCAAGGGGGCGCTTGACTGAGATCCCCCTAGTTGGATTGATTTTGTTCCTGTAGATGGTGTACATATTGGATCAAGTTTACATATTCTTCCTCAATCCCAATATCAAATCGGTCACCCTCAATTTCATAGCCATAACATGTTCGCAATGATATCAGTTCTTTTATTGCATCAGTAAACTGTATTTCACCATCAGAGCTATCTTTTTTCGTTGAAATACAATCAAAAATATCCGGAGTCATTACATATCTCCCTACAACAGCTAAGTTAGATGGCGGTGACACTTTCGGCTTTTCAACAATCGATTTGATGGAATGGAGTTGATCTTGTTGGTTCATGACATCCACTACTCCATATTTGTGAAGAAGCTCATCTTTTATATACTTCAGTGCAATCACAGGGGCTTCGACTGTTTGATAAAGATCAATAAGCTGCTTTGTTGCGTTCGCTCCTCGTGTGAGTATGATGTCATCAGGTAACAACACAACAAAGGGGTCGTTCCCTGCAAAAGACCTTCCTAATCGGATTGCATCTCCAAGCCCACGCGCATAAGGTTGCCGGGTATATTGTATATGGACCTTCGGAAGGGTCAACTTATCAAGCAGTTCTATTTTGTTCCTGGATTCAAGAAATGCCTCGAGTTCGAGGGAAACATCAAAATAGTCGACGATGAGGTTTTTATATTTTGAAACGATGATCAGAATTTCTTCAATACCTGCCTCTACTGCTTCTTCAACAATATAATGGATGGAAGGTTTCCCCTTGATCGGAAACATTTCTTTAGGAAGAACTTTCGTTATAGGAAGACTTCTGGTACCATATCCTGCAGCTGGAACGATTGCTTTTTTGATCAAAGCTTACTCCTCCTCAATCTTTCATGTAATAGCTTATTCGGTTGTGGACGATGAAGTGTAAATGAATATGAAAATAAGGCTTGTCAACATCGAAATTCAAGCCCTCCTTCATCACCTAATGTGTCATAGGCAAATACAATATAAAGTGATTGAGCTGAGCACGGGGTGAGATAAATTGAACATTTGTGTAATAGGATGCGGCTATGTAGGACTGACCACAGGAACAGTGCTTTCACATTTCGGGCATAAGGTTACCTGTGTAGACATTGATCCTGAGAAAGTCGAAGCTCTGAATGACGGGAAATGTATCATCCATGAAGATGGATTGGAATCTTTGCTTCAGAAGCAGCTTCAGAGCGGTACACTTGCATTTTCCACTGATATTCATAAGCATTTGCAACATAATGAAGTGATTCTTGTGACGGTTGGGACTCCAGCAAGTGCTACAGGCAAAACCGATCTCAAATATATCGATCAAGTCATTGATAGTATTGTTTTAACAACAAAAGACGATGAGGAGAAAACAATTATCATCAAAAGTACGGTTCCCCCTGGCACAAATGAGTATATCCGGACCAGGCTCATGGAATCCGGAAATGGGAAAGACTGCTTCAAAGTCCTGTCGAATCCTGAATTTTTACGTGAAGGAACCGCTCTCTATGATTTGTTGAATCCAGATAAAATAGTTGTAGGGGGAAGAAATCCGCATGATCTTGAATTCATCCGAAAAATGTATGCGTATCTTCCCTCAGAATATTTTTTCACTTCACCAGTTACTGCTGAATTGATCAAATATGCATCAAATGCGTTCCTTGCCACAAAAATTTCTTTCATCAATGAATTGCAGCGAATTTGTCAGGCGTACAACGGAGACATTTCCATTGTAGCGGATGCACTCGGATGTGATCCGCGAATCGGGCCCCGTTTTTTAAAAGCCGGGCTGGGTTATGGAGGATACTGTTTACCTAAGGATATCCAGTCGCTTAGTTACGCTGCAATTGAAACAGGTGTCGTTCCCTCTCTGTTACATTCGGTTGAAAGGGTGAATAATTCTCAAGTTGATATGTATGTCGAATTATTGGAAAAAGAAGCTGGTGACCTGAGTCATCGTAACATTACGGTCTGGGGGCTTGCTTTCAAACCAAATACCGATGATACACGTGATTCTCCTTCCTTTCGTTTAATAGAAAGGTTAAATGAAAAAGGAGCAAGATTGACAGCTTATGATCCTGCTGCGGTCAATACATCGAACCATTCACGTACTACCATGGATCAATACGACTCTGTCAAGGATGCAGATATCCTGATCGTTGCCACAGAGTGGAAAGATTTCATTGAAGCGGATTGGCCTAAAGTTAAAGCAGTGATGCAGGGTTCAATCATATTGGATGCGAGGAACTGTTTAAGACCGTCGGATGTCAGGTCGGCAGGATTGGACTATATAGCATTTGGAAGAGGTTGACGTAGACACTGCTCAGAAGTAATCCAATCAGGGGGAATAGGCTGGTAGACATATGTAAATAACCCATTCTAGTTGCATAGAGATCCCCAGCTGATACAGCTTGTTGAAAAGTCGACTAACGAGATAGCGACACCATTTCGGAACAAAGTTTGTATACAAAATGAGGCTGGACCGAAACATCAATCTTTAACGTTGATGCTTCTGGTCAGCCTTTTTAAATTTGCCGTTTTTAGCATTTCATGGTTATATGCATGTTTAGGTTTTTTCCGGGTCTATTTTACTAAATTGCACAAGATAGCACTTAAATTGTACAAGATGCACACCAAATTGTTCAAGATGGCACTAACATTGCTCAAGTTGCCCCTGAAATTGCCCAAGATGCAAATGATGTTGCTCATAAAACGGATAAAATGAGGGAGAACCGTTTCAATAGTCCATGAAAAAAACAAAAAGAGCGAGAATTCTCGCTCATCGCTCTTTTCTTAGTTGTTAAAATCGCTTCATTTTGATATCGTCGAATGTTACACAATCCTCTACCTCAATGTCACCTTCATCGGAAGTTACAACATCAGAATCAAAGATTGTTTTACCCTTATGATTGATCAATTGAAGCTGGAACAGTGTAGCCGTATCACTATCGACTACTGCAAAATTATAATCAACCGTTTTACCGTCAACTTTACCTGTGCCGCTGATGATCAGTTTCAGACCATCCTTCGTTTCTTCACAGCATAACGTCTCTTGATCGAATGTTTTCGCTACGAAGTCAAAGCTCTGTGTACCATCCCCGTTATCTGTGTCCCGGAAGCTAGCTCTCAATTCACTATCGACTAAACTGCAGTCTGGGCATATGTCTACCCGAACTGATAAGCGTCCTTCTTCAGTAGCATCAGGACCGGTCTCCCCACTCGCTTCCCCTTCTGCATGACAATCACAGTTTGGTCTTGGGAAGATCCCTGGGCATTGAGGTGGAAATTGTACTCTTGGACATTGATCTTCGATGTCTTCTTCTGCAACAAGATCGTTGTCTCTTGGCGAACAGAATTTAGCCAATACTTCGAGTTTGACTTCTGCTTCTACCTGGATATCGAGACAGAATGTAATCTCAATATTAAACCTATCTGGTGCTGGTGTGTTAAGAAGTACTGTACCTGATGGAATGCGGCAGAAAATCTTCGATACTTTGCAGAATAGATCTGTTCCTTCAGGGAAGCAAAGCACAAAAGATTCAAAAACTGATGCATTGACGATGGCTTTTGTAACCACACAGCCATGTCTATCTACAACCAGTACTTTAACATCTGTACTAATTAACAGCTCGACTAGCTGTGCATCAATGAAACCGCCATTGGTAGAAATCGTAACATCACGTGTTTCCCCCACTTGTTCGCAAATGAATCCTAGCTCGTGGTCATGGTCGTGATCTTCATTTCCACTGTTAAGAGGGAACAAAGGATGTGTTTTCGGCGGTTCACAGACAAGACGCAAAGGGCGGCGACTAGGGTCTTCCATCGCTTCTTCTATATCTCTGAGCTGATCTTTAGTGAATAAGACCGTCTTTTTAACGGTAAGTGCATCGGTTACCCAGTCGTACACTTTCTGTACGCGAATACACTCATCCTGTAAGCTGTTGGCAGCTTTAGGTATGTCGTGTTTTTTCTTACTCATAGTTTCCCTTCCTTTCTTCATCATGAACTGAAGATTCAATACATACTATGGGAATACGACGACCAATGACACAAAGATTAATGCCTATTTTTAAAGGAGGGGAATGCTGTGTACAGCGTTTCATTTAATAGAAAAGAAATATGTAAGGTCTCTTTAGAAGCATTGCAGGTCCTGAAGCAAACAGCTATTTTCTGGGGTTTGAGCTGGGATGACATCAAGTATGAATTGAATGGTAGATTAGCAGATACTACAATCCGCATAATAGGTTTAAATAAAAAAGAGTTGAATCGGTTGATCCGCGCTCTGGAACACACCCAAGTTTCAGTAACGACACAACCTTGCCATGCAGATCTGACATTGTCGATTTTCCAGGAATCCACCCCGGACCTTAGTATGAGACTAGAGTGTAAAAATGAAGTTTATAAGTTCGACCCTGTCATGAAACCATTCATTTCAGTACCAGATATGGTGTATAAACAATTTGCACCGGAGATGCGCTCGGATGAAATAAAAGTATATTGGAATCCTCGCAGTGGCATAAATATCACTGAATGGCTATCTTATTTAATTTTACAAACATCCCATCATGAAACGACAGATTCACTATTTGATGTGGAACAGAAGATGTATGAAAAACTTCTTAGAGAGGTCTTAGTTCCAATCAATCCGTTCCTATCATCTTATCAACTCAGACATTACTGGCCTGATATGCCCTCCAGTGGACATTCACAGGGTCACAGAAATGAAAAACCGATCGACCCATTTAAAAATATGAAGAAAGGGGTAACATCACAAATCAATCCGTTTAAAGAAAAAACTTCAGCGCCTCCCTCTACAATCAATCCATTCAAACAAAAAGAAAAACGACGTCATTAATCCATTTTTTAAAAATAAAACACCTTCCCGCCTTGTACGAATAAGATAAATTATCTGAACACCGAGGTGAGCGACTTGAATAAAAAAGATGTCATCGAATTATATCATCATATTAAAAAGAAGAGATTAAGGGAAACTAATTCAAATATGTTTACAAAAACGAAAAAATCAGGTTGCAGTACATGCGGTAAAGTAACTTGGAAGCCAAACCGATGATTTGCTTTTAAAAACCAACACCTTCTCAAAGGAATGTTGGTTTTTACTTTTATATGGTTTCCTTATTTTTGATTTTGCGAAATTCACTCCCTTTCCGAGGGGCAAATGATAATCGGAAGCGACCTGATGAAGGACGAAGGTCACCAGAAAACTGACGAGTAGGTTGGTCAGGAAACAGTATCATTTAACAAATCCATTTGATTTCTTCAAATAGCCGTTATTATATAAATAGTTCATGATCTGTTTTACACATACATTAGGTGTCATCATCGTCGTATCAACAATGATCTCTGGATTTTCAGGATGTTCATACGGATCCGAGATCCCTGTGAAATTCTTGATTTCACCTTTCAGCGCTTTTTCATATAGCCCTTTTGGATCACGTGCTTTCAAAGTGTCGAAATTACATTTCACATACACCTCGATGAATTCATCCTTATTGACTAACTTCCTGACAAATTCCCTATCTTTTCGAAATGGGGACACGAAGGTAGCTAGAACGACGATACCGGCATCTACGAACAACCGGGCAACCTCACCGACCCGCCGGATGTTCTCTTCCCGATCCTCTTGTTTGAAACTGAGGTCTTTATTCAACCCCATCCTTATATTATCGCCATCAAGTATATAGGTTGAGATATTATGTCGATATAACGCCCGATCCAATCGATTCGCAATCGTCGATTTACCAGAGCCTGATAACCCGGTGAACCAGATGATGAAACTTTTATGACCATGCAATAATTGCCTTGCTTTCTTAGGTACATCCTGATGATGCCAAAATAAATTTGAAGTCATGGATATGCACCTCCTTAACTTAATGGCCATATAACCGGAACGATGAGTAATGTGGTACATAAACCGATGATATTCAGCGGAACTCCTACTTTGATGAAATCACTGAAACGATATTGACCAGAACTATATACAAGTAAGTTTGTCTGATATCCAATCGGTGTTGAAAAACTTGCGGAAGCCGCTATTGCAAGAACAATGGCATAAGGCTCTGGATTTAAAGCCAATTCATTCACAAAGGATAAGACAATCGGGAACATGATAACTGCTGCAGCGTTATTTGTTATGATTTCAGTCAATAGATTCGTAATCACATAGACGACGATCAACAGAATAATTGGCGTCATCCGATCCACATGTGAAAAGACAAGGCTGACTAGATAATCAGCTGCACCTGAATTTGTCATCGCAGTAGCGATCCCAAATGCTCCTCCAATGACAAAAAGAATATCCCATTTGATCGAACCCATCGATGCATCAAATGTAGTCAATCTTAATAGAACAAGAAGGATGGCGGTTGTAATCGCAGCATGGGTAATCGGCACAAGCCCGAATGTGACTGATGTGATCATCAATCCGAATAACCAAACCGGAATCCAGTCACGGAAATTCACTTCCTTGTAATTCGTGTTGAAATCCATGATTAGAAGGTTTTTCGAATTCTGGTCCGGTTCAAGGGAATCTCTTGTTGTGAGGATAATCAACATATCCCCTGCCTTCAGGGGAATCGAACCGATTTTTTCATTGATTCTTTTACCGTTACGATATATAGCCACAACCACTCCACCATGTCTGGTCCTGAATTTTATATCACTGATCTTGGACGAAATATAAGAAGAGTACTGTGGAACTGTCGCCTCTATCAATTTGAATTCATCATGATGTTCAGCAAAATCGTATCTGGAATGTTCAATTGTAAGCCCTGACAACTGTTCTATTTCTGTTGAACAAGTCTCATCACCCACAAATAATAATCGATCGCCTAGATTCACCTTCTGTCTAGGAGAAATCGGAAACAACCATTCTCCTTGCCTCAAAATCGCCATTACATAACATTTACTAAGATGTCTTAATCCAGCGTCTTGAAGTGTCTTGCCAATGCCCCTGAACTGGTCAGTCACCTTTACTTCGACGATGAACTGAGGACTTTTGATTTTTGCAATATAATCTGTATTATTTTCGGGAAGTAATTTATAACCAATAAACAACATGTAAAGAAGTGCAACTACAAAAAAGGGGATCCCTACATAAGCTAATTCAAATAATGAAAATCCCGTATATCCTTCCTTTTGTAATAATGTATGGATGACAAGATTCGTAGAAGTTCCTATAAGTGTACACATCCCACCAATGATTGCGGCATAGGAAAGCGGGATCAATAATTTTGATGGATAGATTGAATTTCTTTCAGCCCACTTCTTTACAATCGGTGTAAAAAGTACAACGAGTGGTGTATTGTTCATGAAACTCGATAACCAACCTGTCACGACCATCATACGTGACATACCTCTTCTCAGTGTCTGTTTACCTCCAAATACAATGGTTGTTATTTTTGAAAAAGAAGGATGTTTCTGTATTGTATTAATGATGATGAATAAGGAAGCGATTGTCAGCACGCCTTCATTGATGAATCCTGCAAATGCCTCAGATAGGGTTATGACTCCGCTCCACATTAGAATCAACACTGCGCTAAGGACGACAATTTCGGTACTATACCAATTGGTCAAAAGGAATAGAAACATGATGCCAATAACAATGAATGTGATCCAAATATCCCCAATGATCAACCCTGTCAGTCCTTTAGCTTCTTATAATACTCAATCAAGATATCCACTACTTCTTTTCTACTGAAATACGGAGGTGGGGTCGTACCTTCTTTCAACATTTTCCTTACTTTCGTACCGGAGAGATGGATGTGGTCTTGTTTTGAATGAGGACAAGTTCTAAGCGATGTCATTTGCTCACACTTCTTACAATAGAAACTATGTTCTAAACGGATCGGCGTAATTCCTAGTTCGCTCATATCGAATCGATCAAATAATCGTTGTGCATCATAAGTTCCATAATAATCCCCGACACCAGCATGGTCTCTTCCAACAATGAAATGGGTACAGCCGAAGTTTTTGCGGACAATAGCGTGGAATATAGCTTCCCGCGGCCCTGCGTATCGCATGGAACTGGTGAAAACACCCAGGATATAACGTTCTTTCGGGTAATAGTTAGATAATAAGACTTCATAGCACTTCATCCGGATCTCCGCTGGTATATCGTCTGATTTCGTTTTACCGACTAGCGGGTGCAGGAACAGGCCATCCACATGCTCTAATGCAGTTTTTTGAAGATACTCATGTGCCCGATGAATAGGATTTCTCGTTTGAAATCCAACGATCGTCTTCCAGCCTTTTTTCTTGAATAATGCTCTTGACTCTTCAGGTGTAAACGAATTGGTTGGGAAGTCAGCGGGTATCCTCTTGATCATGGTTACTGGACCGCCGATATAATTCGACCCACGTTCAAAAAGAATTGCGACACCAGGATGTTCATGATCTGTAGTCCCGTATATGAATTCAGCTTCTCGTTTCAAATCAACTTGATATATTTCTTGGACCTCTATGAAGCCGTAAACTTCTCCCTCATACTCGAGTGCCAGCTTTTTTTCTCCCTTTAATTCAGCGAACAGCTCAGTGGTAATTGAAAGCGTGATCGGTATCGTCCAAATCTCTCCCGTTTTCAAACGCATATCCGTTAACACAGATTCATAATCTTCTTTTAGCATGAATCCCTTCAATGGACTGTATACGCCAGTCGAAATACACTCCAGATCAGTCAGTTCAGCATCAGTGATCGAGACTCTCTTTAAGTCTCGTATCGAGTTTGCTTGCAATTCATCAACTCTATCAATCAATTTCCCGCCATGGGGAACACTTGCCATCTCCATTACCTCCTTTTCATGAATTTGTTGATCGCGTTTTCAAATTTGTTTATGCTTCTCATCCATGTCCATTTTGTTGCTTCTTTTTCACCTTCTTCAGCTAGCTTTTGCCTGAGTTCTGGATTGTCAATAAGTGTGGAAACATGTTCGATGAGTCTGTTTTCATGCCGGTATGACAATAAACAATTCTCGCCATTCCTGCAATAATCCACATTTCCTCCAGAATAGACCGTTGCAAGAGCAGCGCCACATTTCATCGCTTCGAGGCCAGGTAAAGATGCTGTATCATAAGTTGAAGAACTGACAAATATATCTGTTCGATTCAAAATATCATTCAACTGCTTGTCATCCACTGGAGTGATTGAATTGAATAATCTGTTGGCGTGATACCTCTGAAGTGTAGGTGAAACCTTGATTTCATTTGGAGGAGAAATGATATTGAACAAAAGCCGTGGATATTTCCGTTTCAGTGTAGTGAACGTTTGCAATAGATACTCTTGCTCCCTATGCCATGAATACCCTTCTTCTTGGATTCTCAGGATTCCACTCACTTGAAGCCGTCTAGAACGGGGTCTCCTTAAGCCTGAATTTCTGAACGTGCTGCTGATACCTACGGGAACGATTTCTCCTTTAATACCATGATTCAATTGGATGATCTGTTGCTGCCACTGAGAGAGGACAACCAGATTTTTACTCGTATGATAACTCTTGAAGGAAGCTTCATGGTCAGGCAGGAAAACCGGTTCGTAACAAAGACTGATCCGAACGTGGATTCCTTTGCCAGCTCGGCTTGCCTCTTCACAAAGTGCTGTCATCGTATAAAAATTTGAAACGATTACGTCACTGACAGGAATATCTTCTAAAACCAATTGAGGTCCTTTCGACCTTATTACAGTGACATGTAGCGGGTATTCAATGACTGCTTCTTTCGGCATTACAACCGAAACATCATGACCTTTTACAGCAAGACCATTCGCAAGTTCCACTAACATCCTTTGAGCACCTCCCTTACAGAGGGTAAGAGCGATAAACGTTATTTTCATAAAATGATCCTCCTCTCCTGTGTTGTCCAGGCTTTATTCACAAATGCCATAATCGATTAAAACATTGCATGAAAGTTCGATACTTCGCCATCTTTTTCAGCTCTTGCTTTTCACTCATAAGTGCAGTAAATTCTTCTCGATCTAGCGGTGGATGTTGAAGGTTAGACAATAGCTGATCATCCCTTACCAATTGCCCAATTCGAACTAACATGTTATGAAAAGTACGTTTGATCAGGTGGTATCGGTCCGGGAAATGCTCACAAAAATCTTGGTAATTAATCAGGATTTGGTTGACTTCATGTAAATTGAAGGGCTTTGGCAAAAAGGTGAGGCTAATGATCATCTGATCGATTTCTCTATACGTTTCTTGGAATTTGTAATAATTCCGTTTTGATTCATCCTTTATAACTTGTGATACAGGATGCTCTTGATGATAACTGATCAGATTCTTGTCACTTAGGTACACCGCTCCATTTTTATAAAGTCGGTATCCCATCTCCAAATCGTCCCATCCGTATCCAGGATATTCCTCAAACAGCCCTACTTGTTCGATTGCCTGTCGAGATACAGATACATGGCCAGTTCCAAACAATTGCCAGGGTATCCGGTATTCATCTAGCCCAAAGCCATAATTGGCGATGATCGTCCTTTGATAAAACCGTTCGAAAGGACTTTGAACAGATAATGAAGTATACATTCCGTTTAAAATATGCATTTTATGGATCAGAGTGGTGATCTGAGGGTTCTTTTCGAAACGATCGAATTTCATTTTGAATTCCGATGATTTTCCTGTAACCTCCCTGCATTCCATTAGTTGCGCAGGTGAAAAATCCGGATAAAGGACAGAATATAATTTTCTTATACACATGATCCCCGTAAGAACAAGTTGGGGATGTTGCTGATGATGGTCGTAGTGAATTTTGAGAAAATCTCGCGGGACTATGATTTCAGCATCTAAGAATAGAAGGATTCTTCCTCTGGAAGCTTTTATGCCCCTGTTACGAGCTGCAGGTCTTCCTCTATTTTTCGTATTCCGCAATAGCATAAATCGAAAAGGAAAATTTCGATTTACGAGTGCTTTCGTTTGATCTGTTGAACCATCATCAATCATGATCACTTCGACTTTGGAGAGATCGAATTCCTGATTTTCAATGGAATACAAAGTTAGGAGATTTTGTGGAAACTTATTGTAAGTAGGAATGATGATACTGATTTCAATGTCATGATCTTTCCATTCAGATGTATTTATGGGCATAGGCTCACTCCAAAAGATCTCATTTTCATTCACTCACAATCTCGGTAATTTCCAGTTTCTTCACAATGGATCAATCGTGCTAACATCCCTTTATACTTTTGCTGGATCATTCGGATTTCTTTCCATTGTTCCTTAACATATTTTTTCGATCCCATCTTGTCATGGATACGATAATTCAATAAAGATTCATTCAAGACGTTCATTTTAAACTTTGCTGCCATCCGTATCCACATATCGTAATCCTGGGTATATTTCAATGTTTCATCGAACCAGCCCACCGAGGTGAAAAGTTCTCTTCTTAAAAGGACTGTACTCCCATTTACAGGACAGCTCTTTTGAAGTTGTTTCAAGAAATCGATTCTTTGGTCCAGGATCAATCCAACATCCTTTTTGTAGATTTGACTGGTTTCATCGATCAGGTTGAAATTGGTATATACCATATCGGCTCCAGTCGTTCGCATGAACGATACTTGTTTGTACAGCTTTTCGGGAAGGAATATATCATCCGAACTCAACCATGCAACCAGTTCTCCCTTTGCAGCCTGCATACCGGTATTCAGGGCAGTAGCTGTCCCACCATTTTCTTTGGAAATATAGCTGATCTGGTTTAAAAAGGGGTTGAGCAATGTCTTATGTTCAGAAGAACCGTCATCAACGACGATGATTTCGAATTTCCGATAGGTCTGTCGAAGGACACTTTGTATAGCCTGATCGACAAATGCACAGTTATAGAATGGTATAACCACACTGATTAACGGGTGTGAATGTTCCAACTTATTTCCCTCATTTCTTACTATTATTGTTTGGATTTATAGAAGCTAATGGTGTCCTCCAAAGAGTTTTGGAGTGAGTATTTCGGCTGCCATCCGAGTGAATGGATCGCTTCTAGATCGACCTTTATGGGTGGGGACTCTATTGAATGATCTTTGGTAACCTGTATCCGTCGTGGCGTTGCTTTAGCGAAGTGACTCATTAATTCTTCAAGAGTCCTGCTGTGACCTGATCCAATATCAAACTGACCGTCCTTACTTTTCGATGTCAAAATCAATAGGTATGCCTCAACCGCATCCCGGACATCGACGAAATCACATTGTGCTTTGCTATTGTGAAGGTGTACATGGATTGCTTCTTCCTGTTGTTCTGCAGCGACGATTTTCTTAGCAACCTTCGCACAAATCCCTGCTGAATTTCCAGGTCCAATCAGGTTGGTCGGCTTAGCCAATGCGATATCCATAGAAAAAAGGGTTTTCCACTCTTTCGACAATAATATCTGGAACGTTTTGCTGAGACTATAGGGGTGCGGTGGTCTTTCATGATTACAGAGGGAATATTGAAGAGCAGAACCGATAATCAATGTTCGGGAGTCAGATACATGTATGCGAAGCGCCTCTAACAGATTAAGGGTTCCTAAAAGATTACTTTCCATACATTGAAGCGGCGATTTCCAGGAATGGTCAGCATTATTGAATCCTGCCAGATGCAACACATAATCAGGTTTGATTTCCTTTACGGTTTTATCAATTTCACTGTATTTAGTCAGATCGCAGGCAATGTTTTTAGAATATGGATGTAGAATCGGATTCCTGCTGATACAAGTCACTTGCATCCCCATTCGGACTGCAGAATTCACTGCATGAATCCCTGTAAAACCCGAAGCGCCAGTTATGAGAATACGTTTCTCATCGATACGCATTCACTTTCATCCAATCTCGCAACTCCAAAAGCATTTCATCATATTGTGGAACTTTACAATCGATTTCCTTCCGTGTGTTCAATAAGGTGCGATCACATACCGCATCTTCAAAAGGATGGATGACGATATCTGTTTTATTGAAGGTTTTTTGAAACTTGAGAAGTAATGCATGTTTGGAGACGATTTCTGGAGCTGTAAGGTGGTAAAGACCGTTGATATCTTGTTGGATGAATGTATTGATCGTTTTCGCTAATTCTAGTGTGGTTACACCATTCCAGAGAACGTTTGTGTAACCATTCACCTCACCATCTTGTTTCATGAACCAGTTGAATAATCCTATTCCATCCTTCAACTCGGGACCGATGATGGATGTTCTGATCGTCACGTGCGGATCTGCCGTCACCTCTCCCAATGCTTTTGTCTTTGCATACATACTTGTACCATCTGGTTGCGCTGATTCTGAATAATTACCTTTCATGCCATCAAACACACAGTCCGTACTGATATGGATCAATTTTCCACCGATTGTTGAGAGTTCACTTTTCAGGATGTGCGGCAAGAGGCTGTTGACCTTTATGGCATCAATCGGATTCTCAGCGGCACTTTGATTCAAAATACCGACGCAATTGATGACAACATCGGGCTTTACCTTCTGGATTACATTTCTAAGGTTTTCTTCCTTTGTAATGTCAAGGTAGATCCCCTGTGGTTCTGACGGGCTGCGATGAGTGAAAGTAACCTCATATTCTGCCAAACTCTTTAAATAGTTGACGATCATATGCCCCGCCATCCCATGACCGCCTAAAACGAGAACTTTCATGACAAAAATCCACCTTTTTGCAGCATTTCCTTGATTTCATCTTTTGACATCAACATCTCATGGGAACTATAACTGTGAAGATCGATCTTTTTGAAATGCTGGTAATGTTCATTAAGATCTTTGATTTCAATAGTTGGCAGGATGACGAAATATTCTTCATCAAAGTATACAGTCGTATTGCTTTCATATTCAGAGAGCAGGATTTCATGCAATTTTTCACCTGGTCGAATACCAGACTCTTTGATTACAACCCCTTTTTTCCCCGAAAACTCAATCAACACCTCCGCCAAATCCATTATTTTGCATGTTGGCATCTTCATTACAAAGATCTCTCCACCCCTGCTTTCATCTGTTGCTTTGAATAATAGTTTGATTGCGTCTTGCAGTGTGAGGAAAAATCGGGTCATCCTTTTATCGGTGATGCCGATTTCACCCTTTTGTTGAATGTGACGTTTGAAAACATGGATCACACTGCCATTCGTACCTAGAACGTTTCCGCCTCTCACACAGACGAACTTTGTAGATGGACTGAGGACATTCGCATAAATGATCAGCTTTTCACCAATCGCTTTCGTCATTCCGTAGAAATTGGATGGGTTCGCTGCTTTATCTGTAGAAATATAGATGACTTTTTCAACATTATTTTGAATGGCTGCTTCAATGACATGTTGTGTACCCAGAACATTCGTCTTAAGAGCTTCATATGGCTGATGTTCGCAAATCGGTACGTGTTTTAGCGCAGCGAGATGATAAATGTAATCTACACCTTCCGATGCTTTTGCCAAACCTTGATACTCGCGGATATCTCCGATTATGAAATTCAGTTTGGGATTATACTCGAATTCATGCTGCATGTGGACTTGACTTGCTTCATTACGTGAAAAGATTCGGATTTCTTTCGGGTCTTTTTCAAGTAATTGTTTGACAAGTTCATGTCCCCACGAGCCCGTTCCTCCTGTAATCAATATCGTTTTATTTCGCAATGGTTAACGACCTCCTAATATGAATTGAACTACTTTTTGTGAAACTTGTTTCTCAAGATAACCAACTGGACATTCCCAGTTGGAATTATGGTTCACCATTATTGTGACAGCATCTAGTATTCTTTTTCGATCTAAACCTGAAATGACATTACTTCCGCAATCAACCGTTTCAGGACGTTCAGTACTGTTTCGGATCGTTACGGTCGGAACCTGGAAAATACAGCATTCCTCTTGCACCGTTCCACTATCAGTCAATACACAGAAAGCATTTTTTTCAAGACAGACAAAATCAAAGAATCCAAATGGATCGAAAAATCGGATGTTCGGATGATGGGTGAGATTTGATTGTTTTTCAAGTTTGGATTTTGTGCGAGGATGGATGCTGCAGATGATCGGCTTGTCGAAAGTTTCAGCAATCAAATTGAGTCCTTCGAAGATTTCGATGAGATGCTCGTCATTGTCTACATTTTCAGCACGATGGGTTGTCACAAGGAAATAATCCTTCAGTTCGAGACCTAATTTGGCCATGATCATACTGTTGTCGATATTCTCTCGATAATGTTCAAGGACTTCATAAATCGGATTTCCGAATAACATGATCTTGTTAGAGGGAACACCTTCCTTTATCAGATTATCGCGGCTGTTAGGTGTATATGGGAGATTATATGTTGAAATGGAATCGATCACTTTTCTGTTCTTTTCTTCTGGAACAGATAAGTCAAAACAGCGGTTTCCTGCTTCCATATGAACGACAGGAATGTCCATCCGTTCTGAAAGGATGGCAGTTAATGCACTATTCGTATCACCCAATACGAGAACCTTGTCAGGCTTTTCTTTCAATAATATATCTTCAATCTTGCCGAACATGGATGCTAATTGATTCCCTAATGATTGTTGCTGCGACTGTAAAATATAATCTGGCATTCTTAATTCTAGTTCTTTAAAGAAAATGTCACTCAGATTGTAGACGAAGTTTTGACCCGTATGGACCAAGATATGCTTTTCTGCCCACTGGTCAAGTTTCTTCAATATCAAACTGAGACGTATGATTTCTGGTCTTGTTCCAAGGATCGTCACGACTTTCATACAAAACCCCTTTCCTTCTGCTTTCATTTACTTAATAACCTATGACACGATCATAAGACGAGCATAGACATGCCCCTATATATCTCGAAAAAAATGAAAATAGGCTCAATGCCAATCTATCAGTTTACCAGTTCTCATCTTTTTCATATTTGAGGTCCACCAATAATTGACCAGCCTTTTGTTTGAATAATGCTTTTAGTTCCTCATCAAACTCATTTATCCAGCCGCCGATTTTCCCTTTACGGAAAGTAGGTGAAGTTTGAGGATTGATGTTTTGGATCATTTTTCCTACTATTATAGGTCTTGTAGAAGGGACAGGAATTTCACCCCACAAGAATTTCACAATTCTATGCACAGCTTGAATTCTGCTTTTATCCGTTGAAGTCAAGTCTTCGAATCGGACTGAAAAGACATCTGGCTTCGACATCCATGCAGAAAAGCTTTTGAACCATTCAGCCACATCAGGTTGATATCCCCATTTCTTTTCTGTAGGTTGCCCACCTTTTATCAGGAATTCAATTCGATCTCGATGGGTGAAATTTTCTTGTGTGAAAGTATCATAAAGTGGGTGGATTTTCAGTGTGGGAATGAAATAGGCATATGAAACGACAACATCCCTTGGATCACGATAAACAAAGATCTGTTTCATGTTTCTTTTATTGAAAAATGTCTCCCATTCTGGAGTATAGTAAAGGTGCCCATTCACGAATTCGTGGTTTGAAAGACTGTCCATCGCATTGAGTTTCGCTTCTGTCTGATAGTGTATATGGCCGAACATCCCTTTGTTGGGATCATGTTTCATGTAAGGAATCCCAAGAAGCAACTGTTTTAATAGATGGGTGCCACTTTTTGGAATTGAATTCAACAAAAAGGGCGGCAAGCTTTGATTATCAGGTGTTTTCAAATAAATCTCCTCACTTTCAAATATGAAGTAAAGTCTTTAACATCATATGAATGAAATCGTGGTCATGATTGGACAACTTCCCCCAAATTTCGTATTTTAGCCATACGTATAAGGCTTATATGTACAAACAATTCTGTTAGGAGGAACGTATAGTATTATGATTCTTAAAATCGATGAGAAAGAGGTTTAACTACATGAAAGTTTTGTTCATCTATTACATCTCCAGCGGAGGTGTCGAAACGTTGAACCGCCATAGAAATTCAGCCCTTACTAAAGCTGGTGTTGAATGTCACTTTTTATACAAAATGCAAGGAACAGGGCATCAGAACCTTAAAGATATCCATACATTCGTAATGAATAACCCGGTTGAAATTTCAAACCTAATAAAAAGGGAAAAATACGACATGATCGTCGTTTGTTCGGATGATAAAATGCTAGAACTGATTAAAAGGAGCGGCTACGGAGGAATTTTGATTTTTGAGGTGCAGGGACTTGGCACCTATAGGACCGCACACCGTTTTTTTGTTCAAAATAACCGACACATAAATCAGTATGCAGATGCGATATTGCTCCCAAAAACACAGCATCTGAGCCAGCTCACACAAACTTTTCTGCCTCAGTTGCCACGCTTTTCCTTCCATAACTGCTTTGATAGCAACATGTTTACACATAAGTCCTTTCAAAAGCCCCCATCACCGATCATTGGATGGGTTGGAAGAATCGAAAAAAATAAAAATTGGCAGACCTATCTTGAAATCGGGAAAAGACTGCTTCAAAAAAAGCACACGATCAACCTTTGGATGTTCATCGATGACACATTATATGAAAATTCACAGTACCAACTCTTTTTAAAGAAAATTAAAGATCCCAGTCTGAAAAATCACTTGATAATTTTCAAAAATATCCGGAATGATGTGATGGCAGACTATTATTCTAAAATTGCGGATTCCGGTGGATTATTATGTTCCACTTCTAAAGTAGAGGGATTTGGATATACACTCGTAGAAGCGATGAGTTGCGGATGCCCGGTATTGACAACCGATTCTGACGGAGTAAAAAGTATCGTGCAAGATTCCAAGACAGGTTTATTTATGAAAAATGGCCAGATTTCTGACGCGGTCAAGAAAGCAGAGCTTTTGCTTAGGAATAAACCGCTCCGACTTAAACTCACAAGAAATGCACTTGCAAATATCAAAAATAGGTTTTCCCTGGAAAATTATGCGACTGAGTTTAAGAAGATGTACAATAGCCTCAGGAAATGAAAATTGGGCTGTTTTCTAATAAAAAGACTGATACCAAAAAGACAATTAAAATCTTTTTGAATCAGTCTTTAACTTTCATTATTTAAAGTTCTTTCCATGCCGTCTTGGTGAATTCAAATTTACAAGTCGACTTATTTGATCACGGTATCTTTTTTTCACTTTGCGAATTTCAAGAGCAATCGCTGCTTTATGAACCCTAGATCCCATGCTACCGTGAATACGATATAACACTAATGGTTCAGGGAAATAATAGAAATCATGAACAAGCAATAACCGGAGCCAAAGGTCATAATCATGGGTGAAAGGCAGGGTCTCGTCAAATAAACCCGCACGCTTTATCACTTCTATATTTGCCATCACAGTACAGCCATTAATGATACATCCAGATCTCATTGCCCTTATGAATCGATATTTATCTGGTATGTTGACACCCACTGGATCACTTGTTATATGATCACGTTCATTCATCAATTGATAATTTCCGTAAGATATTACAGCGCCATGTTTTAACATGAAATCAATCTGCTTCTCTACCTTTTCCGGATGGTACATATCATCAGAACTCAGCCAAGAAAAATACTCACCCGTTGCATTATTCAACCCTGCATTAAGTGCACTTGCTGTCCCCCCATTAACTTTTCTTAAATATCTTACTTTATCTAGATAAGGATTAATGAGATCTTTGTGGATTGTAGAGCCGTCATCAACAACTATTATTTCACAATTTGAGTACGTCTGCTGTAAGGCACTTTTAATTGCCCGATCAACAAACCTGCAGTTATAAAAGGGAATGATAATCGATACTTTCGGTTTATAACGTGTCATTTTAAAATTTCCTTCCATCATTGAGAATCTTCCTAATACGTCCAAGCAACTGCTTTGCCCGAATTTCAGTGGTATGTCTCTCATGAATTAATTCCATACCTTTAGAAACAATACGACTTCTCTCTTGCTCATTTCGAAGATAGTAATTCGCTTTTGTAGCAAAATTGGCCTCAGTCACTTGTATAAATGTTTGACCATCAATAAAACCTAACGCTTCCAGTTCTTTTGAACCTGAAGCCAACAATAAAGTCCCACAAGCAAGTGCTTCAAAATATTTTAATACTGGGAAATGATAGATGGAATCACAAGTCAAAAATAACTTTGAACGATTTAAAGCTTCTGCATAAGAGTTCCCTGTGATTATCCCTTTTTTAGAAGAATTTACATGCCGATACCCTGGATGTTGAAAATAAGTAAAATCAGAAAAATTCCGATAGTGATTGTACATCTTAACTCTAAGGGGATAAAGGTGTTCAATAAGACTCCCTACCATTAACATATCAATGTCCCTCGGTCGTTTTTGATCGTAAAAAATATGTCCGGGAACATGATGGGGGAGCCAAATAATGCGATCGTTAAATTCTGGATACCATTTTAAGAAAGCATCTCTATATTGTACAAATAAATAGTTTATATTATTTTTACGATAATTTTTCTTACGTCTACCTGGAAGATAATGGAGATCATGAACAAGTGCTCCCTTTGGAATATTCACTTTATTGACTTGGTATATAATGGGACAATAATCCGGTTTATGATCATTAAATAAGATGAAATCAGGTCTAGGGGATAATTGTGCGATAATATCCGGCAAATTCCCGTCCTCATACCAATACGTCAAATTAGTATGTTTACTTAATTCTTCTCCCAGATAATAAGTACTTTTTTCAATATAGGATTGCATGAAACGAGTAATAAATAAAATGTTCAGTCTTCTTTTCATAGAAATCTCCTTTAGTAAGAATAGAGGTTGTCCACGGGAGACAACCTCTCACTTACTGTTAGATAATAACCGCAACTATATTTTGTGTTACAAGCATTATTTCACCAAGACCACCTGAGCCACCTTGGCTTACCAAAGTATAGTTGTTTCCCACATCTAAAATAGTCACATTTGTAAGAACCAAATCTGCATCATTATCTACCACTACAAGTTCTGTAACTGTTTTTCCAATTAAGGTTCTTAGGAAAACAAGTACCGTACTGGCCATACGCACACTCCTTTAAACTAGTTTTTGCACCAATATGATGCATACTTATTTGTATGTAAATTAAGGAGCATATGCTATGGACAATCATACACCTGCACAATAAATGGACTAGTGCTGACAGGCTATAAACCATTTTTAACTGAAGTAGGTCTTGACCTAATCAAAAGGACAATAATTGCAATATAGTATAGTAACCCTTTCTAATATGCATTTTGGGGTGCATACACTTTTTTTAAAAGGAGGAAACGAAATGAGTTTATTCGATAAAGGTTGCGGATGTAATAATGTTGCTGGTGCTAAGGACCATGATATGTGTGATGGATGTGTCTGTGATCAATTAAGGAATTTACGTGCCGGAGAAGAAGTAGACTTGATTATTGATGGAGTTGAATTCGCAGGCTTGACATTTACATGTTTTGATAAGAAGACATGTTGTGCGACATTTCTTGATGCCACATACCCGTTCATTGTCGACTGTCGTAAGGTCGATGCTATCCGTATCCTAAGCTAACTCATATTCCTTGATGTAAAAACCTGATTTGCAAATCAAATCAGGTTTTTTCTTTACAGAACATTAAAATCTGAAAGGTATGCTGCAAAATCATCAGTTGTAATGACATGTGTACTGAATCTCTTTAAATTTTGGTTTTTGATTTTCCAAGTATGATTATTCTCGAATTTTCGAATATATACATAATGATCCTTCGTTCCTGAATATATTGGAATGTTTTTCTGGATGCAGTCTTCACAAAATCCAGAATCCTCTCCTGTATTGCAATCCCGGAATGGAACCACGGTGTTGACACTTTTTTCAAAGAAAAGAGTTCCTCCCATAAGGACCTTCGGGTTATACATTTTTTCTGATTGTTGCTCTTCTTCGCGTGCATATTTATAGGGATTGAAAACTTGTAAAGTTTGGCCCTCCTCAAAATACATATATATCGTAGTTTTCCCCACAACTTTCGCATTGCTTTTTTGTAAAGTCTTCATGCTATGAGTTAGGTAATATTCAGTATAATAATCATCATCATCGAATTTTGCGATGAAATCGTGTTTAGCTTCCTTCACCCCAATATTCAAACATTCACCTAACGTAGTTTCCTCACTTATTTGAAGAAGCCTTATGGATGGATCATATATTGTTTGACTTTTCCATTCCGAAAGATTTAATGTGTCATTGTTCAGGATAATGATCAATTCTTTTTCTTTCCATGTTTGTCTATTATAGTTTTCAAGTATTTTAGAAATACAATTCTCCTTATTGGTACATGTTATAACGCTGATCAACGAATTATCCCCCCTCTTTTCTAGTAATATAGGGTTTAAAATCATCCGTATAGGAACAACCTCACAAACATTCAGGATAATGTCATTCTGGACTTTCCAAGTATGTGTGTCACTGGCTTCCTTACGTAAATAGACGAAATTCTCTCTGCCAGCAGAGTATACCCGGAAACCCTCCCTTACACAATCCTTACAGAATAATCTATCAACCTCCTCGGTCTGATTCCGAAACAGAACCTTGTTCAAAACATGACGTTTGAATACTAATGTCGCCCCTCCTACATACTGTTTACCGATACTATCCTGATCGTTTACATATTGATGTTCATTATTCGAATTGAATATAGCCAAAACCTTTCTTTCCGGCAGATATAAGTAAATTGTCGTTTTCCCAATGACCTGTGCATTCGTTTCCATCATTGTAGTTAATGATGCCTTCAAATAATCAGAAGTGTAATAGTCATCATCATCAAAGTTTGCAATTACATCATACTTCGCTTTCTTTACAGCGAAGTTCAGACATTTCCCTAAGGAAGAACCATCGGTCACTTGGAAAATGGAGACGTTTTTATATTTCTTTGCTTCCTTCTCCCATATCCCCATATCCATTTCATTTTGGTCAATACAATGATCAGTTCTTTTTCATCCAACTGCTGCCTTTCATAATTACTGAATACATTTTCAAGACAGGATTCTCTCCTCGTACAAGTAATGACTGATACCATATTTCCCCTTCCTGGCAGTAAAAGTTAATTTATCAGGTTAGAGTCAGGAATTCTTTTGAAGTGAAAAACAGCTTTTGAAACAAATTCCTTCGCCACTTTCACCACCTAAAAGATAAAAATTATAACACACTTTAGAATTAAGATATTAGACTTTATTTTATTTGTGCATATGTATACTCGATTATTTGTAGGGGTGATGGTCATAGAAAAGGATTTCAGAATAGGTATATCCCCTGAAGCGGGGCCTAAATGGAAGGGAAAGAGTGGAATAGGTCATTTCATATAGGAAGGTAAAGCTGTTACTCTCATATAGAAGAAATAAAGGGTTGATCCTTAAGTGCCTGAATCTCTCTAACACAAACAACATTTTGAAAAAACATCGTCTGGTAGGTTTTCTGTCACTATTCTTTTAGGTCAACCCTTCAATCTTAATTATCTCGCTAATAGATGGAACCCGCTATCGATGTGGAGGATTTCACCGGTAAGACCTCTTGACAGGTCGCTCATCAAGTATAATGCTGTGTCACCGACTTCTTCTGTCGTTGTGGTACGTCGTAATGGTGCTCTTTCTTCAATATCTTTCAAGATGCTATTGAAGTCTCCCACCCCTTTAGCAGCAAGTGTACGGATCGGTCCTGCAGAAATCGCATTGACACGGATGCCATCTTCCCCTAAATCGTTGGCAAGGTACTTCACACTTGCATCAAGAGAAGCTTTGGCAACTCCCATGACATTATAGTTGGAAACGACACGTTCACCACCAAGATATGTCATCGTAACGATCGAGCCGCCTTCTGTCATTAGTTCGCGGGCTTCCTTTGCCACAGCTGTTAACGAGTAAGAGCTGATATTATGAGCAAGAAGGAACCCATCTCTTGTCGTGTTCAAATATTCACCTTTAAGTTCTTCCACTTTAGCAAATGCAATACAGTGGGCCAAACCATGGATCACACCTACTTCTTCTTTAATCCGTGCAAACGCGCCTTTGATTTGCTCATCATCCGTAACATCACATGGGATGACAAGCGAGTCTTTGCGATCCAGTGATTCCGCAAGATCACGTACACCCTTCTCAAAACGTTCCCCAGCATACGTAAATACAAGACGTGCTCCAGCATTACTCAAAGAACGCGCAATTCCCCAAGCAATACTCCTCTTATTCGCTACTCCCATGATCACATATGTACGGTTTTCCAATGATAAATTCATGAATGGCCTCCTTTTACATATTTGAGAATTATTGTTTGTTATTATGACCTAGTCCTAATTAAAGTATAGCAGTCACTTTATAAAAAGAAAAGTGTGGACCATTCCCTGATTGAGTCAAGTACTTGGGGGAGCTTTTAATTAATGTGGTTGATTTCGTAGAAACATCTATAAGATTAGAAACAGATACAATTTAGGAGACAACCTCTTATAATTAAACACTTATTGTGCTTAGGAGGATAGTCCTTTTAATTAAGCAGATTGTTTTAAAATTTTTTGTATGAAAAAGTTCTCTTGAAAATATAATATATTGGTTGGTTGTTTATTACTTTTAATATTAATCCAGTAGTTTTGTCCAAAAAGGAGAGTTAAGTTGTGACCAAACGGCGGAGAAATAAAATTATAAAAAAGGACCCATTTGATTACCTACCACCTAAAGGATGTCCGCTAATATATCCGCGAGATGACCAATATTCCGATGGTTATGAGTCAATATTAAAAGCTGAAACATATACGTATTTTACTCTTGCTAAAGGACAAAAACGGGTTTATACAAACCTTGATGAATTGATACAATATGGAAATTGCGGAATTCTTGATCCAGAAAAAGTTTCATATTATAACTTATATATTAATGGAGTCCTTCAGCCCAGTAATATTTATATGATAAAAAAAGGCAGACTCCATTTATTATCAAGTGATTTACCTCCCAGTGGTGCTCCCATTATCATTCAGTTCATTATTATAAGAAATTATTAACTTCCATTAACAACTTTTAAAACATTTAATTTTTACTCTCTTAGGTAAGTGTACAAGCACTTAGTATAAAGAAACCATAAAATATAAAGAACTAAATTTTGAGGAGTGAAAGTTAATTGGCACTTCAAATGATGAAACTTGTGATAGAAGCAACAGTTAATACAACAGTCGATCCTGCCAATACAAGGTTCTTTCATGTCACTACGACGGAGACCGCTGCAGGGGCAACTTTGACGATAGATGCTGCAGATTTTTTTCAAGATGATGGTACAGCAGTAACGACGCTTCCTACCCTTGAAACCGATAACAGCTACTATAATGTTTATGTCAATGGTGTATTACAAATGGATGGAGTCTCAACTTACACACCAGGAGCTACTGGAGTCGGATCATTAGATATCGATGTACCTGCTGGTGGAGATCCGATCCTTGCGAATTCACCTGTTGTATTAGAAGTTGTTAACTATACCCCTTCTTCTACAACAACTGTTGCAACATAAGGCTATATAAAAATCACATAAAAACATTAAGCCATTCTCTTGGAGATTGGCTTAATGTTTGGGGTGAAAAACTCGATAGTAAGCTGTAAAAATAAAATGGAGCCACAATCACGTACCTTCATCACGTTCATAATTGAAGGCATCCGTCAAGAGAGAAGTTGTTCTACATACTCACTAACAAAGCCTTTAAGATAACACATTGCGCAATTGTTGGATGCTTTCATTACTTCCCGTGACAATAAGATGATCATGTATTTGAAGTTCGGTATCCCCATGTGGCACAATGGATTCATTTCCTCTGAAAATCCGGATGATGATGGCATTGCCCATGAACGGGAAATTCCGAAGCATCGTTCCAACATACTTCGTGTTTTGCACATTCACTTGATATAAGCGATTGTCTTGGCCGATGATCAGTTTAGCGACATCCGGTGTCTCAATCATCGATCTTAAAATGGTCTTAGCTGATAACAAGGAAGAAAATACTTCAACGTCTTTCTCTTTCAGCTCGGAACTTAATGTTGATGTTTCAATCCTCGTAATGACACGGTCAATCCCACTTTCTTTTGCGTAGGAAGCGATTTTTGCATTGATTGAATCGTTTCCTGTCGTGACAACCAAAACATCCGTGTTGAACACATCGTCTTGTAACAACCTTTCGATTTCATAGTCATCCACTTCATTCACTTCAAAATGGGTGCCTATACTTTCCTCTAATTTCTCTTGTTTTGTGTGGTATAGGGTCGTATTGAACATATTCTCATCAAGTTCTAATGGCAGTCTTAACGTCAATTGGTTCGCACCAATGACATTGACCTTCTTTGTCTTAGAAGCCATCTGCTTAAGAGGAAAGACTTTTTTAAACACAATCGGTGTAACGATACACGTAATCACAGCAAGTAAGATCAGTGCTGAAGACATCTGATTATCAATGACACCGATCCGCTCCCCGATCTTAGCAGCTGCGACAACTAAGGACAACGTTGCTGTCAGTATAAAGCCTGAACCGATGATTGTATTCCAGTCATACCACTTTTTCAAATATAGAGCAGGTACCAGCTTGGATATCAATAGGGCAATGAATAACAGTGGAATCAGAACGACGATCCTCGGATCACTGAATAACGCCCACAGATCCAGCTCCCCCCCGACCATGACGAAGAAAATCGGGATAAGGAAGCCGTAACCGAATGAATCCAATTGTCGGACCATTTCACGATTAGGTGCCAGTAAGGATACGAGTACGCCCGCAAGAAATGCCCCGAGGATACTTTCTGCTCCAACTTGTTCTGATAACCCGACGAGAAGGATGATGAGGGCAAATACCGCTCTCATACCAATCTGTACCGTACCTGTGGATAAAGTCTCGAAAAAGGTGCTCTGCTTAAAGAATTTACCGACGAAATAGAGCAGGATGCCTGCACAGAATAACAGTAACAACAACCACATGTTGCCTCCGCCTTCATATAAAGATACAAAGACAGCTAACAAGATCATCGTCACAAGATCTGCAATGACCGTAACAATCAGGATGATTTGGCCGATTCCAGATTTCATGATCCCTGTTTCCTTCAAAGTCGGAACGACGACCCCTAGTGAGATCGTCGAAATGACCAGACACATGAAAAAGGCGTTGTTTGTAAAGCCCATGAATACCAACAACCATGACAATACAAAGGAAAGGACCAGAATGAACACGAAGACAATGGTCGATACGAGAAAACGGTTCGGCTCCAGCTTCCCTGAAGGCAGCGTCACCCTGTTTTTATTATTGGAGAAGACGCTGAAATCAATTTCAAGCCCACTTAAGAACATGAGAAATATAAATCCGAGGCTTGATAAAATGGTGATCCATTCATCTGGCTGGACCAGATTGAAACCTGTTTTCCCGATGATGAGTCCGGCTATGATTTCAGCAACAACAACAGGAATGATCGAGAGCCTCAATTTTTTCAATAGAATTGGTGTGAGAAAAGCAGTTACTATGACAACGATGAGTGAAGTGAATGATACATGCTCTTCCATACTTTCCTCCTGTTTCGTTTACGTAAAATAATTGATGAATGTCGTAGCAAGGCCGAAATAGATCAACACGCTGATGATATCATTGATTGTAGTAATGAATGGACCTGAAGCTACCGCAGGATCAATTTTCATTTTATGCATAAGTAAAGGGATCAGAGCGCCTGCTAATGTAGCGACAATCAAGGTAAGCAAAATCGATGCACCTACCAATAACCCTAAATAGATGGAATCCTGCCATAGATAGACGATGAACGTGATGACCACCCCGCAGGACGCTCCAGTGATCAATCCTGTCCCTGCTTCCCTTAAAATGAGACTTCTCACATCCTGTTTATCTGTATCTCCGGTTGCAATTCCTCTTACAGCTACCGCTAACGCCTGGGTACCTGTATTTCCTGCCATTCCAGCAATCAATGGAATGAATACGGCTAAAATAGCAACCTGGTTCAAAGTCTCTTCGAATTGGCCGATCAAGCTTGCCGTGATGGTGCCAAGGAATAATAAGATGATCAGCCATGGAAGTCTTCTTTTTGCTGCTTGCATCGGACTCCTGTCAGCTGAATCCATATCGGAGACTGCGGCTAATTTCGAGTAGTCCTCAGATGCTTCTTCATCAATGACATCGACAATATCATCGACTGTGATGATTCCAAGAAGATGATTCTGGAAATCGACAACAGGTAAGGCGAGGAAGTCATAATCCTTCATCATCCTTGCCGCTTCTTCCTGATCTTCTCCTACAGAAATCGCAACGACTCTTTCGTTCATGACCTCATTTACGAGTGTATTTTCTTCTGCGATGATCAAGTCTCTTAAAGATATGACACCGACCAGCTTTTTATTTTCGTCAACCACAAACACATAATAGATTGTTTCCGCATCCGGTGCTTCCTTCCTCAGGATCTCCATTGCCTGGGTCACCGTCTGATTCGCCCGGATCGCCACAAATTCCGTGGTCATGATACTTCCGGCCGTTTTCTCCTCATAATGGAGAAGCTCTTTGATTTCTTGAGCGGCTTCATTATCCATGATCGTCAAATAACTAGCCAACTGCTCAGCTTCTAAATCATTCAATACGTCGACGGCATCATCGGCGTACATATCCCCAAGCATTTTTGCAGCATAGAAAGGCTCCATTTCAAACAAATAGCCTTTTGTATCTTCAAGATCGATTTTCTCGAAAATATCTGCCATTTCTTCAGGTGAAAGATACCCATAAAGACGCATCCTTTCCTCTTCTTCTAAAACGGAAAAAAGACGTGTTTGATCATAAGGGTGCATCTCTAAGAAATTTTCCCTGAATAAATCGATATCATCGTTTTTTAACGCATCGATAACAAACTGAAATTCAAAGTATTCTTCTTGTTCCATAGTTGTTGTCCCCCTCTCATCCAGAATCATTTATTTGTATGATTTGTTGTGCTTTTGTTTTTGCTTTTTTCGCTCCCTTATCCTCGTCGAGCCAATTTATACATGACTAACTTATCGTAAAAAAGCACTTCAAATATGTCAATTTAAAAAATCAACAGAAAAAATTAACAAAGCTATTCTAAAAGATGTTATCATTTCAATGAACCAGTTATTCTTTAAGGTAGGTAGCGCTAATGACGAACCAAGAGAGAGAAACACCTTTTCAACAAATCGATTATAACTTACTTTTTATTTTATTTCTTTTAATCTGTTCTAGTTGTATTGCGATATATAGTGCAGTCGGACAATATGAAGGGAACTTTGTAGTAAAGCAGTTGGTATGGTATGCCGTCGGTTTCGGTGCGATTGCAGTGGTCATGATCCTTGATTTTGATCAGTTCTTGAAGCTTTCGTGGTACATATATGGTTTTGGTATCTTCCTATTACTTGGAATTGTGCTCATCCCTTTAGTAGACCCGAATGCGGGTACGAAAGAAGCACTTGTCCCATACATCAATGGGGCACAGAGCTGGTACAGATATGGCGGGATCGCCTTTCAACCATCCGAATTGATGAAAGTCGCCTTGATTATTTCAATTGCCAATGCCATTACGCTCCATAATGAAAAATATGGGGATCGTTCAATACGGGAAGATTTTCTGTTGCTTGGTAAAATCATCTTAATATCTCTTCCACCAGTAATTTTGGTCATGCTTCAGCCTGACCTCGGGACGACACTCGTATTTTTTGCGATCATAGCAAGTCTTTTATTAGTTTCTGGTATACGATGGCGAATTATCCTTCTCTTGATATTCAGTTCAACACTTTTCATTGCCAGTCTCGTTCTCATTTACATGTATAATCCGGAGTTTCTGATCGAGTATATCCTGCATGATGAGTATCAGCTGAATCGTTTTTATGGCTGGCTGCAGCCTTATGAATTTGAACAGGGATTTGGTTTTCAGCTTGTAAAATCGTTATTGGCTATTGGATCAGGTCAATTATACGGTAAAGGATTCGGAGAAGGGAATGTCTATTTCCCTGAAGCTCAGACTGACTTCATTTTTTCTGTCATCGGTGAAGAATTCGGTTTCATGGGAACAAGTTTCGTGATTTCCCTCTTCTTCTTATTGGTCTATCGGATCATCCATGCTGCACTAGAAAGCAATGATCCGTTTGGCAGCTATTTATGTGCTGGTGTAATCGGTATGATCACATTCCAGGTCTTCCAGAATATCGGAATGGTCATCGGGCTGCTTCCGATCACAGGGATCCCCCTTCCGTTCATCAGTTATGGAGGAAGTTCAATATTGGCAAGTATGATTGCAATTGGACTTGTCCTTAACGTCCGGTCAAGGACAAGAAAATATATGTTCGATTAAAAGCGCCTTCTAAAGGTGCTTTTTTCCTTTAAATTTGTTATTTTAGAATATACTTAATAGATACAGAACGATAATGTGGAGTGAAGAACATGAAATTTGATGTGATCGGAGATATTCATGGCTGCTATACCGAACTCATTCAACTGATCGAAGAATTGGAATATACAACGGATACAAACGGAGAATTCCACCATCCAGACAATCGCAAGCTTGTTTTCCTTGGGGATTTGACCGATCGGGGACCTGAATCGATAAAAGTGATCAGGCTCGTATTCAAACTTGTAACACAAGGAATTGCTCTCTATTCACCTGGAAATCACTGTGATAAGCTTTATCGTTATTTTCAAGGAAGGGATGTCCAGGTAAGGCATGGTCTTGAGACGACGGTTGCTGAATTCAAGGATTTGGAACAGCAAGAAAAAGTGGAGATTTCAAGCATGTTCAAGGAGCTGTTTGAAAATGCCCCGCTCTACCTGCAGCTCGATGATAAAAAGCTGATTGTCGCTCATGCAGGGATACGGGAGGACTTTATCGGACAAACACATAAACGGGTCAAAACGTTTGTGTTATATGGTGATATTACTGGTGAAAAACATGAGAATGGTATGCCTGTCCGCAGAGATTGGGCGCAAAACTATCAAGGTGAACGTATCATCGTGTACGGCCATACTCCGGTTCCGGAACCAAGACAGGTCGGACATACGATCAACATCGACACAGGATGCGTCTTCGGTGGCGCACTTACTGCCTATCGATATCCAGAGGATCAGACGATTTCTGTACCATCCACGATGCCATACGTGGCGGAAAAGTTCAGAACGTTTGAGGATTGAAGAGGGCATTTTAGAACTAATTCCAGCATTTTAGACTTAATCCTGATTTTTTAGACTTATCGATTTACCCTTTGAATTTTTAGATGTAACTATGTTTTAACACATTACGAAAACAGCCATCACAATTAACGGTCGATCTTATAAGGATCGACCAATTCTTTAGTGCATCTTTCATTAATTAGCGTATGCGAGATCATAATTTTGGAATGCTGCATTTTTCAGGTGTGGAATCTTACAACTCTACATAGGAATCTTGCAAATTTAGACCATAATCTATACTGGTTCATGTTATCTTTGATTTTCTATCAACCTTGCCATATCTTCGGGGACCGGTGCTTCAATCTCTATCGCTTTCTCCAAGAACGGGTGATAAAATTGCAAGGATCGACTATGAAGCGCCTGCCTTCCAATTAAAGCACGATGCCCTCCATACAAATCATCGCCCAATAACGGATGTCCAAGGAAAGCCATATGCACCCGTATCTGATGCGTACGTCCTGTCTCCAATTTCAAACGCAGTAATGCATAATCATCAAAAGACTGTAATACTTCAAAATGGGTTTTCGCATGCTGTCCGTCTTCCCGCGTACAGCGCTCGATGATGCTCCCCTCTTTTCGTCCGATCGGTTTCTCGATCGTTCCTTTGGCTTCAACTGGAACACCATGACATAGTGCGAGATAGGTACGGTTCATCTCACCACTTTTTTGCAGTCTCGATAATAAGGAATGTCCATAACGATGTTTCGCGAACATGACAATACCGGACGTATCCCGATCAAGCCGATTGACAGCATGAATCGTCGAGGATATCCCTTCTTGTTGGTAGTAGAAAAGGACTGCTTGTGCCAGGGAGTCCGTGTTCCTGAACATTGAAGGGATCGTCGGCATATCCGCAGGCTTGTTTACAGCCAGAAAATGATCATCCTCAAACAAGACCGACAACGGAATTTCAACAGGTTCCATTGATTCGCTTATCTCTTCAGGTGGAAAGAACACCGTTACCTGATCATTTTCCTGAAGCTGATGTCGGACTGTGACCGGTTGATCATTTACAAAAAGAGCGCCACCGGCATACTTGATGTCAGTGAGCGCCTTCCTTGATATGAATTTTTCTTGTAAAAGATACTCTCTAAGGAGTTTACCACTGGAAGCCTTCCCGACCGTCCAGGTGAATTGCAATGGTTTCATGAAGCAGCTTCTCCTCTAATGATTCTACCTTCAGTCATTCTTTTACGAATGATTCGCGTACACGTTTCCAGAATGGGAATGGGCGGAACCGCGCAAACCTTACTTTCTCTTCAGCTACTCGGCACTGGATCGACTTCACTTTTTCATGCAATAAGAAAAGATGGTCGATGGTTATGTGAAAATCAACATCGTTAACCGGTTTCAACATACATGTATGGTGCTGCGGTAAAACGAGTGGAGATCCGACTGTTCGGAACACTCTGTTATTGATCGAAGCCATTTCCGCCAACTGCAGCGAAGGAAGCGAAGGATGGATGATGGCTCCACCAAGCGCTTTATTATATGCAGTACTCCCCGAAGGCGTAGAAATGCACAACCCATCCCCTCTGAAGGTTTCGAATTCTTCACCCTTGATTTCCACATTCATGACCAATGAACCTTCCACACTTTTTACTGTACATTCATTCATCGCCAGATAGCGACTTTCCTTATCATCGTCTAAATAGCGGACAGTCACTTCAAGCAAAGGGTATTCAACGATTTGGAAAGGTGTTTTTGCAATATGGATGACGAGCTTTTCAACTTCGCTCGGTGTCCAATCTGCATAGAAACCGAGATGTCCTGTATGTACACCGACAAAAGCAGTCTGATCGACACGTTCGATGTAATGATGGAACGCATGAAGAAGTGTTCCATCGCCACCAATGGATATAACGATATCAGGCTCTTTCTCGTTCCATTTCAAATCAAAGTCTTGTAAATAAGATTTGATCCTTTTTTCAAGTTTAGCTGATTTCTCGTCACCTTTTGAGATTATCGAAAAATTCATTAGCCATCGCTTCCTTACTTTCGAAATTCATTTCCTTTATGTATATCACCGTTGCTCTTTTTGCTCGAAAATCTTTTGTGCTTCTTGTATTTCCCCTTTTATAAGAGACATTTCCTCATCTAGCCTGAAAGCAGCTTCTGCCGCACGCTGAAGGCGTTCTTCAATATTCTTCGGAATCGCACCTGCATATTTATAATTTAAAGAATGCTCTATTGTCGCCCAAAAATTCATGGCGAGTGTACGGATTTGGATCTCCACCAAGAGTTTCTTTTCACCGCCTACAGTCTGTACTGGATAGGATATGACGACATGGAACGATCGATACCCGCTTGGCTTTTTATGATTGACATAGTCCCTTTCTTCAATCACTTCAAGATCTTTACGCTTCTTCAGCATATTGATGACTGATTCGATATCATCTACAAACTGACACATGATCCTGATTCCTGCAATATCCTGGATCTCCGTTTCAATGTCATCAAGTGGAATGTTCTTCCGTTTCGTTTTATCTATGATACTTGCAACAGGTTTGACTCTGCCAGTGACAAACTCGATTGGGGAGTGTTTATTCTCAATGAGGTATTGTTCACGCACCCCCTTCAGTTTCACCTTCAATTCATCAACTGCTTGTCTGTAAGGATTCAAGAATACATCCCATTCCATCTAACCACCACCGAATCTATTTTATCGGAAGCTCTCTATATCAACCGTTGATCGGTTGAAAGATCTCCTCAACACTTTTCATCATTTCGTTACCGTAATTTGCATTTCCAGAAATGTTGTCGATCAAATACTCTAATTCCCCTTTTAATCCTTTCAAACTTAGAGGTTCATGGTTAGATAATCTCAGAAAAGCATCTTTCTTTTCTGTAATCACTGTTTTCAACGCATGCCATTGTTCTTTTGGAAATGAAACGTAAATGAAGCTATCTGCAGTTTCCAATATATAAATGAAAGATAAAGCATCAGAGTCTACAAGTACTTGTTCGGAAGGCGCAAGGCTAACATCCCCTCCCAGGTTTTCGCTATTGCTCATAAACTCGACCTTATCTTCAAAAATTTCACTTGATGTCACTTCTAATCTTGTAGTCATAATGGTCCTCCTATAAATGAATCGAATGCTTGGTTGGTCTTTTTAAACTCCTTATTAAGTGTATCACATTTTAAATCTCAAATTAAAATTGTAGCACGTATCCTCATATGAGATAATGACACGGAATGATTGTCATATGAGGTGATCGATAATATGAAACAAGAAATCGAAATTGAACTTAAGAATATCGTTACTGAAGAAGAATTCTATGCTCTACGATCTGCCTTCTCCATAATGGATGATTCATTTATCAAGCAAACGAATCATTATTTTGATACAGAGGATTTTTCGTTAAAAGAAAAAGGATGTGCACTCCGTATCCGTCATAAAAAGAACACTTATACTTTCACTCTGAAGAGGCCACATGATGACGGACTGCTTGAATCGCATGAAGTGCTATCAGAAACAAAAGCCTTGGGCTTGATAAATGGTCGTAGAATCGCTTCAAGTGAGATGCTGGATTTACTTGAAGACACTTTCGGAATCGAATCCAGCAAGTTAAAATGCTTAGGATCTCTAGTCACATCAAGAGTTGAAAAAGCGTATAAATCTGGATTACTCGTATTTGATCATTCCACCTATCTTGGAACAGAAGACTATGAACTGGAATACGAAATCACTGATCGCAATACTGGAGAACAAGAATTCCTCAACCTTCTTGAAACGTACAACATTCCACAACGAAACACACCGAATAAGATCGAGCGCTTTTTCAATCGTAAACGCAGTTGAGCAGTATCTACTGATTAAATCTTTAAGGCTCTTTTCTAAAAGATAGTTGCTTTTTAGTCATTTTAAAAACCTAGGGGGCAAGGTGCGGGACTCCTCGAAAATGAAAATCGTATTTTCTTCGTGCGATGGAACGCTGCCGAAGCTTTCCTTGTCCTGCGGGATCAGCGTGCCTACTACCTGAATAATCTCCTCGCAAGGCATGCGACGAGGAAGCTCGCTTCGTCAGGACTTTCTTGTAGACGCAGGAGCACAAATGCTTCCTTGAAAAGGGTCGCAAGGCGACGAGTGGGCTCACCATACCGCCCGCGGAAAGCGAGCATCCTGGATCGGAAATCAACGACTTTTAAAAAGAAAACTTGGCGAGACCAAGCCTTTTGTAGGTCGAGCCTTAGTGCCCTTATACTGAAGAAAGTATTTTGTTTGCGAAAACAGCCATCTTTAATGTGATATGAAATTTTTGTCAAAATTCGTTGTTTATGGGAATGCGCTTTGCTATGATGAAGGTAGTTTACGAAAGTAGGGATGACGTTTGAACAGTCAATTGATCCGATCATTAATAGAACTACAATCACTGAGTCAATTTCAGATTGGACCGAAAACTTCTTCTGTCGATTCAGTTTGGAGTAAGATGTTTGAGGAAGCTCTCCAGTCATTTATTAAACCGGTGGATGCTTCAAGCGATCACAACTTGAGACCAATGGAATTGAATTCGGCAGTCATGATGAAGACTCCACTGATGGAAACGACTCCGACTATATCGACCGACAATCAGTATGGTACATATATAAACAAAGCAGCGGCGAAGTACGATCTTGATCCTGGCTTGATTGAAGCTGTCATCAAACAAGAATCAAGTTTCAATACCTTGAGTACAAGTCCTGCAGGTGCTATGGGATTGATGCAGCTGATGCCGAAAACCGCTGAGGCTCTTGGCGTCAGAAATCCCTATAATCCTGAAGAGAACATCATGGGTGGAGCAAAATATTTAAGACAAATGATTGATCGCTATGACGGCAATATTCAGAATGCACTTGCCGCTTACAATGCTGGTCCTGGGAATGTCGATCGATATGACGGAATCCCGCCGTTCACCGAAACGAAAAGTTATGTCAGCAAAGTAATGTCCAATTATCACCGTGCCTGAGATGAATGGAATAAAATCCTGTCGTGCAAAAACTCATTTTCGGATGGGTTTTTTTTGAACTTTTGCAAGGTGAATACAAGGTCAAATGAACTGTAAATCAGAATGTTTGCCGAAACAATAATCGCATTGCTAAAATAAGTAATAACTTCATGCTTAGAATAAAGTATGATTATACTTTTTCAAGTTGGAACAAAATAAGGCAGGTAACGAATTATGAATACACCATTTGAAGCTATCGGCGGTAGAGAAATGGTTGATAAGCTTGTAGAGGCTTTCTATCCTCGCGTACAAGCTCATCCAGACCTCGCTCCGATATTTCCAGATGATTTAACTGAAACGATAAGAAAACAGAAACAATTTTTAACCCAGTTTTTAGGAGGGCCGCCATTATATAGTGAAGAACATGGCCATCCGATGTTAAGGGCAAGACATATGCCGTTTCCAATCACACCTCGACGAGCGGAAGCGTGGCTATCTTGTATGAAGGAAGCAATGGAAGAAGTCAACCTGGAAAGCCCTTATAAAGAACAGATATACAGCCGTTTGACGATGACAGCCCATCACATGGTTAACAATCCTGAATAAGAGCGATAGAAAGGAGAATAACCATTGACGAAGCACAAGACAGAATCAACAGAAGCAAAAAACGCTATCGAATGTGAGTGCGAATTACCAACTTCATATAAGAATCGTCCCATTGAAATATACTCATTCGTTGATCCTCTATGTCCAGAATGCTGGGGCCTTGAACCTGTCATAAAAAAGTTGCAGATCGAGTTCGGAAATCACATTCGACTAAGACATTTGATGGGGGGTACACTCGATTACTGGAACTCAGCAATCCAAAAGCGGAATGGGATTTGTTCGAAAGAAGATGTTGCAAAGAAATGGGAAATCACCGCCAATCGCTCCGGGATGTCTTGTGATGGTGATGTGTGGTATGAAGATCCGATTCAAACTCCCTATATCGCTTCGATTGCAGTAAAAGCTGCTGAATTACAAGGAAAATCGAACGGTGTACGCTTCCTGAGAAAATTAAGAGAAGAATTATTTCTCCAAAAGCAGAATATCACGAAATTGGATGTACTGGTGCAATGTGCAGATGAAGCTGGCCTCGATGTGAATGAGTTCCAAAAAGACCTTCATTCAGAAAGCGCAGTAAAAGCGTTCCAGTGTGACGTAAAAACGACACAGGAGATGGAAGTCAATCAGCTGCCATCGCTTGTTTTTTTCAGTGATACTTCAGACGAAGGCATAAAAATTACCGGAATGTACTCATATGAAATTTATGTTCATATTCTGGAAGAACTTCTCGGGGAATTACCGAAAAAATGTCCCCCACCGCCAATGGAGTATTTTTTGAAAAAGTATCAATTCGTGGCTACAAAAGAAATTTCAGAAGTTTATAATCTAAGTGAACGTGAAGTGGAGAAACAACTTAAAAAATTTGTCTTACAGCAAAAGGTTGAAAGAGTTCCAGTAAAACACGGAACCTTTTGGCGTTTTATTGAAGGGGCTGACGCATGAGTCAGACCCCTTTTTTACATCTAGGCTTTGTTAAAGAATGATGTTGAATATTGGTTGAGGGCAACTACGACTCATCCTGCGCTAAGGCTTGGCCCTTGCAGAGTTTTCTTTCTGGCAGACTGAGTATTTTATCAATGATTGATTTTGGACGCAGCGGAAGCTCTGTCAGCTCCGTGACATTAACCCACATCGGGATGTACTTCCCTTCAGCTTCATTCTTGCCATTCATCTCTGCCCCACTGCCATTTCCAAACTTACCGTCAATGATTTCGGCAAGAAAATAATACTGCATACCGTTCCAATTTTCTGTATGGAGCAATCCTTTAAGCATGACGTTGACGCCCAATTCTTCCTTTGCCTCTCTACGCGCTGCTTCCTCCGGGGTTTCAACATCTTCTATACCACCGCCAGGGATAACATAATAGGTCTGTGATTTTTTCATACGTTTGATCAGGGCTATATGATTTGATTGTATTAGAATGATTCCACTCCGATTTCTCACACTCTGCCTCCATCCGGAAAGCATGTTTTATTTCTTGAATTCATAAACTGTAGTGAAAGGAGATTGATATCATGCAATTAGGGATGATTCTAGGAGTTTTTGGGGTCATGGTCAGTTTCGTCCTGGTCGTTTTCGGCTTCCTCCACATTTTCCCCTTATTCATAGCAACACCACTGCTATTCATATCCATTTTCTATATTCTTGCCCGTATCAACAGCCGCAACCGATTCAAGGGCTTTAAAATTTAACCGGGCTGACCTCGCAGCCAGCCCGGTATTTATTATTCTGTTTCGAAAAGTAACTCTTCCATTTCACCCAATACGGATTCAAATACCGAAAGAGCTTCCTCGATTGGTTTGCTGCTCGTCATATCCACTCCTGCCTTCTTCAAGACTTCGATTGGATAATCAGAACTTCCAGCTTTCAAGAATTCAAGATATCGTTCAACTGCCGGCGCGCCTTCATCTAAAATCTGTTTAGAAAGCGAAGCGGCTGCACTGAAGCCAGTTGCATATTGATATACATAGTAGTTGTAATAGAAGTGAGGAATCCTTGCCCATTCAAGTCCGATTTCCTCATCAATGATGATGTCTTCGCCAAAGTATTTTTCATTTAGTTCATAATAGAGTTTTGTAAACAAATCAGGAGTCAAGGCTTCACCAGCAGCTGCCCGTTCATGGATCAATTGTTCGAACTCCGCGAACATCGTCTGACGGAAAACGGTGCCTCGGAATCCTTCAAGAAGATGGTTCAACAAGTATAATTTCTTCTTCTTGTCATCTGTAATGCTGAGCATATATTCATTCAACAATGCTTCATTACAAGTAGAAGCTACTTCCGCAACAAAAATCGAATAGTTCGCATATGGATATGGTTGTGTATCGCGTGTGTAGTAGCTGTGAACGGAGTGTCCGATTTCATGCGTCAGAGTAAACAGGTTGTTTACGTTGTCCTGCCAATTCATAAGTATATATGGCATCGTCCCATAAGCTCCGGAAGAATATGCTCCACTTCTCTTTCCTACGTTCTCCTGGACATCGATCCATCGCTTTTCATAGCCTTCTTTAACGATATTGACGTATTCTTCTCCAAGTGGTGATAGACTCTTTACGACAAGGCCTTTCGCCTCATCATAAGGGATCTCCATTTTCACATCTTTCACAATCGGTGTGTAGAGATCATACATGTGCAATTCATCCAAGCCGAGAGCTTCTTTCCGAAGTTTCACATAACGGTGCATCAGATGAAGATTGTCATTCACCGTCTCCACGAGATTATCGTAGACCGTCTCAGGGATATTGTTTGCATCAAGTGCAGCTTGACGTGCAGAATCATACTTCCTTACTCTTGCATTGAAATTATCTTTTTTCACTGTTCCACTTAATGTACTCGCAAATGTATTTTTGAATTTGTCATAAGTTCCATACATCGCCTTGAAAGCATTCTTGCGGACTTCCTGATCATCACTTTCCAAGAAGCGGATATAACGACCATGCGTTAGCTCAACCTCTTCCCCATTTTCATCTTTGACTGTCGGAAACTTGAGGTCCGCATTATTCAACATGCCGAACGTATTACTCGCATTGTTCGTCACTTCACTTACACCTGCGAGCAGCGCTTCCTCTTTTTGAGACAACACATGAGGACGGCTTCTGTTGATTTCATCTAGAAAATGATCGTATAGCTTCAAGTCATCATTCTCTTCCACAAAGGATCTGATCTGACTTTCATCTAAAGAAAGAATTTCAGGAACGATATATGAAAGGTGACTGCTTGTTTCAGTCGCTAATGTCGCCACACGATCATTCAGCCCCTGGTAGAAGGAATTCGTTGTATCCTGGTCATTTCTCATATGCGCATATGTATACAACTTTCCAAGCCGTTTGGTAATTTCATCTTGAAGCTGCAGGGCTTCATATAGGGTTGCTGACGATTCCCCCAGTTTCCCCTGAAATTGATCAATCTGAGGAATCAATTCTTTTACCTGTTTGAATTCTTCTTCCCATACGTCATCCGTTTCGAAAATATCTTCTAAATCCCAAGTATCTCCAACCGGAATTTCATCTCTTTTCGGTAATGATTTCACTGCTTGTTCTGCCATTTAAAATCCTCCTTATTTCCTCTAACAGAATTATTGGTCCAGGTAGGTTGTTTCCTAGTACTTAAAGAAAAGATAAAATACTTTCTTCAGTAGAAGTGCACAAGCTGGCGGCTTCGGAAGCAATACACCGCACGAAGGAAAAGCAAATGCTTTTTCGAGTAACGAATGGCTCAGCCTACGCCTAAGCTTGGCTTTGCCATGTTTTCTTTATAGAAAACAATCCCTACATCTGTATAAAATTCGAGGGACAGTTCCAATTTCCTTTCTTTCTCTCCTATGTTTTTCAGATAAATCCAGGATTATTTATATACTTGCTTTTATTTCTTATTTTCAAAATCCACTCCCTTCTACGGGTGAACCGCAAACCTTCTCAGTCTTTCCTCACTGCTTGATCTCGCCTGGTTTGCTGTTCCCACAGGAGTCTCGTTAATTTCTTGAAAAAGCATGCAATAAGGTTTTTTACACCTGAATTTTAAAATACTGTTTCAACGTTTTTCTAACATCAGTGATCGATTCTGGAAACTTGAGCTCTTTCTTTTTCATAAAGTGATTCACATCAACTCTCCGCAGTACACCGAACTTACATAACCATTGCATATAATCCATCAATGCATAAGAAATATGACTCTGTTCATCTGCAAGGTTAGGACGTGTGCTGATTTTATAAAACTTGATTGTTTTAATGAATTTATGGAAGATTTGACGAAATGAGAAAGTGGAATCAATTGATATTGGAAGGAGGATTTCAATCAGGAAGCAGGTTTGCCACACATATGCAGGTGAGTTGAACCAAAAAAGGTGTTTAGAAGGTAGTCCAGCTTCAATTGGAAAAAGACTCACCGGTATCCCTTTTTTCATCAGGTGTTTCTTCATCATCATGACCGAGGGATCCTTATTCAAATGGATGTAAAGGCGGGTCGTTATGCTTCTTACAATCCATTCTGTATGGAAATCCTTTAAATTAGGCGGCTCAAGTTCATTTGCGTGAAATGGATATACGATTTGATTTGATGAGATGGTCTTTTTACAGGCAAGAATAGTCCTTGAGGTATATGGAACGATGGAATGTAGAAATGTAAAGGATAAGCTTAGAGGGCAGTAATACAAGATATAAGGAGAAAAGTCGCAGCGGTCGTTGAATCGTAAGGATTGGAAGGCAAGTTCGTCCATTCTATAGAAGCGGGTATTCTTGATTCTGGATAGCCTTTTCGATCCCAGAATCCAAATAGGCTCGATTCCTGCATTTTGAAGGGTATGATTACGTTTATTGAAAATCTCGATGGGGATTGTTGCGCATTGATATTCAATCGCTGTCGATAAGCCAGGGAGATATAAGTCGGGGCGTTGCTTCAATAATGGAAAGTATCGTTCTAATTCTGGGGTAACGTTTCGAGTGGATAACCATTGATACAATTGTCTTTTCCCTAACAAATGGTAGGTTGATTCTGGTTCGGTGTCTACTCCGCATGCCGTGCCGCTGATGTGTGAAAAGTGCCAGATCCTTTTTGTGCCAAGCTTGAGGATAACGTCCTTATTACAGACAGGACATTGGAAAGTATCCATATCTCTGAGCTTTTCCAACTCGTCTTTTTTCCAGGTTTCGGCCAGATTGATGCACTGCCCGTTGCTGGAATTCGCTAAAAGCATTGAATCACCTCTATCAATTGAATTTTTCGCACCTCAGTAATATTCCATATAAAAAAACAGAACCCTTCTCGCTGGAGAAAAGATTCTGTAAATCCTTCAAAGCAGTGGCGATAAGAGCCTTGATGTAGATTCAAGGATTTTATAATAAAATGCCCGATTGTTGAACGACTCAAGGACAAGGGGGGTCGAATCCTCAAGATCCTGGATATAGTCATCAACCAGCCTCAAGGTACTTTTCGTACGGTATAGAAATGCGTTCACTTCGAAATTCAAATGGAAGCTTCTCATATCCATGTTTGCTGTACCGATGGAAGCTAGTTCATTGTCGACGATGATGATCTTACTGTGCAAAAAGCCCTTGCGATATTCGTAGATCTTCACACCAGCTTCGAGAAGACTTGGAAAATAAGATCTAGATGCATGGAATGGCAGCTTCTTATCCGGTCTTGCAGGGAATAACAACCGAACATCGATACCGCTTAAAGCAGCGACTCTTAATGCATTCAGAATGTCCTCATCAGGTATGAAATAAGGTGATGTGATCCAAATTGATTTCTTAGCAGAGATGATCATCGAGAAAAATAACTTCTTGATGATGTCCCATTGATGATCGGGTCCGCCAGCAATCATCTGTACACCACCATAGACTTGGGCACTCGGAATTTCAGGAGATAGATAATTCGGCTCCAAAAGTGTCTCTCCAGTCATCGAATACCAATCCTGCAAAAAGATGATCTGTAAGCTTCTAACCGCTTCTCCCTTTACCATCAGATGTGTATCCCGCCAGTAACCGTAAGTGGGATTCAATCCTAAGTACTCATCACCGATGTTAAGCCCGCCTACAAAACCGACATTCCCATCAATCACGACAATTTTCCGATGGTTCCGGTAGTTGATCTTGTTATTGAATAAAGGGAGTTTAACAGGTAAAAAAGGTACAGCCTGAACGCCTGCATCCCGAAGTTGATCAATATAATCGCGCGAGAGCTTCCAGCTTCCGACTGCATCATACAAGAAACGGACATCGACTCCCTGTTTCGCTTTTTCCATCAAGATGGTCTGTATCTTTTTACCGATATTATCATGACGCACAATATAATATTCCATATGTATATGTTCTTCCGCATTGCGTAAGGCTTCAAGAATACAAGTGTAGGTTTCTTTCCCATTAGTAAGAACCTTCGTATCGGTGTTGAATGAAATCGGGCTCTTTCCTAGCCTCTGGGCTAACTGGAACAACAACCGTTGATGATCACCCATCATTTTCATATTATCATCATCGATGGCACGATTCTGTTCAAATCGCGAAAAAGCCTCTTCATCAGTGAGCGCTTTTTGATCGAACATTTTCTTTTTACGATAATTCCGGCCAAACATCATATAGAAAAAGAAACCGACTAAAGGAAATGCGGCCAAAACAACGAACCAGGTCAGCGTCTGTGACGGATGCCGATTTTCTAAAAAGATGACAATCCCGATGAAAAGTGCAGAAAATGAAAAAAAGATACTTAACGCACCAAGAATCCAATTCGCTCCGACAATCCAATTCTCCCAGTATGGTTTCGTGAAGACGAATATACTTATCAGAATTGCTAAGAACATCGTAAGCTGCAATGTCTTTTTGAACATGGTTACATCCCTCTGAACTCAATGTGGCATTGATTAGCAATGTAATGGTATGGAGAAAGCCTGTCAAACCCATGCCCTAGTGTAGGCTGAGCCTTGAAGAAGGTATTTATACTCTTCTTTAAATGTAAAAAACGAAAACGCCGAAATTCTTGACGAAGATCGGCGTCCCACTACTTCTTAGGAAAATACTCGTTCAATTGTTCGAGCGCATTTTCTGCAAGAATCACTTTACCATACTCTTCGATCCGATGAACGGTAAGATCTGTTTCATCACCAAATTCCAGCAATCTGCTCAACACATCATCCTGTTCAGATTCACTGAACGAATCATAGAAAGTCACGTACAAATAGTACTTATTCTCATAATGATAAAGGATATCTTCAAATGACTCGCAATTGATATCGTGACTTAATGATATGAGATCCTCGATGTCATCGAAACGGATCATGAAAGATAAGTAATCCTCATCATCGGGTTCAGAAGCATCATCGTTATCAACATCGGAATTGAATTGATGGTCAAGCATCTTTTCAATGTTTTCATCAACTGGCACATCGACTTGCTTGTCATCTGAAATCGGAAGCTCCAATTTCGAACCATCCTGTGATAACGAAGCCCGTGTCACCAAGATCTCAAGTCCCTTATCTAAAGCCTGGACCTGAATCCAAAGTGGACCTTCTAATGAAAATTGTTCCTGTTGATGTGCTTCATCCATCATCTCCCAGAACAGCTCTTCTCCCCGTTCCCGGTTTTGCCAAATTTCTTCTTTATCGAATCCTCTTGTCTCTATATCGCTATAAGTTATGAAAAACTTTATTGTATACTCATTTACACGTTCTATTTCCATGGTGTTTCTCTCCCTTCGATCCAGATTGCTCACCTGGAAGAGATTTTGAACCCCTGTACGTCAAAATTTACCTTCTTTCGTATAGTGTTCCCGTTTTGTACGATGCTGAATCAATAATAAAGTGTTGGAGTTTCTTGTACTTCTATTCTATGATAAATAAGTGAGGAATGAAATAAAAATGCATGACCATTTTTACTTTTTTACCATAAATAGGCCGATAACCGATACTGCCTAGCTTGACGCTATTGAAGAACTATTTTATAATTTCAACGTTCATGATCTTGTACATATAGCTATTTTGGTTGATTGTACGTGGATTATAAGCCAACGTCAAGTGTTTTTTCATATTAGAAAGGGGCTTACTTTTTTGTTTGAATCGGAATTTATCATTGCACTTTTATCAATTATTGCCATTGACATCGTTCTTGGCGGGGATAATGCGATTGTCATCGCGTTGGCAAGTCGTAATTTACCCGTTCACCAGCGGAATAAAGCGATTTTATTAGGGACAGGTTTAGCGATTGCCGTAAGGGTTGTCCTAACCATTGTTGCCGTTTACTTATTAAAAATACCTTACCTTATGTTAGTTGGTGGCGTCCTTCTTGTTTACATCGCCTATAATTTGTTGGCTGAAGATAGTGGCGAAGCAGACATCAAGGCTGGGACAACATTAAGAGAGGCTGTAAGGACAATTGTCGTTGCGGATATCGTGATGGGCCTCGATAATGTACTGGCCATCGCAGGTGCCGCTCATGGAAACATCTTACTCGTGATCATCGGATTACTCGTATCGGTACCGATCATCATTTGGGGAAGTAAATTGATCCTCCATTTCATGGAACGATTTCCGGCACTCGTCTATATCGGATCAGGGATTCTCGCATTTACAGCAGCTAAGATGATCACAGAGGAAAATATCATCCACAACTTGATTGGACACAATGATTTCCTTAGCGTTCTCCTATACGTATTCATCATCGGCGGTGTCCTGTTATCAGGATGGTTCACCAAACGCATAAAAACACGTGAAAGTTTGAACTGAAAAGTTAGATAAAAAGGGCTCGCCCAAAATTGGGTGGGTTTTTTGTTAATAGAATTTCTTTGCTGACCATAAGGCGGAAAGGTCGTAACTGAGTCTGGACGTATTTCCTTTATGTTGTAGTTTTAATGATTGTAATAAGTACCTTGCAGAATTTCTGGAATCGATTTGAAGATAATTTCTTAATTGTTGGTTTGTAATGGCGGGTTGGATTAAGAGGTAATAATCACGAAGCGCATTTAAGTGAGCGTCTTTTGAGACTGTTTGACAAGTGTGGCAAATCCACTTGCCGTGAATTCTTTTCATTGGAATAGTGAAACAATGAGGGCATCTTACTCCAGTTATAAGCTCATCTTTTGAAATTTCCAGCTGGCTGAGAAGATCTGGATCATGAGGAGTGTGATGTTTTATTATCAACTTCTTTAGTTTTCTTAGATCTTTGGTTGAAAGATACTCTTTAGTGTGGTTATGGTGAAGATTTTCTATTGTTATACGGAGTAAGGAATTGCGAAGGACTTTTTCCGTGAGCAGCTTCTCATTATCCCGAGGAACGATTTGAGCGGAGTCATTTGTCACAACAACAAATGAATATATCGGTATATCATTCGGGAACTTATGTTGTTCTAACCATCTCCTCAGTTGAAAATGTTGATGTTCTACCTGTTGTATCGGATCTTTGTAAATTACTTCCCGTCCGTCATCTAATTGTTGGATGAGTTGGCTATGTGCGGTGTCAAAAATAAGTTTTCCGGCTAAATTTTTGACTTCTAATATAATGGTGAATTTCGCGTGGGTTAAAAGTGAATCCAATTGGAAGTAATATTCACCGCTTGATAAGCGGGTACCATTAAAAATCGTGTATCCTTTTTCATCGAGAAAGCTTAAGGGATAGTCAAGTGACCTTTCACCCTTCTCTCCAGCCTTGCTTTTCGACAACAAGATTTCGGCTTTTGCTCTTTTAGGATGGTAAGGTGGACATCTTCTTAGTATTGCTTCAAGCTTTTCGATTTTTGGTGAGTGAAAAGTAATTTTTTGCGTCAAAAAATCACTCCTTTCTTAATTCTTTCAGTTTTATTCTAGTCGCACTTCCATTTTCCCTTTTTTGAGCGGCATAATTTTATTTATAAGGTGTTTCAGGAGGCGTATGTGGAGGTTTTTGATCAAATTTGAGCACTGCTTGAGCAAATATGTGCGGAGCATGAGCAATTCCGAGGGCATCTTGCGTAATTCTGAGGTCATCTTGAGCAATTCCGAGGGCATTTTGCGTAATTCTGAGGTCATCTTGCGTAATTCTGAGGTCATCTTGCGTAATTTAGTAAAATAGCCCCACTCCACGACAGCGAAATCCCCTCAACACAACCCACTGCAAGAAGAAAATCCCTCCCGTGCTCAACAATCAGCACCCCAAGCTCCCCCTCTAAATAAAACAAAAAAAGACTGTTGCCTACCTTTAAAGTTAAGCAGCAGTCTTTTCATTATTAATTGACCATTTTTTGAGCTTCGAGCAGTTGGAATGTACGTACTTTTCTTGGTAGGAAACGACGGATTTCATCTTCGTTGTATCCTACTTGCAGACGTTTTTCATCAATCAAAATCGGGCGACGCAGTAGTCCAGGATTTTCGCTCATCAGCTCGAACAGATCTTGTAATGGCATCGTTTCGAGATTGACATTCAGTTCCTGGAACGTCTTGGAGCGTTTCGAAATGATTTCGTCTGTACCTTCCTCTGTCATTCGCAAAATTTCTTTTAGCTCATTGATTGACAATGGCTCTGAAAAGATATTACGCTCTTGGAAGGGTATTTCGTGTTCCTCTAACCATGCTCTAGCCTTTCTGCATGAAGTGCAGCTTGGAGAAGTATATAATGTAACCATAAGGATCGTCTCCTTTCATGATTTGAAAATCATATTTATAAGAAATCTTACTTTAAAAAGATTATTAATCACAATTCTTATTATACAACAATTTCTATGTGTATGATAGGGTATAAATGGATTTCCTTCAGAAACTGTGTCCATCTTGTTAAACCTACCCAAAATCCTTGTTCCCTTGTTTATTTTTTTTAAACCTAAACTATAATAAAACTTAGATTGTTTCTCATAAATTTGCTTGTAGATGATAATGGAGTGAGTATTCTTGAAAAAGTCATTAGCTTTGCTTAGTAGTTTCATATTCCTTTTAACAGCGTGTTCCGAAGATATCATTACAAGCGACAACGCTGCTGACAATGCGATACCTGTAAAGACGGCAACTGTTGAAAAATCCACCTTCAAAGAATCAATTGAACTCGTTGGTAAAGCAACCCCGTCTGAGCAAGTCCCTGTCATCTCCTCCACACCTTCTCAAGTAAAAGAAGTACATATAAAAGAAGGAGATCATGTTAAAAAAGGAGATCTGCTCTTTTCATTAGAAGACCAACAACTACGACAACAACTTGCGCAAGCTCGATCAGCCGTCTCGACCCTTGAGCGTTCGCGAAATCAACTGAATTCAGCGATCGAACAACAACAAGCTACACAATCCCGTGTGAACGACGTCATTGATGAAACCATCGATCAGCTGGAAGAGATCCCTTCACCTGAACAAGTTGATTCTGATGAAATCACAGCTACGATCTCAGAAACACTTGAACAATTAAAAGGAGTAGCCTCGACTGGTTCCTCCCTTACTGCTTCCACCCTACCGCTGATCAACGGTCAACTGGAACAGGCAAAGGGAGCTGTGAGACAAGCCGAAAGTGCATTAGAAGCTACTAAGATCACATCACCAATCAATGGGACAGTCGATCAAGTCAATGCAAAAGCTGGAATTCCAGCCCTCCCTTCTTCACCTTTAGCTGTTGTTTCAAGTAATCAAGATCTGAAGGCTGTATTCAGTGCAAATAAATTCCATATAAAAGAACTCACAGAGGATATGGCAGTACAAATGAGCTTTGATGACGTATCAAAACCGATTAAAGGTACAATCGCATCCATTTCATCAGAACCCAATCCGGAAACAAACACGTACACGGTTTCAGTCCCATTACCTGAAAACCAGGAAAACATCCAGTCAGATTCAGTTGCTACTGCTCTGATCGATATCAGGATCAAAGAAAATGCACTGACTGTTCCGAATCAGGCTATTCTCTATGAGCAAAACAAGCCATATGTCTTTGTCGTCCAGGATGAACGTGCGATCAAACGAGTAATTGGACTCGAAGCATCAGGCAAGCATACAAGTCATGTAAGCAATGGATTGACTGAAGGTGACATTGTTGTCACCGAAGGAAAATACCAATTGATAAACCGTTCGAAAATCAGTATTAAAAAGTGAGTGGACTTGATGAAAATAACCGAACTTTCCGTATTTAGACCAATCGCCATGGGAATGGTGATCTTATTCATGCTAATCATCGGGGCGGTAAGTGTCCGGAACACACCGGTCGACTTATTCCCTGATCTTACTTTTCCAGTTGCAGCAGTCACGGTTACATATGAAGGCGCAAGTCCAGAGGAAGTTGAGAAACTTCTTGCTCAACCGATCGAAAATATCATGGGAACCATCCCTAACGTTGAAAGTGTTTCATCTGTTTCTAGAACAGGCGGGGCACTTATTATTGTGTCATACAACTGGGGCACCGACATGGACTTTGCCGCCTTAAAAATGAGGGAACAGCTTGATGCAGTTCGTGGTCAACTCCCTCGAGACGTTCCACAACCAAGAGTTCTCCGGTTCAATCCGAATGACCTCCCGATTGTCCGGTTAGGCATCCAAGCGCCAGATGGTGACCTAGTCTCTGCCAAGAAACTTGTAGAAAATGAAATCAAGCCTGCCCTGGATTCAATTGATGGCGTTGCTTCTGTCACCATTGAAGGTGGCACAGAGAAAGTCGTAAACGTGTCTGTCGATCCAGAAGCTTTGAATGATTTTGGTATCACCATCGACCAGCTCAGACAAATTTTAGCTGGAGAAAACGTGACGATGCCAAGTGGAGAAATCAATGATAAAGAAATGAAGTATCCATTACGTGTTGTAGGAGAATTCGATTCGATCACTGAGCTCAGACAATTACCAATTCCGACTAAAAACGGGGTCGTGGAACTGGACCAGCTCGTTGAAGTTGAAGAGACGACAGCGAATGCAGACCAGATCAGTTATCTGAACGGTGAACCGAGCATCGGTATATCCATCCTGAAACAATCCGGAGAGAATACCGTTACGGTAGCCAACAACGTCGAAAAGAAATTGGAAGATCTCCCACTTTCCGAAAATGTGAAAGTGGAGACGATTTTCAATCAGGCTAAATTCATTAAACAGTCCATTAAAGCGGTTCTCCTTAATATGATCATCGGTAGTTTACTTGCCGCCGGAATCCTGTATCTTTTCTTAAGGAATATCCGCAGTACTTTGATCATCGGCTTCTCGATACCGATCTCTGTGATGACTGCTTTCATTTTCATGTATTTTTCTGGCCAAACCCTCAACCTGCTAACTTTAGGTGGATTGGCACTCGGGGTTGGTATGATTGTCGATAATTCCATCGTCATTTTAGAAAGTATATACAGACTAAGGGAAAAAGGAGTACCTATAAAAGAGGCTGCGATCACTGGGACAAAAGAAGTCAGCGGTGCTGTCATCGCCTCTACCCTGACAACTGTGGTCGTTTTTCTGCCGATCGTTTTTGTCGATGGTTTGGCTGCACAGTTATTTAAACCATTAGCTCTAAGTGTTACGTATGCGCTCGCAGCTTCACTCATCACAGCGCTGATCATCGTTCCATTATTGTCATCTAACTTGATCTCAGGAAAACACAAGAAAATCAATCAGAAAGGGAAGTTTCTAAACTTTCAAAGGCGCTATGTCTATCTCTTAAGAAAAGCACTTCGTTATCCGAAGCGGGTGATTTTCGGTACATTGATTCTCCTGCTCGTATCGCTATCGGCTATCCCATTCATAGGGACAGAGTTTTTACCAGCACAAGACCAGAGTTACGTTAATATTGATGTAGAACTGCCACCAGGAAGCAGTACTGAATCAACCTATCAAACAACTGAAGTCATCAATGAAAAATTGGATAGTATTAGCGCAATTGATCTCTATTATGTGACAATCGGCGGGTCGAATGACTTTTCCATCCAGGCTGGCACCAATAGTAATACGGCAATGTACAGCATATTATTGAAGCCTATTTCCGAACGTGAGCAATCGGATGTTCAAATAGCCGAAACCATCAGATCAAAAATCGGCAAGGTTGAAAATGCTGAGATATCTGTACAAGCAAGTGACGCAGGCTTTTCAGAATCGCCCGTGTCTATAGAAGTGTCTGGTCCGGATTTAGGGACACTTGAAACCATTTCAGACAATATTAAGGCAGAAATCAATAAGGTGGATGGAATTCGGGAAATCGATTCTAATTATGAAACAGGGAATCCTCAGGTTGAAATTGAAGTTGATCGAACCAAAGCCTCAAGTTTCGGTCTGACCAGTGCCCAGGTGTCGCAAGCTGTTCAAAATGCAACGAACGGTAGAGTCGCTACTGTATTCAATCGAAGCGGTGACCAGGTCGACGTAAGGGTTCAAGTCGATCCAGAAAAGCTTGGAGATGTCGAAGATCTAAAGAATTTAAATATCGAGACACCTAGGGGAGAATTGGTGAAATTGAAGTCGATAGCTGAGATCAATCAAGGAACTGGTCCCAGTCAAATCAACAGGTCCGATCGATTACGGGAAATCAGGGTCAGCGCATCAATTCTCGATCGAGACCTGGGAAATGTAATGGATGATGTCAAAAAACAAATGAAAGAGAATGTCTCTCTACCATCTGGCTATGAAATTTCGTTCGGTGGTCAAAATCAACAAATGAAAGATGCCTTCCTAAAATTGAGCGGTGCTTTGGCACTTGCGATTGTTTTAATATACATGGTTATGGCCGGTCAATTCGAATCCTATTTCTACCCATTCATCATCATGTTCTCGATACCACTTACGGCAATTGGAATTTTGCTGGGATTGGTCGTAACCCGTCAGCCTTTTGGAGTTGGTTCGTTAGTCGGAATCTTGATTTTGACAGGGATCATAGTCAACAACGCCATCGTACTCGTCGACTATATCAATCAGTTGAAACAAAGAGGAATCTCCACTTCCCGTTCGATTGTAAGGGCAGGTAAAGCACGTTTACGTCCGATCATGATGACTGCCTTGACGACGATCCTCGGCTTGATCCCACTTATGATCGGGATCGGTGAAGGTACAGAAATCCAACAACCTATGGCGATTGTGATTATTTTTGGTCTTCTATTCGGGACATTGATCAGTCTGATTTTCATACCAGTCATCTATAACCAATTCGACCGGTTAAAAGAAACACGGAAAAGGAAAAAAGAACAATCGGAAGATATACCAAAATCTTAGATATATAAAAGGGGCTTAGTCATAAGTGTCGAACACTCATGACTAAGCCCCCTGTTGTTATTTAGGGAATCTTTGTGTAGATATCAAGCTGTATATCTTTTAGATTGTGACGCTGGGCCTTTTGTCGGCTTAGGCGTCCAACCTGGCAGCTTCTTTTTAAGAAGGTCCTTGATCCATTCTCGTTTCTTCTTATTCTTTGTACGGCGTTTCATGAATCTCACCGTCCTTTCCTCACTTACTCTTCAAATGTGAGAACATCATCTACATCCTGATAAGATTTACCGTACAGCTCTACGTCTTTGTAGGTATGAATCTTTTCATACATTTTTTTCATACTTTCGTATACCATTTCTTCTGATTCATTTTCAGGTGCCCAGAAAAGGATTTCCATCTCATTGATTTCATTTGTCGCAAGTGAGCGGCGTCTGTACCCGATTGATTCTGCATGTATGAATCCTTCCCGTTTATAAAAGCGTTGTCTTTTTTCGGTATCAGAATCTTCGTAATCGACGGGCTCTACTTCCAGGATGATCGGCTTTCCCTTCTCTTTAAGCTTTTCCAGGATCTTATGGCCAATCCCTTGCCCTCTTGCAGCCCCAGATACAAAAATATAATCGATGAAAATAAAATCCTCGAACTCTGCATACATTAGGACGTGATGTTTACTCTCATCCTTATGATAGACGTCACCTTTTTCCTTCAACAATAACTCCATGTGTTTCTTCGATTTCATTTCTTCTACAGGGAAATATTCATTCAGCTTTTCATACCAGTTCATTGATCTACCCTTTCCATTTGGTTTATTCAATTCCATTATAACACAACCTCCATTTAGCTCTAAATTTGAATTCAAAAGGATTGGTTCGAACTTCCATTAAAGGAACGGTTTTAAAGACAGTTTATATCAATTGTTCAGTAAGTAAGCTATAATAAAAGGGTAAAATAAGGTGTTCAGTGGAAAGACAGGCGGGAACTCCGTTTTTAATCGATAAATAATTTCCCCTCTTCCAAAGGCTTTAAACTTCTTTTACAATAGTAGTATTAGGAAACGTTGGATGTTACATACAAGGAGGTAAATCGAATGCAATTTTTCATCGACCTTACTTTGCTCGGCGTATTTGTCATCGGACTGACTGCTTTCATGGGAATCATTACTCAAGGTTTTGCTTCAAGACTATTTGGTAGAGGAAAAGCAAAATTCTTCTTGAATAAAAGTAAAGATACCCAAACAGGATGGCGAAAGGTTCAAAGGAGAGTATAAAAATATCAAGTTAAAACTGCAAAGACCCAGGAGGATCAATATACTCCTGGGTCTTTTTTGTACTTATGAAAACTCTTCATTATCATTGTCACTAAGGTGTGTAATCTACATTCGGTGTGTATGTGTTTCCGGCATCCCATAATAGGAATTCATTAATACCATTTTCATTGAGTGCACGGATTTGAGCTTCTACTTCTGCTTTACCATAATTCATGTAATTGCCGCTTCCTAAATAAGAAGCCGTAAAATCCTGTATCCATGGTCTTGAAATCGGTGGGTTTTCCAGTTCGCCCAACTTTTTATTTTCCATTTTTGCATATTCCGTAACAAGACGATATGGTTCCAAGTCTGGTTTGGCAATCCCAAAATACGAAGTCCAGTGACTTGGATAGATCATAGATGAAATGACATCGACATGACTCGAAATTTTTGAGAAGTTTTGACCGATCCCTGGTGCTTCAGGTAAGGTTGCGGTATATCCGAAAATGTCTACAGACACTTTAACGCCATAAGGTTCTAATTGTTTCCTGGCATACTCCACGAATTCTGTTACAGCGGTCACTCGCTTTTGAACGCTATCGATATCAAGATCAGCATACTCACCCTGATTATACGATAACGATTTATCACGTTTTTCAAAACCTTCAGGGAAACGGACATAATCAAACTGTATTTCCTGGAATCCCAATTTCGCTGCTTCGATCGCCACTTGTACGTTGTAATCCCATACTTCTTTCATGAATGGATTTACGAATGCTTCTCCACGGCCATTCTTCCAAACCGATCCACCATTTTTAAAGGATAGTTCAGGTTTCTGTTTTGCAAGCACGGAATCCTTAAAAACAACAACCCGTGCTATTGGGTAAATTTCATTTTTCTCTAACGTCTCTAACATTTTCCTCGGGTCTTTGATATACGGTTGACCAGCAGAATGTAATGGGGATTCTTTATCTGGTATGTACGTTATATACCCATGATCATCCTTGATATCAACCACCATTGCATTCAATTCTGTCTTATTAAGCAATGATACGAGCTTCTCAAATCTGCTGCCCCCAGCAGAGTGCCCTGTTACATAAATTCCTCTTACTGCATCTGGATATTGAAAGGTCAATCCTGAATCATATGCAAACCTCGGAAGCTGCTCCGGAAGTTCCCTTTTCATTACATGTGTTTCAATACCTTTGTGAAACGCTACTTCATATTCTTGTGTTTCATCTGCCATTTCCCAAGACGGAAACGCCAAAAGAAACATCGACATGATTACTTTCATCATCCCCATATTTCTGTTCCTCCCCCTGTTGTATCACTTTATAAATACTATTATAGAAAACCAATCATTTCATGAAAAGTAACTTTCGACATAAATTTCATCATTTTCCCAAAAAAATTATATGTTTACTAAGACAATTTAACGATAAATATATAAAACATGACTATGGTTAGAAATTTTTCACTTGAATCGGAGTTGGAGACATGCTATATTGTTGAACAATACACTTAGAAAAGCGGAAGTGCCGTGCGTACCCTTAAAAGACCAATAGAGCAATACAACACTTCATGCATTCATACATTTTATATAAAGGAGGAATATCCATGCGGCAACCTACATTGCTTGAAATATTCGAACATCCTAAGACACAAAAATATTTACAACGATCTGGAGTTGTGCATGCCATTGCCTCCAGTTTCCATGCCTATAAGCTGTCCGGTCAATATGGCGTCGATCCTATGCTTGCATGTAAAGCAGCACTTCTTCATGATATCGGGCATTATACATGGTACAGGGACGGTAAGTGGGATTATGAGCAGTACAAAGCGAATGATATACACGCAATCAAAGGTGCTGAAAGAGCACATAAATTATTGATTGAGCTTGGGGAAGATCGTGAAAATGCGAAAGCTATTTCATTAGCCATTCTTTTGCACACTGATTCATATTTGCCTGGGGGATCATTAGAATTGAATCCGTTACAGAAAGTGGTCAGGTTGGCTGATGAAGCTGATGAAGAACCTGGTGGTCTCCATCATTATCGTGAAGTTTCATATGAGAAAGCAATCGAGCTGGTCAAAAAGCTTGATTTTAAGTTAAATGAAAATGGAAATCCTACACCCCTTCAACAAACAAGCTGAACGGTTATCCAAGAATGCATTCGATCCATGGGTCTTTCGATTCCATCCGAATGCACCCCAGCTCCTCCTTCAGTTGGGAAAGTTCAGTTCTTCCATTCAATACTTCTTTATTGAAAGCCACTCGGCGTAATTGTAAATATTTCGCTCTTTTGACCGAAAAGTCGATCAACTTACTTTGAAACTTTTCAGAGGCCATTTGGTCATACATAAATAGAAAAGTGATTTCAAGCATCTTATTTTCAGAGATATTCAGCCATAAGAATCCTGTATCCTCTTCATCATTTGAAAATACATACGCTTCCTCATTGTCCTTCATAACAAATGGTTTCTCGACCAATGAAGAGGAAATCGTATCAGGAAGTTTTCCTTTTTGATCTATTAATTTAAGGAGTTCCAAATCAGTTTCAGGATCAAATTGATAATAAATCACTACATTTCCTCCTCGTTCATATATATACGAACTTTCCTTATGTATTATACGCCGCACACCAGATTCCCTTCAACTTAGTATACATAAAAAAACAGCCCTGTATGACAGGACTGTTCAATACTTTATGATCCCAATGGAATTTTCACTCCCGTAGGTACCGATGACACTACCTAACTTGATACAACGGATTTTTTTGAATGTCTCCAAGGAAAATTGCTCTTTAAAGCTCTCAATGACAATCTGCTTAGAAGGGTAACTGTGTACAATCAATAATTCTTCATGATCCTCTCTCCAGTCATGGATCATTTCAGCCAGTTTTTTAATCCCTTTCTTTTTACCACGGAAGTTTTCTAGAGTTTCAACTGTTCCCTCTTTTATTTTAAGTAATGGTTTGATATTCAAAAAGTTACCGACTTTACCCTGTAATGTTGAGATGCGGCCGCCTTTTGTTAAGTTCTCCAATGTTTCGAGTAGGATGATCCCTGTCACATCTTTCTTACGTTCTTGTACTTTTTGATAAACTTCTTCTGGTAAATGACCCTTCTGGATTAATTGATCGGTAAATTCCAACAAATAAAGGACTCCAGCTGAAACTGTCTCTGTATCAATTAAATAGAGCCTGTTTTGCTCTTCTTCACTAAACATTTCTTTGGCCACGTTAGCACTTTGGAAAGTACCGCTTAAATTACTTGCGATACCTAGATAAATCACTGAATACCCTTCTGAAAGTAATTCTTTGAATGTATCGAAGAATTTTTGAGGAGCAGGCTGGCTTGTTTTAGGCAGCTCTTTTGAATTTCTCATTTTTTCATAGAATTCTTCATGGGTTATAGTGGTACCATCTAAATAGGTCTCTTCCCCTTTAAAATTAACGTTCAGCGGAACAACTTTCATAGGAGTGGTAATTTCTATGTTTTCTTCTTGTCCCAAAAAATCACTCGCACTATCAACTACTAAAGCTATCTTCATACTTTATCCTCATTCCTATCCATACTCCGCATAGTTTCTCATACTATCGTAGTGTGTTTTCAGACAAATTACAACTATTTTAGATTAAAAATAAAAATGTTCCATAAAGTGTTCGGGGGCCATGAAAAACAACAAATATTTGAAGACTTCCAAAAAAAACGACCTCCTTTTACGGAGATCGTTCCATAGACAATTAATTTTCCTTCAATTCATCGTCATAAAGGTGACAAGCTACATAGTGACCTTCTCGGGCTTCTTGCCACTTAGGTACCACTTTCGCACATACGTCCATAGCATGAGGACATCTTGTACGGAAACGGCAGCCGCTTGGTGGTGATACCGGAGATGGTACATCACCTTCAAGGATGATACGCTCACGACTTCGCTCAAGTTCCGGATCTGGAACTGGAATCGCAGACAATAGAGCTTGCGTATATGGATGCAAAGGCTCGTTGTACAGCGTATCACTTTCAGTAAGCTCTACGAGGTTACCCAGGTACATAACACCAACGCGGTCACTGATATGCTTGACCATTGACAGGTCATGCGCAATGAACAAGTATGTCAAGCCGCGCTCACGCTGCAGCTTTTGCATCAAGTTGACTACCTGCGCTTGAATCGATACGTCCAATGCAGAGATAGGCTCATCCGCAATGATGAAATCCGGATCTACTGCCAATGCGCGCGCAATTCCGATACGTTGCCGTTGTCCACCACTGAATTCGTGCGGATAACGGTTTGCATGTTCTTTATTCAGACCGACTGTTTCTAGAAGTTCATGAACACGATTCAATCTTTCTTCTTTCGTCTTCGCAAGACCGTGGATATCAATACCTTCAGCGATGATATCTTTAACAGTCATCCTCGGGTTCAATGATGCATAAGGATCCTGGAAGATCATCTGCATCTTTCTATTGAACTCTTTCAACTTGGCTTTATTTTTCTTACCATGGACATCTTCACCGTTGAAAGTGACTGAACCATCAGTCGCTCCATATAAACGGATGATCGTTCTTCCAGTAGTAGATTTACCACAACCGGATTCACCAACTAGACCTAACGTTTCACCTTTATAAATGTCAAATGAAACATCGTCTACTGCTTTCAACATTTGCCCTTTGCCCATGTTGAAATATTTCTTTAGATTTTTTACTTCTACCAATTTCTCTCTAGTTGCCATTATCTTGCACCCCCAACTGATGCTTCAACCGGCTTTTCAACTTTAGGTGCTCTTTCATCCAATAACCAGCAGGCTGCTTTATGCGTACCAGAAACTTCAGTAGCATCAGGCATATGATCTATACAAACCTTCATAGCATGCGGACAACGTGCCGCAAATGGGCATCCCTTCGGAGGATCACTCAAGTCAGGAGGTGACCCTGGAATTGCGATTAGCTCACTTCCATCTGCACCAAGCTTCGGCATTGAAGCTAACAATCCCCAAGTATAAGGATGCTTTGGTTTATAGAAAATTTCATCAACAGTTCCGGTTTCAACAATCTGCCCACCATACATGACAGCAACACGTTGAGCAGCATTCGCTACGACGCCAAGGTCATGTGTGATCAGGATGATTGCTGTACCCGTCTTATCTTGCAGATCACGCATCAAATCAAGGATTTGTGCTTGAATCGTTACATCTAGTGCAGTGGTCGGCTCATCCGCAATCAAAATCTTCGGATTACATGCGAGTGCAATCGCAATGACCACACGTTGTCTCATACCACCTGAAAATTGGTGGGGGTATTGTTTCAAGCGTGCTTCTGCATTCGGAATACCGACTAATTTCAATAATTCTAGAGCACGTGCAGTAGCTTGTGATTTAGACATCTTTTGATGGATCCGAAGTCCTTCCATGATTTGCTTACCAACCGTCATCGTTGGATTCAAGGACGTCATTGGATCCTGGAAAATCATTGAGATTTCTGATCCCCGTATTTTTTGCATTTGGCGTTCGGAGTATTGTGCCAGATCTTTCCCCTGGAAGAGAATTTGCCCTTCTTTAATTCTACCAGGCGGGTTAGGGATCAATCGCATAATACTTTTAGACGTTACGGATTTACCTGATCCGGATTCACCAACGATCGCCAGGGTTTCTCCTTTTTGCAACTTGATATCGACACCACGGACGGCTTGTACTTCACCGGCGAAAGTGTCAAATGATACATGTAAATTCTTGATTTCTAAAATGTGTTCCATCCTCTTCACCCACCTTCTATTAATCTCTCATCTTCGGATCTAGCGCATCCCGCAATCCATCCGCAACAACGTTGAATGCAATCATGACCAAACTGATAATGATTGATGGATAAATCATCATATGAGGAAAAATCTGCATATTACGATATCCTTCTTCAATCAATGTTCCTAATGAAGCCAATGGCGGTTGTAAACCTAATCCGATAAAGCTTAGGAATGCTTCGAAGAATATTGCAGCTGGAATCGTAAACATTGTATTTATGATAATGACACCCATCACGTTCGGAATCAAGTGTTTTGAAATGATTTTATTATCCGATGAACCAAGTGTTCTAGAAGCTAAGACGAATTCTTGGCCTTTCAACTTTAAGATCTGACCACGGACAATCCTTGACATCCCGATCCAACCGGTTATTGTCAGGGCGACGGTTATCGATATGATTCCTGGGTCTAAGACGAGGATCATCAAGATAACGACGACCAGGTTTGGAATTCCAACCAGAACCTCTACGATACGCTGTAGGACATTATCAACACGCCCTCCGTAATATGCTGAGATTCCGCCATAGATTACCCCGATCACCATATCAATCGCAGCCGCTAATAACGCGATATATAATGAAATACGGGTTCCTTGCCATACACGGGTCCAAAGGTCACGTCCCAAACCGTCTGTACCAAACCAAAAATATGTTCCTTCTTCTATGCCCTTCATTTCATACATATCATTGCCCATGTCATCTGTTCCATCCATGATTCCCAGGTTTTCTAGACCAGGGACCTTAGCTGGGAGATTGGCACGAGTCAATTTCTGATCATCAAAACCGAAATCGTTCATCATCGGGCCGAAGATTGCCAGGGTCGTCAAAGCAAGTAGAATGAGACAACCTACAATGGCAGATTTATTTTTCTTTAGTCTCATCCAGGCATCTTGCCAGAAGCTCAGACTGGGACCAGCAATTTTCTCGCTTTTAGTACTGTCAATTTGAGCAGGTTGGAAAAGTTCATCATTCACATAGTTTTCATGTTTACTCATTACTCTTTCCCTCCTGCCAAACGGATTCGTGGATCAATGACTCCATAAAGGATATCAACGATCAGAATCACCAAAATCAAGAAGAATGAGAAGAATAGTGTTGTTCCCATGATAACTGGATAATCATTTGTCGTAATTGATCGGACAAACTGTTCTCCAAGTCCTGGAACTGCAAAAATTTTCTCAACGACCAATGTACCAGTCATCAATCCAACTGCAAGTGGTCCTAAAATCGTAATCAACGGAATCATCGCATTTCGGATACCATGCTTGAATACAACAGCAAAACCACTTACACCCTTTGCTCTTGCAGTCGTGATAAAATCCTGGTTCATGACCTCAAGCATTTCGGTTCGAGTGAAACGTGCTGCAACAGCTACGACGAACACCGCCAATGCAATCGTCGGTAATACGGAATATTCCCATCCTTCCCAAAAGGCAACAGGAAACCATTGTAATTTAACACCGACATAATATTGAAGTAATGCTGCAAACACGAAACTTGGAATCGACTTACCAATTACGGCGACAAATGTTGCTCCATAATCCCAAATCGTGTTATAACGTATTGCAGAAATGATACCAAGTAATATTCCAAATATTGCTCCGAATATCATCGATTGGAGACCAAGTTGTGCTGATGGACCAATTCGACTCATAATCAGGGAAGTTACATTTCTTCCATCATATTGAAAAGAAATACCTAAATCTCCAGTAACTACATTAGCCATATATTTTACATATTGAACAGGGACGGGGTCATTAAGTCCATATTTCTCAAGTATTATCGCTTCTTGCTCAGCCGTTAACTTTGCCGCGTTACTTAAAGGTGTACCCGGCATGATCTTCATCAAGAAGAATGTAGCTGATGCAATGAGGAACAGGGTGATAAACATATAAATCACACGCTTAACAATATACCCTTTCATCCTCTTCCACCTCCATGTATGCCTTTTTGTCTATTGAAGAGAACCAACGAATGGTTTTGTTATTTTCTGAAAAATATCCAATAACAGGGAAAAAGAGAGTATACGTCATTCAGGCGACATATACTCTCCTGATACTCTCCCTTTACTGACTAACGTTTTATTGTCGAGCTTACTTTTCGATGTAAGCCCACTTATAGCTGTAGTCAGGCCCGAATGAGTTTTGATATACGTTCTTCACGTAAGGCTTCCAAAGTTGAGCACGAGCACGTTGATAAAGTGGTGCAAGTACTGCTTCTTCTTCAATCAAGATTTTTTCAGCTTCTAGCATTGCTTCAAAACGTTTTGCAGGATCAGAAGTCAATGTAGTCTTAGCGTCCTTAACAAGCTTGTCATACTTCTCATTAGAGAAGCCAGTCTTGTTATGTCCACCGTCAGTCACCCACATGTCGATGAATGTCATAGCATCTGCATAGTCAGGACCCCAACCAGCATTTTGAAGGTCATAATCCATAGCATCATCAAGCTCTAGACGTTGTTGGAAAGGAACACCTTTCAACTTGATTGTCAAACCAGGAAGGTTCGTTTCAAGTTGGTTCTTAAGGTATTCGTCCATTTTCTTCGCTACTTCAGAGTCTCCACCAAGGACCTCCAATGTAAGCTCTTCTTTCCCAAGTGCTTCCAAACCTTTTTCCCAATGTTCTTGTGCTTTTTCAACATCGTTAGAGACTAGATCTCCATTCAACTCACGGAAGTCTTCACCAGATTCTGGGTGAGACACGAATCCTTTTGGAACGAAGTAATTTGCAGCAAGTGATCCATTGTTCAAGATGACATTGACAAGGTCTTCCTTGTTTACTGCCATTTGGATTGCTTTACGGATGTCTACATTCGCAAGTGCTTCACGTTCCTGGTTCATCTTAAGGTAGAACATTACCGGCTCTTCGAAAGTTTTGTAATCCTCATGATCTTTATATTTGTTTACGTACTCAGAAGAAAGACCTACACGGTCAATTTTTCCAGTTTCGTAAAGGTTTACGCCAGTTGCAGTTTCTTTAACAACTTTTACGTTGATTTGCTCTAATTTTACAGATTCAGCATCCCAGTAATCAGGATTCTTCTTAAGTACCCATCCTTCTTCATGTTTCCAATCAGTAAGGGTGAATGGTCCGTTGTAGATAAGATTCTCATCTTCAAGAGCATATTTATCGCCTTGCTCTTCAACGTATTCTTCGTTTTGTGGCAAGAATGTTGCGAATGTAGTCAAGCTGATGAAGTATGGAACTGGTTGCTCAAGTTCAACCTTCAACGTCTTCTCGTCAACTGCTTCTACACCAAGTTCTTCTGGATCCATTTCGCCAGCCATGATAGCGTTAGCGTTTTTAACGTCTCCAAGGATGAAGTTGTATTGAGATCCTGTGTCAGGATTTACAGCTTTTCTCCAAGAATAAACGAAGTCATCTGCAGTTACAGGTGTTCCGTTTGACCATTGTGCGTCACGAAGTTTGAAAGTGTAAGTCTTCTCATCGTCACTTACTTCATGGCTTTCTGCCATACCTTCAACAGGCTCCATGTTTTCTCCAAGACGGTATAGACCTTCCATTGTCTCTGCCATAACTTGGAACGCTACAGCGTCAGTTCCCATTACAGAGTCCATTGTCGGAATCTCTGCGCTTTCAAGTATGTTCAATACTTGAGGTACATCTTTGTTACCGCTATCTTTTCCATCCTTGCTGTCTTTATCGCCGTCAGCGTTATTTCCGCCGCCGCCGCTACATGCAGCAAGGAACATGCTCAACACTAATGTTAGTGTTAAAAGCAATGACCATTTTGACTTTCTCATGTCTTAATGACCTCCCCTAAATATTGGTGAAATTATTCGAACGTCGCCCTCAGAAAATGTCAGATTTTTTAAGGAATTCCGTTCACATTTTGTATTATACAAGTTTTCACAAAATTTTGCATGCACTTTTTTAATATATTTTACAAAAACCCTATGTTCATTACGGTTTCATAACAATAATTAGGACTTTTGAACTACTTTAAAAATCGGTATTTTCGGGTATAGAGTGCTTAAAAATAGAATTTTTTGCATAGAAGATACACCCAACGGTTGATACAATCGTATTTTCCGTTAATAAAAATGAATGAGATATGCAATTGTCAATTATTATCAAATGTTCTGACATATTACACGCCAATTGACTCTGTAAAGGTATTGCTACAATAAACACCTATCGTGTATCATCAATACGAGGTGACATCATGCGATTGATTAGACGATCCACATATCTATTAGCACTTTTGCTCGTAATGGGCTCTGGTTTTATGTATTTTTACTACGACAACATTACAGTTGTAACATTCATAAACTCTATCTTTCTGATTTCGATGCTGTACATCATGCTTGGTGGTCTTATGTTCGTAACAAGGGGCGGATTCTTCGATGCCATCACGCTGAGTTTCAGAAGGTTCATGAAGAAAGGTACGAAAATGGGAGAAATCATGGAGGACGTCGAAAATTCGGAATTACCATCAGAGGCGTTTGAATATACCTTTTCAGAACCTTTGCTGCTTACAGGGTTGCTCGGATTTTTGACAACTGTATTGATTTCTTTTACCATTTGATATTGCAAATCGTATTTCAATTGTATATACTATCGATAATAAAATTTGTTATTGCGATGAGGAAGAAGAGTACACTGTATCCCCCTTTTAAGAGAGTCTGTGGGTGGTGAAAACAGATAAGGTGATCAGTGGAATGGGCTTCTGAGCTATCAAACCGAAACATTTGGGAGTAGGCTTTGACGTAAGGTCCAGACGTTATCATGGACACTCTGTACTATAGGCTGAGTCTATACGCAGAGATCTGAGTGATTCTTTATGAATAATTCTGGGTGGCAACGCGGTGCAATCGTCCCATAATGGACGGTTGTGTCGCGTTTTTTATTTTTCATCAACAAATTTATGAGGAGTGATTTTCATGGCAACAATCTTTTCTGGTGTAAAGCCGACAGGAATCCCGACGCTCGGGAACTATCTTGGCGCATTGAAGCATTTTGTAACCTATCAAGAGGAGCATGATTGTTATTTTTGTGTGGTCAATCAACATGCCATCACAGTCCCTCAAGATAAACTGGAACTTAGGGATAATTCCAGAAAATTAGCTGCATTATATCTCGCTATCGGAATCGATTCGGATAAATCGACTTTATTCATCCAATCCGAGGTTCCTGCACACACAAAAATGGGATGGATCATGCAATGCATCTCCTATATCGGAGAACTTGAAAGGATGACCCAATTCAAGGACAAATCGCAAAATCGTGTGGGCGTTTCTTCAGGGCTCCTTACCTACCCTCCTTTAATGGCAGCGGATATTCTGTTGTATGGGACTGACATCGTTCCAGTCGGAGACGATCAGAAACAGCACCTTGAATTGACCCGGGATTTGGCTGAAAGATTCAATAGACAATATAATGACATCTTCACCATACCAGAGGTGCATATTCCTAAAGTTGGTGCACGAATCATGGACCTTGGAGACCCAACGAAAAAAATGAGCAAATCTGATGAGAATTCAAGTGGTTTCATTTCAATACTTGATGATGAAAAGACAATCCGCAAAAAAATCAAACGTGCGACAACGGATTCAGATGCTACTGTAAAATTTGACAAGGAAAATAAACCTGGTGTCGCAAACCTGCTCACGATCTATTCACTCTGTTCCGGAAAATCGATTGAACAACTAGAGACAGAGTATGAAGGGAAAGGTTATGGAGACTTTAAAGAAGGTGTTGCTGAAGCAGTAATCGGCCAACTGAAACCTATCCAGGAGCGTTACTATCAATTACTCGATTCCGATGAACTTGATGATATCCTTGATAAAGGTGCAGAGAAAGCTGAATTCGTAGCCAACAAAATGCTTGCGAAAGCTGAAAGAGCAATGGGATTAGAACGTAAAAGGAAAAAGAAGTGATAAAAGGGATGATCGCTGTGATCATCCCTTTTGTGTTCTTTGAAAAGGCATCGCTTTGCCAATTTTCCTTTATTCATTCAATGCTTCAATCATTTTTTGAGCTGTACTTTCACTTGACATCGGGTTTTGACCAGTTACGAGGTTTCCATCTCTGACTGAAAAATCGGTCCATTTTTCCCCTCTGACAAATTCTCCCCCCTTTTCTCTAAGTGTTGTCTCAAGTAAAAACGGCATTTCTTCAGTCAGCTGCATTTCTTTTTCTTCTTCATCAGTAAAACCATTGACCTTCTTCCCTTTTACCAGTGGGGTACCATCCTGATAAGTTACATTGACCAACCCGGATGGTCCGTGGCAAACCGCTCCAATCACTTTATTTTCATCAGCCATCTTGCCGATGATTTTTTGCATCAATTCATTCTCTGGAAAGTCGAACATCGTCCCATGTCCACCTGGTAAAAACACGCCGTCAAAATCTTCGTTCAGATCTTTTTCAGATAGCTTGTCCGTTCGAGTCAATTTGTCCTGCGCTTCCGCGAATTCCTGTTTCTCCTCTTCAGGAATACTATTTGGATCAAGTGGGATCCGGCCACCTTTCGGACTCTTGACCGTTACATCATATCCTTGATTCTTAAAAAGGTTATACGGTACAGCGAATTCCTCTAACCATAATCCGGTTTCCTTTTCATCATTTATTTTATCTGCATTCGTTACAATCATAAGGACTCTTTTAGACATGATATACCTCCTTGTAGTTGAATGTACACCTGACATTTCCCTTCAACACATGCAGCTAAACCTATAACTAAAAAGGAACTGATCATCGTCAGCTCCTCTGTTGGTTTACATGTGTCCCTTTTTCTAATTCCCATATTTTCTCAAAGTAAGGTTGTCCTTTTATCAGCCGTTCACAGATCGACTGATGCTTTGATGTCCACCCCTGACATACTTCATTATAGAGTGCTCTCCATGCTTCATCAAAACTCATCATCTGGATGTCCGGATACTTTTCTGGAATCCATTCAGTGTACCAATATCTGGCTTCAGCAGTATTGCCACTCGTATACATCTGGTCAAGGGCCATGAATAACAATTGTTTCAACTGTCGTTCTCGACGTGTCAAGCCTTTCATATCCTTAGGATCTGGTGATAGGATATGGTGTTCCTTTTTTTGTTCACTTGTAGAATCGAATGTGTATCTCTTCGGATCCAATTCTTCAGCCATTTCGTATACTAATTGTTCTTGCCTCGGAATCATCCTGCTTTTACGGATCGGGATTTTATATCCCATCGTATCCACAACAAGACATTTCTTTCCGTCAGTCGCAATCATGCAATACTCGATTTGTTCCCGCTGGTTGTTTTTGCGGATATAACTTTTGTTTTTCACCTCACGTAACAGTTCCTCAGGCAATTCACTCAAGTCATTTTCTATGTAGTTTAAAAGAGGTGATTCCATTTTGATAATCGGTACTTGGTCAAGAAGTTCGATGAAGTCTTCCTTCCGCCATTCATGGAATTCACAAACATTATAACCGTTCTCTTCGCCTTCGAACCAGTTTACCCATACGTCTCTTAAGTACAACATGTATACCCCTCACTTTACAGGATTTACTGTTTTGTTAAAATCAGTATAGTCAGAGGGATACAAATTTATTCTTTAATCGAACTTTTTTTAGTCGACATTTGTACATATTCGTCAATTCTCATCGTTTTTATTATGAAAGGAAGGCAAGTAGATACTGCCCCATACCAACAGTAAACCGACTATGAATAATATGGACTCAACTCGCGTCAGGATGAAGGCCAAATAATTAACAAATCCATGGCCGGTGGTAATCAAATTCAAAAAGGCGATCAAGCTGACCCCGCCAGATACTGCAAAGCTGAATCCTAACAATAGTAAGAATAGTCGAAAAATCAAAGCCCTCATCTCCCATTAGAGTGCTTGTATACATATGTTAATTCACTATATGGGACATGTAGTCAGGTTATGACAACTATTCATTGCCAAGTTTCTACTATTATACTGTGTGCACAAAAAACCTATAAAATATTGGTTCTAAAAAAGCTGATAGGATGCGTATCCTATCAGCTTTGCATAATATACTTATTAATCGGTATATCGTTTGAATAACAGCGCTACGTTATGTCCTCCAAAACCTAAGGAGTTACTCATGACTGCATTGACTTCTGCTTTTCTTGCTTCATTCGGTATATAGTCCAAATCACATTCAGGATCAGGAGTTTCGTAATTGATGGTCGGCGGCATGATATTGTTTTCAATCGCTTTGATTGAAAGTACCGCTTCAAGTCCGCCTGCAGCACCTAACAAATGTCCTGTCATTGATTTCGTTGAACTGATCGCAAGCTTTTGCGCATAATCACCGAATACCGATTTGATAGCCATTGTTTCATATTTATCATTAAAATCAGTGCTTGTACCATGGGCGTTCAAATAATCGACTTCATCTGGAGACATCCCTGCATCCTTCAAAGCGAGGTTCATCGCACGTACACCGCCTTCTCCTCCTGGAGCTGGAGCAGTAATATGATAGGCATCACCTGTAGCACCATACCCTACAATCTCTGCATAAATTCTAGCTCCACGATTTTGTGCTGATTCCAACGATTCAAGGACAAGTATGCCAGCCCCTTCACCCATAACGAAACCATCACGGTTTGCATCAAATGGACGGCTTGCAGAAGAAGGATCCGTGTTGAAAGATAATGCTTTAGCAGATGAGAATCCAGCCAATGCCATATTTGTAATCGGTGCTTCAGTTCCTCCAGTGATCATTACATCGGCATCGCCGCGTTGAATCGCTTTAAACGCATCTCCGATGGAATTCGCTCCCGATGCACAAGCCGTTACCGTACATGAGTTGATTCCTTTTGCACCGAGCATGATTGATACCTGACCTGAAGCCATATCCGGAATCATCATCGGCACGAAGAAAGGACTGACACGTCGTTGCCCTTTTTCCATGAAAACCTGGAATTGCTGTTCATAGGTTTCCATCCCGCCGATTCCAGAACCGATCCACACGCCTACTCGATCTGCATTATCATCTGTGATGGTTAAGTCAGCATCTTTTACAGCCATCTGCGTAGCTGCAATTGCAAATTGAGTAAAGCGGTCCATTTTCCGTGCATCTTTTTTATCCATGTATTGTGCAGGGTCGAACTCAGTCGCTTCCCCAGCTACTTTTGCTGGGAATTGTTCCTTGTCCCTTCTTGTCAGTTCACCGATTCCTGATTTCCCATTGATAATATTCGTCCAAGTCGTCTCTGTATCATTTCCGAGTGGAGAGACTGTACCCAGTCCTGTAATGACAACTCGATTATTCATAGTCTAATTCAGCTCCTTAAAAAAACTATTTTCCCCATCTTAACGCTACTGCACCCCAGGTCAATCCTCCGCCAAAACCTACGAGTACAAGTACATCTCCATCTTTTATCTTACCTGTTTCCCTAGCCTCGACCAAGGCAATAGGAATTGAAGAGGAGGATGTGTTCCCAAACTTTGCGACAGTGGAGGCCATTTTTTCCTGAGGTAAACCAAGGCGTTCCCGTGCAGCCTCCATAATGCGGATATTCGCTTGATGTGGGATCAAAAAGTCTACATCCTCTTTTTGAAGTCCAGCTTTTTGAACGACCTTCATGGAGGATTCAGGCATTTGTCTGACAGCGAATTTGAATACCTCACGTCCGTTCATATAGAGGTGATCACCATTTTGAAATAAATGTTTTGCTCCAGAACCATCTGAACCCATATCGAATGATAAAATACCCTTCTCATCAGATACGGGTGCAATGACTGCTGCCCCTGCTCCATCCCCAAATAAGACAGCGGTATTCCGATCTTCCCAATCCGTGATTTTCGATAACTTTTCAACCCCGATGACGAGCACATTCTTATAAGTATCTGTATCAATATATTGCTTTGCCGTTATCATACCATAAATGAACCCTGCACATGCTGCACTGATATCCATAGCTACTGCGTTATGTGCTCCAAGTCTCTCTTGGATTAGACAAGCTACAGAAGGGAACCCATAATCTCCAGTTACCGTAGCGACTAGAATCAAATCAATATCAGCTGCATCCAGACCAGCATCTGCCAACGCTTCTTTTCCAGCTCTTTCAGCCATATGGGATGTATCCATATCATTATCTGCTATTCTTCTTTCTTCGATTCCGGTTCTTGTACGGATCCATTCATCAGATGTATCGACGATCTTTTCAAGGTCTGCATTGGTCATCACACGTTCTGGGACATATCTGCCAATTCCGATTACGCCTGCATTCATTTTATTACCCCTTTTTGTATGACTTTTCTTAGTATCTTATATTATGACTTGGTACTAATTTTAATCCAATATTTCTATATTGTCTAGTTATTATCATTGGTTTTTATCCATGGATGTGTTAATGATTGCAGAAATGTGCCGTTTATAATACAGGAAACAATTAATGACGACAGCACGATGGTATTTATGGTGCTACGTACCGAAGTTGTTTCATCTTTGGACAGCTTTGGACAGCTTTGGCTACATTGCTTGCGATCCTGTCCAAAGTTGACCCGTCTTACTATCGCCACAAGATCTTCCTACTAAGCTCTTTTCTTAAAGATTGTTGCTTTTTGATTGGAGAGTAAAGGGCGAGACTCCTGCGGGATCAAGCGGGACAGGTGAGACCATTCAATGTTGCAATGCGACGAGTGGGCTGTCACTTAATAATTCTTTTCGGGACAGCAAAAGGGTTTTTTCACGCTCTCCTGTCCCTTAACAGCCCTTTTCGGGACAGCAAACAGGGTTTTTTCATGCTTCCCTGTCCCTTAACAATCCTTTTCGGGACAGCAAACTGGGTTTTTCATGCTTCCCTGTCCCTTAACAGTCCTTTTCGGGATAGCAATCACTGTTTTTCTTCCTCCCCTGTCCGAATTCACCTTTTATCCGGACAGAAACAGCAGATGGACTCACCGCACGCCCTGCACAAAGCGAGCATCCTAGAGCGGAAATCAACCACTTTCAAGAGCAACATAGTTTGCTAAAACAACTTCCAAATAAATTCAATATAAATAATAAAAGACCTTCTGCAATTTTCATGCTGAAGGTCCCACAGGTTATGTATTATGTTTCCTATGTATTAAGTGTGGTTGATCGATTTTTACTCATTTTCAGATTCGGCTTCTGTTCTTCCTAATTCATATGCGTCATTCATCACGTTCATCAGCATGTTAAGTACTGGTTGGATGTCTTCCATTGATAATTGTATTCCTTTATCTTCCATCATCTGTTTCGCTTCTGGTAGATGAGTCATCGCAATTTGCATGAACTTCATATTTCTTTCTTGATCCATAAGGTTTATCCTCCAATGAAATTATGGTTGTGGGAGTTTACCTGTTTCTTTATATTCCTCAACCAATGATTTTATCTTATCTTGAAGGCCATTCGGCACTTCATCACTGAAAGGCGCGAGGGATATCACATCCTCCTGGAAATCATAATGGATATTTCCATTCCGGAGTTCCCCTTCGTCATACTTTTTGGCAATCCTGACATAGAGACGATCGACATGTTGGACTGTGCTTGTCAATACAGTTTGTTCACCGAGGTCAGCCATATCGGAAACAAAACCAATCGCATAGTTACCTTGCTCCTTGATCCGCTCGATTACTGGTACGGTATATCCATCTCCCGCAGGGTAAAAGACGTCGACACCTTGTCCTGTCATATTCCTTAAAATATTGAAAGCTCTATTGGTATCCTCCCAATCTTCAACAAATTCAATATGTGTTTCTACGTTTTCATTATAAACGCTGGCACCTTCGTGGAAACCTGTTACTTCAGGCTGCCAGGGAAAAGCTGCGATCATACCGATTTGACCGGATTCAGTCATCGCACCAGAGATCACACCTGCAAAATAACCCATGGCATACGAATCAAAATGTATACTCGTTATTCGCTCTCCGCTTACTTTTCCATTAAAGCTGACGAAATGCATATCGGGAAATTCCGATTTAAGTTCCATGAATAAAGGGGCATATAACTTTCCATGGCCGAATACAAGATTCACATCATTTTTCTGAAATTCTCTGACTGCTGATAGAACTTGTGCTTTTGATTTAACTTCTTCACGATAATATACTTCCTTACCGAGTTTTTCTTGAATTTGAAGTAAGCCCTTATAACCTTTCGTACCCCAACCTTTATCGGTAATGGTATCTTCAATCAAAAGTCCAACGCTCTCCAACTCTCCGGTATTCAGTGCTTGCTGACACCCTGAAAGAGATAGAAGGGAAATTGCAATCAGGAAAGGGATGATTTTTGCCATTCTTTTTTCCTCTCCTCTTTACTGCCAAGACATTATTACTATCACTAGTATAAACGATACATATGATTTCGAAATATTACAAGAGTACTAAATTACTCTACACACGGTCCGGCATGCAAAAACGTTGTCATCTTTCCTCAATTAAGGTAATGATTTTATCGGATTGTTCCCCCTTCATAAGTTGATTACAAGAAATGATAAACTTCTCTTTTGTTATTGTAAAGGTATTACTGATTTCTCTATTCTGGTCCGAAACTCCTGCTTTATCTAGTTTATCCACTGTAAAACATCTTTCTTCAATCGAATTACTACAGCCAGATACCCTGGGAATCCTCATAATATGATAATCGACATCAAAAGCTTCGGCTGTTTCAATGAGGTATGTTTCCTCCGTCAGCATCAATGTTCCATATAAGCTGTTAGGCTGGGGGGTTCGATCGGCTGTATAGGGAGGCCTGCAATCTCCATATACATCCGTTGTAGAAATAAGGATAATTTTACTATTTTGCTGGGCTGCGTATTGAATGACCTTCCTCATATTTTGTTGTTGGTTTTGCAGGATTGTTTTCAACTCCGATAACTGGTTCGTGTTTGGCGAAGTTTGTGCGAGGTGGAAGATGGTCCTCGGCTGTTCAATATCATCCCAATCAACCTCTTGGATCGAAAGGTTATAGAAATGGAATAATGCATTCCTACCGATGAGATCGAGACCTACGTGTCCTTCCCTATCTAAATGGTCAATACCATATACATCAATCTCATCATCTAAAAAGTCGTTGCAAAGGAGCATTCCAAGTTCACCAGCCACTCCAGTAATCAAGATGTTTTTCATAATAATGGGCCCTCCATTTTCATACAGTCTATTACTATCTTATTTTTGGGCTTTGTTAAATAATACAATTGATTTCTCACTATGATTGATTAAAGGAAAATTTGCGATACCCATGGATTCAGAATCCTTATGCCTACCCTTCAAAAGCTTTATGTACTGAAATGAAGATAAAATAGCGAAACCATGCCTTAGCGCAGGCAGAGCCTTAATCGCCTTTATATAGAAGAATATCTTCTTTAAATGTACATGAATAAGATCAACCAGTAGTATTGTTTCCTCAGAGTCTCATTCGGATAATTCTATACACTGGTTGATCACTATAGTTCAAGCTCATTTTTTTGATAGAAATTCTTCACTTTGTTTGCGAGATCATATCTCCCTCCAGGTAACTGCAGCGTCAGCGAGATCGGCGCTCCAAGATCCTCCCTGAATTTTTCAAAAGCACGGCTATGTTTTATAAATGAATACGGAGTTCCCTGCATATTGTGCCAAATTTTCACTGGTACTTTAGAAGGGTAGTCGTACATTCCTTTATCCTTCAGCAAAAACCACGTTGCTTCATCTTCGGACATGTCATATGCTTTTCTGATTTCCCTATGAAACTGCTTATAAAAAAGTTTTTGCTCCATGACGGCTTCAGCGTGGACTTTCAAGCTGAAGCATGGATTCATGAAGGATACAGACCGTGTGAGTTCTCCATGATGATACATCCATTTGACTGCGGATAAAGCTCCCATCCCTTCCGCAAATACATGGATTCTGGAATTGATGATTTCCTGCTTCAGGATGGTATGATACATTCGATGCAGCAGCTCGACACTACCATCATTCCCCCAATGCCTTCCATATAAATTGGAATAATACACGGTATATCCATGACGGCATAGTTCCTCGATAAATTTCCTCCGCTCTGGATGCTGCAGCCACGAACTTGTTTGATTTGTCACATAATGATTCGTATCACCTATTATAAGAATTGCAAAACCATTAGGCTGTTCCGGAAGATGAATGATGGCATGCTGATCATTCGTCTTTATAAATCGGTGAGTGGTTTTACTCAAATTCATCACACCTTATTCTACATTCTAAGTTAATGTATGCGAGAAAAAGAAAAGAGAACAGGTTTTTCGCCCAATTTTCTTATGCTTTACTCAGCATAGGTGCCATCAATAGTAAAAGTTGAACTTTTTTTGGAAGTTTCGTGAAAACGTTTTGATAGAAGGCGAGTTGTGCTACAATATGAATTGGATAAAAAAATCGGGTTTTGCCTAGCCTTGGCGAAGGCTGATCCTTAGTTGCACTTTTTAAGTGTAAATTGCTACATATTATTCTTGAGGTGATCATATGCGTTACATTTGGACAATAATCTGGGCATTGTTGTTGAGCAATATGGCTTTCTATGTATTAAGCTCAATGCAAGGCGGACATTACAGCTTCGGCCTAGCATCAGTCATCGGACTTATTTTTTCTGTATTCGTATTTGTACTCGGTGATGCAGGAATTAAAGACGAAACAACAGAATGATGAATGAGTAGTGAAAGTGGCTCAAAAGCGTAACAGCTTTTGGGTCATTTTTGTTTATGTGTTTTGCAGAGTAAACCTTTCCGCAGGAGTTTCGCATATTTCGTTTAAATCAACAAAGCACCTGACCTTAGCTAAGACTGAACCATAATTTCATTCATACCGAACGAAGAATACATACTTTCTTTAAGGACAAATAAAACGAGACTGATTCAACTTCAACCAGTCCCTTCTTCTTTCATAGTATTTTACTTAAAAATGATTGTGTCCGTTCATGCTGTGGATCTGAAAACAACTTCTTCGGCTCGTTTTCTTCTACTATATAGCCTTCATCCATGAAGAGAACGCGATCTCCGACTTCTCTGGCAAAGCCCATTTCGTGCGTGACCACAATCATTGTCATTCCCTCTTTGGCCAGCTGCTTCATAACCTCTAAAACCTCACCGACCATCTCCGGGTCCAGTGCAGATGTCGGTTCATCAAAAAGCATGATTTCAGGTTCCATCGCCAGTGCCCTAGCAATGGCGACCCGTTGCTTCTGACCACCAGAAAGTGAATTTGGATATACCTCCGCTTTTTCGGATAATCCTACTTTTGCAAGCAGCTCCCGTGCTTTCTCCTCAGCTCTTTTCCTATCCCATTTCCTTACTTTCATCGGTGATAAGATGATATTTTCCAAAACCGTTTTATGCGGGAAAAGGTTGAACTGTTGGAATACCATGCCGACATCCGTTCTCAGTTTATTGATATCCGTTGATTTTGCAGTAATATCAATGCCTTTTATATATACTTTGCCATCTGTGATGGATTCTAGCAAATTGAGACATCTTAAAAAAGTGGATTTCCCTGAACCGGATGGCCCGATCACACATACAACTTCTTGCTGCTTTATTTCTGCACTTATGTCTTTTAATACCTCTAATGAACCAAATGATTTCTTTAAGTTTTGAACTTTTATCATTCTGTAGCCAATCTCCTCTCGATGTAGTTTAAAATTGTACTGACTGTCAGAGTCAAGAGAAGATATATCAGTGCAACAGTAAGATAAGGCTCCCAAGCCCGGTAATATTGCCCTTGCATCGCTCTCCCCCAGTACATCAATTCAGGTGCCGCTATGATTGCCAGTATTGATGATTCTTTTATCAGAACAATGAATTCGTTCCCTAACGGCGGAATCATACGTTTAACAGCCTGAGGTAAAATGACGTACCGCATCGATTCGTAATAATTCATCCCTAACGAACGTGATGCCTCCATCTGCCCTTTATCAATCGACTGAATTCCAGCTCTGAAAATTTCTGCAATATACGCCCCTGCGTTTAAGGAAAGCCCTAAGACTCCTGCCAATATCGCATTTGAATCACCAATCAGAAGCGGTACAACCCCAAAGTATATCAATAGGATCTGTACAAAAAAAGGGGTCCCCCTGAAAAATGTAATGTACCAATCTAATGGATACCTTAGAGCTCGATATGGCGAAAGTTTCCCCAATCCTATTAATAAGCCTAAGACTGTGCCAATCAAAATGCCGACAAATGAAAAACCTATCGTATAAAGTGTTCCCCTTAAGAAATATGGTGCATAGTCAATTATCAAATCAAATCTGAAGTCCATAAACCTCTCCCCTTGGATGTCCTGTTAATGTAAAGAAAGGGCTGACATGCAATGTGTCAGATCACTCCAACACCTGGTCAGCCCCTATGACTTGAATTATTCGTTTTCCATCTGCTGTTTCAATGCTTCAAGATCTGGTTCATCACCGAACCACTCTTTATAAATCTCTGCATATGTTCCATTCTCAATGACTTCTTTAACAGCTTTATCGAAATCCGCTTTCAAGTCGCTTCCTTTCGGGAACATGAGTCCATAAAATTCAGATTCGAAATTGTCTTCATCACTGATTGTCTTGAGCTTTTTATCAGGATTGTTTTTCGCATATTCGAGTACGACACTGTTATCCGCAACTACCGCATCGACTCCTCCCTGAACCAACTCCATGATCGCAAGTGTATTATTATCGAACTTTTTGATATCTTTGTGATTTGTACCAAGAATCTTTTCCACAGCAGCTTGTCCTGTCGTACCATTTTGGACAGCTACTTTTTTCCCTTTCAAATCTTCAGCACTTTGGATATCGCTATCTTCAGGAATTAAGATCATATTTCTTGATTCAAAATACGGTGTTGAAAAATCATATGTCTGTTTACGATCATCATTGATGGTGATGGCAGAAATCGCAACATCAGCCTTTTCTCCCTGAATCTCTACAAATAGCGGATCCCATCCGATATTTTTATATTTCGGCGTATAGCCTGCTTCTTCCATCACGGCATCCATGAAATCAATATCAAAACCAACAATCTTATCACCATTCATATATTCAAAAGGTGCATAGGCTGCGTCTGTGACAACTTCTAATTCTTTATTTTTGTCACCTGAACTTTCCCCACTGCCACCACATGCAGCCAATATGGTAAGCAAACCGATAAGCATTGATAGAAACGGAACTTTAATAATCTTCATAGTATCCTCCCCCAAATGTTTTTAAAGACAATTTCCTTAAAGATTGTTGCTTTTGGCTCATTTTTAAAACTTACCTTGTGCAAATTGATTGGAGAGCGAGCAAGGTGCGAGACTTCTGCGGGATCAGTGGGCTCACCGCACGCCCCGCGGAAAGCAAGCATCTTTGAGTGGAAATCAACCACTTTCAAGAGCAACAACGTTTGCGAAAACAGCCTTTCAAAATGACGACCGACTTTCTACCCTCTCCCTTTTCTAATTTTCTAAATTTTTAATAATTTAATTCTAGTATTAAAGTCCGTTAATTTCAACAAAAAATTGAATAAGTATTCATATTTGGAAAGTTGAATGAATCACGGCTTCCGTTTATAAGTCCACTTCCGGTTATGATTACTTGTTTCCGGAAATGCATCGCCTGCATGCAGTTTGATTTCTTTCGGGTCATTCACCATGCTGCCCGTCTCTCCTATTTCTACGTAGATCCCATTGTTTGGTGCTTTCTGCCCAGGATTGAACTGATGATTCTGTCCCATACTAAATCCCTCCTTTTTATCAGTAGGATAACCTCCTCAATAAAAAATTAATCGAGATGAATTTCTCGAAATGCACATTATTGAATGTTGTGGAAAGCCATTTGGAATCGTCAGAGAAAATTCGCGACACTGCGGGAAAAGCGAGCTAGGCCAGATCCCACAGAAAAATGAAGACAACAAAAAAGCCACCTTTTTTGGTGACTTTCAACTCTTAATACGGAACCAAAGATACAGCCGTCAGGAAATGCAGAGGCAAGATGATCCGTTCAAACCCTAACCCAGGCTCAGGAAATCCTAAATATTGTCTAGGTTGACTCATTCCAGGCTTTTTCTTGTATTTAACTTCTATGATTAAGTATATATTCTGTTTATCAACCTTTTCAACATACCCCTCATACACTTTCCCATCCATCATATGACACTGTACATACTGATTTATATGCTTCTTACATTGTTTTTGCATCATCTGGTTATGCTTGTTTAAAGCTTTCATATATTTACGATAAGGCACGATCTTCCCCCCTCACATTTTCATGATATTCACATTGAGTTGAAAATGTGTAAGGACAGGTTGATGATAAATGTCACGAATTATCTCTTTACTAGTACGTTGATTTATTGTTTAATGACTACATGTGCTTTTGAAATAAAAAGAGATATATTATTCGGAGGAACGTTAAATGGATCAACTCTTTCTACTTTTGAAATATGCTTTTTTTGGCTTTGTACAAGGAATTACTGAACCGATCCCTATTTCATCCAGCGGACACCTTGTCTTTGCAGAAAAGATATTGGATATACATATCGAGGGATTCAGTTTTGAAGTTTTCATGAATTTCGCATCGTTACTTGCTGTTCTAGTGATCTATCGGGAGGATCTTGTTAGGCTTACCACGAATGGTTTGAATTTTACGATGACAAGAGATCGTAAATATAAATCAGATTTCATGTTCATCATCTATTTGATCATCGGAACGATTCCTGCTGCAGTCATTGGAATAATAGCAGAGGATTTCATTTCTGGGAACTTGAAAACAATCAAGGTGGTCGGAGCATCCTTAATCGCCACCGGTATCGCGTTATGGTTGATCCGAAACCTTCGTGGACGTAAATATGATCAGGACCTATCGATTAAGGACGCCCTGATTGTAGGCTTTGCCCAGGCGGTAGCACTAATTCCGGGAATCAGCCGTTCTGGGGCAACGATTGTGGCCGCAATGGGACGTGGTATGAAACAAGAAACAGCACTGCGGTATTCATTTCTGCTATACATCCCGGTAAGTGTCGGAACAATGATCTTAAGTTTTGGTGATATAAAAGACGACCCGCTGCTTGATCAATTATTGATACCGTACCTTGTAGCCTTTCTGATTTCATTTATCGCCTCATACATTTCATTGAAGTGGTTGATGGGAATCATGGCTAGAGGAAATTTGAAATACTTTGCCATCTATTGTTTCATCGTAGGACCATTGGTAATTTTATTCATGTGATTGGTTAAAAAAGCGCTGAGCTTAATTGCCCGGCGCTTTTTCTGTTGCCTTCATTAGTATTGGATATCCCATGATCAATAGTTGGATGATCGTCAAGAGGATGATGACAGGACCCAGTATGAGGAGACTGGCATCAACGACAGTTAAATACCCATCATTGACAGGGATCAGAGGCTTACATATTGTTGTAAAATAATAAAACATACCGAATGTGAAAATTCTTGCCCATTGGGATGGATGGTACACGTATATACCTTGAGAGATCCCTAAGTGTTTTATCCGCTGGCTTGCCCGGTACAATTCCATCAACTCAATAATAAGAAAAACAATAAAAACTAGAAGCCAATAGATTCCTAAAGAGCTACTTGAAGCACCGATATTCAGCCAGGCAACTCCTGTAATTGATAAAGCACCATGCACGATACAATTCGTATTTTTCCAATCATCAACAATAGTCCAAGTGTTCCTGGCATATCGAATAATCAGGACCCCGATGCTGCCTAAATAAAATAAGATACCTATACTTATCAAGATCAGCTCTGCCGTCTTCAATAGATCAAACGTCCATTCCATCACGATAACGACGGATTGTGTTGCTACAACAGTTAACAAAATGCCGCCGTGTATCCTCTCTAAATCTATTTTAGAAAAAATGAGCTTTTGGAATGTGTAAATTGATAGAACGGCATACCCTGCCCAGAGAAAAGCAGCTAGAACTGCGATCAATTTGGATACAAAGGGTTCTTGCGGATAATAAAAGAGGACAGAAACACCTACTACCGAAGTAGCTGCCACCCACGTTCCATGCAAAAAAGTATGATTGGCATCTTGAAAGCTCCATTTGTTGAAGTTTTTGATATAACTCATCGATATTTGAAGCCATAAACCAATCAATAGAAATGGAACGATTTCGGGTTCTTGAGCCAGATTTACTGTATGGACCGGCCCTAGTGATACGATTCCTAAGCCCATGATCAGAGCTCCTTTACTGGGATCTTCCTTCCGGATAAAAGAAGAAACAAGTAAAGCTCCAATAAAATAGCTTGTAATGATCAATAGATAAACGAAATTCGGGTTTGTATCAAGGTAAAAGAAAATATAAACTGAGAATGATAGAATGACTGGCATTGCTTTTATTAACATTATCAACTAAACCTCAAGACTATTCATGTGTTATTTGTAAGGAGGATGGATATGAAAGAATATATCGGAAAGTGCGAGATTTGCAACAAGCCGATTTACTGTATGGATGGCTTTTTCAATGGAATCAAAACAAAAACAGGCGTACGCTGTTTTGATTGTGATAAAGAAAACTTGACAAAGCCCAAGCTTTAGGCGGAGCCAATAGTTCCTCGATAAAGCAATTGTTTTCCTTCGCGCAGTGTATTGCTCTCGAAGTCACCTGCTTGTGTATTTATACTGAGGAAAGTATTTTATACTTTCTTCAAGTGTCTAAAAAAGAAAGCTACTTAACCACCGCTAACTGGCGGTAATAGCGCAACCGTATCGCCTTCACGGATGACCTGGCCGGGATTATTTACAAATTCTTCATTGACTGCAACCATCACATTCGAGAGGTCCAGTCTGGGCTCAGTTTCACGAATATGGGCTATAAGTTGATCGACCGTGACTTCCTGTTTTTCAACAGATAGCTCGCTTTTCCCGACTTTTTCCTGTAATCCCGCAAACAATAATACATTAATCATCAAGATGCTCCTTTCCTGGTTTTCCTGACGGGTATTCCATCTTTTCCAGCTGATCACCGATCCACTTTTCGCCATCTTCCCAATGTTCTTTTTTCCAAATCGGGACGATCTCTTTAATTCGTTCAATCGCATAGCGGCTCGCTTCATAGGAGTTTGCACGATGCGGAGTCGAAACCGCTATGACGACAGCTATATCTGAAATATCCAACCTACCGATCCGATGGACAATTGCCACACGCGCTTCATTCCAACGAGAATTGATTTCTGAACCGATTTGCTCTAATTTCTTTTCCGCCATCGGAATATATGCATCGTATTCAAGGAAAAGTGTCCGCTTCTCATTCGTCAACTCCCGTACAGTACCGATAAACGTATTGATCGCCCCCGCATGAGGATGGATTACCCTTTCAACGACTTCATTCACGTCGAGCGGTTCTTTTGTAATGTAAAAGTGTTTAGACATGGATTCATCTCCGTTTTAAATACTCTTCTGTTACATACTTGGTAAATTCCTCAGCTTGATTGAAATCCAAGCTGATGAGCCCAGAGATTTCCTCCGGTTTACAACCAATCACCCCAATGACGTTTTCGCTAACCTCGAGTAATGACTCCAGCTCTTGTTCATTACTTGCTATAAGGAATTTCTTATAAGGGGCCGTTTTGTATCCTTCTATTAAAATAAGATCCAAGGGCATTTGCTGATACATCGATACAATTTGTTCAAGGGGGATTGTTCCTTCTCTTCCATCCAACTTCATAAGGAGGACACCTTCACCTTCTACTGCTGTCATATAGGCGCCTTCATTCTGGAATTGAGCTGTATCTGTGTGTTCAGGTTCTATAATGTCAGGTGCTCCCCCATGGCCGTGATGTTTGATGACACCTACACGATAACCCTCTTCTGATAACTCCCTGATGATTTTTTTGATGAAACTTGTTTTCCCACTCTTTTTATAACCCGTTATTTGAATGATAGGAATCGTGTTATTTAAACTTCCCATGGGTTCAGGTCACTTTCATGGTTGAATAACAGGACATCCACTTCATCCCCATTTTGAAAGCCTCTCGTTCCACCTGGGAGCACAATGAAAACATCCGCCTCTGCAATTGATGTAACCGAGCTCGATTTATCAAGACCTGTGGGGGCGACACGGATTCCTTCAGGAGCGTAATCGATTTTTCCCCTGACCAACCTTGTGAAAGGATTCGGTTTAGGAAAATCCTTCGCCAGAAGCGCTCTCATTTTGGCCAGGTAAGGTGTACTCTCTGCAGCTTGCTTTATGAACGGTCTTACAAAAAGCTCTCCACCGACAAAACAAGCGGAAGGATTTCCTGATAGGCCGAAAAGCAGCTTCCCTTCATATTCAGCCACTGTGGTTACACTTCCGGGCCGCATAGCTATTTTATTGAAAAGCGTAGTTGCGCCGAGTTTTTCGTATATCGCCGGTAAATAATCATAATCCCCGACTGAAACACCGCCTGTTGTGACAAGAGCGTCAACATCGTTCAATGCAGATGACACCGCATCAAAGCACGCATCAAAATCATCATCTAATTTTCCTAAATATATCGGTTCCCCGCCCATTCTTCGGATCTGGGAAGCAATCATGTAGGCATTGGAATTACGGATCTTCCCTGCTTGTAACGGTTCATCAATGTCCAAAAGCTCTGTACCAGTCGCATAAATGCCGATTTTCGGCATCCGGAAGACATCAACGGTTTTGTATCCGAAAGTAGCTAACAAAGCAGTCACGCCTGGTGTGATCGTCGTCCCTCTTTTTATGAGCACTGTCCCTTTTTCTGTATCTTCGCCCTGTTTCGCAATATTTTGTCCAGACGAAAATCTTCTGGCGACCTCGATCAATGTCTTTCCGTGTTGGTGAATTTCTTTGACAACTTCGAACATCGCAACTGCATCTGCGCCCTCTGGAATCGCTGCTCCGGTCATGATTCGGATCGCCTGTCCTGTTTGCAGGTGGGATTCTGCAACTTGACCTGCACCGATTTCTTCAATGACCTCAAGGTGGACAGGGGTTTCAGTCGAAGCATGTTCTGTATCATTAGCTATCAACGCAAAACCATCATACGGAGAACGATTGAATGGGGGTACATCATGATCTGCAATAATCGGTTCTGCTAATACTCGCTCAGTTGCATTTTCTATATTCAATTCTTCAGATTGTAATTGAAGCGGATACTCAAGAACCCGTTTAACCCCTTCTCCAATTTGTATGGGTTTCCTGCGTTCAACAACCATACTCGTCACCGCCTTTCAACATTCCACTTTCATTTTAGCAAAGACTACTGACAGTTTCACGAAATCAATAAAGAAAACTTGGGACAGGTGAGACCATTCCATGTCGCAAGCCGACGAGTGGGCTCACCGCATGCCCTGCGGAAAGCGAGCATCCTGGAGCGGAAATCAACGACTTTTAAAGAAAACTTGGCGAGACCAGGCCTTTTGTAGGTCGAGCCTTAGTTGCCCTTATACTGAAGAAAGTATTTTATACTTTCTTTAAGTGCAAGAACTACAAAGGTTGCGAAATCAGCCTTAAACACAAAAATGGATCGACCCGAGAAGCGGCTTATTACAACATAAGACATGTACTGTTGCTTTGAAAGCTGCTTCATTTCGGATCAATCCATCGTTTTGATTATGCTGTGTTTTTATTGGATGCCAAGAGCGATTTTTGCGTATCTGGACATTTTGTCTTTTGTCCATGGTGGATTCCACACGATATTAACGTCAACTTCCTTGACCTCAGGAAAATCGATCAGTGCATTGCGTACATCGTTAGCAATCGTTCCTGCCAACGGACACCCCATAGCAGTCAACGTCATGGTCACTTTTGCCATACCTTCTTCATCAAGCTCGACATCATATACTAACCCTAAATTAACGATATCTACACCTAATTCAGGATCTTCTACTTCCTCAAGAGCTTCCATCAACTTTTCTTTAACTTCTTCGTTAGCCATAATGAACCCCTTCCATTTCGAGTTTCTGATTATAGTATAACCCATTGGAAGCAGGACATAAAATGTTCCGCATCAGCTTCTTAATTGGTTGGGTAGGTTGTTGATGGATTGGTTCAATGATTCGAGTTTCGATTCGATCCTGTGCAGCAAGTAGAGTGTCACTACAACAGGGAAACCAAAATCACTCATCACAGTAACCCATTGTTCCATCCAGTCACATCCTCTCATTAAAATCAGGATTTGTTAATCCTACTGTTGATTTTTCCCTAAGTTCATTGAAGTGAAATGGCAAAATAGGTTAATCAAAAAGGATCGACTTGTATAAAGCCGATCCTTTATATCCCTTTATGATAATGGAATATCTGTAACGTTACGTTCTACAATGCGTGCACCTTTCTTAGCTACAAGATCGCCTCCAGAAGATACGAATGCATTTTCTGCCAGAATCTGATCCATAGCTGATCCTAATGCAATTGTATCGACTGGTTCAACAGGTTCATCAAGGGATAGACGGACTGTTTTCCCTTCTTCATTTTCGAATAACAATTCAATTTGCTTTGCCATCAAAATTCCTCCTTTCCGAAATTATTCAGACGCTTTAGGCACTAAGGTCGAATGAATTTGTACGCTCGACATCGTTGATTGGATACTGTTGAAGTGGTGCCAGTACCTCAACAATAGCGAAGAGCTGGTCATGCGTTGCACTGCTCTTTACGTTTGTGAAACTTTTACGTTTGTAGACCGGCTTCCCTTCAAGATCGATCCCAGCATCAAAAGTGATCGTCAATCTTGTGTCATTCAGAATTGCTGTTGCCATTCCCTCACCCCCTTTCACCTTATAAATACAAAGTTCTTACTAAAAAGGGGGAGACGGATTTTGGATTTTTCTTAAGACACTTTTCTAAAAGATTGTTGCTTTTGTGTCATTTTTAATAAATCATTGTGCATGTTGATTGGAGATCAAGGTGCGAGACTCCAGCAGGATCAGCGTGCCTACTACCTGAATAATCTCCTCGCAAGGCATGCGACGAGGGACTTACCGCACGCCCCGCGGAAAGCGAACATCCTGGAGCGGAAATCAACGGTTTTTAATGAAAACTTGGCGAGACCAAGCCTTTTGTAGGTCGAGCCTTAGTTGCCCTTATACTGAAGAAAGTATTTTATACTTTCTTTAAGTGCAAGAGCAACAAAGTTTGCCAAAACAGCCTTTCTTAATAATGCTTTATTTTAGGAGATGGAGTGCGTAAACATCAACAATATAAACTAACAGAACTAAAAGCAAAAAAAGAGGCCCCGTTTAGGACCTCTTCCTTTGGCTATAACGTTTTTATTACCCACTCCACTGCTCTATGACAGGCATCCCGGGTCACTTTATGGCCAGCAATTGGATCAGTCACCATCTCAACCTGGTTTTCTCGAAATAGTCCTGCTTCCACTATGCTTTCATAAAATTGTTTCGTCAGTTGATATGGAACAATATTATCTACTTTCCCATGCCATATCCACAAAGATCTATCCCCTAACAAACGAGGGTTCAAGGATAGATCATAAGGCTTTAAGCTCTGTACTTTCGATTCTAGTTCAGATGTAGATAACGGCAACTGCCTGCCCTCTTTTTGGATCGATTGGATCATCAGATTGGCGAATTGCTCATAACCAGGGGTCCCCATCAAGGAAACAGCGGTTCTAATCCAGCCATATTGCGTAAGTGCACCGAACATCGTAATGCTTCCCATAGAGGTGCCTGCGACTCCAATCCGACCTGAGTCAGTCTGGCCGTTTGTTACATAATGATCTGCGACTTCTTTTAATTCAGTAATCCCTTGGACGACAATATCCCAAAATTTCCATTGACGTTCTTCAACTGAAATCGGGTCACATCGTTCACCGTGCAGCGGAAAATCTGGTAAAAGGACACGAATCCCATTCTTAGCTAACAGATAGGCGTAAGATAGATTCTGTTCCTTTGAACTCGTAAAACCATGAAGAAAAACAAGGGTAGGCAGTGTATTTGTAAAAACATCTTCTTTCGCTACATTCAGGATCGGTATGTTTTGTATGTATTCTGTACTTATTTTTATCATGGGACACCTACTCCAAAGATTGATTGACATTATTTTAACAAAGTATATGTTTTGAGTAGAACTAAAGGACCTCAATACCTCTTTTGTTCATAAAGAAAACTCCGCAAAGCCAAGCTTTATCGCAGGCTGAGCATTCGTTGCCCTTATATTGAAGAAAGTATTTATACTTTCTTTACATGCAAGTTTAAGAAAAGCACCCGCAAGCGGATGCTTTCTTTCAACTATTTTATTGTTGGGTTTTGTTATAATAATCAACACTTGTTTGAGCGCCTTCAGCAACCATTTTGCTGTCTTCAACGTCGCTTGGCTCTCCAGCCTTCTCAACAGGCACATTAGAATTGTTGAACTTCCCTGCACGATCTTTTATCTTAGTCGTGAAGTCAGTCAGGGTCTCTTTCACCTTGATTCGGTTTGAACGATCTTTTAGATAATAGGTAGCTGCACCTGCTACACTTGCTGCGACACCTGACACAATTGCTTTTTTCGGTGTGAATTTCATTTCAAGATAACCTCCTCAAGTAGTTTAATTTCATAATTACCCTTTCTTTATAACATTAAACACCCAACATCTTCCTATCCAATAGCTATCGTCCGAAAATATGCTTTGTTTAATAAGGCTCTTTTCTTAAAGATGGTTGCTTTTGGGTCATTTGTTGTAAAGAACCACCTTGTGCAAGTTGATTGGAGAGCAAGGTGCGAGACCCAACAAAGATTGCGAAAACAACGTTAAATAAAGAAGGGACTGCCCCATACAGACAGTCCTTTTTCACAATTAAGATTCATGATTATAATTCTTCGGATGAATTTCTTCACCATTTTTACCAGTGTAGCGTAGACCCCATCCGGTTAGTGCTGCAATTAACATGACGATCAATAATCCCCAGCCCTGGAAGACATACGGGAAAACGTCTGTCGGTTCTACGACCGTCAAGAAATCATAGTCCTTAGCCGCGCCTTTTATCGTCGCCCAGGCAAGAAGCACACCACCGCTCCAAGGGAATATATAGCCTAATGATGACGAGATCGTATCAAGGAAATTCGCCCGTCGATAAGGGTGGATATTGAACTCTTTACCCAGTTTCCTTACAAATGGTGCTGCTGCAATTTCTGCTGCTGTATTGATTGTGATGAATACATTCAATGAAGCAACGATTGCAAAAATGGATAGCTCCGCTCTGCGCACGACTTTTTTGATGAGTTTTAAGAAGAAATTCCGTATTGCTTCCATCGTACCCGCTACTTCAAGTAAATGTGCTGCTGAAAGAATGAATAAAATCAAGATTGCCATATTGAAGTAACCGCCGATACCACTCATCAATGCTCCCTCAACTACAGGCGTTCCATTTTCCTTATGGATTGAAATGACTTCAGTCAAAGGAGTGCCTGTCAGAAAAATGACAACAACTGATGATACGATTCCCCAAGTTAAAGAGGTTAATAAATGATGTCCGCTCAAAGCTAAGTATAGGACAAGAATAAACGGCAAAAGCAGCCATAATCCTGATGGCGTCACTTGTTGTTCAAGTTGGGCGAGAGCGTTTTGATTGTTGATGCTTCCGCCTCCCCCGAAAATAACAAATAAAATCAATGATGGAACCGCCGCAGCGATAGAATATTTGAAACGTGAACGAACGACTCCAGGTACGTCTGCCTCCTGTGTCGTTGCTGAAACGATCGTCGTGTCAGAAACCGGCGCTAAATTATCCCCAAAAACAGCCCCGCTTAATATGGCCGCTAATAATACGACCGGGTCCGCTCCAAGCACAAGCCCTGCCGGGTACATCAATATCCCGAATGTTGCGACTGTTCCATAGCCTGTCCCAACCGCAGTAGAGAATAATGCAGCTAATAGAAAGGTCAGCCCGACAAAAAAGCCGCCTTCAAGTCCAGTTTGAAAACCAAACCAGATCAATCCATCCACTAATCCTCCTGCCGAAAGCAGTTTCGCGAACATTCCCGCCCAAAACCAGGCAATCACCGCGATGACTCCTATCGGTTGGGCCATCCCTGCAAAAAGGGATTGTGCATAGTCGGACCATTTTGATTTACAAAAAAATAACCCGATCAAGATCCCTAGAACCATTCCAAGGACAAGTGCCTCTTCTGTAACTAATTCAAGAACACTCAATGTAATGGCCCAAACGATGAAAAACACAAGAGGAATAGTAGCTGCAAAGACTCCTCCACGAAAATGAAGGCGGCCGATATCTTTCTTCCCAATCGCCTCTTTCACTTCGCTTGAATGATGTTCATTTCCCATAAACTTTCCTCCATTTCATAAAAACGTGCTAAATTATCATATCATATTTCGTCTTTTTTCGACAGGCATGCAAGGGCTTACAATTATTGGACTTTTTCCACATGACTCGGTAAAATGGAACGTACGTTACGTATCAAAGTGGCTGGATGAAGGAACTAGCCATGATATGAATAAAGGGGGCATGGGGATGTCACGACCCTATTTGATTGCCGTCGATCTAGACGGAACTTTATTGAAAGATGATAAAACTGTTTCAGTACATACCAAGAACATCTTACAGCAAGCTATGGAGAACGGTCATCATGTCGTCATTTCTACCGGAAGACCGTTTCGTGGTAGCGAACAATATTATCATGAACTCGGATTATCCACTCCTATTATTAACTTCAATGGAGCGTTTATCCACCATCCGAAAGATCCCGGATGGGGCCGGTTCCATTCACCTATGGAGATAGAGGTTGCCAAGGAAATCGTAGAAACATGCCTGGAATTTGATGTTAAAAATGTCATTGCAGAGGTGCTTGATGATGTTTATTTGCATCATGAAGATGAATTCATCATCAATTCTTTTCTAATTGAAAAAGCAAACTTGAACGTCGGACACCTGATTCACGCGCTGCCGCATAATCCAACTTCCTTATTGGTCCGTCCTCAAGACCACCATGTCAAAGAATTGAGGGAACTGTTGAAGGCAAAACATGCAGAAGTCATCGATCACAGAGTTTGGGGAGCACCTTGGAACATCATAGAGGTTGTCAAAGCCGGCTTGAATAAAGCAGTAGGATTGAAACAGGTCGCTGAATCGATGAATGTTCCCCAGGAAAGGGTCATTGCGTTTGGAGACGAAGATAATGATCTAGAAATGATTGAATATGCTGGTCATGGGATTGCGATGGGAAATGCGATTCCAGAACTGAAAAATATTGCTAACGGAGTCACTAAGACGAATGAAGAAGATGGGATCGCCTATTTCTTGGAGGATCTACTTTCATTGAAGGAGCGAGTATAGAACATCCATTTGCGGGATACTAGATCGTAAAGGGGGTTCTTAATCATGAGCAAGAAAAACCGTTCAAAGCGTACGACTGAACAAGGCGCTGAAAGAGTACAGGGCAATGATGCACACGAAATCAATACAACCATGTCTGAAGAAGATCGCACAAGACAAAAGAAACGATCTGAATATTTTTCGACCGGTGGAGAATAACACTGCTATTGACCCAAAGGGCTTTTTGAATTAAAGGGCCTTTTGCGGTCTTTTTTTATTATTCTGTGGAGAAAGCCTTGCTGACAGGAGGATATCTCCAGGTACCGATAAAGCGATAAAATATATGTACATTTATGATCTTTTATTGAACAAGATTTTTTGACACATTATACGGATCAAACTCTTCGTCATGAACATTAAAAAAAGAACTGCTCAGAATTACCAGAAACATCTTCTGATAGTCCACTCAGTCCTTTTCATCCTTTCAAACCGCTTTAGCATAAATGTTCTTCACCTCATCTAATATGAGTTCAGAAAGGAAGAGATAAGCCCTTTCATTGAAATGTAATCCATCTTTCTCGAGCATCTTTTCATACAACTTGTTTTTTGAAAAGTACGACCATAAATCAATGAAGTGACATCCACGTTTCGAAGCGATTTTCTTTGCTGCATCTGCATACTTCTGCAGTTCCTCATTGCTGCGTTTCTTTTGGTAGAACTCGATGATTGGCGGTGGGCTTATAATGATCGTTTTCTCTGCCGTAATCCGATCGATCATAATATCTAAATTCCGTTCGTACTCAGGAAGGTTGATCTTTCGATGTTTACTTGCATCGTTCGAACCAAATAAGATTGTCACAATGTCAGGAGAATGACGTAATACATCATCTTGCAACCGGGCAAGAGCTGCTCTTGTCGTCTCCCCTGAAATTCCTGAATTGACGATTGTCCAATTTGTAAGATTGTTTCTCAACCGTGGTGTCAAACGCTCATACCCCTCCAAGCTTTCCTCCTTAGCAGTATGGCTGTCTCCAAAGCAAACCAATGTTGGCATGTTCCTGCCTCCTTTAGTATCATATAGTGGTGTCCAATTCAATGGACTTATACTTTCGATACAGACTATTTGTTCTTGTTCTGGCAATATAATCGATCTTCTTTTCAAATAACGGACCCTCATGAATGAACGTATGGAACTCTCCATTCTCACCGCAAGGATCGACATGATTGGAAAGTTGGTTGAGGAAATCTTCATCAAAATTCTGACCAAGTGACTTCTCACTCACGGATTCGGTATCTATTCCGCAAATGACACCCTTGTAACCTTTTGAAACGAAATGAGATGATAAGTTATTTGTGGATTTTCCCCATAATGGAAATACAGCTTTCATTTGATTCTTTTGTATAAGAGTTTCTCGATATGTTCGTATATCGTCTAGAAATATGTCACCAAAAATGACAGAGTCCACTCCTTCTCGTTTAAAAGAGTCTAAATGTCTATGTAAAATATTTTGATATTCGATATTTGAAGGTTTATGTGGTAAGGGCACTGTTACTAGCGGAATTCGAAGGGAATATGCCTGCGCTTTAATCAAATCTATATGAATGCCATGAAAAGGGACTCTATTTGTCATTTCATCAAAAGTCGTAAGAAGGTATGCGACGCTGGATGTTTCAGATTCGAGCACCTGTTCCAAAGCCAGTAAACAATCCTTACCCCCACTCCAGAAAAGGACATGTCGTCTACCCATCGTCTCCCTCCTATACGTATCTTTGGTTAATATATGTATTCGAACGAATTTTTCGCTTTCCGTACATGCCGGAATATTGTACCCTTCTATATAGACGCATGAACCCGGTAAAAGGTTTCCTTTTTTAGGGAAAAATTAAAAGTTAGGTTTATTGCGCTGATTAAGCAGGAATTAAGTCTTTGACCTTGAATTAGGAAAGTGGGTCATAGGAGGGTTGCACCATGAAAATTTACGAAGTAGATCGAGAAGTTTCTTATAGTACAAGACAAAGTATTGCACACCTATTAACGAAACAACGGATCAATCACGAAAATTCAGGAACGTATGATCAAATTCTGACTGGCATCCATCTTGCACTCGAAAGCAAGGACACTGCTTATATCGTAGTTGCAGAGGTTGAGGATGAAATTGTAGGTGTTGCCTTTTTCAACATTGGCGTGAGCCTTGCGAAGGGCGGACATTACATGTGGCTCAATGAACTTTATGTTCATGAAGATCAACGGAATAAAGGTATTGCCCGGAAATTACTGCTTCATGTCGTCTATTGGGCTGAAAGAAACGGCATCAAGTCGATTGAACTGGAAACAGGCATCAATAATGCCGTAACAAAACATATTTACCATTCTCTCGGTTTCTATGAAGTTGTATCGAAACGCTACGGATTTTCTTTTTAGGATCTGATAATTTTGATACAATCGAATTAACTAATGAAGGGAGCAATTTACAATGGCAGTTGAATTTACAATCGATCCAACACCAAATCCGAACGCACTAAAATTTTCAGCAAATCAACCATTATTTGACGGAAGACTTTCCCACCGTAAAGGAGATGCCCCTGAGGATGAAGTCGCTTCAGCACTACTTGATATCGAGGGTGTAGAATCCATTTTCGGATTTCAGGATTTCATTACAGTGAACAAGACGCCTGATGGTGATTGGGATTTGATCGTACCTAAAGTACAGGAAGTATTCCAAAAATCATATTAAAACAAATTTGGGGATGATCGATTGCCGATCATCCCCTTTGCTATTCAGTCTTGTCTAAAGAACCCGAAGATTCCAGTAGTATTAACGATATTCGTAAATGCTTGTGGATCGACTTCCTTGATCGCATGTTCGAGATCATATAATTCATAACGGGTTACGACGATGATCAGGAGCTCTTTGTCTTCATCGGTAAACCCACCTTTTGCAGGAATCTTGGTAATTCCTCGTACCATTTTTTGATGGATCGCCTGCTGGATTTCTTTCCCTTTCTTCGTGATGATCATTGCAGTCAACTTTTCATGTCGTGTATGGATGACATCAATGACCCGTGAAGTCACATATAGCGTTACCAATGTATATAATGCTTTTTCCCAGCCATATAAAATGCCAGCTGTGAAGATGATCGCTGCATTAAGGGTGAAGAAATAGATCCCGATCGGCCGATCTTTCATACGTGAAAGAACCATCGCTACGATATCCATTCCACCAGTGGAAGCACCCCATTTCAACGTGAAACCGATACCGATTGCGGCAATCACACCACCGAAGACAGCATTCAATAAAATATCTTCGGAGATAACTTTAATAGGAATGATTTCAAGAAAAAATGTGGTTGCTGCAACACTGACGATACTATAAAACGTGAATGATTTTCCGACTTTCAACCAACCTAAGATTGCCACAGGTATATTCAATATGAATAAGATGATACCGGTTGAGGCTGGTATGGGTGTTTGCTGTAATACACTTGCGAGCAACTGGGCTATCCCTGTGAACCCACTCGCATAGACGTTAGCTGGTATTAAGAAATAGTTAAGTGAAACGGCACCGAGGACAGCACCTAATAAAATGATCAAGATTTTTTTGATTTCGGTTACAAACGTCATATGAATCCCTTCCTTCATCTCCTAGTAGAACGTACTATTTTTATCAGATCACTGTTCAAATTGTCAACAGATTATTTATAAAAACATTTTTCTTATCGCAAGGGTGTTTTCTGAAAGATTGTTGCTTATGGGAGATTTTTGTAATAGACCTCCTTGTACAAGTTGATTGGAGAGCAAGGTGCGAGACTCCTGCGGGATCAGCGGGACAGGTGAGACCATTCCATGTCGCAAGGCGACGAGTGGGCTCACCGCACGACCCGCGGAAAGCGAGATCCTGGAGCGGAAATCAACGACTTTTAAAGAAAACTTGGCGAGACCAAGCCTTTTGTAGGTCGAGCGTTAGTTGCCCTTATACTGAAGAAAGTATTTTATACTTTCTTTAAGTGCAAGAGCAACATAGTTTGCGAAACAGCCTATCGAAGAGATGTAAGCTGTTAGACACCATGAAAATTTACAAAAAGCAATATTGCATTGCTTTTTACCCTTGTCAAGGCTACACTTAGATAAAAGTCCTAAACGCAACGATAATGTGAGGTGTAAAAATGACTATACAATTGATTGTTGATACGGGTTGTGATCTGCCACAACATGTGGTTGATGAGCAGGAGATCCACGTTCTTCCCTTAGTAGTCCATGTTAATGAGGAAGAATATTACGACAAGGAATCAATTCAGCCATCAAGACTTTATTCACTCATGAGAGACGGAGCCGCTCCAAAGACCTCTCAAGTACCACCTGACCGTATGAAATCATTATTTGAAGAGCTTGCAGAACGTGGACAACCTGCTATTTATATTACATTGTCCTCTGAGTTATCCGGTACATATCAAACCGCCTGTCTTGTTCGAGATCAATTACATGATGACGGCGTGGAAACCAACATAACGATCATCGATTCAAAGAGTGCTTCGCTTGGATATGGATTGATCGCCTATTATGTAGCTCAAGCTATCCAACAAGGATCAGATGGCCTGGATGCCCTTGTTACTTACACACATACCCTAATCGACAAAATCGAACACATCTTTACTGTTGATGATTTAGAATATTTGGTTCGAGGCGGACGAGTCTCTAAAACAGCAGGCTTTGTAGGTGGCCTACTCAAAATCAAACCGATTCTACATATGGAAGATGGAAAGCTGTTTCCTCTCGAAAAAGTAAGAGGAAGCAAGAAAGTTCTTTCACGCCTGATTGATTTGATTGGCGAACGCAGCAGCGAAATGGAAAATCAGACAGTTGCGATATCGCATGCTGACGATCTGTCCCGCGCAAATGAGTTGAAAGAATTGATTGAATCCACTTTCAATCCCAAAAACGTCATGGTGAATACAATCGGTTGTGCGGTAGGAGCGCATGCTGGACCTGGCACATTGGCTGTTTTCTTCTTGAATGGCACACCTGATTTCGAATAATTCCTCTCTTAAACGTCAAGCCTAAGAGGTGAAGACGTCCATAAGGAGGAGCCAACATGTCTAACACGAAAGATAACGATAAGAAAAAGCGCGATAACCAGGCACAGCAAGAACTGAAAAATAAAATGGAACAATCGAATATCAACAAAGGCACACGACAGTATTCTAAGAAAACGGATCATTTATGATTAATGATATTCAAGAGGCTGCTTCCAGGTGGACAGCCTCTATTTCTTTTACTTATCTTTTTTCATGGCTGTTCCTTTTATCCTCAATTTATCCAGAGCTTTTTTTCGCCACGAGCGGACAGTCTCATATGATACCCCTTCTATACGCGCCAATTCCTTCATACTTCCCTGTTTCAAAATAATTTCGTCGACATAAAGTCGTTCCCGCTCAGATAGATTCTGTAAATAGTCATTAACGATAAGGTCATCTAGATAAGGAACAACAAATGTATAATTATCTTCTAAAGTACGCTCTTCCGCATGGATCATGGTCACACATTTCCTATTAAGCATTTGCAGGAACCTTCCAGAGAGGTATCGTTGGGCATATGCCGGGAATGCCCCCTTGTCTGGATCAAACCGTTCATACGCTTCCCAAAGGGCAATCCTTCCGATCTGATAAGACTCATCGAATTCCAGGCTATAGGAATACCTTCTGATCATTGTTTTGATTAAAGGGTCAAAATTTTCAAGTACTTTTTCAAATGGTTCTTTCAAGATGAACTCCATTCTTGAAAGCATGCTTTCTCCTAGATTTCCGCGGTCACTTCGATCTTACAAAAGCCAATTGCCCTAAACATCTACGGGAATTGTGCATTTCTCAGGAGGATTAGGCGTCAAGTACTGTATAATGAGGGGGATTATGGTGCTTACTACGTAGGCTTTGATGGGATATTCCTAAAAAAGGTTTACTTTCTTTTTCTTTGGCTCTTTTCTAAAAGAATGTTGCTTTTGAGATGTTATTTAAAAAAATCTCCTTGTGCAAGTTGATTGGAGAGCAAAACGACGAGCTGGCTCACCTCACGCCCCGCGGAAAGCGAGCATCCCGGGGCGGAAATCAACGACTTTTAAAGAAAACTTGGCGAGACCAAGCCTTTTGTAGGTCGAGCCTTAGTTACCCTTATACTGAAGAAAGTATTTTATGCTTTCTTTAAGTGCAAGAGCAACAGAGTTTGCGATATCAGCCGTTTCTTTTGATCAAATGAAAAAAGCCAGCTGCTTGACTGGCTTGAAATAGTTTTATGAACTGAAGTTTTTCAGCTTATCTATTTAACATGGGCAATAATATGACCGTTTAGAAAAAGAATTTTGTAATTGTTGATACGCCGGTTCCGGATCATCTAATGATTCTACTGCAGTGGTGATCAATTTACTTTCATCATAGCGTTGAAGGATGATGTCCATCCATTCTTCTTTTGTCAGGATATCTCCTTCAAATAGCCCCTGATTGTCCTCTTTCAATTTCTGATAGTCTTTAAGATAGACCCATTTCTTCCCGATCTCCCCCTCAATATTGGACTTCGGATGTCCGTTTACATATGAGTAAAGGAGATGCGGTAAATTGATTCCAGCATCAATAGGTAAACCGATCCATTTCCAGGGTCTTGTGTTGATATCCAAAAGCTTGAATTCTCCATCTTGCTGATCATAAATAAATTCACATTCGGCAATTCCTTCATATGAAAATGCTTTTAAGACCGAGACCGCACGATCAGTCAATTCAGGGGCTTCGATCGATTCAACGAGACACGTCGTGCCAGCTTTCGGCGGATAGATTTCCAACCGTCGTCCAGCCAGAGCACCTCTGACTGTCTGATCCCCATCCATATATACGACAACCGTCACATAACCATCCCTGCCGACATCGACAAACTCTTGTGCAATCAAGTCGAGACCGGCTTTTTTGGCGGCTTTCGTTTTTGCATCATAGTCACTTTGGTTTTCGATGACAAACAGTCCTTCTTGAAATTCATCATAAAACGCTCTTTTATTGATCGGTTTCAAAACCATCGGGAAAGAAAGGCGATCAGGTATTTTACTATGATTCGCCTCTGTGATGAATTCATAACCTGGTACCGGAACATCTAATTCTGCTGCACGTTCATACAATTGGGATTTATCGAGAATTTGTTCGATGGTAGCATAATTTGAAAAAGGCCATATGTAATACTCTGCTAGCTCATCAGCATACTTCGCTAATGATAAGGCCCATTCATCCATCGAAGGGATCAATACGCACTTCTCATTGAATGCAGGTCCAATATCCAGCAAGTACTGTATGAACGCTTTTTCCGCAATAACCGGGTTCGGACAAACCCCACGTAAGGTTACATATTTCGACGCGAAAGCAAGGCCTTGATGTTCCCGATCAAGGGCTATCACCGGAATGCCTTCCTTGCCTAAACCTCTTGCAACACCCAAACCAGTTATATGAGCATTACAGATCAAAACAGGACGTTTTTGTTGTATCATTTCATCCGATTCGATGGCCTGTTTCAATTCACTTGCGTTGTAATGTATCGTCTTGTTGATCATCATACGTGGCTCCTTTCTCAGATGCGTTTGGGAAGCTAAGGAAAAATGAGGTCTCCGATTCTGTCGAAATGACATTGATCGTTCCCTTATGCTTCTCCACAATTTGTTTACAAACAGATAATCCTAATCCTGTGCCAAGTTGTTTCGTGGAAATGAACGGCTCGAATATATCTTCTAATAAATGTTCAGGAATCATAGAACCATTATTGGAGATTGTAAGATGGATATTTTCATCTTCCTCACTCAACGTTACTTGTATATTTTTCTCTCCATCCACCTCCGTCAATTCCTCGACTGCATTATTAAGAATATTGAGGAGGACCTGTTTGATCTGCCCCTCTACTCCATAGACCTTGACATCATCCAATAGATCGTGATGCACATTGATATTCTCGTCCAGGAACCGAGGGTAGAGGAACTCGAGCATCCCTTTTACAACTCGATCCATAGAAAACAGATCCGATTGATCATCAAGTCCCTTCATTTTAGAAAGATAGAGAAATTGGGTGATTTTCTCCTGTAAGCTTTCCATTTCATGATTGATGATATTGAAATAGGTTGAAGTCTCTGGGTTATCAGATTGTTTTTCGATCATTTGGATGAAACCTTTTATCGACGTCAAAGGATTACGGAATTCATGGGCAAAACTTGCAGCAACCTGTCCTAAAATCGACAAACGGTCGCTGTGCATTTCTTGTATGAATCGGCTTTTATTTTGGATGATCGAATCTTTCTCCCTCGTATACTCCGTTAAGGCATGATACATATATAAGTCGAAGAAATCATTCACTGCCAATAGATATTTCAATTGTGCTTCTTTTGATACTTCGGTCATTTTGAGAACACGATAAATGATTGAACGTCCAAGATTGATATTCGAGATGAATTCTCCGATACCGACTTTCGCTTTCACCCGTTCGTGTGCAATCTTTTTTGTCAATTGTTGAACGAGTGGAGTTTCCGGATCTTCAATATAAGCGACCACCAATCGGATCGTATGCCCACCATTGATCGTGATTTCATGGCGGAATGGGTCGTCCTCTGAAATCGAGGCGGCCTTCAGCCATTCGGACAGAATCGTTTCATGATACGAATGGAATAATTCAATTAATTCTTGTTTTTCATTCTCATTCAGCTCATGCATCAATTTCATTTTTTCTAATCTCCCTCAATTGCACTATTACTGTCATTATAACAGACTTTTTCTTCTCTACTAACGTAAAGCCCTAAAGGAATATGCTTCCAAATAACGATTTTTTCATCGTACTCGAATAAATAAGATTAACTTTTTTTCAATGAGGTAATAGTAGAAAAAGGCTTTAATAGGAATTCGATCAATGAAGGGAGTTTTATATCATGTATAACGTTATCTATCATTCACCCCATCAGGAAAAACCGACAGGACAGCCACCACAGCACCAGAACAAACAGCCCGGTACAGAGAAAGAAATGGTTCCCACTCCTCAAACAGAAGATACGTATTATAAAGGCAGCGGTAAGCTCAAAGGAAAGACGGCAATCATTACAGGTGGAGACAGCGGAATTGGAAAATCCACAGCAATTTTATTCGCAAAAGAAGGTGCGGATGTAGCGATCGTTTACTTGAATGAACATGAAGATGCCAATGATACGAAGAAGGAAGTAGAAGAAGAAGGACAAAAGTGTCTTCTGATCCCTGGGGACATTGGCGATGAATCTTTCTGCCAGAAAGTTGTGGAACAAGTGATTTCCGAATTCGGCTCTTTGGATGTATTGGTCAATAATGCTGCTGAACAACATCCGAGGAATGGTATTGAAGAAATCTCACAGGAACAACTTGAACGCACATTCAGAACGAACATCTTTTCATGCTTTTACATGGTAAAAGCTGCTCTCCCCCATTTGAACGAAGGCAGTTCCATCATCAATACCGCATCTGTAGTTGCTTATAAAGGGAATGATCATTTGATTGATTATTCTGCTACTAAAGGAGCAATCGTCGCATTCACCCGTTCTTTATCAGAATCCCTTGTTTCCAAAGGTATACGTGTCAATGGTGTTGCACCAGGTCCGATTTGGACACCGTTGATCCCTTCAACCTTTGACGCTGAACATGTCGGTGAATTCGGGAAAAACACACCGATGGGAAGACCTGGACAACCAGATGAAGTCGCACCGAGCTTCGTCTTCCTGGCAAGTGACGACTCATCCTATATTTCAGGACAAATGATCCATGTAAACGGAGGCGTCGTTCTGAACGGTTGACCAGATTGCAACAACCTCGGAATGAAAGCGGAGTATGATTCCCACGGACCGGAAAAATTGTCATAAAATGGTATTTATGGATATGGCACTCTTCGTCCACATTATGTATAAAAGGGCGAAAGGAATTTCTCAATATGCACACAATGTGGAAAGGCTCCATCAGTTTCGGACTTGTCACGATCCCAATCAAACTATTTGCAGCTACAGAAAACAAGGATATAAAAATGAGGCAGCTCCATAAAGAGTGCCATAATCCGATCAAGTATGATAAAACGTGTCCAGTCTGTGAAAAATCACTCGAACAGAATGAAATCATCAAAGCCTATGAATATGAACCAAATAAATTCGTAGAGCTTGAAAAAGAAGAATTGGAAGCTCTTACGAAAGAACAGACAAAATCGATTGAAATCGTAGACTTCGTACATCTCTCAGAAGTGGATCCGATTTATTTCGACCGCTCTTACTTCATCGGGCCAGGGGAAAATGGTTCAAAGCCTTATAGCCTACTGAAAAAGGCAATGGCGGACTCCGGAAAGATCGCCATTGCCAAAGTGATGATCCGTTCCAAACAACACTTAGCTGTTGTGCGGGTCTATGATAAAGGCTTGGTACTAGAAACGATCCACTATCCAGACGAAGTCCGCAGCATCGATTTAGTACCTGAAATTCCAGAAGACGTCGATTTGAACCAGAAGGAATTAGACATGGCCATCCAATTGATCGATCAATTGACAGCTGAATTCGAACCAGAAAAATATCATGATGATTACCGTGAAGAATTGATGGGTGCCATTGAAAGTAAAATCAAAGGTGAGCAAATCAAAGTTTCGAAAGAAAGACCGAAAGCGAATGTTGTTGATCTTATGGATGCCCTGCAAGCAAGTATTGATGATACAAAACCGAAGAAGAAAAAGAAAACGACTCGCAAGAAAAAAGCGAGCAGTGAATGATGCGTCAAAGACCTATGCTGCCAACCCTCTCCTCTCGCCTTCCTGAAGGAGAGGATTGGTTTTATGAAATCAAATATGACGGTTTTCGAAGTCTTCTCTATATCGATTACACACAAATCGATTTTTACAGCAGGAATTTGAAATCCTTGAAAGAGAATTTTCCGGAAATCCAATCAGAAGCGGAGCGAATCAGGGAGATCTCCAATGATGAACTCCCTCTGCTGCTTGACGGAGAGCTCTGTATTATGGAATCTGATTTCAAAGCTTCTTTTTCATCTATCCAAAAGCGAGGAAGACTGAAAAATGAACTGAAAATCCAACAACAACAATCCCAACTCCCAGCCACTCTATTAGTATTCGATTTACTCATCCAAAACGGGAGGTCTCTAATGGATTCTTCCTACAAAAAACGTAAAGAGCTTCTTCAACAATGGATGGAGTCACACGACTTTCCTAAAGTATCGAAAGAGAAAACGAGCAGGATCCAATGGATACCTTATATGCTGGACGGTGATGCTTTATTCGAGGACGTGCAAAAACATCATGGAGAAGGTATCGTTGCTAAGCGGAATAATAGTCTATGGCTTCCGGGTAAACGTACGAAAGAATGGTTGAAGGTTAAACGGCTGTTCAGGGGGTTTTTCATCATTAGCGGATTTGATGAGAAAAATGGATATGCCCACGTTGCTATCCTTGACGGTTCTGAATTGATACCATGCGGTGTTTTCTCACATGGGCTTGATGGAAAAGAAAGAGAAGCACTGATCCAGATCGTCAAAAACAATCAAATCAAAAAAACTGGATCCCTTATTGAAATAGCCCCTCGTATTTGTGTCGAGCTGGCATTCCTCGAGATATACGAAAATCAATTGAGACAGCCTCGATTCATACAATTCAGACTCGACATCCACTGGGAGGATTGCACATGGCAAGCTCTTCAAAATCAGATGGACAATTGAACATTGAAGGAAAAACGATTAAAGTCACCAGCCTTGATAAGATCCTTTATCCAAAGATGGAAATCAACAAACAAACGTATCTTCAGTATCTAATTGAGGTAAAAAACGTGATGCTGCCATTCCTGGAGAATCGCTGTCTGACAGTCAAACGCTATCCACATGGCATGTTTGATGATTTTTTTTATCAGAAGAATTGTCCGGATTATGCACCGTCATTTGTAAAGACGTTCCAACAGGACGATATCCGGTATATATTGTGTAATGATCTTCCAACACTGATCTGGTTGGGAAATCAACTTGCGCTTGAATTTCATATTCCATTCAATAAAGTGACTTCCGTTTGCCCCACAGAAATCGTATTCGACCTTGATCCGCCTTCAAGGGATCATTTTTCTTTGGCGATCGAAGCTGCCTTGCAAATCAAAACCATTCTTGATCGACTCGAACTTCATTCATTTGTAAAAACATCAGGAAACAAAGGTTTGCAAATATACATTCCGCTGGATGAAAACCAGTTTTCATACGAGGATACAAGAATATTCACCCAATTCGTCGCTGAATATCTGGTAGATCAATCTCCGGATTCATTTACAATCGAACGGATGAAAAATAAACGTGGCTCGAGGTGTTATATTGATTTTCTACAGCATGCTGAAGGAAAGACGATTATTGCCCCCTACTCATTAAGAGGAAATGATGAAGGTCTTGTAGCAACCCCACTTGAGTGGAATGAAGTCGATCAACAATTAACGCCTCTTCAATTTACAATGGACGCTGTCCTCGAACGGCTCGAGAATCAGGAATGCCCGTTCAGGAAAATGGATGCTGTCCGGAAAAAACAACCTTTCGAACGGATTTTGACCGGGCTTTTGAAACAGAAAAACGGATGATTACCTGTTTAACCTTCTTCCTCAGAGGTCAAGTTTGATATGGTCGATTCCCCGAGAAACACAGGTAAGCATTTTATCCTTCTTTTCTTCCTCAGTCAGAAAAGATTCACAATGAAGGATTTCTCCTGCTTCCACTCTCACTTCACATGTTCCACAAACACCCATCCGGCAATTAAAAGGGACGTCGATTCTATGTTCATGGAGGACATCCAATAAGGTTTCATCGCTCTTTACCTGGAAGGTCTTTTCTGCCCTGGTGATGGTTACGGAAAAAGGCTGTGGGTTTTCAATTACAGAGGCTGGTTGGAACCGCTCCTCATGAATGAATCTATGTGGATAGCCAAGTTCATGGGCATGATCGACCAGCATGTTCATGAAAGCTCGTGGTCCGCATATGTACATATGCGTTCCCATTGTTCTGTTTTGCATTGCCTGTTGCAATCTTTTGGTTTTCTCTTCCCTATCCATGAAGTAACAGGACACTGCTTCTTGATAATGATGTTGGATATGACGATAAAATGCACAATCCCTTTCACTCTGTGCAGCATAGTGAAGCTCAAAGCTTTGCCCAATTTGCTTCAGGTACGCCATCATGGACATGAACGGGGTGATCCCTATCCCGCCAGCAAAGAAGACATGATGCTTTGCTTCTGTCTGTAACGGAAAGAAATTATCCGGGGTGGATACAGTCAATGTGTCTCCCTCTCTGACACATTCATGCATAAAGCCAGAACCCCCATGTTGATCACTGATTCTTTTTACAGCAATTCTATATTCATTATTCATCTCAAGTGGGTTGTTTACAAGCGAGTATTGTCGCCTTCCCACTGGCAAGTGAACTGTAATATGTGCTCCTGCTCCGAAGTGGGGCAACAAGAGGTCACCAGATGTAAGAGTGAACGTAGTGATTGTATCTGTTTCTTTTTCAATTTTTTCTACAGTCAATGGCATTGTTTGTTTCATCTTTTCCATCCTTTTTATGTCACAGTACCGGATACCCGAGATAAGAACGGTGATACGTCGAGTAGTGTTCTGAAGGTTGTAGGAGCTGACCACACTCTTTACATTCAAAGGAATCTCCAAGGTTATTTACCATATTGATTTCATGACACTGGGAACAGAAAACCCTGATTCTTTCGTGATTTATGGATTCAATCAACACATCCGATTGAGAGAACCCTTCCTTAAAGGCAGCTTTACGGATTAAGCCCGCTATTGCGTCGTCCGTTATAATGATTAAAAGTGTACCTATGGGTCGGTTTTCCAATATCAATCTGATTTCCTCGTCATCGTCTATCCGTCTCAGCACTTTTATTTCAGTGTTGTGGTGGCTGTCCTGGTAATCTTTTTGTCTCGCTTCCGCCTCTCGGATGTATTGCTTTTTAGTTAAAATCAAAATGTGTTTCATCGATCAATCCGCTCTTTTCCTAAATGTGCCTCAAGAAAACGGAGCAATTCTTCACGATAATTCAAAATGCCTTTGTATTCCGTAATATTTTCAGGAAGCGTCTTGATGTTGCTATAGAAGATTTTGAGCCAATCTTCGTTTTCGATCAATTTTTCGAGGGGCAGCAGGTACGTATGGATCGTAAAAAGGACATCATGATTCATTGGCAGCCTGAGCAGTCTTTGTACTTCCACTCGCAGGTTAATCAACTCGCCAGCATTCTCAGCTGTGACATCCTTCCGATGCTTTCCCCAATCTGAATAAGTCTCTAAAGGCGTATCAAGCTTGTTGGTGACTGTGATCGACCAGTTCTTCCTTTCCCAGGCAGCCCCGGGGCGGATTTTCGAAATGAACCGTTCCACCTTATTGATGAATCCGTCCTTTTGGATTTCAGGCACTGGCGTGTGAATTGATTTGAACTCCATTCCTTGTACAAATGTGAGTGACCAATTCGACGGAAAACATAATTGACCTGCTTCCATGTAAAGTCCATCATGTCGATCACCCATTATGATCAAGTCTTCCTGGACATGTCTACCAGCCACGTCCAGCGGTTCGAATTCAATTGATGAGGAATCACGGAAAATGAATGACTCTTCTTCTTCCAAGAGATGATTTTGGAATAAGCACTCATTCCCTCTTTTTTGAAAGTTGAACTGATCTGGTGAATGGGTAGCCAGTTCATTGAAAATAACCAGCATTGTCTCCCATTGAGACTCCACTGAAATCGGAAGAGAGCGAAAACATCGCTTGTGGTTTTCCTGCAGCAAATTCCTTTTCAGCTCTATTTCTTTTTTATAATCATCCGTGATCGATACGGTTTTCGTTGGATCCAACAGGACAGAATTATTCGAGTATGCATAGTGATCATTGGTGAACGGAAATGGGAAATCTTTTATGTGTGACATTGTGTAACCTCCCTGTGCAGAACCTACTGACATCCTTCTATCTACACTAAACATTCCATAAAGACCTGAGAAAGTCCTCCATGAAAAAGGAGACAGGTTCTAAGAAGTGAAATTCGAATTTACTCAAGCTACACTTGAAATGCGCACAAACATCCTTGAATTTTCTGCTACCTCATCAAAACAAAAAGAGCTCACTTTAGTGAACTCTTTCAACAATAATTGTAAGAATTTATTTACTTCTAACACCGCAGCTTGACTGCCTGATGATGATTTCATGTTTGATTTTCACCTTTTTAGCGGGTGTATCCGGTTTTACAAGCGATTGGAGAAGTGCGTCCACCGCTTGATAACCTAATTCATAGATATTGATGTCAACTGATGTCAAAGCGGGTGTAGAAAGCTCCGCAATCATTGCGTTGTTGAAGCTGGAGACAGAGACGTCCTCTGGAACGTTCATTCCCATATCGTCAAGCATCCTCAAAACGCCAAGTGCCATAAGATCATCCGTCACCACTAAGGCAGTAGGTGGTACCTCAAGTGACATCAATTCGGAAACTGCCTTCTGACCATCTTCTAGCGCAAAATCAGCATGGATGACGTAGTCTTCCCGATAAGGGATCTTAGCGTTCTGTAACGCTTTTTCATATCCTAACAACCGGTCAGTCGTTACGACCAGGTTGAGACTCCCCCCGACAAATCCAATCCGTTCATGCCCTTTTTCGATATGGTGTTCGGTCATTTCTTTGGCTGCCCGAAAGTTATCGTTATCGACATGATTGATGAGATCATCGTTTTTATAAGGTTTCCCAATAACAGTGAACGGAAATTCCTGCTCGTACAAATAGTTCATGATACGATCATCCACACGAGAGTATAAAAGGACGATTCCATCTACTCTTCTTCCCTGGACCATACCGACGACGGCACGATAGATTTCCTCTTCTGTCGTGCCGGTTGACATGAGCAAGGTGTATTCTTTTTCATGTGCCTTCGTACTGATCCCGCGCAACACCTCTGGGAAGAATGGGTTTTGGAACGCCTTCTCTGCGGAACTCGGCATTACAAGACCGAGCGCTCGTGAACTTCGGTTTGCAAGACTACGAGCAGTGAAGTTCGGGTGATAACCTAAATAATCCATTGCTTCGCGGACTTTTCTCTTCGTCTCTTCGCTGATCCTCGGGTTGTTCGCTACGACACGGGATACTGTCGAGGGAGCAACATTCGCAAGTTTTGCTACATCTTTAATTGTTACAGCCAAGTCTGCTTCCCCCTATCCGTTTCTTTCTGGTTCTATAGTACCATTATAAGCTAAGTTTCGTGTTCTTTAATCTAATTTTGGTAAATTTTTTTACCCTTTCGTTCCTCCTGCAGTCAAACCTGAAATGAGGTAACGCTGTAGGGACAAGAACAATAATGAAATCGGTATCGCAATCAACACCGCTCCGGCTGCAAATTCTGTGAATTCCCCACCGAATTTCTTTGCAACCAGATTGTACAGCCCGACTGCAAGTGTATATTTTTCTTCGCTACGCAGGATCACCTTTGCAAGGATGAAGTCAGCGAAAGGTGTGATGAAACTGAACAATGCAATAACGGCAAGAATTGGTTTGGCAAGCGGCAGGATGATCTGCCAGAAGATCCGGAAATGTCCGGCACCATCTATGCGTGCTGATTCATCAAGCTCCTTCGGAATCGTATCGAAGTACCCCTTAGCAAGCCATGTATTCATCGGCAGCAATCCGCCAGTATAAAGCAGAATCAAAGCCAGGTGTGTATCGATCAGCTTCGTTTGTACTGCGAGTACATAAATCGCGATCAATGCGGCGAAGTTCGGGATCATCTGCAGGATCAAGAACGTCATCAAACCATTCTTCCGACCAATGAATCGATATCTTGAAAAAGAATAACCCATCAAAGCGATCATCGTTACAGAAAGAACCATCGTGATGATACAGATTTTCAACGTGTTCCAATACCAGTACAGATAATTGCTTGAACTTAGATCGAACAACTCCTGGTAATGCTTCAATGATGCATTTTTCGGGATGATCGTCGACCCTGACAGACTGTTTCCTGGATTGAAAGAAGAACCGACAATCCATAGGACGGGATAGATGACAATGGCAATAGCAATGAATATTGCTATATATGACATTGTGAGACGAATAAGCTTTTGTTTTTTCATGCTCATTTTACATCATATCCTCCTCTTTAAAAGATTTCGTTCTTCTAAACTGCCATAATGCTACTGAAATGACGATCAATGATAAGATCATCGTGATAGCAGCCGCCTTCGCATATTGTTTTGACTCTAATGTCAGGCTGTAAATCCATGAGATCAGAATGTCGGTCGAACCAGCCGTCTGTCCGGCCATCGGAGGACCTCCCCCGTTGAAAAGGAAGATGACATTAAAGTTATTGAAGTTGAACGTATACTGCGTTATCAAAATTGGTGCAATTGCATAAAGGATCAATGGCAATGTTATCGTACGGAATTTTTGCAGCATCGAAGCACCATCAACAGTGGCAGCTTCATACAATTCTTCCGGAATCGATTGGAGAACACCTGTCACCATCGCAAAAATGAAGGGGAATCCAAGCCAGGACTGGATCATGATCAAAGCGATTTTTGCCCAGAATGGATCCGTCTGCCACGGAATCGGATCGATGCCGAATAAGGCAAGGATGTCATTATTAATGGCCCCGAAAGTGACATTGAACATTCCAGCAAAAACAAGGATCGATACGAAAGCTGGAATTGCCCATGGTAAAATCAAGATCGTTCTGAATAGCTTTTTGAACTTCAAGTCTTTTTGGTTCAGTAAAACAGCCAGGAAAATTCCGATTGCGATTTGTATGGTAGTGGCAACGAATGTCCAGATGACTGTCCAGGAAAATACACTGATGAATGTTCTACGCCAGATATCCAACTTGAAAATATCGATGAAGTTCTGGAATCCAACCCAATCTACTAACCTAGCTGGCGGTGAATGATACAAATCGTAGTTTGTAAAAGCAAGCAGTATGACGAAAAGGATTGGAAAAATCACCACGAATATAAGTAAGAAAAAGCCCGGAGACAACATAAGATACGGGAATCCGGTATCGATGACGTTACGGTACTGCTCCCGAATCGAATTAAGCGCAATTCCTAAATCGCGTTTCTTCCCATTCGTATGGGCGTCATAGAGATTAAGTGCGTAAACACAAAGTCCGATCACCAGGACAAGGACAGCAATGATCCCTTCTACAAGCAGGAAAATGGAATGATCACGCGGCAGCTCTTCCCCAAGTGTGACAATTCCCCATAGCCCCATGTTCAGCAAGTCTTTGAAAGCGATGATAAATGAAAACGTCAAAACGATGAATGCAAGTGCTTTAAGATATTGGCGATTGTATAGTTGCCCTATCCCTGGGATCAGGGACAACAATAATGCTTTTTTCCGATGGGTGGTACTGGTTTTGCTCGTGTCTATCATATTTGCCCCCTGTCCTTTCTTCTCATTTCAGGCTTAAGTACAATTCCGCCTGAAAGAGTAATAGAAAGGACTGCCCTAAAAGAAAAGTGCCCGACACCTCCAACACAACATTTTGGCTCGAAACCACAATATTCTCAAAATGTTGTTTAGTGCGGAGTGACTCAGACACTTTTGGACAGTCCCTTAGTTTTCGTTTATTGTTCGATTATTTAGCGCCTGAAGCTTCAATTTGTTGTTTGATGTTCTTAGTGGCATCTTCAAGTGCAGGCTCCGGATCTTGCTTTCCTGTGACAATCAATTGAAGCGCATTTGCCATCGGCTCCCAAACTTGCCCCATCTCAGGAATGTTCGGCATTGGAACGCCGCGTTGAGATTGAACTGCAACTGCTGAAGCACCTTCATTGTCTGCGATGACAGGATCCTCGATCAATGATTTAACAGGTGGGATCTCTTGTGTCTTTTCATAACGGATTTTTGCGTTTTCTTCATTCGTGATCCACTCAACTAGTTTCGTAGCCCATTCCTTGTTTTCTGAATAAGCTGATACGTGCCATCCTTTAACTCCGATGAATGTTTGTGGATACTCACCGTTCGGAAGTTTCGGAAGTGGCGATACGCCAATTTCGATTCCAGCATCTTGCATCCCCTGGAATGCCCATGGACCGTTCATGACCGAAGCAACTTTCCCTTCGTTGAACAGGCCGTCCATAGCTGAACCTCCGCTCTCCCCTACGATTCCTTTAGGGAATAAGCCTTCGTCATACCATTTTTGGATGTATTCAGCTCCTTTTACAGCTCCTTCGTTATTCAAACCAAGGTCATCTGCATCGAGTCCATCATCCGTTTGTTTGAAAACATAACCGCCGTTCGCAGCCATGATTGAGTTTGCGAAATAGAAGTTGTCCCATAAAGCTAAGAAGCCATAGTTTTTACCTTCAGTGAAATCTTTTGAGAACTCATAAAGCTCATCAAAGGATTCTGGTGCTGCATCCATGTGCTCTTTGTTATAAATGAATACTGGTGTTTCTGTCGCTTTAGGCAAACCATATAATTCACCTTCAAAAGATTGAGCCTGGATGGATGATTCAGTAAATGTATCAATAACATCCTGCTCGACTTCGAGTGGCGCCAACAACCCTTGTGTCGCCATTGCACCGATCTGATCATGAGGCAACGTCAACACGTCTGGACCTGTACCAGCCGGAGCATCCAACGGTAGCTGTTCACGGATTTCATCTGCCATGCCCAACTCTTTGAATTCTACTTTGATGCCATATTTTTCTTCAAAACTTTTGATCGCTGGCTCGAGTGCGACCCCTTTTTCTTTGTCTTCCCAAACAACTAGCTTTTCAGGTTTCTCACTGCCCTTGTCCTTCTCTCCGCCTGTCTCCTCACCTGAATCTTGTGGACCACAGGCTGCAAGCATTGAAACGGCTAAACCAGCTGTCAATGATACGTTCAAAAACTTCTTTAACATTAAAAGACCTCCCCCAAATAAATCAAATTTGTGTGAAAACGTTTGCACTGATATATCTGCATTATACATATGCCGAGAAGTTTCTGCAACCGTTTGCATAACTTTTTTTCTTCATTTATTATGGAATTACTATCAAACTCTCAAAACGAGGTGCAAATGTATGGAAAAAACAGCAATCTATCATCGTCCTAAAAATAACTTTGTTTACGCTTATACGAATAAGAAGATCCATGTTCGGCTGCGAGCGGCAAAAAATGATCTGAAGAGTGTCCAATTAATCCATGGAGATCCTTATGTATGGGATGAAAAAGGCTGGAAAAACACTAGTAGCCCGATGGAACTGGAAGGTTCCGATGACCTTTTCGACTACTGGATCTGCGAAGTTGAACCTGAGTTCAGACGATTACGCTATGGATTTGAATTGGAGGACGGTGTTGAGCGCTTCGTTTATGGTGAGAAAGGATTCGTTGAAGAAGATCCACGGGATACGGACTTTTTCTTTGCGTTTCCTTTCTTGAATGAAGCCGATGTTTTCAAAGCACCTGATTGGGTCAGCCAGACAGTCTGGTATCAAATTTTTCCTGAGCGGTTTGCGAATGGTGACCCTTCCATCGATCCACCGGGCACATTGGCATGGGGAAGCGCGAAACCAGCTGTCGATAATTTTTTCGGCGGAGACTTCCAGGGTGTCATCAATCATCTTGATTACTTAGTTGACCTAGGAATCAGCGGCCTCTATTTTACACCGATTTTCAAAGCCCATTCCAACCACAAATACGACACGATCGATTATATGGAAATCGACCCTCAATTCGGGGATAAAGAAACCTTCAGAAAGCTGATTGATGAATGTCATAAGCGCGGAATCAAAGTGATGCTCGATGCGGTCTTCAACCATAGCGGCTATTTTTTCAAACCTTTTCAAGATGTACTGCAACGCCAGGAGAATTCACCGTACCGGGACTGGTTCCACATTCGCGAATTCCCGATTGTTGAAGAGCCTGCGCCATCCTATGATACGTTCGCATTTGTTTCCTCCATGCCAAAATTGAACACGGAACATCCGGAAGTTCGAGAATATTTATTGAATGTCGGACGATACTGGGTCGAAGAGTTTGATATTGATGGCTGGCGCCTGGATGTAGCAAACGAGGTTGATCATGCGTTTTGGCGTGATTTCCGAAGAGTCGTAAGAGAAGTGAAGCGAGATGTATACATCCTCGGTGAAATTTGGCACGACGCAATGCCCTGGCTTCTAGGTGATCAATTCGATGCAGTGATGAACTACCCGTTTACAAATGCAGCGCTCGAGTTCTTTGCTAAAGGAACAATTGAGGCTGATTCGTTTATCGAACAGATTACGAAGTGGATGGTCGCCTATCCGAAAAATGTGAATGACGTGGCATTCAATTTGCTCGGAAGCCATGACACCCCTCGGATTCTTACTTTATGTGGAAATGACCATCAACGGGTCAAGCTGTTATTCTTGTTCCAGCTTACCTTCACAGGCTCACCCTGCATCTATTATGGTGATGAAATCGGAATCGACGGCGGACAAGATCCAGGGTGTCGTAAATGTATGGTGTGGGATGAACGACAGCAGGATGTGGCGTTACGTGCGTTCGTGCGTAAGTTGATCGAGTTGCGGTGGTCATATCCCGCCCTACAGGGAGATGCAGAATTCAGGTTTGTTGATGGTGCTGGCGGAAAGGATGTCGTTGTTTATGAACGAAGTACGGATGATGCCAAGATCCTTGTAGCGATCAATAATTCAGAGAAAAATGAAACATTGAAATTGGCTGAAGGAGAATTTGAAGATCTTTGGAGTGGCGATTCAAAAGTTTTACGTGGAAATGTTGAAGTGGAGCCATTCGGGTTCAGGATTATGAAGAAAAACTAATCGTCGGTCAGTTCACCTTTATCTGCATAATCATAAATTTGTTGAGGGTTCAGGAAATACTTCCTCCCCTCTTTTTTGATGTTCATTTTATTGAGGAGGTAATTTGTAGTCTTAGGGGAAATCCCATCAAGAAATGGACGAATCTGTCTATTAGCGAATGTGGGATTCATCAATAAGGCATAATCAGAAATTGCTGATTGATGAGCCGTTTTCGATTCAAAATTACATTGAGGACACTTCCATTTATTCCTCAACCTAATCATTTTAAAGCGGAAGCACTCAGTACATTGCACACCTGTCACAATTTCCTTATCCGAAATGTTGTAATTATCTAGAATTTCTTCTATTTGAGGTTCATTCTTCTTTAAAATTTTTCTAATAATTCGTTTTAAATCTTTCTCAGATATTTCCGCATGAGTATAATTCTTCTCGAACCCTTCAATTTTAAAAGCAATGGACCACTGATGTACGATCCATTTGGAAATGTTATGGTTTTTAAGGGAAGTTTTGAGGATAGTATTGGAGTCGCTCACGCCTATCAAGTATTCTACCAGATTTGTAGGTAGATTATTTTCTACTAACCATTTATTCAATTGAGATTGCTGGCGTTCCACCTGTAAAGTAGGATCTGGAAAAACATCTTCACTTCCATCTGGCTTTCTACGAATCAATTGTTTGAAAACCGGATCAAAATATAATGTTCCACCTATATTTTTGCTTTCAACGATGATGTTCAGAAATGGGGATAGGAGAAGAAAATCAATTTGAAAGTGGGTATTTCCGATAGGAAGTCGGATATCATGGAATATGTAATACCTATTGGCATCTAGATAGCGTAGTTGATACTCGATCTTCTTTTCACCTCTATATCCTTTCCTCAGTTTATTGTAAGACTTTAAAAGCTGGGGGTATTTTGGATGATCTGGAGGGATTCTACGTCGGAGGGCGATTAACTGAAGCAAGTTCAGAGGAATTTGAAGTTTTTTCTTAAACATTTAAACACTCCTTTAATGAAATTTTATATAAAAATTCTATTAAAACACTTACTTTCCTTCATCCTATAAAATTTTTCTTACCTGAATAATAAGAAATTAAATTATCTCTACAACTCAACGTAGAAACACCACAAATTTCAATTTATCTCCACAACTCCTTATTTATCTCTACAACTATTAAAATATCTCTACAACTTTTAAATTATCTCTAAATCCCTGAATCATCCTGGATAAAGATGACCCAGCCTCTTTTCATGTTAGGTTTTCTGACATTAAATCAAAATAACCCTTGATTTTCTGAAAATTTATATTATTATTAAATATAAATCTAAATATAATGTTAGGTTTCCTGACATGAAAGGAGAGGCAAATGAAGAAAGTTGAGGCAATCATCAGGCCTGAACAGTTCCAGCAACTTAGGGCGAAACTTTTGGAAATCGGAATTGACGGCTTGACTGTGTATGAGGCGGCGGGCTGTGGAAAGCAACGGAAAAAGAAAGGCGTGTTCAGAGGAAATCCTTTCGAACTCCAGCTCGAGCCGAAAGTGAAGGTTGAAATGGTCATACGTGAGTCGCTTGAAGAACAAACCATCAAAGTCATCATTGATTCTTGCTCAACAGGAACTGTAGGCGACGGGAAAATTTTTGTTTCTTCTATTGAAGATGTCTATCGGATACGAACCGGAGAAAATGGCACAGAGGCAATCATATAATTTCGAAAGGATTGAACAAACTTGAAGAAAAAAATACTTCCATTGGTTTTTGCACTTAGCAGCTTACCGACAATCGCATATGGAGCAGAGGGTCCATCAATCTCATCAGTCGTCCAGTCAGTGGATATGATGTGGGTGGCGATCGCAACACTACTCGTCTTTTTCATGCATGCTGGTTTTGCAATGGTAGAAACCGGCTTTACACGGGCGAAAAATGCACTTAACATCCTGATGAAAAACTTCCTGACTATGGCGCTTGGTGCATTGATTTATTTTGCGATCGGTTACGGGATCATGTTCGGCGACTCGTTAAGCGGACTTGTCGGCAGCTCATATTTTTTCCTGCAAAATGCTGAGAACGACATCGGATTCTTTGTCTTCCAGGCGGTGTTTGCAGCGACTTGCGCAACGATCATTTCTGGAGCTGTCGCTGAACGGATGAAGTTAAGCTCTTACCTGATGCTCACAGTTTGTATGGTGATGTTCATTTACCCTGTTGTCGGGCACTGGGTCTGGGGCGGCGGTTTCCTTTCAGAATTAGGTTTCATCGATTTCGCAGGATCGACTGTCGTTCACCTTACTGGAGCCACCGGTGCTTTAGCCGCTGTTTTATTACTCGGAGGCAGGATCGGTAAATATGATCAAAAGACGGTGAATGTCATCCCTGGCCACAACATTCCACTCGGGGCTTTAGGAGTTTTCATTTTATGGTTCGGATGGTTCGGGTTCAATGCCGGAAGCAGTTTGGCGGCGGACCCAGCCCTCGTTCCGATGATCATTACGACGACATTGTTATCAGCATCGGCCGGTATCGTGTCGAGCGCAATCTATTCTTATATAAAATTCAAGCAAATGGACGCAACTCTGACTCTGAACGGAGCACTGGGAGGTCTTGTCGGGATTACGGCAGGGACAGCGGATGTCTCCTTTTTCGGAGCTGTCGCGATCGGGTTCATTGCAGGCATCATTCTCATTGAGGCAGTTCCTTTTATCGACCAAAAATTAAAACTCGATGATCCAGTCGGCGCAATTGCGGTCCATGGGTTCTGTGGTATTTGGGGAACGATTGCAGTCGGATTATTCGCCACCAACGGCGGGTTATTGTATGGAGGCGGAACAGCACTCTTGGTTGTCCAAAGCATCGGAGTTCTTGCTGTAATCGCCTGGACATTCGGACTCACTTTCTTGAGCTTGAAATTCATCACGCTACGTTCTTCTATCCGAGTATCACGTGAAGAAGAAGTCCAGGGGCTCGATTTCACTGAACATGGCTCGACCGCGTACGATATGAAGGGTGAATCGTTTGGGCCTGCGAACAGCCAATCAAGCTTCGGATACGGTTTGGTCAATCGTCTGAACCAACTTGGGAATGCTGATCATCAACCTCATAACTATAACTCTAACTAAATGGTTTTCTATAATGAAAACTTGGAAAAGACAAGCCTTTGGCGCAGGCTGAGCTTTAGTTGCGCTTAAATTGAAGAAAGTACTATCTTTAAATGTAAAAAAGAAAGAGGCTGCCAACGAATCGGCAGCCTTTTTCCCTTTTGTTCAGACTCCGCAGTTCATATGCGGCGTTATTGGAGTTGTTTATTCCTCTACATTGATATAGAGCTTACCTTCCGCAATTTCCTCTGTTTCGTTTCCATAGTCGTCACGTGCGACGACTTCAACGACCGCACCATCAGCGACAACGTTGGATGTTGCTGTATAGTAGCCGACATAGTGGCCTGGAGACATTTCCATCATTGGTAGCTCATTCGCGTTTTGAACCATGCCCATGCCCGTGTTGGTCAATGGCATATGGATTCTGAAACGCGCTTCGAGTCCTGGCTCACTGTCGAATTCGATCATCACGGATTGTCCAGCTTCAAGGTTCTTATCCGTATCTGGTTTAACGTTCGTCACTTCGATCGGGCCGAACTTCGCATCCACTGTCACCGTTTGGCTCTTGCGGTTGCCTGCAAGGTCTTTCGCAACGACCTTGATGACATTTTCACCTTCATCAAGAAGCATACGGTGAGAATATGTGCCATCCTCATTGACCGTTGCTTTTTGTCCGTTCACTTTCACCCAATCGAGGTGTGCGTCTTCGACGTTACCCGTGACATTTACTGCCATGCGATTGGTCTTCGAATCGTCTTCCGGACTTTCAATCGTCAATTCCGGTTTCGTCTGATCCAACGTGACCGTCACCGGCTCGGAAGGATCTGTCATCCCGCGTTCGTTGGAAGCTGTTGCGACAAGGACATTCTCGCCGTCAACCAGTGTGATATCTGCAGAGAAAGATCCATCTTCATTCGTAGGAACGACCGCGACTTCCTCACCATTGTTTTCAAGGTGGATATCAACTCCAGGTGCAGATTGACCTTCAACCGTCACATTTTCGTCATTCGTATGCGTGCCGTCTGCAGGAGACGTGATGACCGGTGCCGTCACTTCATAATCGACGGTTGCACGAATCATGTAGTTCCCTTCAGCTGCAGGCGATTGGGACCATGCGCCACCGACAAATTGCCAGCTTCGTTCAGCATTCGGTCCGTTTTCATCGGTTCCGAGTCCCGGTGCATATGGGTTCGGATCCGTCTGGATATAGACCATGAAGAAGTCACCTTCAACTGTGACACCCTGGTCTGCGAGATCGACATGGGTCCACTCTCCAGTACGGAGGGCAGTCGCATCAATCGGTCCAGCTAACTTCTCACCAGGAGCACCTTCTTCAGTGGCATCCCAGATTTCAACCTGGAAGTCGGTTCCACCTGGATTCGGCCAGTCGGTCGTCCAGAATCGGAACATACCACCAGTAACTAGTGCTTGGTCTTTTCCTTCCGGAAGGGACATCCTGACACCCCAGCCATTTCCTGCATCATAGAATGCACGTGCATTTTCGGCAGTACCATCATCGTATCCGATTTCTCCCGGATAACCGATGAACGGTTTCAGTTGAGCATCTTGATCTGTTACCTCGTCACCTTCAACCGTTATAGTGAATTCTTCACCATAGTAACCAGATGCCATCACTTTCAACGTATATTCGCCTTCATAAGCAGTCAACGAATAGTTTCCGTCTGCATCGGTCTCAACAGGTGTGACAGCTGCATCTTCCACAAGCAATACAGTTGCTCCTTCGATCGGATTACCTGTTTGCTCATTCGTTACTGTACCGGAAACTGTCCCCTGTGCCATTTCTTCAAGCGTGAAGTCAGCTACTGCTTCACCATCATCTGGGATGGAAACAGACTGCTCTTGTGGGTGGTATCCATATGCTTCAGCCATGACCGTATAGTCGCCGGCAGCATGCGTGATCGAGTAGCTTCCATCCACAGGACTGGTTGTTGTTGAGCGTCCGGATTCAAGGATGCTCACTTCTGCTTCAAGCGGTAAGGCTGATGGGCCAGCATCTTTGCCTTTTCCTTTGTCTTTTTTCTTATCAAGATCGATACGTTTCGTCGGCAACAATTCAGCTGGGTTCACTTTTTCCTTCTTTGCTGTTTTATCTTTCTTAGGAGTCACTTCATTGGACGGTTTAACTTTCTTGTCAGGTTTAGCTTTACCGCCATTTAGAGAAGCTTTTGATGACGGATTGATTGAGGTGGCACTTAAGCGCACGTCATCAATATACCAGCCTGGTCTTACGACACTGAAGTCAGTATCAACGTTGAAACCAACATAAATCCTTTGGTTCGCATACTCGGAAAGGTCGATTTCCTCTTCAACCCATTCCCCACTCGTATTGTTGAATTCTGCGACTTGTTCCCAGGTTTCCTGGTCAGTCGAAATCACAACATGACCGTAGTCATAGTTGTTTTCTAGGTTATACCAGTTGTTGAATTGAAGATAGGCTTCCCCTTCACCGAGATCGATCGGCGGCATCATGACGGTCATGTTTGCATTGTTGTCATAGTCGCCAGCAAGATTGGTCGCATAAACATTTTCACCAGATGCTGCTTCACCCGGTCCTGAAGTAGGGGCACCCCATTCCCAAGTATTATTGTCTCCCCAAGAAATCCAACCCGTCGGCTGAGATTCGAAGTCAGTTTCATAACCAGTCGTGATTCCCGGTAAAACAGATACTTCGTATTCTTCAGAAGTTACATCATTGTTACCAAAGTCTTCAATCACCCAACGATAAGTAAGTGAAGGTTCGGCGATTGCTTCACCTGGAATGACAGCTTCATATGTTCCAGATAAGTAGTCTCCATCTGTACGTACAGCTTCAACAGATTCCCAATTGTTGTTGGACGTTTCATATTCCAGACGGACATTTGTCACACTGACGTTATCAGAAGCAGTAACCGACAACGGCAGATTCAAACCTGAATAGGTTTCTGCTGGAGCGTCATGTTCGAATACAGGAGCTTCAGCATCTTCCCCTTCTTCCGTCACACTTCCTTTTACGACACCTAGGCCGCTTATGACAGAAGATACAGCGTCAAATGCATTGACCAATCCATATCCAAACCCGTTGTTCGGAGACTCAGGATACTCTCCATTGGTCATCGGTTCAGCTGTGCTAAGTAAAATCTCTTCGATTTCATCCACAGTCAAAGAAGAGTCGACTTGACGAAGTAGTGCGACGACAGCTGATACGTGTGGTCCTGCCATCGACGTTCCATTCCATCCACCTTCATAAGCGCTTCCTGGTACCGTCGAGCGGATATTGACTCCTGGTGCGCTGACATCCGGCTTGATCTCATCATAAGGAGATGGTCCTTCCAATGAAAAGCTTGCCAGGTTGTCATTGATATCCGTTGCACCTGTCGCAAATGATTCAGGGTAGTTCGCTGGAGTCGCAACAGATCCAGGTCCACCTGGGTTGAAGATCGTCGTGTTCCCTGCTGAAAATTCCGGGAAGATATCCGCGGCACGCCAGTTTTGAACCATCGGACGGTACCATTCATCTAAGCCAGGGCCGCCTCCCCATGAGTTGTTGACGACATCAGGCGCCATTTCAGGATGCAAGTTCCCATCGGCATCGGTTGGAGCGATGATCCACTCCCCTGCTTCGAGGAGGTCGACATCGGTTCCACCTGCTGCCGTGAATGCTTTGACCGCAATCCACTTTGCACCAGGTGCAACACCGACTTGGTTAGATCCATCCGGTTCAGCACCGACCATCGTACCCATTGTATGTGTACCATGACCTTGATCATCGTAAGGCGTTTCTTGTCCAGCCGTTGCATCGAACCAGTTCATCTCATGACTTGGAGCGTCTGGATTTGCTGGATCATAGCCACGATATTGTTCCACAAGGCCTGGATGATTCCATTGGACCCCGGTATCGATGTTAGCTACGACTGTACCGGAACCATCAATCCCCATGTCCCAAACAGCCGGAGCACCGACCCTCTCTACATTCCACTCGATTGCATTCGTTTCATTTTTCACGTCTGCTTTCGGTTGAGTAGATGCTTTTGTCGATTGAGGCATCGGTTGAAGCTGACGCACTTCATTCGGCAATACTTTCGCTACCTCAGGAAATGCGGCCAATTGCTCCATGACTTCTTTATTCGCTGTTACAGCCATTGCATTGACAATGAAGAAAGATTGATAGTCTTTCACTGCCTTGTTCGCTTTTTGTTTCTCCAAAAATTGTTTTACGTTCCCTTGTGTTTCAATTGCAGTTGAGCGAAGTGCCGAAACGACTGCAGAACGTTGCGCAAGTTCCTTTTTGTAAGGCGTCAGCTTCTGCTTCTCCGCTTTTTCGATCGCATTCTTTGAGACTTTCTTGGTGTCAACCTGTTCATTGAACTTGATCAAGAATGTGACCTGTTCCCCATCCTTGAACTGGTTTTGTAGTGACTTGCTTACTTTATTGGTCAGGGCTTCTTCTTTGAACGAGGTGGCTACAGGGTTCGATTCCTGTGTCTTCATCGTCCGTGCGTTGACCGTTGGAGCTAAAAATGTTGAAACTAGTAGTAGGATCGCTGTGACGAGTGCAAATGCCCGTCGATTCAACAAAAACCTCCGATAATTTACCATCTTTCCCCTCCTAAAAGTTATAAGCTTGTCCGAAACGTAAAAACGAGGCCCCCTTTCCTGTCGAATGCAAGATGACTGTATCCTTTGTTGTTGAATCCATAATAAAGCAATTTTTAGAAGAAATTAATATAAATAACAGAATTTTCTAAAAATGAAGAATTGGTAATGTTTAGTCGATAAATTTCGTTTGGGACTATTCTCTCTATGTAAAATTGCAGGTGACAAGACGCTTTCATTAGTACCAAAGGATTGTCAGGACTAGTACTTCCTCAGTACTAATAGGTATATAGTTTTGCAGGTGAAATTCGCAAATTCTGCCTGAATCATAAGTAACAGTGGGTGTCGAAAATGGAAGGGTATTGTTGGATAATATTGTTAAATCATACAGATGGCTTGTATAACCATGTTCGAAATGTCCATTAAATCCGACATTCGATGGGTTTTGTGTTCTTTAGACCTAATTATCCACTTCATGAAGGTTTAGCAGCAAAAGCATTTTCCGACATAAAGATAGCTTGGCAAAGTCAATCCCTTGGCTCAGGCTAAGCTTTAGATGTACTTATATTGAAGAAAGTAATTCATACTAAAAAAAGCGACCCTTCAGAAGAGTCGCTCGTAAATTTATCATTCTATGATATTGACATTGTAGTCTTCCAACCACACATTGATTTGTGCTAGATGGGCGATTAGCTGTGGTCCTGTCATCAACTGTCCGAACCATGGAGTTTTAAAGGCTCCACCATCTGTCTGGATGATTTCCGACACCTTGTTCCGATCTACCAATTCAAGGATAGGCGCTGACTCCTTTTCAATAATCGAGATTAGCCATTCCTTCACCAGCCTTGTGTATTCTGGATGATGCGTTTTCGGATAAGGACTTTTTTTTCGGTACAAAACTTCATGAGGGAGGGTTCCTTCGAGCGCTTTTCGTAATATGCCTTTTTCCCTGCCCTCAAACATTTTCATCTCCCACGGGATATTCCATGCATACTCTACAATCCTATGATCAGCAAATGGAACCCTGACCTCAAGGCTGGCTCCCATGCTCATGCGATCTTTTCTGTCGAGGAGCGTCGCCATGAACCAATGCATATTAAGGTAGAACATCTCTCTTCTTCTAGCCTCAGCTGGCTCTTCACCATCAAGTTTCGGAGTTTCATTGATTGTTTGCTGATAACGGTCATGAACATAATTTTTCAAATTAAGCTTTTTCCTCAATTCCGGTCTTAAAATCGATTCACGTTCATCAGTGGAGTGCATCCATGGGAACGCATCCCTCTCTAACAATTCCTGTCGATAAAACCAGGGGTAACCTCCGAATATTTCATCTGCACACTCACCCGATAGTCCGACTGTAAAACGCTGTTTGATTTCTTCACAAAACCAAAGTAAGGAGGAATCGACATCAGCCATCCCCGGTAAGTCCTTCATATGAACAGCTGCTGTCAGATAATGCTGCAAATGTGCATTATCAATTACGGAGGAGTGATGGACCGTCTTCAAATAGTCCCGCATGATCTTGATCCAGGGACCATCGGAATTCGGTTGGAAAGTGCTTTTCTTGAAGTACTTATCATTTTCTTCATAGTCGATGGAATACGTATGCAGGGCACCACGGCCCTCCTGCCGGAAATAACGCGAAGCGAATGCACTGATTGCACTTGAATCCACTCCGCCAGACAGAAAAGTACACACCGGTACGTCAGCGACAAGTTGCCTTTCGACAGCATCTTTCAGCAACCACCGCACCTGCTCAACTGTCTCATCGAGCGAATCTGAATGCTCTTCACTTTTCACATCCCAATAGCGCCAAATTCGCAATCCATTCCGGTCCAATCTGAGAGCATGACCAGCCCTCAGCTCGTTGATTCCTTTATAGACGCCATGCCCTGGTGTCCTCGATGGACCTAATCCGAAAATTTCTTGCAAGCCCTCCCGATCAACCTCCGCTTTTACGTTCGGATGAGCCAGGATCGCCTTTAATTCTGAACCGAATATAAAGGTTCCAGATTGTTCTCTGTAAAATAGCGGTTTTACACCAAGCCGGTCCCTCGCCATGAAAACCCGCTCATGCTTTTCATCCCAAATAGCAAACGCATAAATGCCATTCAGATGATCGACACATTGCTCCCCCCACTCGATGTAACTGGTCAGAAGAACCTCGGTATCGCTATGGGAATCGAAGCGATATCCTCTCGACACCAGCACTTTCCGTATGTCTTCTGTGTTGTATAATTCACCGTTATAGACCATCGTATATTGATTCGAATGATGGGTTTTCTGCATCGGTTGACCCCCGCCAGCAGGATCGACCACGATAAGACGTGCATGCCCAAGAGCGACATGGCGTGATGTCCAATGCGTTGTAGCATCCGGCCCCCGCTTTCCTAATGTGGTTGCCATCTTGTGTATTGTTGTCGTTTCTTTTGTCAAATCTTCTTTAAAATCGATCCATCCTGTGATTCCACACATTTTGTTACCTCACCCTTCCAAGGGATTCGATCATCCTCACATCTCTTTACACAATTTATGCGGAGAAATGTGAAATGTGCCCACTCGGTTGGCCGTGGAGTTAGAATCATAGGTGGTTTTTGTGTAAATGGATCATTCGGTCGGCAGCTTCAAGCAATCGTTCTTTTTCACAATTCAAACCAACTCGGACGAATCCTTCACCAGTTTCGCCAAATCCATTTCCAGGTGCAACGATCACATGCGCCTTTTCGATCAAAAGTTCCGCGTACTCTTCTGATTTATATCCTTCTGGAACAGGTAGCCACGAGAAAAAGGATCCTTTCGGAAGATCAACGTTGAATCCATGATCATTCAATTTCGAGATGAATGCATTGCGACGATCTTCATATAAAGCGGTCAATTCGTGAACACACTCCTGTGGACCGTTCAGTGCACTTGCCGCTGCTTCCTGGATGCCGCCGAACATCCCGCAGTAATAATGATCCTGGATAAGGTTGAGGGCTTCGATTACTTCCTCATTCCCTAATGCAAATCCAACGCGCCAACCGGCCATATTGTATGTTTTGGACAGTGTATACATTTCGACTCCGACCTCTTTTGCCCCTTTGGTCTGAAGAAAGCTAATCGGTTTCTTGCCGTCAAACCCGATCGATCCATACGCAAAATCATGGACGATACAGCAGCCAGTCTTTTCACCGAGCTCAACCGTCTCTTCGAAAAATTCCCTTGTTGCGATTCCGGCCGTCGGGTTGTTAGGATAGTTCAAGAACATCAGTTTTGCTTGTTCCAGAACATTTTGTGGAATAGAATCGTAGTCTGGCAGGAAGTCGTTTTCCTTTTTAAGCGGCATCTTATATTGATTTGCACCAGCGATGGCGATTCCAGATTCATAATCAGGATAACCTGGATCCGGAACTAATACAGTATCACCCTGGTTCAACATGCATTGGCTTACTTCTACAAGACCCGCCTTCGCTCCAAAGAGGACAGCGACTTCTTTTTCAGGGTCTAGATCGACATCGTATTCCCGTTTATAATAATCAGCAATCGCTTTTTTCAAAAAGGTATGACCTCGAAACGGCGGGTATTTATGGTGGATCGGGTTGGTTGCTGAGGTCTGCAGTGCCTCGATGATATGATCCGGAGTAGGCTGGTCAGGATTCCCCTGTCCGAGATTGATCATGTCATAACCAGCTTGATAGTAGGGTTCGATCTTATTTACAAGTTTTGCAAAGAATTGGTCTGGCAAACGTTTGATTGATTCTGATTGTTGAAAACGAGCCAATCTGATAACCTCCTATATCGTAAAGTTTTAATTGTAAATTGTCGTAAAATTCTAATCACTTATGTTAAAGTGTAAATGACCAAATGTAAAGGGATTTATGTTGAAAATTTGGAATTAAGGGGGTCCTTGTATGAAAGTAGCAGTAATACAGATGGATATAGAATTTGGTAAACCACAAGTGAATTTCGAAAAAGTGACAGCGACGATCCGGGATGCATGCAATGAATCGGCTGATGTGATCGTCCTTCCAGAGATGTGGACGACGGGATATGATTTAAAAAGGCTCGATGAAATCGGTGACGATGAAGGAAAACAGACCATCGAATTCATCTCTTCCCTTGCTTCGACTTATCGGGTGAATATCATTGCGGGCTCCGTCGCTGAAAGGTCCGAAGACAGCGTCTACAACACGATGATCGTATTTGATCGTGAGGGTGAGGTTGTGAAAAAATACAGCAAGGTCCATCTGTTCCGTCTAATGAATGAAGAAAAATACTTGACTGCAGGAAATAAAGATGGACATTTTGAAATTGACGGGGTCCCTTCAGCAGGGTTCATCTGTTATGATATCCGTTTTCCTGAATGGATGCGCAAGCATGCACTTGAAGGTGCAAAAGTGTTATTTATCCCGGCTGAATGGCCGAAACCCAGAACAGAACACTGGCGTAACCTATTGATTACACGAGCGATTGAAAACCAATGCTACGTCGTCGCCTGTAACCGTATCGGCGCTGATCCTGACAATGAATTTGGCGGGCACTCGATCATCATCAACCCATGGGGCGAAATCATCGCAGAAGCAGATGAAACAGAAACAATCCTATTCGCTGACATCTCCATTGATGAGCTGAATGAAATCCGGACCCGCATCCCAATCTACGAAGACCGCCGCACCGACCTGTACTAAGAAACGGTGCCATACTTCGGTGCCAGGCACACTTTCAGATCCCTTGGCACTGTTAAGCTCTTGTTCGGTGCCTGGTACACCAAACAATAAAAAAGCGGTTCGATGGTTTTAGTCGAACCGCTATCCTTATTTGAAATTTAATGGGGCTGATCCAAAACACGTTGAAAAGTAGGTGTTCGATCAGCTCCTTTGTGCTTTCATGAATGTTTTGAAATTGTAACGGACACCAGGGCCGTTATTTGTGAACAAAGGAGTTGTTTTTTATGATATTTACTAAATAAGGTACCTGATGTCCGTTGAGTTTGTATAATTCCATTATTTTGGCTAAATAAGGTCTCCTGTGTCCGTTAGCGACTTGCGGGAAATGATTCAACAAGTTTGCTTGCGTATAAGACATTTGCTTAGAACTTGCCCCCTCAATAGGGAATATGCCTCATCCAGTACCCATCCATGGGCTGGTTGAACCATGCTTTCCTCAAATGATTTTCTCACCTGTCAGGAAGGTTTGGATTTGTGCTGGATTGACAGGTTTGCTGATATAGTACCCTTGTACTTGATCACATCCGAAATTCTTCAATGTGATCAATTGATTTTTCGTTTCCACACCTTCAGCGAGGACCGTGACGTTCAATCCTTCGCACATTGTAATGATTGCACGTACGATTGCAGCATCTGAACTGAATTCTTCCAGGTTCCGTATGAAAGATTGGTCGATTTTCAGGATATCGATCGGAAAATCCCTCAAGTAGCTTAAAGATGAATATCCTGTGCCGAAATCATCGACAGATATTTTCACACCGAGCGCTCTCAACTGATTTATGATCCACAGACTGTGTTCCACATCTTCAAGCATGATGCTCTCTGTCAGTTCGATGTGCAGCGCAGAAGGACTGAGTCCAGAAGTCCCCAGGCATTCTTTTACTTCATCAACGAATTCCAATCGTTGAAATTGTCTTCCAGAAACATTTACACAAACCGATAAGTGTCCCAAACCTTGGTCATGCCAACTGCGTACTTGTTTACAAGCTTGTTCAAGGACCCATTTCCCGATTTCATTAATCAAGCCCGCTTCTTCAGCAATCGGAATAAAAAGGTTCGGAGGGATCATCCCGCGTTTCGTATGATTCCATCTCAACAATGCTTCACAAGCGAACACTTTTCCATCGGATATATTGATCTGCGGTTGGTAGAAGATTTCAAACTCGCCTAACGACATCGCCTTTCTCAAATGATATTCCATTTCAAGGCGTTCGTTAATTGAATCATTCATCTCCACTGTATAAAACTGCACACTGTTTCTTCCGTCCATTTTTGCACGGTGCATTGCAAGGTTCGCATTCTTCAAGAGGTGCTCCTCATTCCTGGCATCATCAGGGTACATACTGATACCGATGCTTCCAGACAGAACATAATCTTTGCCGTTTAAGAAAATCGGTTTTTTGATGACTGATAATATGTTTTTTGCTAAACCTGTCAGCTTATCCAAATCACTCGCAACAGGAACGAAAATGAGGAATTCATCTGCAGCAAACCTTGCAAGGCATTGCCTCTCTTCAATCATCCCGCTCATGTTTCTTGCCACATGTTTTAAAATCCGGTCACCCGCCTGATGCCCTAGACTATCGTTGATCATCTTGAACTCATCCAAATCGACTACCATCACCGCAAGTTTCTCATTCGATTTTTCAGCTGACTCGATCGCTTCTGCCAATCTCTCATGGAAATACAATCGATTTGGCAAGCCTGTCAAACTGTCATGATAAGCCAACTGTGAAATTTTCTCTTCCGCCACCATAAGAGAATCGTTCAAAACCTCAAGATCCTCCGCAGATGCCTTCACAAGCTGTGACATCGCAAGAAATTCTTGATAGTGTGAAGCCACGTTATTTGCCTTCCGGAAAGTTTGTTCATCAATATATGTTTCATTTTCGGCTAACGTCAAGAACGAAAGGGCATAGCTTAAGACGTCATTCTTTCCCTTCTCATGATAATATTCTCCCGCTGTGAAAGCTCCTACTGTAGGAACGAGACTTTTAATCATGTCCATCTCATGAGCAATCCCGATATTGAAAAACCGTCGTCTGGATAAACATGAATATAGGAAGAGCCCTTCTACAGGCTGTCTTTCCAGTTGGCGATAGATACAATTCATCGAATCCAGAAAAATTCCAGCGTCTCCACAACCAATGGAAACTTTGCAACCTTCTGGAATCGGTTGAAAGACTTCAATCGAACCGTCTTCACAAAAACGCTTCACCATGACAGGTTCTGTCTGCTCCCCGCGTGTTACCATCAAAGGAAAGGAAGATCGTGAATCTATGATATTCGACGTCATTTCACTTCCAAGATATTTTTCATAAATATCTTGGACGGGTATATCATCCAACGTATAGAGGATGCAATCTTGAGCCTTCGTCACTTTAAACGAACGACCTGCCGTATTCCAATCCGAACACGCATGGACAGATGCATTCAAATCATTCCCAGTCAGGCTGACCGCCGTCACACCTGAATCGATCAAACCTTCATTAGAGATCAGGTATTCTATATTACGTTCTCCAATCGGTACTGCATTACCACCTGCGACCACCACATCGGGAGCCACTTTCTCTAACCCCTTCAGCACCCCCAGATTGTTATATGTACTGCTGGTTCCGAACAGGATGACCGCTTTCGTATTTGGTTTGATGATCCGTTCAGCGATATGGATACCACATTCATGGGCTTCCATATTTCCATCATCGGAAACACCAATACACGCAAGCTTCACCTTATCAAAAACAGTAAAAGAGATCGTCGTACCGCTCGTCCTGATTTCCTCACAAAAAGAGGCGTCTACTGTCGCACCGATGATTGCTGCTTCCGGAAACTCCTGATCAAGCATCTCTATCAGTCTTGATATCCGAACCTTCCCTTCTGAAGTGAATACCTGGATCAGTAACCGATCATGTGCCGAATGGAGGTCGTTCATATCTATGAATGATTGTAATTGTTTCTTACTACTATAAATCGTGCTGACAGTCTTCATCTTTACACCCTTCCCCAGCATCGATTGAAATTGATCTGATTATTAATTTTTAGACATATCCATCCCTTTTATCGACCAGATCAGTCGGTCTCTTCATCAATCTCCGGGGTGTATAAACTCCTATTTTACTATGCTCCGATAAAGGAAATGAGGTCTTTTATCCTACGCCGTTTCGATTTCAGACATGAAGGTTGAAGGATTGATGTTCGCCCCTTCTAACACGATCACCTCCATAGATTCCGCTGATCCTGATTCATGCTCTTCCCCAGGTTCCCAATATACAGCTATTCCAGCGGAAACCTTCACTTTATCTGAATCTTTAACACGTACCCACCCTTCACCTGACATCACGATGAACAATTGATTGATCGTGGCAGGATGCATGCCGAGACAGCTCCCCTTTTCGAAGTGGATACATGCTGTCTGCTGAAATCCTTCCTGTCGTATGAAAGGCGAGATTCGAACACCAGAACTGCCAAACTGGTCGATCACCTTAGCTTTAGTTGGATTGAATTGATAGAATTTCATAATTTCCCCCTTTTTTGGTGAAGAACGTTAACCACTTTACAAAAGGCTCTTTACTAAAAGATTGTTGCTTTTGAGTTATTTAAAAAAATCACCTTGGCAAGTTGATTGGAGAGCAAGGTGCGAGACTCCTGCGGGATCAGCGGGACAGGTGAGACCATTCCATGTCGCAACGCGACGAGTGGGCTCACCGCACGCCCCGCGGAAAGCGAGCATCCTGTAGCGGAAATCAACAACTTTCAAGAGCAACAACGTTTGCGAAAACAGCCTTACAAAAAAATGTTATACTGATATACACATTAAGACAAAGGCATGGTACATATGAAAAATTTCTTATTCGGTTTACTTACTCTTGCAGTCTTATTGGGAATTTCCTCAATAGCTGTCAGTCCTGAATTAACGGATCTTTTTGTAGATGAAGAAAGTATGATCCAATTGAAGGAACAAAGAGAAGCATCAGGCGGCCACACGTCCTCTTCAAAAAATCCAGAAGATATTTTACAACTCACCGGTCAAGAGTGGCAGTCTTTATCAACTCAAGATCGTCTTACTTTTGCCATCCATCTTAAAAAGGGTTTGAAGTCAAAAGACATACATATCGAGGACCCCAATCAACTTCTTGACCAAATCGATACATATTTTGAAAACAAAACGAAGGACGACACGATTGAAAAAGCGGTCATGGTGATCATCACAGAAAGTACGTTCACGGATTAAAGAAAATTTGGCAATGCCCAGCCTTAGCACAGGCTGAGCCTTAGTTCCTCGAAAAAGCAATTGCTTTTCCTTCGTGCGGTGTATTGCTTCTGAAGCCTCCAACTTGTGCACTTATACTGAAGAAAGTATTTTTGTACTTTCTTCAAGTGAAAAAAAGAGCTTGTCCCTAACGGATAAGCTCTTTCTTGTTGGTTTTCATTTTTACATTGGCAATGCGTGATAACCCAGGAATAAAACTAAGATCAGTGAAATGACGAACATGATCCACATTCCAGTGACAGCAGCCCCTTTTTTCGCTTTTGCCAATACCATTTCCATACTTCCGATCACCCATATACCTACCAGTGCTTTCGCAAATAATGCAAATTCATAATATCCGCCTGATAAGTATTGTACGAACATCATTCCGCCAGTAACGATAATGAAGACATAAAACAACCTTAAAATCATGCTTGTGATCTTATGGCCTTTCGCTTTTCCTGCTTTTAACAGAAAATACGTTACAAAAAACAGGATGATCGCGATCGCCCAAGACGTGACATGCGCATGAAGCATCCAGCATTCCTCCTCTAAACTCAATCGACTTCATCATATCAAAACCCTTTCCAAAAGGGAAATCTGATGCTGAGGGTGTAATGCAAAACGTTTTCATTTATAATGGGGAAAGAGTCAAAATGAATTGAAAAGAATGGAGTGAGCCACATGAGTAAAGTAAGAAACCAACATGGAACAGAAGAAATCATTTCGAAAACAGAACAGTATGGAGCAAAGAACTACCTCCCACTCCCGATCGTCATATCCGAAGCTGAAGGTGTCTGGGTGAAAGACCCTGAAGGCAACAAGTATATGGATATGCTGAGTGCATATTCCGCTGTCAATCAGGGGCATCGACACCCGAAAATCATCAAAGCGCTTAAGCAGCAGGCTGACCGTGTAACGTTGACTTCACGAGCGTTCCACAACGATCAACTAGCTCCATTTTATGAAAAAGTATCGAAACTGACGAATAAAGATATGATTCTACCGATGAATACTGGTGCAGAAGCAGTTGAGACGGCAATCAAGACCGCTCGCCGCTGGGCATATGATGTAAAAGGCGTTGAAGACAATCAAGCAGAAATCATCGCATGTGAAGGAAACTTCCACGGCCGTACGATGACAGCTGTTTCCCTCTCTTCAGAAGCTGAATATAAGCGCGGCTTCGGACCAATGCTTCCTGGCATCAAGGTCATTCCATATGGAGATATCGAGGCACTCCGCAATGCGATCACTGAAAATACTGCAGCATTCTTGTTCGAACCTATCCAGGGTGAAGCTGGGATCAACATTCCCGAGGATGGTTTCTTAAAAGAAGCGCGTGAATTATGTACTTCTGAAAATGTGTTGATGGTGGCCGACGAAATCCAATCCGGCTTAGGACGTTCTGGTAAAACGTTCGCATGTGATTGGGAAAATGTCGAGCCAGATGTGTATATCCTTGGAAAAGCGCTGGGGGGAGGCGTATTCCCAATATCCTGCGTGGCTGCGAATAAAGATATTTTAGGTGTCTTCAATCCAGGTTCGCACGGTTCAACATTTGGTGGAAATCCATTGGGATGTGCGGTCTCGATCGCATCACTTGAAGTTCTTGAAGAAGAGAAGTTAGTAGAACGTTCTTTGGAATTGGGGAACTACTTCCAAGAAGAATTGAAGAAGATCAACAATCCTATGATAAAAGAAATCCGTGGACGCGGCTTGTTCATCGGTGTGGAATTGACTGAAGCTGCACGTCCATATTGTGAGCAATTGAAGGAAAAAGGATTGCTTTGTAAGGAAACGCACGAAACTGTCATCCGTTTCGCTCCACCACTTGTGATCGACAAAAAAGATCTCGATTGGGCGATCGGAAAGATAAAAGAAGTATTAGAAGCATAAAAGAAACATTTTGATGAAGAACAGGCTCATTGGTGCCTGTTCTTTTTTGCATTTAAAGAGAGGATGGGACAAAACTATAACTGCCTACAGAAAATGAAAGACGAAAAGCGTATTCAACATCCGTAGATTCCTGCGGGATCAGCACGAGTCGAAGACACCGGAAGAAAGCGGTCTGTGGTTTCTGAGGAGGCTGAGGCCGTGCCCGCGGAAAGCGAGTATGCTGGAGTGGAAATCAACGACTTTTAAAGAAAACTTGGCGAGACCAAGCCTTTTGTGGGTCGAGCCTTAGTTGCCCTTATACTGAAGAAAGTATTTTATACTTTCTTTAAGTGCAAAAGTAACATAGTTTGCGAATATAGCCTATAATTTTCAACATGTCAGGACCTTCGTCAGTTCTTAATTGAGGAGAAGTTGAATATGTCTATGGTAGCTTATCTCAATTTCAACTTTGGAGGGTCTTCTATGAAAAACGTACGTGTCTGGTTACATATCACTCTTCTCGTGAGCTTTGCACTACCATGGCTTAAAATACCTTTCATCGTCACCACTGTTCCAGTAATCGGATATCTTCTCCCATTCAAGACAGTTTCCCTTGCCAGTCAGCTGAACAGTTTCGGCGTCATGAAAATCAGTGATGAGCAAATGTTCTCGCTGTTTGTGATCCTTCTTGCACCAGCCATCTCTGTATTTGTACTAACGATGTTATTTTCAAAGCGGAAGCCTAGCATTTATTTAGATTGTGCAGCAGGTTTGATTGCAGTATTGAGTTGTCTTTATATCCTCACGAACACCGGAAACATCGTGACAGCTGGTTTCTATATCGCTTTGATCATTTCGTTAATGCTCGTAGCTTCACCTTTACTGTACGTGGAAAAAGAAAAAAGCGTCAAAGTCCGGAATCGGGCTGTTTTCAAGTAAACAGTCGGAAACTAACGCGGATATTGGTTTTGGATTACCACCAAAATCGGAAAAAGAAAAGGATTGACCAGGCATTTCTCCGCCAGGTCAATCCTTTCCCTATTTAAAGGTCTACTCTTTCAAGCCGATCGAGATGTATTTCGTTTCGAGATACTCTTCGATTCCTTCAATTCCGCCTTCGCGGCCGAGCCCACTCTGTTTCATGCCTCCGAATGGCGCTTGTGCAGCTGATGGTACCCCGTCATTCCAGCCGACAATACCATAATTTATCGCTTCAACCACTTTCAATCCACGGCTATAATGTTCACTGAACACGTATGCCGCTAATCCGTAAGGCGTCATATTCGCATACTTCACAGCCTCTACGTCTGTTTTCACCTTCTGGATTGGAGCGACAGGACCGAACGTCTCTTCATTCATGATCAGCATGCTCGGTTCAACATCGATAAGTACCGTCGGCTCGTAATAATACGTTCCGTTCGCAGCTTCTTGTCCTTTTCCGCCTACTACGCACTTTGCACCCTGCTTGATTGCATTCTGCACATGTTTTTCGACTTTTTCGTAGGCATCTTTATTGATCATCGGGCCAATATCTGTCTCATCATCAAGACCATTGCCAACCTTCAGCTTTTCTGTAATGGCTACAACTTCTTCGATGAATTCATCATAAATTTTTTCTTGAACATAGATCCGGTTACCGCAAATACAAGTCTGCCCTCCGTTACGGAACTTGGAGGCCACTGTCTGTTCAGCAGCATATTTGATGTCTGCATCATCCAGTACGACGATCGGAGCATGTCCGCCAAGCTCTAGGGACATATTTTTCACCTGTTCCGCCCCTTGTTTCATCAATAGCTTTCCAACTTCTGTCGAGCCAGTGAATGTCACTTTGCGGACCTTCGGATTGGATAAAAGCTCCTCTCCGATCTCTGAGGACTTCCCGGATACGATGTTGACGACACCTTTCGGAATACCTGCTTCCTGACAAAGCTCTACTAGACGTACAGCAGTCAGTGGCGTTTCATTCGGCGGTTTGACGACGAACGTACATCCTGCCGCTAATGCCGGGCCGAGCTTACGAGTAATCATCGCTGCCGGAAAGTTCCAAGGTGTGATCGCACCGACGACACCGACAGGCTGCTTGTTCACTTGCATTCGTTTGTTTTCTTTTGAAGCAGGAATCGTTCTGCCATAGACACGTTTCCCCTCCTCTGCAAACCACTTCAAGAATGACGCCGCATACTGGACCTCACCTTTCGATTCTTTCAGCGGTTTGCCCATTTCTTCTGTCATGAGCTTCGCTAGCTCATCCTCATGCTCAAGCATCAAATCATGTAACTTCTCTAAATAAGACGCACGATCATATGCTGTCAAATTGGACCACGATGGAAATGCTTCGTGGGCTGCATCAATAGCCATCCTTGCTTCTTTTTTTCCCCCTCGCGGAACTGTACCGACGCGTTCACCTGTTGCAGGGTTCACTACTTCGACTTTTTCCAGACCATAATCAGACCATTCGTTATTGATAAAAATACCTTTATCCATCGTAACGCCTCCATTATTCAAAATGATCGTATCAACTAATCTGTGTACTATTTTTACAATTCCATTCGATGGGTTTCTTTAAACATCATTGTGTACAGGGTTCGACAGGGTACCGATGTATTCCACTTCGACTTTGACAATATCATCTGCTTTCAGAAATTTAGGCGGATTGAATCCTTTTCCCACTCCAGCAGGTGTGCCGGTTGCGATGATGTCTCCTGGTTCAAGTGTCATTACTTTCGATAGTACCTCGATTAATTCAGGTATTGAGAAAATCATTTTTGAGGTTGAAGAACTCTGGCGTGTTTCTCCATTTACGTAAGTTGTTATATGTAGATCATGAGGGTCAGGGACTGCAGATTTATGAACCAAAGCCGGTCCCATCGGACAACTTCCGTCCAAGCTCTTTCCGATTAAAAATTGTTTGTGCCTACTTTGTAGGTCTCTTGCGGTTACATCATTGATGAGTGTATAACCGAACACATAGTCATATGCTTCGTCTCGAGTGATCGCTTTTCCCTTTTTCCCGATGATGACTGCAAGTTCACCTTCATAATCAATATCGGTTGTGACCTCTGTCGGTATGATGATCGGTTGTTCCGGACCAATTACCGTCGTCGGCGCTTTTGAAAAAATCATCGGTACTTCCGGCACATCTGCCTCTGTACCAAGTTCAAGTGCATGGTCGAGATAATTTTTCCCTACACAAAAGATATTTTTCGTCGGCCTTGGAATCGGAGCCAGCAGTTCGATCGAATCGAGTTCTAGAATGTACTTTTCAGTGTTTCCCTGTTCTTTTAAAAGAGACTGCAACTCATCGACCTTTTCGACGAAGTCTTCACCAAGCTGGACAGCTTCAAGCAGTGTATTCGGAAAATCGACTTCCAACACAGATGCTGCATGTGTCAGATCAAGTGCTTTTTCGGGTTGATTCTCTAAAAGGACAGCAACTATCGGTTCATTTTGGTGATTTCCATAGATGAATTTCATATTTTCCTCCTATTGGTCATAGATACGGTCATAATCAGCAGCAAGCTTGAAGTCCAGTTCTGTCAGGCCCTTTGCCTGCCAGGAACTCAACTTGACTGTCACAAGCTTATAATCGATGGAAATGAGAGGATGATGCTGGATTTCCTCAGAATGACGAGCGATTTTACTGACAAAATCAATTCCATCCAGATAATTCTTGAATCGATATTTTTTTGTGATCCATTTTTCATCGGTCAGTTTCCAGTCTTCGAGATTTTGAAGCTGCACGGATACTTGTTCTTCTGTTAATCGTTCCATATCAGACCCCTCCTTCTTTTTTAGTGTTAATTTGATTTTCTGCTAATCGATCACCTTTGTAAAACATTTCGCTCGTAACTTCGTATATACTTCCATTTCCCCTTTTAAAATTCCTCTTTTCACAATAAACGTGAAGCCAACTGCCAAAATGTGATAAAATGAGTTGTTAAATAGTACATAAATTATATTTTTCGGTTAATCAGAAACAAGCACCGGTTAAAAACGTCACGTCCTATGACAACACCGGTACTAGTACGTCCTGTACGTCGAAGTTTGAGGCACGATGGTTTGAGGTAGGCTACTAACTTGAAATACATCATTGCTGCCTTGCACCAAGGAAGCTTTCTCCGGTAGGATCACATGTAGACGCAGGTGCATAATGTTTATACTTCGCGAATCGTAGCTTCCATGTACTACGTGAGGACTGGAAAAACTGAGTAACGAAAAAATTCGAAGTTTATCATTAACCGAAGTGGAGTGAAAAAGATGAACATAGTCGTAAGCACCCTGAACGCTAAATATATCCATACATGCCTTGCTTTAAGGTATTTGAAAACGTATTGTGAGCCTGATTTCAAAATCGATATGGCTGAATATACGATCAAAGATCCTGTCATGAACATCGTCAGTGATCTGTATTCCAGAAACCCTGATGTAATCGGCTTCAGCTGTTATATCTGGAACATTGAAGAAACGATTCCGATCATTGAAATGATGAAGAAGATCAAACCTGATGTAAAAATCGTGCTCGGAGGACCTGAAGTCTCTTATGATGTACCACAATGGCTGGAGCGGCTTGAGCATGTCGATTTCATCGTTGTAGGTGAAGGCGAAGAAACCTTCAAAGACCTCTTACAGGCGTTCGAAAAAGAAGAAGATGTCGAATCTGTAGCAGGTATAGCATACATGAAAAATGGGCAACCATTCCGCACTGGTCCGAGACCGAAACTAGATCTCAAATCGGTCCCGTCCCCTTTCCGGGTGGAAGAGGATCTGCCACAGCTTTCTAAACGGGTCACATACATCGAGACTAGCAGAGGCTGTCCATATTCCTGTTCCTTTTGCCTGTCTTCAATTGAAGTCGGCGTCCGTTACTTTGACATTGGAATGATGAAAGAAGAGATTCGTTTCTTGATGGAGAATGGGGCTAGGACCATCAAATTCGTCGACCGGACATTCAATATCCGCAGGGATTATGCACTCGAAATGTTCGATTTCTTGATCAAAGAACACCTTCCGGGTACTGTTTTCCAGTTCGAAATCACAGCTGATATCATGCGTCCTGAAGTCATCGATTTTTTGAATGAACATGCCCCTGCAGGATTATTCCGATTCGAAATCGGTGTGCAATCCACGAATGACAATACGAATGACCTCGTTGAAAGACGCCAGAATTTCGAAAAGCTGACAAGGACAGTGACAACCGTCCGTGATGGCGGCAAAATCGTCCAGCATCTTGACTTGATCGCTGGACTTCCGGAAGAAAATTATGACTCATTCCGGAAAACCTTCAACGATGTATTTGAATTCCGCATCGAAGAAGTACAGCTCGGCTTTTTGAAAATGCTCAGAGGAACTGGCATGCGTCTCCGAGCGGACAACCATGATTATATTTATATGGACAAAGCACCCTATGAGATTCTTGGAAATAATGTACTAAGTTTTGATGAAATCATCAAGATCAAGCGTGTGGAGGATGTCCTGGAGAAGTTTTGGAATGACCACCGTATGGACACGACCGTCAGTTATTTGATCGATCACGTCTTCCCTTCTGCCTTCGATTTCTTCCAGCAATTCGGAGACTATTGGGAAACGCGTGGATGGTCAAGGATCGGACATCAACTGGAGGATTTATTCAAACGCCTCCACTCCTTCCTAAGTGTCCGGGGTATTCCTAACCTCGAGATCGTGGAAGGGTTGATGAAGTATGACTATTTCATCCGTCAAAAGCATAAGCCGAGAAAACCGTGGTGGAACTTTTCCATGGATAAGGCCACGCAATCCACTTATCTGCGATTTCTCGCTGACCATCCTGAAAAAGTGTCAGGGGACTTCAAAGAACTTAATCTGAGTGAAAAAGAATTGCATAAGCATGTGATGATCGAACGGTTATCCTTTGATTTAAATTTGTTTTTAACAGATGATGAACTTGTAGGAAAGGATACGCTCTTGATCGTCTATTTCGACCCGAAACAGAAGTCCGCAACCTCGTTCACACTTCATGACGAGCAGACGAAAATAACGGAAATCGTTTAAAACCATAGGAGGACTATAATGGCGAATACCCATATCTATACACGGAAAGAAGAAATAGCCAATGCAATCACACACGGAATCGGAGCCTTGTTCAGCGTCGTCGGACTCGTATTTCTCGTCGTCATGTCAGCAATGGACGGATCAGTCTGGCATGTGGTTAGCTTTTCCATCTACGGGGCTTCAATGCTCCTATTGTATACCGCTTCAACTCTGGTTCACAGTTTCCCTGAAGGAAGAGCGAAGGATCTTTTCGAGATTTTCGACCATGCTGCCATCTATATTTTCATTGCGGGAACCTATACCCCTTTCCTTTTCATCGTCGTCAAAGGGGCACTCGGCTGGACATTGTTCGGGGTGGTATGGGGAATCGCAATCATCGGTGTGTTTTTCAAAGCCTTCTTCGTAAAACGGTTCCTGTTCATCTCGACCATCATTTACATCGTGATGGGATGGCTCGCATTGATTGCATGGAAGCCGTTGATGACGACGATGCCAAGTACAGGAATGCAGCTTTTCATCATCGGAGGAGTGTTATACACAGTCGGTACAGTGTTTTATGTCTGGCGAGGGTTCCCTTATCACCATGCAGTCTGGCACCTGTTCGTCCTGGCAGGGTCAGCCGCCCACTTTTTCGCCATCCTCTTATACATTCTGCCGCTTCAAATGGTATGAAACCGTCCTTAAGGGCGGTTTTTTCATTGAATTTTGCATGTATGGAAATTACAATGATAGTGATAAAATCATTTGCTTTCCAATCTTCCCCATTTTCCGTTTTCCTGTATCCAAGAACCCTACCGATTCGTAGAGTTTTTGCGCTGGAATGTTCTTGCAATTGACAGCTAGCACGACTTCATTTTTATCTGGGAAATCTTCAGCAATGAAATTGCTTAACTTTTTCAAACCTTCTTTTGCATAACCTCGACCTTGTTGGGGAAGATCGATCGAGAAGGCAATCAAAAGTAATGCGTTTTGATTTAAAGTATATTCCTTAACCAATTCACCAGTACAAAGCAAAAAAAAGCCGACAGGATGAGCTCCTTTTAAAATAACGATTGGATTTCTTGCAGGATCGTCTTTTGCCTTGACGAGCATTTCTAATGGCATTCCGGTAAATTGCGCTTGTTCATCAGGTAAGAAAAAGTTCTTTAGAACAGCATCATATTTTGTTTCATATCTATTTAAAGTTATTTGATTCATCTCATGTACGCCACCTTTTCTTTTTGTTATGGCTTTTCTAATTTGAAACATCAACTCGTTTTGTATACGTCACCTTTTTGACTGATTCCCAATCTGCAAAAACCAGGATGACTTTTGACTTTTGAATGACAGTTCGTCCGTGAAGATCTTTCCATCTCATATGTACCAGCGAAGACTCGAGGGATTTTGTCACGCTGGGACGACCGCTCACAACACTACGAAACCCTTGAAATCATAAACTATCAACATACTACTAATCCAACTTACTGAAAGTATAGAAAAGCATGTGGTTTTAACGAAACCACATGCTTTTCTTGTGAGTATTCCGGTTTTAAAATTTATTCGGTCCCATCATTTTCTGTATCAAGTTCTACACTATCTGAATCACCTTCACTCGAATCTGGTCCAATTTCCGGGTCGTTTGAGTCTGTAGCTGGATTCTCTCCTCCTGCAGGCTCTTCTCCATTTTGGTCATCAGTAGATGGTTCACCATTGTTGTCTTTCTTCTTTTTTCCGGTATCTTTCGTTTCAATCTCCATGTCATCAACTAACAGTACATTCGGCTTCATAACGATCGTTTCTCCAGCCTTCAATCCTTTAGTCACTTCTTTATAGGTTTCATTTTCGAAACCGACACTGATTTTCCTTTTGTCAATATGATCATTCTTCACAACCAGGACAAGGTCTTCACCATCATCATGGACGACCCATTCATGTTTAACAGCTATTGCATCTTCAACAGCGACTGGTTTAAACGTAATGTTCACCGTGCTTCCTACTGGAGCTCGGTTTTCCGCTTCTGTTTCAACCTCGATATCCACCGGGAACTTCAGATCTTCATTTTCCTCATCAGGTGTGCCGATTTTCACTATCTGCCCTTTTCTGTCTTCACCACGGGGAGAGCTTACTGCTACTTCATCCCCTTCTCTTAATAGCACAACCTCGTCTTCGGAAAGATAAGCTCTCACAAGGACATTATCTTCGCTTGAAATGACGACCAAGGGTTGGTCACTCGATGCTGCATTCCTATTCACCTTTTTGACAGTACCTGCAACATTGCTTTTGACTACTTTTTCGTCTAATCGAGATTCCAATAGGCTGATTTCACTTTCCTTGCTGGAGATGAGACTATCAACACGATCAGCTTGATAAGCAGCATCCGCTTCCTGTTGTTCAAGCATGAAGATGGTCGACTCATTCTTCTCTTCTTCCTCTTTATTGGACTCAGAACGAATTTGTTCCTGTAAAATGGTTTCACGATCTTCATAATGATCCTTTTCTGTCTCGAGCTCATCGATTTCATTTTCCAATGCTGTTATTTGGTTTTCAATATCTGTTGTTTGATACTTTAAAATTTCTGTTCCTGAAGAGATTTCTTCCCCCTCTTCAACGAGTACTTCTTCAATATTCCCGCGGTGAGGTTCATAGTAAAATTCCTGTATTTCCTTCGGTATGAACATTCCCGCAGCTTCAATGGTTTCCCTTAAATCACGTTGTTCAATCTTCGTCAGGTCATATGGCTTTTCACTGGCAAACAATGATTCATTCAAAAGGAACAGGTACGTATTCAATATGATGAATAATAGGATCGGTAGTCCTATCAATGCTCTTTTCATGTGCCGGTTCAACATGATGCCCCCCAATTCTATCCGTTCAATTGCATATGGTACATGGTATTGATGACAGCGACGATCACGATGAATAGTAGATGTAATCCTAACGAAACAGTCCATACATACCATTTCGATTTCAACGAAGCTTCCATCAACAGTTTGATTGATGCATAGATATGCCAGATGAAGAAGATCGTAATCCATCCGAAAAAGCTTGTAAGAAATACATTATCAGTAATCGCATTGACCCACGGGCCGACTCCGAATGGCGACAACATTTCAGTGGAACCGAAAGCTAGCATATAAGGAATGTTCGCGGCTATTCCTATCAAAATGATGACGTACAAATACGTATGTAAAACAAATAACTTTTTAAAACCGATATCCCGGAAGAATCCCCAGAATAATAATGCAGATGCTCCAATCAGTAGGAATGGTAAGGCTAAACCACTGATCACTCCACCGATGCCGATGAAAATCGAAGCTGCCTGTTTTTGTTCAGCCGTCAATTGCATGGCGGTTGCTTCTGGCATCTTCAACCATTCAGGTGCACTTATGTATAAAAGAAAACCGAATACGATCGAACTGCACAATAATAGGATCAAAACTCTGAATCTATAACCTTTGATGGATGTGGATTCTCTTAATGTATGTAATGTTTCTTGCGGACTGAACAACCCTTTCCAAACCTGTACCTGATGCTCCAACCGATATTCCCCCTCTTGTATCGAACATGATGACATAATCTATCCTATCAGATTTCTCAAATGATATCATATTTTTCCAATGAATTTTGCCAAAAATTATTTTTCATTTCTTGTTGACTAGAATACATTGGCATCTGGTTCTGCTAAACTTCGATATTTTTTTGCAATATCCTTGTTTTTACATCAGAAAATTCAGTTACAGGATTAAAGTCTTACGACAGGAACTTGTTGTCAATGAGCAATAGGAGGAATATCCGGATTGGTTCCGTTCTTTAGTGAAAGAAATAACTCCCCCTTCCGGTTATATGCTCCATAGAAGACAGTCTTCACATCAGTAATATCCCTTTTTGCAAGCATCTCTTCTAACCATAGTTCATTCTTATTCAACCACCTCAATAGATCCAACTGGATTTCCCCATCCAAAATGATCGGTATTTCAAAGTTCGCGGTTTCTCCTTCAATCTTCAAATCTTCTCTCGTAACACCCTCTTTAGAAGGAATCATTTTTACAGATAAATCACCGTTCGCTTCTATGATCGCAATTTCCACGTCTTCTATGTTATAGACATTCTTATCACGCAGCATCTGAAGGATATTATCAATTGCATATTTTTCCTTTTTCATTTTTTCATAGAGAAATTGCCCGTTATAAATCACAACAGCGGGTTCAAAGGTCATTATCTTTCCAAGCTTACGGTTCTTCATTTTCAGATAGACGATTAATTTTTGGAGAAGAGCGATCATGATCATCGCGACAATCGTATGAATATGATTGATGTTCGGATCAGCAATATCGGCTCCGACGACAGCTCCTAAAACTAAAATAACAAGGAAATCGAACACCGGGAGTTCTCCAATCGATCTTTTTCCCATATAAAGAGTGATGAACAACATGAAGGGGAGGATAGTGATGATACGGCCGATCACTTTGACTGAATCCATGAATATTTCCATTAGAAAAGGCTCCTCTGTTTTTGTGATATAAAACCATCCTCTCCAAAAATCGTACTGAATATAGCGTATTTTTCATTAAACCAGTATAAAAATATAGTCGTTTTGGTTACACAAAAACTATCTCACGCATGTTCCCCTTATCACTGAAAGAGCTCAGGTAATGTGATGAACATCTTAACGGACATGAGAGACCTCCTTTTAAACATCATGTTTTCAAATTAGCGGACATAAGAGGCCACTTCATAATCATTACCAAACTATGTTCTTTTTCACAAATAGGGGCTCTGGTGTCCGTTACGAACTACTGGATTTCAACAAAACCATAAAGAATATTTGCAAAGGCAAGCCTTAGCGCAGGCTGAGCTTAGTTGCCCTTACATTGAAGAAAGTATAAAGACTTCCTTCAATGTAAAAAAAGGATTGACCGTTTTCGGCCAATCCTGACAAACTCATAAAGTCTCGATTGCTACACTGCTTCCTTTTCCTGATGGTGTCGCCGGGGTAACGATCAATTTTCTTGGCAGCCGAGCACGGAGCGCAGGTACGTGGGAGATCACTCCGACTGATACTTGCTGCATTTGAAGGCGTTCCAAAGCAGAAATCACAGTATCCAGCAGTGATTGATCAAGCGTCCCGAATCCTTCATCAAGGAAGAAGAATTCCAATGGATATTCACCTTGCAACTGGATTTGGGCTGATAAAGACAATGCAAGCGCCAGGGAAGTCAAGAAGGTTTCTCCTCCTGACAATGAGGTGACAGGTCTACGGACGCCTCCGTTGGCATCATCACGTATGACGAATCCACCTGTGGAATCCACTTCCAAAGCATAACGCTGTCTTGTCAATTCACCGAGTCGTTGTGACGCATCCCGTGCCACTTGGCTCAATTGTTCTTCAGCTATGAATTCGACAAAGCTGTTCCCACGGAAGACTGCTTGTAATTTTCCGAGCCTCTCAGAAAGCTCTTCTTTTTTCAGACGCTTTTCTTCTAAACTTGCGAATTTTTCTGCTCTTGCTTTCATATCAGTTAAAGCTGATTCGAGTTTTGCTTTTTCAGAAAGCGCCGCTTCTTTCTCCAGTTTGGCATGCTTCAGCTCTTCTTGGACTTGTTCCCATTCATTGATACTGACTTCTTTGTTATTCAAATGGGCAAGCAGTCGTTTTTGATCATGCTGATGATTCTGCTTTTGTTTGTGGTATTGCTTGATCTCACCTTCCCAAATGTTCTGTTTTTGAGCCGGGATAAGCGCATCTTTAACTTCTTCAGTCGTTTTAAATGGCATTTCCTTCACTTTTTGCTCCCATTTTTCTCGGGCTTTCGTCAATCGTTCTTCAATGTTTTGTAAGGTCGATTTTGCAACTTCAAGGTCCTGTTCCAACTTTTGAAGTTTCTTACTTTCAAGTTCAGTCTGCTCCTGGACTTGTTGTTCCTTTTGTTTCAATTCGTCCAACTGAGCCTGGACATCCTTATGAAGCTTCTCTGCTTTTTCATTGCCACAAATATCTTCAAGTTTTTCCTTGAGCTCTTTACACCGTTTTTCCTTACTCGACACGCTGGAAGTGAGCTCAGTTACATTCTGTTTAAGTGACTGATAGTCTTCAGTGTTTTGTGTGATTGTCCCATCTACCTCGACCAAATAAGATATACTTCTGTCATATCGCCGGTTCAAATCCTCAACTTCTTGTTCTTTCTGATCCATTTCTTTTTGCAATTGTTGGAGTTGATCCATTTCATAGGTGTTGAATGCATCGTTCCAGCGCTTTCCATGCTCTTCAGCTTTTCGATAAACTTCTTTCAACTTCTCTTCGACCTTGGAAGCATCACGCTTGCACGTATTCAAGGTTACGGTGTTCTCCACCAACTTTTTATCGTAATCTGCATATGAAGCCGTGTATACTACACGTTTTTCTTTAAGTTCAATCACATCTTGCTTAAATCCTTTTGTTTCTGTTTGAAGTAATCGCAAATAATTCTTCAAGTCTTCCATCGTTTGGAGACCGTTCTCGATTGGATCGAAAGTGGTTGCTGCGATTTCATTATCACTGAACTCACCTTTTTGCACATAATCTTGTACCGCTTCAAAGAGATGTTCCAGATCTTTTTTACAATAATGGACAGCTACTTCTTCATCTTTCAATGTTTTGAAGAACGTTTCCAATTCAGCAACTGCTTCTCGATGATCTTCGCTGTCCCCTGTTTCTCCAGCTGGAGCAGGGTGTTCCTTTGCTCCACACACAGGACAAGCTTCTCCAGTTCTCAACTCTTGAGCAATCTGAACAGCTAATGTATGGACTTCCTCATCCTTCTGCCTTTCGATCGCATCCTTCAAGGATTGTTCGATTGAATGTTTGGCACGTTCGATGACCCGCTCATGTTCACAAACACGATTGAACATCGACTCGGTATGCTGCAGCAGATAACTGATGTTCCGTTTTACATTCTTCCTCTGCTTTTCAAGTCTTTCTATTTCAACTTTCAGTTTCTGTTCAATCTCCGTTATCTTCTTTTGTTCATTTTTCAATTCAGCTTTCGTTCCGTCTAAGTGGTCGATTTCGTGTTTCAATGCGAGTGCATCCCGTAATCGATTTCGTTCATCAATCGGAACCGTTTTCTTTTCGATGCTTGACTTGATTTCCGCTTGTCGATCGATTGCTTTTTGTTTTGTAGCTTTGAGCTTATCAAGTTCTGTTGCTACTTTATCCAGTTCTTGTTTTGCTTCAGCAAATTCAGTCATTTCACGCGAGAGGGATTGTGCTTCCCGTTCATAGTCGCCTTCGAGTTCTTTTGCATATTTCAATTGTTGAAGCCGTTCATACAAAATAGGTTCATGATCAGATCGTTCCTTCTGGATCGAACGGAACTGATGTTGTATTTCCTCTACGAGTTTCTTCGATTGTCCGGTTTCTTGTTCGAGTCCAGCCTTCTTCGATGTCCACGATTGCTTTTCATTAAGGATCGATTCAAGCTCTTCAACGACCGGAAACAAGGAATCTGCTTCTCTCGATAGCTTCAGTTTCTCTTCAAGCACCTTGATTTCAGGCGCTTTTTCATCCAGAGCAGCGAGTTTCCGTTTTACTTCATCAAGCTCTTCCTGCCAACCCCAGATTTGGCGGTAATGCTCGAATTGCACTTCCTTCTTATCCAATTCGAGGTTTCGACGTTTTACTATCTGGAGTGCATCTTCAAGTTTGTTCTGAAGTTCGATGATTCCTTCCTTCGAGGCATCTCCTAATCCCTGCTGTTCAGCTGCAATCTCTTTTAAAACCATGGTGGTATCTTCAGTTTTCCGTTTGAGACGTTGATTCAGATGATCACCGTATTTCTCCAAATGAAAGAGACGTTGCAGCATCTGCCGTCTTTCTGCACCTTTAAGCGAGAGGAACTCGGCAAATTTCCCTTGAGGCAAGACGACCGCACGTGTGAAATCTGTGAGGGTCAACCCTAAGATGCATTCCACCTGAGACGTCACATCCCTTTCTTTATCAGCAAGGACCGTCGTTTCCTCGTTGATAACTTCGATCAGACGGCAAGTACTCGTCCGGATCGATTCATTCTTTCCTTTTTTATAGGTGCGTTCAACCCGGTAACGTTTTGCCGAATGTTCTTTCCCTAATTCGAATGTGAAGCTGACATGCAGTTGATCTTCTGCATGGTTCATGATCCCCTGGATCGTATTCGCTGCACGTTCGATTTTCCCATAAAGGGCTAATGTGACTGCATCTAACAAGGAAGACTTTCCGCTTCCAGTCGGTCCGAAAATCCCGAACACGCCTCCTTCACAGAGGGTTTGGAAATCGACATCTTGCTTTTCGCGGAAACTATGTAAACCTGTTACAGAGAGGTGTATAGGTCTCATTCTTATACGCCCCCTTCGTTTTCGTGGATCAGTTCCATGAACAATTTCACTGTCTGTTCATCAGGCGTTCCACCGTTCGTCTGTCGTTCATAAAAGCGTGTGAACAACTCATCAATCGGAAGATCAGAGGTCCTTGTATTCTTACTCAACTCTTCCATCTCTTCAAATACTGGCCGGATATGGATGAATCCACTATGGGCAGTCCGAAGATGGTGGATCTGTTCCATGCTCAATGTATCCTTCACATGAACTTCCAGGTCGATCCACGCATTAGGGTCCTTCTTTTCATCAAGCCAGCGATGGACCTGGATCAAGCCTTCATCTGCTTTCCATCGTACCAATGGTTTACCGCAGGATAGCAAGATTTCCTCCATTTTTGGCTCAGAGCCTGGTTCGATATCAAGGATGGTGACTGATTTCGTTTGCCCTGCTTCAGAAAAACTATAGCAAAGCGGTGAACCTGAATACCTTGCCAGACTGTTGGACCGATGGATCGTTTGGGGACGATGCAGATGTCCGAGTGCCGTATATTGAACGTTTGAAGGAAGGGCATTCGCCGATACTGTATAAGCCCCTCCTACTTGAATCGGTCTCTCCGACTCACTTTCACGCCCTCCAGCAACATAAATGTGGCTCATCGCAATATTCACACTGTTTGTATCAAAATTCCCGCACAGTTCATCGAACAATTTTTCAATACGGATATCATAGGCATTCCTCAATGTTTCCTCATCAAAGGAATCAGACAGAACCTCTTTCAATCGGGACTCTGATGGGTATGGAAGTCCGGCTAGTTTCAATCTTTCTCCAGTTGACTCGATTCCAAAACAGAGTGGTTGGATCGTCGGATACCCTATGATGGTGATTCCATGCATTGCGGCGAGTGGACCGGAGGCACTCAATCGATCAGGATTATCATGGTTCCCTGCGATGATGATCACCTTACATTGTTGATCCTTCGTCAACTTCGCCATCGATTCATAAAATAATTGTTCAGCTGCCGCAGGGGGATTGACCGTGTCAAATACATCACCAGCCATCAACACGACATCCGCTTTTTGGTCCTTGACGATGTCACACAATTCTTCTAAAAATTGTTCCTGCTCCGGAAGTCGGTTTCTTCCTTCAAGCGTCCTTCCGAGATGCCAATCGGCAGTATGAAGTAATCTCATTGTTTCCCCCTTGTCATGGCAGACGGAGTAGATGTCCACCATCAAAAAAGTATAGATTTTTCTGTTTGCACGGTTTTTTCCAGATCTGTTCAATCGCATTTGCGTACAGTTCAAGTTGGACTTGATATCGTCGCTCTAGAACTGGACGTGCCTTCTCGAAATTCTCGAATCGATTTTTGATAGCATCTGTCTTATAGTCAAGCAAAATGAAGCCATCGTCCTCTTCGATCACACAATCCATCACTCCCTGGACGAGGACGTGTTCATCAAGGGGGCCGGACCAATCAGAATAGGCCTCTCCAGCAGGTAACGCAAGACTGAACGGAACTTCACGATGGACAGATGTACAATTTTGTATCTGTTCACCGAGTTCAGATTTGAAAAAGAGCTCGATGGAACCAACATCAATCGCATCTGCTTGCTCTTCGGTCAGCAGTTCGTCATTGACAAGCTTCGCGACAGTCTCAACAATCGTTTCCTTCGATATGTTTTCAGGCTTTGTCAAATGCTGCATGACAAGGTGCATCGCCGTTCCACGCTCTGCGGCGTCCAATGATTTTTCCTGCATGAAATTAGGACGTTCTCCGAGTGAATTATGGAATTGCCGGACAAACGATGTATCGCCGTATTCGTCTCGCGTTTCCAGGTTTCGTTTCAATTCCGTGACAGACTGCTTGGACATATGTCTTTCCGAGAGTTGATACGGATATCGCCAGGACAAGGATTCTGTCACATCGCTCACCCCGACCGCATTAACCGGCTCCCATGATTTGATCTGTTCAAGACGTGCACTTTTATCCTCTTCTTTCCCTTCATCCGTCACGACGATATCCCGGGATGGTAAGAGGGATAGCGTCCATCGGTGCTCGGACTGGGTGAGGTCTTCATCAATCACAGTACCGTTTCCTACCTTGTTTCGTAATAACTCCATGCTCGGATGGCGGATGACAGCAGGACCGATCCAATCCAGATATGATTTCGCTGATGCCCTCTCGAAGTCAGGCAATAACCACCCTTTTCGAGAGACGAGGTGTTCCCACTGCGTCACTTGTTTATCAAGATCCCGAACTGCCCCGAGCAGAATCAGTTTCTCCTGGGCACGTGTCAATGCAACATAAAGGATCCTCATCTCTTCGGCCACCATCTCCATCCGGAGGCGTTTTTGGATAGCAAGTTGAGGCAATGTCGGATAACTGATCCTGTGCATCGGATTCATGAATTTTGCTCCGAATCCGATTTCTTTATGAAGGAGGAATCCACCTTTCAAATCCATTTCATTAAACCGTTTGTTCAGGTTCGCAAGGAATACGATCGGAAATTCCAACCCTTTACTCTTGTGGATCGTCATGATCCGGACAACATCTTCCTGTTCGCCCAGGGCCCTTGCTGTTCCTAGATCCTTTCCTTGATCTCTCATCCGTTCTATGAATCTTAGAAAACGGAATAATCCACGGAATGATGTATTTTCATATTGTCTTGCTCGATCATATAAAGCCCGCAGGTTTGCCTGGCGCTGCTGTCCTCCCGGCATTCCACCTACATAATCGTAGTAACCCGTTTCGCGGTAGATCTGCCAGATAAGATCGGACAGATCCCCTTGACGTGCTTTCGTCCGCCATTCTTGCAGTTTTTTATAGAAAAATTCCACTTTCTCCAAAACAGGCGATGACTCCGCTTGTTTCATAAAAGCCATGACCGCTTCATAATACGAGCCTTTTTTATCAGCAATCCGTATTCCCGCCAGTTCCTCACCCGTCAATGCGATGATCGGAGAACGAAGTACTGAAGCAAGCGGGATGTCCTGATAGGGGTTATCGATGACCTGAAGTAACGACAGCATGACCGACACTTCGACCGCTTCGAAATAGCCTGTTGATAAGTCCGCATAAGCAGGAATACCTTGCTTTTTGAACTCCTCCTGAAGAATAGGGGCTGTGGTAGAAGTCGAGCGCAAAAGAATTACGATATCCCGGTATTCGATCGGGCGGTATTGTTTCAACTTCCCGTCATACACCTGATAAGGCTGCTGTTCTTCATTATGACCGATCAATTGTTTGATCCGGTTGGCCATCCAGCGAGCCTCAAGCTGTATCGATTCGAGATTTTCAATATCATCGTCTGCCTCATCCTCATCGCTTCGATCGATCAGAACCAATTCTGTGGCCGCCTGTTCATTCTCAGGATAGTCCGCTCCTAGACGCAGTTTCGCAGCTTCATCGTACTCGATCTCACCCACAGTTTCATTCATGATCTGTTTGAACAGGAAGTTCGTACTATCGATTACATCCCGGCGGCTCCGGAAATTTTTAGACAAGTCGATGCGCACACCTTCCCCAGTGTCCGATTCATAGAAACGCTTATATTTATCTAAAAATAAAGTCGGTTCAGCGAGACGGAAACGATAGATACTCTGTTTCACATCCCCGACCATGAAGAGGTTCGATCCATCTTCCTTCTCCTTCGTGACGAGTTGGACAATCGACTCTTGGACAAGGTTCGTATCCTGATACTCATCGACGAGGACTTCAATGAATTTTTGGCGGTATTCCTGTGCTGCCTGGGAAGGAATCAACTGTTTTTCTGATGACCCTTCCCCTGTCAGGACCTCAAGACAAAAATGTTCCAAGTCGGAAAAGTCCACGAGTCCTTTTTCTTTCTTTGCGGACTTGAAACGGACTGAAAAGCTTTTTACCAGCTTAATCAATGTCCACATTACTGGAGCGAGTTCCCGGATATGGTTGATGAACGATTCCGGAGAACGGCTGAACAACTCTACCTGAAGACCTTCCACTTGCTTTTTCACACGATCTCTTATCGATTTGACCCGTTCTTTCAGAGCTTCGTCGTACTCGTCCCCTTTACACGCCTTCAAACGTGAAAATTTGTATTCCTGGAACGTCTCATACACCTTCTGCCATGACACAGCGCCGGCTTCAATTAGATGACGGACCATCTGCTCATCTTCGACCAACGTATCGTAATAGGGACCTGGACCGCCTGGAAGGAGTGCCCATTGCTTCGCTTGTTCCAACAATTCAAGCATTCCGCGCAACTGCAACTGGACATCCTGGACCAATTCATTCGTCCACGAAAGCTCTTCGATTGTTTCCACCTGTTCGCTTTTCGAATATTTTCCACCCATTTGTTCCAGCCACTGTTCCGGCCATGGATAACTGCGGGAAAAATCAAACAAGCGGATGATCATGTTCTGGATTTCATCATCACCACGGTCATTGCTGAACCGGTCGACTAATTCGAAGAACGGCTCATTATCTTCACGCCCATATTCCTCTTCCAAAAGTTCTTCCAGGACTTCCTGACGAATCAATTCTGCTTCTGTCTCATCTGCAATCCTGAAATTCGGGTCCAGATCCAACTGATAATAATACTTTCGTAAAACTTCGATACAGAAAGAGTGGAGGGTGGAAATCGAAGCTCTGTTCAGCAATGTCAGCTGTCGTCTTAAGTGAAGGGAACCAGGCTTTTCCTTCAATGCTTTCTCGAGCGCGATTCCGATCCGTTTCCTCATCTCAGCTGCTGCTGCATTGGTGAATGTCACGATCAATAACCGGTCGACATCGACACCGTCCTGGTCCGTCAGCCTTCTGATGATCCGTTCCACGAGAACAGCTGTCTTTCCTGAGCCCGCTGCAGCTGCGACCAGGATATCTTCCCCTCTCGCTGTGATGGCATGCCATTGTTCATCGGTCCATTGTGCCCCTTCAGGCTTTGGAATGACTTCACGCATTCTGATCCCCCCCCTTCTTTCTAATTCGATCAAACAGGTCATCGTCTTTCATATTCTTCAATAGTCGATAGTTGTTTTCTTCCAATGAGTGATCGAACTGACACACCGATCGGAACGAACAGAACGTACAAGGTGTCCGTTTTTGCATTTCATATGGCGCGATATCGATATTTCCGTTCGTGATATCCGTCCCGATTGAACCGATCATCGAACGGACATATGAACGTACCTCATTGAATTGCTCTCTGTTCATGAGTGATGATCCTTTACGGAAACTGCCATCTTTTTTTGTCGCTACAGGGATGATTTCAGAGTGTCCATCTATACTTTCATCCATCAGCTGGACGACGTCTTCATCCTCAAGCACATAGCCTTTCATCTTGAACTTCTTGAAAAGCTCTTTTTCGATTTCATCGAGTGTCAAAAGCTTTTTCGATGAGTGGACGGGATCGTGTACATGGAAATACAGCACACCTGCCGGGTCAGCGGTTTTACCAAGCCAACGATCCGAATGGGTGATCACCACATCCAGGTAGGTAAGCATCTGTAGTGCGATTCCGTAATATACCTCAGACAAATTCAATCCTCTTTGGCTTGATTTATAGTCGATGACACGGAGGAACAATCCATCTTGATTGGTGGCTGCATCGACCCGATCAATCCGACCGATCACTTCCATCGTCGTCCCATTCGGCAGCGTGTATTTCAAAGGCGGGATTTTATCTGAGTTGCCAAACCCGAGCTCAAGACCCACTGGTGAAAACCCGCTCGCCTTCGCTTGTTGGCTGAGTACGTAAGAAGCTCTTCCAACGACATTTTTCAATTTCCTCTTGATATATTGATAGCGGTTCGAGCTTAATAGAATCTGGCTTTGCAAGCGTGGTGCAAGCTTTTCGACCATCTCTCCAGCAATACGGTAACAATCCGCTGCAGAGAGCTCTCTCCAATCAATACCCCGCTGTTGCAGATAATCAGAGACCTCCTTCAACGCAGCATGAAATAACTGTCCGATATCCGGCGCCTCAAGTCTGAACATCTGTCTTTCCTCGAGTTTCAGACCATAGCTGGCAAAATGCGAGAATGGGCAGGACTGATGCTTCTCCATCCTCGAGACACTCGCTTTCAGGTGATCGCCATACAACTCCTTACTCGTTTCACCCTTAAGGCTTTCCGTTTTATTTTGGTAAAAGAGACTGTGGATCGTCCGTCTCGCTTTTGCATCCCACTCTTCACTCTCGACGAACCAGTTGTATACATGCCACCAATCCTCTGCAATCGGATAGCCCTTCTGCCACTGACGCAATTGTACAGTCAGGAATGATAGCGTCCTTCCAGGGCGGACGATGAACCGGGCATTTGATTCATCGCTTTCACTCGGTTCCTGCATCAATAGACGTTCAGATTGCTTCGGAAGCAATTCTTTCAGCTGATTGATGAGAATCGACGGAACAAGGGACTTCCCTTCTTCATCTGCTAACGGGTAGGAGATATATAGATGATCCGATGCACTCGACAAAGCCATATAGATGAGGAAATTCTCATCCAGCAGATTTTCGCGTGCAGTCGGAGCCATCTCTGCACCGATTGTTACAAGCGCTTCACGGTCATCTTCAGATAGAATTCCATCCTCTGTAGGTTTTGCTGGCAAAACACCATCATTGACACCGATGATGAAACTGCATTTCACTTTGTAAAACCTGGAACGATCCAGGCTTCCAATCAATACCTGATCAATAGCCGGAGGTACGAGTGCGAAACGCATCGACTCAAGACCTGTATCAAGCATCTTGCTGAACAATTCGAGACTCAACGGTTCATTCCCGACGATTTCAACCATTTGTTCCAATAGATCGATGACCGCACTCCACACTTGATCATGCTCTCTCGCAAGGCTCAGGTTTCCATCTTTTTCTGCCTGATAACGCCATTCCTCAAGTTTTGCAGGTACCTGCAGATACTCAAGATAAAGGAACAACGCTTCACATAGTGCCTTTCCATTTTCAGCTGCTTTCAAATCCCGTTCCAATCTCGATAACGGATCCGCTACCTTTTGTCTCGCGTCATTTATGAGGCGCTGCTTAGCCAGTTCTTCATCAGTTTGACTTCCGAAGTTGAAATCCAGTGAACGGAACTTCCGATAAATCCAATTCTCATTGCTTGTCCACTTCTTTTTACCATGGATTCCATGTGCCAACACATAATTCTCCATCAAATCGACCTGCTCACGGAAATCCTGGGTCGCACTATCCTGATCCATGAGCAAATCTGTCTTGACACAGCGAAATACAGCGTCATATCGCCAGTTTTGAAGGATGATATCCAAACTCGATCGGATACATTCAATCAATGGATGATGCAGCATCGATCGCTTTTGATCAAGGAAATACGGAATCTCGTAATCTTCGAATAATGTATTCAATAAATCCGAATAGGAAGACGGATCCCTCACAAGAACTGCAATGTCACGATACCGATACCCTTTTTTCTGGACGAGCTCTTGAATGTCTCTTGCAATCCCTTCGATCTCTGCCCTTCTATTGACCGCACCGCTGAGCTGGACAGAACATTCATCACCATAAAAAGGGACGACTGGCCGCTCATGATAATAATTTTCCAGATGTCTGATCGAAGGCGATTCTTCATAGCGTGGTTTCTGTTCGAGCTTTTGGACTGTTTCGACTTCGATACCCACTTCTTCAGCAATTTCCTTCAGCTTTTGGTAAGTAGTCACCGTCATTCGGAACAGATCCAGATCCGATGGTGGATTATCGTTCGTATCATCCATCGTCAACGTGATCGTCATGCGATCCGCTTTTTTCATCAAAGTCCGCAGCGCACCAAGCTCTTGCGGCGTATAACTGTGAAATCCATCGACCCACACCTCGCAGCCCTCGAAAAACCCTGACTCCGGCATCCGTTCCTCCAGCAAACGCAAATAATCCTCTGAATCTACGTATTTATCAGCAAGTAATTCTTCCAGTTGATTGTAAATGATATGTAAATCATGCAGTTTATCTATTAAAAGGCTACGATCATCTTGCTCGCCCATCAGTGTGTTTTCCAACTCTTCTATGTCACTTGCCCCTAAACAATAGCGTTTGAACTCCGTAATCATCTCTTCTAGCAGTTCATAAAAACCGCTTTGTTCCGATGACTTGTGGAACAAGATGAGTTGATCCTTTTGCTTTTCAACGACTTTTCGCAATAACATATTCATTCCTGTGGAATTCAGGTGATAACGTGTCAATCCCCCCACTTCCTGGAGAACCTTCAAAGCGAGGCGGGAAAAACTAAACACCTGTGCACGTATCATTCCGCCAAGTCCAGGTGTTTTTACCAGTTCATATTCCATTTGGAAGGTCATTTGATCAGGTACGAGCATGACGAGTGGCTTCCCTCTTGGGTTAGTATGTAACTGTTCCCTCATTTCGTCTAAACAGATTGTCGTTTTGCCACTACCGGATCTTCCGACCAAAAATCGGACCGACATGTACATTTCCCCTTTCCGAATCCTCACAATCATAGTTTCTATTATCTCATGTTTTTGTATGCTTTTGTAGGTTTTAAGGTTTGTTAAAGAAAACCAGGCAAAGATAAACCCCGACGTAGGGAGGGCCATAGTTCCTCGATAAAGCAATTGCTTTTCCTTCATGCGGTGTATTGCTTCCGAAGCCACCACCTTGTACAACTGATTCTGAAGCATTGAAGCACCGTCACTGTAAATTGCCTGTGCTCGGTTCTTTCCATGCTTGGTCCAAGAAAAGTCGTTGGAGTGTCAGTTCCGCTTGATTCCGAAGGTGGAAGTTGGAATATTTGATGACTTCATGATAGCCGCGGACGATGATGTTATATTCTGATGTATCCTCATACCTCTGATGAAAAGATACTTTGATGTTCTTCGCTTTCATTTCTTTTCGGATGTGATGAAGTTCATTTGAAATTTCTGTCATCCTATTTTCAATCCAGAGAACATAAGGCTGGGTGAATTTGAATGGAGAACGTTGGAAAATTTGTATATCCCGATTGAGGATTGTCAATAACATCGGGTATAGAATGAAACGATCGATAAGCAGGCTTTCCTCTTTTGTCGCATACATGAATCTATGCCCCTCCTTATCCAGCGTTGTTATTTCTATTTTTCCGCAATGGAAGCATGCGTGCTGAAAGAATCCGATCGATGCTGAAAGTCCGAGTCTGTTTTCTTAAGGAACAATATCCTGTCATCGTCGTTTCTGTGATCGATGTGATCCAGACCATACGCTGTGTAATCGTGCCATCATTGGATAGATAAACGATTTCAACAGGCTTCTTTTGTTCAAACGATCGAATTAACATCCTTCTCATGCTCACCCCTCCATTTTTTATTATTATATGCGAACATAGGTTCTGTATGCAACAGTGGGGAGGTGAGAATTTTTTCCAGTGTCAGGGGGGAGGTCTTGGGATATCTCATGGTTCATCCCGCGACTAGGGAGCTTTCTGTAGGTCATTTTGCGTTTTCGCTGTTTTCTAGGTTAGAAAGATTCGTTTTTCACAAACTAGAGTTTTATAATGTAAATTATTAACAATTCACTTACTTCATGCTTTTCGTGCCCGAACTAACATATGAAAACCTCTTTGAGTACATCAAATCCCGACTTTCGCTTTTTCATGTATTCAGAACTATTCCCTGAGTACACCAAGTCCCGTTTTTCGCTTTTTCATGTACTCAGAACGATTCCCTGAGTACATCAAATCCCGTTTTTCACTTTTTCATGTACTCAGAACGCTTCCCTGAGTACATCAAATCCCGTTTTTCGCTTTTTCATGTACTCAGAACGCCAAACCATGGCGATACCAAGCCTTGCGAAGGTCAAGTCTTAGTTGATCTGATACTGAAGAAAGTATTTTGACTTTCTTTAAGTACTAAAAAAGGACCGACACCATGTGCCAGCCCCTCCCTTATACTCAATTCTGTTGCATTCTTTTGTCTTTTGCGGCATCATAATTGCCGATGTAGTTTTTCAAATGCTGGTCTTCCAGCCAGTAAGTCCGATCGATCAGTTTGTTCAAAAAGTACCGGTCATGCGACACGACTAGAATTGTACCCTGAAACCCTTCCAGCGCCTCTTCCAGTGCCTCTCGCGATTCGATATCGAGATGGTTCGTCGGCTCATCAAGCAGCAACAGATTATAGTTCTCGGACATCATTTGCGCTAATCGTAATCGTGTCCGCTCCCCACCGCTCAACTTGTTCACTTGTTGAAAAACGTCTTTTCCGAAAAACAGGAACCGGCTAAGCCGATAGCGGGCTTCTCCTTCATCAACCTTTGCGATATCCCGATAGGCATCGAGGACGGTCCAGTCTTCGTAACCTGTCAGTCCTTTTTGCGACAAGTAACCGATCTTGACCGATGCTCCGATACGTACATTTCCATGATCAGCTTCGATTTCCCCTAAAATCAAACGGAGGATCGTCGACTTGCCGACCCCGTTTTTACCGATGATCGCAGCACGTTCCCTGTATTGAAGCAGCATACTCAAATTTCCAAACAACATGCGGTCTCCGGCATCCTTTGTGATGTCTTCGAAAATGACTACATCCTTCCCACTTCGTTTGGCGGATTTGAACCCTAGGTCTGCTGTTTGCCGTTCGAGCCTGGGACGATTGATCTTATCCATCCGTTCCAGTGCCCGTTCCATATTCCGAGCGCGCTTGTGCATCTTCGGATTGTCAGCCCGTATCGCCCACTCCCGCATCCGTTTAATCGCTTCTTTCATTTTTTTGATTTTCTTCTGCTGATCCTGATATGCCTGGAATTCCAGCATCAAACGTTTTTCTTTTTCTTTTACGAAAGTTGAATAATTCCCTTTATATTCCTCGATGATACCTGAGTCTATCTCAATTGTTTTCGTAGCAACCGCATCGAGGAAATAACGGTCATGAGAAATGATGACGACCGCCCCATCATAATGACGGATGTACTCCTCCAACCAGTCGAGTGCTTCCATATCGAGATGATTCGTCGGCTCATCGAGTAAAAGCAGATCGGGTTCTTCAAGCAAGATTGCAGCGAGTCCGACTTTCGTCTGTTCCCCACCGCTCAAGGATCGGAAAGGCTTATCGCTCAAAAGTTCCAGCCCAAGTCCATGCAAAACCCCTTTGATTTTCGAATCGACTGCGTAACCATTTACTTCTTCCAAGCGGTTCTGCAGTTTACTGAATTTGTTGATATGCTTTTCAAGATGCTCTTGTTCATCAGGATCCGCCATTTTTTCAGTAACCTGTTTCAATTGTTGTTCGATTTCGTACACTTCAACAAACGATTGCTTTAGCACGTCTTCGACGGTCAATCCATCCTCGATATCAGGAATTTGATCCAGCATGCCGATGGATAACTCTTTTTTGTATGAAATATTGCCTTTGTTGACGTGTTCGATTCCCGCAATGCACTTCATCAATGTTGATTTTCCAGCCCCGTTCGGTCCGATGAGTGCAATTCGGTCTTTTTCATAAATTTGTAGTGATATATCTTCAAAAATCCAAGTACCTGCGTACGTTTTAGCGATATTATTTAATGATGTCACGATCATGAAATTAGTCTCCTTTTACAAACTCATATTTGTTTTGCGAAAAAGCCTATTTTTCAGACAACAAAAAACCATGAGCAAGCTGACCTGCCCATGGTAATCCGAACTTTTAAGAGGATGAAAGGGGTAAGGCTTTGCTTACGTGTTGATCAATTTCGTATTTGGAAAAATGGACATACTTCTCCCGTCGAACGCAAAATCATGCGTAATGGAACGGACTTCAACTGTCAACCAATCCAAAATACGAAACAATCCTGTAAGCATTCCTTACACCTCCTAATTCCAATCGTAATTAATATCATATTACCTGAAAAATCCCAACCAATCAAGCCTGATTTTCCGTATTATGCCACATCGTCCAACGACCGATATCCTTGAAGCCTAACCGCTTGTAAATCGATCCTGCAGCCGGGTTATCGTAAAACAGACATAAGGTCTTTCCCTCTTTCAATACGTCTTCACAAAGGGCACTTAAGGACCTGGAAGCAAGACCTTCATTGCGGTAGGCTGTGTCTGTACATACCCCGACGACCATGGCTGACATCGAATTTTCAGCCGTCGTGGACACACTGGAAATAGCAACATCCCCTTCTTTGACTAGGTATGTTCGACCCGTTTTGGTTCTGATCGTATGGAGCAGGCTCTCACGAGAAGATATGGAACCGGTGAATTCTTCGATCCTTTCCCGTAGCAGAAAGATCGCTTCAACGTCTTCTTCTTCTGCAATCCGTATATCTTCTCGATCAAAAGCTCGCGGCAGCATATCACCGTTGGTCATTTCCGCGAAATACATGCTTCTTTTCTTACTCGAAGATATATAACCTGCGAATTGCTCAAGAATGTCGTCTTTTCCAGATAAAATGCGAAAGTTTCCGTCTGATATAATGATTTTTGCAAATCCCTCTACGTCAAATGGTCCTTTCGCATACGGAATGAAATTTTCTTTATAACGGAGCAGGATCGCGATCATTTCGTCCGCTTCGTTCCATTCCCCCCAAATTTGTTGAAAATCCGATTCATAGCCGAAGTTTTCAATATCTCCGATGATGAACAGATTAATAGCTCGTTCCTCACTTAAAAACGACATCACCTGTTCATGATCTTTTTCTATCAGCTTTCTGATCATCTCCATCCCCCTCATCAATAAATCTTTCTCGTTTTATAACTCGATAGGTATTAAGACTATTTTACAGATTCAGGGGTAGGATTCAACTACTTTTTGGAAATTAATTCGAAATTTTTTACGTTACTGTGATCGCCTTATCCAAATTCCTCCACGCTTTATCCACTGCTCGTTGTATCATTTTCCGTTCATCATTTTCCAATTCGCTCAACAGCTTTACCCCTTCTTCGTAATAAGATCTTGCCGCTGCTGCAGAAAAAACCATCGCAATATTCCAGCAAACAGTCTCATCATCAGAACCGACAAGCGACTCCAACCATGAGAGGACATGTTCAGGGTATCGCTTCAATAACCCATCCCCGATTGCAAATGCCCCCAGGTTTTTCTTCACGTACTCCGACTCATCTTTCATAAGAGGCTCAATGATTTTCAACAGCTTGGTTGCATAGGATCCATCTAAGGATTTGCTCGCATACATGACGGTTAGTACGGCAGCTCGTCGAACGTTTTCTGAATCATCCTCTTTCCACGCTTCCATGACAGGATAGAATTTCTCAAAACGTTCAGCCAGGATTTCACCACAGCCGCCGGCAGCCCATTCCCTCACTTCCCAGTTTCGATCATCTGCGATTTCATGTAGAAGTTTGCTACACTCTTCAGGATAGGACTCATAAACTACAGGAATCAGATGGGCACTGACCTCTTTTGCAGAAGGGCTTTCTGAGTTTCCTAAGTATTCCGTTCCGGCCCATAGGACTTCAGGCTGAGCTTTCCATTGCTTTAAGATCGCTTTGATGACTTTGCGTTTGGTTGCTGCAGGCGCTGTACCTGCGTGTTTCGTTTTCTCTGTTTCTAATAATATGATCACCTGACTCCAGTTTCGCTGTTCGATCGCGTTTTCTAGCGATTGCCTCCATTCATTCAATCTCTACCAACTCCTGATCTTTTCAATTAATAGACAGTCTTCTTTTTTCCCTTCATGCATTTCATGGGATTTCAAGAGTCGTACAGGACGGAAGCCACATTTTTCATAGCATCTGAGTGCTCGTGGATTGCGCAATTGTGGATCCATGACTACCTTTGCGGCATCGAGCTTATCGAAAAGAAACGTTGCAACTGTGCCGACGAGCAAGGTTCCGATCCCGCGGCCCTGATACGACAGCTCTCCGATGAATTGATCCATTCCATAAAAAGATTCATTACGTTTATAGCCATAAATTCTTTTCTCTTTTTCCGATAAAGGGTAATATTGAACATAACCAATCGGAGTCTGATTCCACATTACAAGATTCTTGATGACCTGATTATCACTTTCATAAAAATGTTCATAGACTTTGTCAAGGTCATGCGGGCGATCTCGTCCTTCATACCACTGCAAAACTTCTGGATCATTCAACCATTTGACTAAATGACCGGCATCTTCTTTTTTCAACGGACGTATGAATAGATTGCCAGACACGATCATCATGATCACCCTTTCTTAATCGCTTTTTTAATGGCTCTTTTCTAAAAGATTGTTGCTTTTGAGTTGTTTTTAATAAACCACCTTGTTCAAGTTGATGGAGAGCAAGATGCGAGACTCCAGCGGGATCAGCGTGCCTACTACCTGAATAATCTCCTCGCAAGGCATGCGACGAGGAAACTCGCTTCGACAGGACTTTCTTGTTGAGGCAGGAGCACAAATGCTTCCTTGAAAAGGGTCGTAAGGCGACGAGTGGGCTCACCGCACGCCCGTGGAAAGCGAGCATCCTGGAGCGGAAATCAACGACTTTTAAAGAAAACTTGGCGAGACCAAGCCTTTTGTAGGTTGAGCCTTAGTTGCCCTTATACTGAAGAAAGTATTTTATACTTTCTTTAAGTGCAAGAGCAACCAAGTTTCCAAAAAAAGACTTTTTAAAAATCTGTTTTCGTAGGAGTCGTTTCCTATAAAGAGGATATACTCGCATAACTTCATATCTGGCTTTCAGTTACTATCAAAAAAGAACTCATAATGGAGGTCTTTCGAATGAAACATTCATCCACAATCCGTTATTTCATATATTTGATCATATACAGCGCTTTCTTGATTGCTGGTTTTAAGATTGAGGGACTGCTCCATGTGAAAGCAGAACAGAATTTCCTGCTCACTCCAATCTTTTATTATTCAATCCTGTTTCCAATCTTGTTTGGAATGGCGCTGGCAGTTCCATTGAGCGATATTTCCTTGAAAAACAGCCGAAACTTGAAGATCAACTGGAAAAAGCTGCTTATATTCGGAATTCCTTCTCTTCTTGTCTTGCTTTTTCCTGCCTATTATTTCTCCCTTTTTGGCTGGGGCGATTTGATTCCATTTGCAAACCTGCTTTACGGCAATGAAAAACTCCATTTCTTTGCTGGCATCGTATTCGGCTTCACCATCATCTATAGTATTGAAAATAAAGAAGCACCTTATATCCAAATAGGGGAGGATGGCAAAATATGAATTTAGAGACTTACATCCAAACACTTTTTGTTCAAAAAGACGAAGACCTTGAAAAAATCACGGAAAATATGCTTAAGGTCGGAATGCCGACGATATCCGTCTCACCGGAGTCAGGCAAACTGTTGACAATGCTTGTGAAAATATCGGGTGCTCAAAACCTCCTTGAGGTGGGTGCTTTAGGTGGATATAGCGGGATCTGCCTGCTGAGAGGAAACGAAAAAGCCCAACTGACCTCTCTTGAATTGAATGAGTCTTATGCAGATGTGGCAAAAAAACACATTGAAGAAGCCGGTTTCACCGGACGTGTGCAATATGAAGTCGGTCCTGCACTCGAATCTTTGGAGAAACTGACTCACGGTGATGCTGTTTATGACTTGTTTTTCATCGACGCTGATAAAGAAAACTACAGCAACTATTTGAATTACTGCATCCGTCTTGCTAACCAAGGTGCTTTGATCATCGCAGACAATACCCTTTGGAACGGTAAAGTGCTCCATGAGCGTGCGGAGGATGACGATACCAAAGCCTTACAAACCTATAATCAAAAAGTGGCAGACCACCCTCAGCTTGAAAGCATTCTAATCCCGCTTGGTGATGGACTGACAATTGCACGAGTGAAATAGGGTTCGACGAAAAATAGGAATGATGACATACGAATTCTGTGAAGAGCTTGGCATAACAGTGCTTTGCTCTTTTTTCATACATACAAAAGGATATCTTTAGACTCATTTAGTTTGCTGGATAACTGAAATTAAAGGAGTTCCTTCATAAAGGTGGAAACTATCAATCATACTCACTTTTTAGAGAGGTGTATGAATAGAATGTCTACACTACATGTCGATGCTTTATCAAAACAACATCTCCAACATATCATCCAACAGCAGAATGGTTTTATTTTCACATTTACAAAAATAGATAGTGGCCGGTTCATCCATACATTTTGCGAGGGCCAGCTTTTGAAAAAGATGAACCTTGATCAGAATCAAATTGTCGGCTATGAACTTAAGGATTTTTTACCTGAAGAAAAAGCGACCGAGAAGTCGATGATGTATGAAAGAGCCTGGGAGGGTGAGGCTGTGTCTTACGAAGCCACTGTATTCAATGTCTCTTACCTGGCATCATTGAACCCGGTGATCGTTGATGATCAAGTTGTACAGGTGATCGGGAACTGCATCGATATCACTGATCGTAAAGAAAAAGAGCTTTTGCTCGAAACGAGTGAACAGCATTTCAAATCTCTTTTCCTATATAATCCTGATCCTGTATTTTCCTTGGATGAGAACGGATATTTTACAAGTGTCAATGATGCTGCAAGTGAAATTACAGGTCATTCGGAAGAACAAATGAAACAGCGTACCTTTCTACCTTATATCACACCAGATTACCAACTCGATGCATTGCATAAGTTCCAACAAGTGATACGAGGCGAATCCTTGACGTTCCCATGTGCGATCAAGAACGAGAGAAATGAACGGAAAGAACTTAGGGTGACCGCTGTACCAATCGTCATCAATGGTCAGATAACTGGAGTATATGGTGTCGCCCGTGATATCACGAAACAGCTTCAATACAAAAAAGATTTAGAACTTAGTGAGGAACGGTACCGGATTCTTGTAGAGAATTCACCTATTGCAATTGCCGTTCTTGTAGAAAATAAATTGAAATATGTAAATTCTTCTTGCTTGGAACTATTCACTGCAGAGTCAGAGGATTGTCTCATGGGAAAATCAATACTGGAAATGCTCCATAAGGATATCCAAAGTGATGTCACCACCCAAATGAGGAAGATCGCCAACACGGACATCCCCTCATTTACGATGGAGTGTAAACTGCTTCGTATAGATGGTAAAGCGTTAGAAGTAGAAATGACCGGACTTCCAATCAATTTTGAACATCAGAATGCCATCCTTCTCATGGTTTCTGACATAAGCCAACGCAAAAAAGCAGAAAAAGAAGTCGAAGCGACGAATCGGCAGAATGAACTGATATTAAATACAGCTGGAGACGGGATATTAAGTTTATCCCCTTTTGGTCGTATTACATTCGCCAATGATGCGGTAATCCAGCTTTTAGAATATGCACAACAAGAACTGATCGGCATGCACGTTTCCATCCTTTTCCCTGAATCTTCAGTTACGTATAGTAACTTTCTAGAAAAACTGGAGCAATCCATGAAAGAGCAAACCATCTACAAGGAACGTGAGCAACTGATCAAGCGCAAACAAGGTGAACCGATTCTAACGGACATCACGATTACACCAATCACTGCAAATGATGAAAAGAATGGTACAGTCCTTGTCATAAAGGACATTACGCAACAGAAAAAGCTTGATGAGATGATCATCCGTTCTGACAAGTTATCTGTACTTGGGGAGTTGGCTGCAGGAATCGCTCATGAAATCCGTAATCCCCTCACCTCCCTGAGGGGATTCATCCAATTGATTCAAACCGTCACCGAGCACCGTTATGGTGAGTATTGTGACATCATGCTTGAAGAACTGGATCGAGTGAACAATATTGTCGGGGAATTCCTTATGCTTTCAAGACCACAATTATCCAAAATGTCACAACAAAATCCTGTTTCACTCATAAAAGAAGTCGTTTCTTTCTTGTATTCTGAAGCCACCATGAACAAGGTGAACATTCATGAAGATTACCAGATTGAAAACGTATTGATCCAGGGGGAAGGAAACCAGCTTAAACAAGTCTTCATCAATCTATTGAAAAATGCGATTGAATCAATGAGTACAGGTGGAAATGTTTTCATCAGTGCAGAAACATGGAAGGATGGTCAACTGCGGATCTGTTTCCAGGATGAAGGCTGCGGAATTGAAGAAGAAAGGCTGTCGACTTTGGGGCAGCCATTTTACACAACAAAAGAACGGGGCACGGGATTGGGTTTGATGATTTGTTATAAGATCATTGAGAACCATCGTGGAAAAATTTCATTCAAAAGTACGGTGGATGTCGGCACAATTGCTGAAATCATCCTTCCAGTCTGGAACGGCCAGGACGCCGAAACCGTGTTTAACGATTGATTGTTTGGGTAATTTAAAGGATAGATACTTCTGAGAAAAACCATTGACAAGAAGGCTTGTTCATCCTGATGATTACCATAGAATTTCAAAGGGGAGTAGCTTTTACAATCTCGTCGTCAATTCAGAGGACACTTCCTCTCGGCGTTATTGGCAACTTACGTTGTTAGCAAGACCTTTGCCTCTAATGGTAAGGGTCTTTTTTGTATTTTCGGACTCATGCCATTGAGGGATTCGAGTCTTTCTTTCGAAAGGAGAATTTGATTATGGATTCACTTTGGTTGGAGTACGCTTGGACCTTGCTCATTTTGATCGGGCTTGAAGGTCTACTATCAGCCGACAATGCGCTTGTAATGGCTGTAATGGTAAAACACCTCCCTAAAGAACAACGTAAAAAAGCACTCTTTTACGGTATCCTTGGTGCCTTTGTTTTCAGATTTGCTGCCTTATTCGCAATTTCATTTCTCGTAAACGTATGGCAAATCCAGGCACTCGGTGCTGTTTATCTCATGTTCATCGGTCTTAAACACATTTATAAACAGCATCGTATAAAAAATGAAGGTCATGAAGAGGAAAAAACAGAAAAAAAAGTAAGTGCAAAAGGGTTCTGGAAAACAGTTATCCAAGTAGAGCTTGCAGACATTGCGTTTGCAGTCGACTCCATTTTAGCAGCGGTTGCATTGGCTTTAGCATTACCGGGCACACCACTTCCTCAGATCGGTGGCATGGATGGCGGACAATTCGCTGTTATTTTCCTTGGCGGATTGATCGGCTTATTATTGATCCGGACGGCCGCAACCTATATATCCAAGATTTTAAAGAAACGTCCAGGGCTTGAAACAGCGGCATATCTTATCGTTACCTGGGTCGGTGTAAAGCTGGTTGTCCTTACACTTGCCCACAAAAAAGTAGGGATCATCTCAGAGCACTTTGCACACAGTGTCCCATGGAAATTCACTTTCTACAGTATTTTAGTCGCTATTGCAATTGCTGGTTGGTTCCTTTCTGGACAGAAAAAAGAACCTGAAACGAAGGAAAAACGCTCTGAGGAACAAACCGGAAACGTTTAATTCCTTATTAATGACGAAAAGGAGAGAACTCTTGCCTGCGATGGCCGGATTCCCTCCTTCTTCCTTGATTTTAGTCATATGATCAGAAAATCTTCTTACGATCACGTTCTTCTTTTAAAATTTCAACCGCCTCTCTAAAGCGTTGTGAATGAACGATTTCTCGTTCTCTCAGAAAGCTGAGGCTATCATTCAGGTCCGGATCATCACTCAAATTGATGATCCACTGATATGTAGCCCTTGCTTTTTCTTCAGCGGCAATGTCTTCATACAAATCAGCTATCGGGTCTCCTTTAGCTGCAATATAACTCGCCGTCCATGGAACCCCCGCTGCATTGTGGTAAAACAATGCGTTATCATGATTTGCATAATGGGCTCCAAGACCTGCTTCTTTCATTTCATCCGGTGTGGCATCTTTCGTAAGCTTATAGACCATCGTTGCAATCATCTCTAAATGCGCGAATTCCTCTGTCCCGATATCCGTCAACAATCCGACTACTTTATCAGGAATCGAATATCGTTGGTTCAGATAACGTAACGCTGCAGCCAATTCTCCATCTGCTCCACCATACTGTTCAATCAGAAACTTCGCCAGCATCGGATTACATTTACTCACCTTGACAGGATATTGTAGTTTTTTTTCATAGACCCACATGATTCAGCGCATACCTCCTTCAAGTAGTAGGTTGATTACATCTGCCACGGCCATGGAGGGTCATCCCAATTCCATGGATATCCGGAGTAGCTTTGACCAAATTGCATCAACGGACCATATTTCTTTTCGATCTGTTGACGCAACTTCATTCCTTTTTCAGCAAATTCATTGAACTGCTTGATGGAATCAAAATCTTCAGGATGTGTATCAAGATATAACGTCAACTCGACAAGGACGAAATCAATTTCTTGAAGCTGTTTCATCCAGTCATAAAACTCTTTTGGCATCTGTTTCGATTGCGCCACCTACTCCCCCTCCTCTCGTTTCTTTTTATAAGGATTGCTGTATGGCGCATATAACGCTGGCCACAACGTACCCTTAAACAAAGCTGTAGATGGATCGAATTGCTTGAGTCCACGAGGCTGAAAGCCTAAATAAAGATTTGGCGGAGTTTCGTAGTATTTTATTTCTATGGGCGGACAAGGATCATTCGGTCCGATATAGGGATGCCAGGATTTTCTGTAGCTGCTCATTACGGTTAATACCTCCCTATAAACAATGTCATATACACCATATTCATGATCTACCGATATTAGACGTCATTCATTCCATAGCGCTTTCATGTTAAAGAAACTTGGCAAAGCTCAGCCTTTGCGCAGGCTGAGCTAGATGAAACAAAAAAAAAGAGCTGATTCAAAAGAATCAACTCTTTTCCATATTTATTTTTACCCGAGCATCAAAGCATCAATCGAGTAAGCTCCTGGACCCGCAAGAACAAGTGCTACTGCAACTGTGATGATTGCAAGGTTGTATTCATAACCACCTTCTGTCGCCCAATAGCCGTTTTGGCCATGAACCTTAAAAATTGCGACAAGCATCGGGACGATCATTAGAACTGCACCGACTTCTGTAAGAAATCCGAATGCAATCAACAATCCGCCCACGACTTCACCTAGACCAGCCATAAGAGCCATCGTTTTTCCAGGTTTCAAACCGAGTGATTCGAAAAACCCTGCTGTACCTTCCAAACCATGACCACCGAACCATCCCAACAACTTTTGGGTTCCATGTGCGGCAAAAGTCAAACCGAATACGAGACGAATTAATAGTAGTGCTAAATCCATTCCTAACCTCTCCTTTTATCTTTGATTGTTCTTAACTTACTTTATGTAAGTAATTATAGTGCCATTAACTTACTTTTGTCAAGTAACTTTATAAAAATATTATTGCGTGGTTTTCAGATGGATATTCCGATGGTACCTTAGTACTGTTTTAGATTATGTTCAATCTTTCTAGAATTAACATTGTAATAAACAGCCTAATAAAAAAACTGCTGTATACAAGCAGCAGTTTCAGCTCATCGATATTGATTTGTTAAGATAATCGGCCCTTTTCTGGTGATGGCAACTGTATGTTCATATTGGGCAGATAACTCTTCATCAACAGTTCGGGCGGTCCACCCATCCCTTTCCACATACACGAAATGACTTCCGCAATTCAACATCGGTTCAATTGTTAAAACCATACCCTCTTTCAATACAGGACCCTGTTCGATTGGACCATAATGAGGAACAATCGGTGGTTCATGCATTTCTCTACCAATCCCATGACCGATGAAATCGCGAACGATAGAGTATCCTTTTTCCACTGCGTAAGTTTCAATCGCATTGGCGATATGTCCGATCCGGTTTCCCACCTTCGCTTGCTCAATGCCTTTGTATAACGCCTCTTCAGTAGTTTTCAATAGGTCCTCAGCTTTTTTATCGATTTTACCTACTGGATACGACCAGGCTGAATCTGCTAACCATCCGTCCAAGTTCACGACAAAATCGATTGAGACGATGTCGCCTTCTTTCAATTTATCAGTTGAGGGAATACCATGACAGACGACATCATTGACAGAGGCGCATATTGCATGCTGATACCCTTGATATCCTTTCTGCTCAGGAGTCGCACCGTGTTTACTTAAAAATTGTTCGACAAAGAGATCAATTTCATTCGTTGTAATTCCAGGCTTGATGAGATTCCTGATTGCACGATGACAATCACTGAGTAACCGCCCTGCCTCATGCATCATTTCAATTTCTTCTTTCGTTTTTAAAACGATCATCCCTTTCCCCTCTCTCTATTACAACTTTTTGATGAGGCTTTGCTATATCATAGTCTTAAATTCTTGATGAATTGAAATTTGCGAAAACTTAACGTAAAAAATGAGATAATTCAAATTGAATTACCTCATTTTATTAATCGAATATGCTTCTTGTTACTGGGAGACCTTTTTTAAAGGGCGGTGCAATTTCCTTTCCAGCAATTTCCCTACCAGCCACAACACGAAGATCACCACGCTGATGATGATCATTTTCATCGGTTCTTTGATGATCGAGAAGAAATCATGTCCGATATAAGATATGAAGAACACCATCACAAGCTTTCCGAGGCTGACAGCAAGGACGTAAGTCAAGGTGTTCAGCTTTGACAATCCGCAAATGACATTGATCAGAGCCGATGGTGTAAACGGGAAACAGTAGATCACAAACAACAAGCCAAATCCTTTCCTTTCAACCCAACCCAGTAACGACTGTGTTTTATCGTTCCGTGTGATGAACTTGAAGAATCTTGCTTGTGAATATTTTCTTACCAGCATATAGACAAGGATCGACCCGAAGACAGTTCCTATCCATGAGAATAACACTCCCCAGAAGAATCCATATGCCGCTGCATTCCCAGCAACGAACAAGACGAGTGGCAGGATTGGCAAAAATGCTTCAAGCATAGGTAATAGGATTCCCGGAAATGGACCCAGGTTCTGATACTCATCCAACCATCGCAAAATATCTTCCTGCGTCAATTCTGTTAAAAAATATTTTAGTTGCTCCCAGTAAGTACCCATGAATGTACTCCTTCATTCTTCTATGTATCATCTACTATTATCATACGACAAAAACCAGGTTTTTTAACCTATCAAATATATACGTTTTGATTTTTTACTTTCTATTTTTCTTTTTCCATTATTAGAGGACACCAGTGACTTTAATAGACCCTAAACCTTTATCTTAAGAAAATTAGTGGACACCAGTGACCTTATATGCCTGAAACGAGAGAAAACCGGGCTCGATAAATAGCGGAACAGTTGTCCTCTATTTTTTGAAAACAACCCTATTTGTCACAAATAGCGGAACAGATGTCCTCTAATTTGAACATATCCTAACCTTTATGGTTTCTTGTGTTTAAAAAAGGACTGACATTTGCTCGTCAGCCCTGGAATTTCTACTTCATCAACGCCGCGTAGACGGCATCATCCAATTCTTTAGCTTTTTCAGGATTATACGTCTTCTCATAGGCAGGTTCTTGGGTGATCTTAGCTCCCCAGAACATGCTTTCAAAAACGGCATCCACAGTGATTTCGATTTTAGAAAGTTTAAGGTTGACGCCTTCCATCGTATCTTCAAGAATTTCAGCTTTACCCTGGATCGAATATACCGTCTCCAAACCGATGATATTCAGGACAACCCCTGGATTCGCCTTGATATTATCAACAATACGTGAATTGTTCGTCACCGAAAAACGAATCCGCTTTTCATCGACACTTTTCACCCAGGAGATCGCGTTTACATTAGGAGCCCCGGTTTCTGCATCAACTGTTGCGATGTTCACTAGTTTTTCACCCTGGAAAAATTCAACGAGTTCAGGTGAAAGTTCTGTAGGTATTTCTTGTTTTGCCAAGTCAAAAACTCCTTTCAATGTTAACCTGTTGCTAATCCAATCATATCATTTGTCATGAAAGGTGCAAGGGTTTGGTCTGTTGCAAATCTGCCGTTCAAACATAAAAACTTACTTCAAGTTTCCCTTTTTAATACAGGTGCAAACTCGTTTTTTAAAAGGCTGTTTTCGCAAACACTGTTGCTTTTGCACTTAAAGAAAGTTTTCGGTATAAGGGCAAATAAGGCTCGACCTACAAAAGGCTTGGTCTCGCCAAGTTTTTTTTAAAAGTCGTTGATTTCCGCTCCTGGATGCTCGGTTCCGCAGGGCGTGCGGTGAGCCCCCTTGTTGCCTTGCGACCTCAGGAGTCTCCTTTTCAAGGAAACATTTGTGCTTCTGCGTCTACAAGAAAGCCCTTGTCGAAGCGAGCTTCCTCGTCGCATGCCTTGCGAAGAGATTATTCAGGTAGTAGGCACGCTGACCACGCAGGACAAGGAAAGCTTCGGCAGCATTACATCGCACGAAGAACATGCGATTTTCATTTTCGAGGAGTCTCGCACCTTGCTCTCCAATCAACTTGCACAAGGTGATTTTTTTAAAATGACTCAAAAGCAACAATCTTTTAGAAAAGAACCTTTTTAAAAGAACAAGAGGCTGAGATTCTGGATCGTCAGCCTCCATCTTTTTTTCATCATGTTACGAAATCAGGCTTACGTTGTTGTAGAACTGGTTCTGCTTGGGCAACTTCTTTACCGGTATGTACGTCAAGTACACCGGTCGCTTCATTAAACCAGCTATCGGGTGCAGCATGACCCCAGAATGTCGCTCTCCGCGGGTCGTTCAAATCCCAACGAATCGGTTTGAAATCCGGGTCGCTTGTCAAATAATCCCCTGTATACATTTCAATCCTGTTACCATCTGGATCTCTCAAGTATAAGAAGAAGGCATTGGATAGGCCATGTCGGCCAGGTCCACGTTCAATCGCATGCGCGTAACCCATTGAAGCCAAGACATCACAGCAATGGATGACGCTCATCGGGTCACTTAGTGTGAATCCGATATGGTGAAGTCTCGGACCTTTCCCGTTCATGAATGCGTGGTCGTGGACGGTAGGTTTGCGATGCAGCCATGCAGCCCATACCCGATCATCCTCCGTGGCCGTATACTCTGAGCATCTGAACCCTAATTCATTGATGTAGAAGTTCTTTGCGGCCTCAACATTCTGGACCATGCAATTGACATGATCGATGCGTTGGACACGGGCACCACGATAGAGATCGAAACGTTGAAGCAAACGTTCGACGCCTTCCATTTCCGTAAAGAATTCAAGCGGCAAGCCAGAAGGATCCTGAACCCTCAACGTTCTTCCAACTGCTCTTTGCGTACCTTGTTCTAACCACTTCGGCTTCATGCCTTTGGATACAAAAAGCTTGAATAATGTATCCAGATCACGATCTTCCATCACTTTATAGGAAATTGCCTGCACGCCTGGCCCATCCGCTTTTTTTAAGACGAGACTATGGTGTACATGTTCTTCCAATCCCCGCAAGTAAAGATGCTCATCATCACGTTCCGTTTCTACGAATCCAAGAGCATCAACGTAAAAGGCTTTTGCCTTATCAAGGTCTGTCACATTCATGACGACTCTTGCAATACGAATGATGTTGAAGTCCATTTCTCCGCCCCCTTATACGTTCACGTTCTGATTCGTAGTCGGCTTGACTCGATCAAGGAATGATTTGACCATTTCTTTATACGGCTCTTTGTTATAGACATCGTAATAAACGTTCGACATCCTGACAGGGTCTCCGAAGAAATAATATTCATATAAAGCTTGACGGCCTCCAAATGAGCTTAGGGAAATATCCCAAGCGAGACGGAACAATTGGACTTTTTCATACCCATCGATCTGTCCGCCCTGTGTATAGCGATGGACGAGTTCTCCGATATCTTCATTGCTGAAGTCATCCTGTGTAGGTGTCCCCATCAAACCAGATGCACCAAGGATACGTACGATCTCGACCATCCTCTGATACACCTTCGGATACCAGTTCCGAGCCGCATTCAACGGTGCAAAATCCGGTGTCATATTGCCATACTTGTCGAGGGAAGCATTCTGTTCGGCACGGAACATATGAGAGCGCATCGTTTCGAGAATGATCATCACTTCAGATGCTTTTTCCTTAACATGCTGGAACCGCTCGATTCCGATTGCATCGATCATGCTCAGTATCACGCCAAGGACGAATTCGGTCTTCGCTGTATTTTTTGCAATGACTTGATGTGTCATATGGACCATTGCATTGGTTTCGACATACGTCCGATTACAGATTGCAGAGTTTCCAGCCACGAATACACGCTCCCAAGGAACGAATACATTATCGAAAATGACGATCGCATCACTTTCTTCGAATCTCGCACTCAAAGGATGATCCCACTGGTTACGTCCAACGTCGAACGATTCACGGCAAACGTATTTCAAGCCTTTTGTGTAGTTAGGAATCGCAAAAGCCATTGCATACGGATCATCATCAGTGGAAGCTTTATTCAATGTCGATGGGAAGACGACGATTTCATCGGTGATCCCACCTTGTGTGGCTAGAAGACGAGCACCATTGACGACAATTCCATCTTTGTTCTTTTCAACGATATGCGCTGAAATACCAGGATCCTTCTGCTCATGCTGCATCTTCGAGCGGTTGACCTGTGGATGGATCAATGTGTGTGTCAATGTAACGTCGTTCTCTCGGCAATAATCATAATACTTACGGACATTCTCACCGAACATCGGATCTTGTTCCGCAAAAAATTTTCCAGCAGTACCGAATGCCATTACACTTGTATTCAAGTAGTCTGGTGTCCGGCCCATCATTCCGCCGGTATAACGAGCCCACTCAGTGAACATTCCGCTCCGTTTCATCAGGTCTTCTTTCGTTTTCGGCGCTATGAAGGACAATCCTACCTTTTCACCTGATGTTGGAGAGGTATAGAGCATCTCATCCGGCTTTTCATGTTGAAGGTCCAATAGGTCAGCCATTGATTTGATGACATTTTTCAATGCTGGATGTTCAGTGACATCCTTTACTCGTTCACCATGAATCCATACATTATTGTCAGCGGCCTTCAAGCCTTCTATATATTGTTTACCATTACGTGCACCCAATCCGATCCCTCCTGAATAATTGATCATTTCAATTGTTCATACATTCACCGACAAATCAGTCTGGCTGCGTATCAGTTGTGTCATTCGCCGGAGGTTTTCGTTCATTGTTGCTGTGACGATGAGGATGTCAATGATTTCTTTCCGAACTGCGGGATATGATGCTCCCCCATCGAAACATGGATCACTTTCATTTCTGTGTAAAATTCGAATGCGTAATGTCCGCCTTCACGCCCGATACCCGAATGTTTCGAACCTCCGAATGGGATACGAAGGTCCCGGACGTTCTGTGAGTTCACCCACAGCATGCCTGCCTCTACTGCTTGAGCGACCCGATGACCTTTTTTCATGTCGTTCGTCCACACGTATCCAGCAAGACCATAACGGATATCATTCGCCTGCTGAATGACTTCTTCTTCTGTTTTAAATGTGATGACAGACAAGACTGGACCAAAGATTTCTTCTTGGGCGACACGCATGTCATTTTTCACATTCAAAAGCAATGTCGGTGCTACAAAATTGCCATCTTCAAGTCCTGGTGGAATCTTTCCATGATAAAGCTCCGCTCCTTCTTGAGCTGCAATCGCAAGGTAATTTTTCACTCTGTTGTAGTGTTCTTTATGGACAAGCGGACCAACTTCTGTCTCCATATCCATCGGATCACCGACGATGATATTCGATACTCTTTCCTTCAACCGTTCGATGAAGGAATCTGCTACTGATTCCTGTAGGAACAGACGCGAGTTAGCAGTACAACGTTCTCCATTGAAGGAGAAGATCCCCCACACACATGCATCGAGGGCCCTTTCGATATCCGCATCTTCAAAAACGATGATCGGGGATTTGCCGCCAAGCTCCATGGAGAAGCGTTTCAAACTTGCTGCCCCATTACGCATGATTTCAGATCCAGTCGTCGTTTCACCTGTAAAAGAAATGAGTTGTACATCTGGATGTGCCACAAGCGAAGCGCCAGCGGTTTCTCCGAATCCGTGAACGACGTTGAACACTCCGCTCGGCAAGCCTGCTTCGTCAATGATTTCTGCCAGCTTATTTGCTGTAAGAGGAGACCATTCCGCTGGTTTCAATACAACCGTGTTCCCAGTTGCTAGGGCTGGCGCCACCTTCCACGTTTCCAACATGAACGGTGCATTCCACGGCGTGATCAATCCAGCCACACCGACAGGCTTTTGAACGGTATAATTCAAGAATTCATCATCCACCTGATATGCATCGCCGACCATCCGGTTCTTCACCATTTCCGCATAAAACCTGAAGTTAGCCGCTGCACGGGAGGTCATTTTTTTCGTTTGCTTGATCGGAAGCCCTGTATCAAGAGATTCAAGGTGAGCGATTTCTTCGATATGCTCATCGATGAGATCCGCAATTTTATAGATGTATTCCAGACGTTCATTGACTTTCATCGATCCCCATGGGCCATTTCGGAAAGCCTCCTTCGCTGCATCGACAGCGAACTCGATATCTTCTTTATCACCTTCAGCAACATGGTTCAACGCTTTCCCTGTCAACGGGCTGAGGTTTTCAAATGTTTGGGCGCTTCTTGCATCCTGGAATGTACCGTTGATATAAAGCTTGATCGGGTCTTTAACTGTTGGCTTTTGCATTCCCGGTACCTCCTGCCGTAACCTGATCTGTTCTGCCATCTAAAATATCGTTTTCCAAAGCCCCCAGGTAATCGATTTCGAGACGTACATGATCCCCTGGATAAACGTGAGAAATCCCTTTCGGCGTTCCAGTCCAGATGACGTCGTTCTCCTCAAGTGTCATGAAGGAGCTGATGAATTCGATCAGTTCTTCGATTCCATAAATCAAGTCCTTCGTATTCCCTTGCTGGCGAAGTTCTCCATTTACGTAAGAACGCAACTCGACATTGTTCACATCCGGGATGTCTTCCTTATCGACGAAATATGGCCCCATCGGCCCGAACGTGTCATGTCCTTTTGCCCTTACCGGCGGGCGGTACATGTTGTTGACGAAATCCCGTACAGTCACATCATTGGCGATCGTATATCCTTTGACATAATCCATTGCATCTTCTTTCTTGATATTGCGTCCTTCTTTACCGATGACCACTGCCAATTCATTTTCATAGTGCATATATGTCGCACCATCCGGATAGTAGACAGGAGACTTATGCCCGACGATCGAAGAGTTCGGCTTGATGAACAACACTGGTTCCTTCGGCTTTTCGAGCCCTAATTCATCAGCATGATCCGCATAGTTCAATGCTAGTCCGACCATCTTATTCGGCTTGAATGGTGCTAACCATACATCGATTTCACTTTCCTCATATACTTTTCCAGAGGAGGATTGGATTTTTCCATCGACGACTGTTCCAGATTGTTCTCTGCCTTCAACGATAAAACGTGCATGTCTCATTACGCATGACTCCCAACATTTTTAGATAATAAACCATAGTGATCCAATACTGAGCGAATTTCCTTTTGTAATTCCTCGCTAGGCAGATCCATAGGCAAGCGCAGGTTCGGGTGGATGCGATTCATCATTCCGAGTGCCGCTTTGAGAGGAGCTGGGTTTGTATCCTTGAACAGGACATCATTCAACGGCATCAAGTCATAGTGAAGTTCCTGTGCTTTTGCGACATCTCCGTTCGCCCAGTAGTTATACACATCCGCTACCCTTCCTGGCATGATGTTCGCAGTTGCACTGATATATCCCGCGCCGCCGATTGCGAGCATCGGGTAACAGAGCAGTTCGATTCCAGAATAGAGCAAGAAGTCCCTGCCGCAATTGAGCAGCACACGATTGACATGCTCAAAATCTTTATTTGATTCTTTGATTCCGATGATGTTCTCGCAATCCTCGTTCAGTCTTGCGATTGTTTTCACGTCCATATTGACTGCTGTACGTCCTGGTATGTTATAAATGATGATTGGAATATCTACGGTGTCTGCGATCGTTTTGAAATGTTTGTAAAGCGCATGTTGTGAGGGCTTGTTGTAGTATGGAACGATGACCATTGCTGCGTCCGCTCCAATTTCTTTCGCTTTCTTTGTGAGGTATAGCGTTTCTTGGTGATTGGTAGAACCTGTCCCTGGCACGAATGGAACCCTGCCATTCACTGTTTTCATTGCTGTCTCCATGACTTCTACTCTTTCCTCGAGTGTCAGAGAGCTAGGTTCCCCCGTGGTACCAGTCACTGAAATCCCATGTGATCCGCTTTCAATATGCCAGTTGATCAAATCTTTCAACGTATCATGATCAACAGCATCATCTTCCTTGAACGGGGTGATGATCGGGGCGATCGATCCTCTTAACTGTTGTTTCAACTCATCTAACTTTGACATCACTACATCTCCTTTTTGAATGTGTTCAGTCCTGAATAGTCAGGCGGGTCTTGCAAATCGTGAACAGTGTAAAACGAAGAATGAGTACAGCTCCTTCCTTTTCATTTTCAAAGTTCTGATCAATGCCTTTGATGATAAAACGATTTGACAGTATTCAGTTTGTGTTCCCGAACGAAGGCTTCGATCTTTCCAGGGTCTGCCCTTTGTTCGAGTAAGCGTATGATCTCTTCGTGCTCCAAGACTGATTCTCTAGCACGGACCGGCATGAATGCAGAGCCTGCTCTCCGGATTGAATCGAGGCGTTTCCATGTTGATTTGATATTTTCGACGAGGTATTTGTTTTCACAATACTCGTATGTAAGTCCATGGAACGCTCGGTTATACTTACCGAAAGATACGAAATCAAGTTCCTCCAGCGCTTGTTTCATAGATTGATTGGTTTTCTCAAGATCAGAAATTCGATCAATCGGAAAGTGTTGACCGCTGATTGCAGTAGCATAACCTTCGATAACCGCGAGAACCGATAACGTCTCCAAATATTCGTTTTCATTGATAGGTGTAACGATGGCACCGCTGTAAGGTTTGAATTGGATCAATCCATCCGACTCAAGCTGCCGGAGTGCTTCCCTTATTGGAATAGCACTGGTTTCTATTTCCCTAGCAATCTGGTCGATCACAATCCGATATCCAGGTCCATATGTCCCATCAAGAATACGAGCACGCAAAAGCTTATACGCAAATTGTTGCTTATTCATGGATTTAGAGTTAAGCGCTTTCATAAATTCATAATATATAAAATCATATATGATTTCAACATAAAAATCAGAATTATTCCAATAGTCACAAATTAAATGAGGTGGTCTTTTGAGGTCGTGATGTTTAAGGTTCTTGCTGGAAGAGTGAAGTAATTTTTGAAGAAGCGTTTTTGGTGGTATAAATGGATTCTGTTTCTTTTTTTATCGTTTTCGAAAAACGAGTGATAATCGTTCTACTTTGTTACCTCGTATCCCTTTCATTGACATGGAACCGATTCCTGAGGACATCAATTCGTGTTTTTGTATTTTTCATGTATTCAGCACACCTTCCTGAATACATCAACTCGTGGTTTTTCGTTTTTCATGTATTCAGCACACCTTCCTGAATACATCAACTCGTGGTTTTTCGTTTTTCATGTATTCAGCACACCTTCCTGAATACATCAATTCATGGTTTTTCTTTTTTCATGTATTCAGCACACCTTCCTGAATACATCCATTCATCCTTTTTCTTTTTTCATATATTCAGCACACCTTCCTGAATACATCAATTCGTGTTTTTTTATTTTTCATGTATTCAGTACACCTTCCTGAATACATCAGCTCGTGGTTTTTCGTTTTTCATGTATTCAGCACACCTTCCTGAATACATCCATTCATCCTTTTTCTTTTTTCATATATTCAGCACACCTTCCTATCCTCTTCCCCCTTTGCTCGTCAAATGTCCTTGAAAAGCAGCGCACCTAAACCGGAACCACAGCAAAAAAACCTGAACAGAGAATTAACTATCTCTATTCAGGTCTGTCTTTCGATTATTCGTTTTAAGGTAATGGGACGATTTGATTTTGAACGGCATAGATGATCGCCTGGGATCGGCTTTTCACTTCAAGCTTCTTCAAGATATTGCTCACATGGATTTTAACCGTCTTATCACTGATATACAGGCGTTCTGCAATATCTTTATTACTCAATCCTTCCACAAGGCAGATCAACACATCTTTCTCTCGATCAGTTAAATCTTTTCCATTTGGGCTAGTCTGATTTTTCTTTTGATGATAATCCACTAGCTTTTTAGCCATACTCGGGTGTAAGATCGAATTCCCTTCAGCTACCGAATGGATCGCTTCAATGACCTCTTCAGAAGGCGCATCTTTCAGGATATATCCATCTGCACCTGCTTTTAAAGCAGACATGAAGTACTCATCATGCTTGTACATCGTCAAAATCAAAACTTTACATTTCGGAAATGTTCTTTTTACTATACTAGTAAGCTCAATTCCATTTTTGTCTGGTAAATTGATATCCATCAGAATCACATCAGGTTCAGTCGTTTCGATCGTTTCTAGAAACTCTTCACCTGAGGTCAATTCTCCAACAACAGCAATATCCTCTTCAATAGCAATGATATTCTTCAATCCATCTCTCAAAATCGCATGATCATCGATTAACAAAACTTTGATCATAGTTGAGTCTCCTCCACATCAATTTGATACTGGTACAACCATAAGGATTTCAGTTCCTTTCCCTGGTGTACTATTTATTTTCAGCGAGGCATCAATTTGATCCGCTAAATCGTTCATGTTCATGATGCCATAATGAGCTTGAGCCTTCGCTTTTAACAAGGCTTCATACAAAAGAAACCCTTTTCCGTCATCTGTGATCCGGATAATCACATGTTCCCTGCAATACCTGATCATTACATCCACCGATGAAGCATCTGAATGTTTCCCTGCATTTTGTAAAGCTTCTGCTACAACCTCGTAGACGTTCTTTTCTATATGGGGGGAAACTTCTTTCGTATCACCACGAGTCCGTATCGATACACTCAGGTCGAAATCGTCCATTACTTCTTCCGCTTTTGCGCGAACCGCTTCAACCATCCCAAACTTTTCGCTAGGCGTCGGCCGTAACGCATAAATGGATTCCCGTACTTCATGAAGGCTCCCTCTCAGTTTAAGGATGCTTTCATTGACAAGCTGCATTTTCTCTTTTTCCCCTGCTTTCAATCGTTTCGATGATTCCAGCTTCATGACTGCACCTGCAAGGGACTGTGCGATTCCGTCATGAATTTCCCTGGCGATACGGTTTCGTTCTTCCAAAACGATTCGCTGTTCTCTTTCCGCAAACAAGTTCCTCGTCTTTATTATAACAGCAAGTTGATTTGCTAAAGTAGACAAAAATTGAATATCCGTCGTTTGGTATAGTTTATTATTTTCTTTCCCGACTAATAAAACGCCCACGGTTTCATTTTCTACCCTTAGAGGGGTGATGACCACAGAACGAATGGATGATGCCAAATAACCACTCAATCCTTCCGGAACATCTTTTCGAGATGAAAAGTAAACCGCTTCATCCAATCGTTTGAACCACTCTTGCTCGAATGACTTCTCGATTCCCTCACTGATACTGCCTTTCTTCACGGAACCTTTCCATTCGTCATGCTCTTTTACAATAAACAAGGTTGCATCCGTTTGAATGAATTCATCGATCCACTTTTCTACAGAATAAACCCAATTTTCGGAAGGAAGTGTCCTGTTCAGTTCTTTCGTAAGGGATACCAGTGCCTTGAAACGATTCTTCTCCCGATTCAATCGGTAAATGAACGCACTGATGATTGACGCTGCTACCAGAGGAGAAAAGAAGAACAGGAATGAAAAGAAGTCCACTACTCCGCCCCTGTTTTGCTCTGCTAAAACAAGCATCATTACAAGATAAATGATTGAAATGATGACGATCACGGTTTCCCTGATCATCTTGTTCTTCCAATCTTTAAAAAGGTAGGTTTGTGGTCGTAATAGTAAAATCATATCAATTAACAAATTGTTGATGATATAAAAACCAAGAGTGAATATCAATAATTGATAGTAATAATAACCAGGGTTCTCTGCACCTATCCCTGTCAAAAAAAGTGTTGCATCTGTTAAAAAATGAGCGAGCACCAGCGTCAATGCGAGTTGAGCTGGATTGAACCAAACAAGCTCAATACGCCTTCTCTTGAGCAAGTTGACTGTAAAACTGACGACAACTAGCGTTACGAGACCCATCCAGGTTCCATGAATGAGAACGATCGTATAAATCAGTGGAAAACTAAGTGACGTGCTGCTCTTCCAGACCGGTATCGGGTATAGCTCGGTAATGAATAAAAACCCGACCAGCAGTGTGAAAGACCAGATGTCATTTATGTTATGTAAGTGGAAGAGACTAAAGATGACTAACAGCCAACCTATTATGGTAATGATCGTAATGGCGTTCTTCGAATTCCGTTCACGATTTTCATACACTGCTTTATCCATTTTCAAGAACTCCTGACGATTATAAGAAATGATCTATCCCCATTATCCTAATAATCCTTTTGAAATCCAATACCCTAAGCCGAAAAGAAACCCGACCAGCAGCAATATTAGTGCAAGAAACGCATTACCTATTTTCATCATTATCCTCCTTGTTGAGAGACGTTATGATATCAGGGATCTCCGTCAATGAATGTATTGTAAAATCTGCTTCAGACGGCTTTTCGTAATGACTGTTGTACACCCAAATGGTCCCCATCCCAGATTTTTTTGCCGCTTTTATATCATTTGTAGGATGATCTCCCACAAAAATCGTTTCACTTGCTCGAACACCCAGCATGGATAATCCTCGTTGGAAGATCTCAGGTGAAGGTTTTTTCAGTCCCTCTTGTTCCGATATTAAGATACAATGGAAAACATCAGCCAAAGAAAGAGCATCAATTGTATTTTGTTGGAATTCCGTTTCCCCATTGGTTATCAATCCAAGCTGACATGGAGACTGGTTCAGATAGTGGATCAAACGATCAAAACCCTTGATTGGTAAACAATGATTGTGGAAATGAAAATAATAATCTTCTAATAAAAGATCACTCGCCTGTTTATCCAGTCCATATTTTTCAACAAGACTTTTATAAACATTTTTCTTATGGTTATAGCCATTTCGATCTAATGTTATAAAATCGTTCAAATACTGTTGAGACTCTATGTCATTCAAGATGGCGCAATTTCTTTCATATTGCGCTCTGATACATTGATGCAACGAGTCTGAACGATTCAAGAGCGTTCCATCCAAGTCGAACAATATTCCTCTAATCATCCAGATCAATCCTTTCATGTATATCCATCTTAAGTATACATGAAAGAACTGCTTTTTTAGATGTTTTCCCATTGTTTAAGCTCTTTTAGAGGACTTTGAAAAGTGATAACCAAAAAAAGTGCCCGAACCTCTCTGTCCAGCTTAATCAATACCGTAAAGAGAGTCAGACACTATTGGTTATTGGAGGAGCTCGGGGTCCGTAGGATTATGGCTAGGTTTCACTTCCCTGAGCTTTTCGAGTATACCCATTTCTTCAATATCTTTCTTTGTCTGCTCTGTCCCTAAATCGTAAATGGTCAGATAGATTTCATTAAGAAGGCGATCATAGATCATATTGTCACGGTCACCTGAATCAATGACATTCGAAAACCAGTGAGAGTGAATATACCCTGTACGATCAGCTCGGTCATCCTCGTCAAATAAATCCTTTAAAAAAGCGGCTTCATCTTCCGTTGCGTTAATTTCGAAATCATAGCTGGACTCACCTTTGCTACTCCGGATTTCAGCATTTTGAATACCAGCCTGTACAGTGACATAATATGGTTTTCGTTCCATGAAATCTACCCCCGGTCCTATTAATTGACCTTATTTTTTAACTACTTGTACTTAATTATTCTTACTGAATGAAGAAACTTGGGTAAAGCCAAGCCTTTAGCGTAGTTCCTCGAAATTTTCCTTCGTGCGGTGTATTCCTCCCGAAACCGCCAGCTAGTGCACTGATAATAAAGAAAGTATTTTTTTGGCAGGTCTAGGACTTTTAAAAGAAATTCACGACAATCATACGGAAAAAGGTATAAACAAGAGGCCATGATTTATGTTAACGGACATCAGAGCCGTTATTTGTGAACAAAACCGCTGATTTCCTATGATATTTGCGAAATAAGGTCCCTGGTGTCCGTTAAGTTTGTAAATTTCCGTCATATTGGACAAATAAGATCTCCTGTGTCCGTTAACGGGTTCGCAATGTTAAGGAAGTAAGTGGTTGCCGGAAGTGATGCTAGCTCAACGACCAGTCACTTCGATCCCTTCAAACTTCTTGCGCGGCGAAATCAAAAATAAAAATAAACAAATCATTCAAGTAAAAAAATAAATTAATGTAATATTCTGAAAACTAATTGACATCATGGTGCATATCTTAGATAATAACTAAAAGGGTTTGGGAGGAATCCTCATGAATAAGCATACCTCATCTTTTCAAGCTAAGATGAAAGAACAGGCACAATTGAGACAGAGAAAAGCTGAACAGTATTTTGTATCCCTTGCCGCCCAACTTCTGCTTGATGAGTCGTTTTTTGAACACCAGAGACAAATGCTCAGAGAGAAAATTGATGATGCACTAGAACGCAATGACCAGGAATCGTTTTATTGTCTGGCAGAGCAATTCAAACAACAGTATAGCAATAATTGATCATTCTAATGACACTTAAAGGGGCCGACGACCAGTCAGCCCCTTTTGCTGTTTTATTCTTCTTCCACAGCAATCAGTGTAGCAACCATTTCAGTGTGGCCTTTTTTGTTAGCAATAGGGCAATAGATCTGATATTCCCCAGGTTCAAACGTTTCTTTAATGGAACCTTTTCCTTTGATTTTTATCGATTCCATTCCTTTTATAGCAAACACATGCTTCCCTTCCACACTTTTGAAATTGATCGTGATGGGTTGATCTGCAAATACTTTATAGATGTCTTTATTGAACTTCCAATTTTCAGCCTTAACTTCTATGACCGTGACAGGAGAGTCAGTAGGGATTTGATCAGCATCAGCTGTCCCGCAACCCGATAAAATATTTATGATGACAATGAAAACGATAAGTTTTTGTACCATGCTGCGAAGCCCTCCATGATTGTTTGCCGTTGGTTCTCGATTATATGTATCTTTTTCCAGATGAAAGAGTTTCATGTATTGAAAAACATGCCAGACAAATGAACAAAACTTTGCAAATCAAACTTTTAGCGCAGCCTGAGGTATCTATACTTTCTTAAAATGAAAAAAATGACCAAATAGGCTGCATCCTTTACACGTCTGGAACTTTTCAACGCAGGGTCACATCATTCAAGCTCCGAATAAAGCAATGCTCGGCTATCTGGTCAGTACATTTCCCTCAATAACAGACAAATGAAGCGATTTGTCGACGGTCAATACCGAAATAGACCCATCTACGTCCTGTCCACCGGTATCCAGCTACAGAGTTTCTTCCTACAAATGTAAGCCATGCCCAGAATGAATATCCACCGGTTAGCCAGATATAAACATACTTGCGCATACATGGCCTTAGTGCGCCTGGATCTACCGCAAAAGTTCCAGCCCCAGGTCCAGCTTGAAAACTTGATGGTGATTGATTTGGGATGAATTTCGGTGGAGGCCCTGGCGGTGGACCACCTCCATCCGGAAACGGCGGACCAGATGGCGGACCTTGCTGTTGTGAACCGAATCCACCTAGAATATTTTGAATCATTGAGGAAAGTGGGTTTTGCCGATTATTCAAAGACATACTCCCCCTTCTATATGGGTTTCAGACTATCATATGTCTTTAATTTCTTTAGAGTGCTAGGCGTCTGTCTATCTTCCAAATGTTAACTTCATACCCGAAAAATATCCAATTTTTACGAATATATATATAAAGTTCCACACAAACAAATGCAACAAGCTTAAAAGGAAAAATGAATTAGGAGGTGCACTGTGTCTAAATACATTATCAACCACAAGACGAAAGTGGTCCATCACTCTTCATATGTATGCGATGCATGTCGAATTCCTAATTATGAAAGCGATGTTCGTGAAGACTGTACAGATGAAGAACAGATCCTTAGTTTGGTTGAAAAAACCTACCATCAATGTCCATACTGCTTTGAACTATCTCCATCCGTGATTACACCCAAGAGGAACGCCATGTGAAAATGAAGAAAACTTGGCAAAGCCTAGCCTTTGCACAGGCTGAGCCATTGTTGCACTTATACTGAAGAAAGTATTTACAAATTCAAATTATGTAAGCAGATTAACATACGCAGTCAAACTACTTACAAATAGCTATGATACTTACTTGGTAAAGCTCTTTAATAAATTATAAAGAATGATCATATCATTACTCTTTCTTTTCAACAATGGCAATAAAAAAGGCTGTTTTCGCAAATTTTGTTGCTCTTGCACTTAAAGAGGGAGTATAAAATACTTTCTTCAGTAAAAGGGCAACTAAGGCTCGACCTACAAAAGGCTTGGTCTCGCCGAGTTTTCTATAAAGTGGTTGATTTCCACTCCAGGATGCTCGCTTTCCGCAGGGCGTGTGGTGAGCCCACTCGTCGCCTTACGACATTTTTCAAGGAAGTATTTGTGCTCCTGCGTCTAAAAGAAAGTCCTGTCGAAGCGAGCTTCCTCGTCGCATGCCTTGCGAGGAGATTATTCAGGTAGTAGGGACGCTGATTCCGCAGGACAAGGAAAGCTTCGGCAGCGTTACATCGCACGAAGAACATGCGATTTTCATTTTCGAGGAGTCTCGCACCTTGCCCTCCAATCAACTTGCACAAGGTGAGTTTTTAAAAATGACTCAAAAGCAACAATCTTTTAAAAAAGAGCCTAAAAAAATGACCTCAAAAGGACTGTTCGATCCTTCCAGGTCATTCCACTTTAACTACGTTCTTTTTGGTATGCGATGAGGATGATATCTTCATCGCTTTCTTTTTTCAGTTCTCTTTCATAGTTCTGGATTTTGTCGAGCATTTCCTTAGAAACATTGGCTACAGGATAGTTTTGATTTTTCATCTTGTCATCTCCTTTTTTCCGTTTTCGTATACTGCATGATTTCTTTATCATCGATATCATCAACGGCTGTGTCAGCTTCATCAAAATCTACAATTGAATTTCCCATTGATCCATCCATGAAATAGTTGTCAGCTTCATTAGATTCGATCGTACCGAAGCCAGGATTCAAAGCACTATTAGACTCTAACTCCTGCTGCCTCTTTTCCTTCTTCATATCTTTTTCCATCTGTATCACTCCTTCTAGTTCTTACAGAAATCATGAGCATATGCCTGTCTATCATACAAAAAAGACTATTCTTATTTTACGTTTGCACGGATGTTCTATTACTATCCTTGTCCTTTTTTCCGATTTTAATACTTATTGATAAAGAAGACTTGGCAATACCAAGCCTTGGCGCAGGTAGAGTCCTGGTTGTGCTTCTATTTTTATGCTTTCTTTAAGTATTAAAAGGACTGACACTTTTGCGTCAGCCCTGGTGTTGTTATTATCCTGATTTCTTCTTCTTTTTTGATAATTTGTCTAATACCCACCCTTGCCCGACTTCGCAGTACCTGAGTGGAAGTTCTAACTGAGCCAAAATAGTGTCTTTTCCGACAAGTTTCAAATTTCCTGTTTCTTCATTGAGAACATCGATTTGAGCAGTTTCAGTCTTCGATAATGGAACAACTACATTTTCCAAACCTTTGATCTTGAATGCTTTACCATCGAACGAAACCTTGTGACAGTGGGGAGGTTGACCTAGTTTTATTTTTTCCAAACTTGCTTCCCTCCTATTTTGGATTGACTCTATTGTAACAGATTCTACACAAGAAGAAAGTATAATTTTAGATATTTTCAAAAATTCTCTCAATTGAAATATTGCTGTTAATTTCTGTATATTTCGACATGTTTTTCTATGAAATTTTCCAGTTCATCAATTTCTGTGTTTTTCAATTCTGCGCTGTAGATTTTCGCGCCGACAATGAATCGGATAATCCCTCCGGAAGGGTATTTATGATTATCTTCATGAAGACCGGTGATGATATCAACTCGGTCAACTTCTCCCCAGTCGTAAGAAAAGATTCCCGACCTAAATCCGTCCGTCCCCACAGTAATATAGATCGTCGAGTAGATCTGCGCTAAAAATAAAAGAAAATGCATGACGATATACAGGATACTCGGAAGATTCGGCAAGTCATCAAACAAGACGAATAAAGGGAAAAAGATGAGCAGCACCATTTGAAGACTGCGGAGGAAAAAGATTTGCCCGCTGTCTCCACAATTAAGCAGACGTATGTGTTGGTTCAAACGTTTGTTCACTTGATAGGTTCTGACCATATAGGCGAGCGATAGAAAAATGAATAATAGAATGATGAAAGTGAAAAGCCAGGTTAACCAAGCCATCATGCTCCCCTCCCCAATACGTTTAGTACAAGTATATCATTATAGGAGATGGTGATTGTTTTTTCGTGGAATAAAAAAACCTCCCTTAGCCAAGGGAAGTTTCTTTGGTATCGTATTTTTCATTACCTAATGCTTCTGCGTATTCGATTAACAGGATGCTCATCGCAACAGCCCAGGCAAGTGGTGTATTTTCATTCGCTTCGAAACTGCCGCCGATATAAAGTTCAGGAACTCTACCATCAGCAGGCACAATGGACTCCGTTTTCCTTACATATTCTTCGACTTTTTCCATATCTCCTAAATGTCCATAACATAACCCAAGCCAGGGAAACCCGAAGCACCATTCCGCTTCTGAACCTTCATTGAAATATTGATCCCCGGCGTAACGGATACAACCATATTTTCTTTCCAGCTGTCCAGTTACATTTGCTAAAATTTCAAGAGCTGTTTGCCTTGAAACGATTTGATAAGGATAAATCAAGGACAATAACGCAAGATCTGTTTCTTTCGTTTCGCTTTCCCTGGGCAACAAGAATTTGAGAGACTCCTCTCCCTTCTTGATCAGCTCATCTGGAACATTGACCAGCATACGAACCTGCTTCAACCCTGCCACACATGCTCCTACACTGGAAGCATGAAGCTCCTGATATTCCTCCCACATACCGTTATCCTTATCTGACCAATACTGGACACAATTTAAATAGTCGACAAGTTTCTGGATCATTTCACGGTCTTTTTCATCCCGGATCATTTTTTTCCCACGGGCTAAACCAGCACCGATTCCCCAAAGGAAGCTTCCGATCGCATCATGCTGGGCATGGCCCCACTCTACAGGAAGTTCCTTGAGATCTGTAGAATAGCGGGCGTGGATATACTCATAGCGATGCACAGGTTTCTGGAACCGGTGGATATCAATCTTCCATTCATACGTTTTGAATAGATCCAATAATGCATAATACGCTTTCTCAAATCGGCCATCATTGTTATATAGGAATGGAAGAGCTGCATAACATACATCACGGATCCATACATAGGAATAATGCTTTGATGGACTTGCCAGGTAGGCACCATTCGGAAGCCGCATCGTATCCAACACATCGTAAAGTTTCGATTTTTCCATCTTATAAATCCTTCCTCTTCTTATACCTTGTTAATTCCTTTATTCCCATAATTCATTTATTTACTCTTCGTTGTGGAAAAAGAGGATGAAAACCATCAACAGTGCTTCATTGCCTTTAATATCGTATTCATCAGCCGTCCAAATGCCAGCCCAATTGACAGGTCGTCGACAATTTCAGTTTCTGAACATAACCTGAAGAGGCTGGGACAAAACGATAACTGCCAACAGAAACCACGAACAATAAAATATAATAAACACAACATGAAAAGCGTAGTCAACATCCGTAGACTCCTGCGAGAACAGCACGGTCGAAGATCCCGGAAGAAAGCGGTCTGTGCTTTCTGAGGAGGCTGAGGCCGTGCCCGCTGAAAGCCACGGGATGTTGACGAAGCGGTGCCTTCATTTGTCCTGCCCCTCACCTTTTATACACTTTGTTTGAATGGTAGTAGATAACTGTGTTCCAGATCTTTTGTTGTCAGCGGTTGTGAAAAATAGAATCCTTGTACTTCTTCACAATGGATGGATTTCAGGAAATTCAACTGTTCGAATGTTTCAACGCCTTCAACGACAACCGATAGGTTGAAGTGATGAGATAAATCAATGATTGCTTTCAGCATCGCTGTATCATTAAAGTTTCCTGGAACCTCCATGATGAAAGGCCGTGCAATCTTCAATTGGTTCAGCGGGTAATTTTTCACATAACTTAATGATGAGTAACCGGTTCCGAAATCATCAATCGAAATCTGGATGCCCATTGCTGCAATCTCTTGCAATTGAGCTGTTAGACGTTCCTCGTTATTCATCGCAACACTTTCTGTAATCTCAATCACTAATTTCTCAGCAGGAAAAACGGCTGTCTTTAAAAGTACTGAAATTTTCGAACAGAGATTTCCTTGTGTAAATTGCTCTGGAGATAAATTCACACTTAGTCGCGGCGGAGCAATTCCTTCCTTTTCCCATTCATTGAACTGGTGGATTGCAGTTTTCATCACAAGGTCATCAATCTGAACGATCAAATCAAACTCCTCAGCCAGCGGGATGAATTCTCCTGGAGATATCATTCCGAGTTTCGGATGTTCCCAGCGTACAAGTGCCTCGATGCCTGAGAGACCCCCTGTGTGAATATCAAATTGCGGCTGATAATATACCAGGAATTCATTACGTTTGATTGCATTATGGAGGTCTGTCAAAAGCTTCATTTTCCCAACAAGTTCTTGATCCATTTCAGGTGAATAAAAAACCACTTTTCTCCTTCTGTCTTCTTTTGCTTTATACATAGCGAGATCAGCATGTTTCATCAATTCTTCTACCGATTCACCATGTTCAGGATAGATCGAAACCCCCATACTCAACGTGATCGACAATTCTTTCCCACTAATATGAAAGGGGACTTCGATCGTCTCCATTATTGCGGTAGTCAACTCTTTGATTTCATCTTCGTAATAAAGAGTATCCATTAAAATAGCGAACTCATCACCGCCATGTCGTGCCATGAATGCTTCAGGCGGTAGACAGTTTTTGATTCTTTCAATCACGTGTAACAATAACTGATCCCCGATCGAATGCCCGAGTGTATCATTTACATGCTTCAAACGATCCAAGTCCAGAAATATCAATGAAACCATCGTACGTGATTGACTGGAGTCGAGAATTTTCCACCCGATCATTTGTTCAAGATAGCGTCTGTTCGGCAGTCGGCTGAATGTATCATGGCGAGCAATATAATCGATCTGTTTAAAAGCATCCTCCAGGTCCTTATGTGAATCCGTCAGTTCCTGTGTACGTTCACCGATTTTCTTCTCCAGATGCTGATTGAACAATTTAAGATGTTTTACAAGTGATTGATTCTGGATGATACTGATGATGTCCCGACAAATTACGAGAATGAAAGTGACAATCAAACTTCCAAACAATATATCATTCTCACGATAGACAAAAAGAAATTCATACAAAAGAATAAAGACACCGGCGTATTGGATGATCGGACGAATCAGTTCCCAGTGAGCATAGGATAAGGTGAACCGGTCCGGATATTGGTTGAGCAAACGGCTTTCTTTTCGACAAAAAGCAGATGCGATCATAAAGATACCTAAACCATCAAGCAATAAGTAGTTCTCACGCAACTGATAACCGTCCTGTAGATCAAAAATCAAAAGGATATCCGCGGCCAGACAGATCAACAATCCAACAAAAAGTCCATTCAGAAACTTTCGATTGATGGGCTTGTCGACAATCAAAAATAATGTGGCCAGGATGAATAATACATAAAGAACGCCTAAGGGATAAAAGACCATGTGCATAGGCATACCATTTCCAGCTAGTTTTTCATATGTCACAAAAGAAATGGCTCCTAATACTGTTATTGTAATGTGTAGATCAAACAACAAATAGCCCATCTGAAAATTGGATCGTACCTTGGTCAATACAAAAACCAATCCATATGAGAGAAGTAAAATATGTATGACCCAAAGTGTATCTGAAATGGGTTCCAGGTGATCATTTCCAGTGAAAACCTTTATGAGTTCAGATGCACCATAGAATACAATACTTGCACTAACACAATTGATTAGAACTTTAGTGAGTTGATTCCTACGGGCTGCTTCTCGAAACAATATCCATATGCTCGAAAGAAGAAGTATACCAAAAATAGCTATGATGATAGATGTAAAATGAGGTGTTGAGTCTCCAATAAAAAGTGAAAGAGAAAACATGACGAGCAAGATTGTTCCAACACCTATCCGAACTTGTGACAGAGTCATAAACGTATGCCCCCAACATTGACCTTATACCTTCTTTACGCTTTATATCGACAATTCTCGACTTCTCTTTAGGTGTATTTTGGTATTCATTCAAATTGTGTATTTCTATAAGAAAAAGAGAGTGATAAACTACTAGTGAGAAAAACTGGTACGGAGGTCATCCATTGAAACAAGAACCGATCATAAATCCTTATATCGCCATAGGTATTGGTGTGTTATCTGTCTCTACTTCTGCGATTCTAGTCAAGCTATCAACAGCACCTGCACCTGTGATCGCTACATATCGCTTACTATTCACAACATTACTGATGCTGCCTTTCATCCTTCTCTATTTCAAGGATGATTTCAAGAAAATACATAAAAAAGATATGCTATTCTGCTTATTCTCAGGAATCTTTCTCGCTTTCCATTTTATCTTATGGTTCGAGTCATTGAATTACACTTCCGTCGCAAGCTCTGTGGTGCTTGTGGCACTTCAGCCTATTTTCGCCTTTGTGGGCACCTACATCTTTTTCAAAGAGAAGCTTTCCTTAAAAGCATTCATCGGAGGAGCCTTAGCAATCGGCGGCAGCATCCTGATCAGCTGGGGGGATTTCAGGATCAGTGGCATGGCTCTGTTCGGGGATCTTCTTGCCTTATTAGGTGCAGCTGCTGTTACAGTCTATTATTTATTCGGGCAGACTGTACGGAAACGGCTTCATCTGATGACCTATACGTTTCTAGTATACGGTATGGCGACTGGCACTCTATTCATCTATGATTTGTCACTGGGTTACTCGCTCGCGCCATACAGTACGGAAAATTGGGTGTATTTCTTGCTCCTGGCAATATTCCCGACACTCCTTGGTCATACCATTTTCAACTGGGCTTTGAAATATGTGAGTACGAACGTTGTCTCAATGTCAATCTTAGGCGAGCCGATCGGTGCTTCGATCCTGGCGTATTTCATTTTGTCTGAATCCGTCAGAATCGAGCAAATCACAGGTGGAGCCATCATTCTTTTCGGGATTTATATATTTTTGAAGAGAAAGAAGAAACCACACCTGTTACCTGAAAAAGGCGTGAAAGAATAATGACTAGAAACACATCCGTATTCCTTAGCGTTTTGATGGCATGGATAGGCCTTGGCGCAGCCTTCCAGGCAAGCGAGTCATTTTGGGTGTTCTTTCCTCTCGTCCAGGCTGGTCTATTGATTTTCTCAATTCTAAAAGGAAAAATCAGCTGGAACGGTCTCAGTATAAAAAATGTGTTGGTTGCTGTTGGAAGCGGAGTTTTCATCTACTGCTTTTTTGCTGTAGGTAAGCTGCTGGTGACACTCTCCATCCCATCATTATTCATACAACTGGAAAATTTGTATACGATGATTTCCCCTGAAACATGGTGGCACACACTCCTCGTATTTGTAATCATCATTCCAGCCGAAGAATGGTTTTGGAGAGGATATGTCCAAAATCGATTGCACGGGACTGCAAGGTTTCGGGTAATTGTATCTGTTCTATTGTACGGAGGAGCGCATTTAGGATCTGGGAGCATCTTGCTTGTATTGGCAGCAGTGTTTGCGGGATTTGCGTGGGCAATCCTTTATGAGAAAACGAAAAACATCTGGTTGCCTTTGTTATCCCATCTTGTTTTCGATTTGCTGTTGTTTATGCTTTTCCCATTGTTGTAAGCTCAATTATATTTTCTAGTTTTTTTGCGAACCCCCTTTCTGCAGGGGCCAACACGTTAACGGACACAGGAATGCTTATTTGACTAAAATATTGGAATTTTACAGCCCTAACGGACACCAGGGCCCTTATTTCGTAAATATCATGGAAATTCAGCTGCTTTGTTCAAAAATAACGGCTCTGGTGTCCGTTAAAATTCAGAAACAGTGATTTTGTCCAAAATAACGGCTCTGGTGTCCGTTAACTAAGTACCATGTAACAAGGTCTCGCCTGACTCTATTTTCCGCGCAAATTTTGCATCAATCAAACTCAGCCAAAATTCAACATCATTAAACAAACAAGCCTTGTTATAAAAATGCATCAGGAAGGAATTCGACAAACCAAAATAAACAAAAAAAGGAGTGATCTTCAAAAGGTGTTTTCCCTTTGGATCATTCCTTTTTTCTTTTTATTCGTAACAATGATCGTGTTCCCATTATTGCTGGATGGTAAGAGGTAAGTACTTGTTGATTTCACGGATGGTGCCATCTTTACGGTAAATGACATGTTCGTACCCTTTTTGCTGCGCACGGTGTTTAGCAACTTCAATTGCGTCCTGCTGTGTAAGGTGCGTACTAGAGGATCGGTAATTCCCGTCTAAAATATTTGCCCACTTCTTCCCTCTTTTTACGGTTACAATCATTCTAGACATATTCCCACATCCTTTTCCAATTATTTTTAAGGTACTTTTATCCTACCACAGCCTAGAGCACCCTTGTATTGGGAAAGTAAGATGAATTTCATGCCGAAAAATCGTGTATTTCATCATGGATTTTCCCAAATTATTTTGGTTGTCGAGGTCTAAAGTTGCATTTTACCAGCACAAAGAGAGCTTAATATTAAAACACGCATCCGCTGCTTCAGGTTGAAAGGTGATAAGAATACGGTCCGGATTTAAATTTATGGTGAAATCAGTCACCACACCGGTTGACTTGATCAAGTTACGTACTTTTTCATTCTGGTTCAATTCTGCTGACTTTTTCAATTGCTCTGCAAATCCTTCTTTTTCAACCACAGTTTCCAAAAAACCTTGAAGTTCCTTTGCGGGAAGCAGGAAACTTTTCGCGGAATGCTTCAATTGGGTTACATTATTGGGAGGGGTTGTTATCGGCAAGCGCGGCACCCATTCCCCCCATCCTGAATAGCCACCATAATAATCCCACTCTGAATTAGACATATGACTCACCGTCCTTTAACCCAATCTATTCATTTATGGTTATCCACGTTTCTAGCCATGATCAGTATTGGTAGATGCTCAGATTGGGATTTCTACCGATATATTTTGAGTTTGCATCATTATCTCCGAACTTTGCACCGATACTTTTGTACTTTACACCGATATTTCCGTACTTTGCACCGATATATTCTGAGTTTGCATTGATAACACCCCACCACAAGAAAAAACCGCCCTGCTGGACGGTTTCCTCATCTTTATTTTACATCATATCCTTGATCTTCAACTGCTTCTTTCATTTGCGCTTCTGTAACCTTGCCTTCGTCGTAATCAACGCGTGCTTTTCCTTTATCTAGATCGACCTCAACACGTGTCACTCCATCCAACTCTTGCAATGCATTCGTCACAGCCTGTTTGCAATGGTTGCATGTCATTCCTTTTACATCAAGTGTCTTTTCCATGTTATTACCTCCTTGAATAATGGTTTTTATAGTTTCACTCTCTTCAATCGAAGGGAGTTACTTACGACTGAAACTGAGCTGAAGGCCATCGCCACCCCTGCAACCCATGGTGCCAACAGGCCGAGGGCTGCGACGGGAATTCCTGCTGAATTATAAAACAATGCCCAGAATAAGTTTTGACGGATATTCCTCATCGTCTTCTTACTTAGGACGATCGCTTTTGTTAGAAGGATCAAATCCCCTCCGACAAGGGTGATATCTGCCGTTTCGATGGCGACATCGGTACCTGTTCCAATCGCCACTCCAATATCAGCCAGTGCCAGTGCAGGCGCATCGTTGATTCCATCGCCTACCATCATCACCTTCTTGCCTTGCGATTGCAATTCACGTACTTTCTCCGACTTATCTTCCGGGAGTACCTCAGCAAAGACTCCTTCAATTCCGATTTGATCTGCAATTGCTTTGGCAGTGCGTTCATTATCACCGGTTATCATATAGACGTCTATACCCATGCTTTTCAATTGTCCGATCGCTGTTTCAGAGGTTTCTTTGATTGTATCAGCGACAGCAACAAGAGCCACCAGTTCATTGTTGATCCCGATCAGCATGACTGTCTTCCCCTCATGCTCCAACTGTTTGATTCTGTTTTCATACTCAGAGGTCGGGATGAGGTTTTGTTCCATCAACTTCCGTGTTCCAACCAACACCTTCCTGTTTGAAAGGTCAGCTATGATTCCATGTCCAGGCACAGCCTCAAAGTTATCTGCTTCAAGCATATAAACCTCTTGTTCTTCACCATAAGCGACAATCGCGCCTGCAAGAGGATGCTCCGAGCCTTTTTCAGCTGAAACAAGCAGGCTTAATAAATCATCGTCCTCTTTCAATGGTATCCAGTCTGTCACTTCCGGCTTTCCTTTTGTAATCGTACCTGTCTTGTCAAACAAAACCGTATCGATCCGATGAGTCCCTTCTAAAAACTCTCCGCCTTTAAAAAGAATCCCCTGTTCAGCCCCTTTACCTGTTCCAACCATGATGGAAGTCGGGGTTGCGAGACCAAGAGCACAAGGACACGCAATGACGAGTACCGCAATTGCTGCCTCCAGAGCTGTTGTCAATTCTCCTGGTGCTGCGAATACAAACCAGATGAAAAATACGATAACACTGATCACAACGACGATCGGCACGAATATCCCAGAAATGACATCAGCCATCCGTTGAATCGGAGCTTTGGAGCCCTGCGCTTCCTCAACGATTTTGATGATGCCGGCAAGTGCTGTATCTTTTCCGACTTTCGTAGCTTTTATCGTCAAATTGCCATTTTTATTGATGGTTGATCCGATCACTTTATCTCCACTATTTTTTTCAACAGGAATCGATTCACCTGTAATCATCGATTCATCAATGGAAGAACGTCCTTTCACGATTTCACCATCAACAGGAATCTTCTCTCCAGGCTTTACAAGTAAATGATCATCTACCCGTACTTGATCGACCGCAACTTTCCTTTCGATTCCGTTTTCAATGATCGTAGCGTCTTTCGCCTGCAGATTCAGCAATGATTTGATCGCAAGAGTCGTACGTCCTTTCGCAAGGAATTCGAAATACTTCCCTACTAAAATCAATGTGATCAAAATCGCACTTGTTTCAAAATACAATTGGGGTTCATATCCTGGCCAATAAGCCGATCGCAAAGCTTCGAGCAAGCTATAAAAGTATGCTGCTGACGTACCTAATGCCACAAGCACATCCATATTCGCGCTTTTGTTTTTGAGTGCCCGGTAAGCTCCAACATAAAACGGACCACCGATATAAAACTGGACAGGAGTTGCTAATGCAAACTGGAGCCAGGGGTTCATCAAGATATGGGGGACAGGAATACCTGTATTGAATGGTAGATGCCCCGCCATCGTATACAATAATGGTGCTGAAAGAAGAATCGAAAGCAATAACATCCGTTGCTTTTTCTTCAGTTCCTTATCTTTTTTCTCCTCTTTCGCGTGTCTGTCTTGTTTGACTTCGGCACTGTATCCCAGCTTTTCGATTTTTTCAACGATATCTTGTTGAGACACAAGACCAGGTTGGATTTCCACTTTTCCTGTCTCCGTCGTCAAATTGACATGGATGCTTGTGACCCCATCCATTTTACCGACCACTTTCTCGATGCGGTTTGAACACGCAGCGCAAGTCATACCATGGATGTCTAATTCAAGACCCTCTGTCGGAACATCATAACCAAGCTTTTGGATACGCTCAATGATATCCTTCGTCTCCACAGCATCCTGATCGTATTTTACTGTAGCTTCTTCAGTGGTCATGTTGACGGAAGCCTCTACACCGTCCATCTTATTCAGAACTTTTTCGATACGGCTTGAACACGCGGCACATGTCATACCCGTGATAGGTATCTTTTCTTCCTTCATAGGTTTTTGTCTTTCAAGTGCTTCACTCATGTCTACACCTTCTTTTTATCAAGACTTTGAAAACTGTCTTACGACTTTCATCAATTCCTCCATATATTCATCGCCATTACCAGATTCGATAGAATGCTTGACACACGTATTCGCATGCCTTTCCATCAACGAAAAGCCAACCTGCTTCAAAGCCGAATTGATTGCGGAAATCTGTACGAGTATATCCATACAATAGCGATCATCTTCCACCATTTTGTGCAAACCACGTACCTGGCCTTCAATCCGCTTCAGCCGATTTAAAATCCGGTTCCGTTCATCTTCTGTTCTTGGAATGATCGGGGAATCATGTTCTGTCATAATGCCACCTCTTTCATCAGACTCTTATTACATTTGTGGATTTGTAATTTATCAATAACAAACCCTTTGTTTTTCCTTTACATTTACTATACCCCCCTATAGTATGTTGATGCAACCATTTTGTTTATGGATTTGGATATTTATGTCTGAATTGGGAAGGTTAATAATTAGCTTACTACACAGATGGAGTGGTCATAGTGAGACGGAAACGGACTCGGAAGTATATCGGAAAGAACAATAGTAGAAAAGAAATGCAGTCCTATGAAACGGAATTGAATATAAAAGAGAAAATCATGTCTGAAGACAAAGATCATAATATCGAGTACTTGAAAAATGCGTTCTTTGACTCTGGTGACTTCGGATCACGTACGATTACATTCAACAATCAAAAATATACGATTCTGTTCATTTCCTCACTGGTGAATAAAGAAAAAATCAATGAACTGGTCATGAAGCCTATGCTTGAAAATAAGGAAGGATATATTCCCGATATCGTTACGGCAGTTAAAGTTGATGAAACAAATGATTTAACTGATGCAGAACGAGCGCTTGTTAAAGGAAACACTGTGATCTTGTCTGAAAAAGAGCCGCAAATGTATGTAATCAGTGTTTATAAAACGGAATTTCGAAGTATTCAAGAACCGACGAATGAATATGTCATCCGTGGGACGCACGAAGGTTTCATTGAAAGCCTGGAGACCAATATCTATTTATTAAGGAAAAGAATCGAAAATCCCAATCTGAAGGTCGAATATATGGTTTTGGGAAAAGCTACGAATACTACCCTTGCAATCATGTATTTAAAAGATTTAGCTGATCCAAAGCTTGTTGAAAAAGTAAAAGAAAGAATCAGCTATATCAAAACAGATTCGATTCAAACACCTGGTTATATCGAGGAGTTCATTGAGGATTACCCGTGGTCTCCATTTCCGCAAACATTGAACACGGAGCGTCCAGACAGGGCTACAGGAAACATCATGGAGGGCAGGGTCGCCATATTGATGGAAGGCAGTCCTACTGTACTCATTTTACCTGTAACATTCTTCAGTTTCTATCAATCTCCAGATGATTACAATGCCAGATGGATTGTCGGGACATTTTTAAGAGCTTTGCGACTTGCCAGTTTCCTGATTGCGATCGGACTCCCGGCAGTTTACATCGCGCTCGTTTCTTTCAATATGGAAGTCATTCCGATTGAATTGATTTTCTCTGTAAAAAGTTCGTTAGAATTCATTCCATTTCCTCCTTTAATTGAAGCTTTCATCATGCAATTGACGCTGGAATTATTACGGGAAGCTGCTGTGCGATTACCTAGTCCGATTTCCCAGACGATCGGTATTGTCGGTGGTCTCGTCATCGGAACCGCGGTCGTTCAAGCCAATTTGATCTCGAATGTGATGTTGATCGTTGTCGCGCTTACTGGAATTGCATCGTTCGTCGTTCCATCGAATGAAATGACGACAACTTTACGACTGCTAGGTTTCCCACTGATGATCTTAGCTGCTTTATTAGGGGTGGTGGGAATTGTTTTCGGACTGATGGTTCTTTTGATTCACTTATGTCGGATGGAACCATTCGGGCACCCTTATTTTGCTCCGTTTGCTCCGTTCCACCTTAAAGACATCAAGGATACGGTCATAAGGCTGCCAATATGGATGCTGGACACCAGACCGCATGACGCCCGTCCACAGCATTATCGTCAGGAATGGTATTCTAGGAGATGGAAACAGGATGAAGAATAAACCAGACTCCATTACGAAATATCAACTGATCTTCATGATCCTACTTACTCAAATTGGGGTCGGTGTATTAAGTCTGCCATTTTCAGTGCAACAGGTGGCTGGCAGTGATGGTTGGATTTCCGTCATTATTGCAGGGGTCGTTGTCCAATTCCTGATTTTCTTGATATGGCTATTGGGGCGTCGGTTTCCTGATCAGACCATTTTCGGGATATCAGAACTAGTTGCAGGAAAAGTCATAGGGAAGCTTATTGTATTCATCTATGTACTGTATGGAATCCTCGTGGTGACACTTATTCTGATTTTATATGAGAATATTATTAAACTTTGGGTACTCCAATCAACCCCTAGGTGGATCGTACTACTTTTGATGATAATCACCTGCTGGTTTTTAGTGAAGGATCGCATACGAGTCATTGCAAGATTTTATATGTTTGTCACTGTCTTTATCCCGTTATTGTTTATGTTAACGCTTGTAGCTTTCCCTGGGGTTATGGAATACCGTTATTTACTTCCGGTCGGTGCAGCAGGAATGATGAATATACTGAAAGGTGCTCATGCCGTATTGATTTCAATGCTCGGTTTTGAAATGCTGCTCTTATTGTTCCCATATGCGCAAGCAAATGATCGTGAAATCCTTAAATCCGTCAGTATCGCAAGCGGGGTTACTTCACTTTTATACCTTTATCTTGTCCTTGTCAGTTTTGTCGTCTTTTCACCAATAGAAATCAAATTAGTTCCACAACCCGTTTTATATATGTTGAAGGCCATCACCTTTCAAGTTGTGGAACGGATCGACTTACTGTTTATCGCGATATGGATCGTTGTCGTGGGGACTTCCCTGATGAGTTATGCATTATTTTCTGCAATAGGATTACAGCACTTGTTCAAACAACAAACACATAGTAAAATGCTATATTTCATTTTTCCGGTTGCATTTGTAGGGGCTCTTATTCCACAAACAGATTTACAAATCGCTTCCTTCAGTAAAGTCGTCGAATATTCAAGTTATGTTTTCATAATTGTGATACCAATGGTTTTACTGCTACTTTCCATATTCCAAAATCTAATGAGGAAAAGGAGAACAAGAAGATGAAGAGGTATTTATTAAGTTGGGTAATGATCTTACTACTCCTTACCGGATGCTGGGATCAACAAATGATCAAAGACGCCCGCCTTGTATATGCGACCGCTTTTGATCTAACTGATGATGATAAGATCAAAGCGACATCGGCTATACGGGGATTTATGGCAGGTGGTGAAACTGGTGGTGGTGTACCACAAAATGAAGTTGTCCAAGCAACAGGAGTGAATTTACGTAAGACCCGGATCAATATCGACCATGAACTTTCAAACACCTTCAATCCATCTAAGAATCGAGTGTTCATGTATAGCACTGAGATTGCCGAACAAGGTCTCTATCCCTTTTTGGATGTTTTTTACCGTGATCCAAGGAGCTCGTTGAACTCTAAACTTGCGGTGACCGAAGGGGAAGCAGGAAAAATCCTGGAAATGTATCGCAAAGGAAATACATTGATTGGAGAATTCGTAGAAGAAATGATCATCAGCGGAGAAGATCATACAGTTGTCCCTCGAGTTGATGTCCAAACTGTATGTCCGGTATTTTTTAATGAAGGAAAAGACCCTTATGTCCCCTATATTGGATTTGATGAAGAGAAACAAGAAATAAGTCTTAAAGGTGTAGCTCTTTTTGATGACGACAAAATGACGGGTCATCTGAATGCTGATGAATCAAAGCTATTGCTTCTCCTCCATAATAAAAAGAGGAAAATAGCCAGATATGTTCAAAAAGTGAGTGACGAATCTGAACAAGAAATCGAAAATTACCTTAGCTTCCATATAAAGAAAAACAAATCAAAAATGACTGTGACCCCATTGGCTGACAGTAGTATTACTGCAGCCTTCAATGTATACATGGCAGTTAATGTCATTGAGTATCCTCACGACGATTTGATGTCGAAGAAACATATCGATCATTTGAACAAAAAGCTTTCAACCCTTATGACGAAAGATGCCAACAAAGTATTAGAAAAATTGAAGGAAGCGAACAGTGATCCATTCGGTGTCGGTCTTGAATTGATGGCATTTCACCCTGAAGTATGGAAAAAATTAGACTGGAAAAAAGAATACCCTAAAATCAAAATGGAAGCAAAAGTCAATGTGGAGATTGTTGATCACGGAATCATCAATTAAAAACCTTATCCAGTCTCTTTTATCTTGTTTTTGCAACGATTCCATTATGGACCTTCATATAACCATGTCTTAAGATATCAAATCCTGACTGATAGAGGTATAATCCCATTTGCCGGATGTCCATCAATTCACGGTACGTATGGTTCATCACATCGGACATGACATGATAGTACATACGTGATTTCCACTGATTGCGTGGTGTAGTCATGATCACATATCCACCAGGTTTCAAAAAACGGCGATGGAAATCAAGAATTTCTTCTTTATAGGCATCGGGTACGTGCTCTAATAATCCAACACTGATGACGATATCGAATTCTTTTCCGTATTTGAGGTTCCGGATATCCTCCACCACATACTCGATATTCATTTGATGTTTATACCATACCCGTGGGCTTCCGGTCTCAGGGTTTTCTCCTAAGAAAGGGTATGTATCAGGGAACTCAGCAAAGCGATTCGTCTTGCAATAATCATCATAATCGACCATGACCACTTGACCGCCCGGGTACATCGCTTGCAGTTGCATCGCTTCATATCCCTCAGCTGCCCCGAGGAATAGAATGTTCGGTTTATCGACATCAAGTCCCTCGAATAAAGCCCTTTTTCCGCGAGGATCCCAAATGCCGTCTTCAATTCTGTGTGCGTAATTCCAAAGGGACAAACGTACTATGTGTCCGATTCCTTGGTGTACTTCATTGAGTTTGAATTGTTTCAAATGATTTTTCAGGTTTTCCGTTACTTCATTTCGTTCTCTCGGAACATCTTTCACAAACCATTCATGAAATGACCGGTTGAAATATTCCCACGACGTTTTTACAGGCATCGCCTGCTTGTGTTCTTTTTCCCAATCCGTACGCTCGCTAGACATTTTCTTTACTTCATAAGGTTTTCCGATCTCTTTCCATGTCAACTTCGACCAATCTTTTACTACATTCGCATTGAAAAAACGATCTGGCATCTCATTTCGTGGATTCCTGAGATCGATCCGATAGCTGGACAGCACGTCAGTAAAATCAAAATCGTTTTCATCATAAGGTGTGATTCCCGGACGTTTTTCTGTATGAATGACGGTCATACGGCCCCCTCCGTCCCTGGTTTCTTACCTTCCATATTACACGCACATGAGAAAATGAGTCAATGCATGATTTGGAATCTTCTGACTATTGACGTTTGTATCGAATGATAAGGTGTAAAAAAACTTGGCAAAGCCAAGCCTTAGCACAGGCTGACCCTTAGTTACCGAAGAAAGTATTTATACTTTCTTTAAATGGAACAAAACGAAACTTCCCAACAGGATCCCCAAAGCCAGGGCTGTATTTTTGACAAGTGGAACATCCACCTGCTCGATCGCAATTCCAACATAAGCCCATACAAAAACAAGCGGATAGACGATGTCCTCATTCCTGAGAGAAAAGATCAGTGCAATCAATGCACCTACAGCTAGCATGATGACCGTCCATGTTGCATCAGATAATCCCCACCTGCTCCAGTTATTATAATCAAGAACGATACTTGCGTTGGCTATTGTGGCGACAGATACCCAACCAAGGTATACCGAGAAAGGCAGGCGATCCATCAATCTTCTTCCAGACGAACGCTGTATGAGTGAATAAAGAATAACCAGCGAAAGTAAAAGCCCCGCCATGACAGCAAATGTCCAAGTGAAATATTCATAATGCCAGAGTACGACCCAGCTAGTATTCAACAACGAACTGATGACAAACCATAATCCTGTTTTCTGAAAAACATTGTGGTTCACACTTTTTGGAAACAGTAGATACACGAGCCATATTGCCAGTAAAATATAAATGACTGACCAAATGGAAAACACATACCCTGCAGGCGTGAACAACACATTGAAACGGTCAGAGATCTCCCCCGTCGTCTGACCGTTTAAGGGCAGGGTGTTGGCAAACGTATTCACACCCAACATCAATAGATAAGAAAGTACAGATAGAATGTACAGGACGATGACCTTTTTATTCATTTCTTTCACCTCTACCCTTCTACATACCTCTTATCAGTATGTGTTATTCTCCCTTTTTCTCCACACCGTGTAAAATCATTTGGATCGTCTCTTCTATCGCCTGTTCTTCATCCCATTCACTTTCTGGAAATAAGATGAACTTGCCGAACAAAAGGCCGATGATTGAGGAGGCTGTAAACCGGATGATCGACTTAGGCGGTAAATCGATGACCTCCCCTTTTTCTTGAAAAGGAATGATGACAGATTCAATCCTCGATACCACTTGTTCCATGATCGTTTCACTGAAATGCTGCCTCAATTCAGGATGAAACGGGATTTCTTGCAGCAAGATCTTCACAACTGATAAATGATCCTTGATGAACGCCAAACGATTCAATAATAAAGCTCTAACAAATTCCTCGTAGGATTGGAAGTTCTGTTTGAAAACCTTTTGAAAGTCTTTTATGAGTAAAGGCGCTATGAATTTTGCCATCACCGGAGCTACGATCGACATCAGCAGATCTTTTTTCGTTTTATAATGACGGAAGATCGTCCCCTCTGCAACACCAGCTTTTTTAGCGATTTCTGAAGTAGAAGATGCAGCATAGCCTTTTTCAGCAAACACCTCGATCGAAGCCAGCAAAATCTTCTTCTGTTTTTCTGTCATCTTCCCTTCGTCCATCAGGTTAAAAAAATCATCCGCCCAATTGTTCATGTCCATACTCGTTACTCCTTTGAAAGATAGTCAATTTAAAAGCTTCTATATTTCCGTAAAGCGAAGATATTCGCTATTGAAAAGAATAAGGAAAATCCAAACAAGACAGCCAGGTCCATTGCTATCTCTTCGTATCCCAGTCCTCTGATCATAACATCCCTTAATGCATCTGCCGCATAGTAAAGTGGAGTGATTGGACCGATCCAGCTCACCCAATCCGAAATCGCTTCTAGATCGAACAGTCCTGAAAAGAAAACCTGCGGCACAATGACGATCGGAATGAATTGGATCATCTGCAATTCATTTTGCGCAAAAGCTGACAGCAATGTTCCAAGTGATAATGCCGTGAAAGCACATAACAAAGTGACCGCTAACACCCAAATGAAATCGCCGATCATGAGCAGATCAAGGACATAGATGGAATAGAAAACGATCAGCGTCGATTGGATAAGTGTGAAAAATCCGAATCCTAGCAGATAGCCGATGACCACCTCTGATTTTTTCACTGGACTTGCCATCAATCGTTCCAATGTTCCACCTGTACGTTCTCGTAGAAATGAAACCCCTGACAGCAAGAAAACGAAAAAGAACGCAAAAAACCCGATCAGAACTGGTCCGAAATTATCAAAGCTCGTCATTTCATCAGAACCGTAGTAGTATTCCACATCTGGTTCCATCACTTGATTTTGCGGCTGCATGGAACGCTGCATGAGTGAAAGTGCCATTTGGTTTTTGCCAGGATCACTTCCTTCAAGTATGATTCTGGGTTGTTGATTCTCGATTGTGATCCACGCATCTAGACTGCCATCTTCGAATTTTTGTTTTGCTTCCTCTTCATTCATTTCTTCAATCGTAAAATCCTGCTTTTCCATCAAATTAATAATCGGTTCCGGAACTTGTTCAACTCCGATCGCAGGGACAACTTCCTCACCATTGAACACCAGAGAAATGATCGTCAAAATCAGTAATGGTGCAACCAGCATCATCGCCAACGTTCTTTTATCATGTAAAAACTGCTTGATGATCCGGATTGTCAGCGCTCTAACCCTCATGTCTTCCACCTCCGTAATGTAAGAAAGCTTCCTCGATTGATTCAGATTCGGTTTCTTCTTTTAATGTTTCCGGTTTACCGACTGCAATGAGGGAACCATCCCGCATCATCGCCAGACGGTCGCACTTTTCAGCTTCATCCATTACATGTGTAGTCACTAGGATCGTCATCCCCTTTTCCTTCAGCTTATAAAACTCATCCCAAATCGATTGCCTAAGGACCGGATCGATACCGACGGTCGGTTCATCCAACACGATCAGTTTCGGTTCATGAAGCAAAGCGACTGCCAAAGAAAGTCTGCGTTTCATTCCACCTGAATAATTACGGACAAGCTTCTGTTTATGTTCTGTAAGATCAACCAGCTTAAGCACTTCGATAATTCGCTCCTTTTGTTTCTTGCCTTTCATACCATACATCGCTGAAAAGAACTTGAGATTTTCATTTCCGGTAAGATCATGATAGAGTCCATCTGACTGAGCCATATAGCCGATCTGTCTGATCAGCTTGTGGGAAGGCATTTTTTCGTTGAACAAGGAAAACTCTCCACTCGTTGGTTTTTCAATACCCGCAATCATTTTGACAAGAGTCGTCTTCCCTGCTCCGGATGGCCCTAACATTCCGAAAATCTCTCCACTTTCAACACGTAATGACGTTTCCTTTATGACAACTGTTTTCCCGAACGCTTTCGTCAATCCCTTCACTTCAATCACTGTTGAATCGTTCATTTTTTCACCTCTTTATTTTAAATAATGAGTGATTACTCACTTTATTTTATTCGTGATAAATGTGATGTTTCCTCTTTTTTTAACGCTGTTTTCGCAAACTTTGTTGCTCTTGCACTTAAACAAAGCATAAAATACTTTCTTCAGTATAAGGTCAACTAAGGCTCGACCTTCAAAAGGCTTGGCCTCGCCAAGTTTTCTTTAAAAGTCGTTGATTTCCGCTCCAGGTGCTCGCTTTCCGCGCAGGAGTCTCGCACCTTGCTCTCCCATCAACTTGCAGAAGAAGGTGGTTCTTTACAAATGACCCAAAAGCAACAACCTTTGAGAAAAGAGCTTTTTTAAAGAGAAAAGCACCCGATCTCTCACGGATGCTTTCCATTTTTAAATTATTGATTTTCCACGGTCGTGTCTAACGCAACTTCAATCATTTCATTGAACGTCTTTTGGCGCTCGTCAGAAGAGGTGGTTGCACCTGTAAAGACGTGGTCGCTTACTGTGAGGATAGACAGGGCATTGACACCGAATTTGTTTGCCAGTGTGTAAAGGGCAGATGTCTCCATTTCTACAGCAAGTACTTGATGATCGGCTAATTTTTTCGCAAGATCCAGCGTGTCGTTATAGAAAGTGTCACTTGTGAATACATTACCGACTTTAACTTCAAGATCTCGTTCCACTGCGTTTCCATAGGCACGGTGGAGAAGATCAAAGTTCGCAGTCGGGGCAAAATCGATTCCGAAACGATGCTGATTGGATGAAGAATCTGTAGATGCAGACATCGCAATGATCACGTCGCGGACTTTCACATCCTTTTGATATGCGCCGCACGTCCCGACACGGATCAGATTTTTCACGCCGTAACTTTCAATCAACTCATGCGCGTAGATTGAAATCGAAGGTACACCCATTCCAGTCCCCTGTACTGAAATACGCTTTCCTTTATAAGTTCCCGTGAAGCCCAGCATTCCACGAACTTCGTTATAACACGTCACGTCTTCCAGGAAAGTTTCTGCAATGTACTTCGCTCTGAGCGGATCTCCTGGCAACAGAATCGTTTCTGCAATTTCGCCTTCTTTGGCCCCGATATGAATACTCATTGAATCATTCCTCCTATAAAATCTCATTCATTGGTGTCGTCACTGTTCATTAGGGTAACCGTTCTGAATCAATGCAATCCTACATCATTATAGTGCTTGGTCATCGACAGAATCAAGCCACTGCTCAATGTCTGACACAACCGATTCAACACACGTTCGTTCGAAAGGCGCTTGAAGGTTTGCGATTTCAACGAGTTCTGTGAATGATCTGCTTCCACCTTGTTTGCATAGATGAAGGTACTCCGCCCACGCTTGCTCTTTGTCTTCATTCGCTTTTCTCCAAAACTGCAACGCACAAATCTGAGCGAGGGTATAGTCGATATAATAAAACGGTGTTCGGAAGATATGTCCTTGTTGATGCCAAAAACCGCCCCGCTCCAAAAAGTCATTCTCGGAATAATCTCGGTGAGGCAGATAGTTACGCTCAATTTCCCTCCAGGCTGATTTACGTTCCTCAGGTCTTGCTTCAGGATGTTCATACACATAATGCTGGAATTCATCAACTGCTACTCCGTATGGAATGAACGTCAAAGCTCCGCTCAAATGACTGAATTTGTATTTTTCCGTATCCTCTTCAAAAAACAACTCCATCCATGGCCAGGTGAAAAACTCCATGCTCATCGAATGGATCTCTGCAGCTTCATAGGTAGGAAAGCTATATTCAGGAACGGAAAGATGGCGGCTGGAATAGACCTGGAAGGCGTGTCCCGCTTCATGGGTCAACACATCGATGTCATGAGAAGTTCCTACGAAATTGGAAAAGATGAATGGAGCTTTATACTGGCTGATATACGTGCAGTAGCCTCCAGAACGTTTTCCTCGTTTGCTTACGAGATCCATCAATTCATTCTCGTTCATGAATGTAAAGAACTCATCCGTTTCAGGCGAAAGCTCGGCATACATCTTTTTTCCGTTCTCGATGATCCACTCAGGATTCCCTTTCGGTGTCGGATTACCTGATTTGAAACTGAACGGAAGGTCATAGTATGCGAGATGATCGAGACCGATACGCTTCTTTTGCCGTTCAAATAATTTCTGAGTGATCGGGACGATATGTTCTTTCACCTGATTTCGGAAAACACTCACTTCTTTTGCCGTGTAATCAGTACGAGTCAATCGATCATACCCTAGCTCCACGAAGTTTTCATATCCTAGTTTCTTTGCGATTTCTGTTCTGACTTTAACGAGTTGGTCATAAATATCATCTATCTTCTTTTCATTTTCTACAAAAAATCCATATCGGGCTTTACTTGCACGCTTCCGCAATTCCCTGTCCTTCGATTGGACAAACGGACTCATTTGCGCCAACGTCCGCTCTTCGCCTTCAAACTCGATTTTTGCTGATGCAATCAACTTCGAATACTCCGATGCCAATTTGTTTTCCTTTTTCAAATCGTCCACGATTTCATCTGAGAAGGTCTTCAGCGTCAACTCTGCAATCTTGAACAGCTGTGGGCCCCATTCGTTTTCTAATTGATTGCGGAACTTGGAGCCCACAAGCTTTTTATAAAATTTTGATATGTATCCTTCATAAACTGGAGAATTATCATCAAAAAAATCATGCTCCTCTTTGTAAAACTCATCGTTCGTATCGATCGTATGGCGCACATGACAAATATTCATCATCGACTCGAATTCATTTCGCATTTCGACGATATTGTCCAGTTGCTTCGACTGTTCTTGGAAACTTCCAGCTTGTTCGAATTTTTCCAACAACGAAAAGAAACCTTTCTCAAACCTTTCCATATCGGGTCTTACATACTTATAATCTGAGAATCTCATATCCAAATCTCCTTTTTTCAAAATACTGGTCCATACGTCTTTCTACATATCGTTAGAGGAATCCTTCATTCCTCCTTTTCCACTTCTCTCTGTTTCGGAAAGCTTGCATCATAATAATAGAGCTTCGGGAGTCTGGCATATACCCAATGGTAGTGCAAAAGAGATATTGTCACGAATGCAATCATCTGCCAATCGATATCCTTCATCAGTCCCTCCACCCTTCAAGTCCAGTTCTTCCATTCTATGATTCCAACAGGATGTCTCATAATTGTATTTTTAATATCCGTTTTAATGTATAATAAAGGGACAATGTAGATTTTTTACAATTACTGGGGGATACGAAATATGAGTGGAAATGTAAAGTTGATCGGTGAAAATATAATTGAAAATCGGTTAGATATATTGAAAGAATCTACTGCATTACGGATGGAAGAGGAACCTGAACTTGTCGAAAAAATGATGGCCAGAAAATTGGTCTCAATGACGCAAGAGGAATCACAGGAATTTGCTGCAACCTTCATTACATATTTGGGGGAGTCATTATTCAGTGACGAGGAAGTTTATTTCAACCTTATAACAGAATGGGGCAAAAAAGCTGGACAATTAGGAGTAAATGAAGGAATACCATTAGAAGAATCCCTTGATGGATTGCGCTTTTTCCGCAAAGCGATTCTACATACAATCAAAAAACAAGCTGCGGAAACTGACGTTTTAACCATTGATGATGTCATTGATGCATGCGCCATCATCGATCCGTTGATTGATCGTTGTATCTACTGCTTCAGTCTCGCCCATCTTGAGAACCATTACAAAACGCTTTCGAAAGCGCATGCGAAAGTACAGGAACTCCAAATGCCGATCGTTCCGGTATCTGATGGAATTGCGGTTTTGCCGATTATTGGTGAGCTTGATGAAGATCGCTCTCAGTATATTCTTGAAAAAGCTTTGGAAGAAAGCAGCCGGCTGAAATTGCGCCACTTGATCATCGACCTGTCAGGGATCGTCATCATTGATACAATGGTAGCAAACAACATGTTCCGGGTCGTCAATGCTCTTAAACTACTAGGTGTCGATTCGATCATCACGGGTATGCGTGCGGAATTGACGCAGACGGTTGTATCTTTAGGAATCGACTTCAAAGATATATCTACGTTCAGCAATCTTCAAAAGGCACTGGAATCAATCGGATTCTCACAACATGCTGTAAATAATTGATTTGAAAAGGGACTGCCCCCAAAAGAAAAGTGTCAGATTCACTCCAACACAACCAGAATGTTGTTAAGGACGGTGAATCTCAGACACTTTTGGGGTAGTTCCTTTTTCACTTATTATGATGAAGCGGTGTTCAAGCGTTTCAATATAGTTTTCTTTTTCAATTGTTGTTTCAATGTCAGCCAGCTTCCATAAATGAGACTCGATGGTGAAGTTCGGAACCTGCCACGGGGCTGCTTTCAAATAATAAAGGATTGCCCCAATATCGTAAAAACGAGAATAAGGTTGCGCTTCCTCTGCTCTTTCAACCATAAAACCCGCTTTTATAAGTTCCTCCTTCGCATAGTCAAGGCACCAGTATCCATAACCGAAATCAGGGTTCTCTCCTAAAAGCTCGTTCAACTTGCTATTGTCTTTGCCACCGACCTGCTGAGTGATGAAAGTGCCTCCTGGTTTCAAGACACGATCAACCTCGTCTACAGAATACGATTCATGTTTGTTGATGATCAAGTCAAACTGTTGATCCTCAAATGGGAGCTGATCGCCTTCCCCCACTTCAAACACTTCAACCCCAATCGGATTCAATCGCCCTTTTGCAATCGGAAAATTAGGTGGATACCCTTCTGTGGCATAAGTCATTTCAGGCAGTGGCTGCAGCTTGGATAGCAGTTCTCCGCCACCGGTCCCCATATCCAGCATACATTCAGCTTTTCTTATGTAAGGTAATACGGTACTTCCATAGCTCCATGGCAAGGGTTCTGAACTGACCCTCCCTGTATCTGAAAGGAAAGAAAAGTCCCAACCCGAAAAAGGCATCTCAGATAATTCGTTGTATTCGTCCAGCTTTTCTTTTGTACGCATGATTTACCTACTCTCTATGGGACGTTTGTTTTCGCGTTGTTTCAGCCAATAACGCAATCCTTTACCAGCATGCGGTTCATCTTCATAGCGGGGAATGATATGGAAATGGGCATGGAGGATGGTTTGATTGGAAACTTCACCGACATTCCAACCTAACGTATACCCGTCTGGTCGATACTTTTCGTCTATGTATAGTTTCGCCTTCTGAAGTAGATCGTTCGTAGCCTCCCATTCTTCTTTGGTGAGTGCAAATGCGTCTTTCTGATGGACTTTCGGAACGATGACACCCGCTCCTTGTAGAACTTCCTGATGCTTAGGATGAAGCAAAAAATAACAATGCTCGTTCTCAAAGACAATATTTTGTTCAGGATCTTTTCCTGGATTACAAAATGGACAATCTTTCATGTCAGCCTCCTCAATTGATGTCATTTTTGATTGACTTACACCTCATTATTTCGGTTTCTGGTTCCTGAAACCCTTCTTTTTAGGGGTGATCGAGCAATTTTTGGGGGAGGTTGAGCGTTTTTGTTTTGTGCCTGAGTAATTTTGATGCGATCTTGAGCAATTTTGATGCCATCTTGAGCAATTTAAGGGCCTTCTTGAGCAATTTTGATGCCATCTTGAGCAATTTCAGGGTCTTCTTGAGCAATTTTGATGCCATCTTGAGCAATTTAAGGGCCTTCTTGAGCAATTTAGTAAGATCGACCTACAATAATTAATACCACAATGTAATCAAACCTAAATACAAATAAAAAGTCTGGCATTTGAGCAGCTTCCAGTCAAAAGCTACGTTCAATGTCAGACTCATCAACTTTAATTTATTTTGTTTTTGCCATTTCCGTTGTTTTTGCCCCGACTCGATAGTGGTCGAACCAGCCAACGATTTGTTCAAGTCTCGCCACTCTCATTGCTGGATCTCCTGAGCGGGAAAGATTGTGATCAGCACCTGGGAAACGAACAAAACGTGTGGTCTTATTCTGTTGCTTCAAAGCAACGAATAACTGCTCGGCTTGTTCAATCGGGCATCGATAATCCCTCTCTCCATGCAGGATGAGAAGTGGCGTCTCAATTTGCTTGACGAGACGGATAGGCGAATGATACCACAACTTTTCAGGATCTTCTTCCATATGGGCGCCAATTTCACCCTCTGTAAAGAAATAGCCGATATCACTGACACCGTAAAAGCTATGCCAGTTACAAATAGATCGTTGAGTTACAGCAGCCTTGAAACGACTTGTATTTCCGACGATCCAGTTGGTCATGAACCCGCCATAACTGCCACCGGTAACAAATAGCTGTTCCGGATCGATCCATTCATAACTTTCAAGTGCATGATCCACACCAGCCATGAGATCTTGATAATCTCCGCCACCATAATCGCTTCTGCAAGCATCAACAAATGATTGTCCATAACCATGGCTTCCCCGCGGGTTCAGATATAAGACACCGTATCCTTTTGAGGTCAACACCTGGAATTCATGGAAAAAAGTATTTCCATACATCATATGCGGGCCGCCATGAATTTCAAGAATGAGTGGATATTTCTCACCTTTTTTAAAATTATTCGGTTTGAGAAGCCAACCATGAATCACCGTTCCATCCTGACTTGGAAATTGGACCGACTCCGGGACTGAAACTTTGATGTCATTCAGGAAAGTTTCGTTATGATAGGTGATCGGTTCTTCCATTAAACTGTTGATATCATGACGTACGATGTCACCTGGGTGCGCAGGTGTACTGACAGCAAGATACACATCCTTCGTACTATCCTCTAATGCATATTGGAAGATGTGCCTGTCCCCTTCCACAATCTTATCGACATTTCTGAACAGATCAATCGAGTACAACTCTGTATTTCCAAATTCACTCGCAAGGAAGTAGAGCGATTCGCTATTGCTGCTCCAGGTCAAATGAGGAGATGGTTCCACAGCATGAAGGTCACTGATCATCATGTCCCCGACCTGAATATCCAGTTTTTCCGTCAAACATTCGGTAGTGGATTTTTCCCAGTCATAAAGGAAAATTTCACTGTATGTGGCCCCGCCGTATGATTGATCATGCCCGACATAAGCAACGTACCTGCCATCCGGTGAACAGATCGGATGGGCAACTGTCCCATCGAGTTCCGAGATTCTGACAGGTGTGCCTCCGAATTCGTAATAATAAATATGCGAACGGCGGTAAGAACCTGGCACGTCTTCATCGAACTTTGCGTAAACAATTCCCTTACCGTCGGTTGTATAGCAGGCATTCACATGATCATGGTCACCCTCGGACAAGTTTCTTACTTCCCGATCCTTTAGTGAAATTTCACCGATATGTAGGTAAGATTGATAGGTCAGTGCCGCTTTCCCATCCGCTTTATACTTCAATTTATCGACTACAATCGGCTTTTCATCTTCATTATCCGTAACTGTGTAATGATAAAGAATCGAGTGTCCTTCTGGATGCCATATCGGGTTGGAAACACCATTTTCAACATGTGTCAGTTGCTCCGGCTCTCCTCCTTCAGATGAAATGAGCCATAATTGGTTTTTCCCTGTCCGGTTTGACATAAAGAGCAACGACATTCCATCAGGTGACCATCTCGGTGCAGTATCCATTGAACTGCCACTCGTCCAACGTACAGATTTTTTTGTACCGACATTCAGCAAATGAATGTGCGATTGATACTTCTTTTCACCATTGATTTCTTTTACCACATAGGCAAGGCGGGTCCCATCAGGAGATAATTGTGGATCACTGACAAATTTCAATTTGAAAAGATCTTCAATGTTTATTCCATTTAACTGATCCATTTCCAGCCTCCTTTTGACTCTTTGGTTATGATTTCATTTTCGGGTCGAATGCATCTCTTAAACCATCACCGACAAAGTTGAATGCCAGTACTGTAATCAAAATCATCACCCCTGGGAAGATCGGATACCACGGTGCCGTATACATGATCGTTATGTTTTGGGCATCCTGAAGCATGTTCCCCCAGCTTGGTGTCGGCGGCTGAACACCGAGGCCTAAATAACTTAAGGCTGACTCAGCCAATATGATGATACCGACATAGAGGGTTGCCGTTACGATTACCGGTCCCATCGCGTTCGGTAAAATGTGCGAAAAGATGATTTTCGAACTTCTTACGCCCATCGTTTTCGCTGCCAAAACGAATTCCCTTGATCTCAAGGTCAAAAATTCTCCCCTGACTAGCCGCGCTGTCGTTGTCCAACCGAACAATGCAAAGGCAAGAATCAACATTGTAAGGCTCGGTTCAAAGATCGTAACGACTGTAATCAAAAAGAAGAGACTTGGAATCGATAGGAATACGTCAACGACACGCATGAGAAATGCGTCAACGACACCACCATAGTACCCGGCAATTGCCCCGACAATGGTCCCTATGAAAATAGAGACAGTTACTGAGGCAAATCCGACGAGTAGTGATACTCTTGCTCCATAAAGCATTCTCGTGTACATATCTCTACCGAGTGTATCTACACCAAGCCAATGTTCACCATTCGGCGGTGTCAATCTCTTCAATAATTCCTGATTACTTGGCTCATAGGGTGTCAAATAAGGCGCGAATATGGCGGCCAGAATAATCAACACTAAAGTGATCAATCCAATCACGGCCAATTTGTTTTTCAGGAATTTTTCTACAGTAAGTCTTGTCAATGTTTCTGGCTTTGGTAGTGGATCTGGCGGAAGTGGCTCTGGATGGACAGGTACACCAGGGCGTAATTGTTTTTCAGGCTGTGACATGTTTATCCCCCTTTAATACTCGATTCTTGGATCAAACACCGCATAGAGAATATCAGCGATCAGATTACCTATTACCGTCAAGGTAGCAGCGATTACAGTAATCGCCATGATCACAGGATAATCACGCTGGAATGCAGCATCCACGAACAACAATCCAATACCAGGCCAGTTGAAGATCTTTTCTACGATTACAGTCCCTGCAAAGAACGACGGCAACAAAAGACCAAAAATCGTAATGATCGGAATCAATCCATTTCTCAAGCCGTGTTTATAAACCACTTTCTTTTCTTTAAAACCTTTAGCACGGGCTGTCCGAATATAATCCTGCTTCAGCACTTCCAACATACTTGTCCTTGTATAACGCGTGAGAGCGGCCATATCAGCTGTGGCCAGTACAAAGGCAGGCATGATCAGATGGAGAATCCGATCCCAAAGACTGAAAGGTTGATTGAGTGTTGCGATACCGCCGGTCGGGAGCCATCCAAGCTGCACTGCGAAGAACATGATCAATACTAATCCCAGCCAAAAGTTTGGTGTAGCAAGTCCTAAGAAGGACGTGAACGTAACCGAATAATCCGTCAATGAATAAGGTTTACGTGCTGATAATATTCCGAATGGGACCGATATCAGTACAGCGAGAAATGTTGAAACCAGCATCAGGAATAGGGTATTAGGGAGACGTTCCATAATTAAATAAGAAACATCTGTCCCCCGTCGTATAAGGGATTGACCAAAATCACCTTGCACCATATTCCCTACCCACTTCAAATATTGGATATGAACCGGGTCGTCCAAACCATACTTTTCGATGAATGCTTGTTTATCGGAAGGCTTGATTTTTGGATCCATCAAAAGTGTGGTCGGGTCTCCTGGTGCTAATTGGATGATTGCAAAAGATAAAATCGAAATACCAATTAATAATGGGATCGCCATCAATACACGGCGAACGATATATGAGAGCATTTCCACATCCCCCTTCATCTAAATTCTAAGAAGCTGATCCTTGATTCGCCCAGCATTATGTATAGGCGGAAAATCTCTAATTTTAAGATCTTGTGAAATTCTAACCTGTTAAATAAAGAGATGGATAAAGCACATCAATATGAGGCTCTATCCATCCTCTTTCAAACAATCGAACGATTATTGTTCCAACCACCATTTTTCAATCATATAGAATTCACTGGACGGATGATGCACATGACCTTTCAGGTTTGCATCCAACGCATAGTGATCATTTGGATAATACAAGAAGGTGTAAGGCTGTTGTTCAGCGATGCCTGCTTGGATTTCACCAATGATATCTTTACGTTCTTCTTGATCCAGTACTTGCGTATTCTTTTCCATCAACTTGTCCAATTCTGGATCAGAGAAAGCGACAAAGTTAAGTCCTGCTTCAATTTCTTTTGAGTGCCATAGAGCTGTCGGGTCTGGATCAGTTGACAGGCTCCAACCTAAAATGACTGCATCGAAATCTTTTTTCTCGGTGACTTCTTCAATGAAAGCACTCCATTCCATGATGGTAGGCTTCACTTCGATACCGACCTCTTTCAATTGTTCTTGCGTTACTTGAGCGATCTGTTCACGTGCTTTGTTACCCTGGTTCGTCTTCAATTCAAAGGAGAATTTCTTCCCATCTTTTTCTAAAATCCCGTCATCTCCTGGAGTCCAACCTGCTTCTTCTAGAAGTTTCTTCGCTTCTTCAACGTTATAATCGAATTTCGGTACATCTTCGTTATATGCCCAGCTCAATGGACTTTCAGGAATATGAGCAATCTCACCGTCACCGCCTAAAACCGCTTCGATGATGGATTCACGATCGATGGCCATTGTCAAAGCTTGACGGACTTTTTCATCCTTGAACATGTCATTTGCCATATTCCAGCCGATGTATGTGTATGCAAGTGAAAGTTCTGTTGATAAATTGATTTTTCCTTCATCAGCTAACTTTTGTGCTGTGGCAAGGTCTTGTGACTGGACTGCAGCTTCATGTACATCCCCAGCTTGGACCTGAGTCATCAAGGCATTTGCATCTGGTACGATCTTATAAGTAATCGTGTCTAAGTATGGACGTCCTTGGAAATAATCTTCAAAGGCTTCAACTTTTACATATTGGCCTTCTTTCCATTCAACAAATTTGAAAGGACCGGAGCCGACAGGACTTTTCGTATTGAATTCATGTTCACCAAGTTCTGCGATCGGCACATCTTTCAAAATATGCTCCGGCAAGATTCCATAACTTAACGTTCCCAGGAATGGAGCATACGGCTCACTTAGTTTGATCTTGACCGTAGTATCACCTTCGGCTTCGATAGATTCTATTTTTTCAAAATCAGAAGCACGTGCGCCTGAATAATCCTCGCTTAGCGGAATGCTGTAGGTGAATACGACATCATCAGCAGTCAATGGTTCACCATCATGGAACGTAATCCCTTCATTTAACGTGATCGTCCACTCCGTACCATCTTCGGAAGTTTCCCAATCCTTCGCGATGACACCTTTAGGTTCTAAGTTTTCATCATACGTAATCAATCCATCATAGAGCCAACCTGAAATATCAGAGCTTGAAATATCTGTTGAGTAGAGGTCATTGAAGATTGTCGGAGCACCAATCGATCCAACTATGATGTCACCGCCTTCTTGTGGTTCACCTGATGCCTCTTCAGTTGTTTCACCATCATCGGTGCCATTGTTTCCTTCATTGCCCTCCTCAGAATCCGGATTTGCATTACATGCAGCCAGAAACAGCGAAAACACGAACGTCAATACTAATAGTAGATGGAATTTCTTATTACCCTTCATTAACTAATCCCCCCTTATTTTTTAAAAGACTCAGACTTACAAAACACGGAAACGATTCTGCTCTCCCCCCTTCACGTAGTAAAAATGTCTACACTCTATTCATAGAGATGACAAGCAACATAGTGATTCGGGTGTACCTCCTGGAACTTCGGAACTTCCTGCTTGCAAATATCCATCGCTGCAGGACAACGTGTATGGAATACGCAGCCTTTCGGTGGGTTGGATGGACTCGGCAAATCACCTGACAGGATGATCCGCTCCCGTTTGATCTGGCCTTTCTTCCTTGGCACTGGTACAGCTGACATCAGTGCCTGTGTATATGGATGTAATGGCTCCCTGTACAAATCATGTTTATCAGCTAATTCCATCATGTTTCCTAAATACATCACACCCACGCGGTCTGATATATGACGGACTACGCTCAAATCATGAGAGATGAAAAGATATGTAAGGTTGAATTCATCTTGCAAATCTTCCATCAAGTTGATGATTTGTGCTTGAATGGAAACGTCTAATGCCGATACAGGTTCATCTGCAATCATCAGGTCTGGATTGAGGGCAAGAGCTCTTGCGATTCCGATCCGTTGCCGCTGACCACCTGAAAACTCATGAGGATAACGATTTGCAAACGAAGGATTCAATCCGACAGTATCAAGTAACCGGTCGACCTTTTCCTTCCTTTCCGCCGCAGAACCGGATTTATGGGTTTTAAGAGGTTCCATGATGCTTGTCCCAAGCGTCTTCCTTGGGTTCAATGATGCGAAAGGATCCTGGAAGATCATCTGCATTCGTCTTCTGACTGATTTTCGAAGCTCTCCTTCTGATAAGGACGAGATGTCTTGATTATTGAAAAGGACTTTTCCACTGCTAGGTTTATAAAGTCGTATGATTGCTCGTCCCAATGTAGATTTTCCACATCCAGATTCACCGACGATTCCCAGTGTCTCTCCTTTTCTTAACTTGAAAGAGATTCCATCGACAGCTTTCACTTGACCGACTGTCTTCTGCATCAGACCGGCCTTTATTGGAAAATGCATCTTTAAGTTGTCCACTTCAAGGATCGTTCCATTTGTATGGTCTGAATTTGGATCAACGGTGAGTGTATTGCTCATCCCCTGCATTTCCAGCCCCCTTTTCATCCTCGTACAAGAAACAGCGTACTGCTCTTGTCCCATATTTTTTCTCTAGTAATTGAGGTTGTTCTGAAAAGCAACGATCGAATGCATGTTCACACCTGGGTGCGAAGCGACACCCTTTCGGCATCTCCTCAGGAGTAGGAACATTTCCCTTGATTGGATTAAGCCTCCCGATTTCCCCATCGATGTCAGGTACTGAAGATACCAGCCCCTGGGTATAGGGGTGCAATGGTTCCTCAAAGATGTCATCAACAGTTGCTTGTTCGACGATTTGTCCGGCATACATGACAATGACTCGTTCCGCCAATTCGGATACGACACCTAAATCATGCGTGATCAGGAGAATCGACGTATTCACTTTTTTAGATAAATCTTTCATGATGTCAAGGATTTGTGCTTGGATGGTAACATCGAGTGCTGTGGTAGGTTCATCAGCAATGAGAAGCTTGGGATCGCAACTCATGGCCATAGCGATCATGACACGTTGTCTCATTCCACCTGAGAGACGGTGAGGATAGTCTGATATGATTGATTCTGCTCGTGGAATACCGACTAGTTTCAATAGTTCGATAGCTTGTTGTACTGCTTTCTTACGCGGTAATCGTTTGTGGTATGTAATGACTTCTACAATCTGTTCACCTATCGTCAAAACCGGGTTGAGAGAGGTCATCGGTTCCTGGAAAATCATCGATATGTCATTCCCGCGTACTTTACACATCTCATTTTCAGAGAGGCCAACTAGATTCTTTCCTTCGAGATAAACATCACCCTCTACGATTTTCCCGTGTGGTTCCGGGACCAGCCGCATGATCGACAATGAGGTCATACTCTTTCCGCAGCCTGATTCTCCGACAAGGGCGAGCGTTTCACCTTTATGTATCTTGAAATCAATTCCATCAACTGCTTTTACTGTTTTCCTTTTGTCGAAAAAATAGGTCTTTAGATTTGAGACTTGTAATAGTTCCTCCAAACAGCCAAACCCCCTTTAAGTAGTACCTTCGACGTGTTTTTTGTCTAATGTGAAAATTTTCAAACTTTTTGAATTATTTTAAAACATTATAAAATTATCCAAACAAACATTCAAGATGTTTTTAAAGAAAATTTAATCCTTTGTAACTTTTGTCAAATAATATGCTCGGTTTTTTCAAGGTCAAAAGAACTAAAAACCCTTTAATACCAACATTTTTTCAAGGCATATAAAAAGATGCAAAAAATAATTTTTGCACCTTAAAAATCGTTCGACATTTATCTTGGTAAAGCGACAGATTTTCCTTTTTTCCGAGTTGTCGTTGTCAAATGACGTACCATTATGATGGTCACGAATATGAATGAAATGGCTCCAAACCCGATGACCATATATTTGAATCCGATTGTATCTAAGAACAAGCCTGTCAACAGCATCAGTGCCTGGAAAATGATATTATCAACCATCCCTTTGATGGAGAAGAAACGGCCGTGGTAATCAGATGGAACTTCTGTTTGGAATATTGTCGTCACTACTGGAAAAAGTGTCCCTGCCGCCAAACCGAAGAGACCGAAAGAAAAGATGGACATCATAGGATGATCCGCTAAAAATAACGTTGTCTGTGCTGTGGCAATGATGAAAGTGATCGCAAACATATACGTCAATTTCGGATTATCTTTGAAAAATTTACCGGCCAGGAAAGTACCGATGAACACACAAAGCCCTTCTGTGGTGTAGAGGATTCCTTTTATACCAGGGTTATCTTGAAGCTCACTGATTTCGATCACCATCAGGTTGAATCCGGCTAAAAACAAGAATGCGGGCATTAACAGGAAGATACCATACACCACCATGGGCTGTTTCCTGACAATCGGATACAATTCCCGTATCGTAGTAAGGAAGTTTTCCTTTTTCGCCATTTTGTCCACTTTCTTCGGCTCTTCATCCACTTTGATGAAAAAGGTACTGATCAGAAGAAGCACGTAGGAAATGAGCGTTACCGTATAAAGGGAAAAAAGGGACATCCCAACGAGCATCACACCACCAAGTGCTGTTCCTACAATCCTTGCCCCAGTGAAAATATTGACGTTCACACTGTTCGCTTCAAGGAGCTGCTTTTTCGGAACAATCAATGGGATCATGGTTTGCATGGCAGGATTGGAAAACGTTCCGGATATCCCGATCACGAACGTGTATGCCAACATCCACCAAACCGAGTTTTCCGCAATCGCCATATACATGAATAAAATCGCGATACACCTGGCGATTCCAGCGTAAATCAAAATGTTCCTTTTGATGCTTCGATCAATCACCCGTCCAGCCATCGGAGCAAGGAATATACCGACTAAAAATCCTGATAAAATGATAAGTGCTTGTAAAAATGATGATTCTACATTCTTCTGTAAGAACTCCAGATTTCCAATGATCCCAACCCAAAGTCCTGTACTTGAAACCGCTAAACCGAACATGAGCAATATGAAATTACGGTTTCTCCACACGGTCGTCTATCCCCTCTCATACGATCGAAAAGTATTTCGAGTCTCTAAATATATAAACCTATTATAAAACGGGATCGATAAATTTGCACCACTTTTATTGGTCAATCCAATTTTTCAGATTGTTCAGTTTTTCCTTGTGGGCCATGCACTCATCCAAATCGATATCATAGACGTTGGCGTTGCGATCACATAATACAGTACGTCGTATGATTCTTCTTCGATCGTTCCTTTCGAATACCCCCATTCGTTTGTCTTTTCGAATGACTTCTGACAATTCGCCGACTTCTCCTAGCAATTTGAGGTAATAGCGGATTTTATTTTCAGGGTGGAAATCTTTTTCCCTTAATATGCTTGTATTTCTTTAAGGGAAAGATCCACTATAACATTGCTCTTTCCTTATGCTCCGAGATAGTAGCGGTTTATGAATCCAATGAATTGTTGTATCTCCTCATTCGTATCCTTCTGAATCAGATAGGTATGGGCGATTGGAAGTTGCAGCGCATCTGTATGTATTTCCAGGATCCGTCCTTCTAGCAGTTCCCTATTTACAGAAGATCGGGGCAAAAATGAGAAACCGATTCCTTCTTCAATGAACCGCTTCGCCACATTCACCTGCGTCACGACCATCGTTCTGACAGTCGGTTCAAGCATCCTGACCCTGGAAATCAAATCATCCCAATACAATGGGTGGTTGTGGGTAAGGAGCATACCATGACGCAATAACTCATGCAATTCAATCGGGGGACTCGTTTCACTGTCACCTCCGTCATGTGCTGCAACTGTAATTACTGGATCCTCATATAAAGTGACACAATGTAGACCTGGATGGATGGCACTTGTTCTCGAGATACCGAGATCCGCCTTCTGCTCATAGACGAGTGAACTGATTTCATTTGATTCGGCGACTTGGATCCCAACTTCTATGTGTGGGTGTTCATTCATGAATTCCTTCACTATGTATGAGAGTATCGAGGCGGCAATCAATGGTGATACTGCAAGTGTCAATTTCCTCTCATAGCCTTGCTGCCAGCTGGACAGCGACTCCAATCCATCATTGAATGAACGTAACATAGCATGCGCAAAGGGCAGGTAGTGCTTTCCAGATTCGGTTAAAGAGATGTTCCTACCATTCTTTTTGAATAACTTACACCCTAATTCCTCTTCAAGATGGTGAATATGAACGGTAATCGTGGGTTGGGATATGTATAGTTTCTCAGAAGCTACCCGATAATTTTCATATTTTGCAGCGATGACAAATGTCTGTAACCACCGTATTTGCATCCGTACCTCGCCTCCTGATCCATTATGGTTCTTAATCGATTATAGATTAATTGTTTATTAGTATTAATCGTATGCTCATTTTACAATAGAATCAAGAAACATTTACCAAAGGAGTGATCTAGATGATCAAAGAAGGTTTGGATGGTATTGTAACAGCTCAATCCACAATCAGCTTAGTGGACGGTGAAAAAGGTTTACTGGTCTATCGGGGCTATTGGGCGGAAGAGATCGCTAAAACGAAATCTTTTGAAGAAACAACCTATCTTTTATGGAATCAACAGCTCCCCACAAACCAACAACTCATTGACTTCAAAGAAAAAATGAAAGCCCAGCGTTCGTTGACTTCTACAGATGAAACAATCTTGAACGCCCTGCCAGAAGATATGGATATGATGAGTGTCATCAGAACGATTTTATCTTCTAAGGGTACGATGGATTTTGGATGGCCATCAACCATAGGGCAAGCCACTCGGATCACCTCTATAATTCCTACCATCATCGCCTATCGGCACCGATCCTTACAAGGACTTGATCCGGTAGAGCCTGATCAGAAACTTGATCATGTAGCCAACTATCTGTACATGTTAGAAGGTGAAGGACCGAAAGAATCCCATGTGAAGGCGCTGACAGCATACCTTATTCTGACGATGGAGCATGGGATGAATGCATCGACCTTTGCAGCGAGGGTCATCTCTTCAACTCAATCCGATCTCGTTTCATCCATAACTGGTGCGATCGGTGCTATGAAAGGTCCCCTTCATGGCGGTGCTCCCTCTGGTGTGATTGATCTCCTCCAAAATATCGGCACAGCCGACCAGGCTGAAAATCATTTGAGACGATTAATAGAGCAAGGTGAAAAATTAATGGGTTTCGGTCATCGTGTATATAAGACCCAGGATCCTCGTGCAAGGGCATTAAAAGCAATCACTTCAGAGCTTGCAGAAGATGACCCATGGTTTGATCTGGCCAATCAGGTAGAAAGGATCGCGATCAAGCTGCTTGAAGAATACAAACCAGGTAGAAAGCTATATACGAATGTAGAATTCTATGCAGCTGCAATATTGAAAGCATTAGCTTTACCGACAGACCTATTCACATCTACTTTTACGATGAGTCGTGTTGTCGGTTGGATTGCAAATGTATTTGAGCAAAATGAAAATAACAGGATCATCCGTCCTTCGTCCCTGTATATCGGACGGATGCCGAAGTGAAAATGATGCAGAAGCCCCTCAAAACTTTTTAGAGGACACCAGAGTCGTTATTTCCCCAAAACACCTTCATTCAAGAATTTAGAGGACACAAGAGTCGTTATTTGTAAAAAAAGGAGCTAAAACTGCTCGGAAATACCCGAGTAACGTACCAGTTGTCTTCTAATTTTTGAGAAAACCACTTTTTGTCACACATAACGGAACAGATGTCCTCTAATTTTTTCGTAGCCCTCTGGCAGATGGAACATCAACTTTGTTTTTTCACTTACCTAAAAATAGCTTTTCAGAATAAAAAGGACCTGAACTTCAATTTTCATCGATGTTTTGGGTCTTCCTACTCTAAAATCATTTCGCCTCGGGATCATCATGCATATATCCGAACAAATATCCATTTACATCATTCGCATAGGCGACATACCCCACACCAGGGATAGGCATTTTCGGAACAACAATTTTTCCGCCTTCCGCTTCTATTTTAGATGAAAACTCATCTACTGATTGTACATGGATTACATTGATGGTACGTGTTTCTCCGTCTGGTGACTTCATCAATCCTCCATCAATACCATCCGATCCTTCTCCTGTTTGGACAAGCCAATATTCATCCGGCCCATCCCATTTTTCCACTTTCCAACCGAAAACGTTTTTGAAAAACGCTGCAGACTTCTCCGGTTCCGCTACCTGAATTTCAAAATGTACGACTCGATTCATTATAAACCCTCCTGTCAAAATTGAGAACATTTGTTCGTTACTATGATTAGACATCTACCTGATAAGTTCCTGCAAGATACTTATATTTTTTTCTGTAAAATGTTAATCTTTATTAAAATCACGTTCACATTAAGAAAGGAGCAACAGCATTGACTACGAAAACATACCATCGCTCCGTCTGTCCATTGGACTGCCCAGATACATGCAGTCTTCTGGTGGAAAAAGAAAATGGCAAAATAACGAAAGTAGATGGAAATCCTGATCACCCTGTTACAAAAGGGACGATCTGTCATAAAGTACGAAAAATGCCTGAACGGACCCATAATCCAGATCGCCTCCTCTATCCGATGAGACGAACGGGGAAAAAGGGTGACTTTTCTTTTGAACGAATTACATGGGACCAGGCGTATGATGAGATGACCACACGTTACAACAAGATCATCGAGAAGCATGGCAGTCAAGCGATCCTTCCATACAGCTTTTTCGGGAATATGGGGATCATCAACAGTGAGGGCATGGATCGACGATTCTTCAACCGCCTGGGAGCTCGTAACCTCGAGCGTACCATCTGCAATACAGCTGGTGCTGAAGGGTATAAAGTCACAATGGGGAAATCGGTTGGAATCGATCCTGAAGAAACGATCCATTCCAAATTGATCATCGTCTGGGGATGCAATTTGATCAGTACAAATCTCCATCAAGTGATCTATGCAAATAAAGCCCGGAAAAATGGTGCTAAGATCGTCGTCATCGATGTGCATCGGAACCGTACTGCAAAATGGGCGGATCACTTTTACCAAATCAAACCTGGTTCAGATGATGCACTCGCACTCGGCATTATGCATCTCCTCATAAAAAACGAATGGATCGACCGCACTTTCATCGACCGGTACACGAGTGGATATGAGGATTTGAAAAAACGCGCAGGGGAATACTTACCTGAGAAGGTTGCTGCGCAGACAGGATTGAAGATAGAGCAATTGCAAGAACTTGCCGAAATGTATGGCACGACTTCACCTTCCTTCTTACGGATCGGGAATGGACTTCAGCATCATAAAAACGGCGGGCGGAGTACAAGGTTGATATCCTGTCTCCCCGCTTTGACTGGTCAATGGGGAAAGATTGGCGGAGGGGCATTGAAAGGGAATGCAGGTTACGCAGAGTGGAATACCTATAAACTGCAACGGCCCGATCTCCATCCCAACCATGCAGGTCCATCGACGAATATGAATCAAATCGGACTAGCACTCCAAAATACAGACGATCCGATCAAAGCCTTATTCGTCTATAACAGCAATCCCGCTCAAGTCGCCCCAAACCAGAAGCTCGTCCGGAAAGGATTGATGAGAGACGATCTATTCACGGTGGTACATGATCTGTTTTTGACAGATAGCTGCCGTTATGCCGATATTGTGCTTCCTGCCACGAGTCATTTTGAGAACCTGGATATATACAAGTCATACTGGCATCTATATATCCAGTTGAATGAACCTGTCATGGCACCTTTAGGAGAATGTAAATCGAATTTCACCCTTTTCAAACAGCTTGCTAAACGGATGGGCTTTGAGGAGGCATGCTTTCAAGATACAGAAGAAGATATGATTCGCGACGCGTTGGACAACAGAGGAAGTCCATACATGGACGGTATCACCTTTGAACAATTGAAAAAGGATGGCTGGGCAAAATTGAAGCTCGATAAAACAACGACCTTTCCTGAAAAGATTCCAACATCGTCTGGAAAAATTGAGCTGACGTCTTCAGTTGATAAACTCCTTGATCAAACGAAACAATCTGAGTACCGATCAAAGCCTTTCCAACTGATTTCTGGGCCGAATCATCAGTTTCTCAATTCAACATTTTCAAACCAGAAAAGTTTACAGGCTCTTGAGAAACCTGTCGTTTATATCCATCCATCAGATGCGGAGTCTCGCAACATTAAAAATAGTGATTTTATTGAATTGTTCAATGATTTAGGATCTGTCAGCCTGCAAGCTGAGGTGACAGAAGATGTTTCAGAGGGTGTTTTGATCACGCAAGGATTATGGTGGGACGATGCAGAAAAAGAACAGTATTCCATCAACTTCCTCACCTCAGATGAACTTTCTGACCTCGGTAAAGGAGCAACCTTTTTCACCTGTTATGTAGATATTAACAGAACATCATAAAAAGCTGTTTTCAAAGGGTTTAAGATTGCCCTGGAAAGTGCGCACATTTCACAAACTAAATGACAATATTCTATGCGAATACAGCTTTTTGTAAATAATATCTATCTATAAAATATCAATAATAAAATAAATTACCATAAATTCCCTCGAATGGTTTTCCTATTTTCTCAAATACTTAGATTGAAAGGTACATAATTACCTTTTCTCAATCTAGAACGACAATTGAAGGAGGCTATTCAAATGGCACAGCAAGGAAACAATAACCAATTGGTAGTTCAAGGTGCAAGAGCAGCAATCGACGCTATGAAAAGCGAAATTGCTGGAGAGTTCGGTGTACAACTTGGGCCAGACACTACTTCTCGTGCTAACGGTTCTGTTGGTGGAGAAATCACTAAGCGTCTTGTACAAATGGCTCAACAACAAATGGGCGGAAGATACTAATCAACCCCGGGAAGAGCATCCAGCTTCATGCTGGATGCTTTTTATTTGGGCTCTTATCTAAAAGATAGTTGCTTTTGAGTCATTTTTAAAAACTCACCTTGTGTAAGTTGATTGGAGAGCAAGGTGTTTCGAGACTTCTCGAAGATAAAATTTGCATTTTCTTCGTGCGATGTAACGCTGCCGAAGCTTTCCTTAGCTTTAGTTGACCTCTACGAAACTAAACTTAGCAAATCCAAACATTAACGCAGTCTGTTTTTTAGATACGTCTTATATTACTCTGTAAATTCACACCATCATAGTAAACATTATTTTAATTGTACAGGAGGTACCCAATGAAAGCGGTCAAACGGGAATACAATGAGTTCAGTCGTTCAATTGACAGGATGTCAGAAGGACTAGATGCCATCATCGAACTTTTTAACGATATTGAAGAGGATAAACCGATCATCCGCCTGGATGATCGGGTCCTTTCCGATTTGGAAGACGCCAAAGAAAAATACGGAGAGGAATTCATCAACAAAAAAATGAACAACTTGATCAGAGAAGCATTATCCTGGCTTGCTGCAGAAGAAACAGATGAAGAAGAGGAATAGGAAATTCATAGGTTATCTTATACCGGCTTTGTCCAGATAGAGAAAACTTGACCAAGCCCTAGTTGCCCTTATATTGAAGAAAGTATGTATACTTTCTTCAAATGTAAAAAGGTGATCCCCTTACATAGGATCACCTCATCAAAATGGTTTGTTATACAGTTTTTGATTTTTTCAGTATGCCAGTCAAGAAGGCTGTTAGCAGCGCTCCTGCTAGAATCGCGATGATATAAAGTATAGCATTCTCTACGGTCAAGATGACGAACAGTCCTCCATGTGGTGCTGGTGTTGCGTTTCCGAAAAGCATCGCGAGGCCCCCAGCTAAGGCTGAACCAACAACCGAAGCTGAAATCACCCGCACAGGATCCGCAGCTGCAAATGGAATCGCAGCTTCTGTAATGAATGAAGCTCCGAGTATATATGCCGTTTTCCCTGCTTCACGTTCTTGTTTGTTGAAGCGGCTTTTGAAAATTGTGGTCGCAATCGCCATCCCGAGCGGCGGAACCATCCCACCTGCCATGATTGCAGCCATCGGTCCATACGTCCCAGCTTCAACAAGTGCAATTCCAAACGTGTAGGCAGCCTTATTGATCGGACCTCCCATATCAATCGCCATCATACCACCGATTATGATGCCCAGTAGGACGGCATTTCCTGTGCCTAAACTGCTGAGTGCATCCTTCAACCATTCATTGAACCCGCCAAGCGGTCCAATTATTAAGTTCATCACTACTCCTGTGATCAAAATACCGAATAACGGGTACAGCAAAACCGGCTTCAATCCTTCAAGGGATTGAGGTAGGTTATGGAACATCTTTTTCAATAATACCACTGCATAACCCGCAAGGAATCCGGCAATCAATCCACCGAGGAAACCCGCACCGCCATTGGCTGCCATCAGTCCACCGACAAGACCAGGAGCTAAGCCGGGACGATCGGCAATACTCATTGCAATGAATCCAGAAAGGACCGGAACCAGCAGGAAGAATGCATTATCCCCTCCTATTGTCATGAACAATTTTGCGATAGGATTGTTTCCGTCAATATCAATCAGGAAAGATAATGCGATCAAAATTCCGCCACCGACAACAAGTGGAAGCATGTTTGAAACGCCGTTCATCAAGTGCTTGTAAAAACCGCTTCTCCCTTCAGATCTTTCAGAATCATTCGCTTCTCGGCTTGAAGAAGAATCTCCTTGATAAATGGATGCATCACCTTCTGCAGCTTTTTTCAACAAGCGTTCCGGTTCACGGATTCCATCAGTTACAGGTGCTTGAACGAGTGGCTTTCCTACAAATGGTGCAAGATCGACCTTCGTACTTGCAGCAACAATGACGCCATCCGCTTCTGCGATATCTTGTTTCGTCAGTTCGTTCTTCACCCCGCCGGAACCGTTCGTCTGGACTTTGATGTCATAACCGAGTTCTTTTGCTTTGGCTTTCAAGTTATCAGCGGCCATGAAGGTGTGGGCGATTCCGGTTGGACAACCGGTTACAGCAACAACCTTCTTGCGGGAGAGTGTCTCATCGACAGAAACTTTGTTTTCCTCTTCTTCCGTATCCGCATCCCCTTCACTTTGCTCTTTTTCCTTGAACGCGTTGAAGACATCCTCTTCTTTTCCAGCCTTTAGCAAAGTTTCCTTGAACCCGGGTTCCATCAGGTAACTCGATAATTTTGACAAGGCATTCAAATGTTCATTATTTGCCCCCTCAGGAACCGCAATCATAAAGAACAGATGACTAGGTTGGCCATCAAGTGCTTCATAATCGAGACCAGCATCTGAACGGCCGAAGACGATACACGGCTCGTTTACTGCACTGCTTTTTGCATGTGGGATCGCTATCCCTTCGCCAATACCGGTCGTGCTCTCCATTTCCCTTTTTAAAATCGCTTCCTTGAATGTGTTCAGATCTGAGATTTTCCCTGCTTGATGAAGTGCACTAGACAGTTCATCAATCACGTCGTTTTTATTTTCAGCTTCAAGTTTCAGCAATACTTTCGATAGCAAATCAGAAATAGCCATTTCATTCTCCTCCTTTTTCGAATTCCCGGACTTGAATCGTTTTAAAAAGCTCTTCAACTTCGTTTTTCGTACAAAATTCCATCGAAAAGGCCGATGCACTTCCAGCTGCCACGCCATACTGGAAGGCTTCAATGATATTCGTGCTCTGCAGATAATTAGCTACAAACCCTGCAACTACTGAATCACCTGCACCAACGGAATTCACCACATTCCCTTTAGGCACACTGCACAGATAGCTTCCATCCGTTGTAACGAGCAGAGCGCCATCTCCAGCCATTGAAACAAGGACATTCTCTGCTCCTGTATCAACAAGTTTTCTGGCATATTTCTCAGCGTCTTCATTGTTATCGATTTCGACATTGAATAAATCAGCGAGCTCATGATGATTTGGTTTGATCAGGAATGGCTTCGCTAAAATTGCCTGATTCAACGGGACACCTTTCGTATCGACAATCACCTTTGCCCCGTCTGGAAGCAGTTCGATCAGCTCCCTGTAAAATGAAGGCTCAAGTTTCTCAGGGAGGCTTCCTGCGATTACGATGACATCGGCCTGAGTAATCGACTTGAACTTATTTTTAAGCAGATCCAGGTGTTCGGGTCTTATCTCTGGTGATGGTCCATTGATTTCTGTCTCTACTCCCGATTTGATTTTCACATTGATCCGTGTGTTTCCATCAACCTGGACAAAATCCGTTTGGACCTTTTCCTGCTCCAGAGCTGACTTGATGAAATCGCCAGTAAATCCACCTGTAAAACCAAGAGCACAGGATGATTGATCAAGCCGCTTAAGAACCCTTGAAACGTTGATTCCTTTTCCACCGGCGAAGGTAGCGGTATCATCGCTTCTGTTGACTTTGCCCAACTCTATATCTTCAAGTCCTACGATATAGTCCAACGAAGGATTGAGTGTCACTGTATAAATCATTTTTTCACCACTTTTACCGTTGTTGTATTTTGAAATTCTTGTAAAATTGCATTGTCATGTTGATTAGTGATGATAGCTGCAGCTTTAGTGTCTGCAACTTTCGAAAAAGATACCTCCTGGAATTTCGAGTCATCTACAACTACATGAGGCTGTTTAGAAAGTTCCAGAGCAAGCCGTTTGATACGAGCCTCCTCTGGGTCCGGTGTCGTGAACCCGTGTTTGGAGTGGATGCCATTCATACCGATGAAGCATTTATCGTACCTGAAAGCCTTGAGCGTATCTTCTGCCTGTCCGCCGATCAGGGCTCCGGTTTTCGACTTCACACGGCCTCCGGTCAGATGTACTTCTAAACCGATTTCGATAAGCGGATCAACAAAATGAAACGCATTCGTCACCACGACCACGTTTTTATTTTCAAGATGCGTCAAGATTTGTTTCGTTGTCGTTCCCGCATCGATGAAAATACAATCTCCATTTTCAACAATGTCCGCTGCCGCTTTTCCGATAAGGGCTTTTGCTGATTCATTGAGCGTTTGCTTTTCCGCCAATTGTGGTTCATATCGATGGTTATGGATATTTGAAGCACCACCATGAACGCGTTTCAGCTTCTCATCCTGCTCCAGTCTTTCAAGATCGCGACGGATTGTTGAAATAGACGCACCAGTATGTTCACTAAGTTCATGTATGGATGCTGTCTTTTGTTTTTTCAATAAGGCTAAAATGATTTCATGCCGTTTCGTTGTAAGCACTTTCACACCACCTTTAGTTTTAAAGATAAATCATTTTCAATCATATTTCAATCACTTTCGATCAATTTCATTCATAAACTTTCATTCTTTCTTTTGGAAAGATGTTTTGTTCTAGATTTAGGTTGCGCAAATTCAGGTCCGTAATCCAACACGTAAACCAGGTCGATTCCTGTCGTCCGACCGATAAACTGCTGTTTGTTTTTGGCCGTAAAACCGCTCACTCCGACCGTAAGAGACCACTAAAAAAAGCCCTCTTAAGGGGCTTTCGATCGATTCATTTTTCAACTTGGTTCACATTCATTCGTTTCCATGAAGTATCCGCATTCAGGGCATGTTTTTTTCAGTTCCAACTCGATGGAATATTCGATTCGCTGGCATTCCTCACAGATATATTCAAACATCCCCCACACCTCCCATTTTTCCTAGAACCTGTTTCTCTTGATCGACCAATAATAAAATTCATCATCTTCAGCTACTTGTTTCATACCGATTTTTTCTAGCACCCTTATTGATGGCCTATTCGTTTTGAGACAATCCGCTTTCACTTGGGTCACTTTTTGTTCCAGAAATAGCCAGCGGATGAGACCGGTCGCCATTTCCGTAGCAAAGCCCTGTCCTTGTTTTTCAGGAACAATGCTGTATCCGATGTCGACTGTCCCTTCGGCATCAGGACCACCTTTACAGCCCATATCTCCTACGATGATCTCAGTCTCTTTTTCAATAATCAGTCCGCTCCAAACCGCTTTCGATGGATTTTCCCTCAACTCTTCTAATTTCAAAGGTAAAATCTCTGCATAATCCTTCATCGGCCAATCTTCATGTGCTTTGATTCCAAAGTGTGGCTTCAATTTGGTTTTATCTGTAACGATCGTGTTTACAAGCTCCAACTTAAAATCTATCATACGTAGCCGTTCTGTTTCGATATTCGGCATATTGGGCCCTTCCCCTTCAGACTGTCAGATACTTTTATTATACTGGTTCCTGTATAATTTTGGATACTTCAATTTTCACTTGTATCTGAATTTGATAGGGGTGGTTAACAATCTACGATATTGCTTTCGTTTCTTCAATAGATCGCTGCTTTGGATGAAGAGCATTGAAAAAGCATTCCATAGGAAAACCCATCCTCCCACTGTCAGTCCTTGAAGGATGATATGATCAACCATTTCGGACTCCATCGTATTTTTAAAATATAAGGACGCAGCTGTGAAAAGGACGGAAATCAAGACGTACAATAGTGTTTTCCTCCATCGCTCCTCCAACTTCTTTTTCATGATGTGATAGTTATAATCAAAATAATTGCGGATCCCCTGAACGATGGTCTTTTCCAGACTTGGCTCTTTCTGTTCATCTTCAATATTAAACCTTAAGACGACGTTATTATTGAGAGCGATGTCTTGTGAACAATCCTCCAAAAACGACTTCAAGCTAGAATCCAAATCACGTAAATTATAAACAGAGGAGTCCCAGTTATTGAAAATATCATCATGATTGCAATCTCGATAAAATAATCCCCGGTCTCAGGATCGATGGTATAAAATTGATCAAGGTTTTTGTTTTCAAGATGCTCTCCCCTTTGCTAATCCTGTTTTCCCTTAAATCTTAATCATTAAAAATGTCTCTTTTCTAAAGATTGTTTCTTTTGAGTTGTTTTTAATAAATCACCTTGTGCAAGTTGATTGGAGAGCAAGGTGCGAGACTCCTGCGGGACCAGCGTGCCTACTACCTGAATAATCTCCTCGCAAGGCATGCGACGAGGAAGCTTGCTTCGACAGGACTTTCTTGTAGACGCAGGAGCACAAATGCTTCCTTGAAAAGGGTAGCAAGGCGACGAGTGGGCTCACCGCACGCCCCGCGGAAAGCGAGCATCCTGGAGCGGAAATCAACGACTTTCAAGAGCAACATAGTTTTGGAAAACTGCCTTAAAAATAGATAGACAATAGAGGATTCATTCCATTATTGTAGAAATAGACTGAAAAGGGAAAAAAGGGAGGGTTCATTTTGAGCGATTTCACATATACAATAGACATCCATGCGCCAAAAGAAATAGTATTCGACTGTATCAGTGACAATGAAAAACAAAAGATTTGGATGGAAGGGTTGCAGGAAACCTATTATGCAGGTGAGTATGATCCTGAAAATCCCGTAGGCACAAAGTTCAAACAGAAAATTAAAGAAGGCGGGCGAGTGGTTGAATATGATGGTGAAGTGATTGCTTATGACCGTCCTGATCTGATCGCTGTCAAAATCGGTAATCAGAGTTTTTCGGTGAGTGCTTATTACGAATTGTCTGATACCACACAAGGGACACGTCTGGATTATCGGGCGGAAATGGGTACAGCCAATACATTCACCAAAATCATGGGATTCTTGTTCGGTTGGTTGACAAAGCGCATTCTTCATAAACAAATGGCGAATTTGAAAGAGCTTGCCGAATCGGAAGCGAAGGTAACGGTGTAGAACTGTTGATCTCTCAACAGTCTTTTTTCTCATTTAAAGAAAGTATAAAATACTTTCTTCAATTTAAGTGTAACTATGGCTCAGCCTTCGCCCATGGCTTGGCTTTGCCAGGTTTTCTTTATTAACATCAAGATCATACACATAAAGGAGGTTGTCGTGAAAACGTCTCAACATCCCCTTTCAATAGGAACGGCAAGAAAATACTTGGACATTTTAAGGGTAAAAGAAGCTTCTCAAAAAGATTTACATTATTTACGGACATTGATCTGGGCTCATTTACATACGATTCCCTATGAAAATTTCAGTAAGTATCACTACGTCCAGAATGGTGTAAGTATGCGGTACATATATGACACTGAAGCATTCGTCGATTGCTGTGCCAATATGAGGTGGGGAGGGACTTGCTATCCATTGAACATCCATTTTGCAAAACTTCTCAACACAATCGGATACAAGGCTTCCCTCGTCCGCATCCGCGCCGGACATGTGGCGATCATGGTACACTTCGAACAGGAGCAATATTATGTCGATGTCGGCTATGGTGCCCCACTCTTCTCCCCAGTCCAGTTGCCTGAAGAAGGACAATTAAGGATCAAGAAACTTGGAGAAGAAATTTTCATAAAGAAGATCTCCCCATCCCTTTATGAAATTGACAGACATGCTGACGGGAAATCATTCGTAAAAAAAGAAATTGACTGGGCCCCTCTTTCCCTCGAGGATTTCAAAACAGATATCGAGCATTCCCATTTGGATGAATCCGATAATATCGTGATGAGGAGATTGAGCGCCACCATCTTCAAACCGAGGTATTGCTATTATTTGAACAATGAAACCATCACCAGAAAGAATGAATACACGAAAGAAGTATCGAAATTCACCGATCGTAAAAACTGGGCAGCGAATGTGTATCAGGTATTCGGTATTGAAGAGGAGGCTTCATTAGGTGCAGCAGCCTTTTTAGAAAAACGAGGTGTGGAACTTTTCAAAGATTGAAACGACGTCCATGAAGATACGGACGAAGGGAGAACGTCAGATGGACAACAATAGCATACCTTTTAACATGGAATTCACATTTGATAAGGATTTACGAGAAAAACCGGTGGATTTCGAGGATATGAAAAGCGGCGTGCGCCATATGATTGAACAGCTTGACTCGTTTGAAGACCGTGAGGCGGAGGCGAAACTTTATGGGGAAATAGGGGTATACTCGCGGATCATCGGTGAACTTGATGATAGTGAACGGTTTTTACAATCGGCTATCGATCTTCATACCGTCAAAGAAAACCTATCAGCGGTATTCATCAACCAATTGAGACTTGCTCATACATATCAATGGCAGAAGGAATTCAACAAAGCGAACAAACTCTTCAATGAATTGATAAAAAAGGTACACGATCATGCGCGGTATGAACCTTACAAAGACTTTTTGTATCAACACTATGGCAAATGTAAATATGATGAGGGTGAATTTGAAGCTGCCTATTCCCTCTTTCAAGTAGCACTGAAGATCCGCAAAGAAAAAGGAGACTACAGTCTTGTCAGATCAACTGAAGTCTCCATCAACCGATGCAAAGAGATTTTGATGTTACCTTGACCCGAAACGGAAACTGACCTGAGATTGTATGGTACTCCATTGAGAGCGGTACAAAAATAGGGTCAGTTTTTTCATGCCAGATTAGCAGCAGCCTCTTCACTTGTCACAGCATCGTGTTTGTCACAACGTACATAACCTCGATAACGTTGTTCAAGCAACTCACCAAATTCAAATAGTGCTGCCTCGTTTCCAACACAACTCATCACCTGTACCGAAATCGGCAAGCCCTTCGAACTTTCACCGACCGGTACAATCAATGATGGCAAACCCCACGTATTCCCATAGGCGATGAAAGGCATATAGCGCAGGAACGTTTTTTGGAACGAGAAAAGTTCCTTGTACAATTGTCCATGAATTGGAGCTGGCGAATGATAAACCGGCATCACGATCAAGCGGCGATCAAGATATCTCCGGAGCCTGTCATCACCTTTTTTCAAGAGCTCCCGCAGTGTATTCAACCGTCTGCCCGATGGTTTGAACATGCGTGCTCCGATCATCGCCCAGGATAAATAAGAATGGATATCCGAGCGCGTGTACTTCGATTTCAAAAACTCCCTATACAGACTCGGTTGTCTTTCATTCACCATCAAATGTTTCCGTAAAGCTTTCGCCCCATCCATCGACATAAGCTGCTGCCAAATGAGTGCAGATTCTTCAAATAAAGGAGGTTCATCCACCTGCATTGCAAAATCCTGTTCGAACTCATCTTTTATGGAACGGATGAGCCTGCCAGTTTCAACACCTAAAGGGCATGTGTAGAACTGTGGTATGACAACCTGAAAAGAACTTAAATCTGTTGAGGTTGGTTGGCGGGTTGAGATGATATCGTTGACAAGCCGGGTGTCGCGTACGCTTTTCGCCATCGCTCCGATACCCAACATCCGCTTTTGCTCTTCAAACTCCACATAAGGGTAATTGCCCTGTTGAGAAACCTGATCGTTCCCAGATTTGAAACCGACCACACCATTGAAGTGGCAAGGAAACCTGAGCGAACCGCCGATGTCAGCCCCAAGCCCGACAGCTGCTCCACCTGCTCCTATCAATGCGCCTTCTCCTCCACTCGATCCGCCAGCCGTCGCTCCTAAATCCCACGGGTTATTCGTCCGGCCATATAATGGATTATCAGTCTCCTGGTAAAAACATAGCGAAGGTATATTTGTTTTGCCGAGAATGATCGCACCTTCTGCTTTTAAAAGACGGACAACTTCAGCATCCTCATCAGCTGCCCAGTCTTTGCGATGTACCAGGCCGCCTGTCGTTTTCATTCCTTCCACATTGAAGGATTCCTTGATGCTGATCGGAACGCCGAACAGTCTTCCTTTCGCATGTCCATCCTTCAAAAGGAGATCTGCTTGTTGTGCTTCTTTCCGCGCTGTTTCAAACCGTTCCTCTGTCAGGCAATTCAACTTTGGATTTATCGCTTGCAGATGCTTGATATATGTTTCCACAGCCTGTTCAGAGGTCATGTTCCCGTCCTTGATTCCAACGGCTATTTCCGACGCATCCATATCCAAGATTGACATAGAAACCCCACCCTTTTCCGCCATAATGGCTATATTTCAGAAGAAAAATAATTTGCAAAGCCTAGCAGTAGCGAAGCCTGAGCCATTCATTAGTGCAAAAAGAAGGTTGTTTTCGCAAACGTTGTTGTTCTTGCACTTGAAGAAAGTATAAAATACTTTTCTTCAGTATAAGGGCAACTAAGGCTCGACCTACAAAAGGCTTGGTCTCGCCAAGTTTTCATTAAAAGTCGTTGATTTCCGCTCCAGGATGCTCGCTCAGCGGGGCGTGCGGTGAGCCCACTCGTCGCCTTGCTACCTCAGAAGCATTTGTACTCCTGCGTCTACAAGAAAGTCCTGTCGATTCGAGCTTCCTCGTCGCATGCCTTGTGAGGAGATTATTCAGGTAGTAGGCACGCTGATCCCGCAGGACAAGGAAAGCTTCGGCAACGTTACATCGCACGAAGAAAATGCGAATTTTATTTTCGAGGAGTCTCGCACCTTGCTCTCCAATCAACTTGCACAAGGTGTTTTTTTAAAAATGACTCAAAAGCAACAATTCTTTAGAAAAGAGCCAAAAAGAAACATCATGATGTGAGATTCCGATTTAAGGTGAATATTGTAAATCATTCCATTATGGATATATACGTGAAGAATAGGAAACATTCCTCCATTCCAGATGAAAAAAAATGGTGATTGTAGGAATGTTCGGCCTGCTGTTGGGAGAATCAGTGCTCTTTTTTCAGAGAATTGGGTTCAGTGTCGAGGAGAATCTGTTCACTTCTGGGGGGGATTCTGTTCCCTTTCCGATTAATTTGGTCACTCTAGAAATTTTCAACATTGGAGTGACCGTATGAAGCGTTCATAAAACATTTTCATCTCAGTGAAAGTCTGATAAAAAAGAGCGGGGACCTCTCCCCACTCTGAACATGGTCTATCTTTCCAGTTCGGCGTACATTTTCTGCAGTGCTTCAATACCCAACTCCTCAGACTCCTTCGCTTTTTCCAATAGTCCAATCGCACGTTCGCGGTTTGCTGGATCATTCGGCTCCCCACCTTCTGGGAACGGGAATATGTTTCGGAATTCCAAAAGCAGTTGAGCCACGTCCTCATAGTGGTCACTAGCTATACCAGCATACGAAACCACAGAATCATTCTCATCCTGCCACTCTGAACGAACATCGCTAAGAAACTTCGCAGCGAACCGTCTCGCATCATACAATACAGCGATAGTATAGGCGTTCCCGAATGGATGAACCTTTTCTTTTTCAAAAGCTTTCACCCACGCATCGTATCCTTGCAAGCCGTTTCGAAACTTCATAGGCACCGGACAGCCTTCTTCCTTCTCCAAGGCATGAGCAAGGATGATGTCTAGTGCACCTTTTAATCGTTCCACCTTACTGACTTCAAAATAATCCGTAATCGTCATGATGAAGAGTTCCTTCAATTCACCATTCCCCAGCTTCTCATAAGCGATTGGACCGTCCTTTCCTGTGCCGTCCCGGGCATGAAACTCCCTTTTATCATCATCATACCCGTAAATGATCCCGAACTCTGGAAGGAATAGATCCCATGCAATCACGGGCTGTTCTTTATCAATGCTCTCTTGAATCTTGCTTATGGCAAGTGTCAATTCGTCAGGAGTCGGTGGTGTGAAATCTGAAGTACCATAGCTTACGAACCGCACTCCGATGTTCCCCAGAGCTTTTTTGTTATACGCATCCCAATCAAATGCTGTGGGTCCCGCCACGTCTACCTTTTCCTCATTGACGTTCAACCGGAATGCATAGCCGGTATATCCCATCAACTCCACTAATGAAAGTTTCGTTTTCGATCTAGTGGCTCGATGAATTGCAAATGCCATCGTCGTCCATGTCCCTTCATAGCTTTCACATGCTAGGTTTGCTACTGTACTATCCATACAAACACCCCTCATTGATTTTCAAGATCAAGCACTTTCCTTCTCGGCTTTCCCAGTTCACGTCTCAGTTGGATGTGCTCGTCGATCCGGACACGAATCCGTTCACTGCGGAGCTTCCGTCTGGAGCGTGATAAATGGTTATAGACGTTGCTCGTTGTCGTTTCATACATTGCAGCAATCTCTTGTGGTGACAGCTCTTTGAAAAAGAAAGCGATGAATATATTCCGCTCAGTGGAAGATAAACAGTGGAGCATCTCTTGAATCCCTTCAAGTGTCACCTTTTTAATCAGTCTCTTTTCAGGATCGATTTCATTATTGGTTTCAAGTCGAAGAGAAAGATGGCTGAGAATCGAATCGAAACAATCAATCTCCGTTTCTTTAAACATACTAGAGACAGGCTGTTCTCTTCGATAAGGTCCTCCTCTTCTCAGTTTCATATAAGCTTGATTACGTACGATCCTATGGAGCCATGCTTCAAACTTTGCAGGATCCAACAGGTTTCCTAGTTTTAAGAAAGCGTGAATCAAAGCTTCTTGTACGATCTCATCTGCCAGGTCATGCTTTCTACTAGCGGAAATTGCATATCCATACGCACTTGCCCGGTGTCGTCTTACTAGTTCACCAAATGCTTCTTCATCGCCAAGCTGAGCTCGCTCCACCAACTGCTGATCTGAAACGTCCCTCTCTACAACGTCAATCTCCTCCAAAACCATATGCTCACATCCCCAAACTGTGTTCGTGTCTCACTATATAGATGCCAATGCCTGCTCATATCTATCAATCTTTATAAAATTTCTTCTAGAACTTGAAAAATCCCCCCGACATGGAGAACGAGGGGAACGAACTTTTTCAGACTGACTCGTTTTTGTCTTTCGTATAGAAGAAGCGTGAAACGACAACTCCTGTGGCCCCGACAATCATGAAGAGGATTGCACGGACGATGATCGAAACATTCGGTAAGTCGATGAAAATCAATTTTCCTAAAGATAAAAAGATGAGGATGATACCGACGATCCGGACCGCCTGGTTGTCCCGGATCACCCCATACACGATTCCGCAAACCGCATAGATGATCCAACAGAGGGTCATCGTCAGATATTGAGTGTTCACCGATTCATATTTTGTGAAAACATAGCTTAATTGACTGATATACGCAAGAAGTGCGACTGCTGTTGTCCCGAATAACAGTCTTCGAGATTCTCTCGGTATGATTTCCCTATCCTTCTTTGCCAGGTACGTCAGCAACCACAATGTTGCAATCAGTACAGTCCAGCTGTACATCGGTGCTGAATTCACTTCTTCAATCTGTACAGTGATCGTATGCAAAAGGCCGATGATATACACAAAAGCACCGCTCCAAAGCTGCACCTTGAGCTTATTGATCAAACCGATATAGATCGCTGCTGTGCCCTGGAGCAACAAGATGATTGCCAGTTCACGCCCTGTAAAGACCTCCATGAAATAAAACAACATACTCAGCAGCAAAATCGGAAAAATCACTGTACTGGTGTGGATAAGCTTTTTAAAATGGACATATCCGTAGACAATGAGATATACGATTGCGATTCCGAGCAAGATCGTTGGCCAATTGTTGCGGTCGAAGCCTTGATACATGAAACCAAGACTTGCTAGAAAGCTGATGAACAAGACAGACTGCTGAACTTTCGGATACGCTTTATAAGTTAAAAATACACCTAGTAAAGCAAGATGCTGCAAAAACATGCCGTAGCTTAAAATTCCAAGATCTCCTTTAGCAACCGGGTAATTCGGTAAGATTGCAAACACCAGATAAAGCATAAGGACGACTGGTAAAAGGACCATTGCGACGACGTGAAGTTTGGAATACTTTGTCCATAATGCGAATCCTAGCATGATGATGGAGAAAATCGTCTCATAACTTACAAAAAACCACGTATTGGATGTATTGCTGTCCAATAAGAACGGAATGAAACAACCACCGAAAGTCGCAAGTACGGCAAGCACCTCTGACCGATGACGGATTGCGAAATAGATGCCCAGTCCGATCCAAATAAGGTTCATGCAGAATGCAGCCGACAGTCCGATGAATCCATACAGGACATGAGTAGCAAACGTTGTTACCACGAGGACTGTTACCGATCCACCTAAAAGCACCTGTCCCAGTGCATTTCGTCCTTTTCTGATCTGCAGCTCCCCAATCAGGATCAGAGCGACTCCTGCTACAAATCCGAGGATACAACGCACCAACTCATTGATGATTCCTACTTCCGAAGCAGCCTTGAATCCCCAGATGACCCCTAACAATAAGACAAAAATAAAAATCCTCGGCAACCAAATTTGACCGATGACCCGCTCCCAATCCATCGGTTCTTTCTGAGGCTCCCATGGAGGAATATCATCCATAGACTTACGAGTATCCTCTTCAGGTACTTCTCGTTTTTGCACAGGTGGAACGGCTTTCATCTGGTCCATCCTTTTATGTGGCTCAGCTTTTTGTATCTCACTTAATTGATGCTCAAGTTTTTTGACACGCTCTTCCAACTCTCTTATTCGTTGTTCTTCTGACATATATTCACCTTCAATCAAAAAATCTGTTGCTGCTTCTGCTCACCTCTACTTCCACAAATTGTATGGTAGCTCCTCTTTTTTTATCCCTGAAAATTTAAGCCCCGATAAGACATTGCAATACAAAAAGGAAAGAGGTATCATAAGGATATTGACTAATGCAAACGCTTGCACTAATTTGTAAAGATCGATAAGAGAAAAAGAAACAGCATTAGAGGAGAGAAATATATGGCTAAAAAATGGTGGAAAGAAAGCGTTGTTTATCAGATTTATCCACGCAGTTTCAAAGACAGCAATGGCGATGGGATCGGCGATATTCAAGGCGTGATTTCAAAATTGGATTACCTGAAAGATCTTGGCATCGATGTGATCTGGATTTGCCCGATCTATCAATCTCCTAACGCCGATAACGGCTATGATATCAGCGACTACAAAGACATCATGGATGAATTCGGCTCGATGGAGGATTTCGATCGATTATTGGCTGAGACCCATGAACGCGGAATGAAATTGATCATGGACCTTGTCGTCAACCATACCTCTGATGAGCATCCATGGTTCATTGAATCGCAGAAATCAAAAGACAACCCATATCGTGATTACTACATTTGGCATCCGGGGAAGGATGGCCGTGAACCGAACAATTGGGAATCGATTTTCGGCGGTTCCGCATGGAAGTATGATGAGAAAACAGATGAGTATTACATGCATATCTTTGATATAAAGCAACCTGATTTGAATTGGGAAAATCCAAAGGTCCGTGAAGAAGTGTACGACATGATCAATTGGTGGCTTGATAAAGGCATCGATGGTTTCCGTGTCGATGCAATCAGCCATATCAAAAAAGTTCCCGGATTCCCTGATATGCCGAATCCCGACAATAAAAAATACGTCCCTTCTTTCGATGGTCATATGAACCGTGAAGGTATCGATGTCTTTCTTCAAGAATTGAAGAAAGAGACGTTTGATAACTATGACATCATGACAGTCGGTGAAGCTAATGGTGTAAAAATCGAGGGTGCGGAAGATTGGGTCGGCGAAGAAACCGGGTACTTCGATATGATCTTCCAGTTCGAACATATGGGACTTTGGCAGAAAGGAAATGACACGTCATTCGATCTGACCCAGTTTAAGAAAATCCTGACTGATTGGCAAAAAGGATTGGAAAATCGCGGATGGAATGCACTTTATCTTGAAAATCATGATCAGACCCGCTCGGTGTCCCGTTTCGGCGACGATCGGAAATATCACAAGGAATCCGCAAAAGCTTTGGCCACCTGTTACTTTTTAATGCAAGGTACACCTTATATCTATCAGGGCCAAGAAATCGGGATGACGAATGTGAAATTCCATTCTATTGAGGAGTACAATGATGTCGGGATGCTGAATTTTTATGAAGAGGGAATCCGTAACGGAAAAGCTTCAGAAGAATTGATGGAGGTCATCTGGACGAAAGGCCGCGACAATTCCCGGACACCGATGCAATGGAACGGAAGTGAATACGCTGGATTTTCGAATTCCAAACCGTGGATCGGGGTCAACCCGAACTACACCGATATCAATGTGGAGAACCAACAGGATGATCCGAATTCTGTCTTGGCCTATTACAAAAAATTGATCCAGGTGCGTAAGGAAAACGATGTGCTTGTATACGGAAACTATGATTTATTTTTACCGGAGCATCCGAAGCTTTATGTATATAGCCGTTCCGTTGACAATCATAAAGCGCTGATCATCACGAACTTATCCAGTGATGAAGCGAAGTTTGATTTTAATGAGGTAAATGTTGGTTCGGACAGAGGACTTCTACTCACCAACTATGATGAGATCGACGATAGTGGCGAAGTAGTAACTCTAAAGCCTTTCGAAGCAAGAGTGTATTTATTTTAATCGATAGGCTTTGGTGATTTCAGCGAAAGTTGATCAATCCATAAAGAAAACTAAGGAAAGCCAGGTATGATCGTAAGCTTTGCCTTAGTTGGCCATATATAGAAGAAATTAAATGTAAATGCAGGGCTGTCCAATAATTTTGAACAGCCCTTTTTATTATCGATTGCTACTCTCAAAAAGGTGGAACTTCATGCCGTAGGGGTCAGCAACCATGATACTTTTTTCATTGTATTCCTTCGTAATTTCACATCCGTGGTCCAACAACTGCTCTTTCATGCGTTCAAAATCATCGGTCGAAAACTCAAAATACACATTGTTTTCATCCGCTCTTTCCATATAAAAATTAGTACCGTTGAAAGATAATTTCGTTTCATTCTCCAAGGTTCTTTCTGGTTTCATGCCGATTATTTTCTCGTAGAATTCAATAGCAGCGGGGTAATTTTGCACCTGGATTGCGACATTGTTTGTCAGCTGCAGTGATGATCTTTGATTGATTTTACGGTTCGGCTGGAAGGAGCCCTCACGACCCGGCAATAGATCGAATAATGGCCAAACCGAACAGAAGTCATCTCCAGGCCCGAGGGGTGCATTCGCATAGTGAAAGATCTCACCATTTTCGTTTTTACGGAAGGTCGAAACGCCCGGATGATACGAGCCATCTTTTTCATAACCCATATCCACCTTAAAGGTGGTCCCTTTCGTCGAGATCATCGGGAACCTCCACCCGCGTTCTGCTGCTATATCGTCCTGAACACTTGGGTCATCCGGTGAACTTACAACAAAGGCAGCCCGTTCGATCAGATGATGATAGACACCATTAAATCCATCAGCCCATAACGTGCAATAGTTACAGCCCTTCCCCATATTGTGGATGACGATCAGTTCATCCTTGTCAAGAAATAATTCCTCAAGTGTTACTTCATCATTTTCTTTACTTCTGAATCTGTAGTTTTCAACCCGCTCTTCGGGTACTTCTCTCCTCAATTCTGCCAGCTGCTTTTTCTTTTTCAGGAGTTCTTCACCTAATTGGTTGATTTCTTCAATCAAGGTTTGCGCTTGCATAAAAAAAACCTCCTAATAATTTTAGAATCCACTACGTAAATTCTGCATCGATCAGGAGACTCCTTTTTTAAAATGTAAAAAGATGGATTCGATTATTTTCTCAGTACTCCCTTTAACAATGCCATGAAAAAAACCAATGAAATTACGGTATGACCACTTCTGGCCAGTGATTACGTTTCCCTCTCCTTAGATCCCATCGAATCATGCGGTCCCGTTGGAGATTTGCCATGTCTTCAAAAGGCATGGAAGTGGTATTGATCTTATTGTATCGTTCTTCATATCTTGGATGTTGTTTCAATTCACGAAAACCCTCCAAAGTTATCATCATCCAGTGCCCAAACCACTCGTTTGATGTTAGCAAAATAAATGGCACCCGAACACATGACACAAGGCTCGACAGTCGTATACAACGTGAATAGACGCTCATTAGATGATTTAATCATATCTCCCCCCGCTTTACGGATCACATCAATTTCTGCATGAGCAGTGGCATCCATTACCGAATGGACCCGGTTTCGTCCACATGCAAAAATTTCACCTTCGGAATCTACCAACACAGCTCCGATCGGAATCGTTTCCGCTTTTTCTGCTCTAGCTCCCTCTTCCATTGCTATCTTAAGAAAATGCCGATCACGTTCCAGTTCATTGATCATTTCAATTCTTTCCTCCACTTTTCGATCCTTCTGCCATCCAACTCGCCGTCACTGTATTTTTCAAAACCTTGTTTTTCCCAAAAACGTTTACCTGGAATGTTTTTATCTAGAATAGCCAAACGAATTTCAGTATGGCCGTAGCTTTTCAATTTCTCTTCTAAACGTGCAAAAATCGAACTCGCTATACCCTTTCCTTGAAAACCACTATGTAAGACGAACAACCCGATCCAGGGGAAGCCATCTTTAGGATTCTCCCGCAAGTAATCGATAAGCCCGATCCCATCTTCTCCAAATTGAACGATCCAACGCATCGAACCTAATCGTCCACTTTCCTCATGTTCTTTTAAAATATCCTCACATCCAACATTGTTTTATCAGATGCCCATAAATTGTACTGATGGTTCGAGTTCATGATCTCCAGCTCTGTTGCGATCATGATCGTAGTATTAGGTATGAACGTAAACATTCTTCCCTCTCCTATTATTTTACCTGCCCTAAGAAATCTTCTTCGGGATTTGTACCATTTTTCCCTTTGATCACGTTCATTTTGTAATCGATAAAATCCATTCTTTGAAGTCTATGACACGATCAAATTGTGGAGCTTTTGATGTACCAGTAATGATTAGTGGCGTCACGGAATCGGCTTTGTGCAAGGATCCATGCCCACCGCCACCGATGTGTGTCGGGGTGTGGGAATCGACAAACTCGTACCCAGGTCTGGCATCCACGATGATGAATCTTCCTTCATGGGAATGTAGTGCACCATAGAGTCTCGCCAACCCATCAGGATAATCGCCATAGTAAATCTTTCGTCCATCCTTTACTTTAAGATCCATTACAGAGAAATCTCCGTCCAACTCCCATGATTGCTCATAATCATCTATAAAATTGCTGCCAGGGGCGAAGGTCAGCGTTTTATCAGAACCTGGAGCTATCACATGATTTTTCCTCTCATTTTTCCAGGCGATGAAGCTGATCCGCTCATCTTTTTTCAATTCAGTAACAACATCTTCTATAGACACCTGCTGATCCTTTAGATAGATATAGGCCATTCGCTCGTTGACTGCCAATACGATCTGATCATTCTTCACGATCGGACTTCCGATTTCCCAGATGTCGAACTTTTTTAAAAGGTCTCTCAGTTTGATAAGAGCATCTTGTTTCTCATCTTTTATCTTCGATTGAGCACTATCCCCATACACCAGCCAGGTGACTTTTTCAATCGCTTCATCCCAACTATCATAAACATTCAGTATAGATTGTAACTGCTCATCGAACTTAGCGATGCCTTCGAGATCCATCGGTCCTTTTTCATGTAAAGCTTGATCCATATCTGAAAAATAAGCGAGCGTGAAATCTGGGAGCTGGTCACTTTTAATCAGATGTTCCAGTTCTTTAGCTGAAAACTTATCATTGAAACCCATCGCCTGCCAGACATTGTTATTCAACCGGTTCTCTGGATTATGGTATGAGACAGCACCCAACGACAACACAGGTGGCCCAGTTACTATGGTGTTCTTTGGTATCATGTTGAAAATTTGAGCAAACTGTGGGATCTGTAGTACATGCTCATGTTTCCCGCGGAAAACGAGCCCGTTGATGGAGGCTGAATCTTTTTCATTGTTGGACAATTCCTCATATAGGGTTTGCGTGGCACCATTCAAATGGTTTTGATTCAAGTTGATCAATCCATCCTCAACTACCTGGTTGACGCCAATCCGGAAAATTTCTCCTTTTCCGCTACCGTAATTGATCAAACGATTCTCATCCTCATCAAACCAAACAAGTCCCGGCACTTCATGCTCATTGGGATAGGTTCCTGTCAAAAGTGTACTGTCGATGGTTACAGACATGGTTGGATAAGAGGTGATCACTCCAGATTGCAGCTGTCCTTTTTCGATCAAAAATTCCATGGCTGGCGCTTTGCCTTTTCTTATTGCTTGCTGTAAAGGTTTCTCCATCAAAGAATCAACCAGTAAAAGCACAACTGGCTTAGAAGACGAACCATTTGAATTTTTCTCGAACGCATTAGGTGATGTGGCAAACCCGAATACATATGTGGCAAATATAATCAGTAAAATACTGATGATTAATAAGCTGCGTTTTACCATTACACGTTTACATCCCTTGTCAGCAATTTATTCTTAGGGTACCCAGATTGCTTTATCCTATTTTTCGTCTTTCTGCTTTTAACATCTAAAAATGGGATTGTTCTACTAACATGTTGAGGTCACGGAAGAACACAATAAGTAATGTCTTTCGTTCACTTGAGTAAAGGAGGTATTTACAAAATGAACAGAAGAAACATTCAATGGCTGCCAATCATCGCATCTGTAGGTATTGGTGCTGCTGCTTACAACATGATGTCTGGAAAACAAACTGGACAATTGCAGAATATGATTCCAGGAATGGGAAATATGGGTGGGATGGCTGCTGGTCAGTCTAACCAAACAACAAACCAAATGCAATAACCTTAACGAAGTACTGACTTGAACCGGGTCAGTACTTTTTGTTTCTTGTGCACTTGAAATCATCTTGAGCAATTCCGAGGGCATCTTGAGCAATTTCCAAGGCATCTTGTACAATTCAGAGGGCATCTTGTACAAATTCAAAGTCATCTTGTGCAATTTAGTAAAATAGACGCACGTAACTAACGTGGCAGATTTAGTCAAAAGGAAGAAGTGCGCGCAATTCTTTCTTAAATGTATGGACTTGAGCATTTCCGTTTTCCCCCACAAAAAACCACCCGGCACTGCGGGCGGCTTTTAAGCAAGATGACATTCAAGTCCCATCGGACCCCATTCAGATTCGAATACGAAGCCTGTCTCTGGATGGTGATCCAAGGTCAATTCATCATCAAGATTTCGTTTTGTAAAATGATCGACGTAGAACTCGACCCCTGCTGATTGGATGACTGAATCACTCTTTCGTGGATCGTCTTCAATCAATTTGAATTTCATCATCGTTCCGCATCCACCCTGCATTTCAGCATCGATACGGAGAATTTTATCTGTTGCCAACTCCAGCTTTTTCAGTTCGTGAAGTGCCATTTCCGTTATGATGAGGTTCATCATGATTTCCTCCTCCCAGTCGATTGACAAGACCGGTTTTTGAGAATAGCCGCTCTTTCACCTTCTGACCTGTCGGCGTGATCGCCAATCCTCCTAATGCTGTCTCTTTAAGAGGGCGCGGCATGTTCTTACCAATATCATACATCGTATCGATCACTTCGTCACATGGTATTCTGCTTTCCACGCCAGCGAGTGCCATATCTGCTGATGAAAATGCGATTGATGTTCCGATGACATTCCGTTTGATGCATGGTACCTCAACCAACCCAGCGACAGGATCACAGACTAGCCCGAGCAACGATTTCATCGCCATTGCTGTAGCATGAACCGCTTGCTTAGGTGATCCACCTTTTAACTCCACGATCGTACCTGCTGCCATCGCAGTTGCAGAGCCGACTTCAGCCTGGCAACCGCCTGCTGCACCGGATATGAATGATCGGTTGGCGATGATATAACCGAGCATACTCGCCGTGAACAACCCCATGACCAGATCATCGAGCTCCATATCGGTATTTTTATGAAGGGAAAACAATACACCTGGCAAAATCCCAGCCGCACCAGCTGTCGGGGTAGCAACGATCACACCCATTCGGGCATTGCTTTCTGAAGTCGCCATTGAGCAAGCCATGGCATCACTGATGATCGATCCAGATAAGACGTCCCCCGCTTCAATATAGGCTTTCATTTTCACGGCATCACCGCCGGAAATTCCGCTCGGTGCTTCTGATGCGTCCTTTAAACCTTCTTCAACTGCATGCTGCATCTTCATCAATCGTTCTTTCATCATGTCAAAAATCTCTTGCTTCGACTTTCCTGATTTCAAGTGCTCCTGCTCGATCATCGCTTCAGCTATCGTCTTATTTTCACGTTCGCAAAAGTCGAGTAGATCAGCTGTTGATTGGATATCCATACCGCTCACCTCCCTTTCATGCAACCTCTTCGCCCATACGTCGGACAATCTTTTTCAAATCGTCAAATGTACTTACCGTCATATCTAATTCTTTGTAATTGTTGATCCTGAAAATCTTAGCAAGTCCTCCACCTACAGACGCACCACCGATGACCATTTTATTCGTACCCAGTTGAACGGTCAGAATCGCGACATTCGGGTGATCGAACTCCTTACAATTTTGCTCTAACACGAACTCATGGTTCAGATTTGCATCTGAGGCAAATTCGTAGGCATGTTTGATCCGAGTGTCTTCTGTATCGAAGCCTAGTAAACCGCCAAGGATAGCTTTATCTGTACCATGTCCTTGATAAGTTTCCGCAAAAGAATCGAATAACTTGATTTCAGCATGTTCCGGCACACCGCCTAAAAGCTCATAGGCAGCCCTGCCGATCCAAACCGCGCCTGCTGTATGTGAACTTGATGGACCGACCATGATCGGCCCGATAATATCGAAACAACTATTGTAGCCCATTGTAACGCCTCCTTTTTTAGAGAGCTTCTATTTACACAAAAATAAAAAGGACAAAGAAGGTGATTTCACCCGCTCTGTCCTTTATACCTGAGAGATTATTGGTTACCCCTTTGGTGGCTTTCGCGCTCTCCAGAGATGCGTCCGATCGCAGTTCGTTTACCTGAGAGATTTGTTCCATGGTTTTCTGGAACTTGCTCCTTCGGTGTCGGTATTGAATGTCCGACTCTCCCACGACCTTCATTCGCATATTATTCATTTTATACCATTATGTCGGATTTAAGGGGGATTTGTCAATAATTTTAGAAACCGCTTACACCTATTAAAGGAAACTTCGCAAAGCAAAGCCTTTGGTGCAGGCTGAACCTTAGTTGCGCTTATACTTTCTTTATGCGTGAAAAAGGAAATTGCCATGTACATACTTTACGACGTGGCAATCTTTCCTAATCTATCCAGTAATGATTTCTTCCTTCAGTTCAATATCTTTGATTTCAGCTTTCGGCATTAGGATTTTCTTTGCATTGAATTCTTTTAAAGTCGCTTGCTTTCTGACGCGATTCGGTGCATCCGGGTTGGCCAATGCAGTAGTTCCAAGGCTGATAAAATCCGCTTGTTCTTGATCAATCAGTTTCCGAGCTTTCTCAGGCTCCCCTAATCCGCCATTAGCTATGACCGGGAGACGGCTGAATTCTTTGGCTGCCTTAGCCAACGTTTTCGTTCCAACTCCAAAGCCTGGTTCAGAACCATCTCCGTCCGTAACATGAATGTAATCAAGGGTGGTTTCACCAAGCTGTGAAAAGATCGTAAATGCATCTTTTTCACCATTTGGCCATTTATATTCCTGATCAGACACTTTCCCTTGTGAAATTCGAATCCCCACCATGAATTCATCTCCAACTGCTTGCCGAACAACGTCGATGATTTCTAGCATGAATTGAAGTCGATTTTCAAGTGAGCCACCGTACTGGTCCTCTCGATGGTTCAAATAATCTGTCAAAAATTGATCGAGTAAATAGCCATTTGCTCCATGGATTTCGATACCATCGAATCCAGCATCTTTGGCATAGACAGCAGCTTTTCCAAAGGAACTCTTCACATTTTCAATCTCATCCAGCGTGATTTCTTTCGGCTCTTCATACGGACCAAATCCACCGTAAAAAGGAAGCTGTTCCCCTTTAGGAGTGATTGCGGACGGACCGACCGTTTCATCTGTAAAACGGTTCCCTTGTGCTTGACTCCCAGCGTGCATGAGTTGTGCGATTATTTTAGACCCATGATGTTGAACTGTTTCAACAATTGATCGCCATGCTTCCATTTGTTTTTCGTTCGCTATACCAGGTTGGTTGTGATAGCCCTGGCTGTAGGACTCATCGAGATAGATACCTTCGGTGATGATCGCCCCGAAACCGCCTTTTGCATATCGTTCATAATACTTTTCCATCCGATGATTCGCTTGTCCGTCGGCTTCCGCACTTACACGGGTCATTGGTGCTACCATATAACGGTTCTTCATTTCAACTTTACCTAGTTTTCCTGTATTGAATAAAGGATTCATTATCAAACTCCCTTTCATAATGTTAGTGGATAAACTTTATTTAGTTATACCTAACACTAACAAGCCTCATTCATTGAATCAAGGGTTCAGCTCAAACAAAAAACACCCGCCATTGGGTGTCAATTTATGTATGGCTGGGCTAGCTGGATTCGAACCAGCGCATGACGGAGTCAAAGTCCGTTGCCTTACCGCTTGGCTATAGCCCACTAATGTTGAACACATCTTCTATTATGAATATAATTTTAAAAAATATGCGAAAAAATTTCAAGATTTTACAGGTGAATGATGGGCGTCGTCAAGGGCAAATTAACCTTGAGGTGATGATAGATGAAACTTGTAGATGAAATTTATGATACCTTCAAATACCATTTTTCAGCTGATGAAGAAGATATGTATCCTATCGTCTACGGACTGATGGAAGCCAAATCACGAGAAGAAATTTTAGAGCTACTAGAAGAGTTGTCCAATGAAGAATTAAATGAAATGATCTCGCTATTTATTCTAGAACAGTTACAGAAAAAATTAGCAGAAGAAGGCATCGGCCGTGTAACCCTTGGGCAGGATTACACAGACGATTTCATTCAATGACAGGGAAGCCTGCTCTTATTGTTGGTATTCCTGTTCTGCATTGAAATCTTTTTTGTACCTATCAAACAAAGACGCCATTCCAACGCCAAATATCGCTGATGCAAATGATTGATATCCCTTTAAAAGCAAATCCACAATGAGGATTGTAAGTAAAAAAACAATAAACAACGCATACAACCCAAACACATTTTTCGTCTTAATGAGCTTCCTCCATTCGTTGATCAGTTCAAAAAACAGAATAAGTCCGAGCATAATCCGTTCCAACCACAAGTCCTCAGCATTGGGCATTCCGATTGGAGTGACTAACCATTGTAACAAAAGTAAAAACAGAACGATGTTCCAGTTGATGTATTTATTGATACGATCCTACCTTTCTGATTATTTGATGGTTTCTTCGCGTACTAAACCATAGCCCAGCGCATCCAGTGCTTGTTGTAACGAGGTATAGATATTCAATTCCTGAAGATCGATACCCAAATTCACAGCCGTTATTGCAACCGCTGAGCGTATTCCAGTAATCAAAGCTTTGACACCAAGGAGTTTAAGCGTAGTGACCAGTTGGAAAATATGATGCGCGACCATCGTGTCAACCACAGCAACACCAGATAAATCGATGACCAGGCGATCTAATTTCAATTCCTGGCAACGCTCTAACGCTTTTTCTTGTATGGATTTTGCGCGATGTGTATCAATATCACCTATGAGGGGCAAGACTGCTACACCTGAAAACAAAGGGACGACCGGAACGGAGAGTTCTAGCAATGTATTTTGGTACCTGTTTGCCACTTCCAGATTGTATTCTACATAACTTTTGCTGTATCCAAATACTGCTTGATCCAAAACTGGATCCAAGTTGTTCGCTACTTTAATGATCGTTTCTCCACTTAGCCTTTCTTGTTTTGCAATCTCCGCAATGTATAGCCAAATCGCTTTCCGGTAATAAAATGTATTTTGAAGGGCCTCGGTGATTGGAACCTCTTTTACGACAGCTTCTTTCCCTTTTTCGCTCCCCCAACTGATCGCTTCATTGAAATCAGCAGGATCACTTCCCTTCAAATTGGTACCGATCAATTCCACCAAACTCAAGGCTCTCTCTTCCAAAGCATCCCTCATAAAGAACTCATTATCGGTTTGGACAGCTTCCAATCGTAACCTGACGATATCATCAGCAATCTTCTGTTTATTTTCTAGTATTTTTTCTGCTACAAACGTAACCTTGTCGGTCTCTTCTACTTGATTCATTTCGCTCACACCCCTAATCTAATAATTTTCTAAAATAGCTTTCTCCAATAAAACACAAAATTCCTGCAAAAATTTTCATGTACCTGACACCATTTAATACCCCTTGCTACACAACACTTTCTGATCGGTGCCTGGCACTTCTAGCGTTTTTTTGCCGCTAAGATCAGGCATAGCGGTATCCGTTTGCGCCGTTCATATTCTTCTACTGAGCTGAACCGGTGTCGTTCCGGGGTTCCTTCTTTCAGGTTTTCCAGGGAAAACCCTACTCCGATTAATACGCTGACATATTGTTCTGTGGTTCGATGATATTTGGTTACAGGCTGGTTGACCCATGGTTCTGTTCGTTCTCCTTGACTGAAATAATCATCCACAAACCAGTCTGTACGTTGGGTTCCGTCAGCACTTTTCGTTGAAGCTGTTATAACAGGATGCTGTACACTGAACACAAACCTTCCACCTTTTTTCAAACCATGATGTACTTTTTGAAAAAGTTCTGATACATCAGCGATATAATGGAAGACGAACCTTGAAACAACCAGATCATACTTGTTCGCTTCAATTTTGATATCATTCAGATCAGCACGTTCTACGGTTGCTATTGTATCCTTCAAATTCCGTTCAGCCTGTTCAATCATCTTCTCTGATCCATCCACTCCATGATAGACTGATGCTCCTAAAGAGAGAAGCTCAGCCCCGAACTGGCCATCGCCACATCCAAGATCAAGAATGTCCGTGCCGCCAACTTCTCCGATCAAGGACATCAGTGCTGGGCCTTCCAACACATTATTTGGGCTTTCTGCTCTGTTCCGCCTTTTTTGAAACTGTTCAAAGAAATCATGTTGATCATAATAGGAAGAGCCGCTCATCCTTTACTTCCCACTCCCATTTACATCGATTAAGAATATACGTTCAGAAAAAGCACCCCGTTTTTCAGCTTTGTTCTTTCGTACTGACTCCAATTCATCGACAGTGAAGCCACGTGCTTTTGTCAAAGCATGGATGACCTCGATCAAATCCGCCAATTCTTCAAGTGCGTCTTCAGTATCTACTGCTCCCTGATATTCCTTAAGTTCCTCAAACGCTTTTTCCTCTAATGCTTTTATGTACGCCATTTCATCTAAAATACGTGCCTGGTAAGAATCTCCACCATTTTCAATTATGTCAGGAATCCGATCTCGAACCAACTTGTTATAAACCGGCATAGCCATCGCCCCTTCAGTTTTTTTCATCTGACTCACCTATTCTCCAAAAAAGTACTACGCTATTTTCCGAAGGAATGATTTACTCTAAACCATCGAAAGGATAGAAAACTTCAGTTCCATCATCTAAAATCACACTAAGTTGTCCAGCATTAAAACTTGTCTCTTCACTCAGCATAGGGAGGTACCAGTAGGAGGAATCCACATTTGTCCTGATGCTGAAGTCACCGTTTTGGAACTTTATTTGTTTGATTTTCATTGGATCGGCATAACCGTACAGAAATCCTTTATTTCCAATTTCGATCACACTGAAATTATCGATTCGAAAAATCGTATCTTCCGCACGATTCATGATAGCCGGGGCACTGGTACCATCCAATTTCCATCCAAGTAACCCTTTAGAATAGTGATCACCGTGAATCATTTGATCAGATTGATATATCACTAAATGATCATTGGTGGAAATAGGTACCACGTCCAGAACATCCTTTCCCTCCAACACTTTTTCAATTGTGGAATTCTGAAAATACGTGTAACCCCAAAAGGCAAGTGCAACAGCAATGAAAATCCCGATCATTCGTATTAAACGCTTATTCACCATTATCCGTTATCCTATCATCATCAGGATATTCGATAACTTTGTCTTTGTCATCCTCTTCTAACTGTTCTAATATATTCTGTTGGACTGGTTTACCATGATCCAGCTTTTCTTTTGAAAACGTGAAAATTTCATCATACAGTTCAGAAGAGCTGCCTACACTTTTATAAAAATCTTCTCCTATACCTTCATTAACATCAATTACTGTCAATCTGCCATCCTCTAGAAGTTCAATATGGTATCCATTGAATTGAGTTTCAGTTTCAAGCATTACCTGAATGGATTCTGCATGTTTAGACTTAAGTATCTCGATTGCTTCCTCTGAAGAGACACTTTCAAATTTCACATTATCCAGGATTTGATAAAGATCACTGATTTTTTCCTGTTCTTTGATGGAACCTGTAGAAACATTATCGATGTTAATTGAAAAACTTTCTATCTTTCCTTCTTCAAATAAATCTTCTATGTCTTTTGCTGCTCCTTGTGAACATGCAGCCAATAATGCAATCACACAAACTAGAATTATGTATCTAAAGATAACCAATCCTCCTCTATCTCAGTTCTCGTTCCATGAATTTCAAATACCAGGGATATTGTCGTCTGCTGAATGATGTTAAAAATGGCAGCTCGATCATCTCTTCTTGATTATTCCACTGCATTTTTATCTTCAAAGTACTGTGTGGACCTTTTTCATACAAATCGTATAAAAACGGTTCAACTGATTTTTGAGGGAGTTGGACGTACACCTTGCCATCATGAAGGTCAATCGTTTCAGTCACATCTGTCCCTTCAACAATATAGGTGAATTTTTTGGGCAGGTCACCGTTCTTATAGTTGATTACCATGATAGATTGTGGATCTGTATACATATCTTCATTGTGAAGAGTGACGGCGTAAAAGGTGATCTCCCAATTGTCACTTGGCTTTTCCGCGTAGTGCTCTTCCTCCCCTTTTTCAAACCCATAAACCTGACCACCAAAACTTTTCCCAAAGTGGAGAGTTACAGCAGGAAGGGAGATTGCTACAAGTAATACCGAAACAACCACACCGATTACACACCAAATCATTTTACGAGTCATGTTTTCACTTCTATTAGTTTCTGAAGTAATTTCATATGCACTTCAGCTTGATCGAGGATAGAAAACTCACCTTGCTTCCATTTGGAGAGGATATCATCCCGTTCACTTACGGCCAATTGATGGAGAGTTTGATTTATTGTCCCCTTTTCCAGTGCGTCCTTAAGTTCATGGTCATCTTTAAGAATGATCTCACCCGAAGGTAATACGACAATATCGAGGAATAGATCATCCATCCAGGGTACACCATTTTCATCCAGTCCGACTTCAGAGCAAATATCGATATACCATTGTATGATTTCGCCCTCTGCATCAAACATAGTCGTCACTGAATGATGCATGTGATCTGGAAACTGCTGAAGCCAACTATACCCTTTGTCTGCGATACAAAGCTCCAGCTCGCCATACTGTACATTTAACGGTTCTTTAATTTCATCCATTTTCAATAAGGTTATGTGTCCTTTAAACGATTCCGTATCAAGATAGTATTGAGCGTAACGTCTTTTCCTGATTCTCTCCCATTTTTTACGGTCCCCGGATTTCCTCTTCAGCAAAACCCTTCCTCCTTCACGCTACCTATTCACTTTCTGATAGACTGCCTGATTTCTAGATACTGAAAACTTGAAAACCGAGATTACAAGACAGATTAAGCTCAAAAACCAGAGCAGACCAGAGATTCCAATCAGTAATGCATTTTCCTCAGAAGCCATAACATGCAAATAACTTGTTGCAAGAGCTTTTGATAAAAAGAATATGGCAGCATAGTTTAAACAGATATGGATAAGAATCCAGACAAATGCGGATCGTTGTTTATTATCTTTTACCATCATCAATAAGATAACTGAAAATATTGCAGCCAGGGTCACAACATATCGTTTTTCTAGTAATCCAAACACAGTCGCTTCTAATGGCTCCGCTCACCCATCCTTTTTCTATATTGTACCATTTTTTGGTTTGTTACTGAGAAATTTTCCAATTTGCTGCCTCTTCCCTAACACCTTTCAACGAACTATGATAATATTTTCCTAGAGGAGGGATTTTTTATGAAAACGTTTGAGGAAAAGTTGGATCAATATGCTGAACTCGTTGTAAAAACCGGATTGAACATACAAGAAGGACAACGCTTGTTGATCCTTTCTCCGATTGAAGCAAAAGAGTTTACGCGCAAAGTTACAAAATATGCTTACGAAAACGGATGTAAGCGCGTATTTGTTGACTGGAAGGACACGGTAACTTCCCGTTTCCACTTGGAAGGTGCGTCTGAGGAAACATTGAAGAATGACCTGCCTCAGTGGGAAATTGACAAGTATAATAGTTTCTCAGAAAACAATGATTGCTTATTGAACATTACAGGAGACGATCCTAACGCTTATGGAGGAGTTTCACCAGAACGATTGATGTGGGTACAGAAGAACCGCGGCGAAAAGCTGCAAAACTTCTCAAAAGCACAGCTTAATGGTGATATTCACTGGGCAATCGCAGGAGTCCCAACAGCTGGCTGGGCGAAAAGTGTGTTCCCTGATAAAAGTGAAAGCGAAGCCATCGAAGCCCTTTGGGAAGCGATCTTCAAAACGGTCCGCATCGATCAGGAAGATCCAGTAGCCGCTTGGGAAGAACACGGTAAAGCACTTTCGGAAAAAGTAGATTACTTGAACGAAAAGCGTTTCAAAACTCTGCATTATAAATCCGAAGGTACAGATCTTACAATTGATTTGCATCCTGAACACCTATGGATTGGCGGCGGTCATGAATCGACTTTCAATACGTCATACATACCGAACCTTCCGACAGAAGAGGTATTCACAACACCACATAAAAATGGTGTGAACGGAACAGTTTCAAGTAAAAAACCTTTATCCGCTATGGGGAATCTCATCGATAACTTCAGCTTGACATTTGAGGATGGAAAGGTTGTGGATTTCAATGCGGAAAAGGGATATGACACGTTAAAACAATTACTTGAAATCGATGAGGGCATGAAGTTTCTGGGAGAGGTTGCTCTTGTACCATACGACTCGCCGATCTCAAACAGCGGAATCATTTTCAACAACACGCTCTATGATGAAAATGCATCCTGCCACCTTGCAATCGGAACTTCCATTACCATGTCTGTAAAAGATGTCGGCAAACTTTCTAAAGAGGAGCTGGAAGAACGCGGTGTCAACCAAAGCCGTGGTCATACCGACTTTATGATCGGGTCAGCTGACCTGGATATTGTTGCTGAGACAAACGACGGAGAGAAAGTACAACTATTCAAAGACGGAAACTGGGCGATCTAAGATCATTCTTTTACAAAGACAAAAACATGAATGCAGTTACAGATGTCGTAACAAACAACTTCAATTTAGAGGACATAGGAGGTCTTATTTGCCTCAAAATGACTTGTTTCTAAAAATTAGAGGACACCAGAGACCTTATTGAGGAAAAACGAAGGGAAATCACCTGGTTTTAACCTAAATAGCGGCATTTGTCCTCTAATTTTCCAAAACATCTTGTTTTGTCCCAGATAACGGAACAGATGTCCTCTAATTTTTGTTGCTGGCTTCCTTCTGCATTCAATATAATGTTCGTTGTTGACTTTCAAAAAAACGGGACTGCCGCCAGAGTTCAAGCTACAACTTCTGGTACAGTCCTTTTTTTTAAGCAAAATCGAATATCTCAACTTGCAGATCGCCATCCACTTCTATCAGTTTTCCTTGTCCGTTCGTTCCTTGCTTCGCTTCATGATGACAGTTCTGGCAATAGGAATAAGCCAGGTTCGGTGGATAACCAGCCCTTAAAATATCTTCTACTGATTGAATGCCAAAGCATTTGGAGCATTGAAAATTCCAAAATCGTTTTTCTCTTCCATACAAATGAATTCCGTGCATTTCCCATTCATGAATTGAAAATTTTTGCATTGCCACTTAACACCTTCCTCCACAATCCAATCTATTTTTTCATCAAATGTTTTAGAACAGTGCCATGGTCATGACGTCACCTTGAATGTTAATTGATCAATATGAATCATATATGACTGAAACCTATAGATTTGATTAACTTTTTATGAAGCCTCGTTCGCTTTTACTGTTAAAAATGTCGTAAATTTCGCATCATAAAGAAGCTAAAAAAGACAGCTACATAGTTTGCAGCTGTCATGATCCTTTCTTAATATTTTTGAGGCTACCCTCAACTAACAATCCGACCCCTAACCCTAATAAGGTTCCTGCTTGGACCTGGTCGATAAAGAAAACTTGGCAAAGCCGAGCCTAAGGCGTAGGCTGAGCCATTAGTTGCACTTATACTGAAGAAAGTATTTTTGTACTTTCTTTAAGTGAAATAAATACAAGGCCAATCCCTATCATTAATGCTCCTCCAATGATCAACTTCCCTTCACCCCTTATAGAACAAGTCTTCCTTCTATGTACGGATGGATTCTTCAAAAGTTTCAGTTAGAAAGGGTCAATTCAATTCGAGATGATCATGTGTAAACGTATATGCACCTGTTGATTCAAGAGCGACTAGTTGATCCAGGTTCATTGGATCACACGTTGACTGTCGATCCAATTGTTGTTGATTTACGAGATGACGATATTGTGCTGCCCTGTTGACTTTGGATTCCATGACCGCTTTCTTCACTTGTACCGGAACGGTTTTGTTGTTCGTCAACACAACCTGACAATGCTCTGTATGAAGTGGCAGGATTTCTTTCACATGACTATGAGCGATCCAAATACACGATTCACTCTTTGATGATTGAGTAGGAAAGAAAAAGATTCCTGCACGGTTACAGATCATGATCGGAACCATTCGACTGAACTTTGTTACATGGATGGCTCCTTCCACTCTACCTTGTAAACTCGAACCATAGTACAAGCAGCTGTCTTTCATGATTTCAATTGGTTTCTGCTCGACAATCAATTCTCTTTCGGCTTCGATCACCAGCGAATGCAGATTTCCAAAAGCATCAAAATGCGGCAAAATCACCATCGTTTCACCATTAATCAAATACTCTCCACCGTTCAGTTTCCCCATAAATAAATCCCCCCAAAGTAATGATATGTTTGAAGGTCTAAGGTGCAAAACCCGTTTACTCTATAATCCCCTTTCCTATTAGATAGGATTATAGTACCATATAATGTAAATTTTATGTATAGTTTTTTGAATTTTATTTATGATTTTAATATTTTATACATTTTGTTGTAGTTATGGATGATTCCGCCTGGAGAAAACGGTATCTTTGTGTGTATGGGAGTATGGTTCAGACCAATTTCTTTATTTTATCCTTTTCGTGAGCGAAGTTGGATCAATGTTCGGACAGTATGACGCTCTTTTCTTCGCTTCCTGTCCGAAGTTGGCTTGTGCTTTTCATCTCCTCTTGTCCGAAGATCGCGAAATCCCGGACAAAGTTTCTAGGATAAAGAAAACTTATTCGTTCTTTAAACGTAACAAAGAACTACTACAATCAAATTGATGTAGTAGTTCTTATTTCACCCTTTTAAATAGTCGCTCTGTAAAATACTCATGATATAGGAGTCTTGCCACTTACCATCATGGAATCGTGTTTCCCGAAGGTGCCCTTCAACCTGGAAGCCTATTTTTTCATACATTTTTATCGCATGTTCATTATCAGCAAAAACCCTGAGTGAAAGACGGTGCATGTTCATTTCTTTGAACACGTATTCCATCAAAAGCTCCATTGTTTCTTGACCAAAACCTTTCCCATGAAATTCAGGATTACAGATTGCAATGAAACATTCTGCATTTTTATGATAATGATTGATGTTGAATAAACCCACATAACCGATCGGCTCGTCAGCTTCAAGATGCATAATGATGTAATTTTTACGATTGTCAGCACGAAGCATTCCTTTCAGACTCTCTTCTACTTCATGAAAGGATAGTGAGTCGATGAACGGATTCACCAGTGGCGCGATTTCCATATCATTTTGCCATTTATAGTATATTGATACGTCCTCCATTTTCATTTTACGTAACCTGATTCGTTTCCCTTGAAACAACATTTAATCGACCTCTTCTCTTTATATAGCATCAGTTAGAACTTAAGTTCACTCCTTCAGTAGTTTCCATGCTTCTTTTGTCTTGTACGTTCAGCTTTTTTATTTGTGAAACAGCAAGCCAAATAAGAAAAAGCATAGATAAGAAGGCATAGATACCGAAATATTGACCGACTTGCTGGATTTCCATGATCGCTTCTGCCATGCTTGTTTCTGTTGAACCGCTATCAACCAAAAACCCTGAAAACGCTAGTAAATTATTCAATGCATGACATATGATCGGTACCCATATGTTTTTCGTCTGCAAATAGAAAATACTCAGGAAAACACCTAGGGTAAAATGACCGATCATCCCGCTATTCATATGGATCAAACTGAAAATCGCTGAGGAAACTACTATTCCCGCTACGTTTCCGTACTTGTAACGAAGCTTTTGCAGTAAAGTACCTCTGAACACTAGTTCTTCAACTACGGGTGCAATCAGTACGATTAAGAAAAACGAAGGGATCGATGTTGCTGATACGAACGACTGAGTCGTGTCACCGTCCTCCAACATATTAATCAGGAACTCCGGAAGTAAATAGGAAAATAAATAAAAAATGAAGGTTACGGCTGCTAGTGAAAAGGTCAGATGATAAATGGTGAAGAGTGCCTTTTTCCCTATTCCATTCGATTTTTGTATCGGTTTGAAGAGTCCTTTCACACTCATATCATGCTTACGAAAAGCTCTTTGCAACCATATGATCGCCACCCCATATAGGACATATTGGGAAACCGTGATAAAACCAGTCATTGATCCGCCAGTGTTTATTGAATATATAAAACCCGAAAAAATTAGAATTCCCATTGCTAAGATATACCATAATATCAAATACCGGAACTTGATTTGTGCAAAACGGTTGTCCATTTATGTGTACTCCAATCATCCTAATTTATTGTACAATCTAATCCTTCTGTTTCCTCCTAGATAGAATAGTGAGATACACCAAAGCGCTGGTCCCGAACATGCCAAATACAAGAGATATGTAATCAGTACCTGTATACGGATATAAATAGGCAAAACTGAAAACTTCACCTACTACCAAAAGTACAAGAAACAGCCATACCCAATATGTTGATAAGAACTTTTTCATAAACCCAACTCCTATGTAATAGGTATTACGATTTCAATTACTGGAGGTTTCACCAACTTACTTATATGTACCGCTCAATGCCCATTGATTATCTGGCTGAAATCGGTAGTTTTCACATCAATGACTCTCCAAGAATTCCATCCATTAAAAAGCAGCCCGACACAGCAAGCTACACTGATAAATACAAATTTTAATACTTTTACCAACCTGATTTCCTCCTTCTTCTTTCTATATATTTCTCTATCTTTATCGGATTGCCTTTTAATTTTTTTACAACTAGAAAAAGGACTGGTTCCCAGCCCTTCTGATCAATAATTTTCTGTAATCATCCGCCTATTTCATCCCTTTTCCTTTCGTCAGATGGCATGGCACTCCATTACCGACTGCTCCGGGCTTCGACATTCTTTCCATATAACTGATTCCCCGTGCGCATTGCGTTTTACAGGCTATACACGTCTCACTGGTCACCATTTTCATTGTATGTTCATACTTGTTAACGGTCGATTCATATCTTGACACTTTCTTGTTTGTCTTTTTGGCTGGTTTCTTGGCCATGCCTGAGCCCTCCTCTTAAAACGTTCCTACATCTTATGAAGGAGAGCCCACACGCGTCACCTATTTAACCAAAAAGCAGACTAATAAAAACAATGAAGGTCAATACGACAGATAGAGAAGCACTGAAAAAGATGGTAAGAATACTCCGGAAAGCTGCTTTCCAATTATCGATTGAAAACATCCCGATCACACCCAAAAAGAATGCTAACAGAGCAAGAGCAAGCATGAGCTGATAACCGATGGAGGGCTGAAACACTTGAAGGAAGAGTGATTGAGTCAAAAACAAACCGACACAGACAAACATAATCAAAAATGACCATACATTCAGGGTTCTACTCATAAGCTCTCTCCTTTTTTCAGATTGTTTATTACGTATTTTCTCCCTTGATCCCGCTCTTCCTTTAACAATCGATAGTAAAATTACGACATGTTCAAGCAAAAATGAGACAAAAAAAGAAAGACCTCAGCAGCAGGTCTCATAAAAACATAGCATTCATCATGTCAACGCGTTCAAAATCAAAATTGTGACTGTAATTACCCCAATCGTGTACATACCGAACTGCAGCATCAACCCGATTGCCTTCTCAGGTTCCATTCCCATTTCCCCTTTCGCTTTTTGACCTTCTCGATCATTGACGTCACAACTTTGTCTCTTTAGGAAATAGGATGTCTGAAATCAGCTTGTCTCAAACGGACTTTTTAAAAATTTTGCTCTTTTATTCTTAACGATTGCCTCTTTGCGAAGATCACTCCCTTTACACAGCGATTCGTAAGCTTCCTCGCTCGTTCCTCGCTGTGGGGTCTCGCCTGGCTCGATTTTCCCGTAGTAGTGTCGCAAATTTCGCCCAAATAATTTTTCACTAATCCCTTTCATACGTCCTATAGTAATATTCCTATTTTATGGTAAATAGACTTTTAAAGAAAAGGGGGGATTCGTATGGCCAAACGGTTTATTACATCTTTCTTAAGAGATGAACCTTCTTACCCTGATGAAATGTTATCCATCATCCGCAAAGGTCTTCCAGCCACTGCAAATCCAAAAAGAATCATTATCCTGGGGGCCGGGATGGCTGGTCTCGTTGCTGGTTCACTTTTGAAATCGGCCGGTCATCAAGTTGTCATCCTGGAAGGGAATGACCGGGTCGGCGGTAGGGTCTATACACTCCGCGAACCTTTCACAAGAGGGAATTACCTTGATGCAGGGGCGATGAGGATCCCGAATACACAACCATTGGTACTGGAATACATTGAAAAGTTCAAGCTGCCAGTCAACGAGTTCATCAACAGTACCCCGAACGACCTTCTTTATGTCAATAACGTACTGACGCGGAAAAAAGCGTATGAAGAAGACCCTGGAATCCTCCAGTTTCCTGTACAAGAAGCCTATGAAAATCAAACCGCATTTGCGATTTTCACCGAAGCGGTCGAACCCTTTTTCGAGTTATATCAAAGCGCGACACCTGCCGAACGGAAGAAGCTCAGAGAAAAATACGATCAGTACTCATTTGAAACATTCTTGAAAAATAATCCTTTCGGAAGATCCCTGAATACAGAAGAAATCCGTTTCATCCAGGTTCTATTAGGTATTGAAGGATTCCCCGAACTATCATTCAGCGATATCGTCACAGACATCGTCACGAACTTGTACAGTGCCGATCTGAAGTATTTTGAGATCAAGGGTGGTAACGACCGGTTGCCCTGGTCATTCATGCCTCAACTGGAACGAAATATATTCTTCCACCACCTGGTCGAAAGAATTAAACAATACTCCGATGGCGTCATCGTATCTGGCATTAATCCATTGACTGGTCAAAAACAAGAGGTAAGAGGCGATTATGTCATCACCACCATCCCATTTTCGATTTTCCAATTCGTCCGGGTTGAGCCGTATGAATCCATGTCTTTTTATAAAAGAGAAGCCATTGCTGAACTGAATTATGTCGCTTCGACCAAAATCGGTCTTGAATTCAAGCATAAGTTCTGGGAAAAGGAAAAGCTTTTCGGCGGAAGCCTGACTACTGATCTACCGACGCAATTCGCCTATTACCCAAGTCATGATATCGGCGTTCCAGGACCAGGCGTCATGCTCGGCAGTTACTCATGGGGAGATAACACTGCGTTGTGGGATGCGTTACCGGAAGGCAGGCGGATTTACGAAGCATTGAAAATCCTTTCCTATGTCCACGGACCAGTCGTATTCGAACAATTCCTTAATGGAACGTCCTTCAGCTGGGGACAAAATCAATTCTCCGGTGGATGTTTTACATTATTCAAACCATATCAATATACAGAGTTTGATGAAGTGATCAAAAAACCAGAAGGACGGATCCATTTCGCCGGGGAACACACCTCTTCTTTCCATGGCTGGATCGAAGGTGCAATTGAATCCGGTATTCGCGCAGCAGCAGAAGTCAATTCTCTAACACTCGAAGAATGATGCCCTACCTCTGTTCTGGTTTCCTACTTCTCTTAAACCAGATGACTTTCATAAAGACAAATATGTGCGGCTTTTCCGCTCGAGTGGTTGTATGAACCCTTCATACGGACAAATATGCAGGGTTTTTTCGCTTGAATTGTCGTATGAAGCATTCATAAAAAACTTGAGACGTTTTTATTATTCTCTTATTCCTGTTGACAATGAGAACGGTTCTCAATTATACTACAGATATTGATAATCATTCTCAGTTGATAAGTTTAAATCTAACAGGAGTGGTAGCTATGAAACGTGTATTGATTCTGTATGCAAGTATGTCAGGAAATACTGAAGAAATGGCCGACTTGATTGAACGTGGATCAGGTAGTGACAACATAGATATCGTGAAAAAACAAATCGATATTGATGACATCTCGGTAGATGAGTTGAGAACGTATGATGGGCTCTTATTAGGGTCCTATACGTGGGGGGATGGAGATCTTCCGGATGAGATGGAAGACTTTTATGATGACCTTGAGGATGTAGATTTATCAGGTAATCGTGCTGCAACATTCGGATCTTGTGACTCCATGTATCCCCAGTACGGTGCAGCAGTTGATATTTTACAGGACAAGCTGTCTGAACTTGGAGCAGAGATTGTACTAGAAGGGTTAAAAGTCGAACTGACACCGGAGGATGAGGATGAACAAGCGTGCCTGGAATTCGGAAAAAGATTTAAAGAGGCTTTGGACAAATGATCTGTATTGAATCATTATCGAGTTTAGTCTAATGAATCGCCCCATTGCTTATCATGATCATATAAACGATGAAAATAAAAGAAACAGTGACCCAAATGGTTGGACGAAGTGTTCTTTCGTCCTCCCTTACAATTTTTTTCGCTAATCTAATCAAATTGACTATGAAGATCGTACAGATCATTGATACAAAACCAAATAAAAATAATCCCTCAATCATGTGCGGTTCCTCCTGAATCTTGTTGTATTTCTTTTGGTAGTTCCCATAAATAATAGAGCTTCGAATAGAGCCTTGTCTCGATTGTTAATGTTTCGGTCCCACTTTCAAAAACCAAACCTGAGCCGAGTTGATCCTTGAAGGACCACCCTTTCTTTTGCAGCATTTCTTTTATGACATCATATCGGTGTACTCTCTTGTTTTTTGATATGTAACGGATATGGGTTTCCGTTTCAGCAAACTGTATGTAGTCTTTGTCTGATTGTTCTAATTTGATAATCGCCAAAAGAATCGGTATCGGATTCCCCTCTTGGAATCGTGCAGGTGAATAAATGACAATGAGTGTGAGGAGAAGAATGAGGCAAGTACCTAATCGTTTTTTCATGTTCTACTCCTCGTTTTTCTGTTTTAATCGTTGAATGGCTTCAAGAACTCCTGCATAAGGAATTAATTCCCCTGGGTATTCCACTTCCGTCCCTCCACCGATCGTTCCGTCACGGTCAATGAAAACTGCCTGGATTTTTGACATTGTGACCTTCTTCAAGGGTTAAGAAATCTTCAACTTGCTTTTTATGATGCAGGTCGTGTTCGCTCATCCCTTCAATATATCCCTTGATCGTTATCGGATTCTTACCAATCTTGAACGGAGCTTCCAGTTGCTCACGGGGCAAACCTTGAATGAAAAGACAGATCTCTTTTCGGGACTGGATGAACATTGAGATGAGCCCTTCCTTGCTTATCCCGGATCTTGCGAAGTCTGCAGCATTTTTGTTCATCTCCTCAACGTCTGCACTTTCGAAGGCGTTGCTTTCTAATTTTAATAGTCTTTCAGTATAGATGAATTGATCCCAAAAATAGAAGTGGCTGATGATTTCTCCTATCGACCATTTCCCTTCCTTAATTGGCTTAAGCCATAATTCACCTGGTGTACTACGTAAAGAACTGACCCACTCACACATTTCCTCGAATGTCGAAAGCCACTGTGGACGCATATTCATTTTGCCGCCTCCCTTATCATTTAAAGACATTCCACTCTCATATTACCAGATTACGGTAATGTAGTGTATATTGAAAAGTAGATGAAGAGTAGGAGAAATGCAATGAACAATTCATGGAACAAAATCATCTATAAAGCTGCGTCGCCAATCTATGATTCGATCTTCAATGATGGGATGTTCCGTAGAGCTCGTTTGAACGTGTTTGGTGATGCCCCTTTTCGTGATGGATCTACCGTTCTTTTTGTAGGAGTGGGGACTGGGGCTGATTTGGAGTTGATTGATCTTGACCATTTGGACATTACGGCTGTGGACTACTCGAGCGATATGTTGAAAAAGGCTGAGGCCAAATTCAAGGATAGTCACATCCTATTTTTAGAAATGGATGCCCAAAATCTATCTTTTAAAGAAGAGACATTTGATTATGTCGTATACTATCAGTCGTTCCGGATCCTGGCGCTAGTTTTCGAGAAATGGAACGCGTGCTGAACAAGAACGGTGAGTTGATCATTTTCGATAAATTCACCCCTCCTGATGGAAAGTTATCGTTCTGGAAAAGGTTGATCCGCCCCATCATTTCAGCACTCGGGACCGATATCGGCGTTGACTTTGAAAAAGTGTTTCAGAAAAATAACCTTACAATGATGAAAATAAAGGATAGGCCGGTCATGATGAATGGCATGTACCGTAAAATCGTGTTGAAGAAGCACTTGGAGCAATAGAATGGCATTCGCAAAAAAAATTGCACTCCCTTGAGGAAAAACCTCCAACTCTGAATCCTAACGGACATGAGAGCCGTTATTTGACTAAAATCATGGGCTCTTACAATCCTAACGGACACCAGGGACCTTATTATGCAAATATCATAGAATGTCAGGTGCTTTGTTCTCAAATAACGGCTGCGGTATCCGTTAAAATTCAGAAATACTAATTTTGTTCCCAAATAACGGCTCTAGTGTCCGTTAATCTTCACGTTCACCCTTTTACCAGATGAATAACGGCAAAAAGAACCGGCCTATCCCAAAATTTTATGCTTGGTTTTAAATAGGTCAAGCCTTATCGTTGGAAGAGCGTTACTTTCTTTAAATGGAAAAGGAAAAACCACCTCCCAAACAGAAGGTGGTTTCATCACTCATTTTTCAGTCAACTGATATTGCGCAAGGACGTTGTTCACTTTTCCGTATTCAGATGCGTGCGGACGGTCGTCGCCTTCCGCATATCCGTAATCGACCATGCGGTTCCGGTTCAGACACAGCTTCGTCAACTGAGGAGGGAAGAAGTCGAACAAATGGAAACGCTCCTCTAATTCCGGGAACATCGACTGGTACTCATGGATCGACTGTGCCAACAAACCCCAGAACATTCCCTCTTCCATTATTCCATTACGCACAAGAACATTCCCTAAATAGCGTAAATGGCAGATGAACAGGCCAGTGAAAATGAACTGGGTCAACCCTTCAGGAGGCTCACTCCTTAACACCGCCTTTAGATCATCGGTCAAAACAGAAAGCTCTTCGAATGGCTGATCACTGATATTGACGTCATCGACGAAATCCTTCACCGCCAACCGATGCGGCTTATGATCCTTCAACACAAGAATCGTATTCTGCCCATGTGGCGAAAACACCGTTCCGTATTGATACAAATAGTGAAGCAACGGGCTCATAACCGTCTTAAAGAAATCTTTCATCCATTCTTCCGCCGTCAAACCGGAAGACTCGATCAAGCTCTGTACGAACGGCTTTCCTTCTTTATCAACATGAGTGAGAGCCGCCAATGTAATCGCCTGCTCTTCATCTTCCAAATACGTATAAATGCTTTCACGCCATATGACCCCGAGCATCTCCAGGTATTGATAAGGGGCATGCTTCAACGCTTCGAATTGTGGATGACCATAGTTGATGCTCGCAATCTCTCCAGGCAGAATCACCCTGCATTGGTCTTTTAAAAATGCATCCTTTTCATAGATGCCTTTGATGAACTCGGTAATCCTCGGTGCAATCAACGTCCGCTCCGACGGAAGGCCACGATAGACAAGCGTATTCAGAATGCTCATCGGCACTTTCACATGATGCTTCTTCTTGTCCGTCTGATTGGCGAACGTCCGGATCGATTGCTGCGGCAGGTATACGTCTTCTCCCTCACCTAACGCCACAATGCGATTCTTAGCGAGCTCCTCTGCAAAGGTTTGGATGATGACATTCTTCCATTGCCACTCATGGATCGGCATGAAGAAATAATCCGCCTTCTCCAATCCTCTATCCACTAATACTTTTTGAAAACGCTCAACTTCCGCTTCATCCAACTCATCTGCCAGCACGTTTTCAGACGCAAGTCCTTCAACGGATTGGAAGGTGGCACTTTCTTTGTGGACAGCAATCCATAGCAGATTCACTTCCTGCTGGTTTTCAGGTGCAAATTCAAGATAATCATCATAGCCGAACCCGATCCGCCCTTTATTGTATGTAATCCAGGGGTGACCGCTCATCTCACCTTCAATCATGCTGTAATCTTCATTCACCAATTCATCGGATGTTTTTGAGTCCTTTGCAAGCAGATGCGCATCTGCAAGCAGGGTATGGTTCAATTCTTTGATCAGATGCCCAGCCGTTTCAGCAGACATTCCGATCTTCGGCTGGATATCAAGCAGAAACTCGATTGCACTCTTAGCATCTGTCCATGATTCATCCACCGTGACTTCGATCGACGCTGCATCTACGTCCAGACTATCGAACATTCGTGGCTGGGCGTTGAACCGATATTTTTTATTCTCAGATACGGGCAGCTCGTACTTTTTCCAAATACCATCCTCCCCGACTACTTCAGGATGGATCATATCTTCATACGTATACTCTGCTAACATCTTCGCAAGTAAATTTTGATTGGCCACAAGCCAGTTCTTTTCGTTCAAAACCCGTTCAACTTCCTTGCTGTATAACATGTTATCCCTACTTTCATTCGTGAATTATCCAACATTTCGATGATTTTCCTCTTCAATCCTTTTCTCTTCTTGTACACCTGCTTTGCTATAAATCGTCAGCAAAACGAGACCTAAATGAAGGACAGCCGCTACACTTGCAAAAATGAAAGGCTGTTGCAGTGAATAGCTTTCCACAAGATAAGTCGCGCATAACGGCGCAAGCAATAGCCCCATATTTTGAAAAGCAGACACGATTCCATACTGATAGTGCACGTTCCCGTCCCGCTTGAAAAGGACGATTTCCAGGCTTGCCTGACAGATCGCAAGCGACAATCCGAACAGACATCTGAAAAGGATGAACGCTGGGATCGTCACTACGAATCCTTGAACCAACAAGCTGATGACCAGCGTAATGCCAGCGATTTTATAAAAGAACGGCAGCTTTTCAGACTTGCACTTCATGATAAACGGTGCTGCTAAAACGGCCATGAGACTCGGAACCAAGAACAGCAGACTGCTCATGAATACCGAAGTATTCAGCTCCCGTTCTGAAAATAATGTGAAAAATGGACGGATGAGTGTTACTGAAAAGTGGAGCGTGAAAATGATGAGCGCCATCTTCATGAGAAATCCGAAGCTGACCAAGCGGTTACTTGTCATATCCCTGTCTTGTGGAACCGCAACATACGCTCTCAACCTTTTAAAAACGAAAAAGCAAATGATCGCCTGAACAGCATCCAACGCTGCCGCCCACCAGAAAACGATGAGGGGATCATCGAGCTGGATCACCCAGCTGCTCGCAAGTGTCGCCACGATCACTGACGATTGAAAAACAGCGTGATATAGCCCTGTCACACGTTTTCTAGCTTTACCAGCGTGCTGTAGCAAAATCGTGTACAACAAAAGGTAGCTGCTTTTAAAAAACAAGAGACAGATTGAAAAGACGAGAAACTGCATTTCCGTCTGTGACATCGCCATCAGCACACACGCAATCGCTGTTCCGGTTTGACCGATCAATAGCAACCGCTTAGCATCGTACCTTTTTGAAAGCAAACCCCAGATCGGTGAAATTAATACGACGGTCAATCTGCATAAAAACACGTACATTCCTGTAAAGCTCAAGTCCTCTATTCCGAAAACTTTTTCAAAAAACTGGGGATAGAACGGCGATAATAAGACTTCCGTTCCGACAAACAGAAAGATGCAACCGAACAGGATGAATGTGTTTAAACGTTGGCCGGCATACATGATGTTTCCATTCCGAATGTCTGGAACACATTTTTCGTCTTGACTGGATACACTTCCCGACCAGCGATGGAATTGATGATGACCGCATTGCGATGAGCACCCATTCCGAGGTCCGGTGCACCAACTCCATGTGTGTGCAGCTCACCATTCTGTATGAAAATCTTGTTATGCATTGGTTGCTTCATTTTCAATTCATAGTTTTCCTGGATCCGATAGCGACCGACATCATCCCAGTCGATCAAGTGATCAATACCATCCAGGAAAGCGGGAATAGTCGGTTGGTATCCTGTTCCGAGTATGATCACCTCGGTTCTTTTCGTATGCGTTTCTTCTGTCAGGCGATGGATCAGCTCCAGCTCCCAGCCTTGCTCAGTTCTGCAGAGATCGGACGCTTCCGTCATCGCTTGCAGCCGGATTTCCGGTTTCCCCCCACCGACGGTCCGCTCATAAAGAAGGTCATAGATATCGGCGATCGTCTCTGTACTGATCCCTTTGTATAAGAGGTCCTGTTCTCCAATCAACCTGTCTTTTTTATACTGTGGAAGCTTGTAAAAGAAATCGGTGTAATCCGGGGAGAAATATTCGAGACCAAGCTTCGAGTACTCCATCGGGAAGAACCCCTTCGAACGAGTGTACCAATCAAGGGAGTAACCAGCTTGTTCCTGCTCTTTCGCCAGATCATAGAACACCTCCGCTGCACTCTGTCCCGAGCCGATCACCGTGATAGACTCAGCTTCAAGGCAACGCTCCTTATGCTTCAAAAATTCCGAAGAATGGAAGACGGTATCGCCAAGATGCTCTTTCATGAAGGATGGAACAGATGGCGTAGTGCCGATTCCCAGCAGCAAGTGCCTTGTATGGTATGTCTCTATTGATTGATCACTTGTATTTAATACGTCGACTTCATAACTCTGCTCACCATTTTGTTCATACGCACGGACCTGTTCCACGGTCCTTCCAAATAGGCAGTTATCGAGTTGTCCCGCTACCCATTGGCAATAATGGTTGTATTCATTCCGCGGTATGTGGAACTTCTCCAGGAAATAAAAGTGATACATCCGATCGTGCTCTTGTAGATAATGAAGGAAACTGTATTTACTCCGCACATCTGCCATACTGACAAGATCAGCAAAGAACGGTACCTGAAGGGTTGTTCCATCAATCAACATTCCAGGATGCCAATTGAATTCATCCTTCTTTTCAAAAAACAGTCCGTCAATTTCAGGAACCTCTTCTAAAAGTGCAGCCATACCCAGGTTGAACGGACCGATTCCGATACCGATGACATCATGAATGGGTTTCGGTTTTTTCACTGTTTCTGTCATGTAGTTTGCGCCTCCTCTCAAAAACGTCCCGATGGCAAAACATCAACAATCCTGTTTTATCAGGTAATTCAATCGGTTTTACACGTTCGAATCCACATTGTTCAAACACATGGATCATTTTTTCATTTCGGATGTCCGGCTCAGCGATGACCTTTTTGGTTTCAGATACTTGGAATTGAAAATCGACCATTGCTTCAAGTAATGGAAGGGAGTAGCCTTTACCAAGATAATCAGGCTCACCGATCAAAAGATGGATACCCTGATCAAACGCTTCAGCCCGATAACATTTCTCAACGACATCTCCCTTGACCCAATACGCCTCCCAATAGCTCATCGGCACATCATCCAGTTTCCCTAAATAAAGGGTTTGATGGTCATCATCCAGTGCTTTCCGTAAATGAGCTGCGAACTTTCCGATTGGATGATTCAACTGCCAGAAAGGGATGACATGGTCTTCACTCATCCACTTATGGATCATGTTGAGGTCTCGGACATAGTCAACTTTTTCAAACGATATCCGCTTTTGGATTCTCTCGTCGTAATGGTCGTAGCTATTTTCCATGAACCAACCCCACCTCTTGTCCGATCGGGTTTCGGATCATCGTATAAACCGATTGTGTCTCCAATGAACCGACAAGCTCATCCATATCGTGAAAACGAGTCAACAGATTCGCCTTACAAGGTAAGACAGGCACATTGATCAGACTATCGATCAAACCGACAGCCGTCCCTTCATCCAGATGTTTTTCCAATCTGTTTCTGAGGAGTTGCAAGAGCTTTTCCTCTGTAATCAGCCCACTTACACCGAACCCGTTGATGAGACCGAACAGATGGTTGATGAAGAAATAGTAACGAAGACGTTCTTCTGCTACTTCATCACTGCAGATCGTATTGCTTTTACGATTCAGATCCGGAAGCTGGGTGACGAGCAGGTCCGCTTTCGATTCGCTATAGTAATAACCCTGGTTATCACGATAATAGAATGTTCCAGGATAACCTCCGTCCAGTTTGAGCACTGAATTCTGTTGATGTGCTTCGAGTGCGATCCCATACGTTTCATAGAGCCATAGAATCGGATCGAGTGAGATTGAGAGATACCTGTCGAACCAATCCAAGCTCACTTCTTCTGTACTTCTTCCTTCCTGGTGTGCAAGGTTTTCGATGACTGCCTGGATCTTTGTCTTCCCTCCATACGGTTGATCCTGGCAGAGACCTGCGATCAGACTTGCATCGTTATCATTCTCATAAAATGGGTTTTCCCGGATGATGACCTCGAAACCGGTAGAATCTCCGTCCAGATCAAGATTCAAATATGCTGGATCCTCCATGATATGGAACCTATCAAAACGTCCCCGTAGATCCTGGCCAACCTCCGAATCTAACAATCTTGAAACTTCCACGCCCCGGTCAAGCTCTTTCTTCTGGCTTACACGTAAAGAATTCGTAATTTTGATCGGCACAGAAAACTTGAACATGAATTTCGATTCCTTGCTGTAAACCGTCCGGAATGAAGAAGTTGCTGTGAATTTTTTGCCCATAGGACCGATGTATGCAAGCAGACCTTTTGCGATCAATGATTGTACATCTTCACGTTCGATCAAATGCTTCGCCTGCAATGGGTGAGTTGGGAGGAAGACGTCTCCCTCCTTATCGCCAAGGCGATATGCTTGTCCCGATTCTTCCAATTCCTCTCTTACGATGGCGGCAGCACTTTCCTCCAAACTGGAATCCTGAACAACAATCGATGGATCGGCCAAGAAATAATGAAGCTGGAATTCTCCGTTCAACTCAGGCGAATACAGATGTTCCTCTTCTTCAGTGATCCCTTGTTTACTTTTAGAAGTTGGATGCATCAAGTGTCCGAATAACAGGGATTGTTCTGCTTCGATATAGGAGAAGTTCGCATCGGATAAACGTTCGGAATCATCCAATCGTCCTTCAATATACTTGGTTACGTTACGGCAGCTTAAAATCACCCTCAACATGAATTCATCTTCTGCGTCCTCACGCTTCTGTTCAATCAACAGCTCCTTCGTGATCAAGGAAACGAGCGTGATATAGTCCAACTGATTCAGCACCTCATCTCCGCTGCTTCGATAAAAAATTGGATAGGCGAACAAATGGCGTCCAGTCAAAGACCAATATCTGACTGGAATGATCACTTCTATAGCCTGGTTTTGCAGAACGCATTTAATCGTCCTGTCTACCTGTTGGCCATTCAAGTGATTTCCCGGCTCATTTTCAATCTCCTCAAAATTCCTTGTTTCTCTCAGGTAGCAGTTCAGAAAACTTTGCATGGTAGCTTGTTCAGCAATCGTTTTATGGTTTTTCAATGGTTCAACCCCCATTTACTTGTTTGCGTTTTTCCGTATTGTTCAATCAATGTCAGAATCTCTTTGATATCCTTCATTTTCGTTCGAGGATTCAGCAATGTGAATTTCAAATACGTCTTTCCATCCACAATAGTTTTCGCCATGATTGCTTCACCACTTTCAAGCAGTGTTTTTTGGATGTTCTTATTGAGTAAATCCAGATCAATCGGCACAGCCGTGACCGGTTCATATCTAAACACGACTGCATTCAAGACTGGCATCCGATTCAGAACTGTGAAGCCGGCCCGATGCTCTAACTCCTGAGCGGTCGCATTTGCAAGCCTGAATGTATGATCAATCATTTCGCCGAACTTTTTCGTACCGACCATCCGTAACGACATCATCAATTTCAAAGCATCGAAGCGTCGAGTCGTCTGTGTCGATTTCGTAACAAGGTGCAGCATGCCATCTTCTTCATCCCCACTCGGGTTCAAATAGTCGGCGTGATGCTGGATATACCGGAATGACTGTTGATCCTTCACTAAGAAAGCCCCACAGCTGATCGGCTGATAGAATAGTTTGTGAAAATCAACAGTGATCGAGTCCGCCGTTTCAATCCCCGCAAGCTTATGATAATGACTTCGACTCAGGATCAATGCGCCACCATAAGCCGCATCGACGTGGAACCAAAGTCCATGTTGTCTCGCAAGTTGCGCTGATTCTTTCATTGGATCGATGCTGCCGAAATCAGTTGTTCCACAGGTAGCCACGATTGCGAAAGGCAATGATCCGTCACTTTCAAGCTGTTCCAATTTTTCTTTCAAGTCATCTTTACTCATCTGATGGTTCTCATCCGTTTTGACGGCAATTACTGCATTTTCTCCTAAACCTAACTGGGATGCTGATTTTTTCACGGTAAAATGAGCATCCTCAGAACAAAGGATCCGCAGCTTATTGGATTGTGAAGGCAATCCATCTTTTTGGACATTATGGTTCCACCGTTCCCAACAATAATGGTCCCGTGCGAGCAGCAATCCCATGTAATTCGATTGTGTACCACCGCTCGTAAACGTCCCATCTGCCTGTTTGCCATAACCGAACTTCGGCAGGAGCCAGCGGATCAGCTCCTCCTCCAGATAAGTGGCCGCTGTACTTTGATCCCATGAATCCATTGATTGGTTGAAGGCGGTGATGATCATTTCAGCCGCAATAGACGGGAGCAATGGCGGACAGTGCAAATGGGCAATGCTTTTCGGATTGCTGATGTTGATATTGCTATTCAGAAGTGGTTCCTGGATTTCCCCGAGCAGTTCATACAAGGATTCTCCGTTTTCTGTTGCAAGCTGGAGTCTTCTGACTTCTTCTTTGATTTTATCGGGTGTTTTTCCGATGTAAGGTTTCGATAGATCCGAGAACACTTCCGTCAATTTCTCTGTCACCAGCTGGCTTGCATGGTGATAAGCTGCTACCCCTTCTTCTCCACCATGGAAAAACAAGGAGTTGAAATCATCAGTGGCCCGTGCAACAGTCTCTTCCATTTGCAATGCAGCAGGTTTGATCACTTTTGTAATCATCATGCATCACCGTTGTCCCAATACTGCCGTTATTGCATCTTTCAAAATCACAGCCACTTCATCTACCTGTTGTTCGGTGATGATCAGCGGAGGTAGGATACGGACAACTGCACCATGACGGCCACCGACCTCAAGAATCAACCCCCGGTCAAAGCACTCACGCTGGATTTTACTTGCAAGCTCCGGAGCTGCTGGGTAACTCCCATTCGGTGCCTGAGTTTTCGCAGGGTCCACCATTTCAACACCAAGCATCAACCCGCGCCCCCGGACGTCTCCGATTTCCTTGTATCCAGCTTGCAAGTCTTTGAGCTCGGCTTGAAGCTTGTCCCCCATTCGATCAGCATGCTCTGATAGATTGTTTTCTTTGATGTATTGGAGCGTTGCCGTTCCTGCTGCCATCGCCATCTGGTTTCCTCTGAATGTTCCGATGTGAGCACCGGGTCCCCATTGATCCAGACTTTCTTCATAGATGACGACGGACAACGGAAGGCTGCCGCCAATCGCTTTAGAAAGGACGACTACATCAGGGACAATACCGGCATGCTCGAAGGCAAAGAATTTACCAGTACGGCCTATACCAGTTTGAATTTCATCAATGATCAATGGAATGCCACGTTCTTTAGTGATCCTGCGCATTTCCTTGAGCCACTCGATGGGCGCTGGGACGGATCCGCCTTCCCCCTGGACAACTTCTAAAATCATGGCTGCAGGTGGTAAAATTCCACTTTCAGGATCATCGAGAAGATTTTCGATGTATTGACTGCTGATTTCATGCCCCTCTTCCCCTTCGAACCCGAAAGGACAACGGTATGTGTACGGGTAAGGGAGAAAGTGCACATCTGGAATCAGTCCCTGGACACGTTCTTTCGGACCAAGATTCCCGCTGATTGCCATCGTCCCATGCGTCGACCCATGATATCCACCGTGGAAAGTCAAGATCGAGCTTCTGCCGGTTGCTGTTTTTACGAGTTTCAAGGCAGCTTCAATCGCATCTCCGCCCGTTGGACCACAGAATTGAATTTTCGCACGATCTTTCAACGGTTCAGGAAGTGAGGAAAAGATTTCATTGACGAACTCTTCTTTTACAGGTGTGGTAAGATCCAGTGTATGTAACGGTCGCTTATCCCGGATCACCTGCTCCATCGCTTCAATGACAACCGGATGGTTATGACCGAGTGCAAGTGTTCCTGCACCAGCGAGACAATCGTAATATCGTTTCCCCTCGACATCGGTGACAAATATGCCTTCTGCCTCTTCTATCGCAATCGGAATCCTGCGAGGATAAGACCGCGCATTCGACTCACGGCGCTCCTGTTGTGCTAATAATGATCTATTCGATGTTTGCTCCATTACTGTCATATGAATCTTCCTTTCTTTATTGAATCTTATTGATAATGATTTTCATTTGCGATATAACCACACTAATTGAAAATGATTATCATCGTCAATGATACTTGAGAACTATTCTCAGTTAAACGGTCGTTTTATCATTGATTTTCTTTAATTCAAAAGTCCCTGTTAATGGCCAGAGTGTTTTTTTACATAAAAAAGACACTGCCTCTTAGGACAGTGCCTTTCGTTCCTTGAAGGATATTCGATTTTGGTGCACAGTTAACTGATTCAAAAGTCCCATTACCTGTTGAGTTATCCTGCGAGAATATCTTCTTTTGGATATCGAATATTCTCAACACTTTGACGTGCTAATGAGAATGCTAAAGTCAATGGCCCGATCTTTCCGATGAACATCATGAAAATGATCACCAGTTTACCGATCACTGTTAGCTTAAAGGTCAATCCCATTGATAATCCGACCGTGCCGAATGCCGAAAACACCTCGAAGATGACAGTCAGGAGCGGTGCTTCTTTTTCTGTGATACTTAACAGAAGGATTGCTGAAAAAATAAAAGCAAGGCCAATCGTTGAAATCGCTAACGCCTTTACTAGAAGATGCGGAGCGATCGTTTTGCGCATGATGACGATCTCATACTTCCCCTTCAAAAATGTAAAAACCGCAAAACAGATGATCAGGAAAGTCGTAACCTTGATCCCTCCGGCTGTTGAAGCACTTCCACCACCCACGAACATCAGAAGCAGCATCAAGATGATCGAAGGATCTTCCATACTGCCGATATCCAATGTATTGAATCCTGCTGTGCGTGGGGTAACAGCCTGGAAGTACGCTGCGAAAATTTTTTCACCAGTTGCCATCGGTCCAAGAGTAGCTGGATTATTGAACTCGAAAATGAAAATGATCAAAAAAGCGATCACATTGATGATGAGTGAACCGATGAGCATCAACTTCGAATGAAGACTTAATTGACGGAATTCCCGCTTTGCCCAAAGATCCGACAACACGGTAAAACCGATTCCGCCTGTAATGAATAGAAAGGTGATGATGATATTGACGACCGGGTCTCCGACATAACCCATCAAACTATCAGACCAGATTGAAAACCCTGCATTATTGAAAGCCGAAACAGCATGGAATATGCTAGCATACAAACCTTCTCCCCATCCCATTTCTGGTCCCCATCTAAGAGTCAAAAAGACAACAGCGATCGATTCGATGATGATTGAAAAGATGAAAAGCCTTTTGACGAGCAGAATGACCCCGCCAATCGTTGTCTGGTTCAGAGCCTGTTGTACATACATCCGTTGCCTCATACCGATTTTCTTCCCGATCATCATGAAAATCAAGATCGCAAAGGACATGATCCCAAGCCCACCCACCTGAATCAGGAACATGATGATCATTTCACCGAAAACAGAATAAGCAGTTCCTGTATCGACCGTAATCAGACCTGTCACAGTCATCGCGGATGTCGAGGTAAACAAGGCATCAGTCCAACTGATCGGTTCATTGCTTGCAAACGGCAATTTCAATAATAATGTTCCGAATAAGATGAATGACAAGAATACGACGACCAAAAACTGCGGTGGAGTCAGTTTGATCTTGGTCATAAATCCCCCCATAATCTACAATCCTTTCTCCTCAAATCGGTTCAAGTTTGTGTTTTTACCTATGACGATAAGCGTATCCCCTTCCTCTAGCCGCACTTCCGCATCAGGAGAAATGATGACTTCGACTCCCTTTTTGATCCCGACGATCGTGCAACCATATTTCGAGCGGATGTTTAGATCTGCTAAAGATTTTCCATTCACTTTTCTTGTAGCGCTTATTTCGACAATACTATGATCCGGGGACAATTCGATATAGTCGATGATTTTTTCTGAGACGACATGATGCGCAAGTCGTTTTGCGATATCCCGCTCCGGATGGATGATCCTGTCCGCCCCGATTTTCTCCAATACCATGCGATGATATTTTGATTGTGCTTTAGCCCATACCGTTTTGACACCGATTTCTTTTAAAACGAGTGTAGTCAATATGCTTGATTGGATGTCATCTCCAAGTGAAACGATGACGAGATCGAAATTTCGGACACCTAGTGATTTCAAGACTCCTTCGTCTGTCGAGTCAGCTACCACTGTATGTGTTGCTAATGATGAATAAGCATCAACTTTGTCTGCATTCCGGTCGATTGCTAGAACTTCAGCATTCAATTCCGCAAATTCTTTACATAAGCTTCCTCCGAAGTTCCCTAGACCGATCAAACCGATTTGTTTCTGATTGGTAGCCATGACAATTGCTCCTTCTTTGCTGTTATTCTTATAGTGCTTCATTTCACCATGGACTATGTTGAAATTTAAGCATAGAAAAAACCACAGAGGCAAAAGACCTGTGGTCATTGTATTTTGATCACAAGTTCACCATCCTCTCTTCAAACGCTTACGAGGTTAGCTGTCGGGTTCGGGCGTAAAGAGTCGCCCTACCTTTCTAACAAAGGATTCACCCCAAGTGACATCCCGCCACATGAAGATTGGGTCCCCCGCTTCATTACGAATTCAGCGATTAACGAATTAAGAACTTTAAATTAAGATGCCCCTAATATTACTCCTGTCTGTTAGAAGATGTAAAGCATCAAATAATGTCATTTTTCTTGGTTTGAGGTTATTTTCATCCAAAATCAAGATATACCTTCCAATTACTGAACACAGATGTGATTTCCTTTAATTTATTTATCATTTCAGCGTTATTGATGATAAATTAGTACTTGTACAATCATAACAGACACGAGAGCGCTTATTTGTGACAAATAGCCGATTTCCCTGCACTTAACGGACACCACGGACCTTATTTATGCAAATCCCGAAAGATATCCTCATAATTTGGGTAAATAACGTCTCTGGTGTCCGTTAATTTTTCTAAACATGACCTTTCAACCCAAATAACGTCCCCTGTGTCCGTTAAATCAATTAAAAGGATTTTTCTGTCTGCTATTGAAGAGTAATATAGGCTAATCCAACAATAGGGAGACGATCATACATGAAACACTCAAAGCATGGAGATGTAGAAACCCTGCACGTAAAAGCTACCGCCGGACAAATGTATCTGAATTACTATCTTTATTATGTAGATGGATTGTTGATCGATACCGGACCGAGCAGCTGTCAGGAAGAAATTCTACCTTTTTTGAAATCGAAAAAAATCAATAAGGTTGCCCTTACCCATTTCCATGAAGATCATACGGGCAATGCGAATTGGGTTGAAACGGAGTTGGGGGTTGAATTGTTCATCCATCCGATGTCAATCGATCTTTGTAAAAGAGATGGGATATATCCAGACTATCGACATAGCTTCTGGGGACCACGAAAAGCGTTTCATGCTAGTCCGATTCGAACGAGCGTTCAGTCAGAAAACCTTGCTTGGGAAGCGATACATACTCCAGGTCATTCTAGGGATCATCTCTCTTTTTTCAATCATGAAACGGGAATCCTATTTTCAGGAGATCTATTCGTGACACCTAAACCGAAAGTCTGTATGTGGCAGGAATCTGTGCCAACCTTGATGGATTCGATCCGAACGGTCCTTTCCTATGATGTTAAAGAAATGTTTTGTGCGCATGCCGGGTATGTTCCGAATGGTAAAGACATGCTTCAAATGAAATTGGATTACTTGATTGAAACGAATGAAAAAATTACAGGACTGCATCAAAAAGGGTTTTCCATTGAAGAAATCAACCAGCAACTGTATCCGAAAGAATCCCCGATCATACACATCTCCGAGAAAGAATGGGATTCTGTCCATTTTGTTCGGTCGCTTGTGGAGGATGAGCCGTGTCTGCGGTGAATATTTAAGGGGGAATTCCTACGTCTGAAATGGAGGCGTTTATGGTTAATTGTTGGATGTTACGTATTCCCTGATTCAACAAATTGAAAAAGGCTGAGCCACATCAGGATCAGTGCTCAGCCTTACGTTGTTCATTGTTCATTTCTCATATCCATCAACGACAAGGTCGAGTTTCCCGGTATCTGGTGCTATGACCAGACCATGCACGGGGGTATCATTTGGAAGCAATGGATGGTTACGTACCATATCGACGCTGTTTTGTACGCTTTCTTCGACACTATCGAAACCGCTCAACCATTTTTCAAGGTCAAGTCCTGAATGCTTTAACGTATTGATCGTGTCTTCAGAGATTCCTCTCTCTTTAAAGTGTCCGATCATTTTTTCAGGTTCAATACTGCTCATACCGCATTGATGGTGACCGATTACAAACACTTCATCGGCGTTCAGCTCATAAACTGCAACGAGTATACTTCTCATTACACTACCGAATGGATGGGAAATGACCGCTCCAGCATTTTTGATCAATTTGAAATCGCCATTACGTAGGTTCATTGAGCGCGGCAGCAATTCCACGAGTCGCGTGTCCATACATGAAACGACGACCATACGCTTATCTGGAAGATTTGACGTCTTGTAAGGTTCATACGCTTTTTCTTCAATGAACGATGAATTATAGTTCAAGATTTCATTCAATAACTTCATAATAAGTCCCTCTCTTGTGTAAGATTAGTCTAGTTCACTTATAAATAATATATAGTCAATCTTGACGAATTTCAAAGGTTAAGGCCGGATTGTCGTTCTTATTCATCTTGATATTGATAAGGAAAAAACCGGCGAAGCTAAGCCTTAGCGCATACTGAGCCATTGGTTGCACTTAACTGAAGAGAGTACTGTTATGCTTCCTTCAAGTATAAAATAGGTATAACGAGTATAATTGTTTAAGGGGGTACAAGCGATATGTACAAGTTTTCATCAATCTGTGTATTTTGTGGATCCAGCTTTGGGACGAGCCAGATCTATCGGGAACACGTCAAAAAATTGGGGAGTCTGCTGGCAGAAAATGAGATCAAGCTTGTTTATGGCGGCGGTAACTCTGGATTGATGGGTGAACTTGCTCACGCTGTGATGAGCAACCGAGGGAAAGCGACTGGCATCATCCCTCGAAAAATATATGAGCAAGTCGATCATTTGGAGCTGTCAGATTTAAAAATCGTCGATACGATGCACGAACGGAAAGCATTGATGTACGAACTTGCAGATGCTTTTATCGCACTTCCAGGCGGAATCGGAACGATGGAAGAAATGTTTGAGGTCATGACATGGAATCAGCTCGGCTATCATCTAAAACCGCTGGGGCTTTTCAACATCGATCATTACTATGATCCTCTACATCAAATGCTCCATCACATGTACAATCAAGGATTTGTGAAAAAACAACACCTTGAACAAACCGTTATCGAAGAAGATGCTATGGAACTTTTACAAAGATTGAACCAACAGGAAGTTACTTCAATCGATAAATGGTCTTGAACAGGCACCACCAATGGAGGACCTATCGAGTCCTTCTTTTTCGTGTTCTTATTTTTTGGCTATTTTCTAAAAGATTGTTGCTTTTGAGTCATTTTTAATAATTCACCTTGTGCAAGTTGATTGGAGAGCAAGGTGTGAGACTCCTCCGAAAATGAAAATCACATTTTCTTCGTGCGATGTAAACGCTGCCGATCAACTGCAACAAAGTTTGCGAAAACAACCTATTTTTTCCATATCCTCTCTTTTCTTCGCCTAGGTACGAAGACTTTATATTATTGAGTAAAAACAAATTCGTTTACAGCTACACAGAGCTGGGTAATGTTTATTAAAATTTGAAATCAACCTAGTAGGTGAAAGGTATGGAACAAATGAATAATGATTGGAAAAACTTTTTTAATAAACCCTTTACGTTATTTTTTATAGCAGTCTTATTGTTTTGGTTGAAAACGTATGTCGTTTATCAAATCGAATTCGAATTAGGTATCAAAAATATATTACAATCATTTCTGTTGCTGATCAATCCGATCAGTTCAGCGCTATTGTTCTTCGGAATCGCTTTATTGATGAACGGGAAACGCAGAAATTGGACGATGATATCCATCAACTTCTTAATGTCATTCCTTTTATATGCAAATGTTGCGTACTACCGATTCTTCAATGATTTCATAACGTTACCGACAGTACTTCACACGAATAGTGCAAGTGAACTTGGTGACAGTGCATTGGCTCTGATGAAGTTCAGCGATGTCCTGTATTTCCTCGATACATTCATTCTTCTTGGATTGGTATTATTCAAAGTCACAGCACACCATACACCGATTCCAAGGAAAAAAGTCGGTTTAGTCTTCATTTCCGCTATCTTGATTTTTTCAACAAATCTTGGCCTGGCAGAAATGGATCGTCCGCAATTGCTTACACGTTCATTTGATCGGAACTATTTGGTGAAATATCTTGGACAATACAATTATCAAATCTATGATGCCATTGTAACGGCGAAGTCATCTACTCAACGTGCGATGGCAAGCAGTGATGATCTGTCTGAAATAGAGGAATTCATCAAAGACAACAAAACACCACCTAATGAGGAATATTTCGGTGCAGCTGAAAATATGAATGTCATCTACATTTCGTTAGAATCCTTACAGACTTTCGTCATCAATGAAAAGATCAACGGCCAGGAAGTCACACCATTCTTGAACAAACTGACGAATGACACGAATACGTTCTATTTCGATAATGTCTTCCATCAGGTTGGGCAAGGGAAAACTTCAGACGCGGAATTTATGATGGCCAATTCCCTCTATCCTCTACCGAGTGGAGCTGTATCCATGGAAAAGGCACAAAATACGTACCAGGCACAGCCGGCGATATTGAACCAACATGGGTACACGACTTCCTCTTTCCATGGTAATAACAAGACATTTTGGAATCGTGATCAAATTTATAAGGGATATGGAATCGAGAAATTTTTTGACTCGGCCTACTATGACATGAATGATGAAGATGTAATCAACTATGGATTGAAGGATAAACCATTCTTCAAGGAATCCATTCCTTATTTGAAAAACTTGAAGCAGCCATTCCATGCGAAAATGATTACATTGTCAAACCATTTTCCATTTAAAACGCATGAAGGGGATGTGGATTTTCCCACACCTGAAACAGATGATGATGTCGTGAATGGCTATTATCAAACAGCCCATTATATGGATCAAGCACTCGAGCAATTTTTCAATGATCTGAAGGAAGCTGGACTATATGACAATACAATGATTGTCATGTATGGGGACCATAATGGAATCTCGACCAATCATAATGAAGCGATGGAAAAGGTTACTGGAGAACCGATCACCCCATATAAAAACGCTCAGCTTCAGAGAGTTCCGCTTTATATCCATGTACCAGGTGTGAAAGGGAAACAAGTTCATAAATATGGCGGTCATATGGATGTACGTCCGACCGTATTGCATCTTCTAGGAATCAAGGATGAGCAGTTTCTCACTTTCGGTTCAGATTTGTTGTCACCTGAACACGATGAAATCGTACCATTCCGGAACGGTGATGTAATCACGCCAGAGTATTCTTCGGTCAGTGATAAATGTTATGACAATAAAAATGGAGATGAGGTTGAGAATAACAACTGTGAGGATGCAGTACAATTCGGTAGAAAAGAACTCGAACTATCGGATAAAATCGTCTACAGTGATTTGCTTCGTTTCCACAAACCAAAAGGGTTCAAGCCAGTAGACCCTTCCGATTATGATTATAATGAAGATCAAACCAAATAGTTAAAACCTTACAAAGCCCAAGCCTTAGCGCTGGCTGAGCCTTATTTGCGCTTATACTGACGCGACCTCCCTTCTCTCTATTGATGAAAAGGGAGGTCATTTTTTTGAAAAGCTTTGTTAGACCTATCGGACATGATATTCAACATCGTTTAATCAATACTTCGATGGGGTAATTTTTATGTAGTATGGCTTTACAGGAGGGATCAGTCATTCTATTAACCATCATTTCCTATATCGCAGTCATTCTTGGTATTTTATCTGCCCTTTTCATCTTGATCGATGTCATAAAAAAACCCCAACCGATGGGGATCATGAATATCGTCTGGCCGATCAACGGTCTTTACCTGGGGCCTCTTGGTATTTTGGCTTATTGGAAAATCGGTCGGGGCGAACAAAAAGAACACCACCATAATGAGCATGGTGATGAAGACGATCATAAAGGTATGCATAGAGATAAACCACGTTGGCAAGGAGTCTTCGTTTCCACGAGCCATTGTTCAAGCGGTTGTGCTTTCGGTGACGCAGTCGGTGTACCGATTGTCACAATGACTGGTTTGACGATCGCGGGCTCTGTCCTTTTTTCACATTACACAGTTGAATTCATCCTTGCTTATCTGTTCGGAATCTTCTTCCAGGTCTTTTCAATCGTTCCGATGAGCCGGAAAATGGGAGAGAGGATAAGCTGGGGAAAAGGATTCTTACAAGCGATTAAGGCTGATACATTCGCATTGATCGCCTTTGAAATCGGAATGTTCGGCTGGATGGCAATCGTTCATTTTTACTTGTTTGCCCAACCACCAAAACCAGATACGATGACCTATTGGTTCATGATGCAGATTGCAATGCTCCTTGGAACAGCAACTAGCTTCCCGGCAAATTGGCTGCTCGTCAAGAAGGGAATCAAACATAGTATGTAGAAAGTGCTGACTTCAGCGGTCAGTACTTTTCTATTTTCTCGGTCTGGCCCATATGAAATAAAAAAATCCCGCAAGAGCCCTCTCTACTTTTACGACTTCAAGTTGTTCAGATGCTATTACATATCCGAGAATGTCGCGATCCTGATGGCAACCTATCATTTTATAAGCAAGTGGATCAATCCCCTTCTGCAATCCTCTTAGCAATCGATTCGTGCTTTTCCCGTGCTCAAGCATGAGGATTTTACCATCCGGTTTGCACCATTTCCCGAATCGGTTCAAAACTTCGACAGGTTTTTCATATGAACAAAATGACAATGACGACACAATAGTATCGAAACGATTTTCTTCAAACGTAGCCGTTTCAACGTCAGCTTGCTTCAATTCGATCGAATAAGGATAACGTGCCGTGACCTTGCTTGCCGCCTCCAGCATTTCCCTACTGAAATCGATCCCTGTCAACGCAGTTACATTTTTATAGAAGGGAAGATTAAGTCCTGTACCGATGGCCACCTCCAGGACCTCCCCTTCTGCATCAGGAATGATCCGTTTCCGGAACTTCGCCGTCGGGTCTTTCTGTTGCATTCTCTCATATTTTTTTGCCTGCTTATCGAACTTCCTGATATGCGCGTTTTTATTCAAAACGTCTCCCTCATTTCATTTTCTTTACCCATTTTCCGGTTTTGGAAGCATAAAGCTCATTACCGCCGCAGCGATAAGGACGACGATCGCATAGAAGAGCGACTGCTGGTAGTTCCCCGTCATGTCATAGAGCAATCCTGGTAAATAGGACCCGAGTGCAGCTCCGATCTGGTGACTGAGGAAGATTCCCCCGACTACTAGCCCGATGCTGTAACTTTTAAAATAATCGGTAGCAAGCTTGATCGTTGGAGCGACAGTTGAAAAGTCGACGATTCCAAACGAGATTCCGAAGATGATCAGTAAAGTCGGATTTTGGTGAAGGACAGCGGTCAGATCTGAAAATCCGGCGATGATCAGCAGAAAGACCAGAGTAAGCCCTCGGACACTATACAAGTAACCGAGCATTTTTCGGCAATCCCATTTATCTGAGAAATAACCTGATATTATCGTACCAGCGAAATTGAATGCAGCCAATAGGCCGATTGTCCAGCTGATGACAGCATTGGAAACACCGTGATGCTTGGAAAACGGAATCAAGTGTGTATCGATTAATCCGCTTGTCGTTACACCACATACGAAGAAAGGTAGCATGAGAAACCAGAATTCTTTCTTCTTCAACACTTTTATAAAAACGAATGAACCCCTGGTATGGACTGGAAGTTGAACCGTTTTAGCAGGTTGCTTGACGGTATACCCATAAGGGTGCAGGCCCATTTCTGCAGGCTTGTTTTTTAACAAAAACACGATCAATGGCAGGAAAACAAACATTAAAAACAAACCATAGGCTAATACCGTGGTCTGCCAGGTGGTCCAGCTTATGAAATAAAGCGTTGATGGCACCACTAACAGCTGCCCGGCAGCCGTGCCTGCTGATAATATCCCGAGAGCCAAGCCACGTTTTTTCTGAAACCAATTGGATATGACTACAGTCCCTGCCACTTGCGATGCCCCGCCGAAACCGATCGAAGCAAGAAAACCGTATAACAGAAATAATTGCCAGGGATGAGTTGTAAAAGTCGTGAAAAGCATCGATGAGCCGACGAATACCACACTGATGGTAAATATTTTCCTTGGACCTACATGGTCGGTGATTCGTCCTACGACTGGCTGAGAGATGCCAAATATGATATAACTGACCATCCCGATCATCGATATCAAACCACGATTTGTTTGGAAAAACGTTTCCCAAGGCTGGATGAACGCCCCAAATGATAAACGGATTCCCTGGATGGTCAGAAGCGTCAGAAACGAAAGCCCAAGAATCACCCAGGCATAATGTATCTTTTTATTCGTTACAGTTTGTATCGGTTGTTTCGTTGATGCTGTTGTATTTTTCATCGGATCACCCCCATCTGGTTCCATCATAATCCATATATTAGGCCTCTGGAAGAATCATTATGATATAATCGCTATAACAATTCGTTATACCAGGAAGGTGATTAGGATGACATTACAACAATTGCGTTTCTTTATCGAAGTCGCAGAAAAAAGCAGTATTTCAAAAGCGGCAAACAGTCTATTCATCTCACAGCCAGCCTTAAGCAAACAACTGAAGCAGCTGGAAAAATCATTGAACCAAACGTTGATCGTCCGGACGAATATCGGTATTCAATTAACAGACCAAGGACGACGTTTTCTTGAGAAAATAAAACCCTTGATCGAACAACTGGATTCCGTCATTTGTGAAACCCTCAATCCGACGACGTTTCGCTTTGGATCATTGCCGACTCTTGCTTCCTATTATTTTCCGAAAATCGCCAAACAGATTGAATCGCACCAACTGTGTACGGTGCTTGAAAGCAGAAGCTCCCAATTGCTGAATTCACTTCACAGAGGGGAAATTGATGGTGCGTTCGTCCAGGACTTTGTTGAGGATGAGGGCATTCGGGCTCTCTCGCTATTTGAGGAAGAATACTTAGTGGCGATTCCAAGTGCACATCCGTTTGCGCGCAAGACCTTGATTACACTTGATGACCTGGATGATGCGAAAATCATACTTCCATTGAAGCCATGTGAAACACGGCTTAAAATAGAAAATATGTACATGGATAACGGTATTTCATTTAAATTGGCGCTCGAAACCCCTTATGAAACGATACTTGGATATACTGCTGAGGGAATCGGACTATCGTTCATACCTGAAATCCAGGCAGAACATGTCCAGCACCATGGGGTCGTCTATCGACGCATAAAGCCTGCTGTATTAAAGAGAACTCTCCACTTCGTCACTAAATCCGATCTCGTGTACAAGATGATCCAGCATTATCGGACAGATGGTGAAATGGTCGAGGCAGTTGTTCATTCTTAGACGTATGCGAAAATTCAGCGGACACCAGAGCCGTTCTTTGTGAACAAAACAGTTGATTCGCCCTGTTTTTCATGAATTGAGGTTTCTGGGGTCCGTTATTTTTTTCAAGTGAACGATTTTCGGGAGAATAAGATCTTCTGTGTCCGATAACGCGGTCATTATCCTTTCACTAATCTGTACATCTCTCCACACATCCATCTCTCTTTCCCACTGAATTTCTCCGAGACTTTTTCCAGCCATATTGTTAACCTTCATTAAATTCAGGTTGACATATTTTCGTAGTTTCCGATATTCTACTAGAGAGACGACGATGAATTTGGAGGAGACTATTATGAAACTGAAACCAATTGATATTACACTTGCCGCTGTGTTCGCAGCACTAATGGCGGTCGGCGCAAACCTGACCTCGCTTCTGGTGATCGGCAGTGTTCCGATCACGTTACAAACCTTTTTCAGCGTATTGGCAGGCTTGATTTTAGGAAGCCGTCTCGGCGCGATTTCAATGACAGTCTATGCCTTGATCGGACTGGCAGGCGCACCTGTGTTTGCTCAATTCAGCGGCGGATTCGGAATGGTATTGAAACCGACATTCGGCTTCATCCTTTCTTTTATTCTCGTAGCCTATGTCACAGGTAAAATCGTTGAAAAGAAAGCTACCAAGAAGAACTTTTTAATCGCTGCATTAGTCGGGATGGCGATCAACTATATAGCAGGAACGAACTGGATGTATATGGCGATGAAGGTCTGGGCAGCGGCTCCGGAAGGCTTCACGTATGAAATGGCATGGGCTTGGATGCTTGCACCGCTGCCAAAAGATATCATGCTATCAGTGTGCGCGGGATTGATTGCACCAAGGCTTCACCGTACCCTTTCGAAAACCTCCAGTACGTTTAAAAAATCTGCAGCATAAAAAGGAGTGTAGATATGACAACAAAGTGGAACGATCTAGCAGAACGTGTCATTGCTGGCGGAGAAATTACAGATGAGGAAGCATTGTCGATTTTGGATACTCCAGATGAAGAACTGTTGCTTTTACTCCATGCAGCCTATCAAATCCGGAAAACCTACTACGGAAATAAAGTGAAGCTCAATATGATCATGAATGCAAAATCAGGTCTGTGCCCAGAAAACTGCGGCTATTGTGCGCAGTCAATCGTTTCGGAGGCTCCGATCGATTCTTATCCCATGGTCGAAAAACAGACCCTCCTGGATGGAGCAGAACAGGCCCATAAAATGAACGTCGGTACCTATTGTATTGTAGCCAGCGGACGTGGTCCGACGAATCGCGATGTCGATACCGTCGTGTCTGCCGTCGAAGAAATCAAAGGAAATTACGATCTGAAAATTTGTGCATGTTTGGGGATTCTCAAGCCTGAACAAGCCGCACGATTAAAGGCTGCTGGCGTCGATCGTTACAATCATAACTTGAATACCGCCGAGACGAATCACGATAACATCACGACCTCCCATACATACGATGATCGTGTCTCGACTGTCAATATTGCAAAAGAAGCAGGTATTTCTCCATGTTCCGGTGTCATCGTCGGCATGAAGGAAACGAAAAAGGAAGTCGTCGATGTCGCACGCAGCTTGAAAGTGCTGGATGCAGATTCAATCCCAGTCAACTTCCTGCATGCAATTGATGGAACACCATTGGAAGGAACGCATGAGCTGGAACCGAGGTATTGCTTGAAAGTGCTGGCGCTGTTCCGCTTCATCAATCCTACAAAAGAAATCCGCATTTCCGGTGGTCGTGAAGTGAACTTACGAAGTCTACAGCCACTTGGTCTTTATGCAGCGAATTCCATATTCGTCGGAGACTACTTGACAACAGCCGGCCAGGAAAGCACGAAGGATCATGAAATGCTCGAAGACCTCGGCTTTGAAATCGACTATGTCAAAATGCCCGTTAACTGAATCCTATAAAGGAAACCAGGCAAAGCCAAGCCATGGTTACATATTGAGCCGTAGTTCCTCGAAAAAGCAATTGCTTTTCCTTCGTGCGGTGTATTGATTCCGAAGTCACCAGCTTGTTAATACTGAAGGAAGTATTTTGAAAAAACACGAATGTGTTTTTTAAATTGGAAAGAGCCCCTTGAGAAGGAGGCTCTTTTTCTTGTGTGTGATCGTGAAAATCATTTAATGACTTCAATATTTTTTGCGAGATACGCCCAGTTCTGGGGAAATCGATAGCGCAGTCGCCAATAGGTAGCGCCGAGCAGATTATAGACTTCCATTTGTTTATACTTTGCGACAAAACTTCGGATGTCCTCGAACCACACGGCATGTTCAACATTATTTTTCCAATACCTATACCCTGGTGATTCAGATTGAAGGTCATACTGGATCGGTGACCAATTAGCGATAGCCAGGTTTTGTGCATTGTTGGCCGTAAGTGATCCAGCCACACTCCCCTCCTGATGAGGCAAAGTCCAATCGTATCCATAAAGCGCCATCGCCATCATTACTTTTCGCCGGTTAATTTGACCTGTCGCGTACATCAATACCTGTTCGACCCACCATGTCGGTGCAATCGGATCCGGTGGGCCGATCGAGTACCCATAATCATATGTCATGACCGTAACAATATCGACTATTTCACCAATTGCTCTGTAATCGAGAAATCCGACCAATCTGTTCGTCGGCAGATCACTGCTCTTTGCATGAGCATTGACCTGCAGGATCCGTATACCAAGTGCTGCTTTCAATTCCCGTAAAAAGGCTGTGAACTCATTTCTTCTCGTTGGAGGAACGAATTCAAAATCGATGCTGACTCCAGCAAAACCTTTGGTGTTCACTGCTGTGACTAGATTTCTGATAAGGACACTTCGGGTTGTAGTATTTTGTAAGACCTCATCCGCCAATTCAGGACTAAAAGTACCTCTTTCGTAATTACTGATGACCAGCAATGGTTTGATATTCAACTGTTTACTCGTCTGGAGGATCGTTTCATCATTCGGCTGGATGAGAGCTCCTTCGCGGTTGAACGTGTAAGTGAAAATCGCTAGGTAGGTGATACTTCCGGAAATTTCTCTTAAGTAGTCCTGATAAGGGGATTGATCCGAAGCATCTATGAAAACAAGAGATTGCATCGGGTATTTCAATATTGTTGGAATGCGGATTCTTTCACCTATTCGAAGGGCATTTGGATCGATTCCGGGATTTGCTGAGATGATAGCCTGGATGGTTGTTTGAAATTGCAGGGCTAGCCTCCAATATGTGTCCCCCGCCCTTATTTGATAAAACCTCTCTGGCGGATTCAGATCTGGGAGGTAAAGGTTCAAACCGGGAACGAGCGCATCCGACACTAGTCCGTTCACCTGTTTAATCGTAGGGATCGGCACCCCATACATACTTGATATCCGCCACAATGTATCCCCGTAAACAACTGAGTGAATTGCCATGACCAACCTCCATCAGCGTTCTGCCCTCTTTTATAAGTTTATTAGAAAAAGATGAAGGTCATGCTGGCAATCTGATAAACTTGGAGATTAAGTACTCGAACATAGTCTCAGTCGGGGTATGCTCGGACAGGGATCGGGGGATCAAGGGAAACTGTCCGATGTTGCACCCTCTTCGGACAGGAGGAGATGAAATCAGCGACAATCTGTCCGATGTTGCACCCTCTTCGGACAGGAAGAGATGAAATCAGCGGGAAACTGTCCGATGTTACACCCTCTTCGGACAGGAAGAGATGAAATCAGCGGGAAACTGTCCCGTAATAGTGCATTTCGGGACAATGACTGGTAAAATCAACGCTTCTCTGTCCCATATAAGTGCGTTTAGGGACAGAGACTGGAGAAAACATCGCTCTCTTGTCCCGTATTAGTGCGTTTCGGATAGATTCTGGTAAAAAAATCGCCTCCCTGTCCAAATAAATGCAATTACACGAGAATCAATCAATAGCCTCTATAGTTTAGGCAGACCCAAACCATTCAACAGCTAAATCACTCAACAGATAACTTCGTGTGCTCAAAAAATTCAGCTTCTGGTTTCATTATTTTAGTCCCTTTATGTGAGCGCAGATACACTTCATTATCAGATTCATAATGAACCTCCACTTTTAAACCACCGATCTCCAGGAGGATTTTCTTCTCCCTCGTTTCGATTGCATCGTTCCAATCCAAGCTGGAATTGATAAGATGAACAATTTCTTCGATGTTTTCCTGATCTTCTATTTCACGGCATTCCTGATCGTCTACCTTTTCATAGATACAAATCGATTCAGGGTTTACTCCAATCCATTCAGTAGAGGTATAGTGCATCGTCTTGTCAAAGTTCACTTCAGTTTCGTCATTATGTTTATTATAAGAAGCCGACAAGTTAAGGACGCCATCAAATCCATCCTTGATCCAGGTCGAACGAAATCCGCTCCAGTCATTTTCTCCATCAGAATCATCAAGCGAGGAACTATCATGTTCCAGCACCCAGCCGTTTGCAGGTAGTTTTTCCAAATAAAATTTATAGATATCTTCCCAATGATCATCTTTTAAGATGTAAGAATTTCGATACGGTTGCAATCCTTTGTATAACGGTAAATCATCACGATTTTCAGGAATGATCGACATCCCTTCATATGTATCATTCGTCATTTTACCGTAAGCAAAATACCCGCTGGACACAACGAGTAAAACTACCAATCCAGCAATCCACTTTTTCATAAAATACCCCCTACTATCATTTAACCCGCTTGCTTCATTTCAACCTGTTGTTTACGAGCATCCAGCCCAGGTGTGATCATGTAGTAAATCAGTGTGCCGCTCAGTCCGACAGTTGTAATCAGGATTGCCATGATACCTGACGGAAGGATTGCGCCGAGCGTGACAGTAATGGAAACGATCAGCATTGCCAGGTTGTATTGCAACCCGTTAAAAGCCATATACGAACTTCTTGCATCATCAGGTGGAATTGAAGCCATGTATGACTGCTCCACTGGGACCCGGCAAACTTCTCCGATTGTCAGGATCGCCATCATGATCAATAGCAGGACGATACTATTCGAATAGGCGATTACACCATACCCGACCGTGAAAATGAAGCAGCTTCCCACGAGCACGGATCTGTCTTTGAACGGGGCGATCAGTTTCGTGGCAAACAATGCCATCAACGCAACAAGAATCGTATTTTCACTACGTAAAAACCCCATCATCTGAACTCCGTCAATCTCCCAAAACAAGAACTGTTGAACCGGCATTTCCGCACTCAAACGGATACCGACATAGTTCGTCAACTGGAACTCCATTGATAAAATCAGTACCCCAGCGATTACATAAAGAACAAACAACTTGTCGTGCAGCACTTTTTTATAATTCGAAAATAATTGCAGGACATGTTCTTGCGGTTTCAAAATTGTGCTGACAGGCGCATAGCTTTCATCGATAACAAAGGCGACAAGGTAAACCACCACTCCTGTTACGACAGTCAAAGCCAGAAATAACTGGAACAAATAATCCTTGAAAAGAAATGCCCCCAAGATCCCACCGATTGCGATCGATAGATTATTCGCCCAGTAGGTGATCGAATACATCAACCTACGCTGCTCGGGTGTACTTACATCAATAAGCATTGCAGAGTTCGCGGGTCCAGCAAGCCCCCAGCAAATGCTGTTCACTGTCATCATCATGAACGTGACTCCAGGTGAAAAGAACCATGGGGAGTTACAGAGCATCATGACGAAAAAGGCAAGCAACCGCAGCGTTTCCGCAAACAGCATGATCTTCTTCCGACCGAACTGATCAGCGAAATACCCGCCTATGAAGTTTATTCCAATCCCAATGAAAACATTGACCAACAATAACAATCCAGCCATTTTTGCACCGAAATGGACCGCTAGATAAATCGACATGAATGGAAAAATCATGCTTCCGACAAAACGACTCATGAACGTCTCGATGATCCGGATTTTGATGTTCTTGTGAAAATCTCTGAATCTCATAGTATGACCTTCTCTCTCTATTTGTTACCTCAATTGTATGGTTTTCCCGTCATTTCCGAATCATGTTACGGTATCAACTTTTCTACAACTTTGGATGTAGGACTCGATTATTCCCCAGTCAACTTCTTCCCTAGCGTTGTTTCCAGTCCATCAATCGTCTTTGCGTTCTTTTCACGTCTGTAGTTTTCGAGTTTTGGCCCTTTTTTCGTATTGGAGATGTTCAGGGTCTCCCGTTCTCCTGCAAAATCCATGAACGGAATACTATATCCACAAGAGGTTGTGATTTTATGGATGTTTGCTGTGATGATCTGCCGAGTACCTGGAAGAAGGTCGAAATGCTTCACGTATGTATCCCAGTTTTCTGAATCTGGCAGGATGACGTTGCCGGTTCCGTAGAGGCGCAGGATTCGAGGCGGTCCTTCAAACGCACAAAACATGAAAGTGATCCGACCATTCTCCTCAATATGGCCGCTCGTTTCATTTCCGCTTCCAGTCAAGTCCAAATACGCGACCTCTGTCGCCGAAAGAACACGCAAAGTATCATACCCCTTTGGCGATAAATTGACATGCCCTCCCTTAGATAGTGGTGCCGTACCGACAAAAAAGAGATGCTGCTTCTGGATAAACTCCATGTGTTCATTCTGAATCTCTGAAAATTGCTTCCCCATGATGATATGCCCCCTTAGAATTTTACAGCTTTAATTTCAGGAAATTTGAAAGGACGATCGAACATGATGTTTTCCATCTCAAGCATCACCTCATGGTGGATTTTATTCAGTGGACCTTCACTATAATCCAGATTACTCATATAGATCAGTGTGATGTCATGATCAGGATAGATGACGATGCCACTGCTGTAACCTGCACCATACCCATCATGAGTGATGATTTTACCAAGCTCCTCATCATCTTCAAGTTTCCATCCGTAACCATAACCAGCTTTCATTCCGTGATGAAAGCCATGTGTATAATGCGATTGACGACCATCCTTCAATTGTGTAGGCGTGAATATTTGGTCTAGCGTTTCCTTGCTTACAATTTTGGAAGTTGTTAATGACTCAGTCCATTTAAACAGGTCTTTGACCGTAGAACTGATTTGTCCGTCACCCTTCGCTCCATCCAAGAAGTAGACATATGCGTGCTCATCGATTCCATCCGGCAGTTCGAATCTGTCTTCATCTTTAAAATAAATATAACCCTTTGCATAGCTATCGATTGGTTCTTCCAAGCGTTGAGCATAAGCTCTGGTCCTTGACATTCCTAGAGGATCAAAAATATGAGTTTTGACAAAATCCCCGTATGCTTGCCCGCTCAACCTTTCAATGATTTCAGCCAATAAGATGTATCCTGTATTACTGTACTCGAATTTTTCATCCGGTTGCGCAATTAAATTGGGCTGATTTTCAATGAAATAATCGATGATATCCTTGTTGCATGCTATCAGATCCCGGTCCCAATGTTCTTCAAATATCTCCATATAATCAGGAAGACCCGAAGTATGCGTAAGTAGATGATGTATGGTGATCTTTTCTTCCTTATAAGGAAACTCTGGGATATAAGTAAATAACGGATCTTGTGAATTCAACTTTCCTTGTTGTTGCAATATCATGATCGCCATTCCTGTAAAAGCTTTTGACAGTGAAGCGATTTCGAACATGGTATTCTCTTGAATATCCTCATCTATATCCACATCTTCTTTTCCAAGAGTTCTGACAAAAATAGGTTTCCCTTTTTCTGATGCTAAAATGGCCCCGCTGATCAACCTTTCGTTTTCAAGATAATCAAACAACTGTTCAAGATTCTTCGTTTTCTTTGACAATCTTTTTCCCCCTTTAATGACCTTGCGTTGCGATATTGGAATCCCTGAAATATTTTGACTTCGCCGGCATAGCGGTCAACGATATCAACACTATTGCCATGAATAGCATAAGGAATGATCCTGTGACTACGGCAAACTGGACCGAAATAATTTCGACGATCGATCCGATGGCAACAATGAGTACAATTTGAAAAATGGATTGAAAAACACTGACTGTACTTACGATACGTCCCATGATTTCAATAGGTAGATTGTTTTGATAAAAGGTGATAAATCCAGTATTGGCGCCTGCCAAGGCAAATGATAGCACAAACACTCCGATGGAGCCCCCCAAAAATGAATTCGATAAAGCGTATATAACATAACCTGTGGCGGTCATCAACGTACCCGTTCCAATAAGATATCGTAATGGAAGGATAGAAACAAAGAGTGTGACACATATCGAACCCGCAATAAAACCAACTCCAGCAACACTCACTAATATCCCATAAGAACTCTCAGACAGTCCAAGTACCCTTCTTGTGAACACTACTTCAGTGGAATCCAATGCAGCAGTGAATACCATGACAATCTCAAAAAGAGCATAGACTGCCATGACATACACCGCTTTTCTACTAAACGCTATCACTGCCTTCCAATCTTCTTTAATCATTCTTACTGAGAGCCGATCAACTCCATTTACATCATCATCCATACCAGGCAACAGTGATAGGACCAGAGCTGAAAGTAAAAAAGAAAGTGCATTCATATAGATTGCAAGGTCGGGTGATCCTACAAAAACTAAAGCCCCGGCAATTGCTGGACCGATCACAAACGCGCCTGATGACATCAAATTATGTAAGGAGTTGAACCTTTTCCTCCGTTTTTCAGGTACGAGTTTGGTAATATACGTCGTGGCGGTTGGATGAAAAAATGAACTTGCCATATTGATTAAAAATACAAACAAATATATAAGTCCAAGCGAGGTGAACAATGGAATGATAGCGACGAATACAGCTCGTATCACATCAAGTCCGATCATGATCCGTCGTTTGTCGAACCGGTCTATGAAACTCCCTGACCAAAAACTAGTCAAAATCGCGGCTGCTGGTATCAAAAGATATAGACCCGCTACAGCCACTGCCGACTCATACATATTCAGTATCATTAAGTTCAGAGCGATCAGATAGATCCAATCCCCTAGGTTGGAAATACCAATTCCAGCTAAAAGTAAAGACGGGTCCTTCCATTCCTTTTTCCATGAATTTGCCCCAATTCCATCACACCTTCCAAAGAGATTTCTATTTACATTACATCAACTTCCACATTTTCACAATAGTTTATTTGAAGTTTTTGTATATAAAGAAAACTTGGCTAAGTATAAATAAAACGAGTGTGGAGCGTCACACTCGTTGTTTAGAGATAGGAGATTAGAATAGGTCCCAAACGCGTTTACAGCCGCAGCTGCTGTGCTTCTTTCTACAGTCATCGTGTTTGCCGCTGCTGTGTTTCTTTCTGCACTCACATTTGCATTCAAATTTACCGCTGCTGCGCTTTTTGTCGCACTTTTTCTTAGAATCTACAACAAAGCTTGGATTGTACTCGAAGCTACGCTTTTTCTTGCGATCGTCATGTTTGCCGCTGCTACGCTTTCCGCAGCTGCACTTGCCGCTGCTTCGCTTGCCACTGCTGTGTTTACGTTTACCGCTGCTATGCTTGCCACTGCTCTTATGATGTTTCTTGCGTTTTTTCTTTTTATCGTCCTTCTTTTTGCAGTCGCATTTATCACCATGATAAGACATTACTTCGATAAGGTTGTCCTTTTCGCTCACAAACATTCCTCCCTTCTCTATCAGATGTTACATAGTATTAAAATGGAGGTAGATTTGTAACGGCGAATATACTATTTTTAAAAGAAAAAGAGTAGTAGAAAATAGAAAAAGAGAGCGGAACGGGTAGGGTTCATCCTTACTCGTTCCACTCTCTATGAATGATATTTTCATAGTTCTTCAAACAAAGCCCAACCATAAATGAATATGCCTGTAAGGGAGACAACCCCCTGGAGGAGGGCTGCAGTCGTCAGCCGTTTGGCCAGCATCTTCTGCCACATCAGGGAATGGGGGACCTGCGAAAAGCCCAATAACGAATGCAGTAATCAATAATGATATGAATGGATGTAGTTTTCAATTTTGCCGTTATGAAAATAACGAATAGGACCTCTGATGTAATGATAAGGATGAGTGCATAACCTTCCATTCTATCACTACTATTGTGTCGATTTCATGAATGTGCTTACTTGAGAACACACCTTGTTATCTTAAGAAGATATAAGCAATCAAAGCAATGATGCTGAGAAGGAACGTTACAACATAAATGACTGTCAACACTTTCAAGTTCACTTTCAAAGATTGTGATTCATATTCATGAGAACGTTTCAATTGAGCAGAGGTCCGGTCATCTTCCATCTCGTAATCTTTACTAACTTTGTTTACTCTCTTCCCGACAATGATCGTTCCAATTAACGAAATGACACCTACCAAAATGACAACAATCATCAAGTATGTATACATCTGTATACCTCCCAAAAATAATTGTACTTTCTAGGTTTTATTATAAAGAATCTGGTGGACAAGCACCAATTTTCAGATTTATAGCGCCATGTACTTTCGGCTTGATCTATCATCCTGGATTTCCGGATTTTCACCTCTTTCCTGTAGACACGACACGTGACGGATGTCCTAATGCTTCATGAGTACAAGGACACAAAAACACCTGTTGGCATTTCTTCATGAACGCTTTTTCTATACAATGATGAATACTGCCACATTCACAATAAAATAGAGAGACAGGTGAATCATCATGAAAGGAACATCGCATCTACTTGTTGGCGGGGTTGCAGGGTTAGTCACATCCAATGCATTGGAGACTGATCCGATGACGACAGGGATTCTGATAGCCTGCGGAGGAATTACGGGGCTGCTTCCAGACATTGATGTGGATGGAACGTTAAGTAACAAAATCACGAATACGCACAAATTCATCCAAACACTTGCGCAGATCATCGGCATTTTATTGATCGTATACAGCTTTGTAGAAGGAACCGGGACTGAGAAGTGGTATGGCATGGGAACTGGTGCTGGAATCATAGCTCTTTCTACATTCATGACGAGGAGGCATATGCTGACGGTTTCCGGTTTCGGCGTATTGATTGGAGGCTTCATGCTGCAAGAAAACTGGTTATTCCTGCTCGGTATCTATATCATTGTTGCCTCATTTGTGCCCCATAGGAGTTATACGCATTCGATACTCGGAATCGTGTTTTTCGGTGTCATTGCTCGGCAATTTGAAGCTTCTATCGGAATCGAAGGGATCTTCATTGCGAGTCTTGCAGGCTATGCGAGTCATATGATCGGGGATATGAAATTCCTTCCCGTCAATAAGAAAGGCGTGAAACTCTTCCTGCCATTTTCTAAAGTGGAACTATAAAGAAAGCTTGGCAAATTCCAAGCCTTTAGCGCAGGCTGATCTTTAGCTGCACTTTATTGAAGAAAGTATTTTATACTTTGTAACCAAAGGGCTTGAAATACTAAGCTCTTTTACTTAGAAAATATCAACAGTATTATTTGACAAAGCTATTTTTAGAAAAACCGAAGGGGCTTGTTCCATTTATGTCTTGACGGGATAGAATACCGAAATACTGTGAAAAACGTAAGGGAGAAAGATATATATGGCAGAATGCATGGATTGGAAAAATGGTGCTCGCGGTCATAGATTCATAACTTCTTTCAGCGGTGGAAAGGATAGTGTCTTAGCTCTATATGAAGCAATGCTGGTTGGAGAAGCGATTGGGCTTATGGTCATGCTTGAAGAAGAAGGGAACCGTTCAAGATCCCACGGAACGCCTCCCGAGCTTATACATGCCCAGGCAAAATCTATAGGTCTACCTTTATATACTGCAGCTGCAAGTTGGAAAGATTATGAAGAATCATTTATGAATCTTTTAGAAAAAGCAAAAATTCAAGGAGCAGAAGTACTAGTGACTGGAGACCTGGACATGCCTGCTCACGGCTGTTGGCATGAAAAAGTTTCGAAGAATGCAGGTTTAAAACTTGGTATGCCTTTATGGGAAATGGATCATCGTGAAGCTGTCGATGAGTTTCTGAATCTAGGATTTGTAAGCATCATCGTAACTGTTAATTTATCACTTGGAATGCGGGAAGACGATTTAGGGCGAGCTTTAACCCATGAATACATAAAGGAGCTTGAAGCTCGAAATATTGACCCTTGCGGAGAAGGTGGAGAGTTCCATACCATGGTGATAGATGGACCGATTTTCAAACATCCCATTCCAATCCGAAAACGTGAAATTATTAAAGACGGTGAATATGCGTTTTTGCCTTTGGAACTTGCTCAGAAGTAGAGATCGCATATGGTCACCTTGTAAATTAAGCTGAATACTGTGCTCTACATGCACCTACCATACTTAATATGGGCGTGGTTACCTGGTTTTTATCTTCATCTCGCACTTAGAGCATTGGATATCTTCCACTACCCTGTCCGTTTGCTGAAAACGATTACCAATCTTTCAACATCATTTTTCTAGCGTCCTTTAGATTTTTCTATGCTCTGCTCTTTTTTGCTTTATCAAATGATAGGATGACGTTTTTTAAAAATACGACCGCCCTTTACAGCGGTCGTAACGTTTGCACGATTCTATTAATCGATCGGCAGGGGTGCAGAAGGTGAGACCAGGTTTTGGTTTCGGAGTTCCTGCCACAATTCAGATGGGATAACTTCCTGCAATGCTGCAATATCCTCTTTGACATGTGCGGAACGAGTAGTTCCTGGAATGACCGCCGCTACGGCAGGATGTGCCATTGAAAATTGCAGCGCGACGCTCTTTACACTTACTTGATATTTGGAAGCCAATTCTTGTATTTTCTGTGTCTTCGAAACAACTTCATCTGGCGCTTCTTGATATTCATAATGATTTCCTCCTACGAGCACACCGGAACTGTACGGTGCTCCAACGACGATGCCGATATTTTTCTCCGAAGCTGACGGCATTAATTTTCGTAACGCATGTTCATGGTCCATGATCGTGTAACGAGTAGCCTGTAAGCAAAGGTCTGGAATCGTTTCTTCCAGTTCAATGGCCATTTCAATCGGTTCGGTTCGATTGACGCCTAATCCCCAGGATTTGATTACACCTTCTTCACGGAGGCGAGTCAGCGTACGAAAAGCTCCTTTTCTAGCTGTATCGAACTTTGTAACCCAATCATCTCCATGAAAGTCCGGAGAAATGTCATGAACATAAACGAAGTCTAAACGATCTGTTTTCAAACGTTCAAGGCTTTGTTCGATGGATCGCAGGGTCCCATCTTCACTATAATCCTCAATGATTTTATTTTTCCGACCAAATTCGAAAAGTCCTTCTTTATCTTCCATTTTATCTGATATCACCCGACCTACCTTGGTACTTAATAAATAGTCATCCCGATCATGCTTTGATAAGACTTCACCAAGCCGACTCTCAGCTAAACCAGCACCATAAAACGGGGCAGTATCAAAATATCGCACACCCTCGTCCCATGCCGTACTGATGGTTTCCAACGCTTCTTCTTCCGGAACCTCCTTGAACATATTTCCTAAAGGAGCAGTTCCCAGACCTATTTTACCCTTTATTAAACCGTTCATTTCATTCATCCTCCTAGCACTTGACTTCGAATCATTTCGAAAGAGACTTATTAATAGAAGCCTGTTTAGTTTTTATACCTGCTCAGCCAAATAATTAAACGTTAGACATCTCCATAATCCTGCCAAAAATAAAGGCGTGATCCTTTTAGATCAACGCCACATCTGGAAAACAGATTTAAAATTCTACATAAAATGGGTGTTTGTTTTTATTCAAACTGTACTCGATTCTTTGTTTGAAGTTTCCCCAGGTCACCATTTCCAAAGCTTCCTCAATGGGAAAGAAACCAACTTCCAAACTTTCTGGAGACGTAGTCAGTTTACCACCCACTGGTCTAGCTAAGAACAATGTGTTACAAATTGAACGGTTGACATTTTGAAACACGCCACAAAATTCTAATTCTTCAATATCAATACCTGTTTCTTCTTTAGTTTCCCTGATTGCAGCCTTTTTTAGAGACTCTCCTTCTTCAACTTGTCCACCAGGCATTTCCCAGCCTCTTCTAGGACCCTTGATCAATAAAATATCCCCTTTTTCATTGATCACGATCGTTGCTGCTGAAACGATATGTTTTGGTGGTGAATATGTATTTTGAATATTTTGTTTGGAAATCATGAAACGTCCCCATCCTTTTAAGTGAATTTCGTTTTTTTGTCTCTATAGATAGACGAAACTATGTTTAATTAGTTACAAAACTACTTAATCGTAAATAAGAAAAATGGACGCAATCCGAATCTTGAATTGCGCCCGGTGGTCCACCATTGCTTACCACAGGTTTGCTTCTGATTCCTCTGACAGATAATTTTCTAATTGATTAAAAGTACCTGAAAATCCTTCATGAACCATATCTTGAGATTCTTCAAAGGTTTTAAGTTCCCCTTCGGTTGCTGATAAAGGAGTCACAATCGCTGTAACCGTTGTTTTCCCTTCGTCCTCGATGAAAGTCATGCTATTCAAGGTTTCCAAAGGCCAATCTGCGTTAAAGGGCGCACGTACAATGTTACCTTCCTCATCAGAAAAGAAACTGGTATAGACGATTTTCTCTGGTACAATAATTTCACGGTATACAAATTTGACCCACATTTCATCACCGTCAGCAGTTTTCTGGCTGTAATGGAACACACCCCCCGCACGGAAATCCGATTTATAAACATTAAACGTCCATCCTTTTGGCCCCCACCAATTCTGTAAATGTTCTGATTCGGTGAATGCCTTGAACACAAGTTCACGTGGAGCATTGAAAGTATGAGTGATTTTGACTTGAGTTGACATTGTGTTTCCTCCAGTAATTTTAGTTTTCACATTCTTGTAAACTCAAAAAATAAAAAACAAAGCTGTCGAATTTTCTTCTAGTTTTCACTTTCCATACAACACCTACCTTTTTTAAATATTTTTCTACATATTTAATATACCACTAAGGGAATATTCCCGTAAAGGAATTTTATATAAGTTGTCCGGATTAAATGCTAGAAGAAAACTTGGCAAAACCAAGTCTTAGCGTTGGCTGAGCCTTTGTTGCCCTTTATTGCAGAAAGTTTCCCCGCACAAAAAAACGCAAGTGATTTCGTAGTGAAACCACCTGCGTATTGGGTGAAATTGTACATATTCCTTTAGTATTCCGCGTTCCATTCTTGTTCACGCTTTATTTTTTTCCGATAGACGAAAGCAGAGATCGTGATACTGATTTCGAATAAAACGACAAGACAGACGAGTACTAAGATATCAGATAAAAAGTCTGGCGGTGTCAATACAACCGCTAGAACCGTAAAGACGAAATAACAGATCTTTCTTGATTTTTTCAGACGTGCAGGATTCAAGATCCCCAATGCTGTCAGGAAAAGGACGACCACTGGCATTTCAAACAGGAACCCGAATGGCACCGTCATTTGGAAAAGGAAATTGAAATATTTTTCTGTCGTATAGAACATCTGGAATCCATCATCCGATAGTCCTTGCAGGAAATTGAGCACCGTTGGAAATACGATCGCATAACCGAATCCGATCCCGACGATGAACAATAGGAATAATGCAGGAATCAACATCAGCGTCGCCTTCTGCTGGGTTGCCTCTAAAGCTGGAACAACGAATCGCCACGTATGATAAGCGGCCATCGGGATCGTGAGGCTGATCGCCACCACGCCGGCAATCTTAAAATAGATCCATAGAATATCAGTCGGACCGAGCAGGGCAAGCTCCGTATTCAAATCTCGTACAAGCCATTGATAGATTTGTTCAACGAAAATGAATCCAATTATGAAAAATGCCAGGAAACTTGCTCCGACAATGAGGATCCGTTTCCTCAACTCGCCAAGATGATCGACAAGTTCCAATTCTTGAGCCATCTTCTCAGCTCCTTTCTACCTGTACCTTATAAAGAAAACTCGAGCTTGGCCAAGCCTTAGGCTGAGCCATAAGTTCCTCGAAAAAGCAATTGCTTTTCCTTCGTGCTTTGTATTGCTTCCGAAGCCACCATCTTGTGTACTTATACTGAAGAAAGTACTTTCATACTTTCTTCAAGTGTAAAAGAAGAAAAGAGGATGCCCTCTTTTCTCACAGATTAGAGTTAATTTTTCTTTTCTTTTGCGCTGGAGTCATCTGAAGAGACGAGGTCTTTCGTCGCGTTTTTGAATTCTTTCAAAGTGTTTCCGAATGCGCGTCCGATTTCTGGCAATTTAGCTGGTCCGAATATGACGAGTGCAATGATCAAGATCAGGATCAATCCTGGAATTCCTATATTGAATGGCATGATGCATTCTCCTTTCTATTAAAAGCCTGTGATTGCGACAACACCAGGACGAGGCATAGAATCCCCAGCTCGATGCGGCCACTTGCTTGTCGGTTTTGTAAGGTCTTCGGTTTCTTCACCTGGGTGCTGAATAGATAGGAACAATGTTTTCTCATCAGGAGTAAATGATGGTCCTGTCAACTCCGCTTCAACCGGGGCTGAAGCGAACTGGTACGCAACACCTTCATCTTGCCCTTGTGTCGGGATTGCGAACATGCCGTTGTTCCCGAAAGGCTCCCAAATCGTACTGTTCAGCTTGCTGCTTGAAATATCAGTGACTGTCCAAAGGTTTCCATCTTCATCAAATGTCAGATTATCAGGTGCACTGAACCCGCTCTGGATTCCACCTGCAGCAAAAATCGAGAATTGGAATTCAAGCGAACAGTGATCTTCATTCTTCTCAAAAAATCTTGTAATGTGTCCGTGCATGTTTCCGTGGTTATCATTGTTTGTATGAGCGATGAAGATCGTCCCGTCAAACGGACTGATTTCCACATCTTCAGGACGATCCGTCGGTGTACCACCAACTAGAAGCGCAGCATCATGGCAATTGACGACTACATCAGCCTGGGTATGGAACTTGTCCAATGCTGATTTGTCATTTCCTGCCGCTTTTTTGACTTCTTCAATCGTGAGCGGAACCCACGCGCCTTTACTGAAATCAGCAACATACAGCGTTCCTTTTTCTAAAAGTTTCGCGTTCTTTTTACCAGCCTTCGGATCGTATTTTCCTTCACTGATGAATTTGTACACGCAAGCATCCTTCTTGTCATCACCCATGTAAACGACGACACGACCATCATTCGCGAGTCCCATGCTTGCATTTTCGTGGTTGAAACGACCAAGTGCCGTGTGTTTGCGGACCTGGAATTTATCATCGAAAGGATCCACTTCAACGACCCAGCCGTAATGTGTGTCATCGAGGTTTGCTGCTTCCGCAGTATCCTCGTAGTTCTCTTCACAAGTAAGCAACGTGCCCCAAAGTGTTTTTCCGCCGGAACAATTCGCAAATGTCCCTTGTACTTTCGAAGCTCCTCCAACCGCTGTTGATCCTTTTGCAGGACCGGTGAGGGCAATTGGTGTCAAACCAGTAACACGGCGGGCATATTGTGAAGCAGTATCCATTTTCCATCCGTCATTACCTTTGACGACTTCAATGATTGATCCACCCTGGTTGTAGAGTGCTTTTTCAATTTGTGCTTTCGAGTAGCCATCTTCTATTTCTTTACCGAACACGAACTTGTCATCGACGTATTCATGGTTTACCCATAACAGTCCGCGCTCGTCTTCAGCTTCAATCGGGAAAAATAATGTGAAATCATTGTTGAACCCGAAAGTGTCACCTTTTGAGTTGATCCTGTCACCATAAGCCGCGACGACGTTATAAGAGAATCCTTTTGGTAAAACGAGGTCGTCCTTACTTGTCGGTTCGATCGGTTTGAACTTCAAAGGACCCATCTTCGGTATCTTTTTATTCGGTTTGTGGAAATTGCCTTGCCGTGCATTGACTTTATCTGCGATTCCATCTAGTCCAGTGCTGGCTGCAGCTAACGCCACCGAACCAGTACCTAGATATGTGAGGAATTTTTTTCGATCCATTTTTGTTGACAACCTTATCCACTCCTTATTCTATGTCTTACAAATCAAATGATAGAGTGAAGTTGTTAAGTACATGTTGAGGAAGTTTAAAAGATTGATGGATGGAGGGTGTTGTGGGTATTTTTTTACCAGATTCAAGGCAGAATCAGGGTTTCAGCTCCGGTATTTTTTTGAAAAAAATTCTATCAGAGGATTTTTGTCCAAAAATCTATCAGCTATTGTTTAGAACGTAAAGGAATTCTTAAGAAAGGATTACTAATATTGCGTAGAACACTTGGGAAATCGATTAATCTGTTCGCTTTTCTGGATATTCTGTTCACTCCTTTAAGAGGAAAGACCACCTCACTTTGTGAAGGTGGTCTAATCATTACCGATTCACTTCTGTTGTTGTAAAATCTGGTGCAATGGCTTTTCTGATGAAGAGTGCAACCACAAATGTTCCGATACACAACGCAAGTGCGAACCAATAGGCGTGATGTACACCTGCTGTCATCGCTTTATCCAGTACTTCTTGTGTGATTCGACCTGTTTGTCTTTCAAGATAACTCGTTTGTCCCTGGCTCATGATACTGACGAAAACCGATACACCAAGCGCACCGCCTATCGGCTGCAACGTATTCGCAATCGCCGTGCCATGTGGATACAGATGTTTCGGCAATTCATTCAGTCCATTCGTTTGGGCCGGCATCAGGATTGCTGAGATTGACAGCATCAAGACGATATATGCAACGATGAACCACCAGATTGGAATGGACGGATTGATGTTGCTGAAGAAAATCATCACGCCAACCAAAACGAGCGAAGCCGGAATGATCAGCTTTCTTGGCCCGAATTTATCGAACAACGTCCCCATTACAGGGGACATCAAACCATTCAACAAGGCACCAGGCAACAGCAATAATCCCGCAATTTTAGCCGAATATCCGAGAGGTCCCTGAAGGTACATCGGCATGACGATTTCAGAGGCGAACATCGCCATGATGACAACCACAAAGATTGTGACACCACGCGCGTAATTTTTATAAGCAAAAACCCTGACATCCAGCAACGGCTCATCGATTTTCAATTGCCGCCAAACGAATAAAACGATGCTTGCTAAACTGATCCCTATGATTAAAAGGATTTTGACAGATGAAAAACCTTCTCCACTTTCCCCTGCACTGCTGAACCCATAGACGATTCCGCCGATCCCGATCGTGGAAAGGATGATCGACAGCACATCCGCCTTAGGGCGTGTGACTTCCCCAACGTTTTCTAAGTATTTCATTGCAAACAGAATTGAAAATACTGCGAAAGGGATGACAGTGATGAACAGCCAACGCCAACCTAAGAAATCGACGATAACGCCAGAAAGAGTCGGTCCAATGGCTGGTGCGAACATGATGACGAGGCCGAATATCCCCATGATCCGCCCGCGTACCTCAGGCGGGTACAGCAACAGCAAGGCATTCATGATGACAGGAATCAACAAGCCCGTTCCGACCGCCTGGACCATCCGTCCCGTCAACAGCATAGGAAAATTCATTGCACAAGCAGCTATCACCGTCCCCGCTAAAAAGATCGACATGACCCCAATGAACATCTGCCTTGTCGTGAACCATTGGATCAGCAATGCGGAAATCGGCATCAACACACCCATTACGAGCATGAATCCCGTCGCCATCCACTGGACAGTAGGGGCTTTGATGTTGAATACATGCATCAGCTCGGTCAAGGCGATATTAAGAAGCGTCTCGTTAAGAACAGCGAAAAAAGCACCAATCATGAAGGTGACAAGAATGATTCTCGTATTGATTTTTGTTTCCATATTATCCCCCGAAACGTTTTACCATAATTAAACACTTATCCATAATCCATTATTTCAATCCGGACTGCAAGTAATAAACCTCAATCATTATAAAAACCTCCTATTCAATCTGAATAGGAGGTCAAACGAATATACAACAACAAGAAAGCTAAGTTCGAAGTTCACTTCCTTATTGAATATATTTGCATGAAAAAAGTACAGATTAATCCTATTCAGAATCATTTCGTATCGGTGACGAAGTTTTTCCTGTCAATAGGATTATGAAATCATGTACTTTTTCACCCTTCCATTTTTTGATAGTTCCATGATAAAGACATTCACCAATAAAGTCAATCTTGAATGATAGGTCGATTTTCCCTTTTATTTACCGCTCTCCTTATGCACTAACGCTAGGTAAATAAAAAAGACAGCTCGTTCATCCGAGAATGAAGAGCTGTTCTTTCGTCATGCTGTTGCGATAGCTTTTTTTACTGGTTGTGTTGGTGTGCCTGAGAACGGGTAGACTGTCAGGTCATTGTCCTTTGCTTTCAGTTTTTTGATTTCACGCCCTGTCGCCTGGATGAGTTTTCCGGTAACCAAATCATTCTGATCTTTGATTGTTTCCTCCACAAGTGTAATCCCTTCGAATTGTTCAGTGGAATTGCCGATCACGAACCATGTCTGTTCTTGCTCATCCACATCATGCAGGAGCTTCACTACTTTTGCAACCGGTGCATGATGGACGGAATTGAACACGTTCACAAGATCCTCGATGATCGCACTTGCAGTCGGCAGCTTTCCTGCACCTGGTCCCTGCAGCTTCAACTGCCCGACGAGATCCCCCGTAATGACAACAGCGTTATCTACACCTTCCACCGAAAAAAGCGGATGGTCTTCTGAAACGATTTTCGGTTCCACATCAATTTTCAAAGCACCATCTTTATAAACCAGCGAAGCGACATGCTTCAACCGGAAACCGAACGATTCGGCTAACCGGATATGGTTCAGGGAAACCTTTCTTATCCCTTTCCGTTCAATCCATTTCCATTCTGGCCGCTGTCCGAACAATAATTCAGTAAGGATGACGATTTTATAGAAAGCGTCGTATCCATCCACATCATTTGATGGATCAGCCTCGGCGTAACCCTTGTTCTGTGCTGACTGCAGCGCGTCCAAAAAGGCCGACCGTTTATTGCGTATTTCACTCAAAATGTAATTGGACGTGCCGTTCAGAATCGCTTCGATTTTCACCACGGAATTTACCTGCAGCAATTGATGGAGTGTCCCGATGACAGGAACGCCGCCGGCAACAGAGGCTTCATATGAGATTTCCACATTCTTCTCTTGCGCTTTTTGCTTTAGTTCGCGCCCCTTATGTGCAAACAGTTCCTTGTTCGCAGTAATGATATGGCAGCCTTTGTCAATCGCTCTCGATAGGTAGGTATAACCAGGCTCGATCCCGACAATCGCCTCGATTACGACATCTAGATTGGGAATAGCGAGGATTTCGTCAAAATCAGTTGTTACGAGAATCTCTGGAGCAATTCCTCTTTCCTTCGTAATATCATTGACTAGAATCCCTGCCAATTCCACCTTCTTGCCAAGAAGTGACTCCAAACGTTCCTGATAGTTTTCGATGATTTCATAAACCCCGCTGCCGACTGTTCCAAATCCAAGCAGCCCAACTTTAATGCTCCCCACTCTTTCCCCTCCTATATCAGTGTGATTGTTTTGGCAGATATTTTTTCAAAAAGTTCAGCTGTTCACTTGTTGAACCTTGGATGTTAATCCTGTTGCTGCTTCAATCGCTTGTTCAAGGTCTTCGATCAGATCGTCGACGTTTTCGATGCCGACAGACAAACGGATGAGGTCTTCTGTAACGCCAGTGGATGGAAGTTCTTCCGGTCGCAGCTGTTGGTGCGTCGTACTTGCCGGATGTATGATCAAGCTTTTCGCATCCCCGACGTTCGCAAGGTGTGACCATAACTCGACATTGTTGATCACCGCTGCACCTGCATCCCGACCACCTTTGATTCCGAAAACGACCACCGAGCCAGCGCCCTTCGGTAAGTATTTATTGGCAAGCTGCTTGGACGGATGATTTTCCTGCTCTGGATAAAGCACCCAATCGACTCCCGGATGCTCCTCGAGATACGCAACGACTTTCCGAGTATTCGCAACATGTTCTTTCACTCGCACATGCAACGTTTCCAGGCCAAGTGCCAGTTGGAAAGCGTTGAAAGGACTTAACGCTGCCCCAGTATCCCGTAACAGTTGGACGCGTGCTTTTATGATGAAGGCAAGTTCCGGTAGCGCTTCGGCATACACGATTCCGTTATAACTATGGTCAGGTTCTGTAAATCCAGGGAACTTCGGAGAATTCCAATCGAATTTCCCAGCATCGACAATGATTCCTCCCATTGTTGTTCCGTTTCCGCCAAGCCATTTTGTTGCTGAATGGACAACGATATCTGCACCATGTTCAATCGGTCTTAACAAGTAAGGTGTTGCTAGTGTGTTGTCGACGATAAGCGGAATGCCAGCTTCATGCGCGACTTTCGCGACCGCTTCGATATCGAGGACATGCAGCCCTGGATTTCCAAGCGTTTCAGCAAAAATCGCTTTCGTATTCGGAGTGATGGCACGACGGAAATTCTCTGGTTCTTTTGGATCGACGAAATGCGTTGTAATCCCATGTTTCGGCAGTGTCGTCGAAAACAGATTGTACGTTCCTCCGTATAACGTGGATGCCGATACGATTTCATCACCGGACTCCGCAACATTGAATATCGCAGCCGAAATCGCTGCCATACCGCTTGCGAAAGCTAATGCCGCAGGTCCTCCTTCAAGCTCTGCAACCCGCTCCTCCACTACATTGACCGTTGGATTCCCGATCCGTGAATAGATATAGCCTTCTTCTTGCAGTCCGAAAAGATTTGCAGCATGGTCGGTATCCTGGAATTTGTAGGCGTTCGACTGGTAGATCGGCAGTGCTCTCGCTCCTGTTACCGGATCCGCTTCAAGACCTCCATGTACCCCGACTGTTTCAAAACGATACTTTTTCTTTTCACTCATCTCAATCACTCCTCATAATTATTTTTAAAATCACTTATGCTTCTAATCTTGTATCCTCAACGGCTAGTTCAGCCAATCGGTCCTCTATGATGTGCCCCCATTTCTCGAACTCGACCAGGAATCCATCATGACCGAATTTCGAATCCACTTCATAAAACTCAGCAGCACCACCTAACTGTTGGATCCTTGTAACGAACTCCTGCATTTTTTCAGGCGGATAGAGCAAATCCCGTGTAAAACTGATCGCAAACACTGGAACATGAAGATGATGCAATGCATTTTCGAGACCGCCTCGCTCACGACCCAGATCATGACTGTTCATCACTTCAAGAAGTCGGAGATAACTATGCGCATCAAAACGCTCGGTCAACTTCTCTCCCTGATAGGATAAGTATGATTCAATGTCATAGGTGGACAGGCCATCTTTTATGATATGATTCCGATCGAAACGCTCTTCAAAAAGTACGTCGGATCGGTATGTGATCATCCCAATCATCCTCGCCAGACTCAACCCATGTTTCGGAAGCTGTCCTTCATCCCAGGCTGGATCTTGCTGGATCGCTACGCTCGAAATATGATTGAATGCAATGGCGTAATCACTGAACTTTGGTGTGACCGCAATCGGAAAGATGCTGTCGAGGAAATCTGGATACATGATTCCCCATTCAAGCACCTGCATCCCACCGAGCGAACCGCCAATAACCGCTCTCAAATGATTGATTCCTAGTATATTCAATGCTACGAACTGCACTTCAACCAGATCGCGAACTGTCAAACCAGGGAATTTTCCTCGATAAATTTCACCGTCATCAGGATTCGTGGACGCCGGTCCGGTTGATCCGTCACAACCGCCGAGCACGTTGAATGTGATGACCTGATAACGTCTCGTATCGATATAACTTCCATCACCGACCAAGCCATCCCACCAGCCTGGATCATCTTTTGTACCGACAGTGTATTGATTACCGGTCAACGCATGACAGACCAGGATGACGGGGGCATTACGAAGCCCGCATATTTCATAGGCGAGCTCGATCTCATCAAGCTTTTTACCGGATTCCAGTGTGAAATTCGGGATTTGAACCGCGCCAGTTTTATAAAAATTAGGGTTCCCCACTGCAAGGTGCCTCCTTTACTTGGATTTGAACATTTCTTTGCAAATTAAAAAGCCTCTCTGATAAAGACAGAGAGGCCAAATTATAAATACATTTGTCTCTCTCATCTTCCGAAGCGCACAAACGCTTCGCAGGAATTAGCACCTTTCAAACCGAAGTTTGATGGTTGCCGGGCTTCATCGGGCCAGTCCCTCTGCCTCTCTTGATAAGAGTTGATAATCAATTTAATTTTTAAATTATTTGAATCTTAGCATGCTACAAAAAACGTGTCAATATCGAATTTATGTTTTTTATCCAGATCGTTAGCGTTTGTCATCCTTGTCCTTCCGTAGTTTTAAAGGGGGATTCTTAGTCTTTATAGAGCTCAGAAAATTAATTTTTAAAAAAAGAATGAGGGAGTTGGACCAACTTCGGACACAGTGGAGAGATTTCAGCTGCACTCCGTCCGAAGGTGGACCTTCTTCGGACACGATCAAAGGATTCAAGCTCCACTCTGGCCGAAGTCAGTTCATTAAGGGACAAGAGCAAGAGGAATAAGCATAACCCTGTCCCTTAACAGCTCCTTAAGGGACAGGGGCAAGGGCAAAATGCAAATCTCTGTCCCTTAACAGCTCTTTAAGGGACAGGGGCAAGGGCAAAATGCGTATCTCTGTCCCTTAACAGCTCTTTAAGGGACAGG
>NZ_CAMGYZ010000006.1 GCF_946151055.1 Bacillus sp. Marseille-Q3570 | reverse complement strand
TTAAGGGACAGGGGCAAGGGCAAAATGCAAATCTCTGTCCCTTAACAGCTCTTTAAGGGACAGGGGCAAGGGCAAAATGCGTATCTCTGTCCCTTAACAGCTCCTTAAGGGACAGGGGCAAGGGCAAAATGCAAATCTCTGTCCCTTAACAGCTCTTTAAGGGACAGGGGCAAGGGCAAAATGCGTATCTCTGTCCCTTAACAGCTCCTTAAGGGACAGGGGCAAGGGCAAAATGCAAATCTCTGTCCCTTAACAGCTCTTTAAGGGACAGGGGCAAGGGCAAAATGCGTATCTCTGTCCCTTAACAGCTCTTTAAGGGACAGGTGCAAGGGTAAAATGCGTATCTCTGTCCCTTAACAGCTTTTTAAGGGACAGGGGCAAGGGCAAAATGCAAATCTCTGTCCCTTAACAGCTCTTTAGGGGTACAGGTGCAAGTGTAAAATGCGTATCTCTGTCCCTTAACAGCTCTTTAAGGGACAGGAGCGAGTGCTAAAACCGGAACTCTGTCTCAATCCGGCCTCCTACGAAAAAACCGTCCCAAAGTGCCTATTGAAAAATCACTGAATCCACAGCTTACCCAGATCGATGTTGCCGAAGGAGGCGAATTGCACATCCTGGATCATAGGGTGGTAGCTCCGCCTTTTTACAGGATGATTCATGTACAGAAACAGCCGATTCGCGTTAATATAATTTTCAATTTCCTCCATCCACTTTTCACGGCCATCTGCTGTAGCTTCCCTTTTAAACTTATCCAACCATCCATCGATCTTTTCAAGATGATCTTTACCAAACAACCGCCGGAACAACAAGGCATCATTTTTAAAAGCTCCCAAAAACGAAAGATGATGATCATGCGAGGCTACCTCGCCCATGAAAAGCACATCTGCTTTTTCCTGCAGTTCTGATGAGTAGAAATCATCGATCCGGAAAGGGACATGGTGGAAATGTACCCCATACCTGCCCGCCTCGTTTATCAGCCATTCAGCCTCTTCAATCGCTCGTGCATAATCAAGTGAAAAAAGGGAAAGCGTCTCTCCCTTGTAACCAGACTTTCTAAGCAACTGCTCAACTCGAGTGAGATCACGGTGTTGTGCTTCCGATTTCCAATGAAAATAACTTGACGCCTCAATCGGTTCTTCACGTCCCAGATCACGGTACATCTTCTTCACATCAAACAGGTGATAAATTGCTTCGCGGAACGAGGGATCATGAATGGCAGATTGCCGGTTGAAATTGAATGCGAAAAACCTGAAGCCGACTTCGATCTCTTCTTTCTCGAGAAATCCTTCACTATCCTTCGCCCCTTCGATTTGAAAGCTGACCTGGCCTGTAGTTGGTTGTGGTACTTTCCAAAATTCGATCTCATCCAATAATGGCCGCTCCAGGAAATAGTGATCGAATGCCTCAAGAACCAACTTCTTTTCTGATTTCACTTTCAGTTTGAACGGCCCTGTCCCGATCCACTCACTGTCATCGAACGAGACATCGGCTGGTAGAATAGAAAGATTATGTGTGCTTAGATACCGTGCGAAAAATGGATTCCCTTTTTTCAAATGGAACGTGACGATAAAAGGTGAAGGACAGTCAATCTGTTCGATTTCTTCTGTCATCCAATAATACGGTGATCCGCGCTTGATCCGTTTAAACGTATGAAGGACATCCTCACTCGTCAAAATGCGTTGGTGATGAAACCTGACCCCTTTTCTCAGATAAAAGTTCCACGTTCTATGTTCTTCATCCACCCTCCAGTGATGGGCAAGATGCGGTTTTATCGTGTCATTTTTCGAATCGTATGTAACGAGGCTGTCGCCGAGCTGCTGGACGAGATAGCTTTCAAAGGTGATCGATACTTGGGCAGGGTCGAGGCTAGTAAGCTCGTTTCTGAAGATCGATCGTAAAACATCCTTTGTCGGACTTTTGGATTGCACTCCAAAGAGCGTTTGGATTTTGTCAGAGATGTTGGTGATCCAGGACTTCGGTATCGGAAGCTGCAAAAGATGAATGAGATCATCCATCCGTTCTTCTTCCACATAGTTGGTGACGGTCGTTTCAATCTCCTCTTGAAAAGGCAGTGGAAACTTTAGTTTAGAAGGATTCCCTCTCCCTCTGCCAGGTTCATATACTACCAGATGATCCGCTTCGAACTTTTTCAATTTCCGTTTAACATTTTTCTGAGTACAGTACCAGACCTTTTCAAGTTCGCTCAGTTTGAAAGCTGCTGTTCTTTCTTTTTCCCTTGGATAAAGGAAAGCACGCAGCTGGTAATAAGATAAGTCTTTCATCGAATACCTCCTAGAAAAGGGGACATAATTCTTTTCATTATACCCTTTTTATCCCCTTTTCGAAAATGCAAAATAATGACAAGGGAGTGAGCAATATGTTGAAAGATTTACATCCGAATATTCGAATACGTATTTACACATCTTTTCTAAGCAGATTGATCGGATCCATGATTTTTCCGTTCATGGCGATCTATTTTACAAATGCGATCAATGCTTTCTGGGCTGGGACGTTGTTATTGATCAATGTCATCATCCAATTCGTCGCTGGTTTATATGGCGGGTACCTGGCAGATATTTTAGGCCGTAAAAGAATGATGGTGACGGGAGAATGGATGAAAGTGATCGGTTTTGTCGGTATGATTCTCGCCAATTCACCTTGGTACACCTCTCCATGGGTGACTTTTGCCATGATGACAATCATCGGAGTCGCCTCCGGCCTTGTCAATCCGGCTGCAGAAGCGATGTTGATCGACGTCAGTACAAAAGAAACCCGTGCCTTCATGTATGCAATCAATTACTGGGCAGTGAACATGTCACTCATGCTTGGATTGATTGTTGGAGGTTTCTTCTATAAATCGCACTTTTTCGAGTTGTTGCTCGCCTTGTTTTTGATGTCGCTGGTCACACTTTGGATGACTTCCACACTCATCAATGAAACCTACACGCCGGAAGGCACGACAACGAAGCCCTATGGAATCAAGCCTATTTTAAAAAGCTATAAGACTGTCATCACAGACATTCCATTCGTGTTGTTCATACTCGGTGGGATTGCAGTGCTATCAATCGAGTTCCAACGAAACAATTTCATTGCGGTGAGATTGGAAAAGGAGATCATTCCGAAGACATTCTCGCTTTTTAGCGGTCTTGATATGTCGATCGATGGGGTAAAACTTCTGAGTCTACTGACCGTTGAAAACACGATCATCATCGTGCTTTTTACGGGAATTGTCGCGAAATGGATTCGCAATAAGCCGGAGCAACCGATCATGTATACCGGATTCATCCTGTTCGGACTTGGCTATGGTATTTTGGCATTCTCGAACGACTTGATGACCCTCGCCCTCGCTGTAGTAGTCCTCTCGATCGGAGAATTGATGTATGTACCGACACGGCAATCAATTCTAGCTGATATCGTCGATGATTCGAAGCGTGGCGCTTATATGGCCTTCAATGGATTTGTCTTTCAAATCGGCAAAATGGCTGGGGCACTCGGGATCATTATCGGGGAGGCAATCGGCGGAGTCGGGATGGGCATCCTCTATATCGTCTTTGCTTTGTTCGGCATCGTTTTTGCACGAATGGCAATCCAAATGCGTACAGTAACCGGCAAAATAAGTACGGAAAAAGTATTTTAGATTAGAAGGAAGGACGACAACCGTCGTCCTTTTCCTTTTTTGATGGGTTGTGGTTCCGTGAATTCGGCCAAATCTGAAGATATTCCGGCCACTATGGAGGGTAATCCAGCGGGTTTTCCCGATAATCCGGCCAAACCGCTTCGCACCAGTACGCACGACAAAAAAAGGACGACATCCCGTGTCGTCCTTCATGTCTGTTCACCCTGGTTGGATACTGAGCATCGCTGGTTCGTCCATCAATTTGACGATTTCAGTTTTGGCGGAACTCTCAGCAGAAGCAAGGTAGTCATCCATCCGGTTGAAAATCTGCTTCCTGCGCCATTCATTTTCAAGTATAAGTGCAATTGCGTGTTCAGATTTCTGGTCTCCAAGCGGTATGATCAGTCTTTTTTCTTCCAGACCTTTTAGATTATATTGCTCTTGTCCTGGTAAAGCGGAGTGGACAAAGATGATCAGCCTTTTTTTCAGGGCCTCGCTGATCGTTATACCTCCTGGTTTTGTAATGATGGCATCTGCACGTTCGTAAAGCCTGTTCATCTCTTCACGGCTTTCAATATATCCTACAGGCTGGATATGTGCTAGATTCCAAGACTTCAATTCTCTGAATAGCTTATCGTTTTTACCGCATAGAACAGTATATTGATAACGTGCATTTCCTCGAACACTTTTCAACATCGGGAGGATGTTCCCGACACCGCTGCTACCGCCTGCAACAAGGATGTGCTTTTTATCGGACGGGTGACGATCAGAATAAGACACAATATCATCACTTGTCGGAATACCAGTGATCGAAATCTGATCTTCTCTTACATCATGCTGTTCCATCAAAACCTTTTTCATCGATTCATCATTCACCAGATGGAGATCGATATCTTCTTTTCCCCAAATGCCATTTACAAAAAAATCTGTATAAACGTTCACTGTTGGAATTGAAGTCCGATACTTTCGTTTTAAACGACTCACAATCGCTGATGGGAAACAATGCGTACAGACGACCAGATCTGGTTTCTCTTCCTTCAATAATTCGAGCATCTTCTCTTCAAAACCAAGCATGTTCACATAATCGATCGACAAGGAAGTCTGCTGGTCTTTTGGCTCGTACATGAACCGCTTGTATACCCAATGATAGGTTTTTGGGAGCGAGCTGATCCATTTTAAATACATATTTCCAATCGTCTTTTCCAATGGCTTATTCCAATAACTTAGGAAATCAATCTTTTTACAAATGATCGTTTCATCCGAGTTTTGAATTGATTCGATCAAAGCATCAGCTGCCCGGTGATGGCCTGATGGCATTTGGAACAGCGGTAAAAACAATATTTTCTTCATGCTCTGCTCCCTCCTTTCACGCTTCTTTTTTTGATCCATATCGTTCCGGCGAAGAGTAACAATGCTGCCACGCCGACCCACGGGAGATAGTTCAACGGGATCTGGTCCCCGATAAAGAAACCGATGACAATATAACTGAGCGCCCAAAGCGCACTTCCGATAATCGAGAAGACGATATATCCCGCAAATGGATAACGGCTGGTGCCTGCAATATACGGGGCAAGCTGTCTCAAACCCGGGATGAACAGTCCGAATAAAATCGTCAAAGTTCCATAACGATGGAATTTAGCACTCATCCTCTCCCAACGAGCTGGAGTGACTTTTAAAAAACCTCCGTATTTGTTCAGGAAAGGCAGGCCAAGAAACCGCCCGATCAAATAAGCGATCACCATACCGGATAAACAACCGCAAAAAGCGCTGAGCCCAGTCCATACCATCTCAAAGTGATGTTGTGCGGTAAGCATGCCTATCAAGACAAGAAACGTCTCTTCGGGTGCAGGAATTCCGACTACACCGCAAAAAAGCGTAACAAGTATTATCCAATATCCATAGGTTTCAAGAGCAAGCATTATATTTTCGTGATTCATACAGACCACTTCTGTTCTTCTGTTGATTTTTTACCCAGGTGTTCTTCTAACGACACACAACGGAAACCACGGCGACGAACATGTGGAAGAAATCCTTTCAATGCTTCGATCATTTGTGCCGGTGCATCTGAATCCGCTCCAGCATCCTCACCATCATCATGAAGCAGGTAGATCTGCCCTTCTGATATCCGGGCGATCAAACGCTGTTGTAATCCACTCGCATCAGGTCCATTTCGCCAATCTTGAAAAATCGCAGACCAGAGCACAATTGTAAAATCTCTTGCAAAAAAAAGCGTAAACAAATTGAATCGTCCATATGGAGGACGATAATAAGCCGGTTTTACGCCAGTCAGGTTTTCGATGATTTCCACACTTCTGCTAATTTCCCGTTTTGTAGACCATGGCGTGAGGAACCAGCTGTTTGTATGGTGATAATGATGGATTCCTATCGTATGCCCCTCCTGTCTCATCCGTCTGATAAGCTCCGGATGATCAAGGACTTTTTCAGCAACGACAAAAAAGGTCGCTTTCACATCATATTTTTTCAATAAATCCAACACTTGTGGGGTATAGACCGGATTCGGGCCATCGTCAAACGTCAGAAAAAGTGTTTTCTTAAATTCCCCTATTTTCACCATGCCTATTGAAAACATTCGTAACAGCACAGTCGGAAAGATTCCGTATGATAGAAAAAATATCGCCCCAATGCCGACGATCCACAAGACTATCTGCATATATATTTCACCTTCATTATCATTAATAAACTTTCGGTTATTACGAGATTCCGCTGAAAATTCTCTTTAGATAAATACCTTCAACAGCATATCATACTGAGTGGTTTTTGTTTTAAACCATACCAACTTCCTAATCCTACCAGAATCATCAACTTACGGGAAGATAAATTTTTTATAGTTTTCGAAGTGTTTCGTGTATTTTCGACAAATACACACTTCCAATTTCTGTATGATGAAATTGCGAGTCAAATATGGATACCCCATCATGCACTCTTATAAACAGGTACATATTCCAACCATTTTCATATAGTGTTAAAGGGAAACAAGAAAATATGGCGCGCCTTAAGCTGATTTGTGCCATGAAGGAAAAACGTGTAAAGGAAGATTGGATGAGCAGCAACAGAGACATTCCGAGCTATGAAATTCACATAGATGATGATGTTTACAAACATTTCCTAAAGGACGTCTGGTCTGAGGATCCAGTGGATGCTGAATTGATCGTCGGAGATAACAAGTATGAGATCCAATTGCTTTATCGCGGAGCCCACATCCGCAAGGTCTCGAAGAAATCCTATCAATTCATTTTTCCGAAGGTGACGTCAGGGATTAAAGAACTTCATCTGAATGCGGAATACATTGACAAATCACTGATCCGAAATAAACTTTCCCTTGATTTCTTCAACTCGATCGGTGTTTTATCACCTAAATCGAATCACGTTCTGTTGACGATCAATGGCGAGTTTCAAGGGGTTTATTTACAGCTTGAATCTGTGGATCGCTATTTTCTGAAAAGCAGGAATCTGCCAAAAGGCCCGATTTTTTATGCAGAAAATGACAATGCAAATTTCTCATTGATGAGTCCGATCCTGGAGGATATCAAGCGCCGCTTCGAATCCGGCTACAGCCGAAAAGAAGGGGATGACGCAGATACCGCTGCACTAGGGAAATTCGTCTATCAAATCAACACGATTTCTCAGAGGAATTTTGAATCGGAAATCCAACGTTATCTGGATGTCGATAAATACTTACGATGGCTTGCTGGTGTGGTTTGCACACAGAACTTCGACGGTTTCATTCACAACTATGCGCTGTACCGCCGCAGTGACACAGGTATTTTCGAGGTGATCCCATGGGACTATGACGCAACGTTTGGGCGGGATATCCATGGTGACGAGATGGAGTACGACTACATTCCGATCGATGGCTACAACACATTGACAGCACGCCTTCTCGATGTGTCCGCATTCCGGAACCAATACTACCTCATTTTGAAAAAGATTCTTGAAAACCAGTTCACGACCGATTACCTCGGTAAGAACATCAGCAGGATGTACCGGCAGCTCGAGCCGCACGTAAAAAAAGATCCTCATCTGAAGAGGACCTTGAAGTATTTCCAAAGCGAACCTGAATTCATTTTGGGCTATATTAAAGAACGCAACCGTTATCTGAAGGCTCACCTGTCGGATTTGCTGTGATTTTTCTAATTTTGATAAAAAACCAAACAAAAGGTTGGCTTGAATGATTTTTCCAGCCAACTTTTCCTCTTATATTTAAGAAAGCCTTGTGATGAAAGCAGTAGCTATTCCAAAGTAAATCAGTAATGACAATATATCATTGATTGTAGTGATCAAAGGTCCTGAAGCTACAGCAGGATCGATTTTCAGCTTGTACAAGATCAGAGGAATGATCGTACCCGCTAAGGTCCCTATGATCAACGTGAGCACCAACGAGCTCCCTACAACAAGTCCCAAAACGAAATTATCACGCCAGATATAAGCGATGATTGAAATCAAAATACCACATATGATACCGATGATCAGTCCGACCCAGAGCTCACGGAAGATCAATTTGATACCTGATTTCAATTCAAGATCTTGTGATACTAATCCTCTTACCACCACTGCCAGAGATTGTGTCCCCGTGTTTCCAGTCATACCTGCAATCATCGGCATGAAAAATGTCAATGCTACCACTTGTTCAAGGGTTGCTTCAAAACCACTTATGATACTCCCTGAAATCAGCCCGATGAATAACAAAAGGATCAACCATGGAAGCCGACGATAAGCAGCAACCAAAGGTCTTGTGTTGAAATCAATCGCTTTACCGGAAGCGGAAAGCTTTTCGATGTCTTCATTCGCTTCACTGATGACGACATCAATGATATCATCCACCGTAACGACTCCGACAAGCTTATCATCTGCTTCAATGACTGGAATCGTGACGAAATCATATCGGCTGATGATTTTCGCAACTTCTTCCTGGTCAGTATGTACATCGACTTTTACCACACGACTATACATGATATCTTCAATCTTATCGTATAGATCTGCCAACAATAGATCTTTATAGGAAACGACTCCGACAAGCTTTTTCTCTTCATCAATGACATAGAGATAATTGAGATATTCAGCGAGTTCAGCAAAATGCTTCAGCTTGTCAACGGTATCTCTCACTGTATAACGCCTTGGAATCCAAACATACCGGTTATTCATGATCCGGCCGGCAGTCTCTGGCGGGTAGTTCATAAGATTTTGAACAACCTCAGATTCCTCATCTTTCATTTCAGATAACAATTCCTCGATTTTTTCTGGATCGAGATCGCTTAGTAATGTAGCCAGGTCATCATTTTCCATCAAATCAAGAACTTGAGTCGATTTTTCAATGCCAAGCTTTTGCAAAACCTCTAACTGATTTTCCTTATTCAGTTCTTGCATCAAATCTGTCAGTTGTTCAAGCGACAAGTAGATAAGAAATTTATTTTGATGTTTCGGCGGTAGATGAATGAATTGTTGTGCGACATCATATGGCTGCAGCTCTTCCATCAAAACCTGGAAGGTGACCTTTTTCCCATCCTTCAATGATTGGATGATCGCTAATGTGAGTTCATTCTCTGTCATGACCATGCTCATTTTATCCACACTCCCATCATAAAGAGTATTTCCCTCACCATGATCATTATTATTCCCTTTTTTATGTAACTTTTCTACTTCAAATTGGACATTTAAGTAGAAAAGTTTCTGGGACTTCACTCTATGGAAATTGGACTGTTTTGATGTGCTGTATGTTGATATAGATCGTTTGATTACGAGCGATGACGACTTCAAGCTGACCGTTTTCAATATTGACGAGCTTTCCGATTTTATAGGGGTGCATGCCAAGATCAAACACAGTGACCTTGCCAATATGACGCTTGCATTGCTCTTCAAATGTGCGTGATGAAGGAACGTTGGCAGGGGTCAGAGGAAGCTCGGTGCTGTCTAATGAATAAGGTCTATGCTGATGATTATAAGGAATCAGCCACTTTAAATGCTGTAATGGAATATAGAGTGTCTTATGAACGGGTGAGAAAAACGTGAAGTAATCATTCATGACGTTCATGACATACCCATGGACCGATTGGTTGCTCGTTACGAAAATCTCTGTGAAAATCCCTTTTGCATTGTTCAGGATTTTACGAAGCGATATCGTATCTTCCTCTTCGTTCCATATCGGTACTTCTTTCGGTTCCGCTATTTCCTCTTCATCCTCACAGTTGAAGTGAAGATGGTGCACATGAACCAAAGGCACATAAATGTAGTCTTTTCCGTCAAAAATGACGACGATGTTCGATCCGGTGTCAATCAGGATTCCTTTCTTTTTTATTTTTCCGCTTAAGGTCAGCTCGACGGTTTCGCCAACGTAATGCTGATATTTATTCATGATGTTCCTCCTCCTTTTAGTTGAAATTGATACCTCTGCCTTTTTTTCATTCTGAAAGCAGAGATATCGTGATATGAAAATCGCCTTACCCGAAAATCCAGTTCGTCCAGTAATACAAGCTTAATAAGCTGATGAAGAACCCTAAAGGTATGACAATGAATGCGATCTTCGTGTATTGCTTCCAGCTGATGTGGATCTTATGTTCCCTTAAAATGAACATCCAGAGCAATGTAGCCAGAGTTCCTACCGGGGTTAAAAGCGCTCCGATATCGCTGCCGAGTATATTGGCGAGATATGCCACCTGGAGCGTATGAATGTCTAGGTTCATCTCTGTCAAAGTCAAGGTCCCGATCATCACTGCAGGGAGATTGTTGAAGGTATTCGACAGCACTGTCAACAGACCACCCATTGCAAAAATGGCCGATAACCGATCCTGTTGCACGACCTCATAAAGGTGGTGGACCAGGATTTCGTTGAGTCCGATGTTTTTCAAACCGTAGACCAGGATATACATACTGAATGCAAATAATAGAATATGCCATGGCGTCTTTTTGACAACATCGTTAACGCCGACTTTTGCTTTATACCAGCGGACCGCGATTAATGCGATCGCTCCGATAATGGCAATCAACTCCAACGAAATGCCGAACGGTGTCAGCAGGAAAAAAGCAGCGCGTGTTGCGATAATGATCCCCATACAAATTTTGAACAAACCCCAATCTACTGGTGGTGAAGCGGACTGCAAAGATAGTGGATGCGGTAATGAGCGGTTCGTATCGTCATAATTCCTGAAATTCATTTTCAGATTGGGAAGAGTTTTCGGAATATCTTTCCTGAAATATAGATACAAGAGAAGTGCAATGGTCATGATCCCGATCATGGAGGGGACGAACATCAGTGTTACGTAGCTGTTTATGTCGAGGCCAACGATCTTCAGTGCAATCAGGTTTGCGATGTTGCTGACAGCAATAGGTGCACTTGCAGCTGTTGCGATTAAAGCCCCTGGCAAGAGGTACGCGATTTTCTGGTGATTCTTCAAATTAAGCATGTTCACAGTCTTGATGATGATCGGGGTTGTGATCAGAATACTGCCATCATTGTTGAAAAAGAGCGTCATTGCAAAACAGAGTGCTGTCGTATAAATGAAAAGCTTGAGTCCTGATTGTTTTGCCCGGTTTACAAGATTGTACGCGACCCAATTGAAGAATCCCAAGCTTTCTAGAATGATTGACATGACGATTGAGGAAAGGATGGTGATCGCTGCTCCACTGACGATATTGAAAATCGATAACAGATCCGATAATGGTACGACACCTATGAGTAAAAAAAGGATAGCCCCGATCGTTGTTGGAATGGTTTCGTTGATTCTGCCAGGTTTCCACAGCATTACGAATATTGTTACAGTAAAAATGAATATGGGTAGAAGGATGAAAGGATTACTCATATTTCCTCGCCCCGTCATCGCCATTATTAAAAGGATCAGCATCAACCTCTATGATCTTTTTTCCATGATGTAAGGAGGCAACTTCGACTTGTCGGTGTGCATCATCTGCTTCAAACTGTTGTAGTACGCTTTCTTCAGCCGGTTTCATCAACAGATAAAGAATCCAACCGTTGAAAAGAATAAACAATGTTACTAGCATCCTTATCTCCTCCTTTCACTTTTTCGTGATGAATGCTTTTCCTTTTTATGTGCAGGGAAACGACGCTAGCCAAGTAGGACGCTTGGCTAAGCATTTGTTGCCCCCGAGGATTGAGAAAGCCTGTACACTTTCTCAATCGTATAAATCGAAGTAATTATTGTGGACTAAAGTTTAATCCAGCCTTGTTTCTCCAAGCTTGTCAGGCAAGACTTCCTAGAATGTCTCGACTTCTTGTCATGTGACTTTCTGCCTGATGAAGAACATTTTCCAGATGATCCATATGGATCGTTCCACATATATTTGTCATTTCCGTGTTTGTGAGCTTTCTTGACCGCATCAGAAACGCGATCACATTTACCGGATGACTTCTTACCAGAGGATTTCTTTCCAGAAGACTTTTTACATGAAGATTTTCCAGAAGACTTCTTACCAGAAGATTTTTTTCCAGATGATTTCTTGCCGTCAGATTTTTTTCCAGATGATTTTTTTCCATCAGATTTCTTTCCGGATGACTTTTTGCCTGAAGATTTCTTTCCAGAAGACTTCTTGCCAGATGATTTCTTAACAACTTTACTGATACTCTTGATGTGGTGGATTGTAAGGAACAAGATTTTGTCTCCGACAGTAAGCTCGATGTGGTCTTTATGAACTTCACTTAAAACGCCTTCGATGCTTTCAGGTCCTCCACGGTTGATTTTCACTTTGTGATGCTTCAATTCTTTTAAAAGCTCTTCAAACGTGCAGTCATCGATGAAATGAGCACAACGTGATAATTTGCCAAGTTTTGTTGTCGTGATCGAGACACTCTTGACATGACACAATTGGTAATAAATAACGACATCCTTATGCAGAAGAGCTAAATACTCATCTGTAACACCTAATAGATGGCCTTCTTTGGATTCTGGTCCTCCAATGTTGACCTTTACCCAAAGTCCAATCAAAGATTTGACTTTTTTACGCGAAATTGTCATACTTCTTTTCCTCCTAATATTTTGGTTTTGACCTCGCTTGTCCTTGCATTATATGTTGTGGGGCAATATACGGTATGGTTGTCCGTCTAATTATCGAAAAATGGTTGTTTGCTAGAGGTGTTTTTGACTCATGAAAGAGGAAAAAAAGAACTGGGGAACCCTGATGAGCATAGTGATTGAGGATACTAGTCTATCAATTCAGGTGATTTTGCTAGGCTCGTATTCGATATGAGTATCAACCTATAAATTTGAAAAAGTAGAATGAGGGTGGTGTGTGGGGTGCTGATCATGAGCGGGGGACGTCATTTTTTGCCATTTTTATTGCTTTTTAAGGGGGGAATTACGTGTGAGGGGAAAAGTACAATTTCCTATGCAGGGCGATTCTCCTTTGATTGCTCAACCAACGTCAACATCAATTATGGAAAGAAATGCGAGCAATTCTTCCTTATTTAATATAAAAAGACTACCTCGGAATAAGTTGGTGCTAGGAGGAGTCCAAGTTAGAATTATATGTTAAGGTGCGGGTCTATTTTACCAAAATGTTCAAGATGGCTTCATTTTTGTACAAGATGCCCCCGAAATTGTTCAAGATAGCCTCAGTTTTGTTCAAGATAGCCCCGAAATTGTTCAAGATGACCGAAAGCACCCCCTAAACACTCAAATATGGAAAGAATTGCGAGCAATTCTTCCTTTTTAAATACAAAAAACCTACTGACGAAGGCTGTCAGTAGGCCAAAACGCAAAATCCGAAGCTTATGCGTGCACTTTTTCTTCTTTTTCCAATAATTGATCTGGGTTCAATGGCTTTAATTCATCAAGTACGAACAATCCATCCTTTTGAATCAGTTGATCGTCGAAATAAAGCTCCCCGCCTCCGAATTCCTTCCTTAGAATCAACACCATATCCCAGTGGACCATCGAGCGGTTTCCATTATCGGCTGAGTCATACGCAAGACCAGGTGTAAAGTGAATGCTGCCATTGATTTTTTCATCAAATAGAATATTTCCTACAGGCGTATTGATCAATGGGTTCATCCCGATCGCAAACTCTCCGATATAACGAGCCCCTTCATCCGAGTCCAGAATTTCGTTCAGCTTTTCTGTATTATCTGCCACCGCCTCAATGATTTTGCCATCCTTCAAAGTCAAGGACACATTGTTATAGGTGACACCACGATAAGGACAAGGCGTATTGTAAGTGATCGTTCCATTCACACTGTCCCTGACCGGAGCGGTGAAAATTTCACCGTCTGGAATATTCCGTTTACCATGGCTTGCGACCACTGGAATATCTTTGATTGAAAAAGTTAGATCCGTATTCGGTGCGACGATCCGGACTTTTTCTGTTCGCTCCATCAGATTTTGAAGAGCTTTTTGTCTTTCCGCAAGCATTTCATAATCGATCCCACATACTTCAAATACATAATCTTCATAGCGCTCAGTACCCATTTTCGCTTTTTGTGCCCCCGCAGAAGTCGGGTAATCGAGCAGCACCCAGTTCCGTTGATTGGTCAATACATCATGAACCGGTTTCATCACTTTTCCATGTAACTGCATCACTTCAGACGGAACTTCAGACATTTCAGAATCATTGTTGATTGCCCGGATATGTATGAGCGCATCGACATCCTCAATTTTCTTCTCTAACCATCCTTTTAAAATTTCAACCGATGCTTCGCTTGATGACTTTGCAATTTCGACAGTCAATTCGTCATCTTGCAGCTCCAGGAAGGGTTTACCTCCAACCTTGTATACTTCCCGGATGATTTCTTTCATCAGAGGCTTTGCCACTACACTACCGGTGATCAGCACCGCCTGGTCTTTTTGCAATTCAAGCGAATGGTTCACCAACGTATCCGCTAAACGTACGAGTCTTTCATCTTTCATCTCATCAACTCCCTATTTTATTTTCCACATACTACATTCGTTGATTGGAAGTTAATTCCTTCTTTCATCCCTTCATTCCTTTTCGTTTCGAAAAAGTTGTAAAAGAGAAGCATGTGATGAACGCTGTCCCCGCAACAATAAGCCCCATCATCCATCCTATGGCTCTCATGAAGGAATCCTCACCCGGATAAGTAGGTTCGACATGCAGAAAGCCCCACAAGAAATAGAATGCCAATGCACCATAAAAGCTGCTTCCTACCAAACTCATGATCAACCGATCACTTCTCTTGCCTTCCCATGCCTGGCTTATCGCCATCCATGTCAAAATGCTGATGATGATAGCTGTCAGCATGATGATGAGATGTAAATAGGGAATCATCAAATTGAGAAGCAAAAACAGGACCAAACCGGTCAATCCGAAATAAACTGCATTGATCAAGAACAATAAGAGCCCGCTCCACCATGGGTTCTTGAACCATTGTTTCTTACTGACCGTTTCAATGATTTTGAATTGAGATGGTACAGCTTGATATAGATTTGAGCGATTTATTATGACTAAGTAAATGATGATCAATCCGGTTAATAATAGAAATGTCATACTCATCTATCATTCCACCTCGACGATGGTTTCGAACATGCCCGCATTTACTTCTTTCGGGGTTTTTAAATGATAGAAATATAGATTCTTATAATCAGCGTGAAATTTCGTATCTTTGAAATACTCGCCCAGTGCCAGGGTCAGGACCGGTTCGCCATCGATCGTTGCTATTTTGCCTTCAGGGATTTCAACTGTCCCAAAGGTCAGCTTGTTATTGTAGAAATGGTCACTGCCCTTTTTGATGTGATCATAAAGGTTTATACCTGAATCGATCGAAGCGGCATAACCTACCCATAAGCTGCGTACATTCATCACCAGCATTTGATTCGGATCATTGTAAATCGCTAGATAATAATCCGAGTCAGGCACTTCGACAAGTTCATAAGGATCCTTCGAACGATCATACCCAGTCTCTGCGATCTCTTTGGATACCGCTTTTTCGACGGACTCCTCAGTCATATGGAAAAAGGAATATACCCCTATCCCTAAGATAATCATTATGATAAGCAATAATTTAAGTTTCATAGATCCCCCTGATCCATTGATATCAACTTCGCCATGTAATATTCATCGACATAGTTACCATTGATGCGCATGGCATCACGTTTTACCCCTTCCACTTCAAATCCCATCTTTTTATACAGGGCGATACCTGCTTCATTATGTATCATGACAGTCAGTTCAAGGCGATGGATCTCCACTTCCTTCGCCCATCGGTCAAGCTCTGTGAACAATTTCGTCCCGTATCCTTGTCCCGCTTCTTCCTGTAAAATCCCGACCACAAGATATGCCCGGTGCTGGATGCGTCTTGGTTTATTCCCAAAGGCAGCAAGGAATCCGACGAGTCTCTCTTCTTTTTCAAGAACCCAAACAGCAGATCGCGGGTCCTCGATATAGCGTCTGACACTCTTTTTCCTATAATCCAAATCCATGTCCCGCTCGCCGGGCTCGAACATCATGAACTCGGTTTCGGTATCCAATTGTTGCTGCAATTTTAAAAAAGATTCCGCATCTGATTCCTCAATCGAACGTATATTCATCGTTATCCTCCTTTCTTTCGAAAAAGACCTGTCCATAAAAACGGAACACCAAAAGTATGGGCGGGCTGTTGGATTTCCTTCATTTTCCGAAGTTCGATCAGTTCGAAATCAGTGAAAATCTCTTTCAGCCTTTCATCGGTATAACCAAGTCCACCTTTCATACTGCGTTGCCGATAAACTTCCCAGTCAGAAATCTCTGCACCCATCTCTCCTGCTGCAAAACAAGTGATGGCAAACTCGCCACCAGGCTTCAACGCTTTTTGGACAAGTGCCAGAAAGGTGAGCCTTCGGTGTGGTGGCACGTGATGAAAACAGCCCGAGTCGTAAATGATGTCGTATATACCTGCTTCAATTTCAAGGTCATAAAGACTGCCTTTTATAAAACGGATATCAACCTTTTTTTCACCCGCTCGTTCACTTGCCCACTGTAGTGCTGTTTCGGAAAGATCGATGGCATCCACCTTGCATCCATTTTCGGCGAAATAAATCGCGTTACGCCCTGGCCCGCAACCCAGTTCCAAAACGCGACCTGCTTGGACCAGACCTTTTTTAAAATACGTCACAAGGTTTTCATCAGGAACATTCACGAAAAACGGAATGCCTTTCTCTCTGTCTTCATAAAAGGAATCCCAAAAAGCCGCTTCATCCCGCAGCATCGAATCGAGCATTTTCATAATGTCTTCATTTGATTGAATCGTTTCTTTCAGCATGTGCTCTCTCCATTCTATTTTTCTTTTATCCAGTATTCCGAGCCATCGGAACGGATCCCATTGATCGGATAGTTGTAACCCTTGGGCTCGAAATAGTACCAGTACCGAGGTGAACCTTCTACAGAACGAAGTGGCACCGGATCATCACCGACAAATATCTTTTTGACAGAAGGTTCAGTAACTAATCCAAAATAAATCCATGAACCATTTACAGAATCAATCCCCCATTCACCATCGAAAATGGAAGTCCCTTCTAAATGCCATTTTCCATCCGCTTTCTTGAAAAAACCAAGGTACAGATGTTCGTTCAGTTCTTCGTCCTCTGCATGATAAACGACGACACCGTAGTCCTGATTCTTATTTTTATGGATGACCTTAAGCCCTTCTTTAGATTTCAAGGTATGCTCCACAACCTCCTCAAAATCACTTTTATCGACAAAACCTCCGCTTTGAACATACCAATTTCCAATCGACAAAAAGATGAGGGCAATGATTCCAATCCAAAAATTACGCATCAAAACAACCCCAACAATATGTATTTCAACCACCTGTTTTATTTCTGTAAATACATGACAAAATCCTGTCGAAAGCTGATGGATTTTTAGCTAGATTCGTCACTTATTGCAATCCTTTATATTTCAAAATGGTTTGTCATCGTCTTTAATAGATTCGTGTTCCGAGTGCATGATTGAAGGTAAAACCAGGTTAACAGACCCCCAGATTGGTGTTCTGAATGCGCGATGAAGGGAAGAACCAGGTTAACACGCACTCAGATCTCATGTTGTACCTTTATAACGATGTAATCTTAATTTAGAAATAATGAAATCAAAATAGGCTTTTTTCATACACTATTCTTGGGGTGATAAAAATGGGAAGAGTAAAATACACGAATTCAGACGTCGACTTAATGGCCAGGATGATGAGAGCAGAAGCCGTAGGTGAAGGAAAACAAGGAATGTTATATGTAGGAAATATCATTGTCAATCGTGCTATAGCAGATTGTTTAGACTTTAAAGATGTAAGATCAATTAATGACGTCATTTATCAAGTACAAGGTGGAAATTACTCTTTTGAAGCTGTTCAAAAGGGTAATGTATTTTATAACAGAGCGCGGACTGCTGAGAAAAGATTAGCAAAGAAGAATTTGGAGTATTGGAGGGAACACCCGGCGAAATTTGGCCTTTGGTATTTCAATCCATATGGTCCATGTCCGCAAACATGGTACGGTCAACCTTTTTCTGGTCAATTTAAAAAACATTGTTTTTATGAACCAGAAGCAGGGACCTGCGACAGTGTTTATAGGGGTTAATCAGCTTTTTCTTAATCCCACTCTATAAAAAGGGAACTTGCAGGCTTAAAGTGTTCCCTTTTTATAGTCTCCAGGAAGACCAGTTTGCGAAACCTTAGCCGAACCTTCCCCCTTAACTTGTTTTAATGTCGCCACTATAAGAAAGCTGACAATCACCAGTAATAGCCATGAACTCACCTTCCCCAGATGTACAAGACTCCATGCCTCTCTTTGATTCGGGTATTGCCATGCTCCAAAGAAGGTTGCGATATTTTCAGCTATCCATATAAAAAATCCGATAAGCAGAAAAGAAAGTGCGAGTGGCATTCTGTAGCGACTTCCATTAACCGCATATGTGACATATGATTGCCAAAATAGAATGATTATAAGTCCCGATAACCACCACCGGACATCCATCCAATAATGATGAGTGAAAAAATTCAAATAGATTGCAGCTGCTAGAGAGACAACGATCCAAAATGGTGGCCACTTGACCAATTGGACCTTCAACCTCCTCCACGCCTGGCAAAGATAACTCGCCACACTTGCGTACATGAAACCACTATACAAAGGCACCCCGAAAAATTTGGAATACCCTTCCTCGGGATAAGACCAGGAACCCATATGCACCTTGAAAAGTTCAAGTGCAAGCCCAATAATATGAAACAATGTGATAACTTTCAATTCATCCCATGTTTCAAGTCCAGTACGTACCATCAACCATTGCATCAAAAGACAGATGAGGAGCAGCCAGTCATAGCGTGGCAGGAGGGGAAGCGGTACGATTTGTGTGATTGCCAGAGAAGCAAAAATGACGACAGGAAACAAACAGGAAAGGGCTTGCTCCCAACCAAAACGAACGAATTGTTTAAGTGCACTCATGATTTGTGCCTCCATTAATCTTCTTTACTGATCTTCTTTTTCACTTTTATATTCTAAAAGATCACCTGGCTGACATTCTAAAGCTTCGCAAATCGCCTCTAAAGTTGAAAAACGAACTGCTTTAGCTTTACCGTTTTTCAATATAGAAAGGTTCGCCATCGTTATTCCAACCCTCTCGGAAAGTTCTGTCACACTCATTTTCCTTTTAGCCAGCATCACATCGATATTGATAATAATCGCCATGTCATTCACCTCAGACCGTTAAATCATTTTCTGATTTTATATCGATGGCTTCTTGTAAAAGCCTTTGGAGAACTGCAGCAAAGACAGCGATCACCATTGGTGCAAACGTAAGGACCATACCGATAACGATGACTCCTGGGGCCTCGTCTTTCTCCCCAACTAGATAGAAAGCAAATACAAGACACTGATTGTGGTGGCACACGTTTTGATATTCTTCAAAGCTCTTACAGACAATTCCGAGAACGCTTTTTTCTGGTCATATAAATCAGCAGTTGGAACGCCTGATACAATGCCATGAAAAATGGAATCGCTGATGCATACATACCGATCAGGACTGGATACACCAAATAGGCAAACTCCCAATTACTTTTTGATACATCAATTGCAATCCATGGTAACCAATAGAAGCACAAACCGAGAATCGGAATTGCAAGCAGAAAAACAACCACCTTTAAGAAATTTGTTGAACCTCGATTCATAGAACCCACCTCACTTGGTTTTTGTCATTATAATTATAAGTTATTATTTATCGTTTTACAATAAATAATTATCCTTTATCACAATATAATTATCGTACACTCTTTCTCCAATGTTGATTTTTGCAAAATCCACTCCCTTTCTGCGGGCGATCCGAGAGCCTCCTCGCGAGTTCCTCTCTGTGGGGTCTCGCTTCGCGCGCTTTTCCCGAAGGTGTGTCGCAAATTTCGCTTCAGTCAAACCTCCTATTCGGAAATCAACCCGGAAGTTTAACAAAGCCAAATAAAAAAGTAGAACTCTTATTTTTAAAAAGAGGTCTACTTAAGATAAATACGATTCCTGCTTCTCGCATGGATGGGAAACATTTTACGCTCCGCCTTTTTCATGCTGATGTTCATTCTTATGTACCATACTTTTTACTTTTATAAACAAAGTATTTCAGTTTAATAGGTGCAGTTCGAGTTTACCCCTGGGACTGTTCTATCATACACCTGTCTAGCTGTTCAAGTACAAACGGCCATGCCTGTTCATGCTGGTCCTTTGATTCCTCATCTGGAAACCCTGCGTGTGTAAGGCGTATTCGGGTGCCATTGCCGCATTGTTCAAGTTCAACTGTAACAACGGTCTCAGCTCCCTTCGTCCCCCTGGCGCCAGTTACCCACGTTATTTCGACGAGACTGTCTTGCTCAAGCTTCAGAAATCGTCCGTAATGAGGATGACGTTCATTTTCAAATTCAGTTTCAAAAAAGAAGGTAGTGTTTACTTCTCCCTGCATAATTACGCTCCCAGGTACCGCGAACCACCGGTCAAACTGGTTTGTCCACGCTTGGAAGAGCACATCTGGTGGTGTTTCCATCATACGTTCTACAGTTAAATGAAAAGGTCTTGTTGAAAGATCAGGTATGCTAACAGGCTTCATAATCATCACTCCAATTTCATTTTGATCTTCATCTGAATTTTAACACGAATATTCAATTTTCTTGAAAGGTGTTGCTACTGTACAATCTGCCCCGATTGTTGAAGATCTATCGCATCCATTCACTCCGTTAAACTGCCGGTTTACAGAATACCCAAAATTCACACATGCATTGTACACCTGACCTATTCCACCTCGACCACGATATGATCGATGTAGTTGTCTCCCAGGAATACGAGCAGTGCCCATTTTCCCGTTTCTGTCAATTCCATATTGGAGGGTAAGTGTGCATCTGCTCTGTTGTTCGGTCCTGCCAATTCTGAAGTTGACCACATGAAGGAAGTATCTTCCCCATTACTTAAAGCTGGTACAAGGGTATAAGGCTCGTTTTCATTGACCGCTACGACAGACAAGTTCCCTTCAAGCTGGTCACCCCAGAAATGCCACATGTATTTGTTCCCCTGGTTGGCAATGAATCCAGTATCAATGAAACCTACCTTCTTTTCAATTCCCCTTAGCATATAATTGCCGGTTTTAAAATCAGGAGTGACTTCCCAATTGATCTCTTCAATCATCTCTTCAGTTACATCCACCTCCAGCTCATCAATGATTTCGTGATCATCGATGAATGCAGAACCAGGTTGAATCGGGCTTCCGCTATAAAACGATAGGATCCCTGTGACAACGAAAAATATGAAAAAACCGAAAAATACCCAGATTACTACCCTGCCCATAAACACGCTCCTATTTTATTTTCTTGTACATCAACTTATGAGGTCCGATCGGATGTATATCGAATATGTCACCGATAGATTTCAAGCCCATCTTTTCGTAGTATCCACTCACCGTCGTACGAGCGTTGCACCACCAGACCTCTGTACCGCGCCCTCTCAATTCTTTTTCAGCAGTCTCAATCAATGAACGCCCTGCACCTTGACCTCGGGACGTTTCAACTGTGGCCATCCCTCTCAACCTGTATTGATTTTCTCCAGTGATCTGTGGATTATCTTCTTGATAAAAGGACGCGACGCTGATCAGCACATCATTAGCAAAAGCACCTAAATGAAAAGACTCCTCAGAAGCATCGCTAGCATACTTACATTCTTCTAATGTCTGTTGCGGCCGTAAAATCTTTTGTCTTAATCCATATGTAACTTCTGGCTTGATCAATTGTATTTTTATCATGACAGCATCACCTCAACCAAATTTTAACATATTCATTCATACGAAAACCGTACAAGTTTCACACTGCACGGTTCTCTTATGTCTATTCTTTTACAATATCCTTGGTAGAACAGCTTTTCCTTTTATAATAACGGTACACGATAAACCCGCTGACAGCAAAACCGAGGGCAATGAACACATACATTTGAAATTCATCCAGAAAGCCTGTCACAGATTTCAGATTACCTGTACTTCCGAGCCACAGCATTGTTGCAGTCCACGGAAGGATTCCGATTAGGGTGAGGATCGAAAACTTCAACCGGTTCACTTTACTGACACCGGCGACATACGAAATGTAATTCCCAAGACCGATCGGCCGTGTGAAAGCGATACTCCAAATCCCGCACTTTTGGAACCAACGCTGCGCCCTCTCGATTTTACGAGCATTCGTCTTCTCTTTCAATTTATCTTCGAGCTTATATCCGATTCCATAAGGTATGAAACTGAACGCAGTATACACACCACTAGCTAGCATAGAATAAGAGAAAACCTCCGTCAGGGAAAGGTTGAGGAAGTAGCCGAAGGTAAGAGTGACCAGCCCTCCTGGAAATGGAATGGACGATGCTTCTAACGCAAGGCTTGCAAGCAATCCCCATACCCCGAAATCTTTAATGAGTTGTACGACAAAATCAAACATAGAGTCTCCTTGTGAATCGGATATTTTAATCATGTAGTATTCTAGTTCTTCCACAATTTTCGCCAATGAAACATTCTTTACTCATTTTGAAAAGGGAATATCTTCTAGCTGTTGAAAATTATACTTAGATAAACATGTAAAAAGATGTATTTGGGGGTTTTTATGAAAAAAATCTTATGGGTTATCGGGATGATTGGAGTGGGGTTGGCCGTCGTTTTGTATGTTGCAGAGGATCGAACGGATCTCCTTTCTGTGTTCAGCTCCAAGCCCGATCTGGTAGATGTGAATACAGCTTATGAGGTGGACGTTGAAGTATTTCCTGATGAGAGAACGGCTAAAGCGACTATGAAAGTTTATACGAAGAACGATACTGGCAAGACTCAGGATAAAATCTATTTTCAGGTGCTCGGTAACAAGTTTCATGACCTTGACAAATTGACAAGTGAAGGCTGGCGTGATTACTTAGGTCCAGCACCTGAACCGGGCGGATTAGGTTTTACAAAAATCACCCTTGATGGATCGGTCACTGACTATACTCTTGAAGACACGATACTTGAAATCCCACTTGAAAACTGGAAAGAGAACGAGACCATTGAGCTGACGATGGAATTCGATATCACCGTTCCATTCAATGAAGGGATCTTTTCCTATACAGAAAACAATATCTATTTTGCGAATTGGCTTCCGATCCGAGCTGTGTATGAAGATGACGGATGGTATAAGAACGAGTTTCACCCAGTCGGCGACTCAGGCTACTATGAACCAGCGGATTATACTGTCAATGTCACCCTTCCGAAAGCATATCAAATTGCAAGTACGGGCGTGGAGACATCTGAACCAATCGAATATGAAACGAAGAAAACCTATGAATTCGAAGCTGAAAAAGTCCGGGAATTTGCGATGTGTGTGATGGATCAGACATATCAGGTAAAAAGTGAGGAAGTTGATGGCATTACCATCCGGAGTTGGTATACACCTGATTCGGAGGAAGGATTTGAAACCTATCACTCTGCTGCAGTCGAAGCTTTTAAGCATTTTGAAAGATCATTCGGCGACTATCCTTATGAAGAATTCGACGTGGTTCCCGGTCCTCGTACATTCTTGGGCATGGAATATCCAGGGATGACAGTCGTCAACAGTGATTATTACCAGACGGGAGAAAAATTCTTCATTCCGACCATTGTGCATGAAATCGCTCATCAATGGTGGTATGCGGTTGTAGGGAACAACCCGATCGAAGCCCCATGGCTCGATGAAAGCCTGACAAACTATTCGACACTGCAATTTTTAAAAGAGTATGAACCAGGTCTTGCGGTTGAACATGCGGAGCGATATGCAGAGAAAACTGCACAATTGCCTGCTCTCTCGAGGAACGGTCACACCATTGAAAGTCCGACAACGGAATTCCAGGATAGTGAGCTCTATGCTGCGCTCATCTACGGAGTTGGACCACAGATGTTCAATACCCTGGAAAAAGAGTACGGTGTGGAAAAAATGAACGAAGCACTCGCTTATTACTATGAAAATAAACAGTTTGGATTTGCAACGAAGGAAGACATGCTAGCCGCTTTTATAAAAGTCATCGGACCTGAAACCGAAGACTACTTTAACCAATGGTTGGAGGGTAACCCTGTAGAGATGGAAGAGATCCAATGAGGAGAGATGTACAGAAAGTCGTTAAAATCTTTATGGGATCAGATTAAATAAGTATTGCAGGGAAAACTCAGGCAATGTTTCTGAGTTTTTCTTTGTTTATATATAGGTCCTCTATTATCTGCTCAATCGTTCAATTTCTGATTCGACGCGATATACTCTTTTGTTTAATACTTCCGTCTTATTCTCAACATGCTCTATAATCTTATCTGTATATGATCCCAGGCTTTCAATCAGGTTCTTTTGTAATCTAGCTTGACCAACTTCTAATCTATGTTGTCCTTCTTTTAAGTCATTCATATCAGATTTCAATTCAGTCATATCCGTCTTCATCGATTTTAGTTCACTCATATCTGTCTTCATCACTTTTAACTCATCCAATATTTGTTTTAAAACCTGTTCCATAATCCAACCTCCTTTCGATTTTACTTTTATTATACCATCCGTAATAGATAGGTTAAGTATAAAATATTCACTTAAAGAAAGTATAAAATACTTTCTTCAGTATAAGGGCAACTAAGGCTCGACCTACAAAAGGCTTGGTCTCGCCAAGTTTTCTTTAAAATTCATTGATTTCCGCTCCAGGATGATCGTTTTCCGCGGGCATGCGGTGAGCCCACAGGACAAGGAAAGCTTCAGCAGCGTAACATCACACGAAGAAAATGCGATTTTCATTTTCGAGGAGTCTCGCACCTTGCTCTTCAATCAATTTGCACAATGTGAGTTTTTTAAAATGACTCAAAAGCAACTAGAAAAGATCCAAATAGAAAGAAGGACGACACGTTTGTCATCCTTCTGACCTCACCTTTTCATTTAACTTCTTGCGGTACTGCCAATCCTAAGCCTTGAGCGACTTTTTCACCGTATTCAGGATCGGCTTTATAGAAATGCTGGATCTGACGAAGCTTGATGTCATCCGATTCAACACCGGACATCGCGTCGACGATATTTTTCACAAGCCGTTCACGCTCGCCTTCATCCATCAAGCGGTATAGATTACCTGCTTGAGTGTAATGGTCGTTGTGGTCATATGGAACACTTTCTGCCACTCCAGATACAGGGTATGCTGCTTGTTTATTTCCAGGAGATTCGCCTGGTCCCCCCTGGCTGTTCGGCTCGTAATAAACGGAACCGCCGCCATTGTCATCGAATCTCATTTGACCATCACGCTGATAGTTGTTCACTTCGTTTTTCGGGCGATTGATCGGTAGTGCGTTGTGGTTCGCCCCCACGCGGTAACGATGTGCATCAGAGTAAGCAAACAATCGACCCTGAAGCATTTTATCAGGAGAAACATCAATTCCTGGTACGAGTGTCCCTGGTGAGAACGTCGCTTGTTCAACTTCAGCAAAGTAGTTTTCCGGGTTTTTGTTCAAGACCATTTTTCCGACTTCAATCAACGGGTAATCCTTTTGGGACCAGACTTTCGTCACGTCGAACGGGTCCCAGCGATAACTGTTTGCATCCTCCAGCGGCATGATCTGAACATAAAGCTTCCACTCAGGATAGTCGCCATTCTCGATCGCATTGAAAAGATCCTCTGTATGGTAATCCGGGTTTTCCCCAGCAATCTTCGTCCCGACCTCTTCTGTCAGATTCTTGATTCCCTGCTGTGTTTTGAAGTGATATTTCACCCAGACACCGTCTCCATCGGCATTGACCCATTTGAACGTATGGCTTCCGAATCCGTGCATATGACGGTAAGTTGCCGGAATACCTCGGTCAGCCATGAGAATCGTCACCTGATGTAACGATTCTGGAGAAAGGGACCAGAAATCCCAAACCGCATTCGGGTTCTTCAAGTGTGTTTTCGGATGACGCTTTTGTGTATGGATGAAATCAGGAAACTTGATTGCATCACGGATGAAAAAGACTGGTGTATTGTTTCCAACCAGGTCATAGTTCCCTTCTTCGGTATAAAATTTCACTGCAAAACCACGTGGATCGCGGACTGAATCTGCAGAACCGTGTTCTCCTGCAACAGTAGAGAATCGGACGAAAAGTGGTGTCTTCTTTCCTACTTCAGACAAGAAATCTGCTTTCGTATATTTGCTCACATCATTCGTCACTTCGAAATAACCATGAGCACCTGCCCCTTTCGCGTGGACAACACGTTCCGGAACACGTTCACGGTTAAAGTGAGCTAATTTTTCAAGGAGGTGTACATCCTGGATTAGCGTCGGACCACGAGAACCGGCCGTGATCGAGTTCTGGTTGTCCCCAACTGGCGCACCCCAGCTTGTCGTCAAATGCTTCTTATTCTTACACATTCTTCAATCACCTCATCTATTAATTGAGTACAAAACAAATGATATCACTTATCAAGAAAAAATCAATATCTTTTTATAATTATTATAATGTAATATCTGGTATAAATAAAGATTTGTGCTTGGGACTTGTATTTCTGTAATATCCTCACTCTTATCGCTCGTCTGTACAGATGTCGAATGATCAAATGTTGATAACAAAATCTTGTATATAAAAATGAGGTTGGTATTATCCAACCCCATTGTCTTGTAAGATAGATGAATATGCAGTTATATCCAGAAGATTTCCGATTATCATTGATTGCTTCGTTTAATGCTTTAAGATTGCAGTTCTGTTTTCACCTGATCTTGAAGAATGAATCCGGTGAATGCTGGCACTCTTTTTTGGAAGGCGTTGTAGTTATGTTCTCCTTCATCTATTACATTGAAAGTTGTATTGGACACCTTTTCTTCAAGCAGCGAATAAATGCGTCGATTCGAATCGAGGAACCCGGCATTGATATACTCATCATTCGTTTCCGTCGTGCCGCAATCGAGATAGATTCCTTCGATTTTGGAGAAATCCGCTTTTTTTATCAAAGATTCGATCTCTTCCTGGTTGCGCCAAAACCCCGAGGATAACCCAGCGACTTTGGTGAAAATGCCTGGATAAATGCATGCGGCATATGTAGAAATCAACCCGCCTAGAGAAATTCCAGCCATCATAGTATGATCCGTCCTCGTTCTGTACTTTTCGTCGATGAGCGGTTTCAGTTCATTCACAATGAACTTGATGTACTCTTTGCCTTTACCGCCAAGTTCACGCTCATCACCAAATTTTGTTTTACAGTACTCCCCGTTCACCCAGGGACAATACTGGTTGACGCGCTCTTCAAATGTTGAGGGCTGATCAATTCCGATCACAATCAAGTCAATATTGTGCTCGTCTAGATAATTTTCAAGTTCCAATGATTTACCACCCGCCGCATCTTCGTCCCGGAATACATTCTTCCCATCATGCATGTACATGGTTGGGTAATGTTGATCCAAATTATCATAGGATTTTGGGAGGTAAACCCGTACATTTCTCTCTTGGTTGAATGGGGTCAGGTTAATCGAAAACATTTCAAGCATTTAGAATTCACCTTCTATGTTTATAATCACCAAAGAGGTTCTTCGGTGTTCGTCACTTCCAAAAAAAATGGAGAAATGAAAATCATTGCAGCAAAAACAGAAACATTCGATAAGTATAGTGCCATTGCAGGTACATCGATGATTAAGAAGTCGATGGCTGCCATTACACATAATAGAATGAAAGGTACTAGGACCAAATAACCAACCATATTTCTGCGGGTTTTTGCTGATATGTATTGCTCTTCGCCACAATATGGACAGGTCATTTTATTATTGAACCGGCACTGTTTTTTAAAGGTTTGTCTCCATGTCCATTCATGGTGGCAATTTTGACATGTCGGCATAAAACCACTCCTCTATGTAATAATTCTACGATTCTCTTCACACTTCCTTCCAAATACAGTTAAAGAAGGCTAATTCCCACCCAAAACATAAAGGAAACTTCAGGCTCTTGACGTTGGGTGAGCTTTAGTGGTCCTTATACCTTCTTTAAATACAAAAAAAGAGCATCCCCGTAAGGCTGCTCCTTTCCTAAAATCTATTCGATTCTCATATGTCTGCTTTTTCCTTTCCAAACCTGGAAGACTCCATATAAGAACAGACCTACAGCGATGACTCCAAGCATGATTTGACCGTAAGGCTGGGATGAAATTTTACCAAGCGCACCATCCAGGCCGATCATTTCATCAGGATCTGCTGTCCATGCCGTAACAACTAAAAAGAACCCAATGATAACGAAAGTAAACCCGCGGGCCATCAACCCAATCCTTCCAATCTTTTTTCCGACTCTCAATTCATTTGAACTCATCTCATGTATTTTGAATTTATGAGTGAACTTCTCTTTATATCCTCTTTGCATCTGTCTCAATCCAAAGCCTACAATGATCACACCGATGATACCTACAAACCAGATACCAAAGGGCTGGCTCATTAATTTTGCTGTATAGGTTTGCTGTGAACTCCCTGTATCACCGGCATGCATTGCATACTTGAAGGCTTTCAAAGATAAACTGGCGTAGATGACGCCACTGATGAAATAACCGAGGCGGACTCCGGTTCCTTTTAGGCCGGTGCCTTTATTTTCTGGATCCATGAAAGTTTGAATAAGGCGCCAACAGACATAACCGCTCAAACCGACCCCCACGATCCAGAGTAACACTTCTCCAAAGGGTTTAGTCGCAACAGACGCAAAGGCGCCGCTTGTATCAGATGTGCTGCCCCCGATCCCTGCAGCGGCCATCATTGAAAGGAGCCCGATAAGTATGTATACAGTCCCTTTTGCGAAGTACCCAAATCGTGCAAACCCTTTGATCCAAGGTTTTACATCGTTACTTGCATCTCTCACTTTTTCACTTGTTTTGATTTTTGCACGAATCGTGTCCATCATCCTAAAAACTCCCTTCTTCTTCCATGGCCTTTAAATACCCCCGAACGACCAAAAGAAAACTTTAACCTAAAAATATTAAAAAGGAGAATAGTATGGAAATAGGGAAACATTACAAGAAGAAATGAGGGGTAGGGAATGAAACGGATCAACTTTTATTTTGTGATAGTGTTTTTGATTCTTTTGAACAGTGTGCCTGCTCATGCAACAAGTTGGGAAGAAATGAAACCTGAGCAAGTAGAAAGAAAAGCGAATATCATAGTGCTTGGTACATATGACTTTTCAGGTTTACCGATAAAGGGAAAAAGATTTTCGGCGGCTATGATTTCAATGTTCAAAAAGTATTCAAAGGGGACGCGGATGAGATCATCACTGCCTGAATCGATGCTTTTGACAAAGGCAGGGTAGAAGAGTTTCAACAAGAAGGCGGGGGATTTTTGCTGTTTTTAGAGGAAAACGAAGGATTCCACTTCCCGACACCCGTCGGCGGTCCGAATGGTATGATTCAAGTGATGAATGGAAATGTCGTTAATGAAAAGGTCTATAAAAAGAATTTTTATGAGCAACTCATGATGACTGGCTCAACTGCCCCCTCTCAAAATACAGACGGACAAGCTAAGTCATTTTTTCAAAGTGCCTGGCCGATCATCTTAGTAGCAGGTTTTGGCTTGTTGGTATACATTCTTGTTAAGCGTAGACGACGGAAAGCTTAACCCCATGCGAGCCACTTGCAATTTGTCTGTCCCGGACCATCTTGAGCAATTTCTGAGTCATCTTGAGCAATTCCGAAGGCATCTTGAGCAATTCCGAAGGCATCTTGTACAATTTCGAGGGTATCTTGTGCAATTTAGTAAAAAAGACCCGCAATCTAACTTACTGAGGAAGAATTGCCCGCAATTCTTTCCATATTTGAATGTGTTGAGATGAGTAATTCAGGACATCTTGACCAATTTCGAGGTCAATAGGAATATTCATCCAATTTTCTATTGATGCACAAAAATAGCAGACACAAAGACCTTATCTTGTGAAAAGTATTGAAAATCAGCTGCTTTGTTCAGAAATAGTGGCTCTGGTGTCCGCTAAATTTTTCTGTCTAGCACTCTTTCAAGCATCATCCTCTTGAAATAACAGCTTGGTCATTTACTAGACTGCTGAAAAAGCTTCTGGATATTGCACTGTGCCTTCGATTCCGTCCAATATACCAGGCATAGCTTCATAGACCATGAATGCTTCATCCGGAACTTCAAATGGTGGGTGGATTCCTTTCGTACTCGCACGGACAAAACCGAACCTTGGGTAAAACTTCGAATGGCCGAGAACGATGACCGCATCGAAACCTGCCTCTACACAACGTTGAAGCCCCTCCTGTACCAATGCAGAACCGATGCCTTTATTTTGCCAGTCAGGTTTTACAGCCATAGGTGCAAGGGCTAGCGTTGGTTCACTACCGCCAGCTGTTTTTATAGAGATCCTGCTGAAAAGGATATGCCCGATTACATCTCCATCTTCTGTTACAGCAACTAGCGACAACTCTGGAATAAACGCGTCAGAATTACGGATCCCTTCAATCAATCTTGCTTCATTCTCTTGCCCAAACGCAAGGACATTCACTTCTTTTATCTTAGGAATATCAGTTTCATGTTCTGCTCTGATCTTGTACAACCTCGTCTCCCCTTTTCTTAGCTTCCGTTATTGTTGAAGTGCTTTAATGTCTTGAATAACCGCTTTATCATCTTCATCTGACCGATTCGTCCCACTATAGCGGGTTACAACAGTTCCGTTTTGATCTACGAGGTAAAAAGAGGTCCCATGTGACACCTGATCGGAAGCAGATGTTTTCTGTACAGCAGCTTTAAAGCTCTTTTCGGCAAACTCTTCGATTTCTCCTTGTTCATAACCGGTTAAAAAATGCCAGGTGGAAAAATCAGCATGATGCTTTTTCCCGAATTCTTTCAATTTTTCCGGTGTATCCACTTCAGGGTCCACACTGAATGAAACGATTTGCACATCTTTTAATCCTGCCTTCTCAATATTCTTCTGAAGGCTGGCCATACCATTCGTCATCGGAGGGCACACCGTCTTACAGCTTGTGAAGATGAAATCAGCCACCCACACCTTTCCCTTCAAATCTTCCAAACTGGCAGTCTTTCCGTCCTGGTTTGTAAAATTGAACGATTGGACCTCGAAGTTGAAATCATCTGGTTTTTCCAATTCCTCTTCTCCACAAGCTGCTAAAACCATCATCATACAGATCAAACTAAATATTTTTTTCATGTGAACACCTCTATTCGTTGCTGACAATCACCTTTTTCGTCGGCATGGTATGCATGTCCCGTGCTGTTACATGGGACTGGACAATATATTCACCTTCCTGTTCAAAAGAGTGTTTTACTGAATAAACGCCGTTACCTTCATTTTCAGCTTCAAGATTGATGCTTGTTTCCTTGGCTCCTTCCAGCCATATTTCAAACTCGACTTCTTCCGCATCTTCGACTTTTTCATCCCCTTGTATCACTACAGCCTCGAAGTGTCCAGTTTCACTTTTAACAAGTGTATCAGGGCCATGAAGCTGAACTTCCAACATTTCAGTTGAAACCTCTTTCTTTTCCTTATGCTCCGCATGTTGTTCACGATCGCCGCAAGCTGTCAACGCAATAGTCATAATCAAAAACGGAATCCACCGGTTCATTTTTTTCATATATCCAAGTCCTTCCTATTGATTATTCATAGTGTTAACGTCTCTGCTTCCATTCTAAACCTGCTGACCCAAAGTAATGTGTGAAGATTTAAAGAAAATTCTGCTACATGACCATCTTTGGGGAATTCTTTTTCACTGGTAGCTTTTCATGATAGTATTCTAGGTAGAAGGAGGTCACCTTGATGAAAACAGTTGGCAGGAACGATCTTTGCCCTTGTGGCAGCGGTAAAAAATATAAAAAATGTTGTCTCGAAAACGATGATAATGTCATCGATTTTTTCCACGAAAAGAAACAGCGCGAATTCTTCAAACTTTATAATAAGTTGATGGAATATACCGTGCTTGAAAACGAATCATTGAAAGACTTGTTGTATGAAAGGATCGATATCCCTTCTTTCGATAAGGAGCATACTCAATATATTCTTGAAGCCTCTTATTCCTGGAGCACATTTCACATGCCTGTTTCTGGTGAAGAGACGCCCGCAGAGCTTTTTCTTAAAAATACTAGACTATCAAATGAGGAACGTGAGACGGTTGAAGAATGGCTCCAATCTAAACCATCACTCTATCGGATAGAAAACCATGCAAACAATCAATGTACGTTAGTTGATCCTATCAAACCTGAAGAGAAGCACGTCGCAGTATTAGAGAATATTCCAGATGGTCCGCCTATGGATGGATATTATTTAGTTGGAGCATTACTCCCTTTCAAAGAAAAGCTCTTTATCAATGGACCACCGATTTTCGTCCCATTTCAAGTCATAGGAGAACTTACAGAAAAAATATGTTCGATTGATCATCAATTGCCACCGCAAATAAACCTTGTAGAACATTTCCCTGAGATTATCCAGGAAGGGTTCAAACTGATGTATGGGCTTGAGCAATTGGATGAGTTTGATGATTATGATGAAGATCTCACTCCATTGGAAGCAGAGGTTTGGGAATGTTTTGAACGGAATACAGTTGAGATGTTTTCAGACGAAGAAATGTGTGTATTTTATAAGCTATGGGTCGATTATTGCAGTTACACGTTTCCGCAAATCACAAAGCCTGAGTCCTATGCGGCTGGATTGGAATATGTCGCTCATACGTACTTTGAAGAACGCCAAGTCACACAAAAGGAGATTGCCAAAAAGTATGGCGTGACTGCCCCAACGATTTCAACACGTAGCCGATCATTCATTGAGTTCATGGAGGAAATCAAACCTGAAATCGAAGATAACCCATCATTGCTTGAAGACTTGGACGGGGAGTTTGATATAGAAGAACAGGCAGGATTCTTTTTTGATATCATGATTAAAGAACAAGAGAAACTCGGCCAGAATTTCATCAATGAAAACAAAGGGCATTTATGGATGGTTATGGAAGCACGACCGTATATGACTGCAAAGTTCAATTATGCTGAATGTGAATTGGAGCTGGAAGAACGTGACTTCGCATTAGATTTACTGAGAGAACTTCTTGAGGAAAATCCGATGGATAATCAGGGTGTCCGCTACGTCCTACTCCCAAATCTGATCGAAGAAGGATTGTATGAAGAAGCACGAGAGCTGATCAAAGAGTATGACGAAGTAACAGCAAACTTCGCGTTCAACAAGGCACTTTTGGAATATAAAGAAACACGGAACTTTGGTAAAACATTGGAATTGTTGAAAGAAGCGGATTCAGTCAATCCACATGTTAAGGAATTCATGCTTGACCGCAAGGAAATACCTCCAGAACCCCCGATGTATATTGGGATGGGAGACGAAAACGAAGCAATCGACTATGTCATGAACCACTTTGAAATCTGGATGGAAGAGGAACCATTAATTGCACTGCTAGCACAAGTTGAATAGTGTTGTATAGAAAAACCAATAGAAGCTGGACGATGCTCAGCTCAATTGGTTTTTTCTTTTTGTTTCTGTTGATGAACCTTGTCGGAAAAGGCTTAATTTACAACCCCTTTACGATTTCCGTCTCCCCCATGGCTTGAAGACAGAAAGGATGTACATCGTTACGAGAAAAATGATTTGAAGAATGATGCCAATGACCAGTTCGATCTGATTGGTTACGAACTCAGGGTTTTGCAGCGAATTGAGGCCATCGTTTTCCACCATTGTCAAACCATTGAGTGACCAAACATAGATTCCGACCATACCGATTGCAATGGCAAAGATCGTCAACACCTCTTTGGCGATGATCCAATAATAGCGTACAAAACCCCATTGGGTCATAGCCGAAAGCAAAATACCGGAAATCACTGTACCGATCGTTGAAGCTCTTATCGAAGTCCTGCTCAATACGTTCATACTCGTATATGACGCCATCAAAATCTGCTGATCATCCGTAGCTGCAGCAGCAATGTTCAAAATCAAGAAGACGACAGTAGATCCTAACATGATCCCTGCAAACAGCAAATGGAGTGTCAGAAAGACTCTTTTCATCTTTAATCCTGTTTTCATCAGAAATGGACCTCCTGTATAAAATGAATTTATAAACAGGATAAGGACCATTCCTAAATTCACGTTGAAGAATTTCTTAAAAAAATCTTAAAAATCCACAAATGCCCTTTTGCGATTTTAGATTCAATAGATGTGCCTCATGCTTTAAAGCGATACCCTGCACCCCAGACAGTTTCGATATACTGAGGATTCGAAGGATCAGCTTCGATTTTTTCACGTATTTTTCTTATATGGACTGTGATCGTCGAAATATCCCCCAATGAATCGAGCCCCCATATTCTATCAAACAAGTGTTCTTTACTGAATACATGATCCGGATGGTTTGCCAAAAACAACAAAAGCTCAAACTCTCTAGCTGTAAGGGTGATTTCTTTCTCGTTCATCCACACACGTCGAGTGTTTCTCTCAATTTTCAACCCACGGATGTGCAGCTTATCTTCTTCTCGATCCTTTCCAAGAAAACGCTCATACCTTGTCAGGTGTGCTTTCACCCTTGCAACAAGTTCACCAGGACTGAAAGGTTTAACAATATAATCATCTGCCCCCAATCCTAACCCACGGATTTTATCGATATCTTCGGTTTTGGAAGTTACAAGCAAAATAGGTATGTCTTTTGATTTCCGAATGGTTTTACAAATTTCAAATCCATCTTTACCAGGAAGCATGATATCGAGCAGGATGAGTGAATAATCTTCGTTCATGGCTTTTTCCAGTCCCCTATCACCAGATGTTTCGATTTCTGTGGCAAAGCCATTGATTTCAAGGTAATCACGTTCCAGCTCTGCAATGCTCTTATCATCTTCAATGATCAATACTTTTTTCATGGCAACCACCTCTTATCTTTAAATCTTTTTTATCGTAAAAAAGATACGAGTGCCTTTTCCCGGCTTGCTTTCCCCCCATATTTTCCCCTGATGGTCCTCTACGATCCGTTTAGCAATCGCCAGTCCGAGACCACTTCCACCTGTTCCAGTATTTCGAGAAGGTTCGCTACGATAAAATCGGTCGAAAATGAAAGGAAGCGCGGATTCTCGAATACCTGAACCATTATCATGAATTTGGACGATGACTTGTTCTTTTGTACTTTCCAATCGTATCGTGATCGTCTTATCCTCTTTATCAAGATATTTCAAACTATTATTCAGGATATTCATGACAACTCTTTTGATCTTCTCCCGATCAGCTAACACATGGTAAGATCCTGTCTCATCAACTTCAATGGTAAGTCCGACTCCTCTCTGGACAAGGTCAAATTCAACCTCTTCCATCAAGTCTCCCATAAATGAACGGAAGTCTACTTCTTGGAAGTCGTAAGGCAACCGGTTCAAATCTAATTTTGAATACAAAGAAAGTTCGTCGATCAGATGATCCATATCCACAGCTTTTGTAAAAATCGTATTCAAATATCGATCCATTTTTTCAGGTGTATTCGCTACACCTTCTTGAATCCCTTCTACATACCCTTTAATTGAGGTAATTGGTGTCTTCAGATCATGAGAGATATTAGCAACAAGTTCCTTTCTATTCTCTTCATATTGTAATTGCAGGTTGATCGACTCTTTCAATTTGAGCCTCATTTGGTCGAACGTACGCGAAAGTTCACCTAACTCATCCTTTTTCTTAGTTTTGATTTCAAAGTCCAAGTCCCCTTCACTTATACGTCTGGAAGCTAGAGTCAATTCATTCACCGGGTTGAGGATGGTTCTTGACATCAGAAAGCTGAGTAATATATTTGTACCGATCAAAATCAGAAGGAGAATCCCGAACAATATTGGGAAAATGCTGAAATGGTCCATAGAATCAGGATTTTGTAATAGGAAAATCGTTCCTTCTGCTCCATCATCAAAGTAAAAGTCATAGGACCGAAGTGAAATCGGATGGCCAGCAATCCATTGTACAGGCCGTTGAAACCGATCATTGCCATAAGCAGGGAGGTCGTTGGAAGATATCTTATCCACGTCTTTAGATTGATAGATGATTTCTCCAGCTTTTCTAACAATCAATGAAGATCCAGTGGTTTCCAATTCATGAGCAAAGTCATTGAGGGAGGTTTCATCTTCCAGTTCATGTGGTGATATAGATGCGATCTTCTTCAACTCAGTAAATTCCTGCTCCACAACATCCGACCCAGATTTATTTCCAGGGCCCCAAATTTCATCAGATCCACCGAAAACCAGCGATATGATCAGTAAAACGGCTACGACAAATAAAATAACAGGAATGACAATCATTGCTATGTTTGACAGGATCAGTTTTTTTCGTATTGACATCCTTCTTAGCCTCCTTCCACCTACTCCAATCATATCCTATGGAATTGCTGGCTGCACCATACAGAAACACCGCTCGAATCGGGCGGTGTCTCTGATTCATTTTAAGTTTTCTTTGATTCTTTTGAACTCGGTTTCGTCGATTTCGCCACTGACATATCTTTTTTCGAGCATTTCCATCGCATTGTATGACCCGCTCCGATACCATTGCCCATTTTTTCGTAATAAAATGAGGTTCGTAACAAAAATCGCGATGAGTATGAAAAAGATCGGAAAAACAAACCAGGGGAAAAAACCGAAATGATGCATGTGAATCCCTCCTGTGAATAATGTATTGTTACTATCCACAGGATATCGCTCAGTCCTTAAATGCATCTATACAAAATATTAATCGTTTCTTAAATCTTCATGTATTGAAAATCTTCCTACCATTCAGTGTTTCTTGCAAGCTCGAAAAGGTGTGAGGTTCTCCGCATAGGCGCTCAACCCGTTCTTGCCAGGTATACAACTGGTTCGGTTCGATGTATTTTTCAAGGAGCTCTTGAAACACATCAACCTTTCCGTAAGGACTCTTAATCTTGAATTTACTACGGATCATATCTCTAATGGATAGCGCAAAGTTATAATCCTGGAAAAAAGCAGGATTCTCGACGTAAAACATCTCGCTTGCCGGATGGAACGTTTCCCCCTCAAACCCGAATACATGTCTATAGCATTCTGCTGCAACTTCCTCGAAACTTCTCTCAGGTTTTTTATACATTTCATATTCGACCAGGCTATAATAATGATTCATTTTCACCATATTCAAATTCAACAAATGATCCGCTTCTTCAATTTGGGTATACTCTTCATCCTGAATATCGAAGTTTTTTAGAAGAAACGATTGATCCGTGATGATCGTTTGGAATAATTCGGCTACACCTTCAGCCGCAATACTCGAATAAAAGCGATACAGTTCCGGATATTGGAAAGAGCTATAATGACCATCAATGGCATGACCCATCTCATGGATTCCCGAGAGAAATACAGAGTACGAATCCCTTTTGTTGAAGACCAGCTTGATTTCCTTTGGATTGATATTGATACAGAAACCACCATAGGGAATCTCCAAACCTTCAATGGATACAGGAAGTTGACGCAAAAGTACACCTAGACTATTGGCTGCATCGCTTAATGCCTCTTTCATTCGATTAGAATCAAAGCTTCTTGTTTGAAGTTGCTGAAAGTTGAACGTTGAATAATATTGGTCAGACTGATGAATCGTTTCCCAACCGAATCTTTCTTTTATTCTCTTATCCCAGTAACTAGAGGAGTCTGCTGATTTTTCTAATAGAATGTCCATTTCCGTTATGTAAGCTTCAATGTCGAGTTCTTTAAGGTTGCATCTGAAGAAATAATAGTTTACATGTCCATGACCCTTCGCAAGTTCATTCCGTTTCTGGATCAATGTTCGGAATAAACCCTCATTCTCTCTTCCTATTCTTTTGGATTCTAATAAAAGTTGCCTGCGAAGTTCACGATTCGGATTTTCCATAATTGTTGAATGAACGGTACCGAGATTATATTCATTTCCGTTTACAATAAACGTACTCTCCATAAGGTTCGATTGCAGTCTTTTTTGTATTTCAACAAGTTCTGGATGACTGTCCACCTCTTCCTCAGTCATCTTGGTCAGAAAAACATGCAGACGTCGATGCCACACTGGATCATCTTGTAAAATTTCTTTCCAGTAGGATAAGTTAGTTTTCGAGAACTCATTTGTCATCCATTCATGCTTGATCCTTTGAATGTCATCTAGCCTAGGATCTTGTTCACCCTGAGCGTACAGCTTGTAATAGATCCGCTCCTCTTCCTGGTAAAGTTGATCAAGTTTCTCGATCTCCTGGGTGTATGCTTTCTTCCATTCATCTACATCTTTAATATCAATTAAGCGTTTAAAATTAAGTTCCATGATCCACCCCATACAATTATGCTTGCTCCCCGTTACATATACTTTCTTTTCCAATCATTGTAAAAGGAAAGCAGTGTTTGATGCATTTCTCTCAACGTGATTAAAATTAAAAATAACATCATGAAGGTTGCGATTTCACCTGTAAAAAAAGAAATGACAGCGATGACAACTACCCAGAAATAGAACATTGTTTTATCCATTTGGCCATCCTCTCAATCAAATGATTCTTCCTAGACCAGTTCTTCTTTATGGAATTATATAGAATTTCCATATCTCTATGATAGAATCCTTCAACAAAGTTGAATCAGCAAACAGCCTTCCATATCATCGAGCGTGTTGCCGACAGGATTTGCAGAAAAATAAACGCAAAATAAGAGAGAGGCTGGAACAAATGAACTTTGTACAATAGAAAACCCGAACAATTTGTCCGGGTTTTCTTCAGTGGTAATAAATGAAGGTTCCGCTTCGTCAACATCCTTCGCTTTCCGCGGGCACGGCCTCAGCCTCCTCAGAAAGCACAAATTGCTTTCTTGCGGGGTCTTCGACTCGTGCTGTTCCCGCAAGAGTCTACGGATGTTGTCTACGCTTTTTGTCTTTCATTTTCTCCAATCTATTTTATTGTTTTTCTGTTGGCAGTTATAGTTTTGCCCCAGCCTCTTTTTTCATTTGTTGTTTCACGTATTGAACAGCTTTCCTTCAATCGCATCTACATATCTTCGTGCAGATCGCTGCACCGCTTCGTTCGCTTCAGTCCTCACGCTTTTAAGGAAGGCACTGTAGATCCGGTCAAAAGTCAAACCATGCACTTTTTCTGCGATTTCTTCCACTTTCCTTGCTGGCAGCGGGATCTGGTTCGGGTAGCTGTACATGAAACTTACCCAGTCCTGGTCCGCAACCACCTGGATGATGTCCCCGCTCAACAGGATCCCTTTCTGACTGTTTCCATCCGACCAATGCATAACTGCTCCACCTTTAAAATGACCGCCAAGACGATGGAGAGTGATACCGGACTCAAACGGCAGCTCTTCGCCTCCCCAGAATTTTATCCGCTCACACGGCTCCATCACCCATTGCCGATCGTCTTCATGGATATAAATCGGAGCTTCAAAGGTTTCAGCCCAATTTGCCTGCGACGAATAATAATGAGGGTGTGACAAAGCGATCGCGTCGATTCCTCCCAGTTTTTCAATGGTATCGATCGTCTCTTGGTCCAAGAACGTGATGCAGTCCCATAAAATATTGAAGCCATTTTGACGAACCAGATAAGCCGTCTGTCCGATACCGAAACTCGGTGTGGTGGTGATGCTGTACAGGTTTTCCTCTTCTTGCTTGATTTCGTTTCGATAGTAACCGCTCTCGACCATCGTTTGGAGCGTCGTCCATTCCTGTCCATTCGGATTGACATACTGCCGCTCTTCCTGGCATATCGAACAACTTTCAGGCACATGTTCACTTTTCGGATATTGCACACCGCAAGTAGTACAAATGTATTTCTCCATCATATTCTCTCCTTTAATTACACTTCTTTCCTTTATCCTAATCAAGCAAACAAAACGAAGAAACGAGCAAAAGATCGAAACTGACGTACAACTTTGGATGTATTCCAATCAGAAAAACACTGATATGGTTTTAAAATCCATCTAAGTCGGGAAAGCCTACAATAAGTATCCAAAAATACCCTTTTCCCGTCTGTCTTGATCGGCATGTGCGTGAAAAGGTTTTTCGCATATATTATAAATCTTTCAACCGAGGTGATCGTGATGTTGAATGAACTTAAAGAGGCGAAGGTCATCCCCGTTCTACGAAACATGCCCGATGACGATCTGACAGACATCGTGCAAGCCCTTGTAGATGGAGGGGCTAAAGCAATTGAAATCACACTAGACGAGCCGAACGGAATCGCAAAAATCAAAAAGCTCAAGAAAGAATTCCCTGAACTGTTGGTTGGAGCTGGCACCGTATTTTCCATTGATGATGCGGAAGATGCCATCAAGGTGAAAGCTGATTTTCTAGTATCACCGATCATGGTAAAAGAAGTCCTTCATTTCGCGAATAACCGTCACACGTTGTTCATCCCAGGGGTTTTCACACCTACTGAAATGGTCCATGCAACGATCCAAGGAGCATCAATGGTCAACATTTTTCCAGCCTCCGCCCTTGGACCCGAATTCATTGCATCCGTATTGGAACCATTTGAAGATATCCCGCTCATGTGTTCAAGTGATGAAAATGTGGCAGATTATATGAATGCCGGAGCAGAAGTGATCCGAATCGATCGTAACCTGATTACTGATCGGAACCTCGAAAACAAAGAATGGAACCTGATCAAAGGACGGTTTCAAGAATATGTGGCACAGGTAAATTAAAGCAGCACCCCTCCTGATGATAGTGGTATACTAGAGGAAGTACCATTTTTTTGGGAGGGGCTTTCGTATGGTTAAGTTCATGAGGTTTCTTTCCATCTTCATGCTGATAGGTTTTTCGATTGTGTATCTTTCAGAAAAATTTCCAGATTCATTTGTAGTTGCGGTCCCAGTAATTGTTTATGCTGCAATCGTCTTCTTGATCCTTGCTGTCGGTTACCTGATCCTCCATTATTGCAAAAGAATCGTGAGACTGTGGGATAGTATGGATTAATTCCCAGATGCCTAAAATTTTCTCTACAACTTGGTCGAACGCTACAACTTTTGAATTTTCTCTACAACTTGGAATTTATCTCTACAACTCAAGAATTATCTCTAAAACTATTAAAATGACAAACTACTTGCTTGGTCCATGATTTCTTTGATGATCTCTTCTGCCGTCTGACCTTCTTTGATGAGTCGGTTCCCTTGCCCTGACCAGAGGGACATGTACCCAGGCTTCCCCTGTTGCTTGGCTGCTGCCCGGATTTCTTTCGTAAGAAGGTTCTGGATTGGATAGTTTAGGGGTTCGATTCTGTTGCTTTGTAAAAAGTCCACAAACTGGTTGCGGATGGCGCGAGCCGGTCTGCCGGAAAAAGCGGCCGTCAGTTCTGTACTTTCTTCGTCGGATTCGAGCAATGCTTTTTTATAAGCAAAATCGGTTCCGCTCTCGGTTGCATTCAAAAACCGGGTTCCGAGCTGAATCCCTTCTGCTCCTAATGCTCGTGCTGCCACTAAACCTCTGCCATCCATGATACCGCCTGCCGCGATGACCGGAATCGAGACATGATCGACGACCTGGGGGATGAGCGCAAACGTTCCGATCGCAGCACCTTTTCCGTTTTTCACATCAAACGTCCCACGGTGGCCGCCAGCCTCCCCGCCTTGAGCCACAACTGCATCGACGCCTGCCTCTTCCGCCTCGATGGCTTCTTTCACAGTCGTCACCATCGTCACCAGATTGATTCCATGTTGATGTGCACGCTTGACCTGAACGTCAGTCGGTACTCCGAACGTTGTGGTAATGACGGGCACCTTCTCTTCTATTAAAATATCAAACTGTTCTTCATAATAGTCGGTGACCACGTGCTTCTGGGTAGAAGGGGTGATATCCAGGTCTTCATAGATTGGAAGAAGCTGCTGTTGGACAGAAGCTGTACGGTCGTCTTCTTGCAGCATTTCTACCTTGAAGAGGTTCACGGCAAATGGCCGATCCGTACGTGTGCGGATTTCCATGATCGCATTCCGGGTTGTTTCCGGTGTCAAATAACCTGCGCCGAGCGTTCCCAGACCGCCAGCCTCCGAGACCGCGGCTACAAGCTCAGACGTTGTAATGCCACCAGCCATGCCAGCCTGGACAATCGGATAATCAATCTTGAAAAGCGAACAAATCTCAGTTTTCATATTCATATCGATCACTCTCCATTCGAATTTCTGTTCAAATCAAGCCCGTTTCATGCAATATGACCATGTACGTAAGCAATAGTCCGAGTGACAGGATACCATATCCAAGATTCCATCTTAATGAGATATTGACGACTTTCTCTTTCATTTCGTGAGCTAACAGATGGCTGACACCTGTCATAGGTGAAATTGATGTAGCGATCCCCCATGCACCAAGCAACAATACCGCAAAATACATCGTTGAGAGATGGATGGCTGAGGGTTCGAGACTTGTAACGTAAACAGTGATGAGCATGATGGGATGGAACCCGATCAGGCTGGCAACGATGACGGTCAATATGATGAACAGCGAAACACTTACATAGCCGCCGTACATATGATTCAATACACCAGCAATCCAATCACCGAAGCCGGTTTGAGCAACAGCCCCGCTGAACAGACCGGCCACAAGGAACAGCAAAACTTCTTTTTTCAAAAGCGGCACTGTGACGGTAGCATAACGGATCGCTTCCAGGACGAACCGCCTGAACCGTTTTTTTATTGTGAGCCAAAACATCGGAAACAGAAATGATAGAAAGATGACGAGTGTGACCATCGACATACTGGTTACCTTCTCCAATACCAGCAACGACACGATGATCATTACCAGAAAACTAGCAAGTTCGATGAGTTTGCGCTTTTGAAGAGGTACGGTTCCTTTTACTTCCTCTGCATTTTCGGTTCCTGCTGCAACTTCCTCTTTATCAGCAGTCTTGAAATTCATCCGCCACTCAAGAAGACTGCTTGCCAGGAAGGATAGTATGACGAATCCTAATAAAAATGGTACGCTGTTTGCCCATTCGATTTGGAGATAAGTCGTGACGAGTGCCATCGCTGCAAAAAACGGCGACCAGATCAAAGCTGTCGCAAACCCGCGCATCAATGGGGTGGAAAGTCTTCGTGCGGATTGGACATAAGGGTTCGCTCCACCCAGCTGATAAAAAATCGATACTGAACCGACATTCAAAATGATCGCCATGAAGTGTGTGAAGGACTGTGTCAAGAAAAAGAAAACGTTCGGATTTTGCATGTACCGTATGTAAACCTGTTTAAGAGCTTCCAGGTATTCCTTTGATTTGATGGGAACGCCTAGAAACGGAACGCTGATGAACAAAGCCACTAGTGTATGGTTGATCGACACACTTTCAATCCATACGTCAAACGTTGCTCCTTCATTCAAAAGGAAAATCACACTTAATAGGATCAGGGTGAGGGTCAAATATTTGAAAACCCCTTTCGCAGATGGCAGCAAAAGGGTGATGACACTTAAGAGATATATTCCTGTGAAAAGTTCGAGCCAATCATTGGCCATGAACTGGCGGGCAATGAACAGGCCGATGATCGGCAAGATGAGCACTCCCACCAGAAATGTGCTCTGCCGAGATGTTGTCTCAGTATTACTGCCGTCAGACATGATTGATTCCCCTCGATTCAACACTTGTTGTTATACAAATGATACCATCTGAGGGGGGAGATTTCACGCATCCTGATTTCTACTCCAACCAATCCGCCTTTCCCTCTCTCGGTAAAATAACAAAAAAAGACCCACCAGGCTAAACTTCAGCAGGCCAGAGTCTTCACCAATCCTTTTTCATTCTAGACAGCTCGGAACATTCTCCTGGGATAAGATCCAAATCGCTTTATCTAAATCAGATACCTCTACGTAGAGATTATCATTCTCACCGATGTATATCGCATCAACATCCACTCTGCAAAACAACGCTCCATAAATCGTATTGACTTGGCCGGGGATACCAGAGGCTATATTGAGTACTTGAAGGATTGGTTTGGTTTGGAATCGGACGCCAAAATGCCGTAGTGTACTTTTGGTAACCAATAGATCATGAGTGCTCTCTCCATCTGAACGCCCGACCACGAGTTTCACTAAATTACATTGATGTTCTGCTATTTGTTCATATCCGTTGATGTTAATCCCATCCGTTGCAAGTTGATTCAAAATCTCACTTAACGTACGATGATCTGTCATGAACGTAAATTGCGTTCTCACATTATAAGAAAATGCAGCATCACGTATTGTCAGCACGTCCTTTCTCGAATTAACAGTTCATACTATAGTAAATGCTGAATCAATAGGCTTCGCAATGGACATCTTCCCATAAACTGATAATTTGCCAAAAAAATAAGTTTGCATCTGCTTATCTGGATTTCACTCAAGCGCAACTAAAGCTCGGCCTTATGCCTCTCCGAATTATGAACCATTAATTACGCGGTCCCCAAAGCATTACAGAAACGCCGACGATACAAATGAATGCTCCGATCCAATCGTAGAAATCCGGGGTCTTTTTATCGATCCCCCATCCCCACAAGACCGACAATACAATAAAAACGCCACCATAAGCAGCATAAACCCTACCGAATGATGGGAACGATTGAAATGTCGCAATGACACCATATAAAGCCAGGGCTACTCCACCAAGCAACCCCCAATACCATGGATAACCTTCCCTTAAGGAAAGCCAGATAAGATAACCTCCTCCAATCTCAGCGATCCCTGCTAATAAAAAAAGTATTATGACTAAGGTCAACCTATACAACACCTTTCAAAATCGATTAATTACATCTTCCATCAGGACTGATTTTGGTAAAACATTCAGACCAGGTCAGACAATCACATTTTAATCCCGTATCTAAAACGTTGAGCATGGCTTCAATTTGATGCTTTTTTTCTTTTAATTCAACACGTTTTGTATTCGCCATCTGTTTCCATCTTTCAGATGGAGCAGCTTGTTGCTCGAAACCTTCCAAAAGAACAAGGATCTCTTGATTACTAAAACCTGCTGAGTGGGCTATTTTGATGAATTTTATTTGGTCTAATATCTTCTTCGTATATCGTCTTTGTCCGTTCACCCTCTTTGGGTTAGGCAACAATCCAATGGATTCATAATACCGAATCGTTGATGCCCTTATTTCAGCCTTATCTGCTAGATCACCAATCGAAAAAGAATTCATATTATCACCTCTTGACTTAAAGTTTACTTTAAGTATTATACTTTTACAAATAAGAGGAGGAATGTGATGAAACAATTATTAGCAGGTATTGGCGATTTTGGTTTATGTATACTTTGTTGTACCTTTCCCGGCTTATTCGTTGGATTTGCTGGTATGGTTGGGATCGGTTTTGGGATGTGGAAATGGGGAGTCATACTAATCGTTTTTGCTGTCATTCTATCCTTGATTGTAAAGAAGAATAAAAAACAATGTAGTAAAAAGGAAGAATGCAGTTGTGGAGGAGGAGTCTATGAATAAATGTAATTGTAAAGACCAAAACAAAACAAATATTGCATGTAATCTTTCCACAATCAGTTCAGGTGAGAGAGCTCACTATCATAAGCTCCGAAAGGAATCAGGCTCATATCTATCAGTAGAGGAAACACTTGATGGTTATACGTTTTGTTACCCTAACCGAGATGAGTTACTGATCAACATTGCAGAATGGATATCTTATGAAAATAAGTGCTGTCCATTCATTCATTTCTCACTACAAGTAAGTGGTGAATCTGAAACAATAACAGTAGAACTGACAGGTAATGAAACGGTGAAAAATCTAATAAAAGAAGAATTCAGAATATCCTAAGGTTGAATCTTAAGAATAAATGCCTTAAAAGAGACTCGTATCCAGTTTTATCAGGTACTATCCCTGTAAAGGAAAAGTAGAGCTTTAAGGTGCAGGAAAAAACTTTGAAATCGTCGGGCTAGTAAAGGCTTTAGAATTACATTGGACATCATCTTCTGAGAAAAAGAAACATACGAGAATGTGAAAAAGCCAGCGGTTAACGAAAGCATCTGTCGTTGGCTTTTTATTATCAAGGACCGTCAAGAGCTGGAGAAGGTTGTATGATGATTTCTAGTTGATTATGGCAAATACTTCACTCACATCAATATTTCTTCTTTTATTTCCCTGGAGTGGCCGTGTGACCTTTTCATACGGACATTTCTTCTGTTCTTTTATCCTGGTATGGTCGTATGAACCCTTCATACGGACATTTCTTCTGCTTTTTTACCCTGGAATGGTCGTATGAACCCTTCATACGGACATTTCTTCTGCTTTTTTACCCTGGAGTGGTCGTATGAACCTAAAATGGAGCATTTCTTCTCATGTTATTTTGCAACAAATAGAGCACTGGACGATAGATCCAGCACTCTGTTTTTCATTTTATAATGTTCCGATGTAGTCTAATTGATCGATTTCTTTGGAATCGGCGGACCCGTCTAAGATCTTTTGGACATCGATGAGGGTATCCTTCAAGCTGACGTGCTCGCCTTTTTTCCCGGTGAATGGTTCTGCGACATAAAATGGCTGTGTCAAATACGCCTCGAGCCGCTCTCCTCTTTTATACGTAAGCTTTTCAGCATCAGGTACACTTTCGATGCCTCTTACATTGACGACAGCGCGAAGTTCACGATAGCGGCGCAGTAATTTTTGTGCACGCTGCTGGATATTCAAGTGGTTCTGATCCAAATGCGCCCCTTCAAGGACAGAAGATGTCGAGTAGATCGGATTGATTGCAGGAAACTTGTGACGAGTAGCAAGATCGATGTCGAATTGCCATAGCGTTTCGAGCGGCCCGTATGGTAGATCCTCATCCACCGCTTCGCCTTTCAGATCCAGAAGGAACGTGGTTACCTTCTGGACCCCGACATCCTGCAAACGCTCTTGCAGGTCATGGATTTCTCCCGTCAACACATGCGAACGATCTGCCGTGAACATGATTTCCTTCTTATTTCCGAAGGCAGCCATTTTTTCATACGCTTCATCCACAGTTTCTGCGACGACATCGAAATATTCAAGAATGTCATTCAGTTCTTTGTGGTCACCTTCTGGTTTTAAAAGAACGGTTGCATAGTCATTCTTCTTCAATCGATGCGTAAGCTCAGCTAGAATGACGAGCTGTCCCATCCCATGACGAGCGACGAGGCCGATCGTCCCTCCTTTAGCTAGTGGTGCGAACAAATCCAATGTTTTGATACCTGTTTCGATCATATCGATCTTCTCCCCTCTGATAATCAATTCATCAAGACTACATTCAGCCAGTGTTGCAAGAGCGACCAGTGTACGTACCTCGGAACGTCCTACCGGGATCTTCCCTGTACAAAGATTTGAAACTGTAGCAGGACGTAACCCGACGGATTTGGCAGCACTGGTCAAATTCGGAACTCTTTTGCGAAGTAACGCGACATTCAAGCGAATATTTTCTAATGTTTCCAAATTTTACACCCCCTGTTACTTTTTATAGTATTCTATTTTACGTTCAAAAGCAACTACAAATTACGCTAAAACGTAAAAAACTTTTCTTCACACAAAAAAGACCCCGAAAAAGGGTCTTTGCTTCCATTCACATGCTTTAACCTTCCCGACCGGGAGGTGTATAGTATGGCGGAACCTTGATCCAGCCTCTTTTACGCATCAACAATTTCAATTTGGATCCGTAGAGCATTTTCTCGCTTTGCAGTTCAATCCAAATCTTTTCTAAATCGGCACGAATGCATTGGCTCATATTCGTTGCACACAGCACCACATTGGTACCGACTTTAGCACTCAATAAATTGGCGATTTCATTATCTGTAGATTTTGCTCCAAGGGGAATTGCATTAGGATCTGATTCAGGTTTATGTGCATCTCCTCTTGATAAGGGGACTCCTTCCTGCAGCATGAATTTTTCGAGTCTATTCATTTGGGATTCTCCCAGGTCTTTCCCTTCTTTTACTATAAGACTCAATTCATCATCAGTCGTCGTGTTCAAACATATTTCCAATGCTGGAACTTCTTCTGCTAACGCAGTGTAATATAACCAGCACCCCATAGCTTCTCCTATATGTAATGGAGTTTTCGGTTCATCATCATATGCCTGTTTCATATAATCCACAAATGCTTCAAATATATTAGCCATAAACATACCTCCTTACCGTTAATATCTCTATTTGGAAAGAAGGTATACACCAATTCATCTTTGTTTTTGCAAGACGGAAACGACATCCTGAATGAAAGCGGGGTAATCAACATCCATTGCGATATTAATAAAGTCATTTTTACCAGGATCGATAATTGGTCGATCCCTTAAATCCGCCACAGTAATTCCTTTACCCAGAGCTGAATCGTTTATGACCTGAACATTCCGCTGAATATACCTGTACATTTGAGGGTTCGCAATGGCCTGGATGGCGACCAGATCGTGAAGCGGGGCTCCTCTCAACCTCGGCCGCTGCCTTTGATAAAAGGTGTAGTAATAATTGAATGTGCTCTTCAAGAAATCCCCGACTGGGTCATCTGGTTGAGTGAAGGAGTTGATGATCTCAGGTGTGAAAATTGCTTGATGGGTCACATTCAACGGAAAAAGCTTGATCGACAAAGGACTAGCATTGTTGAAAACGATACTGACAGACGAAGGATCCGCGAAAAAATTCGCTTCTGCATAAGGTGTCACATTTCCGGGTACCAGGAATGCTCCGCCCATGATATGAAAATTCTGGACCAGGCTCAATATTTCCGGATGCAGCAGGAATGCAACAGCTAAGGATGTCATTCTGCCAACATTCACGATCGTCACTGGCTCTTTCGATTTGGTCAGCAAGATGAAGATGTTGTTGAAGTTATACAATACCTCTGGCTGTTCTTCAGGCAAGACGGTACCGAAGCCCTCTACCCCATGGACATAAGGATAGAAAACCGGTTCATCCCCTAAAATCGGTCTGCTTGAGCCACTGATGATCGGGACATCCTCTTTTTCAAGTAATTTCAGTACGAATTGGGTATTACGTATCGTCCGGTCACGAGAAACATTTCCATACCCTGCGACCACTCCGATTACGTTGATGTCCGGATGGCGTAACGCATATATCAAGGCGAACGTATCATCAATCCCGGAATCGGTGAAAAAGAGCACATTCATGACGTCACTCCTTCATACCAGGCTGTTATTAAGGAGTTTATAAAAGATGCACCAAGAATATGTCTTTTTCATAGTAAAAAGAGCGATCCACCAAATCGATGGATCACCTCTAAACTGTCCCTTAGTTTTCTCCCATCAACGCAAGCATGATCGCTTTTTGCGCATGGAGCCGGTTTTCCGCTTCATCAAATACAACGGAGTGCGGACCATCGAGGATTTCAGCTGTCACTTCCTCACCGCGGTGTGCGGGTAAGCAGTGCATGAACATGAAGTCGTCCTTCGCTTTTTTACAGAGCTTGCTGTTCACCTGATACGGTTTGAACGCTTCGACCCTTGCATCAAATTCATCTTCCTCACCCATACTTGCCCAAACATCCGTGACGACGACATCTGCGTCCTGGATCGCTTCATCCGGGGAGTTTGTGATGACCACAGAGCTGCCATTCTGTTTTGCCACAAGCTTTGCGTGATCGCGAATCATCTGATTTGGCTCGTATCCGAATGGACTTGCGACTGCAATGTCCATCCCTACTTTCGCCGCCCCTTCCAAAAGGGAATGCGTCATATTGTTGTTACCGTCACCGACATAGCACAGCTTCAACCCTTTCAGCTTTCCTTTGTGCTCTAGGATCGTCATCAGATCTGCCATCACCTGTGTGGGATGATGCAAGTCAGTCAGACCATTGATCACCGGAATATCAGCGTGTGCAGCAAAGTCTTCAATTGTTTTGTGTGCAAAAGTCCGGATCATGACGGCGTCGACATATCGGGATAAAACTTTTGCCGTGTCGGCTACGCTCTCTCCACGTCCTAGCTGGGTGTCTTTCGTGTTCAAATAAATCGGATTCCCTCCGAGCTGGATGATCCCAACCTCGAACGAAACCCGCGTACGTGTCGACGCCTTATCAAAAATCATCCCCAGAACTTTTCCGTTCAAGTGCTTATGTGTAACGCCGAGCTTTTGTTCCTTCTTCAGCTTTAGTGCCTGTTTCAGTAAGTACATGATTTCTGTGGAATGAAAATCGGATATCGTTAGAAAATCCTGACCTGTAAAGTTTGAAGCAGTCAGTCCCTTAGTGTGTAGTAGTTCAACGGCTTTAGCCAATTTGCATCTCTCCTCAACTCTTTTTCTCTTTCGAATTATTATACATACTTAATAATATTTATTCAATAGTTATTATAAAAATACTTCAATTACCTTATTTTAGTGTATGGGTTATGTATAATGATGTATATAGAATTCATTCCATAAACATAAAGAAATGGTGAGTTTTAGATGGATTGATTAGTTGATCTTCGGTGCTCGAAAGACAATCGGATAACCATTCCAAAAGAAAACATGGCAAATCCTGAGCGATTACTTCCGGAGAGCAAGAAAATTTTTCAAGGATTAAATTTGAGGACATCAGAGACCTAATTCGCCCCAAATCCCCATTTTCAAGAAATTAGAGGACACCAGAGACCTTATTGGCATGAAACAAGAATAAATCAGAGTCGATCTACCCGAATAGCGGATCATTTGTCTTCTATTTTTCGAAACCAAGCCATTTTTTCAAAGATAACGAAACAGTTGTCCTCTATCTTTAAATCGAGTTCGATTCGGATAGTTGTTTCACAGGACCGTCGGTAATTTCGTTAAAATCAACAACGGAGATTAACATGACCTTCATACAGTCGAATCACTTTTTCCTCTGATAATTCATGGTTTGTCGTCAACAGTGCTAACCACTTTTTGGAGCTGAAAATGTGACCTTTTTAAACCCATGAAAAAACGCAAGTGAATTCTTATGAGAATCCACTTGCGTCCGAATGGTTAAATCGTTTTGATAAACCACCTGTTTCTAATCAAGGAGTGAGATACGACACGTAATAACGTGAGATAGCGACTGCAAAGTCACCTCTTGTGACGGTCTTTCCGGGTTCGACTGTTGCTGTAACAGTCGGCTCGAGGTCATACGGTCCCTGTGTGACATCGAAATACGCATTGAGGATGTTCAAATCAAGGGCAAGTTGGACATATCCTTTTAAATCTGCCGGAACTTGTGTCTCATCTTCAACTGGAATCCGTTCACCCTTGTACTGTACCGTCAACGGTTCATCGATAAGCGACTCCGCTTCATGTTGCAAGCCAAGACTTTGGACGAGGGAGTATGCAAGTTCAGCACGATCAACCGCTTTTTTCGGAGAGAATTTTCCGTCAGCTGTCGGGAGCAATACCCCAGCATCATCCTGAGCAGTATCCTTCAATGCTGCACCATCGGAAGCGACAGCCTCCGCATATGCAGCATCCACAGCAGCCACATCGGTAAAACTGGATCCTCCATCAGGAAGGTTTTGGCGAATTCCAGCACCCATCGTCAAGGATTTGGCAAGATCGACACGGGTTAAGGCGTTATCTGGCTTGTAATCTCCATTTTTGTTACTGTCGAGGAGTCTCTCACTCACACCGGTCTTGATCGCTTCTTCTGCTGGATGGCCACTGATGTCATTCAGTCCTGTGAATCCCGCTGCTTTTTTAAAAGCAAGTTCACCTTCAACCGTTTCGGGAACGCCGACACTCCCCTGAAGCCCTCGAATTTCAAGCGTCCACGTACCTGGTACCGGTTTTGTCACTTGGACAGTCCGATCCGTATATAAGGAAAAAACTACATAGATACCTGAGGAGTACTCGGTCCCATCCGGTGCTGTCAACACAAGGTTGAGCGGGTTGCCGGTTTCACCGAGAATCCCTTTCGCATTGATCCGGGCGACAAGCTCCGTCAGTCCTTCCTCGACTTCAAACTCTACCTTGTTCGAATCAGCTGTCACTGGATTGTATTCCACTTCGACCGGCGTCCGTTCGACTTCCATATCGACGTTTGCATTGTACGCTTTGTCAAGGTTCAATGTTTCACCGTAATTCTTATCATTCAAAATCATGTCCACTGCCGCATATGCATTCGCGTATCCAGCTCCGACTTCCCATGGTTCATATCCTGGCATGTTTGTCGCGGTCTGTTGAATGATCCTCTTTACTTCTTTAGGTGTAAGACTCGGATCCGCATCAAGCATCAGCGCAACGATTCCTGCCCCATGCGGCGCTGCCATCGAGGTTCCGCTCATATGTGTGTAATAAGGCAGGTGTGCTGGCTCGATGTTTTCCGCGTCTTGTTCCGCACTTAATGCTGTCAGTGGAGCGACTGTTTTCGTCGAGATGATGTCTTTTCCAGGAGTGGTGATGGTCGGTCGGTCTTCCCAGGTGAACTCCTCGCCGTCCACTGTCACTGTGCCGCTTTTCCCTTTGACACCACGTGATGAGAATTCTGCGAGATTTCCTTGTTTATCACCTGCCGCAACAGTAATAACCCAGGGGGCTTTTTTATAATTTCCAGAGATTGTTGATTCACCTGGTCCAGAGTTCCCAGCTGAAAATACAGTGAGGATATTTCGGTCGTACAGTTTTTTTGTCGCAATGTTGATCGGATCTTCCGGATCGAAATCAGTGCCGGAATCACTCGTCGATCCCCAGGAGTTCGTGATTACCCTGATGTTGTATTCCGCTTGATGGGTCAGTGCATAATCGAAGCCACCGATCGTATCAAGGATCGCTAGCCCCGCACCAGATCCATATCCGATCAGGTCAGCACCAGGAGCGACTCCTTCATATTTTCCACTCGACATCGCACCGTTCCCACCGACGATTCCGGCAACATGAGTTCCATGTCCTGAATCACTGTCGGTGTTCGGTACATCCTCCATATACGTAATGGGAAGCAGTTCACTCAACGCATTCAAATTGGTTGCACCTTGCACGTTTTGAACGAGATGGTCACCGAACTTGATGTCATTATGTGTTCCATCTACCCCACTGTCATTAACGACGACCCCGACTCCTTTTCCTGAAACCGGGAGCCCATCATTTTCCGATGTCAGACCTGCGTCATTACGTAGCTTATCCACTCCCGTCAAGTCCGTCGATTCTTCGTTTTCATATTCCAATTGTTCATTCAAGTAAAGTGATCGGACTTCATCCAGTTGTGCAATGGATTGGATCTGGGCGGGTGTCGCTAATACACCTGCCATCGGGAGCTCGTTGAACGTGACCCCATTCGTAATCCCCGCGTCTTTTAATAGTTGGATATGTTCATTGGTCGGTCCGCTGTCTGTATGGAAAGTTACAATCACTTCAAGCGGGTCTGTTGTGGATTGCATCGCATCTTGTAGTTTGCTGTTGATCGTGGCGCTGCCCGTTTCCGCATCAGCCGTCTCTATGATCGGTGACAGTGCAGCGGACCATGTTGATAATAGGAGCATCAAACACATTAAAAAGGTAAACCGTTTCATCTCTCGCCCTCCGTTTTGCTGATTTTTTCATACTTCAATTATTTCACGAAACTGTCAAAATCCGCTATTCTCCAGAGGGCGTATCCGGTAAGAACCAAAGGTCTATTTCATCTAATCGGAAAGTCTTAAGGACCTAAGAATAGTAGTAGGATTTTACTAGGTTTCGGTTTGAAACGACAGGTATTCAGTATTTTTTTGGTACCTCATAAAGCTTTCTTGGGTACTGCAAATTGAGTTTTTCGTGCATTAAGTACTCCCAATAGCCTCAATAGGTTCCTCGAATCGAGTTTTAAAATCTATCACATCCATCAGAACTTCCCAAGGGATATAAACACCTACGTTTTAAAACCATAAGAAAAAGCAGCCCCCATGGCCTGCTCTCATCTCATCTTATTGAACCAAAGCTTTGCTCATATCGGCAATTTTGAGCACTGAGTTCCAGTTACGGGTGGTTGCGCGGACACCGAGCTTTTTCTCGATAAAAGCATTGGAGAAAAGGGTTTTGTGGTACCCGTTTCGACAGAGGATGTAGACCGTTCCTCCTAAAATTCGGATCTCATCGACATCACTTTCAATCATCATGAGATTTTCCACCACACTGGTCGTGGGCTCTTCTGCCAGAAAAGTCACGTGCAGCTTTTCATTCTCATCTAACATCTCAACATCATACGGATTTTGTTCGATTGCCTTCTCCCACTCTCCCAATGTTTTTATAAGAACTGGCACCTCGAACCCTAATTCTTCTTTTAACTTCCGTTCAATCTGCACAGCAAGTCCTTCTGACTCAACTGCTGCAAAAATGACGTTGCCGCTTTGGATATAGGTTTTCACATTCCGGAACCCGAGTGACGCAAAGATTTCCTTCAGCTGGTCCATCTTCACTTTTTTCTTTCCGCCAACATTTATTCCGCGTAACAGTGTAATATAAACCGGCATTCCATTACTCCTTTCAACGTACCAGTCGCTCATAAAATGTGATCAGATTGTTGTCGGGATCCACTACGGCAAATTCCCGGACTCCCCATGGACGATCTCCAAGCGGTGCATTCGGATGTAAAATCTCATGTTCTGCCAGGCGTCCGTGAAGTTCATCAACACCATCCATACCGATCCTACAGCTCGCTGTCCCGGCAATGAACGACTCTGCGCCTGATATGACTGGAGCAGGCCTGTCTACCATCCGCCATCGTTCATCATCCGCCAGCCAGAGGTGGACCTCGACCTCATCCCAGGTCAGCACTGCAAAACCATCCTCTTCATGAACAAGCGCAAACCCTAATGTGTCCCGATAAAACGTAATACTGCTCTTAAGATCCTTTACAGGCAAAGCAGGAATGGCTTCAAGCATCTTCATTTCGTAAACTCCTCCTAATTCTTTATAACTAAACAATTCTGGTTGAAACGGATATGTCCTTTTTAAAAAGGAAGAAATGTTCAACTCCCTCTTGAAGGTCTGATAAAAAGCCCGCCTCGACTATACAAAGGCAAGCGGAAATCTATCAAATATATTTCTATTAATCTAGCAAACGCACAGTCACATTCTAGCAAAATGCGTATGATAGAGTATGAAAAGGGATCCTCCCCCTTTTCAAACGACTTTTTTACGTCGAATAAAAGCAAAGCCTCCTCTCCTTTACCAGGGTTGATGCAGACCGCCATGCATCAACCATTAAATAGAAGCACCCCGGACGCCATGAGCATCCGGGGTGTTTTTATTTTTATTCACGATGAATGGAGCTTATGGACAAACGAACACGAATATACTGATCGAGTGGTCGTATGGAGCCCTCATACGGACAAACGAGCACGATTTTACTGCTCGAATGGTCGTATGGAGCCTTCATATGGACAAACGAGCCAGATTCTACTGCTCGAATGGTCGTATGGAACCTTCATACGGACAAATCAAACCGTTTTTCCTGTTTGACTGGTCGTATGAAGGTTCCATATAAAGAAAACTTAGCAAAGCTAAGCCTTAGGCGCAGGCTGAGCCTTAATTGTACTTATACTGTAGAAAGTATTTCTCCTTATAGATTTTTCAAGCTTCTGCAAAGACTTCTTTCAACACGTCCACGAAGTCATCGATTTCTTCCTTCGAGGTCGTGAGCGGCGGAAGGATCCTCACTACATTCGGACCTGCTACTAAAATCAGCACGCCTTTCGCTCGCGCTTTTTCCACAACAGAGATCGCTTTGCCGCTGATCTCGACCCCTAGCAGCAATCCTTTTCCACGCACTTCTTTTATATCCGCAAACGCGCCATTCAACTGCTCCAGCTGATTTTTCAAATAGTGACCAAGGATGAAGGTTTCGTTGATGACATCGCTCGAAACGAGGTGGTTGACTGTCGCAAAGGCAGCCGAAGAAGCCAGCGGATTCCCGCCGAACGTGCTGCCGTGTGTACCTGGACCAAAGGCATCACCGACTTTCCCTTTCGCAATCACCGCGCCGATCGGAAATCCAGAACCAAGCCCCTTCGCAACCGTAATCACATCTGGGTCGATTCCATACTGCTCATAAGCAAACAGTGTCCCAGTCCGGCCCATTCCTGTCTGGATTTCATCAACCATCAACAAGATTCCGTTCGCTTTACAGATGTCCTCGAGCTGCTGTATCCAGTCTGCATCCGCCGGAATCACGCCGCCTTCACCCTGGACAAGTTCGACCAGCACCGCACACGTTTTATTGGATGGAAGCTGTTGCAATGCTTCAACATCGTTAAAAGGAAGATGACGGAACCCCGGAAGCAACGGAGCAAAACCATCCTTGATCTTCGCCTGTCCGGTAGCAGACAGCGTTGCCATCGTCCGCCCGTGAAACGATTGGTTGAAGGTCACAATCTCGCATGCTTCTTCTTCACCCTTCACCTCACGCGCATATTTCCTTGCCAATTTGATCGCTGCCTCATTCGCCTCGGCACCACTGTTACAGAAAAAGACCTGTTCACCGCAACTATGTTTCACCAGCAGTTCGGCAACTGCCTCCTGCTCCGGGATATGATACAGGTTCGAACAGTGCCAGAGCTTTCCCAATTGAGCATCCACACGTTCCTTGACAACATCGGGAATGTGACCCAGGTTGCATGTAGCTATGCCTGAAGTGAAATCGAGATACTTATTCCCATCCTGGTCCCAAACGTAGCTTCCTTTCCCTTTTTCAAGCGTAATCGGAAACCGGTTGTATGTTTTCATGAGTGGCGATATTTCTGTCAGTAGTTCAGTGGACATGTGCGACCTCCTCAGCTAGTGTGATTTTCGTGCCAATCTCTTTTCCTGTACAAAAATCGATCAGTGCATCTACAGCCATCCCGTTGATGATCGACACCTCAGGCACCCCGTGCTCGAGCGCATCGATCGCTGATTTCACTTTCGGAATCATCCCGCCAGTGATCACCTCGGCATCCATCAGCTGTAAAATATCCTCCTTCGTCACGGAATGGAGCACCTGCTTTTCGTCCGCTTCCTCTACATAAATGCCTGGTATATCGCTGATCAGACAAAGCTTCGCACCAAGCGCTTTCGCCACTTCCGCAGCAGCGATGTCCCCATTGATGTTGTACCGCTGTCCCCGTTCATCAATCCCGAGCGGTGAGATGACAGGGATATAGCCATGGTCGCCTAGCTGTGAAATCAGCTTCGTCTCCACGTGAAAGATTTTACCGACATATCCGAGGTCTACAGAGCTTTCCAGCTTTTTCGCTTTCAATAGACCGCCATCGATCCCGCTCAATCCATATGCGGCACCACCAGCCTCAACAAGGTGTCTGACAATCTGTTTATTTACTGAACCGCTCAGTACCATTTCGACGACATCAAGCACCTCTTCGGTCGTCACGCGCAGTCCGTTGACAAAGGTCGTTTCCGTGCCCATCACTTTCAAAAGCGATGAAATGAGCGGGCCGCCGCCATGGACGATGACCGGTTTCACATCGAGTTCCTTCTCCAGATGGACGATATTTTCATAAAACGATTCGGGTAATGCTTCCAAAACACTTCCGCCACACTTGATGACAAGATAGTTCATCAGCTTCCTCCTTATGTTCGATACGATGCATTGATTTTCACGTAATCATAGGACAGATCACAACCCCACGCCGTCGCTTCATGCTCACCTTGATTCAGCTCAACATGAATATGCACATTTTCTTGTTTCAAATAGTTCGATGCTTCTTCTTCGCTGAAAGGGCATGGCAGACCGTTAATGACGACTGGAATATCGCCAAGCGAAACACTGACCTTTTCCGGTTCAACCTTCTCGCCGCTATAACCGATCGCACAGACGATCCTTCCCCAGTTCGGGTCCGTCCCGTAAATCGCCGTCTTCACGAGGTTTGAGGAAATGATCGACTTCCCGACAGCACGGGCGGCAGTTCCGCTTGTGGCCCCCTTCACGTTAACCTCGATCAGTTTCGTTGCCCCTTCACCATCACGAGCAATCTTTTTTGCAAGCGATGCACAGACTGATTTCAAACCTTGAAAAAACACATCCCAATCCGGGTGGTCCTCAGTGAGCGGTTCATTGCCTGCCTTTCCGTTTGCTAGCGTGAGCACCATGTCGTTCGTACTCGTATCGCCATCGACCGTGATCATGTTGAACGTCTCGTCCGTCACCTGCCGCATTGCTGCCTGCAGACTATCATGCTCGATGTTGGCATCTGTCGTGATAAAACCAAGCATCGTCGCCATGTTCGGGTGGATCATCCCGGACCCTTTCGCAGCCCCACCGATACTGACCAGCTTCCCGTCGACCTCAAACTGGACGGCATGGTGTTTGACCGTCGTATCGGTCGTGAGGATCGCCTCCTCAAAGTTCACTGCCCCTATATGTTTTTCCGCCAGGATAGTTTTCACACCGGACTTGATCTTCTCCATCGGCAAATGGACGCCGATCACTCCAGTTGAGGTAACCGCGACATGATGCTTCGCAATACCAAGTTCATCCGCAAACACTTGCTGCATCTCATATGCATCCGATAAGCCCTGATCACCAGTACATGCATTCGCGACCGCCGAGTTCACAAGCACCGCCTGGATTTTCTTCTCGACCGCGATGCTTTCCTGCGTCACTTTTAACGGAGGAGCTTGAAATTGGTTCGTCGTATAGACACCAGCAGTCACTGCTGGAACTTCTGATAAAACATACCCCAGATCAAGACGCGTTTTTCGAAGTCCGCAGTGGATCCCGCCAGCTTTGAAGCCCAGCGGCGTTGTGACACCCCCATCATTTACACCGACGATTTCGTTCGTTTTCACTGCTTGCATCATCGTTCCTCCTCTCTTTTATGGATAAATCGGCACATTGGTAAGCCCTGTCTGTTCATCCCATCCAAGCATCAGGTTCATATTCTGGATCGCTTGGCCTGCCGCACCTTTGACGAGGTTGTCGATCACGGAAACGATCGTTACCCTGCCAGTCCGGTCATCCACTGTAAAACCGATATCACAATAGTTGCTTCCGTACACCTCTTTCGTCCCCGGGATGACCCCTTCAGGCCGGATGCGGACGAAAGGATGATTTTTGTAAAATGATTGATATAACGTGATGAGTTCTTCTGTCGTTTTTCCTGTTGTCAAATTCGAATAAATCGTGCACATGATGCCTCTTGTCATCGGCACAAGGTGAGGAGTGAACGAAACCTGAAGATCGACGCCGCTTTCATTGGCGAGGATCTGTTCAATTTCCGGTATATGCTGATGTGAGGCAACTTTGTATGCCCGGAAGTTTTCGTTCGTTTCCGTGAAATGCGCCGTTAGTGATTGGCTTCTCCCCGCCCCTGAAAGTCCAGACTTTGCATCGATGATGATCGATTGCGCATCAATCAACTTTTCTTTTAAAACCGGAATGAGCGCAAGCAACGTTGCTGTTGGATAGCATCCGGGGTTCGCGATCAGGGTCGCATTTTTCACATCGTCATGGTAAATTTCGCTCAACCCGTAGATTGCCTGATCTGTGTATTGCGAAGGTGGTGCGGCTTTCTTATACCACGTTTCATAGATGTCAGGGGACTTCAACCGGAAGTCACCAGCCAGATCGATGCACTTCACTCCGTGTTCCATGAATTGCGGAATCAGTTCTGAACTGACTCCTGATGGCGTTCCGAAAAATACGAGATCCACTTCTTCACTGACTTTCGCCACGTCCATCTCAGCAAAAGAAGTGTCGATGATGTCTGATAAATGCGGGTAGATCGATTGAAGCTCCTTGCCGCTGTTCGAGTGGGAAACAATAGTGGAAATTTCAACTAGGGGGTGGTTATGCAGCAACCTCACAAGCTCAACTGCCCCATAACCGGTTCCTCCGATAATCGCTGCTTTCAAATGACTCCATCTCCTATCTGCTCTTCTGTCTTCTGTTTCGGATTATTATACATAGTTAAGTATTTTTATTCAACAGCTTTTATAAAAATTCTTTATTAAAGCGCTTTCATTTTATCGGAGTATACATTTATTAAATAATCATACATTTTATGGGAGCGGGAGCGTTATTGGGATTACCTGAGGACATCACATCCGTAATTCTAGAAATTTGTGTTTAATCCCAGAAAATTTGAAGTAATTCCAGATCTGCAGTTGCATTGCTTCCGAAGCCGCCAGCTTGTGCACTTAAAAAACCGATCCGGTAATCCGGATCGGTCCTTTTGATTCACTTTCACTTATGATATTGATCTTTTAACGGGCGTTAGGGAAAACGCGGCGGATCGTTTCGTTGAATTCATCAAACAAACCTTGGACAGGCTCTCCTTGGCCGAACTTTTCAGCGTATGTTTGTGAACGATCAAAGAACTCTGGGTTTGTCGAAACGAAAACATTGTTGATGTCAGGGTCAGTCGATTTGACTCTCTTAGAAATTTCTTGCTCGATTTCCTTCGTCACTTCGCCTTCTGTTTTTACAGCAGGAGTGAACTGTGCTGCAACATATGCATTTTCGTTTGTGACGAAAACGTTCGCATCCTCGATTTGTTTCATAGCTTCAATCTTTTCAGCAGCTTTTTCCGCAACTCGGACACGTTCGTTGTTCATGACACCGGCACGATCATTGTTATCGATGACCCCGTTATCGCGATCGCCGATGTTCTCCGTTTCAGCACCGTTTTCCCCCATGTTATCGTTATCGTTGCCCCCCATGTTACAAGCTACCAATGCCGTAGCGAAAAGACATGCAACCAACAAGAATTTTGCTTTCAAGAACATGTAGATTCCTCCTTAAATTTTGATTCGAAGTTAGTTTGAAAACATTCTTGGAAAATTATGCATGTAATTTTAGAAATAAATTTTAAAACCAACATCAAGGTTGAAATAGGCTCAATGGACAACTTGTACCTACATAGACTGACACTAGGAATCATTAATTCTAAGGAGTGTGTATATGAACGGGAATCCGTACCATTGGGGCCAAACACCTGGACACTATGATGGCTATCAGCAATCACATTATGATCCACGGTTAAAGCACCAAACATTAATGACAGTACAACCTTTTGTTCAATATGGGCTGGATGAAGCTAAGAAAACATCTTATAGACATGCAATGATGGAAGTGGCAGCAATCAGCTATCTGATCGGAAGGGGCTATCCACCGAGAATGGCTTACCAAATGGTTGAATCATGGGAAGTCAACGAACATTTTTAATATAGAGAGGATTATTCCCACAAATATAAATAACCTCCGAAATTTCTCGGAGGTTATTTATGGTTAAGCGGAATATAAAACTGATTTACAGGAGGAATCACATTTGTTTATTTCCCACGGCAAAAATTAATCCGATAAACATACGTTTAGATGGACTAACGATAGAAAATATGGAATTCAGAAAATAGATCTTACATATAAGTTAAAGGTAATGATTTTTTTATACGAGGTGTAATCTATGGCAGGTTCAGATGTATTTGAAGATATTTACCGTAGTTTAGTCATCGAATTTCAATTGAAAATCGGCCGCCCGTTATTAAGGGATGAGGTTCGTTTTATTGAATGGGTTGCAATGAAGGCTTGTGAGGACGTAGAAATTTGCAGGGTCCAAAGTTAACTTTGGACCCTTTAATAATTTATTCATATATTTCGTCAGCATGTTCGTATCGGATTTTTTCAGAATGTGTTTTATCCTTTTTATTTTTCCCTTTACCTTCCATCCTGTCCATATTTGTTAAATCCTGATTATTTTCAGATCCCGTCGTTTGCCTCGCATTATCATTTTCTGGCATGTTCTCACTCCTATTTTTTATTTGTTTTTCATATTTTACCCAGCGTTTTAGATAATACTTATACTTGAGTGGAAGTTGTTCATCTCTTTTTAACAACACCTGGTCTATTTCGAAGTCTCTTCTATTAACGTTTATAACGGAATAATTGACTGCTCCAATCAGTCCAATGTTGACTTCTCCTCTAACCCCTTATATTCCCTACATTCTAATAGATTCTCCCTAGGTCTTCACAAAATAAATAAGGGGCTGCCCTAACAGCCCCTAGTGGATTTATAGAATTCAACTTGCTTTTTCGACGACGATATTTGCTTGATCAGGATTTTTCCATTTTACAAGTCGGGTGATGAACCAGATGAATACGACTGTCCAGATCGCAGCCCCGATCACCATCGATGTCATGTAAGGCAATCCGAATCCTTCTGGTGCATAAAAAAGATATGTGCTCACCACTGCTGTCATGAATAATGCCGGCACACTACAGATCCAATGAAACTTCTGATGCATGATCAAGTACATGGCTCCTGTCCAAAGCATGACAGTCGCAACGACCTGGTTCGACCAGCCGACGTAACGCCATAAAAAGCTGTAATCGATTTGAGTCAGCAAAAAGGCAGGAGCTGCAACTGGAATGACGAGCAATGCATTCGTCTTCTTCCCGGCATTTTTGAGAACAGGCTTTAAAAGGTCTACAAGCATCATACGGGATGACCGTAATGCTGTATCCCCTGTCGTAATCGGTAAAATGATGACACCTAGTACGGCAAGGACGCCGCCCAGTGTTCCAAGGGTCGTCGAGCTTATTTCGTTTACGACACCTGCAGGGCCTCCACCCGCAAGAGCCTCCTGAAGCCCCGCTGTACTGCCAAAGAACGTCATTCCGGCAGCTGCCCAGATGAGCGTGATGACCCCTTCACTGATCATGGCACCGTAAAAGACTTTCCGCCCTTCGCTTTCCTTCTTCAACGTCCTGGATAAAATCGGACTTTGTGTACTATGGAAACCTGAGATTGCCCCGCACGATACCGTGACCATCAATAGTGGCCAAATCGGCAGTTCCTCAGGGTGCAGGTTGTTCACGGTCAAATTCGGAATCGGGTTATCAAAAAAGAACAATCCTACACCAATCGAAAGCGCCATGAAAATGAGGATTCCTCCGAAAATCGGATAAATCCGTCCGATGATTTTATTGACAGGCAATAATGTCGCTACAAGAAAATAGGCGAGAATGATCATGATGGACACCGTGAAACTTAAGGGTGTGATCTCCGCCATCAGCTGTGCTGGACCTGCTGTAAATGCTGCAGCCACAAGAATCATCAAACCGATGGAAAGCACATTGATCATGGATTGCGCTGGTTTTCCAAGATATTTACCGACAATCGTCGGAAATTGTGCACCGTTGTGACGTAGAGATAACATCCCGGAAAAATAGTCGTGGACAGCACCTGCAAAGATACTGCCGATGACAATCCAGATGAATGCCACTGGTCCATACAGTGCCCCTAAGATGGCACCAAAGATCGGGCCGAGGCCTGCGATGTTGAGCAGTTGAATGAGGGTGGCTTTCCACCAGCTCATAGGTGTGTAATCGAACCCGTCATTCTTCGTATATGCAGGGGTCCGGTTCAGGTCGTCGATGCCGAAAATTCGTTCAACCACCTTTGCATAGAAAAAATATCCTAGAAGTAATAACATGATGGATGCAAGAAATGTAACCATCGCTAAGCCTCCCTTCAAAATAAACGATAGGGAGTATTCTATACGGAAACTTGTCGAATGACAACAGGTTTTCTGAAAATTATATATATTTCCATTGTTTTGTCATATTTAAAGCGTTTTCATTGCTATGAAAGGGTTTTCGCCCCAATTTAGGGTCTGTTCAATTGTTGATTTTTTACTGGCTGACCGTGAGCCTCCTCACTAAATTGCAGGATGCATTGACTAGGACATTCAACATAAGATGTGGTGGTGTTTAGTCAAAAGTCATTCTTTTATATTAAGATGCCAGTTCGCTGTGCGGTTAGCCTAGCTCGCAAGTCTCGCAGAAGAGGCCCAATTTCGCTTGAAGTTAAGAGTACCCTCTATAAGAGTCTAGTTTTTATCAAATTCATTTCATGATGATGCGCTAACGGACACAGGAGACCTTATTTCGTTGATTCCATTGGAATTCACTAAAATAGCGGACACCAGCGCTCTTATTTGATGGTTTTCATTGAAATTCAGCGGATTTATTGACAAATAACGGTTCTGGTGTCCGCAAAATTTCCGAAACATCGCTTTTTGCCACTAATAAGAGCTCTCATGTCCGCTAATTGTAATCAACGTACAATCCTCTTCTGATCAGATTTGCCGTGACTGGTTTTCTTCCCGTTTCACGTGCCCACACTGATAACTGCCCGATGTGATGAATTTCATGGGCAATGACATGACGCATGACTTCACCATGCTTGAAGCTGACCATTTTTCCATTAGTATCCGGCTCTGATAGGATCCGGTACTCCATTTCAGTTGTCCAGGATCTCACAAATGGTTCAACATCGGCATGACATCGACTTGAAAAATCCTTCACTTTTTTCAAGCTGGAAAATTTCTCAAAGGGGGGTTCTTCTGTCTCTGGCTCACCCTTCAGACCAAGAATCCAACTCCATTCGACATCAACAATGTGAAACAATGTATATAGGATACTGCCGACTCCACCAACCCGTTCCTTCAACAATTCTTCCTCAGACAAATCCTCACACCATCTGAACCAATCCTCACGAACCTGCCAGTTATATTCAAACAGTTTCAACATCAAACAAACCTCCATTTTTTTTACGTATCGTTTTGTCCTTATCCATATGATCAAACCTATTCATTAAACGTTAAAAGCCATCAAGATTGACCAACAAAAATCACAAAGCCATTCCCGGCATGGTTATCTCTTGTCACCTACATTTTTAATGAACTTAACCTTTACATATCGTTCTTTTCATGAATAACTATCTCAAAAATCGGAACTATAAAGTTGAACATGTTTCTAAAAACAAGATAATTCAGGAGGTAGAATGACAATGAAAGCTCTTTTGTCTATTCTTTTTACATTGACATTAATCCTTTCATCAGCTTCGATCACAGCTTTTGCAGAAGGTAATAATGATCGAATGGACACAACTGATGATGGAAACTATGGTGAAAGACCACTGAACATCAATGAGGACGATGGTCCATTGAGAATCGGTGATGAAGCAGATGCTGAGGATCGTCGTAATGGTCGAGCAAATGTCACTGCTACTGGCGCTGGAAATGATACGAACTGGGAATGGCTTGGTCTCTTAGGATTAGTAGGACTCCTGGGACTTCGTAAGCGAGATAAAGAACCAGCATGATAATACTGTTTGCAGCCTTCATCACAGAAGGCTGCTATTATTTTTATAACAAATACATATTACGCCTTTTGTCGTATTTACTCCCCTTCGTTAATCATTTATACTTTAACGCATAAATCCATTAAAGACCTATCCCCTCCCCCTAAATGACAGTGGTGACCGTCACTGTCATAAGCTGCCTACGCTATCGGCAGCTTTTTTTTTCGCTGAATCATGGCTTTGTCTTGTTTTTTACACCTAATACTCTGGCCGGATTTCATGTTCAAGCACGATGTCCGCATCTAGAAGAGGTGTTAATCTGTCTTTTTGCGTTTGAAGTGCAATACCGTCAATGTGACGGCGGTCCATCATGATCACACTATCCTTGTATACTTCCAGATATGGTTCAGGTCCAACACCACAGAGGATTTTAAAGCCTGATTCCACAAGATCCTTAAATTTCGCTCCTCCTGTTTCGACCCTGCTGCCATAAGGATAAACATACACATCTGTCACTCCGATCAACGACTCCACTTCCGATTTCCACTGGGCAGTATCGTCAGCCAGGCGTTGATAACCTGCCTTGTTCGCATCCAGATGACCATAACCATGTGACGCAAATGTCCACCCCGTCTCTTTTAATCGCTTGATGACCTTGAGTGCCTCTTGCTTGCGATCTTCAATATCAGCTCTATCCAATTCATTTGTCCGATAGCCTAGAACACCCTCATACCCGGTCAATGCTATGAGCCCCTTCGCTCCATTGAACGAGAAATCGGGATGCTTCTCTACAAATTGATCTAAAATAGGAGCAATCGCATGATTACGCGTAATCAGCTCTTTACCTTCGGGTGTCTTTTCGTAGGAGGCGACTTCACCCTCTTCATCAAGCACCAGCTTAAAGACATTCCCGTTCTTCCTCATATAGTCATAGTAATTCATATCATCGATCGAGATGACCAATGGTTTCTTACCCTCTGGAAGCATCAATTGCCTCGTTCCAATTTTCCCATCTTCTTTTTCCACGATCAGTGAGTTGATGTCGATTAAAATATAGTCATTCTTGTGAAGTTCATTGAGCGTCCTTTTAAATTCATCTACAGTGACAAAATAATCGTTGTATCCCTTAGCCATCGCATCATAATCGAATGCCAACTCTGTATAGACGATTGTTGGATGAAAAAAGATATGCTCGACAGGTCCGTGATATTCGACTAAATCGGCATCCTTATCTTCCGTTTGAGTTGGAGAATCAATCTCCTCATTCATGTCTCCATTGCTTGCCTGTTCACGTGTATGTTCCGATGGTCGTTCAGTCTCTTCATCTTGACTTTCCTGAAAGCCCGATGCTGCAAAAGAACAGGCCACCAGACACATAACCATGAACAAGCAAGCAACAGTAAAATTAAGTGAACGTCTCATTATTTGAATCTCCTTACATCTTTATTCAACGGTTTAGACGTTCTTTGTCAAATAATGTTACGTAAGTTTCGGAAAATTCAAAAAAATGAGTCGTATGTCTATTATTCTTTTGTCCTATGCTCCCAGATAGATTTTATAAGTTCATAATATTGGGTATCGCCCAACCCATAGTTTTTGAAGTTTTTTAAGAGTAAGGATACGAGTTCATCTGTAGGTACATCTTGATGATCTTTGATATACCGGATGAGATCACTGTCTGGGTTACGATAATTAAAAAATAGCTCGATCCCCTTCTGTAATGGGGGCAGATTGATAATATCGGGCATCTTTTTGTGGATTAATACCTTTTGGTAAATCTCATGGTACCCGTCCACCTCCAGGGTATACTGCTTCAAGGGCTCAAACTTTTCATCGACGATATGTAATTGCACATTCTCTTTATAATCCGTCTGATCCAACCAGGCTAAAATGGTCAGGAGATTGATCTGGCAAAACATATCCGCATCAAACCAGAGTTCAATTCGTGAAATTTCCCCATTGAAGAGGGGCTGTAATGGTTTTAGTGTGATTTCATAATATTGTTCATGGGTTACTTTGTGGACGTTGGCACGGATTTCAGAGAACTGATTGGAAAAGACATCCGTGCATGTTTCTCCATAGCACATCGCCTCGTTGAAGGGGACCATCATGTCGTGGTTGAGAAAGCGTGTTTTTTTGAAATGATCATACATCACTTGTCCATTCAAAATATGAATCGTAGGGGAGTGATTCATTTAGACACCTCCAGATCATAAGGGATAAATCTGATCATCTGCATGTTATTGAGGGTTTCCGGGAAAACTATCTGACAAATACATCAATGAAAGGATTTTCATCTATGATTTGGACAATCTTATGGATCATACTAATCATCTGGTTGCTCGGTGTGATATTCAACATCGTAGGCGGAATCATCCATATCCTGCTTGTGGTAGCTGCAGCAATCCTAGTGTATAAGTTTATTAAAAGACGTGTTTAATGGAGTGAGGCTGCTCCGCTCAGGACAGCCTCACTTCCCTTTTAATCAATAATCCTGCCAGGCTTTTTCATAGATATCAATCAAAATCGGACGAATCAATGTATTCGGTTTAAGGTCCACTTCACCCCCATCTTTATGAGCAAAAGAACGATCCTCATCTTTCCCGAAGTGTGTCAACGAAGGGATCAGTTCCGTCGATAAGTACTTGGTCTCAACGTTGATATCGACCTCGTTGACATCGATCGGTCTCCTTGATGCCAGGACAAATCCCCAGTTTCCGAAGCTCGGTATATCGAGATGGAAGTTTTCAGTATTCATGCCCGTCTCCGCAAACGTTTGATCGATCGTCCAATACACCTCTCTAGCAAATACCGGACTGGTAGCCTGCGCCATGATCATTCCGCCTGGATCCAGGTGATTCCGGAGCAAAGAATAGAATTCAAGTGTGTACAACTTATTAAGAGATTCGTTGTTTGGATCAGGTAAATCAACCAAAATGACATCATAAAAACCTTCCGCCTTTTCCATGAAATCATATGCATCTTGATGGAGGACCTCCACCTTTTCATTTTCAAATGCATTGCCATTCAACTCTTTCAAAAGCGGATTGGTTTCCGCCAATTCAACCATTCTCGGATCAAGGTCGACCAGCGTAATTTCTTTTATATCCTTATACTTTTCCAGTTCACGGAGCGCGAGACCATCACCACCACCAAGGACCAGTACCCTCTCTTTCCGCTCTGCCAGCGCCATCGGGATATGGACCAGGGTTTCGTGATACCTGTATTCATCAGCAGAACTGAACTGGAGCTGTCCATCCAAATAGAGCCTTAGATCACCTTGTTCCTTCGTCAAGACAATATGCTGATACTTCGTTTCTTCGGTATAGATGATCGGGTCTTTGTACAACTTCTGTTCAAAGGAAAGAGCCATTTCTTCACCAAACATCACCCCGCCGATCAGGAGGATAAAAATGAGGCTGCCAATGGAAGAATAGGTCTTCACACGGGGGATTTCTTTTCTGAAAGTATACAAGACCCAGAGTGCGACAACTAGATTGATGATAGCAACGAGGAAAGCCGATTTTACGAGACCGAATTGTGGACGAAAAAGGAAAATGAAGAGTAAACCGCCGATCAATCCGCCTGCGTAATCTGAAAAAAGAACCCTCGCTGTACTTTTATTGATCTGGACGCCTATTTCATTCGCTTTACGGATCAAAATCGGTAATTCCAGCCCAGTAAGGGTACCGATGACAAGAATGACCGTGTATAGAAAGATCGCATCCGATCCATCTGCGAGATATGCCGTAACACCAAACAAAAGAAACGCTGAAAAACCGCCGATCAAGGCGACGGAAAACTCAATGATGATGAAGGCTTCGATCAGCTTTTTCATCACTTTCTCACTTAGGAAAGATCCGATTCCCATACCAGTGAGGAATAAGGAAATCGTCAACGTGTACTGTTTCACACCATCCCCCAGGATGTATGAACCTAATGCACCAAACAGGACTTCGAAGATGATACCGCATATCGATACGATTCCTGATGCCCAGTAAATTCGATTACTTTTGATTGTCCCGTTATCTATCATGATTTCACCTACGCAACTGGTGCCAGGCACCTTTTTGGAACCCTTGCTACGACTACATTCTCAAATGGTGCCTGGCACGTACTTCATAAAATAAGAGGGGTGAGCCAATGACTTGGTTCTCCCCGATCTTCTTGCATTTTATATTGTTGATTTTCCACTTACCCGCTAACGGACACAGGAGACCTTATTTGACCCAAACAAAGGGATTTTACAAACTTAACGGACACCAGGGACCTTATTTGGCTAATATCATAGAAAATCAGGTGCTTTGTTCACAAATAGCGGCTCTGGTGTCCGTTAAAATTCAGAAACACTTCATTTTGTCACAAATAACGGCTCTGATGTCCGTTAGCTGAATACATGGCTGCTTAGACCCGCTTTCCCCGTACGAGTGTCACCAAATTCAACAAGCCTTACGTTTTCCGATAATTGCTGTTATGTAATCGAAGCTCCGACTACAAATGCCAGTCCGATTGACACACACATCGAAACGATCCCGACAGAGACGTTCCCATTTTTCAATTCCATTTCCACTGTAAACCTGCGCGTGAGAAAATCAAACAAGTAATAGGCGACTAATTGTAAAACGACTCCATAACCTCCCCAGAGTACGGTCTGAGGGATGCTATCATTCGTATAAATCGAAAACGCCAGAATGATACAGATACCGATGATCTTACCGCCGATCGATAGGGCGACAGCAGAATTTCCTTTCTTGATTTCTTCCCAATCTTTGTATTTCGTCGTCACAAGCTCAAATATGACAAGACCGATGACAACGATCACAACTGCTGCGATAAAGTATAATAGCGTTAAAATAAATGGACTCATACTAAACCTCCCAAAAGTTATTTTCCAGTTCCAGGACCTCCGCCGCGATTCCCAGATCCTCTAAAAGAAGAAGGGACAGCAGGACCTTTATAATTTCCACCTGAATGGTTGTAGCCTCCATAACATTTCGTACCACATCGCTGATCCTGTTTGTATCTCCAATCATTCACACCGAAAGTTCGATCCAGTATGTAATACGCAATAAATCCATTAAAAAAGCCAGGCCGGTAATTATCCCGTGCAAACTCATTCGATGCCACTTCAATAAGAGTATTATCAGGATCATCTTCATCCTGCGTAAGTGTCACGAAATAATCATCATAAACCAAAATCTGCTTATCTTCCTTTATTTCACTGGATTCTTCTGGTTGATGGTCCTTCTGGATTTGTGAAGAGACCTCAGATATGGTTTGTTGTTCGCCAACATATATTCTGGCAACATCATCCGGATCGGTACTGCTTTCGACCACATCCTCCAATGGATAGTGTTCGGCAATCCAATCCAGTACACTAGCAGATCCACAAGCTACCAGGAGGAGAAATGTTGCCGCTATGGAGATTCCTATGACTTTCCTTCTCATCGACACACCCCCATCAAAAAGGGAAAGAAGGTTATTCTTTCCCCATTTTTTTCTTTAACTCCGCCAATTCATCGTTTACATTATTCTTCGTGTTCATCGCCTCAAACTCATCATCGAGGGACTTGTTTGAAGAGCGCATGTCATCCGTCGTTTCCGCTTCAGCCTCATACTGGAGCACTTTCTCTTCCATCCGCTTGAAGCCTTGTTGCGAACTGTCGTTGCCGATATTCGACATCGTGCGGTTGATCTTAGTCTTCGTCTTCGCAGATTCAGCTCTTGCTTTGAGGGAATCCTTCTTCAGATTCATCTCATCATATTCCGCTTTCATTTCAGATAGTCTTTCTCGTAAGGAATCAGCATCGTCCTTTGCTTTGGTATGGGCAGCGAGCAGTGTATCTGCCTGTTGATTGTGTTTCTGCTTATCTTCCAGCGCTCTGCGGGCGAGGTCTTCATTCCCGGCTTCCAAAGCCTGAACCGCTTGCTCTTCCCTTTTCTCTACCATGCTCTTTGCATCTTCATACTTTTTCTTGAGCATCTTTTCATTTGCGATTTGTTTCGCGACAGCCGTTTCAGCTTCACGGATATCCGCAGACATTTCACGCATGTACTGGTCAAGCAATTTTACCGGATCCTCCGCTTTATCAAGTGCTGAATTCAATTCGGATGAAACCATTGTACGTACTCTTTTAAAGAAATTAAACATGCTATACCTCCTGATTATGTGATTTTTTTTGCGAAGTCAAGCTACGTCTAGCTTGCAGCAATGATTTTTATTTCATAGCTTTCTATTTCATGCCCTTCACTGACTTCGACTTCACTGCCCCATATTTCAACGGAAAGGAAGCGGTCTTCTGCATCATTTGCGAAATCAAAGTACTTCACTTGCTGGCCGTTCACGTTTTTCCCTCTGCCTTCTCCCCGTACTGAAGCGGTCCCTTTTTCATCAAGGGTATATTCTGTCTGTTCCACGGTCACCTTGTTTGGAATCGGTTCGGTAAGCTTTTGTTTCGTGCTTTTGTAGATTCCGAGTTCAAGCTCATCATCCATTTCTGCACTCAACCAGATCGTCTCATTCGTTCCGACAAGCTGATACGCATACCACTCATAACCGCCATCATTGTAGATCAATTTTCCGCTCACCTGATAATCTTCAAAATTGTACGTGATGATATCGTTGATCTGGATGTTGAAAAAATTCCGTTCTTCAACCTTTTCAACTTCCTTATCCTTTTTATTGAACAATCGTGAGAAAATGCTCATATTCCCCTCCATCAGTCTGTACTTAACCATCAAAGATAAAACACAAGACGGTAAAAACATAAGACTATTCATCCGCCACTATTCCTACGGATGGCTCTTGAAAAGGTTTCAAAATCATACAAAGAAAACTTTGCAAAGCCAAAACCTTAACGCAGGCTGAGTTTCAGTTCCTCGAAAAAGCAATTGTTTTTCCTTCGTGCGCTGTACTGTTTCCAAAGCCGCCAGCTTGTGCCCTTATACGGAAGAAAGTATTTTATGCTTTCTTCAAGCACAAAAAATTCTTAGTCCGCTTTCTGTAAAACAACCTGTTCTTCTTGTTCGACTTCCTGTTCCACTTTCCTCTTTTTCAAATAGCCGACCGCAATCACTGCCCCTACTACAAACAATTCGAATCCGTACTTGATGAATCCGTTGTCGAAAAAGCTATGCAAGAATGGTTCTCCGACGATCATTTTCGAAGCCGTCCAGGCAAGGATCGCTGCTCCGATCGTGATGATGATCGGGAAACGGTCAACCCACATGAGGATGAGTTTGCTACCAAACATGACAACAGGCACCGAAATCAATAGTCCTAAAATGACGAGAACCATGTTTCCGTGTGCGGCACCTGCAATCGCCAATACATTGTCTAATCCCATAAGAGCATCCGCAATGATGACTGTGCGGATTGCGGCCCAGAATCCGCCTGCCGCCTCTACGTCATGGTCTTTGTCATCCACCAACAGTTTATACGCGATGATCACAAGCAGTAATCCCCCGACTAAAAGCAACCCCGGAATCTTGAGCAACCAGACAACCGCAAGTGTAGCGACGACTCGGATCAGGATCGCACCGAGCGCTCCCCACATGATGACTTTTTTCTGTTGTGATTGAGGTAAATTCCTTGCAGCAAGCCCGATCAGGATCGCATTGTCTCCAGCCAGGACCAGATCGATAATCACGATCGATAATAGTGCGGTGAAAAATTCAGCACTGAATAATTCCATTCCACTTCACTCCTTTTTTTAATATGTAAAACAAAAATGGCCTCTACCATCAATCTGGTAAAGGCCATCAAAAAAGACCTTTACCTGAACCGGTAAAGGTCTTGCTAACAACAGTTTCGTTGCCAACAAAGCCGAGAGCGTGAACTCTGGAATGACGACTTTGCTGTAAAAGCTACTCCCCTTTAGGAGAAACGATTTTTATTTTATTACTATAAGAATACCCTTAAATCCCTCCGCTGTCAATATGCATACGTGGATTAGGACCTTGATCCTGTCACCAAAAGATATTTCATTCCCTTGCATTCACCTCAAATGCAGCACGGATACCGGATTCGATCGCCCCTTCCATCCATCCATGGAACGAAGATGTATGTTCACCGGCAAAGTGGATCCTTCCCTCTGGACGCCTGATTATTTCATCAAATTCCTCTTCTTGTCTCGGTGTGAATAACGTAAAACACCCTACGGAATATGGATTTTCACTCCAATCGAACCCTACAGCATTCTGAAATTCTGTATATACGACATCCCCATATATTTTCGCAAGATCTTTCAACAAGGTATAGACGAGTTCTGAAAAGCTCAAACTGGTCCACAATTCTGCATCAGCTCCCCAGCTATAGCTTGCCAACAGCACCGCAGGACCTTCTGACCCGATACCATGACTCGGAATATACGAAAAACGAGTCGGACGATCAGATATCGCATTCCCGAGCCCGTTCGCTTCCCAAAACCGACGTTTGAATTGGACTCCGATTTTAACAGCTGGTACATTATTCAGCTCCCGAATTGCTTGCCACTTTTCAAAAGGTATAGAATCATACGGAATCACATCAATAAACTGAAAAACAGTGAAAGGAACGGCAGCAATGACATAATCTCCCTTGTATTCGTTGATTTCTTCCGTCAAAGGGTTTCGGGCTTGGACCAGGACGCCGCTGTCATTTTGCGCAATCCGAATCACTTTTTGGTTGAATATGATGTCGTTCTGAAGTTGCGGGAAAAAAGATGACGGAAGACGATCATTGCCGCCCTGGATCTCATAAAATTGCAAATCCTCACTGAAGATCGGATAGACGATATCGGTCAAAATATCCAAGAAAGCAAACTCCGGAAACCCTTCAATACCGAGCATGACGTTGATCATACGGATTGCAGGCAATGAAAGGGATGGACCTATAGGATTGAACTGCAGGAACTCGCCCATTGAATAGCCAGCATACTCTTTCCTCAACTCTTCCTGTTCTTCCGGTGTGCTGCTTGTATAAAGCTCCACGAAAGGCGTGGTCGCTGCTAAAAGTAATTCCGTTGCTGTCTTCCCTTTTTCTTCAGGTGCCACCGGAAATTGGAGGATATCCGGATTTTCCTCATACACTTCTCTAGTTGTCAACACATTGTTGACATAGATCACATCCCTCGGTGTAGAGTTGATAAATCTATTCAAAGGCAGTTGGAATCGCTTGATGTACTCAAGCACCAATGCATGGTTTTCAGGAATTCTCATTGCCCCGACATCCAGATAATTGCCCTCCGTAAATGGTTCCCTTAAGGTCAAAACTCTGCCACCAATCCGACTGTTCCCCTCGAGGATCGTCACTTGATGACCTGCCTGTTTCAAGAGGGATGCTGCAACCAACCCTGACAGACCCCCTCCGATAATGATGACCGATTTCGGTGTTCCAGTCCGATCCAGACCGTTCCTGATAATCGAAAGCATGCCTTCTGGGTACTGCAGTTCTGCGTATGTCTGTCTATTCATCACAGCATCCCCCCTTTCTAGCTATAAATATGCTAGGAAGGATAAGGAAATAACTGGGACTATACCCTTGGATCAGGCGGACAAAATAGGAAAATCAGAAGGATTAGTTGTTCGTTTATTCAAACAAGGTTGCGTTTCATCAGCCTTGCAATGTTCTGTTCATCGGAGTTCGGGCTTTTTTCGAGTTCTTTTATGATACGTTCCTGTCGGGCAAAAGGATGTTCTGACTCAATTTAGCTTTTGCTTCAATTTTGTCAATTTTGATTTTGAACCCCTGGATCCCTTTGCTCATCCCAGCGAGGTATCCATCATCTATATCCTCCAACTTGTATGGACTATTTGGTGCTTCATAATACGCCACCATTTCTTGCAAGGATTCCATAACCTCATCCTCCTGAGTCAACAACTCCACTTGACCGTAAACATGCACCGTGACGTAGTTCCAGGTTGGGACTGCTGTTTTTGTTTCGTACCACGACGGGGATATGTAACAATGCGGCCCATGGAAAACAGCTAATATCGGTTGACCCTCAATATCCTTCCATTGTGCGTTCGGACGTGCAAAATGCCCGTATAAAGATTGCTGGTCATTGTCCACAAGTAACGGCAGATGAGTAGCGTACGGCATTCCATCATGTTGAGAAAATAGCGTTGCAAAGCTGTTTTCTTTCATAATGTCAAAGGCAACTTGCGTATCGGAAATTTTAAAATGCGAAGGAATATACATTCTTTCCACCCCTCTTCAAATTTTAACGGACACAGGAGCCGTTATTTCCTCCAAAAGTGCCCTTTTCAAGATTTTAGCGGACACCAGAGACCTTATTTTGTAAAAATCGGATGAAATCAGCTGTTTTGTTCACAAATAACGGCTGTGGTGTCCGTTAGGGTTCGGAAACACCCATTTTTGTACTGAATAGCGGCTCTGGTGTCCGTTACGGAAGAATTCAACATCAAGTATTTCTGACCCAGGCTTTGGTCAGCTCGAAAAACTTACCGGCAGCAGGCGACAGACGCTTGAATGACGGTGCAGCGATCCCGATCGTGCGGTAAACCTCTTCACAAATCCTCGTCGCTTTTATCATATCCATATGCTTCGGCAAGGTCAGTTCAGGCATGATGCTTATTCCGATACCGGATTTCACCATGGCAATGATCGAATGGACATCTTTGATCACAAAGCGGACATCCGGATCGAGATTCTCCGCTTTGAACATCTTCCGCACTTGTTCATCACATCCTTTTTTCGGCATGATGAACGGATACGAAGCGACCTGCTCAATCGAGGGCTCACGTTCCTCGCTGAGGGGATGATCACATGGAATCAACAGAGATAAATGATCATCTTTAAGCGGATGGAAATCGACGTTCATCCGTTCTGTTTCAAGGATGAATCCTAAATCGAGCCTCCCCTCAAGAAGCCATTGGATGATGTCCTGGTAATCCCCTTCAATCAGTTCCACTTCAATATCAGGGAACATTTGTTGAAATTGTCCAATGATATCCGGTACCCAGTTGATCATCACACTTTCGAATGAGCCGACCCGGACTTTCCCTTTCTGCAAGCCCATGATGCTCTCTGCGTCCTGCTTCATGAGCTCCGTATGCCGCAGTATATTCCGTATATGCGCAAGCATTTTTTCCCCGTTGGTCGTAATGACAGCACCGGAACGGTTACGGATGATCAATTGAAAGCCCAGGGCGGATTCTAAGCTGGATATGGCGTGGCTTACTGCGGACTGCGTCATGCCCAGATCTTCCCCTGCTTTTGTGAAGCTTTTCGTTTCAACGATTTTTATGAAAACCTCCATTTGGATGATCGTCGTATTCATCCATTTTCCACCCTTCATTAATTTTACTCATACTTATTATTATAAAGATTCATTTTACTAATGCAAAGAGTTGGCGTATGTTATTACTAAACAATCATTAGGAGGTCCTTTTTATGTTGAATAGACTGTCTGATTCTGTTGTCGGAATGATTTATACACTTGCAGCCTTCGTCGCCTGGGGGGTTCTGCCGATCTACTGGTATTTCCTCAAGGGGATACCTGCCTATGAAATTTTTGCCCACCGGATTCTATGGTCCTTCCTTTTTGCTGCCTTCATCCTGCTGTTGATCGGAGGTTGGTCACAGGTGAAAAAAGTGCTCGCCAACCGGGTCCAGGCTTCTTGGGTGTTCTTGGCCGCTCTTCTCATCAGTGCGAACTGGTTCATTTTCATATGGGCGGTCACATCGAATCATGTAATCGGAGCAAGCCTGGGGTATTACATCAACCCGCTTCTAAGTATTGCGTTAGGTGTCATCATCTTTCGGGAAAAATTGAACCATTGGAAAATCATCTCGTTGTTGCTTGCTGCAACCGGTGTGTTGATCATGACGATCCAATTCGGTCAGATCCCCTGGGTCGCGCTGATCATCGCATCGACATTCGCTTTGTATGGTGTGGTGAAAAAGGTCGTCAAGGTCGAACCACTCGTATCGGTAACACTGGAAACATTTTTCATCCTACCGCTCGTCCTGACCTATCTTACCTTCCTACAAGTAAAAGGAACCGCTGCTATCGGTCATGTGTCCCTTCTTGAAACGATCTTGTTGCTTGGTGCAGGTGCTGTCACGGCGCTTCCGCTTTTATGGTTTTCAAAAGGCGCACAAAAGGTCCCATTATCGACGATCGGTTTCCTTCAATATATCAATCCGACTATTCAGTTGCTCGTCGGAATCTATTTCTTTCATGAGACATTCACGAAGACACATCTCATCAGCTTCGGATTCATATGGGTCGCGCTCACACTATTCTCCTTGTCGCAAATCAACTTCAAGCGGTATATGCAGTATAGGCCATGGCTAAAAAGAACATCCCCTGTCATGATCCAGGAATGCGAAAAAAGCAGCTGTCAATAAAGACTGAACTGTACCCTTAAAAATAGACAGTTTAATAAAAGGACCTAAGCAGCTAAGAGGTGACCCCGGAATTGTTCTGGGGTCATTCTTTTTAATCCCCATTGATACCTAAAGGAATTGTAGTATTCCAC